>NZ_AMXN01000004.1 GCF_000332645.1 Bacillus inaquosorum KCTC 13429
AAAGAAAAAAAAAAAAACGACAGCAAAAAAAAGGAATAAACCCCGCCTGTGAAACCAACTAACGACAATTTATCATGCAGCGTCAGCAAGCTTTGATTCACATGCTCCGCAGATTGGTCGGATAATAACCCCGCAATCGGCAGCGGTACTGAATGAAGCTCTTCTTCATTTTTTATAATCGTTAATCCTCCGCCAATTTCCTGCAGCTTATTAACTGCAGCCGCGATATCGGCATCATTTGTTCCAACGGCAATAATATTGTGGGAATCGTGCGAAATGGTTGTTGCAATCGCTCCGCTCTTGAATCCAAATCCTTTCACCACACCAAGTCCGACTTCTTTTAATCCTTTATGCCGCTCAATGACTGCAATCTTTAACAAATCGAGCTCGGTGTCAGGCTCAAAAACGTGTACATCAGGAGCCGGAACATGTACCAATCGTGTTTCAAGCTGGTTTGGAATGATTTGAATCACATTGATTTGCTGATTTGAATTGATTGGCATATGAAAATTCTGTTCTTTAAGAGGAGCAGCAAGCTTAACAGAATCGAGCAGTGCCGGTTCTGGAGCTGCAGCTGGAGCGCTATCTTGATAGACTGCTTTTTTGCCTTCAGCAACAGTCTGTCCTTTTACCATCGTCATTGTGACTGTGACGTTTTCCAGATCAGAAACAAAGAGCAGATCAGCGTCAAAACCCGGGGCAATCGCTCCCCTTGTATCTAACCCGTAGCATTCGGCTGCGTTAAGGCTTCCTAATTGATAGGCTAAAAACGGGTCAAGTCCGGTTTGAATCGCCATTTTTACTTGATGATTTACACTTCCCTCTGACAATAAATCATCCACATGCTTATCATCTGTACAGAAAAAGAAACGGCGCGCGTTCTTTTCATTCACCGCGGGCAGCACTTTTAGAGTGTTTTTTGCGACTGATCCTTCACGCATCATGACATACATTCCCCTTCTAATACGATCAAGGGCTTCTTCCTTCGTCGTTACTTCATGATCGTTCAAGACAAATGCGGTTCTATAAATGTTAATGAGATCTGTTGATAAACCCGCTAAATGACCGTCAATCCGCTTTCCTGCAACGCGGGCATCGAGCAGTTTCTGAACCATATCTTCTTCAGCATGCTGAACCGACACATAATCCATGACTTCAGCCAGTCCCAATACTTCTTGCTCTTCGTAAAAAGGCTTTAAATCAGCAGCTTTGAGTACTGCGCCTGATCGCTCAAAGCTTGCAGCAGGCACACTGGAGGGAAGCATAAAATGGATATTCAGCGGTGTTTGCCGAGCCTGTTCAATCATAAATGCAATCCCTTTTTCGCCAGACACATTCGCTATTTCATGCGGATCGGTAACAACGGTTGTCACGCCATGCGGCAATACCGCTTTAGCGAACTCAATCGGTGTAACCATTGAAGACTCAATATGTACATGTCCATCAATAAAACCCGGAACAACCATTTGTCCCTCTGCATCAATGATTTTTTCGCCTTCATACTCGCCGAGGCCTACAATGACTCCATCTGTAATTGCAATATCTTCATATATCCACTCTTGATTAAATACGTCCATGATTTTTCCGTTCTTAATGACGATATCAGCTTTTTGTCTTCGGGCTGAAGCATTCAGCCTATTGACCAGCGTTTCTTTATTCAAATAGGCCCCTCCTCTTTTTTATTATATGGTACAATATGCTATCGGAACGCCTATGCTTAGTCAATAAAATTTTAAGAAATTGGCGCTCACTTCATTAAAGTTGTTATATTCTGATAATATTAAAAGCCGCCCCTTTGGGACGGCTTTTGTTTTACTGCTATTTTGTATGGAGAACTCTTTTTTCAAAACGGGAAATGTCTGTAACCGAACCAATAACGATGAGAATATCTTCTTGATGTATGACCTCGGTTGCAAGCGGCGATACGATAACTTCCTTGCCCCTTTTGATGGCTACGATGTTAATACCGTATTTCGCACGAATATCTAAATCGAGAAGCGTATTTCCGGCCAGGCGGCTGTTGGCTACGATTTCAACAAGACTATGCTCTTCAGACAGCTCTAAATAATCCAGTACGTTGTTGGATACGATGTTATGCGCAATTCGCTTTGCCATATCGCGTTCCGGATGGACGATGTGATCTGCACCAATTTTAGACAGCACTTTTTCGTGATAATCGTTCTGGGCCTTAACTGTAATGGTGTGAACGCCCAGTTCTTTCAGAATGAGAGTCGTTAAAATACTCGCTTGGATATTTTCTCCGATGGCTACAATGACGTGGTCAAAGTTTCGCAGACCTAAATTTTTCAGGACAGATTCGTCTGTTGAATCACCGATAACGGCGTGAGATGCGATCTTGGCATACTCGTTGACTTTATCTTCATCGATATCCATTGCCATAACCTCTACGCCTTCTTCGCTTAATGCTTTGCAAATACTGCCACCAAAACGGCCTAGTCCAATTACCGCAAATTCTTTTTTCATAGTGGTGCTCCTTTACCTGACATCATATTGATCAAATTTTATCATATTCTTTTGTAACAGTGTTAATTTCGTTAACCTTTTGGCAGCGAATTCATATGCCGCTTAAGCTTGTCAGCAAACCCCGGTGACAAATACAGCTCCGCTCCGCGTTCAATTTCAATCTGGTAGTGCTCAGGCGGGGCAGTTTCCGCTGCTTTTTGAAGGACGAGAAAGGTTAAACAGTCCGTGTAGCGCCTTCCGCCTGCTTCAACATCTACAAATGCCGGCCGATACGTAAGAGATTCAACGCCCTCCCTTTTATATAGATAGGAGAGAGCAGAAAAAGGGATACGGTATAAAAAACCTTCTGTTGTTCCTCCGTCTTCCATCAGATCCGCTCTTGAGCCATCCTCTCTTTTTAGCGTAAAGCGGGTTGTGTATCCTTTTAAAACAGCTCTTCCCACTGGATCTTGAAAATAGTGATCGACTCCCGCCTTTTGAAAGCGGGCATTGTCCATGCAGGACCCATAGGCAAAATAATAAACAGGATTTTGCGATTTACTGATCATCTGATGTTCTTTCCAGTCGCCGCTGCTTATTTTCGGAAAGCCGGCACACTTGTCTTTGTTCATAAAATAAATAAGCGCTTTTTTGATCCCGGTATCCGTTTCTACAAGCACCGTTTGTTGATCATAGCCTTGAAAAAACTGATCGAGCTTATGTATATACAATTCATCTGCTTCATATACTTCGCCGCATATATAGCCTTCATCTTCAAAAACGGCTGCGGGCCCCTCTATTGTAGCAAACAGACATCCCTTCGTTCTGGCCTGCTCATTGATACATGCCGATTGTGCCAGCAGATGATGATTTTTTTCATGCTTTCTTAATGTCCCGTATACAAACAGAAGCGAGTTCATTTTATTTTTCCCCTCTCAGCTGTCTGATGTTAAAGGCAAAACCACTTGAAAGACGCTGCCTTTTCCAGCTTCACTTTCGATTTTCAATTCCCCGTCATGTTCCTTCAAGATTCTCAAACAAATGGCAAGCCCGAGTCCGGTGCCCTTTTCTTTTGTTGAATAAAAAGGTTTGCCTATCTGCTTAAGCTTTTCCTGCGGCATGCCGTTCCCTTCATCTTTGACGCTTATGACTGCATGAGAGGCTGTCTTAGCAGTCGAAATGGTAACGACACCGCCTTTTGGCATTGCTTCAATCCCGTTTTTAATAATATTGATAAAGACCTGCTTCAGCTGATTTTCGTCCCCGTTAATGATACAGCCGTCTGTCTCTTCGAAATTTTTTTCTATGACAATATTGGACAAAATAGCATTGGTATCAAGCAGTGTCGTAACTTGTTTCAAGATCTCATTGAGATGATGTGTTTTAAATGTGACCGCCTGCGGTTTTGCCAGCAGCAACAGCTCGCTGAGCACCAAATCGATTCTTTTAATCTCTGAAAAGATGATGTCAAAATAGCCTTTTCTGTCCGGATATTGTGTTTTCATAATCTGAAGGAAACCGCTGACAGATGTTAAAGGGTTTCTGACCTCATGTGCAATACCGGCGGCAAGTTCACTTGTGATTGACAGTTTCTGTGATTCTCTTGCCAGCCGTTCATTAATCTCAATGAGCTCATCTTCAGCCTCTTTACGCTCTGTGATATCTGACATTGTGCCCAGGCTGCCTGTAAATTGGTCATCCCGGTCGTAGTAAAGCTTATAATGAACTTCTCCCCAAAAAATCGTGCCGTTCTTTGTCACGTATTTTGCCGTAAACATGCCAGAAGACGCTTTGTTTTGGATTTGGGTGTTAATGTGGTCGGCTACGTGCTTTTCTTTTATGAAGTAATCATTATACATCGTTCCCATACATTCATGGATTGAAAAGCCGGTTATTGATGCCCACGCTTGGTTTAGATATGTAATTTCGCCTTTTGCATTCGTTTGAAATACGATTTCCTGCAAATTATCCATGATGCGGTTCTTTTCTTCAGAGAGCTGCTTATACTTCCATTCATTATCCTTCATTTTCTTAACCAGCTGCTGTTTCTCATCAATATAATAAGCCAGCATCCAGACACTTACTATCGTGACCGCAGTATACACAATATCAACAGGCCAATTAATCGGGTTTTTGCCTATAAAATAAAATAAATAATCCCAAAACATAATAAAAATCATTGCCAAAATGATGGAAATGATACGTGCTTGATATTTTCTCATATGACCACCTGCCGCTTGTGTTTCTCTATTTATTGTACCATTCTTCGACAAAAAATTGAGTAAAATATGTAAAGTATCCCAAATCATTCATTACCTGATGTTCATGATGTCGTATCTTAGGCGGCGGTAATCAGAAATTGGCACGCAAAAAAGGCGGAGATTGTATCGCTCCGCCTTTTTTCAACATGATATTATTCTTTTAAAGCGGCTTGAATTTCTTCAAGAAGCAGCTGTGCACCTTCTGGGCTTAACGTAATTTTACCGTTGCCGTATTCTTTATTATCTGAAGTGATTTCTCCGGTCATTAAACAAACACCATGAGGTTTGTACTTTTTCAAGATAATTTTATCTCCGTCGACAAAAAATTCAATACTGTCTTTTATGGCAATATCCAGTGCCCGTCTTAATTCTATCGGCATAACAATACGGCCTAATTCATCTACTTTTCTCACAACACCTATTGATTTCATAAAAACCCTTCTTCCTTTAAATGTTTCTTTTCTCATGTAATGTTTAAGGATGTACCTCAATATATCGTAGACGTACGAAACTAAGAAAAAGTTTCCCGCTTTCTATAAGAATTACAAGATATTTTTTCCATAAAACCGAGAAATGTATTACTTCTGTTACACAGTTCCGCGTTTTTTTACAAAAACATTTCTTTCCCGACGCACACCCCCAAAAATCGCTTCATTTCTTAGAAACTTTAAATGTAGAATCATATAAAATCAGGATAGAGATTGGGTGAAGACATGTTTCAATCAACTGAAATCGGGATTGACTTAGGAACAGCTAATATACTTGTTTACAGCAAAAATAAAGGAATTATCTTAAATGAACCATCTGTTGTTGCCGTGGATACAACGACAAAAGCAGTACTTGCTATCGGAGCTGACGCAAAAAACATGATTGGCAAAACGCCGGGAAAAATTGTCGCTGTCAGACCGATGAAAGATGGCGTTATCGCAGACTATGATATGACAACTGATTTGTTAAAGCATATTATGAAAAAAGCCGCAAAAAGCATCGGCATGTCGTTCAGAAAACCGAATGTAGTCGTTTGCACACCGTCAGGCTCAACAGCAGTAGAACGCCGCGCCATCAGTGATGCAGTGAAAAATTGCGGCGCGAAAAACGTCCATTTAATTGAAGAGCCAGTAGCAGCCGCAATCGGAGCGGATTTACCGGTTGATGAGCCGGTTGCCAATGTGGTAGTAGACATCGGCGGAGGGACGACAGAGGTCGCCATCATTTCCTTCGGCGGCGTTGTTTCCTGTCACTCTATCAGAATCGGCGGAGACCAGCTTGATGAGGATATCGTTTCTTTTGTCCGGAAAAAATACAATTTGCTGATCGGGGAACGCACAGCTGAGCAGGTGAAAATGGAAATTGGCCATGCCCTGATTGAGCATGTGCCGGAAGCAATGGAAATTCGGGGACGCGACCTCGTGACAGGCCTTCCAAAAACCATTATGCTTCAATCTAACGAAATTCAAGATGCCATGCGTGAATCTCTCCTGCATATTCTTGAAGCCATCAGAGCTACACTTGAAGACTGCCCGCCTGAATTGAGCGGAGATATTGTTGATCGCGGCGTTATTTTAACGGGCGGCGGCGCGCTTCTTAACGGGATAAAAGAATGGCTCACAGAAGAGATTGTAGTGCCTGTACACGTGGCGCAAAATCCGCTTGAATCTGTGGCAATCGGCACAGGCCGTTCTTTAGAAGTGATCGATAAGCTTCAAAAGGCGATAAAATAGTCTTTTCCTGCAAAAATCTCACATGCAGAAATTTCTTGCTTCTTTTTTCCTCACTCCCTTCATATTGTGGGAAATGGAGAAACGTTAAGGAGGAAACAGATGCTAAGAGATTTAGGAAGAAGAGTAGCGATCGCAGCCATTTTAAGCGGAATCATTCTTGGAGGCATGAGCATTTCTTTGGCAAATATGCCCCATTCGCCTGCAGGCGGCACTGTAAAACTGAATCATCCATAATATCGAAAAACCCAAGACATGTTGTTTTGGGTTTTTCACTTTGGCCTCCTTTCTTTCCTTTATAGGATTATATTTGATATGATGAGAAAAAAGCTTGAGGAGGAATGATTCATGGATTCATTTTCACAGAAATTAAATACATATGCACAACTGGCGGTAGAAGTCGGCGTAAACGTCCAAAAAGGCCAGTATGTAGTCGTAAATGCTTCAACAGATGTACGGGATTTTGTCCGCTTAATTGTGAAACATGCATATGAAAAAGGCGCAAAAAATGTAACGGTGAATTGGCAGGATGACGAAGTCGCCAAATTCAAATATGAACTCGCGCCGTTTGAAGCATTTGAAGAATACCCTGAATGGGAAGCAAAAGGCAGAGAAGAGCTTGCTAAAAAAGGAGCTGCTTTCATCTCTGTCGTGTCGTCAAACCCAGACTTACTAAAAGGTGTAGATTCCAAACGGATTGCTGCATTCCAAAAAGCAGCAGGCAAAGCATTACATACATACAGACAATATATTCAATCGGACAAAGTCAGCTGGACTGTCGTAGGTGCGGCATCAGCAGGCTGGGCTCAGAAAGTGTTTCCTGGCAAATCAGAAGAGGAAGCGATTCAGCTTCTGTGGGAAGAAATTTTTAAAGCAACGCGCGTAAACGAAGACGACCCGGTACAAGCTTGGATCAAGCATGATCAAAATCTTCATGAAAAAGTTGACCATTTGAACGAGAGACATTATGCTGCTTTACATTATCAAGCAAAGGGAACTGATTTAACCATTAAGCTGCCGAAAAAGCATGTATGGGCAGGCGCGGGCAGCGTAAATGAAAGCGGCCATGAGTTTATGGCCAATATGCCGACAGAGGAAGTATTTACGCTGCCGCAAAAAGATGGAGTCGACGGAGTCGTATCGAGCACAAAACCGTTAAGCTACGGCGGAAATATTATCGAAAACTTCAGCCTCACTTTTGAAAATGGCCGTATAGTCGACATTAAAGCCGAAAAAGGCGAGGACATTTTAAAAGAACTGGTGGAAACAGATGAGGGTTCTCACTATTTAGGTGAAGTGGCACTTGTTCCTTACGATTCGCCTATATCACAATCAAATATTCTTTTCTATAACACATTGTTTGATGAAAATGCGTCAAATCATTTGGCGATCGGCAGTGCCTATGCCTTTAACATTGAAGGCGGAAAGCAGATGTCTCGTGAGGAGCTTGTCAAAGAAGGCTTAAATGAAAGCATTACACACGTGGACTTTATGGTTGGTTCTCAGGATATGAACATTGACGGAATTACAGCAGACGGTAAAAGAGAGCCTATCTTCAGAAACGGAAATTGGGCTTTTTAATAAACAAAAGGAGGCTTTCGCCTCCTTTTTATTTTTCTGCTTCATACATTTGCAGATTGGCATAAACCGTTTCTAATATAGGTGCCGCAAGAGATAAACGCTTTGCTTTTTCAAGTAAAAAGCCGTGCAGGTGGTGGCCTTCAGTCGTTTGTCCCTTTTCCATGTCACGAAGCATGGAGGACTTCATATGATAAGACATGCTTAACATCGTCCGGAAGCTCTCTTCCTCAAGACTCGGATCAGCCGGAACGCCGTCTTTTCGCAAAATAGAGCCAATCTCTCCAATAAGAGTTTGAGCCGTGTGACGTCCGCCTTCTGTTTCGAGGATCGGGCCAAGCGGCCTTTGAAATAACGTTGTGATCCCCGATTGCGCGGCAATAAACAGATACTTTTTCCAAATGTCCTTCTCGATATGATCGCTGATGATGACTTCTGCCTTCACGCCTGAAAACGCCTCTTCAAGCGCTGTTATTCGTTCCGTACGCTCACCGTTCCATTCTCCGAATACAAAACGATGCGATGCGCTCGTATGATGAATTTCTCCCTTGTTGTCTAGGGCACTTTCTATAAAACACAAACCGCCCAGCACCTGTTCTTTTGAAAATGCCGCAAACAGCTGCTCGTAGTGTCGGTACCCGTTTAAGAAAGGGATAATGACAGATTCGCGATTGATAAACGGTTTGACATCGTTTATCACTTGACCAAGTGAATATGCTTTAGAAGCGATGATAACGACATCAAACTGCCCTGTTTCTCCAGCACTGATTAATGCGGGCTGAAATGATACATTCCCCTTTTCACTATGAATGGCAAGCCCGGTTTCTTTTAACTGCTCAGCTCTCTTTTGGCGTACGAGAAATGTCACATCATTGCCTTTCTCTGCAAGCCGTCCGCCAATATACCCGCCTACTCCTCCTGCTCCGACAACTAAAAAATTCATGTCGTATCCCCTTTCATATTTATGTAGCAAAAAAAGCAGAGGAATCTCTGCTTTTTTTATCACGCGTATAGTTCAGTCAATTTTTTCTGCACATCAGCATTTTCAAGGAACTCATCATAGCTCATTTGCTTATCGACGATGCCGTTAGGTGTAATTTCTATAATTCTGTTGGCAATGGTCTGTACAAACTGATGGTCATGGGATGTAAACAGCATAGCGCCTTTAAAGCTGATTAAGCCGTTATTGAGCGCTGTAATGGATTCTAAGTCTAAATGGTTGGTCGGCTCATCCAAAATTAAAATATTGGCGCCAGAAAGCATCGCTTTCGAAAGCATACAGCGAACCTTTTCTCCCCCGGATAGTACATTTGCTTTTTTGTGGACTTCTTCGCCGGAGAACAGCATGCGACCTAAGAATCCGCGTAAAAAGCTCTCACTTTGGTCGTGAGGAGAATATTGGCGAAGCCAGTCTACAAGATTCAGATCACTGCCTTCGAAATATTCGCTGTTGTCTTTTGGAAAAAACGCTTGAGATGTTGTAACGCCCCATTTATACGTTCCGCTGTCAGCTTCCATTTCCCCGGAAATGATTTTAAACAGCGTAGTAACAGCCAGTTCATTGCGGCCAGTAAAAGCAATTTTATCTTCTCTATTCATAATGAAGCTGACATTGTCGAGCACTTTTACGCCATCGATTGTTTTCGTTAAGCCTTCCACCCGAAGAACATCATTTCCGATTTCCCGTTCCGGCGTAAAGTTAACGTAAGGATAGCGGCGGGAAGACGGTTTAATATCATCCAGCGTAATTTTTTCAAGAAGTTTCTTTCTTGATGTTGCCTGCTTAGATTTAGACGCATTGGCGCTGAATCTAGCGACAAACTCTTGAAGCTGTTTAATTTG
Source organism: Bacillus inaquosorum KCTC 13429 (assembly GCF_000332645.1). Lineage (GTDB taxonomy): Bacteria > Bacillota > Bacilli > Bacillales > Bacillaceae > Bacillus > Bacillus inaquosorum. The sequence continues at coordinate 9,863 of NZ_AMXN01000004.1, forward strand.
CTCTTCTTTTTTCTTGTTCGCTTCTTGAGAAAGCTTTAACGCCAGCTGGCTTGATTCGTACCAGAAATCATAGTTTCCGACATAGATTTGGATTTTGTTAAAATCAAGGTCAGCGATGTGTGTACACACTTTATTTAAGAAGTGACGATCATGGGATACAACAATAACTGTGTTTTCAAAGTTAATCAGAAACTCTTCCAGCCACTGAATCGCCTGAAGGTCCAAGTGGTTCGTCGGCTCATCAAGCAGCAGAACATCCGGCTTGCCGAATAATGCCTGGGCCAAGAGCACTTTTACTTTCTCTGAACCGCCAAGGTCTTCCATCTTCTTCGTATGAAGATCTTCTGAGATTCCAAGGCCTTTTAGAAGGATCGCAGCTTCACTTTCCGCTTCCCATCCGTTCAGCTCTGCAAATTCACCTTCGAGCTCAGCAGCACGAATTCCATCCTCATCTGAGAAATCAGGCTTCATGTAAATAGCGTCTTTCTCCTGCATGACTTCATACAGGCGTTTGTGACCCATAATGACCACTTTCAGCACTTCATACTCTTCGTACTCAAAATGGTTCTGCTTCAAGACGGCAAGACGCTCGCCAGGACTCATATGAACGTCGCCTGTCTGAGGCTCAATTTCGCCTGATAACACTTTCAGAAACGTTGATTTACCGGCACCATTTGCACCAATTAACCCATAGCAGTTGCCTGGGGTAAATTTAATATTGACATCTTCAAATAACTTGCGATCTGCAAACCGCAAGCTTACATTATTTACAGCAATCATTTATTATCCTCCATCATGTCTATCATCAATAAAAGTATACCATGAATGCAGGGCAAGAGAAATGATTCCCTGATAAAACAGAGAGAAAACACTTATACACTCAAAGCGGCCAGCTATGTTACAATGAAGCAGAGAGAATGCATCCGGCTGGAAAATTACACTCTCATGGAGGAACACGTTGAGGCTTTTAACACTTACTGAATACTGCTTATTAATCTTTTTTACGGGCTTTTACCTTGCCGTAACAGGCTTTACCGCCAAAGATATCGGCTTATATATTGGCATAGCCCTTATTTACATATTTTCGCACATTTTCTCTAAACGACTTTTAGAAAAGCGCGGAAAAGAGAACAAACAAGTTCACCTTTTCTTCAGTGTGCTGGCCATTATCGGTTCAGTGTTCATCACGGTATTATGCATTGCATTAGTTGCTTCTTTTTCAAATTAAAAAATGCCTGCTGTCCAAAGGCCAGCAAGGCGTTTTTATTTTGTTTGACGCATTTCGTTAAACGGGAAAAAGACAAACTTCGATGTACCGACAATCCGGTCTTCCGCAATCAGTCCCAGCCCGTTTCGGCTGTCCATTGAATTCAGCCGGTTATCTCCCATGACAAAATATTTGCCTTTTGGAACCTTAACCGGTCCAAAGTCGCCTGTCAGACTGACACCAAGTTTTTCTGCTTCCTTTTTGTTTTTAGACAAGTAAGGCTCGGCTACTTTTTTTCCGTTTATATAAAGCGTGTCATCCTTCATTTGAACGGTTTCTCCAGGCTTTCCGATCAATCTTTTTACATAATGGATTTTTGACGTCTCACCGTTGATAATGACGATATCTCCGCGCTGCAGTTCGCCGATATAGTTGACTGTTTTATTCACAAACAGCCTTTCTCCATCATGTAATGTGGGATACATAGATGAACCTTCAACTAAATAAGGCTCAAACAAAAAGTGACGGATCAGGAGAGCCAGCAGAACAGCGATGACAATCGCTTTTCCCCATTCCAAGTACGTATTGGTTTTTTTCTTCGCCGTTTTTTCAGTTTTCGTGTTTTTTTCCTCGGTCAAAGTGTTTCCTCCTAGACGATTGCTATGTCAGTTGTTTCCCTTCTTTTACTTTATCATAAATGATGATAAAGTACATAACTTAACCGCGCTCCCGCCAGCAGGATAAAGAAAAAGCGTCCTTTCGAATGAAGGACGCTTTTTTTCTTATTTCTCTGTAACAGGTTTTTTTAAGATACCGAGGATAATTGCCATCACGACAGCACCGATCACGATACTTAATAGGTAAAGCAGCGGGTGGTTTGTAATGAAGGCTACGAATACTCCTCCGTGAGGGGCCGGAAGCGTTACACGGAAGAATTCTGTTAATCCGCCGGCAACAGCTGCACCAACGACAGCAGCTGGAATGACGCGAAGCGGATCAGCCGCAGCAAACGGGATCGCTCCCTCTGTTACGAAGGCAGCACCCATGAAGTAGCATGTAATACCTGCTTCACGGTCACGCTGAGAGAACTTGTTTCGGAAAATTGTTGTTGCAAGTGCGATACCAAGCGGAGGAACCATACCGCCGGCCATGATCGCTGCATGAGGCGCATAGTTGCCTGCATCGATCATCGCGATACCGAACGTAAAGGCTGCTTTATTAAGCGGGCCACCCATATCGATCGCCATCATACCGCCCAAAATAATACCCATTAATACTAAGTTTCCAGTACCAAGGCTTTCAAGCCAGTTTGTTAAGAAATCCATAAATGCCGCTACCGGTGTATTCACAACGAAACGCATGATAATACCAGTTAAGAAAATACCAAGCAGCGGATAAATTAATACAGGTTTCAGTCCGTCAAGTGACTGCGGAATAAAGACGAATGCTTTTTTCAAAAGAACAACGATATAACCAGCCAGGAATCCGGCAATTAAACCGCCTAAGAATCCAGCATTTGCTTGAGTTGCCATAAATCCGCCGACCATACCAGGCGCAAAACCAGGACGGTCTGCAATACTCATTGCGATGAATCCGGCAAGAACAGCCACAATTAATCCTAATGCATTGTCACCGCCGATAAACTTAAGAGCTGCAGCAAACGTATTGTAAGTAGGATCATCCGGATTGGATGAATTAATTCCCCAGAAGAATGAAATGGCAACGAGGATACCGCCGCCGACTACGAACGGAAGCATGTTGCTGACACCGCTCATCAAATGCTTATAAAATGCGCTTCCGATGCTGTTGCCAGACTTGCCTCTTGCTTCATCTTCATCGTTTGAAGCTGAAGAAGCACCGCCGCTTCCTTGATAAATCGGCGCATCTTGATTCATCGCTTTTTCGATAAGCTCTTGCGGGCGTCTGATACCTGCTGTAACAGGTACTTGAAGCACGCGCTTGCCTTTAAAGCGCTCCATTTCAACCTGCTTGTCCGCTGCGACAATGATTGCAGGTGCCTCTTCAATTTCTTGGGCAGTCAACTTGTGCTTAATACCGCTTGACCCATTTGTTTCGACCTTAATGTCCACACCAAGCTCTTTCGCTTTTTCTTTAAGGGCATCAGCAGCCATGAATGTGTGTGCAATACCTGTCGGACATGCAGTAACTGCTAAGATTTTTCCTTTTCCGGCAGGTGCTGGTGCCGCTTCTTCTTCCTCTTCCTCATCGTCATCATCTTTATCGTGCTGATTAATAATGTCGATGATGGCATCTTCTGACTCAGCTTCAAGGAGCTGCTTGCGGATTTCTTCACGCATTAGCAGCGTTGAAAGTCTTGACAATGCTTCAAGGTGAGTGTTGTTTGCGCCTTCAGTCGCAGCAATCATGAACACCAAGTGAGCCGGCTGACCGTCTAATGATTCATAATCGACACCGTCTTTAGAACGTCCAAACGCAATCGCCGGGTTGATAACGCTTGCCGTTTTCGCATGCGGGATAGCGATTCCTTCACCAATACCCGTTGAGCTCTGGCTCTCACGATTTAAAATGGCTTCTTTGTAGGCTTGTCGGTCATTTAACTTTCCAGCCTTATCAAGAACAGTGACCATTTCGTCAATAACATTTTCTTTTTCTTTGCTCTCAATATTAAGCTTTATCGTATGCTTCGTTAAAAGCTCAGTTATTTTCACTTTTGTTTCCTCCTCTATAGACGTGTGACCTTAACTTCAGGAAGAAGCTGCTGGACAAATTCTTCTGTTCCAAGTTCTTCAGAGAACGCGGTAGCGCTGCCTGATGTCACTCCTAAGCGGAATGCTTCTTCAAGCGGCAGCTGTTTGGAAATACCGGCAAGGAACCCTGCAACGACGGAATCTCCCGCTCCGACTGAGTTTACCAATTTCCCCTTAGGCACGTTAGCAAAGTAAACGGCTTCGTTCGTAAACAGAAGCGCTCCGTCTCCGGCCATGGATACGATTACATGTTCAGCGCCTTGTTCTACAAGCTTTTTCCCATAAGGAACTGCTTCTTCAACAGATGTAATTGTCGTGCCGAACATTTCTCCCAGCTCATGATGGTTAGGCTTCATCAAAAACGGTTTCATTTCTGTCGCTTTTAAAAGCGCCTCGCCTGAGATATCCAGAACAACTCGCGCGTTCTGCTGTTTGCTGGCCTCTGCGATTTTTTCATAAGTATCGTGAGGCAGTGAAGATGGAATGCTTCCTGCAAGGACGACGATATCTCCCTCTTGCAAAGATTGGAACTGTTCTAAAAAGGCTTTGAAATCTTCATCCGAAATTGTCGGTCCCTGCCCGTTAATTTCAGTTTCATCACCAGTTTTCAGCTTTACATTGATACGGGTATCTTCTTTTACTTCAGAAAAAGCTGTTTCCAGGTTTTCTTCCCGCAAAAACGTTTTGATATATTCTCCGGTAAATCCGCCGACAAATCCGAGCGCTTTAGACGGTACATGGTGTCTTTTCAGCAGTCTCGATACGTTGATGCCTTTGCCCCCTGGATACTTTGTATCGTATACGGAACGGTTCAGGCCTCCTACAGTAAAATCTTCAACGTGAACAATATAATCGACAGATGGATTAAGTGTTACAGTGTAAATCATGGTTTCACTACCTTTACGACAGTTTTTTCTTGGTAATTATCGAATGTAAGCTCTTCAGCGTCAGTCGTAATGATTGTTGCGTCGCCTATTCCGGCGAATGCCGAAAATGAAATTTCTCCGAATTTCGAAGGGTCTGCTAAGACGTAAGCGTGTTTTGCCTGTTTGACAGCTTTCTGTTTTAAAAGGGCCTCATCAGGGTCCGGCGTTGTGAATCCAGCCTCTGTATGGACACCGTTTGTCCCCAGAAAACTCTTATCGAATCTGTACTGATCCATGGCAATCAGTGAAGCGCCTCCAATAACCGCGCCCGTTCTGTGCTTTACGTATCCTCCAAGCAGATAAAAAGAAATTTCTTTCCTTATTAATGCTTCGATATGCATCACCCCGTTTGTAACAACGACAATATCTTTGCTTTTATCCATAAAATCAATCATGTGCAAAGTCGTCGTGCCTGCATCAAGATAAATGCAATCCCCTTCTTCTAAAAGTGAAGCCGCTTTTTCAGCAATCTTCAATTTATCGTGAAGGTTTTTGGATGATTTTTCAAGCATATCGGGTTCAAGTCTGATATCGGAAAGCTTGGCGGCTCCCCCATGAACACGCTTTAAAAAACCGCGTTCTTCAAGTGTCGATAAATCTCTTCTGATTGTTGATTCAGAAGCATTTGTCAGATTTATGAGCTCTTGAATTTTTACCACATCATACTTTTCTATTTGATCAATAATCAATTGATGCCGTTCAGGAGTTAGCATGCTTCACCTCCTAATGAAAACGTATTCATTTTGAATACAATTTCATTGTAAACGCTATTTTCAGTTTAGGCAACTAAAATCATTCAAATTCATTCAATAACTATCAAAATCTTTCACGTTTCTCCATATTAACGCATGTCTATAGGGTTTGTAAACTGTAAATTCGACAAAAATAAGGACAATTGTACGACATTTTCTTCTTATTTTAATGAAAAAAGTCTTTTATATTCGTAGTAGAAATCACTAAACATAAAAAAGCCTCATGCATGTTGCATGAGGCTACTCGTAACGCAGAGCTTCAATCGGATCAAGCTTTGCGGCTTTATTTGCAGGAAGCATGCCGAAAATAACACCAATGAGCATACTGAAAAGCACGCCCCCGCATACAACCTGCCAGGATATGAGTGACGGCCAGCCCGCAATGGCAGAAACAAGCGCGGCCCCTCCGTATCCGATTCCAATCCCAATCAGTCCGCCGATAAGCGTCAATACGACTGATTCAATTAAAAACTGAGTCAGAATCTGCCCCCTCGTCGCACCGAGTGATTTTCTGATTCCGATTTCTCGCGTCCGTTCTGTGACTGATACGAGCATAATATTCATAACACCGATTCCGCCGACCAAAAGAGAGATGCCTGCAATTGAGCCGATAATTGTCGTCATAATCGCCGTTACTTTGCCAATTCCGGCAGCAATCTCTTCCATGTTCATCACTTGATAAGAATCCTCTGTCCCATGATTGTTATTTACCAGCTGTGCAGCTTCTTTTCCAGCTGACTTTATGTTGTCTGCTGATTCGACTTGCAATGATACGTTACTGAAATCACTTGTGCCAAAAGAGGATTTCATCATATTAAATGGCACATACATTTCACTTAAACCGAAAGAAAGCAAGCCTGTTTCTTTTTTCAGCACGCCGATAATTTCAACAGGCTGTCCGTTGACCCAGACTACTTCACCGAGAGGGGAGGTTTTATCAAACAGCTCTTCTGCCATCTTTTGAGAGATGACTCCGGCTCTTTTCCCCGCGAGAAAATCATTGTCGGTAAAGGTTCTGCCACTTTCTATTTTTAAAGAATTGACATTCATGTATCCATCGTTTATTCCGTTAATCGTAACATCCGTTTCTTCCTCATGATAACGCGCTGTCATACTCTCAGAAGTGGAGGCAACGACTTGTTTGATGCCCTCTATCTCTTTTAAACCTTTAATATCGTTTTCTGTAAACGTAGATTCTGCTGCGGCGTTCGGATTGCTTGCAAGCTCCTCATCGCTTGGCATGTAGTACAGCTCCACGGTATTTCCCGGACCGCTGATCGACTGCTTCAGCATTTGCTCGCCGCCCTGCCCTACCGCAACGACAACAATGACAGAGCCTACACCGATGATAATACCGAGCATCGTTAAGATCGAACGCATTTTATGAGCAAGGACAGAGCTTAGAGCCATTCTGATATTCTCTAACAGGCTCATTCTCCCACGCTCCTTTGCCCGGAGCTTGCAGGAACAATGTTTCCGTCACGCACCATGATGATCCGATTCGTGCAATCTGCAACCTCCGGCTCGTGAGTAACAAGAACGATTGTCGTCCCCTCGGCATTTAATGCTGTAAATTGATCCATAATCGCCGCGCTTGTTTTCGTATCAAGCGCGCCGGTCGGTTCATCAGCTAAAATCAATTTTGGCTCATTCACGATCGCCCTCGCAATCGCCACCCGCTGCTTCTGCCCGCCCGACAGCTCATTGGGCATGTGGAGCATTCGATCAGCTAACCCGACTTTTTCCAACGCTCTCTCAGCCCGCTCTTGACGTTCTTTTTTGCCTATCCCGGAATAAATCATTGGCAGCTCGACATTTTTTTTTGCATTCAGCCGCGGGAGAAGCTGAAATTGCTGAAATACAAAACCGATGGACCGGTTACGGACTGCCGCCAGTTCTTTATCTTTATAAGAAGAAATATCTTCGCCGTCCAATTTATACGTACCGGAAGTCGGCCGGTCAAGGCAGCCGATAATATTCATGATCGTCGATTTCCCTGATCCAGACGGCCCCATAATCGAGACATATTCCCCTTGATGGATGTCCAAATGAATAGAATGGAGGACATCAAACGTTTCCCTGCCGATCTGATAGCTTTTTCGCACATTAGAAAGCTGAATCATTTATGCTTTCACTTCCGTTCCATCGGTCACCTGATCAGAAGGATTCAAAATGACTTGATCATCTTGAGAAATTCCTTCTTTAATTTCGGTCAGATCATCTGTTACTTCACCGATTTTGACATCAACTCGTTTTGCTTTTCCGTCTTTTACTGTATACACATAATATTGATCATCTTCTTTTTTAACTGCCTTTGAAGGAAGCGTATTTGCTTTCCGCTTATCTGTTTCAATATTCATGATGAATTTAAAGCCAGGCTTTCCTTCTGGAAGCCTCCCTTTTATTTTCACTTGAAGAGGGTATTGGACTGCTTGTTCTGTTCCTTGTGCCGCAGTGCTTTCCTGCTGATCCGGAACAAGTCCGACAGCTGAAACTGTGCCTTTCCATGTTTTATCCTGGATAACATCTGAAGTGAGTGTGACCTTCTGGCCTTTTTTGACTTTCAGTGTATCGTATTCAGACAATTTCCCTGAGACGACAAGGTCTTTTGGGTTGCCGATATGTATGACAGGCTCTTGAATATCTGATTTTTTGGATGCCGCTTCTTGGTTGACAGAAATAACAGTGCCTTCGATTTCGCTTTTCACTTCAAGATCTGATACCCGACTGGCAAGTGACTGCCGCTGAAGCTCGGTTTGTTTTAATTCGATCTCAGCGGTTTTTTCCTGCATTTGAAGCTCCGTTCGCTCAGATTCAATTTGTTTTGCTGCTTCTTTCTTTCCAACCTGTTTTGCCAGTTCTTTTTCTTTATTGTCTAACGCTTTTATCTTTTCTTGAATTTGGTCAATTTGAAGCTGATTCGATTCAGCCGTTAACTGGTTCTGTTCTTTTTCCAAGCTCAGCTGCTCATTTGTATAGGTGACTAAAGGCGTGTCCTTTTTAACTTTATCGCCTTCCTTCACTTTAATGTCTTCTAATGTCCCTTTATCCGCTTCATAGAACACATACTGTTCATTTGAAAATTTAAGTGTGCCGGGAACCATAACCGTTGACGAGATTTCTTTTTCTTCGAGTCTTCCCGTCTGTATATTCTGGCCGGCGCTGCCGCTTGTCGGAGCGGCAGACCGGTATATATTTATTCCAATAAAAAGAGCGACTAAAGCGGCGATTCCAATTCCGATCCAAACTTTTTTCATGAGTTTATGCACCCGCCACAGAATTGATTAAACCTGAAAAGAACGAAAATGCGACCAAAATCCCGAAAAGAACAATCACTGAAATCCATCCTGCTTTTTTTGAGATGCCGCCTGTTTTGTGAAGTCCGATTGCTAGTAATACATAGCTCCATATGCTGAATATCTCAAAGGTGTTCAACACACTGGCGAGAGCTCCGTCAGACGGAATAATTCCTGCCAATGACGTCATACTGTAAAGAGAGCTCGCATCAGTTGTAAAAGCAACGATTCCATTAATCAATAATCCAAGGCTGCTAATCAAAGAGACAAATAGACCGAGAGAAAGCATTTTTTTGTATGACGTAACCCCGCCTGATATTTTCACACAGAGCCAATAAATAAGAGGGGCAATAAATAACGCTGCGATACCGCCTAAAATAGCCCCTGCCATTCCTCCAAATTTGGTTATGGTTGCGACAGTTTCAATTTGTTCAGCTGATAACCCTTGAGTGTCCCCGTTTTTCAAAAGCTCACTATAATCCGTACCGAGTGATTGCAACACCGCGCCAACGATGATAATCGCTGCAACAATAAAAAGCGGTCCCCATACAGCCGGCCTTTCTCTTATTCTTTCAAATTGAACGGCCGGATTTGTGATCACTCCGAAAAGTGACGGCTTTTCAGTCACCATTCCGCTGTTTTTTTCTACATTTGTTTCCATTCCAAAACCTCCTTGAGAATATCTAACAGATCATACGGGAGAAGTATCAAAAAGTTTCATGTTTTTCTAATAAAATTCGAAAAGCCTGCAGTATAACTGAAGGCTTTTGCTCTTATTCTATCGCTGTACTGTATTGCGCTTTCACAAGCCCGGCATAGATGCCTCCTTTAGCGAGCAGCTGCTCATGGTTTCCTTCTTCCATTTTCCTGCCGTGATCAAGAACAATGATGCGGTCGGCGTCGCGGATCGTGGACAATCTGTGGGCGATCATCACTGCTGTACGCCCTTTCAGCAACGTTTTCAAAGCTTGCTGAATTTTCACCTCCGTCTCTGTATCAATACTTGCCGTTGCTTCGTCGAGGATGATAATAGCCGGATCGGCAAGCAATGCTCTTGCAAAGGAAATGAGCTGGCGCTGTCCGGCAGACAGTACGCTGCCCCTTTCCTCCACCTCTGTTTTGTATCCTTCTGCTAAACCAGATATAAACTCATCCGCTCCGACCGCTTGGGCAGCTTTCATCACCTCTTCGTCTGAAGCACCCGGCCGTCCAAAACGAATATTTTCCATGATGGTCCCGGAGAAAATAAATGTATCTTGCAGCACAATGCTAATCTGAGAGCGCAAACTGGCAAGAGAAAGATCCTGAATCGGAATACCGTCTATTTTAATCGCGCCTCCCGTGGCATCATAAAAACGGCTGATTAAGTTGGCGATCGTCGTTTTCCCGCTTCCCGTATGCCCGACAAGCGCAAGCGTCGAGCCCGCCGGGATAGAGAAGGAAACAGCGTGAAGGGCTTTTCGTTTTTCATCATAGGAAAATTCAACCTCTTCAAAGCTGATCTCTCCATTTATCGTTTTCTTATGAATGGCATCCGGCTTCTCCTTGACATTTGGCTGTTCGTCCAGAAACTCAAAAATCCGCTCTGATGATGCCATCCCCATTAACAGCTGGTTGTAGACCTGGCCCAGTCTCGAAATAGGTTCCCAAAACATGCCCAGATAGAAGGCAAAAGAAACGAAGACGCCAATCGTGATGGTTTCATTCATGATGAGTGTGGCGCCATACCAAATTAAGACAGCTGTTCCAATCGCATTCGTCATTTCTACCAGAGGACGGAACATGGCATTTTTTCTTGTTGCTTCCTGCCAAGATTGATAGTTCTCGTGATTAACGCCGTCAAAATACGCCATGTTTTCTTCTTCCTGCGTAAATGCCTGTGTGACACGGATGCCCTGAATGCTTTCATTCAAATGAGAGTTTAGCTTCGATTGCTTTAGACGCACCGATTGCCAGGAGCGGCGTATTTTTTTCCTTAGACTTGTTGAAATAAAAAACATAATCGGCAGTGTCACCATGATGGCGATAGTCAGCTCAGGACTCAGCGTAAACAAAATGATAATAACGCCGGCCAAAAGCAGCAAGTCCGTCAATAAGTTGATGACTCCGCTTGTAAAGAGCTCCTGAAGAGAGTTAATATCATTCATAACCCTGACCAAGATCGACCCGGCCGACCGCTGATCAAAAAATCGGTGGGATAAGCGCTGCACATGGGTAAATAAATGCTGCCGCAAATCGTATATCACATGCTGGCCAAGCTGATTCATCCACCTGATTCTTAACACATTGGCGGCATAATTGAGGACATATAAACCGCTAATGATGAAAATGAGCTGGATCAGCAGTCCCGAGTTTCTCGCTGTAATGGCTTGATCGAGAACATAAACGCCGATCAGAATAGGAATCACAAGCTTTACAGCAGTCCCAATCAATACGGTGAGAAAGGAAAGCGGCAAAATTGTTTTTCGATATGGTTTGACATAGCTCAGCAGCCGCCACATTTGAGCCCAGTTAAACGGCTTTTCAATGATTTCATCTGAAGAATAATAGAAACGCTCCAAAATCCCCTGTTTTTTTGCTTGTTTCATATGGCCCTCCCTATCCGACCTGATGCGGCTCATTGATCAATTTGACATCACGGTATTGCAAATCGTAAATCTTTTTATAATAGCCGCCTTTTTCAAGAAGCTCTTGATGTGTTCCCCTTTCACAAATGCGCCCCTTATCAAAAACGAGAATTTCATCGGCGTGTTTCAGTGAAGAAATGCGGTGAGCGATGATAAAGGTTGTGCGGTTTTTCATGACTTCTTTTAAGGCAAGCTGTATGCTGTGCTCCGTTTGCATATCTACTGCACTTGTGGCGTCGTCCAATATTAAAATGCTCGGGTTCAAGCAAATGGCTCTCGCAATGGCAATACGCTGTTTCTGTCCGCCGGAAAGCCCCATTCCCCTCTCTCCCAGCATGGTGTCATATCCGTCAGGAAGCTCCATAATAAAGTCGTGAGCCTGCGCCCTTTTTGCGGCTTCGATGATGTCTTCCATTGAGGCATCCGGCCTCCCGTACGAAATGTTTGCTCGAATCGTAGATGAAAACAGAAAAGATTCTTGAAGTACGACCCCGATATTGGAGCGAAGGGTTTTTAATGAATAATCTGTGAGGGGCTTGTGATCAATGGTAATCATTCCGCCAACAGGGCTGTAAAATCTGGTGAGGAGCTGTGTAACTGAGCTTTTGCCTGAACCTGTCGGGCCCAATAGTCCGATTACCTTCCCGCTGTTTGCCTCAAAGCTTACATTGCGCAGCGCGTTTGTTTGTTCTTTTCCGTATGCAAGAGAAACATTTTTGAAATGGACATTGCCGGTTAATTTTTGTTTATGCAAAACATGAGCATGGTCTGTGATGTCTTCTTCTTTTTCCAGAATTTCCAGCAGGCGTTCACCTGACGCTTTTGCTTGAGAGAACATATTGATTACAAAACCTAAGTTCATAATCGGCCACATCATATAATTCACGAGGCTGAAAAAAGCGACAAGCTCGCCGGGATTAAGCTGATTTTGCATGACCAAGTAGCCGCCATATGAGAGGAGAGCTACAATACAAATATTACCGATGAACTCCATTAAAGGGAAATACGCAGACCAAATGGATGATGTTTGTAAATACTGTGCCCTGTATTCCGCATTAGCCTTATTAAAAGTGCTGATCTGAAAATCTTCTCTGGAAAGAGATTTCACCGTATTGATGCCGCTGATATTTTCCTGAACTTTTGTATTGAGTGTTGCAAACGATTTGCGGATGCCTCTAAAGGCCGGATGGACCCTTTTGTCAAACTGATATACAGCAACAGCGAGAAATGGCAGAACAGCTATTGTTACAAGCGTAAGTGGAACAGAATAGTAAAACATGACCGACAGGCTGATGGCGACCAGCAGGACGAATCGAATGAGCTCAGCGAGACCGTATGATAAGAAAAAACGAAGCCCTTCAACATCAGCTGTCAGCCTGGACATCAAATCACCTGTTTTCGCGTTATCATAATAAGAAAAAGAAAGCCGCTGCAGTTTTTCATAGAGGCCATTTCTCAGCCGATAAACGGATTTGATCCCGAACATATCACCTAAATATTGGTGAAAAAAAGTGGCGGTTCCTTTCATGGCCATTACCGCAATAAATCCTAAACTGACCCATGCTGCAAGCTGATACTGCCTCCCCAGCACGATTTCATCAATCGTAATTTGCAGGATAATCGGGTAAACGACAGTAATCGCAGTCATCAAAAGCATGGCGAGAAGCGACCACATAAACACCTTTCTGTACGGCCAATAAAACATTTTTAATCTTTTAAATGTCTCCATATCCAGCACCTTTCTCGTTTATATCTTCTTTACTATATCGATACCCGAAATAAATTTCTATTGTTTTTCAAAAATTCAGTCTAATGTTGGAGTGAGTCTCTTACTTTATAGGGAGTCCCTTATGTAAAATAAACGCTTACAGAAAATCATTGTATGCTGGGAGTACTTGGGGATATGCGAATGAAGCACAAAAAAACCGGACGGCTGAGTGCCGTCCGGTTTTCATCCACCGCTGACCGGCGGAATGATGGCTACCGTGTCACCTGAAGATACAGAAGTATTTTCCTTTACATAGCTTTCATTAACAGCAATCATAGCTGTATCAATGGATGCAAGGCCGTATTGTTCTTTTAGATTCGCTTTTATTTCGTCTGTAGTTGCTTGTTCCATATCTATTTCCAATGCTTGTTTGCCAGCCTGTTCAGCAAGCCCTGCAAATAAAAGAATTTTAATCATGCTGCTCTCCCCCGCTTAGATCTGGTTTTCCGTTCGGATAAGCTGTTGTTTCAAGCTGATCGCCGATCCATTGCTCACCGTCTTCCCAAATTTCTTTTTTCCAAATCGGCACAATCTGTTTAATTCGTTCGATCGCATACTCATTGGCTTCATAAGCAGCTTTTCGATGGGGAGATGATACAGCGATCACTACCGCTGCTTCACCGATATCCAGCACACCTATACGGTGCGTGATCGCAGCTGAAGCACCTTCCCATTTTTCTTCGATTTCAGCGCCGATTTGAGCCAGCATTTGTACGGCCATCGGTTCATATGCCTCATATTCCAGCCGAACCGTTCTTTTTCCGTTTGTCCATTCCCGAACCGTGCCAATAAATGTCGTAATTGCCCCTGCTTCCCGTTTCTCCACTTTTTTGATAATGTCTTCAGTAATAATAGGTGTTTTCGTGATCTCAAACCGTTCCATTATGCAGATTCCCCCTTCAGCTGTGAAAGCACAAAATCCACGGCAACCGGATCATCCGCATGAAAAACGGGTAATCCCTGATGCTCTATCATATGCTCTTTTTTTCTATAGATGATGGCGATTGTATTTACTGCCTGCAGCGCTTCTAGATCTTCCTCTTTGCTTAGTATAACCACTTTAGGATAAGGGGCTTTTTTAAAGCCTTCAATCAGAAGGCAGTCTGTTTCTAAAAACCGATATAACTCAATCAGCCGCGGCAAATCCCAATTGCGGCGGGCTGTCAGCTGTAACACACCAGCACCTTCTACTGCTGTCACATCAGCACCTGCCGCTTGATAACGGTCAGTGTCTTTTCCTTCAGTGAACGTTTGCGGTTCACCGCCATGACCGTGATGCTTCAGGCAGCCTAATTTGAGCCCCTGTTCAAAGGCTTTTTCAAGGATGCGCTCGATAAATGTTGTTTTCCCGCTGTTTTGAAATCCTACAACTTGGACGATCGGGAAAGGACGGACCAAGGCCATTCACTTCCATTCTCTTCTCTGATGAGCAGCACTTGAACCGTTCTGCCTGATTCATATCCTCTCGTGCCGCCCGGCAGGATAATAAACGCATTTGCTTCTGCAAGTGACGTGACGGAGCTGGACTTATCTAATCCGACGGGTTCCGCCAACAGCTTTCCCTCCTGATGATATACGAAAGCACGAACAAATCGGGTAAAGGGGTTCGGCTTTGGAAAATCCTTAGTCAAAACAGCTTCCGCACAAATCGAATGAGGTTTTTCATTGAGAAGCCATGTCTGGATCATCGGTTTGACAAACAGTTCAAAGCCGACATAGCATGCCGACGGATTACCCGACAGGCCAAACAGCAGCATTTCGTTTGCATGCGCCACCGTCGTCACGCTGCCCGGTCGCATGGCAACTTTATTAAAGAGCACGTCCGCTCCGAGTTTTTCATAGATCGCAGGCAAAAAGTCAAAATCACCAACCGACACACCGCCAGTTGTAATCAGAAAATCAACCTTTTTCATCGCTTCTTTGACCGCGGCAAAGCTTTTATCCAGATCATCAGAAATTTTCCCTAAATAAAGCGGTGATGCGCCTGCTTCTATTACTTGCGCATACACCATACTGGCATTGCTGTTGCGGATTTTCCCCGGCTCCAGCGGATCACTGACATTCAGCAATTCGGTACCGGTTGCGATAATCCCGACAACAGGCTTTCTCACGACAGGCACAGATGCGTATCCGAACGTTGCCAAAAGCGCAGTCACTCCTGGTGTCACTCGGGTGCCCTTTCTCAATAAAACACTCCCTTTTTGAGCGTCTTCACCTGTTTTTGAAATATTATCCCCTGGCTGAAAACGGCGTTTTAAAGACATAAACGCCTTCCCATTCTTCTCAAAGGGTTGAGTCAGCTCAATCATGACGACAGCATCAGCCCCTTCAGGGATTTGCGCGCCAGTCATAATCCGCACGGCCTCAAACGGGCCAAGTTCTTTTTCAGATACAGCCCCCGCTCCGATATGGTCAATGACTTCAAACCGAACCGGGTTCTCACGTGAAGCTTCAGCCGTATCGCACGCTCTGACGGCAAAACCGTCGTATGGTGAACGGTCAAATGCGGGTACGTGGTGATCTGCTGTTACGTCTTCAGCTAAAAATCGATGAAGGCTGTCTTCAAGCGCCACCCATTCTGTTTCCCCTTGTTTTTGAAAATGGCAGACACGCCGAACTGCCTCGTCTACCGGTATCGGTGTTCTTTTCTCCAGCATTCTGACCCCTCCAGTTGTTACAATCCAATTACTCTTGCCAACACGGAATTGGCTTCTTTCACATCATTTGTTCCATGCACCAGTGCACGTCCGTCATTGAAGATGACGATTCTGAAATCCTCGTAAAAAATATGCAGCAAAAACGCATTGGCCTCGACCTTGCCAATTGTTTTCAGCCGCTTGATGAGCTCCTGTTTCGGAATTCTTTTTAATGACTCCGACCTTACCTGAACTGTATCACGGCCGCACAGTACAGCGGCTTTTGGTGTGTTCCAGTCTTGGAGATAAGGATAAACCGCATGTGTTCCGCAAGACGGGCAATCCTCACGGCGTACATGATTAACGTTAATCTTCATATGCGAGTTGTTCCAGACATCGAATGTCACAAAACCGCGCTGTATCGCGTCTGTTTGGCCGGTTAGCAGCTTTAAAGCCTCAGCCTGCTGATAGGCAGAAACGATATGCACAGCGGGCGGAATGATGCCAGCAGTATCACACGTCGCCCCCCCGACAGGAATTTGCTCAAACAAACAAGATAGACAAGGGGTTTCTCCCGGAATAATCGTCATGAACATCCCTTGGCTGCTTACACAAGCGCCATAGACCCACGGTGTCTTTGTTTTCTGGGCAAGATCGTTTATCAGCATGCGGGTTTCAAAATTATCTGTCGCGTCGATCACGACATCTGCTTTTTCAATCAGCGGTTCAAGCGTTTCGGCCGTTCCTTCGGCAACATGGGCCTCAATATGTATTCCGCTGTTAATCACTGAGAGATGCTCTTTGGCAGCCATGGCTTTCGGCATGCGGAGCTTGGCATCGCTTTCTGTATAAAGCTGCTGCCTCTGCAGATTGCTCCACTCCACATAGTCACGGTCAATAATGGTAATGGTGCCGACTCCCGCTCTCGCAAGCCCTTCAGCTCCTGCAGTGCCAAGCGCCCCTGCTCCGACAACCAGGACATGGCTGTCTCCCAGTCTTTTCTGGCCCTTTTCCCCTATTTGTTTAAATCTGATTTGCCGTGAATAACGCTCCTCCATCAAACCTGTTCTCCTTATCTTTTATGTCATCTTAACATGTTTTTGCCCCATCAGTCCCACCTGAAGGAGTCCGTTTTTTCTTCCAAACAGTTAAAATCCTCACGTGTATTAACGTTGATAAACTCAGCCGGATTTGCCCCAATTTCTTCAGCGTGTACGTAACAAACCGAAATTCGATCTAACAAATCTGAAATTCTTAATCTCTTCTCAGAAAGCTGATCATATAGAATGGGCATGATTCTTTTATGGTAAATTGCAATCAATGGCTGCTCCCGTCCGTCTGAAATCGGGACGACTGCGTCCGTACCGACAGTCATCAGACGCTTGAGCTCCAGCATCGTCCTTCTTTGTATCAGCGGCGTGTCACAGGAAAGAACAGTATAAAGATCACCGTCTGTCTTTTTAAAAGCGGTATATATACCAGCCAATGGCCCCATGCCTTGAAAAGGCTCAGCATCTTGATACACTTCATTTTCACCGTTTTCTTGAAATCTATCAATAAACTCAGGACGGCTGATGATAACCATATGTTCTCCAAGCGCCCTTTTGGCCCATTCGTAAAACATCTGGCCCTTCCATTTCACAAACGCCTTCGGTTCTCCGAAGCGCCGTGAGGCTCCCCCTGCCAGCAGTACGTTTATATGCTCCATGTCATCTCACCTCTAGTTCGTTAAAAGCATAGCAAAAGCAAAGCCCCGACGCCACTGCTTGTCTGTTTATTAAAGAGGAATAGCTGTTCAGTATTTGCATATTGTAGTGTTAACATCATGAGGGAGATGGTTCGAATGAAAAGATCAGGTCCTTTTTTCCACGACGTGTCTCAGGAGAACCTTTACTTAAAATCAGAGCTTTCAAGGTGCCATAAGCTGATTGCCGAACTTGAAGCAAGCTACTTCCATCAGAAAAATAACAAACTGCTCAAAGAAAATAACGATATGAAAGAAAAACTCCAGCAGCTGTCTGCCGAATTAACAAACATGTCAACGAAAGAAAAACACGCCTCCCATACCAGCCATACCCTGCACCAAATAAGAGCTGAACTGCTTGATAAAATCGTTGCTTTGCAGGAGCTACTTTCTGCTGAAACCTACAAACGCAAAGCCGAAATCCAAGAAAAACATAAACTTCATATCGCTAAAATTAAAATTGAAGAAGAAAATAAACATCTGCATCAACGAATCAGCCATCTTCAGGCCTCTATTGAGCAGAAACAGAACTCACTGCTTCAAGCAAAACAGCAAACCGAAATGATAAAAGCCGAAAACGGCCGTCTAAAAGAGCAAATGGTAGAAAAAGAATATCAGCTAAAACATATCAAAATAGAAGTTGATCATATGAAAGACCGAATCATAGAAACGAAAGAAAGGCTGCTCGAAATAGAAAAAATGAAAGAAAAATTATTTCACGAAACTATTATATCGTATAAACGGCAGCTTGATGAAAGCGATGCCTGGATTGCTTCTCATTTTGCCGATATTGATGGCGGCACGAAACAAACAGAAAAAACGGAAGAAGAAGCTCCAGCGGTCTACGCGCAGCCAAATCATGTAGAAACCATACTTGAAGATGTCACCAAACAGATACATGCACTTCAAAAACAGCTCGTCCGCGCTCAATCATCAGACCAGTCCATGAGTCATACAATCGAAGAGCTGAAAAGCAGAGCCGCTGAGGAAAAACCTTATCAAAAGTGGGTATATAAGCTCAATCTTGAAAAAGAAAACAAACCTTCACAGAAAAAAACTCAATAAAAAACTGCTTGAGCACTACGCCAAGCAGTTTTTCTGTATGTTTATTCATTTGCTGATTCTGCAGATTCAGCTGATTCGATTTCACCTTCTAAAATGTACTGGCCGCGATACGGTTTTTTCACTTCCGGGTACATTTTAATTAAGCTTTGCATAAACGTTGTCATATTAGGGATTTCAAGACCGCTTTCTTTTTCAATCTCTTTTTGAAGCTCGGAGCTCTTAATCGCCGCGTTGTGGCGTTTTAATGTTTTAATGGCAGCTTCACGCAGCTTAGCTGCTTTCGATCCCGGTCTTGCCGTTCCTCTTCTTCTTCGTGTTGTTCCGTCAGGTATACCGGCAGGAAGAGAGGAAATAGATTGAAGCTGAGGCTGTACAGACTGCTGTTGTGATTGCGGCTGATAGCTTCTGATTTCCTGAGCCGCAAGCTCAGCAAGAACCGGCAGAGAGTCAGTTTTTCGTTCAGAACGGAAATCCTTTTTGACTTCGGAAGGGCTTCCATTTCTGTCCAGCTCTCTTAATTTTGCGTATATTTTATCACGTTCGATTTGATATTCACGAATGACTTTCACTTCAGCTTCATTTAATTGTTCTAATCGTAAGCGCAAAGCTTCTCTTTCATTAAACATTCCTCAATGTACCCCCTATCAAAATTAACATCTTTAATTAAGATATTAGATTACAAAAGTAATTTTATCAACTATTATTTTAGCATTTTACTATTATATTTACTCTATGAAAAATTCCTTATTTTCTGAAAATGTTTCATTTTTCAAAAGAGTCCTTTATTCACAAGGGGTTGAGGGTCTTTCGAATTCAATTGGTATAATGTTGAAAATATATATTTTACTTACTTCTTTAATGAAATTTAGTGTAATATCTACAATTTTCGAGTTATGGGATATGAAATTTATCTAAAATTGAGGAAAAACATAAAAAATTAGCAGTTTTTTTTGCGTATCAATCAAACAAATCACCATTTCCTATGCCTAAATTTGGAAAAATAAGCTTCTTACTCTTCTCCGATTACTTTCTTGCACAAATAAAAAAACCTGAAGAGATCAGGTTTTTTTATGAAGAGCTATTCAGATGCCTGTTCTGTTTCAGCGAGAACGCGATTCACACGTTTTTCAAGCATTTTCATGCCGCTCCCTCCGGCTTGGAAGTGACGGAGCTGTCCTGTTTGATCAAACACATAGTATGCAGGCACATATTCATTTTCAAATGCATCGGTTAAAGCATGATCACTGTCGACAAAAATCGGCTGAGTAATGTCGTGTTCAGCAGCTACATCTTTAATTTTTTCGAGATCAAGGTCATCTTCGGAACGAGGCATATGCACAGCTACAACGTTCAGTTTATCTTGATATTTATCACGAAAATCATTCACTTGCGGCATCACTTCTTTGCACAGATGGCAGCTGATGGACCAGAAATGAATAAGCGTCGGCTTTTCCCCGATCAATTGCTCTCTCGTTACTTCACCATTGAACCAAGCTTTTTCCCCTGTTAATTCAGGCATTGGCTGACGTAATTTCATTGCTTTTCCCTCCTATTAAACAGAAAGGCCTAACGAATATGTTAGACCCTTTTTCGTTCTTAGAAAGAATTAAAGTGTTTTTTGGCCTGGTTTCCAGTTGGCCGGGCAGAGTCCGCCAGTTTGCAGCGCTTGAAGAACACGAAGCGTTTCATCAACATCACGGCCAATGTTATTATGGAAAACCGTTTGATATTGGAGCTCGCCTTCAGGATTGATAATAAACAATCCCCGCAAGGCCACACCTTCTTCTTCGATTAATACGCCATATTCACGGGATACCTCGTGGTTTGTATCAGCAGCAAGCGGATATTTCAGCTGGCCAAGGCCGTTTTCTTTTCGGTCTGTATTAATCCACGCCAAATGAGTATGGATTGTATCAGTAGAAACCCCGATTACTTCTGCATCAAGATCTTCGAATTCGTCATAGCGGTCAGACATTGCTGTAATTTCTGTCGGACAAACAAAAGTGAAATCCATTGGATAGAAGAACAGCACTGTCCATTTGTCTTTTTTCATGTTTTCCTCAAGACTGACTTTGCCAAATTCTTTACTTGCAAGGACTGCTTCCATTTCAAAACGAGGAGCTTGTTTACCTACCATACGTTCCGCCATATGTATCCCTCCAATTTATAGTTTGGCTTAAACAGCCGGATTCACATGAAAATAAAGGATTTTTATCCATATTACGTTAATAACATCACAATGCCCATTATATAGGAGGAGATTTCCTGAGTCAATTTTTAACAAATCTTGCATGTCTTTGGCTTCGACATTTTCAAATAAAACGTTTAACATGTTCATGTATAGGGTAACAAATCTCAACGTGCAGCAATCAATTCAGAAAAGGAGCACCAACATGGATTTTATTAAACAATACGATTGGGCGGGACTGATTACAAATGCAGGTGTTCTGCTCATTAAACTCGTCATTATGATATTGCTCTATTTTATCGTTCGATCATTAGGCATGAAAATCATTAAACATCTGTTTGCAAAATTCGAGGAGCAGAACAGCTTGTCTATCGGACGTGCACATACGCTCCGAAGCCTGACTCTTAACATATTTGCTTACATACTGATTTTTATATTCTTCGTCATGGTTCTGGATCTGTTTCATTACGATCCAAGCGCCCTTTTAGCGGGAGCAGGAATTGTCGGACTGGCTGTCGGATTTGGCGCCCAAGGGCTTGTCAGCGACATCGTGACAGGTTTTTTTATTCTGCTTGAAAAACAATTGGATGTCGGAGATTATATTACCGTTTCCACCTTTAACGGAATTGTCGAGCAGGTTGGCTTAAGAACAACTCAAGTCCGCAGCTTTGACGGAACACTGCATTACATCCCAAACAGAAACATTACAAACGTGAGCAATCATTCTCGGGGAACAATGCAGGCTCTGGTTGATATTAAAGTGCCGACTGAAAGAAACATTGATGAAATGATCCACATTTTACAGCAAGTATGTGATGAAACGGCAGCCGCTCTCCCGCAAATAAAGGAAGGCCCCAATGTCATCGGAATCCAAGAACTGGGAACCTCTGAAATTGTGATCAGAATCATCGCCAAAACAGAAAATATGGAACAGTGGCGGGTCGAGCGAGTGCTGAGAAAAGAAATAAAAAACGCGCTTGACCGCGCTTTTCCTAAAGAAACAGAATAAATAAAAAGAACCGAAGCTCTTTGCTTCGGTTTTTATTTTACTGAATTCTGCTTTCAACTTCGCTGCAAATTTCTTCAGCAGTCATCCCGGAAGCTGTAATGACAGGTGCTTGTGTTACCGTATCGGCTATCCCTTGCACATTATTATCAAGACCTGTTACGACACAGCAGTCACAGCCTTTTGCATCGGCAGGGCTTTTCATCATTACAACGTCATATCCTTTTTCTTTTAATGCAGCTTCTACATCTGATAACGATTGTTCAATTCCTATTTTTTTAGCCATATTGAACACCTCCGTTTACTAGAGTGCTCATTTTATGGAATTTTATTCTTTCATTTGTACTTAATTGGCATAAACAGAAAAATAACCTGTCATGACGTTAACCGCTGTTTCTATCGCATTTTCATCAGGATTCAGCTTTGCGTGATGAAGCCCGTGTTCAGAATCAGCGCCGAGCCAAAACATGAAGCCGGGATATTTTTTCAGCATGTAGCCAAAATCCTCTCCAGTCATTGCTTCTTTTGCTTCAATTACTGTTGCCAGTTGATGTTCAGCAACGAAAGACATAAATTCTTCTGTCAGTCCGCTCGTATTGTAAACTTGGTGATACACAGACGGATATGTCACTTTTCCTTTGCAGCGGAACCCAATTTCAATTCCTTTTACCAAATCTTCAATCCGTTCCTTTACCTGCTTCATCGATTCTTCAGAAAGCGTACGGATCGTGCCTTCCAGGTGAGCTGTTTGCGCGATGATATTTTGCGCTGAACCGCCGGTAATGGTACCAACTGTAATGACGGCACTGTCCAGCGGATCTGTGTTTCTAGAGATGATCGTTTGCAGCTGGGTGACAAGTGTGCTTGCTGCTACAACCATGTCCTCAGCCAAATGCGGATAGGCTGCATGTCCCCCTTTGCCTTCCAGATCGATGACAAGCTCTGATGTATTCGCAAAAAGGAGGCCGCTTTTTGTCGAGATGGTGCCTACAGGCAGCTCTGGAGCAATATGCAGCGCAGTGATGAAATCAGGCTGCCACTTTTTTAATACATCGCTCTCGAGCATTGGTTCTGCACCGCCAGGCCCTTCCTCTGCGGGCTGGAACAGAAAAAGCAAATCATGTTTGACCGGGTGGTGAACAAAATGGTCAATAATGCCGAGTGCAATCGTCATATGCAAATCGTGTCCGCAGGCGTGCATGTTGCCGTGATGCTCTGATGCGAATGGAAGACCGGTCTGCTCTTCAATGGAAAGTGCGTCGATATCCGCTCTGTACGCCAGCATTTTTTCCGGCGCCGTCCCGTTCACCTTTACAAAAAGCCCTGTTCGCCATTTCTCAATTTCAACTCTGTCTTGCGGGTACTGTTCCAAGACATTTAATAAATACTGTTGGGTTTTGAACTCCTGAAATCCAAGCTCCGGTATACGGTGCAGATCTCTGCGGATTGCGATGAGCTCCTCTTTCTTCATTTTCATTCCTCCTGCCTATACGAATAAGGCGTGGATATATTATCCACGCCCTTTTTATCAAATCATTCCTTACAGCTGGCGTAATTCCTGCTTGATTTCAGTTTTGCCTTTTGTTTTCTCATCAATGTCCTTGATTTTTTTAGCAGGTGTTCCTGCAACAACAGTGTATGGCTCAACATCGTTTACTACGATCGCTCCCGCAGCAACAACGGCTCCTTTACCTACTGTTACGCCTTCAAGCACAACGGCATTTGCGCCGATCACAACGTCGTCTTCAATGACAACCGGTTTAGCGGATGGCGGCTCAATAACGCCCGCAAGTACAGAACCCGCGCCGATATGGCAGTTTTTACCGACAGTAGCTCGTCCGCCCAGTACAACGTTCATATCAATCATTGTACCTTCACCGATGACTGAGCCGATATTGATAGAAGCACCCATCATGATGACTGCGTTATCACCGATTTCAACTTGGTCGCGGATGATCGCGCCCGGCTCGATACGCGCTTTGATATTTTTAAGATCAAGCGTTGGAATCGCAGAATTGCGGCGGTCATTTTCAACCACATAGTCTTCGATTTTGCTTTGATTTTCTTCAATTGCTGTTTGGATTTCGCTCCATTCACCGAAAACGACACCAGTGTTTCCGTTGATAAAAGCTTTCGCAGATTCGCCGAAATTGATTCCTTCCAGCTCACCTTTCACGTAAACCTTTACAGGTGTAGATTTTGTACTATTTTGAATAAATGAAATAATTTCATTTGCGTCCATCATTTTCATATGTAAAGTCCTCCTCCTGATTTTCTACCTCATTACTGTATCAAAGGAAAGATACAAAGACAAGAAAAAAAGGAACAGCCGCTTTAGCAGTTCCCATTGGGTGATCAGACAGCGCATCCGCTTTTCTTTGCGAATTGTCTCCCGAACTCCATTAATTCTTCCTCTTCTTCACCTTCTGGATTATTTTCGATTTTTACCGAAGGCAGAACAATTTCGCCTCCGCGTTCTTTTATTTTTGCTTCAAGCGTATCAACCGCTCCGCAGAAAAATTCATATGCTGTATCACCGGAACCGAATACAGCGCATGTTTTGCCGGAGAAATCAATCTCATCCATGTCTTCAGCAAGGTCTAAAAATTCATCAGGCAGATCTCCGTCACCCCACGTATAGGTTCCCATAATGATATGATCATAGTCGTTAAACAGCTGTGCATCATCAATATCCATCGCTTCGAAACGGTCTGCTTCCGCTTCCGCCTCCTGAAGCCCCTTTTCAATCAAATCAGCCATTGCTTCAGTGTTGCCTGACATTGTTGCATAAACGAGCAATATCTTCCCCAATTCTATTTTCCTCCTCTAATGAATCATTGCTGAAACTTCGTACGGTTGGACAAATTTACATTCATACAAGCCTGCACAAAAGAAATTCTCTTTCTGATTGGCCACTCTCCACCCATGCCCTTTAATGGTATCGAACCATTTTAACGCCCTGGCTTCGAGATCAGCCTGGTAAATTCTCGAATAACCATTTTCATCTTGCGTGGTGGTAACATATATGATTCCATCATCCTCTGAAATATCAAGAAATGATTCTTCTTTTCTGATCATGCTGGATTGTATGGTGAATTCTTCGTCAGTCAAAATATTCCTAACAGTGACAGCACCGTGCTTTCCTTTCACAGAACCCAACGCCGCCACCAGCCAATTTTCATTGAACAAGAGCATGGATGCCGTCATCCGGCTTTCTTCTTTCTTAACGATTTGGACAGTGTCACGTTTAAAGTCGTAAGCCCAAATGCCTCCAAAATATTCGTGTATTTGTGTGCCGATGAAAAGACTGCCGCCGTGCACGCATAACGAACGGATAACAGGCGGGTTATCAAAATCCGCAAAAGGCTTGGCTACACGCCACGAAACCCCAAAATCATCCGATACATAAATGCAATGCTTGCCGTGGGCGCAGACAAACCCGTCGTTTCGCCCGGTAATCGCCCACACTGTTGCATTTGTCGGAAAGCTAGACATCGTCCAGGTTTTCCCTTCGTCAGACGAGCGAATGACCGTTCCCTTTTCACCTACGCCAAATAAGTACGGCCCTATGTAACTGATGCAATGAATTTTGCTTTTCAAACGAAAAAGCTTTCTCCAGCCCTGCTCCAAGGAATAATGAAAAATGCCTTCTCTTTGTACCGCCACAAAATAACCAGAAAATGCCGACGCCGTGACAGCAGTCGCTCCTTTATGAAACATGGCTTTTTTCCTTGTTCATATAATCTGCCCATGCAAGAAAACCTCTCGCAAACGCTCGGCAGCTTTCCACATCTTCATCTGTCTCAGGCGCCAGTTCGATTTTTAATGTTTCCTGATAAACAGCTGCTCCCGCCTCTTGCAGCATGGCACTGAACAAATTGACCGCTTCACAAAACTTTGGATAAGAATAATCACCAGATCCGAAGCAGGCTGTTTTTAAGCCATTAAGCTGAAGCTGTTTGACCTCATCAAAAAAATCCTCCGCTTCGTAAGGCAGGTCGCCGTCGCCCCATGTATATGTGCCAATCAGCACATAATCATAGGATGTCAGAACAGACACATCCGCATCATCTATCTCGACACAATCGATATCCAACTCATATTCCTGAAGCGTTTCTTTTATAATTGCAGCAATGTCTTCTGTATTTCCTGACATGCTGGCATATGTAATCAAGGCTTTAGCCATGTTATCACCTCATCAATTGATAATGATTTTCAATATCATATGTATCACTTTAAATGATAATGATTTTCATTGTCAATATATAAATAAAAAAAGACAGCATATCGCTGTCTTTAAAATGGATTTTCCTGATCCAGCATATCCTTTATCACTTGTACAAAAGCTTGAACTTGCTTCAGCTCAAAGGCAGGTTCATAGCCTAATAGCCATGTATCCCGTCCGATTGGTTGCTCCTTCGTGTCTAACAGAGGCATTTTGTTGACTTTATCTTCGTTTTGCAGGGTAACAGACGGCAAAATGGCATAACCAATTCCGTGCAACGCCATCTGTTTGCACGTTTCAATCTGATCAACCAATATTGTCTGTTTTGGAGACGTTTTAAATTTTTGATGCCACCAGTGCTGAATTTCCTGAAAATAAGTGCTGTCGCTTTTAAATTGGATAAACGGCCGTTCTGTATGGGCAATGTCTTCGATGCAGGAAATTTCAGTGTCCACTAAATAAAGGTGATCTGTCATTAAGTAATCTTTACGGCCCTTCCACTCAGGGTTGCCTCTTATAATGCCGATATGAACCTGATCCTCATATAAGCTTTTCAGCATTTCGCTGCTCCAGCCGGTAATGAGCGAGACCTTTGCATTCGGATACTTTTCCACATACGTCTTCAGGACTTTAGGGAGCCAATGCTGGCCGATTATGGAGGCGACGGCAAGCTTCAATGTGCCGTGAATTTCACCTTCAAGCTCATCAATATTTTCTCTTATTCTTTCCTGCTCTAACGTCACATCATTCGCAAACTGAATGATTTTCTCACCGGCCGGCGTTACCGTTAATCCTTTTTGGGATCTTAAAAAGATTTTTGTGCCCCACGCCTTTTCAATTGTTTGTAAGCGCTGAGATAAAGCCGGCTGAGATACAAAAAGCCGTTCCGCCGCCTTTCTCATATTTAACTCCTCAGCTAAAACTACGAGCATATGAAGCTCTTGAAGCTGCATGTCGTCCTCCTTTTTATGATCAATAAGTTTTTCTTATCTCCCATTCTAATAAAATCTTTGTTTCTGATTCAAGCCCTATTCTGGTTTAAATTATGTATGCGCTTTCTTTGTTGCTCTGCCAATATAATAAAAATAGGCCGTAAAGCCTACTTGTTTAATGAGCGTATGTGCTTATTCAATTCCTTCAAAACCACTCTTCTCGTAAAAATTCCTTCAAACACCTGTTCATCATTTTCAACACAGACAAATCCGTTATTAATGACCATGCCGAACCCCTTCATAATTGGATCATTTATATGAAGACGCGGAATATCGGTGACCATGACTTCCTCGACAGTAATCTGGTCAAGCTTTTCAAATTCAATTCGCTCAAGTCCGAAAATGCTGTTCATGATCATATTTGTACCGATTAAACCATGTAAACGATAGGAAGCATCAAGAACTGGAATGGCTGTGTATCCGGTTTTTGTCAGCACTAATAATGCGTGCTCAAGGTTATTGCCGACTTGAACGTGCGCTACTTTGTCCGCCTCAATCATAAATTGTCCGACTGTTGCCTCAAGAAGCTGGTCTGATTGTAAGCTTATCATGTTTTCGACCCCTTTTCATTTTCATCAACAATACATTCCCTATATTACAATAATATAAACTTTATCAGTATTTGTCGAAAAGTTTCCTTTCAATAAAAAAGATACTCTTTGTGCGAGTATCAATTATAGGGTGCTCCATTAATTTTCAAATCGAAATCGGTCGTATAGCGTTACAAGTTTTTTGTAGGTGGTTCCGTCAACGTTTTTGGTTCCTGTCTCTATATCGTTGATCTCACTGCTTAAAAGCTCGATGGCATATTCATGGTTGATCAGGATATTCAGCAGAAGTTTTTGTTCTTCTTCTGTAAATCGTTCACCGATAAGACTCATTCGTAATCAGGCCCCCTGTTTTATACTGAATACCTCTGAAAGCAAGACAACTTACTTTCAGCTCTACCGCTAGAATAAGTAATCAGAAAACAAACGTCAACCGCATAATTCGACATTTCCCTTGGCTTTTCAGCCGGAATTATTTTGTGAAACGATTTGCATAGCTGAAGGCAGTGTATGAATCCGGCTTTATTTTCGCCTCAATCCCCATGGAAGTAATACGTCCTGTCATTTCTTGGATCAGTTCTTTTGTAAGCCCTTTTTTCCCAATATCCAAATGAACCTCAAAGGTAAGATCCGCCCCCTCACCGGTAAAGGGCAGGAGCAGATCGGTAATATCCATTAAGTGCCCATCAAGAATATGAGCGGCCGTTTCTTGGCTGTACGCCGTTTCTAACGAAATCTTCTCCCGAAGGCTATGTATGGGTCTGTCGACTGTATGATTTTTCAAGCAGCCCCAAGCTCCCTTGCCTGTACGATGCAAATGCAATGCGGTAATAAACTTTGTGTAATCGCGGTAGACCTGTGAATCGGTTCCGATCGATAACACATAGGAAGAACGGGGGTCCTTTCGAACAAAGGCTTTAAGCCGTTCCATCACATCTTGAAAGGTCATCTGTGCTTCTGAAAGATTATAAAACAGAAAAGAATCAGCCATGACGACACTCCTTTTCAAGGATTTACAACCATGAAACAAGTATGTTCCTTATCGTTTATTGCGATTACTTTTTTGCAAAAGCGGAAGCTTGTTCACCCTATATCAGGAATCTTACTGAAGAAGTTCAAAGATTTCGATGGAAACCATGTCGATATTATCAAACGGATATGTGTTAGGTTTTTCACCTTTTTGGAAAACCGTCAGCTCAAACGTTTGATTTTTTTCGAAATATTTAACACTGCATATTTTCTCACCATTTACTTCGAAATAACGCTGCATTGGCTCGTTAGCCGCTTCCGCTGTTTCTTGCAGACTTTGCAGCCGTGTGATGATACCCATTAATTGTGACATTCTAAAAAAAGACTCCTTTCAAAAAGCAACTTCAAATCAACAAGTATTTATTATAATACAAGTTCTATTGAGCATCATACCATAAAGTCGTACAGGATGGCATTTTCACTGCTGAATTTAAGAAAAGAAAAAATGTGAAAAAACTATTTTTAATTAGTTTGAGGCTTTTTTTGGAATGTCATGCACACAATTATGATTTTTTTCATATGCCCTCAGAGTCAAGAAGCTTTTTTGCAATTTCAGCAAATTTTTTTTGAAATTCCTGGTGAAGTTCCACGTGGCCAAACTTCTCAGCAGTCATACTGGATACGAGATCGCAAAGCGGCTTTCATGTTGTTCTTGCTTCGTAAATTAAACGATTAGAATATGTAATGATCAGAGTGGACATCTTGCCGAATTTGCCGCCTAATAGCTCTTGCACGGCCGCTGCTGCATTGAGTCGGGGTGTTCGCACGCTGAAAGAACATTTTTGTTCCTCCCAGAACGTTTTCCACTAGTAAGGTTTATTGTTTCGTTAGATTGTCTTATGCTTTGGCAAATAAAAAAACTTGGCGGGGGTAGCGCCAAGCTTTTTCGGATCTTGATCTGATAGAGGGGTTGGGGAACAGAGAGTAGCTTCTCTCTATAATTAAATGATAATGATTCTCAGTATCAATGTCAATCGTTTTTTGATATTTTTTTCAATTCATAAAAAAAACGGCCATTCAGCCGCTTAAATCAGTCCATCCTGTTCATATAAATAAGAATAAGGCAAGTCTATAAATAAATACATCTGATCATCCATCGGATACGAAAACGTTCTAATCATTTCACCTGTTTCCAAATCACTGTACAAATCACTGAAAAATCCTTTTCTGAGATTTCTCATTCTCATAATGTTCTCCAGAAAATAAGGTCGCCAGCTCCAGTTCTTTTCCGCATATTCCGGCTGGTAAACCCATTCTCCATCTTGTTTAAACACATTTCCCGTCAGCTGATCGCCTTCTTCATCACACATGTAAATTCTAAAGCTGCAATCTGTCAGCTCTTCCGCCAGCTTTTTAATAAAGTCATCATCAGAAGATAGATTGTTTTTTCGCAAAGACGTCACAGCCTGATGCACTCGTTTGTAAAACTGTTCAGAGTGCTCATAGACGGTTTCAAGCTTCTTTTTCTCATGTGTGATAAATTGGTGAAATTCAGTTTTAAGTCTTTGTTTCAATACATCTCTCTCTAGAAACGTTTCAGACGGAGACACCAAGTAATAGCCCTGAAAATAGCGGCCCCCGTTTCTCCAAGCGTATTGAAGCTGGAAGTTCGCCTCAATGTCTTCATACAGCAACGCCGCACCGATTTTTCTCGCTAATAAAGATATGCTGTACAGCACATGCTCATATGACGGTGATGGCTGTGATACTTTCAGCGCCTGCAAATCGATTTTCAACAGATCTGGTGAGAGCAGTGCGATTCTGTCCAAGTTGCTGCTTTCTTTTCCGATGTTATCAACTGCGATTTTAATTCCGTATGTACGATAGTAGGCAAGCATATGGTAGAGCTGCTCAATATCCCCTTCAAAATTGTGCTCTGTAATTTCAAGCACAAACCGATGGAGTTCGATTCCCTTTGCTTCATATTCTTTCAGAAGCTCCAGAAAGCTTTCACCATGATCAAGCATTAGGAGATTGGCATCCTGATTCATAAAAATCAGCAGATCAGAATCCGCTTCTAAAAAACGGTCCAGAGCCTGGCGGATAATTCTGTTATCAACCTCTAGTTTATATTCTTCGGGTATCCCTGCATCTAAAAAGAAAGGCCCGAGACTTTGGATTTCTGAATCTGCCAAAATTCGTCCGAGCACCTCATATCCGACGATCTTCTGTTCCTCGGCACTGAAAATCGCCTGGTAATA
Source organism: Bacillus inaquosorum KCTC 13429 (assembly GCF_000332645.1). Lineage (GTDB taxonomy): Bacteria > Bacillota > Bacilli > Bacillales > Bacillaceae > Bacillus > Bacillus inaquosorum. The sequence goes on from NZ_AMXN01000004.1 coordinate 40,802, forward strand.
TGGAAGGACATCATCAATGTTCGTTAAAATATCAAGTGGATCCAACATGTTATCACCTGCTTCTCTATCTTTGTCTGATTATACCACATTGAATCCATAGATTAATATGCTTTAAAACGGATAAGGATTCAGCCATTGCCCCCCATCCATTGTGATACAATCCCCGTTTATATAGGATGCTTCGTCAGAAAGCAAAAACGCGGCCAAAGAAGCGATTTCCTCCGGCGTGCCCAGCCGGCCCAGCGGTACACTGTTCATTGTGCGGGCCATCGCTTTTTCCGATTCAAAAAGCTTTTCCGCACCTCCTGTTCGTTCAATTGGGCCGGGTGCGATGGCGTTTGTTCGGATTCCGTATTGGCTTCCCCACTCAACGGCCAGCGTTCTTGTCAGTGACAATACCCCTGCTTTAGCCGCAGCGGAATGAACGACCCCCGCTCCCGCTCCCCAAGCGTATGTGGCGGCCATATTTAAAATGACGCCCTTCTGCTGCTGCTCGATCCAATGCTTTGCCGCGGCTTGGCTGCAAAAGAATGTGCCGTTTAAAACAATCTCAATGACGGCTTTCCATCCATTGGGCGTCAGCTTTTCTGCCGGACAAATAAAGTTTCCGGCCGCATTGTTAATCAGCGCGTCAAGCCGGCCAAAGGCTTTTATCGCTTCTGTAATCATTTCTGAAGCGGCCGAATCAGAACGGACATCCATTTGAAAACATGCGACCTGCCCCTCAAAGGTCTCAATTTCTCTTTTCGTTTCCTCAAGTGCTTCCTGGTTCCGCCCTGTCACCATGACGTACCAGCCTAATTCAGCCTGTTTTTTTGCCATTGCTTTTCCCATGCCGCTTGACCCGCCGGTAATGATAACCGCCTTTTTTTCCATGATTCTCCCTCCTGTTATGAATGAGTATTCATTCAATATTATTCTATCATTATATGCCTGCTTCTGTCAGTACATGCTGACATGAGATTTTTTTAAGATACAGATGATATAATAGAAAAACTCTATTAAAGGTTGGTTTGAAATGAAAAAGATGTCCAGAAGGCAATTTCTAAAAGGAATGTTCGGCGCTCTTGCCGCCGGGGCTTTAACGGCCGGCGGAGGATACGGCTATGCCAGATACCTGGAGCCGCATATGATTGAGACAACCGAACACACAATAAAAAGCTCTCTCATCCCGCATGGATTTGACGGTTTTAAAATCGTGCAGTTCAGTGATACGCACTTGAGTGATTATTTTACTCTTGAAGACTTAAAAACTGTCATTCTGACAATTAATGAATGTAAACCTGATCTCATTGTTTTTACCGGTGATATCATCGATAATCCTGATACGTATCTGCAACACCAGGCAGTGATTCCATTATTGAAAAAACTGAATGCGCCCTTCGGCAAGCTTTGTATTTACGGCAATCATGATCACGGAGGCTATGGAACTGCCGTATACAAAAGCCTGATGACAGCCGGCGGTTTTACAGTATACCGCAATGGCTATCAAACATTGTCGCTCACAGATGGCAGCGAAATCGAGATTGCATTTCTTGATGACTTAATGCTCGGAAACCCAGATTATGAAGGCATCCTATCAAGGCTAAGCGACAGACTTTTTTCCATTCTGCTCGTCCATGAACCTGATGCAGCCTTGAACACAACAAGCTATCCGGTGAATCTTCAGCTTTCCGGCCATACACACGGCGGCCAGATTCAGCTGCCTTTTTACGGACCGATTATTACGCCTCCCTATGGAAATGTCTACACAGAGGGAATGTATCAAACAGGCAGCACTCATATTTACGTAAATCGCGGCCTCGGGATGACCAGATTGCCTTTGCGGTTTCTGGCCAAACCTGAAATCACTGTCTTTACCTTAAAAAGCACAAATTAATGTAGCAGGATGGGCTCCTCATCAATACTTATAAGTAAAAAGAGAGGGTGAGGAAACTGCTTACGTACCAGGTGAAGCAAGGTGATACACTGAACAGCATCGCAGCTGATTTCAGAATCAGCACCGCTGCATTAATTCAGGCTAATCCGTCACTGCAGGCAGGGATCACTGCGGGACAACGCATTGTCATACCCGGTCTGCCAGACCCCAATACGATTCCGTATCATATCGCAGTCTCAATCGGAGCGAAGACCCTTACGCTGTTCCAAAATAATCGGGTAATGAAAACCTATCCCATCGCCGTAGGTAAAATACTGACGCAAACGCCCACTGGCGAGTTTTACATTATTAACCGCCAGCCCAATCCCGGTGGCCCATTTGGCGCTTATTGGCTAAGCCTTTCAAAGCAGCACTACGGAATACACGGGACGAATAATCCCGCTTCGATTGGCAAGGCTGTTTCTAAAGGCTGCATTCGCATGCATAACAAAGACGTGATCGAACTCGCTTCAATTGTGCCAAACGGAACAAGAGTCACCATTAACCGGTAATGTTTTCTTATTTGTTTCAAAAACAGGCGGTTTATAATATGATAAAGTGGGACCTTTAGGGTAAGGAGCGTTTTTATGGATATATTTAAAAATCGTAATTTTGTTCGTCTATTTTTCGCAGCACTCGCTTCTCAAATGGGCACGACAGTAGGCAACATGGCATTTGCTTTTTTCTTGCTGGACCGCTTCAGCAGCCAGCCTTCATATACGACCTTGGCGGAGCTGATGTATTCTCTTCCTACCGTATTTGTATTTCTGATCGTGGGAGTCGTCGCGGACCGTTTTGACAGAAAAAAGGTCGCGGAAAACTGTGATTGGATCAGAGCCGGCCTGACTGTCGTTCTTTTTTTCACTTTATTTACCGGCAATATTCCTCTTGTTTTCTGTATTTTATTTGTCAGAAGCGCTGTAACGAAGTTTTTCTTTCCGGCAGAAAACAGTTTGGTACAAGCTATCTTGCCGAAGGAGCATTATGCGAAAGCAGCAGGGCTTAACCAGATGCTTTTTAGTATTTTTATGGTGTTCGGAGTCGGAATAGGCGCTGTTATGTACAACACAATTGGAATTGAAGGCGCCATTATTCTTGATTTTGTCAGCTTTATCATTTCCGGGCTGCTGATCCGCAGCTGCCGGATTCCGAAAGAAGCCCGACAGCCAAACGGTGCATTCAGCTGGAGAAAAGCTTCTGTTAAAGATTCAATAAATGATTTTAGGGAAGGCATTCTCTATATTTTAAAAAACAAACTGCTGGCATCTCTTATTTTCGGTTTCTTCATATTTGGATTTGTCAACGGAGGATTCGCCGTATTGCCGATGTTTACAATGAAATACGGATTGGCGCCTGACCGTTATGAGTGGCATACATCTGTATTTACGATCGCACTCGGGTTTGGGCTGCTGGCTGGAAGTGTAATAGGCACGATCATCTCTAAAAAAGTGAAGCCGCACTTTTTAATGTCGATACCGATTTTCATTGCAGGCTTGCTGATTTTCATCCTCGGCTACACGAATGTTTTATGGGTGTATTACGCGGCAGCTTTTGCCCTGGGAATGTGCATCGGACCGATCAACATTGCAATCGGAGGATGGATGCCAAAGATTGTTCATCCAAAGCTGATGGGACGTGTAAGCGGCTTGCAGGACCCTTTTATGATGTTTGCACAGTCTTTGACACTCGGCTTAGTTGCGCTGTTATTCCCTAAGTTCGTTTCAAACATTGATTATCTTTATTACGGCATGGGCATTATCATCCTGCTTGTTTTTATTTTTTATTTTGTTGCACTGCCAAAATACAGTGCACAGGCTGCGGAAGTGAATGTTCAGGAAGCATTTCAAGAGCAGCCGAAGAAGAAAGTAAGATCTGTATAATATACGTTAAAAATGCGCTTTTTTCCTCAGAAAAAAGCGCATTTTTACATTCAATATTTGCATTTCAACTTTAAAAAAGTATAATCTAATCATATAGAATTTGATAAGAGCAAAGGAGAGAAATAATGGACGACCATGCATATACGAAAGATCTGCAGCCAACCGTAGAAAATCTTTCAAAAGCAGTTTACACTGTGAACCGCCATGCAAAAACCGCCCCCAACCCTAAATACCTATATCTGCTGAAAAAACGGGCTTTGCAAAAGCTTGTCAAAGAAGGTAAAGGAAAGAAAATAGGGCTTCATTTTTCAAAAAATCCAAGGTTCAGCCAACAGCAATCGGACGTGCTTATCTCAATCGGAGACTACTATTTTCACATGCCTCCAACTAAAGAAGACTTCGAACATCTTCCGCATTTAGGTACACTTAATCAATCGTACCGAAATCCTAAAGCTCATATGTCTTTAACAAAAGCGAAACACCTATTGCAAGAATATGTCGGCATGAAAGAAAAGCCGCTTGTGCCAAATCGCCAGCAGCCAGCTTATCATAAACCTGTCTTTAAAAAACTTGGCGAGAGTTACTTTTAAAATAAAAACAGCCGTGCCCCTTCAGGCACCGGCTGTTTTTATTTATTCAATCACATACGTATCCACTTTTTTAATCAAATCACTGATCTCAGGCTTGCTGATTTGCTCATCTGCGCCAACGACTTCTCCACGGTGACGCAAATCATCCGTAATTAATGATGAGAAAATCATAACTGGCACGTCTGAGCTTTTCGGATTTTCCTTCAGGAGCTTTGTGAGCCTGTGCCCGTCCATTTTTGGCATTTCAATATCAGTGATGATCATATCAATCTGTTTTGATAAATCAGTTTCGTTTTCAGCAAGGTTCATAATGTAGTCATATGCCTCTTTTCCGTTTTCAAACGAAGAGATATTGTTGTACCCTGCTTCTTTTAATTCATCCTGCAAGAGGCGCATCAAGAGCGGTGAGTCCTCTACAATGATAAGCTTTTTATCAGTTCTTCTTTCATCGAAGCCCTCGGTATGCATATTGTACGTTTCCACACCTGAGTCTGATTCGATGTCATAAATAATTTTTTCATAGTCAGGCAAAAAGATCATCAGGTCTTCGAGCTTAATAATTCCGGTAAGGTGCCGCTCCATTCCTTGATTTAACGATGTCGGCTTTTCAATTGATTCCCAAGACACTCGGTGAATTTGAGAAACAGATCCGACATGAAAAACAATTTTCCGTTTATTAAATTCAGTCACGATATATTTCTCGTCTTTTGATCCGTCAGGCTCAACTCCAAAAAATGAGAAGAGGCTGATCACAGGAAGAATTTCTCCTCTGAGCTTAATCATTCCTTCTACATGCTGATGGGAGTGAGGCACTGATGTCACCTCGACTGGCTGAATAATTTCCCTTACCTTCATAACGTTAATTCCGAAAGCATTATCGCCCACGCCAAACTTCACAATTTCTAATTCATTTGTACCAGAATCCAATAAAATTTCGTATTGTTGTAACGACAATTCAATCCCTCGCTATTCGCATTCAGTATTGTACTGTATATATCGGCGTAAATTGTAAAAAGTGAATGGCATGGCACTTCAAAATCGGATTCTGGGAGCGTTACGCCGCGATTCTCAAAAAAAGAAACTTTTTTCCTAATAACCATTGACTTTCCAACTAACAGTGATAAAATAGTCAAGGATTTTTCCAAAGAAGGGTGTAAATAATGGGTACCTTAGTAATATTTAAAGAAAATGAAATGACTGTTTTAGAAGATATCAGTGAAGAGACTTATCTGCATATGAAGAAAGAATCAGCTGACCTTCAAGAAGAGCATCCCCCGTATATGATTTGGCACGAAGACCTTCATTTTGATTATGGTTATTAATGAAATTGGCACATATAAACAATAATAGAACATGATACAATAAAGACAATCAAATCGCTGGTTGTCTTCTTTTTTTCTGAAAAGAAAGGTATGTTTAGAAAATAGGCGCATACAATCGAAATATATCGGCTAAACAGGTGACAAATGATCAGCTAGTGGTAAAATAGGATAAACTCATTATATTTGTTAAGGTGATGAATTATGGAACATTTGCTGAATCCGAAAGCAAGAGAGATTGAAATTTCAGGAATACGCAAATTCTCAAATCTTGTAGCTCAACACGAAGATGTCATTTCACTTACAATCGGCCAGCCTGATTTTTTCACGCCGCATCACGTGAAAGCTGCCGCAAAAAAAGCCATTGATGAAAACGTGACGTCATATACGCCGAACGCCGGCTACCTCGAGCTGAGACAAGCTGTGCAGCTTTATATGAAGAAAAAGGCGGATTTCAACTATGATGCTGAATCTGAAATCATCATCACAACAGGCGCAAGCCAAGCCATTGATGCTGCATTCCGGACAATTTTATCTCCCGGTGATGAAGTGATTATGCCAGGCCCGATTTATCCAGGCTATGAACCTATTATCAATTTGTGCGGCGCCAAGCCTGTCATTGTTGATACTACGTCACACGGCTTTAAGCTTACTGCCCGGCTGATTGAAGATGCTCTGACTCCTAACACCAAGTGTGTGGTGCTTCCTTATCCGTCAAATCCTACCGGCGTGACTTTATCTGAAGAAGAGCTGAAAAGCATCGCCGCCCTTTTAAAAGGCAGAAATGTATTCGTATTGTCTGATGAAATATACAGTGAATTAACATATGACAGACCGCATTACTCTATCGCAACCCATTTGCGGGATCAAACGATTGTCATTAACGGCTTGTCAAAATCACACAGCATGACCGGATGGAGAATTGGATTTTTATTTGCACCGAAAGACATTGCAAAGCACATTTTAAAGGTTCATCAATACAATGTGTCATGTGCGTCTTCGATTTCCCAAAAAGCCGCGCTTGAAGCTGTGACAAACGGCTTTGATGACGCCCTGATTATGAGGGAGCAATACAAAAAACGTCTGGACTATGTGTATGACCGTCTTGTTTCCATGGGACTTGACGTTGTAAAACCGTCTGGCGCGTTTTATATTTTCCCTTCTATTAAATCATTTGGAATGTCTTCATTTGATTTTAGTATGGCTCTTTTGGAAGATGCTGGTGTGGCACTCGTGCCAGGCAGCTCGTTCTCAAAGTATGGTGAAGGATATGTGAGGCTGTCTTTCGCATACTCGCTGGACACGCTAAGAGAAGGCCTGGACCGTTTAGAATTATTTGTATTAAAAAAACGGGAATCAATGCAGACGATAAACAACGGCGTTTAAGCCGTTGTTTTATTTTTTGGGAAATGAAATTTTAAACGCTGTGCCTTTTTCGGGATGGCTGTCTACATGGATGACTCCCTGATGATTTTCAATAATATTAAATGTCACCATCAGTCCAAGCCCCGTGCCTTTTTCTTTTGTCGTTAAAAATGGTTCTCCAATCCGGTTCAGCACCTTTTCAGGTATGCCTTCCCCTTCATCTTTGACAGTGACATGAACAGAATGCTCATCCTCCGTTATGATAATGTCTACTGTTCCCCCGTCAGGCATTGATTCAACTGCATTTTTAATTAAATTAATGAATACCTGCTTTAATTGGTTTTGATCTCCGTTTATATAAATGCTGTCTTTTTCATAACTGGTTCTGATAAAAATGCCATTCAAATTTGCCTGCGTTTCTAACAGGGCCGATACCTCACCAATTAATTTTTTCAAGTTCAAATATTCTTTAACGGCATTTTGCTGGGGTTTTGCCAGCATTAGCAGTTCACTGAGTATTAATTCGATGCGGCTGAGTTCAGAAAATACAATATCAAAGTAGTGGTCATTCCCTTCCATTGTCGGTTTCATCAGCTGCAAAAATCCTTTGATCGCTGTCAGCGGGTTGCGGATTTCATGGGCGATTCCCGCCGCAAGCTGACCTGCGATTGATAGTTTTTCCGATTTTAGCATCAATTCTTCTGTTTGTTTTCTCTCTGAAATGTCCCGAAGAATGACTTGGACAGCCGCTTCACCAAAAAAGGTCGTCGGAATGCAGACCATCTCCGTATAGATGACCCTGTTCTGGAAGGTGAACCAGGATTGCTTGACAATTTCTGACTCTGTTTTTTGCTCGGCGATGTTTCGGATTCTCTCTTTTACATCCTCGTGATCGCAAGGATGCAGCTGATCGTATATGTTTTTGCCAATTAAATCCTCATAGGTAGCCGCTTCAAACAGTGAAATTCCCGACTCATTCATAAATACCCATTTGCCATTATGAATCACCGCAATGGTATCGATTGAATTTTGAATCAGCAGCTGATATCGTTCACGGCTTTTTTGCAGGATGGTTTGGAATTTTTTCCTTGAAGAGATGTCGATCAGCAGCAGCAGTTCAGCCTGCTGGTTTTTGTAGACGGTCGGGGACGCTTTCACTTCTAAATGAACAGGTGTGCCATCAAGCCTTTTCCACGTCTGTTCGATCATTCCGACTTCCATTCCTTTTTGCATTCGTATAATCCTGTTTCTGACGATATCATGATATTCTTCTTCAATAAATTCATAGGACCATTTTCCAATAATAGCATCCTTGCTTTTCGCTCCCAGCATTGAAAGCATCGCGCTGTTTACATAGACGATCTTACCTTTGACACTGATGCATAGCGGACTCGGGAGATTTTCAACTAACCGTTCATAATCATCCGTTATATATGTAGTCGATTCCGGGCTTGCAGGCTCGATTTCATGTTTTTCGCAGTTTAGGGATTGATGGCCTGTTTCTTCTTCAAGAACCTTCATTTTCAAAATGATTTCGCGTTCTGTCCGCTCAGCTCTTGTCGTAACGATTTCTACCGCAGCCTCCACCCACACAATCGTGTGATCTTTTTTAATAAAACGAAAGGTGCACGGCATCAGATGATGTTCATTATAAAAATAGCTTTCAACTAAAAATTGGTCTTCCTCATGCAGAAACGTTTTGAGGAATGATCCAATCATCTCTCCTTGGAGATAGCCCAAATGCAGTTTAGAGTTGGCAGATATATAAATGATGCGTCCATTAGAGGCCAAGACTGCATGAATATCGGTTTTTGTTTGAAATGGTTTAACATGCTGCGTATCCTGTTCCACAGAATCCCTCCTTTGCATGATCATCGTGTTTCGATATATACAGATTGACTTTTACCTAGTATGATTCGCTAGAAAATGAGTATTCTCCTTCTATTCTTATGTTGATCGTCAATTTTTGAATAAAAGAAAGGGCACACAATCTTTCAGATGTGCACCCTCTTTTTTATTTTTTGCTATGTTTCTTTTCGAGCTCTGCGTAGGCGTGTATAGCTCTTTTGGCAATAATTTTATTGATCTTATCATCATCATCTACTGATGGAACAACAACACTAAAAGCCACTTTTGGATTTTTCGACGGGTAATAGCCGACAAAAGTCAGATTGTATGTTTTTTTCCCCCACCAGTTGCGATTCGTGCCGTAGTAAAATGTTTCCGCTGTTCCCGTTTTCCCTGATACATCTTCTGTAAACGTATTTTTAGCTGTCCCTGAGGTTGTAACGAGCTTCATTCCGGTCTTTACTTGCTGGATGTCACTTTCTGAGTTGTTAATTTTATTGAGAATGTTTGGCTTTCTTTGTTCAATGGTCTTCCCAAGGCCCTCTTTATTGCTGGGCTCATGAACACTTGTAACAATTCTTGGCTGAATACGGTAGCCCCCATTGGCAATGGAAGAGATGTACTGCGCCATTTGAAGGGGGGTATATGTATCGTATTGTCCAATGGCCAAGTCTAAAATTAACCCCCCCACCGCATCAGGTGTAGTTTGCATGCCGGCTGATTCCTGCGGAAGATCAATACCTGTCTTTACACCCAGGCCAAATTGGCTGTAGTAATTTCTCATTTTGTTCAAATCCTTCTGGTCAGCGGGAAGAGGTCCATGCGGCTTGTATGTAACACCGGCAATATGCATGGCGACATTAAACATGTATACGTTTGAGCTTTTTTGCAGTGCGGTTAATTCGTTAATAGTTCCCATATTCATATAGGACTTCTTAGGCTTGTTACCGTTTCCTGCAAAATAAAGAGGTGTATCCACAAAATATTTATAATGCGGAATCCCGTCCTGATAGCCGGCAAGTACGGTGGCACCCTTCACTGCCGAACCCATTTCATATTGGGTCGTAAATGCGCCTATCGCATAATCTTGAATTTTGTTTGTTTCTAAATCTATCTTTTTTCCCGCCATCGATAAAATATCGCCGTTATTCGGGTCCATCATCACGACAAAGGCTCTGTCAAGCATATAGTTCCCACGTGCACGGCTGTTTCTCACTTCTTCTTCAATGATCTTTTCCACTTTTGCTTGGAGCTCCATGTCGAAAGAAAGCTGAAGATCGTATCCCCTGCTGCCTTTGTCAATGGTTTTTTGGCTGACGACATTTCCTTTATTGTCTACTACGTATTGCACTTTTTCTTTATGCGAATTTAAGTAGTCCTCATATTGATACTCTAAATAACTTTTTCCCACCCTGTCATTATTCGCATAGCCTCTAGTTAAGTAGAAATCTTTCCGGTCGCTCAGCAGGCCCTGATCAGGTGTCGTGACGCCCCCGAACACGGAATAGAGGGTTTTGTCATAAGGATATTTTCGTGTCCAATCGTTGACGATATCGATTCCAGGAAGCTCCTCTAAATGCTCAGAAACAATTGAAATTTCATCATATGTTAAGTCATTTTTTGGCCGTTGCGTGGAGCTTTTCTTCTCATCAAGCAGCGTCCCGTTTTTTCCATTGCTATTGCTTTCATTTGGATTCATCGCTTTTACAATTTGAGGTTCGTAAGCATTTCCACTTGAAAACCTTGTATATATCGCAGCGGTTTCCATTTCTTCGTCATCTTGCTGAATAGCCTTCAATTCTTCATCCGGAACACGCTCAACCTGGAGCTTGTAAGCCTGGTCCCCTTTCAGGTTGCTTTCCGATTCCTTTAGCAGAGCGGCAGCTTTTTTCGGATGAGATGCAATCCAGTAATCACGCAAATCTCTTTCCTTCAAAAATTCAGTATCAATATGAATGAAAGCAGCAAGCCGCTTCGCTGTTTTGATTTTATCTTCTGTTTTTGTGCTCAATGTTGAAACATATACAATTTCAGGCACGCTCTGGTTATCGACAGCTACTTTCTGGTTTCTGTCGTACATCTTCCCTCGCGGCGCCGGATAGTACGCTGTTTTTGCATTTGCTTTCTCAGCGTCTTCTTCATGCTGTTCGCCTTCAACAATTTGAACAACGCCAAGCTTAAAGATTAATGCAGTGAATAGAACAAAGACAGCAAGGAAAAAAAAGTTCATTCTAATTGCCCGGTTTCCTTTGCGCTTTTTCTTTGGTTCACGCCCTATTTCAGTCACTTCTGGTTACCCCTCTCAAATCATTCAATATATTTACATATACTGAGATTAATTGTAACACCTTTGTAACAGTTGTTACAGCAAAAAGGGATAAAAAAAGCTGTCAATATAAAAACACATTAAAATATAACTAACGATTCAAATAAAAGGAAGCTATGTAACTGTACGATAATATTATGAAATGCAGCTGATTCCCTTCTTCTCAGCGGTTCAGCGCATATTGGTTACGAAAATGACAATCTCTCATTGTCAAAGGAAAGTGATGGATACTTTATGACAAAAAAGCTATGTTATGATTTTTTTTGTAGAAACAAACAACTCTAGGAGGTTATGAACTAATGAAGAAAGCATTTATTTTATCTGCTGCCGCTGCGGTTGGATTATTCACATTCGGGGGCGTACAGCAAGCATCAGCGAAAGAACTCTCCTGCCAGCATGTGGTAACAGTAAAAACGGGGAACACTGTGCAAAACATGCCCCTTAACGATGCAGTGAAAAAACTGCATATGAAAACAAATATCAAAACATTAGACGCTGCAAACGAAAAAGAGATCAAGCAGCTTCTTCAAAAATATGCGAAGCAATCTAACATGAACATTCAGGATGTTCAAAAGACTGAAACTGCAAAACCTGCGCAAAAGTCTGCTGAAAAAGCAGCTGCTGAAAAAAACACTGCTTCTAAAGCACCAGCTGCTACTGAACAAAACACTGCTTCTAAAGCACCTGAAGCTGAAAAAACAAACACAACTACATCTGCGCCTTCATCTGTAAGCGCATATGAGAAAAAAGTTGTTGAGCTTACAAATGCAGAAAGACAAAAACAAGGCTTAAAACCGCTTCAAATTGATGAAACGTTAAGCAAATCTGCACGCGCAAAATCTCAGGACATGAAGGACAAAAACTACTTTGATCACCAAAGCCCAACTTACGGCTCACCGTTTGATATGATGAAATCTTTCGGAATCAGCTACAAAACAGCAGGTGAAAACATTGCTAAGGGCCAAAAGACACCAGAAGAAGTAGTAAAAGCTTGGATGAACAGTGAAGGACACAGAAAAAACATTCTAAACCCTAACTTTACTCACATCGGTGTAGGCTACGTTGAGTCTGGAAGCATCTGGACACAGCAATTCATCGGAAAATAATAAAAAATATCCTGTACGATACAGGTAATCTTCAGCTTGTAGAAAAAACCATGTTTTTTCTGCAAGCTTTTTTTGATTTATACATTTTCATACACCAATTGATCTGTTTCTAGAAACAGAAAAAAAGCACCTACATATCTGACCCTGCTTGGCTAGGTGTATGGCAATCTTCTTCATATTCGGGTGCGCGGCTGCGAGGAGAACTTGTTCGCTCACATTCCGTTTTCCCTGAAACAGACAAACGATTTTGTCTCCATACATGCGGGGTGATTTACATGATGGCCTTTGCGGTCAGTTGTTGAATGCGTAAATGTGCTGGTTCAGACAAATGCACCTGTCTTTTTTACTGTCGTAATGAAATTTCCATTGTGGAAACAAACTTCAGGGCAGGATGATAGCGCCTATAAGTGTTTTCACCAAAGATATCACAGTCAGATAATCCTTTAGAGATTGGGGTCGTTAAGTAACAAGATTCGAAAGCGACGGCGACAGCCTAAGGAGCAAAGGATAGCTCCTTTTTCATTATTTTGTTAACTTTAGTTTTCCTAATTTGTTACATTCTAAGGCAAACCACACTATTCCATCATTATCGCATCCAATGCCATGAGGTTCAGCATTAGGTGTGTTGATTGTATATTCTTCAATTGTTTGATCACTTGTCAGCCTTCCTATTTTATTTGCCCCCCATTCGGTAAACCATAAATCAGATTTCACTCCTGCAGCGATAGCGTGGGGACGTGCATTTGGTGTAGGGATGTCATATTCAGTTATTTCACCAGAAACCGTAATCTTACCTACCTTATTACCCATGATTTCTACAAACCAAAGCGCATCGTCATGCCCCTTTGTAATCCCTATTGGTCCTGATGCTGGTGTAGGAATTGGATATTCCGTTAACTCTCCTGATTCGGTTATTTTGCCGATAGCATTGTTCTGGTTTTCAGTGAACCAAAGTGACTGATCCGAACCCAACGTAATAAAAGAAGGGTATGATCCTTCATTAAGCAGTTCGTATTCATGAATCTTGCCCTCTGATGTCAATTTACCTATACGATTTCCATTCATCTCAGTAAACCAGATATCGCCGTTTGGACCTTCCGTAATCCCATATGGGGCTGAATTTGGATGTGGCAAAGGATATTCTATGAATTGCCCTTTTGTTGTCAGTTTTCCTATCTTATTAGCTCTATTTTCTGTAAACCAAATATCTCCTTTTGAAGACATCGCTAAACACATGACTCCAGCATCAGGTGTCGGAACAGTATACTCTTGAATTTGTCCCTTCTTATCAATACAACTAATCTTGTTTGCCTTATGTTGAGTAAACCATACCATTCCTTCGTGTGAAACTGCTATCCCATAGGGACCTGAATCAGAATGAAGAATATTTATTTCTTGCTGTTCAAACTTCATATCAATTCCCCCATCAATAATAATCTACAAAAAAAGCCTCCTATACTCACTTTTCTGAGATAGGAGGCAATGCTTACATTCATACCTAAATAGGCTTCACTTCAAAGCCGCTTTAGTCAGTATAAATAAAGAACATTACCCCATAATCCTATCTCAGAAAATGAATCAATAAACAAAACAAATAAGCATTCAGATCATCGGAAAAATAGTACTGAAGTTAAATGTATAGGTTAAGCTATTGATTCTTTCTTAAAGCTAGGGTTATAGAATCATGTTCTTATTTTCACCCTTCCGTTTTATGTTAAGGCAACAGTAAAATACTGTCTTAGTTTTGTCAACTGCTAAAAATAAAAAAACAATGTATGCAGGAGATGATGATATTTTTCTCCCCCAAAAAAAGGCGCATGATCGAAAGAAGTGTGCTTTTCGAACAAAAATAAAATAATGCGGATCAGTGACAGCAGCATTGTAAATCGTATGCCTTAAGTTGTAAAAAGAGTAAAAACACGATTGAATTAAAAAAGAGAAGGATAAATCCTTCTCAGAACGAATATCAAATAAGGCTCACAGCCTGAAGGCATGCAATCTTTTTTATTTCACCCATAGCTTATATATACTTTGTGTTCCGCTGTTTTCTTCGCCTTGTGCAGCGAGCTTGTCATATAAGGATTTCGCAAGCGACAAGCCTGGCATTTCTTCCCCCATTAATTCCGCTTCCTCAAGCGCAATTCCCATATCTTTAATAAAATGTTTCACATAAAAACCTGGTTCAAAGTTGCCTTGAAGCATACGGGGAGCAAGATTTGACAATGACCAGCTTCCGGCTGCGCCCGTTGTGATGCTTTTCAGGACATTTTCCGGCTGCAGGCCTGATTTTTGAGCATAGGCCATCGCTTCAGCAACACCGATCATACCAGCTGCGATTGCAATCTGATTACACATCTTGGTATGCTGGCCGCTTCCAGCCGGTCCTTGATACTGAATGTTTTCTCCCATTAAAGAGAAAATCGGCAGGCAGGCTTCAAATGCTTCTTTTTCTCCGCCGACCATAATCGCGAGAGTTCCGTTTTGTGCACCGATATCTCCGCCGGAAACAGGGGCATCTAAAGCGAACAATGCTTTTTCTTTGGCCGCTTCAGCAATCTTCTTCGCAAGCGAAGGTTTAGATGTCGTCATATCAATGAGATATGCGCCTTCTTTTGCATTTTCAATAATTCCGCTGCTTCCGAAATACACTTCTTCAACATCACTGGGATAGCCGACCATTGTAATGATAACATCCGCTTCTTTTGAAAGATCTTTGACCGTTTCTTTCCATACCGCGCCTTTTTCAAGTATGCTGTCTGCTTTTTCTTTTGTCCGGGTGTACACCAATACAGGATGGCCGTCTTTCAGAATATGTGATGCCATGCTTTTTCCCATCACTCCAAGACCGATAAAACCAATTGTTTTTTTCAAGGTCATTCCTCCCAGATGCTTTGTTTGATTTTAGTTAAAATTTATCATTTTTCCTTCATTTTCTAGACTACCATATCTATTCATCATATAGTAGACTCTTAAAATGAAAAATCCCCAAAACATATCATGTTTTGGGGATTTGATTGGATTACAATTTGAATTTCTGAATTGTGTTCATAAGCTCTTGGCTTGCATGTTTTAACGTTTCCGTTGAGTGTTTGACTTTATCAAGGGTAATCAGCTGTTCATCGGTTGATGCGTTCACTTCCTCTGCTGCAGCGGCCGATTCCTGTGATATGGCTGATATGCTTTGAATCGCTTCAGAAATTGCGAGCTGTTCATCACTCATTCTTTGAATTTCTTCGTAAATGTGATCAATGCCTTGTACCAGCGATTGCATTTCTGCGGTTATCGTGTTTAATACCTCTCCAGTCTCATGAATGGCACTGTTTTGTTCATCATTCATTCTGCTTGCCTCAACCATTGCGTGAGAGGCCTCTTTTGTCTCAAGCTGGATAAGCTTCACAGTCTCGCTGATATGCTTTGTAGAAAGTGCTGATTGCTCAGCAAGCTTCCGCACTTCATCGGCTACAACGGCAAAGCCGCGTCCGCTTTCTCCGGCTCTGGCTGCCTCAATGCTGGCATTTAAGGCAAGCAAGTTGGTCTGGTCAGAAATATTCGAAATGGCTGTAACGACCTCTTCAATATTCTTTGTTTGATTTTCCAGATCAAGCAGCATCGTTTCAACCTTTTTTGTTTCCATGTTGGCTTCGTTTGACTTCATCAATAGCTGGCCGAGCGCGTCAAGTCCTTTATAGCTTGCATCCTCAGATGATTTTGAGCGCTCTTTAATTCCGCCCGCCTCCTCAGCGATTTGTCTGATTTTAGTTGACAGGCTTTCTGATTTTTCATTAATGGTCTCAACTTCAGAAGCCTGTTCTGATGCTCCTGCGGCTACTTCTTCAATTGCTTTTGCAATTTGTCCGCTTGTTTCATTTGTTTCCGCAGAGACAGCCGTTAATTGCTCAGAGGTATCAGATACTTTCCCTGAAGAGAGTCTTACTTGTTCAACCATTTCCTTCATATTTTCAACCATTTGGTTAAAGTCTCTTGTTAAAATACCGACTTCATCCTTGGATTTTGATTCAGCATGAACGGTTAAATCGCCTTCGGAGACTGCCTTCGTTTTTGCGATCAGCTGCTGTATCGGGCCGGTTATCGTTTTGGCCAGGAAATAGCTGAGAATTATCGTTGCGACAAGCGCGATCAGTGATATCCAAAGGTTCGCCCGATTCATTTTATCTGAAATCCACATTAATTTATCAGTATCAAATTGTGTTCCGACTTTCCAGCCCGTTTCACCAATCGTTTGGTACACAACCATTTTCCCATTTTCATCCTGTATCCCTTTTTTCTCAGATGCAATGGTTTTCAATGATTGATCCTTTGATATATTTTTTCCTTGGTTTGACGGGTGGGCTAAAAGATTGCCGCTTGCATCAGCTAAAAAGGCAAATCCATTGTAAGGCACCTTTTGCTTATTGACCATGCTCTGGATAGCAGAAAGTTTCAAATCGTAGCTGGCAACCCCTATCACTTTCTGCCCGTCAAGTACCGCTTTCGATGCAGTGACAATCATGTCTCCTGTCACGACATCTTTATAGGGTTCCGTCCAAACGACTTGATCCGGAGTTTCAGCTGCAAGCTTATACCATGGTCTTGATGTCGGGTCATAATCATCAGCAAAGTCGGCTTTCGGATATGTAAACATTTCTTTTTTTGCGGTGCCTATGTAAGCCATCGCAACATAATCATCGTTATCTTTGATTTGTTTAATGTCATCATTAAACAGCCGAGAAGCTTCTTTACTTGATTTCGTGACAAATGTATGAGTTAATTCTCCATTAGCCAATCTTGTTAACGAAATGGCATAACTCTTTAATTGCAATTCAATATTTTGTTCAAGTGACTGTGTCACGTTTTGAGTTGTATTTTTCCCATCCTCTGTAATCATTGGTTTTAGCGTCAGATAAGAAGACAGCATTAAAAGAACAACTGTGACGATTAACATGATCGAAACAAAAACAGCAATCTTCATGTGAAGTTTTTTAAACAAACCAATCCCCTCCTAATTTCTATATCGGCCCTTTCATTTGAAAAATGAATAATAAAAAAATAAATTATATGAAAACCGGAATATATTTACTAAAAATTCAATCTTATTTATAATAAAACACATAAGGAGGGCGATGATCATACTAAAACAAATGTACGTGCACACCGGCAGAAAATTTGAGGCTCTGACCATTCGAAACTATTCAGAGGCTGACATAAAGGGGCTGATCTCACTTCAAAGAGAATGTTTCCCCCCTCCGTTTTCTCAGGAATTGCTGTGGTCAGAGGAACAGCTTGCAAGCCATATCAAAACCTTTCCGGAAGGGGCTTTATGCGCGCTGGTCAATGGCAGAATAGTTGGTTCTATGACTGCCCTTATCGTACATTTTAAGCCAGAGTCTCCTGACCATACATGGGCGCAGGCAACAGACAACGGATCTATTAATAATCATGATCCTCATGGAAATACTTTATATGTAGTGGATATTTCCGTTTCTCCTCATTATCGAAAGCTTGGAATCGGAAAATGGTTGATGAACACGATGTATGAGCTGACTGTTGACAAGCGGCTGGAGCGCCTGCTCGGCGGCGGGCGCATTCCTTTTTATCATAAATACGCAGACGAGATCAGCGCTGTACAATACGTTGAAGATGTGATGGAGGGCAGGAAAAAAGACCCTGTGCTGTCCTTTCTCCTGCATTGCGGCCGTTCTCCGATTCGTGTAGTCAGCAATTATTTAGAGGATGAAGAATCATTGAATTTCGGCGTTTTGATGGAATGGAAAAATCCTTTTTATAAAAAAGCGAGCTGTTCGTCACAACAGCCCTTTAAGTGAAATATTCGATTTTCGCATTTGGGAAATAAGTATCAATATAGGATTCAAGCGCTTCCCGAAGTGCATGCTCTTCATCTTTCTGATAAATATATTTTCCGATCCCGTAACGGCCCCATTTATAACGCCGCTTTTCTTCATCTAATTCGAGCTTCGTCTTTGGATAATTCTTCTCAATGACTCGTTTCGCCGGTTTTGTAAAACGGTGCTGAATTAATTCAAAAGTAATATCATGTCTGACATCTTGCGGCAAAGCGGCATCAAGTTTTTCAAACAGATGTTTGTATCCTTCTTCCCAGCCTTCATGAATATAAATCGGCGCAACAATAAAGCCTAGCGGATACCCTGCTTTTGCAACTTTTACCGCCGCTTCTATCCGCTTATCAAGAGGTGAGGTTCCCGGCTCAAAATTTTTAATCACGTAGTCGGCATTAATGCTGAATCTGAATCTCGTTTTCCCGTTATGCTTTGCATCTAGTAGGTGATCGACATGATGAAATTTCGTTACAAATCTGAGCTTTCCGAGCT
Organism: Bacillus inaquosorum KCTC 13429; assembly: GCF_000332645.1. GTDB lineage: Bacteria > Bacillota > Bacilli > Bacillales > Bacillaceae > Bacillus > Bacillus inaquosorum. The sequence continues at coordinate 59,501 of NZ_AMXN01000004.1, forward strand.
CACTTTGTCCAAAATGTTCAATGGCGCGCTTCAGCGTGTGTGTCAGATGATCGATTCCTACAATGTCTGACGTACATGAAGCTTCGAACCTTGTGAACTCTGGTGCGCGCTCCTTCATATACTTATCTGCCTGGTCCAATATCTCTTCGACGTTTACATAGGTTCTGATATACGGCTTTGATCCCATGGTTGTTTGCAGGTAGCAGTAATGGCAGTGCCCCATGCAGCCTGTTGCAAACGGAATGGCATATTCAGCCGAGGGTTTAGAAGAATCAAACTTTAATGTTTTCCTGACACCGATAACTAAAGTTGACTTCGCATTACGATACTGCTGAAGATGATTTTTTCCAGGAATATTACGCACCTGATTGTGGGATGTCGTTTCTCTGATTTCAATGCCCATTTTTTCAAATTTATCTTGTAATTCTTGAGCCAGCGGATATTCCAGCGCTCTCGGTTCTATATACACAAGCTGCGGAACAAATGGGTTCTGCATGATGCCACATCCTTTTCCTTTACTAACGTTACTTTTCTCATAAGGCGGAAAGGATATGAGTTGTAATGATTTCCTTGTTACTCATACGGATCGATATCAAATAGTTCTTTGTAAAGTGATTTAGCTTCTTCATAGCTTGCAAACACAGCATCGTCCTCTGCAAACGGATGATAGGTTTCATAAATAAACAGGGAAAGCTCACCTTCATGGTATGGGTGGTGCACAATTTCAGCTTCCTTTATGTGGGCAACATTGGCGGCGTGCGGATTTCTGTAGATCACGTAAACTGTATCTCCTGCGTTAAATTGGTTTGACATACTATCCCTCCTAGCCATGTTATTGTGCCCTCCTATACCCTTACTTATGAAAAAAACCAGACAGGCCGGAGGCCGTCTGGTTTTTGTACATTACTTGAATGTTTCTTTTACGAACGCGACAACTTCTTCTGTCGTGCTCATAGATAAAATTTTCTCTTTGAATGACTCAGCTTCTTGTTTAGACAATTTGCTGATTTGTGTTCTTGCCGGAAGGATAGACGTTGCACTCATTGAGAACTCATCTAAGCCTAAGCCGAGAAGGATCGGAATCGCAATCTCGTCTCCTGCCATTTCTCCGCACATGCCAACCCATTTTCCTTCTTTGTGTGCTGCTTCAATTACGAGTGTAATTAAGCGAAGGATTGCCGGGTTGTATGGCTGATACAGGTAAGATACACGTTCATTCATACGGTCAGCTGCCATCGTGTATTGGATCAAATCATTTGTTCCAATACTGAAGAAATCAACTTCTTTAGCAAACTGATCAGCGATGACTGCAGTTGACGGAATTTCAACCATCATACCGACTTCAATATCGTCAGATACAGCCTGTCCCGCTTTTACAAGCTTTTCTTTCTCTTCAAGAAGGATCGCTTTTGCTTCTTTGAATTCGTTAACTGTCGCAATCATAGGGAACATGATTTTCAGGTTTCCGTATGTACTTGCACGAAGCAGTGCGCGAAGCTGTGTTCTGAAGATTTCTTGCTCTTCAAGGCAAAGACGAATCGCTCTGTATCCCAAGAACGGGTTCATTTCTTTAGGAAGCTGCAGGTAAGGAAGCTCTTTGTCTCCGCCGATATCAAGTGTCCGTACGACAACTGATTTTCCTTCCATACGCTCAAGAACCGTTTTGTAAGCATCAAACTGCTCATCTTCTGTAGGCAGCTGATCTCTTCCCATGTAAAGGAATTCTGTACGGTAAAGGCCAACTGCTTCTCCGCCGTTTTCAAGAACGCCTTTCACATCATCAGGAGTACCGATATTCGCTGCAAGCTCTACATGATGACCGTCTTTTGAGACAGTCGGTTCATTGACCAGCTTCGCCCACTCAGCTTTTTGAGCCAAATAAGCGTTATGTTTTTCTTCATACTCTTTTACAGTTTCTGCAGAAGGATCGATAATGACATCGCCATTAATACCGTCAACGATAACAGTCACGCCGTTTTGGATCGTGCCTGTAGCCGCTTTCGTACCAACAACTGCAGGAATCTCAAGAGAACGCGCCATGATGGCAGAGTGAGATGTGCGTCCGCCGATATCAGTTGTGAATCCTTTTACGAACTCACGGTTTAATTGAGCTGTATCAGACGGTGTTAAGTCTTCAGCTATAATAATAACCTCTTCTGAGATCATGCTTGGGTTTGGAATTTCGACGCCAAGCAGGTGGCCGGTTACGCGTTTTGTTACATCGCGGATATCTGCCGCACGCTCTTTCATATATTCGTTGTCCATTGATTCAAACATGGAAACGAACATAGAAGACGTTTCTTTTAAAGCGAATTCAGCGTTCACTGAATCAGTGCTGATTTTTTCTTTCACAGGGTTTAGAAGCTCAGGATCACTGAGAACTAAAAGGTGAGCAGAAAAAATATCAGCTTTATCCTGACCAAGTTCTTTTAAAGCGTGCTCTTTGATTTTTTCGAGCTCTTCTTTTGAACGTGCAATCGCTTTATCAAAACGGCTTACTTCCGCTTCAGAATCAGAGATGTTTTTCTTTTCAACCGTTAAATCTGGCTCTTCAAGCCGGTACGCTTTGGCAATCGCGATGCCGGCTGAAGCGCCAATCCCTTTTAATTCTTGCATTACTCGCCGAGTCCTTCGCTTTTCATTGTTTCTTCTAGAGCGTTAAGAGCATCGTTTTCGTCAGCGCCAGTAGCAGAGATTGTGATCTCAGCGCCTTTAGCAATACCTAGAGACATAACACCCATGATAGATTTAAGGTTAACTGTTTTGCCGTTATATTCTAAATTAACGTCAGCGTCGTATTTGCTTGCAGTTTGTACAAGAACTGTCGCAGGACGAGCGTGGATTCCAGAATCTGCAGTTACTTTAAATGTTTTTTGTGCCATTTTTATCATTCTCCTTTTAACTTAAAGCTATATTACTTCACAATATTATATCATACAGCCGTACTTGTCATCTGACAAGCACAGCGTACTAACACCCTTATTTTTCAATCTTCACAATGTCTTCTTGCTCTCTGTTAACTGAGCCGCTTGCTTTAATGCTGACTGTTTCTCCCTCAGCAAGGTTCGTAAACACAATCGGTGTCATGAGAGACGGTACATTCGGTTTGACTGCGTCCAGATCAACTTCAAGAAGTTTTTGTCCAGGTTCAACGCGGTCTCCTTCTGATACGAAAGACGTAAATCCTTCGCCCTTCAGGCTGACCGTATCAATACCAAAGTGGATCAAAATTTCTCTTCCGCCGTCTGATTGCAGGCCGATTGCATGTTTCGTCGGGAACACATTTAGAATTTTTCCTCTAACCGGTGATACGACAATACCTTCAGAAGGGAGAATCGCAAAACCGTCACCCATCATTTTTCCTGAGAAAACTTGGTCAGGAACATCAGTAATCGGGTGAATTTCACCGGTAATCGGAGAAACGAAAACTTCCTCGCCGATTTCATTTTGCAGCGGTTCTGCAATGACCTCCTCAACCTGCTGACCTACTTCCTCTTGAGCAGATGTTTTCGGTTCAGGTCTTGGTTTGCGTCCCGCAATGATGTCTTGCATTTGTGTTTTTAAACCGTCAGAACGCGGTCCGAAAATAGCCTGAATGTTGTTGCCGACTTCCAGTACCCCGGATGCCCCAAGCTGTTTCAGACGGTCTTTATCAACCTTTTTCTGATCGTTTACAGTCACACGCAGACGAGTGATACAAGCATCAAGGTGTTTGATGTTTTCCTGGTCACCCATTGCCTGAAGGATCTCATAAGGAAGATCTCCTGCTTCACCAGTTTTCCCAGATGCTGCTGTTTCTTCCGTAGCATCCTCGCGTCCAGGTGTTTTCAAATTAAATTTGCGGATGGCAAATCGGAATCCGAAGTAGTAAATGACCGCCAGCCCTAAGCCGACAGGAATCACAAGCCACCATGCCGTCCGGTTCGGCAAAATACCGAATAGGAAGTAGTCAATTAAACCGCCGGAGAATGTCATACCAATCTTAACATTCAACAGCTGCATGACCATGAATGAAAGTCCCGCAAACACACAGTGAATCGCAAACAGGATAGGGGCAACGAATAAGAATGAGAATTCCAAGGGCTCTGTGATCCCTGTTAAGAAGGATGTCAAGGCCGCTGAACCCATAATACCTGCAACGAGTTTTTTGTTTTGCGGTTTTGCTTCATGATAAATGGCAAGCGCCGCGGCAGGCAGACCAAACATCATAAATGGATATTTACCTGTCATAAACGTACCTGCTGTTAACTGTACGCCGTCTTTAATCTGCGCCATAAAGATACGCTGATCCCCGCGGATGATTTCCCCTGCTGCACTCTTATAGCTGAAGAATTCATACCAGAACGGCGAATAGAAAATGTGGTGCAAACCGAATGGGATAAGCGAACGTTCAATCACCCCGAAGATAAATGCAGCAAGGGTTGGATTCGCTTCCACTAATCCTGTTGAAAAGGCATTCAATCCATGCTGGATCGGAGGCCAGATCACTAACATAATAAGACCCAGAATCAGTGCAGAAATTGACGTAACAATTGGAACAAAACGTTTACCCGCAAAGAAACCAAGATATTGCGGCAGTTCAATTGTGTAAAATTTGTTGAACAATAATGCAGCTAACACACCGACGATAATACCGCCGAACACGCCTGTCGCCAAGGTAGGTATACCAAGCATGTTTACATATGCGGGATGGTTTTCCGTGAAGAACTTGGCTCTTTCGATTGAATCGGAAGGAATGGTTCCGTTTGCAAGAAGAACCGCACTCATAGACACGTTCATCACCAGATAACCGATAATCGCTGCAATCCCTGCAACTCCATCACCGTTGGCAAGCCCGATGGCTACACCTACTGCGAAAAGAAGCGGAAGGTTATCGAAAACAATCTGCCCAGCGCTTTCCATAACACCTGCTACGAGCTGAACATTGTCATTGCTCAAGAAATGCAGGACTTGAATCATGTCCTTATTTTGCATTGCATTTCCGATCGCAAGCAAAATACCCGCAGCCGGTAGGATCGCAACTGGAAGCATAAGCGCGCGCCCGATTTTTTGAAGAACGCCGAATAATGCTTTAAACATAAGAATTGACCTCCTCTTTTTACTAGTCTGACCTTACAGCTAAAAATCATGACAACGAATTCACAGGCGTAAGTCTTCCAGTTTAACCGTTTACATTTGCCCTTTTACACAACAAAAAAGGCATGAGCAAATTGGGTGCACAAAAGAACGAGAATAGACTTCCCGTTTTTTCCCCTCAATCACTCATGCCTGATCGGATCAGTAACACGTTATAAGGATAAACTGAATTTATGAAATTTTATTGGTTAATCGGTACAGATGAAGCGTTAGGTAAACCGCTTCCGCCTCATGAACTGGTTTCTTCAATGTTTGCTGCAAGATTTTAATCAATTTCCAAGCTGTATTGTAGCATAGTGGATATTCATTTTTCAATAACAACATTAATTTTTCTGGTTCTTTAGTCGGTTCTTCTTTTTTGATTCTCTCTATTGTAAATCTGATATGCCGGATCAGCCGCAAATAGTGGACACTTTCCTTATTTACTTTCATTTGAAATGAGTCTTCAATCACCTCAACAAGCTGCGCCATCAGCTGCGAGTGCTGATTGACTTCAGACAGCGGACGGTTTGTCAGGGCTGAATGGATATGCAGGGCGATAAAACCGATTTCTCCTTCCGGAAGGCAAATTCCCGCTTTTTCATTAATCATATCGATAACTTCTTTGGCAATTTGGTATTCCTCCGGATATAGCGACTGAGTCTCCATTAAAAATGGATTTTTCATATCAAAGCCCTGCTGCTGCCTTTTGATCGCAAATGCGATATGGTCTGTCAGCGCAATGTGAATATGCTCATTTAATGAGTGGTTTGTCCTATTACTGATGTGGTAGATCACATCGTTTGAAATATCAACGAGCTTTTCATCAACATAGTCAAGGAGCTTTTTAAACTGCTTTTGTTCCTTCTCGTCCTTTAAAATGAACATTTTATCGTAGCCTTTATCTTCAATGACATCATCTTGTTTTTTTCCGAAACCAATACCTTTTCCGATTAAAACGACTTCGCTGTATTTATGATGAGAAGCAATTAATACGTTATTATTCAGTACCTTTTTCACTGTGAAGGACCCATTCACGATCCTCAGCTCCTTTTGTCATTCAATACCTCATATCGTACATAACGAACGGAATGCACGTCAAACCTTTTTTCGATGCTTTCACTAAACAGTCGATCTTTCGACGAGACGGTAATCCAGAACTTTCCTTTCAATCGGCTGCCCTTGAATTCTTTTTTCCAGCATGGCAAATGCCTGCTTTCCCATTTCCTTTGTCTGAATATCGATTGTTGTGATACCAAGCGATTGGCTGATTTCATGGTTATCAACGCTTAAGATTGCAAGCTCATCCGGTACCGATACCCGCTGGGCTCTTGCTTCAAGTAAAAGCCCTGCTGACACTTGATCATTGGCAACAAAAATAGCTGTCGGCTTTTCCTTCCACTTTTGCCACTTATGAAAAAGCGCCTTGCCATCATTGATTGTAATCGCTTTCTCGATCACCCAGTCTTCACGAAATGCTTCTCCGATCTCTTCCAATGCTTCTTTATAGGCCTTGATTCGGAAATGGCTGTTCATGCCCTTTTTTCTTGCCAAACAGATGGCTATTTTTGTGTGCCCTTTGGCAATTAAATAGTCCAAGCCTTTCCGGAATGCTTGTTGGTGAGGAATGCTGATGGTTGGAAAACGGCTGATATCTGAATTCTGGCAAAGCAATATCGGGCCCTCCCATTCCATGAGTTTTTCATCAGCAAGCGCCTTTGAGCAAAAAATCAACCCGTCAACCTGACGCTGCTTTAATTGGGACAGCGCAAAGATTTCTTTTTGCACATCATAGTTTGTTTGGAATAAAGAGAGGTGAATCCCGGATTCCGCGGCTGCGTCAGCTATACCTGCGATCAGCTCTGCAAAATAAGGCAGATTAATCGTCGGCAAGACAACACCAATCATGTTTGAAAATCCTTTCGACAAATGAACAGCGTGGATATTTCTCGTGTACTCTAATGCTTCCATTGCCTCGAGCACTCTATTTCTTTTGTCTTCGCTGACGTAAGGATGATTGTTTATGACTCGGGAAACCGTTGTAACGGAGACACCGGCTTTTTCTGCAATGTCTTTAATATTAGCCATAGATTCCCTTCTTTCTAAATTCCCTTGATCTGGAATGCGTTTCATACAATATGATATGAGCGTACCAGACATATTTTGTGTTTTTAGCTGAAAGGAGAAGATCACATGGGTTTCTTCATTTTAATTGGATTATGTCTGACTGTTCTCGGCGGCAGCTGTCTTGCTGTAAAACCTCTCAACCAAAAACATGAAATTAAACCCTTTCGAACATTTGATGATTTTTTTATTTAATGCAGATAAAAAAGGACGATGTCGAGAACAAAGTCCTTTTTTATTTCCTGTTACGGCAGTATGATTAATTCCTTCGGATATTGGGTCAGAGCAACCGCTCCGTCCTTTGTTACATGAACGTCATCCTCAATGCGCACGCCGCCGATCTCAGGCACATAAATACCCGGTTCGATCGTGTAGACCATGCCTTCCTGCAGCAGTGTATCGTTGGCTTGGCTCATAGACGGGTACTCATGGACGGAAATCCCGAGTCCGTGTCCCAGCCGGTGAGGAAAATAATCTCCGTATCCCGCTTTTTCAATGATCCCGCGGGCAGTTAAATCCAGATCTCCGATTCTGACACCGGGTTTGCTTGCCTCAATCGCAGCTTTTTCCGCTTGAAGAACGGTCTCATAAATCTCCTCTTGCTTCGGATTGATGGTCTTGTATGCAAACGTTCTTGTAATATCAGAGCAGTAGCCGTCAAGAATAACACCGAGATCAAATAAAACGAAATCACCTTTCTTCAATGTGGCTGTCCCTGGATTTCCATGAGGCTGGCCTGATTTTTCTCCGAATAGAACCATTGTGGAGAAAGACATGCCCTGAATTCCTTTTTTCTTCAGCTCATACTCGATTTGAGCGAGCACTTCCACTTCACTGATGCCTTCACGCAAAGCGGCTGTGCCGACTTCAACACCAAAATCAGCAAGTTTTGCCGCCTCTTTCAGCAAACGAATTTCATTGTCGTCTTTAATCAGGCGAAATTGATTGAGTGTTTCTTCTGCTGAAACAAATTGAGCCCCGCCCACTGAATGCTTCAGCTGTTCTGCGCGTGATAGTGAGATCGAATCTTTTTCTACCGCGAGTGTATGTATGCTGATATTTCGCTTTTTCAAGGCTTTCTCTATCAGCTCCCACGGATTTTCGTGATCCGCATAGCCAATGATTTCATGATTCCAGCCTGCGCTGCGTGCCTGACCTGCTTCCATTCCAGGACAAACAAAGAAAGGCTCCTCTTCTTGAAAAATAAATAAACCCATTAATCTTTCATGCGGCTCTGTGTAAAAACCGGTTAAGTAAAAAACATTTTCTTTCGTATGAATAAATGCGGCAGTATGCCCCGCTTCCTTCAGCCATGAAGAGACGCGTTGTATTCTATTCACTTCTTGTTCCTCCCTGCCATTTGCAATGCATTGTTCTGTCTTCCATTGTAACAGGTTTTACAGGTGTTTGCCTTTCGCGGCGCCTTCATTTTCAGATTCATTTTATTTCCTGCCCCCCATCCTGTATACTGACAGTAGAGTTCAATCGCAGGGAGTTGTTCCGTTTGCTGATGAATTTTTTCAGGCGAAAAGCAGTTATGCTCTTAACGATTTTGGGAATTTCCGCTCCTTTTATCGGTATGAAGATGGTCGGATTTTATTATTACAGCTCTATCATCGGTTGTGCAGCGGGCTTCCTTTGCTGCAGCCTCGCTCTCATCATGGTTACAAAAAGATCCGATAAAGACAAAAAAGAAGAGAAAGCTTGATACATAAAAAACCAGCAGTCCGATTGGACTGCTGGTTTTATTTTAAAAGCCTTAACCCGTTTAATATTACCAAGATCGTACTTCCTTCATGACCGATCACGCCAAATGGCAATTCCATCACCTGCAAAAAGTTTGCACAAATCAGCAGGCAGATCACAGCTAGAGAGAACACGATATTTTGTTTGACAATCCTGTTCATTTTCCGAGACAAGCGGCACATGTTTACGAGTTTTTTCAAATCGTTTTGCATGAGTACCATATCAGCGGTCTCAAGAGCGACATCTGTTCCGCCGCCCATTGCAATGCCGACATCCGCCGCTTTAAGTGCCGGTGCATCATTGATTCCGTCACCGACCATTGCAATCGTTCCGAATTCTTCTTTTAACCGTTTGATTTCATTCACTTTTTGGTCAGGCAGGCATTCTGCCGCAACAGTTGTCATTCCGGCTTCCTTCGCTATCGCTTGAGCCGTGTCCTTATGATCTCCTGTCAGCATGGCCGTTTTAATCCCAAGCCGGTTCAATTCTTCCATGACCTCTTTTGCTTCGGGCCTGATTTGATCTTTCAGTGCGATACAGCCTGCTATTTGATCATCCTTTTTCACAAATACAATCGTATGGCCGCTTTGAATGACATCTGATTCTGTTTGTTTTATAAATTGTTCTGCCATTTCCTCGCCGATAAAACCTGCTTTACCAATCTTCCATTTCGCGCCAGAGACTTCTGCCATAACGCCAAATCCTGATGTTTCTTCTATAGATATGTAGCCGGACTGATTCACGCCGCGGCTTACAGCGTACGACGTTATAGCTTGAGCGAGCGGATGGCTTGATTGCGTTTCGATGGCGTAGACAGCCTCAAGAACCTCCGTTTCACTGAATCCTTCTGCGATTCTGACAGTCTCGACGGCAGGCTGGCCTTTTGTTACAGTGCCCGTTTTATCAAAGGCAATCATTTGCACAGAACCGAGCTGTTCAAGAAAGACGCTACCTTTTACAAGCATACCGTTGCGGGCGCCATTCGAAATCAAGGAAAGCGCCGCGGGCATAATAGAAGCGACAAGCGCACAAGGTGAAGCGACAACCATAAACACCATTGCGCGGTAGAAGGTTTCACTCCAGCTCCAGCCTAGCGCAAAGTGCGGCACGAATAACAAGAGCCCCACCGCAATCAGCACACCTTTTACATAAGCGTTTTCAAATCGTTCAATGAAAGCCTGCGCGGGTGAAACACTGCTTTGCGCAGATTCAACCAGTTTGATAATTTTTCTGAATAACGAATCTTCATTTGCTTTCGTGACACGAACGGTCAAGGAGCCGTTGCGATTCACAGTTCCCGTAAATACAGCGTCGCCGGTGTTTTTTTCTACAGGCATTGATTCACCTGTTAATGCTGACTCGTCAAGGCTTGTTGAGCCCGATTCAATGACACCGTCTGCCGCTATGCGTTCTCCAGGTTTGATCACAATCATATCACCGGCCTGCAAGTCCGAAACCGGAACTCTTTTGGTTTCGCCATTAACCAACAGTGTTGCCTCTTCAGGCTCAAGCTGCATTAAAGATGTTAAATCTCTGCTGCTTTTATTCATCGTGTATGTTTCTAAAGCGCCGCTTAAAGAAAAAATAAATATTAAAATAGCACCCTCCGCCCAGTATCCGATCAAGGCGGAGCCGATAGCAGCGAAAATCATTAAAAGTTCTACATTCAGCGTTTTGGATTCGAGCGTTTCTTCGATTCCTTCCTTTGCTTTAGCGAATCCGCCTATCACAAAAGCCAGCAAGTAAAGCGTTACTGATATTACTTGATGTCCGGATAAGAGCCAGCCTGCCAAAATAAGAGCGCCTGACACCAGTGCTGCGATAAGCTCAGCATGCTGTACCCAGTTTTTATCTTTCTGTTCTGTTTTTAATGGCTTATGCGGATCGTGTTGAACGATAACTTGTTCATTCATATTTAATTCTCCCCTCTAATTGAGAACGTAAATCATCTTCATTTCCCTTATAAAAAACAAAATCGCCGCCCAAAAGGCAGCTTCATCGTTGTTATTTCTTGATGTCTTCCTTAATTATAGCATGCGGGAAGAAAATTTCAATTATAATTATTTTAATTTCTTTTTGATAATAATTATCATTAATATCTGTTCACCTTTCATTATATGACAAAAAAGCTGAAAGGCTACGCTTTCAGCTTATTCTTCCGTCCATTCTTTCAGTTGTTCCGCCGTCATCGGACCTATTTTTGTTTTTTCAATTTCTCCCTTTTCATTCAATAAAAACGAGGTTGGGATCGTGATGATGCGATACTCCTTCATCAATTCCCCTTTTGAGTCAAGAACAATCGGAAACGTCAGCTTGTTTGCTTTAATAAAGTCTTCAACGGCTTGCTGATTTTGTTCCGAGTTCACTAAATTCACCGTTACCAGCTTTACGTTCTCAGATTGACGGGCATCATAAAATGATTGAAATTGCGGAAGCTCTTTTTTGCAGGGCGGACACCATGATGTCCAAAAATGCAGGATGGTTTTTTGCCCTTTATTCGGGATCGAGATATCCTCCCCTTCTATCGTTTTCATAAGAAAAACAGCGGGAACGGCAGGCTGTTTATCGTCAGCAGCTGCCACATCAGGAGACCATGCAATCATCCCCAATAACATAAGGCATACAGTAAGCAAGCGCTTCGTCAACATGGAATCTTCCTTTCATGCTTTTCAATTAGCTTGCCCCTGCTTTTTCTTTATCATCCTTCAATTCGCGGCGTTCTGTTTCCTCCCGTAAGGAAAACTGATACCCCCAGCGCTTTGCAAATCTGTGTATAGTGAAGACTCGTCAGCAAAATCATGCCGGTGTTCATCCCCAGGATGATCCCGAGCATTTGCAGATTCTCCATTGATCCCAGCACATACATCATACTTAGGGCAACGATATGGCTCCACACGTTGTGATAAAACGCTTCTTTCACAAACCCCATCCCGATTAAACACGCCTGCAGCGGCATGACAAACAGATGAAAGAGAAAGTAAGGCCATAACAGCTGCAAGTAATACTGCGCTTCAGGAGAGTGAAAAAACAGGTGGGTCAGAGGCTCCGCAAACTGGAACATAATCCAAACAGCCGGTATACCGTAACCAAATGTAATGAAAATCGACTGCTTCAGCCTTTTTAATACGATGTCATATTGTGAGAGCGCATAGGCTTCAGAAATACTCGGAATCATGACAACCATTAGCGAGTGGGCAATGAAAGCAGGAAACGATCCTATCGTCACAGCCACTCCGGCCAGCATTCCGTATTGATCGATCGCTGCTGTTCCGGCAACGCCCGCTGCCAAAAGCGCTCCTTTTACTAAAAAGGGTTCTATAGCGTTGACAACGGCATGAAAAATGCGCAGTCCTGTTGTAGGAATTGAAACGGCAAGCAGTCTTTTTCTTACATCCTTTCCGCGCAAATGAATGTGCTGCTGGCCGGACATAGCCCGCCTCGCCATGATAAATTGTGAATATAAATAAACAAGCACGACCACATCACTCACGACTAGGACAAACAAGGAAATCAGCACAGCCATGTCCAATTCAAATGAGTACCATTGAAAAAAGAGGAATAAGCACAAGAGCTGGATGATTTTTTTCAGCACATTGGCGATTGCGATCTTCCCCATTTTTTGCACACCCATAAAGTAGCCCCTGGCGATTGAAGTAAAGGCCACAACAGGAATTAAGCCGATGACAATCCCTTTAATAAACGGGTGGTATGTATCAAATACCGGAATAAACGGAAGCGCGATGCTGGCGGCGGCAGTAGAAAATGCTGTAAATATGGCTGTCATTCTGAAAGCGTGCCTCAGCATGCTTTCATGAAGCTTAGGATTTGATTCAGCAATGAATTTAGAAATCGAGATCGGCAGTTCCAGGCTTGCGATGACAATAATTAAAAAGATCGTGGGCAAAATACTCATGTAAAGCCCCATCCCGTGCTCGCCAAGTTCCCGTGCCAAAATCATATTCACCACAAATTCAAGGCATTCAGCGAAAAAGGCGGCAATGGATAAAAGAATGATCCCTTTCACAAATCGATTCATGATGTCTCCCCTTGTCTCTTGTACTACCAACATCATATGAGACAAGTTCAAAAATTATTTTATTTTTACTCTTTATATGAAAAAAAGCACAGTTGAGACAAATTGTCTCTTCTATGCTTAGATGGCAAAAACGTGCCCGCCGATTCTTTCTACGATTTTTCTTGAGCGAATCCAATCATCCGACGCTGTTTTCGGATTATAAAAGAATATGGCATCTGTTTCTCTATTTTTTGAAGACAGCGCTTCTTCGGCAGCAGCAATTGATTCTTTATCAGGCTTTTGATTAATGCTTCCGTTCGCGACCGGTTCAAAAGCGTTTTTCTGATAAATAACCCCTCTTATTGTATTAGGAAAACCTTTTTTCTCCGTCCTGTTCAGCACAACGCTTGCAACAGCGACCTTTCCTTCATAGGATTCTCCCTTAGCCTCTGCGTGAACAAGACGGGAAAGCAATTCTTTTTCAGACTGTGAATATGTTTCTTCCTTATCATTCGTTTTCTTTGGTTTTTCTTCTTCTTTCTTTTCAGTGTTCGCTGATAGCTTGATCGGTTTTATTTTTTTCTTGTCCTTATCAGCAGACAGTGAAGAGAAAGATGTGTCTGTATCTTGATTTATATGTGTAAGCAGCTTAGCTTCTTCATGTTTAGTCTTCTTTGTGCTCAGTAGTGAAGCTTGTGTATGTTCAATTTTCGAAGCAGGCATGAAACAAAGAAGAAAAACAGCCAGAGCAGTAAATTTTGTCGTCATACAGTTTCCTCCTTAAAGTGCTCAAAAAACACTTCATAACCTTAACAAGAGAACAAATCATTTTCACGGAAAAAGATTTTCCAACTCTCCCAAACAGGTACCAGGATGGAATATACCGGGTGATGCGCTGGTTACTGGCAAAAAAACAGGCTGTTTTTCTATAAATCTTGTCAACAAAAAGCATATTTATCCATTTTTTTCGATTTACATTTTATTTACGAATGTTACAGCCAATGTAATAAAAGGCTGTTTTTCTGTCATATATGATAACAAGGCTTCTCACTCATGAGAAACCTTGTTAACTTCTTGGCTGTTCTAAATATTGAAACACCACATCCCCGCCTTGCTGGGCTATGCCGCGGAAATACTTAAAATCGTCTTGTTTAGATAAAACGGCCCTGAAATCAAGAAAGTCTTCTTTTTGGACTCTCAGTTCCTTTATTTCGCCAGTGCGCAGCTGCTCAATCTGTTCTGTTATGTCTTCGGGACGCAATCAAAACTCCCCCTTTTTATTCTTTGGACGAAAAACAATATATCATCTTTATAACGCCAGGACAAATCCTTAGGGAGATAAAACTCCTTATCGCTTTACTTCTCAATGAAAATACTGCAAAATACTTTCAAAAGGAATAATTATGTTTAAAGGAGAGGAAGCTTGTGAAAATCGCTAAGGTCGGAAACGTAATTGAATTTAAAAACGGGTTAACCGGTGTTGTAGAAAAAGTAAATGAGAATTCTGTTATCGTAGATGTTACCATTATGGATAACTATCGGGATCTTGAGCTAGATTCACTGACGGTTGTCAATCATAAAAATTACAAGATCATCAGAGACTCCTATTAAAACCTCCTTTCATCCACACACTTTCGCAAAAACTGCAAGACGAGAAATTAAACACCTTACATATCAAATTTAGCTTTCTCAAAAGCTGCCGCCCGGCAGCTTTTTCACATAAAAAAACACCGATTATGAATCGGCGCTCCCGTCTGTTTCCGTTATTTCGATATGGAACTCACTGACGGCTCCCGCTTCGTACAGGTTGGTCAATGACGTTGAATAATTTGTGATTTCCCCGCGGAAGGCAAGATTCTCGTCAGGAACCTCGACTTTAAACGTTTTTTCATATAACAGGACAGCGATATCTTGATAAGTCTCACTTGTGACGTGTAAGGTGAAGGCAATTTTCCTCTTCGGCTCACTCTCTTCTTGATATGAAGCCATTTCTAACGTTACATCGTTTAAACGCAATGTTTTCACTCTGTACCACTCCTTATCAGTTCATGCATCTTAACATAACTTAGCTAACGTTTACAATGAATCTGTTCGGAGCAGTTATTTTAACCATTTCTTTAAAAAAGACGCCTTTACAAACATACGTTCGATGTTTTATAATGAAACAGACGAGCTGCCATCCAGCATCCCGTCTTTTCATTAGAAGGTGGCGAGTGGCATTCCCCCCGGATTCACTCGTCTTTTTTATGTATATAATCCCCTGCATTTTCGCAGGAGAAACTATATTAATGATTATCAGTCGTCTCCGCCTATATATTTTTAAACACTTTATTCCAGAATGACGAATCCTCTTGTCCAAGACTCCAGCTGCCAAGGCCTTTCAGATTATATTTTTGAATGAGTTTTATTTTTGCTCTGAGTGACTGTTCATTTTCAAACCATAATGTATATGCTCCTGGCGGTAATGGATCCTTCTTATCGTGTTTGATCGTAAAAACAGCTTTTGGAGATTGACTCTTTGTGTCAAAAATAATTGTTCCGTTATGTCTTTTTACTAGTGAGTTAACAAGGTAAAGGGAAATGGCTTGGGAGTTAGATTGGCCTTGCATCCAGCAACGGCCGTAGAATGGCAATCCTAAAACTAGTTTTTGGGGAGAGATGTTTTGGGTTAGAGCATATTGAATGGACTTTTCCACCCATCCTACACTTGCAGTAGGCCCAGCAAGGCGGCTTTCATCATAGGCCATAACCATTAGATAGTCCGCATGTTTAGCTAAATTCTCATAATCATATGATCCGTGCCAGCCCTTCGTCCAGCCAAAAGGATTTGCCGCCACTGCAACCGATACCTCTTTACGCTTAGGAATACCTTTTCTCACCAGTCTAACAAACTCTGTAAATGCCTGCCGATCTTTCTCTGTAAGGTTTTCTATATCGATATTGACTCCGTCTAGATCCAGTTCTTCTATTGCATTAGAAATTTGTTTAGCCAAAAGCACTCGGTTCTTTAATGCAGATCGTCCCAAATCCTGATCCCAATGATTGCTTAGAAAAGGAACTACTTTTAATTTTCTTCTATGAAGAGCTTTAATTACATCGGGATTAGCTGAACGGAGAAGCAATGATCCATCTTTCCTGATATAGAAAAAGTCAGGAGACACGACATTTAATACTCCGTTCGTTTGATCAACGTGTTGAATAAAATCGCAACCTAATCCAGAATAGAAATAGCTCATTTGAAACATCTCATAACCCCTTCATCCCCAAAAATATCAAGTTCCCAACAAATAAAATGATTGATCATTTCAATTTGTTTCGTTTCCGAAACTTCATAGATTACCTCTCTCTTATCTTTATCATTTGTCCAGGATAAATAATATCTGAAGAAAGCTTATTAAGATTCATAAGTTGTTGTACCGGAATATTAAAGGATTTGGAAATCGTCCATAGTGTATCACCAGATTCCACATGATACACTTCGTATGTCACGGGAAATTCCATATAACGAGGCGTTCTTTTTACTTTATTCGCTTGGTTTCTTGTTTTAGGTATTTTCCCCTTCATTCTTATTACTCTCCTTTAGAAAAATTTATTTTTCACATCTCTAGACCGTTTCTTTCTTATTTTAATAATTTGTCCAGCATATATTTGATCTGATTTGAAATGATTAAGCTCCATGATTTGCTGCAGAGAAACTTTATACTTCATGGCAATTTTCAATAATGTTTCACCGGGAGTAACATGATGAATCTCGTATTTTTCTTTGAGAACATCTACGTAATGTATGGTTTCCCCTACGTTCCTTATGATTCCTCTTCTTGTTAGCACCTCAATCATTCTCTCAGCTCTATGCCGATAGGAGTCATTCTTCACTGCCTTTTTACCGTTTATCTGAATCTTTTTTCTCTCGCTATCATGATTCAAATAGTATTTCACCTTTTCAAATGTTTCTTTTGGGGAGGAAGAGACGATGAGATCGCGGCCAGGTTTGAATTTACCTCGAACTGCCGGTGTATCCGATGTCAATAAAACCCCGCCGGAACCAAGAATTTCATAGGTGCGCTGCGTAAGTTGGCTTTCACAGTTTTGCAAACCGATAATGATTTTTGCTGAACTGTAAACTTTATATGCTTCAGTATAATCGAGGTATCCATGAATCCAATTGCGGGGAATTTCTTTTCCTATATGTTTACTCATTTTTTCCCAATTTTTGCCCCAAAAATCTATGCGAATCCCTTTTCGTATAAGAGGGCGAATAAGCGTTTTTAAAGAGGACGAACGGAACACTTCCGGATGTTCTTCAAGATAATTAGGGTAAGCATTAGCCACCACTGCTATATCACAACTGTATTTCTCCAATGGTTTAATCTGATGATGTATACTTTCGTGATATGCAAAGTCTAAGTGAGCTGCTTTAATCCCCATGCTTTCATAAATTTTACACAGAGAAGGTGTAACGGTGAAAACAAAATCCGGTTTCATCTTTTTAATTAACGGGATGGTAAAGTTTTGAGTGTGCAGTGGGTCTTCAGTTGCCCAATAAACGAGAGGAATATTCACCTTTTTAGTTGCGTTGCGAATCCAGGCTTGCTTTTCCCTTGAATGCTCTGGTGTCCATCCCATAGATACTATTAGATCCGGTTTAAATTCGTCTATCATTTCAGTAATATTTTCCCGGCTTACAGGACCCGAAATCATTACGGTATGGCCTGCTTCCCTAAACCCATTCGGTAAACCATAGAGCCACATGGGATGACTCTCAAGAAAAAGAATTTTCACACGTTTTCGTCCTCTCTTTCACTATTTAATGTCTACTTTATTGGTATGTATTTGTAATATAACTTGTCGCGGTACTAGTCTATAAAAAACGTTCAGGTGCGAGATGACATGATAGCTTGTGCAGATGCCCCACAAAAAAAGAAAGCGATCTACAGCATATTTGCCTTTGATTTTGCTAGCTTTTCTATCAAAATATTTACGTTAATAAATTGTTTTTGTGCATAAAAAAAAGACGTACACATTTGTACGTCTTAAATTACCTCTTAAATTACCTCTGCAATATCAATTTTTCACTGCATTAAGTTACACTTCAGGTTGCACCTCAGGTCACAATTTTATTGTAACTGAGTGTGACTTCTCATTAACGATTATCAATCGTCTCCGGATACAAGTCATGATTCATCATGCGGTACTCCGCCATTTTCTCGTACTTCGTGCCCGGCTTTCCGTAGTTTGTGTACGGATCAATGGAAATCCCGCCTCTTGGCGTGAATTTGCCCCATACTTCAATGTAGCGCGGGTCCATTAATTCGATCAAGTCGTTCATGATGATGTTCATGCAGTCTTCGTGGAAGTCTCCATGGTTTCTGAAGCTGAACAGGTACAGCTTTAATGATTTGCTTTCAACCATTTTTTCATCAGGAATGTAGCTGATGTAGATTGTCGCAAAGTCAGGCTGTCCTGTTTTCGGGCATAAAGATGTGAATTCAGGACAGTTGAATTTTACAAAGTAATCACGGTTTACATGTTTGTTCGGGAAGGATTCAAGCACGTCCGGCGCATATTCGAACAAATAATTTGTTCCTTGGTTGCCAAGCAGTGTGACACCTTCTAATTCTGATTCTTTTCTTGTCGTCATATTTATCTTCCTTTCTATTATACTCCGCGTTTGTTGCCCCATAACAGGGTGTGCAGCTGCGGAAGCACTCTGACCAGATTCAGCTCCGCATCGACAGCTACCTTATCAACAAGGGCTTCATATTTTCCAAGCAAATGTGCAATCAATGTCTGATCATCTGTCGTATGCACGTCATCATTACCGACCTGTAAATAAAACGGGATTCCCGGGTAACGCTTGTGCACCGTTTTGGCAAACTCCAAATCCTCATCATTAAAAATGACTACCTTCAAGCTGACAGCATGCTGTCTATTATTCTCTTTAAGTGAAGTCAAAATGTGATCAAGCTTTTGGAAGTTCGTCACCATTTTTGAGCTTGGCGGTTTTGGAGAAATCGTCAGATCATCGATCAGTGTAAACCAGTCTTGATAAACGGTCCCCTGGGTTTCAAGCGCTGCACGGATGTCATTTTCCTTTAGCAGTTCAATAAAAGCATCCAGCTGCTTTAACAGGGCCGGGTTGCCGCCTGAGATCGTCACGTGGGAAAACGCGTCTCCCCCAATTTCCTTAAGCTCTGCAAAAATCTCCTCAGCCGTCATCCAGCGAATATCTTTTTTAGCAGACCCGTCCCAAGTGAAGGCGGAGTCACACCAGCTGCAGGAATAATCACAGCCGGCTGTCCGGACGAACATCGTTTTCTGTCCGATCACCATGCCCTCCCCTTGAATCGTCGGGCCGAAAATTTCTAATACAGGAATTCCTTTAGCCATTCAAACCACCCTTTTTCGGACGGTAGACGCAATAACTTGTCGGTGTTTCACGGACAAACACCTGTACACAGCTTGGCTTATTCTCCAATGTGTCTAAGTAAGCCTGCACCTTGTCATAAATCGTTTTCGCCACGACTTCAGTTGTCGGCAGCGAATACCGGTCGTCCTGAGAAAATTCTTCATGATCATTTAAAAGCGTATGATCATAGTTTCCGTGCACCAGTTTTTTGAGCACGCTGAAATTGACAAGGAAGCCGGATTCGTCAAGTTCGTCGCCGGCAACGGTTATATTTACGGTATACGTATGCCCGTGAACCCTGCTGCACGCTCCCGCACTTTCCCGAGGGATAAAATGAGCAGCTGAGATGTGCATGTCCTTATTCAGTTCAAATGAATATGGATGCTGGGCCTGCGGATAAATTTGAGATAACAATTTATGCACGCTCTCCTTTCATCGCCATATATTCTTCATAACCTTTTGAACGAAGGTGGCATGCCGGACATTCGCCGCAGCCGTCCGCGATGATGCCGTTATAGCAGGTCAGCGTGTTGTTTTTTACAAAATCAAGCGCGCCAAGCTCATCTGCAAGCTTCCACGTTTCCGCCTTATTGAGCCACATGAGCGGTGTATGAATCACAAACGGCTTCTCCATCGCCAGGTTTACCGTTACATTGCAAGATTTTACGAATTCATCACGGCAGTCAGGATAACCGCTGAAGTCTGTCTCGCAAACTCCTGTAATAATGTGGCGCGCACCAATTTGGTATGCCAGGATAGACGCAAAAGATAAGAATACCAAATTGCGGCCCGGAACGAATGTGGATGGCAGTTCACCATCTTTTGCTTCTATTTCAATATCATTTCTTGTCAGGGCATTCGGTGCAAGCTGATTTAAAAGTGACATATCAAGCAAATGGTTTTTCACACCAAGCTTTTCTGCAATAGATTTTGCCACTTCAATTTCCTGCGAATGACGCTGATTATAATGAAAAGTCACCGTTTCGACTTCTTCGAATTCCTTTAGAGCCCATAGTAAACATGTGGTGCTGTCTTGACCGCCGCTGAATACGACAATTGCTTTTTCTTTTTTCATGATTCCTCTCCTTCTCCGCAATAAAAACGTCGGCGAGAGACATCGCTACAGCTGATTCACACAAAAAAACACCTTTTCGGAAGGTGCTCTAGAAAAACATAAAAAAGGCCGTATCCAAGGATACAGCTCGTCCTTAGTTTTTTATAGAGGGTGTAGCTAGAACCTCTCCCGCATATCGCACGGATTTTCTTCAATTTTTCACTTCTGCTATCTTACCATAATGTTGTTTTTCTTGACAATAAAAAAGTCAGCCCCTAGCTTCCCGAACAAGCGCCGTTCTGCAATGACGGCCCGCTTTATTATATATGTAATTATAAACTGCGCCGCCGGGGAGCCTTTTTGCAAATCAGGGCGCCTATGAAGGCCAGACTCACATAGCCAAACAATGGATAAATCGTTGAAATGAGCTTGCCGTATCCAATTTGGCTCGTGATATAAGCCGTGGTCATAATGGCTGCAAAGATATATTTGCTTTTGATTGGAAGAAAGCTCTGCACTTGTTTTTCCAACCCATATAGATTGCCGATAACCGATGTGAACACTTCGCCGAAAATAATGAGCAAATAAATCAAATGGACAGATCGTGCAAAGAGATAAACCACTTGGGCCATCGGTATATCATACAAAAATACATCCGGGAGCATCGACAAAGACAGAAAACTCGCGGACAGCACAATCGTCAGTATCGTGCCTCCGATTAAAGCGCCTTTTTTTATCACTTTTTCCGATGACATTTCATTCGCAAGCGGAACCAAAACCGCTTGGGCAAGCGATAAATTCAAAGCGCCGTAAGAAAACGCTGATAAGAGCCAGTCCCAGCGATGCGGCCATACCCACTGAGCTGTGTTCCGCGACTCGCTGAAAATAAAAGAGTCGGCCACCACAATCATAGAAAAGATGATCAAAAGAGGAACAACAAACACGTTGACACCGAAAATGCCTTTTACACCTCTAGTCATCACAATTAAGCTCAACCCAATTGTAATCAGCATCCCAATTTGAGCGGACATCCCCAGCTGCTCCTCAAAAAGCGCCCCTGCCCCAGAGAGCATAACAGATGTGACGCCGAGGAGAACAAACAGCATAAACACATTGATAATCCGGCCAGCCGTCGCCCCGAACAAGAATATGTTCATTTCTTGATATGACTTGGCATTGATTCGCTTTGAAATGATCATCAGCTTGGCTCCCAGTAACGTAAACATCCCGCCGCTGACGATAATGCCGAATAAACCGAACCAGCCAAACTTCAGAAAAAACTCAACAATTTCCCTGCCAGTAGCAAATCCAGCTCCAACTACTGTGCCGATATACACGAAAGCAAGCTGACTTGCTGATCCTTTTGATTGTTCCATTTCTCCCCTCCAAACGAACCGCAGTTTTGTCCATATATGCCTTTTTATAACCTATGAGACAAGTTCCTTGAAAAGACGAAGAAAACATGTTTTACTGTGTAAACAAATCAAAAATTTTTTACGCAAATGACTTGAAAGTCAAAGATAGTCAGAGTATACTATTAATCAAAGTTGGTCAAACGAACCGGCCTTTTTTTAAAATCAATTGGTCAAAGTTAGTCAAATAGTCAGACTGCTCTGAGCATATTGTTTTGAAAGCCGATAAGTTTGCCGTATACTTATAGTCAAAGAAGGTCAAATCCAAACGGCCTTTTTATTCACATCCATTGGTCAAAGAAGATCAAACTTTTAAGGAGGTTTTGGCAAATGCGTTGTCAACATTGTCATAAAAACGAGGCGACGATTCGCCTTAACATGCAAATAAATTCTGTTCATAAACATATGGTTCTATGTGAAACTTGCTATAACGAGCTGACCCGCAAACCTTCAATGAGCATGGGTCCTCAATCTTTCGGTTTTCCGTTTGAACAAGCATTCCAGCAGAAAGAACAAAACGCAGCAAAACAAAGCGAGAAAAAAGGATTGCTTGATGAGCTGGCTCAAAATATTACAAACGGTGCAAAAGCCGGTCTCATTGATCCCGTCATCGGCCGTGATGAAGAAGTAGCGCGCGTGATCGAAATTCTGAACCGCCGCAACAAAAACAATCCGGTTCTCATTGGTGAGCCTGGCGTAGGGAAAACAGCAATCGCCGAAGGACTCGCTTTAAAAATCGCTGAAGGTGATGTTCCAAACAAACTGAAAAACAAAGAGCTTTACTTGCTTGATGTTGCATCCCTGGTTGCAAACACAGGGATCAGAGGCCAATTTGAAGAGAGAATGAAACAGCTGATCACTGAGCTGAAAGAACGAAAAAATGTCATTCTGTTCATTGATGAAATTCATCTTCTCGTTGGCGCAGGCTCTGCAGAAGGTTCAATGGACGCAGGCAATATTCTCAAGCCTGCCCTTGCCAGAGGCGAACTGCAAGTCATCGGTGCGACAACATTGAAAGAATACCGTCAAATCGAAAAAGATGCCGCACTGGAAAGACGTTTTCAGCCTGTCATGGTGCAGGAGCCTTCTATTGAACAGGCCATCCTCATTCTGCAAGGGATCAAAGACAAATACGAAGCATACCATGGCGTGACATTCAGTGATGAAGCAATCAAAGCATGTGTGACTTTATCATCCCGCTACATTCAGGACAGACACCTGCCGGATAAAGCGATTGACTTATTGGATGAAGCTGGTTCAAAAGCCAACCTGTTAATTGATGAGCTGAATGATGAGGATGCGGCTAAACGATTAACTGCGATTGAAGCTGAAAAAACAAAAGCCCTGGAAGAAGAAAATTACGAACTGGCGGCAAAACTCCGTGATGAAGAAATTGCATTGGAGAAAAAACTGAACAGCTCTTCCGCTCATTCCGCTGTCACTGTGGAAGCTGAGCACATTCAGGATATCGTTGAACAAAAAACAGGCATCCCTGTCGGCAAACTGCAGGCAGATGAACAAACAAAAATGAAAGAGCTTGAAGCAAAACTTCATGAACGTGTGATCGGACAAGAAGCCGCTGTTCAAAAAGTGGCAAAAGCGGTAAGACGAAGCCGCGCCGGATTAAAATCCAAAAACAGACCAGTCGGCTCCTTCCTCTTTGTCGGTCCTACCGGCGTAGGGAAAACAGAGCTTTCTAAAACGCTGGCAGATGAATTATTCGGCACAAAAGACTCTATTATCCGCCTCGATATGAGCGAATACATGGAGAAACACGCCGTATCTAAAATCATCGGTTCACCGCCTGGATATGTCGGCCATGAGGAAGCTGGACAATTAACAGAAAAAGTGCGCCGCAATCCTTACAGCATCGTGTTGCTGGATGAGATTGAAAAAGCACACCCTGACGTTCAGCATATGTTCCTGCAAATCATGGAGGACGGCCGTCTGACAGACAGCCAAGGCAGAACCGTAAGCTTTAAAGACACTGTGATTATCATGACAAGCAACGCGGGTACCGGCGAAAAACAAACGAAAGTCGGTTTCCAATCATCAGATGACAGTGTAATCGAAGAACAAACATTGATTGATTCACTGAGCATGTTCTTTAAACCTGAGTTCCTCAACCGTTTTGACAGCATTATTGAGTTCCGCTCACTGGAAAAAGAACATCTGATCAAAATCGTCAGCCTGCTGCTTGGAGAACTTGAAGAAACGTTGGCAGAACGCGGCATCAGCTTGAGTGTGACAGACGAAGCGAAAGAAAAAATCGCTGAGCTGGGCTACCACCCTTCATTCGGTGCACGTCCGCTCAGAAGAACCATCCAAGAATGGGTGGAGGATGAAATGACCGATCTGCTGCTTGACAATAGCGAGATCACAAGTTTTCACGTCACTGCAGAGGATAATAAAATCAAAGTACAAGCGAAATAACGATCAGCGGTTTCCTATTTAGGAAGCCGTTTTTTTATGCATTCATACTCTTGGCTGAGAAAATACCGTCCCTTCCCCTGAAGCGCTACTCCCCTTCATCCTTTACCCTTTTCTTAAGGAGGGATGGAGCTTGTTTATATACAGTGAATATTTGTTTCTATTATTATATGAAGACCACCTGAGGAACAGCTTGCAATCAAGCTGTCAATTTCAATACCGTTAAGAGGGCTTTTCAATTTTGAAAGGTCCGGTTTTGTTTATTTCTCCCTTCTATGCCTCTTCCTTGAATATTTCATGAACAAATTCACAATGTCCCTAAAGTTCCGGGCACCGAAACCGATATTAACCATAGACAAGCTAGTAAAAAAGGATTTGGTGAAAACTATGGATAAAACTTCGTTAATCGGTATTATTCTTGCTTTTGTGGCATTGAGCGTCGGGATGGTTCTGAAAGGCGTCAGTTTCAGCGCGCTTGCAAACCCCGCTGCCATCTTAATTATTATCGCCGGGACAATCTCAGCAGTCGTTATTGCGTTCCCAACTAAAGAAATTAAAAAAGTGCCTGCGCTGTTCCGAGTGTTATTTAAGGAAAACAAACAGCTGACAATAGAGGAGCTCATTCCTATGTTCTCTGAATGGGCCCAGCTTGCGCGCCGCGAAGGCCTGCTTGCTTTAGAAGCAAGCATTGAGGATGTAGATGACGCTTTCCTGAAAAACGGGCTCAGCATGGCTGTTGACGGGCAAAGCGCGGAATTTATCAGAGATATCATGACAGAGGAAGTTGAAGCGATGGAGGACAGGCACCAAGCCGGAGCCGCTATTTTTACACAGGCGGGAACTTACGCGCCGACCCTTGGAGTACTCGGCGCAGTAATCGGACTGATTGCCGCCCTCTCTCATATGGACAATACAGATGAGCTTGGACACGCCATCAGTGCAGCCTTTGTCGCCACCCTTCTCGGTATCTTTACGGGATATGTGTTATGGCATCCTTTCGCAAATAAATTAAAGCGAAAATCAAAACAAGAAGTAAAACTGCGTGAGGTTATGATTGAAGGCGTCCTGTCCGTATTAGAAGGACAAGCACCGAAAGTCATCGAACAAAAGCTTTTAATGTACCTTCCTGCGAAGGACCGCTTGAAATTTGCAGAACAAGGAGAGGCGCAAAATGGCGAGAAAAAAGAAGAAGAAGCATGAGGACGAGCACGTTGATGAATCATGGCTGGTTCCTTACGCCGATATCCTTACTCTTCTCCTGGCATTATTTATTGTGCTGTACGCAAGCAGCTCAATTGACGCAGCTAAGTTTCAAATGCTTTCAAAATCATTTAATGAAGTCTTTACAGGCGGCACCGGCGTACTGGACTACTCCAGTGTCACCCCTCCCGAAAACAACTCAGACGGAATCGATGAAGTGAAGAAGGAAAAAGAAGAGAAAGAGAAAGAGAAAAACAAGAAAGAAAGAAAGAGAAAAAGCAGCTGATCAAGAAGAGCTTAAAAATGTAAAAAGCCAGGTGGAAAAGTTCATCAAAGATAAAAAGCTGGAACATCAGCTGGAAACAAAGATGACTAGTGAAGGACTGCTGATTACGATTAAAGACAGCATTTTCTTTGATTCTGGAAAAGCGACCATACGTAAAGTAGATGTACCGCTTGCAAAAGAGATATCTAATCTTCTTGTGATTAATCCGCCGAGAAATATCATTATCAGCGGACATACTGATAATATGCCAATTAAAAATTCTGAATTCCAATCAAACTGGCATTTAAGTGTCATGAGAGCGGTAAACTTTATGGGGCTTCTGATTGAAAACCCTAAGCTAGACGCAAAAGTGTTCAGTGCCAAGGGCTACGGTGAGTATAAACCGGTGGCTTCCAACAAAACAGCGGAAGGCCGCAGCAAAAACCGGCGCGTTGAAGTTCTCATCTTGCCGAGAGGCGCAGCGG
This sequence comes from Bacillus inaquosorum KCTC 13429, assembly GCF_000332645.1. GTDB lineage: Bacteria > Bacillota > Bacilli > Bacillales > Bacillaceae > Bacillus > Bacillus inaquosorum. The sequence continues at coordinate 85,753 of NZ_AMXN01000004.1, forward strand.
AAACAAATGAAAAATAGTAAAAAAGGAAGCCTTGTGACATATCAGGCTTCCTTTTTTTACTTATTATGAAATTGTTTTGCGTTTAATCCTACTCTTTTTAACATTTCTGTGCACATCTCTACCTCTTCTTCGCTTAATACGCTGATCATTTCATCAATTTCAGCAGCGTGATCAGGGAAAATATCGTTCAAAAGACCGATGCCTTTTTCAGTGATTTGTGCGAATGTCACTCGTCTGTCTGTAGGAGACGCTTTCCGAATGAGGAGTTCTTTTTGCTCCAGCTTATCTACAACATATGTGATGCTCCCGCTAGCCAAGAGAATTTTATCCCCTATCTGCTGCAGCGGCTGATCGCCTTTATGGTACAACAGCTCAAGCACAGCAAATTCAGTCGGATTCAGTCCATGCTTATGAATATGTTTATTCATATGATCGTTAATAGACCGATACGCGCGCGACAGCACGATAAATAACTTCAGTGATTTTTCTGTCATGTCTCAATCATCCTTTTAGAAACCGTTACAGAGAAACATTAATAAACAAAGACCAAAATGTCAATAAAAATCTTTCCAATATTTCTCTTCTTTTTTATCATGTAAGCTGCTCAACATCTTTTTCTAATTTTTTTGGTTATTTTTTCTTATTAAAGAAGAAGAAACAATGATATAATACCTCTAATCAGGTGTATGTTGGAGCGATGCAAATTGAAAATACTAAAAGGCGCCTGCGGGAGAGTCAAACTTTATATTATACTGGTCGTGATTCCGGCAATCGTCATCAGCTTTTTCGTATATGAAAAAGAAAAAGATACAATAGCTGCAGAACATAAGCAAGAAGCTAGTGTCCTGCTGAACCTTCACCGCAACAAAATCAATTATTTAATCGGAGAAACAAAGGCGAGAATGACCTCCTTGTCCATCGCCATTGACAGACCGGTTGATATAAAGAAAATGCAGTCGATTTTGGAAAAAACCTTTGATTCAGAGCCGAGATTTTCCGGTCTCTATTTTCTGAACGCCAAAGGAGACGTTACCGTAAGCACAACGGAATTAAAAACGAAAGTAAACCTGGCCGACAGATCTTTTTTTACAAAAGCGAAGGAAACAAAAAAGACAGTCATTTCAGATAGTTATTCGAGCAGAATTACAGGCCAGCCGATTTTTACCATTTGTGTTCCTGTTTTGGACTCAAAGGAAAATGTGACAGATTATCTTGTCGCAGCTATTCAAATTGATTATTTGAAAAACCTCATTAACTTGCTGAGCCCTGATGTTTATATTGAAGTGATAAACCAAGGCGGGAAAATGATTTTTACAAGCGGACAGGCCTCTCATGCAAAAGATCAGAAACCAGTCAGCGGATATCTGGATGATATCAGCTGGAATATGAAAGTATATCCGAACCCCGTCACAATAGAAGAACTGACGAAAAGCCTTGTGCTTCCACTTTCATGTATTATTGTTCTGCTGAATATCCTTTTTATTCTCGTGCTGTATTATTTGCTGAAGCGGCAGACCCAGCTGGAGCGGTCAGAAAATGAGGCGCAAAAATTAGAGCTGATCGGGACGCTTGCTGCCAGCACGGCTCATGAAATCCGTAACCCGCTCACCGGCATAAGCGGCTTTATTCAGCTGTTGCAAAAGAAATATAAAGGTGAAGAAGATCAGCTTTACTTCTCCATTATTGAACAGGAGATAAAGCGCATTAATCAAATTGTGAGTGAGTTCCTCGTTCTCGGCAAGCCGACAGCTGAAAAATGGGAGCTGAACTCGCTTCAGGATATTATCGGTGAAATTATGCCGATCATCTATTCTGAGGGCAACCTATACAATGTTGAAGTTGAATTACAGTATTTAACCGAGCAGCCCTTACTCGTAAAATGTACAAAAGATCATATTAAACAAGTGATTTTAAATGTAGCAAAAAATGGCCTCGAGTCAATGCCTGAAGGGGGCAAACTGACGATCTCCTTGGGAGCTTTGGATAAAAAGGCCATTATCAAAGTCGTGGATAACGGTGAAGGGATTTCTCAGGAAATGCTCGATCATATCTTCCTCCCCTTTGTCACTTCTAAAGAAAAAGGAACCGGTCTCGGCCTTGTTGTATGTAAACGGATCGTGCTGATGTACGGAGGCTCCATTCATATCGAAAGTGAAGTGCGAAGAGGCACGGAGGTGACGATCACCCTCCCCGTATCCGCTTCATAACCCCCCTGACCGTGTCAGGAGGGTTTTTTATCTTCTTGAACGTGAATTGCCATTCGACTTGCTTGCTGTTCTGCCAGAAAAGAGTATTTTGATGAAACGCAACAGCAGTTTCAGAACCAAAAAAAACAAAAAGAATACCAAAAAACCCTTTAAACCCTCAGTGGCATCTAAAAACTCCATATTCCCTCTCCCCGTTACTTTTTGCTGAATTTCAATAGCAAATACGATGACAATGATGACTGTAACGGTATAGATAAAGGACAAGGCTGTCATGCTCCACTTAGATAGCCATGTAAACACAGCGTGAGTGACGCCGAAAAAGAAAATGCCAAAAATGCCGATCACCCAAAAATGCATCTCTTTGTCGGTTAAATGAATGCCAAACATTCCGCATAATGAAATAAAAGCATCATGAAATTGATTGACCATTTCAGTAATGATAATCGCCAGTTCTTTCATCAGTTCCCTCTTTCATATGAATTTTTCCAGAAAAAAAGAGCGCTTCTGAAAAGCTCTCTCTTTATATATGCATCTGATAGCGCCGCTATTTATTTGCATCATATGCAGGCATAACATCTCTGCGGGGCCACAAGCCTAATTTCTTTACAAGGCCTTGAATCCCTTGGGAATGTTCGTTTTCTTGCATGAGCTGGTGATATTCATTTATTAAACAATCCAGCTCCTGACTGTGTCTGATCGTGTCATGCCCTGTAAATCCCTGCTTTCTAGCGGCATCTATCATTAACTTTCTTTTTTCATCAATAGACACCAACAATCTTTCTTGTTCAGAAGAACCGCCCATTCACTTCACCCCTCGCCGCTAAGAAATAGGAAACAAGTTTGATTGGGTTATTGTGCATTATTACAGATTATACTTTATTTGTAAACATATTTTCATTAAATAAGTTAATTTTTCAGGTATAATAGATATATTGATAGGATTAGAAGAACAATACCCAGGTGAAGAATATCTTAAACACACCGCCAGGCAGGAGGTATGCCCGATGAAGAAAAAGAAAGCAATAATGCTCGGAGCGGCAGGCGGAAAAGCGATTTTAAAAAGGAAAAACCGAAAAAAATGTATCCAGCACATCACTGTTTTTTTTCAAATGCTTCGCGATTGGAGAAACGGCGACTACCCCCGTTCACAGGTTAAAACACTTTTGCTTCTAAGTGCTGCCATCTTGTATATCGCCATGCCGCTCGATATCATTCCAGACGTTATCCTCGGTCTTGGGATCATTGATGATGCAGCTGTTCTAGGTTTGATTTGGACACTGATTAAAAAAGAAATGTCACAATATGAAAAGTGGCGTTTGCAATAAATATAAAAAGCCCCGTTCGATTGAACGGGGCTTTTCCTGCTTATTGATTCACGCTGTCTTTTTCATAAATCGGAACCCAGCCTTCAGTTGTGACAAAAATTCTCACAGCAACAACTTTGCGGTCCTCCTGAAGCGTGAAGTAATGGCGGATATTCTCAGGCACTGAGATTAAATCTCCAGGGTTTAAACGGACATCAAAAAACGTTCCGTCTTTGCCTTGAATAACAAAAATGCCGTGTCCGCTTACGATAAAACGGACCTCATCGTCTGTATGGTGATGCTCTCTTTTAAAGTTCTCAAGCAGTTCATCAAGTTTCGGATTGCTGTCTGACAAGGAGATAACATCCTGTGCTTTATAGCCGCGTCGGGCTGAGATATCTTTAATTTCAGTTTCAAAGGTATCGAGGATTTGCTGTTTTTCTTCTTCTGTCAGATCATATTTCTCTGAAAGCTGTTCCGGAAGCTTTGTAATATCCCATTGCTCATAAATAACCTCTTGACGGTCCAGAAAGCTTGCAACTTCCTCTTGATTTTCAATCGTTGTATTCGCCTCATCATGAATTCGAATTGTTGCCATTTCAGTTCCTCCTTTTATTTAACCAGCTGATGCTGGAGTGTTTTCAATTTCAAATGGTAGCTGAACAAAAATTCATATGCTTCAAGCACTCTTTTTGCTTCAAATGCCGTTCTGCCCCAAGCGGTAATACCGTGGTTTCGGATCAGAACAGCTCCTGAATCTTCTGAAACCTCTTCGACAAACAGTGCCGCGAGTGTCGGAATATGAGCCGGATTTTCAATGATCGGAACGGTCACTTCTGCATTCTCTTCCCACAGGCCGAGCGCTTTTATAATTTCCTGGCCTCTGAATGTGATTTTCTTTTGGTCCCCGTATAGCTCTGAAATCACATTATTGTTTACCGTATGGACGTGCAGGCAGCATCCGGCATTGGTTTTATTGTACAAATGTGTATGCAAGAGCGTTTCTGCTGACGGTTTCAAAGAATGTCCGCTTTCGGCAGGCTCTCCGTTTTGATCCACCAGCAGAAAATCTTCATCCGTTTCTTTTCGTTTATCTTTACCGCTTGCGGTTACGAGAAATGTTAAAGGCTCATCAGTAACCTTAATAGACAGATTGCCGCTAGTCGCCGGAAACCAATCTCGTTCGGCCAATTCCCGTTTTACTTCAGCGAGCTCTCGCCAGCGTTGTTGTTTTGCAGCCATTCCTGTACCTCCGTTACATTCTCAATATCTTTTCTTATCTCATTAAAATCTTGATACGGAAGATGATTCAGGTTCCGCTCTCGGCATTCGTTTAATAAGTAATCCCTTGCAAAGCAAAGGTCAGACAGCTTTGCCGCCTCCACATCTGTAACCGAATCACCGATCATGATGATATATTGGTTTGGCTCAGAAAGTTCATGTATCACCGACGGCTTGCAGCAGCCGCATTGGTTGCTGCATGTTCCCTTGCAAGAATGAGGCCAGTCAATATGAATATAGTCACTGTCAAATGACGCATGGTTGCAATAAATACGATCTTTCTCCACAATGCCTTCAAGCAATGGATACACAAAAAAGTCCATTCCTCCGCTTACGACATAAAACGGAAGCTCATGCTCCTTGACAAACGCTACAAATTCCCGAAAGCCTTCCCTGATTTTTGCATCTTCCAATACAAATCTTGTAATCTCTTCTTTTAAACTGCTTGGCAGAAGGCCGAACATCCGCCCGACACCTTCCTTGATCGAAAGCGTTTTGGAAAGTACGCCGTCTTTTAATGCCGTCCACTCCGGCGGAGCGAAAGTTTTCATGATACTTATAATGTTGTCGTTCATCGTGATGGTTCCGTCAAAATCACAAATAATTAAAGGCTTTCGAGTCGTCATACGGCTTCAACCTTTCCCCATTTATCAAGCGCAAGCTTCAGATCCTTACATTGTTCGGCTTTTACATCAATTGGCTGAGCTTCTAAGACCGCATCAATAATGGCTCTGAATGCTTTACCCCCGCCTTGGGCGCCGTTCGGATGTCCGTGTACGCCTCCCCCGGCGTTAATAATATGATCTATACCGAAATCCCGCATTAAAAGCGGAACCATACCGGGATGAATGCCTGCTGACGGAACGGCAAATGTTTGATGAAAGGCATCCTCTCTCACACATTCTTCGTGAATCGCCAGCGCATCTTCTTTTGGAAGCGCAACCGAACCGTATGGAGATGGGAAGAGACTGAAGTCAGCACCGCAATACCGGTTTAATTTTCCGAGCAAAAGAGCGTGAGAAAAGCCGTAGAACGGTGAAGACGTAAACGCCCCGCTGACCGCTGGATGTGCCATAATCGGGATTGCGATTTCGGGATCTTCCGCTAGGCTTTGCATGACGTCCAAACCGTAAGCGAAGACATTAAACAAAAGCGCATCCGCTCCTAATTCGGCAGCGCGTCTCGCTCTGTCTTTCAGATCAGCCGTACGTCCAGTCAAATTGACAGCATACAGCGTTTTATGCCCGGTTTGCTCATACGTTTCTTTCAATATTTGCTTTCCTTCTGTAATTCTTGTTTCAAAAGGCGCCAGACCTGTCTCAAAGAAAATTTCATCGTCCTTAATCAAGTCAACTCCGCCAAGCGCCTGCTGTCTGAGCTGTTCTTTAATATCACTCAGGTCCCTTCCGATAACCCCTTTAAATATGCTCATTAACAGCGGTCTCTCAAACTCTCCCAACAGCTTCCGAATACCATATACGCCAAACTTCGGTCCCGGCAGTGTGCGCTTAAATGCTTCAGAGAAGTGAAGATCGATTAATTTGATTTTCCCGTCCAGCGACAGCTTGCCAAACACTGTTGTCAGCAAAGCCGGAATATCCTGAGAGAAATTCATTTCAGGATAGGCAATTGTGATCACCGCTTGTTTTCCTGATGCAAGAGTTCCCTCTCTCTCCTCGACCTTTATCACCCGTCCCTTGTGCTTTTGCATTTGCTCCTGTTTTACCAGGGGCAGATCAGTCCAGGAGCCTACTGTCAATCCTGTTGCGATTTGTTCTGCTTTTTTCTCTGCATCGGCTCCCGGTTCTGTCAGGAGATATGTTGCTAATAACTCACTCATGCCAGAGCTCCTTTCATTTTCATCCATATAAAAAAACCTCTTCAAACAGCAATTGCGTCTAAAGAGGTTTCGTTTCTCGTCCGAATCTTATCTCTCAGCCGCCAGCTGCAAGAATTAGCACCGTGCTTTACAAGTCGGTTGCCGGGCTTCATCGGGCTCGTCCCTCTGCCTGCTCTTGATAAGAAAATATAGATTTTATAAATTATTTTGAATTATCCCATCGTTATCAGATCTTGTCAATGCTTTTCTGGGTAAACAGGTTCAGTTTCCCAATTCGATAAGCGGCTTCCTTGAGTCTTTCTTCACTTGTCAGCAGTCCGACTCTGACGTAACCCTCACCATATGCACCAAAGCCGTTTCCAGCTGCAACCGCCACATTCGCTTTTTCCAGCAAAAGGTCTGAGAACTGCTCGGAAGTATACCCTTCAGGCACAGGCAGCCATGCAAAAAATGAACCTGCCGGGGCTGTCACATCCCAGCCGATTTCCCGGCATGCCGTGATCCAAGCGTTTCGCCTGCTTTCATATCGGGCATTTTGCTCCGCCACACATGCCTGATCAGCTAACAGTGCCGCCGCTGCAGCTTCCTGAGTCGCTCTGAAAAGGCTGACAAACATATGGTCTTGATAAAGATTAATCGCTTCAATGACCGAAGCGTTTCCGACGGCAAAGCCGACCCGCCACCCTGCCATATTATACGTTTTTGACAGCGTGTAAATTTCAATCCCGATATCCTTCGCACCCTCAGTCTGCAAAAAGCTTAAAGGCTTGCAGCCGTCAAACCCTACAGCGCCGTAAGCAAAATCGTGAACGACACAGATCCCGTTTTCTTTCGCAAAACTCACGGTTTCTTCAAAAAATTCAGAGGTAGCAACAGCTCCGGTCGGATTATTCGGATAATTTAAATACATCAATTTCGCCTGATCCCTCACTTCAGCGGCGATGCTGCTGTAATCAGGAAGAAACGCCCTGTCCTTTACGAGCGGCATCATTTCCATCTTCGCTTTCGCGAGTGTGACACCTGACCAATAATCAGGATAGCCCGGGTCCGGAACTAAAATCGTATCACCAGGATTCAGCAAGCATTGCGGGAGCTCGACCAGACCGGCTTTCCCGCCGAATAATACAGCGACTTCAGTTTCAGGATCAAGATCAATGCCGTATTCTCTTTTATAAAATGCTGCCGCTGCCGACTTCAGACTGTATGAGCCGCGAAAAGACGAATATTTATGATTTTCTGGATCAGCAACGGCTCGTTTCATTTCCTCAACGATATGTTCCGGAGTCGGCTGATCCGGATTTCCCTGTCCGAGGTTAATGACGTCGTGTCCTTCTGCGAGCTTTCGGTTCACTTTCTGCACCAGAGAAGCGAAGAATTGTTTAGGCAATTCCTTCAATACATGAGACTGTTCAAATTTCATCTATTCTCACCTTCTAAAAAATTCTTGAAATAATAGTCCATCATCATATATGGTTAAATGAAAAAAGTAAAGAAAAATTTGGGGTGTTAAAAAGATGAAATGGACGATATCTTGTCTTCAATTTGATATTTCATACGGTAAACCTTCGGAAAATATAAAAAAGGCTGAATTTTTAATCGGAAAAGAAAGTAAACATGCTGATGTTCTTGTTCTTCCTGAATTATGGACGACCGGATATGACCTGGCCAACCTTGATGAGCTCGCTGATGAAGACGGGCGTTCTGCTCAGAACTGGCTGAAGAAAACGGCAAAGAAACATGGCGTTCATATTGTCGCCGGATCGGTCGCTGTCAGAAAGGATTCTGATGTTTATAATACAATGTACATCGCGGATAAGGAAGGACAAATCATTAAAGAGTACAGAAAAGTCCATCTTTTTCAGCTGATGGATGAGCATGTGTATTTATCAGCCGGTTCCGAAGACGGCTACTTTGAGCTAGATGGCGTCAAAAGCTCAGGACTGATCTGTTACGATATCCGTTTTCCGGAGTGGATCAGAAAACATACGACGAAAGGAGCCAACGTGCTGTTTATTTCTGCGGAATGGCCCCTTCCCCGCCTTGATCATTGGAAAAGCCTGCTTATTGCGCGGGCCATTGAGAATCAATGCTTTGTCGCTGCCTGCAATTGTACCGGTTCAAATCCAGATAATGAATTTGCCGGGCATAGCCTGATTATTGATCCATGGGGGCGTATACTTGCTGAAGGCGGCCTGGAAGAAGGCATAGTACGTGCGGAAATCGACCTTCAGGAAAGCGTTGAAGTGCGGGAGAGCATTCCTGTTTTCGATGATATCAGAAAAGATTTATATTAAAAAATATATTGACAACTTAATAAAACACCTGTTACTATGTTCATCAACTGATAAATTAGAATTGTTTAACAAGTGAATATATTCTCTTATCGAGAGTTGGGCGAGGGATTTGGCCTTTTGACCCCAACAGCAACCGACCGTAATTCCATTGTGAAATGGGGCGCATCTTTTTCGCGCCGAGACGCTCGTCTCTTAAGGCACGGTGCTAATTCCTTCAGATCTGATCTGAGAGATAAGAGAGGCGGACATAGATGTTAAGCCTCCTTCTCTCTGAGAAGGAGGCTTTTTTACGGCCATTCAGCTGCAAACATATCAAAGAGATTACATAATTGGAGGTTATGACAATGGCAGTCACAAAAACACCTTTATACGAAACGTTAAATGAAAGCTCCGCTGTGGCACTTGCGGTGAAGCTTGGCTTATTTCCAAGCAAAAGCACGCTGACATGCCAGGAGATCGGCGACGGCAATTTAAATTACGTTTTTCATATTTATGATCAAGAACATGACAGAGCATTGATCATTAAACAGGCAGTTCCTTATGCAAAAGTGGTCGGAGAAAGCTGGCCGCTGACAATCGATCGCGCAAGAATTGAAAGCAGTGCTCTCATACGCCAGGGCGAGCATGTCCCCCATCTGGTTCCAAGAGTGTTTTATTCTGATACAGAAATGGCGGTTACCGTCATGGAGGATCTTTCTCACCTGAAAATCGCAAGAAAAGGACTCATTGAGGGGGAACATTATCCGCACCTGTCACAGCACATCGGTGAATTTTTAGGAAAAACACTTTTCTACTCATCAGACTACGCGCTTGAACCCAAGGTGAAAAAACAGCTTGTTAAACAATTTACAAATCCGGAGCTGTGCGACATAACGGAAAGACTTGTCTTTACAGATCCTTTCTTTGACCATGACACAAATGACTTTGAAGAAGAGCTTCGGCCTTTTGTCGAGAAGCTTTGGAATAATGACAACGTCAAAATCGAAGCCGCTAAGCTGAAAAAGTCGTTTTTAACATCTGCAGAAACATTGATTCATGGTGATTTGCATACAGGAAGCATTTTCGCCAGCGAACATGAAACAAAGGTGATTGATCCTGAATTTGCTTTTTACGGACCGATCGGCTTTGATGTAGGCCAATTTATTGCCAACTTATTCTTGAACGCACTCGGCCGTGACGGGGCTGACAGAGAGCCGTTATATGAACATGTTAAGCAGGTCTGGGAAACGTTTAAAGAGACGTTTAGTGTAGCCTGGGAGAAGGACAGTCTGGATGTTTACGCCAAAATCGACGGTTACCTTACTGATACGCTCAGTCATATTTTTGAAGAGGCGATCGGGTTTGCGGGCTGCGAGCTGATACGCCGCGCGATCGGACTTGCGCATGTGGCTGATCTGGATACGATCGTGCCGTTTGATAAACGAATCGGCAGAAAACGGCTGGCGCTCGAAACCGGCACAGCTTTTATCGAAAAACGTTCGGAATTCAAAAAGATAACGGATGTTATTGAATTATTTAAGTTACTTGTAAAGGAATGATCCATTCATGACCCATTCATTTGCTGTTCCGCGTTCTGTTGAATGGAAAGAAACAGCCATTACCATTTTAAATCAGCAAAAGCTTCCTGATGTGACGGAATATCTGGAGCTGACGACGAAAGAGGATGTATTTGACGCCATTGTCACGCTCAAAGTAAGAGGCGCTCCGGCCATCGGCATTACAGCTGCCTTCGGACTTGCGCTTGCTGCAAAAGACATCGAAACAGATGATGTCACGGAATTCCGCCGCAGACTGGATGACATCAAACAGTATTTAAACAGCTCACGGCCTACCGCCATTAATTTATCATGGGCGCTTGAGAGACTGAGTCATTCGATCGAAAACGCCATTTCCGTAAATGAAGCAAAAACAAACCTTGTCCATGAAGCGATTCAGATTCAGGTCGAAGATGAGGAAACGTGCCGAATGATCGGCCAAAACGCCCTGCAGCTTTTCAAAAAAGGCGACCGGATTATGACGATCTGCAATGCCGGTTCTATCGCGACAAGCCGTTATGGAACGGCACTCGCTCCATTTTACTTAGCCAAACAAAAGGATTTGGGATTGCATATTTATGCTTGTGAAACAAGACCTGTCCTTCAAGGTTCACGCCTCACTGCGTGGGAGCTGATGCAGGGAGGCATTGATGTCACTCTAATCACAGACAGCATGGCCGCCCATACGATGAAGGAAAAACAAATTTCCGCTGTCATCGTCGGAGCTGATCGAATTGCAAAGAACGGTGATACGGCAAATAAAATCGGAACATACGGTCTCGCGATTTTAGCAAACGCCTTTGATATTCCGTTTTTTGTCGCCGCACCATTATCTACATTTGATACGAAAGTGAAAAGTGGCGCTGATATCCCGATAGAGGAACGGGATCCCGAGGAAGTAAGGCAGATTTCCGGAGTCCGGACTGCACCAACCGACGTGCCTGTCTTTAATCCCGCTTTTGACATTACGCCCCATGATCTCATTTCAGGAATCATCACAGAAAAAGGGATTATGACCGGTTCGTATGAAGAAGAAATTGAACAGCTGTTCAGAGGCGAAAAGGTTCACTAAAAAACCGCTGCACTTTGCTCATTTTGGGCCGAGTCAGCGGTTTTTTTGTTTGTTTTTATTCATATTGATGATTTCATCTTTTTGAGCGCTTGATAAGATATGCAGTTTCACAAACAGTTTGGCAAAAACGGCAATTTTCTCAGAGCGGCTCGGCTTCAATTGCTTTGTCCTCCTTTTTCATCAGACCAACTTTTTTAACTTAATAAAATGATATGTCGGCCGTGAAAAAAGGGAACGTGCCATATGTTTTATTTTTCTTTGTAGGAGATTTGCTCGATGTTCAGCAAAAATGCTTTGATATCAGTTTTGCTCCCAGCGTACCCTGTTAACGCACTGTTTTTGCCGATCACTCTGTGGCATGGGACAAAAATCGGCAGGTCGTTTCGTTTATTAGCCTGTCCGACTGCGCGCACCGCTTTCGGACTGCCGACCGCAGCGGCGATGTCAGCATAGCTTCGGGATTCTCCGTATGGTATCATCGCCAGCGTTTCCCACACTTTTTGCTGAAAAGGAGTGCCCTTTTGGCTGAGCGGCAGTGAGAATCTCTTTCTTTCGCCAGCGAAATATTCATGAAGCTGTTTTTTGGCCTCTGCCAGATAAGGTGTTTCCATGTGCTCTGTATTCTGAACGCTTTCTTTCCAATCCATCCAATCTTCCTGACTGAGAAATAGACGGGTGATACGTCCATCCTCCTCGGCAATTATAATTTCCCCGAGCGGCGTTTCCGCTGTCGTATAGTAGTTCATTCATCAATCCTTCTTTCTTCAGCATTCTGTCTGACAGGAAGCGTAAGATGAAAAACGGTGCCCTTCCCTTCTTCACTTTCTACCATGATTTCGCCTTGATGCTCTTCAATAATTTTATAGCTTACCATAAGCCCAAGTCCAGTTCCCCGTTCCTTTGTCGTATAAAACGGTTCACCAAGGCGCTTTAATTTATCTTCTGTCATTCCGATTCCCTCGTCTTTTAAGGAGATGAGAACATGATCTTGATCCAATGTCCTTATCGTCACAAAAATGTTTCCGCCGTCAGGCATCACTTCGATGGCATTTTTTAATATATTGATAAATACTTGTTTCAGCTGATTCGGTTCACAGTAGATCGGTGGGATGTCGCCAATTAGCTCAAGATGCATTTGCACGTTGCTAAGATTGGCTTGCGCGTTGAGAAGGTCTATGGTGTCTCTCATAATTTGGGTAACATGTTTTTCTTCATACATAATGGCCTGGGGCTTGGCTAAAATCAAGAATTCGGTGATGATGGATTCGATGCGCTTTAGTTCTGAGGTGATCACATTGAAGTAAAGGGCGTAGTCTCCCTCCACACTTCCTTTCAGGAGCTGAATGAAGCCTTTAAGAGCTGTCATCGGATTTCTGATTTCATGAGCGATGCCTGCAGCGAGTTCGCCGACAACATGAAGGGTATCTGACTTGCGCAGGCGTTCCTCCAGTTCTTTTCGCTCTGTTACGTCTTTAAAGATGGCCAGGTTCATATTTTGAATAATATTTCGTTTAAATGAGAATTCCAATTTTCTGTTGTCATTGCTGCTCAGCAAAAACGGAATTTCGTTGTCCATTTCATCAAAATTAATCTGCCTTGCCGGCGAAGCAAGGTTTTCTATTTCATATGAAGAAATAATATCTAATAGGCTGTGCTGTTTAATCTCTTCATGTGACAGGCCTAAAATATGGCTTGCTAACGGGTTGGCGTCGATGATCCGGTATTGATTGTCGAACAATACATTGCCATCCATTGAGCCGTTGAACACTTTTCTGAATTTCAGCTCGCTTTCCCGAAGCTCCTTTTCCATCCGCTTTCTGTCGCTGACATTTCTTAAAATCGTCAAGTGCTGGTTTTCAAGTATTGTCCGCTTTGAGGTAAATTCGAGTTCTTTGAACTGCCCGTTCCCCATTTGAAACAGCAGCTCTTCTCTGATCTCTCCGTATTTTGCGTATTTCCTTTTCGTTATGCTGTATTTCTGCTGCGAGTCAACGAGAAAATCACACAGCCTTCTCTTCAACAGCAAATTCATCGGCAGCTCAAAGATTTTACAGGCTGACTGATTCGCCTTCACAATTCTTCCGTCATTCGACCAGATGATAATGGCGTCCATCGCATTTTCAAATATTTCTCTAAATCGCTCCTCACTTTTAAAGAGCTGCAGCTCCATAGACCGCTTCTCTGTGATATCCCTCATAATGGACATGTAAAAACCGCTGATGATGTTTGAAGTAATCGTGAATTCAAATAGCTTTTGGACTCCTGAACGAAGCTTGACGGGCAGCTCACCCTTCGCTTTTCCCTTGCGGTTGAGCGCCTTCCATATATTATCAAAGTCTTTTCGTGAGCCGCTGTCTATGAACTCATACAACGATAAATGAGACAGCTCATTTTGATTGATTTCAAAGCTTTTACAGAAGGACAAATTGGCATCAATAAAACCGCCATCTTTATCAAAAAGGACGATTCCGTCAACAGCTCTGTCAAACAAGTCCTTAAAAAGCTGTTCATTCATAGAGAATTCCCGCTCCAGAATCTTCTTGGAAGATATGTCTCTCATGACAACAAAAAAGAAATCCTCGCCAATCCCTCTTTTGGCCAGAAACTCTATGTATTTTGTCGCCCCGCCATCAAGCCTGATCGGAACCTCCTTCCACAGGAAACCTTTCTTAAAAAACTTCTTTACGGCAAGATTCAGTTCATCCTTTGGGATTGAAAACAAAAAATCCAAAACGGAACGCTTTTTCAAATCTTCCGAATCAACTTGAAGCATCCTCTCTGTCGCTTCATTCGCCTGAACGATCCGCATTTCATTATCACATATAAAAATAGCATCGAGCGTATTGTTGACAATCACTTGATGCTGATTCAATTCCTTTTTCAGCCGGACATTTTCTTCTTTGAGACGCTTCAGTTCTTCCTGCAGCTCTGAATTTGTCTGGACACCAAGAGTTTCCATACGTGTACACTCCTTCTTCAAAACCTATCCCTCAATATTTCTACAAAATGCGGGAACTTCCTTCATTTGCCCTATAAATTTCAGAAAATTTCAGCGCGGTTACATAACGAAGACATTTTCTACGATCCTTACCGTCACTTTACATCGTCCTAACAATCAGCGGTTTTTTAGATTCCTTTTTCATCTTTTATTTTAAAATATATACCAACAGGGAATAATCTCTTAGTGACTGATTAAAGAGAAGGTGATGCTATGAGTAAATCGCGGGACAGTTATTTCGATAATGCAAAATTCTTATTGATATTCCTTGTTGTATTCGGTCATATTCTTCGATCTTTTATTAATGATAACAACTTTATGCTCTACCTCTACAAGTTCATTTACACATTCCACATGCCTGCCTTTATTCTCGTATCCGGATATTTCGCGAAAGGCTTTAAACGCGCGGGATATGTGAAAAAGCTGGCGGTCAAGCTGATTATTCCGTATTTGATTTTCCAAATCATTTATTCCGTCTTTTATTACATTATGCAAGACGAAAGCATGGCAAATGTGAATCCGATTGATCCGCAATGGTCGTTATGGTTTCTCGTCAGCTTATTCTTTTGGAATCTGCTGCTTTATCCTTTTTCAAAGCTTTCTAAGCTGTGGGCGCTGTTTGTCAGCTGCGGAATTGCCGTGCTGATCGGCTATCTTGACTTTGTCAGCAGCACGCTGAGCTTGTCGCGGACATTTGTATTCTTACCGATGTTCCTTGTCGGGTTTTATTTAAATAAACATCATTTTGATTTACTGAGATCAAAACGAGGCAAACAAATTGCGACCGGGGTGCTTGGCGCCGTATTCGTTATCTGCTGGGGCATTGATTTTGACTATTCTTTTCTGTTCGGCTCTAAACCGTATTCTTCATTTGGAGACGTTACTCTGGCTAGCGGCCTGATCAGGATCGGCTGGTATGTACTCGCCTTCGCATCTACTTTCAGCTTTTTAGCGCTCGTTCCGCAAAAACGCTATTTCTTTACAAAATGGGGCACGCGGACCTTTTACGTCTATCTGCTCCATGGGTTTATTATTAAAACGCTGCGGCAGGTCGGTCTTGAGGATCAGCTTACTGACTATCAGAACTTAGTCATTCTATTACTTTTAACCGCTGCCCTTACGTCCGTTCTCTCCAGCAATTTTGTTAAGACAGTTGCTCAGCCCTTCATTGAGCTGAGAATGACCAGCTTATTGCAATTCGTCAGGGGAAGCAGCAAAAATGCTTATTTAAAATAGAAAAGCACCTCTTAAGCGGAACATCGCCTAAGAGGTCTTTTTTTATTTTTGTTTTTTCTCTTTTTTCTTTTTAGGCTTTGTGACTTCTAGCGTTTCGATGATTTTTCCGGCATTGTAATCCCCAAATTCACTTGAGAATTCTTCCTCCAGCACCTTCTTATTCATAGGCTTTTTATGATTTTGCATATCTTTGCTATGACGGTTTTTCTTCAAAATCACATGCCTCCTTGCTGACCCTGTTTGGAATTGCGGTTTGCACCCCTAAAATTCGGGTCGTCATGATACTGTGTCTTATATGAATTTGGGTCCATGCTCTCTGTAGGTGTATTGTTATTTTTAATGGCTTCATTCACTTCAGCTTTGCGCTTCATACGAATCCTCCTCGCCAGTTTTCAGATATTTTATTTCATTAAAGATGCAAGATCCTTAAGCTGCACCTGTTGATGTTAGGTTCTCCAACTGAAACGGCGTCACACATCTTTTTTTTGGCAATCAAAAAACACCGCAAAACATGCGGTGTTTTTTCTATCCGATAATCACTCTTTCCTTCGGATAATGATAATTCGCTTCGATTTCCTTTCTTCCGATCAGGTACAGGAAGGTCAGGATGCCGATTCGCCCGATAAACATCACAATCATAATGACGCATTTTCCAACGTTGCTCAAATCAGCAGTAATGCCAAGCGACAGTCCGGTTGTGCCGAATGCCGAACACACTTCAAACAACAGCTCCGGCAGAGAATGCTTTTCTGTGATGGTCAGGATAAGTGTCGCGCCAAAAACGAGCAGGATTGCCATCATCGTGACAACAAGCGACTTCATGAGATCTGCAGGGTGAAGCTCCCGCTTGAATACCTTTACCGCTTTATTGCCTCGGGCAAAATGAAACAGCGCAAGAAGGTTCAGAGCGAAAGTCGTTGTCCGTATGCCTCCCCCGACTGAGCTTGGCGACGCTCCGATAAACATCAGCGCGCAAACAAAAAATATTGTAGCATCTGATAATTGGCTGATATCAATGGTTGCCAGCCCCCCGCTTCGGGTTGCCGTTGATTGAAACAGGGACAGAAACAAAATGTCATGCCATGACTTTCCCGCAAACGCGTGGTTTGCTTCCAGGATATAAATGCCGATGGCTCCAAACAAGACGAGTGAGCCGAACGTAATGGTCGTGATTTTCGTAAAAAGTGTAAACGGATATCTCCGATGCTTTGAAAACAAGAAATCCTTTACTTCGACAAGCACGGGAAATCCAATTGCTCCAAATACAATTAAAAGCATTGTAATAAACTGCACAAAATAATCGTGGCGGAATGGAATCATGGAACTGCCGGTAATATCAAATCCGCCATTTGTGGTTGCGCTGATACTGGCAAAAAATCCGTGTAAATAAGCTTCCTGATAGGAATCATAGTAGGTTAAGAAATAGGTGCCGAGTATGAGCCCGCCAAAAAATTCAATCCACAAGATCAGAAAAAGAACCTGCTTCATGAGATTGACAATCCCTGAAAACTGGGATTGGTTTTGGTCAACCATAATCAATTTACGTTCTTTTAGCCCGATTCGTTTTCCCATGATCAGCCAAATAAACGTTCCGAGCGTCATAATCCCGATTCCGCCAAATTGCAGAACAAATGCCAATATAAAAATACCTATTGTGCTGAATGTGTCAGCTGTATCAACTACCGTCAGCCCCGTCACGCTGACTGAACTGACAGCCGTAAACAGCGCATCAATAAACGTCCAGTCCGCCCCCGGTTTATGGGCCGCCGGCAGACTCAGCAATATAACGGCCACAGTAACTGCAAGAAAATAATATAATGCAATCAGCTGGGCTGGAGATAGTGCCTGTATCAGTTTTCCAAGCTTAAATTTCATGTAAAATCCTTCTGCCTCTCTTTTTAGATACGGTAATTATTCTAAAGATATTAGGTCCATTTTTAAAGGCTTTTACGAAACATTTTCTTAACTTGCTTCATTTTTTATCGTTTTAGTCAAAGGAATAAAAAAACCTCTGAGGATTGTCTCAGAGGAATGTTGTTATTTCGCTTCTAACCGTCTGATTCGCTCATCTAAATCAGGGTGAGTAGAGAAAAGCGAAGATCGCTTCTTGCCATTAATCTTTAATGTTTGGACAGCTGTCTGATCGTCTTCTATAATGCGGGAAGAATAGCTCTTAAGCGTCCGGAGCGCATGAATCATCTTATCCTTGCCGGCAAGATCCGCTCCTCCCCTGTCAGCATGGAATTCACGATGGCGTGAGTACGCAAACACAACCAGGCTGCCGAGAATGGAAAAGACAATCTGAAAGACAATCATTGCAATAAAATGAACGATCGGCGCAAGATCTTCTTTGACAAAACGGCTCGCAATCCATGCTGCGATACGCGATAAAAAGACGACAAAGGTATTGACGATACCTTGTAAAAGCGTCATTGTCACCATATCACCATTAGCGATATGCGCGACCTCGTGTGCAAGCACACCTTCAACAGCGGCATCATCCATTTGCTCCAGCAGCCCTGACGACACTGCCACAAGGGAACGGCGTTTTGACGGTCCAGTCGCAAACGCGTTCACTTCAGGTGAACGGTAAATTCCGACCTCCGGCATTTTGGTTAAACCGGCAGAGCGGCTTAATCGGTGTACGCGTTCAACCAATTGCTGTTCCTCATAACTGAGTGTGTGCTTGTTCGGGTTCAGCACTCTGACACCCATCATCGTCTTTGCCATCCATCTGGACATCGCAAGAGATGTAAAGGAACCGACAAAACCAACGACTAAACTGAACACAAGGAGCGCTATTGGATCGATACCGCCATCAGCTGTAAAGTACGTTCCAACTCCAGTAACAGAGCTTAAAACAGACAAAACGATCCCGATTGTCGTAAGCACCAAAATATTCGTTAAAATAAACAGAAAAATTCTTTTCGCCATAATAACCTCCGTTATTTTAAGATCAAAAGAACCTGTATATTTAATTATAAAACAACCGTTTGAAAATGCAAGTAATTAGACGTATGATGTTAATGTATTGATGACGCTTTAATTTTGAATTCATACATAAACTTATATCCGCGTCAAATTGTTTTGAAGAGGTGAACAATGAACATTTTTAAACTCACTCGAACCGATATGGTGCGGCTGCTCTATTCCCTAAAAGGACAAGGAGAAATAAGCCCGCTCGACATTCTCGTCCAATCAGCGAACATGTCAGCAGACAATGCAGCCAATCATCTTGAAATTCCTGAATTTCTTACAAGATACGAACGAAAAAAACAGAAAAAAGAATACGGTCTCTCTACAAACGAAATCGTAGAACTTGGCAACTTATGCGAGCTGACTTCGTTAAAGTCAACCGCGATCCAAAACTGGGTAAAGCGTGATATCAAAGATCTGATCGGACATCCTGAACTGGGCAAAAAATATTCAGTTGAACAGGCAGTCATTCTTTTAATTGTACGTGATTTAAAATCCATTTATGACTTTGAACACATACGGGCTATTTTAAAAGTGGCCTTTAACACCATCTCAGACAGATCCGATGATGTCATCAGCCCGATTGATTATTATGAAAGCTGTGCATATGTGCTTGATGCCATTTATCACCAAGACACGCCTTCTATGAAAGAATCCAATCTTCAGGAGATCGTCGAACAGGAGACAAATCGTCTTCGCCACCGTTTTGAAGAACTGAATGACAGCCAATGGCTTAAAATCAGACAGATCATCGCAATTACAGTACTCTCCATTTTGACGTTCCATATTCAGGCAACCGCACATAAAATGACAGCTGACATTCTATAGTCCCCGGCTAAAGGCCGGGGTTTTCTTATTCTCCACAACAATTGCCAGCATAAATAAACCCCGTACATTTCAAACTAAATACGCGTTAAGAATTTCTTTATAGAAAAAGGAGATGAAAAAGATGGCGAGCAGAAATAAACTCGTTGTTCCAGGGGTGGAGCAGGCACTAGACCAATTTAAACTCGAAGTGGCTCAAGAATTCGGTGTGAACCTTGGTTCTGATACAGTCGCACGTGCTAACGGCTCTGTAGGCGGGGAAATGACAAAGCGTCTGGTACAGCAAGCACAATCACAATTAAATGGCACAACTAAATAAATTCAGGTCTTTATTCGCCGGGGTCACTCGGCGAATCTTCAGTTTGAGCTGAATTATTATTACTGCTGTAGCCGTTTGGATTACGGCGGTCAGAAGCGTTATTCCCGCCGGACGAAGAACGATTCTTTCCTTTGTCACCGTTATTCCAGTCCCTGTGATACTGGCTTTGGCCCTTTTCAGCGCTATTTTCCTCATTTCCTTTATCTTGAGGATCTTGTATTGGGGTTTGCTCATGATCCCCATCTTTTTCAGCATTTGTGTTTTCATCTGATTCCTTTACATCTTTATCTTTGTCACTATCATCTGTCTGGTCATCCGTTGTGTCTTCATTCTGTTCACCGGAATCCGTATCATCCAGCTGTTCATTATCTCCTTGCTTGCTGTCCTCGCCGTCTGTTTGATCGATGGTTTCATCCTCATTTCCGGCACTCTTTTGATCCTCTTCCCCGGATGGTTTGCTGGAGTCTTCTTTTGAATCTTTATGATTATTCTTTTCATTTGATTTGATGTAGCTGCCTGTTGAAACGCCTTCCTTCTTCGCTTTTTCCCTCGTTTGCATATCTGACTCGAGAGATTCCATGCGGTATGTCGTTTTATATTTTTCCGTCACATCATTAAGCTGCTTTTTCACAGCGGTTTTATATGTATTATCTTCCGTATTTTCATAAACAGTGGAAATCAATATTTCTTTCGATTCCTTTACATATCCGTGCTCACTGCAGTCGGTTATAATATCGTCAATCACCTTTTTAAAATCAGTCTTCTCCCAATCATCTATATCATTCACGACCTTCTTCCCCTCATCGTTCAGAGGCGTCAGTTCAATCACTTCGTAATCGCTGTTTAACGCCATTTCGAAGCTTGGATTGATATCAATTGTCATATACGCATAGGCCTTATTATTAGAAAAAACGGGGAGAACTATAAAAATAAAAAGCATAATAGCAGTCATCGTAAAAATCCCCATTTTGAAAGGGCGCAGTTTTAAAAAATCAAAAAAGCTGGCCCTTCTGCCCATGCGTGACTCACTCGGAAGCATGATTTCTTCTCCGATTTCATAGCTGTGGCGATCATTTTTGGCTTTTAAAAATTGTCCGTCAGGGGTCAGCAACGTGACGAATTTTCTATTTTTCTCTACTATAATCCCTCTTCTCATGAGTGCAGCACCCCTTTAAGATAATCTTTTAAATAAATATAATCACCCGTAATGATAATACACATCGCAATAATATATTTTCTGTTTCTCTCAATCGTTTTTCGGCTTACAGAGACAAGCTGTTCGAGCTGTTTCACCGGAAGCTGTTTCTTTGTATACAGGATAGCGGCCAATTCTTCATGTTCAACAAGGGTAATCGCCACCTTTATGGCGTTTTGCCTTGCGTCCGCATGCTTTGGAGAGTTTTCAAGCAGCTCCTTAAACGATAAACCATAATCTTTGAGCTGCTTCTGAAAATAGAGAATTTCCTCCCGCCTCTGCTCCTGTTCAATCTGACGGCGGTATTCATCAATGGAAAGCTCGGCTTCAATCAGGCTTTGTGATGACTCCTGATCGTCTCCTTCCTGTAAATCGATGTTTATATTTTGTGCGCTTCTAGCTTCTTTTCTGATGTAATCAATGACTTTTCTTTTTATAATAAGCTCAGCAAATGCGAGCAGAGAATTGCCTTTTTCAGGTGAGTATTTTTCAATAGCTTCATTAAACGCGATCAGTCCGATGCTGAACTCATCGTCTTTTTCATCTATATATCGTTTACAAACGGATGAAACCGTCTTTGCGATAAATGGCTTATATTGCTGTATTAATTCATTTTGCAGATCTTTATTGCCTTTTTGTATACTTTCAACAGTTTTTTCAAGCGTTTGCTTCTTTTTTCCCAATTTAAACAAAAGGCTAAGCACTGGTTTCACCTCAGTTCCTCCCTATAACTACTCATTAATGATAGCTAATTTGATAGGGATTCGCAAAGGAGAAAAAGAAATATTAATTTCCAATGTCTCAATTATGACAAACCATTCTGACGTACTATACATGATTTCGTGCCTTTCTAGAGAATTAAGGGGGTTTTAACAGTGTTTTTTGTAACAAAGCTGTTATAAAAATGTTATTTTATTTCGCCCATGAAAACGTTTTAAACATGAAAAGACTCTGCTTTTCAAGCAGAGTCTTTAAGATTACGCCCTTTCCCGGCTGCTGTTTTTTTGTTCGATTTGTGCGCCCTCCGGCTGTTTTTTTGCACCTGACATGAACCAGCCGCAAACCGCGATTGCCGCTAATACACCCCAGAATATCAACTTCCATGTTCCAGAATGGATAAAGTGCTCGGAAACAACCGCTATATCTTGATGAGCAAGTGTATATAAAGCAAGCTTCACTCCGACCCAGCCGACAATCACAAAGGCTGCTGTTTCTAGGCTTGGACGTTCCTTTAATAATTTAACAAACATTGAAGCCGCAAACCGCATAATCACCAGGCCGATGATACCTCCGGCCAAAATGACGATGAATTGTCCTCCGTCAAGTCCGCCGATCTTCGGAAGCGATGTGCCAGGAAGCGTAACCGCCAGTGCTACTGCCGCTAAGATGGAATCAACCGCAAACGCGATATCAGCCAGTTCAACTTTTAAAACAGTCGGCCAAAAACCGCTTTGTTTCGTCTCTTTATGCGTGTCTTCTTTCTTAAATACATACCTTTTCAATAGGTGGCTTGCTGAGATATACAGTAAGTAGATCGCGCCGATCGCTTGAACCTGCCATACGTTGACCAAAAAAGAAATCGCGAATAAAGAGCCAAACCGCAGAACAAAAGCCCCTGCCAATCCGTAAAATAAAGCCTTTTTTCTTTTTTCCTCCGGCAAATGTTTTACCATTACCGCCATAACCAACGCGTTATCGGCGGCTAAAATGCCTTCCAGCCCGATCAAGACGAGAAGAACCCAACCATACTCTAATAATAATGCTGCATCCATAAATGATACCCTCCCAAAAAAGTTGTTTTCTTTCTCTTCATCCGATCTTATGCCGGCCGGACCATGCAAAAAAGACCTTTGCCGACATAAGGCAAAGGTCTTGCTAGACATGAATTCAGGCATGCCAACAAAGCCGATGGATATGACAATCCATGAAATGACGACTTTGTTTCCGGAAAACATTCCGGACGCTACTCCCCTTTGGGATTTCAAGAAATATGATATTATACGTCAATGATATGCGCAGCGCGATTATTTGTCAACGTTTATTTTTTAAAAATACAGATAAATGTTCGGAGTGCGTGCGTTTTTTCCTCTTTTTCAACAGCAAGTAAAACACAAACAGCACCAAAATCGCTATCCCGATCGGAAGCATATATTGATCGAGAATAGAGCCGACTTCCTTCCAATTTTCACCGAGTTTCACACCGAGATAAACATATACAAATGTTATCGGGACCATGGCGATGAACGTATAAAGCGAAAACACCCAAACGTTCATTTTTGCAATTCCGCACGGTATGGAGATCAATGTGCGGATGCCTGGCAAGAAACGGCCGCTGAAGGCTACAAAGCCCCCATGCTTTTTGAAAAATTCATCCGACTTATCGAGAGCCTCAGGTTTAATAAAGAGGTACTTCCCAAAACGCTCAAGAAACGGCCTTCCTCCGTATCGCCCTATCCAATACAGCGTGAGCGGGCCGGCCACTCCCCCAAGCGACCCCGCCAAAACGGCGCCGGCAAGCGTCATATCACCTTTAGATACCCAATAACCCGCAAGCGGCAGGACGATTTCAGCAGGGATAAACTCAATACAGAGCGCTAGAAATATTCCAAAATAAGATAAGCTTTTAAATGCTTCTATCCAAGACATAATCAGCTCTTCGATATCCATCACTTCCCCTTTGTCCAAATTTATGTAAAATACATTTGTTTTTTCGGAAAACGTCAACATGATTTTAACACATTTTTCACGGTCAGCTGAACTAAAAATAAATCTCAGATGTATTTCTTGCAATTTCTATAGTCTTAAAGGCTGAAACTCTGCGGTTAAGCAGCCGATATTAAGGAGAGTCAACTAGACTGGAACACACGGGGGGAATCTCCATTTGGAAATACACGTAACGTATAATACAACACTCATATGTTTATCTATTCTAATTGCCTGTGCCGCATCGTACACTTCCCTTGAACTGTCAAGGAAAGTCACCATCAATACGGGTTTAAAAAGCAAAGTTTGGCTGATCAGCGGCTCACTTATTATGGGATTCGGTATTTGGGCAATGCATTTTGTCGGGATGATGGCCATGCATATGGAGATGCCGATGCAATATGAATTCATGCCTTTAATGGCATCCATTGGCGCAGCTGTTTCCGGATCATTTGTATCATTATATTTTGTCAGCCGGCACATTCTTACATATTACAGACTGCTTACCGGATCAGTAGTGCTGGGCGCATCTATTGCATCTATGCACTATATCGGAATGTCTTCCATTTCCCGGGTAATGATTATGTACGAACCGATTCTTTTTACAGTTTCAATAATTATTGCAATTGTAGCATCTTTCGTCTCGTTAAAAATATTCTTTGATTTGGCTGTAAAAAAACATTCTGATCATCTTATGTTCTATAAAGTCATCAGTTCGATTGTAATGGGTATAGGGATTTCAGGCATGCACTATACGGGGATGCTTGCGGCGACTTTCCACATGGACATGGCACCACCCGGAAGCCATATGGAGGTCCATACGTTTCATTGGTCGATTTTTGTTACGTTACTCATTTTCTGTATACAAACACTATTATTATTCAGTTCCCATGCCGACCGAAAGTTTATTAAACAGAGCGAACGCATAAAAGATAACGAACAGAGGTTTCAGTCTTTAATCATTCACAATATTGATGCCATTTTTATTTTGTCATTAGAAGGAGAGATTATATCATCCAATCATGCTGGTGAGGACATGGTCAGCAAATTTGGATTTAGCATGCACGATTGGAGAAACTATACATCGCAGAAGATTAAGCGCCTTTTTGAGCAAGTCAAAAAAGAGAAACAAGCCATTAACAGCGATAGCGACCTTACCACTGAAAAAGGCCAGTTCCACTTAAATATTACGCTCATACCCGTTGAGGTCAATCAAGAGCTGGACAGCATTTATGTTATCTGCAAGGACATGACAAAGCAGTATAGAGCAGAAAAAGAAATCCATAGAATGGCTCATTACGATTCGCTAACAGATTTACCCAACAGACGGCACGCCATCTCGCACTTAACAGAGGTGCTGAATCGCGAGTATACCTTAAATTATAACACCGTTGTATTCTTTCTGGACTTAAACCGCTTTAAAGTGATTAACGATGCACTAGGACATAATGTCGGCGATCAGCTGCTTCAGCTGGCAGCTAGACGTCTGTCTTCTGTTGTCCCTGATAATGGATTTATCGCCCGCCTTGGCGGAGATGAATTTATTATCATATTGACGGACGCCAATACCAGAACAGGCGAAGCAGATGTTTTAGCAAGAAAAATTATCCAAAAATTCAAAAAGCCATTTAAAATCCAGGATCACACGCTTGTCACATCTGTCAGTATCGGGATTGCGATATCACCGAAAGACGGGACGGACGGCCTTGAATTGATGAAAAAAGCAGATATGGCGATGTATGCCGCTAAAGAACGAAACAAAAGCAAATACAGATACTATTCTTTTTCAATCGGCAACAAAGAAACCGTCAAGCTTAACCAAGAGATGGTGCTCAGAGAAGCCATAGAAAACAATCGATTTGTCTTGCATTATCAGCCTCAATTCAGTACAAAAAATCAAAGAATGACGGGTGCCGAAGCACTAATACGCCTTGTCACCCCCGATGGGCAGCTGTGTCCGCCCGGAGAATTCATTGGTGTTGCTGAAGAGACGGGTCTCATTATTGATATCGGAAAGTGGATAATAGATGAAGCCTGCAAGCAGGCAAGGGCTTGGTATGACAAAGGCTTTGATCTTTCTGTCGCTATTAATATTTCCGCCAGACAGTTTCAATCCGAAGATCTGATTCCCCTGATCAAGGACACGCTAATGAAATACCAGCTTCCTCCGCAGCTTCTTGAAGTTGAAGTGACAGAAAGCATGACAATGGACAATCTCGATCACTCCAAAAAGGTTTTGTCGTCTTTAACGGAATTAGGAATCAGAATCAGTATTGACGATTTCGGAACGGGGCACAGTTCTCTTAGCTATTTGAAGGATTTTCCGATTCACAGGCTGAAAATCGACAAATCGTTTATCGATGATATTCAAACCCATCCGAAATCAGAGCAAATTACCGGGGCTATTATTGCCATGGG
This sequence comes from Bacillus inaquosorum KCTC 13429, assembly GCF_000332645.1. GTDB lineage: Bacteria > Bacillota > Bacilli > Bacillales > Bacillaceae > Bacillus > Bacillus inaquosorum. The sequence continues at coordinate 111,956 of NZ_AMXN01000004.1, forward strand.
CCATCAGCTGTCTTTGCAGGTGATTGCTGAAGGCGTGGAAAATTCAGCTCAAAAACAGCTTCTTTACGAAAAAGGCTGTGACCATTTACAAGGCTTCTATTTCAGCAGGCCGATACCGCCGGAACAACTCGAACAATTAATTCTCGAACAGCCGCCGCAATAACAGTGCCGGCTGTTTTTTTACCCATAAGTTGCTACACATGAATCGTACTCCTCCTCTTCACACTAAAGAAAAAAAGGGGTTTATCGATATGCATACAATGTGGAAGGGATCGATCAGTTTCGGATTAGTAAACATTCCCATCAAGCTATATGCGGCCACAGAGGATAAAGACATTAAGCTGCGAAGCCTTCATAAAGAGGATCACGCGCCAATCAAATACGAAAAAATTTGCACGAATTGCGAAAAAACACTCGGTCCTGATGAAATTGTAAAGGGATACGAATATGTAAAAGGAAAATATGTGGTGCTGACGGACGATGATCTAAAAAGCTTAAAGCAGGAGCATGAGGAGAAAGCCGTTGAGATTGTTGATTTTGTTCAGCTTCAGGAAATTGACCCGATTTATTTTAATCGCTCCTACTTTGTCGGCCCCGGGGATAACGGCACGAAAGCCTATACCCTGCTGCGTGAGGCGCTGCGCTCTACCGGAAAGATCGGCATCGCCAATATGACAATCAGGTCCAAGCAGCAGCTTGCCATTCTCCGTGTTTATGAAAATTGTATCATTATGGAGTCTATCCATTATCCGGATGAGGTCAGAAGCGCTGCCCATGTCCCAGGTGTACCGGATCAATCGAATGTAAACGATAAGGAACTGCAAACCGCTATCACATTAATAGATGAGCTGACGACTGAGTTTGAGCCTGAGAAATATGAAGATACGTACCGGCACGCCCTGCTGCAAAGAGTCAATGACAAGCTCGAAAATAAAGAAACAGCCGTCACTCCTGATAAAGCGCCTCCTCGTGAAGATGTCATCGACCTTGTCAGCGCTCTGCAAGCCAGCATCGACCGCACGAGAAAGCCGAACCGGGAAACCCCGGCAGCCGCACCAGAACAGGCCGCTGAACCGAAAGGAGCCGGAGATAAAAAACAAAAAACGACTAGAAAAAAAGCCTCCGGCACGTCATAACACATGGCGTTTACGATGCAGCCCGTCCTTACTTCGTCACCGCCAAAAGGAGCAGAATGGCGCTACGAAGTAAAATATGATGGATACCGCTGCATTCTCCGTATCCATTCAGCAGGTGTGACTTTAACTAGCAGAAATGGCTTGGAGCTTAACAGCACCTTCCCTGAAATCACTCAATTCGCCAAGACAGCCTTTCAGCACATGGAAAAAGATCTTCCGCTGACACTCGATGGCGAAATTGTATGTTTGGTGAACCCTTGTCGTGCAGATTTTGAACACCTTCAAGTGCGGGGGCGTTTGAAAAGACCAGACAAGATTCAGGAATCGGCAAACGCGCGGCCGTGCTGCTTTCTCGCCTTTGATCTGTTAGAGCGAAGCGGAGAAGATGTATCATCTCTTGCATATCTGGATCGAAAAAAATCGCTGTACGATCTCATGTCTGCGGCAAAGCTTCCTGCGTCTCCAGATCCTTATGCTAAGGAAACCATTCAGTATATCCCCTGCTATGATCATTTTGATCCTATTTGGGAGATGGTTACGAAATATGACGGAGAAGGAATTGTAGCAAAGAAAACAAACAGCAAATGGCTTGAAAAAAAGCGGTCGTCCGATTGGCTCAAATATAAAAATTTTAAACAAGCTTATGTTTGTATAACAGGTTTCAACCCCAACAATGGCTTTCTGACGGTGTCTGTGTTAAAAAACGGCGTCATGACACCTATTGCCTCCGTCTCACACGGAATGCGAGATGAGGAAAAAAGCGCCATACGCGAGATTATGGAACAGCACGGACATAAAACAGCATCAGGTGAATTTACGCTTGAACCGTCGATTTGTGCAACCGTTCAATACTTAACGATTCTCCAAGGTACATTAAGAGAGGTATCGTTTGTCAGCTTTGAATTCCATATGGACTGGACTGAATGCACGTATGCGCAAGTCATACGCCACTCAAAACCGGTCCATCCAAAGCTTCAGTTCACAAGCTTGGATAAAATCGTATTTGAAAAGAATAAAAAAACAAAGGAAGATTTTATTCAGTACATGATTGAAGTCAGTGACTACCTGTTCCCATTTCTGAAAAACCGTGCTGTCACCGTCATCCGCTATCCGCATGGATCAAGGAGCGAATCGTTTTTTCAAAAAAATAAGCCAGATTATGCACCGGATTTTGTTCAATCTTTCTTTGACGGAAGCCATGAGCATATCGTCTGCGAGGACATGTCCACTTTATTATGGCTTGCCAACCAGCTTGCTTTGGAGTTTCATGTTCCTTTTCAAACCATTAAAAGCAGACGTCCGGCTGAGATAGTCATTGATTTGGACCCGCCTTCACGAGATGACTTTCTCATGGCCGTGCAGGCTGCAAATGAACTGAAGCGGCTGTTTGACTCCTTTGGCATCACATCGTACCCGAAGCTGTCCGGCAACAAGGGCATCCAGCTTTATATTCCTTTGTCTCCTGAGGCATTTACGTATGAAGAAACACGCCAATTTACACAGCTGATCGCAGAGTACTGCACCAATGCATTTCCCGAGCTCTTTACGACAGAACGCTTGATTAAAAACAGGCACGGCAAATTGTATCTTGATTATTTGCAGCATGCAGAAGGTAAAACGATTATCTGTCCTTATTCGACAAGAGGGAACGACCTTGGCACTGTCGCGGCACCGCTCTATTGGCATGAGGTACAAACATCCTTAACGCCCGCCCTGTTTACGATTGATACTGTCGTTGATCGTATTAAGAAGCTTGGCTGCCCATTTTTTGATTTTTACCGTTACCCGCAAGACGAGCCTCTTAGCGCCATTTTACATCAGTTGCAGAAAAAGAGCTGACTAATTAAGTCAGCTCTTTCCGTTCAACTGTACTTTTTTTCCAACCGTTCTTCTTCCTGGCGCTGGAGCGGGCTCAGCGGATCATTATATAAATCGATATCAATTGCATATTTCGGCCGTCTTTTCACTTCAGAAAAAATCGTACCGATATACTCTCCGATGATCCCGATTCCCATTAATTGCAGCCCGCCCAAAAACCAAATGGAAATGATGAGCGACGCCCAGCCTGCATTTGTATGGCCGAGCAGCTTTTGAATGAACGCGCCGATTCCCGCCACAGCACTGACGAAAAGTAAAACAAAACCTAAAAGCGTAAAGAATCGAATTGGCGCAACACTGAATGATGTAATCCCGTTAAAAGCGAATGATAGCATTTTTTTGAGCGGATATTTCGTTTTACCGGCAAAGCGTTCCTTGCGGTCATACAAGACTTCGGCTGATTTAAAGCCGATCATGGGAACAATGCCTCTTAGAAACAGATTCGCTTCCGGATAGCGCGCAAGCTCTTCAAGCGATCTTTTATTCATTAAACGAAAATCAGCATGATTATAAATTAATTTAATCCCAAGCTTATTCATCAGGCGATAAAACCCTAAAGCGGTCGTGCGCTTGAAAAAGGTATCGGTTTTTCTGCTCCGGCGAACACCGTAAACGATCTCGCAGCCCTCATGATATTTCAGTATAAAATCCCGGATCACAGAGATGTCGTCCTGAAGATCAGCATCAATCGAGATGACGCAGTCTGATCTGTTCTTCGCTTTATGGAGTCCGGCTAAAAGCGCTTTTTGGTGTCCGACATTGCAGGCTAATTTTAAGCCGGTAATCTTCTTGTTTCTTATGCTTTCCATGGCAATCAAGGCCCAGGTTCTGTCTTTGCTGCCGTCATCGACAAACAGAATTTTACTGTCTTCAGCAATTAATTTTTCTTCAATTAAGCCGTCTACAACCTCTGTCAGCTGACGGCTTGTCTCTTGAAACACTTCCTCTTCATTGAAACACGGAACGACGATGGTTAACACTGGCTGTGGCTGTTTCAATCGATATCCTCCTTATCTTGTTTCATATAAATAAATGCGCCAGGCGGAATCTTTATGGTCAAACGTCTTGACGAGCGCGAGATGGTTTTGGTCAGCATTCATGATCGGAACTGAAGAAAAAATGTAACGTCCGCCCATTTTTTTAAATACATCTGTATTTAATTCCAGATTGTTGATCGTTTTCTTCGAGTTCTTTTTAAAATCATACCGTTTACCGAGCTCGTTGACGAAAAGGTAGCAGCGGCTGCCCCATTCATCAAAATATTGTTTCAGCCGAGCGTTTTTTTCCAGCTCTTTTTCGATGATTTTCCTAAATTCATATTTATATGAGAGCGGGTACAGGTTGTTATACGTATCTAACGTGTAAAACCCGTTATATTGGGCGATAGACGGATGCAGTCCGATACTCGCCACCCTGTATGAATCTTGCGGACGCCCGATGTACTCCTTAATCTCTTTGAATTGCTCGGATGCATAAAACTCCCGGAATGTCGGCGCATTGTAGTGAACGCCATACGTATATTCTTCATTAAAAGGCGCCAATACCATCAGCTGTGCTGCCACAGCGGCATATACAAGCCATTTCCACCCTCTTCCCATTCGCCAAATGAGATATAAAGCAAGCGCAAAGCTCACGTATATGACAAGCGGCCGCAGGAAATGAAAACGGGCAAAATTAAATTCAGCTAAAAAGGCAAATTTCTGCTTTGGCACCGCCCATATTTTGTTGAACCAAAACGCATACCATAAAGACAGTCCGTAATTAAGTACACATAAAAACAGATACACATTTTCCGGCTTTGTCCGGTTTCGCTTGAACAGCAAAGCTGCAAATAAAAGCAGCAGGATCGGGAGGATGACAACGGTGTGAACGGTCATCACATGATTATGGCCATAGACAAAGTTCTTTACGGATAGGCGGAGAGAATGCCAAACGTCATGCCTGGATGAAATAAATTCAATCCGATGCATCGGTGCGTGCGAGAACAGCATCGAATAAACGAGCCGGTACTCTACGAAAAGATAAATACTGGTCATAAAAGCAATACTGCCTAAGAACATCAAATTCCATCTTCTTTTTGTGATAGCATCATACAGCCAAAAGCACACCATTCCTGCCAAGAAAAAGAAGAAGCCTAAGACAAAGCTTGAATATAAAGGAAGCAAACCGAGCGTCAGCCACTCTCTCCATGAGATATCCCCTTTTCGGATATTCAAAAAAGCCCACAATGCCAAAGGATATCCAAGCGTACTCAGCATTCCCGAAGGCCAGAAAGGTGTTAAGGCAAATGCCAGCGATACGCCAATTCGGATGAAAGCCGCCTTTGGCTCTGGGATCACATGCTTCTTCAGCAGCACATACATTCCAAAAAAAGCGACAACCCTTGTAATTGTCTGGCTTATTGCATAGGCAGTCATGGAAGAAAAGAAAGCATGCAGCCAAACAATTCCGCTCAACTCGGTGCCAAAGGCATCCCGCGGCAGGCCGTTAATGATTTGCGGAATGGCCGCGTCAACCTTGCCGACGATTTCTCCGCTATCTGCCAGCACCTTGTACCAAGCGATATTGGAATCTAAATTATCGTGGACACGAATATGGGCATCCTCCTTTAAAATAAAAAGCGGGGATACATACAGCAAAAGAAGAAATAATGCGATCCAGAGATAATATGTTTCTTTTTTGTGTTGTCTCATCAATCGTAACATCGCTTACACATCCATCTGTTATTCTGACTCCATATCCGGCATGTTCTGCCTCATGTGTCAAAATTTATTATCCCTTTTCCCTTCTAAAACATTCATCAGATGACAATCCGTTTTTCAACCTGTCTCTTACCCATTAATTCCCGCTATCCATAAGGCCCGATCACTTACTATACTGATAGGAGGGAGGGGATATATTTTGTTTACAATCTTACTTTCATTGGCCATACTCGTATGTGTGCCATTTATATATAAAGCGAAACGCAATACAAAAGACGTGAAGGTCAACACTATTTCAATTGATCAAAAAGACGGTCTTCCAGCCAGAAAAAAATTAAATATCCTTCATTTATCAGATCTTCACTTAGAAAACATTTCTGTTTCACCTGAAGAGCTGTATCATTTAACAAAAAATCAGCCTGTGGACATTATTGCGCTTACCGGGGATTTTCTAGATCGGAAACGTAATATTCCGAAGCTGGCAGGTTATTTAAACGCATTGCAAAAGCTGAAGCCTGCATATGGAATGTACGCGGTGTTCGGTAACCATGATTATGTATTGAAAGAAAAGGACTTTCAGAGATTGAAGCGTGTTTTAGAGGAAAACGGCTGTATCACGCTGCAAAATGAACATGTTCAAATCGAGACGGCTGCAGGGCCTGTCAATATTATCGGCATTGATGATTACAGCACGAATCGCAGTAATATTACTGGCTCTTATCAAAATCTAGACAACGGCTATCATCTTGTTTTAACACATGACCCAAACATTATTCTGGATATGAAAGATGTTCATTTTGATTACCTGCTGTCAGGCCATTTTCACGGCGGCCAAATCCACTGGCCAAAACCGTATCATTTGGTGAAAATGGGCAAGCTCGTGCGCATGAACATGATTAAAGGGCTTCATTATCACCACGATAAGCCGTTTTATATCAGCGAAGGCTTAGGACAAACCGGTGTGAATATCCGTGTCGGAAGCCGCCCTGAAGTGACATTTCATCAGATATAATCAAAAAAGACTGTGCTGACCAAGGCATCAGTCTTTTTTTTGATAGGTTTTCTGAAGCTTTTCTTTTGAAATAAACAAATAGGATGTATTCGGTAAATGCCGCAGGCCCACTTGCTTTGACGTTAAATATAAAATGGGCATATGGGTTATCTTTTTAAAGCATCTGTAAAAAGGATTGACAGGGGTGACCACATCAAAGCCGAGCCTTTCTACACCTTTGTCAAGCATTGTAATTCCCACGATTCCTTTAATTTTTTCACTTTTTTTATGATTATTGATGTATTCCAATAATATCGGCATTGATTGATATACTTTTTGATATATAATGATCCCCTTTCTGACTGCACTCTCAATGCCTTGCAGCTCCCTGATCAGCTTAATATTGTGCAAATGGATTTTAACGAGCACATCATTTTTTCTTATATGCGTTCCGTCGCTCAGCACGACATGATGCCCTTTGTACTTCGTCAGCCTGACTCGAAAGACACTTTTTCGATCTTTGTCAATCAAGGTCAGCCTTGAAAAAAAGAAATAAAACGGGTCAATCACTCTCCAAATGGAAAGGAAACAGGTTTTCATCTCTTCACCTTCCTTATGATCAAAAATACCCTTATATTTTGTCATCGTTCTCCCCAAAATATAGTTGCCATATTTTTTAAGGAGGACCGTCATGAAAAACATTCTCATTTTTCCTTTTTTAAGCATTTCCACCGGACATCATCATGTCGCCGATGCCCTGCAGGCTGAACTGGAGTCACAAGGACTGGCATCTGAAAAAATTGATATCTTTTCACATGCGTATAGACGGTTAGAAAAACTATCCTCTGAGACGTATTTAAAATGGATTCAATATTTCCCGAAAACGTACAGCGGCATTTACAGGCTCCTTGCCTGCGGAGAATATCAGAATGACAAACGCTATACCATGTACGAATGGCTGTTCACACAACAAATGAGGCACATTCTCAAAGAAAAACAGCCTGATATCGCCTTCTGCACGCATGCGCTGCCTTCTTATCTGCTGAACCGGCTAAAGCCGGAATTTCCGAATCTGACGGTTGTGAATGTATACACTGATTTTTTTGTGAATCAATTATGGGGGCGGGAAAACATTGATTACCATTTTGTTCCGATCATGGATGTCAAGAAGCAGCTCGTGTCTGAAGGAATCAATCAGAAAAACATATACTTGACCGGCATTCCCGTTCACCGGATGTTTGAAATGGGATCTGCAGACACCTGTCAGCATCATCCGCCATATACCATCATTATCACAGGCGGCAGTATGGGGGTCGGGGGGATTTTAAAATGGGTTCAGGAGCTGTCGCCAGGCGGAAACATCTTATACAAAATATTATGCGGCAGGAACGAAAAGCTCTACTGCTATGTCAAAAGTTTAGGCCACCCTTTTATTGAGGCGATACCCTACCTTCACAGCAAAGCAGAGATGAACCGTTTATACGAACAGGCGTCAGGCATTATGACAAAACCCGGAGGCGTGACCATCAGCGAATGCTTACAGAAACGGCTTCCGGTATTTATTTATCATGCGCTGCCGGGCCAGGAGGAGATGAATTTGAACCTTTTAAAGGAACGGAAGCTTGTCACAGATATGAGAAACTGGGACATGCAGAAGGCAGAAGAACAGATTGCGGCATTTTTCCAATCGAATGAACAGGTGAACGAATATGAAAAACATGTCAATCAATATCTTGGTGAAATATCTGATCGGAAGGTTGAAGATATTTTAAAAAGGATCATATAAAACAAAAAAACACTCTCCTGAAACAGAGAGTGTAACATGTTAACGAAACAGCAAATGCTGGCTGTGAATGCCTGCTTTCTTCAGCAGGACGATCAGCTGGTCCTGTTCATCAGGCGAAAGGCCTGAAAATGCTCTCGCAATACGCAATGCATGAATCGGATAAATTTTATCCAAATACTCATTTCCCTTGTCAGTTAAATGCGCGTAAACGGAGCGTTTATCTTTCGGGTCCTGCTCCCTTACTAAAAACCCGTTTCTTTCTAATTTGTCAATGACATATGTGACGTTTCCGCTCACAAGCAGAAGTCTCGACCCAATTTGCTGTAATTTTTGCGGGCCTCTTGTGTACAGGAGCTCCAGTACAGCAAATTCAGTCGGATTAAAGCCGTGCTCTTTACTGTCACGGATACTATGTTCAGACACACTTTTGAAAGCCCTTGCAAAAACTCTGTACAAATTCATCGCACGCTCAACTTCTTCTTCGTTAAACGATAATCTCATCATATCTACCTCGTATATAGGATTTTTATAAAAAAATAATGAAAACCCTTACATATAATAAGAGTTCAGTCCCTTACTATATGTATTCGCTATAATTCGAGAAATTCCTTCTGAAAGCAAAAAAATCCTTATACATTATCTTGTATAAGGATTTTTTTTGTGATTTGCAATGTTGCGGAAGAAATATGTGTATTCCTTTCGCAGTTCGGAAATCGTCATTTTGTTCATTATTTCTTTATTATAAACTCCGATTTGAAAGAGTTTTTCAGAATAATGGCTTCGTTCTTTTTCTAAAGCGGATTTCAATAAATTACTCATAGCGTCCTCCTTCATTTTGAGGTATCCTATACACAAGATACTCTATTTAAATGAACGTGGTATGAATCTAATGTAAAGAATTTATGTTTACGAAGATTTTCGGTACAGTCCGTTTTGAACCGATCTTAATAGTTGAAAAGCATGTTCTCCGGCAAGCTGCATAAACGTCTCCAGCATTTCATCACGTTTGATATCCAACTCTATAATTTCTTTTGCCAGTGAGACCGCTTTTTCTTCCTCCATGATTATCCTTCCTCCTCATTTATTCGTTACATAAAGGATAAAACGCGCTTGTGTGTTACGCATTATTCTTGTTAATTTTTCTTCCGTATTTTTTCAAAAATCTTCTAATTCATGTTAGAAAATATGACAAGCGTCAGGTTTTTTCTCTTTGTTTTTTATATACTATTATCAAAAGACATCCAGGGGTGGAAAAATGACCACAGAAGATCATTCTTATAAAGACAAAAAAGTGATTTCAATCGGGATTGTCAGTGAATTGACAGGATTGTCCGTAAGACAGATCAGGTACTATGAGGAACGGAAGCTCATTTATCCGCAGCGGTCTTCAAGGGGAACGAGAAAATATTCTTTCGCCGATGTGGAGCGGCTGATGGATATCGCCAATAAGCGTGAAGACGGCGTACAGACGGCAGAGATTTTAAAGGATATGCGTAAAAAAGAGCAGATGGTAAAAAACGATCCGCAAGTGCGGAAAAAAATGCTGGAGGGGCAGCTTAATGCTCACTTTCGGTACAAAAACCGTTAAATGATAAAAGTCCGACTCGCAATTGAGACGGACTTTTATCATTTATAATGAGTGTATGAATGCAGTGGCAATGCCAAAGTAAATTAATAAAGACAAAATATCGTTTAACGTTGTAATCAGCGGTCCTGAAGCGATCGCCGGGTCTACTTTCAGCTTGTGCAAAATAATAGGGATAATGGTTCCTGACATCGTGCCGATAATTAAAGTAAAGAGCAGTGAAGAGGCGACAACAAATCCTAGAAGCGCGTTCCCCTGCCATAAGATGGCGATAATCGCAATCAGAACAGAACAAACCGCTCCGATATAAATACTTGTTCTGAACTCCCGGAGGATCAGGCGTACAATCGTTTTTTTGTTCATTTCTTCTTTAGACAAACCTCTGATGACAACCGCGAGAGATTGGGTTCCCGTATTTCCTGTCATCCCTGACACCATCGGCATGAAAAACGCCAGCGCGACAACCTGCTGGAGCGCATCTTCAAAATAACTGATAATGCTTCCTGAAATCAGTCCGATAAACAAGAGTAAAATCAGCCATGGCAGACGCCGGTATGCCGCCACGTAGGCCTTTGTGTCAAAGGTGATGTCTTTACCGGAAGCGGCAAATTTTTCGTAATCCTCATCAGCTTCCCGAATGACGACGTCGATAATATCATCGACCGTTACAATGCCGACAAGCACGTTGTTTTCCTCAACTACCGGAATCGCCAAGAAATCGTAACGTTCAATCAGGCGGGCAACTTCTTCCTGATCTTGGAGAGCGCCTGCTGAGATGACGCGGGTAAACATTAAATCCTGCACCTTTTCTTCAGGTTCGCCTAGAATCAAATCGCGGTAGGAAAGTACGCCCACCAGCTGTTTGCTTTCATTGATGACATATAAGTAGTTGATCGATTCAGCTATTTCAGCAAAGCTTTTCAGTTTGACGACTGCGTCTTTTACCGTATAATGCTGAGGAATCCACACATAGCGGTTTGTCATCATGCGCCCCGCTGAATCAGCCGGATAATTCATCAAAAGCTGTACAGCCTTAGACTCTGATGCTTCCATGCTGGACAATAGCTGTTCCTTCAGTTCTTCGTCCATTTCTTCAAGCAATTGAGCGAGGTCATCGTTGTCCATTTTGTTCATCGCTAGTGTTGCTCTGGTTTTTCCGACTTTATTTAAGACGGCAAGCTGAAATTCGCGTTCCAGCTCCCCGATCATATCAGTGATATCATCTACAGTTAAATAAGATAAATAGCGGGCGCGGTGTTTTTCCGGCATTTCTTTAAAAATAAATGCCATATCATAGGGCTGAAGCTCATCAATAACGCTTCTGAAATCCCTGATTTTCCCGTCTCGCAATAAAATAATGATGCGTAAAATGAGTTCGTCATAGGTCATGTTTTGAACCATCAGGACTCGTACCTCCTCTACGGAGACGTGCCGGCCTCGCCTGAAGGTGCGGCAGATCGTCTCCTCATCGTGTAATCAGTTGCCTTGCTGTCATAGTATATGGGTACTTCTTCAGATTGACTCGAATGGGGAGAATCCATACTCCGCACCTCCTTTGGTAAAATTCGTTTTAAAGGCATAAAAAAAGCCTTCGGGATTGAAGGAGAAAGAAGCACGGCAAAAAAGCGTGCGGGCGCCTTCAATCGTAGAGCTTTAGCACTGTATGGCATAGGATCAATCATCCAGCTGCGTTAAAAATCACCTTATGTCGATGATTTCTGTTGACCCATTGGCGTCTTTGGACATTTTTGGGCAGCAGCGTATCTCCATACAGGAGCCTCACCTAACGAAGTTCCTAATTGAATTGACACACTGAGATTACAGAAAAAAACAAGCTGTGTCAACTCAAAAAAGTAATAAATGCGCTTTCATCACAAATACGGAACAAAACAAGGGCCTAAGCCCTTATTCTGTTGTTTGCGTCTCATCATCTTCAGAGAGCAAATGATACGTTTCATGAAGAAATAAGGCGTACTCTCCTTCCTTCGTCGGATGAGGGACATATTCAGCCTGATTGATGTATTGCTCCTCTTTCTTTTCCATGCGTTTCGCCTCCTTTTCTATTTAGATTGTCCAAAAGAAGGTTTCTTATCATGAAAAAACCCCGCTGCTGCGGGGTTTTGATTAGTCGTCTATCTCCTGCTTAATGATATGTCCATCCTTTGCGGAAATCTCAAATTCCGCCTCAGTTCCTTGTTTCGTTTTGATCTCAATTTCATAGTTGTAAGCACCGTCGTCTTCGTCAAGCTTGCTTTCTGTTACGGTTCCATCTGTTTGCTTTAAGGCAATCTCTTCAGCCTCTTCTTTTGTTATGGCAACTTGTTCTGCTTTCTCTTTTAACGGGTCATTGAGCGCTTGTTTTGTATTGATATCTACATAAACGTCGTAGTCTTCACCGTCTTTTTGGATCTCGACTTCATAGACTTCTTTGCCGTTGTAAATGTCTCTGTCGATATCATCCACCGTGCCGTTAACAACCGTTTTGGCAATCGATTCTGCTTCCTGTTCAGTGAGTGCACCAGTCTTGGACGAAGCAGTCTGTGTGTTTTCATTGTTTTCTTTCGCAAACGCGTTGTAGCTGAATCCGCCGGCCGCTAAACAGCCTGCTAATAGGCCAACCATCCATCTTTTCTTTAGCATATGTGATTCCTCCTTTGTTTTGTATGAGTACAGTTTACACACTCAACATGAAAGGAAAACGAGAGAAAGATGAGAATTTGATGAGAAACCGTCAGTCTTCATACACAATGTTTGCAACTTTTCCGGTGTAGGCATTGATTTTCACTGTCGCTTCCTTATCATCCGGAAGATCAACATCCACTTCAAAGATGAGAGTGCCCTCATTTTCTTCGAGATCTGCGTCATCCGCTGTCCCGCCCGTTTCTCGCTCTGCAATTGTTTTGGCTTCTTTTTTCGTAATCGGTGTTTTTTGTTGATTTTCACTGTTGATTTGATCAGCCGACACGACTGCTTTTGCCTGCATGTCTACCTTCACTTCGTATGTTTTTCCGTCTTCTTTTTGTATGGTATATGTGGCAACACGATTCTGTTGTGTTTGTTTTTTGACGGTTCCCGGCACCCGCTCAAGCGCGAGATGCTCAGCTTCTTTTTCTGACATGGCAGATGGATTCATCGCTTTTACTCTGTTTATCGAAAGAATATCAGCCGATTTTGCGTCAGCTTTTATAAAATAAGTTCCCTTTGGATTTTCAAGGGTCATATCATATGTTCTTTTATTCTTTGATTGCGTTACTTTCGTGACCTCGCCTTCATAGGAGGCCTCGATTTTTTTTACGACAGCCTCCTTTGACAGGACGTCCTCGTGGGTTTGCCGAATGATGAGAACCGCACAGATGATGACGGCTAAAACCGCTGCTGCCGCAGCAGATACTGCTTTTATTGTTTTTTTCATCGGCCTCCCCCATTCTGTTCTCTGAATTGCATGGTGACAGCTGTTCCTTGGTCCGGCTTGCTTTTGACAGACAGCTCAATGCCGTGCTCATCGGCGATTTGCTTGGCAATGGAAAGGCCTAAACCCGTCCCGCCTGTTTTTCTGTTTCGTGCCTCATCCGCCCGGTAGAACCGTTCGAACAGGTGCGGGATATGCTCCTCAGGTATTCCGATGCCTTCATCCCTTACTGACAGAAACGGCTGTCCATTCCTCGTTCCGGCTGTCATTACAATGGCTTTTTCACTATACTTTATGGCATTATCGAGCAAAATGGTCAGCAGCTGCTTGATGCGTTCTTCATCAGCTGTTACAAGCAGGCTCTCCTTATCTGTTTCAAGCAAAATGTCACGCTGATAGACGGGCTGGAGCGTTTGCATGACGGCGCGTGACACTTCAATCAGATCGATTGTTTTCAGGTCAAGCTCAAGACCTTTATGGCTTTTGGCCAGCGCCAGCAGCTGGTTGGTCAGTTTTTTCATATGCACCGCTTCTGAATGAATGGCTTCAATCGATTCCTCAAGCACTTCCGGCTTTTTTGCCCCCCACCGCTTCATTAGGCTGCTGTAGCTTTCTATAATCGTGAGCGGGGTTTTCAATTCATGTGAAGCGTCTTGAACGAATTGCTGCTGTTTATCGTAGTGCTCTTTCAGCATCATCGCCATCTCATTAAATGTCAGCCCCATCTGATATAACTCGTCGTGCGATTGTCCTTCCAAGGAAATCGTTTTGAATGCTTTCTCCCGCTGTATATCTTTCATTGTCATCATTAATCGTCTGATCGGATTAATGATACGGCGGGCGAGCAAGCTGCCGGCAAAAAAAGAAGCGATACAGACAGCAGCACTTGCAGCGATTAAGATGATTTTCAAAAGAAACAGACTCTCCTCTGTGTTCTCGAGCCTTTCAACCAGCTGAAGAGATACCACTTGCCCATCGGTCCAAATAACCGGAACAGCGGCTTCAGCAAACAGTTTGCCGTCATGTTTCCTTACATCTGCCGTTTCCCCGCTGTGAAATGAAAGAGGAAAATCTTTAAACTCTTTTTCTTTTGTAATGGTCATGACGGCTTTTTGATCACCATTCACTACACGGACCATGCCGTTTGCCGGAAGATAGGCCTGCAGCATGTCCTGCAAAGCCACTCCTTCTGTTTCAGCAGCATGCAGCGCTTCGGCAATGTTATCCGTCTCATCTGCAAGCCGGGCTGCATCCTTTGATGTCAGCGCGGATGAAAAAATGAGATAGACTGCGGTATGGACCAAAATTAATAAAACCAGCAGCGATATTGATGTGTACAGATGAATCTTGGTCTTCAGCTTCATCGTTTACCCCTTAATGGCATAGCCGACCCCGCGAACAGTATGGATCAGCTGTTTTTTGTAAGGATAGTCCAGTTTTTTTCTGATGTATCTTATGTACACGTCGACGACATTTGTATCACCAATGTAATCAAATCCCCATACCGAGTTTAAAATCTGCTCCCGTGTCAGCACTTGCTGCGGATGTTTCAGCATATAGACGAGCAAATCAAATTCCCGCGGCGTTAATTCCACCTCTTTGTTTCCCCGTCTCACTTCACGGGTTTTTTCGTTCACCCGCAAGTCGTCATATGTAAGAAAGGTGCCGATATCTTCTGTTTTTGGTCCATTTTGGCGCAGCGCCGCCCTGATTCTCGCAAGCAATTCCTCAATTTCAAACGGCTTTGTGACATAGTCGTTCGCACCGATGTCCAGCCCTGTTACCTTATCAGGAATACTGTCTCGCGCCGTTAATAAAATGACAGGTGTCTGCTGATCCGTTTTTCTCAAGCGGCGGAGTACCTCCAGGCCGCTAAGCCCCGGAAGCATGACATCAAGAAGCACCAAAGAATACCCGCCTTCCGCGGCCGCATTCAGCCCTTCTGTGCCATCTTGTTTGATGATGACGCTGTATCCTTCATATTCCAATTCAAGCTGAAGCACCCTGGCGATTTTTTCTTCATCTTCCACAATTAATATGTGCCCTTTTTCCAAAATCGATCATCCTCTCCTGTCCCAATATGAAAAAAATGATTTCATTGTTTACAAAATGATTCTTATCATCTATTATGATGTCAAAATAAAAAATTGTATACGGAAAGCACTAGGGGTGCTGTTTTGGCTGAGATAAAGCGCGCAAAAACGCGCTTTGATCCCTTATGACCCGATCTGGATAATACCAGCGTGGGGAAGTGCAGGTTGACCGAATGGTGTATTTTTTTGTGCGCTTAATCGATCTATGACTGCATATTCCCTTAGGATATGCAGTTTTTTATTTTACCAAAAAAACAGGAGGTCGGAGAAATGGATCATATTTGCGGTACAAGCAGAATCGCTGGTTTTCGCTTCTCTTTATACCCGATGACAGATGATTTTATCAGTGTGATCAAGTCTGCGCTGAAAAAAACCGACACATCTAAGGTTTGGACGAAAACCGACCATATCAGCACAGTCTTGCGCGGATCGATTGATCATGTATTCGATGCTGCCAAGGCCATTTATCTTTATGCGGCGAACAGCGAAAAACACATCGTCATGAACGGCACGTTTTCCATCGGGTGCCCGGGCGATACCCAAGGAGATACATATCTTTCCGCAGACGGCAAGCGTGTCAATGAAGATGCTGTCGGAAGCCTGAACGCGGAAGCACCATGCCAATTTGCGCTTTACCCGATGAATGAGCCGGATTATATGGGTTTGATCATCGAAGCTGTCGACATTGCGAAAGCAGAAGGCACCTTCGTACAGGGAGTCCATTACGCGAGCGAGCTTGACGGGGACGCGCATGACGTATTCAGAACACTGGAAGCCGTTTTCCGCATGGCTGAACAGCAAACAAACCACGTAACCATGACTGTGAATGTCTCGGCTAACAGTCCATCAAGAAAAAACAGAAAGCAGGGATAAAATGAAAAGCTGGAAAGTAAAAGAAATTGTCATCATGTCCGTTATCAGTATCGTTTTTGCCGTTGTTTATTTATTATTCACGCATTTTGGAAACGTACTTGCCGGTATGTTCGGTCCAATCGCTTATGAACCGATTTACGGCATTTGGTTTATCGTTTCTGTCATCGCCGCGTACATTATTCGAAAACCGGGTGCGGCGCTTGTTTCTGAAATCATTGCCGCTCTCGTTGAATGCCTGCTGGGAAATCCATCTGGCCCAATGGTCATCGTCATCGGCATTGTTCAAGGTCTCGGGGCTGAAGCTGTATTTCTCGCGACACGCTGGAAAGCATACTCTCTACCTGTACTTTTGCTGGCAGGAATGGGATCTTCAGTAGCCAGCTTTATCTATGATCTCTTTGTTTCCGGCTATGCAGCGTATTCACCTGGTTATCTTCTCATTTCGCTTGTCATCCGTCTGATTTCCGGCGCGCTTCTTGCGGGGCTCCTCGGAAAAGCTGTCAGCGACTCTCTCGCTTATACGGGTGTGTTAAACGGAATGGCACTCGGAAAGGAACTGAAAAAGAAACGAAAACAGGTATCAGACAATGCAAGCCTTTGATGAGCTCCTAACGGTTGACCAGCTCAGCTTCACTTATGAAGAAGACGAGAAACCGGTTTTTCAAAACATTTCGTTTGAGCTTCAAAAAGGAGAATGCGCTTTATTACTAGGGCCGAGCGGGTGCGGAAAAAGCTCGCTCGCCCTATGTTTAAACGGCCTGTACCCGGAAGCTTGCGACGGCATACTGTCCGGACATGTATTTTTATATCAAAAGCCGGTCACAGACGCTGAAACTCCCGAAACGATTGCACAGCATGCTGGAGTTGTCTTTCAGGACCCCGATCAGCAGTTTTGCATGCTGACGGTTGAGGACGAAATCGCTTTTGGACTGGAAAATCTGCAGATTCCGAAAAAAGAGATGACAGAAAAAATTGATGCGGTTTTAGAAAAATTACGCATTACTTCTTTAAAAGAAAAAACGATATCCACTCTGTCAGGAGGACAAAAGCAGAAAGTCGCTCTCGCCTGTATTTTGGCGATGGAGCCTGAGCTTATTATGTTGGATGAGCCAACTTCTCTGTTAGATCCTTATTCAGCGCGGGAGTTCGTTCACATGATGAAAGACCTTCAGAGGGAAAAAGGCTTCAGCCTCCTCGTCATTGAGCACCAGCTTGATGAATGGGCGCCTTGGATTGAGAGGACAATTGTGCTGGACAAAGCAGGAAAAAAAGCGCTGGACGGCCGGACAGAAGATCTATTTCTGCACGAAGCGGAGACCCTAAAGGAACTAGGCATCGCGATTCCAAAAGTGTGCGGCCTGCAGGAAAAACTCAGTATGCCGTTTACTCTATCAAAAGAAACGCTGTTTAAAGAACCTTTTCCTGCCGGGCATGCTGAAAAGAAGAAAGCTCCTTCTGGGGAAAGTGTGCTGGAAGTCAGCAGCCTTTCGTTCGCAAGAGGGCAGCAGACGATTTTCAAAGACATCAGCTTTTCATTGCGCGAAGGCTCTTTAACGGCGCTTGTCGGCCCGAACGGCACCGGAAAATCGACGCTCTTATCCGTCCTCGCCCGTCTGATGAAGCCGAAAAGCGGAAAGATTCTTCTATATGATAAGCCGCTGCAATCGTATAAAGAAAATGAACTGCGAAAACGAATGGGATTTGTTTTTCAAAACCCGGAGCATCAGTTCGTCACCGATACAGTGTATGAAGAGCTGCTGTTCGGCCAGAAAGCAGATGCTGAAACCGAGAAAAAAGCGCAGCACCTGCTGCATCGTTTCGGTCTTGCGCATTTGGCTGATCATCATCCGTTTGCAATCAGCCAAGGACAAAAACGGCGCCTGAGCGTCGCTACCATGCTCATGCATGACGTAAAGGTTTTATTATTAGACGAACCAACCTTTGGCCAGGACGCCCGCACGGCGGCTGAATGCATGGATATGATTCAGCGTATCAAGGCAGAAGGAACCGCTGTCCTTATGATTACACACGATATGGAGCTAGTCTCTTCGTATGCCGACAGCGTGCTTGTGCTTCACGATACGGGCCTGGCCTTTGACGGATCTCCAGCGCAGTTATTTTCTCAGGAAACAAGGCTTGTCAAAAACGCAAAGCTCACCCTTCCCCTTCTATATGAATGGATGGCATATCAAGAGGAGGTGCGTGATGATGCAGCCGTTACATCTTATTAATCCGACAGTGAAAGCAGCGGCGGTTTTTTGCTGTGTTGTCATGCTGTCGTTTATTTACAATCCCTACACCCCTGCGTGTTTTTATATCATCATCGTGGCGAGTGTCCTATTAGCAGCCAGAATCCCATTGAAAAAATGGTTTTTGTTTACGATTCCGTTTTTGATTTTGGCATTCGGATGCGTATGGACAGCCGCTGTTTTTGGAAAGGTTCCGACAACCCCGGATAATTTCTTGTTTCAAGCCGGCCCTTTTTCGATCAACAGTGACAATGTGTCTGTCGGCATCTCTCTCGGGTTTCGTATTTTATGCTTTTCCGCCTTATCGATGATGTTTATTTTTACGACCGATCCGATTTTATTTATGCTGAGCCTTGTCCAGCAGTGCAAGCTCTCACCAAAGCTCGCATATGGCGTCATTGCAGGCTTTCGTTTTCTTCCGTTGTTAAAGGATGAGGTCCAGCTGATCCAGCAGGCTCATAAAATCAGAGGAGGAGCGGCGGAGAACGGCTTCAAAGAGAAAATCAGCGCGCTAAAGCGGTATACCATCCCGCTTTTGGCAAGTGCCATCAGAAAAGCGGAACGGACGGCGCTTGCGATGGAATCGAAAGGTTTTACAGGAAGCAGAAATCGGACATATTACCGGACGTTGACCGTAAACCGCCGCGACTGGCTGTTCTTTTGCCTCGTTCTCTTGTTATTCGCAGGATCTTTTCTCGTATCTTTATATTTTGCCTCATAAAAAGCCGCTATTGTCGATAGCGGCTTTTTTTCTTATTGATGATAGTTTAATGCCTGGGCAAGATTGGTTTTAATTGTAATGTTCGAAAAATCAATCCCAAGCTGTACAGCGGTTTGCGCGATTTCAGGCCTGATTCCTGACAGGGTTGATCGGACACCGATTAAATTGAGCGCTTCAATTAATTTAAAGATTTGGTGCGCCACCATCGTATCGACCACCACAACACCTGACAGATCGATTAACAGATGCTCCACGCGTCTTTTTGCACAAGCATGAAGCGTGTTTTCCAGAATAAACTTTGCCCGTTCGGTATCAATGTCACCGACAAGCGGAAGCAGAGCTGTTGATTTGCTCAGGGTAATGACAGGCGAGCTTAATTCCAATATCATTTCTCTCTGGGCGTTTAATTGCTGTTTGGCATTCGTTTCTGCGTGATCGACAAATGTATAAATGGTAAAATCAAAGACTCTTACAATCAAATCGGCCCATTTTTGTTTCTCTCCCGGTTCAAACGCCGACTCGTTTTCTTCTGCGAACTTCTCAAAATACTTCGTATATAATTTCCGATTTCTCATAAACTCCCGAATGACGTACTGAACCGGAGTATCGAGATGCTTTTGATCGTTTGTCAGCTCAATGACCCACTCTTGAAATTCTTCGAGAAATTGTTTTTCAGGTAAAACATACATGTAATTCAGATGCCGGTAAAATTCCCTGTCCTGCTCTTTCAATTCTTCCGTTACAGATGCATTATGTAAGGCGTAAAGCGAATTCGGATCACTTTCCTCCATCGTTTCAATCCATTCCTCGGCCATTTGTTCCACATGCTCTGAAAAAAACGCATATAATTTTTCATTCAGTTTCATCACACTGCTCCTTTCCCCAACACTATTATAACTTGACTTACAGCTGAATCCCAGTCAGACACGCTGAAACCATCCAATATTTTGAAAATTACTAATTCTTTGGGTTGTATCCCATTTTTTCAAAATGCTTCAAATGGCTCTGTCCGAGCGGTTGTTTTTTTCATATAATATGAGGCAACACCCTTGAATCCACTTGAAAGCATAAAAAAGGAGGGCTTTTTTATGAATGGTGAAATCCGCTTGATCCCGTATGTGACGAATGAGCAGATCATGGATGTAAACGAGCTTCCTGAGGGCATTAAAGTGATTAAGGCGCCAGAAATGTGGGCAAAAGGGGTAAAAGGCAAAGATGTAAAAATTGCTGTATTGGACACAGGCTGCGACGCAAGCCATCCTGATTTAAAAAACCAAATCATCGGCGGAAAGAACTTCACGGATGATGACGGCGGCAAGGAAGATGCGATTTCCGACTACAACGGACACGGCACACACGTCGCCGGAACAATTGCAGCTAATGATTCAAGCGGCGGCATTGCCGGAGTCGCGCCTGAGGCAAGCCTATTGATTGTGAAGGTTCTTGGCGGTGAAAACGGCAGCGGACAATACGAATGGATTATTAACGGCATTAACTACGCTGTGGAACAGAAAGTCGATATCATCTCAATGTCTCTTGGCGGACCGAGCGATGTGCCAGAGCTTGAAGAAGCGGTGAAAAACGCCGTAAAAAATGGAGTGCTTGTCGTTTGCGCAGCGGGAAATGAAGGTGACGGCGACGAACGTACAGAGGAGCTTTCCTACCCTGCGGCTTATAATGATGTGATCGCGGTTGGTTCTGTTTCCGTAGCTCGAGAATCGTCAGAATTTTCTAACGCAAATAAAGAAATTGATCTCGTTGCACCGGGAGAAAATATATTATCCACCCTCCCTAACAAGAAATACGGTAAACTGACCGGCACTTCAATGGCTGCCCCTCATGTCAGCGGAGCACTCGCTTTAATTAAAAGCTTTGAAGAAGAATCGTTTCAAAGAGATCTTACTGAACCTGAGGTTTATGCGCAGCTGGTCCGCAGGACACTCCCGCTTGATATCGCAAAAACACTGGCAGGTAATGGATTCCTGTATTTAACTGCTCCTGATGAGCTGGCAGAAAAAGCAGAGCAATCACATTTGATGACCCTATAAAATTATTTTTCTCATATAATTTATGTCGTAATTTGTAAATAAAATTTCAAATTCTATGTTGACAACGAATTTGAATTACTGTTAAGATTACCAACAAATGATTCAACTTTTCAAAAAATTAATAACATTTTCTCTTATCGAGAGTTGGGCGAGGGATTGGCCTTTTGACCCCAACAGCAACCGACCGTAATTCCATTGTGAAATGGGGCGCACTGCTTTTCGCGCCGAGACTAATGTCTCATAAGGCACGGTGCTAATTCCATCAGATTGTGTCTGAGAGATGAGAGAGGCAGTGTTTTACGCAGAAAAGCCTCTTTCTCTCATGGGAAAGAGGCTTTTTATTGTGAGAAAACCTCTTAGCAGCCTGTATCCGCGGGTTAACGAGAGTGTTTTACATATAAAGGAGGAGAAACAATGACAACCATCAAAACATCAAATTTAGGATTTCCGAGAATCGGACTGAACAGAGAATGGAAAAAAGCACTTGAAGCGTATTGGAAAGGCAGCACTGATAAAGATACGTTTTTAAAGCAAATCGACGAACTATTTTTATCCGCAGTAAAAACACAAATTGACCAGCAGATTGATGTTGTGCCTGTTTCTGATTTCACACAGTATGACCATGTACTCGACACAGCAGTCAGCTTCAACTGGATTCCAAAACGGTTCAGACATTTGACTGACGCTACCGATACATACTTCGCTATCGCCCGCGGAATTAAAGACGCTGTATCTAGTGAAATGACAAAATGGTTTAATACAAATTACCATTACATCGTTCCGGAATATGACGAGAGCATTGAGTTCCGCCTGACAAGAAACAAACAGCTCGAAGATTATCGCAGGATCAAACAGGAATACGGCGTTGAAACAAAACCTGTGATTGTCGGCCCTTATACGTTCGTTACGCTTGCCAAAGGCTATGAGCCGTCTGAAGCTAAAGCAATCCAAAAACGCCTTGTGCCGTTATATGTACAGCTTTTGAAAGAGCTTGAAGAAGAAGGCGTAAAATGGGTTCAAATCGATGAGCCAGCGCTTGTTACAGCTTCTGCCGAAGATGTCCGCGGCGCAAAAGAATTATTTGAAAACATTACAAGCGAGCTTTCCTCCTTGAATGTGCTTTTGCAGACGTATTTTGATTCTGTGGATGCTTATGAAGAGCTGATCTCTTACCCGGTACAGGGAATTGGCCTTGATTTCGTTCACGATAAAGGCAGAAACCTGGAACAGCTGAAAACACACGGCTTTCCAACAGACAAAGTGCTGGCAGCCGGTGTGATCGACGGACGCAACATTTGGAAAGCAGATCTTGAAGAACGTCTCGATGCCGTTCTCGATATTCTCAGCATTGCAAAAGTTGAGGAACTGTGGATTCAGCCTTCCAGCAGCCTGCTGCACGTTCCTGTAGCAAAACACCCTGACGAGCATTTGGAAAAGGATCTGCTGAACGGATTATCCTACGCAAAAGAAAAACTAGCCGAGCTGACAGCTTTGAAAGAAGGCTTAGTTTCAGGAAAAGCGGCGATCAGCGAACAAATTCAGCAGGCTAAAACTGATATTCAGGCGCTCAAACAGTTTGCAACAGGCGCGAATTCTGAACAGAAGAAAGAGCTTGAGCAATTAGCCGATAAAGACTTCAAGCGCCCGATTCCGTTTGAAGAACGTTTAGCCCTGCAAAATAAATCTCTCGGCCTTCCGCTTTTGCCGACGACTACGATCGGGAGCTTCCCGCAGTCTGCTGAAGTGCGGAGCGCACGCCAAAAATGGCGGAAAAATGAGTGGTCTGATGAACAGTATCAAAACTTTATCAATGCAGAAACAAAAAGATGGATTGATATTCAGGAAGAATTGGAACTTGATGTCCTTGTTCACGGTGAATTTGAACGGACCGACATGGTCGAATACTTCGGTGAGAAGCTGGCCGGCTTTGCCTTCACAAAATACGCTTGGGTTCAATCATACGGTTCACGCTGTGTCCGCCCGCCAGTCATTTACGGAGATGTTGAATTTATTGAACCGATGACAGTAAAAGATACTGTGTATGCACAGTCATTGACTTCCAAGCATGTGAAAGGAATGCTGACGGGCCCTGTTACGATCTTAAACTGGTCTTTCCCTCGAAACGACATTTCGAGAAAAGAAATCGCCTTCCAAATTGGGCTTGCTCTTCGCAAAGAAGTAAAAGCGCTTGAAGACGCAGGCATTCAAATCATTCAAGTCGATGAACCGGCGCTGCGTGAAGGTCTTCCATTAAAAACCCAAGATTGGGATGAATATTTGACTTGGGCGGCAGAAGCATTCAGATTAACCACTTCTTCCGTGAAAAACGAGACGCAAATTCATACGCATATGTGCTACAGCAACTTTGAAGACATCGTCGATACGATTAATGATCTTGACGCGGATGTTATTACGATCGAGCACAGCAGAAGCCACGGAGGATTTTTGGATTACTTAAGAGAGCATCCTTATCTGAAGGGTCTAGGCCTTGGTGTATATGACATTCACAGCCCACGTGTGCCGTCAACTGAAGAAATGTACAACATTATCGTTGATGCGCTTGCCGTCTGTCCGACTGACCGCTTCTGGGTAAATCCAGACTGCGGATTGAAAACAAGACAGCAGGAAGAAACGGTTGCAGCATTGAAAAACATGGTTGAAGCCGCAAAACAGGCAAGAGCTCAGCAGACACAGCTTGTATAAATATAGAAACCATCTGCCTTTGGCAGATGGTTTTTTCTATTAGAAAGCGGGAATCGGTTTCCGGTGCTCCCCATCCCCTTCTTTTACTATTTTGGCTGCTCCATTTTCATCAAATTCCACAAGGCTCAATGAAGTATCATGTATGTAAGCAGAATTCCATATGTCATTAATGCTTCTTCCCTTTATGATATTTAACAGCATTAATATAAAGACGGAATGGGTAACCAAGAGAACATTACCGGAAGAATGGCTGTCTAAAATCGTTTGGAGAGCCAGCCTTGCCCGGCTTTCAAGGTCAAAAAACGTTTCACATCCCGGCTGGCGATAAGCTGCGGGATGATGAAAATAAGCATGAAAAAGATCAGGTTCGTCTCTTTCAATATCCTCTTGTTTTTTTCCTTCCCATGAGCCCAGTGACATTTCTCTGAATATATGATCTTTAACCAGCGGGGGCCGGCGCGATCCCAGTATGGTTTTTGCCGTCTCTTCTGTCCGCTTGCTCGGGCTGATGTAAACCTGATTAAATTCAATATCTTTCAGACGCTTCCCAAGAGCGCGGGCGTTGTACAGTCCAAGTTCTGTTAAATCAGAATCCAGCCAGCCCTGCATCCGTTTTTCCACATTCCATTGAGTCTGTCCGTGCCTAGCAATATATAAATGCAGCATGATCACCCCTCCTCTTTTCTCCTCTTATCTTAGCAAATCCCCCAAATATTTTGTTTACTTTTCACTTTTTTGAGAATGTTCTTTGCACTTCTTTTCGGCTATACTTATAACACTCAATTGACAGGAGGGTTTAGGATGAATCATGAAAAGTTCTTAAAACGGGCTGTCGATCTTGCTCGTGAAGGAGTGAATGCGGGAGTTGGCGGGCCTTTCGGAGCCGTTATCGTGAAAGACGGAGCTATTATAGCCGAAGGGCAGAACAACGTCACAACAAGCAATGACCCGACTGCCCATGCAGAAGTGACGGCTATTCGAAACGCCTGCCGGGCACTTGACACCTATCAGCTTGATGATTGCATTTTATATGCGAGCTGCGAGCCGTGTCCCATGTGCTTAGGCGCCATCTACTGGGCCAGGCCGAAAGCCGTTTACTATGCAGCGGAGCACACAGACGCTGCTGAAGCCGGATTTGATGATTCATTCATATATGAAGAAATTGATAAACCGGCAGAAAAAAGAAACATACCTTTTTATCAGGTGACCCTGAAGGAGCATTTATCCCCATTCCAGGCATGGCGGGATTTTGCCAATAAGAAAGAATATTAAAAGGATCAGGCATGTGCGGCCTGATCCTTTGTTAATTCGGTGAGAAGCCGCTGTGCCCGTGCGCACTTCGGATTGACTTTCAGCGCTTTTTGCAAATACAAAACAGCGGTCATATGCTGATGCAATTCAGCATGGCAGACACCGAGCCAGCAGCTTGATCTAAAATCGGCTGCTCCTTTCACCTGTACGTACTGAAGATTTTCACTATCGATTTGCAGGCAAGCTTCGAACGCTGTGATCGCTTCTCTTACTTTTTTAGACTGATACATAATAATCCCTTTATAATAGTGAAGCGTGCAGTAATCGGGATAATGCCCCAGCGCTTCATCGATATCCCGTTCCGCTTCTTCGTACCGTTCTGCGTCAATCAATAATTTATACTTTAAATAATAGAAAGCAGGCGGCGGAATTTGCTGTTTTCTTTTACATTTATTAATACAATCCATTGCCAGCCGGAAGGCTTTATCATGTTCGTTTCCTCTGTCATACTCAGCTGCTTTGTGATAAATGAGAGACGGGTCAGCACAGAATGTCAGCAATTCCGTATCCAATAAGTTCATGTTGCGTTGATGCTTTTGCTGTGCCTCCTGCTCTAAATAACCGTAATGGTGAATGATACATGGAAGCGAGAAAGGGCTGCTTGCCTCTCTTCCCTCTGGTCTTTCCCCAATACTTCCCGTAAACCTTATGTTTTGCTGATTGCGGATCAGCCTGATCTGCCTTTGTTCAAACGCTTCATTTTCATTCCATTGCTTCCCGGTGTAGTTCACGACCTTCACGCAACCGAGAGACGGCAGGCTGTCAGTCAGCAGCGAAGGCAATAGACTGCCCGTATCCGAGTCTAGTTCTTCGTCGGCATCCAAGATCAAGATCCACTCTCCCTTGGCATGCTGTAAACTGGCATTTCTCGCCTTTGAAAAATCCTGTTCCCATTTATGATGATAAACTTGGGCATGAAAGCTTTTGCAAATGTCTTCCGTACGATCGTTCGAACCGGTATCAACCACAATGATTTCATCAGCAATACGCTGCACACTCTCCAAACAGCGTGCGATATGGCGTTCTTCATTCTTCACAATCATACAAACTGACAGCTTTGGTCTTTTCATGTGCTCACCTTTTCTCTAGTCTGAATTCACCTATACTACATGTATTCACACTTCGAAAAGATCATGCCCGCTGCGCGTGCTTCCGGACAAAAAAACATCCTGAGAACCCTCAGGATGCCGGTCATTATTTTAATTCTAATTTTACATCAATATTTCCTCTGGTTGCCTTCGAATAAGGGCAGAATTCATGAGCAGCATTGACAAGCTCTTGTGCCTTGTCCCGATCCAAATCTTTGGTGTTCACAACAAGTGTGACGCCGATTTTAAACCCGTCGTCGCTCTCATCCTTCATGAGACTGACCTGCCCTTCAATTTCGGAATCGATTTTAATATTTTGCTCCTTAGCCACGTGTTCGAGCGCGCCGCCGAAGCATGCAGCGTATCCTGCCGCAAAGAGCTGTTCCGGGTTTGTTCCGGTTTGTCCTTCTTTTTTTGCATTAGGCATCACAATATCAAAATCAAGAACGCCGTCATCTGATGTAATATGTCCGGCCCGTCCGCCGAGTGCGGTTGCTTTTGCTGTAAATAGTGCCATTTTTTCCATCCTCCTTGTTTGTATCTAGTTGTTATATTTCCCTTTCTGATCTTTTTAAACATGCTATGTTTGCCGAGAATAGGAAAAGTGATGTTTTTCAGATACAATAGAATGGAATGTCAGAAAGAGTTGGTGAACAAGATGGAAAATGAATTTGACCATATGAAGTTGGAGAATCAGCTTTGTTTTTTGCTATATGCGAGTTCGCGGGAAATGACAAAGCAATACAAGCCGCTGCTTGAAAAGCTGAATGTGACGTACCCTCAATATTTGGCTTTGCTTTTGTTATGGGAACACGAAACGCTTACTGTCAAAAAAATGGGCGAGCTGCTGTATTTAGATTCAGGGACACTCACTCCGATGCTGAAACGAATGGAACAGCAAGGTTTGATTACGAGAAAAAGATCTGAAGAGGATGAGCGGTCCGTATTGATCAGCCTGACAGAGAACGGAGAGTCATTAAAAGAACAAGCGGCTGACATACCAAGGACGATCTTGGGGCTCTCAAAGCAGTCCGGAGAGGACCTGAAACAGTTAAAATCCGCTCTATATACATTGCTGGAAACGCTTCATCAAAAAAGTTGAGGATGCCTTATACGAGGCATCCTCTTAATATTTTATTCAGCTACTTCCAGCGTAACATCGATATTTCCGGAGGTTGCTTTTGAATACGGGCAAACGCCGTGCGCTTTTTGCACAAGTGCCTGTAATTCTGATGCACTGACTCCTTTCCCTTTCACCTGCAGCGTCACACCTAATTTATAGCCTTGATCTTCTTCATCCTTTAACAGGCTGACATGCGCTGTAACCTCTGTCTCTACTTTCACTCGTTCTGTTCTTGCTACCAGCTGCAGTGCGCTGTCAAAGCAAGCTGCGTAACCTGCTGCAAACAGCTGCTCTGGATTTGTCGCTTTTTCTAATTTCTTGGCTCTCGGTGTTCCCGGCATTGCGACATCGAGTTCGAGAACGCGATCTGATGATATCACCTTTCCTTCTCTTCCTCCTACCGCTGATACTGATGCTGTAAATAATGGCTGACTCATATTTCATCCCCCTAAATATATTTTATACAATTAAATTGTACACAATCTAATTTGTAGTGTCAATTTTTTGGCGCATAAAAAAAGCTTATCCCTTTACGAGATAAGCTTTTCATCGAACATTGTCCCGCTATTCGCGGATTTGCCCAGTTCCTTTAATGATATATTTTGTAGAAGTCAGTGCAGGAAGCCCCATTGGCCCTCTTGCATGAAGCTTTTGCGTGCTGATGCCGATTTCGGCTCCGTAGCCGAATTCAAAGCCGTCGGTAAAACGGGTTGATGCGTTATGATAGACCGCAGCAGCATCGACAGCGGTTTGAAAATAAGCCGCGTGCTTGTCATCTTCAGTTAAAATCGCTTCAGAATGATTGGTGCCATATTGTTGGATATGCTTCACAGCTTCTTGGACGTTCTCAACCGTCTTTACGCTAAGGACAGGCGCTAAAAATTCAGTTTCCCAATCTTCTTCTGACGCTTGTTTGCTTGAAGGATGAAGTTCACATACAAATTCATCACCGCGAATTTCAACTCCCGCGTTTTCCAGCTGGGCAAGCAATTCTTTCCCGTGCTGCTTCGCCCACGCTTTGTGAATAAGCAATGATTCAATTGCATTACACACGGAAGGGCGCTGCGTTTTGGCGTTTATGACAACCTTTTCTGCCATTTGCGGTTTCGCCGTTTCGTCAATGAATATGTGGCAGTTTCCTGCTCCGGTTTCTAACACAGGCACTGTTGATTCTCTCACGACGAGATCAATCAGCTTTTTGCCTCCACGCGGGATTAATACGTCAAGACCGTCGTTCAGCGTAAAGAGTTCTTTCGCTGTTTCCCTGTTTGTATCCTCAATCAGCTGTATGGCATTAATTGGAATCGATGACTGCTCAAGCGCTCTGTGAATCACGCTGACGAGTGCTTTGTTGCTGTGAATGGCAGAGGAGCTTCCCCGCAGAACAACCGCGTTACCCGTCTTTAAGCAGAGGGTCGCCGCGTCGACTGTAACGTTCGGTCTCGCTTCATAGATCATTCCGACAACACCTAGCGGAACACGGATTTTTTCGATAAACAGTCCGTTCTCTTTTTCAATCGTTTCAAGAGATTCACCGACCGGATCTGCCAAATCAATTAAAAGCTCTACTGCATCCGCTATATCACGAATGCGTTTCTCATCAAGTGTCAGGCGATCAATGATATCAGGTGTTAAGCCATTGTTCGTTCCGTTCTCAATATCTTTGGCGTTTTCCATTAAGAGAAAATCTATTTCTTTTCGGAGCCCGTTTGCGATGAGGCTGAGCGCCTCATTTTTTTCAGCCGTTGTTTTCATGATCAGTTCAGCTGCTGCTTCGTTTGCCAGCTTCGCTTTTACAGAAACTTCACTCATTTTTCCGCCTCCTAGTCTTTTAAATTGACCCAGTCATTCCTGTGGATCACCTCAAACGTTTTCTCAAAATCAAGTTCATCACTTCGTTTGCCTTTGGCCTCCATAATCTCCTCGGAGGAGTAATGAGTTTGGCCTTTGCCGATCACCCCGCCCGGTCCCTTGACTTCCACGACCGCCCCTTTCGGAAAGCTTCCGTTCACGCCCACAACGCCAGCCGGCAGCAGACTGCTTCCGTTATGGATCATCGCCTCCTCGGCACCAGCATCAATGAGGATCTCACCTGATATCGGCGAGTGGAACTGAATCCACTGTCTCGTGTTGTTAACCGAGGATAGATCTTTGTCTCCGATATAAGTGCCGTCTCCCCTGCCGTCCAAAATGTCCGCCAGCTTTTGCTCTCCGCTGCCTGTTCCAATAAACACTTTCACTCCAAGAGACAGCGCGGTTTGTGCGGCTAACAGCTTTGATTTCATACCGCCGGTGCCGACTTTTGATCCGGTTGAACCGGCATACCCCAGTAATTCAGGCGTGATCTCCGGCAAATAATCAAATCGTTTCGCCTCAGGATTTTCATTCGGATTGGCATCATACAGCCCGTTGATGTCAGTGAGAATCATGAGCTGGTCCGCATGAATCAATCCGCTGACTAACGCAGAAAGCATGTCATTATCCCCGAAGGTCAATTCTTCAACAGATGTAGAATCGTTTTCATTGATAATCGGAATGACACCGCGCTCCAGTAATTCCATAATCGTTGCATACGCGTTTCGATACCGTTCTCTTTTCGAAAAATCATTTCTCGTTAACAGGATTTGTCCCGGAGTCAGTGCGTATTGTTTAAATTGATTCATATATTGCTGCATCAACAGTGTTTGTCCGACCGCGGCCGCCGCCTGTTTTCCTTTAATGGTAACGGGACGGGACGGATAACCGAGGCTGGAAAACCCCGCCGCTACGGCTCCCGAGGTAATCAGAATCATTTCATGTCCCGCTTTCTTCAACAGGGAAATGGCCTGAACATGCTCTCTGATTTTTGCCTCATCAATGCTTCCGTTGCTATTCGTGAGCGAACTGCTTCCTATTTTCACTACTATTCTTTGTTTTTTCATTTATTCTCCTCCGCGGCTCTTCGCCAGCCAACTTACAATAAAAAAACCCATTTCATCCTGATTCATAAGGACGAAATGGGTTTCCGTGGTACCACCTTGATTGAACGCACTTATGCACGCTCCGCTTTCCTGTAACGCCAGGTTACGCGCCTAGGTTTTCCCCCTAAGACTCCAAGGCAGGTTCAGCAGGTTTCATGCGGCAAAATGTTTCAGCGATTCATTTTGCTCTCTGTCACAGAAAGGTCTGCTTACTAATCCTCTTCAACGCTCAATGATTTTTTTATATTATGCAAAGAAAAAGGACACTTGTCAAGGATTTTTGCCATCAAAAAGAGCCCGCATGGCGCGGGCATCTTGCCGTCTAGTTAAAGACGATTGTTTTGTTTTCATGAACGATGACGCGGTCTTCCAAATGCCATTTTACAGCACGTGCAAGCACGCTGCGCTCAATCGTTCTGCCGATATTTTTAAGGGCGTCCGTGTTGTCACGGTGATCCACACGCTCAATATCCTGTTCAATGATCGGCCCTTCGTCCAGATCGTTTGTGACATAGTGAGATGTCGCTCCGATCAGTTTCACGCCGCGCTCGTAAGCCCGTTTGTACGGATTCGCACCGATAAAAGCAGGCAGGAACGAATGATGGATATTGATGATGCGATTCGGATGAGCCGAAACAAAATCAGGAGTTAAGATCTGCATATAGCGTGCAAGAACGATCACATCAATATTGTATTGCTCAAGCAGTTCAAGCTGCTTCTTTTCGACTTCCGCTCTGATGTCTTTGTTCGCTTTCATATAGTGGAATGGAATGTTCAGCCGCTCAACCAGCTCTCTCGCCTCTTCATGGTTGCTGATGACAACAGCGATTTCCGCCATAAGGTTGCCGGTTTGCCATTCCCAAATCAGCTCATGCAGACAGTGAAGCTCCTTTGAGACAAAAATGGCGACACGCTTCAGCTCGCTTGCCAATGTTAAGCTCCATGTCATGTCGAATTTTTCCGCAATTGACGCAAACGCCTCCTGCAGTGTGTCTTTTTTCTCACGAATGCCCGCACAGTCGAATTCGATTCTCAGGAAGAAACGGCCGCCTTCAGGATCTGTCGTATATTGATTGGATTCTATAATATTGGCGCCGTGTTCAAATAAAAACGCGGAAACCGCAGAAACGATACCAGGCTGATCGGGACAGCTGACCAAAAGGCGACCTTTATCCTCATTCCCGTCACGGTATTCGTTTAACCGCTGAGTCATATATGATTTCATGAATAATCCCTCTTATCTTTGTAAGTCTAAACTATTTATCCATTATACTGAAGATTTGATAAAAATCAATTTATGACAGAATTTTTAAACCAACGGCTGAGCATAAGATCAAAGCGATAAAGAAGATCCGTTTGGCGTCTTTCGGCTCCTTGTAAAAGAGGATGCCGACAAGCGCTCCGCCGGCGGTGCCAATTCCAGTCCAGACAGCATAAGCGGTACCCATCGGAATGGTTTCCATTGCATACGACAGCAAGGAAAATGATGCGGCAAAACCAACAATGATCAACAGCACCCATTTCACGTTTTTTTCTTTCGCATATTGATTCATAAGGGCCACGCCGGCCATCTCCAAACAGCCCGCGCACAATAAACTGATCCAGTGCAGCATTATGCCTCGCCTCCTTTTTCGTCTGTCTCATCCTGTGTCACAAGCTTCAATCCGATTACACCGATTAAGAGCACGCCGATTAACAAAAGCTTTGGCCATCCGATCGGCTCATGAAACAGAATGATTTCACTCAGCACTGTTCCAGCTGTTCCGAGTCCGGTAAAGACGGCATACACGGTTCCGACAGGCAGACTGTTTGTCGCCTTCATTAAAAGATAAAAGCTGACTATGATGCCGACGGCTGTGCCGCTCCATGTTAAAGCTGAGTCAGCATGCTTTAAGCCTACCACCCAAACAACCTCGAAAACGGCGGCAAGCACGACTAATCCCCATTTCATTACAAGTCATTCCTTTCTTTCCAGTAAGATTCTCCGAAAACAAAAAAAACCCCGGACAGTCGTCTCACATGAGATTGACTCTCCCGGGCTTTTTTCCCTCCGTGTGCATACGCGTTTCTATTTACGCGTATGTGTTTTCTCTCGGACCAGTCCATGTCCATTGACATGCGGAACCCTAGAAAACTTTACCTGACACTATGATACTACAACTTCACACTTTCTTTCAAATGTAAGATTTTCTTTCATATACCGCGATTGGTTTATTCCACTTTCTGATCGTTCTGCTGTATAGCATGCCGATTTTCTCCGCTACCCGTATGGACGCTTTGTTATCCGGGTCAATCATAGCCGCCATTTTGCCGAACTGCCGCTCGTTGAAGCCGTAGTCCAGGCAGGCTCGAGCCGCTTCTTGCGCATAGCCGTTCCCCCAGTGGCGGCGTGCAAACATATAACCGATTTCCATTACTGTCTGATTTTCGATCTGCTGGGGCACGATGCCGCATTGACCCAAAAAATCCCCTGTCCGTATGTCTTCGGCGATCCACAGACTGACGCCGTACCCTTTTTCATTTCTTTTGTTCCAATTGATCCACTCGCGGGTTTGCCTTTTATCTTTTAAACCGGAATAATATTTCATGACGTCAGGATCGTTAAAAAGCTCGAGCAAAGAAGCATGATCCCGATCTTCCATACAGCGCAAACGAATGCGATCGGTCACAAGCTTCGTTTTAGCGCTCATATTCCGCCAAATCCTGCTTCCATTCTTTTTTGAGGGCTTCAATATGTGCTTGATGATAGCGGTTATGATCCGCCATGTGCCAAATGCCCCACCTTACAGTCACGGTGTCATTATCGTAAGAAAGCGGCTTGTGCAAATCATCTTCAGTTAAGGTGAAACATATCGATTTCAGCTCGTTTACCACATGTTGATGTCTTCTCAGGAGTTCATCTAAACCGGGCTGGTTCTCCGGTTCAGGGAGCCGTCCGTTTTCATCTGTCATCGGGCCGTATACCTGTTCAATATGATCCGGTATCCGGTTTTCCTTGATACGCCAGACCCATCTGATATCAACATTTGCGATATGGTGCAAAAGCTGAGCCGTGCTGTTTTTTGTTTGGCAGCGCCCCCTATAATACAGTTCACTGTGTGTCATGCGGCTTACGATAGAAGCCAGACGGAGAGTGTTTTCTTCCACTGCGGAATACAGCAGACTGACCGTCGGCGCCATGTCGTTTCTAATGAATAAGTCCTTCATGTTTGTTCCCCTCCTAACTAGGTACATTTGACGCCAAACAAAAATTCCCTTTAAAAAAGAAAAAAGCTCTCGTTAAAAATAGAGAGCAATCTTAATTGTTATTTCCCGGTTTATATAAATACGGATCATGCCGCGGTTCGTTTGAAGTATTCAAATCAAGCGATATATCGCCGCGGTCATTCATCGTGCCAAGTGTGATCGAGGACAGCAGTTTGGAGCTGTATCCTTTTTCCTCAAGCTTCTCAAACAGCCAGGCTCGATTTTTTTGGAGGTACTTCAAATTATGATCAAGGATTTCACCGTCCAGTATGAGGGGGATCGGGATAAAATTCCGTTCAGCTTCCATATTCAAATCCCGCACTTGCACCGCTCTCGCTTCCTCTTTTGGAATGACGCTCACTTCTCCCGTTTCTTCAATGATGGCAAGATCAATGTCAGCCGGATCGGCATAGCCCTTTTCCCTTAGCTTTCCGAGCAGTTCATTAACAGTCAGCCTTTCTTTACGCAGTCCGCGTTCATCAATATCCCCGTTTCTGATTAAGACAGTCGGGCTTACGACCAGCAGCCATCGCCATTTATTAGAAAGAGCAAGCTTGCTCATCAGAAGATAAAGCACTAAAAAAGTGCCCGCGTAATAAATCGACATCGGCAGCCTGGATGTAAGAATCGGCTCACTGATAATGGTTCCGATTGCGAAGGTCAAAAGCAGATCAAAATTGTTCATTTGTGATACGGCTTTTTTACCGGCAAGCCGAAACAGAATATACGCAATCGAAAATACGATAACTGGCTTCAGTAAAAATGCCCATACGATCCACAACACCGGTCTTTACCTCCATCACGCTAGTCATATTGAGCCTATTTTGCCCTGAGGCAGAGCCGCTATGCATAACCCTTTTATTCAGTGTTAAATAGGCGAACGTGCACTTCTTTGGCACATATCATAATAGAAAGCAACATAGATTGGAGGCACAATATGAAGTATCAGAAGACGAATACCCATTGGCCCTATGATCTTCCATCGGCTCCTCATTCCGCGGGCTATCAGCAGCAGCAGACAATCGACAGGCTAGCCGGTTTAGAGCTAAGAATGGAGCAGCTAATCAGAGCGATTGAGGTAAACAATGAATTGCTGAGAACGATGCAAGAACAGCAAAACCGTGTATGCACAAGCAGCGGCGGCGGATCAGTGATTGTCCGGATGTAGAAGCAGGCGCTTGTCCGCCTTCTTCTATCTCAATAAAAAAAAACTCTTCTCAGAAAGGAGAAGAGTTTCATGTATGTGTTCAAACGGACTGTGCCAAACTTAGTTGCGGGCCGAACAGCTCGTAATGGATAGACTCTGGCGCTGATCCAAGTTCTGATACAAGTTTATGCATTGCCGTAATAAATGACGGTGAACCGCAAATATAATAATCCGCATCTGTATTGGCAATCAGTTTTTTGAGGAACTGCTGATCAATTTGTCCTTCGTGAAATTGAAGATCACCTGCACGGTCTTCCTCTGTTGGCTCACGATACACAAATGCTGTCTTGACAGAAGAATGGTTTGCCGCTTCTTCTACCTCATGACGCAATGCGTGATATTCACTGTTTTTCGCGGCATGAATGAACAGAATCTGCCGTTCAGGCTGCTTGGAAACAGACGTTTTCAGCATGCTGATCATTGGTGTAATGCCAACTCCGGCACTGATCAGAACGAGATCTTTTTGTGATGAAGGATCTAAAACAAAGTCTCCTGCCGGTGCGCTGATCTCTATTGAATCTCCCTCATGCAGCTCATCGTGTAAATAGGAAGATACGGCACCGTCTTTCTTCACTGAGATTCGATAATAGTCTTTTCCCGGCATATCAGACAGGCTGTATTGACGAATATGCGTATATTCAGAGTCAGGAATCCGTACTTTGATGCTGATATACTGCCCTGCTTGAAATTCAGGTAACGGCTTGCCGTCTTCCGGCTTCAAATAGAAGGATGTAATTTCTTTGCTTTCCTGCTCTTTTTTCGCGATGACGAACGGCTTATACTCCTTCCAGCCGCCAGCTTGCTGCTCCGCCTCCTCATACATTTCTTTTTCAATTCCGATGAACGCGTCAGCGATTACTCCGTACGCTTTCTCCCATGCCTCCATAATATCAGGTGTCGCAGCATCTCCCAGAACATCTTTAATCGCAATCAGCAAATATTTGCCGACGATCGGATAATGTTCAGCCTTAATTCCGATAGAGCGGTGCTTATGGCCGATTTGTTTCACGACCGGAATGATATTTCCGAGCTGATCAATATTTGCCGCAGCTGCAATAACGGCATTTGCAAGTGCAGTGCGCTGTGTTTTTTTCTTTTGGTTTGTTTGATTAAAAATGTTCAAAAGTTCTGGATGATCTTGGAACATCAGATCGTAAAAACGGCCAGTGATCGCTTCTCCATACTGTTGTAATACGGGTACAGTGTTTTTAATGATTTCGATTGTTTTATTATCTAACATCGTTTAAACAATCCCTTCAAAAAGATGTATTTAAAATATATCTTTAAAATACATGATGTCACAAATAAAAGATATATTCAAAATGAATCTTTAATAAAATTGTCACAAAATTATCAATTTAACGTGACAAATGTTGCTTTTTTATAGAATCCCCTAGCAAAAACGGACTAACCGCTGTAATTATCACCATCGGAAAGATGAACAGCACAAAAAAACCCAAAACAACATCATGTTTTGGGTTTAACGATTACCAAGGCTTATCAGTTCCGAGCGCATTTGCAAGCGCCTGGCTGTGTTTTTTGCGGTTCTTTCGTTCATTAGCTCGCTGAACTGCTGTATTGTGCAGCATGATTTCTTCTTCTGTTTCCGGTACAACTCTCGGTACAGGCACCGGCTTGCCATTTGAATCTAATGCGACAAATGTCAAAAAGGATGTCGCGGCAAGTTCCCGTTCGCCAGTCATCAGATGCTCCTTAATGACTTTTACAAACACCTCCATGGAAGATGTGCCGACCCATGTCACATATGACTCTAGGCAGACAGAATCCTTTTGCCCGATCGGCTTCAGAAAATCTACAGAGTCCATCGAAGCTGTTACTGTTTCCCGTCTGCAATGGCGCGCCGCGGAAATAGAGGCAATATCGTCAATGTAGCTCATTAATTTTCCGCCAAACAGCGTATTATGGTTGTTTGTATCAAGCGGGAACACCCTGCTGGTTTTTACAACCTTTGACTCTTTACAAAATTTTGTTTCCGGTGTTTCCATACCTTTCTCCCCTTTGATGTCTGATCTTTTAGCTAAATGCACTCATATTCTCCTATTAAACAATATTCTCTGCTATTTGTCTAAAATTTAAAATGGTTTGTCTGTCAGGTTTTCTTTCCAAAACGTTTAATGATTTTCATGATGAGGGAATAATAAATGTATTCTTCACACGGTCAGGAGGAGAAACAAATGGACGTATCCATCCCGAAACACCAGCACAAAACGGTATGCCAAACAGAATACGGCACACTTCAGAAAGTGATTTTATGCAGACCGGAGCATATGACCATAAAAGATGTCATAAACGAAACACAAAAACATTTTGAAAATGACAATATTCATGTCAAAACCGCCACCGACCAGCACAGCCGCTTGGTTGAAGCACTCAGGTCACACAACATTGAGGTCATCCTTTTGCCCGTCCGCGACGGACTCCCCGAGCAGGTCTTCACCCGGGACATAGGGTTTGTCATCGGAGAAAAAGCCTTCCTCTCGAGCATGACTGAACCGATTCGTCAAGGGGAAGAAGCCGTCATAAAAGAGTTTTTTCACAGTCAAGGCATTTCTTACACCCGTATGCTTGATACAAGCATTGAAGGCGGTGACGTCATCATCGATGGTGATACAGTCTACGTCGGAATCAGCCAGCGTACAGACATGTCAGCCACCGGCCAGCTGGAAGAGGCGCTTCCTGAATATACGGTCATTCCAGTACAGCTGCATGAAAAATTTTTGCATTTGGACTGCGTATTTAACATCGTATCTGAAAGCGAAGCACTAATTTATCCTAAAGCCCTTGAGCCAGAGGCTGCAGAAATGCTGGCAAAACGTTATGATCTCATCGAGGTGCCCGAGGACGAACAATTTACGCTTGGCACCAACGTTCTTTCTATCGGGAGAAAAACGATCATCAGCCTCCCTTGCAACCGCCATGTCAATCAACAGTTATCGAAAAGAGGCTATCACATCATCGAAATCGACCTGTCAGAAATTATTAAGTCAGGCGGCTCCTTCAGATGCTGTACGATGCCGCTGATTCGCGGTGAATGAAGAATATTCCCCTTTTTCATGTTTTGAACAGCTTATTTTATCAAGATACGTTAATATAAAGGTGACATCATTTTTAAGGGGGAAATCGCATGACAAAGTACATAGGATATGTCGGAACATATACAAAAGGCGGAAGCGAAGGGATTTATTCATTTGAGCTTGATACTGAGAAAAAAACACTCAGCGAGCCAAAGCTTGCCGCTAAGCTGGGCAATCCGACATATGTGACGCCGAATAAAGACAACACCATTCTTTATTCAATTGAAAAAGCAGACGGCCAAGGCGGAGTTGCTGCCTATCAAATCGATAAAAACAGCGGTGAATTAACATTTCTGAATCATCAGTTAATTGACGGCCCATCACCATGCCACGTAAGCGTCGATGATCAAAATCAATTCGTATTGACTGCCAATTATCACAGCGGAAAGGTACACGCTTTTCCTGTCCAAGGCGACGGAAGTTTACAAGCTCCTGCTGCAGAAGCTGCCCACACAGGAAAAGGGCCGCACGAAAGACAGGAAAAGCCGCATACACACTACGCGGGATTCACACCTGAACACAACTATGTCGTAGCGGTTGATTTAGGAACAGATAAGCTTTACACCTATAAGCTGAAAGACGGCGTATTGACTGAATCCGGAACCCATTCTTTCGCTCCCGGCGCAGGACCTCGCCATATTGCTTTTCATCCGAAAGAAAAATATGCTTATGTGATGACAGAATTAAGCAATGAAGTGATTGCGCTTGAATACAATCCGACTGCCGGCGAATTCCGAGAAATCCATGTCGTCTCTGCCATCCCTGATGATTTTACAGATAACAGCCAGGGAAGTGCCATTCATGTCACACAGGACGGCCGTTTTGTTTACGTCGCAAACCGCGGCCATGACAGTATCGCTGTATTTGAAGTGAATCAATACTCAGGCGAGCTGGCTTTCGTGGAAAGAGTCTCAACAGAAGGCAACTGGCCTCGTGACTTTGTATTTGATCCAACGGAAGCGTTCCTTGTTGCATCAAATGAAGAAACAGGCAACCTTGTGCTGTTTGAAAGAGACAAAGAAACCGGCCGATTGACAGTGCTTCCATCAACTGTTTCTGTCCCTTACCCGGTTTGCGTGAAATTTTTACATCAATCATAAAAGCAAAGACTGGCTTCAGAGCCAGTCTTTTTTGTTTATCTCACCTTTTCTTTCGTCTCAGCATTTCGATACAAATGGCAAGCGACAAATCGGCCGGCTTCGATTTCTTGAAGCTGGGGACGGGATTCCCCGCATTCAGGCATTGCCTCCGGACAGCGGGTCCGAAACACGCAGCCGCTCGGCGGATTGACCGGGCTCGGCAGCTCCCCTTTTAAAAGGATACGCTCACGCTTGTCCTCCAATTCAGGATCTGGAATCGGAATCGAGGACAAAAGCGCCTTTGTATAGGGGTGCAGCGGTTCACGATACAGTGTTCCGCTCTCTGTAATTTCCATCATGTGCCCTAAGTACATGACACCGATCCTGTCACTGATATGCTTCACCATCGAAAGATCATGGGCAATAAATAAAAACGTGAGCCCTTTCTCTTTTTGAAGCCGCTTCAGCAGGTTGACCACCTGCGCCTGAACAGAGACATCAAGTGCAGAAATCGGTTCGTCTGCCACGATAAATTCAGGATTCAGCGACAGTGCTCTTGCAATCCCAATCCTCTGTCTTTGTCCGCCGCTGAATTCATGGGGATAACGGCTGCCAAAATCGGGATGAAGCCCCACTGCCTCAAGCAGCTCGTCCACAACGAGAAGCCGCGCTTTATGGGTATTATATAGATTGTGAATTTCCATCGGCTCCAAAATAATTTCTCGAACGGTCATGCGCGGGTTAAGTGAAGCATAAGGATCCTGAAAAATCATCTGTAGCTTGCGGTTGAAGGCAAACTGCTCTTTTTCACTCAGTGCATGAAGATTTGTGCCGCGGTATGTCACACTTCCATCTGTCGGCTGATAAAGGCGCATCAGCACTCTCCCCAAGGTTGATTTCCCGCATCCTGATTCACCGACTAGCCCGAACGTTTCTCCTTCATGAATCTGAAAGGTGACCCCGTCGACGGCTTTGACTGTCCGCTTTTTCCCTGCGTCAAAATGCATTTTCAGCTGGCTGACCTCTAACAAAGGCAGTGGCGTCATTAGTCTCCCTCCTTATTCTGAAAAACAGCGGCGCACCGCACATCGTTCTTTTTCATAGATGGTCTCTTTTAATGTAAGGATTTCGATTGATTTCCCTGTCTTTGGAGAATGAAGCATTTTCCCGCCGCCTACATACAAACCGACGTGATGAATCGCTCCTTTTCCTTCTTCATAAGCAAAAAACAGCAGATCACCGGCTTTCATATTATCAAGCGGGACATCCTCCCCCGCCTTTGCCTGATCTCCAGCATCACGGGGGATACAGTATCCATTGGCCTTAAATATACTGTACATAAACCCTGAGCAATCAAACCCAAACCCGCTGATCCCTCCCCACAGGTAGGGAAGTCCGAGAAAAACCGCCCCCGTTTGAATGATGTCTTCAGCAGTTCCTTTCTGTTCGCGGACAGGCACTGCATCAGTCAGCTTCACAAACCTTTCCCCAAAAGCGGTTGAAACTTTAAAATATCCGTTTTCTTCTGCAATGAAGGGCAGGACAGTCAAAAAGCTCAATTCGATCTCCTTTTCTCCATTGCTTTTGTACAAAAAGGCAGCAGGTTTGCTAATCATGACATTGTTTTGTGTATGGATCGGATCTGTTTTTTTCAGTTGGTTCTTTTTCATCCAGCCCGGATATCCGCGTGGATCCTTTCGGGATGGCTGGCTCGGCACGATCACAGAAACCCATTCACCCTGTTCCGCCGTCACCAGTACCTTTTCGCCAAAGAGAACCTGAGTTTGGATCACATTGTCTGTACATAATCCAAGCCGCTCATCATATGTCATGCGTTCCAGCCAATCTCTGATCAATACGGTCGGACGGATCATCACTTGATCTGATGGACGCGGAGAATCAGGCGATGTCCAGATGTTGGCCACAGCTGATATGACAGTGTGCATCATTGCTCTATTTCCCCTTTCAAATGCGCAGCTCCGGTGATTCCGAGACCTGGTCTGTCAGGCATCGCAATCGTGCTGGCGCTGTATGTTATGCCGCCTTTGATTACATCTGTTTTCAGCATCAGCGGCGCGTCAAAATCAAAGCGTGTGATGTTTTTTTTGCTTGCCGCGAAATGTGCCGCGGCCGTAATGCCCAGCTTTGTTTCGATCATGCTGCCGACCATGCACTCCACCCCGCACGCCTCAGCCATGGCATTGATTTTCTCCGCTCCGCTGATGCCGCCCGCTTTCATCAATTTAATATTGATCAAGTCAGCGCTCCTGGTTTGAAGAACTTCGAATGCCTGCCGCGGCGTAAAAACACTTTCATCGGCCATAATCGGCGTGTCTGTCGCATCTGTTACCTTTTTAAGCCCAGCGAGGTCATCTTTATGGACAGGCTGCTCGACAAGCTCAATCCCAAGACCGGCATCCTCCATTTTCCGAATCGCTGTTACTGCTTCCTTCGGCGCCCACCCCTGATTGGCGTCTAAACGAAGTTTTACGCCGGGTCCGACACGTTTTCTGATTTCCTGGATACGGGCGATATCTGTTGCGATATCATCTTTGCCGACCTTTATTTTCAGCGTTTGAAAGCCTTGTTTGAGATAATTCTCGGCATCCGCTGCCATCTCACCAGGTGAGTTGACGCTGACGGTATAATCCGTTTCCAGCGTATCTCGGTATCCGCCGAGCATTTGGTACAGCGGCAATCCGCACATCTGCGCCCAGCCGTCGTATACCGCCATTTCCACAGCCGCCTTAGCGCTCTGGTTTCCTGTAAGGAGATGCTGTATGTTATGCAAAATGGCCTCACAGCCGGACAGGCTTTTTCCAAGCAGTGCCGGCTTCAAGACATTGTGAATTGCACTTTCAATGCTATCCATGCTGTCTCCTGTAATCACCATCGTCGGAGGCGCTTCCCCCCATCCGATTGCGCCGCTGTCATAAATGATCCTTACAATGACAGATTCAGCCGTATACACAGTGCGAAGCGCGGTTTTAAACGGCTTTATGAGCGGAACGGCGATTCGGCTTGTTTCTATTCGAGTGATTTTCATTTCTTCAGCGCTCCTTCTGAAACGCCCGCCTCGATGACGACAGTTTTTTGTGCTGTATTCATTGCAGCTTGCGCACCGATCGGAACGGCGAAACTCGGTGAGCAGTGGCCGATTTTAAATCCTCTCAGAGCAGGCTTGCCCGCCGATACAATATAGTCTTCGAGCACTTGCTCAAGCGAGAGGGACTTCTCCCTCTTCACCGGGACACAGTTATGAAAATCACAAACAAGAATGCCGGCGGCGTTCGTCAGCTTTCCTGCCATTTTTAGCTGATTCAGCATCCGGTCGATTTGATATGGCTCCTCGTCAATATCTTCAATAAACAGAAGCTTTCCTCTCGTATCAATTTCAAACGGCGTGCCCAGTGTAGACGCCAGCAAAGACAGATTTCCCCCGACAAGCTCGCCTTCCGCTTTTCCGGGAACAAGTACCGTCAGCGGAGAAAGCTCTTCTGTATAGGTGAATGCCGTCTCTTGGAAAAGCTGCTCATACGACGCTTTTGTCAGCGGGTGGACGTCGTCGAGGCCAATATCTGAGCTGAGCATCGGGCCATGGAAGGTAACAAGGCCTGTGTTTTGATAGATAGCAGTATGTAAAAACGTAATATCGCTGTATCCCCAGAAGATTTTGGGATGTTTGCGGATTAAGCTGAAATCAATGCCGGCGGCGATACGTCCTGTCCCAAAACCCCCGCATGCGCACAGCACTGCATTTACCTCCTCGTCTCTGAACATCTCATGGAGATCAGCCAGCCGCTCATCATCCTGTCCCGCTAAATAGCCGTGCTGGTTTTTCAGTGCCTTGCCCAGTTTCACCTGAAGACCGAGCTCTTCTAAAAATAAAAGCGCGGTTTCAAGCTTTTTTGGATCCGGCGGGCTTGCGGGCGCGATTACTCCGACTGTATCACCCTTTTTCAGCGCTTTCGGCTTGTGATTCAACTGAATCACTCCTTTCATTTGCTCTGCACCCTACGTATACGTGCAGGAAAGAGAAAAAATACCGCTCCTTCGCATAAAGAAGCAGTATTTTCTTAATCGCCGTTGTTAGTTTTTATCTGCCCACTTTAAATCGATATAGCCGACAGGATGCCGGACAATTCCCTTCACATTTTCGTTTTGCAGGTTGACCTGGTTATAGAAATAAACCGGGATGATCGGGGCTTCATTCATCAATAGCTTTTCCGCTTGATGCATCAGGGAGAAACGTGTTTTTTCATCGGCTTCATGTTTCGCCTGCTTGATCAGCTGATCGTATTCTTTATTGGCCCAGCCTGTGCGGTTCATCGAATTTCCTGTTTGGAAGGCTTCGAGAAAACTGATAGGGTCCGCGTAGTCAGGCAAAAATGAGCTTTGAGAGAATTGGAATTTCAGTGCTTTTTGATCCTCTAAAAATACGTTCCATTCCATATTGGCCAGCTTCACGTCGACCCCAAGGGTATTTTTTAATTTTTGCTGGATAGCCTCGGCAATCTTTTTATGCTCCGGCTTTGTGCTGTAAGTAAGGGTGATTGCAGGAAGCTTATCGTAGTTTTCTTCCTTCATGCCCTTTTCCAGCAGCTGCTTCGCTTTGCTTTCATTTGGCGTGATCAGATCTCCGCCCGCTTCACGGAAATCCTTGCCGTCAGGCTGCGTAAATCCGGGCGATACAAACGCACGCGCCGGTTTTTCATTGTTTTTCGTGACGTACTTTACAATTTCCTTTTGATCCACAGCCATCGCAAAGGCTTTTCTGATGTTTTCATTTTGGAACGGCTCCATGTTTACATTAAACCGGTAGAAATACAGGCCCGCCTGGTCAACAATGCTGACGTTATCCTGATCCAGCAGCTGATCGCTTAATTCAGCAGGGACATAAGCGGTGTCCAGTTCCCCAGACTGAAACATCTGGTAATCTGTATTTCTGTCACTGACCATCGCCCATTTCACCTTATCTAGCTTCACGGTATCTTTATCCCAATACGTATCACTTTTCTCCATTGTGATGCTGTCATCATGCTTCCATTCCGTCAGCTTAAACGGACCGTTCCCGACAAATGTATCCGCCTCAGCAAACCATTTTGGATTTTCTTTATCGACCTTTTCGTTTACCGGAAAATAAGCCGGGTTGGACACGACGCTTAGAAAATATTTTTGCGGCGCTTCAAGCGTTACTTCAAGTGTTCGATCATCCTTTGCCGTCACCTTCACATCGTCT
This sequence comes from Bacillus inaquosorum KCTC 13429, assembly GCF_000332645.1. GTDB lineage: Bacteria > Bacillota > Bacilli > Bacillales > Bacillaceae > Bacillus > Bacillus inaquosorum. Next base: position 156,478 of record NZ_AMXN01000004.1, read on the forward strand.
TTTTTCCCTTTTCCGCTGTTATACGCTTCGCCGCCTTCAATAAAATAGCCGAGAAATGCTGAGGAGGCGCCTTTTTTCGGATCTAGCATCCGTTTCCACGCATATTCAAAGTCTCCGGCAGTTACCGGATCTCCATTTGTCCATTTCGCATTTTCCCGTATCGTAAATGTGTAGGTTTTTTTATCTTTTGATACAGACCACTTTTCCGCCATTGCCGGTTCAGGCTCATTCTCTTTGCCAAGACGCGTCAGCCCCTCCATGATGTTATTTAGCGGCTGCCACGACACATTATTAAAACCGATCGGCGGATCGAACGAAGTCGGTTCATTTTCGTTATTTACATACAGCACCTTTTCTCCGCTTGTTTTTGCCTTATCATTTCCGCTTTCTTTTCCGGCCTGTTCGTTTGCTGTACATCCCATCAGCGCAAGCGAGAGTCCTAATGCAAGACTCATCCCCCATAGCTTTTTCACTCGTTTCATCCTCTTCCCCCTTTTCATGTTCAATCCTTCGCATCTCCGGACAGCACCGCATGCTCGGCCCGCTGATCCTGCAGCCAGCAGTTGACGGTGTGCGTGTCAGATCTGATGGTCTGGCCCGGGTATACCCTGTCACATACGATCATCCTGTTCGGACAGCGGGCGGCAAATGGGCAGCCTGGCGGAGGTGAAAATAAATCCGGCGGCGTTCCGTCGATCGGAATCAGCTCCGCGCCATCCAAATCCAGCCGCGGGACAGAGTTCAGCAGCCCTTTTGTGTATGGATGCTGCGCCTGATAAAAAATATCTTTTCTCGTGCCGATTTCCGCTATTTTTCCGGCATACATGACTGCGACTCTGTCAGCAACCTGGGCAACGACCCCTAAATCATGTGTAATCAGAATGACAGACACATTGGTTTTTCTCTGAATCTCTTTAAACAGCTCCAAAATCTGCGCCTGAATGGTCACGTCAAGGGCAGTGGTCGGTTCATCTGCGATTAAGATGTCTGGCTCGCAAATTAGCGCCATTGCAATGACAATCCGCTGTCTCATGCCGCCGCTAAATTGGTGGGGATACTGCTTCAGGCGCTCTTTGGGATCGGGAATGCCGACCAATGACAGCATAGAAAGCACCTCTTCCCGTACCGCCTTTTTGCTCATTTTTTTGTGGCGCAGGAGCGCTTCCCCCAGCTGGTCTCCGACAGTCAGCGTCGGGTTTAACGCCGTCATCGGGTCTTGAAAAATCATAGAAATGTCGGCTCCCCTTATGCTTCTCATTGCTTTGTCAGAGAGACGGCAAAGGTCTTTGTTTTTAAATAAAATGCTGCCGTCTGTCACCTTCGCCGAATAAGGCGGAAGCAGTCCCATAATGCTTTGGGAGGTAACGCTTTTGCCGCAGCCTGATTCGCCGACGATTGCAAAGGTTTCACCTTGATACAAATCAAAGCTCACCCCTCTGACCGCCTGAACCGTCCCGCCGTAAGTCGTAAACGAAACGTGCAGATTTTTGACTGACAGAACTTTTTCCATACAGCTACCTCCTCAGCTTAGGGTCGAGCGCATCCTGCAATCCGTCCCCCAGTACGTTAAACGCATACATCGTCAAGGAAATGAAAAAGGCCGGAAAAAACAGGCGCCACCAATGCCCAGACAAAATCGTAGGCAGACCGTCATTCGCCATTACACCCCAACTGGCAAAAGGAGCCTGTATGCCGAGGCCGAGAAAGCTTAAAAATGATTCTGCGAATATAGCGGCAGGTACGGTTAATGTCATTTGTACGATAATCGCTCCCATTGTATTCGGCAGCAGATTCTTCCGGATGATGCGAAAGGTTTTCGCACCAAAGGTTTTCGAGGCGAGTACATATTCATAATTTTTAATTTGAAGCACCTGGCCTCTAACAATTCTCGCCATGCCGACCCATCCGGTTACAGTCAGCGCCACAATAATAGTGCCTAGCCCCGGCCCCATCAGCACCATCAGCAAAATGACAACGAGCAGATACGGCAGCCCGTACAGCACTTCGATAATCCGCATCATGATACTGTCAGTCCTGCCGCCTTTATAGCCGGCAACGCCCCCGTAAATGACACCGATCACAAAATCAATCAGCGCTGCCATCACTCCGACAAATAACGAAATCCTCGCTCCATACCATGTTCGGGTAAACACATCCCGGCCGAGCTCATCGGTGCCGAACCAATGATCGGCTGAGGGCGGGAGATTTTGTTCGGTCAGCGATTGGCGCGCGACACTATGGGGTGATAAAAAGGGTCCGATAACTGCCATGACAAAAAGAAATAAAAGAATAAAAAGTCCAGCCATCGCTAATTTATTTTTCTTCAGCCTCCTCCAAGCATCCTGCGTGTATGACAAACTCGGCCGCTTGACCGAATCGGCTTCTCGATTTTTTTCCTGATTCGAGACAAACCATTCATCGGGCACCTGAATGTGCTGCTCTGGCTGGCGTTCATCTGTTTGTACAGGGAGATTCACACGCTTCACCCTTTCTTATGCAGTTTAATGCGCGGGTCCAGCAGACCGTAGGCCAAGTCGACCAAAAACAGCATGATGATCAGAATGACGCTGTAAAAAACGGTCGTTCCCATAATCACGGGATAGTCCCGCTGATTAATGCTTTCAACAAAATATTTTCCCATTCCCGGAATGGCAAAGATTTTTTCAATAACAAAGCTTCCTGTTAAGATGCTGGCAACGAGTGTGCCCAGAACGGTAATGACGGGCATAAGTGCATTTCTGAGTGCGTGTTTTACGATAATTTTGAACGGAGAAAGCCCTTTTGCTTTTGCTGTGCGGATATAATCCTGCGTCAGGACTTCGACCATGCTTGACCGCGTCAGCCTGGCGATAATTGCCATTGGCCCTACTGCAAGCGCTGCGGTCGGAAGCACCATGTGGATCGGACTCGTCCATGTGGCAGCGGGAAATAGTTTGAGATTGACAGCAAATTGCTGAATGAGCAATGTTGCCAGAATAAAATTCGGGATGGAGATGCCGAGTACCGCCAAACTCATCGCGGCGTAGTCCAAAAAGCCATTGCGGCGGAGCGCAGCGATTACGCCCAGCACGAGCCCGGAGATCACAGCAATGACAATCGCTGTCATTCCAAGCTCAAAGGAAACGGGAAATCCGCGTTCCAGCATATCATTTACGCTGTCTGACGGTTTTTTAATTGAAGGTCCGAAATCGAATGTAATGATGGATTTTAGGTAGATGATGTATTGGAAAATGAGAGGATCGTCTAAGTGATAGTAGGCTTCGAGATTTTTTTGAACGGCTTCATTTGTGCCTCGCTCCTCGTTAAAAGGAGATCCGGGAATGACCTTCATGAGAACAAAAGTCAGGGTGGTAATCACCAAAATCGTAGCTGCCATTGCCCAAAAACGCTTCATCATGTATCGCGCCAAAGCCTCAACACCCCTTTAGCAGAATGATGTCCGCATCGCAAGCTCAGTCATGACAAGCATCGCCTGATAGGCTTCAAGCATGTCCTTCGCCTGAAATTGAACGGTTGTGGTTCCCGGCTTGATTTCAGTTCCCGGCATCAGATTCGCCCATTCTGCCTGTCCGTAATTGGCGAATTCAATGCTCAAAACCGGTCTGTCAGGCGGTGTGAGCGGTTTGACTTTGTCTTTGTTTTGCAGGGCAAATGCGGTTTTTTCTGTCAGCAGCCGGCCGGCTTTCGCAGGAGACAAACACTTCACTGCGGATCTTGAAATGGTTTGTTTGACAGCGGCTGTCGTAATATTCGGAATGAGCTCTTCCGCTTCCTTCGCCGCCCGGTCATCTCCGGCTACCATTAACACCGGGACATCATAATAACCGGCAACGTATGCATTTAACCCAAGCTCACCGACAGGCCGATCGTTTATGTAAAAATGCCGGACGCCGAAAATCATGCTGTGTGACATCACACCGGGAGTGGAAGCTCTCGCATGATAACCGAGAAACAAAGCGCCTGTAAACGTATCATCCAGCCCCTCTACCATTGAAAATGGTTTGACGTCACCGGAAATCAAGTCTGCTTCAGGATGAAGCTTTTCAACCATCAGATTATTCATCTTCGAATGGCTGTCATTGACCAGCACCTCAGTACACCCACTGTTAAACGCTTCGGCAATACAGTAGTTTGCTTCTTCAGTCATGATGAGCCGTCCGCGTTCATAATTGCGCTTGCCGGAATCCACAAAGGTATCGTCCGGAAGACCCGAAATACCTTCCATATCTACTGACATGTACAGTTTCATAACGCTCCTCCTTTTTTACTAAATTATGAATATTCTAACAAATTATATTAAAAAAAGAGGAAAAATGCAATATAACTGGGGAAAATCACAACGATTCAATGATAAAAAAGAATCCTCTTTCAAGGATTCATTTCTGTTTCTCTGTCTGTTCTGTAAGCAGCTTATATTTTTTCAGGGTTCTTTCAAACACCTGATCAAAAACTTCCGGCACTGAGGCGCGTATGACCTCAGCACCCTCCCCTGTAATTCCGCCTTTCGTTGTGACACGCCCCAGCGTTTCCTCGAAAGACATATTCTTTTCGATCAGCAGCTTGCCAGTTCCGTATAGAGAGTGAATCAGAAAATCAAAGGCTTCTTCTTTGGACAGGCTGCTGTTTCTCACCGCAGACAGCGCCAGTTCTTCGAAGACGGCAGCTATGAACCCGGGTGCCGAGCTCGTCAAATTGCTGGCGGCATCCAAATTTGATTCTTTGATTTCTCGTACACTGCTGAAAACCGATAGCAATTCATTCAGACGTTCTTTTTTATCCGCTGTCAATGCCTCACTGTGAACGACAAGCGAGATGCCTGCTTCTGCTTCGGACGTAATGGCAGGAATGACACGTGATATACCGGCTTCTGTTTCAGCCTCCAAAAGGCGCAGCGGCACGCCGGCGGCAATGGATACGATATGAGTATTCCTGTTCACATACGGGTGCAGACGGCGCAATGTTTCGATGACATGGAGCGGCGGGACACATATAAAAATCAAACGGCACGTTTCCGCCCAGTTCTCAAGCGAATCAGCCGATACGTTTGGATAATCTGAGATCAGCGCCTTCAGCCGCTCCCCCTTCGTTCTCGTTTCAATAAAAAGCTCATTCTCCTTTATTTTTCCATGCTTCAACAGCTGCCTGGCGATCATATCGGCCATGCTGCCATATCCAATCAATCCAATCTGTTCCATCGACTCAGTCCTTTCATATATAATAAAGAGTGTACCGTTTTCCGCCCTTTTTCACAATTTCCCATAATCTTTTCATTTTTATCCCACAGTTTTTGTTTATGATAAACTCAAGTCATAAAACTATCATAATCAAATAGAAATTAGTGAAAATAGAGAAACGGAGTGAACATGATGGATAACAATCGTGACGAAAACAGAACGGAAGGAAATGAGAATGAGGTCTTTCTAGCGAAAGAGAACGATCAGAGCACCTCCTACTCAGCCCGCAATGTCATGCATGATCAGGAGAAGAAAAAACGAGGGTTCGGATGGTTCAGACCGCTGCTTGGCGGAGTGATCGGCGGCAGTATCGCCCTTGGGATTTACACGTTTACACCGCTTGGCGACCATGATTCTCAGGACACTGTAAAACAGTCATCCAGCCAACAGCAAACGCAATCTGTTACAGCTAAAAGCACGTCCTCTGAATCTAGCAAAAGCTCATCAAAATCAAGCAGCTCATCTGCATTCAACAGCGAAGATTCTTCTAAAATCTCAGATATGGTGGAAGACCTTTCACCGGCAATTGTCGGCATCACAAATCTTCAGGCTCAGTCAAACAGTTCTTTGTTCGGCTCTGACTCATCCGGTTCCAGCTCTGATTCCAGCGAAGATACAGAAAGCGGTTCAGGATCGGGTGTCATTTTCAAAAAAGAGAACGGCAAGGCTTATATCATTACGAATAACCACGTTGTAGAAGGAGCATCTTCACTGAAGGTATCTTTATATGACGGCACTGCGGTGACAGCAAAGCTCGTAGGCAGTGATTCGTTAACAGATTTAGCGGTTCTCCAAATCAGTGATGACCACGTAACAAAAGTGGCAAGCTTCGGCGATTCATCTGATCTCAGAACTGGCGAGACCGTCATTGCGATTGGAGATCCGCTCGGAAAAGACCTGTCCCGCACAGTAACACAGGGGATTGTAAGCGGCGTGGACAGAACGGTTTCAATGTCAACATCAGCCGGTCAAACAAGCATTAACGTGATTCAAACTGACGCCGCGATTAACCCAGGTAACAGCGGCGGTCCGTTGTTAAATACAGACGGCAAAATTGTCGGCATCAACAGTATGAAAATCAGTGAGGATGATGTAGAGGGCATCGGATTTGCAATTCCAAGCAATGACGTAAAACCGATTGCAGAAGAATTGCTGTCTAAAGGACAAATTGAACGTCCTTATATCGGTGTCAGCATGCTTGATTTAGAACAAGTGCCGCAAAACTACCAAGAAGGCACACTCGGCCTGTTCGGCAGCCAGCTGAATAAGGGCGTGTACATCCGCGAGGTCGCTTCAGGCTCTCCTGCTGAAAAGGCTGGGTTGAAAGCGGAGGATATTATCATCAGCCTGAAGGGCAAAGAAATCGATACAGGCAGTGAATTGCGCAATATCTTATATAAAGACGCAAACATCGGTGATACCGTTGAAGTAAAAATTCTCAGAAACGGCAAAGAAATGACAAAAAAAATCAAACTCGATCAAAAAGAAGAAACCACTTCTTAAGAAATAACGCCTCAGGCCGCAAAAGGCCTGAGGATTTTTATTAGACAAAAGACCTGTTGCTCTATGAAACTTTCTACCGATACATCTACATATCATTCAGACTGACATCATTCTAATCAGATGCATGTTTGAGAAAGAGATATAAACATGAAAACCGTGGGATTGAGCATGATCTGGGGAGGATTAGCTTTTCTGTGCTAAGCTTTCTCCTTCCTGAATCGACATTGGCATAGGAAATTACACTGGGTGCCAGTATTCTATTAAACATCACTGGTACGGCTGTGATCATGCGTTTCTTAAAAGCCCCTCAATATAACAGCTGACATACAGCAAAGCCTAAGACGAAAGCTTTTAGGCTTTGCCGTTTTTATTTCATCATGCCTGAACCGCAGTGCAAGTTCTCAATCCCTTCTTCCCATTAATCTATCAGCATCTTTCACTTTGATCATCGCGCAGAATATAAAAAACCCCTGTCCGTAACGGACAGGGGTTTCAGGTTATGACATATGCTGGTCTCTATAGAGTCTTTTATTTTCAATTCCATATGATTTCTGAACGATGTAAAGCGGCCTGTCTTTAGCTTCATCGTAGATTCTGCCGATATATTCGCCGATCATCCCTAGAATCAGAAGGACGATGCCGCTGAACAGGAGCTGGATCATAATAAGTGATGACCAGCCGGTAATGGTGCTGTCTGTGAATAGCTTTAGATACAGCACGATAAACATATACAGAAATCCTGCACCTGACATTAACATCCCCGCATAGCTTGCCAGCTTCAGCGGTTTGTGTGAAAATGTCGTGATGCCATCCATTGACAGCTTCAGCATTTTCTTCAGCGGGTACTTTGTTTCTCCGGCGAGCCTTTCATCACGTACGTACTCGACCGCTGTCTGTTTGAAGCCCACCCAGCTGACGAGCCCTCTGACAAAAGGATTTTTTTCTTTTAATCTCTTCATTTCATCACAGACTTTTCTGTCCATGAGGCGGAAATCCCCCGTATCAATCGGGATATCAATATCTGTCATGCTGCTGAGGAGCCGGTAAAACATAGCCGCAGTTTGTTTCTTAAAAAAGGTTTCCCCTTTTCGTTTTGTTCGTACGGCGTACACGACCTCATAGCCTTCCTTCCACTTTTCAATCATATCTAAAATCAATTCAGGAGGGTCCTGCAAATCGGCGTCAATGACGACGATTGCATTCCCCTGTGCATAATCCATACCCGCTGTAATGGCGATCTGGTGCCCAAAGTTCCTTGAAAAATCAATGATTTTCACTCTCGGATCGATTAGGCTGTGCTCTCTTAAAATCTCAATACTGCGATCTTTGCTCCCATCGTTGACAAAAAGCAGCTCGTAGTTTTCCTTCGTTTGATCCATGACCTCTTTTAAGCGCTGATAGGTTTCATGAATGACAAGCTCTTCGTTATACACAGGTACAACAATTGAATATTGAATATGTCTGCTCATGTTTTTTCCTCCTATTCATCAGCATTTAGTTCATATAATGAAGCTGACTGATTCATTCCGCCAGGTCCGCCGCCCATTTGACCGTTTTCGCCTGAAGACTTGCTGTTGCTTGATGTATCAGCTGAATCAGTATTTTCTGTTTTCTGATCAGATGATGATTGTTGATCAGAGCTTGATTGCCATTTATCTGAAGACACTTCTTTCCCGTTTTTCTGAACCCATTCAATAATGTCATTGTTTCCGCCTCTTCCCATTCCAGAAGCTAAGAAGTATTTCACTTTTCCTTCTTTTACAAGCTTTTTAAATTGAGTCAGCGTAATAGCCGGGTCAGAACCGCTGAATCCGCCAATTGTCATAACAGCTTTTTTCGTTTTAATAATATATGGCGCCGCTGTGTTCGAGTCGGTTGTGGCGAATAGGTATTCAGCTCCGGAGTTATTTTCCTCTAGATATTTGATCAGTTTTTCATTTACAGTTGCATCAGACATTCCCATGCCTTTTCCGCTCATTGATGCAAGCTGTGGCCCTGTTTCAGGCTGTGAGCTGTTGCCTCCGTACAGAAGCGGTGTGCTTGCCCAATAAATCGGCATCACCAGCAATGCAAGAAGAGCTGCAAGTGATACATAATAACTGATCGGTTTTTGGCGCTGTTTGAACAGCAGCAGAGCAATTGCAGATAACGCGCCGATAACCCCTACACCGATGCTCCATCCTGCTCCGATTTGATCGTTGTAGTTTCTGAGAATGAACAATTCAAATCCAGTTGTCGCAATAATCGCTGCCGGCAGAAGCCATGATTTCCAGCCTGTCTGAATGCGATACAGATGAACAAGGGCTACCCAACCCGCACCGACAAGAGCCGCAATCGGCGGTGCCAGCATAATGAGATAATAATGATGGAAAAATTCTGCGACACTGAAGAATCCGGCAATCGGTACAAGCCATGCAACCCAGAAAACCGTTTCCTTCTGCTCTGCAGATAGTCTTCTTCTTTCTCTCGCGCCTGCGATCAGTAAGCCTGCAATTCCAAAAATCGCAAATGGCAGAAGCCAGCTGATTTGATCAGATAATTCTTGTTGGAAAAGCCGCAGCGGACCAGGTGTTCCCGTCCCGAACATTCCTGAACCTGATTGCATTTTTGAACCGGTTCCTGTACCGCCTTTCCCTCCGTCTCCGCCAGGTCCGCCTTGGCCGCGATCTCCTCCGCTTGGAGGGCCTCCTTGACCGCCGCTAGGCATTTGACCATTGGATGGAGGTGCCGTCATATTGCCATTTGATGATTTATCATCGCTTGATGAGCTGCTGCTTGATGACTGATTAGGCGGTGCTTGAGTTTGCGATGAACTGTTATCGGAAGAAGACATTTCTTTTGAAGCGTCTCCGTTTGATCCGCCCTGGCCGCCGGAATTTTGGCCTGTCAGCCGCTGAATCCCGTTATATCCGAAAGCCAATTCCAAAACAGAGTTGGTCTGGCTGCTTCCGATATAAGGCCGCTTGCTTGCAGGGATATTGTCAACAATGAGCGGCCATGATAACGAAACGGCTGCCAATACAGCTAAAGCACTTACCAATGAAACGATTTTTTTCTTGATTGTGGCGTTTGCCGCAATCAGATAGAACAATAAGAAAGCCGGTAAAATCATGTAAGCCTGTAGCATTTTTGTATTGAAACCTACTCCAACAACGAAAAATGCTGCTAACAGCCAGATCAGCTTTCCTTTTTTGATGGCTTTAAAGAGAAGCCAAGTAGCCAGCAATAAGAAAAATACCAGTAATGCATCAACATTGTTTGTACGTGCTACAGCTACAGCAATCGGCGTACATGCCATAACAAATGAGGCAATGCGCGCCGCCGTTTTTCCGAATGTCGGCTTAATCAGCAAGTACATAAGAAGTACTGAACCTACACCTGCCAATGCTTGAGGGAGAATGACACTCCACCCGTGCATACCGAATATCAGTGCGCTGATCGTTTGGATTTGGTATGTAACAGGCGGTTTATCAACTGTTATAAAGCCGGCAGCATCGAACGAAGCATAAAAGAAATTATGAAAGCTTTGCATCATACTTGTAACTGCCGCGGTGTAATAAGGATTCACCGTGTCGTCCTTCCAAATGTTATAGATATTTAAGAATGCAGATGCGAGCAAAATGAGGATGAGGAAAATATCCAGCTCGCGTTTTTTCTTTTCCACGTGTTTTTCACTCCTTTTTTCTAACTTTGAAATAGTGTAACAAGCAAATATGAATAAACTATTAATAAACAAAGACAATATTTTTGCCGAGTCCATTTCATACCAATCGTCCATATATGCAAAGGGTTTTAAGCCATTTCTCCCAATCAGCATCTGATATTTCCTCCCTAATAAGGCATGCTGTTTAGGTCAAAATTAATTATGGTAATAAAAAAAGCCTTCCGGCGGCGCCGGAAGGCAAATGAATTCAAATTTATTGAATCGGTTTTAGTTTCGCTTCAATTTCAGCTCTTCGATGCTCAAGGTACGGCGGAAGAGCAATCGTTTGGCCAAGCTCATCAAGGTTTTCATCAACCATAAAGCCTGGTCCGTCTGTTGATAACTCGAACAAAATGCCGTTCGGCTCTCTGAAATACAGCGCCTTGAAGTAGTAGCGTTCAACGATGCCGGAATTGCTATAGCCTTCCCGGCTGATGATCTGGTGCCAGCCGGCAAGTTCTTCTTCATCTCTTACCCGAAACGCGACATGGTGAACACTTCCTTTGCCTTGGCGCTCTCGTGGAAGATCGTTTCTTTCTATTAAATGGATTTCTGTTGCCGCACCGCCTTCTCCAGATTCCAAAATAACGGCGGTTCCTTGCCCTTCGACTGCTTCACGGCTGATTTCTGTAAATCCAAGAATATTCGTCAATACGTGTAAGGTTGATTCAGCGTATGGCACAGTCAGTTCAACCGGCCCTAACCCGCGAAACGAAAACTCTTCCGGAATGCCGCTTTGTTTAACAGGCAGACCATATCCTTTGCCTTTCTCATCAGCAGTCAGCACAAGGCGCTGTCCTTCATGATCTTGGAATGCCAATATGTCACGTCCGGCTCTTTTGGCAATGCCGCTGTGCGCCACCTGATGCTCTTCAAAACGTTCTTTCCAGTAATGCAGAGCTTCTGTGCTTGGAACGCGCAAACCAATAGAAGAAACGCTGTTTGTTCCCGCATGAAACGGCGCAATGCGCGGAATCTCGAAAAACGTCAGCTCAGTTCCCGGATTTGCCACTTCATCTCCGTAGAACAGATGATACATTGTCGGTTCATCCTGGTTGACGGATTTTTTGACGAGCTTTAATCCTAATACTTTTTTATAGAAATCTAAGTTTTTTTGTGCGTCGGCTGTTAATGCCGACACGTGGTGTATGCCGTTGACTTTCATATGCTGTCCCTCCAGGTCATTTTATCTCGATTTCGAGATATCGCATCATAGTTATATATTTATTGTTCTAATTACAAGGTATTTTATTCGCACGGGAAAGTCAACATATCAGCTTCTCTGAAGGTTCGTTATTTTCCTTCGTTCTCACAGCACCCTCCGTATCAGCAAAAAACCGCCTACAAAACACGAACTTTATAATCTGAAAACCATACATTTATTCGTTTATAACTCATTAAATCATGCGTTTTCACAGTTTTATCAGGCATATACATGCAAATATCGAAAATCAGAAAATTTATTTTATTCCACTTTTCTAAAATAGGGTTTACAATATGAAAAATAGATTCTTCATTATGAAGCTTCAACATCATAGGAGGTTAAGGACATGCATACTGAAGACAACGGTTTAAAAAAAGAGATAGGCCTCTTGTTTGCCCTTACTCTTGTCATCGGAACCATTATCGGTTCAGGTGTTTTTATGAAGCCTGGCGCTGTGCTCGCTTATTCAGGTGATTCAAAAACAGCGCTTTTCGCCTGGCTGTTAGGCGGTATTTTAACTCTGGCGGGCGGTTTGACAATCGCGGAAATCGGAACGCAGATTCCAAAAACCGGCGGGCTTTATACGTACCTTGAAGAAGTGTACGGTGAGTTTTGGGGATTTTTGTGCGGCTGGGTGCAGATTATCATTTACGGTCCGGCGATTATTGGCGCACTGGGTTTATATTTTGGATCTTTAATGGCGAATCTTTTCGGCTGGGGATCTGGCCTATCAAAAGTAATCGGAATTATAGCAGTTCTCTTTTTATGCGTCATTAATATTATCGGTACAAAATACGGCGGCTTTGTCCAAACGCTGACAACGATCGGAAAGCTGATTCCGATCGCATGCATCATCATCTTTGGCCTTTGGAAAGGCGATCAGCACATCTTCACAGCTGTAAACGAAAGCATTTCCGATATGAACTTCGGGGCAGCCATTTTGGCTACACTGTTTGCTTACGACGGATGGATTCTTCTGGCCGCTCTCGGCGGAGAAATGAAAAATCCCGAAAAGCTGCTGCCGCGTGCAATGACGGGAGGATTATTAATTGTAACGGCGATCTATATTTTCATTAATTTTGCATTGCTTCACATCCTGTCAGCGAACGAAATTGTCACACTTGGCGAAAATGCGACAAGTACTGCTGCCACCATGCTGTTCGGTTCAATTGGCGGAAAGCTGATCAGTGTCGGGATTATTGTCAGCATCTTCGGCTGCTTAAACGGTAAGGTCCTTTCTTTCCCGCGTGTGTCATTTGCAATGGCGGAACGCAAGCAGCTTCCATTTGCTGAAAAACTGTCACATGTACACCCGACGTTCCGCACACCATGGATTGCGATATCCTTCCAAATTGCCGTGTCTTTGATTATGATGCTGATCAGCAACCCTGATAAGCTCTCAGAAATCTCGATTTTCATGATCTACATTTTTTATGTGATGGCCTTTTTTGCGGTGTTTATCCTCCGCAAGCAAACAAAGGGAGAAAAGCGCGCCTACAGTGTTCCGCTTTACCCATTCATGCCGATTTTGGCCATTGCAGGCTCACTCTTTGTATTAGGCAGCACACTCATTACAGATACACTGAGCTGCGGCTTATCCATCCTCATCGGACTTGCCGGGCTGCCTGTTTATTACTGGATAAAAAAACGAAAAGCAAGCTGATAAAACGGTTCCCTTGTTTAGGGAACCGTTTTTTGGTGAAACAGAAGATAAAAGTTGACAGGAAAAACACAACTTTTGATATACTTTTTACGTTAAGCAGAAAGTTTTTGCAAACTTGGGTCGTTTTTTTAAAGGGAAGTAGGTCAAAATAAGGAGACACGATTTATCGAAAAAGTCAAGATACGTTTTTTTCGACTTTACCTGTTTTTTTTCGACAAAAGGCTATATAATAATTTGATGTGTGCATTGTTCATTCAAACTATGGAGGGTTTTTAATGATAAGAAGAAAAAAAGATAAGTTCTCACTCCTTTTAACAGAAATTGCAAAGAACATAGACGAAACTGCAGAGTATTTTGTGAATTTTAAGGTTACTAACCAAACGACGCTTAAAGAATTTGCAGATACGTTAAAGGAATATGAAACAAAAGGTGACAATCATGTTCATGTCATGATTAAAGAGCTTAACAAAGCGTTCATCACTCCTATTGAGCGCGAAGATATCCTTCAGCTGACAAACAGCCTGGATGATGTGCTTGACGGAATTGAACATTTCTCTGCCATGATGGAGATTTTCTCAATCACTTCATCAGACGAGCATATCGATAAGTTCAGCGGATACATCAGAGAATGTGCGAAAGAAATTTTGATTACAATTGAGCTGCTGGCAGAAAACCGCTTAAAGGATATTCAGCCTCACGCGATTAAAATTAAAGAGTATGAGCACAGTTGTGACAACCTGCACAGAAAATCATTAAAAAATCTTTTCGGAAATGAAACAGATCCGATCAAAGTCATTCAATATCGTGAAATTTACGAAACGCTTGAAGAAATTGCCGACTCTTGCCAAAGTGTTGCCAATAATCTTGAAACCATCATTATGAAAAACGCGTAACGAGGGGTAAAAATGGATATTCTATTAATATTAACAATACTAATAGTCATTTGTGCTCTGGCGTTTGATTTCATCAACGGGTTTCATGATACGGCGAACGCAATTGCGACTTCGGTATCGACAAAAGCGCTGAAACCGCGCCATGCCATCATATTGGCGGCTGTGATGAACTTTATCGGAGCAATGACATTTACAGGTGTTGCCAAAACCATTACGAAAGACATTGTAGATCCTTATACGTTAGAGAATGGCTCTGTCGTGATTTTGGCTGCGCTAATCGCTGCGATTGCCTGGAACCTTATCACATGGTACTACGGCATCCCAAGCAGCTCATCCCATGCCATCATCGGGGCAATTGCCGGTGCAGCAGTTGCGGCAGCCGGATTTACTGCGTTAAATTATAAGGGCTTCATTAAAATCATTGAAGCACTGCTCTTATCACCAATTATTGCCTTTGTCCTTGGTTTTATTCTTTACAGCATCGTCAAGCTGATTTTCAAAGACAGCAATTTGGCGAAAACGAACAAGCAATTCCGCAGAGTGCAGATTGTAACAGCTGCCCTGCAATCATATACACACGGAACAAACGATGCGCAAAAAGCAATGGGAATTATCACAATGGCTCTCATCACAGCGAATTTACATACTTCTGCTAATGATATTCCAACTTGGGTGCAATTCGCCTGCGCGACAGCCATGGGTCTCGGAACTTCAATCGGCGGATGGAAAATCATCAAAACCGTTGGCGGAAAGATCATGAAGATTCGTCCGGTAAACGGTGTATCCGCTGACTTAACCGGAGCAGCCATTATTTTCGGCGCCACATTTATTCATTTGCCGGTCAGCACAACCCACGTCATTTCTTCATCAATCCTTGGCGTCGGTGCGTCACACCGGGTAAAAGGCGTAAACTGGGGCACAGCTAAGCGGATGCTCATTACATGGGTCATCACGCTTCCGATTTCAGCGACACTTGGTGCCATCGCCTACTTTATTTTAAATATGATTTTTTAAGGTTACACCGCTTCTGTCAAAGGAGCGGTTTTTTTGATGAAACAGGAAAACCAGCCGTATCTCTCGAATACAATAAGCAGAACCTATTTCAGATGTGAGGGATTGATGTATGCTTTTATTCTTTCAGATCATGGTCTGGTGCGTCATGGCCGGATTAGGCTTATACGTGTACGCCACGTGGCGGTTCGAAGCGAAGGTCAAAGAAAAAATGTCCGCCATCCGGAAAACATGGTACTTGCTGTTTGTTCTGGGCGCTATGGTATACTGGACATATGAGCCCTCTTCCCTATTTACCCACTGGGAACGGTACCTCATTGTCGCTGTCAGTTTCGCTTTAATTGACGCTTTCATCTTCTTAAGCGCATACGTCAAAAAATTGGCCGGCAGCGAACTGGAAACAGACACAAGAGAAATCCTTGAAGAAAACAACGAAATGCTCCACATGTATCTCAATCGGCTGAAAACATACCAATACCTATTGAAAAACGAACCGATCCATGTTTATTATGGAAGTATAGATGCATATGCTGAAGGTATTGATAAGCTGCTGAAAACCTATGCCGATAAAATGAATTTAACAGCCTCCCTTTGTCACTATTCGACACAGGCTGATAAAGACCGGTTAACCGAGCATATGGACGATCCGGCAGACGTGCAAACCCGGCTTGATCGAAAGGATGTTTATTACGACCAATACGGAAAAATGGTTCTCATTCCTTTTACCATCGAGACACAGAGCTATGTCATCAAGCTGACGTCTGACAGCATTGTCACTGAATTTGATTATTTGCTTTTCACATCATTAACGAGCATATATGATTTGGTGCTGCCAATTGAGGAGGAAGGTGAAGGATAATGGAACGCGCGTTTCAAAACGGATGCGAGCCCCGAGCGGCGAAGCCGTTTAAAATCCTGAAAAAACGTTCAACCACCAGTGTTGCAAGCTATCAAGTCAGTCCGCATACAGCAAGAATCTTTAAAGAAAACGAACGGCTGATTGACGAGTATAAACGAAAAAAAGCATGATCACACTAAAAGGACAAGGGAAAACAGCTCTTGTCCTTATTCCTTTTCTTAAAGGGTTACATATACTAAAACAAACAGAGGATATTGTCAGGTGATACAGTGAAAAAATTGGTGAGGCGTGTGAAGTTTGTTGATTACGGAAGGTTTGGACTTTCCGGGTATTCGCTTCGTGTGAGGGAGCGGAGTGCAGGAATTTTAAAAAAGTTGAAGAAGAAAAAGTAAATCCCGGAGCAGCTCCGGGATTTTTGTGTTCTGTGATCAGCTTAGTTGAGCTGCGATTTTCGCTTTAGTCGCAGGCCCGTATATACCATCGGCGGTTAAACCGTTAACAGACTGAAAACGGGCAACCGCGTCAGCTGTTTTCGGTCCGTAAATGCCGTCAATTCCGTTGTTGACAGCTCCTTTATCAGGGTAAAAATAGAGAGCGGCCAGTGCTCTTTGCACCTGAAAGACGTGTTCTCCTGAGGTAAATGGTGTTGTCAATTGAATGATGCCATCTGGAAGCGGATAGAGCTCGGGTTCTGCAGTGTACGACGGAGCACTGACAATTAACACTTGACCGACCTGAATAAAATTCGGATCTTCGATATTGTTCCACTCTTGCAGCTGAGCTACAGTAACACCGAACATTCTCGCTATAGATGTAAGCGTGTCACCTTGTTTCACGACGTAAGTTTGGCTGCCGCCTCCCCCAATCCCTGCTTTAAACGTATCCCACGTATCCAACAGCTTGCGGGGACATTCCTTGCCAGACCAATACTTATGGGGTACAACGTTAGCAAGGCTGATATCGTGCTCAGCCATCAATGTTTTGATCAGCCACTGGGCATTTGCTGTAGCTTGCGCAAAATCCCCATCGACATTTTCACAAATTTCAATCCCGATCGAAGCCCGGTTGCCGCTGCCGTTTCCGTCTCCCGCATGCCAGCCGTTTTCATTTAAAGGCAGATGCTGATAAATTTCTGTATCATCAACAGTAAAATGCCAGCTTGTTGTGGTATCAGGATTTTTCAAATAGCGGGCATGAGCCTCAGCATCCGCTCCGACTGCGGTGTTTGCTGTATTGTGCACTGTAATGTAAAGAGGTGTCATTGCGTAGCCTGGTCGGTTATTTGCACCGACTGGGATAAAGTCTTGAATAATGTTAACCATTTTCATCTCTCCTTATTTCGTCAAATTATTTTCCTTTAACAAGTCACGCTGTTTTTTCCCTTTTTCTGTTACATAATTGTTTTTAAACCAAGCGGCAAGTGTCGTTCCAATTGTGAAAATGACAGATCCGGCCGAATAAAGAGCGTCAGCAAGCTGATTGACCTGCTCCTCCTGAATGTCCAATGGTGATTTGCCAAGCATCATCATGGTCTGGTTGATTAATGCAACCAAAAGAAGCACCGTCCTGATGACCGTGCCTTTGTCATACGTTTTCATGAAAATCCCCCTTTAATGCTGCAGCAGGTTGTACATAATGGCGATCGCTCCGCCAATGATCCCTGTGCACACTGCTGTAATGATGGCACCTGTGATGGTGCGTTTAATCCATGTTGTATTTTCTTCAATTTTGTTTAATTTTTCGTTCAGCGTCATGATTTGCTGATCTTGCCGGTCCGATGACCTCTCTAGAACACTGACTCGCTGCTCAAGCGTTTTTTGTTCTGTTTTTATTTCTGTTATCTCTTTTTCAAGTGAATTCATGTCAGGTACCTCAGACAATTCTGACATATAAACTACCTCCTTACTTCTTTCATACATTCACCTCCTTTGAGGCAAAATAAAAAAGCCTTTTAGTTGGCTTTCATCGTTTCCTCATATGTTTGACCTGTTATTTCTTTATATTGATCATGTGTCACGTATTCAGCAGCAACACCTTGCTTTAAATCATCAATTGAACAGTCATTGTACGTCATTGCGTCCTTTATCATCGATGTTGTAGCCCATTTATAAAACAGGGCATATACCCAGAAATTAAGATTCACTTGTCATCCCTCCCTTTAAACTCAGTATATCTAATTTCAAAATCGCCATTTGTTCACCTAAAGATTGATTCCAAGCCTCCGCTTCTTTCCTTGCCAACACTTCCTCAGTCAGTTGTATACCTAAAGTATTTTGAGCCTTCTCGGCTTGTTTTCTTGCAAGTTTTTCGTCTGCTAGTTGTTGACCCAGTGTTACGAGTTGCTCCATGATAGGATTTGGCTCAAGTTCATCCTGATATTTGTTTTTTTGAAAATCCTTATATTCTTGATCAGCAGATTCATTCCATACATTATTCGCCTTATCAAACTGTGGCCTCCATAAGCCATCAGGAGGCTTTACTGTCGTTGAGTTATCCGGCATCTGACTTTGAGGACTGGATAAAATTTTTGGTCTTAAAAAATAGAAATTATCATCATACAAAAAAACTTGCACATTCTCCCCTCCCTATAGAGTAAAATTATTATCTAGAGAAACTCCAGAAATGTTTGCCTCAATGTTGGCATGTTTTCCAACCAATCTTAATTCACCGTTTGTTTCAGCAATATATTTTGATGTGCCAGTCGTTCCAAATAGAGTTGCAGCCATCGATTTTTGTGTTGAAGGACGGGCTTCAGCTGGAAGTATAGCAAAAACACTATTGAAGTCTGGCGAAACTACTTCACCTCGAGTAAATACCTGGTTGCCCCATACAGCATACTGTGGTTTTCTTCCGCCTACCTTATTTCCATTAATGAGTGTTAAGTCATACCAAGTCATTGAATTTAAATCAACTGGAGTGATAAGACGCTTCCAACCCTGCCATCCCCCAGTATTTCCATCCCAATAATTTGTAAAAAAATTATTTCTGTAATCTGTAGCATGTACCCATCCAAACATACCTTTACCATCCGTTGAAAGACTTGTCAGATGAAATACCCCTCTAATAGAGTATGGTGAAGGGGAATTAATAGCCTTTCCATGCGAATAGAAAGTCCCCATAGATCGTCCCTGATCAACTATTTTTTGAAGTATATCCTCTCCTTCATTAGCTGCAATTGTTACTCCACCATGATCAGCTGTTATTTTAGTAAGTTGTGCTCCATTCCACTTTGATCTTTCTGATGAAGTAATATGAAGAATCGAATCTTTAGCGTGATCATTTACTTTTGTTTGTGCTCCTGTTGTAGACTCAATAGGGTACCAATTGATTGCAGTATGATTCGCATTATAGTAGAACCACCATGCGTCTCCAGAGGTATCTACAGCATAACCGATTCCAATCCCTGGTTGACCTACCAATTGCATACCTCTCAGACTTCCTTCAGAAGGGTTATCAGTAACTGCATTTGTCCCATAGAAAGACACAGATCCTAAATCTTTTAAGGCTTCATAAAATGAGCCAGAAGTTAGATTGATTTTTTGCGTACCATTGTCGGCTGTTATTTTGAATAGTTGTGAATTATTCCACTTAGTACGCTCATCTGATGTAATGTGGCGGGTTGAATCAATCGTATGTGAATTAAATTCAGCTTTTGCAGCTTGCTGTACATTATCTACATTGCCAAGCCCGACTTGCTCCTTCGTGACTTGGTTTGGATTATCTCTTCTTGCAGCCAGTTCATCAGTATATGCTTTTGCATTCCTCTCAGCTGTATCAGCCTTACTTTGAGAACCAGCTGGTGTTTCTTTTGCATTCCAATTTGATCGCTCTGTAGACGTGATATGCCGGGTTGAATCATTATTATGTTCATTAAATTCCGTCTTTGAAGCCTGCTGCACATTATCCACGTTCCCCAGCCCGACTTGCGCCTTTGTTGTGTTGTGGGGGTTGTTCATGTCGTTTTTGTGGGCAGCCAAGTCTGTGTGGGCGTCTTTTATTCCTTTTTCCCAGCGGTTGACGTCGTCTTCGTTGATCGGGTCGTCGGGGAGCCAGTCTGTTTTTTCTTCATATGCCATGTTTACACCACCTCAAAGGTAAATCTGAAATCGAGTGTTCTGTTTTCGCTGACGTCCAGGTCTGTTTTTCTTTCTGTAATGATGTTGCCCAGCTCGTCAAAAATTTGTACCGTTTCGATATGCTTGATGTCTTCCTCACGTTTTGTCAGAACGGTGACTGTCGCTCCGTCAATGGCGAGTTCCACTATTTCTGTTTCTTGGCCGTTGAGCAGTACGTGATGAATCCTGCTTTTCAGATCGGCAGCTGTGCGTTCTCTGTATATGGTTGAAATCAAGGTAAAACCACCTCATTGTTGTTAAGAGTGACAGAATAACCGACCTTAAGCTCACTGGCTGTTCGGTATCTGCGGTGATTCAGGATCACTGTATCTTTGATTTGAAGCGTCTCATTTAATCCGCCTCTGAGCGTATACGCCAAATGAGCGGGCTTCATGTTTTCTATGGCTTCAATCAGCTCATTCATGTGCTGAAGGTCATCAACATTGATATCCACGTTAAAGCGGTATTCGCCGGGAAGCAGGCGGACTTGTGCAGACGGGTTTTTCAAGAAACGGTTCACCGCCTGCTCAATGGCCCTGTAGGTGATTGGCGGGATGTTCGACATTTTGGAAATGAGCCGCAATCGTCTGATCTCATCGGTGTCGCCTGATTCCCGCGGCACATTTAAAATCTTTTCCCAGCGGCTGAGCCCCCATGTCGCTGTCGGCACGAATAACTGATCCGTCAGATCAAATATGCTGTTATTCTGTTTATCAAACTCAGGCGCTTCCGCTTTCAGCAGCTCAGCCATTTCTTTAAGGCTGGTGAGAAACGGGGGCAGATACGCTGTCATGTCATCTAGTTTGCTCAATGATTTTCACCTGCCCAAGCTTCGGAATTTCCACGTCGCTCAGCACCAGATTTTCAGAGGTGCCATTGATTTTAATATTGGAATAATCACTGACGGACGGTGAATTATAGACGATATTGTTAATTTGCGATAGGCGGATGACGTTGTCTTCGAACGCCATTTTCTTAAAGAGATTTAAAACGCCTTCTTCAATTTCTGACCTCACCTCATCAATTGTGTGATTGATCTCAGGCAGCACTTCGGCCGAAATCTCAACTTCCTTCCAGACCGCGCTTTCCACTGTAACTACGGCTCCGATTGGCGCCTGCCCCTCCCCTTGTCCTGGTTCAGGGTCGATATAATCTTTCACTTTTTGAATTAAGATATCGGAAGCCGGCTCAAGATTAGCATTCGTGACGACAATTTTGACCGTGCCGTCCCCGTTCCAAAGCGGGAAGATCTTTGCTTTTCCAACACCGTCCACTTCTTCAGCCCACTCTTTATAATGCATTTTATTGGCACTGACAGCCTCACGGCGAACCCTTGTAAAATACCGTTCTCGTAAGCTGTCATCTCCTTCTTCCTCGCGCCCTGGAATCAGGATTTCTTTGACAATGGCTGTTTCTAAACCGGGAATGGTATCCAGTGACAGTAAATTGCGTCCGGTCAGATTGGCGTTTCCTGCTTCACCAGGTGTTTCACAGATGAGCGTCCCGTCTGCCGTATATTGAAAATAAAGATTATCCACATAGAAGCGGGAGCCCGCGGGAATGGGAACTCCAGACGTAAACTCTCCCGCTCTGACAGCCTTTGTCGCGGCAGTTCTTTCAATTCCCGCTTCCGCTGCACGCCTGTCTAAAAATTCGCCTTGCGCGGTATCAGAAAAGACTAGCTCAAGCACAGTATCCAGCCATATATAAGATTTCGCAAGCTCGGCCGCCGCCGGAGCTAACGCATTATAAATGACGCTGCCTTCTCTTGTGTCAATATCTGCGGGGATGCTGTTCAGCATACGCTCCATAATATCTTCAAAGGTTTGATCTTCAAACATCTTCGCCAATCACCTCCTCAATCTCAAGCGTCCCTTCATCTGTCTCTACCACAAAAGAAACATGAAACGCATCGCCTTGTTTTTCTATCTCAAAGTCTGTTACGGCAGATATCCGGTCGTCATAAACCAGCGCCTCTTCTATCAGCCTCGGAATCTCCATTTTTTTGTAGGCATCAGACGTCTCGTGATCTGTAAGCACGTCCTGAAGCTCATTTCCGACATTATGGCTGTATACAGAATACGCATAGCGTTCTGTTTGTAAGGCGATATACACGAACTGTCTGATCGCTTCAAGCCCGGTAATCAGTTCTTTTGTAATTCTTCCGTTTTCAAAATCTATTTTGTACGTTTGCGAGGTTTCAATGACTTCACTGTCATCTTCAAAATCCTCAAACTCCACTTCTGGTGTCAGGGCCATGGTGCCCACTCCTTTATGACAAGCTAAATAAAAACCCCTTCGTGCTGAAGCGGTTTGTCTATACTTTATCTAAAACAAAAAACGATTGACCGCCAGTCAGAGCCGCGGTCATGACGCGATCCCCCGGCTCGAGTGCATCGTCTCCTCCAGACTGCATCCGTTTTGGGATGATGATGGCGTCAGCCGGTATGATCAGTTTGCTGCTTTCTTTTAATTTGATTTCCACAGGAGAAACCGAAACGACTTCAGCCGGGAGCAGTTCCACCGGAGACTCAGCGTCAACTGCGCCGACGGCCAAATGTTTAATCGCCTCACTCAATCTCATCAGGAAACTCCTTCCGGCATGGTGTTCTTTTCGACTACATCAATGGTCATCGTATGTTTCGTTCCTTTAAACTCGTGCCGGTCCGTATCTACCCAATAGGTTTTCTTGATTCCGGCCTCCGGAATGGAAATATAGACAGGCAAGCCGCTCTGCACTTCCGGAATGCCGACTGCCTGAATATTTTTCAGTTCTTTTTTCACGCCCTTTTTTTCAGCAAGGCGCACATCTGCCCGCTGCTGAAGCTGAGCCTGGTTGATGTCATCTGTGACCGTTTCCGTATATTGAAGCACACCGTATTTGTTTAAGCCTGAACTGTCCTTGGCAGACGCTTTATACGTCTTATTGTCCTTCTGCCGGCGAAGCACCACCCGTGTTGCAGTGTCGTTTATGGAAGTGCTGTATTGGTATCCCGTGATATTGACACCCGTTTCCAGCACCCATACTTCCGACGGATCTGGCCAAGCGCGCAGACCGAGCTTTCCTTTTTCCGAATACAGCTGATAATGTCGTCCTGTCTGGCTTTTCGTCTGTTTCAATGCTTTTAAGATGATGTCATACAGGGTCGTATCATTTTTTATGACAAGGCTTTTGATTGTATGGCCTGTGTTCGCAATCGAGGCTGTCGGTATTTGAAAATCATTGGCAATCCTCCTGATCATCTGATCAGCACGCTGGTTGGAAAACACGTACACATCCTGGTTTTTCACCAGATACTGGAGCATATCATACGCGCTGAAAGCAAGCGTATGCTCGTCCGGCGTTCTTGCAAAAACAATGCCCCGAAAAAGCTCTTTTCCCTTCCACTTAAACAAGACTGTATCACCTTCTGTGACGCTGTAATACGTCTGGTCGCCCTGTTTGATGACAATGGTCGCTTCAATGGAGCGCGGCGCCTGATAACGATGGCCTTCCAGCGATACGCTTTCTGCTACCAGCTCAAGCCACTCTGTGTCTTTAATGACAAACAGTTCTATCATCATACATCACCTGTTTCATTGCGGTATCTTTAATTTTTGGCCGGGAAAAATCCAGTGGCCCGGCTGCCTGATGTTTCGTTTGCTTCGTTTGATCATTGCTGTTTTATTGGCGTTCCAAATTTTACGCCACTGCGTGCTGTTCCCGTAAAACCTGCCGGCAATATCCCACAGCGTATCTCCCTTTTTCACTGTATAGGTTTTCGGAGAAGCCTTCGACGGACGTTTTGCCTTTGTTTTTTTCTTCTGCTTGATTTTTCGGGGGGAAGCGGTTTTGTATTCTTTTAATTGAATATCAAACGAGCGATCACCGATATCCTGCTGACCTTCGCTATAGGAAAAACCTTCAATGCTGCAAGTCAGATTCACTTTAGTTCCCGTAATCAAAAACTGGACCGGTTTTTTGGCCTTCATCCATTTTTCAATTTTTGTTATCGCATTTTCCGGCGACGGGAAGTTTTGATATTCTGCTATCGGACTGTATTTCTTCGGAAAAAACGAAGAGAACGAAATTTCTTTCGCTCCCTGTTCGTCAATAAATGTAAGGTCACCAAACTTGGCTACTTTAACCGTCTCATTCTGAACCGTATTTGAAATATTCAGCTGGTCGGGAAGAACGGGGAGCCGCAGCTTGTCCTTCCCTTGTGAAATCCAAAATTCATATATGGATTTAGTCAAATGCAACGACTCCCTTCGTTCCAATATTGATATCCTTTTGCAGCTCGTCTACAAGCGCCTGCTTGATTTTCGCCGCAAGGGTTTCGGCGTCTTGTCCATTATGGAAGTGCTGGTCACCGTTAAATTGAATATAAATCTCTTTTGATCCGGAAACCGCTGCCGTTGGCCGGCTAGCTGAAGTAACAGCGGAAACTTGTCCTGATGAAAGCTCAGACTGCTGGGATTGAGACGGATCTGTCACTTCCATACCAAGAGCCTGTGCCGCTCTCTGAAGGAGGTAGCGGCCACGTATGCCCCGCTCCTCCGGAATGATCCATTCCCGCTTGTTTCCTTCACCGACACGGGCGATTTGCTCTTTTGTGATCAGTCCGCCGTTGGCATATCCAACATACGGTCCGCCATGATTCATGCTTTTTATGCCTGGCACGTTATTGATTGAACCATATCTGCTTTTAATATAGCCGATCGCCGCAGCCGCGTTGTGAATCGGGTTTTTAATGTTACCCATGCCCGGTGCTTTATGATCATTAAAGGTGCTTGGGATTGTCTGCATGAGCCCTTGTGATGGATGCCCCGCTTTTGCGTTGCTGTCCCACAGGTTGATTGCGTTCGGATTGCCACCGGATTCATGCTGCGCAATTGTCATAAGTCCCGGAAGCCAGCTCATCGGTGTCTTTGTGGCCATGAGAGCGGCCATAATCCACTGTTTCACATTACCGCTCATCGCGCCCATTCCTGAATAGGCCGCCGCCAGTGATCCAGCTTGTTTTTCAGCATATTTCTTTACATCTACTGATCCAAGACCTTTGACAACACCGATTGAAGCAAAACGCCCTAAGCTCATCATGACGCGGGAAGGTGAATGGATATCTAATTCCTCACGGAAAGCCTGCTCCACTCTCTTCGCCATATCCTTTGCTGCTTGCTTCACTTCACTGGATTTAGAATTCATGCCTGTCACAAAGTTTCCAACCAAGCCAGAACCCCAGCTATTCGATGTGTCTTTTGAACGCAGGAACGGTTTGTCAACATGTGTGCTCACATACTGTGCCGTCCCTGTTTGGGTTGAGTTTTGTCCTTGGGCAAAGCCTTTGACCGTTCCTATGCCCCATGAGGACGACTTGTTTACAGTAGCTTGGAACGGTGTTTTGACTTTTGATTGCAAAAAGCCGTCTGTTTCGGTTGCAGTACCGTTTTGCCCCTTGGCATACCCGCTCACCATTTGTTTTCCGTAATTTGGTGAAACAGAAATCATTTGTGTAAATGGCGTATTGATGTTTTTCTTTTTCCAGTCTTCCATTTTGACCGGCTGATTGCTGATGCCTTTATCAAAGCCTTCTGAAAATTGCTGTCCTAGGTCTGAAGCTTGGCTGTTAAAACTAGATGCGTTAATAGACGGTGAAACTGAAGCAGAGTGACTGTTAACAGTGTTTAAAGCTGTCCCACCTGAAAGTGTGGAAGCCGATGCCATATCTTCGACCACACGCATGCCCAGTTTAGAAGCGGCTTGCGCTAACAGCATTTTACCGCGACCGCGGTTGTTGTCGACTGGAATGACAAATTCCTTACCTGCTTCACCGATCCAGGAGATAGTCGGTTTGGTAATAAAACCACCTGTGGCGTTTTTATCAGCTTTCATTCCAAAGTCTCTATGAGCCTTCTCTCGTCCTTTTTGAAAATGATCTACCTTTTCTTTAACCCAAGACGTCACTCCACCGCCCACTTTTTGAGCAGTTTTTACTACTTTCCCGCCTGCAGACTTTACTGCATCCCAAGAATCTCCTAATATATTTTTTCCCCACTCTTTTACTGAATCCCATTTTTTAGACCACCAGTCTTTATTAAATAGGCTGTCTTCAAGTGTGGATTTAAACTTTTTCCAAAGCGACTTTGTATTTTCCCATTTTTCTTTTGTCCAGCTTTTGACACCTTCCCATTTACCGGACCACCAGTCTTTATTGAAGACTGTTTCTTTTACTTTTGACTTAATTGATTCCCAAACAGAAACGGCACCGTTCCATTTTTCTTGAGCCCAGCTCTTTACGCCTTCCCATTTACCAGACCACCAATCTTTATTAAAGACTGTTTCTTTTACTTTTGATTTAACAGAGGTCCATACGGAGGAGGCTTGATTCCACTTTTCCTGTGTCCAGCCTTTTACAGATTCCCATTTTCCGCCCCACCAATCACTATTGAAAAGCGTAGACTCTAATGTACCGTATGCATAACCAGCTTTTTCAGCCCACCAATTGGAGTCAAAAAAAGTAGTAGAAGCTGTATCTTTTATATTAGTCCATGTATCATCAAGCCCTCCTAGAGTATCTCCTGCTGATGTTTTAACCCCTGTCCATTTTTCGTTCCACCAATCACCATTAAATAATGTATTTGAAATGTTCTCTTTGATTTGAGAAGTATCAAACATCTGACCAATGTTCTTACCTGCTTCTTCGCCGCCTATTCCGCCTACTAAACCGCCGCCTACTCCGCCGATAGCGCCTCCTATTACTGTACCTTCCGGACCTACGAAGGATCCAATCGCTGCACCTGCTTCTGCTCCTGCAGTTGCACCTGCTTCCGCTCCGGCAATGCGGCCACCGATTGAACCAACCTTTTCACCAGCATTATCTTTATTGATTCCAGCTAAATCGAACATTGCTAAAGCAGATCCTACGTATGGAACAGACTTTCCCATTCCTCTGAATGCTTTTCCTAGTTTGGAGGAATCCTTTCCTAGCGATTTTAAGCCTCCGAGCCAGTTCTTTAACTTCGAACCTGAAGTCCGAGGCGCACCTTCACCAGATGTGCCACTCTGGCGTCTTCTTATTACCTCTCCTGGAACCTTGAGTGTTCTGTTTGGAGCTTTTGTCGGGCTTTTCTTCTTTCTATATGTTTTTTTATTTTTAGTGCCTGGACCGTTACCGCCTCCTTCACAGCAGCAACAGCAACAATTTCCTCCTGTATTACGGTTAAGGACTTTATTATCTGTTTCGGAATTTTCACCAGAATCGCCCTTCTTTTGGGGTCCTAAAATTTTATCAATGATCTTATCAAACACATCATTTTTCAGCTTTTCTAACAATCTCTCTTTGAAACGATCTAAAAAAGCTTTCCCTATCCCTTTGAGCGTATCCTTAATCCATGGCCAAGCTGATTTTGACCACCAATCCTTCAGCCATCCTTTAATTTTCCCGACCCAGCCGGGTTTTTGGTCAGAACTTTTATCTGAGCCTTTATCAGAGGATTTGTCTGATTCTTTCTTAGTCTTTTCTTTGTTAATCGGACTTTCTTTTTTATTGATTTTGTCTGATACTTTTGTCTTAATAACGACTTTTACATAATATGTTTTTTCAAATTTCTTCAAAAGTGATGTTAATCGATTAACTGTTTTGGTGATTTCATCGATGACTTTTAATTTAACTGTGTAGCCGTTTTTTAAATTTTTCTTGATATATCCAATAATTTTTTTAACTGTTGACGTAACCTTGTCATCTGGAATCAAAAGGAATGATAGCTTTTGATTAGATAGCATCTTCTTTATTTTTTTATACGCAGCTCTTGTCCGGTCTACCAAAGATACAGTCAGCTTCGTTTCTTTCGGCATCCGTTTTAGTTTTTGTTCAATCGCTTCCAGCTTTGCAGTGGCTTGGTCATCAAGTACAACTTTGATTTCAAGTGATTTTGCAAATTTTAAAATGATGTAGTCGTTTATTTTTCTCAGACGGTAAAATGCCTGATCTTCAGCTCTGATACTGATTTTGATTTGTCGATTGATGGTCTTGACTTTTTTTTCGACCTCTTGGAATCCTTTATGTATCCGTTTTAGTTTTTTAGATACCTTGTCTTCGAGATCGAAACGGGCTGTTAATTTTGCGATATTAATTCCCTCCTCTCCTTGATTCTTTTTCTAATAGATCTAGCTTATATCCTATCAACCCAAATAAAAGAGCTTTAAAGTGTTTTGGTGCTTCATATAATTCAAGAAGCTGGGATGGCGAATAATGAAGCTCATGCATTGCATAATACAAATACACAGCTTCCTTATCACCATCCTTTACTAGTTTTTTGCTTCTTCTTCTAGATCTTCAAGATCATCCTCAAAACCATTGATTTCAATTGCTTTATTCAGCCAGTTCGCATACTCTCCCCCTACAGATAGTACACGTTTCGCAACTTCTACCGGATCCGCTGTTTTGTATGCTTCCCTTAAATCTTTTGAACGAAAATCAGGATATATAGTGGATTCGATAGCAATTCTCGCATAAAAGCGCTGGGAGTCTAAATCTTTAACACGGCCGCGGCCTTTCACATTTTTAAATGTGGTATTTTCTTTCTCCAATTCATCAATTCGTTCGGTTGTAATCGGTTTTAAAATAAACGGAATGACATTCCCTTTTTTATCAACAAAACGCTTTGAGATCGGCACTTTGATTTCCTCAGCTTCAATTGTTTTTCCCGGCATAAAAAAGGAAAGATCATATACGTTTTCGTTCTTCTCGCTCATGTAAAAAACTCCCTTGTCTTTTGATTGATTTCATCGTGTAAAAAACAGACCTTTCTCAGAAAGGTCTGCGTATGGCTTGTTCAGCTTTGATTAAAACGTGTCAGAAAGCTTTTCAGGCACGTCGAAGTCTTCGAATGTAAATGGAACTTCTTCCTCTAACGCTTCTGAATCGACATCAAGGCTTGCGATTTTGGCAGAGTCAAAGTTGACGTCGTACAGCGTGACTCGCTCTGTGCCCCGGCCGGAGGATTGATCATCCAAAACAGCTTGGAGTGTGAAGTATGGGTCGCTGCCTTTTTTGACATAGTCCATCATCAGGATCACGAATTTTGATGTGACTTTATAAAACGTTGCTGTTCCAGTTCCGTTTGCCCCTGTTGTTTTATGGCCTGTCATGCGGCGGCCCATAATGTTTACTTCAGACTTGTTTTTCTCGACGTTTGCTTCAAATGTTTTGATGTGCGCCATTTCTTCGCCATCAAGAAATAAGCGGCCTTCTTTACCTGAAATTGTGTTTTGAGCTTTTAATGCCATATTAGTTTACCTCCACATTAAAGTAGAATTTTTCTGCTGCGTCGACAGGCTGTACAGCCAGGTCAATCAAGAAGCCGTCACGGTCTTCATTCATTGAAATGGTGATATCTTCATCAGAATCAAAGCCAGTGATGCCGCCAGCATCCTGAAGAGTTGTCATGTATTGCGTGATCATCGTTTTCACATACTGAAGTCCGTCTTCAGACGCCGGAATATCGCTTCCGCTGCCTTTTCTTGATTTAATTAAGGCTTTCAGCTCGCGTGTTAAATCATTATTTACGGCGTCCAGGACACGGACGATTTTGTTTTTCGCAAATTTTTTGTTTTTCTCGGCTGTAAACGTGACGAGTGAGTTAATGTCTTTTTCTACGCTGACGGATTTATCGCGGGCGTCGAATGTGAATAAAAATTCGCCTTTGCCCAGACGTTCAACAATCGTATCGTGGTCAAGGCGGTGTAACACATCAACGGCGCCTTCGTACTCAACGAACGTCAGTGATTGGTTAAAGGTTGCTCCTGCGCTCGCTCCAGCTACCCAAGCCGTTGCTTTGTCCGGCGTAACTTCCGTGCCATCTTCGAGAAGCACACCTTCTGTTACGTTGATGATGCCTTCATAGTCACCCGCATAATTCGCTGTGACCCCTTGCACTTTTTGTCCTTGGCCGTCGCGCAGACGCTTAATGAAAGCAGCAAATGTCGCCTTCAGCTGATCACCTTCCGCAACAGGCAGCGCAATCACATCAAAATTCTCCGTTTCAGCTGCGGCTAAGAAATCTGTATAGTCGGAGTTGACAGGGGCTTTATCCGTACCGCCGGATAAACGGATTCCTGCAGATGCATTCAGAGATTCAGCTGCAGTCTCCCCTTCTGATCCAGTGAGCGGAATCGTCGAAGAAAGATCGCCTGTTCCGGTAAAGGTGACATAGCCGTTAGCTGTTAATTCTTCAGCTTTTTTGACGGTCTGTTTATCAACCTCTGACTCATCCATATACGTTGTCACATCGAAAGAAGCAGCATCCAGCACATTGGGGTTAATGCGGATGATAATGTCATTTCCTTTTGATCCGCCATATACAGCAGTCGCTTTGACACCTTCAGCAATATCAGCAGACGCTCGGACACCTTCGGTTAGACGGTACATTAATACCGTTTTCGCATTTTTCTTTGCTTCACGCAAAAGCAATAATGATGGATCATCAATGCTGAGGCCCACTTTTTTATTTAAATCTTCTACGCTGGAAATGGAGACAAACGTTTTCGCTTCCCCCCAGCTTGATGCAACCGGGAGTGCGACTGTTCCCCGTTCTCCGAGTGACACCCGCTCCTGCGCTGTCGTTTTAAAGTTAAAATAAATGCCTGCACGTTCTTTTTCTTTTCCTGTTGTAAATGTTCCGCCATTCATGATGACATGACCTCCTTGGTTAGAAATGTTTGAATCAATTGATTGGCTTCTGATTTCGTCATACGTGTTTGATCCACGCCAAATAAAGCCCCCTGAAGGATATCCGGCTTAACGCCGAACAGCTCCTTCGCGTGCTTAATCAAATCCGCTGTATCAAAAAGAGTTTCCCGGCTCTTTGTATGTACAGCCTTCTTCTGTTGTTTGTCCTTTGCCACCGCTTATTTCACCCCGCTGTTCATGTCGATATCCTGTAAGACAGGATGTTCTGTTTTGTGATAATAATACCGGCTGCTCCACCTGATCACCATGACCGCCTCGCCCCTGTCTCCTACCCTTGTCTCAATTCGGGTGATGCGGACCATATCCCCCGTTTTCTCACCTGATTCACTCAGCAGCGGAACCATACTTCTCACTTCTCTGATGGTATCCGCTAGCCTGTCCGCTTCATCAAGCGCCTGAACGGAGTCAACATGAAACAGCTTCACATTGAGACTATAGGTTTTTTTAAATGTGGAGACCGTATCTGTTTCCTCGAAAACAGATGGCGATGGGACGTATAACGACGGCACCTGAAACTGATCAGGCAGCTCACGTTCATAAATGGGAACAGACCACCGGCTGTACAAAAATGCCATGATCGATCCTGTTTCGCTGTTCATCCTGTTCCCTCCTTTATAGCTTCTTCAGCCACTGGCGCAATTTGTTTTCCAGCGATTTTTCAAACAGCTGTTCATATAAAAGAAGTGCATGATCCCAGTAGCTCGTGCCCGGGATCCATTTTCTCTTGAGCGCCATTCCCGTTGAAGCCGCGGGATCATAAATAAACCGCGAGCCTTGGAAATGCCCCGGCACCCATCTCACGTCTTCTTTTGAAGTCCAATGGCCGTCATTAAGAAATGAGGCGTGATCAAGCTGTGTACCCACCACAAGCGAAAGCCCGCCGCTTTGCACAATCCAGAGATTGTCCTCTGCGCCTTTCTCAAAGGAACTGAGCAGTTTTTCTGTATCAATCGTTTGTGTGCTGATGAGTTCAGATTGGACGATCTCCAGAAAATCTTGCCCGCACTCTTCAAGCCACTGGGACGCCTGACGCGAAAATCCGCCTGATGCCGCCTTTTTTAATGACGTGTTTAGCTGTTTCAGCCCCGCTATTTTCATAGGCTTTCATCCCTGACCGCGATGACTTCCCAATGATGATGCCTGATCCTTTTCGGCAGCTTTAGTATATATTTATGATTCTCCCAAATGATTTTATCGTTCACGCGGATGTCCGCTGACAACGGAAAATGGACGAGAAAGCTGTGATATACAGTTTGATCAGGCTCCTCCTGGATCAGCTGCTGCGTTTTTTCAGTAAAATAGCAAGGGACATCTTGTTCATCGGGTGTATCCGGATATGAAGTCACCGGCTGCAGCTTGTCCGCCGGAATCCCAAATCGGCCTGCAGACGGCGCTTGAGCTGCTTCATGATAAATGTCGCAGCGATGGATGAGCATCCGCTGATAGCTCATAAGGACCTCACCTTCAGTCTGGAGGACTCAGGGACGTAGCCCGGCGTAATAAACTCTTCGAGCAAATGATACACCACTGGCCGCTGAATGCCGCCTTCTCCGGAAACCGTGTAGGAATAATCCCCCATTTTTTCAGACTGATAGCTTGATGAGGCTGATTCATCGCTGTTCACAAGCGCAAAATACTGGGCTAACTTCAGCAAAGCCAATTTCGCCTTGTCGGGCAGCGGGTCATAAACGCTGTCTTCAAAGCGGTGGCCCGTGATGAGAGCCGCTTCCGCTTCCGCCTCGATGATATCCTGCGCCAGCAGTTCTTCCGGTCTGTTTTTTACTCGATCATAGACCGAATAGGAGGCTACGTCAGTCGGTTCAATGAGCATGAGCTGACCACCCCGTTTCTATTATTCTTTTACGTTAATTAATTTAGCGCAGGCATCCTCTTCCTCGAACTTGCTGTCCAGCTTGGCCGTTAAGACAATAATGAATTTACGTGAGCGAATGTCTTTGTCGACTTCAATTCGGATATTGCGGGAGAAGCCGAGAATGATATTTTTCGGATGGGTGAGAATGATATCGGAAGCGTCATATTGCGCGTCTCCCTCTCCGACTGTGTACGGCTGAATATTGGATACCCCTTTGACCGGTACGCCGAATGCTGTTGACAAGCCGCCCTGAACAGCCTGGTCCCCAAGGTTTGTCTGGCGGTCTGCCACGCGGTCCTTCCATTCAACTTCTAAGCCGTGCGACGTATAGAATCTGAATTCCTGAGGGATGCGCAAATATTTCGGCGGAACAGCCTTTAAGCCTTTCTTGAATGTCGCTCTGGACAGTTCTTCACCGTTCATGTCAACGATGTGGGACACCGCTTGTTTGCGGATGCCGTCCAGCTGTGCCAGATACGGATCAGCTGATGCTGTATCACCGTTTACAATCAGCTCTTCAATATCAACGGCTGCGCGCTCTGCTAAAATCTGCATGATCGTCTGCTGAAGGCCGTCTTTTTCAATATTGTTTTCGAGTGTGTCATACGTAATGTTGATTTCCGCAATGACTTCCTTCGTGTTCAGCTGGACAGTGCTTGTCGTTGGAACTGTCAGCTCGTCGTTTGACAGTGCTTTTCCTTCTTGTGCAGCCCGCAGAATACGCTGGCCGAAGCCGATTTTCTCAAATTTTTGCGAGTCGTTTTCCATTTGAATCACGCGGGATTCACTGAAAATGGTCGGCGTGTTTTGCACCATGCGGATAAAAGCCGATGCTTGCGCAGGGTTCATAAGTCCGCCGCTTTTTAAAGCAGAAAGCGACATTTCCGCTTTCCGAATGATCTCTTGATTTCTCAATTGATTTCCTCCTCTTTGACTGGTTTTACAGCAGTCCGCTCCAGATTGATTTTTTGACTTGCTCTGTATTGTTGCCCGCATCGTCCGCTGTCTGCTTAGACGCGCCTCGCGCTTTTTCCAAAGCTTCGATTCGTTCGATCAGCGGGGCAAGCATGTCCTCAACGAGCTTTTTCAGACGCTCGTCATCACCCGTCTGCTCCGGCTTTTCCTCCGTGTCTGTGTTTTTTTCAATCCGCTCAAGCCGTTTGAGCAGAGGGTAAAGCGCATGCTCGAATGATTCTTTCATGTCTTCTTTTCTCATTTCTTCAGTCTCCTTCCCTGTTTTGTCAGTCAGCATCTGCTTGAATACACTGAAGAATCCCGCTTTTTCAACCGGTTCTTCTTCATACACATCAGCAGTGCCCGCCATGCTGTAGCCGGTGATGATTCCAGCCTTGATCTGCTCCCACACCTCGTCAGACGCTCTTGTCACAAGCACCCACGACCCCTTTGTAATCCGTTTTGACCCGATCATAAAATCATCGGGCGCCACATATGACTCGACCACGACGCCGGTTCCGCCCTCAAAGCTGTGATTGATATCAATCTCCCTTGCCTCCGCGAGAAAGCCGTGCGCCGCTTTTTCAATTTCCTCAGCGGTCATATAATCGCCGTGGGCATCAGGAACATCAGGCTCATACACGATTCCGTACACGAGCTTTTGTTCATCCTGCTCACTTTTTGTAAACAGCCGAACCTTTTTTTCAAATGACGGAGGTCCGTCTGACTTCGTAAAGAAAAATTCTGTCTGATTAGCCGCCTTGTCTACATAACTGACAAAGCTGATTTTGGCATTTCTTAATTCCCGCGCCACCTGCTTGATTCACCTCCCTTCAGGACGTTTTGATCGCTTCGATGCTTTCTTTCAGCTCCTGCATGAGCGCAGCCAGGTTTGCCTTTTCCGCATCCTGTCCTGCAGGCCGTTTATAGATTTCCTCAGGCCACTCCTCCAGCGTTTTGCCAAGCACCCGCCCTGCAAGATCGCGTAAATCATTCGGCGAGACCGCACCGGCTGTAATAAAAGGACCGAGCACTTTCGCAATCTCAAGCGGATCACGAAAGTCCGGTCCTTTTAATGTCAGCCTGACGTCATGGATATTCAGCTCCGGCAAAAGCAGCGTGTTCAGTTTATTCACGAGCGTTTTTCGCTCCGGCTGAAAGACCTGCTCCTCCGTAATTTTTCTAGCGGTATCAGCTGTCGCCCGGTTGTATTCCTGCGCCTCGCCTGTATACAGAGGCGGGAGGCGGAACGCCGAGCGCAGCTTATTTCTGCTTTTTTCATCGTACTCAAGAAACAAGGCGTCGTTCTGGAGAATTTCCGCCAAGGACTTGATTTCCACGGAAACCGGCGTAATATCCTCGCCCCCATGAAGATCCTTCTCTTTTGCGATTCCTTCCGCTTCAATCAGGAGAAATTTATGGGCGTTTTCCACGCCTTCAAGATCATTCATGTACTCTTGCAGCTCCCGATAAGAAGCTTCCGACAGCATCCCGTTTTCAACTGTAATCGCAGCGGGGACGTGACGGCCCTGCTTAAAATACATAAAATTGAGTTCTTCCGCTTTTCGCGCTCCGTATAGATTGACGATATTCCCTACCCAGCGAGGCACGCCGTATACGCCGCTTCCGATTTTGAGGTGAATGGCTTCATTCGCTTGATATTTCTCTGCCAATGTGCTCACATATTCACCCGTGCGCATGTCCATTTTTCTCGGATCACCGTATTCTTTAAAAAATACTTTTTTTCCATTGATCATCTGCACATATTTTCGGAAACGTTTTTGCCTTTTGATTCTCTTCACTTTTCCGTTTTCTTCATACATAAAAGATACTTCAACAGGCTCGCCGGCTCCGCATACACGCATATTTTTCACATCTAAATATTCGATGCCAGCCGGTTTTCCCATCCCGTCCCGAAGCACTTCCATAAAGCCGTTGCCTGTTTTTTCTCTGTCTTCGATGGCATAGCCTAAAATCATTTCGGCTGATTCGTCAAAATGAAGACATTTATAAAAGGCTTCAAGTCTGGCCCAGTCTTTTTCCGCCCTTTTCTTTTTCGCCTGATCAACGTCAGTGGCGTTAACATCAAACGTATACTCAACATCAAAGCCAAAACCTGTAATATTAACTCTGTACGCATCTATGCATTGCTGAAGAATGGTCGAGTATTCAGCAATGGTTTTGAGCTCGATGATATTGTAGGGCGGTGCGATAATATCCTCTCCGTACAGCTCAGAAAAGTCATCTTCATAGATTTGCTTTGTCTGAGGAGCGGCGGAATTGGCTTTGAATACAGTTGCTCTGACTGTTTGATTGTGCATCATTTATGACCTCCTCCTTTCCCGGTTCGGCCGGATACGTTTGTTTGCTGTCTCTTTCATATCAGCAACCTCATAATCATCAAGCGCATACCAAATGGCAGAAAGCGTATGCGGGTCAATCGTGAATTCATCCTCTATCAGCGCGCCGTTTTTATCTTTAGCATACGTTAGCGACTTGAGCTCATAGATGACATTTTCACAGCGGTCCGAACAGAAGATCTTTTTGAATCGTTTCACCTTTTTGGTATATTGAAGCCTGGAGCCGGGAAACTTTCTGGCTCCGACCATCCGAAAGCCCTGCTGGCGGAAATATTGAATGCTTTTAGGCTCAGCGGAGTCGGCTTTGATCAATTCCTGTGTGTCAATAAACTCACGCAGCTCCTCAGCCGTCCTGTCATCTGTCATTTTGTTTTGATAATACTCCCAATAAATGTAGAGGTGTTTTTTCTCAGGATCGACAGCGAGCCGGACGACGGCATTATAGGATTCCTCGAACCCAAAATCCATGCCTGTTCGAAAAATCGGCTTGCTGATGGCTGCGATACGTTCTTTTACTTGGTCATGCGGAAGCACCTCAAACTGCGGCAGGACCCTGATCCCGTTGACGCCGAATCGGCCTTTGCGGGCAATCCGGTACAGGTCAGGATCATACGCCTTGAGTCCGTCAAGCTGATTCACATAGCTTTTCGGGAGAAAGAGATTGTCGTTTGCTGTGGAATGATGATAATACGTATCTCCCTTGACAATCGTCCGCTTTTCGTACAGCTCGCTGTCATCCAGCACAAACCGTTTATTGCGTTCATCCCGAAAAAAATGCCGGTACGTCCAATTGGAGGTGCCGACGGGATTGGTGGTGCAGATCATATGAAGCTTCAGCTCGGGGTGGCGAAGTCGGCCGATTAATTCCTTAAAGCCTTCATACTTCACCTCTGAGCATTCTTCAATCCATATTAATGAAATGTTATGAACTGATTTTAATTTTGCCGGATTATCCATACCTTTGAACATGATCCGGCTGCCGTTTTGAAAACGCAGCTGCAGCGGGGAAGAAAGGGCTGCCACAGCCTTTGTAAGGCCGAGCTCTTCAATCACCTCTTGAAACAAGGCGAAGGTCGAATCCCGATGGGTATCGAACACCTCGCGGATAACAAGAGCCGTCCGTTTTTCCTTCAGCAGCTTTAACACGATTTTCAATGCGGTATGATAGCTTTTGGATGAGCCGTAGCCGCCTACGAGAAACTGGTACGTCTGCTCCCAATTGAATACGTAATCTTCGAAATGAGGGTTGATTTCTTTTACAATCATGGCTTGTCCTCTTTTCGTTTGATCATGATTTCAATCGGCTCCTGGCTGTCATCTGTTTTCTCCGCTTTTTGTTTGGCAAGCTTTAATTTCTCGTTTTCAATTTTTTGTTTAAATTGATCCGGAAACAAATCGAAATATAAGGACAGCTTCTCGAGCGCCTTCATTTTATCGGCCAGCTTGATGGCGATGCCTTCTTTGCCGAGCTTCGCTTCCGTCACAATGGTGCCGTCAACGAGCCCGGAATCTTTGACATCGACAAAGCTGATTTCCTTCATAATCGGATTATCATCTTCATCAAACAGCGGCCCCGATTTCCCGACAGCCTGGACCTCTTTTTTTCCGAAGGTCACATAGTCCGTAATATCCGCAAACGCGATCTTGATATAAACCTGCAGCACATCCATCGCTTCAATAAACATTTCATTGACCATTTCTTTTTTAATGCGTCTGATTTCAGCAGCGACCTTTTCATTCTTTAACAGCCGGCTGCCCGTCACATGGGCGCTGTCCGGAGAATAGCCCGCTTTGATTGCTGACTGTGTGGCATTGAAGCTTTTGACATAATACAGGCAAAACAGCCGCTGGCGTTCATTTAATTCATCATTGTCTATCCGGCGCTGTTTTTGTTCGTTTCTGGTTTCAGAAAACAAGGCCTGTTTCCATTTGTCTTGTTTTTTCCAGATGCCGATTGTTTTCGCAGAAACGCCGATTATATCCGCAATCGCCCGATTTGTGATGTTTCCCTGATGTTGTTGATAGATTGCTAATGCTTGTTCGCGCTGTTGTGTTTTCATGCTACGGCATCACCGCCACCTCCAGCATGGATGTCTATTCATAAAAGCGGCTGATCTTGCCAGCCGCTTATGTGTCATGCTCTATTCACTTATAGGTGGCAAACGTATGACAAGCTTTCAGGCAAGCGATCGATTCATTTCCTCCTGCTGCCTTTGCATTTTTACGATTGCCCGTTTGATAGTTGTTTGCACAGTCGATTTTTTCACGCCGAGAAGATCAGCGATCCGTTCATAAGAAAAGCATTCTACCTTATGCAATAAAAACATTTCTTTTTCTCTGTCTGTTAACAAGGCTAACGCTTCTCGGATTCTCTCTCTGTCTTCTTCTGATACCTGTCCGTCCGGCTCGACCATCATCGTGCTGGAAAATGATTCGATAATTCTCGGATCCTTGATCATCAGCCGCTGGTAGGCATCACGACGGTCAATCGCCCGTCTGATGCCGGGTTGTCTTCCTTTTTCAAGCCATTCTGTTACATATTCAAGATCCGTGATGATATTTCTGATGATTTTTTTATCCTTCATCTCTTCAGCTGAGAGCATGGATTCATCTGCTTCAGCGAGCGGTTTATATTGTGTTTTTGTTTGTTTTAGCGTGCGTTTATATTCGAATAGTAAGTCTTGCATTCTATGATCCTCCTCATTTTTGGCAATAAAAAACGGACACCAATCAACGCACAAATGCTGTGCAGTTGATCAGTGTCCGCAGGCTTTCCGTCTTGGACGTATTCTGTTTTCGCTTTAATTTAATTTGTAGCCGATCTCAAATTCCACGCGGGCAAGGTCTCCCTTTCTCGTTTCGACGAGCGTTTTTCCGTGCTCCGGCGCTTCTGTGATCCATGCTTCCTGCTTGATGCCATCCACAATAATCACGCGGATTTTTCCGTCCTCCAGCTGGCTTTCCAGCGTGATGGAATTGATATGTAGCAGTTTTTTAGGACTGATCATGTTTCTTTTCCTCCCTTTCTGATTTCAGCGCTTTTTTTGGCCTTTTCTAATCCCTGAATGATGCGCTCCTTAGAATGAACAGAATTCCCTTTCAGAAAATCAAGAGCTGCTTTAGACGCTTCCAGCAGTTCAGGCGCAGCCGCCATCAAAGCGGCATTGCTTTTTTGCGAATAAGAGCTGAGGTCGAATACAGCGGCGATCAGCCGGCCGTTTGAATAAGGGAATCTTTCTTTTTCTTCTTCACTGTATGCTGAATAAATATAGATCGGCTTCGTATCCCCGCACGGGACAGCATGCCACGGCGCAGGGCTTTTCTTTGCTTGTTTTTTTGCCATTACTTTCACTTCCCGTCATCCTTATACCATTGTTCAATGTTTTTTTCTGTTCGCTTTGCCCGAAACAGCAAAGCAATTAAAGCTGTCAGTTGTTTAATCACGGACATTCAGCCTCGCTTTTCCCGCTGTCAGCATTTGCTCCAGCTTTTGAATGACCGGCGTTAAGTCAGTGCCGGATCGGCAGTTCGGACATGGATGAAAAATAGCTCCAATCCCGGTATGTTCCACAATGACTTTCTTCGTCTGACAAAGCTTGCACATTATCTGACGCCCTCCAATCTATGGTTCAGCTCGTAGGCTGCTCCTTTGATAATCACTAAATAGTCACTGCACATTTCGTAGATTCTCGTGCCGAGCGCTTCATCGACCCGTACAAGTGTTTCAATCGTCAGCTCGCTCGAAAGCAAAATCGGTTTATGATTTAAGTAGCGGTAGTTGAGTACCGAATACATTTGCTCTAATTGCCAATCTGTGGCGCGGGGTTTGCCGTTAACCGGTTTAAACAGGTCATCTATGAACAGCACATCTGCCTGCTTCATCCGGTTCAGCTTCGCTTCCAAAAGATCAAAGTCATTTTTAAGATCGGTAAAGCCTTCCACGAATGGAAAATAAATGACCGGCACATGGCGTGTTCTCATCAATTCATTGGCAACAGCGGTCAAAAGGTGCGTTTTCCCCGATCCGGGCTGTCCTAAAAGGCCGATGCTGTTTTTCCGGGCGTCCTTGATTTGTTCATAATCCGCCACATACTCTTTTGCGCATTCAAACGCGTCTTTTATGGCCTGCGGTTTTCCCTCAATGCAGAATTCTTTGAAGCCCAGCTGTCTGAAGGCGGGGGTAATCTCACTAGCACCGAGCAGCCGCTTCACTTTTCGTTCTGCCATACAGCTGCACATCGTCCAGACTTCCAGGCCGTTCTGGCGGATGAGATAGCCTCCCTGATCCTTGCATCGCGGGCAATCATACCGGCTTGCGTCTGATTCGGCCGGTTTGTCCGCCAGTAATGGACGTCTCCCTTTTCTCAGCTCGTCCAAAATTTGCTCGATTGTTCGTTTTGTCATTTTTTTTCATCCTCTCATGTTGAATTGCGGCATTCTTTTTGGCCTGCTGCGCGAAAAATCGGTCTTCAATGAATTTCGAGCAGTAGCGAAAGGCCTTGATTGTTTCTGAAGCGGCGGTTCGGCGGTTTTCAAAGGCTTGAAAGCATTCCTCAAGCCATTTGATTGTTTGCGTCACAGGAACGCCGATGGCGACAATACGGGCGATGGCTTGATAATCTCTTGAGGAAGGATACACGATGCGTCCTTCTTGAGCCGACCGTAATTGTGTAAAATGCTTCGCAATGTGATCCACTGCATCATCAGCAGCAGTATATGTGTTTGTTTTATCTTTATCTGAACGGACGTCTGTGTCCGGTGCCTGCGGCGAAAATGGCCGTTCCTTTATGCTCTGGTGTGCAGTTTTGTCCGATCTGAAGCTGAATTTTTTGGAATGCTTTACTGAAATCATCAGTCCGTATGGCGCACGGACAGCCTTTATGTACTCATGAGTTTCGAGAAGCTCCAGCCATCTTCTGACGGTTTTTTCACTCACACCGAATACAGCCGCCATTTCTCTCGCTTTTAATGGCTTATGGCCGAGCACGATTCCCCAGCTTACTCCGTCTTTTTCAATTTCTTTTGTTGTAGAGCTGATGAACCAGAGAAACAGCCATAGCGCCGGACCGATTTTGTCATAATGTTCTGAATTCAATAATCCTGAATAGGTAGGAAAAGGATAGCTTTTATCGACTTTCATTGTATGCCGCTTCTCCTTTTAACTTCATGTATGTTAGAAACTGTTCTTGCGTTTCAAAGTGGAACACCGGAAGGCCGCATGCCGTAAACGAGATGGTGCCGCCGGATTGTCCGAGATGGCGCTGATCTA
Organism: Bacillus inaquosorum KCTC 13429; assembly: GCF_000332645.1. Taxonomy (GTDB): domain Bacteria; phylum Bacillota; class Bacilli; order Bacillales; family Bacillaceae; genus Bacillus; species Bacillus inaquosorum. Next base: position 197,852 of record NZ_AMXN01000004.1, read on the forward strand.
TGGGATTTTTACTAAAAACAATTTGGATCGGATACATGTAATCACTCTCCTAATCTTTTTTGATACATTTCGTATCAACTGTTACCAAGTATAAACGATACAATCTGTATCATCAAGTTATTTTTGATACTTTTTTTATCATAACTTTATTTTGATACATATTGTATCTATAATCATAAGTAACTTAGGGAGTTTAAAAAAGAGAGGTCATAGTATGATAGGCAGCAGATTGAAGAGTCTCAGAGGGAAAAGGACACAGGAAGAAATCGCATCTCACATCGGTGTGTCACGGGCACGATATTCCCACTATGAAAACGGGCGAAGCGAACCTGATTACGACACACTCCAAAAGCTGGCTGAATACTTTCAAGTAACGACTGATTACTTATTAACAGGGAAAGACAAAAAATCCGAGGACGATATGTTCTCAGATCCGGACTTGCAGCTTGCATACCGTGATATGCAGGATTTTTCCCCAGAAAGCAAACAGCAGGCCATCGAATTTATCAACTATTTAAAAGAAAAAGAGAAGAACCGCAAACCGAAAAATTAATAAACATTTCTCTGTTCTCTAAAACATATAAAAAATAGACCGATATAAAGAAAAAAGTGTTTATTTTTTAAAGAAAAGGGAAAGATTTCAACACACTTTCCAGTCCTATACGGGCTTTTCTTTCTCACTAAAAACAGAACACACGTTCGAAAGGGAGTATTCAATTGGGCGATTACTTATCACATTTGGAGGAATACGTTAAAAATTTATACAGCCGGCTGGGCATCACCTCTCCCCATCACATTGACATGCTGAAAATCGCACAGGACCTGGATATTTGGGTTCATTTTGAGGATATGGGAAGCATGATGGTCAAATACGACGGCATGTACAGTATCGTATTGAACCAAAAAAAATCACGGGAAGAGCAATGGGAAGATTTTGGCCATGAACTGTGCCACGTGTTAAAGCATGCAGGCAACCATTTTCAGATGAACAAGCTCTTCAGGGAACTGCAGGAATTTCAAGCGAATCAATTTATGTACCACTTCTGTGTGCCAACCTTTATGCTGTTGCAGATGGAACTGCCGCAATGGAGAAGCCAGGCGCTTGCCACAATCGCGACGGTATTCCGGGTAACAAAGGAATTTGCTGAAAAAAGGCTTGAAATGTTTGAACGGCGTAAAGCAGGTATTCAATTTCAGAAGCGGCTCGCTTACTTATTATCACATAAGCGGCCAAATGCGTACGAGGAAGTCGATCAGCAGCACTTGCAGGTCGCTGAAGAAAAAGCGTTATATCAAATCGGCAAATACAGCTGATCAAAAACGGGCTGGGGACATTTGCCCTCAGCCCGGCATAGATATTAATATTTCGACATCGGAGGCATGGTATTCTGCAGCCACATTGGCGCCGGTTTAAGATGAGGCGCAGATGCGAACGCAATCGGAGCCGGGATATACCTGAACTCGCCCCGGCCGTCAAAGGCTGCGCCATGAGCCCATCTTCCTTGTGAGCTCTCATCCCCTCTGGAAAAGTTAAACAGGTCATAGGCCACTTCCCGCTTTTCGAGCTCACGCGGGAACGTCGTTGGAACGACAATATCGCGTTCTCTTTCTTCCAGCTCTTTAATGGCTGCATACCACATATTTTGATGATAAGTATCCCTTGCAATCAAAAATGACAGCATATCTCTTACCCCGGAATCATCAGTCATGGCATAAAGCCGTGTCACCTGAAGGCGCCCTTGGGCTTCCGCATTTAAGTTTGCGCGAAAATCAGCCAACAGATTTCCGCTCGATATAATGTATTTTGCATTCCACGGATAGCCCTCACTATCTGATGCCATCGCACCCAAGCCGGACACAATAGCGTGCTGAGGATTCATCCCTGACATTACTGCTGCAATAGCGGGATTGCTTTTATAAGCATCCTCCTGTACATCAGCGGGTGCATTATCCAGAAGCCTGGAAATCATCGTAGCCAGCATTTCCACGTGCCCGATCTCTTCCGTTCCCACATCACATAACAAATCTTTATACTTGGCGTCCGCCCTGCAGTTAAACCCCTGAAACAAATATTGCATCATGACACTGATCTCGCCAAATTGGCCGCCCAGCACCTCTTGAAGTTTTTTCGCATAAACCGGATCGGGATGAGCTGGCTTAGCCTGATATTGAAGCTCTTTAATATGATAAAACATATTCATTCCTCCCTGCACTATCGCACAACCTCAGCGTATGAAGGAATAGGCCGATCGTGCAGGTCCGTTTCATTCAATCATAAAAACCAAGCTTAACAGCTTCCACATATCGACAAAACAAATCGTTTTGTGTGTAACTTTCATCACGGCAGCCAAAATTGCGGAACAATGCTTTTCGCTGTGCCGTACTTACTTCCAATTGCAGTCCCATTTCCCTTTTCGTCCGATTGACAATATTTTTCGGATGCACACCTGCCAGCCGGTCTTTCTCACTCGTGAGCTCGGCACTGAAGCCCGCTTCAATCAGCCGCTCACAAATGAGCTTGGCTTTTTTACGATCCGCGCCTCCGACCAATGTATGCGGTGTTTTTGGATCATGATACCCATGAAATGCTAATGCATAATGGTGGGCGTTCACTTTTTCTAAAGCCAGCGGCTCGTCAAAACGAGTGCTTGTCAGGTGCAAGGAACGGTTGTTTCGCTTCTTTACACCTTCAAACAAATAAATGGAACATTGTTCGGAAAATGCCCGCACCAGCTCACTGACGCCAGGTTCAATTCTGCCGCCGTGAGGACCGAGGACGATATGTTCACTTCCGTTTTTTTCCTCATAAATAATCCGGTACTCTGATTCAGAAGCAGAAAGGGCTGCAAAGCTGTCATACATATCTTTCATTTTGAACGCTCTCCTTTACCAGTCAGCACCAGTTTACTCTACTCATCTATGAATGAAAACCTTTTTATAGTATGATTTGATAGAATACGTATCAGGAGGTATATCATGGGATTTATTGATGGATTACTTGGCAATGCGTCAACACTGTCAACGGCTGCGGCGAAAGAAGAGGTGGCTCATATTTTACTGGAGGGTGAGAATGTTGATGCCGCGTTTAAGCTGGTTCGCGATTTAATTGTCTTTACTGAGAAGCGGCTTATTCTTGTAGATAAGCAGGGCATCACAGGCAAGAAAACGGAATTTCAATCGATTCCGTACAAAAGCATTTCCAGATTCAGTGTGGAAACCGCCGGCCGCTTTGACCTTGATTCAGAGCTGAAAATTTGGATTTCCGGCGCGGAACTTCCCGCTGTCTCAAAGCAGTTTAAAAAAGATGAAAGCATTTATGATATTCAAAAAGTGCTTGCTGCAGTTTGTATGTAAGACGATAACGGAAGCTCGGCAGCTTCCGTTTATTGATTACAGCTTTTCCTCGATTTTCACTTTTGTTTTCGGACCGTAAATCCCATCTGCCGTTAATCCGCTGACAGACTGAAAACGTTTCACGGCATTTGCTGTTTTCGGGCCATAAACGCCATCAATGCCGTGATTTTTCGCTCCTTTATCAGGATAAAAATAAAGGGCAGCTAAAGCGTTCTGCACCTGCTTTACATTTGTCCCTTTCGTCAGCGGGCTTGTCACTTTGATCACTCCGGATGGGAGCGGATAGGAAGACGCGGCATGGCTTTTAGAAGCAGATGCCGTCTGAGGCAGTTTTATCACCTGCCCGGCTTTGATGTGATTCGGGTCAGTGATATGATTTATGCTTTGCAGCGTTTTCACACTGACACCGTGTGATGCGGCAATACCCGACAGTGTGTCGCCTTTTTTCACATGGTATTCAGTCGCCGAAGAAGAGACTGAAGCCTTTTTCGCTGATACGCCTCCGTTTAATTCCTTTTCAATTGCCGCCTTCACTTGATCCCAGCGTCCCTCTGATAAAATGCGGTGCGGGCAGTACTTTCCGCTCCAGTCCTGATGCTTTCTCACCCGATCGATTCCCCAGCCGCGCTCTTTCAAAAGCTGCGCGACAAATGAAATCGCCAAGGCTTCGGCCGCCTCGTACTTTGGACCTCCCGATTTGCTGTAGCAAATCTCAACGCCGATTGATTTGCGGTTTCCTGTACCGTTTGTGCCGTCACCGGTATGCCAGGCGTTTCGGTTAAGCGGCAGACCTTGAATCACCTCCTTATCATCCACTGCAAAATGAAAGCTTGTCGAGCTGGTATTCCCAATCATATAGCTGATTTCATTAGCCGCTGACGCATCGTTTGCCGTGTTGTGAATGGTAATGTATTCAGCGGACATCGCATTAGGGCACTTCAGCGCGTATTTCGCTTCAGAAACCAAATTTTTCTTCACTTGAACGCTCACCTATCATCTCTCCTTTTTCTTTTTCACCAATAGGTGGCATTCGTAGGACGAAAAGCTCATAACATCCGTCACCGCTATATGGATAATTGTGTTAAACTGAAGTTCAATAGGAGGGGTAGGTCATGAATACATATTTAATGCTGACAACGAGAACAGATCATTTCAATCAGGAGCATGTAGCCGGACACTATGAATTTTTGGACCGTCTACAGGCAGAAAAGCGCTTAAAAATGTTCGGACCATTCAGCGATGCCACAGGCGGAGCCTACGTCATCGTAGCAGATTCGCTGGAAGAGGCGGCGGAAATCGGACATGCAGATCCTCTGGTGGCAAGCGGATCTTCTGAGCTGACCATAAAAGAATGGAAGCTGAAATAAAAAAGACCCCGGAGGGTCTTTTTTTCTCTTTATGTTTGATTGCGGGCCGCAATATGAAATGTTTTGCCCTCTGTGTCTGCTGTTTCTCCTGAATGGACCATCACCTGAGTAAAGCTAAACCCGACCGCAACGAGCAACAAACCTGACATCCATTTAGATTTCATATAAACAATCTCCTCTCTGGATTTGTTTTTGTGCGTGCACCATTTTCTCATAAAATGAAAGTGCTTTTTCGGGCTGTCCGTTTTCTATATAGAATTGGGCAGCATCATGCGCCAGCTCTTCAATATAAGGATACAGCATATGTTCTTCTAGAAATTGAAAGGTGTGTGAGACTGATTCTGTGTCAATGTTTTTTCCGTATAACGCATGTAAAAATTGAAAAAGCTCCACAAATAATTCATCACTGTATTGACGGGCGATTTCCAATCCTTCACGATACTTTTTTTGCGCTTCGGCATCATTTTTTTGTTTATACAGAACCTGTGTTAAAGAGTAGATAGAATGCGGAAGATTATCGAACTTTTCCGACTTGCAAATAGAAACGGATTTCTCAAAGTATTCGGCTGCCTTTTGCAGCTCACCCATTTTCTCATAACAGTTTCCGAGATTGTACAGGGCAGAACTGATCAGGCGGGGATTGCCTTCTTTCTTTGCAAGATCTAAAGCCAGTTCTAAGTGGGGCAATGCTCTTTCTGGATACTGCATATCATCATAATTTCCTGCAATAACGAATTCACATTGGATTCTGCGGACGGTGTACGTTTCATACATTTGGTACGTTTCTAATGCCTGAACGGCGTAGCTCATCGAAACATAGGTTTGTTTTAAATTGTAAAAAATCTCGGCCATTTTAAAAGCAAACTCGGCTTTCTCAATATCATCCGAGACGAGGGCAAGATTCTTTTCTGCCCGTTTATAATACATCATGGCACTGACAAACATTTTTTGCTTAAATTCATACATTCCTCGAAAAAAATTAAAGTAATAATCGAGAAGCCCTGTCAGCTTGTACTGATTCCCCTCGATGTCTTCTAATAATTCTGAAAACTCTAGCTGCGAAGTGTCCTCTCCAAAAGGCTTAATGTAATCCAGCATGACACGATGCCTGAACTCCATTAAAGAATAATACAGCAGCAAGTCTTGGTCTTCTTCCATATCCTCGATTTCTCTTTCTACTTCGAGCTTGACCCGTTCGGCCTCACCGACGTGGAACTGCCGGATATGGGTATACCATTCATTAATTTTAAGCCCGACATAAGAGGACGGAATCGTTTGCTTCATCCTCAATTAATCCCCCCTTTTGAGTTACCCGAGATATGTCATATTTTATCATATTTACAAGAAAAAGAAGAACGCAAAAAGACCGCAATTGTCGAATTTCGGCTAACCGCAACAAAATGAAAATTTCAGAACAGCATTACACAGGATTTTGTTGCATCCCACAGCATATTACTTGTGAATTGATAACCGTTGATATAGGATTTCATTGCACCATTTATTTTTATATATGGAGGAGATCATATTGAGTCAATCCAATCAAATTGTCAGCCATTTTTTATCCCATCGAAACGTGACCAATGAGCTTGCTGAAAAAATCAGCAAAGACCATTACGGCTACAAACCGGCTGAAACGTCAATGTCAGCGGAAGAGCTGGTCAAACACATCCTTACGTCTTTCCACTTATTTGCAAATGTCATTAAAGAAGGCAATGCCTCACCATTTCAAAACAAGCAGGAAGAAACAGAAACAGATCTCAATGTTCTGGCAAAAACATATACAGAAAAAACGGTCGCAATCCTTGAACAGCTGACAGAAGAGCAGCTGGACAGAGAAATTGATCTGACAGCAACTTTTGGCAGAAAAATCACAGGCAGCGCACTGCTTCAGCTTGCAATGGAGCATGAAATTCACCATAAAGGCAACTTGTTTGTTTATGTGCGGGAACTGGGCCATACGGAGCTTCCTTTCTATCAGCAGCGCATGTAAAGGAAACGAGAAAAAAGATACCTGTTTAGGGTATCTTTTTTTGTGCCTCCGGCTCACTTCCGGATCTCGTCCAGACACTCATTATAGGGCAAATGAATAAAGATATTGAGCAAACCAAAATTTCAAGCAGCTAACGTACAAAAATTCAAAAAATTTAATTGATTAACACGACCTAATCATATATAATCTGATAAAAATAGTCGGGTTTTCAGGAGGCCTTTATCATGAGTGTAAGCATCATATTGATGGGTTTGTTTGTCGGAGCCTTAGTCGGATTGACGGGAGTGGGCGGAGCCGCCTTATTAACTCCTCTTTTAATTGTGCTTGGAATTAATCCTTCCATCGCGGTCGGGACGGATCTTGTATATAACTCGATCACAAAGCTGTTTGGTGTTGCCTCCCATTGGCGGCAGAAAACGATTAACTTTAAATTGGTAAAATACTTAGCCATCGGCAGTATTCCGAGTGCTTCGCTAGCCATTGGCATACTGCATTTGTTCCCCGCCTTTCATCAGCATCAGGAAGAAATTATAAAGCACGCTCTTGGCTATGTGTTAACGCTAGTTGCCATTTCAATCATCGTTCGTTTGTTTTTGGATCGAAAACTTCGCCCGAACCGCTGGCAGCTAATGCCGCTTGAAAACAAGCGGGCGCTGACGATTCTCATTGGTGTTGTGTTTGGATTTATTGTCGGATTAACATCAATCGGTTCCGGCTCACTATTTGCAATCGCCATGATCTACTTATTTAACATGAAAGCGTCACAGATTGTCGGAACAGATATCGCGCATGCTTTTCTTCTCGTTACGGCAGCCGGCATTTTGAACGCAAGCTTCGGAAGCGTAGATTACATGCTGGCAGCTAATCTGCTGATCGGTTCGATTCCCGGCGTGCTGATCGGGAGCCATCTCTCGCCTCGATTCTCCCCGCGCCCGCTGCAATTTATTATGGCGTCCATCATTTTGATCAGCGGCTTAAAATTGATTTAATAAAGAAGGCTATCCCCTCGGAGGATAGCCTTCTTCATTATAACGTCACACCTGATTTAAAAATGGCGAGTTCTCTGAAATCATTTTTTTCATGATTCACAAGTTGACCGCTTGCCACCTCAATCATATAGTGGATAAACTCTCGCAGCACATATTCCTCATGAACATCATCCTCTGCTAAAAGACCTGCGTTAAAATCAATCCAATGCGGCTTCGCCTCGTACAGCTGGGTGTTTGTGGCTACCTTCACTGTCGGGACGAAGGTGCCGAACGGTGTGCCTCTCCCCGTTGTAAACAGGACAATTTGGCAGCCGGCAGCCGCCAATGCGGAGGAAGCGATCAAGTCGTTGCCCGGCGCGCTCAAAAGCGTCAGCCCGTTTGTCTTGAGCACTTCGCCGTATTTCAAGACATCCGCGACAGGAGAAATCCCCGCTTTTTGCGTGCAGCCCAGCGATTTATCCTCAAGTGTTGAAATGCCGCCTGCTTTGTTGCCCGGCGAAGGATTTTCGTACACCGGCTGATCATGTTTGATAAAATATTGTTTGAAATCATTGATTAAATGGACAATCTTATGAAACACTTCTTCATTGGCAGCCCGCTGCATCAGGATGGTTTCCGCACCGAACATTTCCGGTACTTCCGTCAGCACCGTGCTTCCTCCCTGTGCAATGATATAATCTGAAAAACGGCCAAGCAGCGGGTTTGCCGTTATGCCGGAAAAACCGTCTGAACCTCCGCATTTCAGCCCGATCTTCAGTTCGGACAGCGGAATGTCTTCTCGCCTATCCCCTTTGGCCGCTTCATGAATCTCCTTCAGCAAAGCAACGCCCGCCTCCATTTCGTCGGTCACCGACTGGGATTCGAGAAACTTCACCCGATTCAGGTTCACATCTTGCAGTGCTTCCTTCATTCCTACCAGCTCGTTGTTTTCACAGCCAAGCCCTAACACCAAGACGCCGCCGGCATTTGGATGGCGAATAGCATTCAGCAGGATTTGCTTCGTATTTTCGTGATCGTCGCCAAGCTGCGAGCATCCGTATTGGTGTTTTAACACGAGCACGTTATCAAATGGAGCGATATCCCCCGTTTCTCTGACAAAACGCTGGAGCATTTTTTCAGCTATTCCATTGACGCAGCCGACAGTTGGCACAATCCACAACTCATTTCTTACACCGGTATTTCCGTTCTCTCTTCTAAATCCTTTAAACGTCCGGTTCTCATTTGAATACGGATTCTCATCAAATCTCGGAGTATAGCTGTATGCTTGGATATCAGACAGATTTGTTTTCGTATTATGGACATGAATATGCTCTCCGATCGAGATATCTTGTGTCGCATGCCCGATTGGAAACCCGTATTTGATGATGCTATCGTTTTCTTTGATAGGCTGCAGCGCAATCTTGTGGCCTCTTTTTATATCATCCTTCACTTCAATAGACACGCCGTCCGCATTCAGCCGCTCTCCCTTCTGGATATCCCGCAGCGCAAGAAGGACATTATCTTGTATATAAATCTTTATAAATGACTTCATCGTACTTCTCCCCCTTGAGTACAGCATTGTTCAAGAGCCAGCTGCATGCCCAGCTCATGAATATGATCCAAATAATCAGCGACTCTATCAGTCAGCTTCGGTATCTCGTTGAGATCTGTCCCCCATAGCCGCTGTTCGCTTAACACTCTTGAGGCGATACGAAACATGTCTCCACTCTCCTGATTCCACACCTCTTTGAAAAATTGAAGAACAGCCGGATCATCCTGCAATTTCTCGTTTCCGTAATAAAAATACAGCAGAGCGCTGAACGAAAACACTAAGCGTTCAGGAAGCTGTCCCTTCTGTTCAGCATATTCCTGAATAGTCGGCAGGTTTCTCGTTTTGAATTTGGAAATAGAGTTCAATGCAATGCTTTCCAGGTAATGCTTAATATACGGGTTTTTGAAACGGTTCAGCACATCGTCGGCATATTGAGAAAGCCCTTCCATTTTTAAAACAGGAAGAATTTCGTCATGAATCATCTCTCTGATAAACCGCCCCACTTTCGGATGCTCGACGGCATCCCGCACAGTTTTTAAGCCGTATAATAAAGCCACTGATGTCATTGCTGTATGAGCGCCATTTAAAATTCTCACTTTTTTAGTCCGGTAAGGCGTCAGGTCGCTGACGATCTTTGTATGGAGCCCGGCAGCCGCAAAGGACAGTTCCTCTCCAATCCAATCCGGTCCCTCGATAACCCATAAATAATATTGCTCTCCTACAACAATCAAATCATCTTGATAGCCCAGATCAGCCGTGATCTCATCAATGCTGTCGACAGGAAAACCCGGGACAATGCGGTCTACTAAACTATTACAAAACGTGTTGGCTTCATGAATCCACTGTGTGAACCCTTCTTCCAGCTTCCATAGATCCGCATACTGCAGAATCGTTTCCTTCAGCTTTTCGCCGTTATTCTTGATCAACTCACATGGGATCAAAACACACCCTTTTGTCCGATCTCCTTTAAAAGCCTGATAGCGAAAGTAAAGAAATGCAGTTAATTTCCCAGGGAATGTTCTTTGCGGCCTATCCTCTAAACGATCTTTTTCATCACATACGATACCGGCCTCAGTGGTGTTGGAAATGATAAACCGCAGTTCTTCACTTGAAGCCAGTTTTTTGTATGCTTCATAATCAGAAAACAAATCAATTCCCCGGCTGATTGAGTTGATAATCATATGCTCGTTTACCGCTTCTCCGTCTTTCATTCCCTGTAAAAATAGCGTGTATAACCCATCTTGCTGATTTAACCTTTTGATTTTTTCTGACCCTCTCGGCTGTACAACTGCGACGCTCCCATTAAAATCAGAGTGTTGATTCAGTTGATCAATCTGCCAATCGACAAACCCTCGAAGAAAGTTTCCTTCTCCGAATTGGAGTATTTTTTCCGGATACTCAGTATAGTGATCGTATAGGTTTTTATTCAGCTTCTGCACCTTCATTGCCTCCCTCTTTTATTTATGCACACGTTAACATTTTTCTGTATAAAGAATGCCCGCTGAAAAACGGGGCATCACGGCGTCAATTGACTAACTGAATCACGTACCATAAACACTGTATTTTCCAAGATTTTTTCCGCTTTTGTTTCCGGCTCGCTGATCAGCGACAATAGTTTTTGCGCGCCGAGCACGCTGATTTTCTCCACTGGGCGCTTCACTGTTGAAAGCCTTGGCGTGATATATTGCGAAAACCCAATATCATCAAATCCGATCACTGAAATATCATCAGGGACGCGCAAGCCCTTTGCGAATATCGCATTCATCGCTCCGATTGCCATGTCATCATTCGAGCAAAAGACAGCGGTTGGAGGGTTCGGCAGCGCCAGCAGCCGCTCCATCGCTTGAAAGCCGCTTTCCATATCGTATTGCCCTTTGACACTGTATTCATGTTTGATCGGAATATGGTGATGAATCAATGCGGCTAGGTAGCCTTCCTTTCGCTGCTGGGAGGATTTAAAGCCTTCGATTCCCTCGATGATGGCGATGTCTTGATGTCCGTTCTTAATGAAGTATTCTACAGCTTCCTGTGAGCCTTCCTTGTCATTAGACAAAATATTCGTGATGCTGCGGTCATCAATGTCGCGATTCAGCACGACGAGCGGGATGTTTTTTTCCCGAATATGATAAATAAAAGAATTATCAATGTCACTTTGGCTCATTAAAATGATGCCGTCATATCTCATCGGCGTAACGGAGTCATAGTTTTTCAGATCATCGATGCCGCGCACATAGAGATTGTAATCCTCGCTTATGGCTTGATTTACGCCTTTGATTGTGTCAGCAAAGAAGCTGTGTGAGGTTCCGTTTGTGATGCTTGTAAAGAAAAGCCCGATCGTATGTGACTTTTGCATCGCCAGGCTTTTCGCATTTACATTCGGTGTATAGTTGAGCTGTGCTGCGAGCTCCAGTATTTTTTTCTTCGTGTGTTCTTTGATGTAAGGGCTGTTGTTGAGTGCTCTGGAAACGGTTGTGTGGGATACGTTTGCAAGTTTTGCGATATCTTTTATGGTTACCATCTATTTCCCTTCCTTATCATACCGGCTGCGATTATTTACTGTATATTGTATCATCAAACATACCGCCTCTCCCACTATATTTCCAGATTAATAAGACACAGAATCCTCCGCTTCTGTTCCTGCTGGTTTGCCGATGATCGGACGGACAAAACGAATAACAGCAAGTGAAGCGAAGACAGCTAACCCTCCGGCAAGCAAAAATGCTCCAGAAAACGTGCCCGTCCGGTCAACAATAAAACCGGTTAAAGCCGGGCCGATAATTCCTGCCGTGTTGGCGAGGAAATGCATGAAGCCGCCTACAGAACCGACATTGTTTTGATCAACCACATCTTGAATGACAGCCCAATAGATAGCGCCTGTCAAATAGAGAAAGAACACTGACAAAGCGACAAGTGTGACAGCGCCCGCAGTAGTAGCCACAAGCCCTGCAAAACCAATCAGGACCGCCGATGAAAACAAACACGTGACAAGCACTACCTTGCGCGAGAACAGCACACCTTTTCGAGCTGTTTTTTTGTACACATAGTCAGAAACAAATCCTCCCGCTGCCAGGCCGATAAAGCCTAAAATCCATGGAATGACCGTAATGACGCTCATCGATTCAACACTTAATCCCCGCTCTTCGACAAGGTAGCTCGGAAACCACGTCAAAAAGAAGAAGAGAATGTAGTTGTAAGCGAAAAAAGCAAACGCCGTGAACAGGACGGTTTTTTGCTTCAGGTAAAAGGTGAGCGGAATTTTTTCCCCTGGAGACGTTTCTGCTTTGATTGCCGGTGCATCACCCATCGCCGCTGGCGGCTTTTCTTTGACAAACTTGAACCAGAGCACTGCCCATATTAATCCAATGATCATAATGAGAACGAAGGATACCTTCCAGCTGAACGCGACTGCGATCATGCCGACAATCGGGCCGGAAATGGCTCCCCCGAGCGGCGTTCCGCTGTTGGTCACACCGATAACGGACGCCCGCTGAGCCGGCGGGAACCAGTTATTCACCATCTTGTTGATGGTCGCCGAAAGCGGGCCTTCTCCCATTCCGAAGAGGATGCGTATAATCAGCAGGCTGACAAAACCAAAGGCAAGGGCGACTGCTCCGCTGAACAGCGACCAAACGACCATGGCGACAAACAAGGTCAGCTTTGCCCCGTAGCGGTCAGATGCCACGCCCCCAAGGAAGTTAAAAATGGCATAACCAATCGAAAAACTGCTGAAAATCAAGCCCATTTGCGTGGCAGACAATGTGAGATCATCCTGAATAAAAGGAGCTGCAATGGAAAGCGCCGAGCGATCCAGGTAATTAATCACCCCTGCCAGGAACAAAAAAAGGATAACGGAAAGCTTATCTTTTGAGAACATCTCAACCTCACCCCTATGTTGGTTCAGTTTCTGTTGCGCTGCTTTCGTTACACACCTGAATAAGCCATAAATCCTCCATCGACAGGAACGGTGATCCCGGTGACAAAACCGGAATAGGATTCATCCGCCAGCCAAAGAAGCGTGCCGAGCAAGTCCTCCGGTTTTCCAAAGCGCTTCATCGGTGTTCCCGCAATGATTTTGTGAGAACGGCCGGTTAAGGTTCCGTCTTGGTTAATCAGCAGATCATGATTTTGTTTTGTCAGAAAAAAGCCTGGGGCAATCGCATTCACCCGCAGTCCGGTTTCGGCAAAATGAACGGCCATCCACATCGTAAAATTATTGATCGATGCTTTGGCGGCACTGTATGCCGGAACCTTCGTCATGGGTGAATAAGCACTCATGGATGAAAGATTGATAATCGCCGGTGAATCGGCCTTCAGCAGCTCTTTTCCAAATACTTGAGAGGCCAGAAACGCACCGGTGAAGTTGGTGGAGAATACAGTTGAAAAGCCCCCCTCATCCATATCAAAAAAGGATTGGCCTTCTCCCGCTTCTTCATATGTCTCCACATCGGTTATCGCGTCAGGATGATTGCCGCCAGCTCCGTTAATTAACAGATCGATAGAACCGAACCGGTCGAGGATGTCGTCCTTTGCCTGCACCAGTGACATCCTGTCCAGCACATCCGCAGAAACAGAGCATGCTGTGCCGCCAGCCTCAGTAATCTCCTTCACGACCGCTTGGCCTTTTTCAGCCGTTCGATTCAATATCGCCACCTTCATGCCATGACGGGCAAGCTCCTGGGCCATTGCAGAACAAAGCACCCCGCTGCCGCCAGTGATGACAGCCGTTTTACCAGCCAAGTTCTCATGCACCGAAATCATACTTCCACCTCTTTTTTTGCCATTGCTTCATATGCGTCCCACAGTCCGTTCAAGTACATGATGCCAAGGGCCCGATCGTATAAGCCATAACCCGGCCGGCATTTCTCGCCCCAAAGATGGCGCCCGTGATCCGGTCTGACATATCCTTTGTAATCCTGCTTATGCAGTTCTTCCATCACGCCTTGAATGTTGATCGAACCGTCTTTCGTCAGATGAGATGTTTCAATAAAATCGCCATTCTCATAAATTTTCACATTGCGAATATGTGAAAATGGAGCAATGCCGGCATACGTTTTAGCAATCTCCACCATGTCGTTAGCGGGATTGGCTCCCATTGAACCTGTACAAAGGGTGATGCAATTAGACGGTGAATCTGATATCGCCCGCAGCTTCTTATAGCTTGCCTCCCCTGTGATAATGCGCGGCAGTCCGAAGATCGGCCATGGCGGGTCATCCGGATGAATGGCCATTTGAACACCGTGACGTTCTGCAACCGGAAGAATTTCCTGCAAAAAGAATGATAGATTGTCCCATAGCTGTTCTTCATCAACCGTTCTATAGGCTGCAAACAGCTCTTTGATCCGAGCTAATTTTTCGGGCTCCCATCCCGGCAGTGTCATGTCAGATGCTTGCTCCACCGTCCGAATCAGCTCTTGGGGCTCAAGGCTTTCCACCTTGGCCTTTTCAAAAAACAGAGCGGTTGATCCATCTTCCAGAGGACGGAACATATCCGTGCGTGTCCAGTCAAAAACCGGCATAAAATTGTAGCAGATGACTTTCACGCCGTATTCAGCAAGGTTGCGTATCGTTTGTTTGTAGTTTTCAATATACCGGCCGCGTTCTTCGTTTCCGAGTTTAATCGTTTCATGAACATTCACGCTTTCTACCACTTCAGCATGAAAACCATAGGATTGAATATATTCAGTCTCAGCTCTAATTTCTTCTTTTTCCCACACGTCGCCGACAGGTTTTTGATGGAGAGCCCAGACGATGCCTTTGACTCCGGGAATTTGCTTCACGTGTCCAAGTGTGACTGTATCGTTGCCTCGGCCATACCATCGGAATGTTATATTCATGTTTACACCTCCGGATTCAGTCGATTAATCAAACGTGATGACAGCTTTCCGTACTTGATCTGGATGCTCCTTGATAAACTGAAATGCGTGATGGACGTCATCTACTGAAAATGTATGGGTCACCAGCCCGTTATGCGCTAACCGTCCTTTATTCAAAAGCTCTACCACTTTTGGAAACTGATTGGTCTGCAATCTCGATCCGGTTATCGTGACTTCTTTTTTTGTAATCGGCAGCTGAGAAATCTGTGCCGCTCTTTCGTCAAATCCAAGCACAACCACATGTCCCGCCGGAGAAACGGCCTCAACTGAAAGCTCAAAAGTCGCCGGCAGGCAAACAGCATCAATGACCACATTGGCTCCTTCATTCCCAGTCCATTCCCGGACCCGCTCGGCAACATTTTCTGCTTGGGCATTCACGACAGCGTCGGCACCGTTTTCTTTCGCAAATGCCAGCCGCTCGTTGTTCAAGTCAGTCATCATGACGGCAGCGCCCGCCAGCTTTGCCATTTTTAACACACAGATCCCGATGGGCCCCGCTCCCTGGATCAGAACGGTATCTCCTTTTTCCACCTGGCCTCTCCACACTGCCTGTGCGCCTATCGTGTAAGGCTCGGCCATGACTGCCTCCTCCCAAGGCAAGTCCTTTGAGACCGCGTGAAGCTGCCTTTCCGGAAGCACAATATATTCCCGCATGCCGCCGTCCTCATGTACGCCAAACACAGAAAGCTTGGCGCAAACATTCGGGCGCCCTTTGCGGCAGGCGTAACATGTTCCGCAATAAGAAATCGGCTCAATCACAACGTGGTCACCGACTTTTAGGCTCTGCACATTCGCACCAACTTCCTCGACTTGTCCCGTTACCTCGTGTCCGATGACTCTCGGGAGGGTGGCGAGCGGATTCGTGCCATGATAAATGTGCATGTCTGAACCGCAAATCCCGACTCGCTTGACTTTTACGAGCACTTCATCATCCTTTGAAAGAACCGGCTTCTTCATCTCCGCTGTCACCAGATCATTCGCTTTTCGCACTTGAACCGCTTTCATTTTTCTCACCTGCTTTTTAAGAATTCATACACGCTCCGAGCGATTGATATTCCGTGTATCTTATTTCTTTCTTCATGCAGCTGCTCGATCTCGCCGGGCACATACACTCTCTCGACTCCAGCAGCCGGCGGTGACTGCTGCAGTTCATCGAGCATGGCATCCATCTGCCCTAAAAACGTATCCCGGTCGGTAAAAAAGGACGGATTGATCGCACAAACATAATGCCCCAGCTTTCTTTTTTGATCAAGGCCGCTGTACATTTTTGCTATATGAGGCCCAAAAGCCGCGCCCGCCAGCAATCCGGAAAACACATCAACGACAATTGAGAGTCCATAGCCTTTCGGGCCGCCGAATGTTGAAAGTGAAACGACCTTGTCAGGATCAGTTACTACTTCTCCGTTTTCATCGACTCCCCATCCTTCAGGAATGTCTTTGCCCTCTTCACGTGCTTGCAGAATCTTCCCAAAAGCGACTTTGGAGGTCGCCATATCCAGAATAAACGGTTTTTTATGCTTAGACGGGACACCGTAAGCAATTGGATTTGTCCCTAAAAAGGGAGTTCTCCCGCCAAACGGGACAACGATACTGTCCGTATGTGTCATTGCTATTCCGATCAGCTTTTCGTCAGCCGCTTTTTGCACAAAATAGCTTAGCGCTCCGCAATGGCTGCTGTTTACGGCCGTGACCATGCCGACACCGTTTTTCTTCGCCATGTCAATTGCACGGTCCATTGCCATATCACAAATCACGTGGCCGAAACCGTCATCACCATCGAGCACCCCGGACACGGGACCCGTTTCTTTAAAAACAGGATGTGCTTCGGGATTGATCCCTCCCGCCCTTAGCCTGTTCACATAGTGCTCTGTTCGCAGCACGCCATGTGAATGTACGCTGCGTAAATCAGCGTGCACGAGGACATCTGCTACTTTTTCAGCGTCTCGTTCATTCAAACCGGCACCGGTCAGCTTTTGCCGGACGAGTTCCTTTGCTTCTTCAGCCGGTATCGTTACCGTTTTCAATCAAGTGCCTCCTTCCTTTCTAGTTCTTTGGGCACCTCCTAGAGAAAACCCTTACATATACATATTATTTACAAATTATTTTAAATATTCTTTATATTATACTGTCAGCCCTTTTGATGAAGATCCTGAACGATCTGTGCATGCTGCTGGTCTGTGAGCTTATAAAGAAAACCGATAATGATCATCGCTAATGCCAAAGCAATGGCCGGATACAGAAGCAAAAGCGCTTTGATGCCGATCAGCGCCTTTGCTGTCTGGACTGCATTCGGCACATAGCCGATAAGCCCCAAACCGATGCCCGAGAGAAAACCGGACAATGACTGAGCAAGCTTTCTGGAGAAATTAAAAAGTGAATATGTCGTTGCTTCTTTCCGCTCACCGGATTTCCATTCGCCATAGTCAATAATATCGGAAACAAGCGCCCACGTGATGCCATTTGGGATACTGATTCCGATAAAGGCGATGCTGGCAAGAATCGTAAACACATAAACGTTTGATGGCAGCATAAAGTTGATCAGATCGGCGGCTACACTGATGCCGAAGCCGATCATTGCCGTTCGTTTCTTTCCAAACATCTTGACGAGCTTTGGCAGGAATACGACGCCCAAAAAGGAAGAACCGATAATAATAAAGTTCATATAAGCCATTAATTCAACATTGCCCAGATTATATTGTGCGAAATAGACTAGCATGGCGGATTTAATGTTGTATGCGGAAATTGAAAAAATCGTCATCAGGACAAGGGTTAACAGCGGTTTATTCGTGATAAATGTTTTGACGACAGAAGAGAGTGTTAATTTTTCTTTTGGCGCTTCTGATATGACAATGCGCTCTTTGCAGTTGCGGTAGCAAATATAAAACCAAAGCACACCGAGTGCGGCGAACAAGCCCATGACCACCGGGTAGCCGACCTTCGGATTATCAAACTTGACGAGCAGCGGCATCACGGCAACACTTGTGATAAACAAGGCTCCAAGTGATCCGATTTGGCGGAAAGTCGAAATGGAGGTCCGATCCTCAGAATTTTGTGTCATCGCTGCCCCTAATGAGCCGTACGGAATATTCACAAATGAATAACCGATGCCCCAAATCATGTAGGATGCATATGCATAAATCAGTTTTCCGGTCGTTGATACATTAGGAGACAGAAAAATAAGAACAGTAAGCACCGCAAGCACGATGCTGCCGATTAATAGATAAGGCCTGAATTTCCCCCGTTTGCCGATATTTTTGCGATAATCAATTGATGAGCCGACAATCGGATCTGTTATCGCCGCAAACAGCTTGCTGACTAAAAAAATGCCGCCGGCCATCGCAGCCGGGATTCCCGCTACATCAGTAAAATACTTCAATAAATAAATCTGGCCGAGATCAAACATAAAACCGTTGCCAAAATCACCAAAACCATAGGAAATTTTCTCTTTCAATGAAAGCCTTTTCTCCGTTTCGATCGACACAACCTTATTTGCCAGTTCAGTTCGCATCTTCCACCTCTGTGTCTTAAGAATTTTCGGGTAGTGGTCCGCTCAGGATGACACATGATTGTGATGCTGAGCGGACATTTGGTTACACGTTTGCTTTCTCTTCTTGAAATTGAAAGTAGTGTTTCGCATTGTCATAGCAAATTCCCTGAACAATGTTTCCCAAAAGCTCCATATCATACGGCACTTCGCCGTTTTCCACCCATTCCCCGATCAAATTGCAGACGATACGCCTGAAATATTCGTGGCGCGTATAGGATAGAAAGCTTCTGGAATCGGTGAGCATACCGATAAAGCGGCTGAAAAGCCCGACATTTGACAACGCTTTCATTTGATCCAGCATCCCGTCTTTTGTATCGTTAAACCACCAGGCTGTGCCGAATTGTATTTTTCCCGGGGTAACACCGTCCTGAAAACTGTTGATCATGCTGGCGATGACATAGTTATCGTTTGGATTAAGTGAATATAAAATCGTTTTCGGCAGATGGTTCTTCAACTCAACTGAGTTCAGCAGCTTGTATAAAGGCTTGGCAATTTCTTCATCATTCATAGAATCATAGCCTGTATCAGGTCCGAGCCTCTTCATCATTTTTGTATTCGTGTTTCTTAAAGCGTTGATATGAAACTGCATCGCCCAATCGAGCTCCGTATACAAACCGCAAAGAAACTGAAGCGTATACGTCTTAAATTTCTTCTCATCTTCATAAGAAACACCTGTTCCTTGTAATCTGTCAGAAAAAATCCGTCCCGCTTCCTCTTTTGTCGTTTCGGCAAATACCATCGAATCTATCGCGTGATCAGACACTCTGCCGCCGACTGAGTGGAAGAATCGCACCCGTTTTTCTAACGCCTTTAGAAACTCGTCATAAGTTGTGATCGAAATGGCTGCTGCATCTTCAAGTGCCTGCACCCAATGAGGAAAGCCTTCACGATTGATCTCAAGTCCCTTATCCGGCCGAAATCCGGGCAGCACGCTGACAGGAAAATCTTTCTCTTCTTTTAATAATAGATGGTATTCAAGAGAATCGACAGGGTCATCAGTTGTGCAAACGACCTTTACATTTGATTTCACGATCAAATCCCTTGCGCCGAAGCCTTCTCCTTGAAGCAGTTCATTCGCCCGTTCCCATATAGCCGGCGCGGATTGCTCATTCAAAATCTCATAAATTCCAAAAAAACGCTGCAGTTCTAAGTGAGTCCAATTGTAGAGCGGATTGCCGATCGCCATCGGCACGGTTTTCGCCCAAGCCATAAATTTCTCTTCATCAGTCGCATCGCCTGTAATGTATGTCTCTTCAATCCCATTGGCTCTCATGATGCGCCATTTGTAATGATCTCCATACAGCCAGGCTTCCGTGATGTTTTGAAATGTCTTATTTTCATAGATTTCTTTCGGACTTAAGTGGCAGTGGTAATCAATAATCGGCATACCTTTCGCATAATTGTGATAGAGGATGACAGCGGTTTCATTTTTCAACAAAAAATTTTCGCCCATAAAGGGTTCCATGTCCTCACCGTCTTTCATTCTATTTCAAAATGTTAACGTTAACATTTTGATTTGGTTTTATTTTACCTTTATATTCCTCTGGGATCAATCTCTTTTTTTGAAAATGAAATGTTAACGTTAGCAAACAAACGAAAAAAAGACATTGCCGGAAAGCATCCCGAAAGGAACGCTTTTGGCAATGTCCGAGTCCAAAAAAGGATTAGTAAGCTAAGCTGAAAAGTCCTTTGATGTGTGTTAAGTAGCGTACGTTACTTGCTTCTTTCATCAAGGAAGCAGGAAGACCTTTAAGCGGTGTAGAATTTGCACCAATAATGGCAACCGCGTCTTTGCGTCCAAGACTTGCAAGTGTACCAGAGTTTACTGGCTTGAATGTTTCAAGCGTTTTGCCTTCTAAGTAAGCGAATAGGTTGTAACCGATCAGCTCACCCATTTGCCATGCGATTTGTGCAGTTGGCGGATATGGACGGCCGTCCGGAGCGAAGTAAACTGCGCTGTCACCGGCAACGAATACATCTTCATGAGATGTAGATTGCAGGAAGTCATTTACTGTCGCACGTCCGCGGTTCACTTCAAGACCTGATTCACCGACTAATGGGTTACCTTGAACGCCGCCAGTCCAAACAAATGTGTTGGCAACAACTTTTGATCCGTCTTTCAGATCAATTACGTTTCCTTCTACATTTGTAACAGGAAGACCTGTTAAGAACTCAACGCCACGTTTTTCAAGGCTTGCAGTCGCACGTTCGATAAGATCATCCGGAAGAACAGGAAGGATTTTCGGACCTGCTTCAACCAGTTTCAATTTGATTTCTTTATGGTCTACGCCGTATTTTTTCGCAAGGTTCGGCATGATGTCAGCAAGCTCACCGACAAGCTCAACACCTGTTAAGCCGCCTCCGCCGATAAGGATTGTTGCATCTGCTTCGTTTTTCGTTTGAGAGTACTCGCGCACACGATCTTCAACATGTTGGAAGACTTTGTTCGCATCAGCAGCAGATTTCAATACCATGCTGTTTTCTTCAAGACCTGGGATGCCGAAGTAAGCTGTTACTGAACCAAGACCTACAACAAGCGCATCGTAAGATAATGTAGAACCGTCAGCAAGCGCAACTTCTTTTTTATCAACAGAGAAAGAGCTTACTTCCGCGATTTTAAGGTCAATGTCTTTGCCTTTGAAAAGTTTTTCTAGTGGCATTGCAACCGCTTTTTCAGACACGTTGCCTGCTGCAAGACGGTGTAATTCCGTAATGATTTGGTGAGTTGGGTATTTGTTTACCACTGTCACGCGTGCTTGTTCTTTTGTGTAATGTTTGCGAACTGTTAGAGCAGAAAGAACTCCGCCATAACCAGCGCCTAGAATGACAATATGTTTTGACATCGTATATCCTCCGTCCTTTATATCAATTTGAATCTGAGATTATTTTTGGTTTTCGCGTTCGTTCATGACTTCAAGGTAGCTGTTAGCAAAACGGAACAGCTTTTGAGCTTGAGGATCTTTCAGCATACGCAACAGGCCGAAAAGACCAATAGTTTCGTTGCTTGCATCCGCGCGGTCTTTCGCTTCGATTGCAGTCGCAGCTACTTCTTTCGCTGTTTCTTTTACAGGCTCAAGAATTTCAGTGATCGCACCGACTGTGTCGCTTTTTAACACTTCGTCAGTTGCTACAGATTGAGCGAAATCATAAGACTTCGTTAAAATATTCACTAACTCAGTCAGCTTTGGAAGCTGGTCAACTAAAACGGTCAGTGATTCTTGAACTTCTGGCTTTAACAGCTGATCAATAAGATCTTGCTGGCTTTGGCTGACAGACGCATTTGTTTGATCGATTGTTTCTGGCATATCCAATTCTCCTTTACTATAAGCAGTTTGCAGATTTTTTTGGAAAGGGTAGTGCCTCTCCCTGGTCTCATGCTTGAAGGCATAAGAATAAGGATTGTGAATTCATGCACAATCATTTACAAAAATAAATGTTTACTACCCAGTTTTTCATCTTGCCATATTCAGTATTATTTTTATCTCAAAAATAAACAATTGAATAAGTCAAAAATCCTTTACTCTCTCTGAAAATAGCAAACACAAAAAACTCCAATTCGATTACCTTCTATATGATAACACTTTTTGAACAAAATTTGAACGTGAATTGCTTCGATTATGAAATTAATTTATTTGGAGCCCGTGTCATAACATTTCTCCGGCACTAGTTATTGACAATCCATCAATTTCTCCCCTTCACTTTACCCATATATCCAAAAGAGGAGCCCTTTTTCCTGTGATCGGGTCATTCGCCGGCAATGAGACCTGCTTGATCTGTTTCACCGCTTCCTCCCGTTCATTCGGCTCTCCCGTCTTCATATCATACTGAACGCCTCCCGGATAAGCGCCAATGACGGTAAAATCGGAGCTTGCGCTTAACTTTTTATGGCCGACTCCGGCTGGAATCACGACTGCGTCGCCGGATTTGAAAGGAATGGCAGCCCCTTTTTCTCCCCCAAACTGAATCACAGCCTCTCCCCGAACTGCAATCAGCACTTCATGCGTATTGCTGTGATAATGATGGTATGGAAAAACACTCCCTGACCAGCTGTTTGACCAGCCATGCCGGTTGACGATCAGCTCTGCCTGACCGGTGTCCCTGAACACGTTTTGATACACAACGAGCGGAAAATCAGGGTGATTCGGAATCCTGCCGTCATCCTGAAAGAAGTACGTCTGTATCTTTGCTTCCATCAATGTCACCTCCTATTTTCTGTCTTCCACACATAGCGGTTTGCAAAACATGATGTTTTTCTCACGATACCATTGATCTGAATAATACCGAATAGTATAGTATAAAAAATAATGCCAAAATGAGGGATATCATGAAAGCAATCATTATCGGAATATTAGCCTCACTCTTTTTCGCCGTTACCTTTATTTTAAACAGAGCGATGGAGTTATCCGGAGGCAGCTGGCTTTGGAGCTCTTCGCTGCGCTTTATTTTTATGGTGCCGTTTTTATGTTTGATTGTCATTATGAGAGGGGCATTCGCTCCTCTCTTACAAGAGATGCGAAAAAAGCCGTTCTTTTGGATCAAATGGAGCTTTGTCGGCTTCGTGCTTTTTTACGCGCCGATCACATTTGCGGCTGCATACGGTCCCGGGTGGCTTGTAGCCGGAACTTGGCAAATTACCATTGTAGCCGGTGTGCTCTTATCTCCTTTGTTCTATGTCCAAAAAGACATGCCGGGCGGGCCGCAGCTCGTTCGGCAAAAGATTCCCCTTGTATCACTTGGCACTTCCGCGATCATCTTGATCGGAGCGGCGCTGATTCAGCTTCAGCATGCAGAATCGCTTTCCAGGAAGATGCTGCTTTTCAGTGTGCTGCCGGTTGTTATTGCGGCTTTTGCCTATCCGTTAGGAAACCGGAGAATGCTCGAAGAATACGGAGGCCGGCTTGATACATTTCAGCGTGTGCTGGGAATGACCTTGGCAAGCCTTCCGTTCTGGCTTATAGTAGCAGCGTACGGCTGGTGGTCAGATGGCCTTCCGACAGCGGGACAAACTGTTCAATCCTTTATCGTTGCCGTCAGCTCAGGCATCATTGCGACCGTTTTATTTTTCTGGGCCACTGATATGGTAAGAGACAATCCGCAAAAACTCGCAGCCGTTGAAGCAACTCAATCAGGTGAAGTGATTTTCGCGCTGCTTGGTGAAATTGTTCTGCTGTCAGGCGTGTTCCCATCTCTTTTATCATTTGCCGGTTTATTCATTATTATTGCGGGGATGGTGTTACATACCTTCGCTTCACAGCCGAGAAAACCGAAAAAGAAAACACAGTCAAATCTGACCGCGTAGCATCTGCCGGAGAATGGGTGAAAGCCTGTTCTCCTTTATTTTTGCTACCAAAAGCCATCTGTTTCACGTTATATTTAAATATAGGTTCAGCCTACTTATACTGAAAGGTGATTAATGTAATGGAAGCAAACGATCAAACACAAAACATACCAGCCATCTCCTTCAAATCAGTCAGAAAAAGCTATGAACAAGATGGACAAACTTATGATGTATTGCAAGACATCACCGGAGACATTCAACAGGGCGCAATCGTGGCCGTTTTAGGCCCTTCCGGATCAGGCAAAAGCACCCTCCTTTCCATGTGCAATTTAATGAGAACGCCTGACAACGGCGAAGTAAAAATATACGGAAAGGAAGTCAGGGAATGGAATGTCAATAAGCTGAGGCGAACGGCAGCACTCGCGTTTCAATCGGCTCCCGTCCTCGATGGGACAGTGCGTGACAATCTAGGTCTGGTCCAAAGGCTGCATCAATCCCAGCTGTACTCCCCTGAAGAGCTTGCTTCTCTAACAGGACTGTCATCAGATCTGTTAGACAGAAGCGCCAAGGATTTATCGGGCGGACAGCGTCAAAGACTGTCACTAGCCAGAACACTCGCAAATCCTTCCTCTATTCTATTGTTGGACGAAATTACGTCGGCCCTGGACCCGGTTTCTGCTCTTGAGGTTGAAGAGCTGATCAAAAAGCAGCATCAAGAGAAAAAGCTGACGGTCATGTGGGTGACTCATAATATGGAGCAGGCAAAACGAGTAGCCGATACCATTTGGTTTATGGCGGATGGCCGGCTGCTGGAAATCGCAGAAACTGAAACATTTTTCTCTAATCCGCAGCATGAAACAGCCAAAGAGTTTTTGAAGGGAGGTACCCGGTAATGGATTACCTTTCCCTCTCTTTAACGATGATCTTTGTTTTGATCGCCTTGTTTTTATCAAAATCATTTAAAGCCGGCGTAGAAAAAGACATGATCATTGCCACCATCCGGGCCGCGGTACAGCTGCTTATCATCGGTTATGTACTGTCGCTGATTTTCCGCGGAGACCATCCTGTTTTTATCCTTCTGATGGTGCTGTTAATGCTGGCAGTGGCAGCGCAAAATGTCATCAAACGAAAGAAAAATACAATCTGTTCGTTTTGGAGGGTGTTCGCGGCGTTAGCAATTGTAGAAATTGTGACACAGGGAATTCTCTTGTCTCTTCATATCATCCCGCTTACGGCCCGATATGTCATTCCGATCAGCGGAATGGTCATCGGAAATTCGATGGTGCTCGCAAGTTTGTTTTTAAACCGGCTCAGCTCTGAAGTCGGCGTGCGTAAAGAAGAAATTCAGTTAATATTGTCTCTTGGAGGCACACCGAAGCAATCTATACAGCGTATTCTTACTTCTGCGATGAAAATGAGTATGATCCCAACTCTAGAAAGCCAGAAAACACTTGGTCTTGTCCAGCTTCCTGGCATGATGACAGGCCAGATTCTAGCCGGTGCGGACCCGATTCAGGCGGTACGCTTTCAGCTCTTAATCGTATTTACAACGATGGCGTCAGCCGCGCTGACATGTGTGATCTTAAGCGTGCTGACATACCCGTCATTATTCACAGCGCAGCAGCAGCTGAAGCAGAATGGATGACAGACAAAAGCCGCTTTCCCTTGGAGAGCGGCTTTTTGTACGGGTTATTCCTTTTCTTCATAATACTTAGACAGCTCAACAATCATCGCACCCATCCGCTCAATCTCCGGAGCAAGCAGTCTCGTAATGCCTTCTTCCCGCAGTGCTTCAGCAGTCACTTTTCCGACAGCCGCAGCAATGGCGCGCTCTTCGAATACGGTCTTCACTTCATCGATATAGCCGCGCTCCTTGGCAAACTCAAACAGAGTACGAACCTGAATTGCCGTTGTAAAACAAACGGCATCGATCTCACCATTTATCAGCTCTCGGCATAACCGCTCCACCGTTTCCTCCTCTGGCGGGATGTGCTGGTAAGGCAGAATCGGCAGGACAGTTGCGCCCTTTTCTTCAAGAAATGCCATGAGGGCCGGTGCTTTTTCTCCATGAAGCTGCACCATGACTGTTTTTCCTGAAAAGTCGTGAGGCTCCAAGGACCGGATTAAGCCTCTTGTTGTCCCGTCTTCATCCGAAGCTTCAGGTGTGATCCCTAGCTTTTTCAGCGCAGCCAGCGTTTTGTATCCCCGGCATGCCGCTTTCGCCTGGCGAATCGCCTGCAGAAACTCGTCTTTCAGACCGATTTTCTCTGCCATATCGACAAGAGTCTCCGTGCCAATGCCTGTCGTGAAAATAACCCAGTCAGCTTTTCTCTCCGCAAACGTCCGCAAATCCGGCTCTACCTGCTTCTCTGCCAAGTAAACCGTTCCTTGGAGAGGCCGGATGACAGGGGTTCCGCCCTGTTTTTCAATGATCGTGCTGATTTCTTCCGTTTTTCGGGAGCCCCCGATCGCCACACGTTTTCCTTGTAATCCTTTTCCCATACCCGTTTTCTCTCCTCTTTGCATAGGCTTTTTATGTATACAAGCTTAATAAAGCTATTGTGGCGCATACAAAGGGAGAAATCAAGATAAATCCAAACCTCTACTATCCATTGAATACGCCGGAAGCTTACTGTAATATAAACAGCAGACACGTTTGCTAACGGAGGATCGACATGGAAACAAAAGAAGAATATGAAACAAAAGGCTACGATACATCGATCGTTTACGAATTCAATGAATATCCGGACGTCCGCAGCGGGCGCTGTGACAATTGTGATTACACACTGTTCAAAAGCTCTGTTAAAGGCGGAAAATTTCTTAGAGAATGCCGGAGATGTGGGATGAAAAAAAATATTTAATCAAAAAAAACCGAAATCAATCTTGATTTCGGTTTTTTTGACTTATTGCGGTACAGCGGATTTTTTCATAAACGCTTCAATCGCAGCAGCCGCACGCTCCGCTCCGCCTGCTTCTTTTACATCCTTTTGCATATTCTTGACGCGGCTGAGCACCTCCTGATCACCTGCTACCGCCTGCACCGCTTCTTGCAGTCTGGAAACCGTCACTTCTTCTTTCGGCAAATAAACGCCGAGCCCTAAATCATCGACACGCTTCGCGGTGAGCTCCTGCTCATACATTTGCGGAATAACGACAAGCGGCACACCTGCATTCATCGCCTCCATCGTACTATTCATCCCGCCATGAGAAATAAACAAATCAGCTCTCTCCAATACCTCAAGCTGCGGCACGCTTTGGCGAATGGTAAAGTGAGCAGGGATATCACCCAGGCTTTCAGGATCAATCGATTTCCCGACCGACATGATCACTTGCCATGAAGAATCTCTAAATGCCTCGATGCACATCTTGTAAAATTCCGGCCATGCGTTAAACGCCGTTCCCAAGGAAATCAGCATAAGCGGGCGATCATCCTTTTCAATCAACAGGCTTTCTTGTTCCGTTCGTTTTCCAAGGGATGGGCCGACAAAACAGAAACGGTCATCAAACGTCTCATGCTGAATCTGAAAGGACTTCGGCATAAAGACAATATTTAATGCTTCCGGCACAGCTAATTGTTCAAATGAAACAGCCGGCAATTGCTCTTGCTCCAAGTAGGCTTGAAATTCAGCCTCTGCTTCTCTTATTTTTTTCAGCATGTCTTCACTTCCGAGCTGAAAGGATTCATTTTGGGCATATGATGAACAGAGCTTGATAACCGGCACATTTAGCTTGTCAGCAAACAATTTTCCCGCCAGGGCGATAAAATCATAGATAACCAGATCAGGCTGATCATCCTTATATAAACCCTCAAGCTGCGGCAGAATGCTGAGTGATTCTTTCAAAAGACTGAGCGTCGTCTCATTCTTTTCCATCATCTCCCTGATTTGCTTAGGATCAATATTCAAGGAAGTATGATAGATCAATGCTTCTGCACCTGCTTGCTGAACAGCAGGCGCGAACTCCTCAGTCGTCGCATACGTAACACGGTGCCCTTTCTCACAAAGCTTCTCTACTAATGCAAGCGTAGGATTGACATGCCCGTACGCAGGAATATTGATAATCGAAATATGGTGCTTTTTCATAAATCTCCAGTCTCCTTTTTATTAAATTTTGACACGGAAGCTCTTTAATCCGTATATCACGCTGTTTTCAATCGGAGTGATACTGACGCATTCCATATGAGAGAAAGCAGAAATCAAAGATGTTAACGCGATATTTGCTTCAAGACGGGCAAGCGGTGCCCCAAGACAAAAATGGATGCCGTGGCCAAACGCGATATGCGGATTGGGATGGCGGTGGATATCAAACATGTGCGGCCTGTCAAACTTCGCTTCATCACGATTTGCTGATGCCACAAAAGCCAGAACCATATCTCCTTCTTTAATCAGGTGCCCCCCGATCTCCGTATCCCGTTTGGCAATGCGCCTCAAAACCGGGGCAGGCGCCCTGAAACGCAGAGCCTCCTCGACTGCCTGAGGAATCAGTTCAGGATGGCTGCGCAGTTCAGCGTATATATTCCGGCGTTTCTAATATGCTGTACATCGCATTTGAGATCAGGTTTGTGGTGGTTTCATTTCCGGCCACCAGCAGCAGCGTGCAAAACGGAATCAGCTCTTCTCCGGACAGCTTTTCGCCTGTTTCTTCAGCTTTTACTAAAATTGAAATGATGTCCTGTGCCGGTTTGTTTCGCTTTTCTTCTATGATGCCGGCAAAAAATGCGGCCAGTTCTTCCTCGCACTTGTTTCGTTCTTCCAAAAAGGCTTTTTCAGCTTCTTCACTTTTATCCTTCGGTGTGCTGACCAGAAGATCAGACCATGCTTTAAACTGATCCATATGCTCCGAAGGCACTCCCAGCAGCTCAGTTATCACGATAACCGGAAGCGGGTATGAAAAATCGTGAACAAGGTCAAACTCACTTCGCCCTTGAAATTTTTGAATCAGTTCATCTGTGATTTCCTGAATTCTCGGTTCCCATTGCTTCATCACACGCGGTGTGAAGGCTTTATTCACTACAGAACGGATTTGCGTATGCCTTGGCGGGTCCATATTAATGATGGAATTCCCGATAGAGCTTGACTGCTGCGGCATATAACTGGAAAATACCTCTTTATCCCCAATGACTTTTTTGACATCATCATAAAGAAAAACGCTCCACACTTGGTTTTCTTCATCAAAGGAAACAGGCGCATCCTTTCTCATCGATTCGTACCACGGAAACGGATGATACGCATCCTGTTTGTTTTTTCCATTGAGCAACGCTCGCTGTAAGGCTTGCCGTCGGTTTAACACATTCACGTATTGTCACTCCCCTTGAAAGAATTCAGCAATTGACGTTCTTCTTCACCTCCCGCTTTCGAAAAAGAGAGGGACAATCAAGTATAGACAGATTGATAACAGCAGGCAGGCGATCATGATGCCCGATGCAGGCATCATATATTCCCCCTCGAATTTTGTTCATCTTACCATAATCTTTCAATTTTTTTCTATTCAGCACTGCCGCTTTGGCTCACAACGTGACCTTAGACATAAGCATGTAAATTCACTATGCATTCAATTGCACACACTCCGACAGTAAACACCCCCTATTCTCAACCAATAGCACTAACCCCAAAAATGACTTTCCCATTATATAAACCAAGCTGATTCTATGATTAAATAGAAGGTAAAAGGTGAAGGAGAGAACAACATGGCAGCACAGACCAATTTCAAAAAACAAGTTGTCGGCATCCTACTTTCACTTGCATTTGTATTGTTTGTGTTCTCTTTTTCTGAGAGACATGAAAAACCGCTTGTCGAGGGAAAAAAGCAGGAAAACTGGCATACTGTCGTTGACAAAGCCTCTGTCGAGATTTACGGCAGCCGATTAGTTGAAGAAAACAAATTAAAGCAAAAACTCGGCCATAAACAAGCCGATTCTATTTTGACTCTTCTGAAACTCTCCAGTGAAAAACATATTGCGCTATAAAAAAAGAAAGAGCCTACCTGGCTCTTTCTTTTTTTAGTCAAATATCGTTTTCTTGTCCGGATGGCGCAAAAGTCAAATAGCATGCTGAGCTGTGAAGGTGTGTTTCGTTTTGGAGAAAGCGGCGGGAGCCTGTCTTCCGGAAAAAAAGCGGCGTGATTCGTCTCAATTCCTATTTCCCCCTGATCGCCTGTTATGCTGCATTCAATGAATATCTTATAGTAATGATACGGCTGAGGCGGATGAGGATGCTTATGGCTGTCCAGCACGGCCAACAATCGAGACGGTTCTGTATCGTACCCCGACTCTTCTTTGATTTCCTTGATCACGTTTTCTGCCGGTGATAAACCAATCTCGCAAAACCCGCCCGGCAGCGACCACAGCTCATCGTGCTTCTCCCGGACAAGCAAAATCTGATTCTCTCGAAATACTGCTCCGCGAACATCCGCTTTCGGTGTCGGATAGCCTTTCTCGCCCTTCCATAAATCAGTGATGACTTCAATTTCCGTCTGCGAGTAATCCGCCATCATCTCTACGCTGAGCTTCATCAGCTCTTCGTATCTTTCCCTGTCATATACATCCTTGGAAAAAGCAAGCCCTGCCTTTGCGATCGCCTGAATCCGCTGTGCCCGTTTCAGCCATTTGGTTTGCATAATTGATCACCTCACCCCCATTTTATACTATCAATCTCTTTTAAAATAAAAAAAGCATGCTCCGATTTTCCGGTGACATGCTCAAAAGATACCTTAATTCAGTTTTACGAAATATGTAATATCCTCTGTTTCAAAATTTAAAAATGATGGATTATATGACAGATTAAGGTTTTTTTCTCCTTTTGGAATCACGAAACTAACTGTGCCTGTTACCTTTTTACCCGAGGCTAACTTCCCTGATTTAAGGCTTGTTTTCAGGTCAGCTGTAGATACTATGTTTGCTCTGATCGATTGATCTTTGCCGTCTTTCAATTCAAAACCGCCACTCGTATAATTGAAAGACTTGTCGCTTGTATTTTCGATCGTTACCTCAGCTATTAAAAATTCTTCATTATTATTTATTGTTTTTTCTTTCTCGCCAATTTTTGTCTTATACTCGCCTTGTTCTGCCGTCGTATATACTTTATTGACCGAGAAATTTGTGCTGGAAGCTTTAAAAGTTTCGCCTACTTTATGCACCTTTTCATCCGTTTTGGTTTCTTTTTCCTCTGTTTTCTTTTCCGTTGCTGTTGCTTCTTTCTTTTCTGTCTTTTGCTCAGCTGACGCATCACTGGACTGGCTGCACGCAGAAAGCGCAAATCCAATCGTTAGCACAAACAAAATGAATAATGCTTTTTTCATTGTTGTTCCTCCATCTAAAGTAATCGTTTTCTATTATAATCACGCTTTTCCTTATCTTAACAGGGAACAAAGTAACAAATTACTCTATCATATCCATTCATAGTATAGGTCAGCCAATGACATAGAGATTTATCCTTTACTGGAAAAAATACTGGACAGGCCGGTGATGGCATATCATTTTCCAAAACAAAAACTTCTTTGTCTTGTTTCTATTTTAGATATTTCCTCCTGGTTCCTAAGACTCATTTCACACAAAAACCCGAGCTGGCAGCAGCCGGCTCGGGCAGGTAATCAATCTCGCTTATTCATTTCCCTTTTCTCTCTGGGCTCCTGATGATGTTTTTGGTGCTCCGGAGGCTGCGTCGTGCGTTCCAGCTCCTTTGTATCTTGTCCCATTCCTTTCAAAAAGGAGAAGAGCAGCGTAACTGCTTTGTTGATTTCCGGGTCTTTGAGCGAACGGAGGATATCAAAATAACCTGTTTTCTCTTCGCTGTTCTTCTGTTTCACCGCGTTTGCCACACCCGCATTCACTTTCAAAATGAGAGGCTCCAGCTGTTTTACGTCCAGCATGCCGAGCGTTCCAAACAGAAGAAGCAGATTTTTCAGCGTATTGGCCGTTTCCTCTGTATCTGCCTTTTTCACTAGGATATCAAGGACTTTATCTCCTTGGCCAAAAAGGCCGCGGAGCAATGGAAGGACGCCGCGCTCGTTCATGTGGCCGAGCATTTGCATCGTTTCAAGAATGGCTTCCTTATTTTCGACTAATGCATCTTCAATTTCTTTCATATCACGCTTTCGCTGATCCTCTTCGGTTACCTCGATTTTTTGAATTCGTTTAATCGCTTTAGCCATTATGTCCGATCCCCCTTTTCACTGCGTCGCCAGGAAAAATATAATCCTTCCGCGCCCATTTCTTTTGTACCTGCACACCGATTTGCGGCTGCGGATTGCCGTTGCGGTGATTGATGTTAGGAAGCGGATTGGTTCCGTCGTGTTTCAAAATTTCCATTTTGGCTGATGTTTCTTTGTATGCAGGCGTATCGGTATCCTTATCGGCATGGCTGCCTGTTAACAGGTTGATCGCCGCTTCCCCTGAATCGTTCATTGGCAGGTATACTTCCTTCCCTTTGACACGATCCGTTATCAGGCACTTCACTTTGACATTTCCGAAAGGCGATGTGAGTCTGACAAGGGTTCCGTCCTGAATTCCCCGTTCCGCCGCAAGCTCAGGAGAAATTTCTAAGAACACTTCCGGTGTTTTCTTCGAAATGCCTTTTGATTTGTAGGTCAGGTTTCCTTCGTGAAAATGCTCCAAGAGCCGCCCATTGTTGACATGGATATCATATTCCTCACCGAATTCTTCAGGTTCTGTCCACTGAACAGGATAGAGAATGGCTTTGCCGTCCGGGAAAGGAAAGCGCTCTGTAAAGAGTAAAGGCGAATCTTTTCCATCAGCGTTTACAGGCCATTGAAGGGAATTGTAGCCTTCAAGGCGTTCATAGGTGACGCCGGCATAAATCGGCGACAGCATGGCTGCTTCCTCCATAATGTCTCCAGGGTGCCCATAGTGCCAGTCAGCGCCAAGCTTATTGGCAACCTCCATAATAATCTGCCAGTCAGGCTTTGATTCGCCCAGCGGTTCAAACACCTGATACAGCCGCTGAATACGGCGTTCTGTATTAGTAAAGGTGCCCTCTTTTTCAAGGCTCGGGCTCGCAGGAAGAACAACATCAGCAAACTCGGCTGTACGTGAAAGGAAAATGTCCTGCACCACAAAGAAATCAAGCTTTTCATATGCGGCGTGTACATGATTGATGTTGGAATCAACCAGGCTCATTTCTTCACCTTTTACATACATCGCTTTCAGCTGGCCGGAATGGATTTTTTCGATCATTTCGTGGTTGGTCATGCCCGGCTCCTTCGGCAGCGGCACACCCCACGCCCGCTCGTATTTTTGGCGGACTTGTTCGTCCGTTACTTTTTCATAGCCCGGCAGTCTGTCAGGCATGCTTCCGAAGTCACTTGCTCCCTGCACGTTGTTATGGCCGCGCAATGGGTAAGAACCTGCTCCCGGTTTCCCGTAGTTTCCTGTCACAAGCAGCAGATTAGAGATTGCGGTGCTCGTGTCACTTCCGCCAATATGCTGTGTCACACCCATTGCCCACAATGCGCACACACTGTCAGCCTGGCCAATCATCTCCGCCATTTGGATAAGCGTTTCTTGATCAATTCCGGTTTTCTCCTCGGCATATTCAAGGGTATATGGTGCCAGGCTTCTTACATATTCATCCCGTCCGTTCACTTTTTCCCGCAAAAAGCGTTCATCGTCCTTGCCGTTTTCAATTAAATATTTGGCGATGGCATTCAGCCAGACGATATCTGATCCGGCACGCGGCTGAATAAATAAATCAGAGCGCTCTGCCATTTCGTGTTTTCTGATATCCGCTACGATTACTTTCTGCCCTCTCAGCTTATGAGCCCGTTTAATGCGAGTGGACAAGACCGGATGTGACTCTGACGTGTTCGAACCGATAATCAACACAAGATCCGCTTGCGCGATATCTGTAATTGACCCTGAGTCACCGCCATAGCCGACCGTCCGGAACAGGCCGGCAGTTGCAGGAGATTGGCAATAGCGCGAGCAGTTGTCCACATTATTTGTGCCGATGATCCCTCTGGCCAGCTTTTGCATGAGATAGGATTCTTCATTTGTACATTTAGAAGATGTAATAAAAGCGAGTGAATCCGGGCCAAACTCTTCTTTTAAATCCGTGAACTTGCTGGCGATCAGCGATAACGCTTCCTCCCACTCCGCTTCACGGAAACGGTCGCCTTCGCGGATCAGCGGCTTTGTCAGGCGTTCCTCGCTGTTCACGAAATCCCAGCCGAACTTCCCTTTTACACAGGTAGAAATGCCGTTGGCTGGCGCTTCCTCCTGCGGCTCGACTTTCAGAATGTCTCTGCCCTTTGTCCAGACATCAAAGCTGCACCCTACACCGCAATAGGTGCAGACGGTTTTCGTTTTCTTGATTCGTTCATCACGCATGGCGGATTCCATATCAGAAATGGCGAGAATCGAGCCGTAACCTGTCTCTACGCCTTTTGTAATCTCGATCATCGGACGGAGCGTTTCGTTATCAATGCCTGTTAAATATCCGGCTTCCCTTTCCATTCCTTTTTCCATCATCGCGTTACACGGACAGACAGTTGAACAGTGGCCGCATGATACACACGACGACTCATTGATCGGCACATCATTATCCCAAATGACGCGCGGGCGCTTCCGTTCCCAATCAATGGTCAGTGTTTCAGTTACCTGAACGTCCTGGCACGCTTCGACACACCGTCCGCACAAAATACATTGATCCGGATCGTACCGGTAAAACGGATGAGATTCATCCTTATGGTAAGGCTTCTGATCAAACGGGATGCTTTGGTGATTGATTTTCATTTCCTTCACCGTATTATGTATTTCGCATCCCCCGTTGTTGTAATCGCAAACTGTACAATAAAGCTCATGATTATATAAAATCTTGTCCATCCCGATGACCTGCGCTTTTTTCACATCAGGCGAAAGCGTATCAATGACGTCCCCATCCTTTAATTCAGCTGAGCACGATCTTTTCAGCTCACCATTGATGCTGACGATGCACGTATCGCATGTTTCAATCGGCCCTAAGCTTGGATGATAGCAAACTTGCGGCACTTCAATTGAACTGTTATTCAAAAGCTGCAGCACCGTCTGTTCCTCGGACGCCTCCATTTCAACGCCGTTTATTGTGATGTTTTTCTTGTCAGCCATCTCCATTCCCCTTTCTTGCTTGTATATACCGAATTACCCATTTCAGTTCCCCTACAAGGACTCAGCAAAACATACAAAGCGCACCCACATGTTTTATTGCATAAACACCGGGAAACGAGATGGTAGATGATAAAGGAGGGATCGACATGAAAAAAACAATGTCTGTTCTAACCGCGGCAGCCGTACTGACAGGCACACTTTCCGGCTTGGGAGCGGCGTCCTTTTCAACACCGGCAAAGGGCGTAACTCAAACAAACACGCTCTCTGAAAACACAAACCAATCAGCCGCCGAGCTTGTCAAAAATCTCTACAGCACCGCCTACACAGGAGAAATGCCTCAGCAGGTGCAAGGCCTTACCGTTAACAAAAGCACGAAAGGCGATGTCCACGCTGCACTAGGGGAACCGGAACGACCATCTGGAGGAGACAATCGGTTTGATTTATATCACTGGAATATGGGCCAGCCGGGCTACGGATTTTCCTATCATAAAGACATGACGATTTCAGAAATCCGCTACTTTGGGACCGGGGTCGAACGGCAGCTGAATTTAGGCGGGGTTACGCCGGAAGTGCTGCAAAATGAAATAGGCCCCGCGAATCGAGTATTAACCGTCCCGTTTACTGATGAAATCGATTATGTATATGACACAGGCCGATATGAACTCCATTTTGTAATAGGCACGGACCAGACCGCTGACCATGTAAACCTAAAAGCAAAATAAAACCATCATGCGGCTGCTCGGCCGCTTTTTTATTGGACAAATAAAAGATATATTCCTTACAATACATGGGAGATCAATTGGAGACGGGGTATCAATTTTCAATGAAGCGAAATCGATGGATATATGCAGCTTTCACCTTACTGATCATCGGGCTGGGGCTGGGATCAAGAGCATTCTCCAGTGTTCTTCCTGATGCCGTCAATCCTTATCTCGGAGACTCGCTGTGGGCCGCCATGATCTTTACGGGATGCGGGTTTCTATTTCAAAAACTGAAGACAATGATGACGGGCATTATCAGTCTTATTTTCTGTTTTATCATTGAAATCAGCCAGCTGTATCACGCCGAATGGATCGATCGGATCAGAGACACTTCTCTTGGCGGTCTTGTTCTGGGATACGGATTTTTATGGAGCGATATCGGAGCGTATACAGTCGGAATTACCGCCTGTGCCGCCATAGAACTGCTGGTTCTGGAAATCAAAAAGCGCCGCAATATGTGACGCTTTTTTCATTTGGAAAACAGCCCGCACTGTGAAAGAATGATCTCCGCATCCAGGAGTGTGGCCTCGTTTATCGTGACTTGCTGTTGATCCATAAATGACTGAACGGCATGATAGCCAACCGCATAACCCGCAAAAGCCGATAAACCAGCAGGCTCAAAGCCCTGCTCTTTAGCAATTGGATCACCAAACATATAACGGCTCACTTCTGAAAAACCTTTCACATCCAGCACCTCATTGATCACTTCAATGGAATACTGCAAATCTTCTTGATCAAAACGTGTTACCCAAGGACCCAATTGCTCCACGCCAAACAGCTCTCTGGCAAATGACTCAGCCAATCCTTCAATCACGAGATAATCCCCGACACTCACAGAGCCGTGATGAAAATCAACATACGAAAACCGCAAATTATGATGAAACTCATGAGCAATGATAGAGGGGAGCCTCGGCAGGTTATAATTGTTCGGATCAATCCATACATGAATAAAGCCAGGTATCCCGCCAAACCCGCAGTAGCCTTTTTGCAGCTGAAGCTTATTAGGATCAGCGATATAAAGGCCGAATTTGATCTCGCCGGCATTCACCCGCAACTGCTTGCGCTCAGCAAAACGGATACATTGCCGAAGCGCAGTTTCAGCTGTCTCTGCAGCATGTGATTCTTTCAGTATTTGCAATGCTTTCTGCCCGGTTTCAGCATCACGGATATCCAAATAACCAAGCATTTTCACAGCCATCATTACATCATAGCCGTTTGGCTCCTTTGCTTTCAGCAGAACTTGGATGGCGCCCCACATCTTTTCAAACGGTCTCATCATCGTATACCGAAATTCATCCTCTCTTTTCGGTTCATCCATTGAAAACAGCTTTTCGTATTGCTCAATGGTCTTTTCCATTACAAGATTCATCCTGATTCCCTCCTTGTCAAAAACATACGATATGCCGCAGCGTAAGGGTCAACAGCGAAAATTAAGCCATTTTTCACTGTAAAATGATACAAAGCCGCCGATAGGTAAGGCATAGGAGGTGGAACGATGGATATTCCTGCTTTATCAGTTGCGATGCATCAAGCATCCCTTGCCCAAAATGTTGATGTCGCTTTAACGAAAAAAGTGATGGACACCGCCAAGCAAAATGCCGATCAAACCTTAAAGATGATTCAGCATCCGACGCTCGGACAAACCATTGATGTAAAAGCTTAATATCTCACCAAAGGCGGCCAAGAACTCCATCCTCCAGGCCGCCTTTATTGTTCACAAAAAAGCATGCATGTTTTAATTGTTCCTCCGTATGATTTATTGTTTGCCATATTAAGGAGGTAATAAAGAACATGAAAAAACTGTTTACGAAAGCTTCATTGGTGTTATTCGCAGTAGTATTTGTTTTTGCCGTCAAAGGAACACCCGCCAATGCAGAAACCCATGCCTACGATGGAAAAAGCCCTTATTACAATGATTGTGCGTCCAGCGGCTCCACAAAAAAATCCTCAAACTTAGTGAATGCCAGCAATCAAGTCATCGGGGTGGTCGAGCTCAAATTCAGCAGTACATGTAAAACGGCTTGGGCAAAAATCACGATGAATAACACATTGACGACAGGCTTTGAAGCAAACGCGGAGATTACCCGAAACACGGACGGAAAGAGATATAACTGTGATTCTGCAGGCGGAAACGGAAAAGCTGTAGCCGGCCAAAAATCTTGTTATACACCGATGGTATATGATTTAGACCCAAGAACTTCTTACGCATTCGGCAAGTATTCAGGACCGAACCTGAATGTTTGGGCCACGACAGGATCTTATTAAAAAGAAAAAAGGCTGCCAAACGGGCAATATCCGCGGCAGCCTTTTCGTATTAATTTGCTTCTCTTTGTTTTTTAACCTCTTCAAGCTGAGAGGCCGTCACCAATTGATAGCCTTGATCGGTGAGCTTTTTGATAATTTCATCGGCCGCATCAGCAGAGGTGCTGTAAATGTCGTGAATCAAGATGGTTCTTCCATCTCCCGCCTGACTCATGACACGGTCAACGATTGTTTTTTTGTTACGGTCTTTCCAATCTTCCGGATCAACATCCCATAACGCGACATCCATTTTCAATTGACTCCGCAGTTCATCATTAATGCCGCCGTATGGAGGTCTTACAAGCGTCGGGCGGTATCCGCTTATTTTTTCAATCATATCTTGCGTGTCATTGATCTGCTTTAACGCTTCTTTCACCGAAAGCCTTGTGAGAAGCGGATGGCTCCATGAATGGTTCCCCACCTCATTTCCTTCTTTCAGCATTCTTTTAAGTGTTTCCGGATAATATTGCACCCTGCTCCCCAGAACAAAAAACGTGGCATGTCCCTTATATTTCTTCAAGGAGTCCAAAATCTGATTTGTTGTCGCAGGATTCGGGCCGTCATCGAAAGTAAGCGCAATGACTTTTTGATTTGGATCAATTGTTTCCTCTTTGGGCAATGAAATCACTTCATGCTTCGGCTTCTGTTCTTTGA
Organism: Bacillus inaquosorum KCTC 13429; assembly: GCF_000332645.1. GTDB lineage: Bacteria > Bacillota > Bacilli > Bacillales > Bacillaceae > Bacillus > Bacillus inaquosorum. Next base: position 236,595 of record NZ_AMXN01000004.1, read on the forward strand.
TTTTATTTTTGTTTTTTGCTTTATCCATATATTGTTCTTTCAAGCTGTCTTTCAAAAGGCTTTTTTTAATGGCAATCGATTGCTCTCCAAGATAGCCTGCTGCGACCTGATATGTATCAAAATAAAATTCGATATAATCTTCCTTGATGGCAAAGCGGCTGAAATTTTCTTTTTTCGGTGCCGTTCCTTCTCTTAACAGCGCATCGTCGGCAGCAATGTCCTTATCTTTTTTCAGCTCATGATAAGCGATTAACGAAAGCTTATGTAAATAGTCAGCGTCCTCCTTGAATATATCATCAATCGAAAGAAAAGCTTGCTTACTAAAATCATAGTTAAACGTTTTTTTCACGGTTTGCCCGTGTGCACCGCCGATATATTTATATTCATTAAATACAATCGCTACTGTCTGCTTGGCATAATGGACAATTTTATAATCAACATTTAATTCGTTGCGTTTTTTCGTATGCTCCTGATCGACGCCTTTTGTTTCCTTCTGAAATTGGCGAACCTCTTTCTCTGCGAAACTCTTTAATACCCCATCTATTTTTTTATTTTTGAAAACAGGATAGTTGACCGCGTAATTGAAAGTTTTCCCGTCATTCACAAGCGTTGCGATTTCCACATTCCCATACTGAGAATCAGTTTTTACTTTATTCATAACCGTTTCTTTTTGTAATGAATTATGGAAAAAGCCGATAAGGCCCGCCACACATACAACTGCAATTAATACATGAAACCACTTGATTCTTTTTGCCAACAACCCAATTCCTTCTTTCGTAACCGTTTCGATTTATCTTGCATCAATGTTAGAATCGTATCTTTTTAGAAATATTTCTGTAACATTAAAGTAACATTTATTTTACATTTGTAATACTATGAGATTTAAAAGTTCTTGTCAATCCTTTTTAAGGGATTTCATCATAAAAAAATAAACGATTTCACAAATGTACATACACCCAACTCAAACATCTAGAATATGGTAAACAGAATAAAAAAGTTAGGGAGGTTTTCCTCTTGGATTATCCTTTGAATGAACAGTCGATTGAACAAATTACACCTTATGATGAAAGACAGCCTTATTATTATCCGCGCCCGAGACCGCCATTTTATCCGCCTTATTATTATCCAAGACCGTTTTATCCGTTCTACCCGTTTTATCCGCGTCCGCCTTACTACTACCCGCGCCCGCGTCCACCTTACTACCCTTGGTACGGCGGCGGATATGGCGGAGGATACGGCGGAGGATACTAGGCTTTGTTTACCGAAATGGGGGCAGTCCAGCTCCCCATTTTTTTGTTTTAAAAATGACAATATCATGACAAATATAGGAAATAATTGTGATTTCACAGCCCTCTTGTTACGATAACAAAAGCATGCAGTTTTGGGGGAGGCGTCTATTTTTGGAGAATACAAGAGATTCTGCAGCTATATCTGAAACGACATACATAAAACCTTCTAACCGGGTAACAGCTTACGATTTTATCAAACTTGCAAAACCCGGCATTATCATATCAAACTCGATAGCTGCCTTCGGCGGATTTTGGATTGCGTTTGCCAGCGCAGACAAACCATTAACAGGAATGGCTTTTTTGTTGACAATGGTGACAGCAATGTTTGGAACCGCGTTTGTTATGGCTTCCGGGACTGTCTATAACAATTATTTTGACCGCCATATGGACGCAAAAATGGCGCGCACCCGCAGCAGGGCCTCAGTCACAGGGAAAATGCCGCCAGCCATGATCTTAACGTATGGCTCCGTATTAGGAATCACCGGTCTTGTGATGCTGTATTCCCTCAATCCATTAACTGCCCTTCTCGGACTAGCCGCCTTTATCTTTTATGCGATCATCTATACGGTATGGGTGAAACGAACCTCTGTGTGGAGTACATTTGTCGGGAGCTTTCCGGGAGCTGCGCCGCCATTGATGGGGTATTGTGCCGTAACCGGAGACATCAGTATGACGGCAGTGCTATTGTACGCGATTATGTTTCTGTGGCAGCCCCCGCATTTTTGGGCGATTGGGATAAGACGGAAAGAGGAATATCGGGCAGCGGGCGTTCCGCTCTTGCCTGTTGTAAAAGGAAATCATGTAACGAAAGTAAAAATGATTCAATATATTGCAGTCCTGGTGCCGGTGACGCTGTTATTTCCTTTTACTCTCGCCGCTGGTCATATCAGCCCATTTTATTTCTTAGCTGCCTTGGTTCTCGGAGGCATATGGATCAAAAAAAGCATCCAAGGATTCAAAACGGATGATGACGTGAAGTGGGCAAAGGATATGTTTGTCTACTCGCTCATTTATTTTTGCTTGCTGTTTTTAATCATGATGATTGATTCATTTGTGATGTTTTTGATCAGATGATGTTATGCAAAAAGAGCCACACATTAATGTGACTCTTTTTTGTTTGGAAAAACAGCATCTAATAGAAATGTCAGGATTAAAAACACAGCCGTGCAAATCAAAAATCGTACGATTTCAGTCAAAATCCAGCTATGAGCAATACTCATATCATCGGTTTCCTGAAGGGTTGCACATATTGAGAAAATAGTGAGTATGTATTTTAGGGTTTCTTTGTTCATGAATATCATCGCTTTCTTGAAATGATTACTTAAAGGCAAAATAAATAATGAGATAAAGCCCAGCCGGATATTAAACATGTCCGCATCTTTGCATGTTTTGATTGAAAGAAAAGAAAGTACGTCCCCCAGCTTACTACCGGGTGTTCGCCAAAGTACAAAAGTAAAATGGCAAATAGTAGTTCTCCACTCTATAAACTCGAACTCTTTTTCCATCATCAGGTATTATAAGCCAAAAACAAACAAAAAAATAGACTTTCGCTTTTATCTTACATGCAAGAAAAGAAAGAGAAATTGTCCAAATACCCTATATTATGGTAATATATTATTTAGTTTTTTCCATGTTCATAGATGTGGAGGTCGACAACATTGAAAGGGATGCTTTTAGTTGTACAGCTTGGATTTTCTTTCATGGTTTTTCTGTTTTTAACCGCTGTCAATTGGTATCAAGGAAGCGAGCTTGTTTCAGATCGATTTGATTGGAACTATACCGCTACATTTTCAAAACTCCTAAATGGAATTGATACCATCACCAGCCCCAAGCAAATTTCGCAGCTCGATTTTTTTATCTACTCTGCTAAACATTATCCAGTTATGAGTGCGTTAATGATCTTCTCATTTTTATATGTTTTGGCCGCGCTTTTTTTACTCATATATTCAGTCAAATTCAATAAGCAAGAGATTCACCTAGATTGCTGACCCGGATCTTCTTATAAACAAGTGCCATTTTCAATCACCTTGATTAATTACTCGTTGTAAATCATTAGTTCTTTTTTAGACGATGTTCCTGAAGTTCAATGGATACGCACAGGCAATTATTCAAGCGCCAGATGGAAACGTATTTGTTGTTGTATGAAAATAAACAAAATATTACGGAATCTTTTTCTCAGAAATAAAAAAAGCCTCTCCCTTTAAGAAAGGCATTTTTTATTACGGTTCAATTTTTACCTGATTTTTGTAACTCCCTTCTTATTCTTACGTATACCTTAAGAGGAGGTATCAAACGATGAAAGAATATGAATTCGTAAGAGTTGAACTGAGCACTATGAGAAGAAGGCCTAAAGAAGACTACCAGCAAATCATCCATGACTATGCGAAAAGTGGCTGGACATTCGTTCAGATTTTCGCTCCTAGTATCGATGGGTATGGAGCAGCTGCTTATTTTGAAATCATATTTGAAAGAGATGCGGAAAAAGCTTAGTCTAGGTGTCTAAGCTTTTTTGTTTACTCTCTATACAATTTCTGCAAATGTTGCATCGCATGCTTTGGCTAAATCTTGTGGCGCTACCTTTAGCTGCATACCGATTTTCCCTGCACTGACAATGATAAAATCAAGTGTTTCAGCTGCTTCATCAATATAAGTCGGGAACAATTTTTTCATGCCGATTGGTGAGCAGCCGCCACGAAGATAGCCAGTTACCTCTAATAGTTCCTTCATTGCAATCATTTCTATTTTCTTTTCTCCTACTACTTTTGCTGCCTTTTTTACATCTAATTCCTCTGCAACGGGTACAACAAACACGTAATAATGATTTGTTCCTGCTGTTGCCACCAATGTTTTATATACATACTGCAAAGGGTAACCAATTTTTTCCGAAACAGAGATGCCATCTAGCGGCTGGCCGCCTTCTGTTTTGTAGCCTAATAACTCATAGGAGATGTTCTGCTGTTCTATCAAACGAACCGCATTTGTTTTTGTCATTTTTTTCGCCATCCTTTTCCCCCACGATCGAATGTATGTATGTCTTCTTAATTGCAGTTAATAAGTAAATTCTATCATCAGAGTCAGCCATATTCTACTGACCTGCATTGTCAAAACACCGCCTCCGCAGCAAATAAAAACGTGCAAAAAAAGACATTAAGCCAATTAAAGGATCCCACTCCTTAAGTTCCATTCTTAGTCAACTTGAAACAAAACAGGAATTAACGACATACACACACATACAATTTGTATGAATGTAAAACTAAGGAGTGGTTGCTTTGTATCATTACTTTTATGGTCCTGCGTTAATTCCTTACTTTACACATACTCCTAACACTCAAAGAAATCCAGACTTTTCAGAAAGACAGCGAAGAAGAGAAATCACATTGAATGTTGATGGCTTTATTCCGCCATCTTCCTCTGAGGATCTCGGAGACGGTTTTTATTCTTACGCATGGACTGGCCAACAGGTAATAGATCCCGGTGAATACCTTGTTTGTTATCTTGAAGGAAGGGATATAAAAGTCGTGAATGGCGGGTTTGCTCCACGCGATTATGCTCCATTGTATGCAATAGCAAGCTATCCGCGGAGAAGAAACCAATGGGTCATTACGCTTCATAATCCTGTTCAAACCCAAAGAGCCATATCGCTTTATCTGATTGCAAAAAGGTAACACAAAATGTTTCAGCAGAAACAGAAAAACGGGTAGGAACGCTTTATTACCAAGCGTTTTCCTACCCGTTTTGAATCTATGATACCGGGCGGTCTCTATACTGTCAAGGCAGTGATTATCTTCTAATACGAGAGGACATTGGTCCCCAAATGGCATTATCGCACTTTGTCTACGGTTCATTTCAAATACACCACATGCTCTTCACCATTCTCTGGTCCCCAAGAATTTTTGTTTCCGATCAAAATTTTTATATATTATCATTATTACCAGTAAAAAGAAAAGAGGATTAGACATATGGTTCTTCTTGAAACGAATCGGTTACGATTAAAAACGATTGATATCCCCCTTCTTGACGCTGCATCTAAACGAGATCATCAGGCCATTAAAGACCTAGGTTATGAAACAAATGGTGAATGGCCAAATACTGATTTTTTTGAAGCCATCCCTTATTTCCGTAAGAAATTAGTTGAAAACAATGGAACAAAAGGATTTGATTCATGGATTATTTTAAAGAAGGACAATAATGAAATTGTTGGAGGAACCGGATTTTTAGGTGACCCGGATTCGAATGGTATGGTCGAAATCGGTTTTGCAACAAATAAAAGCCATCGCCGCAAAGGTTACTGTGTTGAGGCTGCCCAAAAAATCATAAACTGGGCCTTAAGCCAAGATACAGTGAACCATATCACAGCAAGATGCGAACATAACAATTTTGGTTCACAACTTATTTTAGAGAAGTTAGGGTTTAAATTGGAGCATAAATCAGAAGACTTTATGCATTGGAGATACGTTACAATGTAAAACAATAAAAAAAGCAGGCTCTATGCCTGCTTTTTTTGAAGCACGTGCAAAGAGATAAAACCCTCCCTCTAAACTGAGAGCGGGTTTTTCTTCAAACAATATTTGTGCAGTTTCCTTACTCGTCTTTTCTATCTTTATCGGTATCTTCAGGATCCTCAACTGGATCTTCAGGGTCAGGATCATTATCTTTTTCATCATCTTTATTGATGGTATCATCCTCATCGACACCTGGAACGTTGTTATCGTTAGTATCTTGGTTGTTGCCGTTATTATCTTGATTGTTCTCCTCAACATCTGGAGCATTGTTATCATTATCATTATTATCTTGACCAGTATTACAGCCCATTAATACAAAACTGGATAGAAACAACGCACTTATAATTTGCAGCCATTTTTTCATTTCCATCCTCCTTTCTTCTTTTTTAATCCCTATAAGTTTGTCCAGCATGTGTAGTTTAATTCGTTGCATTCTTATATATTCTTTTTTGACTTCCATCATTATAATTCCAGCATATCAATTCCTCTTTTGCGAAAACTAAGTATCGAAACAAAAATTTTGATGGGAAGTGGCTTTAAGATGAATAATGTCCGGTGGATAACCGCCCTTTTAAACGCAAGAAAACAACCCCTTTTATCTGGTAAAAGAAACAGAGGGATGATGTGGATGTCTCTCTTAGGTTTAGGAGCTAGTATAGCTGCAATTGTTATAAGAAAAAATAACAGCAAAAATGTGTTACAGCCTATTCAAGGTTTAGTTAGTAATGTTAAACAGAATAATGTAAAACCCCGCACTTAAAGAACGTCAGGCTTTGAATCGTGAATGTGGGTAAGGGACCAATAGTTCCTTCCACAGCATGCGTATAGTCTTCTTTTTATCAAAGGGACTAAAGTGAAGGAATCAGATAACTCCTTTTTTAATCAAAAAAACCCTCTAATCTAAGAAGGTTTTTTCCATATTCAGCAACACTTTGATCCGCTACATAAAACAGTCTGGCCCAGCATGAATTGGCGTACTTGCTTCCTTTATCGTTTCATAGATGAGAGACGATACACTCTGCCTGCCCCTCCAGTTTAAATTGTCCAAAACCGAAAGGCAGCAACATATGATCTCCTTTTTTGAAGGTATTGACATACTCACCGGATATCATACGGCCTTCCCCTTCAATAACACTGACAAGAAGGAATGGTTTTTGCTGCTTTAATCTTGCTGATCCTGATAAACTCCACTTCTTCACTGAAAAGTAAGCGCATTCAATCAATGTGGCTATATGCAAATCATCTGTTTGTTCATATTGAACAGTTTGACGATCTGGAATGGATGGAACCGCTATGACTTCTATGCTCTTTTCCAGGTGAAGCTCGCGCATATTGCCTTCTGGATCTTTTCGCTCATAATCATATAATCTATAGGTTGTATCTGAATTCTGCTGCGTCTCTAAAACGAGAATGCCTTTTCCAATTGCATGGACGGTACCGCTTGGCACATAGAAAAAATCCCCCGGCTTTACCTTTACGCGGCGTAAGAGCTCATCCCATTCTCCAAGCTCTATCATCGAGATCAGTTCTTCCTTTGTTTTTGCGTAGTGGCCGTAAATGATCTCTGCATCTTTTTCGCAATCAATGATGTACCAGCATTCGGTTTTTCCGAGCTCCCCGTTTTCACGGGTTTTGGCAAAATCATCATTCGGATGCACCTGAACGGATAAGTCTTGGTCTGCATCTAAAATTTTTGTCAGAAGAGGGAACCGGTCCCCTTCAAGATATCCGAATAAATGTCTGTGCTGTTCCCATAATTCGCAGAGCGTTAACCCTTTATACATTCCGTTTTGAACAACGCTTTGTCCATTTTTATGTGCGGCAAAAGCCCAGCACTCCCCTGTTCGTTCTGACGGAATGTTATAGCCGAAAGCAGCTAAAGCGGTGCCGCCCCAAATCCTCTCTTTGAAAACAGGCTTGAAAAATAACGGTTCAGTCATCATAAAAATTCCCCCGCATTATACGATTTCATCCAGCAGCTTGTATGCTTCTTCTGTTGTTTGTACGGAGAGCAGTTGCTTTCTATAGCTGTCATCCATTAGTTTTCGAGATAACATCTGCAATATTTTCAGATGCTGGTTCCCTCCGCTCTCTTTCGGTACAGCAATCATAAAGATTAATTTTGCATCTGATCCATCCAGGCTGTTCCAGTCAACGCCTGACCGTTTGATCCCAAAGGCAACACTCGGCTTCCTGACGGCCTCAGACTTCCCGTGCGGAATCGCGATATTCATGCCAATCGCCGTTGTTCCCTGTTGTTCACGATTCAAAATGGCTTGTTTAAACCCGCTCTCTGAATGCAGCACACCTCTGTCGGACAATGTTTGAATCATTTCATCAATAATGTCATCCCTGGTTTCCCCGGATAAATGTGGTTCAATCAGCTCTGGGCTGATAATGTCTGTCAGTTTTTTGATTTCCGTCATTTCGGCTTCTTGAGTTGGCTGCGGTATTTCTTTTGCTGCAGCAGCTTCACTTGGCGGTGCAGTTTCACTGAGCACAGGGGACGCCTCCGTTATATCCTTTTTTAGTAGATTGACGAACAGAGCAGTGACAAGAGATCCCGCCAATACAGCAATAAAAAACATCAATACATGATCAACTGCACCGAGCACTGCAACGATAGGTCCGCCGTGCGCCACTCTGTCTCCCACATTTCCAATCATCGCTATCACAGAACCCGTCATAGAACCTGCCATAATACTGGGAATGACTCGAAGAGGATCCTGCGCCGCGAATGGAATAGCTCCTTCAGTGATACCGAAGAGTCCCATAGTAAATGCCGCTTTCCCCATTTCTCTTTGCGACGCCTCAAATTTTCTTTTTCCAAAAAACGTTGCAATTCCGAGACCAATCGGCGGTATACAAATGGAAACGGCAATTGGCCCCATAATTTCATAATTTCCTTCTCCAATCATTGCCGATCCAAACAGAAATGCCACCTTGTTTACGGGACCGCCCATATCAAATGAGATCATCGCGCCTAAAATCAATGCCAGAAGGATTGAGCTCGACCCTTTCATCCCAGCCAGCCAAACCGTTAAAGATGTGAAAATTTGAGCTACAGGTGCGCCGATCAAAAATACAAACGCTAAACCTACAATCAATGATGCAAACACCGGAATAATAATAATCGGCATAATCGGCTGGATTGCTTTTGGAACTTTTAATTTTTTGATCCCAAGTGCCGCGTATCCAGCCAAAAATCCGGCAATGATTCCGCCGAGGAAACCGGCGCCGCTTGCACTGTCGTAAAAACTTCCAGTCGCTGCAATAAATCCGCCTATCATCCCTGGCACAAGCCCCGGCTTATCAGCGATGCTATATGCGATATATCCGGCTAATATCGGGATCATGAATGAAAATGAAGCACTTCCGATCTGTTCAATCGTTTTCCAAAAAGAATCATCCGGAATGACTAAGCCTTTAGGTGTTTTCTCGCCCCCAAGCGTTAATGCAACCGCTATCAATAATCCGCCGACGACAATGAAAGGAACCATAAACGAAACGCCGTTCATTAAATGACGGTAAATCGGATTTTGTTTCTTCTCCTGTTGATGGCTTGATTCCGATTTAGAAGCGGAATGATAGACCGCTATGTCCCCGCTAAGTGCCTTTTGAATCAATTCTTCCGGTTTACGAATACCGTCCTGAACCCCGACAGACATCAGTTTTTTGCCGATAAAACGGTCTTTGTTTACCGAGCGGTCTGCCGCAATAATGATCACGTCCGCTTCCCGAATCTCCTCTTCGGTTAGCTCATTTTCTACCCCGATTCCGCCCTGGGTCTCAACCTTGATGCTAACGCCTAATCTGTCAGCAGCTTTTTGCAGATTTTCTGCTGCCATATACGTATGGGCAATTCCGTTCGGACAAGATGTAATCGCTAACAGTTTCATACGAAACCTCCTTTAAGGTGTGAATAACAAGATCTTGTCTCAACTGTATACCGAAATTATGCCGTTAAAATCGCTTTTTTTACCATAAGTTCCGGAAATAACGGCATTTTTCCCTTAAACAAAAAAAGCAAGGAATGAATCCCTGCTTTTAATAATCCAAATAAGATAAAAATGTCATGACGTTTGTTTCTTTCGTCAGCTTCTGCACAAAGGCCGGCTGCTCACTCAGGTATGAAAGCTCACTAAACAGCTGCTTTGTCATATTTTGATCCTCATGTTTGACAGCCAGCATAAAAACAAGCGATACTTTCTCATTTCCCCAATCAAGCGGCTCTTTTAATGTGGCAATTGCAATTGCTGATTGTTTAATGTATTTAGCGTTTGCATGAGGAATGGCTATGCCTGCCCCAATGTTTGTCGCCGCCATTTTTTCCCGCATAACCGCATGAACCGCATATTCCTTTTCAACATAGCCTTTTTCATACAAAGCTGTCGACAGCTGTTCAATTAACTTGTAGCGGTGCTCTGCCTCTTGCTGTAAAAAAACCAAAAAAGGAGTTGTATTGTTCAGCATCTGAAAAGTTTTTTGTTTTTGGCGGTGCGATTCGTCAAGCTGACGTATAAATGCACTCAATTTCTTCTCATCACCAGGCTCCAAAAGCGGTGATACAACAATATGGGGAATCGTTACACGTTCCAGCGCAATGGTGGAAATGACAAGATCTATATCCTCATGCTTTTTTGTATAGTCCGCCAAATCAGCTTTAGCGATACAGGCCATTACAGCGATTTGATGACATTTCCGTTCAATTTTTGTTCGCAGCAATTGTGACATTCCGATGCCCATGTGGCAGACGATGATCGCCTTTTTATGTGTCTCGCTGCTGTGACGCAGCCGTTCAATCGCTGCCTGAAAATGCAGAGTCAAATATGCTGCCTCTTCCTCAGGGATATAAAGATCGAACGTTTGATTGATGTCTTCCAGAACGTCAATGACAAGATGAAACAAATAAGGATACATCTTTTTAATGTCATTAAGCATAGGGTTTGATACAGAAAGATCATAGCTCAGCCGCTGTAACACTGTATTGAGATGAATGTTCAATCCGTTGATCAAATCCTGATCGTTATGAAAATCCAGCATTTTCAGCTCTGAAACACGATTGATTAAGTGCCTTACAACCTTGGAAAGTACAACATGTTCAAGGTCATTTGTCAGTTCTTTCTGTAATGGATAACGAACTTTCCCGCCTAATATATGTAATGTTAAATACACAGCTTCTTCTTCAGGAAAGCGGATGGCAAAAACCGGCTCAAGCCGTTGTAAGCAAGCAAATGTCCATTGATATTCTTTCTTCTTTTTTACTGCCGCCAATTCTCTTGGAGAAATCGAGATCGGCTGCTTCATTTTGATTCGGCGGATCATTAACAACGTATGCAGCAGCAAATTCTCAAACGTTTCATCTGTGAAATAGATAGAATGCTTTTTTTGTAATGATTTGATTTCTTTCGTCACAAAATCTACTTCATGACTTAAGAACTTACTTTTAATAAATTGGCTAGTAAACTCCGTGTTATCTATCAAATCAGATATTCTTGCCAATGCTTTTCTTTTACTTTTTTCGTTCCCTTCAACCTTTAAACCAAGCCGCTGCTTCGAAACCAGCGTGAGGTCATATCGCTTCAGCCACTCCTCTACCGCACACAAATCCTTTTTAATGGCGGATCGATTCACAAAATGCTGAGCGGCTATTTCTTTTGCGGAAAAAGGCTTTACATTCATTAATAAGTCATAAGCAATTTGGAGCATTCTTTCTTCATCGGTCCGCTGCCTTGAATGAAAATGTTCAGTATGTAATTGTTGGCTTAGCCAGGCCCTTTCCTGATCTTCTATATGTAAATAGACGCCTAATCCCGGTTTCCGAATGAGCTGAGCATGAGAATGTTCATTAAGATAATCCTCGATCGCTTTCAAATCATTCCTGATCGTTTTTTCAGAACACTGTACCCGGTCTGCGAAATCTTGCACAACTAAATAGTCATCAGGCTCAGATAACAACAGATACAAAATCTCTTTTTGTCTTGTATTTATGTATTCCATCTGTTTTTCTATCCTTCCTGTCAGTATCCATTTGAGCAAATTGATAGTATAAGTATACTATATAAGAAACCGTTTACATTATACAGCAGAATCATAGAGCCAAAAGTTTCGTTTTTTACCGAAGCTTCCGGAAAAAAGGGTTTTTTATGTTTTTGAGTTAACTGTCTTAGTAATCGTGAAAGACACTCTGAAATTTAAAAGATAAAAAAACGGACACCAATCCAAAGCACAGAGTTCTGTGTCCAATGATCAGTGTCCGCAGGCTTTCGGTCTTGGACCTATTCAAATTTTTTTAGGGCCCTGTTCCACAGCTAACTTTGTATTCACCATCTGATGCTTGTTTTGAATAGCATAAGTGAGGAGTTTGTCCTGTTTCATCTTTCCAATCCATCCAATTTACATAATAAAGATTCCCAGATTCATTGTCTCCTTCTCTTTTTTGGAGAACGGCAAAGTAGCTTTGGTAGGGATATCCCCTTTTATACATTTCGTGTCTGATTGCTCCTTTTTCAGAAGCAGCTGTAAAGACAACAGGAGATAAAACCGGTAGTGCTATCAAAATAACTAGAAGTGCCGCTAAAAGAGAAAGTATAATTTTAGTTTTCTTTTTCATTTTTTTCTACACTGCCTTTTAACATCTATTACATGTATTTTATTCTCCAACAAAGTTTATTATATTCTCATATAGCTTACATTAGTATTTTTACCAGTTGGCAGAGTTGGACAACAATCCGCCAACATTTTTCCACTGAATTACAGTGGTTGATTCTTAGTCTTTGAATGTCTCTTTTGAAGATGTCTTTTTACTCATTCACATTGCTTTTCATTAGCCATTCTACTTCCGTTAATTCTTGTTTTTGAACGTCTTTTGTGTGTTTTTTCGTGAAATGGTCTTTAACAGCTTCTTCGTTTTCCCAAATCTCCCAAAGCATTATTTTGCGTTCTGATGGTTCAAGCGGATAAGCATGGAATGTAATACATCCTTCTTCTTTGTTAGTTTCTTCCTCAAGTTTTTTGAATTCCTTCATTATCTCATTAAGGTCTTTATCACTGATGATTTTTAAGCATGCGGTTATGTAATGCATCAAAATTCCCCCTCTTCACAACATTTTATGACTTTTCATTATAACATTTTTCTAAAAATAAAAACGCAAATCCCCGAATTACGCCAGTTCAAATTATATTAAAAGTAATTTATTAAATATGGCTCAATAGCAACTGCATATCCTTTATATAAAAAACCAAAGGAATGATTGATTTATCATGGAATATTCATTTGAATTTAAAAGAGACCCTTTAGGGTACTTAAGAGTAGTTCTTCCTACAGAACTAGAATACTTTTCTGATTTCATTGAAGACATTGTTTCGGTGGATGAAGCTGATGAATACTTAAAAATTATTCAAGAAGTATTGGATGGCTCTTCTGAAGAATATAAGATTCAATTAAACACCACCATTGCATATATAAAAAAAGATCTAACAGTCGTAGAACACCTTTATACAGAAAGTGAAAACGACAAAAGTTCCATGGAAACAGAAAAATTTAAAAACCTTATGCTTGTTTGGAGAGACAAGATCCCAGAAAGGTATAAGAGCATTGATTGAAACTTTTAGGTCCCTTGAAATTCAAGAGACAATTTTTTTTCTTCAATAGGGCTTCAATTTTCGCTTTAGTCTTAGGTCCGTAAATATTGTCCTGCCTAAGTCCCAGTATAGAATAGAAAACTGCACTCATTTTGTTTTAAAATAAAGTATGGAACGCATATAGTTGTTATTGCTGGCTGTATGTGCAACTTAATGTCTTTTTACTTTGGAGAAGCATTACGTTTAATACTCTTACAAAAATTCTTTTCTGACATAATTAGGTTTTATGAGTGATGCTTCATTGTATCTTGAATAGTTCGCTCAAAGTTCAAATAAAAATTCTTAAATTAAGTCCTTTGTTGTATATATTAATTTTAAGAAAAGGAGGGATTTGTGATTTTTTATTATGAAGTAATTTGTATAAGTTGCAGTAAAAAATTTAGAGTATATGAAGGCACATTGAAATATAAGCAATTTAAAGAAAATATGAAAGGAAAATATACTTGTGAAGAATGTGGTCATAACATACGTTTAGAGGCTATAAAAAACTTTTTTAAATAACATTTTTTAAAGAATTTCTGATAATTCACAGTATGTTAACTATAAAACTGCAAAAGCCTGGTTTAATAGGCTTTCTTTTTTGCATAAAAAAACCCTCGGTTTATTTATCGAGGGTAGATTTTTATGCTTAAACGTCCTTTTTATTCTAATTGGTACAAAAACACGAGATTTTTCAACCTCGAAAATTCACAAACTTATTTTAAAAGCTTTTCAAATTTCGCCTTTGTTTTTGGCCCATAAATGCCATCAGCATTTAGACCATTCACTGACTGAAACCGCTTGACTGCATTTTCTGTTTTGGGTCCATACACGCCATCAATGCCGTTATTCTTCGCCCCTTTATCTGGATAGTAAAACACTTTAACCAGTTCGATCCTAGAAACCTAGCACAAAAACAGAGTTGATTTTGAATTCTCCTTCAAAATCAGCTCAAAAAAATAAATTCATCCCCAATTCGATGAATGATGACAAAATCAATCAATAAATAAGTAAAGTAAAAAACCCTTGCTACGCAAGGGTTTAAGCTATGATTCCGACTGGGCTCGAACCAGCGACCTCTACCCTGTCAAGGTAGCGCTCTCCCAGCTGAGCTACGGAATCATGATATGTATGTGTTGCTGGGTATGTTGTTGTCTTTCTGACAAGTTCTATTATATTACCTTCCCTTCTATTCGTCAACTGCTTTTTTAGAAAAACTTTTTTTCGGACTTGCTGTTCTGTTCCTCGGCCATTATAATATGTCTTAATTTTCTAATAATAGGGGTGATGGGGTTTTGCATTCTTTGATTTCTTCTGATGATGTTTGGGTATTATGGGGGTTTATTGCGGTGTGGGCGGCAGTGAGCATTGGGCTGGAGCAGCGCTTTAAGTGGGCGTCCGCTGTGTCTGGCGCTATTATCGCGCTGGCAGGTGCAATGGTGTTTACAAATATAGGGGTGCTTCCTGTTGAATCGCCTGTATACGATACCGTATGGTCTTATGTGGTACCGCTGGCGATACCCCTTTTGCTGTTTCAGATCAATGTGCGGCAGATTTTTAAGGAAAGCAGGCGTTTGCTGTTTATATTTCTGATTAGCTCCGCTGGAACTGTGCTCGGCAGCATCCTTGCTTTTTTTCTACTCAAACAGCATATTCCTTATTTAGATAAAATCGGCGGGATGATCAGCGCCTCTTATATCGGCGGCGGGATCAATTTTGCGGCGATGGCGGCAAAATTTGAGACACCGGGGGAATATGTGTCGGCTACCGTTGTGGCTGATAATTTTATGATGGCGCTTTTGTTTTTTATATTAATCAGCATTCCTGCACTTAAATGGTTTCAGCGGCACTATGCCATGCCGTTTGAGGAGAAAGTGAAAGCCGATGGAAACAGCAGAAACAGTGCAGAAAGCTATTGGAAACGGAAGGACATTTCCTTAAAGGATATCGCTTTCAATGCCGGTGCTGCTTTTGCGCTTGTTGCGGTTAGTGTGAAGATTTCCGGCTATTTTAAAAACATTTTTTCTCATCCTCTTTTGACCGGAACGCTTGGCGATCAATACCTGATGCTTACGTCTTTAACGGTTCTTATCATTTTTCTTTTCCCGCGTTTTTTTGAAAGGCTCAATGGATCTCAGGAGCTTGGAACCTTTTTGATTTATTTATTTTTTGTGGTGATCGGCATTCCTGCAGATCTGCGCTTAATCGTCACCAATGCGCCTCTTATTCTCTTATTTGTCTTTATCATTGCGATCAGCAATTTAGCGGTTTCCTTAGCCGTCGGAAAATTGTTCCGCGTGCGGCTTGAAGAAATTCTGCTCGCCGTCAACGCTACTGTCGGAGGGCCCACGACCGCGGCTGCGATGGCAATTGCCAAGGGATGGCGGGAGCTTGTCGCCCCGATCATGCTTGTCGGTACGCTTGGCTACTTAATTGGTAACTATGTCGGCACCTTTATGGGAAATTGGTTTTCTTCCTTTTTATAAAAAGGATATTTGCAGTTTCCTGAGAATAATGTAAGAGGAATGCCGACATGAGAACGGAGAGATCAATGTATGTTAAAAGGAAATACCATTTATGTAAGACCTTTAGAAGTAAAGGATGCGGAAGAAAATCTGCGGCTGCAAAGCGAAAACCAAGATTTTTTCGAACAGTTTTCCATGATTCGCGCAGACGATTATTATACGATTGAGGGGCAAAGAAAACGAATAACCGAGTACCAGCAAAGACTGGAGAAAGATGAAGAATATTATTTTGGCATTTTTACAGTCTCGGACGATACATTAATCGGGACGGTTTCGCTCTTTCAAATCATCCGCGGGGCGCTGCAAACTGCGTTCATCGGGTATTTTTTAGACAAATCCCACAATGGAAAGGGACTCATGACAGAGGCGGTCAGATTGATTGTTGATTATGCGTTCCACGAATTGAAACTGCATCGCATTGAAGCCGGTGTGATGCCCCGTAACCTCGGGTCCATGCGCGTATTGGAAAAAGCCGGATTTCATAAAGAGGGCATTGCCCGAAAAAATGTAAAAATCAATGGCGTTTGGGAGGATCATCAAGTTCTCGCGATTCTGAATCCTGATGATGAATAACAAAAGAAGCCGGGCTATCGCCGGCTTCTTTTTTAACGGACCGCCACTGGGGCAATTTCTTTCAGCGCTTGTTTGAAATCACGTTCTAAATCATCTGCATGTTCGACACCCACACTAAGACGGAGAAGGCCGTCTGTGATGCCTCGTTTTTCACGTTCTTCCTTAGGCATTGCCGCGTGAGACATCGTAGCAGGATAGGACAAAATCGATTCCACTGCACCAAGGCTGACAGCGAAGACCGGAAGTGATACATTCTCTACTAATTTCTTAACGGCCTCTTTGCTTTCAAGCTCAAAAGATAGCACGGCGCCCGCTCCCGTTGACTGGCTCTTATGGGTTTCAGCACCCGGATGATCAGACAGCCCCGGATAATACACGCGTTTCACCGCCGGATGCTTCTGGAAAAATTCTGCAAGCCGCTGCGCTGTTTGGCTCGCTTTTTCTAAACGGACCTGCAATGTTTTTAATCCGCGCAGCACGAGCCAGCAATCTTGCACGCCAAGGACGGCGCCGAACGAGTTTTGCAGCTTATACAGCTGCTTCCCAAGCTCTTCATCCTTGACAGCAGCCAGGCCTGACAGCACATCGCTGTGTCCGCTCAGAAATTTTGTTGCACTGTGAAGTACAATATCCACCCCGAGATCAAGCGGACGCTGCAGTGCCGGTGTCATAAATGTATTGTCCAGAAAGGTCAGACAGCCGTTTTCTTTGGCAAGCTGAACAACCGCTTTAATATCAGTGATCCCAAGTGTCGGATTTGACGGTGTCTCCATATTAATAACTTTTGTGTTCGGCTTGATATTCCGCGCTACTTCGTTTGTATCCGTCATGTCGACAAATGTATGCTCAATGCCAAACCGAGTCAGCACCTCTGTCACCATGCGGAAGGTTCCGCCGTATACATCTTCTGTCACAAGAACGTGATCGCCCTGTGACAGAAGTAAAAATGCTGTTGAGATCGCAGCCATGCCTGAACTGAAAGCAAATCCTCTCGTTCCGCCTTCCAGTGCGGCAATTGTTTCTTCAAGAGCCGTTCTGGTCGGCGTGCCTGAGCGGCTGTAATCATATGCGCCAAACTCTTCAAATGAAGATTGGTGAAAGGTCGATGCGTGCTGAATCGGTACACTGACCGCCCCTGTTGCGCCGTCTGTTTTAAATGGATTGTGCACGAGCTGGGTTTCCAGCGTCCAATTGTGATTACTCAAATGAAACAGCTCCCTCTTTGACCTGACATAACGCCTGTTTTAGGTCCTCTTTTAAATCTTCCGCATGTTCAATTCCGACCGAAAAACGCAGCAAACGATTGCAGACCCCGTTTGCGATGCGGATCTCTTCAGGAATATCCATGTGCGTCTGTGTGGCAGGGTATGTAATAAAGCTCTCCCCCCCGCCGAGACTTTCAGCAAAACAAATGGTCTTCAGCGCTTTTAAAAATGGGTTGACCCACTCTTCTTTTTGAAGACGGAAGGACAGCATGCCGCCTTTTCCGGGATACAGTACATCGGCAATTTCATCCTGCTCTTCTAAAAACGCCGCAAGCTCCTGCGCGTTTGCCTGATGCTGGCGCATTCTGAGGCTCAGCGTCTTCATTCCTCTCATCAGAAGCCACGAATCGAACGGAGGCAGGACGGCGCCGATCGCATTTTGGTGTTGAAACATTTCCTCACCAAGCTGCTCATCCTTTACAACGACAAGTCCCGCAAGCAAGTCGTTATGCCCGCCTAAATACTTGGTTGCGCTGTGAATCACAATGTCAGCTCCCAGCTCAAGCGGACGCTGCAAGACCGGTGTATAAAATGTATTATCAACGATCAGCAGAAGACCGTGCTCTTTTGTAATCCGGGCGATCCTTTCAATATCCGCCTCCTGCATGAGCGGATTTGTCGGTGTTTCCACAAACATCGCTTTTGTATTCGGCGTAATCTTAGAGCGTAAACAATCCTCATCGCTGAAATCATCATAATGAAAGGTCAATCCGTATTTTTTCCATTCATTTTCAAACAGACGGTATGTGCCGCCATATAGGTCCGATGAAACGATCAGTTCATCTCCGCTTTTAAACAGCGCCATAATCGTTTGGATGGCTGCCATTCCCGAACTGAAGGCAAGCCCTCTCGCTCCGTTTTCTAAGTTGGCGATCGCGTCCTCAACAAGCTGGCGTGTCGGATTTTTCGTGCGGACATAATCAAATCCGGTTGATTCTCCGATCCCTCTGTGGCGGTATGCTGTTGATAAATAAATAGGAGGACTCACTGTCCCCGTTACTTCGTCGCTTCGGTTCCCGATTTGGGCTAATTTCGTTTCAACGTGCTGTGACATATAGCTGACACCTTCCCTTTTCATAATAAAAAACCCCTTCTTCATAAGAAGAAGGGGTTTAACGCTTCTTCTTATCTTCCAAGCATAAAAAACGCTTGCTGGATTTAGCACCTTGGCGTTTTGCATATGCAAAACAAGCCGGTTGCTGAGGTTTCTAAGGGCCAGTCCCTCCACCTCTCACGATAAGAAATATCGATTTCAATTTTCTGATTGTTTTATATTAGCGCAATTTGCAGTTTATTTCAACACTTTTTTCTTCGAGTTCCGAACGGTTTAAAGAGAGAAATTTCTAATAATTCATGGTACAATAATGGAAAACAGCAAGAAAGTCTAGTGATGTCCTGGAGGAATGTATTATGGCACCGAAAAACGGCACAGTGCAAGAAAAGAAATTCTTTTCAAAAGAGCTTAACGAAGAAATGACATTGCTCGTTTATCTGCCGTCCAACTACTCCCCTCTTTATAAATACCATGTCATTATCGCGCAGGACGGCCACGATTATTTCAGGCTGGGGAGAATCGGCAGACAGGTTGAGGAATTGCTGTCCAAACGGGAAATAGACCGGAGCATTATTATCGGTGTTCCTTATAAGGATGTAAAAGAGCGCAGAAAAACCTATCATCCGGAAGGTTCCAAATTTTCGGGGTATAAACGGTTTATCGCCCATGAGCTCGTTCCGTTTGCGGATGACGAGTATCCAACCTATCAGGTCGGCTACGGACGCACGCTGATAGGCGATTCGCTCGGGGCTACCATATCTCTTATGACAGCGCTTGATTATCCGAATATGTTCGGAAACATCATCATGCAGTCTCCTTATGTTGACAAACATGTATTGGAAGCTGTAAAACAGTCAGACGATATCAAACACCTTTCTATTTATCACCAAATCGGCACAAAAGAAACTGACGTCCACACAACAGACGGAAACATTCTGGACTTTACAGAACCGAATCAGGAGCTGAAACAGCTGCTGGAGAAGAAGCTTTCCGATTATTATTTTGAGCCATTTGACGGAGATCACAAATGGACATACTGGCAGCCGCTCATCACGCCGGCGCTGAAAAAAATGCTTTGATACTCTATCATACTTTATTTCCAGGAGGGACATAATATGAAATACGGAATCGTTTTATTTCCATCAAAAAAACTCCAAGACCTTGCGAACTCTTACAGAAAGCGCTATGACCCGAGCTATTCCCTGATCCCGCCCCATTTGACATTGAGAGCATCGTTTGAATGTGCGGAGGAGAAAGCGGATCAGCTTGTGTCACATCTGAGAAACATCGCGAAGGAGTCCCATCCGGTCGTTCTCAAAATGACAAAATACAGCTCATTTGCGCCTGTTAATAATGTCATTTACATCAAAGCAGAGCCGACGGAAGAATTAAAAACACTCAATGAAAAGTTATACACCGGTGTGTTGGCTGGTGAACAGGAATACAATTTCGTTCCGCATGTGACGGTCGGGCAAAATCTTTCCGACGACGAGCATTCGGATGTGCTGGGACAATTAAAAATGCAGGAAGTGTCACATGAAGAAATCGTTGACCGCTTCCACTTGCTTTATCAGCTGGAAAACGGATCATGGACAGTGTATGAAACCTTCTTGCTAGGCGGAGGAGAATAATCGACTTGGAAGCAGTTATTGCAAAAAATGAAGAACAAATGAAAGATGCATTTTATGTAAGAGAAGAAGTCTTTGTCAAAGAACAAAACGTGCCTGCTGAAGAAGAAATTGACGAACTAGAAAATGAGTCGGAGCATATCGTCGTGTATGACGGTGAAAAGCCTGTCGGCGCCGGAAGATGGCGTATGAAGGACGGCTACGGCAAGTTAGAGCGGATTTGTGTATTAAAAAGCCACCGCTCAGCCGGTGTCGGCGGCATCATTATGAAAGCGCTAGAAAAAGCGGCCGCAGACGGCGGCGCTTCCGGTTTCATTTTAAACGCACAAACACAGGCTGTGCCGTTTTACAAGAAACACGGGTATCGCGTGCTTTCTGAAAAAGAATTCCTCGATGCCGGCATTCCCCACTTACAAATGATTAAGGATTAAACAGCATCCGGGTCTATTGAGATCCGGATTTTTTCCGCATATAAAAAACCGTTCTCTGGATGTGAACGGTTTTTTATACATATCGGTTAATGTACGTGCCCATTCCTTTTTCTCGCAATCTCTTATAAAGAGAGCGCTTACGTTTTGTCTCGTTTACCTTTCTTTCAGCAGCCGTTTGATTCTCCTGCTGCTTTTCCAGTTCTTTGTATACCCGCTGAAACGGGACATAGCTGATTTTTTCGGTTCCGGCATAATCCTGCTTATGTCCAATCGTTCTATTTGCATATTGAGCGTATTGCTGGTTCTGAATTTGACCTGCATATATCATGCGATACCCACCCTTCTGCTGTCTCTATTCCCTTAAACTTACTTTTTGAAACACGTTTCTTTTGATATGATATTCTTTGTCTGTAATGAACACCTTTTTTGATTGGGAGGACCCCTTTTTGAAATGCGCCCGACTGAATGATCGAACCATACATTTACATACATATTCTAGAGAACATTATCAATTCCTTTTTGAAGAAGGAATAAAAGGACATTTATTTTGTTCTCATTGCGGAAAGCCCGTTTTGTTAAGGCTTAACATCACCGATCCGCCGGAGTTTATTCACCGCCAGCCAGGCCATTTTCCGGCATGTGAGGAGGCCTGCGAAACGAAACCCGCTAAAGAGGAGAAAAAAGAAGACTATCAGGAATCCGGTGTCTTTCGTTTGCCCAAGGGAAAAGCGATCGTTGCTGACTCGTCTCCGGCTGTCACGGAATGGAAGCGGCCGAGAAGCATTAAACCCGGAACACCATTTATACAAAAAACAATAGAACCTGATACAAGCCTTTTTCCGTCTGTCGGCTTGAACACAGATCAGCTGAAAGCTGTCACGGAAACCGAAGGCCCGCTGCTTGTGCTTGCAGGTGCGGGAAGCGGAAAAACACGCGTGCTGACAGCGCGCGCCGCCCACATGATCGAACACTTAGGCATACCGCCGGAACACATGCTGCTTGTCACCTTCACGACAAAAGCTGTCTCCGAAATGAAAGATCGTATGGCGAAGCAGTACGGATTACAGCCTGCAAAAGTCAGAAGACTTGTCACCGGAACATTCCACAGCTTGTTTTATAAGATTTTGTATCACTATGATTCTGCTAAATGGAACGGCGACCATCTGCTGAAAATGGAGTGGCAGCGGGAACAATATGTCAAAAAAGCACTCTATGAAGAAGGCATAGATGAGAAAGAGTTCCCCGTTGATCAGGCCCTGCAGCAGATCGGTTTCTGGAAAAACACTTATGTTCCGAATGAACGCATTCCTTTACAGGATGAGTGGGAAAAACAAGTCTACCGATTATATGAACATTATGAGCGCCAGAAAAAAGAACACAATCAATTTGATTTTGATGATATGGCTTCCGCCTGCTATGAATTGTTTATCGATCGGCCGGACCTTCTGGAACAATATCAATCTCGGTTTACGTATATCTTAATTGACGAGTTTCAGGACATTAACCCGGTGCAATATAAAATCATGCAAATGCTGGCCAGCCCGGAGCAAAACCTGTGCTGTGTCGGGGACGATGACCAGTCCATCTACGCGTTTCGCGGAAGCAATCCGTCTTTTATTCTTGATTTTCAAAAGGATTATCCCGGAGCGAAGACGATCTATTTAACCGCGAACTACAGATCCACGCACCCGATCGTCTCAAGTGCTGATATCGTCGTGAAAAAGAATAAAAACAGGTATGCCAAAACGCTTGAAGCGGCCCGTGATGACATCCAGGCTCCTGTGCTGTTTTATCCTTATGACGAAGAGGAAGAAGCCACAATGGTCGTTTCCGATATCAAAGAAAAAATTCAAAACGGGGCAAACCCTGAAGACTTTGCAGTTCTCTACCGCACAAACAGCGGAGGCCGCGCCATTTACGAAAGGCTTCATCATTCGTCAATTCCTTATACAGCTGACCGCGGCGTCCAATCGTTTTACAGCAGACGGATTGTCCGCCAGATTCTCGCTTACTTGTACGCCAGCCAAAACGAGGATGATACTGAGGCGATTAAGCACTTGCTGCCCGCCTTATTCTTAAAACAGTCCGCATTGAACACGCTGAAGGCACTCTCGATTACCGAGGACTGCTCCATGATTAAAGCGCTAGCCAAACTTCCTGATCTGAAGCCTTTCCAGCTGAATAAAATCAAGAAGATCGTGCCGTTTTTCGCAAGCCTCCGCACGATGAAGCCGGTGGAAGCGATCACCTTTGCAGAAGGAAAAATGGGCTTCTCCGAGTATTTAAAAAAACGGGGCAATGAGGGCAACAAGCTGGAAAAAGGCTCCGATGACCTGCGCGACATCAAGGTCGTCGCCAAGAAGTTCAAAACGATACCTGACTTTCTCGCCCACGTGGACCATATGAGGGCCGCTGAGAAAAACAAAATGGATGAAAACGGCATTCAACTGATGACCATTCACCGGTCAAAAGGCCTTGAGTTCAAAACCGTCTACGTGTTAGGCACGGTAGACGGCTCGATTCCACACGATTTCTCATTAGAAACAGCGAGAAAAGGTGATGAAGCTCCTTTGGAGGAAGAAAGACGCCTGTTATATGTAGCGATGACACGTGCCAAACAGCATTTATATTTGTCTTGTCCCGCAAACAGGCGCGGCAAAACGGCCCACCGTTCAAGATTTTTGTATCCTCTCTTACAGCAAAGACAGCCCTTGCATAATTAACAGCCCGGCAGTGATCTGCCGGGTCTTTTCTATAAAGTAAAAAAAGGCCCGCTGCATTGAGTCAGCTAGGCCCTCTGCTTATTTATTGTCCATCATTTTCGAAATCGTACCAAAATCAAGCTTTTCTTTTCCGCTTGTAATGGAATGAACAATCTTATCTTCTAATTCTTTCGGCACGCGTCTGTTTGCCAGCTGCGCTACGCGCTTAATGACGCTGCGCACTGTGTTTTCGTCTTTAAAATTGGCGTTTTGAAGGGAGCCGGCAAGATTCATGACATCCTGCATATTGACACCTGTTTTCTTTTCGACGTTCTTAAAAAATTGATTATCCATAATACGCCTCCTTTTGGCGGAGTGATACGGTATTGTATGAACACCCATTGTTCAATGTGCTTTTTCCAAAAATAAAAAATGAACACAAGGCAAGGAAGTACGGGACATCACCCGTACTTCCCTCAATAAACCTTAGAAGTTATAAAAAGATGCACCCACGATGATAAGGAGAATGAACAATACGACTAAAAGAACAAATGTTGAACCATAGCCGCCGCCGTAACCGCCAGCATAACCGCCATAACAGCCGCCGCCGTAGCCTCCTCCGAATCCGTATCCAAAGCCCATAGATAAGCACCTCCTTTACTCTCTATACACTATGTGAGCCGTTTTATTCGGCTTGGATAAACGCATAGGGCGATTGCGGATTTATGATTGTTCGTACTGAGCCTGGCGCTTTTTGAGTAAGGCTTCGGTTTTTTCAGCCAGCTCTTCAATCTCCTCTTCAAACGCCCTACCGGCTTCATCAAATGCATCCAAGTCTTTTCTGATACTGCTCAAGATGTCTTCATGCTCTTTTTGCTTTTGTTCATGAGGTTCATATCTTCCTTCTATCCATTTTTCAAACTCATTCACTGGTATCCATCCCTCCACTCATAATATATGCTGAGCAAGGCGCTCCGTTAAAAAAACAAAAAACCGGAGGTCTCCGGTTTCTTTGCCAGGCTATTGAGGCTTTTTCTTTTTATTTCCGCACCCGCAGCCTTTCTTTTTGATCTTTTTAGTTTGATATGATGAATCTGTATATGGAGTTTTTTGGGAAGGTTTATTGAATTGATTCACTTTGATCCCTTCCTTTCCTTATGTCATATATGCTACTTTATGCTGATGCTAGTGAAAAGTTGCTGGTGGGAATGCCTCATTCTTGCAGCCATTTTGATACGAGCGTTTCTATAATGCCGGCAAGACCGGCGATCGCCAGCAGTAAAATCAGCCACTGCGCTGCCTCTGGAATGAAAGCCTGGCACAATATCAAAAAGCCGGCGCACCACACACCTGTGCACCAATAGCAGCTCAGCAATTCACCAATAAACGCCCTGACACCTGTTCCCTTAATGACGATATACGTTTCAATGTTCCCGTCCGCATCCTTTTCCTCCTTCTCTTCATGAAACAGGCTGCGAAGCGGTGCCATAATCGTGTCAAACACCAGCAGGCGGGCGAGCCGAAAGACCGCAAGCGAAAGAAGAGCAATTGTCATCCCATTAATAACCACTTGTTCACTCCTTTGCCAATCATGATCCCTTCACATATATGCCAAAACCCTATTCTTCATGAATTGTATCTTGTCCGTTGCAAAATTGGTTATTTTTATTATTCCGCTCTGCACCCCATTTGCATTATATAGAGTATGGATAAGAAAGGAGTGAAGGTTATGTCATTTGAAGAAAAAGTTGAATCCCTGCATCCTGCAATATTTGAGCAATTATCAAGCGAATTCGAACAGCAGATCGAAGTGATTGATTGCGAAAATATCACAATAGATACATCACATATAACATCTGCCCTTTCTATACAAGCCTTGGTCACAACATTGATTATCCTGGTGACACAGCTCGTCATCGCCGACGAGGACTTGGCTGACACAGTAGCAAGCGAAATACTCATTCTCGATAACTCCCAAATCAAAAAAAGAACAATCATTAAAATTATCAACAGCCGAAATATCAAGATCACTTTGTCTGCCGACGAAATAATAACCTTTGTACAAATTTTGCTTCAGGTGCTAAACAGCATTCTCAATGAACTTGACGTCCTTTAACCCTTTCTTTTCACAAACTTAAAAGCCGAGGTGAAAACAAATGTCAGATAACGATAAAATCAAAGAAGAGCTTGCAAAGCTTCCGGAAGCTGATCCGATGACGAAAATGCTGGTACAAAATATATTTTCTAAACATGGCGTCACAAAAGACAAAATGAAAAAAGTATCAGACGAAGAAAAAGAAATGCTCTTGAATCTGGTAAAAGACTTGCAAGCTAAATCACAAGCGTTAATAGAAAACCAAAAGAAGAAAAAAGAAGAAACAGCCGCGCAAGAGCAAAAGAACGCAAAACCGCTAAGCCGCAGAGAGCAATTAATCGAACAGCTCAGACAAAGACGGCAAAACAATAACAATTCAAATTAATCATAAAAATAGGGCGCTTCATCAAGATATATGACTCAGTCAAAGTAAGAGGCTCGCTCATTTAATAACAGTAAAAGAAAAGGAGGAATAGATATGGAAAGCAGACCATATTCTTGGGTTGCACTTGATCCTGACTGCGACCATCCGTTAGACGAAAAAGAAAAAGAAAAAAAAGAAGATAGAAAATGTCATTGCGATGTTTGCTGTAATGGCAATGGGTTTTTTGGCAACGACAATGCCTTCATTGACCAAAATCTAGCTCAGGCAAACCTCAATAAACAAGTCTCCGATGAGACGATTATTATTAGAGACTCTTGTGATATCAACGTTTCATCTACAGACGTTCAAGCCGTAACATCAGTTGTAACGGCGGTTAATGCAGCTGTCCTAACAGTAGCTCTCACATCCATTGCAGATGGAGTAATTGCCGAATTAGTCGCACAAGATTTATTGCAGCTGTCAGCTAACAAACAAGTAAACCGTCAAAAACTTCTCATCGAATGCTCCCGCGGCGTAAATATCACAACAGTAGATGCTGATATAGCAACATTGGTTTCCACAGCTACTAACACACTTGTGGCACTCTTAGCAATCACACTCGTCCTCTAAATCTAAAAGCAGAGCTAAAAACGCTCTGCTTTTTCTTATTTTCCAAGCATATGATGAATATATAGACGTTCACCCACACCAAGTGGGGCACGGGTACATATGTTGTTAAGGACTAAAGTCAAATACCCTATAAAGAAGGAGCTGAAATCAATGAGCTGCGGAAAAACCCATGGCCGGCATGAGAACTGTGTATGCGATGCAGTGGAAAAGATTTTAGCAGAGCAGGAGGCAGTTGAAGAACAGTGTCCGACTGGCTGCTATACCAACCTTTTAAACCCTACGATTGCTGGAAAAGACACAATTCCGTTTCTCGTTTTTGATAAAAAAGGCGGATTGTTCTCCACATTCGGAAACGTGGGGGGATTTGTGGATGATATGCAATGCTTTGAATCCATTTTCTTCCGCGTCGAAAAATTATGCGATTGCTGTGCAACACTTTCTATTTTACGCCCGGTCGATGTCAAAGGCGATACCTTAAGTGTTTGCCACCCTTGCGACCCGGATTTCTTCGGGCTAGAAAAAACAGATTTCTGCATTGAAGTCGATCTCGGATGCTTCTGTGCGATTCAATGCCTGTCACCAGAGTTAGTTGACAGAACATCGCCTCATAAAGATAAAAAGCATCATCACAATGGATAAACACTTGTAAAGAGGAATCCCCTTCCAAACTCTATTACAGGTGCAAATCATTCAGCTGCTTCCAGCGTGAGGCAGCTGACTCTCCATCATTTCGCCAGTCTCAAATTTATAAGGCAGGAGGGATAATATGAGCCAGAAAACATCAAGCTGCGTGCGTGAAGCTGTAGAAAATATTGAAGAACTGCAAAACGCTGTTGAAGAGGACTGCCCGACCGGCTGCCACTCTAAGCTTTTATCTGTAAGCCATTCGTTAGGCGACACAGTGCCTTTTGCAATATTTACATCGAAATCAACGCCATTAGTCGCCTTCGGAAATGTCGGCGAACTCGATAACGGCCCTTGCTTTAATACTGTATTTTTCAGGGTCGAAAGAGTGCATGGAAGCTGCGCAACACTGTCATTATTAATCGCATTTGACGAACACAAACACATTTTGGACTTCACCGATAAAGATACGGTGTGTGAAGTCTTCCGACTTGAAAAAACGAACTACTGTATTGAAGTGGACTTAGACTGCTTCTGCGCAATCAACTGCTTAAATCCTCGATTAATCAATCGCACGCACCATCATCATTAATGATAATGCTGAAAAGCTTGCAGGCCTGCAGGCTTTTCTCTATGTAAAAAAGCTGTCCGGGAACATCTGCCGGGCAGCTTTTTCATTTTCATTAAAAACCGAGCGGGTGCAGAGAGGTAATGTCGTCGATTGCCAGCTCAGTCGGGGCTCCGTTGCCGGTTGTTCGAAGCAGAACGGAATCATTTCTTCTT
The DNA here is from genome assembly GCF_000332645.1 of Bacillus inaquosorum KCTC 13429. Lineage (GTDB taxonomy): Bacteria > Bacillota > Bacilli > Bacillales > Bacillaceae > Bacillus > Bacillus inaquosorum. The sequence goes on from NZ_AMXN01000004.1 coordinate 264,683, forward strand.
CCGACAATCACGCCCCTGTACGTTCTTCCATTGGCTTCAATCAAACAAAGCGCTCTCGGCATGTTATGCGGCAGCTTTGTTAAAAAATCAATTTTTTCATGAATAGACATCTTGCTCATCGGTTTTTTCACTTTTCTTGCCGGCGGAGTTTTTTCCTCCGCTTTAGCGGCACTATGGACAGCTTCCGGTTCTTTTTCAGGCTTCCGAGCCTCAAGTGCAGGCTCTTCCTTTTTTTCTGCTTTCGGAGGCTCGTGTTCGACGGTTTCTTCAACGGCCTGCGGCTCTGCTTTCTGTTCCTGCTGATTCTTTATGTGCTCTGGCTCTCTTACCTCTTGTGTTTGCTGACTCACTGGTTCAGCTGCAGGCTTTTGTTCTGCTTGCTGGACATCCTTTGCCGCAGCTTCCTCCTGCTGTTTCTCATCGTAAACCGGCTTTTCCTCTGCTTTTGGCGGAGCGGGTTTGTTGGCCTTTTTTTTGATGACAATCTCCTGCATGGATGACCTTGTTGTTTCTGCATAATCCGGCTGAACAATATACATGAGCGGTTTTTTATCCGCGTTTCTTTTCTTATTAGACATCTTCATCCCTCCGATTGTGTCATATTCTATCTATATGACAGAAAGCTGAAAATCAGAAGAAATAAAAAAGCAATCCCTGTTTCGGGATTGCTTGGCATAGATCCTGCTTAGCGGGCAGTGATATGGAAACCTGAATCAACGTGAAGATTTTCACCTGTAATGCCTCGGGACATATCGCTGAATAAGAACGCAGCTGTATCGCCCACTTCTTCAGGTGTTGTCGTGCGGCGAAGCGGCGCACGCTCTTCAATGTCTTTTAAGATGGAGTTGAAATCGCTGATGCCTTTAGCAGATAACGTTCTGATCGGGCCGGCAGAAATGCTGTTGACGCGGATATTTTCTTTTCCTAAGTCAGCAGCTAAGTATTTCACACTTGCATCAAGAGAAGCTTTCGCTACACCCATGACGTTGTAGTTCGGCATAACAAGCTCTCCGCCAAGGTAAGTCAAAGTGACAATGCTTCCGCCTTCAGTCATCATCGGACGGGCAGCTTTCACAACAGCTGTCAGAGAGTATGAGCTGATGTTATGAGCCAAAAGGAAGCCGTCACGATTTGTGTTTAAGTATTCGCCGACAAGCTCTTCTTTATTGGCAAACGCGATACAATGCGCGATACCGTGGATCACACCGACCTGCTCCTTAATGCTTGCGAAGCAAGTTTCGATTTCCGCGTCGTTTGTTACGTCGCAAGGAAGGATGATGGAATCGTTGCGTTCTAACGTTCCGGCAAGCTCGTGAACAGATTTCTCCAGGCGTTCTCCTGCGTATGTAAAAATCAAACGTGCTCCCGCTTCATGTAAAGAGCGCGCAATTCCCCATGCGATACTGCGTTTGTTGGCTACCCCCATCACAACAATGTTGCGGCCTTCAAGTGAAAAATTCATATGTATAAAGCCTCCTATATTTAATAAAGACATAGTATTAGTACCTGATCTTAATTCCTATCATATCATAACCTTGACCAGATGAAAAGCGCATACCGTAGCAAACGCGAAAGAGATCACCATCAGCTGGTGATCTCATCGCCTTGTATTTAAGCTGTTTCGTTTAAAGGCAAAATGGTTTGTCGGCCCGTGTCCTGATCCGATCCCAAGCGTATTTTCCACCGCTTCGCGGACAAAGTTGGCCGCGACCTCGAATGCCTGATGGATGCTGTCTCCTTTAGCGGTTTGGGCTGTTAAAGCCGCAGCAAAGGTGCAGCCTGTGCCATGCGTATGCTTCGTATCAATATAGGGATGGCTGATTTGCATAAACATGTTCCCATCAAAAAGAAGATCAGTAATGTTATTGTCCTCAGGCTGGTGCCCGCCTTTGATAATCACATTCTGCGCACCCATCTTTACGAGCTGCTCCGCTGCTTTTTTTCGGTCATCCAGCGAGCGGATAGTCATTCCTGTCAGCGTTTCTGCTTCCGGAACATTCGGCGTAATCGCGTAGCTTCTTGGAATGAGCAGCTCCTCTAAGGTTGCAACTGATTCATCGCGCAGCAGGGATGCACCTCCCTTTGCGATCATAACTGGATCAACAATCACACGGTTAAACTCATACTCGTCAATTTTTCTTGCCACTTCTTCAATCATTTCGGCATTCCAGAGCATTCCCGTTTTTACGGCGTCAGGTCTCAAATCCTCGGCAACAGCATCAATTTGCTGTCTCAGCGCCTCTACAGTCAGCGGATACACCCCATGCACACCAAGCGTATTTTGAGCGGTTACCGCCGTAATCGCAGACATACCGAAAACATCAAGCTCCTGAAAGGTTTTAATATCTGCCTGTATCCCTGCGCCGCCGCCTGAATCAGAGCCGGCGATTGTCAATGCTTTATATATACTCATTACACTACACTCCTTTTATTACCCGATCCATTTATGATAAATGGATTTTGCCCGGGCAATATCATTCGTTCCATGGATCAACGCTCTGCCGTCCTGGAACAGCACCATTTTCATATCATCCGAGCGACAGGAAATTAAATACGGATTCGCGGCTACTTCAAGCCCAGCCTGTCTCAGCTGACCGGCAAGCACTTCAAGATCAGCTTCTTTTGTAAAGGATGATCTGATTTGCACCGTGTTCCTGCCGCACAATACAGCCGCTTTTGTTTGGTTTTCATATGACAAAAACGGAAAATCCTTTGTGCCGCAGCTTGGGCATGTGTCATGTTTGAGACCCGCTGCTCTCACCTCTGACCGCTCATTTTTCCATAAGTCAAAAGAGCGCAGCACCGGCTCGCATTCTTCTCCCGTCAGCAGCTTCAGCGCGTCTGTCACCTGAAAGACTGCTACCTGCAAAACAGCCGGACTGATGATGCCGGCTGTGTCACATGTCGCGCCGCCAATCGGAAGTGTATCGAGCAAGCAATGCAGGCAGGGGGTCGATCCCGGCACTACGGTAAAGGTCAGACCGTAGCTTCCTACACAGGCACCGTAAAGAAAAGGAATCCCTTCTTTTACCGCAGCATCATTTACGATCAGGCGGGTTTCAAAATTATCGGCCGCATCCACAATGATCGAAGCGCCCCTAATCAGGTCGAAGATATTTTCCGCTGTCACATCCATGACAAGGCCCGTCACATCAACATCGCTGTTAATCGAACGGAGACGCTGCTCAGCAGCGGCCGCTTTCGGCATTTCTTTTTTGACATCATCTTCTGTATATAGCTGCTGGCGCTGCAGGTTGCTCCATTCAACGTAATCTCTGTCGGCAATCTTCACAGAACCGACTCCCGCTCTGACCAGCATTTCTGCACTGGCTGTTCCAAGCGCGCCGGCGCCGATAATTACGGCGCGCGCTTCTTTCAATTTCTTCTGGCCGGCTGGGCCGATCGGAGCAAACAGCTCCTGCCTGGAGTACCTGTCCGTCATACAGGAAGACCTTCTCCCGGACTGCTTGCCGTTCCGTATCGCTTCAACGGAATGCGGCCCGCTTCATAAGACAGGCGTCCTGCTTCCACCGCGAGCTTCATGGCACGAGCCATTTTCACAGGATCATTCGCGCCTGATACAGCCGTATTGAGGAGTACGCCGTCCGCACCAAGTTCCATTGCGTATGCCGCATCTTTCGGCGATCCGATTCCGGCATCCACGATGACCGGCACTTTTGCCTGTTCAATAATAAATGACAAATTCAAAGGATTTAAGATTCCTTGGCCCGATCCGATCGGTGATGCACCCGGCATGATAGCATGAACACCGAGCTCTTCGAGTTTTCTTGCCAGCACAACATCATCTGATGTGTACGGGAGCACAATAAAGCCTTCTTCTAGAAGCTGTTCAGACGCTTTTAATGTCTCTACAGGATCAGGCAGCAAGGAACGGCTGCATCCGATGACTTCGACTTTAATCATGTCACAAAGACCTGACGCTTTTGCCAGCCTTGCAATCCGGACCGCTTCTTCAGCGGTACTGGCGCCTGCTGTATTCGGCAGAAGCGTATATTTGGATAAATCAAGCTGTTCCAGAAAATTAGGCTGAGACGCTTCAAAGATGTTCATTCTCCGCACAGCAAATGTTAAAATATCAGACTCGGAAACAGCCACCGCTTCCTTTTGGATTTCAAACGATGGGTATTTCCCCGTGCCCAGCAGCAACCTTGATTGAAATGATTTCCCGCCAATTGTTAACATGCTCATCCCCCTCCTACAAAATGGACAATTTCGATGACATCGCGATCACAAAGCTCTACCTCGTGATAATGTTCTTTGCCGATAATTTCTTTATTTCTTTCAACGATAACGATTTTATTTTCAAGCTGATAAGACGCCAGCAGGTCTTGAATTGTACCTGTGTCTTTTTCCCACTTCACGTCTTTACCGTTCAGCTGTAGCATCATATCTGAACCGCCTCCTTGCGATCAATTCGGAATGCGTGCAGCCAGTCTTGATTGACCTCTTTATTCATGATGAGATCACCAATCAAAGCGCCCGTTGCTGGAGCAAGCAGAATCCCATTTCTGAAATGGCCCGCCGCAAATAAAATACGGCTGTCCTCAGGGTGTCTGCCGATGTACGGTTTCCCATCCTTTGTTCCCGGCCGCAGTCCCGCCCAAAAACGATCCACCTTCATATTCTGAATAGCCGGCATCATCGTTTTTGCTTTTTTCATAACAGATTCCAGGCCGCCAAGATCCGGTGTTTCACTCCAGTCACCCGGCTTCATCGTCGCGCCGACAACCAGTCTGCCGCTTTTTCTCGGTACGATATAGCAATGGTCATGGTAAAGTGTTTTTGTCAGCGGTATATCATCATTCCAAACAGACAGGCATTCCCCTTTTACAGGGAAAAATGAATGATTCAGCCCGAGCTGTTTAAAAAACATTCCGCTCCACACCCCGCTGGCAACCGCGACATGATCCGCCCATACGTTACCACCCGGCGTCTCGATGGACAGAGCTTCACCGTCACGTTCAACATGCAGAACAGGAGTATGTTCAAAAATCTCTGCACCAAGCGCTTTCGCTGCTTTCGCATATGCCTTGCAAACAAAATAAGGCTCAACATGCACATCATCCTGAATCAAGGATGCCCCGAAAATGTCACCAGACGTATACGGCTCTTTTTCTAACACCTCTTCTTTTGTATGCCAGCTGACTGAATCCAAGTCATCCATCTTCCTCAGCCGCAGCACGTCTTCTTCAGAAAACGCAAGCTTAAACATACCACCGTTATGCTGCCTGATATCAATACCGGATAATGTATAAAGCTCCTCACCAAGGCCTTTATACAGACGCTGGCTGTGCATGGCGAAGTCAAAAAACGCGTCACGTTCCTCGCACTCAGCATGGGCGCCCAGCATCCCGGCAGCGGCACTTGTCGTTCTGCTGCCCATTGTTCCGCTTTCAAACAATGCGGTGCTTTTGTTTTCCTTTGCCAAATGATAAGCAATCGCGGAACCGATAATTCCGCCTCCAATGACAACTGCATCATAATGCCTTTTCATAGCGCATCTCCTTTAGCTTGCGGGAATATCGTCTGGCAGCTTCCAAAGGGTTAGCATCAGAAAAAATTCCCGACATGACAGCGATGCCGTCTGCTCCTGCTAGTTTTACGTCTCTTAATCTGTCTGGCGTCATACCGCCGATGGCAATAACCGGGATGGAAATCCGCTGTTTAATATCTGACAGCAAAGACACACCTCTGCCTTCAAGACCCTTTTTGCAATCTGTTTCAAACACATGGCCGAACAACACGTAGTCTGCGTCTTCCTTTTCTGCTTGAACCGCTTCCTCCAGTGAATGCACGGACCGTCCGATATGAAGGTGAGGAAATCTGGCTCTGACCTGCTTTGGTGAAAAGCTGCTGCTTGGCAGCTGCACGCGATGAATCGTAGAAAAAAGCGCAATATCCACCCGCCCGTTCATGACCAGTTTTCTCTTCTCAACACCGCCTTCGGACATAAGCCCGAGCAGTTTCAAAATGTCGGCGGCCGATTTTGACCGTTCCCGAATGTGAATATAATCAACTTCATTCTGAATAGCTATAATTGCTCTTGCTAACTCTTCAACCGGCTTGCAGTCATCAGTTATGGCGTGAAGCTCCAAATTCCTCCACCTCTTTTATGCCGCGGTCGGACCAGCCTTCTTTTCGGTAGGCCATTCCCCAAAATTGATATTCATAGAAACTGGAAATAACAAAATTCTCTTTCATTTTGGCACGCACTTCCTCCGTGCTGTTTTCCGCCAGCTCATCAAAGCGATTGATTTGCTCTTCAACCTGCTGTTTGAACCAGTCACCGCCGTATGTGCTGATCCACTTCTGATAAATCGGATGCCCCGGATCACATGTCAGCAATTTCTCGCCAACCTCGTAATACAGCCAGTAGCATGGCAGCAGGGCCGCTAATATCTCAGCAAAATTCCCGCTCAAAACCGAACGGTACATATGGGATGTATAAGAGTACGCCGTAGGAGACGGCTTAAACGCCTTACGCTCTTCTTCACTGATTTCCAACAGCTCCGCAAATTCGCGATGAAGCGCCATTTCCGCCTCATATGTACCTTGGGCGTGGCTTGCCATCCGTCCCGTTGTATAAAGGTCCTTCGCATAAGCGGCGCCGAACGATTGCACCTTCGCAAAATGCGTTAAATAATATGAATCCTGAAGCACGTAGTATTTAAAACGGTCAATCGGAAGCGTTCCGTCACCGATTCCCTGAACGAACGGATGGACAAAGCTCCCCTCCCACCATTCTGCGGCTGCACTGCGGCATTCTTCTGAAAACTTCACACGTCATTCCCCCTGTCTGAAAAATAAAAAAACCACTTTCCCGCAAGGAAAAGTGGTTTGGAATTGGCATAGTAAAATAACACAAATACCGCTCCACTTCCCTACGCAGGTCTGAACCTGTTCAAGTTATGAGGGTCTAAAAGTCACACTTTTATCTCAGCCCTTATGAAGGACACCCCTAGTGGTTATACGAATACATATTGAATTGTTCTGCACCTCTATATTAACACGAATCCCTATTTGGTCAAGGTTTAACCTTCCAATGTTTTCTTAAGATCCGTTACGTACGCCCGAGATCCGGTGACAATTAAGCGGTCTCCCAGTTTCAGCCTTGTATCCCCATGAGGAACGATGCTGTCCACACCTCTGAAAATCCTGACAAAGATGACGTCGCCTGTTAAAGGGAATTCCCGCAAAATGACACCGTCGTATTTGCTGTTTTCCATATTAATTTGATACAGCGAAGACTCCTGGTTCGTGAGCAGCTTCATGACGCCAGGCGCTTCTATCAGCGCGCGAAGCAGCGTTTTTGTCGACAACAGAATAGAAAAGATGCTGATCCCCTGCTCCTTCAAAGCTGCTTCATTCTCGGGTGATCCGACGCTGGCAATGACTCTTTCTGTGCCTTTTTCTTTTGCAAGTAATGCAATGTCGGCATTCATGTCTTCATTCCCTGTCGCGACAACAAGAATATCCGCATCAAAAATACCGAGTGAGTCTAGGGTTTCAGGCTCATAATCAGAAATCGTTTCAACCGTAAACACTGATTCTGACAGCTTTTCCTCTGCATTCTCTTGGTAGACGTGCACAACACGCACGTCATACTCGTTCTCAGGCAATTCAAGTGTAACAGGCAGAGTCATTTGGTTGGCGCCGATAAACGCAATCGTCTTTTTCTCCTCCGGCTGCTCCTCCCGTTTGTATAATTTTTTAAAACAGATCGGCGTAAAAATACTGGCAATAACTGCTACTAAAATCAGCGCTCCTGACATATTTGCGCTGATCACGTGAAGCTGCTGGCCGATTGTCGCAGCGGCAATCACGAGCGAAAGGGTTGATGTCAGCAGGAAACCAGACGCCAAAACTGTTCGATTATCATACCACTTCTTCAAGTACATGACAGGAATGATTTTGCTTATTAACAGCGCCAACAGCAGGAGCGGAATCATGATTAAAATGGTTCGATCTTGGAAAAGAGTCCAAATATCCAGCTTCACGCCGACCATCACAAAGAAAATCGGTATTAAGAACCCGTAACCGAATGAATCCAGCTGCTGAACAAGTTCTTTGTTTGGTGAAAGAAGGGAAACAAGAACCCCCGCTAAGAAAGCGCCGAGAATATTTTCTGCCCCTAGTGATTCAGACAGGGCAACGAGTACGATAATTAACGTAAAAATGGCACGCGTTCCGATCTGGATCGTCCCTTTTGACATGGTCTGAACAAAAGAGCGATGTTTAAAGACCCGGCCGAAAAAGTAAAGCACCACTCCGGCTGCGAATAGGATCATCAGGAGCCACATGTTTCCGCTGTCCTCTCCGTATAAAGAAGAAAAAACAGCAAGAAGAATCATCGTGGCCAAATCCGCAATAACAGCAACGAGCAAAATAATTTGCCCGATATTTGAATTCATGATCCGTTCTTCTTTCAACGTTGGAACGACAACGCCCAACGAAATCGTTGAAATAATAAGCGTCATTAAAAAAGCATTTTGGATAAATCCTGCCAAGACGAACCCATAGGACAGCAGCAATGATAAAATAAAAATACCGGCAAAAATTATAGATGCCGCAGCAAACGTATTAGGCGCTTCCTTTCCGTTCGGCAGGAGCTGCTTTTTCTTTCCTTTCTCAAACGATGAAAAATCAATTTCAAGCCCGCTTAAAAACATTAAAAAGATAAATCCGAGCATAGAGAGCGTCTGGAGCCATGTATCACCCTCCACAACTAAATTAAGACCGCTTTTTCCAATAATCAGCCCCATAATGATTTCAGCAACAACAACCGGGATGCTAAGTTTAAATCGATGCAAAAGGATGGGTGTCAAAAATGCAACGATAAGTACAACAACTAAAGATGCGACAGATGTATGCGCCATAATCAGAACCTCCTTTTTAGATCAGGGTTATGCCAGTTCTCTATCAAAGAACAGAACCTCATTTTTAAAAAACATAACGCGATTTTAACAAGGGTCAAGACAAAAAATAAAGTAATAAGGTCTTAATCCTGTTTAGAAAATGATTCTTCTATAATTTGCACATAAAAGCTTGTGATGACTCACAGCACTTTGCTTCATAATAAATAAAACAATCGGCAAGGAGGATACCGCATGGCTTACGATATAATCAGCGATATTCATGGCTGCTATGACGAAATGACTGAATTAATCCAGAAGCTTGGCTATACAATTAAAAATGGAGTACCTGTCCACGAGGAAGGCAGGGTGCTTGTTTTTGCCGGAGATTTGACTGACAGAGGGCCCAAATCGATAGAGGTGATCCGCTTTGTAGCCGGCGCTTACGAAAAAGGCGCTGTGCGTTATGTCCCGGGAAATCATTGCAATAAACTGTACCGCTACTTAAAAGGAAATCCGGTGAAAGTAATGCATGGTCTCGAAACAACAGCGGCGGAGCTTGAAGAACTTTCTAAAGAAGAAAGAAAAGCAGTCAGCGAACAGTTTATGAAGCTGTACGAAACAGCGCCGCTTTACGACATCTTACATAACGGAGAATTAGTTGTCGCCCATGCTGGAATAAAGGCTGACGATATCGGCAAAAATACCCGCAGAGTGAAAGACTTTGTGCTTTACGGCGATGTGACGGGTGAAACGTATCCAGACGGCAGACCCGTCAGACGTGATTGGGCGGCATCCTATAACGGAAAGGCTTGGGTGGTATACGGCCATACACCTGTGAAGGAGCCTCGGAAAATCAATCGCACCATCAACATCGATACAGGCTGCGTGTTCGGAAATAAACTGACAGGCTTTCGCTTTCCAGAAATAGAGACCGTCTCTGTTCCAAGCTCCCTGCCTTATGATGAATCAAGATTTCGCCCTATATAAAAGGAGAGAATCAATGATTCTCTCCTTTTAGCGTGTCGACAAATCCTCGCATTCGTTGTCAGTCCTGCGCGTTGGCGCTCAATACGGAGTGGAACGGCGGCTAAATTCTCAGGCGTCCTGCCTAAACACCGCCGTCATCACATCCTGTGAAAGTCTGCTCCAATGCTCGTCCTTCCTAGACTTCAAGGGTTTTCAATCATGCTGAAAAGATGACAAAATCCTAAAACGTAAACCGTTTTAGGATTTTGTCAGTTCTTTCATATCTTGAGGCAGTGCAGCATGGAACGTCATGTTCTCCTGCGTCAGGGGATGGATAAACGAAAGATGCTCGCTGTGCAGGGCCTGCCGGCCAATTTTCTGTCTCGTTCCGCCATACAGTGTATCGCCGCACAGCGGGTGTCCGAGGTAGCTCATATGAACACGAATTTGGTGGGTCCGTCCAGTCTCAAGCTGCAATGTCACCGAGGTGATATCGTCAGTTGCGCGTGTGACATAAAAATGAGTAACAGCCTTCTGGCCGTCCGGTGTGACCCTCCGTTCAATAATACTGTCAGGATGTCTGCCAATCGGGGCATCGACTGTTCCCTCCCCTGTCATCCGCCCGTGGACCACTGCCGCATACCGGCGTTTCACAAGTCCGTTTTTTTGCGCTGACGATAAAATGGAGTGGGCAAAGCGATGCTTAGCAACAAGCATCACACCTGATGTATCCCGGTCCAGCCGGGTGACAAGATGAACTGTCGCCCGCACTCCGTTTTTTTGATAATGATGGATAATTCCATTGGCAATGCTGCCGGATGGGTGCTCTCTCGAAGGAATTGAAGACACATACGGCTGCTTGTTTATCACAAGCACATGTTCATCCTCATACAGGATATCGAGCGGAACAGGCTCTGCCAATAACGTCTCGCTCACCTGTTCCTCAGGAAACTTCACGACAAGAAGGTCCCCTTCTCTCAAAACGTATTTGACCGTCACATGCTCACCGTTGATAAGCAGGTCTCCCCCGCCAAACTTGATATCAGTCAGCAGCCGTTTCGAAATTCCCAGTACTCCGGCATATTCTTTTACAGTCATCCCGTCTTCAGCGGAAGTGATGTTCTTTCTGATAAAAAAATGCTCCACGATACGTCCTCTTTCTATTCACCTTTCCCGATAAACGAATCCTGGACTCTTTTCCAAAATGGAAACGGACGGAATCTCGCAAACCTCACATTTTCGGATGCAACCTGGCAGCGGATCGACTTTACATCCTTATGAAGAAGGGTTAAATGGTCAATCGTCACTTGAAAGTCAACTTCGTTTCTCGGTTTAATCATGCAATCATGATGGGAAGGGAGAAGCAGCGGCGATCCGACCGTCCGGAATACGCGGTTATTAATAGAAGCCATTTCCGCAAGCTGGATCGCTCTGATAGATGGATGAATAATCGCTCCGCCCAGCGCCTTATTGTAGGCTGTGCTGCCGGATGGCGTTGACAGGCAGAGGCCGTCGCCTCGGAAGGTTTCAAAGAGCTGTCCCTTGATTTCCACATCAGCCACAAGACTTCCTTCTATGCTTTTAATCGTACATTCATTCAAGGCTAAATATCTTTCTTCCCGCTCGTTTTCGTGATAAGTCACAATCACTTCGAGAAGCGGATATTCGACTGTATGGTACGGCGTTTTCGCAATCGCGAGAACAAGCTTTTCAATTTCATGAGGAACCCAGTCGGCATAAAACCCCAGATGACCCGTATGAACGCCGACAAATGCTGTTTTGTCCAAGCGGTCGCTGTATCTGTGAAAAGCATACAAAAGCGTTCCGTCGCCTCCGACTGAAATGACGATTTCCGGTTCATTTTCATCCAGTTCCATATCAAAATCCAATAAATACGCCTGTATTTTGCTTTTCAGCGTATCAGAAACTTGATCTCCTTTTGATGATACGGCAAATTTCATGCTTTTCTTCCCCTTTACCTATTGTTGCTCGCTTCCTTTTTTCTTTCTTGAAAAGGCAGCTTGAGCCTCCTGTATTTCACCCCTGATCTCCGACATCTCTTCATCAAGCCGGGAAGCCGCTTCAGAAGCACGCTGAAGCCTTAGTTTTACTTTTTCAGGAATGTTTCCGCTGTATTTATAATTTAATGAATGCTCAATGGTCGCCCAAAAATTCATCGCCAGCGTACGGATCTGTATTTCTACGAGAACATGCTTTTCTCCGGACACCGTCTGTAAAGGATACAGCACGACAAGATGATATGATCGGTATCCGCTCTCTTTATGTTCCGCAATATAATCCCTCTGATCCACAACGGTGAAATCTTTTCTGGCAAACAGCATCTCTTTTACGATTTGGATGTCATCGACAAATTGGCACATGATTCTAAGGCCTGCGATATCCTGCATGGTTTCAATTTCATGCATCGGTATGCCTTTCCGCCTGGCTTTTTCGAGTATGCTCGCCACAGGCTTGACGCGTCCTGTCACAAACTCAACCGGTGAATGGTCATCCTCGTATTCATAAAGCGTGCGGACTCCCTTGAGCTTCACTTTCAATTCTTCGACAGCCTGGCGGTACGGCACTAAAAAACGCTCCCATTGTTTGTCATCCATCATACATCCCCCAATTCCGAACCAGTTTCTATAAAAACACGCGTTTCACTTTTTCTTCCATTTCTTCTCCGTAGTTCGCATTATCTTTAATATTTTCTAAGAGATACTCCAGCTCCTCATGCAGGCCTGCCAGTTCAATGGTTTCGTCGCCTGCCTCTAAAACGACCGGAATTCTTTGTGCATGGGCCTGCTTCAGTTCCGGCCATACATGTTCCTTTATAATGACATATTCAAAAGAATCAGCTAATTCAAGTATGTATACAAAAGCAAAGTGGTCAGAATCAACAAGCATTTGACCTGACGGCTTGCGTTCCGCTTCGTTTCCTTCTGTCTCACAGGCAAGGCGAAGCTGATCATCCGATAATGTTGCGTTCAAAATTTCGATTCTGTTTTGCATAATGCTCTCCTTTTTAAACAAAGTACAGATTCATTTTACCATATCAAGCTCGATATTGATAAACCTAACATCTCAAGAGATAATAGTAAAAATAAGATTTTCAGGGCGGAAAGGAAGAGCAACATGAGCCAAGAAATTGAAATAGAATTTAAAAACATGCTGACCAAACATGAATTTGAAAAATTAACAATGGCACTTCAGCTGACAGAAAAAGATTTTACAGATCAAAAGAATCACTACTTTGACACAGACAGCTTTGCGCTGAAACAAAAACACGCTGCGCTTCGAATTCGAAGAAAGAACGGTGAGTATATCCTGACGTTAAAAGAACCGGCAGAAGTGGGGCTGCTGGAAACGCACCAGCGGCTTTCAGAGGTATCAAATCTTGCCGGCTTTACAGTTCCCGAAGGCCCTGTGAAGGACCAGCTGCACAAGCTTCAGATCGATTCAGACGCCATTCAATATTTTGGATCTTTAGCTACAAACCGCGCTGAAAAAGAAACAGAAAAAGGCTTAATAGTTTTAGACCACAGCCGATATTTAAATAAAGAGGACTATGAAATCGAATTTGAAGCGGCAGACTGGCATGAGGGCAAACAAGCCTTCGAGAAGCTGCTTCATCAATTCAGCATTCCTCAGCGCGAAACCAAAAATAAAATTCTGCGTTTTTATGAAGAAAAACGAAAGTCTATATAAGGTGGAATGACATCGTGAATGTAACGAATTGGGCAGCTTTACTTCAGCTTCAGGCTTTACAGTCCATATCGAATGCAAGCAACACGGGCACTCAGAATGCGGAAAGCCCGCTCTCAAGCTTCAGCTCTATGCTCAGCCAATATACAAACGGCCTGACATCTCAGCAGCAACCAACAGCATCTGATGCATCGTCAAGCCCGCTCAGCCTGCTGAACAGCGCTTATTCTACAGCGCCGTCACTGCTTTCAGCTTATGGGCTTAACTCATATACAAACAGCAATTCAGGTTATATCACAAAAGCGGCAGACAGCACCGAAACAGCTGCTATAGATTCAGCTTCTAACAAACAAGAAGCAAAACAGATCAGTTCAGGAGACTTCTCCATTGACAACGCGATAAAAAAAGCCGCTGATAAATATGGCGTCGATGAAAAACTAATCCGTGCCGTCATCAAGCAGGAATCAGGCTTTAATGCAAAAGCCGTTAGCGGAGCAGGTGCGATGGGCTTAATGCAGCTGATGCCGTCAACGGCAAGCTCACTTGGCGTTTCTAATCCGCTGGATCCGCAGCAAAATGTGGAGGGCGGAACGAAATATTTAAAACAAATGCTGGATAAATACGACGGCAATGTGTCTATGGCATTAGCGGCTTACAACGCCGGACCGGGAAATGTTGACCGATATGGAGGCATTCCTCCTTTCCAAGAAACACAAAACTATGTAAAAAAAATAACCTCAGCTTATTACGCGTAACCAGAGCGGCTCTTGCCCTCTGGTTTTTTTGCGAAGTGAAATCTTACGCATTCCTGATTTTTATGTGATATGATATGAAATACAAACCCCGGCTGTCAGCCGAAACTTGTGATCAAACGCATAAAAGGCAGTTTGTTTGTAGAAATGATGCCTTGTTGCTAAAATAAATCATAGATGAAATGATGAAATACAGAAAATTACTTTTTGCAATAGGATTTATGATTCCTATTAGCCATATTTAAAGGAGTAGTCAACATGGGACAATCGTTTAACGCACCTTATGAAGCGATTGGAGAGGAACTTCTATCGCAACTTGTTGATACTTTTTATGAGCGTGTCGCGTCTCATCCTTTGCTGAAGCCGATTTTTCCGAGCGATTTAACAGAAACCGCCAGGAAACAGAAGCAATTTCTGACTCAGTATTTAGGCGGTCCTCCGCTTTATACGGAGGAACACGGCCACCCCATGCTCAGAGCAAGGCATCTTCCCTTTCCAATTACAAACGAGAGAGCTGATGCGTGGCTCAGCTGTATGAACGACGCAATGGACCATGTAGGGCTGGAGGGCGATATTCGTGAGTTTTTGTTTGGCCGGCTGGAATTGACAGCAAGGCATATGGTGAATCAAACGGAAGCGGAGGATCGATCATCTTGACAAACTATCAGCATGAGCTATACTTCGCCCATTGCCACGGCCATCCAAAAAAACCGCTTGAAATTTACATGTTTGTAGACCCTTTATGCCCTGAATGCTGGTCCTTAGAGCCCGTCATCAAAAAGCTGAAAATCAGATACGGACGCTTTTTCACCTTACGCCTCATAGCTTCCGCAAGCCTTACCGCGTTAAATAAGAAACGGAAAAAGCATCTTCTTGCAGAGGCATGGGAAAAGATCGCGAGCCGCTCCGGCATGTCGTGTGACGGCAATGTCTGGCTCGAGCAAGATCAGCCGCTTTCATCGCCTTATATGGCTGCTCTCGCTTTTAAAGCAGCCGAACTGCAAGGAAGAAAAGCAGGCATGCAATTTCTCAGGAATATGCAGGAGAGCCTGTTTGTTTCAAAGAAAAATATTACGGATGAAAACGTGCTTTTGGAAATTGCGGAAAAAACGAGTCTTGATCTTGAAGAATTCAAAAAAGATCTGCATTCTCAAAGCGCAGTCAAGGCGCTTCAATGCGACATGAAAATTGCCGCTGAAATGGATGTTTCCGTCAATCCGACGCTGACGTTTTTCAATACACAGCATGAGGACGAAGGACTTAAAGTACCCGGCAGCTATTCATATGATGTATATGAAGAAATCTTATTTGAGATGCTGGGCGACGAGCCGAAGCCGTCGGAAACACCGCCTCTGGAATGTTTTATTGAATATTTCCGCTTCGTTGCCTCGAAGGAAATTGCTCTTGTATACGACCTGAGCCTAGAAGAGGTAGAAAAAGAAATGAAAAAATTGGCGTTTGCTAAAAAGGTTGCCAAAGTGGAAGCCAAACATGGAATGTTTTGGAAGTCTCTCAGCACTTATTCTGATGAATATCAATCATGTGAAAAATAGCCGCAGGCGTGTATATGCTTGAGGCTGTTTTTTTGCGCCGATATCAAACATATGTTCTGTTCGTAACACTAAAGAAACCGCGCCGGGATAAGCGCGGTTTCATATGTCTTAACGACAACAAAGGGGATGGGAGAAATTTTTCACGGTCAAACAAAGGGGTAATGTTTGTTTGTGATCAATTTCACATCCTTATGATAACAAAAGGTGTCGACTTTTGACAACCTATATGCTTAATGTTCATATTTTTGTCACAAAACATAACGAAGTACATTCATTCATATCCTAATAAGGAAAAAGGACGAGGGGGACCGCCATGATGTATACTGTGATTTCAATTGTGTGCATTGCCGTTTTTTTCTTTTTGAATGTATTAGGCATGATGCATATGCTGCCGCTTTATATTACCTCTCCTCTGCTGTTTCTGTCTATTTTGTTTACCCTCTACCGCCTGAACCACCGGAAAACCTTTAAAGGGTTTTAAAAAAAGCCTGTGCATCATTTCTGCACAGGCTTTCTTTTTTTAAGACTGCTTGACTTTTATCAGCAGCTCTTCCATTTCATCCAGTTTTTCTTCAAACATTTTGCACGCAGCTTCGATCGGCTCTGGAGACGTCATATCAACGCCCGCTTTTTTCAAGACATCAATCGGGTATTGTGAGCTTCCCGCTTTCAGGAAGTCAATATAACGGTCAACCGCCGGCTTTCCTTCTTTCAAAATCTGGCTGCTTAATGCTTGGGCAGCACTGTACCCTGTCGCATACTGATACACATAGTAATTGTAATAGAAGTGAGGAATCCGCGACCATTCAAGGCCGATTTCCTTATCAATGACCATGCCGTCTCCGAAATACTTTTTATTCAGATCGTAATAGACATTTGTCAGAAGCTCAGGTGTAAGCGGCTCCCCTTCTTGCGCCTTTGTATGGATCAGATGTTCAAATTCAGCAAACATCGTTTGTCTGAAAACTGTTCCTCTGAAGCCTTCAAGCATATGGTTGAGAATATATAAACGCTGTTTTTCATCCTCTAAATTGTTCAGCAGGTATTCGCCAAGGAGCGCTTCGTTAGTCGTTGACGCAACTTCCGCGACAAAGATGCTGTAATTTCCGTATGGATATGGCTGGTGCTTTCTCGTATAGTAGCTGTGTACGGAATGTCCAAACTCATGCACGAGCGTAAAGAGATTATTGACGTTATCATGCCAGTTCATCAAAATATACGGATTCGTGCCGTAAGATCCTGATGAATAAGCGCCATTGCGTTTGCCTTTATTTTCGTAAACGTCGACCCATCGGTTTTCCAGCCCTTCTTTTAAGATGGAGGCGTACTCTTCCCCTAAAGGTGCAAGACCTTTCAGCATGTAATCTTTGGCTTCATCGTACGTGACCTTCATCCCCGCATCCTTTACAAGCGGTGTATACAGA
Source organism: Bacillus inaquosorum KCTC 13429 (assembly GCF_000332645.1). Lineage (GTDB taxonomy): Bacteria > Bacillota > Bacilli > Bacillales > Bacillaceae > Bacillus > Bacillus inaquosorum. The sequence goes on from NZ_AMXN01000004.1 coordinate 281,959, forward strand.
TCATAGATATGCACTTCATCAAGTTCAAGCACTTTCTTTCTCAGCGCGATGTAGCGGTGCAGGAGCGGCAAATGCTTATTAATCGTTTTGACGAGGTTGTCGTATACTTCCTCAGGAATACTGTTGTTAGAAAGCGCAGCTTCACGCGCTGACTTGTATTTTTTCACTCTCGCATAGAAGTTGTCCTTTTTCACTGTGCCGCTTAGAGTAGTGGCCATTGTGTTTTTATATTGACCGTATGTTTTATATACTGCATCAAAGGCATTTTTGCGGACTTCACGGTTTTCACTTTCTAAGAAATTAATAAAGTTCCCGTGAGTGATCTGTTTTTCATTTCCCTCTTCATCTTTTATGGAAGGGAATGTAATTTCGGCATTATTTAACACGCTGAACGTATTGGAAGATGAACCCAGCACTTCAGAAGCTTCAGCAAGCAGTGCCTCTTCCTTCTCACTCAGCACGTGCGGGCGTTCTTTTGTAATCTCCTCAATCGCATGGGAGTACAGTTTCAGTTCTTCTTTTTCAAGAATAAACTGCTGCAGTTTGTCTTCTTCTATGGATAAAATTTCAGGAACCAAATAAGCTGTCGCGCTTGCGGCCTGTGTATACAGGTTTCCCGCCTTGTCATTCAGCCCCTGATAAAAGGAGTTCCCGGTATCTTGGTCAGAGCGCATATGCGCATATGTGTAAAGCCTGCCCAGCCGCTCCATCACTTTATCTTGATACGTAAGAGCCTCGTACAAATAATCGGCTGAATCTGCCAACTTTCCTTTATACTTAGATAAATTAGGAATTAATTCTTTTACAGCTTGAAATTCTTTATTCCAGGCCTCATCATTAGGAAAAATATCCTCAAGTCTCCATGTGTCTTCTGCCTTTACCTCACTTCTGTCAGGCAGTTGATTTGCTTTTTTTTCCTCAGCCATGGTGATCCCCCTCGTTTTCTTTGATTCAAGCCAATTGAAAAAACCGCTGTTTCTCAATAAACTTGTGTTGTGAATATCTTCCGGTTTTTCACTGCCTTTTGTCAAATCATATGCAGTAATGAAGAGAACGAATGCCAAAAAGGCAGTAAAAACACGAAAAACCTTTCCTTTTGTGCCTCTCACAGCCAGCCCACCACCTTTGTCTTAGGGTGAGCCAAATGAGACAAACTCATTCTATAAAACAGCTGCGGTCTCTTTCCATGAGATCCTGTATTGAGCGTATACCCTCTTTAGGCTGATTCAGCATATATATTTCTTTCTGAGTCTCCCTTAAAAATCCCTTCTTGCACAAAAAATCAATGTACTGTTTCACCGCTTCTGAAAGACAATCTTCGCTGCATTCGTATCTGAGCGAAATGTTCTTTTTATAAATGTGCAGTTTGCACTGCTGTAAAACGGCGGAAAAGCGAATTGGCGCGCCTTTATATCCAAGATCCGTAATAAACAGATATAGAAACCCCTGCCACACAAAAACCGGACTATGAAAAACAGCCCCTTTTATAACAGGAACAAACACTTCAGTCGGAAGAAAAGAAAGGGGCGTCTGCCGCTTTTCATAAAACAGCAGCCTGAGGCGATTTGTTTCCTTGGAGATGAACCGGTGGGGTTTATGGCGAAAACGATGAATCGCTTTTGTCCAGCCGGAGTATTGAAATGAGGGCATCGGTTCAGTGAAAAAAAGATCTTTTACACCTGCCCGATGGATAGGGATCGTTTGAACGGAGGAATAAGAATGGTTTGTGTAAAACGGGATGATATGGCTGAGCCGGCGGAAAGAACGCGTTTCCGGGCAATAACAGATCAGTTCCCTGTACGGGCTCGCATTGATAAACTGCCAATGGAAAGCAGAAAGCTGATAAAAGGATGGAGCAGTTCGTTTTAAGCGGCTGTTTCCCACAATCCACTGCGGGATGATTCCTTCTTGTTTGAAGCCCTCTGTCCGCTTTTGAAAGACATCGGGAGCAAGATTGGCACATTGATACTCAACAGCAAGCATGTGTCTCTTGAACTTTGCCATGATGTCGGGTCTTTGATTGATTTTCTTGATATACGGTTCTAATAGTGGAGAAGCCTGTTGCGTTTTCAGCCATACATACAGCTGTCTTTTTCCTTCTAAGTGATAGGCGCTTTCCGGTTCTATGTATATCGAGCAGGACTTGTTCTGTTTATGGGCGAAATGCGGCGCTTTTTGAAGTCCGAGCTTCACATCAAGCTCTCCCCCGCACGCCGGACAGAAGAATCGTCTCTGCTTTAATTTCTGGCTTCGCTGAGCGCCTAGAAGGTGAACCATTTGGCCGTCTTCAGTCACAGCACTAAACACTTGTCATCTCTCCTTTCCAGATGAGGTATACTTTCTGGAAAAGATGATCAACTCCTGTTGGCTATATTTTTCGCCTGGAAGTATGATTTTGATTTCAGTTCTCAAAAATGGCATTTCAGCGCATAAAAAAAACCGATTTCCGGAAAGAAATCGGCTTTGCTATGATGCAAAGTGTTTTTTTATCGTTTCTAGAGCATGCTCTGAAATAATCAGCTTGCCGTACTCTTCAAGACGGTGTATGCTGATTGAGGATTCATTTGCGTACTCCAACAGGATGCTTAGCTGATTTTCAACCTCTTCATCAGTCATATTGCAAAAATCTACATATAAATAATATCGGTTCTCAAACGAATATAAAGTCGTTTTGCTTCCGTTAACGTTCAATTTAGATAGAGAAATAACATCCTCAAAATCGCCAAACCGCAAGACAAATTGAAGCTTTTGCTCCTTTTCTTCCTGATTGACGGCTTGCTCTTCTTTCTGGAAATCATCCAGCAAGGCGTCAAGATCCTCAGATGCTGGTTCTTGCTTTTTATCCTCAGGAATCGGCAGTTCGAGCTTTTGTCCGTCTTTGGAAAGCTGGGCTTTTGTGACGATGATTTCTAATCCTTTGTCCAGAGCCTGAACTTGGATCCAAAGAGGGCCTTCCACAGCGAATTCCTCTTCCTCATGAACTTCATCCATGACTTCCCAGAACAGTTCTTCACTGCGCTCACGGTTATACCAAATTTCTTCTCTGTCAAAACCGCGATCTTCAATATCTCCGTAAGACATATAAAATTTTACTGTATGCTCGTTAATTCTTTCAATTTCCATTTGCCAACCTTCCCTTCTATATAAGATGTTGAAGGGACATCTAAGCTCCCGATTAATTGTACTTTACTACACTTTACCCATTCCGTCCACATCTTAACCTTGAAGCAAGGCCAGTGTGAATTCCTTTGTATTTCTATTTTATGATAAAACAGTCACAAAAGAAATAAAAATGCACCTTTGCCTAAAAAACGGCAGATCTGCGGCTGATATCATAAAATACGACCTGTCTCATATAGTAGTAGTACAAGCGATGGAACGAAAGCGAGGTGCCGATTCATGGAGCATGACTATCTGATTTCTCTGCTTGTCATTGTTGGAATCGATCTGATCCTTGGCGGAGATAATGCGGTCGTCATTGCCATGGCCAGCAGAAATTTGCCGGACAATCAAAGACAGCAAGCCATTATTATCGGAACATTTATTGCCGTTGCCATGAGAATCGGATTAACAAGCGCAGCCGTATATCTTTTGAACATTCCTTTCTTGCAATGCGCCGGCGGAATTTTCCTGCTGTATTTGGGCTATCAGCTGCTGATTGAAAAAAAAGACACGCAGCACATCAAAAGCAGCACCTCCCTGTGGAGAGCGATACGAACGATTGTGCTTGCAGATCTCTTTATGTCGCTGGATAACGTTATAGCGGTTGCGGGAGCGTCACACGGTGAGTTTTCTCTTGTTATCATAGGTTTGTGTGTATCGGTGCCGGTTATTATTTGGGGCAGCAAACTCATCCACATTGCACTTGAGAAAATCCCCCTCCTGATTTACGCGGGAAGCGGGCTGCTTGCTTATACCGGCGGAGAAATGATTGTCAGGGACAAAAAGCTGTCTTTTTTTATGGCGCAGCACGGCGCAGTCGAAACGCTCCTCCCCATTTTAACGGTCGCGTTTGTCATCCTTGCGAGTATTTATTATCAGCAGGTTGAAAAATAAAAGAAGGCTGATGACTCAGCCTTCTTTTGATGTTACGATCTATTAGTTTGCCAAACGCTGTGCTTCTCTTAATTGGAAAGAGCGGACTTTTCTTGGCAGGAAACGTCTGATTTCGTCTTCGTTGTATCCAACTTGCAAACGTTTTTCGTCGATGATGATCGGACGGCGAAGCAAACCTGGGTGCTCGTTGATCAAGCGGTACAAATCTTGCAGCGGCATAGATTCAACGTTCACATTCAGTTTTTGGAATACTTTTGAACGGGTTGAGATGATTTCATCTGTTCCGTCCTCAGTCATTCGAAGAATTTGTTTTATTTCATCAATAGATAAAGGTTCAGAGAAAATGTTTCTTTCTTCAAATGGAATATCGTGCTCCTCGAGCCACGCTCTCGCTTTTCTGCATGAAGTACAGCTTGGTGATGTGTATAATGTAACCATTCATCTTCACTCCTCTAATTAGTAGGATGAACATCTATTTTATTCTTAAATTGAAATTACTCTAAAAAAGGAATCTTTATAGGTATTATACTATAAAAAAGTAAGTGTGAACAGTATCCTAAGAAAAAAATGTGTCAATCCAGCAAATTTTTAATTTTAATGATATGTTCTGATTCTCAATTAGCTTAACTGATCGAAAATATTTTTTTGTTTTTCTTCATCAATGAGTTTCAAGACCTCATCTGTTTTTTCGTACGATTCCCCGTACCATTTCTCATCTTTATAAGTATGAATGTTTTCATATGTCTGTTTCATGGCTTCAAGAATTTCTTCTTCTGATTCTGTTTTCGGTGACCAGTACAGAATCTCCATCTTGTTTACTTCATTCGTAGCCAATGACCGGCGCCGGTACCCAATTGACTGAGCATGCTTGAAATGCTCTCTTTGATAAAACCTCAGGCGTTTTTCTGTATCAGCATCATCTTCATCCACAGGCTCCACCTCGAGCAAGATCGGCTTATTTTTCTTTTTGAGCTTTGCGATCAATTTGCCGCCAAGCCCCTGCCCTCTTGCATCCTTAGACACATACAGATAATCAACAAAGATAAAAGAATCGAATTCCGCAAACATTAGTATATGATGCTTGCCTTCGTCTTTATGATAAATATCGCTCCGCTCTTTCAGAAGAGCTTCCATATGCGCTTTTGATTTCATTTCTTCAATTGGAAAGTACTCGCTAAGCTTTTCGTACCAGTTCATTGATTTGCTCCTTATGAGTTCATTGTCTTCATACTTTTAGATATACCCCATTTCTTCTTGTTTAAACAGTTTTACATCTATAAAGACGTACGAACTTCCGCCATGGTTTCATTTTTTTTCAGCAAAAACCGGAGCCGGATGCTTCGTTCATTTTGAAGCGTATGCAAAAAGCTCTCATTGAGCTCGGCTTTCCCGCTTGTAATGAAGCAAGCGGGGCTGTGCCAGTGCAATAAGAAACGTCATGCCATACAATACTCCAGCCGTGATAAAAGCCATTTTCGCACCAGCCGCATCAGCCACGAGCCCCATGATGGAGTAGGTGATGCCAGACCAAGGAGTCAAAATCGCATTTTTGGCAGCCATGATCCCGATACGCTTCTGTTCCGGAATGGCCTCCTGCAGCACGGTTTCCTGGCAAATATCACGCACCTGATAAAAAGGCCCCATTGCAGCACAAGCCAGAGCGCATAAAAACGGAATTGGAGAAAATGAAAACAAAAGGGTCAGCACCGACATCACAAGCGAGCTGAACATAATCGCATAGCCCATGTTCTGCTCAAAAAAAACAGAAAAACGAATGGCAATTATACTGCCGACAATTGCACCTATAAAATAAGAAGCGTTAAACATTCCCCACCACACCTCTGTTTCATGCAAAACAGCCGCAGTGAATGCGAGAAGAATAGCAGACGACCAAACTGAACCCGCCAAAGCTTCTATCATGTCCATTACAGTAATATCTCTTACAACCGGGATGATCATTAAATCCTTCCATATACTCCTGGCAGATGCTGTTTCAGCTTTTTCATCAGTCTCTTCTTCATTTATATGGAGCAAACTGATGGAAACCCCCGAAAGAACAAACAGGCAAATGGCTGCACCTACAACGAGTTCAAACGGTACGGCATACGTCAGAAGGCCGCCTAGGCCCCAGCCTGCTGTTAAAAACAATTGATTCGAGAGGGAGATCACACCGTTCGCTTTCACATATTGCTCTTTTGGAACAATAATCGGCAGCAGCGCGAATCTTGCCGGCTGAAAAAAGGCGCCCGCAAAGGAAAAACAGAAGACAAACAGCAGCGTGATCCAAAAGAAAACCTGTCCGTGATGACTGACGCTGTATGCCATTAGTATTGTAAAGACCGCCCTCAGCAGATTTGCGAACACAAGCACCTTTTTAAAACCAAGATTGCGAAGCACCGGAGAGATGCAAAAGCTTGCCGCTATACTCGCAAACGACATGAACGATAAAACAAGACCAGCCAAAAAGACAGAGTCTGTCATTTGATAGACCCGGACCATTAAAACGATTGTGACAAGGACTCCTGCTAAAGATTGAAGAGATTGAGACAGCAGCAGTGCAAAAACATTTTTGTTATGCAGAAATTGAATCGTATTTCGCCTCCGCTTTTTCCTCTACTTGTAAATGTTATCATTCTCACTTTCTATGTAGGCGCAAAAAAATCCTTCAAGACATTTATCTTGAAGGATTGATGAATCATGAAAAAGCTTTAAATTCTGCTTCCGTACACATCACAAAATGTCCCGGTTTGACTTCACGGAATTCCATCGTTTCCCCATCCTTTAATTGATGGACGGACGGATCGTATTTCTGGCGGACACGATTTCTCTCATAGTCCGGATCAGGAAGCGGAATCGCTGAAAGCAATGACTTTGTATATGGGTGAAGCGGGTTTTCATAAAGCTCATCTGCCGGCGCAAGCTCAACCAGTTTCCCGAAATACATGACTCCGATGCGGTCGCTGATGTATTTGACCATCGATAAATCGTGGGCAATAAACAGGTAAGTGAGCCCTTTTTCTTTTTGCAGTTCTTTCATTAAATTCACGACCTGCGCCTGAATGGATACATCCAAAGCCGAAATCGGTTCATCCGCAATAATGAATTCCGGATCAACAGCAAGAGCTCTGGCAATCCCGATTCTTTGACGCTGGCCGCCGGAAAATTCATGCGGATAGCGGTTCGCGTGTTCCTTGTTTAAACCGACTGTTTCCAAGAGCTCGTGGACCCGCTGCATCCGCTCTTTTTTCGTTTTCGCCAGCTTATGAATATCGAGACCCTCAGCAATAATATCTGCAACTGTCATTCTCGGATTCAGTGATGCGTATGGGTCTTGGAAAATCATCTGCATTTTGCGGTTGAATTCCAGCAGCTTTTTCCGCGATTTTTTCCCGTGCACATTTTCTCCGTTGAACAGCACCTCTCCATCGGTCGCTTCGTAAAGCCGAATAATGCTTCGGCCTGTTGTTGATTTACCGCAGCCAGATTCACCAACCAGCCCTAATGTTTCACCTTTATAGATATCAAATGATAAATCGTCTACAGCCTTAACCGTTCCTCTCGGCGTGACAAAGTGCTGTTTTAAATGTTTGATTTCTAATAGTTTCTCAGTCAATTTATTCACCTTCTCTCACTAAGACAGGTTTTTCATACGTGTTTGCCAGTTTCCGCATTTTCGCTTTTACCGCTTCAGGCGGCTCTACCTTTGGCGCGTCAGGATGAAGCAGCCACGATTTGACATAATGAGTATCAGACACCTTAAACATTGGCGGCTCCTGTTCAAAATCGATTTTCATCGCGTAAGAGCTCCGCAGTGCAAAAGCATCTCCTTTTGGCGGGTTTGTCAAATCAGGAGGCGTGCCCGGGATTGCAGTCAGCTGTTCCTCTCCTGAGCTTTCCAGTGTCGGCATAGATGCCAGCAGCCCCCAAGTATACGGATGTCTCGGATCGTAGAAGATCTCGTCTACCGTACCGGTTTCTACAATTTGTCCCGCGTACATGACAGCGACCCGGTCAGCAACGTTAGCCACAACACCAAGATCGTGTGTGATAAAGATGATTGACGTGTCAATTTTCTTTTGTAAATCCTTCATCAATTCCAGAATTTGTGCTTGGATCGTTACATCAAGAGCAGTCGTCGGCTCATCGGCGATCAGTAGCTTCGGATTCGCCGCAAGCGCCATGGCAATGACAACTCGCTGTCTCATCCCGCCCGAAAACTCATGCGGAAATTGATTGACCCGTTTTTCCGGCATCGGGATTCCGACTAAATCCAGCAGCTCAACGGCGCGTTTTTTCGCCGCTTCCTTTGAAACCTTCTCATGTTTAAAAAGCACTTCCGTAATTTGTTTGCCGACTTTCATCGTCGGGTTTAAAGAGGTCATCGGATCCTGGAATATCATCCCGATCTCTTTCCCCCGGACATTTTGCATCTCTTTTTCGGACAGCGGCACCAGATCCTTGCCGTCAAACAAGATCTCACCGCGCTTAAAATAACCCGGAGGCATTGGAATCAGCTTCATGATCGCTTGAGAGGTCACACTTTTTCCGGAACCTGATTCTCCGACGATGGCCAGCGTCTCCCCTTTATTCAGATGGAAATTCACTCCGCGGATCGCCTGAACCTCTCCGCCATATGTTTTAAATGATATCGCTAAATCTTTTACTTCTAATAGGCGTGTCACCCGTATCACTCCCTTATTTACGTAACTTAGGATCCAATGCGTCTCTTAATCCGTCGCCGACAACGTTAAAACCAAACATTGTAATGCAGATAAATCCGGCAGGGAAGAATAAACGCCACGGATAATAGGTCAATGCAGGCAATCCGTCAGAAGCCATCGTTCCCCAGCTTGCCAGCGGAGCCGGAACACCAAGTCCCAAATAGCTTAAAAAGGCTTCTGTGAAAATCGCAGTAGGAACTGTCAATGTCATCGTGACCAAAATAGAACCCATTGCGTTTGGCACGATATGTTTAAACAGAAGACGGGATGTTTTTGCACCAAGTGTCTGTGAAGCAAGCACATACTCCTGATTCTTCAGCTGCAACACTTGTCCGCGTACAATTCTGGCCATATTAATCCAGCCCGTAATCGTCATGGCAATAATAATTGTAAATAGCCCTTTCGGAAGAACAACCATCAGTAAGATAACCATTAATAATGAAGGAACTGCCCAAAGGATATCAGCGATACGCATCATAATTTCATCGGTTCTGCCTCCGCGGAATCCTGAAATGCTTCCCCAAATGACGCCGATCAGCAAATCAAGAACAGCGGCTGCAACACCGATAAAGATTGAGATTCGAGCTCCTACCCATGTACGGACGAAAATGTCCCGTCCAAGATCATCTGTGCCGAACCAATGATCTTTTGAAGGCGGCTTATCCGCATTTAAGAGATTAGTAGTTGAATAATCATACCTTGAGAACATCGGCGCAAAAATCGCCATAAGGATAATAAGCACGATAATGATAAGCCCGACCATTGCAAGCTTATTGCTGCGGAAGCGAAGCATCGCATCTTTCCAGAGGGAAAGGCTCTTTTTACTTATTTTTTCTGCATCGCCGGCATTCGCTGCGGCTGGTTCAAACATGTTTTTTGGAATGTTCTGCATGGCCTAGGCTCCTTTCTTTGCTTTGGAAAGCTTGATTCTTGGATCAATAATGCCGTATAACACGTCTACAATTAATACACACAATAGCAGGATGACACTAAAGAACACCGTTACACCCATAATGACTGTATAATCACGGTTTGTAATACTGTTTACGAAATGTGCACCAAGCCCCGGGATACCAAAAATGGTTTCAATAATGAAGCTTCCCGTTAAGACCTGCGCGGCCATCGGGCCCATGTATGTAACAACTGGCAAAAGCGCGTTTCGAATGGCATGCCGCACTGTAACTGCTGGACGGGACAGCCCCTTTGCTTTCGCTGTGCGAATATAATCACTGTTCAACACTTCGATCATGCTTGAACGGGAAAGTCTGGCAATGAACGCCATCGGCATGGAAGCAAGTGCGATTGAAGGCAAAAAGGTGTATGCCCAGGACTCCCACCCCGCGACCGGAAACAGCCCAAGCTTCATGGAAAACACATATTGCAGAACAGCCGCCATGATAAAGCTCGGAACTGAAATACCAAATATCGTTAAAATCGCGACGGTATAATCCTGCCACTTATTATGGTAAAGGGCTGCAATGACCCCAAACAATACACCTAACGCTAAAGCGAGGAGAATAGCTTCTGCTCCAAGAGTGAATGAAACGGGGAAACCTGAACTGATCAAGTCGTTAACACTCTGACCTTTATATTTAAATGACGGTCCGAAATCCCACATTGCAACTGATTTCAAATAACTGACATATTGTACAAACAGCGGCTTGTCCAAGCCATAATGCGCATTTAAGTTTGCTTCAATTTCAGGCGGAAGCTTTTTCTCACCTGAAAATGGCCCGCCCGGTGCTGCTTGCATTAAGAAGAATGTCACAGTTACAATCACAAATAGTGTGATAATCATATAGACTAAGCGTCTTCCGATATATTTTAGCAAGGGGGAACACCTCCATGGTTTTTACATTTTTATACTCCATCAGTAAGAAAGGTATATGGGGTTTTTCTCCCCATATACCTTGAGGTCTTTTATTTTCAGACGAAGCCTTATTTAAAATATGCGTTTCTGAAATAAACCTCACCAGTACCTGGCATGATAACACCATTTAAGTTTTCATCCTGTACCCAAGTATCTGTATAGAAATAGATTGGGGCAACTGGCATTTCATCAATGAAAATACCTTCTGCTTTTTTCAGCAGCGCTGCACGTTTTGTTTTATCTGTTTCAGTTTGTGACTGGTTCAGAAGCTTTTTGAATTCTGGATTTTCCCAGCCAGTATCGTTATTTCCTCCGTCCTTGTCACGGAACAATTCAAGGAAGTTAATAGGATCATTGAAGTCGCCGAGCCAGCCCATACGGCCGATTTGATAGTCTTGGCTGTGGAGTTTATCAATATATACATTCCATTCTGAGTTATCAAGCTCAACATTCACGCCTAAATTTTTCTTCCACATTTCTTGTACAGCTTGAGCGATTTTCGCATGTGCTTCATCAGTGTTATAAGACAATTTGATTTTCGGCAGGTCAGATGCCTTACTCAAGCCCATTTCTTTCAGGCCTTTTTCAAGGTATTCTTTTGCCGTTTTGATATCGTTGTCTTTGAAGTAGCCTTCTTTGTTATCTTCAAATCCCTTCATTGTCGGCGGCACCGCAGCCATTGCCGGGATTTGCTCTCCCTGTGTAACGTTTTTAACAATCGATTGACGGTCAAGCGAATATGTTAAAGCTTTACGGATATTTACGTTGTCTAACGGCTTAGCCTCAGTGTTGAATTTGTACCAATAGACACCTGCAATCGGCTCAACATGTAAAGAACCGTCTTTTTTCAAGGTAGGCAGAGATTCTGTCGGAAGCTGTCCGAGCGGCATACCGGCCCAATCAAGTTCGCCAGCTTGGAATTTTTTCAGTTCAGTATTGTTATTGTTGATCATAACCATATTAATGTTCTTCAGTTTGACTTTGTCTTTATCCCAATACTGGTCATTTTTTTCAAGTTTGATAGATCCGCTGTGTTTCCATGCCGTCATTTTGAACGGTCCGTTTGATACGTAATCATCTCCGGCATTTGTGTTCCACTTTTTATTTTTCTCTGCAATTTTCTTGTTGATCGGCATATACGTGTAGAACGCAGTTAATTCAGTGAAATATGGAGTCGGGTTATTTAATTCAACCTTCAGCGTTTTGTCATTTACAGCTTTTACTGCCACATCATCAAGGCTGCCTTTGCCGGTATTCGCCGCTTCAGCACCTTTTATGTAGTAGAGCTGGTAAGCGTATTGTGATTCGTTATTAGGATCAAGCGCCCATTTCCAAGCATATTCAAAGTCTTGTGCTGTTACAGGGTCGCCGTTTGACCATTTTGCACCATCACGAATTGTAAATGTATATGTCTTTCCATCTTTGCTCGTTTCAATTTTAGAAGCAGCGCCTTCTTCAGGCTCACCATCTGCATTGATACGTGTCAATCCTTCAAAAGTCTGACGGATGACACCGCCTGATACTGAATCATTTGCCAATCCCGGATGTAATGAGAACGGCTCAGTTTTAATATTAATGTTAAGTGTCGTCTTTCCTTTGCTGTCCTTTTTCCCTTCACCGTTTGACCCGCTGCCGCCAAAGCCGCAAGCGCTCAGCACGAGTGTGAAAATGAGCATCAACGTGACAATCGACCAACGTTTTTTCAATTCGCAAACCCCCTAATAATAATTTTTTCAGCTCCTTACGGCTAAATCCTCAGAAATATCAGACAAATGAACCTGAGTTTCCATAACTTTTATTCTGTTCCGTCTTTTCTGATTATTTTTGTAAAAAAGCTGTAACAATAGAGTGAACAAGTTCATTATAATGAAACAAATAATTTATTGCAATATTATTTTATCAATTTAAAATATTTAAACTTCGTTAGTTTTTCTTCCACGAACATAATATCCTTCTACCATTTAAAGCATAAATTGATTAAAAACTATTTTATGGGTTTTTTGCTCATATTGCTTTTTACATATAATATCTTGTTATTTTCACGCTGATAGCAGTTATCATTTAGGGGTTTTACAGCTCCCCTGGTATTTATATCATTACAATGTTACTGGAAAAAAGAATGTTTTTTCATGATGACAATTGGTTATAATTGATTTATAATGAAGCAATCAAAAGAAAAGCGTGCTATGAAAAAGAGTAGTACACATTTCACCCGTTTGAAGAGAGTCTGCGGTGCTGGGAGCAGATAACGGGCAATGTGGAATGGACTTTGGAGCAGCTGACCGAACCCGAAAAGTAGGCTCAGCCGGAGCAGACTCCGTTACAAACGTCAGAGTGATTCCATTTTAATGGAATAATCAGGGTGGTACCACGGTTCATTCGTCCCTTTTTTACAGGGGAAGAATGAGCCTTTTTTATTACGTTTTAAGAAATGAGGTTGATTTTTTATGAAACAAACGATTTTTTCAGGCATTCAGCCAAGCGGCTCCGTTACGCTCGGCAACTATATCGGTGCAATGAAGCAGTTTGTCGAACTGCAGCATGATTATAACAGCTATTTTTGCATCGTGGATCAGCATGCGATTACCGTGCCTCAAGACCGGCTTCAGCTAAGAAAGAATATCCGCAATCTGGCGGCGCTTTACTTAGCTGTCGGACTTGATCCAGAAAAAGCAACATTGTTTATTCAGTCAGAGGTTCCCGCGCATGCGCAGGCCGGATGGATGATGCAGTGTGTCGCATATATCGGCGAGCTTGAACGGATGACCCAATTTAAGGATAAATCCAAAGGCAATGAAGCCGTTGTTTCCGGCCTGTTAACGTATCCGCCGCTGATGGCCGCTGATATTCTGCTGTACGGAACGGATCTTGTGCCTGTCGGCGAGGATCAAAAGCAGCACCTTGAGCTGACGCGGAATCTCGCGGAACGCTTCAACAAAAAATATAACGACATCTTTACCATTCCGGAAGTGAAAATCCCAAAAGTCGGCGCACGCATCATGTCTCTGAATGATCCGCTGAAGAAAATGAGCAAATCCGATCCGAACCAGAAAGCTTATATTACATTGCTGGATGAACCGAAGCTCCTTGAAAAGAAAATCAAAAGTGCTGTAACAGATTCTGAAGGCATTGTAAAATTTGATAAAGAAAACAAACCGGGCGTTTCCAACCTTCTTACGATTTATTCAATCCTCGGCAATACGACAATTGAGGAGCTTGAAGCAAAGTACGAAGGGAAAGGCTACGGCGAGTTTAAAGGTGATTTGGCAGAAGTCGTGGTTAACGCATTAAAACCGATCCAGGACCGCTATCATGAACTGATTGAATCTGATGAATTAGACCGGATTCTTGATGAAGGCGCGGAACGGGCGAACCGGACAGCGAACAAAATGCTGAAAAAAATGGAGAACGCCATGGGTCTTGGCCGAAAAAGACGCTGATCAAAAAAAACCGCTCTATGCAAAGAGCGGTTTTTTTCAGTTTACCTTCGATTCGTTTTCCATTTCCCATAGCTTTTCGAAAAAAGGCTGTCCTTTTATCAGATTTTCGCAAAAAGCCAGATGCTTGTCCGACCAGCCTTCAATTGTTTCGTTATACAGCATGTCCCAAATCTCTTCAAAGCTCATCCGTTTGATTTGTTCATACATATGCGGGTTCCACTCTGTGTACCAGTAGCCGATTTCAGCGCGGTTTTTCAGCCCTTTTAATTGGTCAAGCGCCATAAACATCAGCTGCTTGATTTGCCGCTCTTTTCTTGTTAGTCCTCTGACGTGCTCTGGCGCTAATGATAAAATGTGATATTCTTTGGAGGATTCCAGCTTCTTTGGCTCAAATTCATATGTTTCAGGCTCCACATCTTTTACCATTTCATAAACGAGCTGCTCCTGTCTTGGGATCAGACGGCTTTTTCTGACAGGGATCGTGTAGCCGATCGTGTCGACAGCCAAAATGCCAATTCCGTCTGTTACGACAAAACAATACTCCAGCTTTGTCCGCTCGTGGTTTTTCCGAATGTACGATTTCTGATGTACGTCTTCAAGCAAACCTTTCGGAAGCTCAGACAGATCGTTTTCTATGTAATGAAACAGTACCGACGGCACCCTTAACAGCGGCACCTGATCCAAAAGCTCAACCGTATCTTCCTTGCGCCATTCGTGAAAGTGGCATACATTGTAGCCATTTTCTTCCCCTTCAAACCAATTGACCCACACATCATGAAGAAATAACATCTCTAACCCCTCACTTTTATAAAAACTGTTGTCCACAGTATAGGCAAGGGACAGAGAAATTATTCCAAAGAGATTGAGGAAATCTGGAATCTCTGGGTTTATGTAAGAATCATAAAAAGCAGATCTCTTTGTATATTTTCTGACAAAAAGAGATCTGCTTTTCTTCTGTTTTCGTTATATTTTGTAACCAATATTGTTTTCATTTTTATTTAATATTTTTCGGGTCCAGTGCATCCCGAAGGCCATCACCGACAAAGTTGAAGCACAAAACGGTAATTAAAATAAATAGCCCGGGAAATAATGGGTACCACCATGCTTGAATCATTAATGTAAAGTTTTGAGCATCCTGAAGCATATTTCCCCAGCTTGCGATTGGCGGCTGGATTCCGAAGCCCAAGTAGCTTAAAGTTGATTCAGCTAAAATGACACTGCCCACTTTTAAAGTAGCGGAGACAATTATTGGCCCAATACAATTCGGTAAGATATGCGAAAAAATAATTTTGTAATTTTTGGTGCCTATTGTTTTAGCAGCCAATACAAATTCTCTTGACCTAAGAGATAGAAACTCACCTCTGACAAGCCTCGCTGTTGTAGTCCAACCCGTCAGAGAAAAAATTAAAATTAACTTATCCATTCCCGGTTGAAAAATTGTCACTAAGGTAATAAGCAGAAAAATATCCGGAATAGATAAGACTACATCGACAGCCCTCATCAATACAGCATCTACTATTCCTTTAAAGTACCCTGCTAAGGCGCCAACAACGGTGCCTATAGTAATCGCACCAACTACTGAGACAAAGCCGACCAATAAAGACACACGAGCCCCATATAACACCCTTGTAAATATATCGCGTCCAAACTTATCTGTCCCCATTAGATTTTTAGGGCTTGGCGGCTTCAATTTATTTAAAAGAGATTGACTCTCAGGCGAGTAAGGCGCAATAAAAGGGGCAAAGACCGCCATTAAAATGATAACTGTTAAAATGATACCACCTATAACAGCAAGCTTATTTTTGAAAAACTTCTCAAAAAAGATCCTAGTCATTGTTTCTGGTTTTTTTCTAATATTTTCTTTTAGCTTTACCTCATTAGAGGGAGCCGCAGTGTTTGGATTTGCCATATGTGCCTCCCCCTTTTAATATTCAATTCGCGGATCAACTAATGCATACAAAATATCCGCAATCAAGTTTCCCAGTACAACCAAAACAGCAGAAATAACAGTCATGGCCATAATAACCGGATAATCTCTAGAGAATGCCGAATCAATAAATAATTTCCCTAATCCAGGCCAAGTAAAAATCTGTTCAACCACGACAGCACCTCCAATAAATGAAGGAATCATCAATCCGAAAATTGTAATAACAGGCAGAAGACCATTTCTCAAGCCATGTTTGAAAATAACTTTATTTTCTTTAAACCCTTTTGCTCGAGCTGTTCTTATATAATCCTGCTTTAATACATCTAGCATACTTGATCGTGTATAACGAGTAATACCAGCCATATCAGCAGTTGCTAAAACAAACGCTGGCAAAATTAAATGATGGATCCTGTCAAAAATGCTAAAGTCAGTGTTTAAAGTGCTGACACCCCCCGTAGGAAACCAACCGAGATTTACGGAAAGAACCATAATAAGAATTAATCCGAACCAGAAATTCGGGATAGCCAGCCCTAAAAATGATGTAACAGTTATCCCATAGTCAAGTTTAGAATAAGGGCGTTTCGCGGAAAGCACTCCGAAAGGAATTGAAATCAGAAGAGCAACAAGAGTTGAAAAAACCATAAGCACCAAGGTATTCGGTAAACGTGAAAGGATTAGATCGGAAACTGGTGTCCCCTTTTTAACAATAGATGTCCCGAAGTCACCCTGGAGCATATTTCCAAGCCATTTTAAGTATTGAACAGGCTCTGGGTCATTGAGTCCATACTTTTCAATAAATTTCGCTCTGTCAGCTTGGCTGATTGTCGGGTCCATCATTAATGACATCGGGTCACCTGGCGCCGCTTTCATAATCGCAAATGATAATATTGTAATGCCCAAAAGGATTGGCAAAGACATTAATGTTCGACGAACAATATATGTAACCATCTTCTTGTCCCCTTTTCTAAAATAGGATAAAGAGGAAAGGATGCTGGATCCTCACCTCTCTAGGGATTCAAAATTATTGTTCAAGCCACCATTTTTCAATATGATATAAGTCATTCTTTGGATGGAACACATAGCCGTGCATGTTTGCTGGGATTGCCCTATGATAATTGTAATAAAATAAGAATGAATAAGGCTGATCCTCTGCAATCAATTTATAGATTTCTTCGTATTTTTTCTGATATTCTTTTCTGTCTGTAATAGATTTAGCTTCTTCCAAAAGTTTATCGACTTTAGGGTTCTTATACCATATGTTATTTAATCCGTTCTTTGATTGACTGGAGTGGAAAATTGAAAATTGATCCGGAAATGTAGCCAAGCTCCAGCCAAGCAGCAAAGCATCATAGTCCCATTTCGGTGCACTTGTTTGTTCAATAAGTGCACTAAATTCTACAATTTGCGGTTTTGCTTCAATTCCCACTTCTTTTAGTTGCTGCTGAACAACAACCGCTAAATCTTCCCGAATTTTATTGCCTTGATTTGTCTTAATGGTAAACGAAAACTTCTTTCCATCCTTATCAAGGTAACCGTCTCCGTCTGTATCTTTCCATCCCGCTTCTTTCAAAAGCTTCTTAGCTTTTTTAGGATTGTAATCAAATGTAGGTACATCACTTTTCGGGTAATTCCAAGATAGCGGACTTTCAGGAACGTTTGCGACTTCACCATCACCGTTTAACACTTGATCCACCATTGCTTTTCGATCAAGTGCATGCGTAAGAGCTTGGCGGACTTTTTTGTCTTTAAATAATTCATTTTTTTCATTCCAGCCAATATAGCTGTAATTCAAACCAAGATCCGATTTAACTTGCACATTATCAAATGTCTTGACTGTTTCGAAATCAGTACCCGGAACAACAAAGAAATCAATATCTCCAGCCTTTAACTGGGCAACAGCTGCATTTGAATCCGGGATTGTTTTTACTGTAACTGTATCTAAATATGGTCTTCCGCCGTAATAATCTTCATTAGCTTCAAGTTTTACATAATCTCCTTTTTTCCATTCAGCAAACTTGAATGGACCCGAACCAATCGGATTCTTTCTATTAAATTCATTTTCGCCTAGATCTGAAACTGGTACTTTCCCTAAAATGTGTTTAGGCAGAATACCGTAACTATCTAAAACAACATTGTAAAAATACGCATCCTTTTTCTTTAATTTAAATTCAACTTCATAATCACCTTTTTTCGTCACTGACTTAAGTGACTCAAAACCAGAGCCGCGTTCACCATTATAATCCTTGTTTATGGGGATGCTGTATGTGAAAACAACATCATCCGCTGTAAGTTCCTTCCCATCATGGAATTTTACACCTTTTCTAATCTTGACATTATAAGTCAGACCATCCTTGGATTCTGTCACTTTCTCGGCTAGCGCAGGCTTCACATTTAGTTTTTCATCTGTTTCTAATAATGTACTATAGATCATCCCTTCAATATCTGAACTGGCGACATCTGTAGAATAGAGTGGATTAAACAAAGTTGGCTCCCCAGTTGAACCAACAACCAAATCCCCGCCTTGCTGCGGTTTGCCTGCTGATTTTTTCTCGCTGCTGCTGCTCGATTTTGATCCCGAGCAGGCCGATAAGAAGATGGCCAGAACCATCAATACACTTAGCATCATCAGTGCGGTTTTCCGTCTTTTCATTCGATATTCCCCCTCTTGAAATGTTCGTTCTTCTCAGCTGTTGTTTATGTAGTGCGCATACCCCCTCTCAAAGCTGTGCGGGCAATAATTAGCTATAAAGGTGACAAGCCACAAAATGGCTGGGAGCAGCTTCTTTGAATTCTGGTATTTGTTCCTTGCATATCGGCTTTGCGGCAGGACATCTTGTGTGGAAAACGCAGCCTTTTGGCGGATTGGCCGGACTTGGCAGTTCTCCCTTCAGGACGATGCGTTCCCGTTTGACAGATCCTTTTCTTCTTGTAACCGGGACGGACGATAGAAGTGCTTGGGTGTATGGATGAAGCGGATTGTCGTAAAGCTCATGCTTGCCGGTCAGTTCCATCATTTTGCCAAGATACATGACTCCGACTCTGTCGCTGATATGGCGGACGACACTTAGATCATGAGAGATAAATAGATACGTCAGATTAAATTCTTCCTGCAATTCTTCCATTAAGTTAATCACTTGAGCCTGAATGGATACATCAAGTGCGGAAACCGGTTCGTCTGCAATGATCAGCTCTGGATTCAAAGTGAGCGCTCTGGCGATGCCGATCCGCTGACGCTGTCCGCCGGAAAATTCATGGGGATAACGGCTGGCAAACGATGGGTGAAGACCTACTCTCGTAAGCAGTTCTTCGACTTTCTCGTTTCGTTCACGCATCGTATACATGTGGTGCGTATTAAACGGCTCCTTTATGATAGAACGCAGCGTTTTTCTTGGATTCAAAGAGGCAAATGGATCTTGGAAAACCATTTGAATATTTTTGCGGACACTTTTCCGCAGCTTCTCCTCTGACAGGTTGGAAATATCCTGCCCTTTAAAAAGGATTTGGCCTTCAGTTGGTTTATACAGCCTGATCATCGTCCTGCCGGCAGTCGATTTTCCGCAGCCGGACTCTCCAACGATTCCGAGTGTTTCTCCTTTTTTTAACGAAAATGAAACACCGTCCACCGCTTTTACATCGCCGACTTTTCTTTGAAAAAGGCCTGAGCGGATCGGGAAGTATTTTTTTACGTCACGAAGCTCTAAGATTGTTTCTTGATTAGCTGCTGTCATGATTGTTCGGCACCCTCTTCCTCATATAAAAAGCATCTCACTGTTCTTCCGCTTTTGTGCGTTAAAAGCGAAGGCTGATGTGTCCAGCATTTATCCATGGCTTTCGGACACCTTGGAGCAAAACGGCACCCCGGCGGCAGATTATCTGGTGTCGGCACGCTGCCTTTAATCGCATTTAATTTATCAATCTCTCCATCTATGACAGGAATCGATGTAAGCAGGCCTTCTGTATAAGGATGAAGCGGCTCTAAAAATAAATCGTCAACAGTAGCGTTTTCTACGACTTGTCCGCAGTACATGACAATCACTCTGTCGGCTGCTTCCGATACAACACCTAAGTCGTGTGTGATAAGAAGAATTGAAGTATTGAACTTCTGACAGAGATCTTTCATCAGCTCCAGAACTTGGGCTTGTATTGTCACATCAAGCGCTGTCGTCGGTTCATCGGCAATGAGCAGTTTAGGGTTACAGCTGAGTGCGATGGCAATCATCACCCTCTGTCTCATTCCGCCCGACAGCCGGTGCGGGTACTCCTTCATAATTTGCTCGGCCCGGGAGAAACCGACCATCTGTAAGAGTTCAACAGCTCTCTGACGGGCTTCTTTTTTCTTCATGTTTTTATGGTAAATCAGCACTTCGGTAATTTGTTCTCCGATTGTTAGCACCGGATTAAGGGAGGTCATTGGTTCCTGAAAGATCATGGATACTTCGTTTCCGCGGATTTTGCAATAGTCGTTTTCAGTGAATGAGGTGAGGTCTTTGTCTTCGAGTTTAATAGAGCCGTCCATGATTTTTCCGCCTGAGCTTTGGACGAGGCCCATAATTGATAAAGAAGTAATGCTTTTTCCGGAGCCCGATTCACCTACAAGCGCGACGGTTTCGCCTTTGCTGATGTGAAAATCGACTCCGTCAACCGCAGGGATCGGCTCCTTTTTTCTGAAAAAATAAGTCTTTAAATTATTCACTTCTAAAAGTGTGCTCATGCTAGCTCCCCTTCCCCCTCTTGTTTCGAACGTTTTCAAGAGAAAGCAATCCCTTTATTCAGAAATAATAAATAATATTGAATTATCGAAAAATTTTATAGTTGTATATTATTACAATCATTTTGCAAAATCAAGAATTTTTTAGGATAAATGTAATATTATTAATGGAATTCCATTATTTTATTCTTTTAAAGCGTTGCATCCAGAAAGGTTTCAGCAGGAATGGACAGCCCGTCTGCCGTGTTTGCCTTGTTGGCTGTTAAATATTTTTTTACAATATTGAATCCGACTGCGTATCCAAGCATTTTCGGCTGATATCCTTTGCCGAACAACAGCTGGGAGAATAGTCGATTGTCCCGTTTGATATCCTGATGGGGGGCAATCTTTTTTTCGTATAAAGCTTGCAGCTGCTCAGGGGTATACCAAGACGTCCATTCAGCCATTTGACTTCGGCCGAACCTCTCATATACAGCATATTCTGCAAGCCCTTCCATGATGATTGTATCAAGTAATGTGACATCCTTTTCCTCTTTTGTCAGATGATCTAACCGGCAAACGTGATGATATTCATGTGTCATCAGGGCAGATACCGATGCAAAATCCAAATCTGACGAGAGAAAGAGGAACATTTTGTCTTGAAAGGCGAGTCCTGATTTTGATCCGAATTCTAAACGAATTCTCCTGTTTCGTTCATCAACCGGCAGCGTGACAATTGGTACATCAGGACCTTGCCATTTGTTTTTCAGGTACTGTTCTTCCTTTTGAATATGCTCGTAAAAACCTTTTTCTTTCAGATTGGAAGCAGTATGAATTCCTTCTTTTATGTTTTTAAACATCCCATGATGCTGAAGGTGGCCCAGAATGCCTTTCCAGTTCTTTTTCTCCACACCTGAAAAAAGCGGTACAATGTAATGCGCCAAATCATCTATTGAAGCAGCCTTCCCGAGCCAGCTATATGTTTGTTCCACACTCATGTGATCGCCTCCTCTTTTTTATCCTATGCGCACAAAAAAAACCGGCTACCCTTTAAGGGCAGCCGGTTTGGCGTGATTATGATTGATATTTCTTAAAGATTAATGTTGCATTGTGTCCGCCGAATCCCAATGAGTTGCTGAGAACATAATTGAGATCCTGTCTGCGGGCTTCATCAGGCACATAATCTAGATCGCATTCTTCGTCTGGTGTTTGAATATTGATTGTCGGTGGGATCACACCTTCTTTAATGGCAAGGACAGAGAAAATCGCTTCAATACCGCCAGCTGCTCCTAAGAGGTGGCCTGTCATCGATTTTGTAGAGCTTACCGCAAGTTTATGCGCATGCTCGCCGAAGACGGTTTTAATCGCCATTGTTTCGTATTTGTCATTGTAATACGTGCTTGTCCCGTGAGCATTGATATAATCAATTTCTTCAGGGGTAATGCCCGCATCTCTAATGGCTTCTTGCATCGCTCTCGCTCCGCCTTCACCGTCTTGTGCCGGTGCTGTGATATGATAAGCGTCTCCCGTTGAGCCGTAGCCGACAATTTCTCCGTAAATCTTAGCGCCGCGGGCTAGGGCATGCTCAAGTTCTTCAAGAACGATAATCCCTGCACCTTCACCCATGACAAAGCCATCACGGTTTTTATCAAACGGACGGCTTGCTGTTTTCGGATCTGGATTAGTAGACAACGCTTTGTTGGCGCTAAAGCCCGCGAATGACATTCTTGTCAGCGGCGCTTCTGTTCCGCCTGTGACCATAACGTCTGCATCGCCGCGCTGAATGACTTTGAACGCGTCACCGATTGAATTCGTTCCTGTAGCACATGCTGTAACGGTACAAGAGTTAACCCCTTTTGCTCCTAATGCAATAGAAATCTGGCCTGTCGCCATATCAGGAATCATCATTGGCACGAAAAACGGGCTTACACGTCTTGGGCCTTTTGTTAAGAAAATTTCAAATTGAGACTCTAGTGTTTCAAGTCCACCGATTCCGGAGCCTACCCAAACACCGACTCTCGGTGCGATCTCATCGGTAATGTTGAGATCTGCGTCTTCAACTGCCATTTTCGCAGCTACAACCGCATATTGAGTAAAGCGGTCCATTTTTCTAGCTTCTTTTTTATCCATATAATCTTCAACATTGAAGTCTTTTAACTCAGCGGCTACTTTTGCCGGATATTCTTCAGCATCAACACGAGTGATCGGACCGATTCCGGACACACCGTTGATTGCGTTATTCCAACTTGTATCGACGTCGTTGCCAAGCGGAGATAATGCTCCAAGTCCTGTAACAACTACTCTCTTTTTACTCATCTTGTGTGCACCTCACCTTTTTTTATCGGCCCCAGCGGATTGCAATGGCGCCCCATGTTAATCCTCCGCCGAACCCTACCATGACGATCACATCGCCATCTTTGATTTTACCGGCTTCCAATTCTTCTACAAGAGAGATCGGAATGGATGCGGCAGAAGTATTTCCATATTTATGAACGGTTTTAGACATCTTTTCGACAGGAAGCTCTAAACGCTCGCGAGCGGCTTCCATAATGCGGATGTTCGCCTGATGCGGAATCAAAAAGTCGACGTCCTCTTTTGAGAGTCCGGCTTTTTCAATGACATTTACGCATGATTCACCCATTTGGCGGACTGCAAATTTGAAAACTTCTCGTCCATTCATGATTGTATGTCCTTTTTCATTCAGATACAAGTGCTGACCGCCTGTGCCGTCTGCTCCTAGTTCAAATGAAAGGATTCCTCTGTCATCACTGACTGGCCCGACTACCGCAGCGCCCGCTCCGTCTCCAAACAGAACGGCTGTGTTGCGGTCTTCCCAGTCTGTAATGCTTGAGAGCTTTTCTACACCGACAACAAGAACATGCTTGTAGGTTCCGGATTCAATAAATTGCTTACCGGTTACAACCCCGTACATGAAGCCTGCACAAGCCGCGCTGATATCCATAGCACACGCTTTCTTCGCGCCGAGCTGTTCTTGAATCATACAAGAGACCGTAGGAAAAGCCTGATCAGGTGTAACAGTTGCAACCAGGATCATATCCAGGTCCTCGGCTGCCACTTCAGCTTGTTCCAGCGCCTTTTTCGCTGCTGCAACAGCCATATGTGATGAATACACATCATCTGCGGCAATTCTTCTTTCTTCTATTCCTGTTCTTGTACGAATCCACTCGTCAGAAGTTTCAACCATTTTTTCAAGATCTTGATTTGTTAAAACCTTCTCAGGAATGTAACGTCCAACACCAAGTATTCCAGCTTTCATAAGGGAAGACTCCTTTATATCGTAAATTTAGAAGATCAATCGGTTGTGATCAATTATTAGTATCAGGTACTAATTCTATCCTATTTTTTTTCACATGGCAATATATTCGTCTAAACTATCAGTTCATCTTACTCATAGAGTATGGTATATGGAAAGGAGGCGTATGCAGTTGGATGTGTTTTCAAAGATGATGTTCGGCGATTCCGCAAAACAAACAGCAGAGAAGGAAGAACAGCAAGAGGAGGTTTCCCAGACAAACGAAGAAGAAACGATTAATTACATGCATATTATGGACCAAATCGGTTCAATTATGAACTCTCTTGATCAAATCAAGCCCGCTTTAAAGGAGCTTGCACCGATGATTTCCGCTATTAAAAAGAAAATCATGTGAAAAGCCACTTTCAAAAAAGTGGCTTTTTCTTATTCGGTTTCAGATTTCGCGTCAGACTTGCCAAGCTCATAAGCTTCCGCCATTACCGTTGTAAATAGATTCATAAACGGCTGGATGGCCTCCATTGACAGCTCAATGCCTGATTTTTCAAGCTGTTCTTTCGCTTCAGGCAGATATTTCATGGCAATTTGCAAGAACTCCAGTGATTTTTCGTGCTGCATGTGAAGTCACTCCATTACTCATTTTTTGGCAGTTCGCCTGTTTTGTTGTACGTTTTGATCAGCTTGGTGATTCTTTGCTGAAAGTCTTTATCGACAAGCGGACTGAATGTTCCCATTTCTACAACTCCCGTTTTCAGGTCGTAGTAATGATCTCCGCCTTCAAGGGTGCCTTTGTTGAATTGCTCAGCGATGATTTCATAGGCCTTGTCCACATTTTGCACCGTGCTGGTTAATACGGTATTCTCGCCGAGATCTGATTGATCTGTGACATAGCCGATGGCATAAAGGCCGTCTTTTTTGATTTGCTGAATGACAGGAACATTATACCCGTCTCCGGCGGGATACACAACATCCGCGCCTTCGTTCTTCATTTTCTGATAAAGCTTTACTGCCGTCGAATCATCATCCCAATGATCCGTATATTTCGTGTTTACTTCTATATCAGGGTTTTCATATTTGGCACCTTTGATAAAACCGTCAACCTCTGGCTGCCACGTAAAGGAAGCAATCACGCCGACCTGATTCGTTTTCGACATATGGGCAGCTGTCATTCCTCCAAAAAAGCCCATTGCTTCGCCGCTGAAATGGACACTCGTCACATTATCACCTTTCGCTTCCGCATTAGAAATGACAAATTCCATATCTGGATAATCTTCGCTGACCAAGTTAAATACCTCTGCATATTCACTTCCATGGCCATAGAGAAGGTTGACGCCCCGCTTATGAAAATCCTCAATCGCATTTATGATATCTTCATCTGTTTTAACGCCTTCTTTATAGTAGACGTCCACATTGTATTTTGATTGTATATTCAGTAATCCTTTATACCCTTTTGTGCCCCATACGAGGTCATTAATCGTATCAGGAAAGAGCATGCCGACCTTCTCAATTTTTCCTTTAAACGGAGTTTGTCCACATCCGCTCAATAAAAGGAGGACAGAAAAGATCATGACAAGCCTTGTGATCAAGTCATGTTCAACTCCTTTTGACAAGCTATAACATGTATTATTTTTATACGTTTATTGTATCTAGAAACCTCGAAACATGGAAGGTTTTTCTTAATATTTGTCGAAAATTGATGAAAATTGTCTTTTCCACTCGACAATTTTTGTTTTTGCTTCTTCTTTCGAGGTTTTTTGTGTGACTTGCAAATTAAAAATCTGATTATTGCTTTTATCACGGCTTGGTTCAAGCAGAAACCTCAGCAGTTCGTCTGCCACATCGTCTGTGTAAAAGCCGTCTTCCTCAGTTTCTTCTTTCCAGGGCCCATACATTTTCGGCAGGATCACCGCTTTTTCTGAACCTGACTTTTTCATTTTTCCCCATTCTGTTCGGTCTTGTTCATATACTAATACATAGGGAGAATCATATTGGTCTAAGGGCAAGCCGTCGAACTGGATACAAATTGTATCATATTTTTGATCTCCAATACGTTCAAGCTGGCGAAAGAGTCCATTTCTCCCAAGCCACATGAGTCTTTCTTCTAGGTACATTTGCCTCATTTCATCTTCTGTTTCAGCCAGAATAACGTCAACATGTATGCCTTCATCCATCATTCGCTCGCATAATGAAAGGCCGAAAAATTCGTCCGCACCTACAATCAGCGTTGATTCCATTGCATCTGCCGCCCTTCCGGTTTTTCATTTCCCAAAGCAAAACAGCCTCCGCAAAAGAGAAGGCTGTTGTTATTGTATTCTCTATAACTCTTTTTCATGACTGTGAAAGAATTTGCAGATTGATGCATATATTCTGCTTGGATGCTCAAATAAGTGAAATGTCATGTCGACCGGTGAGCCTTGCTTCTGCTGTTTTTCCTTGAATACTTCGGCATGTACGCTGTACGGATAGGGAGCTCCGGTCATTCGCTGCCATATATGAACCGGCACGCCGCTCGGATAGCTTTCAATTGTTTTGTAACACAGCGCTTCCGCTTCTTTTTCAGAAATTCCGTAGCTTTCCGATACTTCTCTCAAAAATTGCTTATAGAAAAATTTATTTTCTTTCTCCGATTCATAATGTGCATGAAGATCGAGACAAGGATTCAACATTGCGGCTGAGCGGATATGATCCGGGGAAAAACGAAGCAGTTCATCGGCCACGAGAGCACCCATGCCTTCTGCTAAAATATGAATCTTCGGATTGAGGATTTCCTGCTTCAGCACGGAATGTATGAGCTGTTTGGCATAGGTGACCGCTTTTTCCGCACCCCAATGCCTTCCGAACAGATTGCTGTTAAAAAGGGTATATCCTTCATTCCTCAGCATGTTCAGAAGCTGATTTCGGCCGTAATGCTGAAGCCAAAAGCTTGAATCATTCCCGACAAAGTGGGTTCTGTCCCCTAAGATAAAGATGCCGAAGCCGTTCGGGCGATAGGGCAGATGAATGACGTTATGCTCCGTTCCCAATTGAAAATACCTTTCCGTTATTCCCATCGCTTGCCCGCCTCCTTTCACACTTCATCTCACGCTATCATATGTAGAAAGAAAAGAAACGAATAAGGTAAAGTCCTAGCCTTTTACAGTTTTGGCTATTATACCGATTGACGATTTTTTATATTTTACCATTAAAATGTGACGAATCAGACTCTTTTGTCACCTCACTTTCTTCTAAAATTGGATTCCCCCTTCGCTTTTTGTATGGTATGATAGCTTCTAGAATAGAATGAGAAGGACGAGGTGGAAACGTGCGATATATTATTGCCTTTATTTGGACGTTCCTTTTATCACATATGGCATGCTACTTGATTGCCAGCATGAACAGCGCTGCGTATAATTTCAAAACATCATCTGTAATTGCTGTTGTACTGTATGTCTTAATCATGGTTTTAGCAGAAATCATGCCTATGAACAAAAATGCAAGCCAGCATTAATGCCAAAAACCCAAAACATTTCATTGTTTTGGGTTTTTTCTTGATCACGGCTTTCTTTTATATGTCCACAGCCGGTTGTGATTTGATGTTTCAGGAAACATATCCCCTGCTGATAGATGGACCTTTTGAGGGTTTTTAACCATACTCCCCGTCTCGCCGATTTCAACGTAGATGCCATTGTTGGGCGCTTTTTGTCCGGGCCGGAATTGATGCTGCTGTCCCACTGTTTTTCCTCCTTTTCCTTTTTGCTGTAGTATGCGCCTAAGCGGCTGTGAATATGTTGCCATCAAAAAAACTGCTGAGTGCGGCTCAGCAGTTTTTTTGATTATTCTCCTTTGTATAAAATGGCCTTCAGCAATGCTTTTTGCACATGGAGACGGTTTTCCGCCTGCTGGAATACTGCTGAATTTGGCCCGTCAATAATCTCCGCAGTCACTTCTTCCTCACGGTGCGCAGGGAGACAATGTAAAAATGTATAGTCAGGCTTGGCGTGGCTGACAAGCGCTGCATTCACCTGATAAGGCGCAAAGACAGCGAGACGCTCTTGTTCTTCCGCTTCCTGCCCCATGCTGGTAAACACATCAGAATAAATCACGTCCGCGTCTTTTACAGCTTCAATTGGATCAGCCGTAAGCGTGATAGAAGCACCGGATTGAAGTGCAGCTGATTTTGCCGCTTCAACTGCTTCATCTAACACTTCATACCCCTTTGGCGAAGCGATCGAGATATCACAGCCCATTTTCGCGCAGCCGATCATTAATGAGTGCGCCACGTTATTTCCGTCACCGATGTACGCGACTTTCACGCCTTTAAGCTTCCCTTTCATTTCCTTAATCGTCAAAAGATCCGCCAGTGCCTGGCATGGATGGTATTTATCCGTAAGTCCGTTGATGACCGGAATGTCAGCTTCTTTGGCAAGCTCCTCCACCTTTTCATGCTCAAAGGTCCGAATCATGATGGCATCCACATAGCCTGACAGCACTCTAGCCGTATCAGCAACAGTCTCACCGCGCCCCAGCTGCAGATCTTTCTGGCTTAAGAAGAGGGCACTCCCGCCCAGCTGCGCCATGCCGGCTTCAAATGAAACACGGGTTCGCGTTGATGACTTTTCAAAAATCATCGCCAAGGTTTTGCCTTGAAAAATAGGCTGGATTTTGTTTTGTTTCAGTTCACCGGCTTCTGCGAGCAAGGCGTTTATATCCTGTTCACTAAGATCCTTTAACGTTAATAAATCTTTTCCGTATAAACTGGTTTGCGTCACTGTGTGCATGATGCCACTTCCTTTTTATAGAGATCTTTGAGAGATACAGGCTGCGGATGGCCTGAACCGCTTTGTAAAAACGCCCGCACGGTTTCTTCTTCTGTAAAGACGGTGATGCCGTGCGTCATGGCTTCCAAACGTTCTTTGCGCGCTTCTTCAGAGGCGCTCAGATTGATGTGGAGCGCTTTTCCTTCCTGTTCCATCCATGAGGCAAATGTCCCTTCATGAACTGTAAAACCGGCTTTTTCCGCTAACTCCTTGACATCTTCCGGCCCGTTTTGCAAATAAATTCTGCCTTTTTGATTCCAGACACGCGTATAGATTTTTTTCAAGGCGCTGTCGGCATCATATGCAACACACATGCCTTCTCCCGTTGATTTCATTTCCGGTCCAAGCTTGACATCCACATCCTGGATCGCATGAGAAGAAAAAACAGGGAACTTCACGGCAACCCCATGATGATTTTGAACTGCAGGGTTTACATCTTTTAAAGACGCCCCCGCCAGCAGACGTGTAGCGAGCGGGATCATCGGAACGCCCATTACTTTGCTGACGACAGGAACCGTTCGGCTCGCTCTCGGATTGACTTCAAGAACGAGAATGTTTCCATTGTCGATCACAAATTGGATGTTCATGATGCCTTTAAATGAAAGCTTTCGGGCAATTTTTTGCGCGGCCTCTTTTATGCCCTGCTGCAGCCCGCTTGTGATGGACGGTCCAGGAAGGATGGCAAAGCTGTCTCCCGAATGGACACCTGCCCGTTCAATATGCTCGATATATGTCGGGATAAAGACATCCTCGCCGTCGGAAATCAAATCAATTTCGACTTCCTTTCCTGACACATACTGATCAATTAAAATCGGGTACGGCATGCTGTCCTCACCGTTCAGAAGCTGAGAAAGCTGAGCTTGCGAATCAACTATGATCATGCCCATTCCGCCGATAACGTAAGATGGGCGGATTAGCACCGGATAGCCGATCTCATCTGCTTTTTCAGCGGCCTCTTCTTTTGTATAGGCGATTTCTCCTTTTGCGTGGTTCAATCCAAGCTCATCAAGAAGCTGATAGAATTGATCCCGATCCTCTAACACATCGAGCGTTTCAAACGAGGTGCCGAGAAGGGTAATACCGGCTTTTTCGAGTGCTTCAGCAGCATTGATCGCGGTTTGGCCGCCGAATTGCACGATTGCAAAATCAATGTTTTCCTGCTCCGCCACGTTTAAAATGTGCTCAGTTGTCATCGGTTCAAAATACAGGCGGTCCGCAATTTCATAATCGGTGCTGACCGTTTCCGGGTTATTGTTGATCATGATGGTCTCAAACCCAAGCTCTTGCAGTGTCAGCACGCCGTGTACAGCACTGTAATCAAATTCAACGCCTTGGCCGATCCGAATCGGGCCAGATCCGATAATCAGCGCGCGTTTTTTCTCTTTGCGGCTGATGTCCCCATCAGTCTCTCCGAAATATGTGGAGTAAAAGTAGTTTGTTTTCGCATCAAATTCAGCCGCGCATGTATCTACAATTTTGAAGGAAGGCGTAATACCCATCTCCTTGCGAAGCGTACGTACCTCTTCTTCTGTTTTGCCGATCAGCGAGGCAATCGTTGCGTCTGAAAATCCTTTTTCCTTTGCTCTTTTCAATAATTCAAAAGAGAGATCGCTGCCCGCTTCCATCATGCGATTCTCCAGTTTGATGATGTTGTCAAAGGTATGCAGGAAAAACGGATCAATTTTTGTTTTCGCATGAATGTCATCAATCGTCACGCTTCGGCTCAACAGCTCCATGACAACGAAAAATCTGCGGTCGTCCGGAGTGACTGCCAAATCCCAAAGCGCTTCAATCGACAAGCCGCTGAGCTCTGGAAGGTGCGTACCGACATTTTTCAGTTCAAGGGACGCTGCTGCCTTCTGTATCGCCGCTTCTAAATTCCGTTCAATCGCCATCACTTCACCGGTGGCTTTCATTTTTGTGCCAAGCTTGCGGTCTGCATTTTTGAATTTATCAAACGGCCAGCGCGGAAATTTGACGATCACATAGTCCAGCGCCGGTTCGAAGCTTGCGTAAGTCGAGCCTGTGAGCGGATTTTTGAGCTCATCAAGGGTGTATCCGACTGCCAGTTTCGCAGCCATCTTTGCAATCGGATAACCGGTGGCTTTAGACGCGAGAGCCGATGACCTGCTTACCCGCGGATTGACTTCGATGACGTAATATTGCTTGCTGAATGGATCAAGCGCGAATTGAATGTTGCAGCCGCCTACGACATCAAGTGCTGAGATGATCGTCAGGCTTGCCGTCCGCAGCATTTGATAGTCTTCATCCGTCAAAGTTTGTGAGGGTGCTACAACAATGGAATCACCTGTATGCACACCGACCGGATCGATGTTTTCCATATTGCAGACGGTAATGCATGTGTTATGGCTGTCACGCATGACTTCGTATTCGATTTCTTTAAAGCCGGCAATGCTTTTTTCCACAAGGCATTGATTGATCGGGCTTGCTAATAGCGCCTGCTTGATCATGGCTGTAAAGGCTTCTTTATCAGGAGCGATTCCTCCGCCCTTTCCGCCCAATGTGTAAGCAGGTCTGATAATGACAGGAAAACCGATGGATTCCGCAAAACGGATGGCGTCGGTCACGTTATCAACAATTTCACTCTCCGGCACGGGCTGGTTCAATTCGTTCATTAACGAACGGAATTTTTCCCGGTCTTCTCCTTTTTGTATCGTCTCAACGGATGTGCCGAGAAGTTTGACGCCGTGCTCTTTTAAAACACCTGTTTCTTCAAGCTCCACTGCTAAATTCAAGGCGGTCTGCCCGCCTAAATTGGCAAGAAGTCCATCAGGCTGTTCTTTCTTAATGATGGCTGTCAGGCTTTCTGCTGTCAGCGGCTCGAAATAAATTTCATCAGCGAAGGCTTCATCGGTCATAATTGTCGCCGGATTGTTATTGACGAGGATCACCCGATAGCCTTCCTCCTTTAGCGCGATGCACCCTTGAGTGCCTGAATAATCAAATTCTGCCGCTTGGCCGATGATGATCGGGCCTGAGCCGATTACTAATATGCTTGAAATACTGGTGTCTTTAGGCATGAGCGATTTCTCTCCTTGCTGGTATCACATTCTTTAGATAATCATCAAAAATCCATTCGCTTTCCGCAGGTCCGGGATGGGCTTCCGGGTGGAATTGGACACTCATGACAGGAAGTTTTTTATGGGCAAGCCCTTCAATTGACGTATCATTGACATGATGAAACCTGATCGTGAGCTCTTCTTCATTAATGGACTGTTCATCAACCACATAGCTGTGATTTTGGCTTGTCATGAAGACGCGTTTCGTTTCACGGTCGATGACCGGATGATTTGCGCCCCTGTGTCCGAATGGCAGTTTGAATGTATTCCCTCCGAACGCGAGCGCGATTAGCTGATGGCCGAGACAGATGCCAAGAGTCGGATAACGGCTGATGATGCTTTTGATCTTTCCTAAATACGGCTGAATGGCTTTCGGGTCTCCAGGTCCGTTCGATAGCACAATGCCGTCCGGCTTCATGTCGTATACAGCTTCCATTTGCTGATACGGCACCACTGTGACCTTGCAGCCTCGTTTGACAAGTGATGAGGCGATTGATTTTTTATAGCCGAAATCGATGAGGGCGATATGTTTATGTCCGTCGCCGAATGTGCTGATTTCCTGTGCGGATGCCTGTTCTGCCACGTTCTCTGGCTGAAGGGCGATCTCAGCTGCTTCTTTAGAGGCTGTGACAGTCGCACCCATCGTTCCGTTTGCCCGGATTTTTTTCACGACAGCCCTCGTATCAACATGGGTCAACAGCGGAATGTTCCATTTCTGCAAATACTCTTTGAGGCTGTATACCGCTTCATGATGAGAAAAATGATCACACGCCTCGTAGACAACCGCGGCTTTCACTTGCGGTTTTTTGCTTTCAAAATCCTTTTCATTAATGCCATAGTTGCCAATCAGCGGGTAGGTAAATACGATAATCTGTCCTTTATATGATGGATCTGTCAGCACTTCCTGGTAGCCTGTCATTCCTGTAAAAAAAACAGCTTCTCCCGTGCAGTTTTCATGACCGTCCAACTCGCCGCTGAACGCTGTTCCATCTTCTAACACTAAATAACCTTCCATCTAACAGCCCACCTCTTGATGAATAATTAATTATAAAAATGAATTTTTATACTTTCATACCGAAAAAAAATTACTGGTTTACAGCGGAATGATGAGTGATTGCCTGTTTCAGCTTGCTGACAGCTTCTGCTATTTCATCCTTTGTCACGGTGAGCGGCGGCAGCAGCCGAATGACGTTCGGGCCGGCCGGCAATACAAGCAAGCCTAATGTCTGCAATTCAGTAATAATGTCAGCAACCGGACCATCACACTCAATTCCAAGCATTAATCCTTTCCCGCGTATTTGTTTGACAAACGGGCTCTTTAGCTCAGCCTCAAGCTGTTCTTTTAAAAATGTCCCTTTGTCAGCAGCCTCTTGCAGAAAGTCAGGCTGGAATACAATTTGCAATGTGGCATTCACAGCAGCCATCGCCAACATATTTCCTCCGAAAGTCGTTCCGTGAGAACCAGGGGTAAACGCTTCTCCCAGCTGTTTCTTTCCGATGACAGCGCCGACTGGAAAGCCGTTTCCCAATCCTTTTGCGGCTGTGATGATATCCGGCGAGAGTCCGAAGTGCTCGTATGCGAAGCCCTTTCCCGTCCGTCCGATGCCGGTCTGTATTTCATCAACGATCAGAAGAGCTTTCTTTTCCTTGCAAAACGACTGTACAGCTGTTAAAAATTCAACGCTCGCCGGATTGACTCCGCCTTCTCCCTGCACTGTCTCAAGCATCACCGCGGCAATGCCGTCTTCCTCCCTAAGAGCCTCAAAGGCGGAAGGATCGTTGTATGGCAAGTAATGAAAACCTTCCAGCATCGGGCCGAAACCTGTTTTGATTTTATCCTGTCCGGTCGCAGCCATCCCTGCATACGTGCGTCCATGAAACGACTGAAGAAAAGTGATGATTTTCGTTTTTCCAGTTGCTTTTCGGGCGAGCTTGATCGCGCCTTCATTCGCTTCCGCACCGCTGTTGCAGAAAAAAACGAGATCTCCCGCACTGTGCGCCGCCAGCTTCTGTGCCGCTTGCTCCTGTAGACTGTTTTGAAACAGGTTGGATACGTGCCATACGCTGTCGAGCTGTTTTTTGACTGCTTCTGTGACCGCTTCATGGCAGTGGCCTAGGTTAGATACCGCAATCCCCTGAATGAAATCGAGGTACTTTTTGCCGTTTTGATCCTCAACGTACGTCCCCTTTGCTTTTTTGATATCAATATCCCAGCGGCCGTAGGTTTGAAATAAGCTGCTCATGAAACAGCCTCCTTTGCTTTGACGATTTTTGTTCCTTGAAAGGTTTGGTCTGTGAAGAATGATCCTTTTCCGTTTACAATCATGACTTCAGACACCTGATCTGATAAAGCCGACAAGGCTGAATTGACCTTCGGAATCATTCCCCCTGTGATTACTTCCTGTTTGATCAGCACTTGAACCTCCTCAGGGGTCAGGACGTCGAGACGCTGCTTTTCCTTCATGATCCCATCGACATCAGTGACGAACATCAGCTTATCAGCTTCAAGCGCTCCGGCGACTGCTGAAGCAGCCAGATCGGCATTCACATTCAGCGTCTTGCAGTCACTCGTCATAGACAGCGGCGCAATAACAGGAATGATGCCCTTTTCCATCAGCGCGTTCACCATGGATGCATCGACCTTTTTGATTTCTCCGACTTCCCCGTATGTTTCCGGATCGAGATAATCCGCCTCCAAAAGACCGCCGTCTTTACCAGAGATGCCTGCGGCTCGCAGTCCGTGTTTGGCAAGCTCGGCAACGAAAAATTTGTTAACAGAACCGGATAAAACCATTTCAGCCACTTCCAGCACCGGCTTCGTTGTTTTTCGCTGCCCTCCCGAAAACTCGGTTTTGATATTTAACCGTTTCAACATATTTGTGATTTCCGGGCCGCCGCCGTGCACGATCGCCAGTTTCCATCCTGACGCCATCAGTTCTTTCAGGTTATGAAAAAATTCCTCCGACAGCTCACGGATGACACTTCCCCCACATTTAAAAACGATTGTTTTCTTCATTGCGCTCCCCTTTATTACGTGCGATAGCTCGCGTTAATTTTGATATAGTCGTAGGTCAGGTCACAGCCCCACGCTCTACCGTTCCCGTCACCTTCATCCATCTTGATGACAATGGTGATTTCATCTCCTTCAAGGTATTCCTTGGCGAGAGATTCAGAGAATGGCTGGGGTTCATTATGCTTAAACAGGCATTGGCCCCCGAGATAAACCTCTACTTGTTCTGCCGTCACCTGAGCTGCGCTGTGTCCGATGGCTCCGATAATGCGTCCCCAGTTGGCATCTGTTCCGTAGACCGCCGTTTTCACGAGACTTGAGCCGACAATTTTTTTGGCAATCACGTTTGCATCAAGATTGTTTTTTGCACCTTGCACTTGCGCTTCGATTAGCTTAGTCGCGCCTTCTCCGTCTCTGGCAATCTCTTTAGCCAAGTCCTCGCAAGTCAGCAAGAGCGCTTTTTTAAAGACCGGCCAGTCTGGATGATCTTCCGTCAGGCACTCATTTTCCGCGCAGCCGTTTGCCATGACCAAGACCATGTCGTTCGTGGATGTTTCACCGTCAACTGTGATTTGGTTAAATGAAACGTCAGTGATTTCGCGAAGCGCCTTTTGCAGCGCTTTTTCTTCGATTGCCGCATCTGTTGTCACAAACCCCAGCATCGTTGCCATGTTCGGGTGAATCATTCCGGAGCCTTTAGCCGCTCCGCCGATCGTGACTGTTTCGCCGCCGATTGTCAGCTCATAGCACGTCTGCTTGATCACCGTATCGGTTGTTAAAATCGCTTCCTCAAAATCTCCTGATCCCGCAGGTGTTTGTGTCAGCAGCTCGATGCCTGCCTGAATCTTTTCCATGTCTAAATGTTCGCCGATGACGCCCGTTGATGAAACAGCGACAAGCTCCGGCTCAATGCCAAGCTGTGAAGCAAGGCTCTCCCGCATTGCGTATGCATCCTTTAAGCCCTGTTCTCCCGTGCAGGCATTGGCAATGGCGCTGTTGACGATGACGGCTTTCAATGCTGATCCATGCTTTAAGCTGTCTTGTGTGACTTTGATCGGAGCAGCCTGAAAATGGCTTTGGGTATAAACTGCGGCACTTACTGCCGGTGTCTCGCTGATAATGACGCCGAGGTCTTTTTTCGAGTAGCGCAGCCCGCAATGCACACCCTTTGCCTGAAACCCTTTTGGCGAGGATACATCACCTGTTACTTTTACAATTTGATCTTCACTTAACTGAATCATGGTTCGATTCTCTCCCGTTCTATGGATAAATTGGCGTCATGGTGAGACCGGTCTCTTCATTCCAGCCATTCATCAAATTAAAGTTTTGCACAGCCTGACCGGCGGCACCCTTCATTAAATTATCGATTACCGAGACGATCGTGACTCTGTTCGTTCTCTCGTCGAGGGTAACAGCGATATCACAGAAATTGCTGCCGTACACTTCCTTCGTTTGCGGATATTGCCCTTTTGGCCTTACTCTCACAAAATATGAATCTTGGTAAAATTCCGAATATAAATCATGCAGGTCATCTGCCGATAGATCAGAAGTTGTTAATTGCGTATACATCGTCGCCATGATGCCCCTTGTCATCGGAACCAAGTGAGCCGAAAATGTAATAGGCCCGAGCC
Organism: Bacillus inaquosorum KCTC 13429; assembly: GCF_000332645.1. Lineage (GTDB taxonomy): Bacteria > Bacillota > Bacilli > Bacillales > Bacillaceae > Bacillus > Bacillus inaquosorum. The sequence continues at coordinate 318,448 of NZ_AMXN01000004.1, forward strand.
CCGGCTGCCATTCATTCAGCGCCTGTTCAATTTCCGGCGTGTGCTGATGTTCATTGACTTTATAAATTTTAAAATTGTCGTTCAGCTCTGAAAAATGAGTTCCCATAGATGCTTTTCTTCCCGCCCCGGAAACACCGGTCTTCGCGTCAACGATAACGAAAGACTCATTGAGCAGTTTCTTTCGAGCCAATGGCGCGAGGCCGAGCAAAACAGCAGTTGGAAAACAGCCCGGATTAGCGATGAGTTTCGCCTGTTGAATTTGCTTTTGATTCAGTTCCGCCAGGCCGTAAACCGCCTCATGAATCACTTTCTTCGGTGCCGCTGTCCGTTTATACCACTTTTCATATTCAGCCGGCTCTTGTATCCTCAGATCACCTGACAGATCAATAACCGGAATTCCCGCATCTGCCAGCTGCGGAGTCAATTCACTTGATACCCCGGGCGGCGCAGCAAGAAACATGATATCTATTTCGTGTTTGATCGTATTCATATCAATGGGCTTCAGCTTCTGATCGGCTAAGCCGGTAAGATGAGGATAAACCTCGCTATAGACATTCCCTTCACCGCTGGATGAATAAAGTATACATTCCTCTGCATGAGGGTGATGCGAGAGAATCCTGACAAGTTCGGTGCCTCCATAACCTGTAGCGCCTACAATTCCTATTTTCAAAACAAGTTCACCTTCTTGGTCTTTGTGAAATTATTTAACATTATAACATGAATAAAAATTAATTCAATCGTATATTTAATATTTTTATTCATTTGTAAATTTTCTGTTCAATAAAAAATTCGCTCTGAAAAAATGGCGCTATTGCAGCAGAAAACGTTGATCTCCCGCTTTTCTCAACCGCATAAAAAAACAGGCTGACGCGGTCAGCCTGTTTTCATCATCATTAATCCGCTCAAGAAATAAAGAATAGAGCTTGCATAAAAAATCATTTGTACCGTAAAAAAGTCGGCGAGAAAGCCGCCGAGCATAATGGCTGCCGCTGAAAAGACAGCCGTCCAAAAATGATAATTCCCAATCTTCTTTCCGCGCTCTCCGCTGTCTGTAAAATCGGCGATCAACACTTTTTCTCCATGCTTCTGCATCGCCCCAAAGAGCCCTAACAGCACTTGGACGATATACACTTGAACGATGCTTCCGATATGCGGGACATACAAAAGCAGCACAGCCATGCCCCAAGAGTTCGCAAGCAGAAAATAGCGGCTGTCGAGCCTTTCAGACAGCCGTCCGAGCAGCGGATAAATGAGCGCCCCGCTCAGCCCGAACAATCCGTAGGAAAAACCGAACTGTGTGTAGCTTGAGCCGATGTTTTTCACAAACAGAATATAAAACGGAAAGATTAAGCTGCTTGCGAAAAACACGCTGCTTTGTGATAATGTCAGCCATTTTAATTTGTTTTTCCCCATTATTTATACCTCTGATAAAAATAATTCATAAAGCGCTCATCCGGATCATACATACGTTTTTTCTGAAAAAACGCTTCGCTTTTCGGATACGCCTGCCTCATTTGCGCTTTTGTCTGATAAGTCATATACGGCAGATAATAGCTGCCGCCGTGCTTGATGGCAGCGTCGGTCATGCGCCTGATGATCCGGGCAGTGTCTGCCTGGTCTTCTTTTGAAAAGCCTTCGTTTATTAAAAGCACGAGCGAAAACATATCATCCTTCGCATAAGAAAGGTCGGCTTTTTCATTTTTCTGCACGTAGCGGAGCGTAATGTTCAGCAGGTTCAAGTCCTCGGCCGACAGCGTTTGTCTCAGGTCGTCAATATAGGACGCATACTCCTTTACCGGCACAAAGTATTCTTGCAGGACATCTGTGTTGTCATTGTTTTCATATTCGAGAAATTTTGATTCGGACCGCATGACGTTATTGCGTGAGATCATTGTGCCGTTTTGGCTCAGGAAATAGGATTGCTGCGTGTCCCACAGCCAATTTCTGCCCCATTCATACCGTCTTGACAAACCGAGTGCAAACTTTGTGACTCCCGTATACTCGTCTTTTTTAAGATCGCTGTATGATGACAGCTCATCCTGATGATCAGCCAATACGTAATTCGTGACATACATGTCTTTCAGAAATCCTTTTTTCCCTGTTGAAATTCGCGCCAAATGCATTCGGACATCCGGATCGCCTTTTACGTGCTTTGTAAAATAGTCTGCGTATGCGCTGTAATTCATTTTTTCAGTCTGCATGACATACAGCTCATCATCCGTCAGCTCAAGCGTTACATCAAGAATCACGCCGAAAAGACCGTATCCTCCGATGACTGCCGTAAACAAATCATCTTTTGGAGTGACGGTGACGATCATTCCGTCCGCTTTTAAAAGCCGAAATGATTTGACTGTATCAATCAGCGAGCCGTAGCGGATATCACGTCCGTGGGCATTGGCGCTGAGAGATCCCCCAATTGTAAAAATATTTTGTGACTGCATGACTTTTACCGCGAGTCCGTATGGATTCACGTATTTCTGGATGTCATTCCACGTCGCACCGCTTTGCACTTTGATGGTTTTCTTCTCTTGATCGAGTGACAGGATTTTGTTGTAGCCTGTCATGTCGAGAACGATGCCGTCCTCATAATATGTATGGCCGCCCATGGAGTGCTGGGCCCCGGCGATTGAGATCTTTATGTTTTTTCGATTTGCTTCTTCTACCGTGTCAATGAGCGTTTCCTCTTCCTGCCCTTTCACTGTCTGCTTAATTTTCACAGGCATCAGGCGGCTGACATCCGTCATCTCGCTTGTGTCTGTTTTTTGATCTGAATGCACAGAGTACGCAAACAGGGCCGCATACGCGCCTGTACAAAGCGCGAATGCAAGCAATTTCTTTTTCATGGCGCTCTCCCTGCTGTTTTTTTATGACCATTATACCATGTCTGCGTCCTCATTTTTCCAGATTATCTTCTTGCCCGTTTTTCGGCACGGCGGTCGGCGACGATAAAGCAGGCATGAATCGCGCCCGGCAGCCAAAAGATACAGGTCAATATGAGATTCAGCAATGCCTGAAACGGTTTTCCCGAAAACAAAACAGCGAGCGGCGGGCATAGGACAGCAAGCAAGTACATCATTTCCTTTCACTCCTTTCAGCTGTAAAAAAGACAGCCTCACATGTCAGGCTGTCCTCTTTTGTTTTGTTTTATTGAATGCCAAGCGCGATTTTCGCGTATCTGGACATTTTATCTCTTGTCCAAGGCGGATTCCACACAATGTGAACCTCCGTCTCTTTTACTTCCGGAATGTCCGCTAACGCTTTTTTCACTTCATCAACGATAATTGGCGCTAAAGGGCAGCCCATTGATGTCAGTGTCATCGTCACGTGCGTTAAGCCGTCTTCATCCATGTCAACATCGTATACCAAACCAAGGTTCACGATATCAACGCCAAGCTCAGGATCGACAACCTGTTCCAGGGCGCCCATAATGTTTTCTTTTAATGCCTCTTCCATGTTCCCTCACTCCTTTTTTTCTACAGTATAACGTAAATTCAGCTCTTGTTAATAACTTAGTGCTTTATAAGTACATATCAAACCATTCAATCGTTTTTAACACAGCTGTCCGCGGGACTTTATGGTCGGCGTGCTCATCTCCGATAAATTGGAGGCGTTCCGGCTGCTCGCTATAGTGGGATTTGATCGTGTCATAAAATTTCCGGGTCGGCGCGTAAGGCACGACTTTATCTTTTACGCCGTGCCAAAATAATAGCGGGCGCTGGCGCAGTTTCTCCGGCTGAAGGCTGAGATCACGCAATTCAAGACGCTCCATCAGCTCCTGCACCTTTTCTTCCGGCACATCGATCTCAATGCCCTGAGATTGAATATGGTCAATCTGCTGCTGAAACAGTTCCACGTAATTCGGGCTCCCCATCAGACTGACGCCGGCTTTTATCCAATCATAAGCAGTCAATGCGCCAAGCGTTGTGATGCCGCCCATCGACGTGCCTGCAAGCCCGATGCGGCCGCCGTCTATCAGGCCCTCTTTTTCAAAATGAGTTTTGAGTACGCCGATCTCTTCAATCTCGTTGAGAACAATGTCCCAAAAATGGCCGGCGAGCTCTTCAACAGCCATTTGCTCTCCCCGTTCGCCATGGTGCAGAGCCTCCGGCAGTACAGCTCTGAAGCCCTTCTCCGCAAGCAGGTAAGCAATATGAAGGTTGTGTTCCTTCGCGCTAGTAAAACCATGTATAAAGATCACAAGAGGAACAGCGCGGTGTCTGTTCTCTTCCTTTACAATATGTAAAAACGGAATACCGGAAACGGTTTGATTTTCAATTTGAATCACAATGTGCACCTCCTTAGGATAACCATAATCATAAGTGTAACATGTAGACAATAAAGATGGTAAAAAGCTACACTGTAATTAAGGCAAAACAAGCAAAATCTAAGGTAAAAGGAGCTTTTCATGGAGACAAAACCTTATCTAATCGCATTAGACTTAGATGGAACGCTATTAAAGGATGATAAAACCATATCAGAAAACACCCTTCAGATCATACAGCGCCTAAAAGATGACGGGCATTATGTCTGTATCGCGACGGGTCGTCCGTATCGTTCAAGTTCCATGTACTACCAGCAGATGGAGCTGACAACGCCGATTGTCAATTTTAACGGAGCGTTTGTCCATCATCCGCAGGACGACAGCTGGGGACGGTATCATACCTCGCTGCCGCTTGATGTTGTCAAACAGCTAGTGGATATCAGCGAGAACTACAACGTACATAATGTGCTTGCTGAAGTCATTGACGACGTGTACTTTCATTACCATGATGAGCACCTGATTGATGCCTTTAACATGAACACAACGAAGGTGACGGTCGGAGACTTGCGGGAAAATCTCGGTGAGGATGTTACATCCGTACTCATTCACGCAAAAGAAGAAGATGTTCCGGCAATACGCTCCTATTTATCGGATGTGCATGCCGAGGTGATCGATCATAGAAGATGGGCCGCGCCGTGGCACGTCATTGAAATTATTAAAAGCGGCATGAACAAAGCGGTCGGCCTGCAGAAAATCAGCGATTATTACGGCGTGCCAAGGGAACGGATCATTGCTTTTGGCGATGAGGATAACGATTTAGAGATGCTTGAATTCGCCGGCTGCGGCGTTGCCATGGGAAATGGAATTGATGCTGTCAAGCAGATTGCAAACCGAACAACAGCTGCAAATGAAGAAGACGGCGTGGCAAGGTTTTTGAAAGAATATTTCTCCCTTTAAAGGCCGGTCCGTATTAATTTTTCCCACTCATAAACCTTACTTCGCCCCACCATACTATTGAAGACGACTCATCTCGTCAAAGTATGGAAGGGGGCAGTCTCAAAATGGGTAAACGAAGCAAATCCAGAAGGTTTATTCAGCAGGGTAAAGACTCCATCGGGCTACACGCCGCTAGATTTCCATATCGGTCTACATTAGAAGAAGCTCACCAGCATGCCGCGGCACGAGACTCGGCCGAAAGACAGGTTGAATATTAAATGAGAAACGAACTGTTTCAGCAGGCAAAATCATTTGTTCAACAGGCTGTCATGGTGACAAACGGCTTTGAGGAAGGCGATCAGGAGCAAGCGATTCTGAGAGCCAAAAACGCTGTGTCTTCTGCGTATGCCAACTCGACAGATGCGGAACGTCGCCAGCTCCATCAATTTCAGGATCAGCTGGACAAACTTCAATAAAAAAAGGCTATGGCGATTCGCCATAGCCTCTTATTTGACTTCAAACTGCTGAACAGCCTGAACCTGCTTCAGATTCTCCGCTCTGCCCTTAAATGTCACCTTCACCTCGTAGGTTCCGGGCTCAGGGACTTCCTTCCACACATCAGAGAAATCATATGTTTCTCCAGGCTCAAGCGTCAGGTTTTGAAAAGCCTGCGTAAACATTTTGTCTTTCGAATAACGGTATCTTTCTTTGTTCTCAGAATCATACACGACAAGTTCAAATTTTTGTCCTGTGCTGAATTGAAACTCGACAGCACGTTCGCTTTGGTTCTTCAGCGACATGTTAAACTTGATTTGTTCAGGCTCCTGAATTGCGTCAACAGATAAAACAACCTCTTGATTCTCCATTCCGCCTGATACCTCCTTATCGGGTTCTGTCTGCTCATCTTTCCCGCAGCCTATCAAAAGCAGCACGGGCAGGAGCATCACAAGCAGCCGTTTCACGACTTCCACCTGCTTTCGTCAGTCTTTTCTAAAGAAACCAAAAATCCCAGTCGTTTGAACAATGTTCGTAAATGCTTTCGGATCAACTTCTTTGACGATCTTCTCTAAATCGTACAGTTCATACCTTGTGATGACGATAATCATCATTTCTTTCTGTTCGTTCGTAAAGGCGCCTTTGGCCGGAACAGTTGTGATGCCGCGCACCATTTTTCCGTAAATGGCTTCTTTGATTTCGTCCGCTTTTTTCGTCACGATCATTGCCGTAAGCTTCATGTGGCGGGTGTGAATAGCGTCGATCACCCTCGTTGTCACATACAGTGTAACCAGGGTATATAATGCTTTCTCCCAACCTTGCAATAATCCTGCCGTCAAGATGATAATCCCGTTCAGAATGAAGAAATACGTGCCGACGGGTTTATCCTTCCACTTTGCAAGCACCATGGCGACGATATCAAGCCCGCCTGTCGAAGCGCCGTATTTTAATGTTAAGCCAATACCGACAGCGGAAATGACGCCGCCGAACACCGCGTTCAGCAAAATGTCATGCGATAAGCTTGTTTCCGGCAGGATCCCCATAAACACAGTAGTCAGTGCGACACTTAGAATGCTGTACACCGTAAACGATTTGCCGACCTTCAGCCACCCTAAAATACCGACCGGAATGTTTAAGAGGAACAAGAGCGTTCCTGTCGATATGTAAAAGGGGGCGTATTGCACAATGACGCTTGATAAAAGCTGGGCGACACCCGTAAATCCGCTGGCATATACATCTGCCGGAATCAAAAATAAGTTCAGCCCGGCCGCATTGAGTAAAGCGCCGATGATGACGATGAGTAATTTTTTTGTTTGATCTAGAACCATGGCATGTTCCTCCGCTCTTTCTTCTTTATTATGTTTTCCCTTAAAACAAATATTTGAACACGATTTTGGCAAATTAATATGATATAGTTGGCTTAACTCTCTTGATAACGAACGATAACGGAAAGAAGGGAAGCAATATGACAGTTCATCTCATCGCTGACAGCGCCGCCGATCTGCCCCGTTCTTATTTTGAAGAAAACGGCATCGGCTTTATTCCGCTCAGAGTTTCTCTCGGAGATAAAGAATTCGAAGATGCAGTCACGATTGATGCGGATCAAATATTTGATGCGATGCAAAATGGAGAAACGCCTAAGACGTCCCAAGCCTCACCGCAAGCGATTAAAAATGTGTTTTTGCATTATGCCGAAACAGGTGATCCCGCTCTTTACATTGCCTTTTCCTCAGGCCTCTCAGGCACGTATCAGACGGCTGTGATGATCGCCAATGAAGTGAAGGAGGAATTCCCCGATTTCGATTTGCGGGTCATTGATTCCAAATGTGCTTCATTAGGATACGGTTTGGCCGTCCGGCATGCCACCGATCTCTGTATCAACGGGAATACAATACAAGAAATTGAAACGTCTGTAAAGAACTTTTGTGAACAGCTTGAGCACATTTTTACCGTGGATGATCTCACGTATCTTGCAAGAGGCGGCCGCATCTCAAAAACATCCGCTTTTGTCGGCGGTCTGCTGAATATTAAACCGCTGCTTCAGATGGAGGACGGCAAGCTTGTGCCTCTGGAAAAAATCCGCGGACAGAAAAAACTTTTCAAACGGATCATCGAACTCATGAAAGAGCGCGGTGATGATTGGAGCAATCAAACCGTAGGGATCAGCTACGCCGCGAACGAAGAAAAAGCCACTGACATGAAACACTTGATTGAAGATGAGTTTAAGCCGAAAGAGATCATCATGCATTCGATCGGTTCTGCGATCGGCTCGCACGCCGGCCCCGGCACATTAGCGATATTCTTTTTAAGAAAATAAGCAAACAAAAACAGTCAGACTCATATGTCCTGACTGTTTTTGTTTGCTTATTGAATTTTTAAGAAAATAAGCAAACAAAAACAGTCAGACTCATATGTCCTGACTGTTTTTGTTTGCTTATTGAATTCCGACAGCTTTATACGCTTTTTCGACTGAAGCGGATTGCTTCGAGCCTTCACCGTATAAATCATTGGCCGCTTCGATTGCCGCTTGCTTCATCATGCTGAAATCTGTAGACGCCGTTACATAATATGTTAAAGCCCGATAGTAAATTTGTTCACATGCTTCACGCCCAATCCCTTCAACCTGTACATCGTGGTGCACGCCTCCTTCTGCCAGAAGGTAAGCTGCTTTATTGTGGATGGACGAATTGATATGGACTCCGCCATAATCCTCTGTTCCTGTGTAACGGTTCGAGTAATGATCGGGATTTCCCTGCTTGGATGGGTCCTCTAATGATCGTAATGAGTCTCCCGCAATATCCGGGGTATAGACATCCTCGCCGATTTCCCAATCATCACGGTCTGCCATCGCCCCCATAATGTCGGAAATGGACTCGTTTAATGCACCGGGTTCTCCTTGATATAAGAGACCGGCGGAATACTGCGTGACTGCGTGTGTGATTTCATGTGCGACAATGTCGAGCGATCCGGACAGCGGCTTAAATGTTGAGCCGTCTCCATCACCGTATACCATCTGCACACCGTTCCACGCCGCATTGTTCCACTGTTTGCCGACATGCACGGTAGACGTAATCCTTGCTCCGTTTTGATCAAAAGAATCACGGCTAAATGTCTTGCTGTAATAATCGTAAACGGCTTGCGCATTTGCATGCGCGTCTACAGCCGCCGGTTCTTTAAATACAGATGTGCCGCTGACTATTTCTTTGCCCGTATACCCGATCAATTGAGACAAAAGCGTAAACAAGGTTTCATTCAGGTTCTCCGCGTCAAACGTATTGATCCCTTTTCCCCTTGTTTCGTCCGCCAAATAAAAGCGCCCATTCTGTTCAGTGACTTCAAAGCTTTTTTCATCGCCTGAGACGCCGATTCCTGTACCTGCCGCTTCATGAATGGCGTTAAAAGACTCAATAACCTTTCCATTTTTGGCATCGATGAAATAATGCCAATAGCCAGGCTCAGGTTCAGATGTCGAGATTCTCACAAGGTAGGCAAGATCATATGCCCCGTCGTGCGGATAGATATATAATTCGCCTTTCGGTTCCCCGTCAATATATTCGATTTTCCCTATGGAAGCCTCGAGCTCACGCCGCGCTGTATGTATTGCTTTTTCTTCAGAAATGGACGGTGTGACGGATACGTTTTTTATTTGCGGATGCACCTTTCCAAAGAAACTTTTCACCTGTTTGTTTTCCTTCATTGCGACCGCTTGTTCAAAGCCGTAAATCGGAATTCCTTTGTAAACTTCCGTTAATTTAAAAAACGTTTGTTTTGTCTTTGGATCCTTTATTGTTTTTGAAATGCGAAAATGGCTGTTCGCATCCCCTTTGAGCTTAAAATGCGTTTGATGCTTGTTAAGATAGGAAAATAGCGATTCTTTTTGGGTTGTGTTTTGTGCTTGCTTCGGTGATGACTTTTCGATGATGTATGAAGGGGTTTGATACGCATTGTCATATTTGATGCTTTGATCAGCTGAGGCCTGTGTTACAAAAACCATTTGGGCCGCCGTGCATAAGCCGGCCAGCAATAGAGACGTCTTGGCTAGGTTGCGCAAAACACCACATCCTTCCTATTTTGGAATCTATCATTTTTCTTCATCCTATCAAAAAAATAAACACTTGTATGTGGTGCTTCGTTCTTATTTTCCCAAAAAAGAAGGGCAGAGATATTTCACTCTGCCCTTCTTTTTCTACTCTACTAATTTTTTATTGACATAAATAATAACCCCTGCTCCATATGCCAAAATAAGCGGCGGAATGAGCTGCTCCTGGCCTTGAAACGAGATAAAGCTATTCAGCAAAATGAACAAACCGGAATTCAAGAAAAAGTAGCCTGCTATTCTGGCCAGCCGATCTTTATCCCGGATACGGGCCTCATTAAATCCGGCCAGCATCCACGTTTGTTTTTTGATCCCGACAAAATAGGCAACTACAAAGAATAAAAGCGCGATGACTATTAACAGATAATTGATGCCGATTTCCATATTTGAGCCTCCTACAACATTACTTGACGTTTAGAAAAAGAAAAAAAGCGGCGCAGCTTACTGCAATCAGCAGCAGGACGACGGATGCATTGAGGAACGGCTGCAAAAGAAGCAGCACAGCCAAAAACAGCAAATAAGCCGCACCGACTCGCGAAATCGTGACAATCTCCTTTTGAGAGCGCAATTTGTTTTTTCTGACGCCAGCAAACATCATCAGTTTTTTCCGCTTCCACACATATCCGGCGAGCACCGTTAAATAAACAACCAGCGGCAGATGTCTGTAATCGGGCGGCAGCAGCGGCAGGGCGATAATCGCGGCAATGAGAAGGACCGAAAGCCAGCTTTTGCCCAATAAAGACCCCCTCCTTTTCATCTCTCCCCCATCATCCCTCATCGCTTCGGCAAGCTCCTTCGGATGAGAAAATTCGGTTTCAACAGCTTCCTGCAGTTCCTCTTCACTAAGGCCGGCTTTGATTCTGTCTTGTACAAAAGCGGTTATATGTCCCTTTAATTCGCAGATGGCGTTTTCTCTCTCTACATCAGGCATATTCGCCAGCTCTGCATTTAGTTCCTCCATGTACCTGTCAATGATGTGCTGTGCATTCATAGCAAATCCTCCGATAAAGACAGTAAGGCTTGATGGGTTTCCAGGTATTTCTCCAGCCGTTCTTTTAACATTTCTTCTCCTTTTTGCGTCATTTTGTAATACTTTCTTTTCGGGCCGTCCAATGAATCCTCCCAAAAAAATTCGATCCATCCCTTCTCGGTCATTCGTTTCAGAATCGGATAAATCGCTCCCTCTGAAATAGCCAGTGCCGAGGTTGTTTTTAAGGATGACGTCAGCTCATAACCGTACATCGGTTTAGAGCGCAGCAGGGAAAGGATGGCCAGCTCGAAAATCCCTTTTCGAAATTGAACAATCCAGCGGTCATTAACTTGATTCGTTTTCATAGTTTAAATATATCGAAAAAACCACTATATATCAATCACATATAGCAGTGAAAAAGGTCCTGTTTTTCCATTTAACAAAAATGGAATTTCTCATACTTTTTAACCTTTTTATTACATAAATGTTTTTATATTATGAAAAGGGAAAAAACGATTCTTGAGGTTAAAAGGAGCAGTCGAATGCAGAAATCGATATCATTTTTCGTCATTTTTTCAGTCCTTTGGGGCTCGTTATTTCTGTTTTCTATTATTGGCAGCTTAGGGACAACCCCTATTCCGCTGACAAAGGACGCCAAATTTCTCATGTCCAGCGTCATTCCTCAGGGCTGGGGCTTTTTCAGCAAAAATCCGCGTGATACTGCGATCGGATTATATGAGGATGGAGATGCCAGCGCCAAGGTCAGATGGCCCAATATGAGGGCTGATAATCTATTCGGCCTGTATCGGTATGGGAGATCTCAAGGCGTTGAAATGGGCGTCATCTACAGCCAAGTCGGCAAGGAACAGTGGACAGCATGTAAAGAAAAGGACCTCGGCGCCTGCAAAAGCAAAGCCAAAACCGTGCAATTAAAAACACCCGCTCCCCGCCCGCTACTTTGCGGCAGCTACTTTTTGACGAAAGAGGATATTGTTCCTTGGAGCTATTCTAAATACACCCCTTCGTCTTATCAGGTAAAAAGCATAGTCAAGGTTGTGATCTCATGCTCGAAAACATAAAACAGACCATCACCGGATGGGACGAAAGAAACCCGTGGACAAATGTATACGGCCTCGCGCGAAGCATCATTGCGCTATCCAGCCTGCTGACGCTGCTCGTCAATCATCCGAGCCTCATCATGAAGCCAGCGAGCGGAATCAGCAGTTATCCTGCTTGTAAAATGAATCTCAGCCTCTTTTGCCTCGGCGAAAATAACTATATGATGTTAAATCTTCTCAGATGGGTCTGCATTGTCATTCTGGTGCTTGTCGTGATTGGCTGGCGCCCCAGAATCACCGGGGTTCTCCATTGGTATGTGAGTTACAGCCTACAGTCATCGTTAATCGTCATCGACGGAGGCGAGCAGGCAGCAGCTGTCATGACCTTTTTATTGCTCCCCATCACGCTGACCGATCCGAGAAAATGGCATTGGAGCACGAGTCCTCTAAAGGACAAAAGAACACTTGGAAAAATTACAGCTTTTATTTCTTATTTTGTGATCAGAATCCAAGTGGCGGTGCTTTATTTTCATTCTACCGTCGCTAAGCTGTCTCAGCAGGAATGGGTGGACGGAACAGCCGTCTATTATTTCGCCCAGGAAAAAACCATCGGCTTTAACGGCTTTTTTCAGGCGTTAACGAAGCCGTTTGTGACAAGTCCGTTCGTGGTGATTCCGACATGGGGGACGCTGTTGGTTCAGATTGTCATCTTTGCGGCGCTGTTCGCGCCGAAGAAGCATTGGAGATTGATTTTGATCATCGCTGTTTTTATGCATGAGATTTTTGCAGTCATGCTGGGCCTCATCAGTTTCTCGCTTATCATGGCCGGCATTTTGATATTGTATCTCACTCCTATCGATTCCACGATTCAATTTACATATATTCGAAGACTGTTGTGGAATAAAAAACAAAAGAAGGGAGAGGTTTCAGTTTGAAGAAGGCGTTTCTAGTGTTTTTGTCGGTTGTATTGGTGACGACTGTGTTTTTGGTGAAGCAGCAAGAAAGTGTGGCACAGGCAAAGCAGCTCGAGTATTCAGGTGAGGAAATTTTTAAAGGGTTTGTATTTGCTCAGGGGGAAGTAGGCAAACAGCTTCCAGAGGTCTTCAATAAAGCCATGACTGACAAACTCAACACAAAAGAGGCAAAGGCATTTGCCAATCAGGTTGTTGCTGATATTAAAAAAGAGGATGCTGACTTCTTTGATAACCTGAAGAAAGCTGTTTACAGCAAAGATGCATTGAAAGTGGATGAACTGCTGAAAAAAGCGGGTCAAATCGTTGAAGAAAAAGTGGAAGCCGCAAAGGAAATCGCCGCTTCCAAGGATGATACGTCCAGAGTTCAGGCCGAGCTCGTCAACACGGTCGATACCGCTAACTATTTCTATTATGTTTCTTATGTTGCTGCAGCCGGTGCCCTGATTCTGATCATTCTTGCCATTGATATTACGCCGATTGCGATTTCAGACAATGTCGATCGCGAAATGGCAATCAGAACGCTGGTTGATGAATTAAACTAGAAATAAAAAAGGCTCGCTCTGCAGTCCTGCTGCAGGCGAGCCTTTTTTATGCTATTTTTTCTCGTATGTCCATCCGTCTTCCTGATACACTTTTCCGTTTTTCATCAAATGGCCGAGCGCGCGTTTAAAGGCGGCCTTGCTCATGTTAAAACGTTCTCTGATATCGTCAGGCTGGCTTTTGTCGCTGTACGGCATGGCGCCGTTTCTTGTTCTCATATACGTCAGAATGTACTCAGCATCAACAGACATTGCATCCTGTTTTCTCGGAAGCAGCGACATGTTGACTGAACCGTCTTCTTTGACTTGAATCACCCGTCCCGTGACTCTTGAGCCGAGTCTTGGCTCCTCTTTTCTTTCTGAAGGATGGATAAACCCGCGTATACCGTCGTCCGTGATGACGAATGAACCTGTTGCGATCAGTCTGTACACCGTACCTGTCAGCTCTTTATTCATCATATCTTCTGTGGCGTCGGTAAACAGGTCGCTGATGATATCTTCCGGCGCTGGTTTCGCGAACATGCGTCCCCGGTTTGTCACCTTCAGCATACAGTAAAGCTTATCCCCTTTTTGCGGCCAGACATCTTCGTACGGAGGCAAATGCTCGGTTGCGACAAGCGCGTCCTTAGATAAACCGACATCAACGAAAACGCCCATATCTTCCACTGTATCCACCACTTCGACCCAGCCATACTCATCAGCGCTGATGACCGGAATTTTCATCGTGGCCGCAAGCCTTTCCTGCTGATCGACGTATATAAAGACCTCTACTTCATCTCTGTCCTCGATATCCTCAGTTATTTCACTGTTATGTAAGAGAATCGTGTCTTCTCCGTCGGTTAAAAAGTAACCGAAGTCAGTTTGGTGATCTATACTCAAGGTTAATTGCTGCCCTGGTCTCATGCTATCGTCCTTCCTGTTCCGCTTATTTTTCTGCGGATTCTGTTAACATTTTTTCCAATCATCACAAATTGATTCTTTGTTCTGTTGGAAGTTTCTCTTTATTCTACTATAATCAACACATAAGTTAAATGTTATGGAGGTTTTCATATGGCAAAAGAAAGTTCATTTGATATTGTATCTAAGGTGGAATTGCCTGAAGTGCAAAACGCGATCCAAATCGCATTGAAGGAAATCAGCACACGCTATGACTTTAAAGGAAGCAAAAGCGATATTTCTTTAGATAAAGAGGAGCTTGTCCTCGTTTCTGATGACGAATTCAAATTAAGCCAGCTGAAAGATGTGCTGGTCAGTAAATTAATTAAACGAAATGTACCGACAAAAAACATTGATTACGGCAAGGTTGAAAACGCATCAGGGGGAACGGTACGCCAGCGCGCAAAGCTTGTTCAAGGCATCGACAAAGACAACGCCAAAAAAATCAATACGATCATCAAAAACTCCGGACTGAAAGTAAAGTCTCAGGTGCAGGATGATCAAGTGCGCGTCACTGGAAAAAACAAGGATGACCTGCAGCAGATTATTACAGCTGTGCGGGGTGCAGATCTGCCGATTGACGTTCAATTTATAAATTTCAGATAAATTTTCTGAATCCTATTGATTATTGTCTTTATTTTCGGTAAATTTGGAGAAAGGGAAAAAGCCCGGCATCTTTTGGCATTTCCTGAATACGAAAACTTCATATCCGTTCTTATCAAGAGAAGCAGAGGGACTGGCCCGACGAAGCTTCAGCAACCGGTGTAAATGGCGATCAGCCATGACCAAGGTGCTAAATCCAGCAAGCTCGAACAGCTTGGAAGATAAGAAGAGACAAAATCACTGACAAAGTCTTCTTCTTAAGAGGACTTTTTTTATTTCTCTTTTTTCCTTGCTGAATGTGAATAAAGGAGGCAGACAATGGGACTTTTAGAAGATTTGCAAAAACAGGTGTTAATCGGTGACGGCGCCATGGGGACGCTCCTCTACTCCTATGGCATTGACAGGTGTTTTGAGGAGCTCAACATTTCGAAGCCGGAGGAAATTCAGCGCATACATAAAGCGTACGTTGAGGCAGGAGCCAACATTATTCAAACGAATACGTACGGGGCCAATTATATTAAATTATCGAGACACGGCCTTGAGGATGACATTAAAAAAATGAATCAAGAGGCAGTAAAAATCGCGCGGGCTTCAGCAGGCGATGCGTACGTGCTTGGGACGATGGGCGGCATCCGCACATTTAATAAAAACGCGTACAGCCTTGACGAAATCAAACGCAGCTTTCGCGAGCAGCTGTACCTGCTGCTGCATGAAGAACCGGATGGCTTGCTGTTAGAAACGTATTATGATTTGGAAGAAGCCCGTGAAGTGCTGAAAATTGCGCGCAAAGAGACTAGCCTTCCGATTATGCTCAATGTATCGATGCACGAGCAAGGCGTACTGCAGGACGGAACGCCGCTTTCTGAAGCATTGCGATCGATTGCGGATCTCGGGGCTGATATCGTCGGCATTAACTGCCGGCTCGGCCCTTATCACATGATTGAAGCGCTCAGCGAAGTGCCGATTTTTGATGACGTGTTCTTATCAGTTTATCCGAACAGCAGTCTTCCTTCGCTTGAAGAGGGACGGCTCGTCTATGAAACAGATGACACGTATTTTCAAAACAGTGCATCAGAATTTCGCAAACAAGGCGCACGGATTATCGGCGGCTGCTGCGGCACCACACCGAATCACATCCGGGCGATGGCGGAAGCAGTTGGCGGGCTGGCTCCGATTACGGAAAAAGTAGTCAAAACCCGGGCGAAGGAATTCATTTCCGTTCAGCACGAGCGGACAGAGCCCGGCCTGAATGAGATCGCGGCGGAAAAACGCTCCATCATCGTAGAGCTGGACCCGCCGAAAAAATTGAGTTTTGACAAATTTCTGTCCGCTGCTGCCGAATTAAAAGAAGCGGGAATTGATGCCCTGACGCTCGCTGACAATTCACTGGCTACCCCGCGGATCAGCAATGTTGCCTGCGGCGCCCTTGTGAAGCAGCAGCTCGATATGCGGTCCCTTGTCCATATTACGTGCCGTGACCGAAATATTATCGGCTTACAGTCACATTTAATGGGCCTTGATACATTAGGGCTGAATGACGTGCTGGTCATTACGGGTGATCCTTCTAAAATCGGGGATTTTCCGGGTGCAACGTCTGTTTATGATTTAACATCCTTTGATTTAATCAGGCTGATCAAACAGTTCAATGAAGGACTGTCCCTGTCTGGAAAGCCGCTTGGCAAGAAAACGAATTTCTCAGTCGCCGCTGCATTTAATCCGAACGTCCGACATCTGGATAAAGCGGTAAAACGGCTGGAGAAAAAAATAGATTGCGGGGCCGATTATTTTGTTTCACAACCTGTCTATTCCGAGCAGCAGCTTGTCGATATCCATAACGAAACAAAGCATCTGAAGACGCCGATCTATATCGGCATTATGCCGCTCACAAGCAGCCGAAATGCTGAATTCATCCACAATGAAATTCCGGGCATTAAGCTGTCTGACTCTATTCGCGAAACAATGGCCCTCGCCGGTGAAGATAAAGAGAAGCAAAAAGCGGAAGGCCTTGCGATTGCCCGCTCCCTGCTGGACACGGCATGCGAGCTGTTTAACGGCATCTACTTGATTACGCCTTTTCTCAGATCTGACTTAACCGCTGAGCTCACTTCGTATATCCAGCAAAAAGATGAGCAGCGCCAAAATATCTATTTGCATTAATACCTAGATGACTGCCTGAGCCAATCGGGCGGTCTTTTTTTACCGCATTCGTGTTACGATATAAAAAATCGGTTTATGAGGAGGAACATCATGCTCGAAGTTAAAACCATTTCCGCGGAAGATACATACGAAATCCGGCACCGTATCCTGCGCCCCCATCAATCCATCGAACAATGCAAATATGAACAGGATCATGCGGAAGGCTCTTTTCATCTCGGCGCGTTTTTTGAAGGAACACTGATCAGCATTGCTTCTTTCTCCCCTCAAAATCAGCCATTATTAACGGAATCCCCTGCGTATCGGCTGAGAGGCATGGCGACGCTTGAGGGATATCGCGATCAAAAAGCCGGGAGCATGCTGATCAAACACGCGGAGCAGAAACTGGCAGAGAAAGGCGTGCAAGCGGTCTGGTGCAATGCAAGACAACATGTCAAAGGCTACTACGCAAAGCTTGGCTGGGAAGAACGCGGCGAACCGTTTGAGATTCCCGGCATTGGCACTCATATCGTCATGTGCAAAAAACTCGGAACAAGCAGGTGATCTTATGGACGTAATGGATGAGCTGATTGAGCATCATGAAGAACATGTCCCCGGCTTATTGCGGCTTTGCAGGCAGGCCGGGTGGCCGGATTATGGTGAACAAGAGCTGGTACTGCTGGTCCAGCAAGGGCGCTTTTTCGGTTATCAAAACATCCGCGGGGAGATCATCTCCTGCATCGGCTTGTTTTTGTTTGGCCGTCTTGCTTCTATCGGCCTCGTCATCGTCGACAAAGAATACAAACGGCTCGGTCTCGGGCGACGGATGGTAAACGCGTGTATCACCCAAACGGATAAAAGCACCGCCATCAGGCTTTGCGCTACAAAAGAAGGTTTGCCGCTTTATGAAAAAGCAGGTTTTCATAAAGCGGGTTCAGTCCGAAAGTACAGCTGCCACAGTTTTCAACCTTTTGCAAAGCACCTTGACGCTGAACTGACGTCCTTTAGAGAACAAGACTTTCAAGACTTAGCAGCAGCGGATCTGGCAGCTTTTGGCGGAGATCGATCAAACCTTCTTCAGCAGCTTATTTCCACTTCGGAAGAATGTGTCATCATCAGAAACAAGAAGGGACAGCTGATTGGCTACGGCCTGTCTGTACAGACACCGGCCAATCTGAAATTCGGCCCCATCGTCGCTCCATCATCAGACATTGCTGCACGAATAATCAACAGGCTGGCCGCCGGCAAACAAAGTCCGATGCGAATCGATATACCGGGTGAACACACATCTCTTCATGACAGACTGATTGAAATGGGATTTCACGCAGACGCAGAGCTGCCGCTTATGCTTTACCAGAAAAAGAGGCTTCCTGACCAAAATGGACACCTATATTCGTTAATTTCACAGGCACTCGGTTAACCCTCCTTTTTCCCGAACAGGTATTTTCTGTTCGGTTTTTTGCTGTCTGAACGTTGAATAAACGAAGCCAGCAGGGACATTCTAAGCAGAAGAAAAGGAGTGTGCTCTGAGATGGAATCATCAAAACAAAATAATGGAATGACGATTGTTGCAATCGGTTCAATCCCTTTAATATTAACACTTGGAAACTCGATGCTTATTCCGATTTTGCCAAAAATGAAATCTGAACTTCATTTATCACAATTTCAAGTCAGTCTCGTGATCACAGTATTTTCCTTGATTGCGGCGTTTGCCATTCCGATTGTCGGTTATCTCGCTGACAGATTCTCAAGGAAAATCATCATTATCCCTTGCTTAATTTTGTACGGTGCCGGCGGCTTATTAGCCGGGTTTGCGGCGGGTTTTTTTGATAATGCATACCCTTGGATCATGGCAGGACGAGCGCTTCAGGGAATCGGGGCAGCCGGGACCGGCCCGATTGCGATGGCACTGACGGGAGATCTGTTTAAAGGCGCCCAGGAAAGCAAGGTGCTCGGCCTCGTTGAAGCTTCAAACGGCATGGGGAAAGTGCTTTCGCCAATCATCGGCTCGCTTATCGCCCTGCTTGTCTGGTATGGCGCGTTTTTTGCCTTCCCGGTGTTTTGTATCATTTCGATTGTGCTGACGTGGATTTTTATTAAAGAAAAGAAAAAGGAAAAAGAACCGCCCCCGATCGGAAAATATGCGAAAGGGCTGTTAAGTGTTTTTAAACATGAAGGCAGATGGCTGTTTACCGCTTATTTAGCAGGGGCAACTTGTTTGTTTACTTTATTCGGCATCCTGTTTTATCTATCAGATGTCTTAGAAAAAACATACGATACCGACGGCGTCAAAAAAGGCTTGATTTTGGCAATCCCGCTTTTGGTTATGTGTGTGACATCTTATACAACCGGAAGCAAAATCGGCCAAAAGCAATCATTAATGAAAAAGCTGATCGTACTCGGATTGGCGTTTATGACTATTTCTTATGCGGCATTGTCTTTCATTGAGAATCTTGTGCTCTTTATCAGCGTTCTCGTGCTGAGCAGTATAGGCTCCGGCCTTGTCCTTCCTTGTGTGAACAGTTTTATTACCGGAGCTGTCGGCAAAGAAAGACGGGGATTTGTGACCTCGCTGTACGGATCGGTTCGTTTCTTAGGGGTTGCCATCGGGCCTCCGATTTTCGGCCGCCTGATGCAATGGTCCAGACCCGGCATGTTTTTGAGCATTGCGGGATTGACGCTTGTTGTCGGCATTCTCGTGATGTTGCTGATCCATGTGAATCAAAACAAAGAAGAAACAAAAGAAAAAGAAGATCCTAAAATGGCTGGCAATCGGCTTCAGCCAGCTGAGGAAAGGTAGCATCCCATTTGAAAATCGAACGGGTTGAGACCTTTCCGCTTTTGCATCGATTAGAAGAGCCGTACGGCGACGCAAACGGGTTTAAACGATATCGAACTTGCTATCTCATCAGAATTGTCACAGAAAGCGGGATGGACGGCTGGGGAGAGTGCGTTGATTGGCTCCCGGCTCTCCATGTCGGTTTTACCAAACGGATCATCCCGTACCTTGTAGGAAAACAGGCCGGCAGCCGACTGCCATTAGTGCGCACGATTCAAAAATGGCATCAACGGGCGGCCTCTGCTGTGAGCATGGCGCTGACAGAGATTGCGGCCAAAGCTGCGGATTGTTCAGTTTGCGAACTATGGGGCGGGCGGTACAGAGAAGAGATTCCTGTATACGCCTCTTTTCAATCGTATTCTGAACAGCCGCAATGGATCAGCCATTCGGTTTCCAGTGTCGAAACCCAATTAAACAAGGGCTTTAAGCAAATTAAAGTCAAAATCGGCGGGACTTCATTTGAGGAAGATGTCCGTCACATCAATGCCCTGCAGCATACGGCCGGCAGCTCCATTACGATGATTCTGGACGCAAACCAAAGCTACGACGCCGCAGCCGCTTTGAAATGGGAACGCTATTTCTCAACATGGACGAACATCGGCTGGCTTGAAGAGCCTTTGCCCTTTGATCAGCAGCAGGATTACGCTTTGCTGCGCAGCCGTTTATCTGTTCCTGTTGCCGGTGGAGAAAATATGAAAGGCGCGGCACAATTTGTGCCTCTCCTTTCACAGCGGTGTTTGGATATCATTCAGCCCGATGTCATGCATGTCAACGGAATTGATGAATTTCGGGACTGCCTCCAGCTCGCACGTTATTTCGGCGTTAGAGCGTCCGCCCATGCATATGATGGTTCTCTTTCACGGCTCTACGCTTTATTTGCGCAAGCCTGTCTGCCTCCGTGGTCTAAAATGGAGAACGATCAAATTGAACCGATCGAGTGGGACGTCATGAAGAATCCTTTTACAGATCTCGTCAGCCTTCAGCCTTCAAAAGGAGCGGTTCACATCCCGAAAGGAAAAGGCATTGGAACAGAAATCAATATGGAGATCGTCAATCGCTACAAGTGGGATGGCTCAGCATATTAAACTGGGCCATTTCTTTATTTGCAGACATAAATAATGGACAGCCTCATAAAATGGAAACAGCGGACAAGTCTTTTCATAAAGGAGTAAATGACTTAATGGCTGAACTGCTGACGAAAGCAAAACTCACGTTTATGATTGTCGTAGGAGGCGTACTGCAGGGACTCGGCATGTCCTTGTTTTTATTTCCGCATGATATTCCGACAGGCGGGGCAGCAGGTATTGCGGTGCTGTTGCATTATCTGTTTCAAATTCCCCATGGCTTTTCAGTGTGGGCTGTGAATGTGTCGATGCTTTTTACCGCTTTAAAATGGCTGGAAATGAGAACATTCACCGGCACCCTCGCTTCGATTACCGTCACCTCTGTATCGGTATTAATCTTTGATGCGATTTTTCCGGATATCACATCAAACCTGTGGCTTGATCTGGCAAGCGGCGCTGTGTTATTGGGACTCGGCATCGGACTTTTATACAAATACAAAATTTCAAACGGAGGATTTGGAGCCCTTGCGCTGATGATTTCCATTTACCGTGGCGGGAATCCCGGAACAATCCTGCTCATCATGAATTGCATCATTTTTATGGTGACCGCGTCTATTATTGCATGGGGCATCGTCATTCAAGCCCTGATATGCCAAGTGATATCGACAAGAGTCATCGACTTCATCTATAACATCCGTCTGACTTCACTCCCCTATCTCACGCCTATGTACCGCCATAAAAAATAATAGGCAGAGGCTCTCTTCACGACGAGAGCCCCGCAGCCGCTGTTTTACAAATAAAACGTATCGGATCTTAGCCCTAAACGCAGCGTCTCTAACGCGATCGCATCATGAAATGGGATATTGGCCAAATTCACATTCGACCCGATCCTTTGAATAAACCCTTGCTGGAGCGTTTTGTTCGGCGCTTCAAAAATCAGCCTGCTGATATCAATATCCGAGGAAATGATGTCATCAACAATTTGAAACCGGACATCGCCGCTGCTGGAACATATTCCTCCTGTCCCGCTTTCCCTTGCCTCCGTAATCACTTTTTCCGCGCCAGCTTCCATATCCTCAACGATATACTCTAGCCATTCCTCAGAGCTTTGCCGGCTTGATAATTCCGCATCCTTGCTGCCCACCTCACTGAGCACAAGAAATTCATCAGAAAAATCGGCAATGTAAGCCGCTTTCTCTTTATTCGTCATCGGGAGCGTACCGTTTGAAATCTCGATATATTCACAGCCGAAATAGGTGCAATACCGATGAAATTCATTCACTTTTTTCTGGCTTACATACTTCTCAAATAGTGTGCCGCCAAAGAAAAATTTAATGTCATGCTCTTTCAGCGCGCTGATCTTTTCTTCAAGATCTTTCGTAAGTAATGATGTGCCCCAGCCGAATTTCACAAAATCAATATAGTCGGACGCTGCGGCTATCACATCTTTGAAAAATTGCAAGGGATAGCCGTTATCTATTAAAATGGTCTGCCCGGTTTCTCTCGGCTTGCTTGTTCTCACTGGCAATTCTAGTGAAAAATCATTCATATCATGACCCTCTCTATCGTTGGAACTTCTCTTTCTTGTTTCACTTTCATCACGAAATCGCCTGTCAATTCTTTTGTACAGTACGCGATGTCTTCCGGATCAAACAATGGCTGGCAGCGGTCAAAAAATTTCTCCGCAACAGAAGAGCGTTTTATTCTTTCGATCGTCTCCGCAGCGGTTACCGCATTTGTCCCTTCAATGATGTCCTTGATATACTCCGCACACGCCATGTCGTCATCACCAGACGGATGGGAAGCGACAATATTCATGACACAATCCTTTGCGGCTAGCGTTCTCACATGCTCTGCTGTTGTTCTGGCGTTGGAAAATCCGGTCACGAACAGATGCTGGGCGTTCAGCGCCCCTAACGCCGCTGTGACGCCGTTTGTTGTTTTCTGGATCAGGCGCTTATCCGCCATACCCTGCATCGCCATCCGTTTTGGAGAATTATCCAAATCAAATCCGCTGATACCGACCCCCTTTTCCTCTCCCGTCAATACGTAATCCGGATAGGTTTCTTTCAGCGCAAAGGCTTCCTCTGCTGTTCCGGCCAATAATATCTCTTTCGCCCCGCCGATAAACGCATAATGGGCGACCGTAAAGGCTCTGATGACATCAATGACGATGTTAATATCCGCCGGGGCTAGCGAATGATGATGCCCCTGATAAATGGTAATCGGCATAATACCTCTCCTTGGGCATAAAACCATTTTGCTTAAAAGCATATTCAGCCGGTCTCTTAATGGTTCCGCTCCCTCATTTTAGGCGGCGCCGCCCCTAAAAACCCTGAACGTTTATGTGAAAAATGAATAGTCTGCCTATAACTCGATCAATAGATAAGAAAACAGACAGATGCAAACGGGGGGAAAACGTTGAACGAACAAATCATCACATATGACACATGGAACGACACGCTGTCCAAGCAGATAACGGATCAATTGATCGATGAGCTCGATGTGTTGAAATGGGCTTACCGAACATATGGGGAAAAGATTGTGTACGCGTGCAGCTTTGGCGCAGAAGGGATGGTACTTCTCGACCTCATATCAAAAATCAACAAAAACGCGCACATCATATTTTTGGATACAGGGCTGCATTTCCAAGAAACATATGAGCTGATCGAGACCGTCAAAGAGCGATATCCGGGATTGACAATCCAGTTACTCGAACCCGAGCTGAGCTTAAAAGAACAGGAGACGCAATACGGCGGTGAGCTGTGGAAGCATAACCCGAATCTATGCTGCCAATTGCGGAAAATCGAACCGCTGAAAAAGCATCTGTCCGGCATGTCAGCTTGGATTTCAGGGCTGCGCCGGGAGCAGTCGCCTACGAGAAAGCATATTCAATACGTGAATCTGGATCAAAAGTTTAAGCTCATCAAAATTTGCCCGCTCATCCACTGGACATGGGATGACGTTTGGACGTACATCCGCCTGCACAATTTGCCTTATAACAAACTGCACGATCAACATTACCCGAGCATAGGCTGTGAAATGTGTACATTGCCTTCCGCGGACCCGAACGATGAGAGAGCTGGAAGATGGGCCGGACGGGAGAAAACAGAATGCGGCCTGCATCAAGAATAGCGTCCGGCATGCCCTTGCCATGGAATGATGTTGACGCGCTGCTCGAGGTTTTCAGCCAGCGCAGAAAAGAAAACAAAGGAAACGTAAAAATGGAGGTTGAACACGTTGAATGGAAACGAGCCCCACGGAGGGGTGTTAATCAACCGCTGCGATCCCGCATGCCATTTTGAAGGGTGCACGTGCGAAGCGGAGCTGGATCAGCTTGCACTGAGCGACCTGGAGCTTATCGCGATCGGCGGCTACAGCCCGTTAACAGGTTTTTTGGGAGAAAAAGATTATCATTCTGTTGTGAAAGAGATGAGGCTGGCAAACGGCTTACCGTGGAGTCTGCCGATTACGCTGCCTGTCGGAGAAAAAACAGCAAAACAGCTGTCTGCCGGAGATCGCGTCAAGCTTGTGAAAGACGGCATCACCTACGGCATGATCACAGTCATTGATATATACCAGCCCGATAAAACACAGGAAGCACTGTCTGTTTTTAAAACAAACGATCCTGCCCACCCAGGCGTAAAAAAATTGCTTGAGCGTCCGGATTACTATATCGGAGGGCCTATCACGGTCAGCCGCCTTCCCGTTAAATCCTTCGAACAGTTTTACGCAGCGCCCGCAGAAACAAGAGCGGCCTTTAATAAACTCGGCTGGAAAACGATTGTGGGTTTTCAAACCAGGAACCCTGTTCACAGAGCGCATGAATACATTCAAAAAACAGCGTTAGAAACGGTCGACGGTCTGCTGCTTCACCCGCTTGTCGGAGAAACGAAGTCAGACGATATTCCGAGCGATATCAGAATGGAGAGCTATCAGGTTTTGCTTGATCACTATTATCCAAAGGATCGGGTCATGTTATCGGTTTTCCCTGCTGCCATGCGGTATGCAGGTCCGCGGGAAGCGATTTTCCATGCCCTCGTCCGCAAAAACTACGGCTGCACCCATTTTATTGTAGGCCGTGATCACGCGGGTGTCGGCAGCTATTACGGAACATACGACGCGCAAAATATTTTTCAATCATTCACAGAGGAGGAGCTGGGCATCAAGCCGCTGTTTTTCGAGCACAGCTTTTACTGCCGGAAATGCGGAAACATGGGCACCTCGAAAACATGTCCGCACAGCCCGAGAGACCACATCCACTTATCAGGCACAAAAGTGAGAGAGCTTCTCCGCCACGGCAAAAAGCCGCCTAAAGAATTCAGCCGCCCTGAGGTCGCAAACGTGCTGATCAAGGGTCTTCATCAACAGCCAGTTGCCATCCAGCAAAACAGCGGGGGATTGCAATGACACACAATCCAAACATCATTTGGCACCCCGCTGCAATCTCGAAGTCTGACAGACAGTCCTTAAACGGGCACAAAAGCTGCGCCCTCTGGTTTACCGGACTGTCCGGCTCAGGAAAGTCGGTGCTGGCCAATGCTGTTGATGAAAAGCTTTACCGCATGGGCATTCAGAGCTATGTGCTTGACGGCGATAATATCCGCCATGGCTTAAACAAAGATCTTGGATTTCAGACTGGAGACAGGATTGAAAACATTCGCCGCATCGGAGAAGTGGCGAAGCTGTTTGTCGACAGCGGGCAAATGATTTTAACGGCTTTTATTTCTCCATTCAGAGAGGACCGGGACATGGTCAGAGCGCTCTTTCCTGAGGGAGAGTTCTTCGAAATTTATGTGAAGTGCCCGCTGCATGTGTGTGAACAGCGCGATCCGAAAGGACTATATAAAAAAGCGCGAAACGGAGAGATCAAACATTTTACCGGGATCGATTCACCGTATGAAGCGCCGCTTTCACCCGATTTCATCATTGAGACAGACCAGACATCTATTTCCGACGGAGCTGATCTGATCATTACAGAACTGCAAAGCAAAGGAATCATATAAAAAAACCCGATCAATATCGGGTTTTTTCTCATGTTCCCGCAAACTGTGCAATCAAACGGTTGATCTTCTCTTTTTCTTCATAAAAAGCTCCGTGCCCGCTGTTTACAAACGGAACCAATTCCGACTGTTTGATGCCGCGCTTCAATTCTTTCGCAAAATCAAACGGCGCAATTTTATCCTTTCTTCCGTGCAGGATCAGCGTCGGAACCTTGATCGATGCAAGATCCTTTCTGAGATCCTCGTCTCTTAATGCAATGCCCGAGTGAATCGTCCCGTAGGAGGAAGCCTCCAGCATCAGATTGAGAAACCAAAGTCTGAGCTCCGGAGACACGTTTTTCTCAAAAAACTGTGTCCCTAAATCAGCCAGTGTTTTGGGCCGATCCGTTTTGAATTGTTCAATCATATCGTCAATATCCTGCTTCCTCATCCCGTACGGATAACCCGGTCGTTTTGTAAATGCGGGCGCCGCTGCAGACAATAATATCAGCTTGCCAATATCGGCTCCTTCATGCCTTGCCATATAACGGATGGCGATTGCGCCGCCCATCGAAAAACCGGCAAGAACCGCGTTCTCAAGCTGCAGCGTATAAATGACTGCCTTCACATCATCTGCCATCGTGTCATAATCGTAGCCTTCCCACGGGCGATCAGATTGCCCATATCCCCGTAAATCAATGCCGATAAAACGGAATCCTCTTTTCGGAAGCTCATTCATTTGATATTCAAACATCTTATGATTCAGCGGCCACCCGTGCAAAAAGATGATCGGCCTTCCATGCCCGATATCCTCTACAAACAGTGTCACATGCTCCTCGGTTTTGACGTAATGCCCCATTCCATATTCCTCCTGTTCCCTTTTCTTTCCCGGCCTGTAACCGCCTTGACGTACAGGAAGCTTTCCATTTATGCTTACAAAACAAGCGGGCTGCTGTACCAAGAAAAGGCTCTTCACGGTTTACTATATGTATCAAATTCCATAACGATCTATTAAATTGATCCCGAAGGCCTCTGGTTTTCGGGCAGTAAAGGATGTCATCACATGAATAAAACAGTGATTCAAAAACCGCACATACCGGAAAACCTGCAAACCGCCGATTTTTACGAAACCGCTACGCAGGATGATGTCATCAGCATGTATTTGTTTGAAGATTGTACAATCTGCGGCGAAGATATTGAAAGACTTTGTGTGGAAAAAACGGTATTCAGAAATGTTGTGTTTATCGATGTATCTTTCCGGCATATCGAACTGACAGATGTGATCTTTGAAAAATGTGATTTGTCGAACGCCGATTTCAGCGGGGCTGTCATTCACAGGACTTCAGTAAAGCAATCAAAAATGGTTGGAATGAATTTGGCGGAATCAACGCTGCGGAATGTTTCATTCGAGGAATGCCACGGACATTTCAGTTCATTTTCGTACTCAAATATGAAACAAGTTCGATTTGATCACTGTGCCCTTATGCAAAGTGAGTGCAGCAATATGGCGCTCCAGCAATCACACTTTGACGGGTGCGAACTGGAAGGCGCCAGCTTTACCGGCACGTCCCTTCAAAATATGGACATCAGCACCTGCCGTTTTGAACAGCTTCATGTCTCCCTCGACAAATTGAAAGGCTGCAAAATCGCGCCGGAGCACGCGATTGCTTTCGTCAGGGCGCTGGGAGCTGTCATTGTATAACAAAAGCTTAGGACATCAGGCGGCGGGCTGTATCGGCTGCCGCTTTAATGCCTGTTTCCAAATCCGCAAGAGATGCATAGGAATATGACAGCCTGATGCTGTTTCGGTCTTCGCCGTCATAAATGGAACCGGGATTCACCAGCACCTGCTGTTTCAGCAATTTATGAAAGAAACGGCTGATAGGCAAGGTTTTGTGAAATGTAACCCAAATATAAAAGCCTCCGGCGGGAATCCGCCACGTCGCGATGTCCCCTGCATACTGCTTAAGAAAATGAAGCGCCGCGTCTCTCCTTTGTTTTAGCACCCTCCGTATCCTTGTCAGATGCTCTTCATAATACCCCTGTGACAGCCACTCGGCAGCCGCCCACTGGGACAGGCCGCTCGATCCGTAGTCTGTCTGCATTTTAATGTCTGCCAGCCTTTCAATGACCGGCTCCGGTCCGACAAGCCAGCCGATTCGAAGGCCGGGGCTCACTGTTTTTGAAAAAGTGCCCAGATACAGAATATTGCCTCCATGATCCATTGCTTTTAAGGACTGCGGCGGTTTTTCTTCAAACCATATATCACCGTATGCATCATCCTCAATGATCGGCAGCTGCTCTTTTTTTGAAAGGCTGATGATCTCTTTCCTTCGCTGTTCTGACATGACAATGCCTGTCGGATTATGAAACGACGGAATCGTGTAAAGCAGCTGTCCTCCGTATTGTTTTCGATAAGAAGAAACAAGCCCCGCTTTGATACCTGCTTCATCCATCGGCAAGCCGCGAAGCCGCATCCCCGCTGATTGAAACACATGCAAAGATTGAAGATAAGAAGGTTTTTCAGTCAAAATGACAGAACCTCGTTTCAGAAGCCCGATCGAGATGAGCTGAAGCGCCTGAAGCGCGCCTGACACAATTAAAATCGCTGACGGTGACACATGGATCTGCTTTCCTTTTAAATGCTCCGCCACCGCCTCCCGCAGCTGACGGTTTCCTTTCGGCTGCTCGTACCCTAAAGACAGACCGTGCGGATTGATCTGCTGAAACATCCGGCGCATTGTATCAGCAGGCAGCAGATCCGGTGAAAGCTCTCCTGTGCCTAATCTGATGATATCCGCTCTTGGTTCATTTTGATTTATATCCTGAATGATAGAAGAATTAGGGTGATGAATTCCTGAACGGACGTAATCGCTCCAATTGAGCGGAGGCTCAGCGGCCAGCACGCTCCAAGTACTGTTTACAACCTTCGTGCCGCCTCCTCTCCTCCCCTCTAACAGGCCTTGAGACGTGAGTTCATCAATGGCTGCTGTCACTGTGCTGCGGTTGACTTGAAACATGTCGGCCAGCGTTCTCTGTGAAGGGATTTTCGTCCCTACAGCCCACTCTCCGTGAAGAATTTTGTCTTTCATGTATT
Organism: Bacillus inaquosorum KCTC 13429; assembly: GCF_000332645.1. Classification (GTDB taxonomy): domain Bacteria; phylum Bacillota; class Bacilli; order Bacillales; family Bacillaceae; genus Bacillus; species Bacillus inaquosorum. Next base: position 347,431 of record NZ_AMXN01000004.1, read on the forward strand.
GTTCAATCTGCCGATGCAGCGGAATATCCGAATCTCGGCTTGGCTGCCATTGCGACATAGTCATGCCCCCTTTTTTCACATTATACATTTGGCTGGTTCTAAACCCAACCAAATGGCCGGAGACATGATAGAAAATCTCCCTTATGATTGAAACAACAGATGTGAAGGGAGTTTTTTCAGCATGAATGCAATCATCCACGGAGTTGTGCTAGCGTTTGGCTTGATTTTGCCGCTGGGAGCGCAGAATGTGTTTATTTTTCATCAAGGAGCGTGGCAAAGGCATATTTGGCGGGCACTCCCCGCCGTCATCAGCGCTTCTGTCTGCGATACCCTGCTCATTGTGTCAGCGGTTGCTGGTGTATCTGTCATTGTGCAGCAGGTGCCTGTGTTTGAAACGGTAATGATGGCCGGGGGATTTTTATTTCTCCTCTATATGGGCTGGGTGACATGGAACAGCCGTCCGAAAGCAAACCAAAATGAGAAAAATACGTTCACAGCGAAAAAACAAGCTGCGTTTGCGGCCGCCGTTTCTCTATTAAATCCACACGCTATTCTGGACACGATCGGTGTCATCGGCACAAGCTCACTCCAATATTCTGGGCTTGAGAAATGGCTCTTTATGGCTGCCTGTGTCACTGTCTCTTGGTTTTGGTTTATCAGTCTTGCGATAGCGGGCCGGCTGTTTCAGACGATAGATACGAGCGGCAGGCTTATGCTGATTGTAAACAAATGCTCTGCAGTGGTGATGTGGGCAGCAGCAGGATATTTCGGGGTATCGCTCTTCAGCAATTGAAGGAATAACAATTGAAACAGCGAATGTCTTAGAAAAGGAGGCAATGCTAATGACTGATGCAAAACAGTTTTATGACTACCATTCTTGGGCAAACAAGCGAATATTTAACCATATCGAAAACCTGCCGGAGGAAACTGCTTATCAAGAAGTAAAGAGCGTATTCCCTTCTGTCAGCGACGTGCTGCTTCATATGTGCAGGGCTGACTACATTTGGCTGAACGTTCTTTCGGAAGTTGCCTACCAAGAGATCATAGACAGCGTAGGCAAATTCGAGTCCGCGCAAGGTGATATAGCAGCGATTAAACAGCATGCTTCCGAGTTGGAGGCACAGTATCATGATTTCTTCAGCCGACAGATAGACTTGGAACAGACCTTCTCAATGAAACATCCGAAACTCGGGACACTGGAAACAACCTATGCAGACATCATCCTGCATGTCGTCAATCACGGCACTTATCACAGAGGGAACGTGACTGCAATGCTGAGACAGCTTGGCCATTCAGGCGTACCTACTGATTATGTGTATTATTTATATGAAAAGAGCGAAAGCAAGGGCTAAACTGTCCTTGCTTTTTTTGCTAAGAACGATTTGCGGAAGTTGCAGGCGCAATATGATAACGTTTACAAACTAGTATGAGCACGACTCACATCCAGCTGTACAGGCCTGCCGCTTCGATACGAATTGGTCGCGGCAATGCCGACTTCTAAATTGATCGTTGCATCGACATCCGTCACGATCGGCGTTGTTCCATTCCGGACACACTCGGCAAAGTGCTGCAGCTCTAAGCAGTAGGCTTCATGAAAACGAGTTTGAAAGTCTGGGATAATATCATAGCTGCTCCCTTTCGCCGACAGGATGGTCACATGTTGATTTCTCAATGTCCCTATGAAAATACTGCCCTCTGTCCCAATAACTTCCGCCCGGATGTCATGTCCGTATGGAGAGGTTCTGCTTGCCTCGACATCTCCCGCTGCGCCGGAGTCAAATTCTATATACGTCAGCGCCTGATCCACATCGCCGTACTGCTCCATAAACGGGTTGTTCAAGATCCTGCCGTGTCCCGAAACAGAAGTGATCTCCGCACCGAGCAAATATCGGGCAATATCATAGTCATGGATAGAGCAGTCAATAAAGATCCCGCCGCTGTGTTTGATAAACTCTGCGGGAGGCGCTCCTTGATCGCGCGTAAAACCTTTATAATAGATGGGTTTGCCGATTTCCCCAGCGTCGATCCGCCGTTTGGCATCTGCGTACGCGGGATCGAACCGCCTCATAAAGCCGACTTGGCAAATAACACCTGTCTCTTTCACTTTTTCAGAAACTGCTTTTGATTCCTCAAGGCTTAATGTCAGTGGTTTTTCAACGAAGATTTGCTTACCGTTCTCCGCTGCTTTGATGATCATATCGCCATGTGTGCTTGTCGGCGTTACGATAATGACAGCGTCAATGCCGGGATCTTCTAACAACTCGTATGGGTCCTCTGACCATTCTTCGATACCGAATTCTCTGGCCACCTGCTCCGCTCTCCCTTTCAACGGGTCACCGACACTGACCAGTTTTGCCCCCGGAACACTGGTGACGAGATTTTTCGCATGATAATAACCGAGCCTTCCTAACCCCAATACTGCGCATCTTACTTGATGTTCCACGTCCCATCCTCTCCTTTATCTCATTTCAGGATCGCTTCGAGAAAGCGCTTTCTCTTACCAGCTAAAAAAACAGCGGTTCAATCCGCTTTAACACGTTGCGCAAGCGCTTTCTTAAAAGATGATTTCATTTTACACCGCCTCTTGTTAACACGCAATATGTTTTTTAGCTTCAACTGTCAAAACGAAAAGAACCCGCTCATTTGCGGGCTCATGTTTTGAGTGGTGCTGTAGAAAGTCTGACCACAAGCTCAGGCGGCAGCACTATTTTTTGTTTCGTCTTTCGTTTTCCTTCGATTGCTTCTGCCAGCAGTTCGATGACGCTTCGCCCCATATCTTTAATCGGCTGGGCCACGGTGGTCAGGGGCGGGGCAGCCATTTCTGCAAGTATCGTGTTATCAAAACCGATGATAGAAAGGTCATCGGGCACTTTTATGCCTCTTATTCTCGCAGCTTGTATGGCGGCGCAAGCCAATACGTCGTTGAAGGCAAAAATAGCCGTTGGGGCGTTCCTGTCCAGCAATTTTCCCGCTTCTTCCTTGCCGCTTTCCAAAGAAAACCGCGTCGGGATGATAAGCGATTCATCGACAGGCACGCCCGCTTCCTCCATCGCCTGACGGAAGCCTTTGATTCTGTTTTTTTCACCCGTCGTTGACCCATCTCCCACAATGCAGGCGATGTTCGTGTGGCCGAGTGACAGAAGATGCTTGGCAGCCTCATACCCGCCACGAACGTCATCCATCACGACAATATCCATCGGAAGCAGCGGCTTATCCTGAGAAATCATGGCAAGCGGAATTTGCTCGCTGGCGATTTCCTCCAAAGCAGACATGCTGCCATGATTCTCAATTCCTGTCGCAAAAATAATCCCGTCCACCTTTTTCTGCTTCAGCACTGAAAAATATTTCGTTTCTTTTTTCGGATCGTAATCGGTGCTGCAAATCATCATTTGAAAACCGAGCTCATCCGCTCTTTCCTCAATGCTTTTGGCAAGTTCGCCGTAAAACGGATTTGAAATATCAGGCGCCACGAGAGCGATCATATTCGTCCGTTTTCCCGTTAACGCCGCGGCGTGGACATTGGGCGTGTATGCCATTTCCTTCATGACATTCATCACCTTCTGCCGCGTTTTGCCGCTGATTCTGCCCGTATTGTTAATGACACGCGACACAGTTGTGATCGAGACACCCGCTGCCCTTGCCACATCGTAGATTGTTGTTTTCATGTTCATCCCTCGTCTGGTTATTGAACTTTCCGGCTGACAATTTTCCGGTATTCAATTGGTGAAATGCCTTCTATCTGCTTAAAGAGTTTTGAAAAGTATGTCGGGTCTTCCATTCCGACCGTTTCCGCAATGACGCCCATTTTATCATTTGTAGAGGATAAAAGGCGCTTCGCTTCCGTCATTCTCACCCGGTTCGTGTATTGCGCCGGTGTGACGCCGAGCACCTGCTGCATGCAGCGGCTCACATAATCCTGATTATAGTGAAGGGCGAGCGAGAGATCTTTGATTGTCGTCTTCTCCTTAAAATGCTCCTGTAAGTACCGGGCCGCCTCCCAGGCAACCCGCTCTTTTGCAGATGGAATTTGAAATGCCTCTTTCTGAAGGTGCAGCATCAGCTCCTCAAATAAGATTTGCTTTCTAAGCGGCAAATCGGAGTTTTCCGCAGAGTAATCTATGAGCCTTTCAAACTGCTGCGCCAGAAACTGCGGGCGCTGCACCTTGCCTTTTCTCGGCAAAGCAAGTCCGTAGCGGGCCGGCTCCTCGAAGCTCCCTTTTTCCTGCTGAAGCTCAGACCAGTTGCTCCCTCCCTTTGCCGTAAATTCATATCGATGTTCATCAAAGTGAAGCCAATAATAGGAGGTTGCTTCATCACTGCCCTTCGTCCCATAGTGTTCAAGACCGGGAGAAAGCAAGATGTACTCGCCGCCTTCAACAGAGAACGATTTTTCATTTTCCGTTATATAAAGCGTTCCCTGCTTGACGTATATCAGATCAAATACAGAAAAAACGCGCTTCACATGGGTTTCTCCCTTTTTAAAAACCCCTTCTCCGGCTGCAATAAATACCGGAAAAGGCGGGACTGTAAACAGGATGCAAGGCATTTTGATCATCCTCCTTATTAAGTCGGATTTTTGCAAGAAGTATCGTTTCTCTCCCTTTTTATTATAAGGAAATGGAGGTACACTTTAAAACGTTGATTTTATTTACGAAAGGGGTTAGACACGATGAAACAAGCTGTCTTCAAATCAACTGCTTTGAAAAAACCCGCTGACAAATCGTTCTCATTATTTTCGCTTACTTGGCCGATCTTTATTGAGGTCTCATTATATATGTTTATGGGTAATGCCGATACACTCATGCTCAGCCAATACTCAGATAACAGCGTGGCGGCGGTCGGTGTCAGCAACCAGATTTTGAATTTAATTATCGTGATGTTCAGCTTTATCGCAACAGGAACGACTGTGATCATTTCACAATTTTTAGGGTCACGGCAAAAGAAAGAAGCCATGGAAGTCGCTTATGTGTCAATCGGCGCCAACTTCTTCATCAGCCTTGCCATCAGCGCCGTCGTCTTTTTCGCGGCTGTCCCTCTGCTTCATATGATGGGATTATCAAACGAGCTGATGCCTGATGCGAAGGTCTTTTTACAAGTTGTCGGAGGCCTGTCCTTTATTCAGGCTTTAATCATGACATTTAGCGCGATCTTAAAAAGCTACGGCTACACAAAAGATACAATGTTTGTCACAATCGGCATGAACATTTTAAACATTGCCGGAAACTTTGTTGTGATTTTCGGTCTGTTCGGCTTTCCTGTTCTCGGCGTCGCCGGTGTGGCCATGTCCACATCTATCGCCCGCGTCATCGGATTAATCGCGATGATTGTCATTGTCAACAAACGCATCCAGTTGAAGATGTCATTGAAAAAAGTCTTTCATATGCATAAAGAGCATTTGCGCAAGCTGCTGAAAATCGGCATCCCTTCTGCGGGAGAACAGCTTTCATACAACCTTTCGCAAATGATTGTCACTTATTTTATCGCCATCATGGGCGCACAGGCTTTGACAACAAAAGTGTATACGCAAAATATTACGATGTTTATTTTGCTGTTTGGCACTGCAATCAGCCAGGGCACACAAATTTTAATCGGCCGCTATATCGGCGGCAAACAGTTTGATGCCGCGTATGAGCGCTGCATGAAGAGCTTATATTGGGCACTCGGAATTGCTGCGGCCACATCGGTTTTGATGACGATCTTTTCAAAAGACCTGATCGGCATCTTTACACAAAGCCCTGATATTATTGCGACTGCGAGTCTTTTAATTGCCATGACAATTATCCTTGAACCGGGCCGCTCATTTAATGTCATTATCATTAACTCCCTGCGTGCCGCGGGGGATGCGAAATTCCCGGTTTACATGGCAATGATTTCGATGTGGGGCATCGGCCTCCCGCTTGCTTATCTATTCGGCATCCACCTCGGTTTCGGTCTTGCCGGCGTTTGGATTTCCTTTATTGCGGACGAATGGGTCCGTGGAATCTTAATGTACAGAAGATGGCGCTCCCGTATCTGGATTCAAAAAGGTGTGGCGTAACACCCGGCTCAATAAGGCCGGGTGTTTTTTATATGTCAGACAGAATCCGCTTCACTTCATTCTCTGTGAGGGCGTATTGATGTTGAAATACATCATACTGCTCCGCCCGGATTTTTTCTAAAACAGCCCGGTACAAATGAAGAGCGGCTTTCACCGTTTTTTGTGAATATAACGGAAATAGCGGCAATGCATCCAGACACTCCTCAAGATAGGCTTCCGCTTCAAAAGCGATATACTCCCATGTCATAGTAAACGCCTTATTCACGACGCCATTTTGAAGGTCGTCCTCTGTATATCCAAATTGCTGCATCACCTGCCGGGGGATGCGGTTTTTTTGCTGTTGGTCCGTGCCGATATCTCTCAGAAGCCGAATCAGCTGAATCGCTAAACCGAGAGAGCCGGCTGCATGTGTAAGCTGTTCCTGATGCCGGCGCGCCATAGTCGGGAGAAGCATCAATCCGGCCGAGCCGCCCGTCTGGTATGCGTGCATGAGCAGTTCATCAAGGCTTTCGAACGGTTTATCTTCCGCTTTCTGTGCGGTAATGAACTCACGGAATGGCTCGCTGTCCAATGTAAAGGTCTGATACGCGTGGCTGAAAGCCTTCCATAAAACATGATTCCCGTTATATGTCCCGGAAAAAACATGCTCAGCCTCAGCTTCAATGGCAGATAACGCCTTCTCATCCGCATTGGCTGCCGTATGGCAAAACGCCATAACCGCCCAAGCTGCCTGCCTTTGCTTCAGCGGAAGAAACGAGAATGCTTTGTAACAGGCTGGTTCGCGGGCGCTGACGATCTGGCCGCACTGCTGATAGACTTCTTTTATCTCTTTCATTTCTTTTCACTCCTATGTATCACTGCTTCTTCAAGTCTATTATGTTTTCTCGCAATTGTATATGAAGAAAAAGCCGATTCCTTTGCGCAGAATCGGCTTTTTCTTTATCCCTCATCAATATCAATGCGATACGCTTCAAACCATGTATGAATTTGAGCAAGGTGGGCGATCAGCTGAGGCCCCTTCATGAGCTGCCCGAACCATGGAACCTTGAAGGAGGAGCCTTCTGTTTCTAAGAGCTGATCCAATTGTTTTCTATCCAGCAGGGTATGGAGCACGGAGTCCTTTTGGCTTCTGATCGTTTTCAGCCATTCGCTGACGCCTTTTGTATATTCCGGGTGGTGTGTTTTCGGATACGGGCTTTTTTTGCGATACAGAATGTCATCAGGCAAAATGCCTTCAAGCGCTTTACGGAAAATGCCTTTCTCCCGGTTGTCATGCATTTTCATTTCCCACGGGATATTCCAGACATATTCCACGAGCCGGTGATCCGCGAACGGCACCCGCACTTCAAGGCTCGCCCCCATGCTCATCCGGTCCTTGCGATCCAAAAGATTCGTCATAAACCAAAGCATATTTAAATAGAACAGCTGTCTTCTTGCTTTGTCCACACCCGTTTCTCCGTCTAATAATGGCGTTTCTGCCAAGGTTTCTTCATATTTGGCATTTACGTATTCTTTGAGATTCAATTTGTTCTGCCACGAATCAGAAAGCAGCTTGATCCGCTCCTCCGTCGACCTCATCCATGGGAAGCCCGACTCAACGTCTGCCATATGGAACCACGGATACCCGCCGAAAATCTCATCCGCGCACTCTCCCGACAGGCTGACGACAAAGTCCTTTTTGATTTCCCGGCAAAACCACAGCAGAGACGAGTCGACATCAGCCATACCAGGCAAATCTTTGACCAGCACGGCTTCCTCCAAATGATCGACGAGATCTTTTTGGCTGATCACGCATTTGTGGTGCGTCGTGCCGAAGGCCTCTGTCATTTTTTCAATCCATGGTCCGTCATCATTGGGCTGAAAGGCACTCGCTTGAAAAAATTTATCGTTCTCTTCGTAATCAATCGAATAAGTATGAAGCGGCGCTTTCCCTTCCTTTTCAAAATGGTCTGCCGCGATCGCAGTAATGGCGCTTGAGTCCAGTCCGCCTGATAGGAATGTGCAAACCGGCACATCCGACACAAGCTGCCGCGTCACCGCATCCTGAAACAATGATCTGACATTGGCAACAGTATCACCAAAACCATCAGTATGTTTTTCGCTTTGGACATTCCAATAACGCCAAATATTCAGCCCGTCTTTGGAAAACGTCAGCGCATGGGCCGGCCGGACTTCTTTTATGCCTTTAAATACGCCGGTGCCCGGGGTTCTGGACGGCCCAAGCCCGAAAATTTCAGAAAGTCCTGTTCTGTCCACCCGTGCTTTTATATCAGGGTGTGCAAGGATCGCTTTGATTTCCGACCCGAAGAGAAAAGAAGAGCCTTGCTTCGTATAAAAAAACGGCTTCACGCCGAGACGGTCTCTCGCCGCAAACAGCAGATCGCGCTTTTCATCCCACACAGCAAAAGCAAATATGCCATTGAGATGGTCTACACAGTCTTCCTGCCATTCAATGTAGCTGTGCAGCAGCACCTCGGTATCTGATGTCCGCTCGAACTGATGGCCCCGCGCCCGCAATTCTTTGCGCAGATCTTCCGTGTTATACAGCTCGCCATTATAAATAATGGTGTACGTATTTCCTTTAAAGGTGCATGCCATCGGCTGGCGTCCGCCTTCTATATCAACGACCGCAAGCCTTTTATGTCCGAATAAAACATGATGCTCTCCCCAAACGTTAGAATCATCAGGCCCCCGTTTGGAAAGAGTGTCTGCCATTCTGTTGATCGTTTGTTTTTCCTGGACGAGCTGCTTTTTAAAATCGACCCAACCCGTAATTCCACACATGTGATATCAGCTCCAATCCCGTTTCTTTCGTAACAATTTCGTTTCTTTCAGCACCTTAGTAAGTTTATGCATCTATAGGCAGATAGTTGATTTGTCCACAAAAGAGTTGTATGGGACAGGCTTGAATTGGATAGAAAGGAGAGGAAAGAAGAAAAAGGAGACAGCATGTATGGAACGGAAACAATTGATATATACAGAGGAACGAAAGTGGGAGTACGGCACCATCCTCATCGAAGACGGCATCTGTTTAATCGAAAACGAGGAAGGCGATATACTGCTGGCGGACAGTCTCCATCACAGCCCAATCTGGATACAGCATAAAGGAAAGTGGGAGCAGGCCGGCTTTCAGGATCAATTGATTCTGGCATGCGGTGAAGAAAACATCACCCTTTCCGGCGGAGAACGCATCCGCTATGAAAAATCAGTCAAGCGGCCGCTCATGGCACTTTTGGATTCGCTTGATGACGAAACCTTTCTCGCATTTTTGCAGCACTTGCACAGCTTCGGCTTATCGGTATTCGATTGTGTGTTTTCTTATAATAAAGGCGTTTTTTCGAATATTTCGGAGGAGCAGGGTGTTTCTTTTTATCACTTTTCAAATGATACCGCCCAATGCGCGGTGCAGCATCACTACAGCAGCGAAGGGACGGGAGACCGGTTCGAATGGACGGCATCAAATGGAAAGCGATCCATTATGTATTCAGCGGTCCAGCGGGGGCGCAAATAAAAAAAGCGGTGCAGCGAGGCACCGCTTTTTGATTACTTTTCAACAACAACTTTTACATCTTTGCTTTCTTTTTTGTCTGTATCAGCAGCCGTGACGTAAAGCACCGTTCCGGCTTTTTGTTTTTTAATTTTCACCGTGAACGTTCCTTTCGCGTCAGCTTTGGCAGAAGCAATGACTTTCTTTGATTTGTTTTTCACTCTGATCGTTGCCTTGCTGTTCGCCTTCCCTTTCACTGCCGTATCTTTCGTTTTCACAGCATTTACTTTCGGTGTGCCGGAAGGTTTTCCTTTGACGACGACAACTTTATACGATGTTTTCGCATCGCCTTTTGTTGCTTTCACATACAAGACTTGATCTTGTTTTTGAGTCGGGATATTGACCTTGAACTTACTGTCTTTTCCGGCTTTGGCGCTGCCGAGTTTTTTCTTGCCGTTCATCACCTCGATCAGCGTGCCTTCCTTCGCACTTCCTCTGACGGCTGTTTGTGTGCTTTCAAGCTTGTTGACCTTGAGCTGTACATCAGCTGCGCTGACAGCCTTCATGACATTCAGCCGCCCGTAGCCTGAGTGCCAGTCTATTCCAGGCGTCTTTGGAATGTCAATCGGATCGCCATTATCGTCATACAATTCCTCTTCCCCGCCATCGACGCTTTCAAAGGAAATATCGTCCGCCGTCTTTTTCAAAATATCCTCTGCTTCTGTTCTTTTCAGCTTAGGGTTTTGAGCAAACAGCAATCCTGCAGCAGCGGCAGCATATGGCGTCGCCATGGATGTTCCGCTCATGTACGTGACATTCCCGTTAGGCACTAAGCTCGGGATATCAGACCCTGGAGCAGAGATATCCAGACCTTTTCCATAGTTAGAGAAATCCGCGGTCATATCCATGCGGTTCGTTGCTCCGACTGACATCACATATTTAGATGAAGCAGGATACGATAAGAAATTGGCTCCGTCATTCCCGCTGGCTGCGGCAATTAAGACATTTTTGTCAGCAGCGTATTTCAAAGCAAATTCAATCACGCGGCTGTAGCCTCCGCCTAAGCTTAAATTAATCACCTTTGCTCCTTTGTCAGCAGCATATTTGATGCCGAGAGCAATTTGTTCAGTATCTCCTGCTCCTGTGGAATCAAGCACTTTTACCGGGATAATTTTCGCTTTGGCGTTCAAACCAGTCATTGAATAACCGTTATCGCTTTGTGCAGCAATAATGCCGGCGACGTGCGTCCCATGCCCCTGGTCATCCATTGCGTTGTTATTTCGTCCGACAAAATTACGCCCGAGATCGGTTCTTACTTTTCCTTTTAAATCAGCAAGCGTGCTGTCCACACCTGTGTCTACTACCGCAATTAATGTATCGTTCAGCTTGCGTTTAGACAGCAATGTGCTGGCAGGCTCGTATTTCACATCCGCATTTTTAATTCCGCCGTTATCACCATTGTTTTTAAGCGGCCATTGGTACGGGTATTGAATATCCTTTGACAGGCTTTTGTATTCCTGTACAGGTTCTGCAAACTCTACGTTAGACATCTTGGATAATGTCGTAGCAGCGCTTTTCACCCGTTTTGCGCTTGCCGTATATGTGCCGTTTTGTTTCTCATCTTTCGGCAGTTCAAATGAGTAGAGATTGTCAAACAGTTTCTTTGCCTTTTTCACATTAGAAATGTCTTTTTTCGATTGCGCGCTTGCAGAAAAGCCCTTCATTTCGTTATGTACTGACGAGAGGCTTTTATTGTCTTTCACCTTGAAAATGACCTTTGTTGTCTGAACTTCACTTTTTGCCGCAATATTGTTTTCTGTTAACACTGCTCCTGCTGTTTTGCCTTGCAGCTGCTTGATATTTAATCGTTCCGCCTGTATCTTTATCTCCTCTTTAAGGAAAGACGGGACTGATTGTAAAGCTTTATCGTATAGCCGGTTGATTGCCTTTTGATCCTTTTCAGTAATCTTATATGAAGATGACACACCGTTTTCTGACACATCATCAAACAACGGCTTTAATGTCACAAGATCCTGATAAATTTCATTTCTCGCTGTTTTATTGAGTGCGAGCTTTGCCACGATAAACGGCGCCGCTTTGTAGTAAAGGCTAGTCAGCTCTTTGCCTTCTGCTGTTTGGCTCAGCTGCTCATCACGTATCGCTCTCAGCTTGTCCAGGATGCTTTTTCCCGATTTTTTCTGATCGACACTCATTTCCACCGGACAAGCTTCTTCCTCTTCTAAATCTGACGGCTGCTTTTTGGTGCCTTTATATCCAATCGTATACTTGGCTTCCGCAGCTGCTTCTGCCGTTCCGCCGTCCTCTGGTTCTTCTTCACCTAGATATTCAACTTTTACATAGTAAGGGCCGCTCCACGCGTATGGAAAATTGATTTCGCTTTTTCCATCCTCCGCTGTGTAAGAACGGTACATCTCAAACGTTTCATCTTTAAGCGCTTTTTCCATACTTGGATATACAGATACATTCAGTGCTGAATCACTCTTTACGGTCAATGCCATATGTGAATGATTCTGAATATCCACTTTTCCCGGAGTCACTTTGTACCATTTCACCTGTTCCGGTTCCTTCATGGTGCCTGTCTGTTCTTTGCCGTTTTCCAGAGCCGCCGCCTGATCGATCGCACCGGCCGCTGCCGCTTTGGTTCCCGGAGAAAAAAGGCTGAAGATCAGTGCAAAAATAAGCACTGCCGCCACAAACGAGCTGAATTTTTTGCGTTTCATGATATCCCTCCTGCAAAATAATGAATCTACTTGAAGGTATCATAATTTCATAGGACGAGATACCGCTTACAGGGAATTTTAAGGTTATTTTAAATGATTTGGAATATAAGGAGGGAAATATACAAAAACCCGACTCTATCATAGAGCCGGGTTTGCGTTTTTCTATTAAAACAATCGAAAACCGATTGGCAAATGCAGGCCGAGCAGCACTGTCAGCACAAGTACAATGACGAAGCCGATCCATAAGCCTCCGGTTGATTTGTCTTTTTTCTTGCGGATGAGGAGCATTTCCATCAGACCGATGGTGATAATGCCAAGAATCATTTTTCCGGCGTATTCTCCGTTCCAGTTGGCGAAACGGACAAACAGCTCAGCTCCTGTCAAAATAATAAGGATATAGAATAACCGCAGAATCATATGAGTGATTTTTGCGCCCTTCGCACTTTGTGACGAATACAGCGAGTAGCTGACGAAAAGCAGAATCAGCGCTACCACCCATGTTGTAATATGTAGGTGTGTCATATATGTTCCCCCTATCAGATAAATTACCCCACTTATAGTACCATGAACTTGTCCTCTGCCACAAAGATAGACTCAGAAAAAACGGGCGGGTCCGAGTCCGCCCTCCTGTTTGATTCAGCCGATTTGGTTTGACAGCGTTCCGATCGGGTCAATCGTAATGTCGATTTTGTCACCTGACCGCAAGAATTTTGGCGGATTAAATCCCTTTCCGACACCAGACGGCGTACCGGTGGCAATGATGTCTCCCGCTTCAAGCGTCATCCCCTTTGAGAGGGTTTCAATTAATTCTGGAATGGAAAAGATCATATCGCTCGCCGATCCCGATTGGCGCAGCTCGCCGTTGACTCTCGTTTCAACCTTGAGGCGCTCAGGCTCCTGAATCAATGATTTATGTACAAGCACGGGTCCCATCGGACATGTCGTATCCAGGCTTTTTCCGATAAAAAACTGCTTATGCCTTTTTTGCAGATCACGCGCCGTGATATCATTCACAATCGTATATCCGAAAATATGGTCATATGCGTCTTCTTTTGATATGCGAGTGCCGCTTTTTCCGATGACGACAGCAAGCTCTCCTTCATAATCGAGCTGAGAGGTGACCTCTTCATGGCTGTTTACAATATCACCATGCCCTGTAACCGTTACTGGCGATTTTGTAAACACCATCGGATGCTCCGGAATGTCAGCCTCGCTTCCCATTTCAATCGCGTGGTCCCTGTAGTTTTTGCCGATGCAGATGACATTTTTTGACGGCTTAGGAATAGGTGCATGAAGCTTCACCTCAGATAATGAATAAATAAATGATCCCAGCTCATCATTCGGTTTCTTTGCCCACTCTGCCAGTTGCCTTGCATGCGCAACGAATTTATCCCCTTCTGCGATACATTCAATCAGCGATCCCGGAATCGTCTCAAGTTCAAACAGTTTTTTTTCAGCCTTTTGCAAATCCATAATTTTATCATCATCAATGATCAGGCCGACAAATATTCGGTTGTAAAGTTCCCCTGTCGCAAATTTCATGTTATTCCTCCATCATCTTTTAAATCAGAATGCTCCTTCATGTATTCTCTGTCGAATGCTGAAATCCCTTTTTCTCGTGTCCGTTTTCATTTCGTTTCAGGACGGGCTTGCTGCACATATCATACAAATGGCGTTTTGAGGAGGAGGAAAGAATATGGAGAACATACACTTATTTTTTCATCGGCAGCAGCTGAATAGAAAAGGAGCTGCCAAGGGGCTTTTGGTGACAGACCGATCAGTTTCTCCCATTCTTCTCACACAGCGTGACAGAGCGGAAAAGGCATCCTATGAAATCAGCTGGGAGAAGTCTCTGCTTGGTGAAAACACACTTTTTTTGAATGCGGAACAGGATGACCCGTCATTGATGCGGCGCAGGCTCGCCTATTGTTTTTTTGATCAGATCGGCGTTCCTGCTCCCGCTGCCTCGTACAGCTTTCTGACCATCAATGGCCAGCCAGAAGGCATTTATTTGAGCATCAAGAACCATCTGCTAGCCGATAGGGCAGGTTACCAAGTGAAGACCGCCGATCCGAGGGTTCCGCTGTCCGTTTTCAAAGATGGATCTGCCGCGTTCTTACATGAATTTCTCATGCTGATCCGTACAGCTGGAGATGACGAATTAGCTGAGCGCATTAAAATGTATTTGGATGTCAAACTGTTTTTTCTGTGGCTGATCGGCAGCGCCTGCACCAATCAAGGCTTTTATTACACATTGTGTTTAAACGAATCCGGCCGGCTTCACGTTTCCCCGATAGAGACCAGATCGCTTGCCGCACACGGAAGATCTGACGAAGACCCTCTGCTGACTAAAGGGCAGACGCTCTCGTCAAGGCTTCTTTCCATTCCCGCCTTCCGGTCGCAATATCACACGTTAATGAAAAACGTGCTGAATCGGTCGTTTACAATTGAACGATTGTCTCCTTTCATCAGAGATTGGCATCTTGACATTTGTCAAAAGGCTGATGATGATCCATTCATAAAAAAAAGCCCCTTGCAATTCGAAAAGGAGCAGACAAATATACTTAGAGAAATAGAGGAGCGGCAGGACTTTTTGCAAGCACACTTAGCAAGACTATAGTCCTTCCTTCCATAAAAAAGCGCAACAAAAATTGTCGCTTTTTCAGTCAAATTGACGAAAGGCAACCTTTTCAGCAAAAATAGGTTATACTAACGATATCCTGTATTTATCAAAATAAAATTCTAGAATTGGAGATCGTGTAATGAACAGTAAAATTGAAGAAATGAGAATCACACTAATTGAAACAGCACAAAAATACGGCATGAATTCAAAGGAGACGATTCAATGCAGCCAAAAGCTGGACAGTCTGCTGAACAGCCGAATTAAAGAAGAAATGATTTTTGGGGGATATCCTGAAAACTCCCGTATGTGAATCATTTTCTATAACGATTTGAATACACCACATGTAACTCCGCTTTTTGCTCAGCACTTCAGGGATATACCTCAGGGCGAGAATGTGCCCGCCCAAAAACGGATACCGCAGCACGACATACTCCAAAAAGCATTTCCTACACGCAAAAACACCATAGAAACTGAAACAAAAATCACGCAGGCGGATAGCGGCATCCATCGCCGCATTTCCGCTCAGTTTATTCAATACCCGCTTTTGAAATGTTTAAACATAACGGTCCGAAAAATGCGATCGCTTACATTTGAAGCCGATATGTCCCCTCTAATTTTCTCTCACACATATGTGCATTTGTCATAAGCTATCGTGAATAGCCCAATTAAAATCAAATTCTAATTATACTTTACCTGCCTTTTTTCAATATTTCAACAAAGGATGTGCTCGTATGCCGGCCATTGTCGGAGCGTTTAAAATTAATGCGATTGGTACGAGCGGAGTCATTCACATCGGGGACTGTATTACGATTTCTCCTCAGGCCGAGGTCAGAACGTTTGCCGGTGCGGGCAGTTTTAATACCGGTGACAGCCTCAAGGTGATGAATTACAAAAACGCGACGAATGTGTATGACAACGATGCAGTTGATCAGCCGATCGTAGGGAATGCGTAAAGGAGTGTGCTTCATGAACTTTTATATTAATCAAACCATTCAAATTAACTATCTCCGGCTGGAATCAATCAGCAACTCCTCCATTCTGCAAATCGGAAGCGCCGGGTCCATTAAATCGCTTTCTAACCTGTACAATACAGGCAGCTATGTAGAAGCGGCCCCCGAGGTTTCCGCTCAGGGGGAGCCAGTTGAATTAGATGAGCCCGATACAGGAACATTGGTCCCGCTCCAGCCTCCTGGCCGTTAATCATATGAAAGAGGTGAAAGAACATGTATGACCAATCTGTTTCCTCTTACTTGCAAAACTTGAATTCCTTCGTTCAGCAGCAGGCGCTTCATATTCAGCAGCTCGAACGGCAGCTGAAAGAGATTCAAGCTGAAATGAATACGATGAAACAGCGGCCGGCCACTACCATTGAGCGTGTGGAGTATAAATTTGATCAGCTGAAAATCGAAAGGCTCGACGGGACATTGAATATCGGTTTAAATCCGACAGACCCGAACAGCGTCCAAAATTTTGAAGTCAGCCAAACGGCACCTGAAATCGGGATGATGCAGCAGGAAGAGAGCGCCCAGCTCATGCAGCAGATCCGCCAGAATGTCGACATGTACTTAACCGAGGAAATCCCAAATGTGTTGGAGCAGCTTGAAAATCAGTATGACAGCAGGCTTGACGATACAAACAGGCATCATGTCATTGAAGACATCAGAAAACAAATGGACAGCCGGATTCACTATTATATGTCCCATATCAAAAAAGAAGAAAACACACCGCCTAAACAATATGCAGAACATATCGCTGAGCATGTGAAGCGTGACGTGATCCGTGCTGTAGAACATTTTCTTGAACATATCCCATCCGAAATGAAAGGAGATGATCAAGCATGATCTTTACAGTCATCAACCGCAACCTGGAAGTCGGGGATATCCGGATGAATGGTGTATCCAGCTCCTCTGTTTTCCACATCGGAGACACTGAATCTATCTATCTTTCTTCTATTTTCGATACGCCGCCTGAATCTCTTATCATCGGGCCGTTTGCTCCGCTGCCGTCGAATAATGCTTAAGCGTATTTCCCGCATCAGGCTGATTAAATTTAACTCTCTTGGAATATCAAGTGTGTTTCAAGTTGGCGATACAAACGAAATCGATATGAAGATAAAAGTACTGGCTGTTCAGCGCTCGCTTTCAACGTTTTATGAAAATGAAGGTTCATTTAACAGAAAGGAGTACCAGATCTTTCAGCAGCAGGCAGTGAAGCCGATTCCCGAAACAGGTGTACAAAGCGCATTTTGCCACGAAGTGCCGGTCATTCATGTACGCAGCATCAAAATTCAAGGGGTCTCATCCTCTTCTGTTTTTCATGCGGGGGCGGCTTCGCATGTCCGCGGCGATGCGAGAATCAAACATATTAGACAGATTCAGTCACCGCGCTCACAATCGCCCGCCAAGAGCATATAATAAACAGAGACTTCGATAAAGGGTGTCGTTTATGCCAGCAATTGTCGGGCCTATAGCTATCAATTCCATATCGGGCGGAGTCGTAAACTTTGGTGATTCCTTTTACCTATCTCCGAAAAGCTCTTCAAAATCTGCGCTCGGTTCGGGAGCAGGAAACACGGGAGATTTCCTTCTATTAAACAATGCAATCAACGCGACAAATTATATAGACCCCGATGTCAGTGATCAGGATATGGTTGGAAATGGATAAAAGCAGCCGCTCTGCAAAGAGAGGGCTGCTTTTTGGTCATTTTTTCTTTTTTTCGTTCATTTGATTTCTTTGTTTTGATCAGCTTCTCAGGCGGCTGTTTTCTGATCCATTTGACAAACCGGGCAAGCTGCGGATCGCTTCTGAGTTCATCTATTCCGTTTAAGCGAACCGCAAGCTCTTGATTTGTATATAAGGCATGAATCTGTTTATGGCAAGGAATACAGAGCATCGCTGTCGGCAGGAACGTTCCGCCTTCTTCCTTCGGTGTGAGATGGTGCTCTGTCAGCTGGACATCGCTTCGGCCGCACAGCTCACATATTCCGGCAGTCTGCTTTGCCATATTCGGTCCTCCCTTACATCAACTCAAGTGATACCCGTGTACCGCGGCCGCTCGGTTCAGCTGGATGGACGATCAGCTTTTTCGGAAGCCGCGCCCGAAGCTCCTGCACATGGCTGATGACACCGACAGACAGATTGTCTGACTGCAGTTTTTCCAAGGCTGTCACAACCGTATCCAGCAGATCTTGATCGAGGGTGCCGAACCCTTCATCTAAGAAAAAGAACTGGAGCGGGTATTCTCCGCGAAGCTGGATCTGCGCAGACAGCGCAAGAGCGAGAGAAAGCGAGGTGAGGAAGGTCTCTCCCCCAGACAAGCTGGATACCGGGCGTTTGACGCCCCCATTCGCGTCATCCCGCATCACGAATCCGCCTTCTGAATCCACTTCAATGGCATAGCGCTGTCTCGTCAGCATGCCAAGTCTTGCTGATGCGTCCCGCGCAACGCTTTCAAGCTGCTCCTCAGCTAAAAATTCGACGAAGGTATTGCCTTTAAACACAGCTTGCAGCTTGTCCAGCCTGTCGATATGTGTTTGCCATTTTTTCAGTTCAGCTTCAATTTCGTTAAACCGTTTATGATGATCGCGAATGACGGCAAGTGCTTTCGCTGCCGCGCCTTTTTCCTCTATAGCAGCGCCAAATGCGTCCTCTGCTTCTTGTAATGCCGTAACGGTTTCGCTCCATTCGCTCTCTGATAAGGCTCTGCCGGCAAGTATCTCTGCTACACGTTTTAAGTTTGCAGCATTTTGCTTCAGTTTATCCATAAACTGGTCTATGCTGGCTTTCATCTTTTCAAGCTCATCGGCTGGAATGAGACTTTGCTCCACCTCTTCAGTCCGGGTAAAGCGGGTGCTTTTCGCATGCTCAAGCCAATCGGCTTCCGCTTTTTCCAATCTGCCCTTCGCCTCCTGCAGGGTGAGCTCGCTTGCTGAAGCGCGGCTTTTCGCCTGATTGAGTTTCATCTGGGCGCCTTGCAGTTCTTCACATAGAGATTGCTCTTTTTCCTTTAACAGCTTTAGATTCTGCTGGACAGAGCGGAGTTTGATTTCAATCGAATTTCCTTTTGCGTAATCTCCGAGTTCGTGCTCATAATCCGCTATCACGCTCTTGATGCGTTCAGCCGCATAATGAAGCTCCAGCTTTTCACGCTCAAGCTGATGCCCTGACACCCGCAGCTTTTCTTTTTGTGCTTCATGCTCAGCAAGAAATGCGATGCTGCGCTCAATTCGTTTCTCGCATTCTTCTGCAGCCCGGTCTTTTTCTTCAATGGCTTGCTGCCATTTTTCCGCTTTATCCACAGCTTGATCCTGAAATGCTTCTTTAAACATGTTCAGGCGGCTGTCCATTGAGGCCTGAAGCTCGGCGATGATGTTTTCAATGCGGTCAGCCTCTCTTTTTTCAAAACCGATTTTTTCATTAAGCTGCTCGGCTTTTTTTAAAGACTCCTGATAGGCACTGATCATTTGTGCCATTCGTGTTTTAACAGAAAGAATGTCCTGTTTGACTCGTTTCCATTCAATGTTGGCATGATCGAATGCATCATGCACCGGCAGATTTTCGTAAGAAGCTGCTGCTTCAAGGTTCTGCGCTTGAATCGTTTGCAAAAACGGACACTGTTCAATAAAGCGCGCGGACTGTTCTTCAAGAGTGATTTTAGCTGAAAGAATCTCCTGGCTGAGAGCTGCCGCTTCCGTCAGCAACACATCTGTCTGTTTGATGTCCTCTTCAAGATTGCTGTCTAGCTCATATGTTTCATGTGCTGAGGCCGATGGATCATGATGGGTTGAGCCGCAGACTGGACAAGGTTGTCCGGCGGTCAGCTTTTCGGCTAACTCTTTTGTCAGCAGTGCCACCCTTGCTTTTTCACGCTGCGAGTGAAGCTCGTGTTGTCTTTTTCTAGCCTGGTCAGTCATATGTGTTAATGACCGTTCCGTCTCGCATACCAAATGGTACACGGTTTGTACAGCCTCATATGCCTGAATGATGTTGTTTTTTTCAGCTTCCATCTTTTGAACGAGTGTGTTCTTCTCCTCATGCATCTTCTGCAGCGCAAGATTCAATGCGTCACTTCGTTTTTGCTCTTTTGTGATTTGCTCCTCAGTTTGTCTGATGCGCAATGCCATTTCTGCGGCCTGCTGACAGCTTTTTCGCTCATCAGAAGTCACCTGCAGGGATTTAAGCTGCTGCTTTAATTCCGTCTGTCTGTTTTGTCCCCGTGTCAGACGGTCTGTTACAGTCTCCAATTCATTCATGACAGATTGAAGAGCTTCTTCTTTCTGCTGGAGTTCAGCCTTTTTGCGAGCTTTCTCTTGCTTGGCCACGCTCAGTTTGATTTCGATCTCCTGCAATCGGGAAAGCTGTTCCTGCTCAGTTAAAAGCTCAGGCTCCTTCTCGCTTTTATGCCGGCGCCACGCTTCATACTCTTCATGTTTTTGATGAAAGAAACCTGTCCGGTCTGCTAACTCCTTTTGAGCAAGCGTTTGTTCCTTTTCAGCTTTCTCTTCATGCTGAATCGCTTCTGCGTATCGGTCCGCATAGGGCTTCAGAGCGGCGGCTGTTTCTGCTTCCAGCAGGCGCTTTTGCAAGCTGTCTACGTGCGGCTGTTCCTCTTCGAGACGTTTTTTCTCTTCTTCGTAAGAGGATTTTTCCTTTTGGACATTCCAAATCTCCTGATGCTCCGTAAACCGCTCCTTTGCCTGATCACGATTCTTCTTCATCGCTTCCAGCCGGGCTTCAGCTTGTTCGAGAGCCTGTTCCGCCTGCTCAACCGCTTCCGAGCTCGCCTCCCCGAGACCGGACTGTTCAGCAAGCATTTCATTTTTTCTCGCATTGGCTTCCTGCGCCTGCCTTCTCAGCTTTTTCACAAGCCGATCTCCATACTGCTCCAAATTAAATAAACGCTGAAGCATATGTCTGCGCTCCGCCCCTTTTAAAGACAGAAATTCAGCAAATTTCCCTTGCGGCAGGACCACCGCTCTCGTAAAGTCGTCGATCGTCAGCCCCAAGAGCTCCTCCACTCTTTTATTCACTTCGCTGGCTTTATCAGCCAGCACCGTATGCTCATCCTTGATTTCGATAAAGCGGCAGAGTGCCGTTTTCACCTTCATTTCATCGGTTCTCTTAAACACGCGCTCGACTTTGTAAGAGATTTGATGATTCGTCTGAAGCGCAAAGGTAAAGGAAACAGACAGCGTATCTTCCGCATGGTTTAAGATCCCGTGCGTATTATTCGCCGCCCGCTCCACCTTTCCGTATAAAGCAAGCGTCATTGCGTCGAGGATGGAGGATTTACCGCTTCCTGTCGGGCCGAAAATGCCGAAAACACCGGCACCGGAAAGGCCTTCAAAATCTATCGTCTGCTCCTCTCTAAAGCTGTGGAGCCCCTTAATGCTTAAGGCGATCGGCTTCATTTCGCATCCTCCTCTTCAACGCCTGATGCAAGCTCTAAAAACAGCTTCACCATTTCTTCATCCGGCACCGCGCCGCCAGTTTGTTTTTCATAAAATTTCTTAAAGCGGTCCTCGATCGACACATGCTTAACCTCGATCCGTTCCCGGTCTTTGTTCTGTTCTTCATAAACCGGCCTGATATGGATAAAGCCCGGGTGCGCCTTCCTCAGCCTATGAATTTCTTCAAGTGACAGCTGGTCCGCCACACGAATTTCAAGGTCAATCCAGGCATTCTGATCTCTGCCTTCATCCAGCCAGCTGTACACCTCGCTTAAGCCATTTGCCGCTTTCCACTTCACAAGAGGCTTGCCGCTTGATAATAAAACCTCATTCCAAGAGGCCTCTTCCCCCGGTTTTGCGTCCACGATTGTCACTGATTTGGCGTAGCCCGCTTCAGAAAAGCTGTAGGCGAGCGGAGATCCTGAATAACGCGCAAGGGTCCGCGCCCGCTTGATCGTTTGCGGGCGATGCAAATGGCCGAGCGCCACGTAAGCGGCATCCGCCGGCAGGCTTTCTGCAGACACGGTATAAGCGCCGCCGACTTCAATCGGGCGCTCAGAATCCGTTTGGTTTCCGCCTGCGACATAAATATGGCTGGCGGCAATCTTCACTGCATCGTTCCGGAACCGGCTTGTCATATGCTCAAACGCCTGTCTGATTTTCACGTCATAATGATCACGGAGCAGCTTTTCATCAAATGTATCGGAAAGCACTTCATTTAACCGCGCTTCAGATGGGTACGCCAGTGCTCCGACAGCCAAAAGCTCCCCAGTTGAAGGCACTTCAATATGAAGCGGTTCTGTTGTCGGATAGCCGATTAAATAAATGCCGTTTTCATGTGTCAGCGGTGAAGCGGCGGACAAACGGTCAGGATTATCATGGTTTCCGGCAATAATAACAATCGGGCGCTTCCCTCTGTCACTGAGCGCAGACAAGCTTTCATAAAACAGCTGCTCGGCTAAAGCCGGCGGGTTCACGGTGTCAAACGCGTCTCCCGCCATTACAATGGCATCGATCTGCTCTTCCTTTACAATCGTATTCAGTTCATCAAGCACATCGGCCTGTTCACTCAGCCTGCTTCTTCCTTCAAGTGTTTTTCCAAGATGCCAGTCAGCCGTATGTAAAATCCGCAAATACTTTCACCTCTCTTTTGTATAGAAAACGAGATCTGCTCCGCCTGAATTCCCGGAGCTTAAGGATCTCGCTATAATGTCAGAATGTGCCCTCCGTCAAAGAAATAAAGCGCACATCCCTTTACCTTTGTTTTTGCAATTTGCTCAACTGCCTTCGTGTACAGCTGAATTTGCGTTTCGTATCGTTTTTTCAAGATCGGGGCCGCTCCTTCAAAACCGTGCTGGAATTTGCCCTCAATCCGGTCTGATTTATAGTCTAAGAGATATAAACCGTCCTCAGTTTCATAGAGACAGTCGATGATTCCCTGCACTAAAAGCGGCTCATCCGCCTCCTGTGCATCAGGATAGATCTCCTTAGCCGGAAGCGCTAAACTGAATGGCACTTCCCGGTCCTTCCATTTAGCACCGATCAGCTGTCCGCCGATTTCTGTATGGAAAAATTGAACGATTTCTTCTATATCAATAGCGGCTTTTTGTTCTTCAGTGAGCAGCTCTTTTTCATAAAGCTTGTGAACCGTCTGCTCCGCTTCTTCTATTGTCGGCACATGTGTGAGCGGGATATGCTGCATAACCGTATGCATGGCCGTCCCTTTTTCCGCCGCTGTCAGTCCTTTTTTCATCATAAAAGCGGGACGCCTGTACAGAATGCTTCCGTCAGCCGGTTTAACGGGGGCCCTGCCGCTGTATTCATCCTCGTACTCTCTTTTTCTCTTGATCTCAGAAACTGACTGCTTTGTGCGAATTTGCGTCACCTCATGATGCGGATATGTCCAGCTTAGCTGCTTCCGGGCTTTCTCATCAAACGCAAACGGGCCGGGAACTGGTTCACCTCGGCGGATCGCTTCTAGGCGCTCGCTTTTTTCTTCCAATCTTTCTTCCAGATCATCATCCAGCAAATCATAGGAATGGATCATTTGAACGGCAAAACGCGCAGGGTGGCCTGATATGTCAGCATGCGCTCCCGCACCGTTTTCAGCCAAAGCCTCCAAGTCTCTGTGTCTGGCAAGAGCAGGTCCAATGAAATCTAAATAGGTTTTTGCCTGATAGCGGTCAAATTCCGGGAGAAGCCAGTCAGTTTGGGACGCAGTTGCCTGCCATTTTGCGAGCTGTTTCTGATGATCCTTGCACGAGCCAATCAGAAACAGCTTTTCCTTCGCTCTCGTTAATGCGACATAGAGAACACGCAATTCCTCTGACAATAGCTCCCTGCGCATTTTTTTCTTCATGGCAATGAGCGGAAGCGTCGGAAAGCTGATGCGCAATTGCGGATGAATAAACTTCGTGCCAAACCCGAGCTCCTTGTCCAGCAGGTACGATTTGTTCATGTCCATCATGTTGAAGTTCCGTCCGAGACCCGCTGCAAACACGACTGGAAATTCAAGCCCTTTGCTGCTGTGGATCGTCATTAAGCGGACAACATCCTCCTGCTCGCTGAGCGCTCTCGCCGTTCCAAGATCATCGCCCCGCTCCTGCATGCGTTCGATAAACCGCAGGAAACGGAACAGGCCGCGAAATGCCGTCGATTCATATTGGCGCGCCCGGTCATAGAGAACGCGCAAATTGGCCTGGCGCTGTTTTCCGCCCGGCATCCCGCCGACATAATCCATGTATTTTGTATCGCGGTACACTTCCCAAATCAGCTCAGATACTGAGTGGTTTTTCGAAAACGCACGCCATTTTTGCAGATGTCCGTAGAACGTTTGCAGCTTTTGATAAAGCTCGTCGTTCCGGTCGCCGGCAGCCAAGTAGTCTTTCATCGCTTCATAGTACGGCGCTTTTGTATTTTCAAGCCGGATCAAAGACAGCTCGTTTTCATCTGCCCCGACAATCGGTGAGCGCAGAACAGAGGCAAGCGGTATATCCTGATACGGGTTATCGATCACCTTCAGCACAGAAAGCGCGACGGCGACTTCGACTGCTTCAAAATAGCCTGACGTTAAATTGGCGTAAACCGGTATGCCCTGTGCTCTCAGCTCCTCCATGATTTGCGGCGCCCACGGCATGGAACGTAACAATATCACGATATCGCGGTATTGAATATTGCGGTGTGTTTTCGTTTTTCCGTCATACACCTTAAATGGCGATGAAATCAACTTACGAATTTCCTTAGCGATCGCTTTCGCCTCGAACTGCACCGTTTCCAGCTCTTCTGCTTCCTCGCCGGCATCCGTCTCTTCTGAGTTGTCGATCAGCAGCAGCTCTGTTTCCGTCTCATCATTGTCCGGGTACGCCGCACCAAGCTTCAGCTCAGCCTGCTCGTCATAATCAACCTCACCGATTTTGCCGCCCATCAGCTGTTTAAATAAAAAGTTTGTGCTGTCTAAAATATCAGCCCGGCTTCGGAAATTCTTATTCAGGTCGATTTTCCGTCCCGTGCCTTCTCCGCTCTCTGTAAACCGTTTGTATTTGGAGAGGAAAAGAAGCGGCTCTGCAAGCCTGAATCGATAAATCGACTGTTTGACATCTCCTACCATAAACAGGTTGCCGGTCTCTTCCGATCCGCTTGTGACGAGCTGCAGGATCGATTCCTGTACTAGGTTGGTATCCTGATATTCGTCAACGAGCACCTCATGAAACTGCTCCTGATAAAATCTTGCTGCCTCGCTCGGCTCCTGTTCGCCTTTGTCGTTCTCAGCTGTCAAAATGGATAAACAGTAATGCTCCAAATCTGAAAAATCAATGATTGATTTTTCCTGCTTCGCGGCTTCGAATCGTTTTCCGTAGCTGATGACAAGCTGTACGAGTGTTTCAATGACAGGCTTCATGTCGGCTAAGCTTTTCAAATGCTGTTCAGGGCTTCTCGTAAAGTAGTCGGTTTTGAGCTTTTCGAGAAGTTTTTTTGCGCCATTTCTCAAATCCGTCGCTTCTTCAAGGAGCGCAGGATCAAACTCGTCACCTTTTACTGCTTTCGCTCGCTTAAAAGAAACTGCGGGCACCCGCTTATAAAGCTCAGTGAAATCGTCCTGATGCTGAATCAGTTCATCAATCTGCGCAAGATCATCAAGAAAATTGTCAGCGCGCGGCGCCGGTCCGCCCGGCGCTTTCGTCAGTTCAAGCGCGCGCTGCAGCTTCTCCTTCGCTCCGTTAAGCACCATCGCAATATCCTCTTTGACATATTGATAAAACGGAAGCTCTTCGATTGCGCTCTTTTCCGATACATCATATAAATGAACAAAGCTTTCCAGCCATGCCTCCGGGTTTGGGTGAGAACGGGAATACTCGTACACCTGTTTGACGAGAAATTGCAGATCCAGATCGTGCCGGTCTGTCGTGTAGCGGTCAACAAGCTCAAAAAACGCCTTTTCGCCCTTTGCGTATTCGTCTTCAAACAGCTCGTCCAGCACTTCATCTCCGAGCAGCTCGCCTTCTGTCTGATCAGCAATCCGAAAGCCCGGATCAAGATCGATCAAGTAGTAATATTTCTTCAACACTTGCAGGCAAAAGGAATGAAGTGTCGAAATGCTGGCCCGGTTTAAAAGAGACAGCTGGCGTCTGATATGCAGCGAGCCGGGGCGCTTTACAAGCTCTTTTTCCAGGGCATCCGCGATCCGGTGTTTCATCTCTGCCGCTGAGGCGTTTGTAAATGTCACAACGAGAAGCTGGTCTACATCAATCGGGTTTTCTTCTGCGGTAATTTTCCGGATCATTCGTTCAACGAGCACAGCGGTTTTACCGGAGCCCGCCGCCGCTGCCACAAGAATATCCTGGCCGGTTGAAACAATGGCATTCCATTGGTCATCTGTCCATGTGCTGTCTGCCGGTTTAGGAATGTTCATTGCCATCCGCCTCCTTTTTTATCCACTCAAGTATCGTCTTGTCCTTTTCAGCCTTTAACGGGCGATACTCGTTTTCTTCTAATGATTCATCAAATTGGCATACTGATTTGAACGCACAGTATGTGCACGGCGTCTTGTTCTTCATTTTATAAGGCTCAATCGATACGCGTCCGTCGGTGATTTGTTCGCCTGCTTCTTGGAAGGTGCGGCGCACATGCTTCGTCAGCAGCTCAAATTCCTTTTCGCCGACTGCCGCCGAGTCCGATCTGAGAGAGCCGTCTTTTTTCAAGCCGGCGTTGATGATATTTGACCGTCCCTCTTGAAGAGTCGTATCCATGAGGCGAATCGCTTCCTGATCGCCGAGGAGCAGGCCCTTCATCTTAAATTTCTTAAAGATCTCCTGTTCGATCTCGTCAAGCCCAAGCGGGAGGTTAGATTGAATCATCGGGTCATGAATATGGAAATACAGCACTCCGGCCGGCGTCGCTCTCATTCCGAGCCAGTCGGCTGAATGAGTAATTGATAAATCAAGGTACGTCAGCATTTGCAGCGCCAGTCCGTAATATACTTCCGCTAAGTCAAGGCCTTTGTCGCTTGATTTATAATCGACAATCCTTAGAAGCAGGCCTTTTGAGCTTTCCGCTTTATCTACTCGGTCAATTCGCCCGACGAGCTCCATCGTGCAGCCGTTTTTCAGCTTAAAGGTCAGCGGCGGAAGCGGCCCTTTTCCTCCAAAGCCCAGTTCAAGCCCGATCGGCACGAAACCGCTCGCTTTCGCATGCTCGCTTAAAATGCCGGACACGCGTGTCACAATTTTTTGCAGTTTTTCCTTCACATAATAATGCCGGTTTGAGCTGAGCAAAATTTCCTTTTGCAGTTTCGGCGCCAGCCGCTCTACCGCATCATGGGAGAACAGCTCGCACTGCTCTTTCGTTAAATCGCGCCAATCCATTTTTTGCTCGCGCAGCCGGTCTGAAATCAGCTTTAAGCTGGAATGAAACAGCTGGCCGATATCCGGTGCTTCGAGCTTGAAAAATTGCCGTTCCTTCAGATGCAGCCCGTGTGACGCAAAATGGGAGAACGGGCACGCGTTAAAGGTTTCCATTCTCGATACACTGCCCTGAATGCGTTCACCATAGAGCTGTCTCGACACGCTGCGTTCAAGCTGCTTCACTTCATTCCGGAAAAACAGGCTTGAGAATAACTTTTTCGATTGCAGCCTGTCCGGCTCACTCATCAGCACATTGTACGTGCTCCACCAGACGTCGCTGATGTCGTATTCCCGAGTCCATAACCTGAGCTGGCTCGCGGTAAAGGACTGTGCCACGCTTTTATTGACGACATACATCAGCTGTTCCTCATCGCTGACCTGCTCAGGTTCATTTGTCAACAGGCGCTCCTTATGCTGCGGAAACAGTTCTTCCAGCCGCTTAATGACAATCGACGGCAGAAGCGTTTTTCCTTCCGCATCAGCAATCGGATACGATACGTACAGCCGGTCAGACGGACTGGAAAACGCCATATAGATGAGGAAATGCTCATCAAGCAGACGCTCCCGCCCGCCTGAGGAAAGCTCAACCCCAACCGTTTTCAGCCATTCCCGGTCATCATCCGACAGCACTCCGTTTTCATCTGGGCGCGCCGGCAGAACGCCGTCGTTTGCCCCCAGCACAAAGGTACAGGAGGTGCCATACATTCTGGACAAATCCATATTGCCGACAAACACCTGGTCAAGCGCAGGCGGAATAAGAGAAAATGTAAGCGACTCTGCGCCGGCTTCCATCATTTGCTGAAACAAATCAAGAGAAATCTCATCATCCCCCATCATTTCAACAAACTCCTCAAGCAGCTGAATGACTGCATCCCACGCCTGCTGATGCTGCTGTGCTTCAATGATTCTGCCGTCTTCCTCTGCACGCTGTCTTTCCTGATCCAGCTTCAGCGGCACATCCGTCTCTTCTAGATAGCGGTAGAGCGCCTCCGCCTTCTCCTGAACCGTCTTTGCTTTTTTCATTCGTTTCTGGAGCTGAAAAAGCGGAGGAACAATCCAGTCGCGTGTGTCATTCAGCATGTTTTCCATTTCGATTTCCTGGTCGGTCTGCGCAAAATCATCATCCAATGACACAAAACGTCTGTAATGGAAACGGTCGCCCTTTGTCCAGCGGTCACCTTTGATCCCGTAGGCGATACAGTAATTTTCAAGCTGATCGACCTGTTCTCTCACCTTAGTCTTCGGCTCGTTAAGTGGGAATAGCAGTTCGGTTTTCACGCAGCGAAACACTGCTTCATAACGCCAATTCCCTTTCAAAACATCAAGGCTCGACCGGATAAATTCGATTAACGGATGGTTCAGCATTGATGCTTTTCCGTCAATGAAATAAGGAATCTCGTAATCTGCGAAAACTTCCTTCACCATATCCTTGTAGTCTTCCGGCTGGCGCGCAAGAATCGCTACATCCTTATAGCGATAGCCCTTCTCTCTGACAAGAGCGTGAATTTCCCGGGCAATGCCTTCCAGCTCAGCTCGTCTGTTTGCGGCCTGCATCACAGTAAAGGCCTCTTGTTTTTCTGCGTACGGAACGGCTGGACGCGCTTCATACTGCGCCTCTAGATGCGCCAATTCCGGTGTGCGCGTATGCCGTTCAGTCCCGCCTAACTCTTTATACGTAATGTCCAGATTCAGTTCCTTCGCCTTTTGGTGCAGGCGGTAATAGGTTTTTCCCGTCATTCTGAACAATTCCAATTCATGCGGCTCCCGCTCATATGACGGCTTGTCCGCTGTCAGCGAAAACGTGATGTGCTCTGCATGAACCATAAGCTGCTCCAACACCCTGAATTCCTGCGGTGTAAACTGATAAAAGCCGTCCACATAGATATGCGCGCCTTTTATATCTTCTGCAAGCGGAACATGCTCTGCCAGCAATGTTAAATAATCCTCAGAGTGAAGGTATTGACCTGCAAGGCTTTTTTCCATCTGTTGATATAAAATCGATAAATCATGAAGCTTCTCAGATAAAATACGTTCTCCGCGATACTCGGAAGCCGTTCCGCTTTCCGCCATCCGGCGGATGTCTTCCGGTTCCAGACAGTAGCGCTTAAACTCTGTCAGCATCCGTTCTACCTGTGCGGTAAACCCGCTTTTGTCACTCGCTTTTTGATAGACTTTAAACTCCTGTTTATGCTCCTCAATGAGCTTCCGCAGGAGCATCTGTACGCCTGTGCTCGTAAGAAACGGCCTGCTCATGCCTCCCGTATGCTGGAGGACGCGCCAGGCCAATCGTGAAAAGCTGAACACTTGAGCACGTATCATTCCGCCCATATCAGGCGTTTTAGCAAGCTCGTATTCCATTAAAAACGTCATTTGATCCGGGACTAGAAAAATGATCGGTTTCCCGAATGGAGCCCGGCGCAGTTCATCCTGAATGCTGTCGATGATCAGCTTCGTTTTTCCACTCCCGGACCTGCCTACTAAAAACTCTGCTCCCAATTAGAAGACCCCTCTCTTTTTAT
This sequence comes from Bacillus inaquosorum KCTC 13429, assembly GCF_000332645.1. Lineage (GTDB taxonomy): Bacteria > Bacillota > Bacilli > Bacillales > Bacillaceae > Bacillus > Bacillus inaquosorum. Next base: position 377,187 of record NZ_AMXN01000004.1, read on the forward strand.
CTCTATATATTTTATCGAATGTTGACGAAAATGACCAATCTGATCTATTGGTAAAAACGGCCTTTTCGCATATAAAAAGCTGAATTTCTCCGCACATGTCTCCCCGCCCTACATATACTTTTACGAAAGCCCAATTCCTAGGAATGGAGTTGACCCCTCGTGTATTACAGCTACTACCCCTATCCGGCGCCATACCGGGAAGATCCTGTTTTGATTCGGAATTTAAAAAAGGCCATTAACGGAGAATTCAGCGCGATTCAATGCTATCGCAAGCTTGCCGAACTTACCCGCCGCGATGGAGTCAGAAAACAGATTGAAGAAATCAGGCGTGACGAAATGCGCCACCTCCGTGAATTTTCCACACTGTACGGTGCCATTACCGGCAAACACATCATGCCAAAACAGACGGAGGAATGCCCGAACACTTTCACGAGAGGGCTGGACGCCGCTTTTAAAGATGAACAAGAAACAGCCGACTTTTACTTGCGTGCGGCCGAGGAAACCCCAAACTTAAAAGCGAAAGGCATCTTTACGCGCGCCGCCCGTGATGAACAAAATCACGCTGTCTGGTTTCTATACTTCTTGATGAAACGTTAAATATACCTGCACAGTGAATACCCACATATCCCCTCACCCAAAAACGCACTCACCTGTCTTTTTCAAATAAAGCCGGGAAACATAAAACTATACACTGCCACACAGGGGGGGATCAACCATGGAGCAAAATTCAGAAGCTTGTATTGAGGCTTGCATTGATTGTATGGAGGCTTGTAATCATTGTTTTACAAAATGTCTTGAAGTAAACGCGTATCACGATCTCAGCGGCTGTATCCGGCTTGACAGGGAATGCGCGGATATTTGCGCGCTGGCAGTCAAAGCCATGCAAACGGACAGCCCGTTCATGATAGAGATTTGCGCACTTTGCGCCGATATTTGTGAAGCGTGCGGCACTGAATGCGAAAAGCATGACCACGATCATTGCCAGGCATGTGCGAAGTCCTGCTTTGCCTGCGCTGAACAATGCCGCAGCATGGAAGCGTCATAAAGGACGGAGAGGGTTCAAAAAAAAGAACCCTCTTTTTCATTTGGACAGCCACACGGAGTACAAATCAATCCACCCCTCTTCATCAAGCATCAGTCCTTTCACATTCTCACTTGATGTCACCTGCAGCACATTTTGATACAGCGGAATCGCATTGAACTCCTGTATAAGCTGGCAGTCAATATCCCGCAGCATATTGATTCTCGAACAGCGGTCAGGCGTCGAAAAAATGCGTTCTGACATTCCTGAGCATATCTGTTCCAGCTTTTCAGATAGGTGTTGACTCAAAAAACTGTTCTGCGACAGCAGCAAATGCAGAAAACCAAACTCACTGTCTTGATAAAACGTCGCACTGTCATGAATGATATCCGCCATTTGCACGATTTCGGGCCGGCGCAGATCAGCAGGGTCACAGAATTGAAGTTCTAGCCTGATACCTTGTTGGGCGCAAACATTTTGAATCCACTCGGCGTCCTCACGATGATCCGTTTCCGAAAAGGTATACAGCACCAGCGTTTCTCCCTCGTACCCGCTTTGCTTCAGCAATTCAGAAGGTGAAACGCCGCCCCAATCTAAAAGATTCGGATGCAAAAAAGACGTAACCGGGATTCTGCGGTGCCCTCCCGCTTCACGAACAAGACGTTGAGAGGAAATCAGCAGGCGGAGCGCTTTTCTAAAGCTTCGGTGCTGAAGAGGCCCCTTCTTTTTCAGATTGAGCGACAAATACTGAACATGCCTTTCATCAAAAACAATTTGCTGCTCAGGACATGTTTGTTTTTCTTGAATGGTAAAACCGTTCATCTCTCCGGCTTGTTCCGAAAACACAAACTCAACGCGATCCAAAAAGGGCCGCCCTTTGAAGTAGTGTTCATTGGCTTCAAGCACCAGCATCTGGCGGTGATGCTGAATCACCCGAAAAGGCCCTGATCCATTGATCCCGCCGCCCTGTTTCGCCGGCAGAATGGACAGCCGTTCATCACAAAGAACATACGGCAATAGCTCATTTGGCTTATCGAGTATGAGATCCACACAATAAGGGCCATTTTCTAAGACTTGCTTCACTCCGTGTAACAGCCATTTATACGGGTTGTCAGCCTGTGCCAAAAAGCGTTGAAACGTAAATGCAACATCCCGCGCCGTCAGCGGCTGTCCGTTATGAAAAGACACTCCCTTTCGAAGAAAAAATCTCCATCGTTTTTTCCCCGCCTCTTCCCATCCATGAACCAAATGAGGCTTCGGCTCCTGCACAGCCGGATCTAATGTGAGCAATGTATCAAATATCTGTTTGACGAAGTGCCCCTCAGACCGCAAAAATATCTGGCACGGGTCCAAACTGCTGACAGCTCCAGGGGTGATGAACAGCCGGAGCACATCCTTTTCTCCATCCCAGCCGGTCTCTGTCACAAAGCCGAATACCTCAGAAAACCAAATGTCATATTCGTTTTGAAGCCCCGGAAACGCGGATTGATACTGCTGAAGCAGTTCCTTTGCCTTTATAAGCTTTCCAGCCATTGTATATTCCTTGGCAGTTTGAAGAAGCAGCTCCTCCGGCTGGCGAAGAAACGCGATTTTCGATTTACGGCCGCGCCCCGCCCCGCTTTCCCGGATAATCCAATTCTTGTTCTCCAGCTTATGTAATATGAGCTTTGCATTTCTTTCTGTACAAAATAAACTGTCAGCCATTTCAGTGAGCGTCATTTCGTTCATTTGCCCAAACGCAGCGCTTCCTGTTTTTACGAGTGCCACGTAGTGCTCAATCAGCTTCAATCCCCGCACCTCCCGACAAAAGGGGAATCTTTTTCTCTTCTTTTCTTCACTTTTTGGGCCGCCGCCTCTTCTATACACTACTACTATACCAAACAGCGAAAGGCGGCGATCACATGTTGACCAGCTTTCAATCTATAAAATCGAGATACACTGCTCCCGTTTGGCTCCGCTTTTTCGGAGAAATGCTGACAAGCCTGACAGGTGCAATGATGGGTCCTTTCATGGTGCTGTATCTGCATGAACAATTAAACGGCAGTGTCATGATTCCGATGCTTATCATCAGTCTTCAGCCATTTGCTGATATTTGCTTGACGCTCGTTGCGGGACGGGTGACGGACCAGCTCGGGCGGCGCACTGCGATTTTGATCGCACTGATTCTGCAATCAGCTGCCATGACGGGGTTTGTGTTTGCCGAGCATGCGTATTTTTTCGCCATTCTCTACGTCATGAATGGCATCGGGAGATCGTTGTACATACCTGCTTCCCGCGCCCAAATTGCCGAAAGTACGCCGGAAAGCAAACGTTCGGAAGTGTTTGCGGTCATCAATGCGATCTATTCGGCGGGCCTGACGGCAGGGCCGCTAGTGGGAATGCTGCTCTACAATTATAATCCCGTGTGGATATTCGCTTTAGATGCCGCGGCATTGTTTACCTACTTTCTGATCGCTGCACTGAAACTGCCAGAAACAAAGCCGCTAAAGCCAGCTGTTACACCGGAAATGACCACAAGCTTTACGATATACAGGCCTGTACTGCTTCTGTTGCTGCTTTCTCTCCCCATCAGCATGTTATACGCGCAAACAGAAACAACATACAGGATCTTCAGCAAAAACATGTTTTCTGATTATCTGTCAATACTGACGATCTACTCGGCGGCAAAAGCTTCATTCAGCTTTGTTCTCCAAGTTCCTCTTGTAAAAGGGACAGAAAAGCTTTCAATGAAAACAATCCTTTTCATTACTTACATCTGCTACTCCCTTGCGGCTGCCGGCTTTGCATGCTCAGCCTCCCTGACAATGCTTTTAGTGACGGCAGCGGTGATGACGGTTGGCGAGAGCATCGGATTGACTCACATCCAGACCTTCATTTCGAAATTGGCACCGCCCCATCTGCTCGGCCGGTTTTATGCGGTATACGGCCTGCATTGGGATATCTCCCGCTCAATCGGACCCCTGGCAGGAGGGCTGATCCTGACATCGTTTGGCGGAGAAGTGATTTTTTACTCCCTTGCCGCGTGTCTGCTGGCAGCTGGTTTATGCCTGACTTACACAATAGAGAAGCTCGAACACAAGGTCATAAGAAAAATGAATGGTTAATAGAAAATAATTCATAATTTCTTTATCAACGAAAATATACTATAGTAATAATACATTCACTACGTGAACAATTGGAGTGTTACGTGAAAAGGAAGAAGGGTTTTACATTGAAGAAAGACGAAAATCTCCTCAAAGATCTATGGTTTATCGCAATCAGTGCAGCCGGGGGGTTTATTCTTTCATTAACCGGAATGTCGATTGGATGGATGATCGGAACGCTGATTGTCGCCTGCTGCCTCGCCATGATACGTCCGGCATGGCTCATGATGGCGCCAGACCAAAAAGGAATTAACCGCCGATGGCTCGCCCTCGGACAGATGATCCTCGGCATCGAATTGGGCCAAAAGCTGAACTTATCCGTCCTCTCTGTTCTTAAAGACCATTGGTTTTCAGTCGGCGTTATGCTGATATTGTCTATACTGCTGGCCATGCTGTCAGGATATGTGCTTTGGCGTTTCAGCAAAACGGATATGATGACAAGCTTTGTCGGCACGGCTCCCGGCGGGCTGTCTGCCATGCCGAGCATCGCGCAGGAGGTCGGCGCCAATACCGCCATTGTCAGCCTCGTTCAAATGATGCGGGTGCTGCTCGTGGTGCTATCCATTCCATTTTTAGTCATCCTGATCTATACAAAACAAGATTCTTCCGCAAGTGCCGCAGCAGAAACGCTTTCCTCAGCAACGGCAGATTTTAGGCTTGCTCCCGTTCTGTGGACCGCCGTTCTTATTCTCGCTGCCTGGGGAGCTTGTAAAGCTGCGAAACGTTTAAAGTTCCCGGCTCCATGGCTGCTCGGCAGTATGCTCGGTGTGGCACTTGTCCACGTTGGCGGAGCTGCGGTGACGGGACACGACATGATGGCTTGGTGGCCGTCACAAGCTAACCACGTATCGCAAGTATTTCTCGGGGCTACGATCGGCTCTAAGATGTATAAAAGCATGTTTTCCGGCGTCACCCGTGTTATCATCGTCGGTTTTGTCTCATCCGTCGGTTTAATCGCGGCTATGTTTTTGAGCGCCTTGATCGTTTCCAAGCTGACAGGCATCTCGCTCATCACTTCTGTTCTGGCATTTGCCCCCGGCGGCATTGCAGAAATGGCGACGACATCTGTTACCTTGCATGCCGATTCCACCTTTGTCGTCGCGGTTCAGGTCATACGCGTCATCCTTGTCATTGCCCTGTTGCCGCCGTTTTATCGTCTGCTTCACCATCTTCATGGTGAAAAAAAAGACAAAGAAAGCTCGATCAGCGGCAGCAATGCCTAATTGGAAAAACAATCCTCCCATGGTACACTTACAGCAGATGGGGAAGGAGTGACTCTTTTGCTGCGCGACAATCCCGAGAAAACAATGCACTTATATTATGGAATATGCTTAGGAATCTGGCTGATTTATAATGTGGTGACATCCGGCTCCCCTGGACTGCCGCTTACGATTTTAGCCGGAGGAAATCTGATTTACCTTACCATCCTGAAAAAGAAAGAAGAAACGTGAAAAACACGCACCTCAGTGCGTGTTTTTTATTTAAAAACGTTGTGAAGACCATCTTCCATTTCTTCTGACGACGGATACCACTTTGTCACCAAATCCCGAAACAGCCGTTCCGCAAAAAGAATCTCTTCCTCTGTATACCGGTCAAAAAATGACAGAAAACGCTGTTCGACCTTCTGATGATAATATTTATGCAAATTGTGAAGTTTTTTCCCAGCCGGCGTCAGTCGGAAGTAGACCTCCTTTTTGTTATCGCTGAGCTGAGTTCTATGAAGGAAACCTGCGCCGAGCAATTTTGTGCTGATGCGCGATACAGTCGCTTTTGTCGTATTCATTTTTTCTGCTATAGACGTGACATTGATTGGTTCATTGTCCCCGACACAGGATAGAACATGAATTTCTGTCATCGACAATTGAGATTTACTCCCGTGCTCGGCATCAAGCTTCTTCAATTGGTCAGCCAAAAAGGCTTTAATGAGCCCCTCCCATTTCTCCTGCTGATGAATGAGCTCCGCATACAATTCAAAAAGATTGCGTTTCGTATGATCTGTGTTCATCGGGTTTTCCATCCTTTTTCATTCGATTGATTCTTCTATCATACCGTTTTGTTACAGATGAAACAATCGAATTGCCTTACACCCGGCTGGTGACGGAAAGCCAGCGGCTAATCCCTTTTTGAATCAACTCGGCACAATTGGGCGCTGATGCATCCACGGCCCAGGCAACATGTCCGTCAGGGCGAATTAATATTGTATGCACGTCCCTTAACTCTTCATTCGGTTCTGCAAGCGAGGCGGTTACCGTACACAAGCCTTTCAATCGGCTATGCTCATCAGCTTCTTGCATCAATGACAGCAAAACGAATGTCCCATTTTGGAGACAGCTGTACAGCCGTTCCGAACTGCCGTCGGAAAAAATCAGCTCCATATCAGGAAGCCTTGACCCGTTCAAGCGATGCGGCGGCATGTCTGAATCAGCTTCATACCTGACATCGAGCGCAGAAATTTGCCCCGCTACATATCGATTCACTTCAGGATAGGCAAGCAGCTCCGACATCATACTCCGCAAATGGAGGCCTGCTTGAGTGAAATCAATCAGTTTTGTCTGCGCCTCCGTGTTCCTCAGGAGCCCTTCTGCAGCCGGGTGCCGCTCCTCATGATAGCTGTCTAAAAGCCATGAAGGCGCAGCGCCCTTGACGGCCGCCGCCAGCTTCCATCCAAGATTCATCGCATCCTGAAGGCCGACATTCAGCCCTTGGCCGCCCGCTGGAAAATGAATATGCGCCGCATCCCCTGCAAGGAAGATTCTGCCGTCGCGGTACCGCTTCGCTTGGCGTGCGGCGTTCCCGAACCGTGACATCCAGGAAGGCTCGGTTAAACCGAAGTCAGTCCCGCAAATTCGTATGAGATCAGTTTTCAGCTCCTCCTCAGTGACAGGCACATCTTTCGGCGTCTGCGTGCGATAAGGGCTGATCACGACGACACGGTATCGGCCCGGAGAAAGCGGCACGATCATGACACCCCCCTCTTTTGTGCAAAGGGACAGCACGCCTGACGGCGGCGGAGAATGGAGCGCCACATCTCCAAGCGCTGCTGTAATGGTGCTGTCTGTTCCCGGAAACTCAATTCGAGCCTGTTTCCGGACAGTACTTCCTGCTCCATCGGCACCAACGACAAACATGCTTGTGATCGTCCGCAGACTGCCGTCCCGATCCTTGAAAATCGTTTGCGCCTCTGCTTCGTTTTGCGTAACCGCCAGCGCCTCTGCCCCGCGAAACACCTCTGCCCCCAAGCTTCGCGCATGTTCCTCAAGCAGCTGCTCTGTTTTGGCCTGCGGAAGCAAAAGCGTGTAAGGACAGCCCGTATCCAAGCCTGAAAAATCAAGACGGGTATCCAGCATCGAAAAGTGCCCGGAAGGTATCTTGCTTCCCTTGGATACGAAACGTTCCAGCAGCCCTCTCATCTCAAGAAGCTCCAGCGTGCGGGGATGCAGCGTCAGCGCCTTAGAATGCGAAACAGGCTTTTCAAGCCGCTCAATCACACATGTTTTCACCCTAGCCATCGCAAGCTCAGAAGCCAGCATAAATCCGACCGGCCCTCCCCCTATAATCACTGCTTCAACATTCATCCAAATCACTCCTTTTGTTTCATATAAAACTAATAAAAATCAATAAAAATAAAAGAAAAACCAAAAATCAAATATTTTTTGTTACACGCGTAACAATTATGATTATAACTCCTTACAATTTTTTCTTCAACACATTTTTCCAAACCAGCACAAAAAAAGACGCCGCTTCAATTGGCGTCTTTTTGTTCAGCATCGGAAATCACACCGACTATATTTTTTTCTCTAATTGGACCAAAGTGCCGGCTGTCGAAGCTGTATATGCGATTATCTCCAACGACAAAATATTGACCTTTCGGCACCTTGCTTGTTCCTGTCACATCTTTCAACGTAAAATCACCTGTTACATGGCTTCCGGCGGAAACTGATTTCAAATGCTTCAAAAATGGTTCAGCAACCTGCTTTCCGTTCACATACAGCTGATCATCTTTATATTTGATCGATTCACCTGGCAAGCCGATTACCCGCTTAATCAGCACTTTTTGATCAGGGCCTTTAAAAAGGACAATATCAAAACGATGGATGGTTTTAAATCGATGCGAAAATTTATTGACCAACAGTTCGTTCCCTTCCTGAAAGGTCGGGTTCATGCTGACGCCTTCCACTTTATAATCAATAAAGACGGCATTTTTAACCTGAATGGCGAGAACGACGGACACTACACCGGCAAGAAACCAAAACCGTTTTTTCATGTTACTGTCTCCCTCCATCATGCTCACGCTGACTAGCTCTCACATGCAGGTACCGCTCCACCTTTTTGCCGACATACCATAAGACAGCGATCACCAATACGGCGATGACCGTTCGAATCGGCTGTGTGATCAGCGCGTGCAGATCATATCCGATGAAGCTGATCATAAAAATCATGACAAGCTTTCCCGAGGCAGCCGCCAAAATAAACGGCCGCGTTCCGATCCTTGACAAACCGGCAACAACATTCACCGCGGCTGACGGTGTAAACGGAAAACAAAGCAGAAGAAACACAGGGCCGAAGCCGTGCCTTTCCACCCATAACATCAGCTTTCTGACCGACGGATGACTGCGGATAAATCCAAGCAATCTTCTCTGTCCGTATTGACGGACAATCAAAAATACGAGAATAGATCCAGCAGTTGATCCCGCCCAAGACAAGATGAATCCTTCCCACAGGCCAAACGAATTCGTATTCGCCACCACAAACACGATCAGCGGCAAAAAAGGGAGAAATGCTTCAACTAAAGGCAGCAGCACAGCTATGAGCGGACCGAAAGCCCTATAGCTTTGAAATAATTCAGTTAAATGTTCTTGTGTAAAATAGGATAAAAAATGCTCCAACATTTATACTCCTTACCGGGTTTGTCTATCCTTATTCTACACATTATCAGCAAAAAACTAAAAAGTTTTGGTGATTTTTTCTGTCTTGAAACATTTCCCCAGCCGATATAGAATACATATAGAACAAACGTTCCCGTTGGAAAGAAGGAGTCAGCAATGCCGAATTTGCAGGAGGAAATATACGAATTAATTGAACGGGCTCTCTTTTTGCCCATGGCAATTACAATTTTTAATCGTGATCTCGCCGGAATTGAGCAAAGCACATTAAAATTGAAGCATCCTTATAAACAGCTTATCAGCGAATCATTAAAAATAGCACAAAAGGATTTGATTGAAGTCAGAAAAGAACTGAGGAAAAGAAAAATTGCGATCCACGAGGCGGAACGCGATGAGGCCTTTACGCTTTATGTATTTGTGATCGATGGTTATGAAGAAAAGCACCGCTATTTTAATCCTCGAATCCGGGAGCAGGTCAGCGAATTATTAACGTTCTATCTATTTGCCCCTGACAGGCCATGAGTCTTTTGGATCATTCTGCGCTCTTCCAAGACTGCCCGCTCCCCTCTTCGGGCGATTCCAACAATAAATATCAGATAATTCACACTATACAAACAAAATAAATTTATTTATAATTCGAACCACAGCCTTTTCACCCCAAAAAATGACATGTGCTGCCATATCTGCGACATCATTTTCAGTGCGCAGCACAACCCCACCCTAAATCGAAGGAGGATTTTATGAAACTGATTCACGTTCTCGCCGCTTTGCCCTTTATCGGAATTTTACTCGGCATCCCTTTTGCAAATAAAGTGACTCCCTATGTGCTCGGCATGCCGTTTATTCTTGCTTATATCGTGCTGTGGGCTCTTTTAACCTCTGCGTTGATGGCGCTTGTGTATGTCCTCGACAACGAAAATAAAAAGGAGGGAGCAGAATGAACGCAGCTCTCATGATCATTTTTGGCGTCCTGCTCTTGAGCATTTTTCTCGGTATACGCGCCCAAAAAGGAAAAGACATGAACCTTGAGCAGTGGACGGTCGGAGGCCGCGGCTTCGGAACCGTGTTTGTCTTCTTATTGATGGCAGGCGAAATTTATACCACCTTTACGTTTCTCGGCGGAAGCGGCTGGGCCTACGGGAAAGGCGGACCGGCCTTTTACATCATCGCGTACGGCTGTCTGGCCTATATCCTTTCTTATTGGCTACTTCCGGCAGTTTGGACGTACGCAAAACATCATAAGCTGATGTCGCAGTCTGATTTTTTCACCAAAAAATATAACAGTCCGCTGCTTGGCGTGCTCGTTTCACTGGTGGGCATCGCAGCGCTCATTCCGTATCTTGTGCTGCAGCTGAAAGGCCTCGGGCTGATTGTATCGGAAACATCGTACGGCAAAATTTCTCCGGCCGCCGCCATCTGGATCGGCGCCATTTCCATCACGGTTTACGTTATGGTATCCGGCATTCACGGGTCTGCCTGGATATCGGTTGTGAAAGACATCATGATTTTGGTTGTCGTTCTGTTTTTAGGTGTGTATTTGCCGATTCATTACTACGGCGGATTTCAAGACATGTTTCAGCAGATTGAAACGGCAAAGCCGGGCTTTCTTACGCTTCCCGATACGGGACAAAGTGCAGCGTGGTTCAGTTCAACCGTGCTCTTGACAGCGCTTGGTTTTTACATGTGGCCTCATACGTTTTCCGCTTCGTATTCAGCCGAAAACCCAAAAGTCTTTCGCAAAAACGCCATTATCATGCCTTTATACCAGCTGGTTCTGCTCTTCGTCCTTTTCGTCGGCTTTGCGGCTATCCTGCAAGTTCCAGGTTTGAAAGGCGCAGATGGAGATCTGTCACTTTTGAGACTGTCACTGCAAACATTTGACCCTTGGTTTGTCGGGATCGTCGGCGCTGCCGGACTGCTGACGGCGCTTGTGCCGGGTTCTATGATCTTAATGTCAGCCTCCACGCTGTTTGCAAAAAATGTGTACAAAGTGTTCGCTCCCCGCACGACAGATAAGCAAGTATCGGCGCTTGCTAAGTTTTTAGTGCCGGTGTTCGCGCTGATTTCGGTGTACTTTACCTTTAAAGGCGGGAATACCATCGTTACGCTGCTATTGATGGGCTACAGCCTGGTTACACAATTATTCCCGGCCCTTCTGTTCAGCCTGTTTAAGCATCATATAGTAACGAAGCAGGGAGCATTCGCAGGCATTATTACAGGTGTCGGAGCCGTTTCTTATATTACATTGACAGAAACAACAATCGGCACTTTATTTCCGGCGCTGCCGCAAGCCGCAAAAGATTTAAATGTCGGCATAGTCGCCTTGCTTTTGAACATTACGGTCATGATGGCAATCAGCCTTATGACAAGAAAAGCAAAAAGCGCTGCGGCCGATCAGGCGGCATAAGCATAAAAAAGCAATCTGGACATCAGATTGCTTTTTCTTGTTTAGCGTTCACAGGCGATATAATCTTTATCGCGGTCTTTCTTTTTATTGGCATCATAAAGAGCCTTGGAGACGTAAGGCTTGTACTTCGTTTTTCCGCCTTTGTTTTTCACCTTCGACGTGCGGGCCACCCCGCCTTTGTATACTTTATTTAACTCCTTGCAGTTCTTATAGACCTTCACCTTTGTTTTGGCTTCCGCCACATGGTCTGCCCCGTATGAAAAACCGAAAACGAGACCGAGTGACAGCAAGACCGTAGCCGCTTTTTTCATGACGATATACTCCCCTCTTATCCAATATTTAGTTGTTTTATAGCTGGATTTTATCATAATTCATACAGTCCTATTTTACAAGATAAATATGGAAGAAGGGCTGGTTTTTCCTTGTCTTTCAGCGTTCAAACTGCCAAAACATGTTTTTCTCCATATGCTCAGGGGTACACATACGAATGTACACCAAACAGAAAAGGAGCGTTGACGATGTCTGATTCAAATCTTAGCAATCCTTTAACAGCATTTTTTCATGATGAATTTCCTGAACAATACCAAGAACCGCCCGGCCTGCAGCAGAATATGAAGCCGGTGCCGGATTGCGGAGAAAAAAGCTACAAAGGATCTGGCAAGCTGACTGGACGAAAAGCGCTTGTCACCGGCGGCGATTCCGGTATCGGCCGCGCTGCCGCGATTGCTTACGCCCGGGAAGGCGCCGATGTAGCCATTAACTACCTGCCTGCGGAACAGCCTGATGCTGAAGAGGTGAAGAAACTGATAGAAGCAGAAGGGCGAAAAGCAGTGCTGATCCCCGGAGACTTGAGCGACGAATCCTTTTGCCAGGACCTAGTCAAACAGGCGCATCAGGAACTCGGCGGACTCGATGTGTTGGCGCTGGTTGCCGGCAAACAGCAAGCGGTCGAAAACATTGAAGATCTGCCTACTGAACAAATCTATAAAACATTTGAAGTGAACGTCTTTTCCCTTTATTGGGTTGTAAAAGCGGCGCTTCCGTTGTTGCCGGAAGGCGCGTCGATTATTACCACCACCTCAGTAGAAGGCTATAATCCAAGCCCGATGCTGTTAGATTACGCAGCAACGAAAAACGCCATTATCGGCTTTACCGTCGGACTGGGAAAACAGCTGGCTTCCAAAGGCATCAGAGTGAATTCAGTTGCACCTGGGCCAATTTGGACGCCGCTGCAGATTTCCGGCGGACAGCCGACGGAAAACATCCCGAAATTCGGCCAAGGCACGCCGCCATCACCGCTAAACCGCGCTGGACAGCCAGCAGAATTGGCAGATGTTTATGTATTTTTAGCTTCAGAGAATTCAAGCTATGTGACATCCCAGGTATACGGCATCACCGGCGGAATTCCGACGGCCTAAAGCAGGAGAAGGAGCTGCCCTGTTCGGTCAGCTCCTTTCTATTTTCTAATACCGCTCCCCGAGCTCACGCAAAATAAAATCATAAATCATCTTCGTCCGCTCTTCCTTCGGGTACAGCATAAATTCCTGCCTTTTCGGCACGCGGTGTTCGATTCTGTCCTGGAATTTGGTTCTGAGCCATGCTGTCCGGTAAACCTGGTTTTCGAACGAATTGCAGGAGATCGGCAGCTCCATCGTTTTGCCGTTCGAAAACGTCACTTCCGTATCGTCGAATTCAGTCGGTTTGAATTCTTTCACATGCACATGGGAAATCCAGCCGCATTGGGGTCTTGTCGAAGAAAGTGTAGGGAATAAAAAGATTTGGTTCGAAGGGTCCACCATGATCGGCGGTTTGTGTGAAATTTTTGTCACTTCATAAGTTCCCGCTTTTCTTCCCGCATAGCTTGATCCGAAAAACCGGCAGCTTCTATCGACAATTTGCAGCGGCTTCATGCTGACGTAAAACACGCAGTCTTTTTCAATAATTTTGGAATAGATTTTGCCGTCGATTTCTTCTGGCAGCACAGCAATTGTTGCGCCGTTTACTTCATACGATTCTAAAGGTGCGTCAGTTTTCTGACTCATATTATGGCCTCCATCCTTTTTCTGCAAAATTTATACTAATAATCTATCATCTGTTTTTATAAAACGACAGGTTTTTTTAACAAATAAGCTAAAATCATCTTTTAATGATATTTATTGGTACTAAATAACTAGTAATAAACCGATTTTACCTTCTTATGATCTTCCGGTTTACGGCATTTTGCAGGATATGTCGATAGATTGCCAAGTATTAGTTGTCTAAAAATTATAAAAATTTATTGATTTTTTCGACTTATATCCATATACTATAAAAAAGGCATTGGGGGGATTCTTTATGAAAGAGAAAAAATCGTACACTGAGCTCATGAAGTCCCGCAACACGCAAAAAACAAAAGAATTTGATGTCACAATGACGGATGTCTACATTCAAATGGTGCTCGATGAATCCTTGTATAAGCGTCGGCTTGCCATGCTGACGGACCAAATCAACAAAGCCTTGGACGAAAAAGATAAAGATGCGTTTCTTACGCTCTCTAAAGAATATGCAGCGCTCAAGCAGAGCGAATAAGCCAATCCTCAAGGATTGGCTTTTTATTACCCATTTACAATTGTTCCGCCATTAACGTGAATCGTCTGTCCTGTGACATATGTGGAATCGTCACTCGCAAGGTATAAATAGCTTGGCGCCACTTCCACCGGCTGTCCCGGGCGTTCCATCGGCACATCTGACCCAAACACTTCCACATCCTTTGCGGCAAAGCTGGCCGGGATAAGCGGTGTCCAAATGGGGCCCGGCGCTACTGCATTAACCCGTATGCCCTGCTGAACAAGCGACTGGGAAAGTGATCTTGTAAACGTAACGATCGCTCCTTTTGTCGCTGAGTAATCGATCAGCGTTTTATTCCCTTTATAGGCGGTAATTGAAGCGGTATTAATGATAGAGCTTCCCTTTTTTAAATGAGGCAGCACCGCCTTTGTTAAGTAAAACATGGAGAAAATGTTCGTTTGAAAAGTTCTGATCAGCTGGTGGCTTGTGATTTTTTCAATGCCGGGCTGGACATGCTGCTCAGCTGCATTGTTAACCAATATATCAATCGACGGAAATGCTTGGCTTGCCTGCATGACCACATTATTGCAAAACGCTTCATCTCCGACATCTCCTGCAATCAGCAGGCATTTTACCCCTTCCTTTTCTACATACTGCTTTGTTTCCTCGGCGTCCTGATGCTCATTCAAATATACAATGACCACATTAGCCCCTTCTTTTGCGAATAACACCGATACAGCACGTCCGATCCCGCTGTCTCCTCCAGTAATAATAGCGGTTTTGCCCTCTAATTTTTTCGCTTTCTTCGGCTTATCAAAAACCGGACGGGGATCCATGAGATATTCAAAGCCCGGCTGCTGGTTCTGATGCTGAGGCGGCAATGTTTTCTTTTTTTGATTCGCCAATGAAATCACTCCTTTTCAACCCTACTATGTTATGAACAATGCCTGCTTCCTATGTATGAAAAGATAGAATATGGAAAAATTAAGAATAAATCTGATTGGAGGTATAATGGCTTGGCTAATCCATATTTTGCAAAGGAAGCACCCGAAACATACTGGAAAACATCGACTGACCTGCCTTCTTTTCCGGCGCTTCAAGAGGATACTGAATGTGATGTCACCATTATCGGGGGCGGGATTACGGGAATCACAACGGCATATGAACTCACGAAAAGAGGCTTCCGTGTCGTCTTGATTGAAGCAAATCAGGTCCTCAACGGCACCACTGCCCATACAACCGCTAAAATTACCGCACAGCACGACATGATTTACGATGAATTGATCCGCAATTTCGGGTTGAACCACGCGAGGCTTTATTATGAAGCAAATCAAAACGCAGTTGATTACATAAAAGGAATTGTGGATGAACATCAAATTAATTGCGAATGGACCGAACAAGACGCTTATCTCTACACAGCAAATGAAAACGCCGTACAAAAAATCCGCACTGAACATGAGGCATATACAAAGCTTGGAATTGAAAGAGACCTTATTAAGGATCTTCCGATTCCCTTAGGTTCTAAGCTGGCGCTTGTCATGAAGAATCAAGCCCAATTTCATCCGCTGCAATACTTAAAAGCGCTTCTGGAGCAGATTGTTCAAAAAGGCGGACGGATTTTTGAAGACACAGTTGCGCTTGATATCAAAAAAGGAGAAAGGCCTGAAGTCATTACAAAAACCCGGCACGCCATTAAGAGCCGCTTTATCATATGCTGCTCCCACTTCCCTTTTTATGACGGAGGCGGATTATATGCAACGAGAATGTACGCTGACAGATCCTATGTCCTCGCCATCAAGCCGAAGATCGAATATCCCGAGGGCATGTATTTGAGTATCGATAAGCCGTCAGTGGCGCTCCGCTATACCCTTGTAAACGGAGAAAAACTGATTCTCTTCAGCGGAGAAGGCCATAAAACCGGCCAGGGAAAAGACATGTCGACACATTACGAAACACTGAGACAAATGGCTGAAAGCACGATCGGCATCGAAAGCATCCCATATTATTGGTCCACCCAAGACCTCGTGACAATTGACAAAATTCCGTTTATCGGACCGATGTCGGAAAATGAGGACAATATTCTTGTAGCGACCGGGTTCAAAAAATGGGGCATGACGTCATCAGCTGTCGCGGCCACTCTATTGTCAGACCTTGTGGAGAAAAAAGACAATCCATACGAAAGCATTTTCACGCCGTCCCGTTTCCATCTGAACCCCGGACTGCAGAAAGTGATTTCTTACAATGCCGATGTCGCCAAGCATTTCATTAAAGGCAAGCTTGAAAAGCCTGACGTCCAATTTGAAGAGATCGCGGCGGGTGAAGGAAAAGCCGTCACCATTAACGGCAGACGTGCGGGAGCATTCAGAGATGAAACAGGCTGCCTCCATCTCGTCGATACGACGTGCACCCATTTAGGCTGCGAGGTCG
The DNA here is from genome assembly GCF_000332645.1 of Bacillus inaquosorum KCTC 13429. Lineage (GTDB taxonomy): Bacteria > Bacillota > Bacilli > Bacillales > Bacillaceae > Bacillus > Bacillus inaquosorum. The sequence goes on from NZ_AMXN01000004.1 coordinate 393,615, forward strand.
AGTGGAACGACGGCGAGCATACGTGGGATTGCCCGTGCCACGGGTCACGCTTTAAGCCAACCGGAGAAGTTGTGGAGGGCCCTGCCATCAAACCATTAAAACAAATAGACCTCAATTAAACCGTTCATTTTAATGAACGGTTTTTATAAATATTTTTCATCTGCATCTTCATTCATGTTCCCCTTGACCGATAAAAAAGAAAAAGGCTTAAAAAGCCAAAAAGTAAAAATTATATTTTTCCCAAGGGGGATCACTGTATTGTTATTTAAAAAAGATAGAAAACAAGAAACAGCTTATTTTTCTGATTCAAACGGACAGCAAAAAAACCGTATTCAGCTCACAAACAAACATGCAGATGTCAAAAAACAGCTCAAAATGGTCAGATTAGGAGATGCCGAGCTTTACGTTTTAGAGCAGCTTCAGCCATTAATTCAAGAAAACATCGTATACATCGTCGATGCGTTTTATAAAAACCTTGACCACGAAAGCTCATTGATGGATATCATTAATGACCACAGCTCAGTTGACCGCTTAAAACAAACGTTAAAACGGCATATTCAGGAAATGTTTGCAGGCGTTATCGATGATGAATTCATTGAAAAGCGAAACAAAATCGCCTCCATTCATTTAAGAATCGGCCTCCTGCCAAAATGGTACATGGGCGCGTTTCAAGAATTGCTTCTGTCCATGATTGACATTTACGAGACATCTATTACAGATCACCAAGAACTGCTGAAAGCTATTAAAGCGACAACTAAAATCTTGAACTTAGAACAGCAGCTTGTCCTTGAAGCGTTTCAAAGCGAGTACAACCAAACCCGCGATGAACAAGAGGAAAAGAAAAACCTTCTTCATCAGAAAATTCAAGAAACCTCCGGGTTGATTGCCAATCTGTTTTCAGAAACGAGCAGATCTGTTCAAGAGCTTGTGGACAAATCTGAAGGCATTTCCGAAGCATCCAAAGCCGGCACAGTGACATCCAGTACTGTTGAAGAAAAGTCTATCGGCGGGAAAAAAGAGCTTGAAATCCAGCAAAAACAGATGAACAAAATTGACACAAGCCTTGTCCAAATCGAAAAAGAAATGGTCAAGCTGGATGAAATCGCACAGCAAATTGAAAAAATCTTCGGCATCGTCACAGGCATTGCTGAACAAACAAACCTCCTCTCGCTCAATGCTTCTATTGAATCTGCCCGCGCCGGCGAACACGGAAAAGGCTTCGCCGTAGTGGCAAACGAAGTGCGGAAGCTTTCTGAGGACACGAAAAAAACCGTCTCTACCGTGTCTGAGCTTGTGAACAATACGAATACACAAATCAACATCGTCTCAAAGCATATCAAAGACGTGAATGGGCTAGTCAGCGAGAGCAAAGAAAAAATGACACAAATTAACCGCTTATTCGATGAAATCGTCCACAGCATGAAAATCAGCAAAGAGCAATCAGGCAAAATCGACGTCGATTTGCAGGCCTTTCTTGGAGGGCTTCAGGAAGTCAGCCGCGCCGTTTCTCACGTGGCAGCATCTGTTGATTCGCTTGTCATTCTGACAGAAGAATAAACATCAAAAACCGGCATGCCATGCAGCCGGTTTTTTCACGTTTAGTATGTTAACTAAAATTAAAATTAAGTTGACATACTAATTTTCTGCATTTATTGTATAACCATATTTTATTACTGTTTGGAGGATTTCACATGCTGAGATTAATAGACATGATGCATATTGCCATTTTTACCGCACTGATGGCAGTGCTTGGCTTTATGCCCCCTCTCTTCTTATCTTTTACACCTGTTCCAATTACATTACAAACGCTTGGTGTGATGCTGGCGGGCAGCATCCTCAAGCCTAAGTCTGCTTTCTTAAGCCAGCTTGTCTTTTTGCTGCTCGTTGCCTTCGGAGCGCCGCTTTTGCCCGGCGGACGAGGCGGGTTTGGCGTTTTTTTCGGGCCGAGCGCGGGCTTTTTGATCGCTTATCCCTTCGCCTCATGGCTGATCAGTTTAGCTATTTCCAGACTGCGAAAGGTGACTGTATTGCGTCTCTTTTTCACTCATATTGTATTCGGCATCATCTTTATTTATCTGCTCGGTATACCAGTACAAGCTTTTATCATGCATATTGATTTGTCACAGGCCGCCTTCATGAGCCTTGCATATGTGCCTGGTGATTTGATAAAAGCAGCTGTATCTGCGTTTCTGGCCATTAAAATCACCCAAGCCTTGTCTCTTTCTGATACGATATTTACGAAAGGAGGCTGATTTTATGACAATTACTCATACCTATTCATCTATTGCCGAAAAATCGCCCGGGCGTGTGGCGATCCATACTGAATCGGAGCAAATCACGTACCAGGATTGGGCTCTTCTTGTCTCTCAAACCGCAAATTGGCTGCGGTCGCTGCCGAGCATGCCGAAGCGTGTGGCGATTCTGCTCCCGAACAGCCTGGCGTTTTTACAGCTGTTTGCCGGAGCTGCAGCGGCGGGATGCACGGCTGTTCCCATCGACACACGCTGGAGCGCGGCTGAATGCAAGGAGCGGCTGTCCATAAGCAATGCGGATCTTGTGGTTACTTTAGCCTTTTTCAAAAACAAACTGACAGATAGCCAGACACCTGTTGTTTTGCTGGATAACTGTATGGCAGATATTTCTGAGGCAGCCGCTGATCCCTTGCCTACCATTGATCCGGAGCACCCTTTTTATATGGGATTTACGTCGGGCTCGACAGGAAAACCGAAGGCCTTCACGCGATCTCACCGCTCATGGATGGAGAGCTTTACGTGTACGGAAACAGATTTTTCGATTTCATCAGATGATAAGGTTCTGATTCCCGGGACGTTAATGTCCTCTCACTTCCTATATGGGGCTGTCAGCACCTTGTTTCTCGGAGGAACCGTTTGTTTGCTGAAAAAGTTTTTCCCTGCTCAAACGAAGGAATGGCTGAACCGTGAATCAGTCAGCGTTCTCTATACCGTACCGACGATGACAGACGCCCTCTCCCGAATTGAGGCCTTTCCCGACAGTCCTGTGAAAATCATTTCATCGGGTGCAGACTGGCCGGCAGAATCTAAGAAGAAGCTGGCCGCAAAATGGCCTCATCTCAAGCTATACGATTTTTACGGCACATCAGAGCTTAGCTTTGTGACATATTCCTCACCGGAAGACAGCAAACGGAAGCCGCATTCAGCCGGCCGCCCTTTTCACAACGTCCAGATTGAAATCCGCAGCGCTGCGGGAGAACGCTGTCAGCCAGGGGAAATCGGGAAAATATTTGTCAAAAGCCCGATGCGGTTTTCCGGCTATGTCAACGGCAGCGCACCAGATGAATCCGGCTGGATGACAGTGGATGATATGGGCTGTGTCGATGAGGATGGCTTTCTATACATATCAGGAAGAGAAAACGGGATGATCGTGTACGGAGGATTGAATATTTTCCCAGAAGAGGTTGAACGTGTGCTTCTCTCCTGTCCAGAGGTTGAAAACGCGGCAGTCGTTGGAATCCCTGACGAGTATTGGGGAGAAATCGCTGTAGCTGTCATTCACGGAAACACTGATGCCAGAAAGCTGAAAGCTTTGTGCAAACAGAAACTGGCATCCTACAAAATCCCGAAAAAATGGGTGTTTACAAACTGCTTGCCGGAAACGAGCAGCGGAAAAATCGCCCGTTCCAGCGTGAGGAAATGGCTAGAAGAGGGTGCAGTGTAACTTGAATGCGGTTATTGTTGATGCAAAACGAACGATCTTTGGAAGACAAAACGGGCTGCTGAACCACTTTCTCCCGGAGGATTTGGCGGCTCCTATCATCAGCTGTCTCAGCCGAAAGCTAGAGAATCAAATCAACGAGGTGATTCTCGGAAACGCGACCGGCAGAGGCGGCAATCTCGCCAGGCTGTCAGCTCTGCAAGCCGGACTGCCTTTATCGGTTCCCGGGATGACGATTGACAGACAGTGCGGCTCCGGCCTTGAAGCTGTACGCTATGCCTGCAGTCTCATTCAAGCGGGAGCCGGCACGATGTATATCGCGGGCGGCTCAGAAAGCAGCAGCCAATCGCCCTTTTCAGAGCGGGCCCGGTTTTCTCCAGATGCGATCGGTGATCCTGACATGGGCATAGCAGCAGAATATACGGCAGCACGCTATTCCATCAGCAGAAAAAAGCAGGATGAATATGCGCTTCTCAGCCATCAACGCAGCAGAAGCGCGCATGATGGCGGATATTACCGTGAAGAAATTGTTCCTCTCGGGGAATTGGAAACGGACGAAGCATTTCTGAAAAAGCGGCCGATAGAAGCAATGATTCCCCGTGCAAAGCCGGTTTTCGACACCAGCTCCGGAACGGTTACAGCAGCCAACAGCAGCGGCATATCAGACGGAGCGGCCGCTCTCCTTGTAATGGAAGAAGAAAAAGCGGCAGCCCTAGGGCTTAAGCCAGTGCTCCGGTTTATCGGCAGCGCCGTCAGCGGGATTCACCCAAACTATCCGCCCGCTGCACCGGTTGATGCGATCCGTAATCTCTTAATCACACACAATTTAACACCTGATGATATCGATTTATATGAAATCAATGAAGCCTTTGCCGTCAAAATTTGTGTCTGTTCTCAAGAACTCGGCATCCCCTTTTCAAAAATCAATGTGCGCGGCGGCGCGTTAGCTCTCGGCCATCCGTACGGCGCATCAGGGGCAGCTCTGGTAACCAGATTGTTTTATGAAGCGCAAAGACGGACAGACTGTCAATATGCCGTTGCTGCTATCGGAAGCGGCGGCGGAATCGGGCTGGCTTTATTATTTGAAATTATGGCATAGGCTTTTTCATAGGATGCGCGCTTTTGATTTAGTATAATAGCGATATAACCAAAGTCAGGAAGGGGATTTTATGACAGCCGTTTGCTTAGTAAGACATGGAGAAACCGATTGGAACCTGCAGCAAAAATGCCAAGGCAAAACCGATATCCCGCTGAACGCGACAGGTGAACGCCAAGCGAGAGAAACCGGAGAATACGTAAAGGATTTTTCTTGGGATGTCATTGTAACGAGCCCGCTGAAAAGAGCGAAAAGAACCGCGGAAATCATTAATGAATATCTGCATCTTCCAATTGTCGAAATGGATGACTTTAAGGAACGCGATTACGGCGATGCGGAGGGCATGCAGCTGGAAGAACGGACAAAGCGATATCCGGATAAAAACTATCCGAATATGGAAACGCTGGAAGAGCTCACTGACAGGCTGATGGGCGGTTTGGTAAAAGTGAATCAGGCGTATCCAAACCAAAAGGTGCTGATCGTCGCGCACGGCGCAGCGATTCACGCACTGCTGACGGAAATTTCCGGCGGTGACCCAGAGCTACAAAGCACTCGCCTTGTCAACGCCTGCCTCAGCAACATTGAATTTGCAGAAGAGAAATGGCGAATTAAAGACTATAATATCAACAGCCACTTATCCGGCTTTATCAAATAAGAAAAAGACAGGCATTCGCCTGTCTTTTCTTTTATTTCTTCTCAGCTGGCATCTCTTGCTGAAGCTCATCCAAAATAGCATTCGCCCCGTCCACACTGCGGCGCAGAGACCATACTGCGCGGTCCACGTGGTACACATGTCCGTTTTTTACTGCCTTCAGCTTCTTCCACAGCACATTCTTTTCGATCGGGCGTTTGCCGTCCGCATCGATGTCATCTGTTTTGCCTGTCATCAGGATGATCACATCCGGATCTGTTTTCAGCAGCTGCTCAAGTGTCATTTTCATGTTCACTGAGTCGCCGCCATTGCCTGATTCGCTGTTATCTGACGTGCTGATTGCATATTGATAGCCAACCTGTGTTAAAAGTCTTGATGTAAAGAAATTTTCATCTCTGGCCATAATCGTATCGTTTGTATTTCCAATTAAAAGCACGGACGCACTGTTAGCACTGATTTTTCGCTTTGTCTCATTAAGCTTTTCTTCATGCGCCGTCAGCTTTTTCTCCATTTCCTGCTCCTTGCCGACTGCTTTTGCAATCGTAAGTGAAGCGTCAATTGTATCCTGATAATCCGCGTTTAAATTATCAAGCGCAATCGTCGGTGCGATTTTTTTGAGCTGATCGTATACCTTTTTATGCCGGGTCGTGTCAGCAATAATTAAATCGGGTTTTAATGAAGCGATTTTTTCCATGCTTGGCTGTGAGCGGGTGCCGACAGATGTGTAGCCGTCAATTTTCTTCAGCACATCCTTGTTGATCAGCTGCTTCGCTTTATTATCATCGGCAACCCCGACAGGTGTAATGCCAAGATCAAGCAGCGTGTCGATAAAACCCAGCTCAAGAACAACAACCTGCTTCGGATGCTTAGGCACATTTGTCTTCCCTAAATCATGTGTTACCGCCACTTTATTTTCTTTGCTGTTTTGATTGCCGCTTGAAGACGAGCAGGCAGCCGTTAAGACAGAAAGAAGTAAAACTGTAAGAATAATCAGTGTTTTCTTCATGCGTTTTAGTCTCTCCTGTATGTAGTTTCTAAGAGTAAGATGTCCAAGAGATAGTATAACACGGAATGAGAATCATTATCACTAATTATTTTTAAAATGAGAAGAGAAAGTCCGGCTTACAGGAAAAACATATCTCACTGTAACTAATAGGAAGAGAGGAGGAAATGGTATGGATAAAAATCAAATAGGTTTCTTAAAGGAAAAGGAATGGTTAAAAACGGCCATGCTTTCAAGTGATACGGAAGCATTGAATCAACATCTGGCTGATGACCTTATTTTTGTTAAACAAGCATTGATGTTTTGGATCAGCGCATCGGAACGCATTTTGAAGGTGAATTTACTTACACACGCGAGCGGCAAAACAAGAATGGCAAATGGCAGATTGTTTGGGGACACAGCAGTTCATCAGCTTAATACCTTGTACATATTCTTGAAAATACAAAAGCTTGCAGAAAAACATAGTTTTCTCTGCAAGCTGGGCCTGTTAAAGCTTCACAATGATTCTTCCTTGAATGCGATTTTGCAAAATATCTTTTAACGCAGCCGGCGCTTCTGCCAATGGTACTTCCCTATCCACGATTGTCAGCAGCTGATCAGGCTTGAGATCGGAAGACATGCGCTCCCAAACAGCGGCTCTGACATCCATCGGACAGTACACTGAGTCGATTCCTAGCAGGCTGACCCCGCGAAGAATAAACGGATACACCGTAGCAGGAACCTCTCCCCCGCCCGTTAAGCCGCTCACCGCGACAGCTCCGCCATATTGGATTTTGCTTAAAAGCGAGGCAAGCTGTTTTCCGCCGACTGGATCAACCGCTCCCTGCCATTGCTGCTTGGACAGCGCCTTAAGCGTTCCGTCATAGACATCTTCCCTGCTGATCACTTCGCTTGCACCGAGCTGCTTCAAATAATCAGCCGCCTCCTGGTTTCCGGTGCTTGCCACCACTTCATAGCCCCGCTTGTTCAGCATCGATACAGCAATTCCGCCGACACCGCCGGTTGCTCCTGTGACAAGCACGCTCCCTTTTTCCGGAGACAGGCCGTTCTGTTCAAGCCGGTGCACCGATAACGCCGCTGTAAATCCAGCCGTTCCGTACACCATCGCTTCTTTTAAAGTAAGATTTGTTGGCAAAGGCACCAGCCAGTCACCAGGCACTGAAGCATATTCACTTAATCCGCCATCGCGGGAGACACCGAGCTCATAACTTGTTGCAATCACTTCATCTCCCTCGGCAAAACGCGGATCATTGGAAGAGACAACCGTACCCGCAGCATCAATGCCTAAAATAAGCGGATACTCTCTGACGATATTTCCACCTGCTTTTCCTGCCAGGCCATCTTTATAATTGATGCCGGAATAAGCAATTTTAATCAGGACGCCATCTTTCGGCAAATCCTCTGTTGACATGGTTTTTACATTGACTGAAACATCATCGGCATTTTTTTCTGCCAGCAATGCTTGAAATAACGTTGACATTCGGCACACTCCTTTTCGTTTCTATCGTAACCGAAGAACGTTCAAAAAACCAAATCATCAAGCTTCCATTTTCACTTCGCTGGCACACTGAGACGATAATGGACAAATGCAGTATCCTCTTCATAGCCGTTTTGCTCATATAAGCTTCTTGCCGTCAGGTTGTGGTGTTCAGTCTGAAGCGATAAACGACTTGCCCCGTTTTCCGCTGCATAATCCTTTGCGGCAGACAGCAGCTGCCCGCCAGCTCCCTTTGTTCGCGAATGAGGAGCGACAAATAAGTCATTTAATATGTAGATTCTTTTCATTGACACAGAAGAAAACGTTGGATAGAGCTGGGTAAAACCTATGAATTCTCCATTTTCTTCAGCTATCAAAATAATAGACTCGTGATTTTCCAGGCGCGCTTTCAAAAAAGCCTCTGCCCCTTTCAGATCGGACGCCTGCTTATAAAATTCCCGATACTGGTTAAATAACGGCGCGATGGCTGCTGCATCTGATGTCTTTGCTTGGCGAATGTTCATCTCATTTCTTCCTCCCTCTCTATAATCGTTTCATTTTAACTTTAATAGAATTTTCTGTAAAGTTTATTTTTCAGAATACTTTTATCAGCATACATAGAAAAAATATCACGATAATATCCATTGATCTCACGGAAACATATGCAGGTCATTTGAAGGATTTTTTTCGACAGGAATTTGCGGGGACTCAGGAGCATTTAACCTGAAAAAGCATGACATTTCAGCATAATGAACATTTACTCATGTCTATTTTCGTTCTTTTCTGTATAAAATTAGTTATTTCGAGTCTCTACAGAAATAGCGAGAGATGATATACCTAAATAGAGATAAAATCATCGCAAAAAAATGGGTCTACTAAAATATTATTCCATCTATTACAATAAATTAACAGAATAGTCCCTTAAGTGGGGCTACTCTGAATCTTTTTATAAAAGGAGAGGGTAAAGAGTGAGAAGCAAAAAATTGTGGATCAGCTTGTTGTTTGCGTTAACGTTAATCTTTACGATGGCGTTCAGCAACATGTCTGCGCAGGCTGCCGGAAAAAGCAGTACAGAAAAGAAATACATTGTCGGATTCAAACAGACAATGAGTGCCATGAGTTCCGCCAAGAAAAAGGATGTTATTTCTGAGAAAGGCGGAAAAGTTCAAAAGCAGTTTAAGTATGTTAACGCAGCCACAGCAACATTGGATGAAAAAGCTGTAAAAGAATTGAAACAAGATCCGAGCGTTGCATATGTGGAAGAAGATCATATTGCACATGAATATGCGCAATCTGTTCCTTACGGCATTTCTCAAATTAAAGCGCCGGCTCTTCACTCTCAAGGCTACACAGGCTCTAATGTAAAAGTAGCTGTTATCGACAGCGGAATTGACTCTTCTCATCCTGACTTAAACGTCAAAGGCGGAGCAAGCTTCGTACCTTCTGAAACAAACCCATATCAGGACGGCAGTTCTCACGGCACACATGTAGCCGGTACGATTGCCGCTCTTAATAACACAATCGGTGTTCTGGGCGTAGCGCCAAACGCATCGTTATATGCAGTAAAAGTTCTTGACTCAACAGGAAGCGGCCAATACAGCTGGATTATTAACGGCATTGAGTGGGCTATTTCCAACAATATGGATGTTATCAACATGAGCCTTGGCGGACCTTCTGGTTCAACAGCGCTGAAAACAGTAGTTGATAAAGCCGTTTCCAGCGGCATCGTTGTTGCTGCCGCTGCCGGAAACGAAGGTTCATCGGGCAGCACAAGCACAGTCGGCTACCCTGCAAAATATCCTTCTACCATTGCGGTAGGTGCGGTAAACAGCAGCAACCAAAGAGCTTCATTCTCAAGCGCAGGTTCTGAGCTTGATGTAATGGCTCCTGGCGTGTCCATCCAAAGCACACTTCCTGGAGGCACTTACGGTGCTTACAACGGAACGTCAATGGCGACTCCTCACGTTGCCGGAGCAGCAGCGTTAATTCTTTCTAAGCACCCGACTTGGACAAACGCGCAAGTCCGTGATCGTTTAGAAAGCACTGCAACATACCTTGGAAGCTCTTTCTACTATGGAAAAGGGTTAATCAATGTACAAGCAGCTGCACAATAATAGAAAAAAAGAAGCAGGTTCCTCCATACCTGCTTCTTTTTATTTGTCAGCATCCTGTTCTGAGGCAGGATGTTCTGGCGCATTCTCTTCTTTTTCCGCTCGTTGAATCCGTTCCATAATCGAAGGATGGCTGCCTCTGAATATTTTAACAAGCTCCGGAGGATTGACCTGGCTCAGTCCCGTCACGGCCAAATCCTGAAACGTTTTGACAGCGGCTTCTCTGTTTTCCGTCAGCTCGATCCCATACTGGTCAGCCTTATTCTCTTGATAACGCGAGACGGCATTAGAAAAAGGCGTGACCGCAAAGCTCAAAACGGACACCAAAAGCAATAACAGCGGCAGTGCTGCAAGGTCATGCCTTCCCTCTAAATGAAACATGCTGCGGGTAAAGCGGACCGTCCGCTTGTAAAGCTTATCAATGACATAAAATCCAGCGAGCGACACGAGCAAATAGCCGGCCAGTCCGATATAGACGTGCTTCATGACATAATGGCCCATTTCGTGGCCCATAATAAAGAGAATTTCTGAATCATCAAGTTTGTTCAGCGTTGTATCCCACAATACAATCCGTTTGTTGGCCCCAATTCCTGTGACATAGGCATTAAGCGCATTTGTTTTTTCAGACATGTTCACTTCATATACATGATTAGCCGGAATATCGGCTTCTTCTGCCAGCTCTAAAATCTTGCTTTCAAGCTCTTTGTTTTTCAGCGGATAAAAATCATTGTATAAAGGATCGATAATGACCGGCTGAATAAAAAACAGAAACAGCGAAAACGGCACAGTTAACAGCCAAGCGTATAACCACCATTTTTTTTCATGCCTTTTGATCAGCCAATAAAACACGAGAACGCAAAGCGTAAAGATCGGAAAGCTGATCCAAAAGTCTATGACCAGATCCTTAGCCCAGCTGGCCGCTGTCTGTGTAGAAATGTTATAGTCAAGCGATACTTGATAGCCTATCCAATCTAAAGGCAGTGTCACCAAAGTTGTGATCAGCGAAAGCACAAACACAAAACCAATGATCTGCAAAAACCGAAAAGGCAAGGCCGCTTCCATCCATCCCTTGATTTTCTTAGAAGCGCCGCTGACCAGCAATACAAAGAACAAAAACCAATCAAGAGGAATCCCGATAAAAAATAAAAAATTCTTTACATTCGAATACTGCTCGGCCACTGCCAATTCAGACGGCTTCATGAAAGAAGCCGGATCAGCCTGCGTCCCTTTCACGGCCTCCGGTACTGCGGAATCACCGGACAGGAAAAAATACCAATAAAAAAACAGCCCGTACAGCACGTATGCAAGCCCTGCTGCCGCAATCCACTTCCGCATAACGCCTCACTCCTCACATCAACCCGTTACTTCTATTGTAATCATAAATTCAAATTCTTAGAACCAAGCTGTGCGCTCGTACTTTTCCGTCCTTTTAAGCATGGAAAGCCCGATCGCTGGGAAAACTAACAATGTTTGGAGTGATGCAAATGAAAAAAATAGTGGCAGCCATCGTGGTTATCGGTCTTGTGTTTCTTGCATTTTTCTATCTTTACAGCCGGTCAGGCGATGTGTATCAATCGGTAGACGCGGATTTGATTACGCTGTCTTCAAGCGGCCGGGAAGATATCGAGATTGAAAAAAGGCAGCACGTCAAAGACATGCTGGACATTATGAATCAGGGAAAACAGCTGAAGACAGAAAAAACATCAACCCCTGATTACGAAGGGACAATCAAGTTTCATAAAGACCGGTACGACTCATTCAGACTATGGGTTGACGGCAGCCAGCAAGCCGTTTATTTGAAGGACGGCACATACTACAAATTAAGTAAACGCGATACAAAGGCGCTGCTAAACATTATTAAAAAAGAAGCAAAGGATTAAAAATGAAAAAGCGAAGCTCCGCCGCTTCGCTTTTTCATTTTTTTCATATTATTGAGGCAAAATATCTCTCAGCGCCCGTCTGAGCAATTTCCCTGTCGCATTTTTCGGAATGTCGTCAAGAAACGTAATGGCAGCAGGCCGTTTGTATTTTGCCAGATGTTTTTCACAATGCTGCATGATGTCCGTTTCTGTTACACCAGAGCGTTTCGGTACAACATATCCCTTTACCGCTTCCCCGCTTTGAGGGTCCGGCACACCGATGACAACCGCCTCCTTGACATCCGGGTGGCTGTACAGCACTTCCTCCACCTCACGCGGATACACGTTGTATCCTCCTACAATGATCATGTCTTTTTTCCGGTCAACAATGTAAAAATAGCCGTCCTCATCCCGTCTTGCCAAGTCCCCTGTATAAAGCCATCCGTCTTTTAACGCATGCTTTGTTTCCATCGGCATTTTATAATAGCCTTTCATTACATTAGGACCTTTCACGATCAATTCACCGACCTGGTGATCGGGCAGCTCGCGTCCGAGCGGATCTACGACCTTGTTTTCGACATGTAAGATACTTGTCCCGATAGAGCCCGGTTTTCTGCCCCTGTCGAACGGGTTAAAGCACGTGACGGGTGATGCTTCCGAGAGCCCGTAGCCTTCCAAAATGGTAACGCCGAATTTTTCTTCAAACGCCGTCAGCAGTGCGACTGGCATGGCCGCGCCTCCTGAAATGCACAGCCGGATGGAAGAAAAATCATCTTTCTTTCCGTTTTCATGCTGAAACAAGTAATTATACATCGTAGGCACACCGGCAAAAATGGTCGCCTGCCTCTCTTTAACAAGCTTAAAAACAGATGCCGGACTGAATTGAGGTTCAATCAAGACAGTTGCGCCGCTCATCAGCGGAGCATTCATGCAAACGGTTAAACAAAACACGTGAAACATGGGAAGAGCGCAGACCACATTGTCCTTCTCATCCATTCCCAAATAACCGGCGACATCGTTGGCATTGCTGTACAAATTCTGATGGGTCAGCATTGCGCCTTTCGGTTTTCCGGTTGTTCCTGACGTATATAAAATAACCGCGGTATCATCAGGGACAAGCTCTGGCCTTTGTTTAGCGACAGATGTCGGACGCAATATTTTTGCAAACGTTGTCAATTTCATCCTGACCTCTGGGTCTGAAGCTGCCGGCTCAGCCTCTCCCGTCTGGCATAAAATGACGAGCTCAACCTTCGGCAGCGATTCATGCATGCTTTCATAAAGCGGCAAAAGCTGATCAACGCCCACAATCGCTTTTACATCGCCATTTGTCAGCATATAACCGATTTCTGTCGGCGTGTACATCGGATTGATGGGTACAGCCACAATTCCGGCCTTTAACGCACCAAAAAACGCGATGATAAAATCCGGCGAATTGCCAAGCAGTAAAGCAAGATGGTCCCCTTTCTCCATACCGGCTTCCTGAAGGCCGTCCGCAAATCGCTGAATGCTTTCATTCAGCTCCTGATACGTCATCATGTGATCCTTAAACCTGCATGCGATGCTGTCGGGCTTCTCAGATGCTGTCTCTTCCAATTTCGAAACGAGATTCATTCTCCCACCCCTTAAAGTGAATGAACAGTCATTCATTATTGAAGATAAGCTTTCCCCTTCATTATAGAGAAACAGAAAAAAACACTCAAGAGCAAAAAGCCCCGAGTGTCCATACTGTTATAGTTTCTTCAATGCTTCGGCAATCGGAGTATCTCCTTCTGTCAAATCAAAGGCCCGATTTTCCGTATTGGTTTCATCCAAAGAGGCAATGACCGTTTTCGCAACGTCATCACGGGAAATAGATCCTCGCTCCAGATCCTTCGCTGCTGAAACAGTTCCCGTTCCAGGCTCATTGCGAAGCCCCCCCGGACGGATAATCGTATAGGTTAAGCCGCTGGATTCGAGAATTTTATCAGCGTAATGCTTGGCCACATAATAAGGTTTAAGTGCTTCATTCCAATTTTCACGGTTGTGGGCTTGCAGGGCGCTGACCATGATAAACCGTTTGATTCCGGCGATGTCCGCAGCTTCCATTGCTTTTGCCGCTCCGTCAAGATCCACCAGCAGCGTTTTATCATAGCCTGTGCTGCCGCCTGAACCGGCTGTGAAAATGATCGCGTCACAGCCTCTTGCCGCCGCGGCGATTTCTTCCGGGCTGCCCTCCAGATTCGCAAGCACAGCTTCTGCACCGGAAGCTTCGAGAGACGCTTTCTGTTCTTCTTTTCTGACCATCGCTCTGACGGAATGATCAGGATTGTCTTGGAATAAAGAAACGAGTCTTTGACCGATTTGTCCGTTCGCTCCGATTAAAAACACTTTCATGTGAATCCCTCCTGCCTCCATTATTTCAAAAACACAATCGCTCTTTCAAACAATGTGTTTTGCCTTAATAAATCAGATCAAGGAAATCCTCTTTCGTAATGTTCCCAAAGTAATGCTTGAGATTCACATCATCCAGCACATCAGCGATAACGCTGCGTTCATATTGTTTTCCGACCAGCAGGTTTTCAATTTCAGATACATCACCGACACCGAAGAAATCTCCGAAGATTTTGCAGTCCTCAATTTTGCCTTTCTTGACTTCCAGGCGCAGATCAATCGACCCGATCGGATAGCGTTTCGAATGATTAAGGTTAAATTTCGGTGAGCGTCCGTAGTTCCAATCCCAATTCTGATAGCGCTCTTTTGAAATTTGATGGATGGCCTCCCAATCTTTTTCCGTCAGCTTATACTCCGGCACATTTTGAATGTCATTTGTGTTAAAAATATGGCGAAGCAAATGGCTGCGGAATTCTTCCGTGGTCATTTTATCGTCAAGAAACTCACTGATGTTTGCCACACGGCTTCTGATTGACTTGATCCCTTTTGATTCAATTTTATCCTTTTTCACCTTTAATGCTGACACAACATGATCAATGGCTGAATCAAACATGAGAGTGCCGTGGCTGAAAATGCGTCCTTTTGTCGCAAACTGGGCGTTTCCGGATATTTTCCGGCCATCTACGACAATGTCGTTCCGGCCGCTCAATTCCGCTTCAACCCCGAGCTGGTGCAAAGCCTGGATCACCGGCTCAGTGAACTTTTTAAAGTTATGAAAGCTGTCCCCGTCATCCTTTGTGATAAAGCTGAAGTTCAAATTCCCCAGATCATGATACACAGCGCCTCCGCCTGATAAGCGGCGGACGACGATAATTCCGTTTTCCTCTACATATTTTGTATTGATTTCTTCTATCGTATTTTGGTTTTTCCCAATGATAATAGACGGCTGATTCACGTAAAAGAGCAAATACGGCTGTTCTGGGTTTAAATGCTTTACACAGTACTCTTCGATAGCAAGATTGATCCGCGGATCATTGATGTTTTGATTGTCTATAAATAACATGGTGCTCCTCCTTTATCCTTCCCACACAAAACCTGATTTCGCAATATTCACTTCGCCGTTAAAAACGGTTTTCGCTTCTTTGCGAAGATTGTCATGCACGCCGAAATGCGGCAAATGCGTCAGCAGCAGCTCTCCCGCTCCCGCTTCTTTTGCAATTCGCCCAGCTTCCAGGCTGTTCATATGGCCTGCGCTTGTCCCGTCTTGATCGGCATAAAAATTGCATTCTGAGATCAACAAATCGGCATTTTTCGAAAACGGAATAAATGAATCCTGATAGCTGGAATCAGCGGTATATACGACAGTATGGCTGCCATCCGTAATCCGCATGGCATAGCACGTCACCGGGTGAATTGTTTTTAAAAAGGTGATCGTAAACGGACCGACAGTCAGCGGCTGATCCGGCTGATAAGCAATCCCTTTTGTATGTGTTTTATATGTAAGCTTTTGAAACTGTTCTATATCAGCATCATGTCCGTAAATCGGAAGCGTGTGCTCTCCTTTGCCGAGAAACGAACCGACTTGCTTGGCAAATTGCAGCGGCCCGATGTCAGCGATATGGTCATGGTGATAATGAGACAGAACCACCGCATCCAGCTTTTCCGCCGGCACATATCCGAACAGCTTAGATAATACGGCACTGCCGCAATCGACAAGCAAAGAGTAATCACCTGACTGAAACAAATAGCCCGACGTCGCTTCATTTGCGGCCGGAAAACCGCCATAGCATCCGATAACTGTAACTTTCATAATGTCCTCCTATCTTTTCAAGAAAATTGATCCTCCTTCAATATACCCATTTTTCTTAAAAAAAGCATGTTTTAAACATTGTATCAAAACAGTTGTTGATTTTTATCATCTGTTATATTACAATAAAAGCATTACAAAGGGGAAAGAGGGATTGGTTATGCTAGAAAAAATGACTGATTTTTTTAGAAACCTGCCTCCGAAAAAGTGTGCAGAATGCGGAAAAAAGATAGATGAACAGCATGAATGTTATATAAATATTTGCAGCGACTGTATAAAAATAAACGATATGTAAAGGGGCGAAAATCTCACACATACAGTGTGAGATTTTTTTATTCGTTTAACTTATATATATTTAAATAATAGTCAGGTTAGGTCAAAGCTCACCCGTTTTTAGATAATTCTGGTGATTTATATTGCATTTTGCAATATTCTTTATTTTCAAAATATAATTTACTATAGACGAATTCGATTCTTATCTATTATAATTTGATCTAATAGTGAGATTAAATATATGTCTATTCATGATATATGTTGATACTTTGTTTTTTGGGAGGTAATCTATGAAAAGAATTAAGTTTGGATTAGCCACACAAATATTCGTTGGACTTATTCTAGGTGTCATTGTTGGCGTTATTTGGTATGGCAACCCAGCATTGCCTACTTACCTGCAGCCAATCGGGGATCTCTTTTTACGCTTAATCAAAATGATAGTGATTCCTATTGTTGTCTCCAGCTTAATCATCGGTGTAGCCGGTGCAGGAAATGGAAAGCAAGTCGGTAAATTAGGCTTCAGAACGATTCTGTACTTCGAGATTATTACGACTTTTGCCATTATTCTCGGACTAGCCCTTGCAAACATCTTCCATCCGGGTACAGGAGTTAATATACACGAAGCTCAAAAAACGGACATCAGTCAATATGTTGAAACTGAAAAAGAACAAAGCAATAAATCCGTGGCGGAAACGTTCCTGCATATTGTGCCAACAAACTTCTTCCAATCCTTGGTTGAAGGGGATCTTCTTGCCATCATCTGTTTTACAGTGCTATTTGCATTGGGAATTTCAGCGATCGGCGAACGGGGCAAGCCTGTATTAGCCTTTTTCGAAGGTGTATCCCATGCCATGTTCCACGTTGTAAACCTTGTGATGAAAGTAGCGCCATTCGGCGTTTTCGCGCTTATCGGAGTGACTGTGTCTAAATTTGGACTCGGTTCTCTACTCTCTCTCGGAAAGCTCGTCGGATTGGTGTATGTCGCCCTTGCTTTCTTCTTAATTGTCATTTTCGGGATTGTCGCAAAAATTGCCGGAATCAGCATCTTCAAATTCCTTGCTTACATGAAGGACGAAATCTTACTGGCGTTCAGTACGTCCAGCTCTGAAACGGTTCTTCCTCGCATCATGGAAAAAATGGAGAAAATCGGCTGCCCGAAAGGCATTGTTTCATTTGTTATTCCGATCGGATATACGTTTAACTTAGACGGTTCCGTTCTCTATCAATCTATTGCCGCGCTGTTTTTGGCACAGGTATACGGCATTGATTTGACAATTTGGCACCAAATTACGCTTGTGCTCGTATTAATGGTGACATCTAAAGGGATGGCTGCCGTGCCTGGTACTTCTTTTGTTGTCTTGCTTGCGACACTTGGCACCATCGGCGTTCCGGCTGAAGGACTTGCCTTTATTGCCGGTGTAGACCGCATCATGGACATGGCACGTACAGTTGTCAACCTGACTGGTAACGCGCTTGCTGCCGTTGTTATGTCTAAATGGGAAGGCATGTTTAATCCTGCGAAAGCAGAAACGGTCATGTCCCAAGCAAAAGCAGACCAAAACGCAACCATTTCCGGTTAATGAAAAGCCTGCGGGGTTCTTGCCCCGCAGGCTTTTTTAATCTTTAACAAGCTCAAACAGCTCTGTAATCAAAACAGTATCCTCATTCAGCTCCAGTTCACCGTTTTTGATCAGTTCCGCCCATGCCATCCGATGGTCCTCCTGAAACTCATCAATTCGATCTCCATTGTCCTCTCCTTTGACTAACCTCATATCAGGCGCTCCAAAGGTCGTTTCAAACACATCTGTCACTTTTATATTGCATCTCGGCTTGTCATGTTTATCATAAACGGTAACAAGCTGACCCGCTGTTTGATACACGTCACTCAATTCAACTTTTGAATATAATGATTTCGGCGCGCACGTGGCTGTTTTTTCTCCGGCGAGGATTTGCTGAATCAGCTGTTCCCCCAAGCCGCCATCACCTTCCCAGCCGAATGTGCTTTTGAGCTCATAAATCTTCATTCGCCTTCCCCTTTAAACCATTGGTGACTGTACATAATAGTACAGAAGCTTAGCCGTATGGCGAAGAGATGATTTATGGGTGCGTTCAAATGCATGCGAAGCGTCAATTCCCGGCCCAATAAGGCCATGCACAATATCATGCCCGGATTTGATCGCTGCTGACGCATCAGACCCGTAGTACGGATAAATATCAAGTTTGTAGTCGATATGGTGCTTCTCGGCTAAATGGACTAAATGCTTTCTAAGCTGATAATGATACGGCCCGCTCGCATCCTTCACACAGATTGATACTGAATATTCATCTGTCGCCTGCCCGTCTCCGATAGCACCCATATCAACCGCCAGATATTCGACCGTTTCAGGAGGAATATTCGAGTTCCCGCCGTATCCGATCTCTTCATTATTTGAAATGAGAAAATGAGTTGTATACGGCAATTCAATGTCTTCTGTTTGAATCTGATGAATTAAGCGGAGCAATAAGGCGACGCTTGCTTTGTCATCCAAATGGCGCGATTTAATAAATCCGCTTGATGTGATCTCAACACGGGGATCAAACGACACAAAATCTCCGACGCCAATGCCAAGCTCTTCCGTATCTTTCCGGCAGTGAACAGGTTCATCGAGGCGGATCTCCATATTCTCTTGATTCCGCTCAGCTTTACCCGCGTCTTTGTATACGTGCACAGACGTTTGATGCATTAAAATTGTGCCTGTATATGTTTTTCCCGAGGCGGTTTCAATTTGGCAATACTCCCCCTCAATCGAGTTGTAGCGGAACCCGCCGATCAAATCGATTTTCAGCCGGCCGTCAGCTTTAATTTCTTTTACCATTGCGCCGAGGGTGTCAACGTGCGCCGTCAGCATGCGGTGCCGGGATGTATCGCGTCCGGGAAGCGTTGCAATTAAGCCGCCCTTATGGTTCCGAACCGTTCCTACCTTCCATTCTTTTAAAAGGCTTTCAATATAATTGATCACCTCATATGTATTTCCTGTCGGGCTTGGAATCGATACAAGTTCTTTAATGAGCTCCATCGTTTTACGTACGGACGTCATAGGACATTCCTCCTTTTATTTTTCTATTTAAAATATACTCTTTTCCCGAGGGACCCGTCCAATCTTTTCCTATCAATCTCTCATATGCTGTAGAGAGCATGGGAAGAGGAGGGATATCTATGTGCTGTCGTCATTCACATGAACAGAAATGTCGTTGTCACGATTGGTTCGATGATTTTTGGTTCTTTGACGAGTGGTTCGATAAAGATTTCCACGACCATTGCAAGAAAAAGAAAGAATGCCATGACCCTTGCGAGAAGAAGAAGAAAAAGAAACACCATTGTTTCTCTTGTAAAAAACACAGACACTCTTGCTGTCATTGCTAAAGACTGAATCAGAAATATTCTGATGACCCATGCTTAATGAATATTTCCATTCACATTTTTCCAAGCGGGCATTACTGCTGCTTGGACCTTTTATTGAAACAGCCTTTTTGCTTTTACAATCCAATAAACTGATACGGCCGCTATCAGAGCAACAATGATTTCAACAGCAGCAGCATGTTCTATGATTCTTTTTTGGTATAAAACCGCCGGTACATTAAACAGCGCATGTAAAAGAATAGAATACAGCAACAACAGCGGCCGGCGGCTTTTAACCGCATACAGGACAAGCAGCGACAGCCCGATCTGGACAGCAATCGCACTGATTCTTTCAATTCCGCCCAGCAGCCACTCATACGAAGGAGTATGCAGCAACTGTTCCTGAATCGGCAAAAGTGCCTGTTTGATGTCGTCATTGATCAAAAGCTGTTCAAACGTTCCGCTATTGATCGCAAACGCATATACAATAAGCGAGATAGAGGACAAGCCTGTAATCAGGATGGCCTCAAGCCCGCCATGTCCTGCTCCGAAAGCCAAGCCATCCGCCCAAGTATGATGGCACTTCATAAAAAATCGCATCATAATATACCGCCCGCACTCCTCAAAAATTCCGGCCATCAAGCACCCGTAAATGCCATACCATAATGGATGTTGCATCGCTTCTTTCGTCATTTCATTCACTTGCAGTACATAAACATGAACGCCGCCCTCCAGCAGCTGAGCAAAGACAAAAAACGTGAGAGCGCCAATAAAAAACACCTTCAGCGAGGCGCCATACCTTCGCTTAAACCATACAATCAGTCCGATCGGCAACAAAAACGCAATAGCCCCGGATATCGCCATAAAGACTACTGCTCCTTGACTGACCATTTTTCAGCCTCCTTTTTCTATTTCATAGATTCCCTATTTCACAATTTCTCTTTTTTTATGAAAAACCCTTCTTTTTAGTACCAGATACTAAGATCTAGTGATATAATCTGACCATAAGGAGTGATTCATATGTCAAAAGCAAAAATTACAGCTATCGGAACCTATGCACCGAGCAGACGTTTAACAAATGCAGATTTAGAAAAGATCGTTGATACGTCTGATGAATGGATCGTTCAGCGCACAGGAATGAGAGAACGCCGGATTGCAGATGAACAGCAGTTTACCTCTGATTTATGCATAGAAGCGGTGAAGGATCTCAAGAGCCGTTATGAAGGGACTCTTGATGATGTGGATATGATCCTCGTTGCCACAACAACATCAGATTACGCCTTTCCGAGTACGGCATGCCGTGTGCAGGAATATTTCGGCTGGGAAAACACCGGCGCCCTGGATATTAATGCGACGTGCGCCGGGCTTACATACGGCCTTCATTTAGCAAACGGATTGATCACATCCGGCCTTCATCAAAAAATTCTCGTCATCGCAGGGGAGACATTGTCAAAGGTAACGGATTATACGGACCGAACGACATGCGTTCTGTTTGGCGACGCAGCGGGTGCGCTGCTGGTAGAACGAGATGAAGAGACACCTGGATTTCTTGCGTCTGTCCAAGGAACAAGCGGGAACGGCGGCGATATTTTGTACCGTGCCGCACTGCGGAATGAACTAAACGGGATGCCGCTTGCTGGTTCCGGTAAAATGGTCCAAAACGGTCGCGAAGTGTATAAATGGGCAGCAAGAACCGTTCCCCGCGAATTTGAACGCCTTTTACATCAAGCAGGGCTGACAAGCGGCGAGCTCGATTGGTTTGTCCCTCACAGCGCCAACTTGCGCATGATCGAGTCGATTTGTGAAAAAACACCGTTCCCGATCGAAAAAACGCTCACCAGTGTCGAATACTATGGAAACACGTCCTCTGTTTCGATTGTTTTGGCGCTAGATTTCGCAGTGAAAGCCGGGAAGCTGAAAAAAGATCAAATCGTGATGCTTTTCGGATTTGGCGGCGGTTTAACCTATACAGGATTGCTTGTCAAATGGGGAATGTAATAAAAAAAGAACTTGTTTCCAAGGAAACAAGTTCTTTTTCATTATGAAGCCGGCTGTTCTTCTGATGTTTCTTCCTTCCGGCTTAAAATCGTAAAGTAAGTAATGCTGAGCAAAATCATAACAAGGGCGATACCGATTAAGACGCCGGCCATTTGCCACATGTAGCCAAAATCCCCGTTTGAAATGACCGCTCTGAATCCGTTAATGCTGTAGGTCATCGGCAATGCGCCGTGGATGACCTGATAGAAATTCGGAAGCAATTCAAGCGGGAAGGTTCCTCCGCTCGCTCCCAGCTGCAGCACTAAAATAATGACTGCGATAAATCGTCCCGGGTTGCCCATCGTTGTGGCCAAAAATTGAATCATCGCTAGGAAAGCGAGACTCGTAATGATCGTAAACACGTAAAATCTCCACGTGCTCTCAACCTCGAGACCAATTCCCAGAAGAAGAACCGTCGCCACAATCAGCGATTGAATAATTCCAACGAGCATCATGACATTGAATTTGCTGAAGAACCACTCAAAACCGTTTCTCGGACGTCCTGACGCTTCCTTCAGCGGGAAGACAACCGTCAGCATGATGCCTCCGACATACAAGCCCATTGACAGGATATAAGGTGTCAGCCCTGTTCCGTAGTTAGGAACGGAATGAATGGCGTCATCATTGGTTTTCACCGGATCGGCAAACATGCCGTATGTTTGATCGTCAGCATCGATATCTCCTGTTTGATCTGCCGCATCCTTCAGCTTACTAGACAGCTCTCCTGTACCATCCAATAGCTTGCCTAAACCTGTATCAAGTGACGCAGACCCGTCTGCAAGTTTTGATGATCCGCTTTGGACCTGTTTAGACCCGTCTAACAGTTTAAACAAGCCCCCGGATACTTGGCTGCTTCCTGTTACCAATTGCTCTGAGCCCGCTTTTGCTTTTGCAAACTGCTTATTATATTCACCGATACCGGCTGTTAATTTATTTTGGCCATCTGTCAGCTGCTGTGAAGCATTGTATAGCTTCTCAGATCCAGCAGTTAATTTGTCAATCGCGTCTTGAGTAGCTTTTGCGCCGTTATAAAGCTTAGAGGTAGCTTCCGGCAATGCCTTCACCTGTGCAACCTCCGCTTTCACATCTTCCAATGAGCTTTTTATCGTTGCAATGTCAGGCAGCTGATCAGCTGCAGGAAGCTGGCTTAGCATTTGATCAAAATCAGGTGCATCAACTTTCGGAAGCTGCTTTTCAACAGAATTGATCAGCTGGCTTTTTTGCTCCGCTGTTAAGAAATCACTCGAGTTGATGAGATTTTTAAATGCCTGATCTCGGTTTTTCAAACTGTTTTCAAAGTCAGACAGTTGTTTCTTAAATTCCTTCATCGCAGTTTCTGACTTTTCCAAGTTGTTCACAGCTGTTTCAAGCTTCGTTAAATCGAGCGCATTAATGAGCTTTTCCGCTTTTGCTGCTTTCTCCGACTCTTCTTTCGCTTTACTGTTGAGCTGATCCAGCCCGTTTGTCAGATTAGGCAAGCCCTGCTGCACTTTTTGAAGTCCGGCATTAAGTTCATTCAACTTGCCCGTTATCTTGCCTGATCCTGCTGCAAGTTTGTTAGAATTATCATAAATCTGATTGCTGCTGTCCTGGAATTTTCCAAGCGAGCTGTCAAGCGATTGGATGCCATTTGTCACCTGAGCTGCTCCATCTGCGAGCTGTGCCGTTTTGTCGCTGATAGTAGCTGTGCTTTCCTTCAGCTTCGCAAGATTTTCTTTCAGCTGGGCGCTTCCGTTTTTCGCATCCTTTGTGCCATCATCAATTTTTTTCGCTCCGCTGCTCGCGTCGCTCAAACCTTTGGCGATATCTTTAAAGTTATCAAAAATGACTTTCGTATATTGCTCGGTCACTTCTTTTGAAACAGAGGCTTTCAGTTTATCAATCGCTTTTTCACCGATCGTTGCCCCTACATAGTTTGAACCGGCATTCGTATGGTATTTCAGATCGAGCTTTTTCGGATTTTTGTCCAATACAGTGCTGGCATTCTTAGAAAAATCCTCAGGAATCTCGACAACTAAATAGTATTTTTGATTTAATAAGTCCTTTAATGATTGGTCGAGATCACTGGAAAAATGCCAATCAAAGTTTTTATTATCCTTTAATTCTTTGACCAGGTCATCACCAATTTGAAGCTTTTCTCCTTCATACGTTGCTCCTTTATCTTGATTGACGACAACGACAGGCAGCTGGTCAACTGTGCCGTATGGGTCCCAATAAGCCTTTAAGAACACGCCGCTGTAAATAAGCGGGACAAACAAAATGGCAATGATGGGAATTAATAATTTTTTACTCGTTACGATGTCTTTCCACTGACTTCGTATTGTGTTCATCCTGATGCCTCCATTCTAAAACTGACTCATCATGAAAAATGGTCATTTTCTTGCAAAGAGAAAGGATTATCTAGTTGGCTGACAATCCATTGACAACATACAATTCAAGCAGCTCCGCAATCGTCTCTTTATCAAGCGGGGGATGCTGTTTTTCCCAATCAAAAATGAGCGCGATATAAAGCTTCAGCATCACAAAAGCTGTCAGTTCAGAGTCGCACGGCTTGATTGCACCGCTCTGAATCCCGTCTTCAATCTTATTTTTGATATAAGACAGAATGGCTCGCTCCATTTTCTGGATCACTTCCTGAACTGCCATTGTACCAATCTCAGCATTTTCTTGAAAAATTTTAATCGTCAGCTGATGTGTTTTCCTGAACTCCAGAATGGCAAACAGCGCTCTGTGCACATTTTCATGGAACGGAAGGTTCGGCTCCATCGCTTCGTCCGCTTTTTGTTTCATTTCCTTCAATAAAGTAGTGAAAATCTCATCAAACAACTCTTCTTTGTTTTTGAAAAAAGTATAGATGGTTCCCTTCCCCACGTTCGCAAGCTTTGCCACAAGATCCATTGTCGTCGCTTTATACCCGAACTGCGTAAAAGACTTTGTGGCCGCCTCCAAAATGAGCTTTTTTCGATCTATTGACATTGTATTCACCTCGAAACTGACCGTTTGAACATTTTAGTCATTAAGTACATATGCAAATGTATCATAACCTGCTAATCAATTCAATCATTTTTTTACTCAATATTGCCATTGCACAATAAAAAAAAACCTCCGCCATACCGCGGAGGTTTTTAACTGAATAAATAGGTAAGCGCGTCAGACACGGCAGCTTTTCCTTGATCAAT
Source organism: Bacillus inaquosorum KCTC 13429 (assembly GCF_000332645.1). Classification (GTDB taxonomy): domain Bacteria; phylum Bacillota; class Bacilli; order Bacillales; family Bacillaceae; genus Bacillus; species Bacillus inaquosorum. Next base: position 418,551 of record NZ_AMXN01000004.1, read on the forward strand.
GCAGTCGGGAATACCGACACCTTCAAAAGAAGCGCCTGTCATGTAGACACCCGGATATGCGGAGGCCAGTGATTCTCGCAGCTCCTTGATACGCTGCTTATGGCCGACATGGTACTGCGGCATGCTTTCATGCCAGCGCGTGACACATGTCATTTCCGGCTCCCCGTTTATGTTCATGACTTTCTTTAAGTCTTCTAACACAATGTTGATAATGTCGTTATCTGAGAGATCGACAATGGATTCGTCTCCGGCTTTTCCGACATATGCCCGAAGCAGCGTTTTGCCTTCCGGCGCTGCGTGCGGCCATTTTTTGTTTGTCCACGTACAGGCTGTGATCGCGAAATCGCTGTTTCTTGAAATGACAAAGCCCGTCCCCTCATGCTCCATTTGGACAGCGCCTTCAGGGAAGCCCAAGGCGACATTTGCCACGGATGTAGAGTGCATATTTTTCAAATGAGAAATCGCAGGAAGCTCAGAAAGCATTCCCGCAGCCGCTTTATGCGGAGCAGTCATAATCACTGATTCAGCATCAAGTGTGACGCCGTTATCCAGATCAAGCGAGTAGCCAGTGCCGCCGCGGCTGATCTTGGTCACTTTTGTGCCTTTGTACACCTTCGTCAGCTTTAATTGCTTTTCAATCTCTTCTACAAGGGTCTGCAAACCGGTTGTCAGTGTCTGAAACTGCCCTTGTTTTTTAGCCGTCAGCTGCTGGCCGGAGCCTTGAGGCCTTGTTTTTTTCATGCCGAGGATCAGGCTTCTGTGCTTTTGTTCCGTCTGGTAAAATTGCGGGAATGTCGACATCAGGCTGAGTTTATCAATGTCGCCTGCGTAGATGCCTGATAGGAGCGGCTCGATTAAATTCTCGACCACTTCATCTCCGACACGTCTGCGGAAAAATTCTCCCAATGACTGGTCGTCTTTTGATTTGCTTGCAGGCAGGATGAAATCCATAGCGGCTCTTGCCTTCCCAGACAAAGAAAATAGGCCGGTTGAAACGAACGGCGCAATTTTTGTCGGGATCCCCATCACGGCACCCTTTGGCATCGGATGCAGGGTGCGGTTTACAAGCACATAGGATTGCCCGGTCGCATTGTTGACAAGCAAATGCTCAAGCCCTACATCTTTGACAAGCTGCGGAGCGCTTTTCTTCCGTTCCAGAAATGAGTCAGGCCCTCTTTCGATGATATAGCCGTCTTTCTTGACAGTCTGGATTTTCCCGCCGACTCTCGGACTTGCCTCAACAAGTGTCAACTCAAGCGGCAGATTTTTTTCTTCGATTTCTTTTTCCATATAGAAGGCGGCGGCTAAACCGGTAATGCCGCCGCCGATGATGACTACATGTTTTTTGCCGTCATTCATGTTCATCGCCTTCTTTAACGTCCTAATTTTTTTAATACAACTGTTGCTAATGCGTCAATAAATTCCGGCTTTGCATTCGGCATTTCCGGGCGGTAATAGCTTGCGCCGATATCGTCAGTAACCACTTTGCATTCATAATCATTATCATAAAGCACTTCTAAATGATCCGCGACAAATCCGACAGGGACATATACAAATGCCTGATAGCCTTTTTGTTCGAATAAATCACGTGTTAAATCCTGCACATCAGGTCCGAGCCAAGGATCAGGCGTGTTCCCTTCACTTTGCCAGCCGACCGCATATTCGGAAACGCCTGCGCCTTCAGCAATCAATTTCGCCGATTCATGAAGCTGATCCGGATACGGGTCTCCAAATTCTTTGATTTTTTCCGGCAGGCTGTGTGCGGATACGATGAGCATCGCGTTTTCTCTTTCATCCTCAGGCATTGACGCATATGTTTCCTTCACTCGGTCAACCCAGTATTTCACGAACTTCGGTTCATCGTACCAGCTTTCAACAGACGTAATCGTTAAGCCGCCAAGTTTTTCAGCCTCTTCTTTGGCACGTTTGTTGTAGGACTGCACGCTGAACGTGGAGAAATGCGGTGCCAGCACGATGCTGACTGCTTCTGTAATGCCGTCCTTATGCATCTCTGACACAGCGTCTTCAATAAACGGCTCGATATGCTTCAGCCCGATATACGCTTTAAATGTAATCTCGTCCTGAATCTCATTTAAGTGCTGTTCAAGCTTGTGCGCTTGCTCTTCTGTGATTTTGGCAAGCGGTGAAATGCCGCCAATTGCTTCGTATCTGTCTTTCAAATCTTGAAGCATTTCAGGCTCAGGCTTTCTGCCTCTTCTGATATGTGTATAATAACGCTCGATATCTTCTTCTTTATAAGGCGTGCCGTACGCCATAACGAGAAGCCCCATTTTCTTTCTACTCACTGTTTACACCCTCTTTAATGATCTGATACAAACATTTTGACAGGATATCATCATGATACCAAAAGATATGCTTAGGAATATTGACCCATTTTTTTGTTTTGTGAATATTTATGGACAAATGCTGTCAGTTTTTTCAAAACCTCAGGACTGACGTCAGGAAATACTCCGTGTCCAAGGTTGAAAATGAAGCTGTCCGATTTCATGCCCTGATCAAGTATTTCCGTCGTTTTCTTCTCAATGACTTCCCATGGCGCAAGCAAAATGGACGGGTCCAGGTTGCCCTGCACTGTTTTGGTGATGCCTTTTGATCTGGCTTCATTAATGCTGAGTCTCCAATCGAGCCCGACCACATCGAGTGGAAGGTCATGCCAATCACCTGCCAGATGGCTTGCACCGACGCCAAACATGATCAGCGGCACATTCTCCTCCGCAAGCTCTGAAAAAATCCGGTTCATTACGGGTTTGATGTATGTTCTGTAATCTGTCTGATTCAGCGCGCCGACCCACGAATCAAAGATTTGAATCGCTTTTGCGCCTGCCTTAATCTGCGCTTTTACGTACACGATTACCATGTCGGCAAGCTTGGACATCAGCAAATTCCATGCATCCGGCATGCTGTACATGAAGGCTTTTGTTTTATTGTAATTTTTAGACGGACCGCCTTCGATCATATAGCTTGCCAGTGTAAAAGGCGCACCTGAGAAACCGATGAGCGGGACGTTCAGCTGTTCATTGACAAGCAGTTTAATCGTCTCAAGCACGTACGGCACGTCCTGTTCCGGATCAATCTGGCCGAGTTTTTCAATGTCCGCCAGAGACCGGATCGGCTGATCAATCACAGGCCCGATCCCGTTTTTGATTTCAACATCCACACCGATTGACGGCAGCGGAGTCATGATATCTTTATAAAGGATTGCAGCATCGACACCGTATTGCTCAACCGGCAGTCTTGTGACATAGGCACAAAGTTCGGGCTGATGTGTAATGTCAAACAATCCGTATTTTTCCTTCAGCTTACGGTATTCCGGCTGTGAGCGCCCTGCTTGTCTCATATACCATACAGGCGTGTGATCCGTTTTTTCTCCACGTGCAGCTTTTAAAAACGTCTCGTTAAACGTTTCTCGTTTACTCATCTGATTTTCCACCTTTCATACTGCAACCATACGTTCGTATTTCTTGACTTATTACACTATACCTCGTTTTGGGCAAATGGTATAGAAATGAGGCTCAAAGTTCAAAAAATCGCCGAATTCCATTAAGAGGAAAACAATTTAGGCTGAACGTAATCGGTTCCTTCCCCTTCTCTTTTTGTCTGTGTATTATAAGGCACAATTTTATAAGAAGCGCCCGAAAACAAGTTGGCATAAGGGATTTCATAGCTTCCCTTTCCTTCAACTGAATCAAGAAGCGTCTCCTTGCCGTCCTTATTTACATAAATTCTGTATACAGCCCGATCATCCTCTTGGGCATTCCATTTTAATTCAATGGTAAACAGTCCCGCAGCTTTAAATGTGTAATCCGCTGTCAGTGTTTTGACCGGCTCCAGCTCAATCGGGCTTTCCAGTTCTTTGACGTTTTTAGGCTTTGTAAACACAGAACCGGTTTCTCCTGCCTGTGTCAAAATATCCTTAAACAGTCTCGTCGGATACGCGCTGCCGCCTTTTAAATAATGGTTTTGATCCGTTTTGTCATAGCCCATCCAGATAGCTCCGGTTATTTTCGGCGTATAGCCGGCAAACCAGGCGTCCTTTGTCGCGCCGGAGACGCCTGTATAAGACGTGGAACCGGTTTTTCCCGCCAGGTCTCCGTGATAGGTGCCGGACGTGGCCGTTCCCTTTTTGACCACCTGCTGCAGCATTCTTGTCATATTCCAGGACGTCTGCTTGCTGAATACCCGCTTTCCTTCTTCTTTATGATCGGCAATTGTTTCTCCGTCTTCATCCATTATGCTAGAAATAAAGTACGGCTCAGTATACATTCCATTCGCTGCAAATGTATGGAACGCGCTGGCAAGCTGAAGCGGTGAAACGCCTTTTTCCAAGCCGCCGAGAGCGAGGGCAAGGCCTTCATCAGGGATATCAATGCCGTTTGCTTTCAAATAAGATTTTCCTGTTTCGACGCCGATCTCATTCAGCGTCCAGACAGCCGGCGCGTTTTTGCTGTACGTAATGGCGTCAGACATGGTCACTTCGCCCTCATACCGGCTGTCATAGTTTTTCGGCGTATAATCTCCGTAGGATTGCAGCTCATCCTTCAATAGAGAATATGGCTTAAATTTCTTTTCCTGCATCGCCGGTCCGTATACTGCAAGCGGCTTAAATGTGGAACCCGGCTGGCGTACAGCTGTGACGCGGTTATATCCTTTGGCTGTGTAATCTCTTCCGCCGATCGCCGCTTCCACACCGCCTGTCTTGTTATTGATAAAGACCGCGCTTCCTTCAGCATTTTGATCTGTTCCAGGATAATAGCTTCCCTGCTTCATCACCTGATAAGCCGTCTTCTGCAGCTTGGAATCAAGCGGCACCTTGATCGTGTATCCGCCTTGAAGGAGCTGCTCTCCGGAAATGGAGTACTTGTCCTCCGCCTCTTCAATCACAAGATCAATATAGCTGTCAAACCAGGGAGTTTCCGACTGTTTCTTTACGTGCAGCCCAAGCGTTCGGCCCTGCGCGCTGACAGCGTCTTTCGCACTGATGTAGCCTTGGTCATTCATCATGCCGAGAATCGTATCACGCCGCTCCTTATTTTTATCAGGATGCAAAACAGGAGAATACGTAGAAGGCGCCTTCGGAATAGCGGCCAAAACCGCCCCTTCGGATACAGTCAAATCTTTTACTTCTTTATTAAAATAATAGTGGGATGCCGCTTGTATGCCGTAGACCCCATGTCCGAAGTAAAGCTGATTCAAATACATTTCCAGCAGCTTGTCCTTGCTGTAATCCCGTTCAAGGTTGATCGCAATGATCACTTCTTTTGTTTTTCTTAAAAACGTTTTGTCATGTGTCAGAAAAATATTTTTGGCAAGCTGCTGGGTGATCGTGCTTCCGCCTTCCACCTTTCCGCCTGCTAATATATCGCGGTACACGGCCCTTCCGACAGATTTCACATCAATGCCGTGATGCTCATAGAACCGTTTATCCTCAACAGCGATAAACGCTTCTCTGACCTGCTTCGGAATCTCATTGATCGAGACCGGCTCGCGATTTTCTGTATACAGGCTTGCAACCTCATCTCCGTTTTGATCCACAATTTTAGAAGAGGCATGAAGAATCAGCTTCTTTTCATCTATGACATAATGCCCGAGAAAAATAATTGAAATATATCCTATTAAAGCGAGAAAAGCAGTTAACACTAAAATAATGATCGGTATAAATAGTTTCTTTTTCTGTACCTTAAACATAAACTCACCTCGCCTTTCTAAAGGTAGTATGGGAAAAATTGTTTGGAATTATGTTCGAAGCACTCGCCAATAGAAACTTATACCATTGTTTTGATATACTAGCAAGCAGGAGGTGGCTGATATGAAGGTTTATATTACATATGGGACAGCCGATTTTTTAAAAACGATCGTAAAGAAGCATCCCTCAGAAAATATCCTTTTGATGCAGGGCCAGGAAAACGCAATTTTGATCCACGAAACAAACGGAGATACAGTTTTCCAGGCACCCCACGCTTATGAAGTCATTGACCAAGTCGGAGAGATGAAGCATCCCGGTTTTGCAGTATTGAACAATATTGCCGTCACTCAGGAAGGACGTCCGCTGTTTGAAAACAGATTTAAAAACAGAGCGGGAAAAGTCGAAAACGAGCCTGGTTTTGAAGCGATTCGCGTACTGCGTCCGCTTGACAGTGACACCTATGTCATTCTGACCATGTGGGAAACCGAAAGAGCCTTTCAAGACTGGCAGCAGTCAGATTCATACAAAGAAGCCCACAAAAAACGCGGCACGTCTGCCGGAGTTGACACAACGTCAATCTTCTCCCGGCCTTCGTATGTCACCACATATTTCGCTGTCGAATAGCTGCCGGCATGTCCGGCAGCTTATTTATTGGAGGAAAGCAAAATGAAGTATACTTGCCCAGTCTGCGGGTTTAAGGGACTGACTGAACCGGCATATGTTAGGGAAGGGAATTATTCCTATGAAATCTGCCCGTGCTGCGGTTTTCAGTTCGGATTTGACGATTACGACATGCAACGCGAGGATGGTTCATATTTCGAACCATCGGAAAGCATCGTCGCCTACAGAAAAAACTGGCTTGCTGATGGGAGCGTCATTTTTTCTCCTGAATGCTTCCCAGAACATCAGCAAAAAGCGAACAGAGTGTTACAGCATCATTTGATTGAACAGCTAAAACAGCTCAATGTTCATCTTCCATCATAACCCTGCCTTCTGTCCCGGCACCTTCCGCCCGCCTATGAATAATCTGTAGGAAGCGGAAGGAGTGATCAATGATGGAAATCGGGATTTTGTCTGTCCATGTTCTTTATGTGTTTTTTATCGGGGCGATTATCCTATTTATGCTGCTGCGGAAAGATACGACCTTTATTTCCTTATTCGGCATTTTTATCATATCATTATGGGCCAGCCATTCACTTTCAGCTTCTGTCAGCAGTTTATTCCACAGCTTTATCTACGCGGCTGGCGAACTGCTGCCCACGATTTTCATCATTTGCTTTATCGTTTCGATGAGTGATTTGTTAACGAAAACAGGGATAAATGAAGCGATGATTTCTCCCTTTATACGCCTTGTGAAAGGTCCTGTAATCGCCTACTGGCTGATTGGCGGCCTGATGTTCGCCATTTCCCTCTTCTTCTGGCCTTCTCCAGGTGTCGCTTTGGTCGGCGCCGTCCTGCTTCCGGCAGCCGCCCGCGCCGGTTTGCCGCCTATTGCCGCCGCCATGGCCATGAACTTATTCGGCCACGGTTTTGCCTTGTCAGGAGACTTTGTCATTCAGGCGGCACCAAAGCTGACAGCAGATGCAGCAGGCATTCCAGTCGGTGATGTCGTTTCGGCCAGCATTCCTCTTGTGCTCATTATGGGCGTGACCACAACGACTGCGGCATGTCTCATGATTCAGCGCGAACGCAAAAAACAGTTACGTCCAGCTTCTTTTACCCCCGTACTTTCTGAGGAACAAAACACCTCGCTGTACTTGCCAAAACGTCTGCGATCCACACTGGCTCTTTTGATTCCGCTTGTCTTTCTTGCTGATATCGCCTGCATGCTCTTGTTTAACCTTCAGGGAAATGATGCGACCGCATTAATTGGCGGGTCTGCGATCTGCATCCTCATGATCGTTCATTTTCTCGTGTATAAGCAAAAAGGACTTGAAAAAATCACTGGCTATTTCATTGACGGATTCCAGTTCGGCTTTAAGGTTTTCGGCCCCGTCATCCCGATTGCCGCTTTCTTCTACCTTGGTGACTCAGGATTTGAAACCATACTGGGCACTTCACTCCCTAAAGGTTCCCACGGAATTGTCAATGATCTTGGCATCGCTTTATCCCATACGATGCCCATGTCAAAGGAGCTTGCCGCCGCTGCCCTAACTGCAGCTGGGGCCATAACCGGCCTAGACGGATCAGGGTTTTCAGGTATTTCTCTCGCCGGCTCTATCGCCAAGCTCTTTTCCTCCGCTCTTCATGCTGATCCAGCCGTTCTGACCGCACTCGGTCAAATATCTGCCATCTGGGTGGGCGGCGGAACACTGGTCCCATGGGCGCTGATTCCCGCTGCAGCCATTTGCAAGGTCGATCCTTTTGAGCTTGCCAGAAAAAACTTTATCCCCGTCGTGATTGGCCTTTCAGTGACAACCATCGCAGCCATGGTTCTGCTTTGAAAGTAAGTTGAAATATTCAGACTTTTTCTATACAATCATGGAAAAGCATAGAAAAGGGGGAAGCGGCTTTGTCCATATCCACACTGCAGAAAGAGATTAACAAACAGCTCGACAGCTGTTTTGAAGAAATGGTCGAGATCAGGCGCCATTTTCATATGTATCCTGAGCTCTCGTTTCAAGAAGAAAAAACCACCGCCTTTATTGCTTCCTATTATGAATCGTTAGGAGCTCCGATCCGCACGAATGTCGGCGGCAAAGGGATTTTAGCATATATAGAAGGAAGCGAACCCGGCCCTACCGTCGCTTTGCGGGCCGACTTTGACGCCCTCCCCATTCAAGATGAAAAAGATGTTCCTTACGCTTCCAAGGTACCAGGTGTCATGCACGCATGCGGCCATGACGGCCATACGGCAGCTCTTCTCGCAGTGGCGAAGGTCCTTCACCAAAACAGACATGAGCTGAAGGGAACGTTTGTGATGATCCACCAGCATGCGGAAGAATATTATCCGGGAGGCGCAAAGCCAATGATTGATGACGGCTGTCTCGAAAACGCGGATGTGATATTCGGCACGCATCTTTGGGCGACTGAGCCGCTCGGAACCATTCTCTGCCGCCCCGGCGCCGTGATGGCGGCGGCAGACCGATTTACGATCAACATTCACGGGAAGGGCGGACACGGCGCTCATCCGCATGATACAAAAGACGCCGTCCTGATCGGCTCGCAAATCGTTTCCTCTTTGCAGCACATTGTCAGCCGCAAAGTCAATCCGATTCAATCCGCCGTTATTTCGACAGGCTCTTTCATCGCCGACAACCCGTTTAATGTTATCGCAGACCAAGCGGTACTTATTGGCACAGCGCGTTCTTTTGACGAAAATGTCCGCAGCATGCTGGAGAAAGAAATTGAAGCAGTTGTAAAAGGAGTGTGCACCATGCACGGCGCGTCCTATGAGTACAACTATGAACGGGGCTATCCGGCAGTTGTGAACCATCCTGCAGAAACAAGCCACTTGGTCAGCATCGCAAAGAACACTGAGGGCGTTCAGTACGTCATTGACGGTGAACCGCAAATGGGCGGTGAGGATTTTGCTTATTACTTACAAAACGTCAAAGGCACTTTTTTCTTTACAGGTGCCGCTCCTGAACAGCCAGAACGAGTCTATTCCCATCATCATCCGAAATTTGACATCAATGAAAAAGCAATGCTGACAGCGGCCAAGGTGCTTGCGGGTGCCGCGATCACATATCATATGCTATAAAAAAACAGCCGGAGTGTTTATTCTCCGGCTGTTTCCTTTACTATTCTCAGATGAAAAACGTGTCTTGCCGTCTCGCCAAGCTGAGCAAGCAGCTTATAATTGGCAATACCGCCGACTGCCGCTCCTACTCCCGGCAAAAGCTGAAAAAGCTTCACGACGTCGATATAATCGCGATATTCCTGCTGGAACACTCTCCAGTCGATGCTCTTTTTCTCCGTCTCCCAATTTTCAATGACAGAAAAAAGCGATTTGCGGCAGTCATCACTCGAAAACGCAAGCTGAAACACGAGCAGCAAGAACATTCTTTCTTGTGCATCCTTCACATCAAAGCCATAAATTGAGGATAAAGTAAATAAACACTTCATCTTAATCGAAAGCAGCAGCGGGAAATCGGCAATGCCTAAAAAAATGCCGCCAGCTCCGGTGCCGACTCCCTCAGCAGCTGCCACCTTCTGATAAGAAACAATTGTTTTTTTCGCCAGTTCGTTTTTTTCACTGAGCGACAGTGTGCTTGTATCCTTCTTATAGGTGATAATATTGGAGCCGGCCATCGTCGCTTCCACCATTTTTTTCACGCTCTCGGTGACAACCGTATGGATTTTTTCAGGAATCCGCTCATTCACCTTCGTTTGCACACGCTTCGAAAAGCGTTCAAACATGGAATCCTTTCGCAAAAAATGCATTTTCCATTGAAGGGCTTCCTGCATCAGCAGCTGATTGTCTGTCATTTGACCTACCCCTTTTTCAAGCTCACAGCTTGCCATGTTTTTTCAGTCTGGTTGTCATATAAGACGGCAGAACAACAAAAATCAGAACGGCAGAACCGATTAGCGCGTACAGAAAACCTGTCATGCCGGCAGCATAGGCAGATGCAGCAGACATCAGCAGCGCTTGAACGCTAAGTACAGTTTTTAATAGAGAGAAATAGCTTTTCAGCTTCGTTTCTTTTGTCACAGGGTAAAGCTCTTGAAGCGCCAGATGGTCAAAATGGCCGAACAGCGGCAGAAGCTGAACGCCCGTAATGAAAATGGTAAACACAGTCAAAACCCCTGCAATGAGCGGGCTTGCCGACACATACATAATAATCAGCGCGAAAATGACCGTTAATCTGACGAGAATGCCCAAATAATCACTTGAACGCAAAAAGGCGCGGGTGAACATGTAGGCAAACGTTTTGCGCTGTTCAAACGGCACGAGCCGCAGCAAAAAGTCGAGGTAGGCTCTCCGTTTCGCTTGCTTTCGCAAATGCGGCACGTCAGTGAACAGGTTGGCAATCCGATAGAAACGCTGCTTCCGTCTCAATTCGGACTCAATATGGCTCTCCCATTTAAACGTTTTCCGTTTTGCTGAGGAAGACATATACAGATAAAGAGCAGCCATAATGACATAGACCACAAGCGCATACATATAAACAGATTGGAGCACAAAATAAAGAACAAGCGTATTCGCCGCAAAGCGAATGATCACATCCATCCGTTTCATGCCTCGGTCATTCTGGAAGGTCGTACGCCATTCCATCACCTGATTCCACGCTTTCAGAAGCAAAAGCTGTGCAAATACTGCCGCATACGATGCGAGCGAAGCTCCCGGTGCGACAGCAAAATAAAGCGGCATCGCAACGATGCTCAGTGCAATCAGCGGAAACAGCTGAGACACATAGCTGTAGACAAACGCCTGCTTCAAGTAAGGCTCCATTTTCGCTTCAAGCGGCAATAAGAAGACAAGGTCAGCCTCCTTCAAAAGCGTCCGCACATAAGAGCTTGTCAACACGAGCGAAAACAGCACGGCCATCACCCAGAAGGACGGAAAGTGAGCGGGAATGTCCCGTATCCATTTGCTGTACCAGCTTGCAGCGCCCGCGAGAAAAAAGATCAAAACAATGACGAGGTGATCGTTGAGCATATATTTCATGTACGTTCTTGTTTCTTTGATATGCTCCTGCAGCCGCGACTGCCAAATATCAAGCATATTATTCATGGCCAGCGTCTTCCTTTGTAAGCTCAAGATACAAATCGTCCAGCGCCGCGTCCTTCATTCCAAACTGCTCTCTCAGCTCGGACAGCGTGCCGCGCGCCCGCACCTCGCCGTTATGTAAAATAATAAACGAATCACAATAGCGTTCTGCCGTTGCCAAAATGTGTGTTGACATCAGGACGCTCGCCCCGCCTTTTTTCGCTTCATTCATTCGCTCAAGCAGTGCGTTAATCGCAAGCGGATCAAGCCCTAGAAAAGGCTCATCAATAATGTAGAGCGCGGGCTCTGCCAAAAATGCGCACATAATCATAACCTTCTGCTTCATTCCTTTGGAAAAATGAGCCGGGAACCACTTCAGCCTCTTTTCCATTCGGAATTCCTTTAAAAGCGCCGGCAGCCTTTTCTCCATCGTTTCTTTTGACAGGCCGTATGCCATGGCTGTTAATTCAAGATGCTCCATCAGCGTCAGCTCTTCATATAAAACAGGTGTTTCGGGTATATAGGTGAATTGTGAGCGGTAGCCTTCCGGATCCTCAGCAAAGGTTTTCCCGTTTAATTCGATCGATCCTTTGTGCGGGTCCATCAGCCCGATAATATGTCTGATTGTTGTACTTTTACCCGCACCGTTCAGCCCGATTAAGCCGACAATTTGATTCGGTTCAAGGGTGAATGATACATTTTTTAAAACCGGATTTCTTGTATATCCGCCGGTTAAGTCTTTTACCGATAGCAGAGACATAGTTTCTCCCCTTATATTGTTTTTCTTCATAGTACCAAAAACAAGGCCTGATTTGAAACAATTCCCTTTTAACAAATGATGAATTTGCTGTCATAAAGAGACAGTTTTCTGGACATCATAATGGTCGTAGAGGAAAAGCATATCAACTGAAAAATGAGGTGTTTGTCAAAGACGTCTTAGATACAGTTGGATAGAAAATAAACATGTCCAATGCTCAAACCATTTCTCTTCACTGAATTGATGAATTCTTCATCTATGAAGCAAATTGTCAAATGAGGTGTTTATCGCAGGAATCGTTAGGCATTAAACAAGTCTTCATTTTATTGACAAATGAGGTGCTTACCAAAGGCATATCACATTTTCTTCATATAAGCTCTTCCTCTGCATTCAGGGTGAACGCTCGCCGTTCATCCTGTTTTCTATTTTCTGCATTTCTGTGGTACGATGAGTGTATACATACTAAACAATTTCATAAGGAGGAACCCTCATGCATAGTGCAGAGAATTGTATCTTTTGTAAAATTATCGCCGGCGACATTCCGTCCGCAAAGGTGTATGAAGATGAACATGTGCTGGCCTTCCTTGATATCAGCCAAGTGACAAAGGGACACACGCTTGTCATTCCGAAAACACATATCGAAAATGTGTATGAATTTACGGATGAATTAGCAAAACAATATTTTCACGCCGTTCCGAAAATCGCCCGTGCCATCCGGGATGAATTTGAACCGATCGGCTTAAATACGCTGAACAATAACGGCGAAAAAGCAGGACAATCTGTTTTTCATTATCATATGCATATCATCCCGCGCTACGGAAAAGGAGACGGATTCGGAGCAGTTTGGAAAACACATGCTGATGATTACAAACCGGAGGATCTGCAGAACATTTCTTCCTCTATCGCAAAACGCCTGGCCTCATCATAAGATGAGGTTTTTTTATTTGTGAACATTTCGCAAACATCCGTCAATTTCTTTTGATTATTCTAATTTTTTATCAAAAAACTGAATTTTTGTGATAGGATAATTGTATTATTTTATACATTAACGTGGAAAACAGGGAGAGATCATGATGGAACGTACAACGAATTTTAACGCAGGTCCTGCAGCGCTGCCATTGGAAGTTCTGCAAAAAGCACAGAAAGAATTTATTGATTTTAACGAATCCGGCATGTCCGTTATGGAGCTTTCCCACCGCAGCAAAGAGTATGAAGCGGTGCACCAAAAAGCGAAAAGCCTTTTAATCGAACTGATGGGCATCCCGGAAGATTACGATATTTTGTTTCTTCAAGGCGGGGCAAGCCTTCAATTCTCAATGCTTCCGATGAACTTTTTAACACCCGAAAAAACCGCGCATTTTGTGATGACCGGCGCATGGTCTGAAAAAGCACTGGCAGAAACGAAGCTGTTCGGAAATACGTCTGTCACTGCTACAAGTGAAGCAGACAATTATAGTTTTATTCCGGAGGTTGACCTTTCAGATGTAAAAGACGGTGCGTATTTACATATCACGTCCAACAATACGATTTTCGGCACACAGTGGCAGGAATTCCCGAATTCCCCAATTCCGCTCGTAGCTGACATGTCCAGCGATATTTTGAGCAGAAAAATCGATGTGTCCAAGTTTGACGTGATCTACGGAGGCGCTCAAAAGAACCTCGGCCCTTCCGGTGTGACAGTTGTCATCATGAAAAAAACTTGGCTGCAAAGTGAAAATGCGAACGTTCCAAAAATCCTGAAATATTCAACGCATGTCAAAGCGGACTCACTCTACAACACTCCGCCGACATTTGCGATTTATATGCTGAGCCTTGTTCTGGAATGGCTGAAGGAAAACGGCGGTGTGGACGCTGTTGAACAGCGCAATGAACAAAAAGCTCAGGTTCTCTACAGCTGTATTGATGAAAGCAACGGATTCTATAAAGGGCATGCCAGAAAGGACAGCCGCTCACGCATGAATGTTACCTTCACGCTTCGTGATGACGAATTAACAAAAACATTCGTTCAGGAAGCAAAAGCAGCAAAAATGGTTGGCCTTGGCGGACACCGCTCAGTAGGAGGCTGCCGCGCTTCTATTTATAACGCGGTATCTCTCGAAGCCTGTGAACAATTAGCTGCGTTCATGAAGAAATTCCAGCAGGAAAATGAGTAAAAAGTCTGGCTATGCAAACCGTTCGTTTGGTATACTGTTTGCATATCACATTCTTTAAGCCTTCGCAATAAATGACGAGCATATTATTGGAGGGCAAAAAGCTTAGCAGAGGAGAGCATAGATATGAAAACAAAAGAGTTAGTCACTATGGCTCTGTTTGCCGCAATCGGCGCAGCGCTTCATTCCATTATTCCGCCCTTTTTAGGCGGCATGAAACCAGATATGATGCTGATCATGATGTTCATGGGCATCATGCTGTTCCCGCGGGTGCAAAACGTACTCGTCATCGGGATTGTGACTGGAATCATCTCCGCGCTTACAACAGCATTCCCAGCCGGACAGATTCCTAACATCATCGATAAACCCGTGTCAGCGTTTCTGTTCTTCACCCTGTTCCTTTTGTTCAGAAGGAGCCAAAAAACAGGTGCAGCAGCAGTGTTGACAGCGATCGGGACCATCTTATCGGGAATTGTATTTTTAACGTCAGCTCTATTGATCGTCGGTTTGCCTGGCGGTTTCACCGCATTGTTCGCGGCTGTTGTTCTGCCTGCCACTGTGCTGAATACCATCGCCATGATCATTATTTATCCGATCGTGCAAACCATCTTAAGACGTTCCAGTTTTATGGAAGCTGCTAAATAATTGTCACCCAAAACCTCTTCCGCTTCCGGGAGAGGTTTTTTCGACAAAGAGCCCGCAGCATGTCAGCATGTTTTAAGCAAAGAGTTTTGTGAAAAAGATAAGACATAGTGTAAAGGCGGTTCCGGTTGAACAAACAAGCGCTTTCTGCCGGATAACCTTCTTGGGCGGATAAGAAGCAGCCTGGCTGAGAAGTCTGATATAATAAACAGCGCCTGAAGCGAAGGCAAGGGTGATGCAGGATAACACAATCATAAAGACAGACAACCTTCTCCCTCCTTTTCACTTAAAAAATATGCTAAAATAAAGCAAGCTATGTATAGAAGTTCAGTCTTTCAACAAAAATGAAAAATGCTGAATGAATCCTATTTCAAGAAAAAGACGGGGTGATTGTAATGGCGGACGGACGTTCTCTATTAACAGGACTATTCGTAGGCGGCATCATTGGAGGAGCAGCAGTTCTTCTTACTGCACCTTCCTCAGGAAAGCAGCTGCGTGAAAAAATGAAAACCAATTATGATTCTTTTGAAGAAACGATCAAACGCTTAAAATCAGACGGGCTTGCATTAAAAGACCAGCTGATCAAAGCGGCAAAAGAAAGCACGGATGTCATTAAAGACGTAAGCGGCGAGCTTCAAACGTCCATTAAAAAATGGCAGGAAGAGATCAAACCTCACCAGCAGGATCTGCAAAAAGAAATCGCTGATATCGAAGAGAAAATCAGACAGCTGGAGAAAACCTTACAAAACTAATATCCTATTCAAAAGAAAAAAATGCGGGCCAAACTTGGACCCGCATTTTTTTTTGCTGAAAAAGCCTCTCACCGCAATGGTTTGTGAATTTATTAAAAAATTCTTAAATTTTCATCTTTATTAATCTTTATTTTATTGGCATAATAGAGAAAAAGAAAAAGAGAAGCAGGTGACGTAATGAATCGAGTGGAACCGCCCTATGATGTGAAAGAGGCTCTGGTCTTCACCCAGAAAATGGCTCAGCTTAGCAAGGCTCTTTGGAAATCAATTGAGAAGGATTGGCAGCAATGGCTCAAACCGTATGACCTGAATATTAATGAGCATCATATTTTATGGATTGCGTATCAATTGAATGGAGCTTCCATTTCTGAAATCGCGAAATTCGGGGTCATGCACGTATCAACCGCATTCAACTTTTCAAAAAAGCTGGAAGAACGAGGATATTTAAGGTTCTCTAAACGGCTGAATGATAAACGGAACACATACGTTCAATTGACAGAGGAAGGCACTGAGGTATTCTGGAGCTTGCTTGAGGAATTTGATCCGACTCGCAATGCGGTTTTTAAAGGGTCACAGCCTCTGTATCATTTATTCGGAAAATTCCCTGAAGTGGCAGAAATGATGTGTATGATACGCCATATCTACGGCGATGATTTTATGGAAATTTTCGAAACGTCACTCACCAATATTGACAATGACTTTGAAAGCGTAAACGGAAAACTGAAGAAAAAAGCAAAGGACAGTGCTGCGGATGAACCGGCAGAAGAGCTCGAACCTGTAAACAGTTAATCGAAGTGCTTCATGATGTCGATAAACACTTCCATCAGCTCTTGATAAAGCCCCTGCTCATACAGGGCAAAAATCGTTTCATGAACATCCAATTTTTCATTCAGCTGTCCGGCAAAAAGCGCAAGGAGCTTATCGAAAGTTACAAATCCTTGCGCTTTTTGTGTTGCCAACTCTTCTGACAACTCATCGCAAATCCTCATAACCTCTTCCCCTTCTTCCTTGCTCAGCCCTTTATCAATGAGAAGCGCATAGAAGGGGTACCTGTCCATATCTACTGTTTTCACTAATAATTGTATGTAATATTCTAATCGCTCAATGCGATGATCCATCGAATCCATCCACACCACTTCTTTCTATCTTTAATCTTATTTTAGCTGATAATTCACTGAGAAGAAAGTTCTAACCCCATATTTCGCAGTTTGTTTGCTTGTTTCAAAAAAATACCTGCTACACGATATTTTTTCTTAAAAAGCATTGATTTTTTCTCTTGGGAGGAGTAAATTATTTTGAGATTCTATTCAAGATGTATGGAAGGATGACTTTGATGAATTGCTGGAAGACCATAAATCTCATGAAGGATTATGGTGCCGTTCGCATAATATTAACTGCTGTATGTTTTATGATTTTGGTTTTTATATCTACCTTTTTAGCATTTGAGCTGCTGCGGCCTGGCACAAGCTTAAGCGATGAATATGTACCTTTATTCGGCGGTTTGCTCGTCGTTATTTTATTTGTACATAAAGTCATCCATGTCCTGCCAATCATCTGCAAAAAAAGAAAAATAGAAAAAAAGTTTTACATATTGCGCATGCGCACATGGAAACGAATACCAAAAACAACAATGCTGATTTCGCTCGTAAGCCCATTTTTGCTGATTACGCCTGTATTGTTTTACGCCGCGCTGGCATTTCCGAATCACGCCCATTATTTCTGCATGATTTCGGGCATTCATGCCGGCTACTGTCTGCCTGACTTTTTGCTGGCTCTCAAGCTGATACAAGCGCCGAAAGCCTGTTTTATTGATCAGGAAGAGGACGGCTTGGATATTCTTGTTGAAAAGTAGTCAAACCTTGGCGCTAGTGGCGATTTTTCAATTTGCATTCTATCTTTTTTAATAAATATTTGGTAATGTAATATGGGACAGTTCAGAGAGAGGGGGAATCTCCCATCATTTTATTCTATTTTATCGTGGCTGCCATGTTTATTTTATACTTCATAAACAGGCTCACCAATACATTATGCCTTGTCAGAGAGATTCCTGAAGAGCGGCAGGATAAGGTATTCCGATTTATTAATGTATCTATATTAATTTTACTGATCTCTTCGTTTGTGGAGATCTCCTTTACTGTGTAAATATGAAAGAAAGCATAGCTGCTGATTAAGCAGCTATGCTTTCTTATTTTGATTAGTACAGCCAAGAAGCGCCGATGATAATCAATAAAATGAACAAAACAACCAATAAAGCGAAACCGCCTGCAAATACTTCACCCATCTTGAAAAGCACCTCCTGTAAAAAGCTTTATTTACCAATTACATCTTATGCAATTCATGATTGAAACGATTAGGCGCTAGTGAAAATAAAGGATCGCTTATCGTGCAAGCGATCCCCGGGCTGCTTAGTAGATGTAAGCTGCACCTACGATGATAAGCAAAATGAACAGTACTACGAGCAACGCGAAGCCGTTAGAGTATCCTCCGCTCATGTTACATACCTCCTTTTCTTGATCAATATATAAGTATGTCATCAGCAAAAGTTTGACTAGACGAATGCCCTTTATTTAAAATCTTTTTACAGAAAGCCACAATATGTTATGATACGCATAGGCAATTTAATTTGGAATGATTAGGAGTGTTTGAAAACCATGAAGAAAATCGCAATAGCAGCTATTACCGCTACAAGCATCCTCGCTCTCAGTGCTTGCAGCGGCGGCGACAAAGAAGTCATCGCAAAAACAGACGCAGGCGATGTAACAAAAGGCGAGCTTTACACAAACATGAAGAAAACAGCTGGCGCAAGCGTACTGACACAGCTGGTGCAAGAAAAAGTATTAGACAAGAAATATAAAGTTACAGATAAAGAAATTGACAACAAGCTGAAAGAATACAAATCACAGCTTGGCGATCAATATACTGCCCTCGAAGAGCAATACGGAAAAGATTACCTTAAAGAGCAAGTAAAATATGAATTACTGACACAAAAAGCCGCTAAAGATAACATCAAAGTAACAGATGCCGATATCAAAGAGTACTGGGAAGGCTTAAAAGGCAAAATCCGTGCAAGCCATATCCTTGTCGCTGATAAAAAGACAGCTGAAGAAGTAGAGAAAAAGCTGAAAAAAGGCGAGAAATTTGAAGACCTTGCGAAAGAATACTCTACAGACAGCTCTGCTTCAAAAGGCGGGGACCTTGGTTGGTTCGCAAAAGACGGTATGGTGGCTGAATTCAGCAAAGCTGCATTCAAATTAAAAACAGGTGAAGTCAGTGATCCTGTAAAATCACAATACGGCTATCACATCATTAAAAAGACAGAAGAACGCGGTAAATACGAAGATATGAAAAAAGAGCTGAAATCTGAAGTGCTTGAACAAAAACTAAATGACAGCAATGCCGTTCAGGAAGCTGTTCAAAAAGTCATGAAGAAAGCTGACATCGAAGTAAAAGATAAAGAACTAAAAGACACATTCAATACATCTTCTACAAACAGCAGCACTTCTTCCTCTTCAAACAGTTCTAAATAATAAAAAAAGCTGTGCACGCTCATTGAGCTGCACAGCTTTTTTTATGCAATAGAATGGTTTGGATTTTCTTCGTCATGCTGCTGAGAACTGCGGCGTTCTCTCTCCTTTTCCATCCTCTCCATATAAATCTGCCCTTCTTTTTCAATAAAGGACTGGTCTACTTTTTCTTCCTCTTTGGCTGCCGCCACAAGTTTATATGCACTGAAAATGATGCCTACAATACAAAGATACACCCACCATGGAAAAAATAACACGGGTTCCTCCCCCTTTTGCATAGATTCTTTATTCTTAACCATATGCGGGAATGAGACGAGTTATGAGCGGCAAAAGCGCATAAAAAAGGACTGACCTGAATGTATCAGCATCAGTCCTTTTTTGTTTATTTGTGAAAAGTCGGTTTATAAAAGGAACGGTTTTCCAGCGCAAATACACGTTCAGTGTACTCGCCCGGCTTCACGCGCTCAAGCGCTCTGTCCATCATATTCATTTTCGCATCCAGGTTGTCTATATAATGTAATATTTCCGCTTCTTTCACCATCGGCGGTTTCGGGCTGCCCCATTCTGCTTTGCCGTGGTGACTTAAAATTAAGTGCTGAAGAATTAACACCTCTTCAGAATCGATTTGAAGCTCCTCAGCCGCTTTTGACAGCTCTGTCACCATAATCGAAATATGGCCGAGCAAATTGCCTTCAACCGTATAAGAAGTGGAAACAGGGCCGGACAGCTCTTTCACTTTTCCAAGATCATGCAGGATAACACCGGCATAAAGCAGATCACGGTCAAGAGACGGATATAAATCTGCAATGGATTTCGCCAGATTCAGCATAGAGACGACATGATACGCTAAACCTGAGACAAACTCATGGTGGTTTTTCGTAGCCGCAGGATAATCCATAAATTCAGCTTCGTGTTTTTTGACTAAAAACCTTGTGATCCGCTGGATATTCGGATTTTTCATTTCAAATATATATTGAGTGATGGTATCCATCATTTCATTTTTCGGAATCGGCGCGGTTTCTAAAAAATCATCAATATTGACGTTTTCATGCTCGCTTACCGGCCTGATATTTCTCAGCTTCAGCTGGGTGCGCCCGCGGTAATGATGAACATCCCCCACGACCTTCACAATCGTCTGCGGCGCATAGGTCACTTCATCACTTTGCTTGGCATCCCACAGCTTCGCTTCAATATCACCTGACTGGTCTTGCAGCATCAGCGTTAAAAACGGTTTCCCATTGCTTGCAATCCCTTTTGTCAAGGATTTAATCAATAGATATTGGTCCACCTGTTCGCCAACCTCATGTAGCATAATCCCTTTAGCCATTCTATTAAAGCTCCCTCCGTATCTTACATAATATCAGTATATCACATACCGATTTACAGCTATAGAACCTCTTTTATGACACCAAATGGATGATCTGACTGCTTTGAAATGCATCTTTAACATGATCATGGCATGTAAAATACAAAATCTGCCTTCCGCCTTCAGATAAATCATAAAGAACGTCTAATACACGTTTCAGCCTTTCCTGATCAAAATGGACAAAGCTGTCGTCAAGCTGGAACGGTAGCCTGGCCCAATCATGACGTGTAACGGCCAGAGCAAATCGGATCGCTGTATACAGCTGCTCACACGTCCCTTGTGATAGCTCTTCGGCATGATAAACAGTTCCATCACAATGCATGACCATAATGGAATCATCCGTTTCAGAAAAATAAATCGTCTTGTAGCTTCCATCAGTCAATGGACGGAAAAATTCTCCGGCGGTCTCCAGAAGGCGCGGAAGCTCGACTTTTTTATGACGCTCCAATTTATTTCTGATCACCTGTTTGATCATTTGTATTGAGGCCCATTTTTTAGCGGTTTCTTTGACACGCTCTTTTTGCATTTCCGTTTGCAGCTTGAGGTCTGAGACCAATCCCGACGCCTCTAATTGTTCCTGTTTGACGAAGAGCAGTGCGATTTGACTCCGAAGCTGTTGGATCTCCTCAGTCAGCCATTCTTTTCTTTCATTCTCAACGAATTGCTTGTTTTTCAATTCAGTAAGCGTATTGGAATCCGCCAGTTCAATCTCCTCTGGGTGTCCGCCTTGAAGCTGTGCGTTTATGTGATGAAGTTTGATCTCCATGTCCTTCAATTTCTTGCTGATGTCTGCAATGGCGCAAAACTCATTTCTGTCTTTTACAGCCGCCGCGGCAAATAACTGTTCGATCTGGGCTTGAAAATACTGTATTTCTTGCTCCAGCTCCAGCAGCTGCTCCTTTGTATAATGAATATCTGTTTCAATTCCCTTTTTTTGCTTCTCGATTTCTTTTTCACGTTCAACGTTTTTTTGCAATGTGTGAAGGGCGTCCGAAATAGAGATGTTCTCACTATGATTCTCAGACATAAGCTTTCTGACGCGTTCTTCGAATGTGCGCCGGTGTTTTTTCAGCCGTCCGGCTTCAATTGTCAGCTCATGCTTTTTCTTCACTTCTTTTTTGACATCCTTCATTAAGCTGTAAGCATCAAGCAAAAAAGACGGATCTTCCTTGAATCCGAGCTCCTTCATAAAACGCTCGACCTGAGTAAAGGACGGGGCCATATCGGCTTCCCACTGTTCAAACTGCTGGATGACCCTTTCATAAGCCGTCTCTTTTTGCTGGAGCACTGCCCGCTGTGTGATGAGATGCTGTTTATTGCGGTCATCCTCCCATAACGCTTCTCGAAGCGCTTCGGCTTCTGCCGGCGAAATGTCCGTCATTGGCTGTCTCGGCTCCCCGCTGTTTCGGGAAGACGGTGTTTTTTTCCCTGATGCAAGCCAATACACGATAAGAGCAGCCCCGATACTTATGGCGGGAATCCATTGCTGCAGCATCAGAAATAGAACGATGAACAACATACCAGCTGCAATAACAGTCTTTTTCTGTTTTGCCTGCTGCCTTTCAAAAAACTTCAGCTGTTCTCTCAGCTTCGCTTGCTCCTGATGCTGCCCCTGTGCTTCATCATATGCTTTAAGAGCCGCTTCTTTATCTTTTCTTTGGCTGTTTTCAAGGATGGCGGACGAAGCAGCATGAACAGCCTTTTCTGCGTCTTCCAGCTCTTGCCGGGCAAGTTCAAACGTCTCATCAAGCTGCCGTTTTCTGTCTCTTGCCTGTACGTATTGCTGCACCGCCTGCTGAAGCTGCCATTCATAGTCATATGACGTGTTCATATTCAAAAGCTCATTTTCATCCGTTTTATTGAGCTGTTCCAGCCCGGCCGCTGCCTGTGCAGACGACTGGCGCAGCTGTGCCTGAATGGCGGCGAGCTGTTCTCCGCAGGATTGATACATATGAAACCCTGCCGAAAGCTCTTGTATCAGCGTTTCTTTCGCCAATATTTCTTTATCCGGGTTAAGCTTTTGCATCTGCTTGTCCAGTTCTGCCATCTTCACCCGAAGTGCCTCAAGCTGTGCGGATTTCGGGTGAAGATGGGATTCATACTTTTCCAGCTGATGCAGCCCGTCAGCCGGAAATTGTCCCGCCCGTTCCGGATATTGAGCAATCGCCTGTTCCAGCGCCGCTTTTTCATTTTGCAGCGGCTTCAGCTCAATCGCTCCCTCAATGGTTCGGATATGTCCTGCCGCCTCCTTCAATTCGGTTTCTGCCGCTGCAAGACGGGCTTCAAGCGTTCTTTTTTTCTCAAGAAGCTGATGATAGCCCGCTTCCTCTGCTTCCGCCTGTTTGAGCTTCGCTGTCAGCTGCTTAAGCGTTTCCAGCTCCTGATTCAATTGAGGGTTTCGCCCGTTTGGTTTATAGAGCCTTTCGCTTTCCTTTGCCAGTCTTGAATCAAGTTTAGATACGGCCTCGGCGCCAAACAAGCTGGAAAACAGCAGAAATTCCCCAATCTTGTCCCGATTAAAGGCGTGAATTTCCTGCAGCCCGAATACGTCAAACGAATAAATGGCTTTGTACAGCACCCTGTCCGTGCCCTGGAATAGCTGCTTTAAAAAATCTCCCTGCTTCACTTCGCCCTTTTCTGTGTACACTCTCAGCTTTTCGGCAGTCCCTTTCGTCCGTTCGATCTTCAACACCCCATACTCAGGATGTTCAGCTTCAAGAACACCGCCGTAGACACCGCCTGTTTTCGGTTCATATTTTTTCGTTTTCGGAAAACCGAACAGCATGCTTTCAATAAATGACATCATCGTCGTTTTTCCTGCCTCATTTAATCCGTAGATTAATTGGACAGGTGAGGCGGAAAAGTGAAAGGTCCGATTGGAAAATTTCCCGTAATGGTAGATATGTAAAGATTTAATTCGCAAAGCTTTCACCGCCTCATGTTTCAAGCACCTTAAGCTGTCTTTTCAATAAAATTTGTGCCTGCTCTTTTATTTCCTTTAACTCCTCTTGGCTAAACCGGTCCGCGTGCCTTCTATATACAGGGTGACGCTCAAGCCCTTCCAGCACATCTGAGAGATCGCCGCCATCAATGTCTTCAAATAAACCGCCGAAAAAAGGGTCAAGGTTTGTAAGGTTTGTTTCTTTTTCTGTCTCATCTTCTAATGAAAGCGGCCAAATGAAGTGTTCCTCCTCCGCCTCTTGCTCCTGAAAAGCTTCAAGAAGCTCGTCCAAAGTGCCTCTCGGAGCCTCCAGCAGCCATTCCGGCGCCCGCCCTTGCAATATGAGTCTTACACAAACAGGGCTCCCCTTTGTCCGCAGCTTCGAAAACGCGTCCTCAACCATTTGGAAAAGGGCAGTCATATTCTTTGCCTCCGTCACATCAACTGCCGCTTTTTCCCACAGGACATCATGCGCTTTCTGAAATTCATAAGAAATGTCTCCGTTTGTCACACGAACGAGATAATAGCCTTTATCTCCAGTCTCCTTCATATGGCGCGCTTGCGTGTTTCCCGGATAGATGACTGCCGGGTTCCCGGCAGAAAGAATTTGGCGTTTATGAATATGGCCAAGCGCCCAATAATCCATCCCGCTTTTTACGAGATCGTCATGTGTAAACGGGCAATACGGATCGTGCCCTTCAGATCCCGATAACGTACCATGAAGCATACCGATATGAAACGGCGCATCAGTTGACCTCCGGTAGCGGGCGGCTTGGTTTTCCGTTACGGCCCTGGCCTGATAGCTGAAGCCGTAAATGCTTGCTATGCGCCTGCCTTCCTTATAAAACGATTTTTCTTCAGGAACAGCGGATGTAAAAATGTGGACATTCTCCGGCCATTCAATCGGCGTCCACTCCCCGCCCAGATGATCGTGGTTCCCAAAGATCACATAAACTGAAATCCCGCACTCTCTGAGTCTTTCAAACTGTTTTTTTAAAAAAAGTTGGGCCTTTAAGCTTCGATTGGCTTCGTCAAACAGATCCCCCGCCAGCAAAATGAAATCAACGTTTTCTCTCACTGCGGCATCTATTATATGTCTCACGCTTGCAAACGTGCTTTCTTTGATCCGGGCAAAAATCGGTTCCGGCAGATGCGATATCCCGTAAAACGGACTGTCAAGATGAAGATCTGCCGCATGAATAAAGGTTAGATCAGTCAACATTCTGCTCCTTTCCAGGATGAAGTACCCTTATTTTAGCACCGAATTCTTGCGAATGCACGTTCTGTCAATAAAGAAACAGCCTGAGAATCCCCAGGCTGTTTTCCAATCAGTTTTTCGCTAAACGCAGCGCTTGTTTGATCGCTTTGAACGCGCTTGAATTGCCGTAAATCAACACACCGCCTTTGTAAATTCTGGCGCCGATGACGGCCAGTATGATAATGGTGAGCAGTGTGATTCCGATTCCGGCAGCCGCCTGCCAAAACGGAATATCAAGCATGCCGACGCGCAAGAACATAATCATTGGCGTAAAAAACGGAATAAACGAAGTTACCGTAATAAATCCTGCGTCAGGTGCATTCAAGCCGAACATCGAGATCATAAAACCGGCGACAACCAATAGCGTCATCGGCGTGATCGTTTGCTGCACGTCCTCTATTCTGCTGACGACACTGCCGAGAAACGCGGCGAGTGTCGCGTATAAAAAGTATCCGAGCAAAAAGAAAATAACAGCATAAACAACGGTCGTTGCTGAAACGTCGGTCAGATTAAGAAATCCCCCGACAGATGAAGCTGTTTCGCTCGTTTTGTTCAACCTTAGCGACAATGAGCCGGCAGCTATAATGACAGCAAGCTGTGTGATCCCGACGAGCCCGATGCCGAGCAGCTTTGCAAACATCTGCTGGATCGGCGGCATGCTTGAGATAAGAATTTCCATGACACGCGAAGATTTTTCGGTTGCGACCTCCATTGCAATCATGCTGGCATACATAATCACAGAGAAATAGATGACAAACAGCATAATATAAACAAGCCCTACCGTCTGGCCCAGCTCTTCCTCAGACTTCGCTCCCTCTTTCAGCGCCTCCTGCCCGACAGTAACGGGCGCATAAAGGCTGCTGATCGTTTCCTGCGAAACGCCGAGCTCCGCCGTTCCGACAGCCGTTTTGGTTTGCGTCAGCGCCTGCTGCAGCGTTTGATATGTGCTTTCATCAGAAATCGTTAACGCTTTATATGTTCCTGAAATGGTCCCTTTTTCATCACGTTTGATGATGAGCATGCCATCGAGGGCATCATCTTTGACTTGCTTTGTGACCTCATCCTCCGATTGCTTCGACTGCTTCACATCAAGATCGCTGTCTGTATCCACCGCTTTCAGCTGCTTCGAGAAAACCGGATATAATTCGTTTGTTTCATCAACAACGGCGATTTTTTCTTTCGCATCATCATCTTGAAACAGAGAAATGATCGACTCCAGATTCGTTACAACTAAAACAAGCAGTACCGTGATAACAGTCGAAATAATAAAGGATTTTGCCATAATCTTATTTTTATATGTATGAGAAAGCATGATCCAAAATTTATTCATAGACGGCCCCCACCTTTTCTATAAAAATATCATGCAGTGACGGCTCTTCAAGTTCGAACTTTCTGATAAACCCTTTTCCTTGGAGCATGGCAAAAATCTCTTGAGAGATGTCTTCATTGGCAATCTGCAGCTTGACGCCGCCGGCCGTTTCCTTCCATTGAAGAATGCCTTCATGAGACTGCAAAAAACGCAGATCGTCATCGGAGTGAATCGTGACATTCTTTTTGCCGAAGGAACGCTTTATCTCCTTCAGCCTGCCTTGCACAACCGGCTTTCCTTTCTGCAATATGCAAAGGTTCTCACAAAGCTCCTCCACATGCTCCATCCGGTGGCTGGAAAATAAAATAGAAACACCGCTGTTTTTCAGAGAGATTACAGCCTCTTTTAACAGCTCAACATTGACAGGGTCCAAACCGCTGAATGGTTCATCAAGAATCAGCAGCTCCGGCTTATGCAAAACTGCCGAAATAAATTGGATTTTCTGCTGGTTGCCCTTCGAAAGCTCTTCCACCTTCTTATTTTCGTAATCTGTTATATTGAAGCGATCAAGCCATGTGCCGAGCTCTTTTACAGCCTCCCGCTTCTCCATCCCTTTTAATCTGGCAAGATAGACAAGCTGATCCTTTACCTTCATTTTCGGATAAAGGCCCCGTTCTTCCGGCAAGTAACCGATTTTGTTGCTGATACTGTAATTCACAGGACGGCCTTTCCAGCTGATTGAGCCCTCCGTAATGCTTAATAAGCCAAGGATCATGCGAAACGTCGTCGTTTTTCCCGCTCCGTTTGCGCCTAAAAGACCGAACATTTGCTGTTCCGGAATGTCTAAGTCTAATCCGTCAACGGCTTTATAATCTCCAAATGTCTTCGTTACGTGATCAATCTTAAGCACCGAATCTCCTCCTTCCCTGACCCATTATATACTAATTTTGGATGAAACATAATAAAGGATTTTGATTTCCTGTTTAGAATATAAATGAAGAAAGAACGATAAATCTTGAAAATGGAGGAGAAACCTGATGGCTGATTATTTCCTTACAGCTTTTGATCCTTCGGGGAAAACACTGGTAAACGAACGATTCGAGGCAGAAAATGAAGAAACGGCAAAAACGCATGGTGAGGCCCTGTTAAAAGAAAAAGAGCTTCACAGTCATACCCATCGTTTAGTCAATGCAGCCGGAAAGCTGATTTTATTTCACAGATGATCAGCTTTCCGGCTGATCTGTTACACTTGGAACTTCGGCTCCCGTTTTTCTAAAAAGGCACGGATTCCTTCTTGGTGATCCTTGGTCCTTCTCATTTTCTCTTGGGCGCTGCGTTCAAGGGCAAGCACCTTTTTCAGTTCTTCAAGCTGGAGGCTCTGAAAGATGGCTTTCGTTTCGATCATCGCCAAAAGAGGTGAGGCCAAAAGGGTTTCGATAAAGGGCCTCGCGCCTTCCGCAGGGTCTCCGGCAAATGTCCCGTCAATGAGGCCCATATCGGCGGCTTCCGCGGCGGAAAGCTTTTTCCCGGTCCAAATCAGCTTTTTCGCTTTCGCCTCTCCAATTCTTTTCTTCAGCAAATAATGCCCTCCGCCGTCCGGAACAAGCCCAATGCCGATAAAATTCATCGCGAGAACAGCGTTTTTTTCTGCGAGCACAATGTCAGCGCACAGTGCCAAACTCAGGCCCAGTCCCGCAGCAGCACCGTGAATAGCAGCAATTGTCACTTTCTTCATTTGATATAATGTCAAAGTGACAGCCTCAATCGTATCCATCAGCTGCTTAAATTGATCAGGGTCATGCTCTGACGTCATCATCCGGATGTCTCCGCCGGCCGAAAAGCCTTTCCCGGTTCCTCTCAGGAGAACGATAAGCGCCTCGCTTGCAGCCGCCTTATCAACCGCCTCCTTCAGTTCAGACAGCATCTGTTCATTCAGGGCGTGATGGGCATCAGGGCGATTCAGGATAATCTCGGCAACGGCTCCATTCCGTTCATATTGAATAAATTCCATATGAAGCACCTCCATGTATGCGCTTGCTTTTTTCTTTCTCCTATACATTCCCCGCCATCCTCAAATAAACCTTTTTATTTTTCAAGGTCAATAGATACTGAAAAATGCATATTGTTTGAATGAAAACATAAAGTTTTATATAGTGAAAAAGAAGGGATTATCAGGATGAGAAAGGGGGAAAGGAACATGGATAAATTGCTGATCAGTTTTCTGTTAAGTTTATTTATGGTGTACTTTCCCCCTTCGGACGTGGTTCTGCCTTCCCAGCTTGAAGCAAGCACTGACAGCTATGTGCCTATGTCCTCATATCCGCAGGAAACACAAACGGCCAAAACACCGTCGCCGGGCAGCATGTACCCGGCAGAGCTGATCAAAGAGTACAGCCCGCTGGCGCAGTCTGTCAGGCAGCTGTCTGTCAAACCTCTTGACGAACCGCTGATAAACAGGTTGGAAAAGGTTTGTGCCGTCCCTGTCAAATACCAGTCTAATTACCTCCGAATATAAATGTTCTTGTTTTTAACTTACCCCATTTAGCCAACACTACATTCGGAGGGATTTTCATTGAATATTAAAGAAAACGATCTGCCGGGCATCGGCAAAAAATTTGAAATCGAAACGAGAAGTCACGAAAAAATGACGATTATCATTCATGATGACGGAAGAAGAGAAATTTACCGGTTTAATGACCGGGACCCCGATGAGCTTCTTTCCAATATCTCATTGGATGATTCTGAAGCAAGGCAAATTGCCGCTATTTTAGGTGGCATGGTCTATAAACCGCAAGCGCTGGAATCCATCGAAATGGCCTTCAGCGATCTCATTATTGAATGGTTTAAGGTCGAAAAAGGCGCCAAATCAATTGGGCGCACGCTCGGGGAGCTTGATGTCCGCCAAAACTACGATGTCACTGTGATTGCCATCATCAAACACAGCCAGGAAAAGCTTTTAAATCCCGGAGCCGATTCGGTTATTGAAGAAAATGACACACTTGTCCTCTCAGGTGAAAGAAAGCATCTGAAGAAACTGATTCATGATTTTCTTTCTGGAGAGGGCGTGTGAACGGCCGATGGATCATCTTGTATTTGAAGTCGGGACTGCGCTTGTTCTTGTGGCGATTGCCAGTGTAATCGCCAACAAAATTAAATTTTCGATTATTCCATTTCTGATTGTGCTTGGAATGCTGCTTGGACCGCACGCGCCGAAAGTGGGGATTATTGACCTTACGTTTATAGAAAGCAGTGAAATCATCGAGTTTTTCGGGCGGATGGGCGTGCTGTTCCTCCTTTTCTATCTCGGACTCGAATTCTCCGTAGGAAAATTAATCAAATCCGGAAAATCAATTGCAATTGGCGGAACGATTTATATCTTGATTAATTTCAGCCTCGGGCTGCTTTATGGATTTATCACCGGGTTTTCCTTTCTAGAAGTCCTCGTCCTCGCAGGCGTCATCACAATCTCGTCAAGTGCGATTGTCGCAAAAGTGCTCGTCGATTTAAAAAGAACGGCCAATCCGGAAACCGAGCTGATTCTCGGCATCATTATGTTTGAGGATATTTTCCTTGCCGTGTATTTGTCCGTTGTTTCAGGTCTTGTGTTAGGTGATGCGACATCAGTCGGGAGTGCGCTCTTGTCCATTTTGATCGCTTTCGGTTATATGCTGCTGTTTTTTATCGCAGCCAGAAAGCTCCCGCCGCTCTTGAATAAGCTGTTGGACATTCGCTCAAATGAAGTGTTTATTATCGTCATTTTCGCCGCACTCTTTTTTATCGCCGGGTTTTCAGAGACGATCCATGTAGCGGAAGCGATTGGCGCGCTGCTGCTCGGTTTGGTTTTTTCAGAAACAGAGCATTCCGATAGGATTGAGCACCTTGTCGTTCCGTTTCGCGACTTCTTCGGCGCGATGTTCTTTTTCAGCTTCGGCCTTAGCATCGACCCGTTTTCGCTCGGTGAAGCGGTTTGGCTTGCACTGGGAGCAGTGATTCTGACCATTCTCGGAAACTTTATCGCCGGAATGGTGGCAGGACGACGCGCAGGGCTTTCCCATAAGGCTTCATCGAATATCGGACTGACGATCGTTTCACGGGGAGAGTTTTCGATTATCGTTGCGAATCTCGGGATAGCCGGCGGCCTGTCAGCCACTTTAAAGCCGTTTGCCGCATTATATGTCCTCATTCTGGCGATTTTAGGACCGCTTTTAACAAAGGAATCAAAACGAATTTACCGCTTACTGAACAAGGTATTTAAATGGAAGCCTGATGTTCAGCCTGCAAGAAAACAGGGATAAAAAAAAGCAGCACTGTGATCAGTGCTGCTTTGTCGTTCTCTCAAAAATCTGCTCTAAATATTTGATTTTTTCGTCCGTGTAGTGTTCAAAGCGCTCATTGTACGATTTCGGATCTTTCGGATTGGCAAAGTGCGTAATTTTCCCTGTATCACGGTCTATAAATTTGCTTGCTGCGCCGCAGCCGATGCCGATAATCGTCTGCACCTCTTCCATAATCATGATGTTGTAGATGCTTTCTTGTCCCGGCAAAGAGTATCCGACGTTTTCAAGGTTTCCAAGAATATTTTTCTGGCGGTATAAATAATA
Organism: Bacillus inaquosorum KCTC 13429; assembly: GCF_000332645.1. Lineage (GTDB taxonomy): Bacteria > Bacillota > Bacilli > Bacillales > Bacillaceae > Bacillus > Bacillus inaquosorum. Next base: position 449,211 of record NZ_AMXN01000004.1, read on the forward strand.
AGGCACGTACCCATGCTCTTTCGTCCAGGCTACCGCGTCATCCATCATTTGAGAAACCTCTTCCCTGCCGGCGACTTTGTACTTATGCTTGTTTCTCGTCATTTCTGAGGCCCGTTTAAAGGAAAGAGTATGAACCGTAAGGGATTCCGGCATCAGTTTTTCCGTTTCTGAAAGGCTGTGTCTGAACTCCTTCACGCCTTCCCCGGGCAAACCGATAATCAGATCCATGTTAATATTATTCATGCCGTGCTGGCGTGACAGATGATATTTCTCAATGGTCTCTTCAACTGTATGATGCCGTCCGATCGCCTTCAGCGTTTCGTTTTCATAGGATTGTGGATTGATGCTGATCCGGTCAATGTCATATTTGTTTAAAACGGCGAGTTTTTCTTCCGTAATCGTGTCAGGGCGGCCGGCCTCTACCGTAATCTCGCGAATGTTTTTCACATCAGGGAAGGAGCGGACCATTTCTTCATACAGCAGATCCATTTCCTCCGCTGTAATGCTTGTCGGCGTCCCGCCGCCAAAGTAAATGGTTGTAACCTTCACATCATGCGCCTTCAGCCATTCGCCGATTTTCTGCATTTCATAATGCAGCCCCCATAAGAATGAGCCGACTCTGCCCGCCTGCCCTTGGATGGCGTACGCAGGGAATGTGCAATACGCGCATTTTGTCGGGCAGAACGGAATGCCGATATAAATACTGACTTCATCCTTTACTTGATACAAATCCGGCACTGCCGCCAGCTGCCGGTCAACAATTTCCTGCATTAACCCGATTTTCTCATCATGAATTAAATAGTCCTTTTTCAATTCAGCATGTGCCTGCTCCTGCGGCATTCCGCTTTGCAGCTTTTTATGAAGCAGCTTTGTCGGCCGGATCCCTGTCAGGATTCCCCACTTTTGCGTGATGCCCGTATGCGCTTGAAGAAGATTGAGATACACATAAGAAATCGTGTTTTTCACTTGCTTAAAAGCTTCTTTTTCATTCATGCCGGGAGAAAAAGATTTTGTATGCTGTTCCGTTATGCCAGTTCCCTTCACTTCTCCCGAAACCGTCACATGCTCATCCGTTTGTGAACAGTCTAAAGAAATGACAACATCTGCGGGCTCCCCTCCGCCGTACACAAGCTCGCACTCTTCATAAAACAAATTTGCAATATTTTGCAGAGGCCGATGCAGGCGGTCATCATGTATGCCTTCTATTTTAATTTGCAACTTCATCACCTAATTTATCAGATTCAAAACTTTCTTTAGTGTACAGAAATAAACCGTTAAAATCAATCCGGCAAAAAAGCCGCCGCACCTGTCAGGGCGCGAGCGGCTTTTTTACACACGTTTCATGTGGAACTTATCAAGAAATCCTTTTCGCTGCTGCATCCGGAAATATTCCTTCATCATGTAAGCAACACCCTGCTCGTCATTGGACCTTGTGACCCAATCGGCCTTTCTCTTAATCTCCGGAGCGGCGTTCCCCATCGCTACCCCAAGACCGGCAAGTTCAATCATTGGGAGATCGTCATACTGATGTCCGATGGCCACGACATCATCCATGGTCAGGCCCAGCTCTGAAGCGACGAGGGCCAGACCCGCTTCCTTCGAGACACCTTTCGGGACGATATTCAGCTTCTCATCGTTTACGCGAATAACATCAACCGCAGAGAAAGCTTTCGTAATCGTTTCTGTAATGTCATGCTGAATGTCGTGCTCCGTGTACACCTCGATGACAGGTGCGCTCACTGGCTCATCCATGAGAAGATCACTTAATGATTCAACAAACTGGACTGGATAAAAGATCGGATCAGACGGGTGAATGAGTGCTTTCCCTAATAAATTTGAATTCACCTTTTTCTTGTTTCCGATCGAATACTTCTCGTGAAGAAGCCGAATATTGCATTGATAGCTCTCCAGCACTTGAACAATATTAAAGGTGTGATCGTCAGAGATTCTTTTTTCAAACAACGGGGCGTCTATTTTCTCAGCGATGTATGCCCCGCTATGAGTGATCAGCTTGGCATCAAGCTTCAGCGATTTTGCTATTTTCTGTGCTGAACGAAAATGACGGTTGGTTACGAGTGTGACGTAAATCCCTTTTTTCTTAACATATTCAATCGCGTCTTTCGTTGCCTGATGAATCTTTCCGTTCGACCGAAGAAGCGCTCCATCTATATTTAAGGCAAGCAATTGTTTTGACACAGAGATGTCCCCCTCCTTGATGACTGTACTTGTGTATAGAATATGACCCTGTCTCTGTGTTTAGAACAACCTTTTCTGCAAAGCAAAAAAAGCCTGGCTCAGCAGACTTTATGTTTTTGGCATTATGATAGGATACGATCGAAGCAGCCATTCTCCCTAATATCGTTATTTCGATTTACGAAAAATCATGTATCAGGAACCCCTTGTTTGACCAATGATGCGCTCCGAACACTTACTCTCTGTTGCTTATCCCCTCTATATAACGGCATGATATGCGACCGTATCCAATTGAAATCAGGTAAGTGTAGGCGCTTTCAAAGCCATTATCTCAGTTTTTCTTGCTGATGACAAGGGTTTTTTTAACTAAAAAAAGTATCCAAATGATGTATACTAAGGTAGGATCGGTTGTTAATTTTTGGAATATATCGCTTGATTCAGAACATATATTCCCATATAATATAAATAATAAATGAAAGAGCGGTGATCAGGTGGCTGACTTAAAAGAAATATACAATGAAAAACTGATATCTCAATTGATACACCATATAAAGGCATCTTGTCCTGATTTTAACCAAGACAGATTCGAGGAACAATTGCTGCAGGAAGACTGGCCTGAACTCGCTTTAAAAGAGCGGATGCGCCCCATTACAGCTTCCTTATACGAAACACTGCCAAAACATTACGATGAAGCGCTCACAATTTTACGGGATGCAGCCCCTCATTTTAAAGGACTAAGCGGAATTCTATTCCCTGATTATGTAGAACAGTACGGGTTAGCGCATTGGGAAGAATCAATAAAGGCATTGGAATACTTTACGCAATATTCAACCTCAGAATTTGCTGTGAGGCCTTTTTTGCTTTTAGATCAAGAAAAAATGATTGCACAATTGCTTAAATGGTCCGAGCATAAAAATGAACACGTGAGAAGACTTGCGAGCGAAGGAAGCAGGCCACGCCTGCCATGGGGAAAATCGATACCCGCTTTGAAATCAGACCCTTCCCCCGTTCTGCCGATCCTTGAGAAGCTGATGCAGGACAAGTCCTTGTATGTAAGGAAAAGCGTGGCCAACAACCTTAATGATATATCAAAAACGCATCCTCATTTGCTAAGAAAAGTCGCAGATCAATGGTACGGAACACATCCCTATTCCGATTGGATCATCAAACACGCCTATCGGACCTTATTAAAAAAGGGTGATAAACAGGCCTTATCGCTTTTTGGTTATGAAAATGCTGATTCAATACAATTACATGATTTAACATGTCAATCAAGCCATATAGCCATTGGCGAAAGCCTTGAATTTTCTTTCTATATTCATTCAGACAGGGATCAAAAAGTAAGAATTGAGTACGCAATTGATTTTGTAAAAGCAAGAGGTCAGCGTCATCAAAAAGTATTTAAAATAACAGAAACAAATATTAGAAAAAACGAAACTAAGCCGTACACAAGAATTCAATCCTTTAAGGATCTAACTACCAGAAAACATTACAAAGGAATTCATACATTATCAGTGATCATCAATGGAGAGGTAAAAGATTCATTGGATTTCCAAGTTTGCTGAAAGAATAAAAAATCCCTTCTTTTCCAAGAAGGGATTTTGCTGTTTAGCCTTCGACACTGCCGTAAAGCTCTTCTAAAGGCTTCATAATGATTTTGTTCAATTCACCGATCAGCACGCTCATGCGCTGCTCCGCTTCCATCAGCTGAGAAATTTTTTCGTGCTGCTGTACAAGCGCAACTGTTTTTTGAGCCTGCGTCACTTCTTCTTGTGTAATTTCTTCTCCTGCCATTTGTTTTTGCTGGAGTCTAAGCTGCACATCACGGAAGTTTTCGAACATGCGCTTCGCTGATTCATCTGCGTTTACTTCATCGTACAGGTTTTTTAAACGGGTGAACTCTTCGCTCCCGCGTAATGCTTTTTCCAGATCATACGCTACATCATAAAAATTAACAGCCATTGTGTATAGCTCCTTTCATCATTGCCGTTTGACATACCACTCCACTATAACAGACTATGGAGCTGCTTTCATTAATCAAAAACCATTTCTTCTTAAAAAAGGATGACAAACAATGCTTGAATCGCACCTATGATTCCGCCGAGAAGGCCTCCCAAATAGGTAATCATTTTAAATTCTTTTTTGGAAATGGACAGCACCATTTCTTCAAGACGCTGCACCGGGAACTGATCCACCTGCTCCTTGACGATTTCCTCAAGGCGCATCCGTTTTAAAACACTTTCAAGATTGGCCGAAATCCCTTCAAGCAATTTGTCTAACAGCGCTGGCAGCATTTGCTGGGTCAGCTCAGATTCATAGCGCACGGTAAGCGTGCCAATCGTATTGTCAAAGAAAGGAGCAGTCGAGAATGTTTGCAGCACTCTTCGTTTCAGGCTGAAAATGAGCGCTTTGGCATTCCATTTTTCGTCTGCCTCATAAAACGTGTACTCCCTCAGCTTACCCCATTCATTTTGCAAGAGATCAGAAAGCAGTTTATTTGTTTCCTCATTCCGCAAAAACTTCAGCAGCTCCGGCAGCACGCGGTCCGCGAGGCTTGTATTGCCCAAAAACATTTGCACCATGCTTCCAAGCATGCCGCGCTCTTTTAAAAAGTCATCAATCATATTGCCGAGACGGATTTTCCCTTCATCACTTTCAAAATAACTGACACTTCGTGACAATATATATCCTGAAATCATCGGGATCTTTTCCTCAAGCTTTTCCTGCACTTCCAAAGGCACCAGCTCTTTTAACGATTGATGCTCGTATTGGCGGAAAAGCTTATTCAGCTTATCATCGGTCCAGTTGCTGATCCATGCGTCTGCCGCTTCATCAGGACGCTTTACCCCGGCATTTTCAAGTGCTTCTTTTACTGTCATTTCAGAAAGTGACAGCTTTTGAATCAGCTGTTCCCCGACTTGAAGAGCCTGCGCTTTGGCTGTATCAGAGACGAGCCGCTTTTTAATACCCTCAGGGGTTAAGAGATGATTCACTACCATCAGCCCCATTTGTTTTGCAAGTTCATCCCGTCTTCTCGGAATCAGCCCGGGCGTGAAAGGAACTCGTTTCCCAAACAAATAGTACGCTTTATATGGCCTAAATAGCATTTGAATTGCTAAATGATTGGTTACCGCTCCAATGGCAGCGCCGATCACGATCATAAAAATAAAGGTTCCTGCAATACCCATTCCTATTCATCTTCCTCCATCTGTGCTTCAGCTTTTTTTCATATAGATGTTGTACCTATTCGTATTATAGAGGCTGATGCAATCACTTAGCAAATGAGGAGACAAATTCCTGTTGTCAGAAAATCAGCTTGTTCTTTTGGAATAGGGCAAGGTGGAGAATCGTATTCTGTAAAGTAGAATACCGTCAGCTGCGTTCGTCTTACACGTATTTAGCGTAAAGCTGCTGACACCCGCCGGCAGCTTTTGAATAAAAGGGGGAGTCTCACCATGATAACACTTGGTTTTATGTCCTTATCCCGCCAGCATGAAGCGGACTATTCCGCAGAGTTGGCCAAAAGAGCACCCGAATTTGGCATACGTTTCATCCGGTTTACACCGTTTGATATTTTACCTGACACCTTGCGTGTCAAAGCATCGGTCTATCACTCGGCCAGCAGCACATGGAACGAAACTGAAATGGCGATTCCAGATTATATTTATGACCGCTGTTTTTACGGCAAGGATTCACAATCCCAAAAAGCAAAACCGATCGTTGAGTGGCTCAAAAAATATCCGAAAACGGAATTCATCGGGCTGGGTCTTCCCGATAAGTGGACCGTTCTTCATGATCTGCAGCAGCACGCTGTGATCAACCCCTATATTCCGGAAACGATGAAGGTGAGCCGCTATGAACAAATCCACTCCTTCTTAACCAAAGAAAAAGCCTGCATCTTAAAACCGGCGTTCGGCGCAGGAGGCAGAGGCGTTATTCTTTTGGAGCTGGGTAAGAAAAACATAACCGCTACTTATCACATCGGAAAGGATAAGCAGACAAAAACCTTTTCCAACCAAACTTCTTTCAAAACATGGTGCAAAAAAGTGCTTCAGCATCAATATTTGCTTCAGCCTTATTTAAATATTCAAGATAAGGAGCAATACCCGTGTGATATCCGCCTCTTCATGGAAAAAAACGAAGCAGGTGAATGGAATACAGTCGGAAAGGCAGTGAGACGCGGATACAAACACGGGCTTTTGGCCAATTTGTCAGGCGGATCTGATGCGTTGACATTCGATTCATGGTTTGAAGATATACCGAAAAAACAGCAAGTGGTCTTACTTGATGACGTGTTCTCGATTACCCAGTCGGTTCCGTATTACCTTGACGAGCGCTACGGGCCGCTGTTTGAACTCGGGCTCGATATATGCCTTGCGAAGGACGGGAGAATTTGGATCCTAGATATCAATTCCAAACCGGGCAGGAAATCAATCCTGCGTGTCTCTCCCGAGCAAAAAGAACAGCTGTATACCTGTCCCCTTAAGCGCTGCCAATATTTGTTTTCTGAGCAAAGCCAGAAAGGAGTTCTTCCGCGTGAATCGTAAACGGTTTTTGATCGGCATAGACAAAACCAGTGAAAATACCCTGTTTCTCCCCTCTTCCATGAAGCGAGACGGACTTTTGCATGCCGCATTCGGGACGAAGGTTGTCAGATGCCACATTTCTTACAGACGGCATCTAGAACAAACCGTGCTTCTCTCTGAAAATCTGTTTCATGAGCTTTTGCTTCCCCATCGAAGCAGGGCTGACATCCTGATTCATGATCATACGGTGCATATCGGGCCGTTAATCGGCATCTTTACGGCAGGTTTTACCGTATCTCTTGAGCGCCCTTTTAAGGATCGTTCCCTCTTTTTTTCTAAGCTTGTTACGTTACACGAGCAAGCAGGAGGCTACTGCTTCGTTTTCGGCGCACACCAAATCAATTGGGAGGAGGGTACGATTGAAGGGCTCCTATACAGAGAAAACGGCTGGGAGAAAAAAATCGTCCCGCTGCCGAACGTCGTTTATGACCGTTTGCCAAACAGAAAAATTGAAGATTCGCTTCTCTTGCAACATACAAAAAAACGGCTGATTGATGAATATCAAATCCCATGGTTTAATAAAACATTTTTTAATAAATGGAGCGTTCATCAATTGCTCGAAAAAGATCCGAGAACCGCCCCTTTTTTGCCGAAATCCGAGCTGACACCATCTGTGGAGAAAATTGCAGAACTCTGTGAAGCATACAAAAAAGTCTATATCAAACCGGCAAACGGAGCACTCGGCACTGGGATATATCAGCTGACAAAAACAGACGATGGCCTGACAGTGAAACATACAAACGACGCCAAAACGTTTTCTTCAATCGATTATTCAGATGCCTCCGCATTTCTGGCAGAATTTCAAAAACAGCACGACCCGTCTGACTTTCTCATTCAGCAAGGTGTTGATCTGATCAAATTTCAAGGCAAACCAGCGGATTTTCGTGTCCATACCAATAAAAACAGAAAAGGGAAATGGACTGTGACAGCAATAGCCGTAAAAATTTCCGGAGAAAACAGTATTACAACACATCTTTCTAATGGCGGAACTGTAAAAACACTTGCAGAAGTATACGATGATCCTGCTGAAAGAATTAAGGTCATTAAAAAGCTTTCTGCTGCGGCACTGACGGCAAGCCATGTGCTTCACGATCATATTGAGGGGTTTATCGGGGAGATTGGCTTCGATTTTGGCATTGATCAGAACGGTAAAGTATGGATGTTTGAAGCGAATTCACGTCCGGGCCGCAGTATTTTTTCTCATCCGAATTTGTATCATGTTGATTCTTTAACAAAACGAAGAAGCTTTGAATACGCCTCCTATCTATCCGAGAAGGCGATCACCTCCCATGAAGCGCTGTGGCCTTCGTAATCTGTCCGCTTTTTTTATTAAAGCGGGCCTATCTTTATCCAGGGCTAGGACAAACTGTATCCCAAAGACCTCTTCAATGATGTTCTGAAACAGTGATACAATGAACATAATTCGTTCGTATCCAGGTCAATTGACATCAATTTTAAGGAGCGTGGCCGTAATGATTTCTCATTTCAGCTGGAAACCTTTGTTCCAAAAAGAAAAGCTGCCCGGATGGAGAATTTCGTTTTATTATAAAGGAACTCATTATGAAGGCATCTATCATAAAAGCGGTGAGATTGAATGGGGAAATTTGTTTCCCGCCCGCGCTGACGAGCCTGCTCTTAAAAACGAGATACATGAACTGATGCTTTTTCATATTTATGACTAGCTTAGCCTGAACGGCTAAGCTTTTTTTTATGTCTTCTCAAGATTTACCACTCAATTCTCCGCATGAGTTTCCGGCCATTTTAACATAATACTAGTAACAAGCCGGCAAGCATTGGGTTACGCCGAGACGGCAGTGATACCCGAGACGGGTCCACAGACTGGTGCAACTCCAGTTAACCCAACCATACTAAACAAAAAGGAGATTTTACACATGGCTAACCAAAACTCTTCAAATGACTTACTAGTTCCTGGCGCAGCTCAGGCTATCGATCAAATGAAACTTGAAATCGCTTCTGAATTCGGCGTTAACCTTGGAGCGGATACAACTTCCCGCGCTAACGGTTCTGTCGGAGGAGAAATCACAAAACGTTTAGTATCTTTCGCTCAGCAGCAAATGGGCGGCAGAGTACAATAACAACTCAATATATGGCTATGAGGGCGCGGTTTCCGCGCTCTCTTTATATTTGTCACCCTTTTTTCCTGATCCACATATCCTAGAAAAAAAGGGAGGGAATAAGGGTGTCATTCATCGCCGTTGTGAATTGGGAACTGGTTCAGTTCGTAAGTATATCCATGATTCATGAATATGTTTCCCATCGTTCTGTCTATTTGTACAGGTATTCTTTCCCGCGCTGTTCAAATTGAGAACATCCTTTTATAATGAGGGCGAGGAGGTTTTTTGATGAAAATCGCTTTATTTGGAGCCAGTGGCCGCGTCGGACAAGCTTTTTTAAAACAAGCTGCCGCAGATGAACAATTTGACATTTATGCTCTGGTCAGATCTCAACCTACTGAGCTTCCCCTTCCAAAAGACCGAATCGTTATGGGGAACGCACGCTGCCGGGAAGATGTGAAAAAAGTTATGAAGGATGCTGAAATCGTGATCAGCTGTCTCGGTACAGATGGTGATGATACCCTGTCAGCAGCTTTGACACACATTCTCGACATTATGCTGGAACAGCATATCAAAAGGCTGATTACAATCGGCACTGCAGGCATTCTTGATTCCCGATATGAACCGGGAAAATACCGGTTTGAAACAAATGAATCAAAACGAAAGCTGACCCGCGCAGCCAAGGAGCATGCAAAAGTATACGAAATGCTAAAAGAATCATCTTTAGACTGGACCATCATCTGCCCCACTTACCTCCCGGACGGAACAGCCACCGGCGTTTATCGTGCGGAGCGTGACGTTTTGCCGGAGGGCGGTTCAAGCATTACGGTCGGTGATACTGCTGATTTTCTCTATCGTGAGCTCGTTACAGGAGAGTATGTCGGATACCGTGCCGGACTGGCTTATTAAGTACATATAAAAAACCCAAAACACGATTGTTTTGGGTTTTTGAGCGTTATGCAATGGAATGCTTTTGACCCTTTTGCAGCTCATACATTTGATAATATTGGCCTTTGACCTCCATCAATTCCTCATGGTTCCCTCTCTCAACTATTTCTCCTTTATCGAGGACCAAAATCTGATCCGCGTTTCTGATTGTTGAAAGCCGGTGGGCAATGACGAAGGTTGTGCGTCCTTGTTTGACGACATCGAGCGCCTTCTGAATCACGGCCTCTGTCTCTGTATCAATGTGTGCCGTTGCTTCATCTAAAATCAAAATGGCGGGATCAAACGCCAAAGCTCTTGCGAAAGAAATTAACTGCCGCTCTCCAGAGGACAGCGTGCTCCCTTTTTCAATCACAGGTTCATTAATGCCTTTCGGAAGCTTTTCCAGAAGCGGCTCGGCTCCGACTTGCCGCAATGCTTTTTTGATATTTTCTTCAGTCATTCTCTCGTCATCCAGACTTACGTTAGAACCGATTGTGCCCGAAAATAAGTACGGGTCCTGAAGCACAATGCCCATATGGGATCTGAGTTCCTGTCTTGACATGTTGTAAATGCTTCTCCCATCAATCAGAATATCCCCTTTTTGTGCGTCATAAAAACGAAACAGGAGATTCAAAATTGAGCTCTTTCCTGATCCGGTATGGCCGACGAGCGCTACGGTTTCGCCTTTTTGGGCGGTAAAGGAAATATGCTTTAATACCTCTTCACCTTCTTGATACGCAAATGACACATCACGAAATTCAACCCGCCCCAGCGCGCGCTCCTTCGCCGGTTCACCCGCTTCTTCCGTATTCTTTTCTTCAAGCAGTTCAAAAACGCGGCCGGCGGAGACCCGTGCAAGCTCCAGCTTTGAAAACTGATTGACGATGCCTGTAATCGGCTGAAATAACCGGTTTAAATAATCGACAAACGCGTACAGCACACCGATGGAAACAACCCCGGCCGCATTCAGGCTTGCACCGCCAAAATGCCAGATCAGACTGACAAACGCAAGGTTCCGGATCACATTGACAAGGTTATGGGACATTAAGGAGTTTAAATTCAGCATCCTGTTTTGAAAGTAAAAATGAGATTCATTTAATTCCTCAAATTCTCTCATCGTTTCCTTTTGATGACGGAAAGCCTGAATAATCGTCATGCCTTGAATGGACTCATTCATTTTTGCGTTAATGTCACTGTTGATCGAACGGATTTTTTGATTGTAATAAGACGCGTATTTTCGGTATATGACCGACCACAGCCAGATAATCGGCACAATTGCCAGACACACAAACGCGAGCTTAACATCCAGCAGAAACAAAGCCGTGAATATCCCGAGCATATAGATTCCGCTTGTCACAAATGTTGACAGCACTGTGACATATAAATCCCTGACGGCCTCCGTATCATTGGTAATCCGTGCAACCACTTTGCCGGCCGGAAGGTTGTCAAAATAGCGAATCGGCATTTTTTGTATATGCGAAAACACGTCCTGCCTCATCTTTTGGATAATACGGTTGGCGCTCATCTGCAGCAAATAATGCTGTCCGTATTGAAAGAATACCGAAAAGACAAGCAAGCCCCCATACAGACAGATCAGAAACACCATTCCCATTATTTCTGGTTGATAGAACTGGAAAAGTTCCTGCTTTGACAGCTTTTCGGCAGCATATGTCCGGCTCTCATCGCCGTTTGTAATCGTCAGCTTTCCGTCAAAAACCGTTCTGTTTCCGTCAAAACTGACCGCCTGATCAACAAAATAAAACGCCATTCCCACTTGATAAATATGCGCTTCTTTTTCTTTAGAAACAGGTCCCTGCATACGGTCCTCTCTGACATAAGAGACGCCGTGAAACTGAACGGCGTTTTTATCTTTTTCCGCAGCTTCATACCATGTTTTCTCAATGCCAAGGATATGGTCGTCAATCATTTTTTTGCCGATAAACGGCCCGGTCAGTTCTGCCCCGACAGCGATCGCAAGCAATAGGACGGCTGTGATCAGCAATTTTCGATAAAGGAGTGCGTATCTCCATAACGTTTTCCCTGTTTTCATGCCCCTGTTCCCCCTTCCTCCGCAGTGAACAGCTGCTGTCTTTCATATTGTTCCCGGTACCACCCATTATTGGCCAGCAGTTCCTGATGCGTGCCTCTCTCAGAAATCACGCCGCCGTCCATCACAAGGATCAGGTCAGCATGCTCTACCGCGGATAAACGGTGCGTCAAAATAAATGTCGTTTTTCCTTTGCGGTTTTCTCTGATATTGCTGATAATCGCCGCCTCTGTTTTGGCATCTACAGCAGAAAGCGAATCATCCAAAATCAAAATCTCCGGATTCGCCATGAGTGCTCTCGCAATCGAAATTCTTTGCTTTTGCCCGCCGGACAGCGCCACGCCTTTTTCACCGACCATTGTCTCCAGACCGGACGGAAGCATGTGTAAATCGTTTTTAAAGTGTGCTTCGGCAATCGCTTGCTTAACCTCTTCATCACTTGCATCCTGTTTTCCGTATACAATATTTTCTTTTACCGTCCGTGAAAACAGCAAATGATCCTGCGGCACATATCCGATCCACCCGCGGAGCCGGTCAAGAGGGATCTGCTCAATCGGCACGCCTGAGAATGTGATGCTCCCTTCACCGGTAGGGTACTGGCGCAAAAGCTGCTTAATAATCGTCGTTTTTCCGCTCCCGGTTTTACCGGCAATCCCGACAGTCTGCCCTTTTCGCACTGTAAAAGAAACATCTTGAATATTGCTGCTTGTTGAGCTTGGATATGTAAAGCTGACATGGCTGAAAACGATATCTCCAGGCTCTTTCAATTCAGCTGGCTGCTTTGGATCTGTCACATCCGGTTCATAAGATAGGGTTTCATTTACCCGATCTAATGACGCATTGCCTCGCTGCATCACATTAATGAGTTCACCGATTGCAAACATCGGCCAAATCATCATGCCGAGATAAACATTAAAGGAAACAAGCTCGCCAAGCGTCAGCTCATTCCGGAACACTAGAAACGCTCCGTAGCCGAGCCCAATCAGATAGCTGGCGCCGACAAGCAGCTTCACCGTCGGCTCAAACAGCGAATCAATAAAAGCCACTTTCATATTTTTCTGATAAACATCGGCGGTCATTTCATTAAACCGGCGGACATCGTTTGTTTCCTGTACATACGCGCGAACCACCCGCACGCCTGAAACAGATTCAAGCACCCTGTCATTCAGCGCCCCGAACGCATTTTGGGCCTCCGTAAACCGCTCGTGAATTTTACTTCCGTATAGACTGATTGCAATCGCCATGACGGGAAGCGGGATAATGGCGGCAAAGGTCAGCTTCCAGCTAATCAGAAACCCCATCGTCAAAAAGATCGTCATCATAAACATCGTAGAGTCGACTAACGTCAATATGCCAAACCCCGTCGTTAAACTGACAGCCTGAAGATCATTCGTCCCCCGTGCCATTAGATCGCCTGTACGGTTTTTTTCATAAAACGGTGGTGACATGGCCAGCAGATGCCCCATCAGCTTCGTACGAAGAATTTTCTCCATCACATTCGCTCCGCCAAACAGCTGATGCATCCAAAAATAAGACATGATATACACGGCCGCCGTCAACACAAAAAAGATACCGATATAAAACAACAGCCCTTCCGCAGTAAACGCCCCCGATTTCATATCATCTATGGCGTTCCCCAAGAGCTTAGGCGGAAACATTTCAATTACATTGACTCCTAATAAAAGCACAATCGCAATCGTATAGCGCAGCCAGTAAGCTTTAAAAAACCAGCCAAGCTTTTTCAATACTGAAAACATCGATTCCCATCTCCTCATCAGCCGCCTTCTATTTTTTCCTTGCAGCTTTTTTCGTTCAGTTTGACATGAGCTGCCCTCGCCTTTGTATTTGTCTTCACATCCCATACACCTGTCTTTCCTTAGATTTTGTATATAAAAAAGGCATGAAGCGACAGCTCCATGCCTTTTTTAACCGATATGATATGCACAGCGCTTTTCAGCGCGCGGCTCGACCAAAAAAACCGTTCAATTAAACAGAACATAGGGTTTGCCGCGCCAATATGAAACTGTTTGATAAACACGCAAATTCCTTGGCATAGCAAACCCTCCTTCCATTCTGATTTCATCTTTTTTCATCATATAAACAAAACCTTTTTTTGTCAATCATGACTTGAATAGGAAAAGGTTAATTGTACTCAAATCCGGGTATTGTGTTGTAAGACGTTTTTTGAAAGGGTGAGAATGATGTTTCATGCTGACCGTATCATTGTCGCGTTTGACGGAAGTGAAAATAGTAAGAAAGCGCTTCAGACAGCCATCGATCTTGCTAAAACCGTAAATGCCGCCATTACCGTCGCCCATTCACATGATATGAAAGACAATCAAACCATCATCGACCCGCCGAGGCCCGCAGCAGGGGCAAGCTATATTGGCGGAGGCATGACAAGTGTTCCTGATCCGCTGATATCAGATGTTGCACCACCTGAGCCAATGATCTATGAAGACCGTACGGAAGAAGTCATCGCCGAAGCCAGAATGATGCTGAATGACCAGCAGGCAAATGGAGATATCGATATATTAGAAGGTGATCCGGCTGAATCGATTATCGAACATGCAAACCGCATTTCTGCCGATATGATCGTAACCGGAAGCAGAGACCAAAACAGGCTGAAAAAGCTAATATTCGGAAGTGTAAGTGAAAAGCTTTCAGCGAAATCTGATATACCCGTTTTAATCGTGAAGTGAGCACGCCCTGTGCTCGCTTTTTTATATTCATAATTGTGAAAAAACATAGATTTTCGTTTTTTTCTGTTATAATGCTTTCGTGCCCAAAAGCACAAAAGCATTAAAGATATATATGGGGTGTTATTTTGGATTCTCAAAAAAAGCTGACATTTCCGTTAGCCGTCGGTTTATTTATATTCATGTTAGCCATCATTATTTCTTGCTTATTCTTTCTTCATACAGAACCGCATATCCCGCTGTTTCTATGTGTTGTCATGCTTTCAGCAGCCGGTTTATGGTTCGGTTTTTCTTGGAAGACCCTAGAAAAAGGGATTGTGGATGGGATCAAAAACGGCGCACAGCCAATTATTGTTCTGGCGCTGATCGGCATCTTAATCGGCGCTTGGATGTACAGCGGCGCCATACCGTCCGTAACAGTTTATGCCCTGTCCTTTATTGAACCAAGCCACCTTCTTTTGACAGCTTTGTTTTCATGCATGATCATCAGCACACTTGTCGGCTCAAGCCTGACAACTGTGAGCACGATTGGGGTAGCGCTGATCGGCGTGGCGAGTGCGGCCGGCGTTCCCCTTGAATGGACAGCAGGCGCAGTCATATGCGGTGCTTGTTTTGGTGATAAAATGTCTCCGATGTCGGACACAACCAATTTCGCCGCCGGCATAGGCGAAATACCGATCTTTGAACATATTCGCCATATGATGGGCACTACCATTCCAGCTTTGCTTATCACCATCGTTTTGTTTTACTTTCTCGGTTTATCTGTATCAGCGGATGCTGCTTCAACCGATGATATCCAACATGTCATCACCGGAATAAAGGATGCCGCAAACGTGACACCGTGGGCTCTTCTTTCCCCGCTCTTAGTCGTTTTGCTGGCGATTAAGCGTGTATCTGTAATTCCCGTTCTGACTATCGGAATTATTTCCTCGGGAATTTTGACTGCTATTTTTGTACCTGACAGCAGCTTGCAGGCGTTTATGACAGCTTTGCAAAATGGCACGACGTTCCAAACTGACAATGAAGCGGCCGCAAAAATTATCAACAGAGGGGGACTGCAATCCATGATGGGCTCTGTCTCTCTCATTATGATTGCTTTTGCACTGGGCGGATTAATGGAGAAAATCGGATTGATTTCTGCACTTTTGGAAGGCGTCATGAAAGGCATCCGCTCAAAAGGCCGTCTTGTTGCGGCGACCGTCGGCTCAAGCATCGGCGTCAATCTTGCAACCGGCGAACAGTATTTATCAATATTAATACCGGGACAATCATTTAAATCCTTATATGACAAACAAAACATCCAGCGAAAATTTCTGACAAGATCATTGGAGGACGGCGGGACATTGATTAACCCGTTGATCCCTTGGGGCGTCAGCGGCGCTTTTATGGCGAGCGCGCTTGGTGTTCCCGTCATAGACTATATCCCGTTTACGTTCTTCCTCTATATATCACCGATGATCTCCATTTTGATTGGATTTGTTAAAAAATAAAAAGAGAGCCGCTTGCAAAGCGGGCTCTTTTTTTATGCTTCATTATGAAATGCTTGCGGCCTGCTGAATGCTTTCTTGAAAAGCAGCCTGAAGCTGTTTTGTCACCGGTCCGGGTTTACCGCTTCCGATCGACTCTCCATCGAGCGTCACGACCGGAATGATCTCCGCCGTCGTTGAGGAAATAAAGATTTCTTCCGCCTGTCTCAGCTCTTCCTCACTGACAGGCTTCTCATCAAGCTTGATCCCATTCTTTTCAATCAGCCCTAAAATCTTCATCCGTGTAATTCCATTAAGAATGAGCCGGTTAGCAGGATGTGTCCGCACCGTTCCATTGATAACAACATAAACGTTAGAGGATGTACCTTCCGTGACAACACCGTCTCTCATTAAAATGCTCTCAAATGCTCCAGCTTCATAGGCTTTTTGCTTTGTCATAACATTATACAGTAAATTCAGACTTTTGATGTCGCATCTCAGCCAGCGAAGGTCCTCATCTGTAATGGCTGCCACTCCGTATGCCTGCTCTTGCTCCGGTTTTTTCACAGTAAATGTGTAAGCAGTCGTCTGCGGCTCAAGTCCTGCTTCATACTGGTGTTTTCGCGGCGCCACACCTCTTGTTGTCTGAATGTATACCGCTCCTTCACTGACCGCATTCTCCTGTACAAGCTTTTGCAGGTCCCACTCGAGATCTTCTATACTGAACGGCAGTGAAATCCCTATTTCAGCCGCACTTCTGAAAAAACGCTCCGCATGCTCGCGCAAGCCGAACAATACCCCTTTGTACACCCTGATAACCTCATAGATACCGTCACCAAACTGATAACCGCGATCCTCCAAATCGATCGATGCTTCGCTGCGCCCAATCAGCTGGCCATTGACTAAAACCTTCATAAAAGCCCTCCCTTTTCGAGATTTTCCCTGATGCTTTTCAAGCTGTTGTTGTCACTTATTCTATCATATTGGACAAGCTGAAAAACAGAAAGATCAAGAGATCTATAGCGGGAAGGAGTTTATTTTTCCCTTAAAATCTGATATTTCGACAAATTCCCTATGTTCTTTCCAGTTTTATTCCTGTATACTTGACTGGTAATACATAGGTTGTAAACATATGGCATCTTCATAAGCTGCCTGCTGTACAGCGATATGTAGAGATTTTATGCCAATGGAGAGATTGTTATGCGACAAACGAGAGGAGACGCTTCTCCTTCTGCAGTTTCGCTTGCTTTTAAATTTGCAAGTTTAGCAGTTTTATGTGTGCTGCTTTTGCTTATGGTGATTTTAGGTTATTCCAACAGCTCATCAAAAGCAAAGGAAGTCACTGTCACAACAAACGGCCAGCTTCGCAATGAGAAGGAAAGCCTGAAGCTGAAAAACGACTCCCCCGATCTGCTGATAAAACATCTGCAGACAAAGCGGAACATGGGAGATAAGACGGTTTACTTAACCTTCGATGATGGCCCGTCAGCCTTTACAAACCGCTTGCTCGACGTACTGAAAAGCGCTGATGTAAAAGCGACATTTTTTATGCTGTCACCGCGGATGAACGAATTCAAACAAGCTGTGAAAAGGTCAGAAAAGGAAGGCCACGCACTCGGTTTACACGGCGTTACCCATAATAACAAACTGTTCTATCAAACGCCGACATCTCCGTTAAAAGAAATGGAGGAGGCGCGTGACACGCTGCAAGATATTACAGGTTATAAAACCGATCTTGTCAGAACGCCATACGGGAGCAAGCCGTCACTGACCGCCTCACAAATCCGCAATCTTGAAAAAGACGGTTTTGTGTACTGGGATTGGACGATCGACAGCATGGACTGGAAATACCGCAATTCAAAATATGTGACTGCAGTATTACAGCAGCTTGAGAATATGGAACACGGCCATTCAAGCCGGCCGTATGTGATTCTCATGCATGATCTTCCTGCTACAGTAAACGCGCTGCCGGTACTAATCAATAAACTAAAAGAAAAGGGCTATTCCTTCGGAGTGTTAGAGGACACAATGGTTCCTGTTCACGAATAAAAAAAGTGAGGCGCATAAGTGCAGCCTCACTTTTTTATGCCCAAACTCCGGGCAAACTCTCCAATTTTTTGATGGATGACCATGTCAAACAAGCTGTCGCAATACGTCGGCTCGAGGTTAATGATGACTTTCTTCATGCCGGGAATCCGGCTTGCGTCCTCAGGCACAAACCTCGCCGGAGCAACCTCGAGAGACGTGCCGATGACCAATAAAAGATCTGCTTGTTCCAGTTTTTCATAAAGGGTGTCAAAGTGCAGGACGGCATCGCCAAAGAGAACAACATCTGTTTTTAATACCGTTCCGCAAATCTCCCCATCTTTTCCGGCTGCCGTACACTCCGGCACCTCCCGATCCAGCAAATGAGGAAGATCATATCGGGCGCCGCATGCCGGACAAGCTGCTGTCTGAATAGAGCCGTGCAGTTCATATACATGTCTGCTCCCGGCTTTTTTATGAAGGCCGTCAATGTTTTGTGTAAAAATATCGACCTGCTTCCCTTGCTTCTCCAGCTCAGCTAAAAGCAAGTGCCCTTCATTCGGTTCAAAGCTGCCGCTCATTTTCATTTGGAACAATTCTTTGAATTTGGGCCAAAACAGACGCGGATGGCTTAAAAAATAATCAAGGCTCATCGCTTCCATTCTTGAGGCATCCTCCGTCCAAATGCCCCCGGCTGAACGAAAGTCGGGAATTCCTGATTCTGTGCTCATTCCCGCTCCGGTCAGCACGACAATTCGCTGCGCTTCATTTAAAATATTTCTGAATGCTTCCACCTCAACACCGCCTTTTTTCTCTTATTTTACCATGAAAAAGACTCCGCCTCTGTCAGACGAAGTCTTCCCCTTTTTAAGCCCGTTCCTTTTCCTCTTTATTTAGATTCACTTGGAACGGATCGTTTTGGTGCTTTTGCTTTACAACAACCATTTGGCCGGGATATGCAAACTCGACACCTTCTGCGCCAAGGATTTCAATGATTTTATAGTTGATGTCCTCTCTAATATCGAGGTTTTCAGCCCAAACCGTTGTTTTTGTATAGAAGTTGAAAAATAAATTGTAATAGCTGTCGGCAAACGTATCAAAATTGACCATGATCGTTTCATTATCAACGCCCTCATGCTCCAAGAGCATTGTTCTGAGAGAACGAATAGAGCGTTCAAGGTTCTCGATCGGCGTAGCGTAGGACACATGAATGGAAAACGTAATCTGGCGTTTGGTCATTCTTGTCCAGTTCGTGATCGCTTCCATCGACAGCGTAGAATTCGGCACCGTTACAAGCGCCCCCTGTGCTGTTCTGAATCTCGTGCTCCTGAAGGTAATATCCTCTACTGATCCGGTTACCGTCGACGTCTCCACCCAGTCACCGATAGTAAACGGCTTCTCAGTAATAATAATGATCCCGCCGAAGAAGTTGCTGATGGTATCCTTCGCGGCAAGCGCAAAAGCCAGCCCGCCAAGACCAAGGCCCGCTACAAATCCGTTGACATCATAATTGAATTCCTGAGCGATCACACTGACACTGAGCGCAATAATGACAAAACGGAGCAATTTGGATAAAAACGGCGCCAGAATATCATCCATGTCCAGCTCGAAGCGCTGATTCACCTTATGGAAGATAAACGAAGACGTTGCGGTTAAATTACAAAGCCCCCAGCACAAGAGCGCCACAATCAGTGAACGGTATATTTTGCTGATGACCGGCATTTGCTCGTCTAAAAACGGTGAATAGCGGATCGCTAAAAACAGCCCCAAGGCAACAAAAAACCATCTGGCCGGCTTGTCAAACGCAAGTACCACCTGTTTGAAAATTTCTGTTTTCGGCCGGTTTGTCAAATTAAAAAGCAGATTAAAGAAATATCTTGTAAACAGTTTTCTAAGTATAAGAAACACCAGCAAAATCGCCAAGCTGATGCCGATTTGTATGATTTTATCAAGCGTGAAATATTGCTGCAGATAATCTGGCATGACAGTCTCCCCTCTATCTCAATCGAATGTTTATTATACTAAAAGATTCGTAAAGATGCTCTTCTAAATGTCTCTTTGCAGCACAAAACCCCGGCGGAACGCCGGGGCCAATTCTCAATTCATCTTTTCAGCCAGATTCAATAGGGACAGTCACTTACTTTTTTTCGTTTGTGTCTGATCAAGGAGAGTTGCTTTTTGCATTTCAGCATCCGTTTCGGCTTTAATTCTTTCCTCCACTCTAATTCTCCCTTTTCCCATGATCTCGCCTCCTTTTTTGCTATTATAAAGGATCAGAATTTGTTGTGAACATGTCGAAAGACCTAATTTTCTGCCGAAATATGCTCTAATACGCTGAGTGTCTTTTTTTAGTTATACGCAACGCTCAGCCCGGACGATTCCGATCTGGCAGAAAAAATTCACCAGTTTGTATCGCCGCGCATATATGGATTTGATACAATAACAGAAATGCCCATACGAGGAGCTGACTGAGCTTGTACACCATTGCCCATCGCGGAGCATCCGGCTACGCTCCGGAAAATACGATTGCCGCCTTTGACCTTGCGGTGAAAATGAATGCAGATATGATCGAACTGGATGTCCAGCTTACTAAAGACAGGCAGATTGTCGTGATACACGATGACAGGGTTGACCGAACAACAAACGGATCAGGTTTTGTTAAGGATTTTACATTGGAGGAATTGCAAAAGCTCGATGCAGGAAGCTGGTACGGCCCCGCTTTTCAGGGAGAGCGTATTCCAACCTTGGAAGCGGTGCTCAAGCACTACCACAAAAAAATCGGCCTTTTAATTGAATTAAAAGGCCATTCATCTCAAGTCGGAATTGAAGAAGAAGTGGGACAGCTGTTAGGGCAATTTTCTTTTTCTATTAATAATATTGTCCAATCCTTTCAGTTCCGCTCCGTCCAGCGGTTCCGCGAGCTTTATCCATCGATTTCGACAGCAGTCATTACAAGGCCCAATTTTGGCATGCTATCCAGAAATCAGCTGAAGGCCTGCCAATCTATCGCAAACTATGTCAATATAAAATACACACGACTCAACCGGCTAATGATCGCTTCCGCCCATAAAAGCGGCTTAAAAGTATTTGCATGGACTGTCAATAATCAAAAGGCAGCAGCAAAATTACAAGCCATGGGCGTGGACGGCATCGTAACAGACTACCCGGATTTCATCAAAAAGGATGGCAAACATGAAAATATATAGCGCGGTTTTTATCGGAGGCGCGCTTGGCGCCTGCCTCCGATACGGATTAAACATGTGGATGCACACCGGTCCGTTCCCGGCAGCAACCTGGCTGGAAAACGCGGCAGGCAGCCTTCTATTAGGCATTCTGACCGGCTTTTTTATGGTCAGGGCAAAACGCCCTCTGCTGTCGGCTTTTTTAGGCACAGGTTTTTGCGGCGGCTTTACAACAATGTCCACATTTTCTAAAGAAACGGTGATGCTTTTGCAAACACAATCCTCACTGGCTGTTTTGTATATGGCAGTCTCATTGATATCAGGAATCGTTCTTGCGCTGATTGGTGTTCTGGCGGGACGGCGCATTGCAGGCATTCAGCAAAGAAAGGGGCTGCAGGAAAGATGACACTAGCAGGTATCTTCATAGCGGGCGGACTTGGTGCGATGCTGCGCTTCTGGCTTGGCAATGTCATAACCGCCAAAACCAAAGGCCTCAGCCTGCCCATTGGCATATTAACAGTTAATATTTTCGGAGCTCTCGGGCTCGGCATGTTTACAGGGCTTCACGTTACGAATGCTTCGGCCTCCCTCATCATCGGCACGGGATTTTTTGGCGCCTTTACGACCTTTTCCACTTTCAGTGTTGAAAGTGTTCAGCTCCTGCTGGCCAAACGCGTAATGGAAAGCATCCTGTACATCGCCCTGACGCTTTGCGGGTCGCTTTTGGCATTTTGGTGCGGCTGGACAATCGCAGCGTAAAAAAACCTTGAGCTTATTTCTCGCTCAAGGTTGCACTGTTCAGCATTACAGGCTCGGGCATCGGCAGCGTATGGTGCGCTGTAACCCCGATTGTACTGCCGGCCTCTTCTTTTATATCAATTTGCTTGATTAATCGGCCCTCCATCTTCAGCACCTTTATCGTATATGAACCGATGCGGATGGATTCACCAGCCTCAATATCGATGTTTTCTTTCAATATCAGCCCGCCGATCGTATCGACGTCTTCTTGAATCGATGCGCCAAGAAGGCTGTTCACCTGATCAATTCGAACCTTTCCATCCATCACATAATGGCGGTCGCCAAGCTTTTGGATCAGCGGCTGTTCATCTTCATCAAATTCATCCCTGATCTCGCCGACAATTTCCTCAAGAATATCCTCAGTCGTCACAAGTCCCGAGGTCCCTCCGTATTCATCCGACAATATGGCCATATGAATGCGTTCGCGCTGCATTTTAATCAGCAAATCATGAACCGGGATGGTTTCAATCACTTCGATTACGGGCCGCACATACGGATGAATCGTCATCTTCATTCGTTCCTCTTCTGTCATAAACAGCAAATCAGAAAACAAATGCTTCGTATTGACCAAACCGATGACACTGTCTTTGTCCCCGTCTGTGACAGGCCAGCGCGTGTATTTTTCCTTCAGCATGACTTCAAGCATCTCAGCCATCGTCATCTCTGTTGACACAGCGGCCATTTCCTTCCGCGGTATCATAATTTCTTTGGCGATCCGATTATCAAATTCAAAAATCTTATTCACATATTTATATTCAGACGGATTAATCTCTCCGTTTTTTAAGCTCTCAGACAACAGCATTCTAAGTTCTTCCTCAGAATGGGAACCATCATGTTCTGACGCAGGCTTTAAACCGAACATGCCGCATAAAAGCCGCGCCGATCCATTGAGGATCCAAATAAACGGAAACAGGAGCAAATAGAATAAACGCAATGGACCAGCTATCAGCAAGGTCAGCTGTTCTGCCTTTTGAATCGCGACCGTTTTCGGGGCCAGTTCACCCACAACAACGTGCAGGAACGTGATCAAGGCGTACGCGACTGCAAAAGAGACTGCATGAGAAACCGATTCCGGCAGGCCGAGCGGTTCAAACAATGGTTGCAGCAGCCGTTCAAATGCCGGCTCCCCCAGCACGCCGAGTCCGATTGATGTCAATGTAATGCCCAGCTGGGATGCGGATAAATATTCATCCAAATCTGTAATGACACGCTTTGCGAGTATCGCCCGTTTGTTTCCTTCCGTTATAAGCTGATCAATTCTGGATCTCCTTACTCTAACAATCGCAAACTCGCTTGCAACGAAAAACGCGGTTAAAGCAATGAGCACGCCAATTAAAATCAGACTGTCAATATCGTCCATTTAACCTTATCCTCTCATCAAAGGATAAGGAGTCACCTCCTGATATAATCATTTTTCCTTAACATTGAGGTACGCGGTGTATTGTTGCCTAAGCAGAGGGCCCCATCATACCACCTCCAAGTCAAAGTTTGATTATAAATTGTATATTTTATTGTAACACAACTCATTCCAAAAATGATTTTTAATTTTTAGACTTTTAGAAACGGACGGAATCATTAACGCTCAGTTCAATCCCGAGTTCTACCGTTTGTTCTTTACCGAGCAAATTTAGCTGGACTTTTGCTCTTTTTTTGCGTTTATCAATTTTTTTAATGGTGCCTTCCAGCCCGTGAAGAGGTCCTGAGACCACATAAACTTTGGATTCCTCTATTTTAATCTTCGAATAGCTGATAATGTCGCCTTTTTCTATCAATTTAAATAAAACGCTCATTTCCTCTTCTCTTATTTGACAATAATATTCCCCGGCTTCTTTAGTGTAACAGCTGCCATTATTTACGAATCGATAGAAGTCAGGAATTGAACGCATTTTATGTAACATGTTGCCATTCATCCTTGTTTTGATAAGTACGTAGCCCGGAAATAATGTTTTCATGACATGATAAATTTTCCCTTTTCTTCGTTCGGGCACAACCCTCCTCGGGACCATTGAATAAAGTGTATCCGCATCAAAATACATGCTCAAATACTTTTGGACAATTTCTTCTTTTCCGCTTTCAACAAAGATTGCATACCAGTTCATTTGATATTATCCTCCAAGTAAAATAGAAATATCTCATTTTAATGTCGGCGCCATCTCTTTGATCGGCAAAACAGCAGCTGCTCGACTGTGCACAGCATCTGGATTTATTCTGTCCCAATCTAGATGCGCAGCCTTGTTTTTCAACAAATTTTCACTGAGGTACCGGACATGGATTCGTTTTCAAGCAGATCTTAATTCAATTGTTCCGCCTTTATACCATCGGGGAGGGAGAATGCATAAAACAAAATTCGTCTGCGATGGTATAACACAAAGCCGATGTTTTTTATTTTTCCGTTAAGCGGCGGCTTGTGCTTCTGATCCTTCGATCTAAGCTTTAAGATCCTCCTAATCACACAGTGCTGCCAGCGTCAGCTTTTGCCTGGAGCCAGTTTACGTATATTATCATTACCCTCATCAATTTCTGGATAAGTTCTTTATCAGCAAAACAGCGGCCAGCACGGGCACCACAAAGTGAAAAAGTATTGGAACTGTTCACACCACTATCGCATTGTCATATCTTAAATCAAGGGTATCTCTGATGTATTTAAAACTGCAAAATCCTTATAAAATTCATCTATGAAGACGAGTCCGGAGAACATACGGGCCAGTCTTTCTGCTTCTGAGGATGGCTGCAGGAGCACTGTCGGAGCATTCGATGTCGGATATAATCGCATGTTTTCTTCTCAGTACTTCCCTGACTAAAACTGGAGGCGGATATGAATTTTCACTCAGATTCAGCTTGATGGCTCTGCTACCTTTTATGGGCTGGCATGCAGATACATACGGGTCATCAGTTTGATATGAGGCAAAGTGACAGGCATGTCTTACAATCCTTAACTATTAAAATCTAGCAATTATATACATAAGTTTGAAGAAATGTTATGATTACCGTATCAAAATTTCAGAAAATGTTAAATGGTCAGTTTTTGTTTACTTTTGGATGTCAGTTTATTAATAAAGGAGTACTATCAGTGATTGAACTCACGCCGCTACTGAATGAAAAATCGAATATCCCTTTGTACATACAACTGTACCAATACATACGCGAGGAAATCGTATCGGGGAGAATCAAACAGGATACAAGGCTTCCATCAATCAGAAATCTATCAGTATATTTAAAAATCAGCAGAACGCCTATCGCTGATGCCTATGAACTATTGCTAGAAGAGGGATACATCAGAAGCAAGCCTAGAAGCGGTTTTTACGCTGTTTCACCGGAAACCATATCGGTTTTGCAAACTGAAGCTTCCAGAGAACCCAAAGAAGAGAACCCCAAAAATCAAATTGCGAGTTTCGACTTTCATTATGACCATGTCGATCTCTATCATTTCCCTTTTAAAAAATGGAAAAAATGGAGCAGTTTATGTTTAACGTCTGAAAATCTTCATCTGCTCCAAAAAAACGCTGACTTGCAGGGTGAATATGGCTTACGAAAGGAAGTTGCTTCGTACTTGCATCAAGTACGGGGGGTGTGCTGTTCACCAGATCAAATTATAATCAGTGCAGGAACCTATCATTCACTTCAGCTTTTGTTTCATCTACTGAAGGATGATGTCAAAATAGTAGGTACTGAAGAAGCTGTGAACATTGGAGTAAAAGCAATATTCGAACAATACTCATCCTTCAGCTATCGCTCAATAACCCTGGAGTCTGATGGCATTAGTATGGAAGATTTATATAATAGCCAGGCTCAAGCCGTTTATGTAACCCCCTCTCATCAATTCCCTTTTGGTATGACGTTTTCGATTAAAAAGCGAATGGAGTTGCTGCAGTGGGCTTATGAAAAAAACGCTTACATAATCGAAAATGACTATGACAGCGAATTCCGTTTTAATGGACGTCCGCTCCCGGCGCTCCAAAGTCTAGATAAGCATGATAGGGTGATTTATATCGGTACTTTCTCGAGGATTTTGTCACCTTCTTTCAGAATCAGTTATCTCATCCTACCCCGCTCTTTGTTTCACCGCTTTCAGCAGCAGACACACAGCTATAATCAGATTGTGTCCCCTATATTGCAAAAGACACTCCAATTGTTTATGGAATCAAATGATTTTGCAAGGCACATGCGGAAAATGCGACATTTATACCAAAAGAAACATGATATTTTAGTTGATGCGGTAAATTATTTCTTTAAGGATCAAGCAGACATTTCCGGGCAGGGGTCAGGCTTACATATTTTGTTGAAAGTAAAGAATGGTATGACTGAAAATGAATTGATTCTTGCCGCGAAAAAAGAGGGCATCAACGTGTACCCATCATCCATTTATCATCTGGAATCGTCATCGGCATCATCCGCTGCCGTTCTGCTAGGATTTGGTGCATTATCTGAAGAAACGATAAAGCAAGGTATAAAAAAGCTGGCAAAGGCTTGGAGAATCAAACAAATATAAAAAGCTAACAGCACGCACTGTTAGCTTTCTAGCTAGCTTATTCATGTGTTGGATATCTTCTTCAAATCTCATCAGCCGGTTGTATCGAGGAAACAAAGATATGACAATCGCGCTCCTTTTAAGGCTAATTGTTCATCCACTTGCTTCACTCTTTACACAAAATCTTTATATAAGGCAATAAAGATATCCCGTGAGTTTTTAATCTGTTCTATCGGCACACTGAAGGATAAACGGAAGTGCCCTTTCATTCCAAAGCCGCTGCTCGGCACGATTAATAATTTGTATTTTTGGGCAGCATGCACGCAAAATGCGACTTCATCTTCAATTGGCGATTTCGGAAACACAAAGAAGCCGCCCTTCGGCATTTCAAATTCAAAGCCGGCTTCTTTTAAAATGCCGACCATTAAATCCCTGCGCTCTTTATAAGCGCTTGCGTCGACTCTTAAATCATCCATTCTTGCCACAGCCCGCTGCATCATGACAGGCGCATTCACAAATCCAAGCGTTCGATTACAGAACACAAAAGCGTTGATCAAAAGGGCGGCATCCGGCATCTTGCTGTCTAATCCGATATACCCGAGCCGCTCTCCGGCTATGCCGAGATCCTTACTGAATGAGCTCGCCAAAATCACACGATGATACGATTGAAACGGATTTGCCAGCTCTTCATCATAGATTAATTGACTGTACGGTTCATCAAACAGCACATAAATCGTCTGTCCGCTCTTCTCTTCTATTTCTTTTAATAAAGCGCCTAAATCATCTATATTTTTCTGGCTGAGAACAGTGCCTGTCGGGTTATGAGGTGTATTGAGAATCAGCCCTTTCGTCTTTGAGGTAATCGATTGTCTCACCGCCTCAATATCAATCTCAAACCGGGACGTCAACGGGCAGCTGACAGCTTTTCCCCCGTAGTTCTCAATATACAATTTATACTCGGCAAAATAAGGTGCGAGAATAATAACCTCTTCACCCGGATTTACGATACTTTTTAACGCGACATTCAATGCGCCGCCTGCGCCTACCGTCATGACGACTCGCTCCGCCGAGAACTCGGCTTTAAAACGGGACCCCAGAAATTGCGCGACTTTTTCTCTTGCTGCCGGAAGCCCTTGATTTTGTATGTATCCGTGATTGCCTTTGGCAGCTTCCTCTATTAATGCTCTCTTAAAAGCTTCAGGCGGTTCAACAACCGGATTTCCGATTGAAAAATCAAACACCTGGTTATCCCCGAACTCTTTCTTCAGCCTTGCGCCTTCATCAAACAGCTTGCGGATCCATGATCCTTTATTTAAGTTTTCTTCAACTTCCCGGGATAACCCAGCCAATTTCATCTGTCCCTTCCGCACTTAAAAATTAAAATTCTATCTTTAATTGATCATCGCGAGATAACGCTGATTCAATAAATCGGCAGTTTCCGTTATCAATTTTTTTCCAATTTTATGGACGTGGCGGTTTCTCCAATTTTCCAGTTCTGATCCTTTGACCCATTGGTTAAAAGCGCCGAGAGCAGGACCACAGTGAATCTGATAGTTTACTTTTTGCTCTTCATCCCCAATTAGTGCAAGCCGCGTTGCGTTTCCGAAATACCATTTAAAGATAAGTGCCATTTTGTGTTTTGGCTGACGTTCCGCTCTTTCTATCTCATGCGGAGACCTATATTTTTTTATGTCTCCATAAACTTCTTTAAATGTCCGGTGAAAATATTTATCTTCTATCATTTTTCTCGTTTTTTCATCTATTTCATCTATTGATTTATAATTCCGATACAAGTCATAAAGCTTATTAGCTCTGACAGGAAAAAATAATCCTTTTTTGAGTACCTGGACTTTGGCCCCGATTTCAAACATATCTCCGGCTGGAGCATAATCGGTATCTTGTACATTCGCGAGCTGAAGCAAATCCTTTACGGCATCGCTTGTCCCGGCTTCCACAGTACACTGGTTAATGGAGCCTGTCACAATATAATCAGCGCCGAGCATAAATGCAGCAGCAGCCGCTTCTGGCGTTCCAATCCCCCCCGCTGAGCCGATTCGTACTTTTTTGGGATAGCGGTATTCAGCATGAATCTTATCCCGCAACTTAATCATAGCTGGCATGAGAGCGTACGCAGAACCATTGTCCGTATGTCCGCCAGAATCAGCCTCGACAGTTATATTATCAGCCATCGGAATTTCTCTCATTAATTCGGCCTGTTCCCGAGAGATTTTCCCCTCCCTAGTTAACTGCTCCAATAAATGATTCGGGGCAGGTCGCAGGAAAACTTCTGCCACCTCAGGCCGAGAGACCTTCGCAAAAATCCGGTTTTTCGCTTCAACCTTTCCATTCTGATTTCGTTTGACACCCCGAGCCCTATACATCACGAGCGGAGCTGTTAAGCTGATATAGGCGGCTGCTTCAATAATGTTTATCCCATACTGCAAATACAATTTTATCCTTTCTTCCTCTATATAAGGCTTGTCCGGACTGCACAGTAAGTTCATGCCGAAAGATTCAGCATTTGTCATTTCACGTTGGATACATTGAATTGCTCGTTCAATTGATTCAATTTTCATGCCTCCCGTTCCATAAAACCCAAGCATCCCCGCTTTTCCGACTTGTACCACCATTTGTTCCGACGCAATCCCTTTATACATAGAACCTGTCACATATGCATATTGTAAGCCGTATTCTTCTTTAAATGCATTGCTGCCAAGAGCCTTCGGTGTAATCTTTGTGACGGGCACAGACTGTTCTTTCCTATGATTCAGCTGAAGGGGCTCTGCTTCTTTTTGAATTTTTTGCGTCAGCTTCGTGAGCACATTACCTGGACCCACTTCCTCAATGGACTGCACCCCAATTGCAGACAAGTACCTTATGCTGTCTGTCCATTTGACTTGATGGGTAATTTGCATGGTAATATTCTTTTTAATGTCATCTCGGACATAAGGCATTCCTTCAACATTTGAAATAACAGGAATTTTTGGAGTCTTTAGTTGTATGCCTTCTAGAAAGTCGGAAAACTCTCTTTTCGCATCCGCCATATAACGGGAATGAAATGCTCCGCTTACCTTTAACGGGATAAAAGCAGCTGCGCCTGCCTTTTCAAAAATAGGCTGCGCCTGCAGGATATCCGATTCCAAACCAGAAATCACAATTTGTGTCGGTGAATTGTCATTAGCAATATCAACCGGCAGGCTATTTTCTTTTAATAGGTGCTTAATCTTTTGGACAGAAAAACCGATGACTGCAGCCATACCTCCGTTAACGGCCTTGCCCATCAGTTCTCCTCTTTTTTTGACAAGCCGCAATCCAGTTTCAAAATCAAATACACCTGCGGCAAACAAAGCGTTATACTCGCCAAGGCTATGTCCAGCCACAAAATCAGGCATTTTTCCTGTTTCATTGACCTTGTTTAAATAGCATAATGCATTCACAACAAAAAGGGCCGGCTGAGTATATTCAGTTTGTTTTAGTTTTTGGTTTTCGTCATGTAAACATAAATTCTTAATTGAATATCCCAAAATATCATCTGCTAGTTTTGTCAGGTTTGAAAACTCATCAAATAGGTTGCTGCCCATTCCCTTATATTGAGAGCCTTGACCCGGAAAAACATATGCTTTCAATCTTTTGTCTTCCTTTCTGTTTTGTAATAAGTCTGATTATTTCACAGCAGAGCAAGACCAATATTTCTTTTGGCGAAATTATCCGAAGACCATAAAAGATTAATTTCGACATACATATATGTAAACCATTAATTACTCTCACCGACAGTCAATGATTTCATCTGCGAAGCGGACATGAGGCTGCCTGTCAGGCTAGATTAGTTATAATGAGGCTGGCACAGACAGCGTGATAAAAGGCGAACTTAATTCCTGCAATACATTTCCAAGAGAATTACTAAAGAAGCATTTGCAAAGGGCTGCCAAACCGCCAAAACAGCAAATTCCAAGCCGCACCATCGCTGAACTCTCTTCTCGATTATGCTTTTGGAGGCTTTAATGAAGAATTCCTCTTTATATCTGCTCTCATATGAACTCTCTCCTATCCTTATCGTCAAGCTCAGTAAACAGAATTGCAAATCTATATCCATCTGATAGTACGAGAGCCTTGATTAGAAATACAGTGCGGTCATTCAGCATTTATTCCTTTATGTGTAAAAGAATAAATTCTTAATATTCAGAAAAATAAAAACAAGTATAATCAAATATACAGTTATAAAAAATTGTATATCATAAAGTTCGCAAGATCAATGCTTAGCACGCCAGGATATTAACCTGGTGAAATCTTGTGAGATTGTTTCCATTTCCCTTGATCTCTGCTTATGTTCCCTATGTTCCACCATCGTGCCGCAACAGCGAATGGCTTCCCTTATTTCTTTTTCGATTTCGTTCTGTATCACACTTGATTATGCAAAATATGTATCATTTAGTCAATGCTTTTATAGGATATTTTCAAAAAACACACTAAATTTATATTCTTGCCTAAATTAGCTTCGCGAACTCATCAAAAACAATAAACTTGTGCAAGACACCGTTCATATATTAAACTATTCTCATAACTATAACGTGATGGTTGGGAGGGATATAGATGGGGCTGAGACATATCGTATCAGTGAACTAGCGGCACTTGCCGGAGTAACGAAACGAACAGTTGATTATTATACGAATCTCGGTCTGCTTACGCCGGCCAGATCCTGTTCAAATTACCGTTACTACGATGAAAACGCACTAAAACGACTCATATTTATTGTAGATTGCAAGAAGCAGCGATTGGCCCTGTCCGATATTAAAGATCGACTGGAGAACCAGTTTCCCTCTTCAGCTAAACTTGATGATGAAATTGGAAATCTGGCATTAGAAATTGATCATATGAATCAAAACATCTCCGGAATCTTGCATCGGTTTGAACGGCTGAAGCCCGAGGAGCGTGACAAGCTGAAAAGCAAGCTCCCGCCCGAAAAGCTCGCCGTGTTCCAATCATTTATGCTGCTGTTAAGTTAAAACCATTTTATCTAACAGGAGGTGTTACCTTCATTCTCATTGCTAGGATGAAGGTTCTAATTGGACATAGTGAATTTGATTTTTGTCGCTGTTTTAATCGCCCTGACGGCATTTTTCGTGGCATCTGAGTTTGCCATTATCAGAATCAGAGGCTCACGGATTGATCAGCTGATCGCGGAAGGAAATAAAGCAGCAATAGCCGTAAAAAAAGTGACCACGCATCTTGATGAATATTTATCTGCGTGTCAGCTCGGAATTACATTGACTTCCATTGGATTAGGGGTTTTAGGTGAATCAACGATTGAAAGGATGCTTCATCCGCTTTTCGTACAATTGAACGTTCCAGGTTCCCTTTCACATGTCATATCGTTTATTTTTGCGTATGCCATTATCACGTTCCTGCACGTTGTTGTAGGAGAACTTGCACCTAAGACAGTCGCTATCCAAAAGGCGGAAGCAGTGTCTATGCTGTTTGCGAAACCGCTGATTTGGTTTTACCGCATTATGTTTCCATTCATTTGGCTTTTGAACAATTCCGCACGGTTATTGACAAAAGCATTTGGCCTGGAGACCGTTTCAGAAAACGAACTGGCTCACTCTGAAGAAGAGTTGCGCATCATTCTGTCTGAAAGCTATAAAAGCGGTGAAATTAACCAGTCAGAGTTTAAATATGTGAATAAAATCTTTGAATTTGACGACAGGCTCGCGAAGGAAATTATGATTCCGCGGACCGAAATTGTCAGCCTTCCGCATGATATAAGAATTTCTGAAATGATGGACATCATTCAGATTGAAAAATATACCCGCTACCCTGTGGAAGAGGGCGATAAGGATAATATTATCGGGGTTATTAATATTAAAGAAGTGCTGACCGCCTGCATCAGCGGCGAGGTATCAGTTGATTCCACGATTTCACAATTCGTCAACCCGATCATTCATGTCATTGAATCTGCGCCGATCCAAGATCTGCTTGTCAAAATGCAAAAAGAAAGGGTCCACATGGCCATCCTGTCTGATGAATATGGCGGGACTGCCGGGCTCGTAACGGTTGAAGACATCATTGAAGAAATTGTCGGCGAAATCCGCGATGAATTTGATATTGATGAAATTAACGAAATTCGCAAAATCGGCGAAGGCCATTATATTCTTGACGGAAAAGTGTTAATCGACCAAGTAAACGACCTCCTCGGCATTCATTTAGAGAACGAAGAAGTCGATACAATCGGCGGATGGTTCCTTACCCAAAAATACGATGTTGAAAAAGACGATTCTATCATCGAAGAAGGCTGCGAATTTATCATCAACGAAATCGACGGCCACCACGTCGCTTACATTGAAGTGAAAAAGCTCGCGACAGAAGAGCTGATCGAAGCTGGAGAACCGAAAGAAGCGTAATATAAAAAGGCACCTTTTATTGAGGTGTCTTTTTTATTATGTTTTGTCTTAACATTCCTATTCTTCTCCTATGAAAACTGCTGCTAATAAAACGGTAATCCTCGGGAATTCTAATCAGGGGACTGGATCTCATTTAAAAGCGAGAAAAAGGAGTGAAAACATGAAAGTAGTGGTAACTGGAGCAGCAGGTAAAATAGGACGGTGGGCCGTAAGAGCAATATTGGAGGCCGGCCATGATGTAACAGCGTCAGATCGGTTATTAAGAGAAGAATCAGCATCGAAAAAATTTATTCAAGCAGATTTGCGGGATTATGGCCAGGTATGTCAGCTTATTATGGGCTGTGATGCTGTGGTCCACCTTGGGAATATTCCGACCGATGTCAGGAATACCTCCCAGGCGATATTTGAAAATAATATGCTCGTCAATTTTAATGTCCTGGAAGCCTGTAAAGATTTTAAAATCCCTAAGCTGGTATGGGCTTCAAGTGAAACGGTGCTGGGATATCCGTTTGTCCCGAAAGAGCTCAGCTACCTTCCTGTAGACGAGGAGCACCCGACGATCGTAAAATCATCTTATGCCATGGCAAAACGGCTGACTGAAATCCTCTCAGACATGTATTCAAAGCTTACCAATACACAAATCGTCACCCTCCGTTTTGCGAATATATACGAGCCTGATGAGTACGAAAAAATCCCTGGCATGCACTGGAACGAGCAGCAAAAAGATATACAAAAGAAAAATGCATGGGCCTATTGTGATGTCAGAGATGCTGCACAAGCTTGCCTTCTTGCAGTCGAAAAAAACAATCTCGGAAACGATGTCTTCCATATTACTGCGCCGGACACCATCATGAAAGAACCGAGCGAAGACTTAGTTAAGCGGTTTTTCCCGGATGTCTCTTTAAAAAGAGATATAAAAGGATATGAAACGCTGATGGCAATTGATAAAGCGAAAAAGATCCTTGGTTATGAACCGCGTTATACATGGCGTAATGTGTTAAATAATGACGGTTCACTCAAAGCACTGCCAGAGGATCAGCTGTCATTGTCAAACAAATAAACACCAAAAAGCAGCAGATGTTCAATGAACTTCTGCTGCTTTTTTTATATCATAATCCTCTAAATTGATATCTACATCCATTTTGAGAGCCAGCTTCGCCAGCTGTTGCCCCATATAGGGCCCCATAGTCAATCCTGACGATCCAAGCCCATTTGCTGCTATTATCCCGTCCCAGCCGGGAAGACGTCCGATCACCGGCACATCACCTGGGGTAAAAGGGCGTAAACCGACTCTTGCCTCCTGAAAGGTGCTGTTTTCTAAACCAGGAGCCATTTCTAACCCCTTGTTCAACAACTCCTGCAGCCCGCCGGCCGTTATCCGTACATCATGTCCTTCTATGTTATCTTCACGAGTCGCTCCGATGGCCATTCTCTTGTCAGCATAAGCTAACAGATATTCCTTAGAAGGCGGCATCACAGCAGGCCAGCTTTCCATATTGTTTGCGGCCGGAACCTGCACATATATGATTTGCGCTTTTTGCACGCTTACTTTGAAGTGAATGCCTAAAGGTGCCAGCAATTGGTCTGCCCATACACCGGCACAAACAATCACCTCGTCAGCAGCATAACTTTCATCACCGACGGTTACGCCTGTCACTCGTTTTGAATGATATTGAAGCTTGGCATCGCCTGTTAAAAAAACGGCTCCCATTCTTTGAGCAGAACGAACTAATGCATCTCTCAGCACTTCACCATCCACTCGGGCTGCTCCGCTTATATGAATGGAATGGTACCGTTTAGCCAGCATCGGAAACATGTCAGCGGTTTTCATTTCAGAAAGAAAGGAAATCTCACCGATTTCCGGGGCATCTAGTTTACGTTCCTGCACCCGTTTTTGAATTTTCTCTATCTTTTCTTTCTCGTGATGTACACTAAGAGCACCAACAGGAGCATAACCCGTTTCTTTCTCGCCTTCTTTTCTAAGCTCCTCTATGAAACAGGGGTAAAAGTGCGCTCCTGCCTTCGCCATCCTGTACCACGCCTGATTTTTCCTGGGTGACAGCCATGGACAAATAATGCCTTTCGCCGCATGGGTGGCCTGTCCCTTATCTTTCCGATCTATAACAAGAACCTCAGCCCCCATTTTAGCTAACTGATATGCTGTTGACGCTCCTAAAATCCCAGCCCCTACTACAATGATTTTTTTCATTTTCCGTAACCTTTCCCAATAATCAATTCCTCAATTAGTATAGCTAATTGCCGAGGAACTTATAAACAATCGGGAAACCAGTGCGTGCAAGTAATGATGGTTTATAACTGCTCCAGCTTCATTTCAAGCTCTTTAATACTGTTATTCAAAGCCTCTGTCATTGCTGCGAGTCTTTCCTTTGACGGCAGGTGGGCAAAATCAGCCTGTTGAAGAGGTTCACCGATAATAAGCTTCATTTTACCTTTTTTGAACAATTCCTTTCCGCTCGAAGGTCCTTTATAAGCAGCGGGAACGAGCGGCGCTTTCCCCATTTGCGCAATCGTTACCGCACCTCTTTTCAAAGGCACGTCCTCAGAGGTTCTTGTTCCGCTTGGGAAGATACCGACGATCTCTCCTTCTTTCAGCAGCTTAATCGGTGTTTTAATACTGCTTGGCCCGGGATTTTCCCGATCTACCGGAAAGGCATGAATTTTCTTCAGAAACGAACCGATCCATCTATTTTGAAACAGCTCTTTTTTCGCCATGTAGTGTATTTGATAAGGAAGAATCCCGACTCCGAGTGTGATCACATCAACCCAGCCAGAGTGTGTACACGCGATGACAAAACCTGAATCGGCCGGAAGGTTTTCTTTGTTATACACCTTCACTCCTCCGCGAAGAGAAAGAATAACTTTTAAAGCATTTGCACAAAACTTATACATATCGCACTTCCTTTGTCGTAATCAATGATTCTTTCTGTTACTTATTATAACAACATTTTTTATTACCTGGTACTAATTTTTATGATTTCTCAGGTTAAAACGCGAAAAAGCTGAGGATTCGCCCTCAGCTTTTGTTATATTTCCTCCCTGGTCGGAGGTGCCATAAACTCTGGCCCGACCGGGTCTGATATCGTATTTTCCAATATGGTATTGATGTCTTTTTGATCTTCACTGCTCAGCGTCCAGCCTGTAATCTCAGATATCGCCTCAACCTGCTCAGGCTTTCTTGCCCCCCAAAGAGCGATATCCGCCCCCGGCTGGTCTAAGATCCATCTGACGGCCAAGTGAATCACTGATTTTCCATAACGTGCCTTCGCCAGCTCGTCCAATTGATGGACAGCAGAAAGATATTCTTTAAAGCGGGGCTTCTGGAATTTCGGATCGTGATTTCGCAGATCGTCGCCCTCAAATGTATACTCTTCGGTCATTTTGCCTGTTAACAGCCCTCTGCATAAACTGCCGTATAATAATGTTGTGATCTGTTTGTCTTCCGCATACGGTAGTACATTCTCTTCAATTTCTCTTTCAAACAGATTATATGGCGGCTGAATCGTATGAAGCGGTGCAGCGGCGCGAAATGTATCCATTTGCTCAACTGAAAAATTGCTGACGCCAATCGCCCGGATTTTCCCGGCGTCATATAATTCCTTCATGACTTCAGCCGTTTCTTCAATTGGCACAAGCGGATCAGGCCAATGCACCTGATAAAGATCAATATAATCCGTTTGAAGCCGTTTCAAAGAATTCTCGACTTCCTCTATGATTCTCGCTCTGTTCGCATGTCGGAACAGCTGGTTGTTCTTCCAGTCCAGAGCCGTTTTTGTTGCGAGAATCACCTGATCTCTTTTGCCGTACTCCTTTATCGCCTTCCCGACGATTTCCTCGGACTGCCCGAAGCCGTAAGCCGGCGCGGTGTCAATCAGTGTGATCCCCTGTTCAAGAGCGGCGCGGATTGTTTTGATTGATGTTTTTTCGTCCGTGCCTCCCCACATGGTTCCGCCAATCGCCCATGTGCCGAGGCCGATTCTGGAGGCTTTGATTCCTGTGTCTGCTATACTGGTATATTCCATTGTGCCACTCCTTCACTTTTTCACTATCTTTTCCCCGCTGGCAAAAATGTTAAACATTTCTCGGTACTATCTTTTGCGGCCATTTTTGGTTACTATATATAAATGGTGTTTGATTAGGTATAAAAAAGCCGTTTGCACGTAATGTGCAACTTTAAACCTTTCTTATACGTGTATAAGATAGAGGGGAGAAAAGGCAGTGACGATCGATGAAATTTACCAAATGTACATGAATGATGTTTACAGGTTCCTGCTCTCCATGACAAAAGACAAGCATCTTGCCGAAGACTTGCTGCAGGAAACCTTTATGCGGGCATACATACACATTCACTCCTATGATCACAGCAAAGTAAAGCCCTGGCTTTTTCAAGTGGCGCGAAACGCCTTCATTGATTACGTCAGAAAGCATAAGAAAGAAGTAACCATTTCTGATGACTTGATCGGAAGCCTCTTTCAAAATGCTGTTCAGAGCCCTGCCCACCAGGTAGAGATAAAGGAAGTGCTGACTGGTTATATGTCCGAGCTCCCCGATAATTATCGGGAGGCCTTAACGCTATATTATTTAAAAGAGTTAAATTACAAAGAAGCATCCCATATTATGAATATTTCAGAGGCGAATTTTAAAAGTGTTTTATTTCGTGCCAGACAGCGGCTGAAAGCACTTTATAATAGAGGTGTTAATGATGAATGAAGAATTTAAAAAGCGTTTTGATCAATATAAAAACGGGGAAATGAGCGACCAGGAAATGACCGCATTTGAGGAAGAACTTGAGAAGCTCGAAGTGTATCAGGAATTGATTGACAGCGAGCTGCAGGACGATAACGATTGGGATGTCAGCATCAGTCCTGAAAAACAAAAAGCGATTTTAGCCTACGGCAAACGCAAGTCTTATTTGCGAATTTCTGTGCTTGCCGTCATTTCGACATTGATGATTTTGCCGCTTTGTACGCTGGGAAGCTACCTCTATTACGGAATGGGAGGAAAACACAGCACCGGCAATGAGTTTATGGAAACCGCCGCAGTCACTGTAGCCCTAACCATGCCGAATGTTCTTGTCGATACATCCGGACTGAAAAGCCAAGTGAAGCTGTTTGGCATGAATACGGAATTCCCGCTGCAAAAGCAGATCGGTACGAAGACGGTCGCAGTAGGGAATGAACGGGTTGAAATGTTTTATAATAAAGTGAAAGCGCCGGCCGTTAACTACTATGACCTAGAAGTGCATAAAACCGGCCATTACTTTACACACCCATCAAGTGCATCAGAACAAACAACCGCAAAAGCAGAAAAAACGTTAAAGACATTGCCTGAAGGAACTGTATCCGAGGTCTACCTTTCATATGACCGTGCATACCCGACAAAAGAAGTGTATAACAAGTTCAAAGGCTATGATGTGAGCTTTTTATGGAATGCAATCGAAACAGAGAAAAACACAAATGATACAGTATACGCAGAGCCGCTTGGCTATCCTGGAAAGGATTCAAAGTTCTTGGCTGCGCTTAATTCAAAAGGCAAATCAAATGGCGATCAGTTTATCAACGCCCTGACATTCATGTCCAAGCATGAAAAATGGGCACAGGTCATTTCAAAACGAAAAGACCTGAAAGTGGATAACCGATTGGATTATGTAGAGAAAAACGGTGTCAATGTATACGGTTCGGTCGTTACAGGACCAACCAAGGAAATTCAACGCATGCTGAAAAACAAATCTGTAAAATCAGCGAATGTCGGCGAGGTGGAATTATGGAACTGGTAAGAATTTTTAAAGAGCACAATGTATTCGGCTGGATTTCAGTCGGGACAGCGATTCTGTCCCTGCTCTTGCTGAATTTGGCGATTATCAGCAACGTCACAATTTATTCCTATCAAATGCTTCCGTTCGCCATGGCTGCCGTTCCGTTTGGCATTATTGAGCTCTTCATCAAGAGAGGGCGCACAGGCCCCGGCCTGCTCGGCGTCGTCCTTAATCTCTTTGTAATTATTTGTGTGTATACCATTGTATCTGTTGATACCAATTTACAGTTTGGCTTTTAAAAGAAAGACGCCTGAAGAGGCGTCTTTTTTCATTACACTGGCTTTCGAAACAAGTAGCTTTCTATAGTAAAACCCATTTTGTCTGTATAAAATCGGTGTGCGTCTTTGCGCTGAAGGCCAGATGAAAGACTGACAGAGCCAAATCCGGCTTTTTTCGCCCAGTCTGCGGCATAATCCAAAAGCATTTTGCCGTATCCCTTTGA
Source organism: Bacillus inaquosorum KCTC 13429 (assembly GCF_000332645.1). Taxonomy (GTDB): domain Bacteria; phylum Bacillota; class Bacilli; order Bacillales; family Bacillaceae; genus Bacillus; species Bacillus inaquosorum. The sequence continues at coordinate 488,350 of NZ_AMXN01000004.1, forward strand.
TCGGCAAGGCGCGGTTGTCACAAGATCCGCAATCCATAAGTGCTCTCCTTTATGAATGGAAACCCTCGGCAGCGCGCCGCACAGCGCCCTGATTGCTGTATCCTCATATAAGGCAAACAGCATATACGATTCTTTCCGCACACAGGCTTCAAGCCTTTGTAAATACGTCTCTTCATCCAATTCTGTTCTCAATTCACTCATTACCGGAAACGACTCGGCCCATTCTTCTTTCGTGGTTAGTTGTTTCATATGTATCATCTTCTCAATCCCCTTTCCTTTCGTTACAATGATCATAGCTAATAAATGGCATTTGCCAAATAGCCAATATCAGAAAAAATGACCAGGCCAGATATAAAGGAGATATACGATGGATATCACGCCGTTTCTTGATAAAAAAAGCAAAACACCGCTGTATGAGCAGCTTTATACCTTTTTTAAACAAGAAATTTCACATGCGAGAATAACGAATGGAACAAAGCTTCCGTCAAAACGCATGCTCTCCGGCTCGCTCGGTGTCAGTACGGCAACAATCGAACGTGCTTACGAGCAATTAACTGCTGAGGGCTATGTCAAAAGCAAGCCAAAAGTCGGCTGGTTCGCGGCGGGAGTAGAAGCAGACTTCCCAGTGGCTCCTGTACATTTTCAGCAGTCTACGCAACCGGTCATACATGAAGAAAACGCACCTGCTATTGACTTTCATCAAGGCAATGTTGATCCGGTACACTTCCCCTTTAACGCATGGAGAAAAAGCATAGTAAAAAGTCTGGACCGCTATTCCGGATCGTTCCACACCTCTGGCGATCCTCTAGGAGAACCTGAACTCAGGCAGATGATTGCCCATTTTGTCAAGCTGTCTCGGGGAGTAAATTGCGAGCCCGGCCAGATCATCATCGGCGCAGGAACCACCGTACTTCTGCAAATTCTTTGTCTTACGCTTGGGCGCGGAACAAAAATCGGTTTTGAAGAACCGGGATTTCACCGTTCAAGAAGGATGTTTGAAGCAAATCACATGAATGTCATTCCTATTTGTTCTAATGAAGAAGGCGTCCTGCCGGGTGAGCTTAAACGGCGGAATCCGCACCTCGTGTATACAACTCCTTCGCATCAGTTTCCACTAGGGACCATTATGACGATAGCCCGCAGACAGGAGCTTCTGGCATGGGCAAAAGAAGCACACTCGTTCATTATCGAGGATGATTACGATGGAGAATTTCGCTACAGCGGCCAGCCCATTCCGTCTTTGCAAGGGCTTGATCCGAATGGCAGAGTCATCTATCTCGGCACTTTTTCAAAATCACTGCTGCCTACCTTGCGGCTCAGCTTCATGATTTTGCCTCCCGCGCTGATGGAATCGGTCGGAAAAAACGCTCATTTAATGAAGCAAACGGTCTCTTCCCACTCGCAAATGGCACTGGCGGACTTCATCGAAAGCGGAGAGTGGCAAAAACATGTAAACAGAATGAGAGCCTTATACCGAAAAAAACACGCTGTCCTGTTAGAGGCCATACGGTCTGAATTAGGAAACAGCGTTGAAGTTCTCGGAAAAAACTCCGGGCTTCATATCGTGCTGCGGCTTTTGTTTCCAGCAAGTGAGGAAGAAGCAATTAAAGCAGCCGCCGACAATGACGTAATCATCTATCCCGTATCTCCCTCTTATAAAGGGCAGCCGCCATTTGTTTCTGTTTTAATCGGTTATGGCGGATTGTCAGAAGAGGACATTAGGCTCGGTATCCAAAAACTGAAAACGGCGTGGACTCCGCTGATCTCGTCTTGTTAAACAAAACAGGCTCCGGGAACGGAGCCTGTTGTTTAAAATGATAAAATACCGATTAAATTTAAGAATACAATAATAATTGCCAGCGGCACGATAAAACGAAGCAAATAAAACCATGTATAAAAGAATGCTTTACTTGCATTTGATCCGTTTCTCATTTCTGCCAAGAGCTCTTGTTTCGGAATTTTCAGCGGTATAAATAGAGAAATTAATAGAGCGCCTAATGGCATCAAAACATTGCTGACGGTAAAATCGGCAATATCAAAAAACGTTTTACCAAACATGTGTACATCGCTCAATACACCATAAGACAAGCAACAAGGGATTCCGACCAAGAAGATCAAAAGCCCGCTCGTCCATGACAGTTTTATTCTCTTCTTTTCGTCCCCTTTTCCGATCGTAGCCACAATAATTTCAACCATCGAAAAAGCGGAGGTTAAGGCTGCAAATAAAAACGCAACGAGAAAACCGATAAAAAACAAGGTGCCGAACGGAAGCTGTTCAAAAACAGCCGGAAGCACTGTAAACAGCAATGTCGGACCTTCATTTGGCTGAAAACCGAATGAGAAAACCGCCGGAAAAATGGCCAAGCCCGCCAAGAGAGTCACAATGATATTCATCACGACAATGGAGGCTGCCGAGCGTGGGACGTTTTGTGTTTTCGGCAAGTAGGAGCTGTAAGTCACCATCACCGAAACCCCCAGTGTTAACGTAAAGAAGGCTTGTCCCAGCGCGAATAATATGGATTCCGGAGTCAGATCGCCGAAATGAGGCACAAGCAAAAATTTTACGCCTTCCATCGCACCATTAAGTGTGAGAGACCGAAGAACGAGCAGAATAAACAGTAAAAACAAAATCGGCATCATCACTGCGCTGACTCGTTCAATCCCTTTTTGAACACCTCTGGCGACTACTATAACAGTCAGCACCATAAAAACAAGCTGAGCCGCGAGTGTCTGCACAGGATTTTGAATAATAGAAGCAAAAAGAGCGCCATACTGTGCTTGGGTAAGCCCTGACAGTGAACCTGACGCTGTTTTCACTATATATAGCAAAATCCACCCTCCGATTACACTGTAAAACGACAGCACTAAGAAACATGCGGCTACGCCGATCCATCCTGTAAGAAACCAAGCTGTTCTCGGCGCTTCTTTTTTATATGCATCAATGGCATTCGTCTGGTTCCGTCTTCCAAAAATAAATTCTCCCACTAAAAGCGGATAGCCCAAGAGAATGGTAAATAACACAAAGATAAGAAAAAAGGCGCCTCCTCCATTGGTCCCCGCTACATAAGGGAACTTCCATATCGCGCCTAAGCCGATAGCCGAGCCGGCGGCTGCCATGACGAAACCGATTTTCGAAGCCCATTGGACTGGTTTTTGCTCAGACAATAAAGTCACTTCCTTTCCAGCCTATATTATCTCTTATTTTTGTCTTCATTTCTATAGATTCATTTGCCAAGAACATAAAAGAGAGAGCGGCCCTGTATGACCGCTCTCTCTTGAACAAAAGATTATTGATTTAATTTTGAATGCTTTCTTGAATACAGGAAATAGATTGCCAAGCCGATTAACAGCCAAACAAGGAAGCGGACAATCGTCACCCATCCAAGATTTAAAATTAAGAACAGGCAGAACAGAATCGCCAGGCCTGGGATAACCGGAACCCCTGGGCATTTAAAGGCTCTCGGAAGATCCGGCTGTTTCTTTCTCAAAACGATAACTGCCACAGAAATCAGCACAAATGCTGACAGCGTTCCGATGTTTACCAGTTTTGCAAGTTCATCCAGCGGAACAAGTGAGCCTAGAAGCGCCGACATCGTTCCGAAAAACCAAGTGGCTACATAAGGTGTTTTGTGCTTTGGATGCACCTTAGAAAGTGAACCCGGCACCAGTCCATCACGCGACATGGCAAACATGACGCGTGTCTGTCCATAAAGCATCACAAGCATAACTGTTGTCATTCCCAAAACGGCGCCAATATCAATGATGCCTGCCACCCAGTTTTGCCCGGCGCTTTGAAGGACGAGAGAAACCGGATGATCCACACCCGCAAACTGGGCAAACGGGATAACCCCTGTCATGATCGCTGATACGGTGACATATAAAACCGTGCAAACCAATAAAGAGAAAATAATGCCTTTAGGCAGATCCTTCGCAGGATTTTTTGTCTCTTCCGCAGCAGAGGATACAGCGTCAAATCCGATAAAAGCAAAGAATACGAGCGCCGCTGCGCTGAATACGCCGCCAAAGCCCATCGGCATAAACGGCTGCCAGTTATGCGGCTTCACGTAAACGGCTGCCACCGCGATAAACAGCAGAACGACAAGCACTTTCAAGATAACCATGATGTTGTTGACTCTTTTTGATTCTTTGATCCCTAAATAAAGCAAAAACGTTATCGCCATCACAATCACGAATGCAGGCAGATTAAAAATGGTAAATGTACCTTTTACCGCCCCAGGTGCCGCTGTTAAAGCAACCGGAAGATGAATGCCGAGCCCTGATAAAAACGATTGGAAATAACCAGACCAGCCGACTGACACCGCGCTTACCGCCAGCATGTACTCTAAAATTAAATCCCACCCGATAATGAAGGCCATAAGCTCTCCCAAAGTCGCATAAGTGAATGTGTACACCGAACCAGAAACAGGCACACTTGAAGCAAATTCTGCGTAAGACAGGGCAGCGAATAAACAAGCCAGCGCCGCTACAACAAATGAAACGGTTAGTCCGGGACCAGCCGTGACTGCACCTGTTCCTGTCAGTACAAAAATCCCTGTGCCAATAATGGCTCCTATTCCAAGCAATGTTAAGTCGAATGCCCCTAATTCTCTTTTTAAAGATTTTTCACCGCTCGTCGCAGCGAGTAAATCCTGAATGCTTTTCTTCCTAAATACGCTCCCTTTCATTCCCCTTCAACTCCTAGACTAATTATCTATTTTTATATATTTTATTTGAATTTTCTGAATTCATGAGTGACAATGGTCATTTTTCTTTTTTTCTACTCTATTTGTACCGGTGGCGAATCATTCCTTTCTCCTACTCAATATTATATATAAAATCACAAAAATGAAAACAAAATTTTTAGAAAAATCGACAAATTTTTTATTTTAAAATATCTTGCCGCGCAAAAAAACCAGCAATCATGCTGGTTTTTCGTTTCATTATGTTGAAATAAAACGGCCGCCATTTACGTGAATGGTCTGACCTGTCATATAGGAAGATTCATCAGACGCCAGCAGGACATAGGCGCCTGCATGCTCAACCGGCTGTCCCGGTCTCCCCATTGGGGTATCCAAGCCATGCTGTTTCACTTTTTCCTCCGGGAATGTCGCCGGAATAAGCGGTGTCCAAATTGGGCCGGGCGCCACTGCATTCACTCTGATGCCTTTATCCGCAAGGGACATCGCCATGGACCGCGTAAAGGAGACAATCGCACCCTTTGTGCTGGAATAATCAATTAACATCGTATCGCCTTCATAAGCGGTAATCGATGTCGTATTAATAATGGCACTCCCCTCTCTAAGGTGGGGCAAAGCTTTCTTCGTCATATGAAACATGGAAAAAATGTTTGTGCGAAATGTTTTTTCCAGCTGTTCTGTTGAAATATTGAGAATGCTGTCCTGCGGATGCTGTTCAGCAGCGTTGTTCACCAAGATATCGAGTTTACCAAAATGGTCCACTGTTTGCTGCACAGCTTGTTCACAATGGTTCTCGTCCCCGACATCTCCCGGGATAAGCAGGCAGCGGACATGTTCCTTTTCGATCCGTTTACGCGTTTCCTCTGCGTCAGAATGCTCATCTAAGTAAAGAATGGAGATATCGGCCCCTTCTTTAGCAAACGCAATCGCTGCCGCTCTCCCTATTCCGCTGTCGCCCCCAGTAATGATCGCGACTTTTCCTTTCAGTTTTCCGCTTCCTTGATAATCCTCGTCCTCTGACAGAGGCAGCGGATTCATTTGTGACTCAATGCCCGGCTGTCTGTCCTGATGCTGCGGCTCTTGCCCTTCTGTTTGTCTGTCCATTGGGTTCATATTCTTCACTCCTAGACATGTGGTTGATACTGAACGTTACCACGCTATAGAAGCGAATAAACAGCAAAATATGTTATGAAAGAACTTCTTCAGGAATGGCACCTGTATATTTCGCTGACGGGCGGAAAATCATGTTGTTTTCTGCCTGTTCCAGCACATGGGCGCACCACCCTACCATTCGGCTTGCTGAAAAGGTCGGTGTGAACAATTCATCGTCAAAATCAATCGCCTTCATCACAGCAGCCGCATAAAATTCAACATTTGTATATAGCTTGCGTCCCGGTTTGTAGATTTCAAGCAAACGAATCGCTTCTGCTTCTACGTGCAGTGCAAGATCAAGGTCGCGGTCATTGCCGGCCACCTCTTCTGCTTTCTGTCTCAGAGCTTCTGCCCGCGGGTCCTTCGTCTTGTACACCCTATGGCCGAACCCCATCAGGCGCTCTCCTTTCTCGAGTTTTTTTGTCAGATAAGCTTCAGCATTTTCTTTTTCTCCAATGTCTTCAAGCATTTTGGTCACCGCAGAAGGAGCGCCTCCGTGCAGCGGGCCTTTCATCGTGCCGAGAGCAGCAGTGACAGCTGACACTAAATCACTCTCTGTAGATAATGTGACACGTGCAGAAAAAGTGGAGGCGTTCATGCCGTGCTCCATGGCCAGAATCATATATGTTTCAAGCGCTTTCTTTTTTGCCTCTGAAGGCTGTTCACCTGTGAGCATATAATAGTAGTTTTCGACATGTCCGTACTGGGAAGATGGCGCAATTGCTTTTTCATCTCGCGTCCACCGTTTTCTGTACGCAATGATGGAAGGCGTGATTGCAATCAGCCGAATTGCTTCTTCTGTTTTCGGATGAAACGTGTACGCATTTTCCCCCAATGCTGAAACAACCGTTCTCAGCACCGACATGTCGTCCATGTTGTTTGGCAGTGACTGAATCAAGCGCTCTATGTGTTCCGGCAAATGCCGCTCCGCAGCAAGCTTCTCTTCAAATGTCTGCAATTCTTCAGATGACGGCAGCTTCCCAAATAAAATTAAATAAGCCGCTTCTTCAAAGCTGTGATTCAGGGCGATGTCTTTAGCATGCTGCCCTCTGTAAATCAGGCGGCCTTTTTCGCCATCAATATGGCTGATAGATGTTTCTACACATGTAATTCCCTTTAATCCGTAATGTACCATTTGTATTCCCCCTATCCTTTTCTGTTATTATAGTAAATATAATATTTAAAAAATATTGAATATTTTAAAGGGAATTAATTAAAATTATTAATCAGAGGGAGATTAGAAATGGATTTCAAATGGCTACACACCTTTGTGACCGCTGCGAAATATGAAAACTTCCGAAAAACAGCGGAAACGCTTTTTTTATCTCAGCCTACTGTGACCGTGCATATTAAGCAATTAGAAAAAGAAATCAGCTGCAAGCTGTTCGAGCGAAAAGGCAGGAAGATCCAGCTGACTGATGAAGGCAGGGCTTATTTGCCGTATGCACTCAGGCTTCTTGATGATTACGAAAACAGCATGGCAGAGCTTCACAGAGTGAGACAAGGCTACTGTCAAACCTTACAGCTCGCAGTTTCTCCGCTTATCGCAGATACTGTGCTTCCGTCTGTCATGAAGCGGTACACAGCAATGAATACAGAAACAGAAATGGCGGTAACGATTTTTGAATCGGCAGAAATCGCGTCACTGATTAAAGCCGGGGAAGCAGATATCGGACTGAGCTGTTTAAAGGTGCAGTCTTCCTCTTTAACCTGCCACTGCTTATATAAAGACCCTGTTGTCCTTGTTGCCCCGCCCGATCAGCGTTTCATGGCAGACAAAGAAATTGATGCCAAAGAGGTGCTCGAGCAATACCTGCTTTTGACCCACAATCATCCTGATTACTGGGACGACTTGCTCCGTCAGGTCAGAGTGACATTTCCATTTGTGAGAACAATGAAAGTCACACAAACACATATAACGAAACGGTTTATCAAGGAAGGACTCGGGGTTTCATTTCTGCCCTTATCTACGGTAAAGCGTGAGTTGGCAGAGAAACAGATGATCAAAATCCCTTATCAATCTGTACAGCTGCCCTATGCCGGCGCTTACGCAATCGCCCTTTATGAAAATAAGAAAGAAAAAAAATTCTTGGATTTTTTATCACATTTTCATTTTTAGATGCAACCAAAACGGATGAGCTCCGTCTAATGAAAAAAACCCGTTCCAATGAACGGGTTTCCTTCTAAAATTAGAATCTTTTCGCACCGAGGTAACGAGGCTTCCAGTAGCTGTTGTTCAGGCTGCTGATTTGTACGCCGTCAGATCCTGCATGAATGAAACTGTTGTTTCCAACGTAAATCCCCATGTGAGAAGGGCCGGATTTATATGTTGTGAAGAAGACGAAATCACCGACAGACGGGTTGGCAATGCTCTTCATAGAACTCCAGTAGCCCGCAGTGCTTGTTCTGCCCACACTTGTTTGTTTATTCAGTACGTACCAGATGAACCCGCTGCAGTCAAAGCCGGAAGTTGTCGTTCCGCCCCATTTGTATGGCGTTCCGACTAACGCTTTTGCATCAGAAACCAGCTTGCTCACATTAAGTGATGTAGATGACGTTTTGCTGCTTGAAGATGATGAAGTGCTGGAAGAAACATTTTTTGATCCTGTGCTTGAGCTTGTTCCTTTCACTTTCAACACTTGGCCGGCATAGATTAAATCTGATTTTAAGCCGTTTAAGCTTTTTAATTTGCTAACTGTTGTGCCATATTTGCTCGCAATTTTAGAAAGGCTGTCTCCGCTCTTTACTTTATATGTAGAAGTTGAAGACGATGACACCTTAGATGAGCTGGAGCTGCTTGAACTTGTTGAACCTTTCAGTTTCAGGACTTGTCCAATGCGGAGCAAATCTGATTTTAAGCCATTCAGTTTTTTCAGTTCACTGACTGTCATGCCGTATTTGTTCGAAATTTTCCAAAGGCTGTCCCCGCTCTTTACTTTGTATGTAGAAGAAGATGAAGAACTGCTGCTTTTTGAACTTGTAGATTTGCCGTTAATCGATAAAGTCTGCCCTGCGTAAATGATGTCTGAACGAAGGTGGTTCTCTGATTTAATTTTACTGATCGTTGTGTCGTATTTTCTTGAAAGTTCCCATAACGTGTCGCCTTTTTTCACCTTGATGCTTTGTGCAGATGCCGCTCCTGCAAATAATGTCGATCCTAAAACTACTGCTGTTGTGGCTGTAATGATTTGCTTTTTCATATTTTCCTCCCCAAATATTTATATCTATATATATTGATCTCTTTTTTTAAATTAATCTTATTGTTTTCTATTATAAGGATAGATTCCCAACAGAAATAGACTTGACTTCATGTGACAAATTTCTTAATTATTCGTTCTAAAAAAAAGTTTGTAAGGGTATTAAATATTTCATTTTCGTTTCAAAGGTGACAAAAAACGAGTCCTTTTGTCATGTGATTTGGGAGGTTTTTCAACTTAAAGGAAATAAATGAAAAACTTTCGGGGTCTACACACATATTGGAAGAATGAGTGATAAAGAGTATTCGTGGAAAGCTGCGGGGAACCGCAGTTTTTTTATTTAAACAAACATATCATGCAAGGACAGAGAGGTAAAGATTTTTCTGGAAAAATGAATGCTTTGAACCAAATAAGACAAAATAACGAAACGACGTTTTTCTTTTCCTTACAATGCTTTACTTAATGTTTACACGGTCAACAGCCGCATTTAACAAAATTCCCCTAACATAATATACAGAATACATTAAAGGAGGCCTGCAAAAAAATGAGTCTGTTTCAAAACTTGAAATCAAAACTTGTGCCCATCGCAGCTGTTTCCGTGCTTACAGCCGGCATATTCGCCGGTGCAGAACTGCAGCAGACCGAAAAAGCAAGCGCCAAAAAACAAAACAAAGACGAGATCAGAAATGTCATTGTGATGATTGGTGACGGCATGGGAGCATCGTACATAAACGCCTACCGTTCCATGAAAAATAACGGTGAAACACCGAATAACCCGAAGTTAACTGAATTTGACCGGAACCTGACAGGCATGATGATGACGCACCCGGATGACCCTGACTATAATATTACAGACTCAGCCGCAGCCGGAACTGCATTGGCGACAGGCGTTAAGACATATAACAATGCAATTGGCGTCGATAAAAACGGAAAAAAAGTAAAATCAGTGCTCGAAGAAGCCAAACAGCAAGGCAAATCGACCGGACTCGTCGCAACGTCTGAAATAAATCACGCCACCCCTGCCGCATATGGCGCCCACAACGAATCTCGGAAAAACATGGACCAAATCGCCAACAGCTATATGGATGACAAAATAAAAGGCAAACAAAAAATAGACGTTTTGCTTGGCGGCGGAAAATCGTATTTTAACCGTAAGGACAGAAATTTAACGAAGGAATTCAAACAAGCAGGCTACAGCTATGTGACAACAAAACAAGCGCTGAAGAAGAATAAAGATCAGCAGGTGCTTGGGCTTTTCGCAGACGGAGGGCTTGCTAAAGCGCTGGACCGTGACAGCAAAACACCTTCTCTCAAAGACATGACGGTTTCAGCCATTGACCGTCTGAACCAAAATAAAAAAGGATTTTTCTTAATGGTCGAAGGCAGCCAAATCGACTGGGCGGCCCATGACAATGATACAGTAGGAGCCATGAGCGAGGTTAAAGATTTTGAACAGGCCTATAAAGCCGCGATTGACTTTGCGAAAAAAGATAAACACACGCTTGTCATTGCAGCTGCTGACCATACAACCGGCGGATTTACCATTGGCGCAAACGGTGAAAAGAATTGGCACGCGGAGCCGATTCTCGCCGCCAAAAAAACACCTGAATTTATGGCAAAGAAAATCAATGAGGGCAAACCGGCAAAAGATGTGCTCGCCCGCTATACTGACCTTGACTTCACAACTGAAGAAATCAAAAGCGTTGAAACAGCAGCCCAGGCTGACAAGGACAAAGGCGCCTATAAAGCCATCATCAAGATCCTGAACACACGGTCTAACAGCGGATGGACGAGTACCGATCATACGGGCGAAGAAGTGCCGGTATACGCGTACGGTCCAGGAAAAGAGAAATTCCGCGGACTGATTAACAATACCGACCAGGCAAAAATCATCTTTAAGATTTTGAAAACAGGAAAATAAAAAAAGAGGATGCAGAACGCTGCATCCTCTTTTTTTTAAAGGTACCTGCGGTGAACACCTTTTCCGTCATACGAAAACACGACTTCCTTATCCTCAAGCACAGACTCGATGTGCACGCTTCTCCCCCAAAGCTGAAATAAATAAGGGAGCACTTTCTCCAAATATTTCAAATCCAGCTCTATGCCCTCATACCAATGCTTAATATAGAGCTCGTTATTTTTCATATAGTCGCCGTCGTTTACTGTCAAATACGGAAACCCGCCGTTTACCCGCATGCTCACGAGCTGGTCGCGCACCGACTCCCACTCTTTATCGACGATTTTATAATCTCTGCCCTGCTTTTGAAATAAATAAAGATCCTCCCGCATAACTAAGTCTTTTGTTAAATAATTGCGGATGAAAGAGATATCGGATTCAATTTCCCTGACCTCAAACATTTTCTCCCGGCCCGAGTCAGGCTTTACGCCTATTTTTTTCATTTCCTCAGTCGGGTTGTTGTACCGCTCCTCAATGTCTTCAAAAATTTTCAGCCCTAAATAATAAGGATTGATACCCGTTTTGGACGGCTGGACGACACCTGCATTCAGCTTGGCGAACTCTATCGCTTCATCAGAAGTTAAATCAAGCTCACGTATAATTCGCTGGTGCCAATAGGAAGCCCAGCCCTCATTCATAATCTTTGTTTCCAGCTGAGGCCAGAAATAAAGCATTTCCTCTCTCATCATCGTTAAAATATCACGCTGCCACGGCTCTAGATCCCGGGAATGCTCCTCGATAAAAAGCAGAATATCTTTTTCCGGCCGCGGCGGGAAAGGTTTTTTCGATTTTTTCACTTGTTTTTTCGGTTTCTTTTCATCCAAAGACCATAAATCATCGTAAGGCGTCGCTGCCTCTTCAAGCTCCTCTTCCTCATCATCCACACTCCATAGGAGCTTCGGACGGACCAAAGACGGATCGATATGCTCCTGAATCGATAGGATCGCGTCTAAAAAAGCCTCGACTTCCTTTATCCCGTGAACCTGTTCATAGTGTTTAATCCGCTCGGCCGTTGCCGCCATGCTTTCCACCATATCGCGCTTCGTGTTTTGGAAGCGGCAGTTGTTTTTGAAGAAATCACAATGGGCGAGAACGTGAGCAACAATCAATTTATTTTGGATCAGTGAGTTGCTGTCCAGCAAAAAAGCGTAGCATGGATCTGAGTTAATGACCAGTTCATAAATCTTGCTTAATCCAAGATCATAATGCAGCTTCATTTTGTGAAACTGCTTGCCGAAGCTCCAGTGGCTGAATCTTGTCGGCATCCCGTACGCGCCGAATGTATAAATAATTTCAGCCGGGCAGATTTCATATCTCATCGGGTAGAAATCAAGGCCGAATCCCTTTGCAATTTCGGTAATTTCCTCAATTGCCCGCTGTAATCCCTTCTTCTCCTCCGCGTTCAACCGAATCCCCCCTACTTGGACTTATCTATAATGTATGAGCCCGCCTGACAAAAGATGATAGCCGCACTTGGGCAAGAAAAAAATTCGCCCCGCACATTCAGCTGTTTGCCGATTGTGTCAGTGGGTAAAAACACATCATATTACGAAAAAAAGGAGCGATACCAATTGAATGTAGCAGACATGCTTTCTTCTTATCTCAGTAAGCTGCCAAACTTAATCATTGCCTTACTCGTCTTATTAATCGGATGGGCTATCGCTAAAATCATTGAAAAAGCGGTATACAAAGGGCTCAGAAAAACAAAAATCGACGACAAGCTCTTTGCTGGGAAAAAGCCATCACGCTATTCCTCGGAAAAAGTCATAAGCAAGGTCGTTTATTTTATTGCATTGATTATCGTCTTTATTTTATTCTTTAACATTCTGCACCTGACAACAGTGGCATCACCGTTTGTCAGCATGCTTTCCGCAATTACAGCGGCTATCCCAAGCGTGCTGAAGGCCGGACTCATCCTGCTGTTAGGATGGGCTGCAGCCGCTGTATTGAGCTTCCTTGTCAAAAAAATCGGGATGAAGCTGAGCACGAGTGACAAGGTGCGCAAGTGGAATTTGGTATCTGAAGGGACAGATATTCATCAGGCAGTCAATGCCGCTTCACAAATTGTCTTTTACCTTGTGCTGCTCGTTTTCCTCCCAGGGGTCTTATCTTCTTTGAAAATCAGCGGCATTTCAGGCCCGTTTACAAATATGATGGAAAGCGTGCTCGCTTTTCTGCCGAAATTATTTGCTGCGGCGCTTATCGTTTTAATCGGCTGGCTTGTTGCCCGTCTTGTACGTGACATCATTACGAATTTCCTAGCAAGCATCGGCACGGAAAGATTCGCTGCACGTATGGGTTTATCTATTTATTTAAAAGATACAAGCCTTTCTGCAGTCATCGGAACAATCGCTTATGTGCTGATTTTAATACCGGTTGTCATTTCTGCGCTTGACCAGCTTGATGTCGCCGGCATTTCGAAACCGGCTGTCTCTATGCTGAATACCATTTTAAACATGCTTCCGAATATCATCATTGCCATTGTGCTTATTTTAGCGGGTATGTGGGCAGGAAAATGGGTGAACACCATGGTGTCCGGACTGCTCCATCGTGCAGGCTTTGATTCTGTGTTAGGAAAAATGGGTATGGAAGCAGGAACATCTGCAAAGCTGTCCCTGTCTCAAGTTGTCGGTATGATTGCGCAAATCATTGTCATTCTGCTGTTTACAGCCGAGGCGCTACAAATTGTTCAGCTGCACTTCCTCGTAGAGATTGCGACTGGCATCATCGCGTATCTTCCAAATGTCCTTGTCGCCATATTCATTCTCGGAATCGGCCTTTACGCCGGAGAAATGGTGCGAAAAGTGCTCGCCAGCATCATTAAAGGCCAGGAATTCAAGTCTTTAGCAGCGATTGCTAAGTATACGATTATTGCACTTGCTTTCTTTATGGCCCTGGATCAGCTTGGTGTCGCTGAAACAATCGTCAATTCCGCGTTCATTATCGTGCTTAGCGGCTTCGCACTCGCTTTCGGTTTATCCTTCGGCCTTGGCGGAAAGGATTTTGCATCACGTTATCTGTCTACATTTGAACGCAAAATGCAAAACACCGAAATCGATAAGAACCGTAAAAACCAAAATCCACCGAATCACATGTAAATAAAAAACGTGCACCCAGCAGGGTGTACGTTTTTTATTGAAAAATTCCTTTTTTTTCATTTTTCGATCGATTATGATAAGATATAGAAAATGTCTTATTATGAGGTCTTATTATGAAGTTAACAAATTATACAGATTATTCGTTAAGAGTGTTGATTTTTCTGGCTGCAGAACGTCCCGGAGAACTTTCAAATATAAAACAGATTGCCGAAACATATTCTATTTCAAAAAACCATCTCATGAAAGTCATATACAGGCTCGGCCAGCTCGGCTACGTAGAAACGATACGCGGACGAGGCGGCGGCATACGTTTAGGCATGGACCCTGAAGACATCAATATCGGTGAGGTTGTCAGAAAAACGGAAGATGATTTTAATATTGTGGAATGTTTTGATGCGAACAAGAATCTTTGCATTATTTCCCCGGTGTGCGGCTTAAAACATGTACTTAATGAAGCGCTTATGGCCTATCTTGCGGTTTTAGACAACTATACGCTGCGCGACCTTGTTAAAAACAAGGAAGATATCATGAAGCTTTTAAGAATGAAGGAATAGAAAATGATTCCTTCTTTTTTTATGTCCTTTTTCCCCCTTTTTGTTAAGATAATATGGCTGTTTTTAAAAAAAGGCAAAACGATGAGACAAATCTGCCGATATAAAAAAGAAACAGCGAATTCAAAATCATTGGGGGAAAAAGGAGAGCTCAGATGAAAAAGAAATTAGCAGCAGGGCTGACAGCATCTGCGATTGTCAGCACAACTTTAGCAGTGGCACCAGCTGAGGCAGCAACGATTAAGGTGAAAAGCGGAGATTCTTTATGGAAACTGGCCCAAAACTACAATACAAGTGTGGCGGCTATCACATCCGCCAACCATCTTTCGACTACTGTTCTGTCGATCGGCCAGACGCTTACCATTCCAGGCAGCAATTCCAGCACTTCATCTACTTCAAGCTCAACAACCAAGAAGAGCGGAAGTTCTGTTTACACAGTGAAAAGCGGAGATTCACTTTGGCTGATCGCAAATGAGTATAAAATGACGGTGCAGGAACTGAAAAAATTAAATGGCCTAAGCAGCGACATGATTCGTGCGGGGCAGAAATTAAAGGTATCCGGTACGGTTTCCTCAAGCTCTAGTACCAGTAAAAAAAGCAGTTCCAATAAGAGCTCAAGCTCTTCATCTTCTACCGGAACATATAAGGTGAAGCTTGGAGATTCGCTTTGGAAAATTGCAAACAAAGTCAATATGTCCGTCGCTGAATTGAAGGTCTTGAACAACTTAAAATCAGACACCATTTATGTGAATCAAGTGTTAAAAACAAAATCTAGCGGTTCTAATACGTCTTCCAAAGACACTTCATCTAATTCGAACCAAACTTCAGCAACAACGAAATACACTGTAAAAAGCGGAGATTCACTTTGGAAAATTGCAAACAACTATAACCTGACTGTACAGCAAATCCGAAACAGCAACAATCTGAAATCAGACGTGCTGTACGTCGGACAAGTGCTGAAGCTGACAGGTAAAGCATCTTCAGGCTCTTCTTCATCGTCATCGTCTTCTTCGTCAAATGCAAGCTCCGGCATGACGACGACTACATACACGGTGAAAAGCGGCGATTCCTTGTGGGTGATTGCTCAAAAGTTTAATGTAACAGCTCAGCAGATTCGGGAGAAAAACAATTTAAAAACGGATGTCTTGCAGGTTGGCCAAAAGCTGGTCATTACCGGAAAAGCCTCATCTTCATCCTCTGCTTCATCCGGGTCATCAAGCACTACCAGCTCTTCAAGCGCGAAAATCAACACTATGATTGCCGCCGCTAAAGAGCAGCTTGGGGTTCCATATCGCTGGGGAGGCACGACACCCGCCGGATTTGACTGCAGCGGTTTCATTTACTATGCACTGAACAAAGTCACATCCGTATCAAGATTAACGGCAGCCGGATATTGGAACACAATGAAATCTGTCAGCCAGCCTGCTGTCGGAGATTTCGTTTTCTTTACAACATATAAAGCAGGCCCTTCCCACGTCGGAATTTATCTTGGAAACGGGGAGTTCATTAATGCCAATGATTCCGGAGTTGTCATTTCCAGTATGAACAACTCTTACTGGAAACAGCGCTATCTCGGTGCAAAACGATATTTCTAAAAACAGAAACTGTATGGCCTCAGGGCTGTACAGTTTTTTGCTTAGAGCCTAAAGACGTTGATGCTGATCATATGTTTTGTCAACGGATGAAAATAAACTTCTGCCCGAACAGAAAATGTGTCGTCATTCTGTTTGACCGTCACCCGAAAGACATCTTTCGTCTGCTCATCATTCACCTCGGTCCGTCCCATATAAGCGTAATCAGAAAACGAAGCCCCCTTATATTCATCCTGAATTTTGCTCCAGGCGAGCTTTTCCCACTTTTGAACGGACTCGTTTGTGTCCGTTGAATGCCCTTTTGCAGCCATTGACACGATGATTAATCCGCAAAAAAGAAGCGCAATGGTATACGGCAGAGATTTCATGTTTTCAGTCTCCTGTACCCAGATTATGTTCTTTCATAGGATTTCCAAAAGCGATGGCTTCATTCAGGCATTTTGATTTTATGTCTCCCTCATATTGCTACCCCTGTACTGCCGCAGACGCCAAGTTTTGCCCCGTCAATAACATAGGATGCGGCATAAACTAATCATGAACTTCTCACACAAGAAAGGAGAAGCGATTCATGGATTATGCCGATTACGATAAAGCGCTGTATTACACTCACCGTTCTCAATGGGATAATTTATTGATTTTAATGGTGCGTACAGAGGATGATTTGTTATCAAAACGAATCGAGCATTTTTTGCATGCGTATCATTTTGAACAGGATTACGCCGTTCTTGAAAAGATGCTGTATTCCCTTCTCCGTTATATTGATCATGCCACAGAGCTGACTTACGAAGATCAATTAGCCTTGCTCACATAAACAAATCCCGGCGTTCAGACGCCGGGATTTCCTGCTTTTGCGAACAGGCTTAGTTCTTCGACAAGCTCTTTTAAGCCGGCCTTTATATTTTCCGTCACTGCAGCATTTTCAACATCAATGTGCACCGGATCAAGCACGAGCTGCTTCGGAATGACATTGGCGTAGACACCCCGCATGACCGTTCTCATATTGTTCAGCGCGTTGATGCCGCCTTTTCCGCCTCCCGCCACTGCCAATAACGCAACGGGCTTATATTTAAATTGTTCGCTGCTTAGAAAATCCAGCGCATTTTTTAAAGCGCCGCTCATGCCGCTGTGATACTCAGGAGATAATAAGATAATCGCATCCGCTTTAGTGACGCGCTGCTTAAGCTCCTGTACTTGCAAAAGTTCGGATTGCTCCGCTTCACCATTAAAAATCGGCAATATAAACTCGCTTAGATCAATCAAGTCCGCGTGATACAGCGCTGAAATATAGGATGCGGCAATTCTTGTTCTGCCATGTTTTCTGGGCGTACCGTTTATGACTAACATGTTCATTTCGTGATCTCTCCATTCAGGTTATATTTCACTGCGAAAAGCGCTGCTTGCGTTCGGTCGGCTACATCAAGCTTTGCTAAAAGATTCGACACATGGGTTTTCACTGTTTTTTCTGAAATAAACAAGGCTGCCGCGATTTCTTTATTGCTTTTGCCGTTGGCAATTTCGTTCAGAACGTCCTTTTCCCTTCGTGTTAATTGATAAAATTTTTCTTTTTCCGGATCGTGCTGATTTCTCATATGTGTCAGCACATGGGGCATAATAGCTGAAGAAAGCTTGTATTCGCCGGCATGCACTTGTCTTAGTGTTTTTACCAATTCCTCTGGCTCCGTATCCTTTAATTGATACGCCTTCGCCCCCGCCTGCAGCGCCGGGATGACGTGCTCTTGATCGGAATAGCTCGTCAGCACAATGATATTAATGCCCGGAAATTGCTGTACTGCTTTTTTTATGGCTTGAATGCCGTCCATCTCGGGCATAGACAGATCCATCAGCACAAGATCAGGCTTTGTCTCTTCAATGACACGGAGAGCTTCTGTTCCGGTTGCGGCCTCGCCGGCAACTTCAATATCATTCTGGATGGCGAAGAAAAAACGAAGCCCCTTTCTGACAACATGGTGATCATCCGCAATTACAATTTTCATTGCACTGTCCTTCCTTTCTGATTGGTTAGCGGAAGCCTGACGAACAGCTTTGTCCCCGCACCAAGCTCTGACTCAATCACAAACGCCGCGCCGGCTTTTACTGCCCGTTCTTTCATACCCTTGATGCCAAGTGAAGGCACCCCGTCATGCGCTTCATAGCGAAACCCTGCCCCATGATCGATGATATCCAGCTCCGCATGGTACGAAGAAGCAGTCAGGCTGACATACGCCGTATCAGTACCGGCATGCTTTTTGCAGTTGTTTAAAGCTTCCTGTACTATACGCCACAGCATATGCTCCTGCTCATCAGTAAGAGCAAGACAGCCTTTTTGTGTGAAAATGACATTTAATCCGATCAGCGCGCCATAGCTTTTAATGGCTTCAGACAGCCCTTTTTCCAATCCTCCGGGACGAAGCTGCCAAATTAATGCTTTCATTTCTGCGAGCGCGTCCTGTGATAAGTTCTGAATGAAATCAATCATCTGCTGCAAATTCTCATCTTTTGTTAGTGTCTTTGCCGCTCTGGCTGTTAAACTGACGGAAAACAGCATTTGATTGACGGAATCGTGAAGCTCCTGAGCGAGGCGGTTGCGCTCCATTAAAAGAGCATTTTTTTGTTTATATTCTGAAAGCTTCATGCGCTGGATTGCCGTTCCGATCTGAAAGGCGACAGACTCGAGTAAATGCAGCTCTTCCTCATCAAACATGGTTTTTCCGGCCGCCGCTACATTTAACAATCCGAATCTCCTGTCCCCGTCTTCTAAAGGCACAGTTGCATGATGCGTAATCCCTTCAGTGTCAAAACAATGCAGTTCCTTGGCTGATTCTATGCGTTTGCAGTTCATTATATTAGCGGCCCTTCTCAGCCCTCCGTTATTGAATTTCGTCAGGCAGTAGCACTCCCCTTCGCACATCAGCACTTTTTCCTTGCGGCTTAAAGCCGGGGGCAGATAAGCGTCGGCCGCTAACGTATAGGAGCCGTCTTCTTCGATCAAAAAAATCCATCCGGATTGAAGGTTCGTCAGGCTCAGCAATTCTTTTAAAACCTCATCCAGTGTTGCTTTGACATCGTGCCCTTGATTTAAGGTTTCCGCAATCGTTTTCAGCGTTTTTAATTTTTCCATCCTCGTATTGCTCATGTTTCTCACTCCGGCATTGGTCTTGTTATTTAAGATTATACCAGTTTTTTGTATTTCGTTACTTCGCTTGAGGGATGATTTTCTTTCAGACTTTTGGATGAGAAAAGAAAAAAGCCGGATCATTTACAATGATCCAGCTTATGCTTGAACTATTTAGCTGTAGCCTCTACAATGTCGTCTACAGCCTTCATTACATCGTCAGAAAGCGCGGCAAGACGCTTTTCACTGTCTTCTAAAGAGGTTCCTTTTACAGCGAAGTAGAATTTGACCTTCGGCTCAGTTCCGGAAGGGCGGAGGCAGAACCAAGACCCGTCTTCCAGGAAGTATTTCAGTACATTTGATTTTGGCAGATCGATCGCTTCTTCTTTGTTTTCCGTCAGAAGCGTCCGTTTGCTTACAGCATAGTCTTCGGCTGTGACAACCTGTTTGCCGGCCATTTTTTGCGGCGGATTTTGTCTGAAGGAAGCCAAAATCGCTTCAATCTGTTCTGCTCCCTGTTTTCCTTTCAGCGTCAGGGATTTCAGCCCTTCACGATAAAAACCGTATTCGTTGAAGAGATTGATGAGCGCTTCATACAATGACATTCCTTGTTTTTTATAGAACGCGCAAACTTCAACTGCCAAGAGCGCTGCCTGAATGGCGTCCTTGTCGCGGGCAAAATCCCCGATTAAGTAACCGTAGCTCTCTTCATAACCGAATTGGAAGGTATACTGGCCTGATGCCTCGTATTCCTTAATCTTTTCACCGATAAACTTAAAGCCTGTCAGCGTATCAATCGTATCAAGGCCGAATGAAGAAGCGACAGCACGCCCGATTTCACTTGTGACGATTGTTTTGAGCACAACACCATTGTCAGGCAGGATGCCTTGCTTTTTCTTTTCAGAAAGCAAGTAATGAAGCAGCAGCGCACCGGTTTGGTTTCCTGTCAGCACTGTATATTTGCCTTGATCGTTTTTCACCGCAATGCCGAGGCGGTCAGCGTCAGGGTCTGTTGCGATGAGAATATCTGCATTCTGCTCCTCCCCTAGCTTAATGGCATATTCGAATGCCGCATGCTCTTCCGGGTTTGGAGAGCTAACAGTAGAGAAGTCTGAATCCGGCAGCTCCTGTTCTTTGACAACCGTTACATTTTTGTAGCCGAGTGCTTCAAGACCGCGTCTAACCGGTTTATTTGCAGTTCCATGCAGCGGTGTGAAAACAACGTTTACTTCTACTTCTCCGGATAACTCAGGATGAACAGAAATGGACGTCAGTTTTTCTGTATAGACTTGATCAATGTCTTCACCGATGATCTTGATTAAGCCTTTTTCTTTTAACGCTTTTTCATCGTCGACTGTGATCGTCAGCTCATTTTCAATCGCATTTACCTGATCAATGACGATGTCCGCTTCCTTTGGAGGCAGCTGGCCGCCGTCATCTCCGTATACTTTGTAGCCGTTATATTCAGGCGGATTATGGCTTGCCGTCACCACAATTCCCCCATAGGCGTTCAGCTGTCTGACAGCGAATGACAGCTCCGGCGTCGGGCGAAGCTCATCAAATACGTATGTTTGGATTCCTTGTGTAGCAAGTGTTTTTGCCGCTTCCATCGCGAACTCCGGCGATTTATGTCGGGAATCATAAGCAATGACAACGCCCCGTTTTTTCGCTTCCTCACCTTGCTGCAAGATATATGCCGCAAACCCGGCTGATGCTTTGCGCACAGTGTAAATATTCATGCGATTCGTCCCGGCGCCGATTTCTCCGCGCATTCCGCCAGTACCGAATTCAAGGTTTTTATAGAAGCAGTCCTCAAGAGCCTGTTCATTCCCCTCTAATTCAGCGAGGCGCTCTTTTAGTTCCGGATCTAAATTTTCTGTCTGTTTCCAGCGTTCATAGCTCTTTCTCCAAGTCATATTCGTCCTCCTATGTATCAGCTTATGCCATTATTTTATATGAAGCGAGTGCCTCTGTCACTTGATAACCTGAGATCTGGCACTTTCGGCTCGTAAAAGAAATAACGGGCTGACAGGCAGCCCGTTATGATTTATTGTTCGAGCGGCACAACCGCATCGTGTAAAAGCTTGTTAAGGTTTTCTGTATGTTTGTTTTTCGTCTGCTCATCCCATTGGAATCGCTCGCTCATAAAATCAATAACGGCATCTTTATATGTTCTTACCCAATTGATATCAAAAAATAAACGTCCCGTTCTGCGGACAAAGAAGTCAGCAGGTGTTGCGGCCAGCTCTTCTTCTATACTGTATTCTGTCTCAGCAAGAATATGAACCGGAACGTGGCGTTTCGCCGCCTCGTCCTTCAGTCCTTCCACGCGGTTAAATACATGCTCTACGTTAGAGCCGTATCTGATCGCCAGCTGTTTTGCGTCTTTTTCTGATAAACCGGCTGCGATTCCTTCTTTCGTTTTCGCCGTAACGAATGACATGAGATTTTTAGAACCGCCGACGTGCCCTCCTGAGATTGGCATGTTTTTCGTTTTACATGGCCCGAAATCCTTTTCGCCTTCTTCTTTTAAGCGATCACGCACAAGATCGACGATGTGCTCAGCCATTTTTCTGTATCCGGTCAGTTTTCCGCCGGCGATGGTGATCAAGCCTGAGTCAGATGTCCAAATCTCGTCTTTCCGTGAAATTTCAGAAGGGTCTTTGCCTTCTTCATGAATCAGCGGACGCAGCCCCGCCCAGCTGGATTCAATATCGTTCGCAGTGATATTCAGTTCCGGGAACATATAATTGATTGAATTGATGACGTAATCACGATCCGCCGTTGTCATTCGCGGATGCTCAAGCGCCTCTTTGTAAACGGTGTCTGTTGTCCCCACGTATGTTTTGCCTTCACGTGGAATCGCAAATACCATACGGCCGTCAGGTGTATCGAAATATACCGCCTGTTTCAGCGGGAAGACAGACTGGTCAAATACAAGGTGAACGCCTTTTGTATGCTGCAAATGCTTTCCGTTTTTCGAATGGTCTTTTTCTCTAAGCTGATCGACCCAAGGGCCTGTCGCATTAACAATTTTTTTCGCATACACTTTATATTCTTTCTTTGTCAGCACATCTTCAATTAATACGCCGACTGCTTTGCCTTTTTCGTAAAGGAGCTCTTTCACTTTGGAATAATTCACAGGCTCTGCTCCGAATTTCACCGCTTCCTTCATGACTTCGATTGTCAGTCTCGCATCGTCAGTGCGGTATTCCACATAGTATCCGCCGCCTTTTAAGCCGTCTTTTTTCACCAATGGCTCCTTTTGCAGCGTTTCTTTTGCTGAAAGCATGCTTCTTCGTTCTGACTTTTTCACACCTGCCAGAAAGTCATAAACTCTTAACCCGATAGATGTTGTAAACGAACCGAATGTGCCGCCTTTGTGAAACGGAAGCAGCATCCATTCCGGCGTGGTGACGTGCGGGCCGTTTTCATAAACAATCGCCCGTTCTTTCCCTACCTCAGCGACCATTTTCACTTCAAATTGTTTTAAATAGCGCAAGCCGCCATGAACCAGCTTCGTTGATCGGCTTGATGTTCCCGCCGCGAAATCCTGCATTTCGCTGAGCGCAACCTTCATTCCCCTTGATGCCGCGTCAAGAGCTGTTCCCGCTCCTGTAATTCCTCCTCCGATAATAAATAGATCATATGTTTTTTTCGTCATGTCTGTCAGCATGCGATCTCTTTCAAGACTTGAAAATTGATGTTTCATTATTGCTCCTCCTTGTTGTCACGGTGTGTAAATAGAAAAAGAGACCACAACAGCCAAAGTGCATGCTTACACTTTGGTGCTGTGGTCTCTCCTCATCTCAGGACCGTTCTTATTAACTTGTAATCAGTATATCATACTCTCAGTCTATTTAAAAGCCATAGCTGCTTTAACAGCTTTTTGCCAGCCTGTATACAGCTCATTTCGTTTTTCTTCTTCTAATTCAGGTTCAAACCGTTTATCCAGATTCCACTGGTTCGCGATTTCAGAACGGTCCTTCCAGAATCCCACAGCAATACCTGCCAAATAAGCTGCGCCAAGCGCAGTTGTTTCATTAATTTCCGGCCGCTCCACAGGGACATTCAGAAGATCTCCCTGGAACTGCATCAGGAAATTATTTTTCACGGCACCCCCGTCTACACGAAGCGTCTTTAATTGAATGTTTGAATCAGCTTCCATTGCGTCAAGCACATCTTTTGTCTGGTAAGCCAAAGACTCCAGTGTCGCGCGGATAAAATGTTCTTTTGTTGTGCCTCTTGTCAGGCCGAAAACCGAACCGCGCACGTCGCTGTCCCAGTATGGCGTTCCCAAGCCGACAAATGCGGGAACAACATATACGCCGTCAGTTGAATCCACTTTCTCCGCGTAAGATTCACTTAGCGAAGAATCCTGGAACATTCTCAATCCATCTCTGAGCCATTGGATGGCAGAGCCTGCGACAAAAATACTGCCTTCTAAAGCATATTCAACTTTTCCATCAATGCCCCATGCAATTGTCGTTAAAAGCCCGTGTTCGGACTTAATTGCTTTTTCCCCGGTATTCATCAGCATGAAACATCCTGTGCCGTACGTGTTTTTCCCCATGCCTTCTTCAAAGCACGCCTGGCCGAACAGCGCGGACTGCTGGTCGCCTGCCGCTCCCGCAATCGGAATATTTTTGCCGAAGAAGTGATAATCAACAGTTTCAGCATACACCTGGGAGGATGGTTTCACCTCAGGAAGCATTGATTTCGGTACATCTAAAATGTCGAGAAGCTCATCGTCCCATTTCAAATCGTAAATATTAAACATCAGCGTTCTGGAGGCATTGGAGTAATCAGTCACATGCGCTTTTCCTCCGGACATTTTCCAGATGAGCCATGTATCAATCGTTCCAAACAGCAGCTCGCCTTTTTCCGCTTTTTCTCGCGCGCCTTCCACATTATCTAAAATCCACTTCACCTTTGTGCCGGAGAAATACGGATCGATTAAAAGCCCCGTTTTTTCTCTGAATAGATCATTATATCCTTTTTCACGAAGCTCCTCACAAATACCGGACGTCTGTCTGGACTGCCAAACGATCGCATTATAGACAGGGTTTCCTGTGTCCTTATCCCACACAACTGCCGTCTCACGCTGGTTCGTGATACCTATGCCGGCAATTTGCGAAGCACTGATCCCCGATTCAGAAATGACTGTTGCAATAACAGCGAGAACAGAGCCCCAAATTTCATTGGCATTATGCTCAACCCATCCTGGGTGCGGGAAGTATTGTGTAAATTCCTTTTGAGCGGAGTGAACGATTTTGCCTTCTTTATTAAACAGAATCGCTCTTGAACTTGTCGTCCCCTGATCTAAGGATAAAATGTACGTTTCCATAAGATGTCTCCCCTTTGATTAAATATATTTTGAATTTGATAATGTTTTAGCTGAATGTGATTTCGTATAAACATAGAGTCCTAACAATACCACAACCAATATAACGCTTACAATCCAGAAACTGCTTGTGATGTGCCCTTTAAATGCAGCGTTGTAAAATACGCCGCCGAATGATCCGCCTAAAATCGGGCCGACTACCGGAACCCACGCGTATTTCCAATTTGATGAGCCTTTCCCCGGAATCGGAAGAAAAGCGTGGGCAATCCGCGGGCCTAAGTCACGGGCCGGATTAATCGCATAGCCGGTGGTGCCTCCAAGAGAGATACCGATCGCCACAATGAGGAAACCGACGATTAAAGGATTAAGCCCTTCTGTAAATTGATTTGCCCCAATGGCCAGGATTCCAAGCACAAGGACAAAAGTCCCAATTACTTCACTTAAAACGTTTGCAAATGTATGCGGTATGCTCGGGCCAGTTGAGAAAACACCCAGTTTGGCAGCGGGATCATCCGTTGACTTCCAATGCGGAAGGTAATGCAAATAGATAATCACCGCACCGATGATCGCTCCGATCATTTGCGCCGCAATATAAACGGGAACCTCTTCCCACGGAAAATCTCCAACAAATGCAAGCGCTATCGTTAGCGCCGGATTCAAGTGTGCTCCGCTTATGCCGCCAACTGCATAAGCCGCCATGGCAACACCCAATCCCCACCCAAATACAACAACAATCCAGCCAGACTGGAATGAAAGCGATTTCTTTAAATTGACACCTGCACAAACCCCTGCTCCAAAAATGATCAGCAGCATCGTACCGATGACTTCTCCCCAAAATGCTGTCATAGCACATTCCTCCTAGAGTCACGATTAAGAAGTATGATAGAGAAGAAGAGAAGAAAAAAACCACAACAAACCGCTTTACGGGTGCATAAACATTTACCGTAAAGAGCTGCTGTGGTCTCCGAGTTCTCCATCACAATGTATTAACCTAGTGCAATTGTATCAGTGGATGAAAGCGGTGTCAATCACTTTCTGTCAAAAAGTTTTCATATTTCTTCCATAATTTGGTATTAGATGTAGTGACAGCAACAGCTCCCGCTTTCAAGGCCTGTTCTACATCCTCTTCCGTACGGATGAAACCGCCAGCAAAGATAGGAATCCCTGTTTTCTCTTTTATTTCTCGAATGAGTGACGGGACGATGCCGGGCAGCACTTCAATGAAGTCAGGCTTATGCTTGCCGACAAACTCCATGCTTTTCTCCATCGCACTTGTATCGAGCAGAAACAGGCGCTGGATCGCATAAATTTTCTTCTGCTTCGCTTTGGCAATCACGTTCGATCTTGTTGAAATAATCCCAGCGGGCTTGATGTCCTGGCAAATAAACTCAGCTCCGTATTCATCGTGCTTGATCCCTTGGATGAGATCGACGTGCACCATCATGTTCTTTCCGTGCTTTTGCGCCTCTCTGATCACACCCTTCAGCTGGCCGAGATGAATATCAAGAATAACGCCGTAGGAAAATGAACTGTTCAAAAACTCATCAAATTGCTTCATATTTCGAATAGCCGGTAAAATAGGCTGATTGTGAAAACTCATCGTGTGCTCCTTTAACAAATCACTTTTATATTAAATCGTCTGAAAGCTATCTTTCACCGTTTTCACGATAAAGGAAAGGTCCTCTTCTGTCAGGCAAAATGGCGGCGCAAGCTGGATGACGTTGTTGTAGCCGGCGACTGTATCGCCGTTTTTGCCGATGATCAGCCCTTTTTCTTTGCACGCCGAAACCACTTGGTTTACTTTGTCGGCATCAGCCGGCTCTTTTGTCAATTTATCTTTGACGAGCTCGATTCCGATCAGCAGCCCTTTTCCTCTAACATCTCCGACTGCCGGGTGTTCTCTTAAGGCCTGAAGCTCACCTAAAAGCTTTGCTCCAAGGTCGCGGGATCGCTGAATCAGCTGTTCGTCCTCCATAATTTGCAGGTTTTTCAACGCCAATGCACAGGCAGCTGGGCTTCCGCCGAATGTGTTCACGTGGCGAAAACGGTCATAAGGCGCTTCACCCTGATACGCTTCGAAAATATCCCGTTTCACAGCAGTCGCTGACAACGGCAGATACGCACTCGTGATTCCCTTTGCCATCGTAATAATATCCGGCTTCACGCCGTAATGCATAAATCCGAACGGCTCGCCTGTCCGTCCAAACCCGCAGATGACTTCATCGCAAATCAAAAGAGCTCCGTGGCGGCGGCAAATGTCCTCCACCTTCTTCATATATCCGTCCGGCGGCATTAAGATGCCTCCGCCTGTAATGATAGGCTCCATGATGACCCCGGCAATTGTTTCGCTTAATTCCCATGTCATGATGCGGTCAATTTCATTTGCGCTTTCAAGCGTATCAGCATCCTCAGGATTCCGGTATACATCTGGCGGGGCTGCATGCAGAAATCCCTGGCTTAAAGGCTCATATTTATATTTCCGCTGCGCCTGTCCGGTTGCTGAGAGCGCTCCCAATGTGTTGCCGTGATATGCCCGATATCTTGAGATGAATTTATAACGGCTATGGTCACCGTTTTGCAGATGGTACTGGCGGGCAATCTTAAAAGCAGTTTCGTTAGCTTCCGATCCGCTGTTGGAAAAAAAGATCACATAATCGCCGCCAAGCCATTCATTCAGCTTTTCTGCCAGCTGAATTGCCGGTGCGTGGCTTTGCGTTAACGGGTAATAAGGCAGCTCCTTTAATTGCTCATAGGCAGCCTCTGCAAGCTCCTTCCTGCCGTAACCAATATTAACACACCATAAACCGGACATCGCATCCAAATAGCGGCGTCCGTCTATGTCAGTCACCCAGGCCCCTTCAGCCTTTTGGGCAATCAGGCTGTCCGCTTGATGCGCTCCCTTCATGGCATGCCACACAAATTGCTCATCTTTTTGCTTTAATCCCTGATTTTGCTGAATGTTTTCCATCCCCATCATCTCCATTTCTTTAGCGTTCACTAAAGCGCCAATTCAATTAAAACAGACCTTCTCTTATGTGATGTCTAGGTGATGATTTCCCTGCCTTCAATATAAAGCCAGACGGGGTTGGAGTCAATAAACCGCGGAAATAATAAAACTTCCTCTTTCTCAAGAAGAAAGAGGATGCAGCATCCAAAGCAGAACAGGCAAGGTGACAATACTCAGCATCGTGCTGATAAAGGTAGCGCTCGAAACGACTTCCGGCCTTGTATTAAACTGGACAGCCATTAAAGTCGTATTGGCAGCAGTCGGCATAGCGGCGACGAGAATCATGATTTGTTTTGTCATGTCATCCACAGGCAATATCAATGTAAAGCCTAGTGCAATCACCGGCGATACCATCAGCTTCAAAAGCAATGAATAAGAAATTTTTCTGTATTCAATATTCTTGAAAGAAATCAGTGCAAGCTGCATGCCCAGAATGATCATAATCGTAGGAATTGCCGCATTTCCGACCAGCTCAATTCCCGTCATTAACTCTTTTGGGATTGAAATATGCATAAGCTGAAGTATTGCGCCTAAAAGTGCCCCGTACGCAACAGGCATACGGATAACCCGGGTCATGACCGTTTTAAATCCGCCTTCCTCCGAACCTCCTTTTGCTGCATAATACATGCCGATCGTACTCATGATTAACTGCTGTAGCACCATTAACACAACGGCCGTGTCCAGACCGGCTGTCCCAAACACCAGCAGGACAACAGGCGTTCCGTAATTGCCGTTATTCATAAAAGCAGATGACAGAATCATGGCACAGCGATCTTGATTCGGGTACTTATGAAAAAAAGATAAAAAGTAGACAAATAGAACAAGAACCAAGCAAAGCCCCAGCACAAATATAGAAAGATAGACATAATCCATCGTCAGCTTGTTCGTATAAAACGTATCAAACGCCAGAAAAGGAGACATTAAGTATAAGGACATTTTGGACAGTGTTTGAATATCAAAGCCGAGTGTTTTCTGTCCGATATAACCAATTGCGAAAATTCCGAAAACAGGAACTAAAACAAGCAGAAACTCCATAAGGCACCTTCTTTTCTGATATACAATTTACTTTTATTTTAAAGAAAGCGCGTAAGCGTTTCAATTCCGCTTTTAATAAAAAACCCGCCAATAGGCGGGTTTTGGGATTATTTTTTATACTGAATATGATAGATATCACGCCGTCTGTCTTTTAGCTGGCGCACTGTACCGTTTTGGCGCTGTCTTCTGAGAATTTCCAGGTCAACATCGCCGATGACGACCATTTCGATATTCGGATTTGTTTCACCGACAATGCCGTCTCTGGCGAATTCAAAATCAGATGGTGCAAAGATGCCTGACTGAGCGTATTGAATATCCATATTTTCCGTTTGCGGAAGGTTTCCAACCGTTCCGGAGATGACCGTATAAATTTGATTTTCAACCGCTCTTGCCTGCGAACAGTATCTGACACGCAAATAGCCTTGGCGGTCTTCTGTACAAAATGGCGTAAAAATGATTTTTGCGCCTTTATCCGCCGCAATCCGGGCGAGCTCAGGAAACTCAATATCGTAACAGATTTGAATCGCGATTTTTCCGCAGTCCGTATCAAACACGCGAACCTGGTCTCCGGCGCTGATTCCCCACCATTTGCGTTCATTCGGCGTAATATGGAGTTTATATTGCTTCTCGATCGTTCCGTCCCGTCTGAACAGATAAGCGATATTATAGATCTTGCCTTCCTCTTCGACGAAATGAGACCCGCCGATAATGTTGACGTTGTACTTCACGGCCAAATCAGTAAAAAGGCTGATGTAATCTTCTGTATACTCGGTAATTCTTTGTACCGCCAAGCTCGGTGACCGTTCCTCAAGAAAAGACATCAGCTGGGTTGTGAAAATTTCCGGGAACACCGCAAAATCAGATCTCGCGTCGGAAGCGACATCGACATAGTATTCTACTTGATTCGCAAATTCCTCAAAGGAATAAATTTTCTTCATTTCGTATTGGATCACACAAATTCTCACAGGGAACGCTGATTTATAATAGCGTTTTGTCTGCTGCGGAAGATAATCGACATTGTTCCATTCCATCAGCGTCGCATACTTGATCGAAGCTGTATCATCCGGGAGATAATTCGGGTTAATCCGCATAAGGGTAAAGCCGTTCATCAGCTGGAAAGAAAGCACCGGATCGTAAATTTGGTGGCGTGTCACCTGTTCAACATACTCTCTCGCTGTCATTTCATCTGCATATTTGTGATAGTTCGGAATCCGTCCGCCTATGATGATGCTTTTTAGATTTAAGCGTCTGGCTAAGTCCTTTCTAGCCTCGTACAAACGGTGGCCGATTTTCATTCGTCTGTATTTCGGATGCACCATGACCTCAATTCCGTACATGTTCAAACCGTCGGGATTATGGTTGGTGATATAGCCGTCATCTGTAATGTCCTGCCATGTATGGCGATCATCATATTCATCAAAATTAATCAGGAGACTTGAGCACGAACCGATAATTTCACCTTCGAATTCTGCACAAAACTGCCCTTCAGGAAAATGTTCCAGATGGCTGATTAAATGCTCCCGCTTCCAAGGCTCCATTCCCGGAAAGCAATCCTTTTGAAGATCGATAATCTTGTCAATGTCTTTCTCTTCGATATTGCGAATGACCATTTTCTTTTCAAAACGGGTCAAATCTAATTTCTCAGACAAACTACTCGCTCCTTTCTAGTGTTGTGTGTTCAGATGATCAAGCAATAGGGCGAGCTCCATCTCCGCCATTGATTCAAGCCTGTGATCATAATCTTCAAACATCAAGGTGCTTGTTACTTTATTCGGGACGATAACACACTTCATCCCCGCTCTTTTCGCAGCAATCGAACCGTTGACAGAATCCTCAAACGCCAGACATTCAGATGGCGATACGCCAAGATTCTTTGCCGCCAATAAATATAGTTCAGGATTCGGCTTTACCTCTTCCACATCATCCGCCGTTTGAATGACCTCAAAATCATCAAACAGGCCGATTTGCTTCAAATGGCCCGATACCCATTTATAATCAGAGCTGGAGGCAAGGCCTACTTTTAAGCCTAAATCCTTTGCCGCATTCAGATACGCCTCGACACCCGGTCTTGCTTTTTCTGTTTCCATGCGTTTCGCAAACCATTCTCTTCGCAATGTTGTCAGCTCTTCATGGTTCAGCTTTTTGCCGATCTGCTCTTCTAAATATTCAAAGGGCCGAAATCCCGCGGCTGTTCCGATCACCTTTCCCCAGACGGATAGCGGCAGGACAGAGCCGTGTTCCTCAAATATTCCCTGAAGGACTTCATATTCATGTGTTTCTGTATCTAGAATAAGTCCGTCAAAATCAAAAATTAACGCTTTAATCACTGCGTACAACTCCTTTAGTCCGAATTGAGACATATGTATAACTATACCCCTAAACGTGTCTGCTTTCAAAAAGGAAGAGGTTATGTGAAGAAAGAGCCTGCACATCGCAAGCTCTTTCTTATTAATGAATGTTTTGATGAGAAATGTTTGTCAGTGCTTCTCCAGCAGACTCGTTCGACATCTGATTGACTGCCAGGTCTCCAAGCGCAACGATCCCGACTAGATTGTTTTGATCTACAATAGGAAGGCGGCGGATTTGGTGCTGGGCCATCAGCTGCGACGCGTCTTCCAGACTCATATTAGGATTTCCTGATACGAGGTCTGTTGACATCACTTCTGAAACGGGTGTCTGGCCATCTCGGCCCTGAGCTGTAGTTCTTAATGCAATGTCACGGTCAGTCAGCATTCCTTTTAACGCACCTTGCTCTACAACGGGAATCACCCCGACGTTATGCTGTTTCATGAGAGAAGCCGCTTCCTGAATCGTTTGATTCGGTGAAACGGTTGCCACCTGCGTTGTCATTGTATCTTTTACTGAACTCATTGTCAGCACCCCTTTCAATCATTAGTATGTTCAGACACGTGCCGATTAAAAAGGGAGTTAGAGGAAAGGTTTTATGATATGATTTCTCTGATGCAAAAAAGAGCTTTTCTGAAAATGGAAAAGCTCTTGCTGCAAGATTATATCAGCCTTCTGTGACCGAAAAAGGCTTTGTTTGTTTTCGTTTGAAAGTCAGAAAAAGCAAACGGAAAATAAATCCCGAAATCATTCAGCATCTTGCTGTTTTTCTCAAAAATCGCCTGATCACTCACATCAAAGTGCGGCGAAGGCTTTGTCAGGATAATATGTATCATTTGCAGACAAGCCATAATTTGAAACGCTTCTTTTAATGTTCCTTGGTAATAATGGTTATTTAAAGACAGAACGCCTTTCTTTTTAAAGCGCTGAATATCCAGTTCGGAGAAATAAAGAGGAAATACATCATGGAATAGCTCCATTGACAGCTCCTTGATAAAGCTCTCCTGTTCTGCAGTTGCTGCGTTCATAATTCTCACGTCAATCACCTTTCTTGCCATCGAATATCCTAAGTCTTAATCAAGAATAGCACAGAAAAAAACACGAAAGCTAAGGTAAGTGTTTCCTATGAGAAACAGCGGCCTTCCGCTTCGAAAAGGAGCCATTTGACATGAAACAAAAAGGCAGAGGGCTTGAGCTCCTCATCAATGACAAACAAGATGGCCAATGGATGTTTTCTGTACTGAAAACATCGCTCAAAGCCTCTAAACCCGTGATTCAAGACTGGGTGTCGCATCACCAGATAAAGGTCAATCATGAATCAGTCACAAACAACGTCATCGTTAAAAAAGGTGACCGCGTGTTCATTGATCTTCAGGAAAGTGAAGAATCCTCCGTCATTCCGGAGTATGGAGAGCTTGATATTTTATTTGAAGACAATCACATGCTTATCGTCAATAAACCTGCTGGCATAGCGACACATCCCAATGAGGAGGGCCAAACCGGAACACTGGCTAATTTGATCGCATACCATTATCAGGTGAATGGCGAAGCATGCAAGGTGCGCCATGTTCATCGCCTTGATCAGGATACATCCGGTGCAGTCGTTTTTGCCAAGCATCGTTTGGCACATGCCATCTTAGATCAGCAGTTAGAGAAAAAGACGCTGAAGCGTACGTATACCGCCATCGCTGAAGGAAAGCTAAAGACGAAAAAAGGGACAATTGATTCACCCATCGGCAGAGACCGATCACACCCGACAAGACGCCGGGTTTCACCAGGCGGGCAAGCAGCTGTCACTCATTTCAAGTTGATTGCCAGCAATGCGAAAGAGCGGCTGTCACTCATTGAATTAGAGCTGGAAACAGGCAGAACACATCAAATTCGTGTTCATATGGCGAGCATCGGCCATCCGCTGACAGGAGACTTGCTTTACGGAGGCGGGAGCAAACTGCTAAACAGGCAGGCGCTGCACGCCAAAAAGGTACAAGCGGTTCATCCGATAACCGGCGAGCTAATTGTTGCCGAAGCGCCTTTCCCAGTTGATATAGAAAGCCTTTGCCACACATATTTTTCATGAAGAAAAGCCGCAGGAATAGCCTGCGGCTTTTTAAGTGACTCGTTTTCCGTATATAATATAGCGCTTCGGGGCATTGCCGATGTATGAAAACGGATAGCAGGTCGTTAGAATGAGTTCTTCCTTTTCATGCTGGAGTGTAATAATGGATTTGTCATCCTTATCGACAATTTTTGTTTTTACAATTTCATATGTGAAATCTCCATATGACAGGAGAATACGAAGCCGGTCCCCTTTTTCCAGCTCTCCCGTCCGGCGAAACACGGTATCCCGATGTCCCGACAGCACAATTTGCCCGTTTTCATCAGGATAATAGCTGTCCTTATAATGCCCGACACCTTTTTCTAAATCATCTGCATCGGTGCCCTCCACGATCGGAAGCTCTGCGCTGATTTTCGGTATTTCCAAAATGCCGCTCGCTTGGCCGGTCTCAGGCTTAAATGATGCTTTATTCTTTGCTTGATCTGCACTTTTTTTCGTGTCCGAAGCTTCCTGGGGCTTTTCAGCCGCCAGTTTTGCTTCTTTTAATGTCTGTTCGGTCTTCATATTCGTGTCGATTAATTTAAGGCCCCCATAGCCTGCGATCACTAGACCGGCCGCAATGATGACAAGTGGAATAACTTTTTTCACGTTCTGGAGGCACTCCTTTTTCTTCTGACATATAGATAAGTTCCGGACAGTGTCACCGCCGCACCGATCACCATAATGTTATAGTAGCCCGCTGATGTATCCGGAAGCTGATGATCAGACCCGCTTTCCGCAGTCTCATTTTGTAAAGGCAATGTGCTGATCTTGTCGGCAGTGTCAGCATTTTTTTCATCGCTCGGTAATTCACCTAATCTCAAAATGTT
The DNA here is from genome assembly GCF_000332645.1 of Bacillus inaquosorum KCTC 13429. GTDB lineage: Bacteria > Bacillota > Bacilli > Bacillales > Bacillaceae > Bacillus > Bacillus inaquosorum. The sequence goes on from NZ_AMXN01000004.1 coordinate 522,363, forward strand.
TGAAGGCGTCAGTTGATGAACCGGCACAGTACCCGGAGTCTCTTTTATATCAGTCTGATCTTCTACAGGCTCTGGATCCTCTTTAATCGGCTGCTCTGTCCCCGGGCCGTCTCCCGGTTCTTCCGTAACTGGGTCTTCTGTTACAGGGTCTTCAATGTCACTGGCTTCAGCAAGCTTAATTCTGCCCTCTTTTGTATATGCAATAGGCTTATCAAAACTCTTCACGTACTCGACTGTCGCTTCCAAATCCTCAGGCCCTGTCACTGGATTTTTCCCAAGCAATCCGATTGGCTGATATTTGGTTCCTGTCGCCGTCGCCATAAAATTGTTGACGGTCAGTGTGTATGTGGCATCGGGCTGAATCTCGGTGCCATCTGCCATTTTCAGCTCGACAGCTTTTCCGGATTCTTTATCCCACGTATACGTAAACCCGCTTATGCTGTAGTCAGGCCCAAAAACCGGCGAGATTTGCGCATTGATAATCTCTCTTAAATCTTTACCTTTAATCTCAAGCTTCGTTAACACATTTCCGAACGGCTGGATATTGTAAAGATCTCCCCACGTAATGGGACCCTTCTTCAGCGCTTCCCGTATTCCGCCGCCATTCATAAGGGCAAAATCCGTTTTCATGGACGCTCTCATGCCATCCGCAATCAGGTTTCCAAGAGGGGTATCGCCGTCATTCGAATACCCGCCTTCCATATCAACAGCCGCTTCACCGACAACCTCGCTGATAATCGGTTCAGCAAGTGTTTGGTATTTCTTTAAAATGGCTGACGCGCTGGCATCCGGTTCTATTTTGCTTTGATCGACATATTCGATTTCTGCCGACTTTTTGACAATGTCTTTTGTTGTTTTATCGATCTCTACATCAACAACACCTATCGCTTTTCCATATTCAAACGCCTGAACAATCAGTTTCCCGTTCACTTCACCGTTAACAACCTTATGATTATGTGCTGCAAAAATTACGTCGATTTCAGAATCTGTTTTGTTTGCAAGATCAGCAGATTCCCCGGTAATGGATGTGCCATTTTGCTCGGCTGACATATGCGCGAGAACTGCGATGGCCTTTACGCCTTTTTTCTTCAGCTCTTCGGCCGCCTCATTTACCGCTGTCACTTCATCTGTAAACTCGATGTTTTTGATTCCGTCAGGCATGACCATGCCCGCTGCCGACTGTGTGACAACCCCGATAAAAGCAACGGGGATGCCCTCCACATTTATGATGTCATATGCCGGTAAAAAGGGCTCTCCGGTAGATTTCATTTTACAATTGGCGCATACAAGGGGAAAGTTCTGTCCATCATATCCGCTTGTGCCTTTCGGATGATCTCCGCCATTTAAGATCCTTAGCAGTTCATCTGTACCTTCATCGAACTCGTGATTACCGACAGTTCCAACATCAAATCCGATGTCCTCCATCAGTTCTACAGTCGGTTCATCTTGAAGAAGAGATGAAACTGGAGAACTTCCTCCGATCATATCTCCTGCATGCACAATCATCGTGTTTTTCTTTTCGGCCTTTTTTTCCTTCAAATATGCGGCGGCATAGTCCATGCGTCCAAATGTGCCGTCTGCAGTTCCGTCTCCATCAAGATCAAGCTCATATTGCTGATCGATCTTGCCATGCAAATCATTCATGCTTAGAATTCTTAGCGGCACATTTTCTTTGGGTGCCGTTTGCCTCTTTTGATATCCCGCGTTTTCCGCTTCACTTGCTGAGGCGAAGAAAATTCTGTTTTCCACAGCTATCTGCTTCCAGTCAGCCGGCTGCACATACGTTTTATTTGACGAATCTCCCACATATCTTGTCAGGCCTTTCCCCTGCTCTCTGGCCCTAAACTCAAACGGCATTTCCATGAGCGGATCTGCTTCATTCCAAATGCCTTTTTGCTCTTTTTTCGCAGCGGCTGCGGCAGCCTGAAACTGCTGATAATCCTCTTCATTGTCAACCGGCCAAATAAAATACGTCGGAGCATAGCCATTTTTCACAAGCTCTAAGTTCACGTTTGAACCCGATTCGGTTATGACCTGCCCGAGAAGTCTGCCATAGCTGTCTTTGGCTTCACTTCCGACCTTGACAGTAATCTTATCTCCTGGGGACAGAACCGTTTTTAGATAGTCAGATGCTTTTTTGCCAAATCTTAATTGATTTTCGTCTGCTTCATTTTTTGGTGTGTGATACGTTTCAGGTGTATCTACATTTACGAACCGGATTTTTGTCGTTCCAAGTACCGGAGATTTGAGATGAATGGTATCACCGTCAACAACGCGATCAACAATACCTTCATATTCACCCTCCGAAGACGGAGGTGCGGGCTGTTCTTCAAGCAGCTTCAGGTCAGATGATTTTCGCGGAAGCAGCTGAAAGGATTGGTATCTGCTTAATATACCGGTAAATTCATACCATTTGCCCTCATTAAGTCCGTCTATTATCCCTGTTTCATTCATAACCCGGAGCATCATAGCTTGGTGATCTTCATCAATCACCGTTACATTGTAACCGCCTCCGGCAGGTGAATTTGGAATTGAGGAAACATATGCTTTTAGTGCCACAAGACGGCCTTCAAGCTGATCACCGAGACTGCTGTTAACCAGTTCATTGATTGTTGAATGTTTAGGAACGGGGAGAGATTGATTTGACTGGTTGATTTTGATGCCTGATGAGTTAGGAACAATTTCTGTAAGCCCTTGGTATGTCGCTATTTTCCCTGTCACCGTGATGTCCATGCCTTCTTTTAATTCAGGAAATTGTTCAGGGGCAGACGAATAAATGTTAATGCCTCCGGTTTCATCCTGCATAAAGGTCGACAGCTTCCCGCCTCCGACCGCGCTTTGATCAGCAGTGACGATCCCTTTTATCGTTACTTCTTCATTCAGCCGTCCCCGCGCTTCATTTATCGACACTGGCTGTTCAGCCGGCGGAGTTTTCGTGTCATCAGTTAAGTCCATCGACTGGACGTTCTTAAGCCCTGTTGTGCTAAAGTAATCTTCAAGCTGTCCTTGAACCGTTATCTTTTTTCCAAGAAGAAGCGGATTGGTTTGCAGCCCAAATTGGCTTCTGAAGGCGGAGGGGATTTGCACAGGAAGGATGTGATCGGGCGATGTCTCATTTTCGCTGTCTGCCAGCGCAACATTATAATTATTTGAAAAAGGGCTTGCCAGCTTATAATGCTGCGGGGAAACAGCCTGGCCGACAGCGTATCCTTCGACAAGAGCCTGTCCTTCTTTTTGTTGTATCGCTTGATCAACCGATATCGGCTGTTGCTGCTCAGCTGCCTTTACTGCTTCGCAAGTGTACATCACATTCAAGAACACCAATGTCGTGATTAACACAATATGCAGAATACGCCTCATCATTTTTCCTCCCTTAATATACACAATATGACAACGACTTTGTCTGCTTATCATTTCGACAGCCAGCATTTAATTCCTTTCAGGCTTCTGCATAAAACGCGGCAGACTGACACAAAATACAGCTGATCTGAAAAAAAGGAGGAATTGGGTTTGGATCAGTTAAATCAGCAGCAATCCCAAATGAATAAAGGTATCCCTGGCAAGCCGCATAAAAACCACGGCGGACATGAAATGTTTGATATGCACGAGGTGCTTTCCGGAACCCTTACTGTGCTTGATCAGTTTATGATGCTGAGACAATTTTGTAAGGATCAGGAATTATTAAACATCCTTGATCGTCAATATCAATTCATTACGTCTCAATATAACTTAACTGCAGAATGCTTTAAAACAGGAAACGAACCTTCACAAAAAACAGCAACTTATATGATGAAGGAAGACAATCAGACTGTTTACGGCATGCAGCCGTCACAGCCTAAAAAACCGGTTCAATCCATGAATGATATTGATGACAGCATCATCAGCCGACAAATGCTTTGCGCGATTAAAGCACAGGCTTCTATGCTGACAATGGCTTCACTGGAAATGACAAACCCAGCCGTAAGACGCGTACTGTCAGCGCAAATTCAGGAGTATGTTGAAATGGCTTTTGAAATTTTCCTATACCAAAACAAACACGGCTATTACCAAGTTCCTCAGCTTGATGCGCAGGATATGGAACAAATGAGAAATTCATTTGCTCCTGCACAAGGACAAATGCCTCCAACGCAAGGCGGAATGGGCCAGCAAGGACTTCATTAATAACAAAGGCATTGGATAGCTACTATCCAATGCCGCACTGTTTTCTTCAAATGTTTTCTTAAATTCTTTTTCAAATTGATCAAGACTTTCCTTTGTTGCCGATTTAAATCCTTTCTTAAAGTCCCCTTTTTTTGCCGTTTCCTTTATCATTTCTGAAATAATGTCTTTCCCGTATTTGTCCGTCAGCTCATTGATCATATAAAAGCTTTGCAAATAGACATCAGTTTCATATTCAGCTCGGGCTTCCTGCCAATCTTGATCTGTCTGCAAACGGTCAAAGGGCACAACAGAAAACGAGATCGGATCTATGAGCAATTCATAGTTCGCGATCCACTCGCTTAACCCTTCATGAAACCATAACGGAAACTTATCGGGGTCAGCCTCAAGCTCCTTCAATTTCTGGTGAAACGCATGGTGCGTGTATTCATGAATCAACAATCTCTGGTACAAATAAACCGCTACCTCGTCACCTTCTAAAAGCTTCTTTTTCTCTTCAGGCAACAATCCGATCAGCTGCTCCTGCTCAGAATAAAAACCGACTACATCCATTAAACCGGAGTAAGCCTCCATCTGTTTTTCATTATGAAAAAAAATAATATCAATAGGCTTTTGATTCGAATATCCAATCATAATCTGATTAATACTGACCGCATATTCAAGCGTTTCTTTCGTCAATGGCAGTAAGGACTTTTCCTTAGAAGTGTAATAAATATCGGCCTGTTTGAATGACTCTTTCTTCATGTGCTTCGTCACTTGTTCTTTTGTTATACCAGATGCCTGCCCTGGCAAAGACAGTATATACATCGTGCTTGATACGATGGCTGAACTTACAGCCAGCATCACAAGGACTCCGCACAGGAATAGAGCGGATGCCGCACGCTTTCCTATGCCATCCCGCAAACGTCTCCCTCCCTGAGCCGGTCCGTCTTGTACCTTTTATTTTTACTCTATGCAGCCTGAGTTCGCGGTGTGTCATTAACGCAAAGAAAAAGCCGCACAAATTATGCGGCTTTTTTCATTTATTCAGCTTGCGGGAATATACGCTGTACAGTTTCACTGAATTCATCAAAGAATCCTGCAATTGGATCGCCATTTTGTATCCGCTCGCCATAGCCCTGCATTCGGTCTACAAAGTCCGGATTTGCAGAAACATAAACATTATCCATGTTTTTATCAGTGTCTCTCACTTTATCTGAAATCTTCTTTTTGAGGTCTTTTCCAACTTCTTTATTTCCATTTGTTAATACAACTGCAACATATGCTTGATTTCCGGCAACAATTACATTTGCATGTTTTACTTCTTTCATATCAGTGATTTTATCGGCAGCGTCGTCAGCAACATCTAATTTACGGTTGTTATTACCGTTATTATTGTTGTTATCGTTATTGTTGACATTGTCAGTTACATTATTATCGACATTGTCACGATTATTATTGACATCGTTAATATTTCTTGTGCCATTATCGTTCACCGGATTGCGATAGTTAACATTTTCTGGTTCTAAATTATCACGTCTGCCCTCACCCTGGTTGGCCATTCCGCAGCCAGTCATAAGCAAAGGGATAAGAAGCATAGACGCAAGGACTTGTTTTTTTCCAAGCATGTGAATTCCTCCTTTATCACTTTACTTATAGGTTTTTCTAATTGGCTTTAAATATGCATGTAAATCTGAAGGAAATGCTTTCCCGGGAAATAAAACGGTTAATTTGTCTAATGAGGGGGAAAATATGAATACACTAAGAAGGAGGGATCATGTTGTTCAACCAGCGAAAAGGAATCAGCCCCGCAACATTGATTATAGGGTCAACTATGCTTATTGCTGCTTTATCACCTCAGATTCGCCAAAGAGTCGGCGGATTTATTACAGGTCAAATGAACAGACAGAATTCTGAAAATAAGATGTTTGATGCTTCTAATGTAGGTAATATGGTCAAACAAGTTTTTGGCGGCGGCAATAACCAGGAACGTTCGCAAAATCAAAGCCAGCAGCAAAATGGCCGTCAGCATCAGAATGCCGGACAGCAGCAAACACAGCACCAGCATACCCAGACTCAAACTAGGCAAGCTGAGACAGCAACGAAAAAAAGACAGCCGCATTATGCCGAACCCATTCATTTTGAACAAAGCGCAATGAATGTGATGGACGACAACACCATGATGGGAATACTTGAGGACTTAGAACCCGGCCGTTAAAAAAACGTGTAATCTCAGGCGGATTGCATAATGGTTCAAGTAGTTAATTTTATTGGCTTTTCAGGAGTTTTTTGCATTTTTCCGCCTGTTTTGAATTGGTGAGCATTAAAAAATCCTTCTTTCGTTCAATGAAGAACGCTTGAAGGATTTTTTTAATGCGCCACTCTATCCGAAGCAATCTTTATCAATTCATTGTTAGTTCCCACAAAGTTGAAAAGGACAGAACACTAGTTAACACTGCTACTGCGAATATAACCCGAGTGAGTTTCATTAATAATCTAATTTTATTTCTTGCTTCAACGCTCAACATATAATTTTCACTCGAGCGTTAGAAATCCTGTCAGCAATATAATAACAAACAAGCCGAAGCCCATTTCAATATGTGTTTTTATGTTTCCACTTCTAGTGATTTAGTTCGTCTAAAAGATATCAGGTGAATGAAAAAAGAACCTTTTTAGGCTCTTTAATCATGATTTCCTTGAATCAAATTGGTTAGTATCTATTATGAGAAATCATCCACTCTTTTTCTTACTTTTTTACTTAGCTTAAAACCGAACCTATTTATATACTCTTCATTTTTCGCCATTATTTGATAAGCCTCAATTATCGGCAGGGTGCGAATTAAAATGCAGACACCAATAGCGATCAAAACAACACAAACCGGATAGTAGGCATTGAAACCTGAGACTATATGTTTTCTTTCAAGAAAAAAAGGAATTCCGCCTGCTACAATGGAACAAACACCAGCGACCATGATAGCAGCATACCTTTTTTTCATATCATTATATCTCGCTGTCAGCTCTTTATGATGATTTTGGTCAAAAATCAGAGCCTCTTTCTTGAGCACCTTGTATTTATCTTCTACCGAGATCAATCCTGTCACAATAGCCCCAATGCCGAGTACAGCTATGATCATGATAAGGAGTGTATAGATGGCTGGTTCTTGTTTAAAAACCAAATAAGGGATAGTAGATAAAATAAGCAGGCAAAGTCCGAAAGAAACATATTTGGAAACTTTGCGTTCATGCAATAAAAAGCCGCCTGCCATTTCTCTGCTAACATAATATCCTTCTTTATTGTCACGACGCGGCTCAACAGAATCTTTTAACAAATAATCAATTGATACTTCAAAAATGTTTCCAATCATTAAAAGCTTTTCGGTTTCAGGAAACCCTTGCCCATTTTCCCATTTGCTAATCGCCTGCCTTGTCGTGTTTACTTTTTCAGCTAAAGCTTCTTGAGACAGTCCTTTTTCTTTTCGCAACTTAAAAAGTTTTTCACCAAATGTCATAGTTAAGAAACTCCTTTGCTTTGATGACTATATTGTATGAAAACAACGATCCTTGTTCTATCTTCCAGCAAATGCACTTTGTCAACTTACGGTTGCAACGATGTTATACAGTGTGTTTTTGCCTGTTCAGACCATGTCTAGAATAAAGAGGAGTAAATGTTTTCAAAAATAAACATCTAATTCCTGTTCCTTCTTTAGTATAGATAAACAATTCATTCTTTTCCACTTTTTATCCATTCCCCTTAACTTGTTATGTAACAGTCATGAAAGAAGCATTGAGGTATGAAGGGCAACCGTATGCATGAGATGGTTCAAATCCGAAAACTGGATTTTGATTGTTCAGTGGTCTTTTGAGAAAGCTGGAATTACTCTTCCCAGAACAGCACAAGAACAGCATGAGGCAACAAAGAAACAGGTGGAACAGTTGCTTATTTCAGCGTGCAAAAAAATCACAGTAGAATTCTTGAGGACATTATAAAAAGACCACCGTTGATGGTCCTTCAATTTACTAACACACCCATTATTTCAACAAGACGGAAACATTAAATTACCATCTCTGAGATTGTTGAGATGCCATTATACCTTAAAATTTACAGTACCAAAAAATCGCAATTTCATTCGCTGTTGGAAAGTTGGAATAAAGCATAGTATCAACTGCACCTATTACAAAGTGGTTTTTGGCATAAAAATGACAAGCTGAAACATTAATATCTTGTGTTTCAAGCATAAGACCACTAAAGTTATTCTCCTTTGCCCATTCAATGGCTTTATTTAATAATGCTGTTCCAACACCATTTTTTCTATACTCTTTTGCAACAGCAATGTCCTCTATTAGTGCATATCCATTCCAATTAGAACGAATCTTAATCCGACCAATGCAATTGTTTTCAACATAATAAAAAAAAACAACTTTCCCCTCTTCTTCAATATAACTAACATCAATTTCATCATCTTCATATTTCTTGAAATAAGGTTCAGAAAATAGTTCCTCTGTATATTTCCAAACATTGTTTTCAAATGTAGGTATAATTCTACCTGAAACAAGGAAAGGTTCGTTTGGTTTATTGAAATCTTTCATATTAAATTGATTCATTTTAATTATCATATCAATCTCCTTCCAAACGAAAACTTGTATTAAGAACTCTCAACTTCCATTATATGTTATTCGATAAATAAATCAATAACCGCTCTTAAAACAACAAACTTTGTGAAAACAGCACTTAAGACGTCCATCAACCTTTGTTTCCAATAACTTTTAGTAAGTGGAGTAAAAGCAAATCATAAATAAAAGAACCCATGAAACCTTTATATTACAGGGTTCATGGGTTCTTTTATTGAAATGAACTATCAATCCTAGGCGGATTATACGTTGTTACGCTTCTTCTGCTTCAACCACTCTGGATTGATCATTGAATACCCCTGGATCAATTTCCTTCGTGATCTTACTCGTAATGAGACCAGATGTCATGCTCCCGCTGACATTCAGAGCAGTACGCCCCATGTCAATTAACGGTTCGATTGAGATTAGTAAACCGGCGAGCGCCACAGGCATATTTAATGATGATAAAACTAGAAGCGCCGCGAATGTCGCTCCGCCGCCAACTCCGGCAACACCGAAGGAGCTGATGGCAACGACTGCGATAACTGTGATGATGAACACCGGGTCAAACGGATTTTGGCCGATAGTTGGGGCAATCATCATCGCCAGCATCGCAGGGTAAATGCCCGCGCATCCATTTTGACCGATCGAAAGACCGAACGAACCGGCAAAGTTTGCGATTCCTTCCGGCACACCCATGCTTCTCTGTGTTTTAATATTCAGCGGTAAAGCACCCGCGCTTGACCGTGATGTAAATGCAAATACAAGTACAGGCACTGCTTTTTTCAAATAAACAATCGGATTCAAGCCACTGAGCGTCAGCAGCAGCAAATGAATAATAAACATTGTAATTAACGCGGCATACGAAGCAATTACAAACATACCCAGTTTTAGAATGCTGTCAATATCACTCGTCGCGATCGTTTTTGTCATAATGGCCAGCACCCCGTAAGGCGTCAGTCTCAAAATGAGGGTGACAACGCGCATGACAATGGCATAAACGGCATCAACCAGCTTTTTAAATGTTTCTGCCTGTTCCGGCTGTTTACGTTTCACGCCTAGGAACGCCATTCCAAGGAAAGCTGCAAAAATAACGACAGCGATCGTTGAAGTCGGTCTAGCTCCTGTAAAATCTAAAAACGGGTTTCCCGGCAGCAGTTCAACAATCTGCTGCGGCAGCGTTGTCGCTGTCATATCCTCTGATTTCTGCTGAAGCTCCTGTCCACGTGAAAGCTCTGTATCCCCTTGGTCAACCTGAATCGCCTGCAGGTCAAAAGAAAGCGCGGACGCAATGCCGACAGCTGCCGCTACAGCTGTTGTCGCAACTAAAATCCCGATAATCAAACCGCTGATTTTTCCGAGATTTTTTGTCAGCTTCAGCTTTGTAAATGCGCCGAGAATTGAAATAAAGACGAGCGGCATGACAACCATTTGAAGCAATTTGACATATCCGCCCCCGGCGATATTAAACCAGTCAGCTGTTTGAATGACTATATTTGAAGTCGGGCCGTAAATCAGCTGAAGCGCAAATCCGAATACAATCCCCAGCCCCAGCGCAGTAAATACACGTTTAGAGAAGGAAACATGTTTTTTCTGCATCACAAAAAGCCCTAAGATAAGTAAAAATAAAATAAATACATGTAATACGACTAGTAAAGTCTCCAAAGCAGGTAAACTCTCCCTTCGAATTTTCTCATATACTATATTACACTAATTCCGATGGGTCAAGTGCGAATTATTAAAACAATAAAATCCAAGTAAAAAAAACTTATATAATCCCTTATTTGTCCTTTTCTTTCCCTTCCATCTTTAGTACCTTATATTAGGGTGATAATATTTGCTGAAAGAGCTGTTTGTAAACTTGACCATTTTAATCACATTTAATTATCTCTTCACCCACCTGTTTAAAGATAGGCTGGTACATAAAAAAGACAGCATATCCTTCCAAGCTGTTAAAGGACTGGCCTGCGGTTTCCTCGGGGTTATTCTGATGGTTTTTGGATTTACCTATCAGCATTCAATCATTGATTTTAGAAATATCCCTATTATGATCGCTGCTCTTTACGGAGGCTGGGTTTCAACGGCAACGGCCTTGGTTATGATCGGTGCAGGCCGCATGCTGATCACGATGAACACATCTGCACTATACTCGGTTATTATCATTTGTATTGCTGCCATCCCGTCACTCATTGTTTCTAGAAGAAAAAAAGTACAATTAAAACATGCTTTCTACCTTTTAATGATCACAAATAGCATGATCTCATTTTCCTTTTATTTTCTTATAGATTTACATTCATATGAACTTCACTTTTATTTTTGGATCATCTCCATAGCGGGCGGCATGCTCAGTTTATATATTATTGATCATGAAACAAATGCACATCTTCTTTTTAAACAATATAAGTTTCAGGCCCACTTTGACTTTTTAACAGGCATTTATAACCGAAGAAAGTTTGAAGAAATCACACAAACTCTGTATCAACAGGCGGCCAATAACCCGCATTTTCAATTCGCTCTGATTTATATGGATATCGACCATTTTAAAACCATCAATGACCAATATGGCCATCATGAAGGCGATCAAGTGCTGAAAGAGCTGGCTTCACGTCTGAAGCATAGCATCCGAAATACTGATCCTGCCGCACGGATTGGCGGTGAAGAATTTGCCGTGCTCCTGCCGAACTGTACGCTTAATAAAGCAGTCCAAATCGCGGAACGAATCAGGCGCGCTGTCAGTGACGAACCAGTTAGATTAACAAACGGAGAAGAGCTGTCAGTGACGATATCACTGGGGGCCGCTCATTATCCCAATAATACGGAACATCCAGAATCCTTGCCGATTCTTGCCGATCAAATACTCTACAAAGCGAAAGAAACGGGACGGAACAAAGTATGTTTTTCAGAAAAAAAAGAATGAATTCAATGTTCGAATTCATTCTTCCAATCTGAAAGACGTTTTAAAGGCAGAAAAGCCGGAACAAGATCCCCTTGGTATTCCTTTTCTATAAATGCCGCTGTATCATCAGCTTGATAAAGTTCAAGAATGGTTTGCAGTGCTTCCCGATCTTGATCCTCCGCTCTGACAACAATCAAATTCATCTCTTCCTCTGACATTAGTCCGCCGCTCTTTATGGTGTGTTTTTTCGGGTTCAGCCCTGCTTTTTTTGCATCAGATGGTTTCATGACAAATACATCGGCGCCGCTCACTGCATCCTGCTGCCGGACGGTCTTCAATTTCAGGTGCCTCGGATTATCTTTAATCATATCGACTGAACCTGTTCCGTTAAATCCGTTTTTCAACGTTAGCAAGCCCGCCTTCTGAAGCACCGTAAGCGCCCTGCCAAAATCGAACGCTTTATCCGGAACCGAAATAACAGCTCCGCGCGGTATATCTTGGATTCGGCCATATCGTTTTGAATAAATGCCCATAGGCGTTATGTATGTCGTACCGAGCGGTGCCAGCTTATGTTTGTATTTTTGGGTGAACGACTGAAAATATGAAATGGTTTGAAAAGCGTTGGCATCAATTTCTTTGTTCGCAAGCGCGATATCAGACTCCGCATAATCCGAAAAAGGAATCAGTTGAATATCCAGCCCTGCCTCTTCCGCCTTTTCAGCAATATAGTTCCATATTGCCCTGTCAGACTCAGCAATTCCGATTTTGATCGTTTCATGTTCTCCTGACGGTGAGCATGCAGTGAATGAAACGAGCAGAACAAAAACAAAACTGCATATAAGCCACTTTTTCATTGTGACCATACTCCTATCTATGTATTAGAGCATGCAAGCAATATCAAACATAAAAAACATACGCTCTCTTTAGTTGATAAACGTTGTCATTTGTAATATTGGTTAACTTTTACCTTACTCATATACAATAAGGTTGTCAATTCCTATTGCATTCTCTCCAGAAAAGCAGGAATATCTAAGGCAAACGTATGATCACGTATCGAGAAAGCAGGTGAATTTCCGTGAATAAATATCAAATCGAAAAATAAATATGGTATTTTCCGAAAAAAGTTTCATTTAGCAGTTGTTTTTTCTGAAGATTACTGGTAGAGTAAAGGTAATTATTTTTGTTCGAACTATCTTTAAGAAGAAAGTTTTGTAAGAGTTTTCGTCTTGGAAGTTTGTTAAGAGCAAGAATAGTGAATTTAAGCGTTATGATCGCTTTAGGAGGAAATTTCATGTTAGAAGGTAAAGTAAAATGGTTCAACTCTGAAAAAGGTTTCGGATTCATCGAAGTAGAAGGTCAAGACGATGTATTCGTTCATTTCTCTGCTATTCAAGGCGAAGGCTTCAAAACTTTAGAAGAAGGCCAAGCTGTTTCTTTCGAAATCGTTGAAGGTAACCGCGGACCACAAGCTGCTAACGTAACTAAAGAAGCGTAAGCATAAATTGATATGCATAACTGCAGGTGCAAACCTGCAGTTTTTATTTCGATAAAAAAGCTGTTTTGCATATGCAAAACAGCTTTTTTTCATTAGTTCGCAATATCCCGCTTCATGAAGATTCCGAAAGCGAGCAGAAGGAAGACAACAAAGTAAACTGCCAGCATGACAACAGAGAAAGTCATGGTCATCCCTTCCACTAATGGTGTCCCCTCTACATATTGCAGCAAATTAACATTGGCAAATAAAATATACTTCGCCCAGTCAAATTTCGTTGCAATAAATGCAGTGGCTGTAGTACCGGCAACCAACAAAAAGATGGAAAATCCTACTGCAAGAGAGCTGTTTCTGAATACAGCGGACAGCATAAATGCCATCGTTGCGATCATTAAAGCCGCAACAGATTCTGAGAGATACGTTTTTGCCAAATATCCCATCATGTTTTGCTCAAAGACATGGCCGTCCTTGTAGATTAAATGAACATTCGCAACAGTGTCGCCGCCTGTCCCGAAGAAGATCAGGCCCAATAAAGTAGAACCCATAAATAAAATAAACAGCAATAAGAACCCAAACAGGAGAACTGTAATATACTTGGAGAGCAAAATCTGAAAACGGCTGAGCGGCCGGATCATTAACAGCTTAATGGTACCCCAATTAAATTCGTTCGCGACAATTCCAGCTGCGATAATAATGGTAAACAGTCCGGTAAGGATTGTAAAACCAGCTGAATCCGTTACATAAGACCATACAGTATAGCCAGTGTCATCAGGGATGTTATGTTCAATACGGTAGTTGTTGAGTGTGATTGTTTCTTCATAGCCATCTTTCAGTGAAGGATCTTCTTTCATTTCTTTCTTCAATGCGGCATTTTCCGCTTGAAGCGCTTGTTTCCATTTCGGATTTGCGTCATCGGGTGAAAAATGGTTTGTTAAGAATGCCCATCCAATCATGGTTAACGCTAAAATTCCGATCATCACCCATGTTCCGGCACGGCTGAAAATTTTGATCCACTCATTATAAATCAAATTAAGCATGTTGAACCTCCTCTTTTGCTTCACCTGTCATTTCTAAGAAACGGTCCTCTAACGATTTTGTCACTACTTTAACTTCATAAATGCGGACTTGCTGCATCACCAGCAATTCAATAGCCCCAGGGACTTCGTCTTTAGCCAGTTTGACTTCTACACCATTTGTCTTCTTCACCAAATTGTACTCCTTCAGAACAGAAGCGGCTTCATTCGGCTGCTCAACTTGAAAGAAATATGTATCGTTCTCATCAGTGATTTCATCTCTCACATTTTGAATATCGATAAGCTTTCCTTTTTGCAGAATCGCAATTCGGTCACACATCAGTTCCATTTCTGACAGCAGGTGGCTTGAGACGATGACAGCCATTCCTTTTTTTCGCGTCAGTTTCTTTAAATGATCTCTGATTTCCCTGATCCCCGCCGGATCAAGGCCATTTGTCGGTTCATCCAAAATCAGCACTTTCGGGTCATGAAGAAGACATTGGGCCAAGCCAAGACGCTGTCTCATCCCAAGAGAATACGTTTTCACCTTGTCATGGATTCTGTCTGTTAAACCGACCAGCTCAACGACTTCATCAATTTTTTCCTTCGTGACACCCTTGACCATCCTTGCGTATTGCTGCAGATTTTTATATCCGCTTAAGAATTTATAAAGCTCTGGGTTCTCTACGATCGCTCCAATATGCTTAATCGCCTTAGCATAATCCTTCGTAATGGATTGGCCGCAAATGAGCACATCACCTTTTGACAGCTTCATTAACCCCACCATCATCCGGATCGTTGTCGTTTTCCCTGCTCCGTTCGGCCCCAAAAAACCGAATACTTCGCCTTCACGAATCGAAAAACTCAGATGATCAATGATCGTTCGGCCTCTGATGTTTTTCGTCACATTTTTTAATTCCAATACTGTCGTCATCATGTTCCTCCTCTTTCTAGCAAACTTCCATTTTTGATTTAAACCATTGCAAAACAGACATGCCTTCCTGCTCACGAATATCTTCCACATCACGCTGCTCAACTTTTTCTCCATTTGCGAGTATGATTACTTCGTCAAGCAAGGTTTCAATTTCATCAATCTCATGCGTCGCGATCACGACAATTTGCTGTTCAAAATCAATGTATGACACCAAGCTGTTTACGATGGAGTCCCTGACCATCGGATCAAGCCCGGAAAAAGGTTCATCCAGCAAGATGACGGATGCCCGTCTTGCTAAAGCAAGAACGATTTTCAGCCTTCCCCGATTTCCTTTTGATAGCTTTTTGATCTTTTTTTTCGGATCAAGCTGCATTTCATTCAACAGTTTATAAGCTTGTTCTATTTGAAAATCAGGAAATTGTGACTGGTAAAAGTTCACCATATCTTTAACAGTAAAATGCGGGTAAAACATATCAAGCTCAGTGAGATAAGCCGTTTGACGGACCATATCTCTCGTAACCGGCTTTTCATCCGCTTTAACCAATCCTGAAGTCGGAAACAGAAGGCCGGCCATCATTTTTAAGGTTGTTGATTTGCCGCTGCCGTTCGGTCCGATCAGACCATAAATCCGTCCGGATGATAAGGTGATCGACACATCATTGACGGCGGTTTGGCGGCCGTATTTTTTTGATACATGTTCTAAAGTGATTTCCATTTTAGCCTCCCTCAGTGAATTCTTTTATCCCTTCCACCATCTCTTCTTTCGTTAGCCCCAGCTCTGTCATTTGCTTCACAAAGCCTTCCAGTACTTCTCGTGTCAGCCTGTCTTTCAGCTCATCTACGATTTCTGCTTTTTCTGCTATAAACGTTCCTTGACCTCTTCTTGTCTCCACAATACCCAGCCTTTCCATCTCACTGTATGTCCTTTGAATTGTATTGGGATTTACCTTGGTTTGAATCGCCATTTCTCTTACAGAAGGAAGCTTGTCTCCTGGGAGCAGTTCCTTTCTGACCAGCCGATAAAAAATCTGATCAGCGATCTGCAGATAAATCGGTTTCGAGGATTGGAAATGATTGTCCATATTCACACCTCTACTTTACGATCAAGCAGTTTTGAAGCCGCGATGAGCAGCAAGATCGTGATGACAATAGTAATAGGAAACCCAAGCACGGACAGGTGTATCGGTTTTAATTCCAATCTCCAAACGTTGCGGAAGTGGAAATCAAAATTACAATAGACTGTTACAGGCCAGAAATGCTTTTGAGATTCAACTAAAGGGCTTATGATGTATTCATCGAAGAAAAACCACACTGTGACCAACAGCCCCATCGCAGCCCATCGCATTCCGCGCCAGTTCTTAATTGAGTGGAAAACAGTCCAAAACACAACTACAGTCACTGACATATATAACGAGGAAATAAGACCGTACATATTCAGCAATACCGTTGTACTTGTTATATCAACTTGATGCTCCAGCAGATTTTTCAAAGAGAGCATATGATAAATCCAAATACCATAAGCGGTTAATGCCAATTGAATCAGAAATTGATAGAGCAAAGATGCTGCCAATTTAGAAGAAAGCAGCCAGAAGCCGCCATTTGGATTGTACAGCCAAAGCTGTGATTTCCCCTCTTTGTGAAGGTGATAAAACACAAAAACAGGGGATAAGAAAAGCAGAAAAAAAGCAACTGCAACAAAGAAACCAAAAATGACAAGAGGTTCTTGCGTACGAGAAGCTATGATATGACCTGTCATAAATAAGAAAATGATTCCGCATATCCAGGCTAGCAGCCATATTCTTGAAATTTTTATATCTTTCTTTAACAGACCTAAAAAAGAATCCATGTCTTTACCTCCCGGAAGCCTCTTTGGTGTATGAGTAACATAGTACACTAGATCAAATCGCAATACAACATATTCCATGGATTTATTTGATAAAAAATCATAATGCATGCATGAAAACAACAAAAAAAAAGCAAATCCGTCATGAGTAAACGGATTTGCCTTTTTCATTACTTCTTCTTATTTTTCATGGAGAGCAGCGCATCACGATAGCTGCTGTCCTGCATTTTGTCACGTTTCTCAGTGACCTCTTGCTCTGCCTGATCTTCATCAGAATGCTTAAACTTTTGCAGCGCCTGCCTGTAAATATCATCACCCATTGTGTCTCGTTTCTCTTTTGGAGAATCATTTTTCACAACAGGCGTATGCTCAGCAGCCCTTGCTTCAGCTGGGTATTGCGCTTCGTTTTTTTCCTCTTCTGGAGGGGTGATTCTTTCGGTTGCTTCTTGCTTCTCGGGTCCAGGAGAGGCGTTGCGGACATTGAATGTAATAAGAGCCGCAATGACAATGACAGCAGCAATAATTGCTATAATAATGGCCATTTCAACCTCTCCTTACTGTCCTGCTGTTAGGTTTCCTGTAACTTGGGTGACGCGTCTTCCCAGAGCGCGTCCCAACTGAATACCTTCCTCAGACATTAACTCATCACTGTCAACCGGACAAGTGACGCCTGCTCCGTAATAAGAGCCGTACAGTGCGTTTTCAGGCACATTGCCAGGCAGGCCGACAACGATCATGCCTTGATGGAACATCGGCGTGATCAAGTTGTGCATTGTCATTTCCAAGCCGCCGTGAGTTGTTGCCGTTGTGCAGAAAACAGCGCCGACTTTGTTGATCAACTCACCTTCAGCCCATAAGTAGCCAAGTCTGTCGATCCAAGCTTTAAGACCGGAGCTGATTGTTCCGAAATGCCCCGGGCATCCCCAAATAATCGCATCCATATCTTTCAGCTTGCGGATATCTGCTTGATCGACATGGTCGATCAATACCTCAGCCGCCTCGTTTTCTCTCGCGCCTTCAGCAATCGCTTCTGCAAGAACTTTTGTATGTTCACCTTCACTGTCATACACTACATAAATTTTCATTCAGGAAACCTCCTTGTACAGATTAAGATTCCTTCACTTCTTTAGGAGCCGGAAGCAATGAAAGCTCTTCTTTTTTCTTTTTCTCCGCACGTGCTTTATCTCTTCTCACGTCACGCAAGAAAAGACTTAGAATCAAACCGAACACACAGAATATTGTTGCCCACATAAAGGCATCATTAATCCCCATAACGTTTGAATCAAGTGACGCATGTTTGTAAAGATGAGAGTAAACATACGTTTTCGCTGTGTCATAAGACATGTTCATATTCACCATTAAATTAGAAACTGCATTTTGGAATGCATGGAGGAAGTTCGGGTCCGCCGTGCTTGTTTTATCTGCAATTTGTGAATAATGGAACGTCGTACGGTTTGTATAAATCGTCGTAATTAAGCTTGTACCAATTGATCCGCTGATTTGGCGAAGCGTGTTGCTCATCGCCGTACCATGGCTGTTCAGACGGGCAGGAAGCTGGTTCATACCCGCTGTCATAACCGGCATCATTAAGAGTGACATACCGAATGCACGGATTGAGTAGATCAGCATGATGTGTGTATATGGTGTATCAATCGTTAATTGCGTATATTGATATGTTGTCACCACTGTAACGAGAAGCCCGATAATCGCAAGCGGTCTCGGACCGAATTTATCAAACAAAATACCTGAGATCGGTGACATGATCAGCATGACGATCGCACCCGGAAGCAGAAGCAGACCAGATTGAAGCGCCGTAAAGCCGACCAGATTCTGAAGATAAATCGGTAACAGGAACATACCAGTGTACAATGCTACTGTAATAATGATATTAATGACACTTGAAAGTGAGAAAATGTCGTATTTAAACACTCTGAAATCAAGCATCGGATCATCATGACGCAATTGCTGAATAACAAAAGCAACAATTGCAATCACACCTATTACAACTGTAGACAGGACAACCGGGTCAGTCCAGCCGTCAGAACCCGCTTCACTGACTCCGTATAATAAGGAGGCGAATCCGACAATTGAGAGGATCGCTCCAAGTGTATCGAGTTTGATTTTTTGCGGCTCCACCAAATTCTTAAAAATGAAGAAAGCCACGATGATAACAATTGCGCCGACCGGCACAAGTCCGTAAAACATGATGCGCCATGTGTAATGCTCAATAATCCACCCGGAAAGAGTCGGGCCGACCGCCGGAGCAAACATCATTGCAAGTCCGAAAATCCCCATTCCTTTCCCCCTGCTTTCAGGCGGGAAGATTAACAGAATGGTTGTCATAACGAGCGGCTGCAAGATACCTCCGCCCACGGCCTGAATCAAACGGCCGATCAGCATGGTAGAGAAGTTAGGTGCGATACCGCAGACTAACGTACCGAGCGTAAAACAGAACATGGCGACGAGAAAGAGACTCCGTTGGCCAAAACGTGTAATCAGGAAGGCAGATAACGGAATCAATACGCCGTTAACAAGCATGTAACCTGTTGTCAGCCACTGAATCGTCGTTGCACTTACGCCAAATTCAGTCATTAAGTGCGGCATTGCGACGTTAAGCAATGTTTGGTTTAATATTGCCAAAAATAAACCCGCCATTAGCACAATCAGCAATGTCATAGGGCTTTTTGTATTTTTTTCTTTGCCTGTAGCCATCTAAGACAACCTCCTTTCATGGTTTGATGACTGATCTGTTTTACTCAGAAATCTTAACAGATGCATTCATACCAGGAAGCACCTTATCAGATGGGTTTTTGATTGAAATTTTCACAGGAACTTTTTGTGTTACTTTTGTGTAGTTTCCGCTTGAATTTGTAGATGGAAGCATATCAAAAGTTGAGTTAGTCGCATAGCCAATTTCTTCTACAGTACCGTCAAATGTTGTATCAGGATCTCCGTCAACTACTACGTCTACACTATTTCCAACTTCAACATCCGCAATATCTGTTTCTTTAATATTTGCTGTGATGTACAGGTTGTCCATGTCAATTGTTTGCGCAATTGTTGTACCAGCCTGTACGGTTTGTCCGTTTTTTACTTCGTTTTTCACAATTGTTCCATCCATGATGGATTTTACATCAACAGTTTGTTCACCTTTGATTTTTGCAACTGTGTCGCCTTTTTTCACTGTTTTTCCTTCTTCAAGATCCCAGTCGGATACTTTACCTGCTGCTGGAGCTGAGATAGCTGCCATATCGCCGGCTACTTTTGCTTCATCTGTTTTTACGTAGTTTGTGCTTTGATAATAGTAGTAAGCACCTCCGCCTATAATTGCAAGAACAACAATCAAACCGATAATGTTGGTCAGAATTAAACGTCCTCTGTTCATTTTGTTTTCTCCTTTCGTTTCATCCTCTATCATTTTGTGGAAAGCTGGTGAAAATATGTGAGAAGTTTTTAATTACCGCTTTTTTCTGAACAGCCTTTAGCAAGCTTTGTTAAGCTTCCGGCAAGCTTGCGCAAATACTGCAGCTGGGATGTGTCGAGCTTCTGATACAGGCTCGCACCCATTTTTGCATATTCAACAGCGGCTTTTTCTATCAGTTCTTCCCCCTCTTCGGTTAACTGAATCATGACGATACGGCGGTCATCCGGACTGTCATATCGATTCATCAATTGGCGCTTATACAGAATATCTGTCATCCGCGTCACAGAAGCGGGCTTAAGGTCAAGCGACATCGCCAGCTTGCTTAGCGGGGTGCTTCCGCTTTGATGAATTTTAAACATCAGCAAATATTGAAGGACTGTAATATCAAAAGGCTCAAGCACAATCTCCAATATCTTCTTCTGTTTTTTATAGATCGACCGAGACGTATCGAAGAGCTGTTCAAAAGTGAGCAAAGCACGTTCTGATTCAGTCAACTCCTTTTCACCTCATTCCTCAATAATAGTTCACAAGATAAAATATTAATAAATGAAAGAAGATTTGTCAAAGGAAAAATTTCTTTTTCTCCCGTATTTTTTTCGCAACCGTTTTCTTACTTTTATTAAATAAAAAAAAGCCCTGAAACGGGCTTTTTTTACGAAAATTGATGGCTGACGCCAGACTCCTCATTTCTGAAAAAGTTCTTCAGCGCCTGAAAAACATCTGACTTTTGTTTTAAAATATAGTACTTAAATTTCTCGTCTTTCACATTTTTGTATGCAGACATTAGTGTTGAATGCCTGTTGTATTGATTGACCTCGCCGTAGCAGAAAAGATTGGCCTTCTTCATAATATCATTAACCAGTTTCACACACCGCGCGTTATCCGATGTCAGGTTGTCACCGTCAGAAAAATGAAACGGGTAAATATTATAGCGGGCGGGATTGTACTTTTCATCAATCAGCTCAAGCGACTTCCGGTATACGGATGAACAGATGGTTCCGCCGCTTTCTCCCTTTGAGAAGAAGTCCTCTTCCGACACGACTCTTGCTTCCGTATGGTGGGCAATAAATTCAATTTCTACAGTCTCATATTTCGTCCGCAAAAAACGGGTCATCCAGAAAAAGAAGCTTCTGGCCATGTATTTTTCCCAAACACCCATACTGCCGCTTGTATCCATCATTGCTAAGACGACGGCTTTTGACTCGGGCTTTGTTATGTCATTCCATGTCTTATACTTCAAGTCCTCCGGGTAAATCGGATAGAACGACGGCTTCCCTGTCATCGCATTTCGTTTAAAAGCTGACATCATCGTTCTTTTCTTATCAATATTACCGGTTAACCCTGTTTTACGGATATCATTAAACTCTATATCTGTATGAATGATATTGTCTCGCTCTTTTTGCTGGAGGTTCGGAAGCTCTAATTCCTTAAAAAGCGCTTCTTCTAAATCCATTAATGAAACTTCTGCTTCATAATAATCTTCGCCTGCCTGGTCACCGGCGCCCTGCCCTTTTCCGGGTCCCTGTTTTTTGTCTGATCCATCCCGGGCCACAACATCTCCAACCTGGCTGTCGCCGTCTCCTTGCCCTACGTGTTTATTTTTATCATAGTTATAACGAATTTTATACTCATCCAGTGAACGGATTGGGATCTTCACTACATCTTTTCCATTAGACATAATAATGCTTTCCTCAGTCACGAGGTCCGGAAGATTGTTTTTGATCGCTTCCTGCACTTTTTTCTGGTGGCGCTGCTGGTCATCGAAGCCTTTGCGATGGAGGGACCAGTTTTCCTCAGAAATCAAAAAATGGCCGCTGTCATTTTGGGACATGAATTCCCCTCCTTAACCATTTGTGGTCGTGATACATACGTATTCCGGCTTGTGCCAGATTATGAAACAAGTCTTTTGAAAAGATTTATATTCATCATATGCACAAACGTACGGTTAATTGACAAACTATTTAGAAAATGGGACAAAATAACCCGCCCTATTCGGACGGGTCACGTTGCTTATCGGTTCAGCAGGCTGCCGACATATTTCAGCAGCTCATTGGCGCTCGTCGAGTTGTAGCCGTGCTCATCAATTAAACGGGCCACGACTTCATTTACCTTTTTCAGCTGCTGCTCATCCGGTGTTTTTGTTGAAGTCGTAATTTTAACGACATCCTTCAGATCAGCAAACAACTTTTTCTGAATGGCTTCACGCAGTCTTTCATGAGAATTGTAATCAAACCGCTTACCTTTTCTCGCATACGCCGAGATGCGGATTAAGATTTCTTCGCGGAACGCTTTTTTAGCGTTTTCCGAAATGCCGATCTGCTCTTCAATGGATCTCATCAGCTTTTCGTCCGGATTCATTTCTTCTCCTGTCAAAGGATCCCGAAGCTTGTTTTTGTTGCAATAGGCCTCTACGTTGTCGAGGTAATTGTCCATAAGCGTTTTTGCTGATTCTTCATATGAATACACAAACGCTTTTTGAACTTCCTTTTTCGCAATATCGTCATATTCCTTGCGGGCGGCAGAAATAAAATTCAAATACCGCTCCCTGTCCTCGCTTGAAATCGAAGGATGCTGATCAAGACCTTCTTTTAAGGAACGAAGAACATCAAGAGAATTAATCGATTCCATATTTTTTCTGATAATCGTTGAAGAAATCCTGTTGATCACGTACCGCGGATCAATTCCGCTCATGCCTTCATCATTATATTCTTTTTTCATATCCTCAACGTCGACAGAGTTATATCCTTCCACACTTTCCCCATCATACAGTCTCATTTTCTTGACCAGATCAATATCCGACCGCTTTGGTTCTTTTAACCGGGTAAGAATCGAGAACATCGCAGCGACCTTCAACGTATGCGGGGCAATATGAACATCCGCTACATCGCTTTCTGCGATCATTTTTTCATAAATTCTCTCTTCTTCAGACACTTTTAAATTATAAGGAACGGGCATTACAATGATTCTCGAGTGCAGGGCTTCATTCTTCTTATTAGAAATAAATGAGCGATACTCCGTTTCATTCGTGTGAGCCACGATCAGCTCATCAGCAGAAATTAACGCAAATCGCCCCGCTTTAAAATTCCCTTCCTGTGTCAATGAAAGCAAATGCCAGAGGAATTTCTCATCACATTTCAGCATCTCCTGAAACTCCATCATCCCGCGATTCGCTTTATTCAGTTCTCCGTCAAACCGGTAAGCGCGCGGATCTGATTCTGAACCGTACTCCGCAATGGTTGAGAAATCAATACTTCCCGTCAAATCGGCAATATCCTGAGATTTCGGATCAGATGGGCTGAATGTTCCGATTCCCGTACGCTTATCTTCTGAAAAGAAAATGCGCTCAACCTTCACATCCTCAATTCTTCCTCCGTACTCTTCCTCCAGCCTCATCACATTTAAAGGAGAAAGACTTCCTTCTATTCTTATGCCGTACTCTCTGTAAAAGTCATCTCGCAAATGATGGGGGATTAAATGTAGAGGGTCCTCGTGCATCGGGCAGCCTTTAATCGCATATACGGCACCATTATCCGTCAGCGTATACGCTTCGAGACCTTTTTTAAGCATCGTGACCAGCGTGGATTTACCGCCGCTCACAGGTCCCATCAGCAATAAAATCCGTTTTCTGACATCAAGCCGTTTCGCGGCCGGATGAAAATACTCTTCAACAAGACGCTCCAAAGATTCCTCAAGCCCAAACAGCTCGCGGTCAAAAAAGCTGTACTTCTTCCGTCCGTCAATCTCCTCTATCCCGCTGTCTTTTATCATATTAAAAACACGAGAATGAGCAGATTGCGCGACCATTGGATTTTCTTTAATAATCTCCAAATAATCGGCGAATGTTCCTTCCCATTTCAGCCGCTGCTCTTCCTCTCTGTACTGTTCAATTTTCTTTAATATATCCATAAGGACCTCCTCCATCATGATTGATGCGCTATGCAAATAAGGTACTTTGATACAATCTATGCCGCCATCTCGTGATACATGCTTTGGTTTCTTAAAAATAAAGATACTTATACGGCGTTGACAAGGCAGACCGCGACCGTTCATAATAAAGAAAAATACAGAATCATCCAGACTCGGGCAGCACGGAAAAATTGAAGAGGGGGAGAGACGGTGAAAACAATCATCATGATGGGTGTCATTGTCACTTTTTTAGTATCAATTTTTACTGCAGGGTACGAAAGCAAGCCGGGAAAAGAATAAAAAAGGGTGCTCCTCATAAGAGCACCCTTTTTGTATAACAGAACAGTGTTTTACAGTTTTATTTTTTCTTTAACCTTTGAATGATGATCGCATTCGTATTTGTTTTTGTACTCAATTGTTCCGATGCTGCAGCCCGGCCCGATGATCACTTCTTTTCCCCTGACAACTGCCGCCTCGGTATTCTCCAAATAAACCTGATCTCCTTCTATGACATCGGCAATCAGTTTTGTATTCTTCCGTTTAAAAAAGCTCGCGCGTCTTTTCACTGTTATTGTTGTTCCGCCCATTTCCCGCACATAGCTTACATCATGGCTCAATCCAAGCTTAATGTCACCCGCATTCAATAATCCTGACACATCAACGCAGCCTGTGACATGGAACATTTCTGTTTCACAATCGCCTTTGACGCTAAGCTTCCCTTTCATATCGCACGATTCTCCAGTCATATTCCCGCCAATTTCAGTCAGGCCTTTCAGATTGAACCGATCAAATTGAAGTGAACCGCTCACTTTCATTGTGCCGTATACATTGATTCTGCCGGCTGTCAGATCGCCTTTAAACTCACTTTCTCCATACACACGCAGCCGATCAGTCTCTACTTTCCCGAGAAAACATCCTGTTCCGAATATGCGGCAGCCCGCGGCAGACAGCCCTTCACCGACCACACCTTCTCCTTTGATGCTGACATGGTGATATGCGCCTCCTGCAGCGTGACCGGCACCATATAATTTTAAATTTCCCAGTTTTGTTGTCTCCATTACGATCCTCCTCACATCTTCGTGCATGTTTCTACCGATGCGCTCGGATCACAAGTATAGTCCCCGCTGTATTCCACGGTTTCAATCTGGCAATTCGGTCCGATTTTCACTTTATTTCCGCGCACGGTTTTCGCCTTTGTATTTGTCAGTTCAATCACGTCACCTTCGATCAGTTCAGCCGTTAAAACAGGCTGCGGCATCAGTCTGAGCATTGTCAGCATCCCTTTTCTTCCTGTCACTTGAAGATGGCGGCAGCCGATCTCACGTACATAACTTTCACCGGCAGAAAGCTTAATGATTACCTGGTCAGCGTTTAAAAGCCCGCTGACTTTGCATTTCCCTTCCGATTGAAAGGTTTCCGTTTCACAATCCGCTTCCATGACTGCTTTTCCGCTAATGACAATGTCATCAGCCTTGACTGTACTGCCAAATGTTGATGATCCAGCAATCTTCAATTGTTTTGCAGATACCTCTCCCTCAATTAAACCTGTTCCGTTAATTCGAATAGATTCTGCTTCAACGTCTCCATGTATCTTACCTGAACCGCTGATGGTTACCGCTTTCGCTTTGACGCTGCCGTCAGCTTTCCCGGTTCCATTAAAAGAAAAAGTATCACACTCCACGTCCCCGGCGACTGTTCCGCTGCCGTTAATTTCAACTGATTGAAATGTTCCTCCCTTTGAACTTCCTGATCCGTTTATCACCAGCTTTTCCATTACATCCATTGATGGCCCTCCTGCATATATGTTGTTTTTAATTCCTCTGACGCCTTAGCTAAATCTACCCGTTCCACGACCTTAACGGACGATTCAAACAGAATGCTGTCCGCTGCAGCTGCTATAAAACAGGTTGTGACACCGAGCTTCCGCAGCACAATCAGCTCCATCTGTTTCTTGATCTCTTCAGTATCATGCTGCTTTAACACCCCTGCAGCCATTTTCGCTTCTGCCAAGCTGACATTTCCGGACTGCAGCAGCCCTTCAAGCACATACAGCGAAAGCAGATCGCGGGAAGAAAAAACCGAATTCTCACCGCCCTCTGAAAAGACATCAAGAGCAGTCCTTGAAATCAAACCTTTATGAATCAAATCATCAGCGGTCATGCTGACATCCATCATTTTCGGCGACAGCATTTCCCTCATTTCATCCAGTGACAAATTTTCCTTCATCTTTTGAATCATTGAAATGCGTTTTAAAATATCCTCTCTCGGAAAAAACGTCTCTTGCCCTGTAAATGTGGACTTTCGAATAAACCATTCCTCAGGAATTAAGTTTTTCCGCTTCCACCGATACAGCTGACCGTAAGAAATCGATGTTTTTTCAAGTAATTCTTTTTTAGAGATTAATTGTTCTTCCATAAGTCCAGCTCCTTCGATGGATCCATTGTAACATAACACTGTTACGTTGTTAAGCCCAAATACAAAACAAAGCATCTCTAATAACATAAAAAAAAACCGCCCATCATTGATGAGCGGGTTTTTTTCACTATTTTAAATCACGGTAATTTTGCTGGCGCAGCGCTTCATAAACGAGAATCGCCGCGGTGTTGGACAGGTTTAACGATCTAACGTGCTCAGTCATCGGAAGACGCAGGCAGCGGTCCATGTTATTTTGAATTAAATCCTTTGGCAAACCGCTTGTTTCTCTTCCGAACACGAAGAAATAATCCTCGTCAAGATCAGTGTAATCAAACGATGTATGAGGCTGCTGGCCGAATTTCGTGATAAAGAAAAACTGGCCTTTTTGATATTCCTCAAACAATTCTTCTAACGAATCATGATACACAACGTTCACAAACTCCCAATAATCGAGTCCGGCACGCTTCAGCATTTTATCATCCGTTGAAAAGCCGAGCGGACGAATCAGGTGGAGCGTTGTATTGGTTGCTGCACAAGTACGTGCAATATTCCCTGTATTAGCGGGAATTTCTGGTTGATATAAAACGACATGTAATGCCACAATGTTCACCTCTGTTTTTCTTATCCGCCCATCATTATATCATTAATTACTCTTTTGTCGTATCATCAAGAATATGAAAAAAGGCATATCGTATTGACGGCGTGTATGCCGTAGAATCCTCGTATGACCAATATCTCATCCGGCTGTCATAGGACTGGGCATTGACAAGCGGCATATTGCCTTTGTCCTTTGCCACGACAATCGTTGTGTGATTAAACCGGCCGTCACCTTCAAAGTCATAGCAAATCACATCGCCAGGCATCAGCTCTTGCGCTGATTTAACCCGCACTGCACGAAGGCCAGCCTTTGAATTCGCAAAATACATTTTCATAGAGTGAGCCACCGTCCAGCTGTAGCTCCAGGAACTTTGCTTCATCCACCAGCCTGATCCTCTGTTCGGATGGCCGCGCATCGGTGCGCCTCCAGCATGGAGACACTGAGAAATAAAATTCGTGCAGTTATCGCTGAAATTTTTATAAGCCGGGTTGCGCTTGTTCCAAAATTTCTCGGCATATTGCACAGCGCCGAGGCGATCGTATTGAAAGGCTCTGCCAAACGCTTCCCTCTCCTCTTGAGAATAGTCAATAATACTGGTGCCTTCATGAAATCCAGCCGGTGTTTTCGCAATTTCCTGATCACTAATCAAAATGTGATCATAAAGAAAAGCGATCCGCTCCTCTATCTGCTCTTCCATATACAAGCTGTCGTCCTGCTCCTTATACACGTATTCGTAATGGATGGTATACGTAAGGCAGGTCGTTCCGTCATCCTCAACCCGTACATGATCAATGACGGCCTTTGCTTTCGCTTTTATAATGTCAACTTTACGTTTTTCCAGAAGCTTCTTCTTTCGCTCCATGACTTCAAGGTCTCCGACTTCAGACTCCTGTCTCATAGCATGCCCGTTAACCAGATAGCTCAGCCGCTCCTCCGCTAATTGTTCTAAAATGTGCTTCAAGCTCACCCCACCCGCCATACTTTTTTATAGAGAAAAAACACTTGGATGCATCTCAAGTGTTTTTTCCTTCTTCTCTATACGTATGTCAGGACAGGCCTTGTTTAGTCATGCCTGAAGCTTTTAGCAAATCAATTCCTTTTTCAATTTCCAGCTTTGCCTCTTCATCCTTCTCTTTTTCCAGCGCTTTTTCAAGCTCTTCCGCGTATGCGGGGTCTCCGATTTTCCCGATTGCCCATGCAGCTGTTCCCCTGATGACAGGACGCGGGTCCTTATGCATCAGTTCTGCCAATTCAGGCAGTGCGGAAGCATCCTTAAAGTGGGCAAGGGCGAGAATGGCGTTTCGCTGAATCGGTTTCTTCCCGCGCCAAGAACCTGAGACATGCCCGAATTTCTCCTTAAATTCACGGTTGCTGATGGTCAAGAGCGGCTTCAATAACGGTTTGGCTATCTCAGGGTCAGGCTCCATTTCCGGATGAAGATGAAAATCCTTCCCTTTATTAAGAGGACACACCGTTTGGCACGTATCGCATCCGTACAGACGGTTTCCGATCTTTGTCCGGAATTCATCAGGCAAAAATCCTTTCGTCTGGGTCAGAAAAGAGATGCAGCGCTGCGCATTAAGCTGTCCCGGATTTACAAGCGCTCCCGTCGGGCAGGCGTCCAGACATTTCGTGCAAGAGCCGCACATATCTTCAATCGGCACATCAGGCTCAAAAGGTATATTCGTAATCATTTCTGCCAAATACACATAAGAGCCGTACTCAGGCGTTGTAATCATACAGTTTTTCGCACTGAATCCGATGCCGGCCCGTTCTGCAACCGCCCGATCAGACAATTCACCTGTATCAACCATTGACTTTGTTCTGATATCCTCATGCTTGCTTCTCAGAAATTCCTCCAGCAGATCGAGCTTTTCCCTCAGCACATCGTGATAGTCTTTGCCCCAGGAGGCTCTGCAAAAAATGCCCCTGCGCTCCGTTCTCGTGCTTCTCGGCGCATCCTTCATTCTGGAAGGATATGCGAGTGCAATCGCGACGATTGATTTCGCTTTCGGCAAAAGCAGCGTCGGCGTCACCCTTTTCTCAATATCGGGCTCTTCAAAGCCGGAAAGATAGCCGAGTGATTCTTGTAGAATCAAACGGTCTTTTAAACTGTCAAAAGTATCAGCGGTCGTAAAACCAATCTTGTCCACACCAATGCTTTTCGCGTATTCAATTAATTCTTCTTTGAGCTGATAAACGTTCATGTTTTGCACAGCCTCCTTTCTTTGTGATAAAACAATACAGGGTTTATAATAGGTTGATATCCCGTAACTGGAGTGAATGCTTGTGAATATCAAACTTGATTCTGTTATTACTGAACGTGCGGCCGGCTTACAAGCGGCGGCTGTGATTTATAAGAATATCGAAGTCGGTTCCTCTCCGCAAATGCTGAAAGGCAGGCTTCGCCTATTTCAAGAATCCCTGTTTTTCGACTATGCGGACGGCGGAATATCCGATGAATCCTTCGCCAAGGAATGGCAGGAACTTTTTAAACAGCTTAACCCTTCATTTGAGGGAGAAACAACCCCAATGGAGGACATGCTGATCCCGATATCCAAAGAACAGTTCATGGAAAGCAAGGATTCAGCACATGACACCATCGATTTTTTTTCATTAAAATATTCTCTGCCCATTATGATTTATGATGCCTGCAAGCTTCATGAGCCAGTCCGCATCTCATTGGGTGAAAAAGAAAACATACTGCTTTACTCTGATCAAAACGGCATATTTGGCGATTTTAAAAACAGCGTCAATCGCTACCCCGTTATAGATGAGACCAAGAGCATGCTGCAAATCATCTTTTTCCCGCCATCGATTGAAAAAAACAGTGCTGTAAAACTCTTATCATCATTAACGAAAATGTTCGAACAAATTCACGGCGGCTCCCATACAGTACATTGGCTTACGTAAAAGAACACGAATAACGTGTTCTTTTTTACATAAAAAAACGCAATACTTCGTTTATCTGAGAAACGAAACACTGCGTTAATAACGTATGTATGGAGCGGGTGATGAGAATCGAACTCACGACATCAGCTTGGAAGGCTGAGGTTTTACCACTAAACTACACCCGCATTTATGGTTGTCAGCAACAGTACCGCTCTGACTTTTCTTATGTTACACGTTTATTGATTTTTCGTCAAGGGAATATGAAAATTTTGTCGAAAAAAAGTTTTATTTTTGTAAAGATGTTAAGTTTCATTTACATAATGTTAAGCATACTATACAATATATTCAATCGAGAATGTGAAGGGGACAGACGTCATGATGAAAAATAAAGTAAAAGAGCTGAGGGCACGTTTCGGCTTTTCTCAAGAAAAACTTGGGGAAACGGTCGGCGTCACAAGACAGACTGTGGCAGCTATCGAAAAAGGCGATTATGTTCCCTCACTGCTATTAGCACTGAAAATCTGCAAAGCCTTCTCCAAGAAAATGGAGGATGTCTTTTGGTTAGAGGAGGAAAACTAAGATGAGCATGAAAACAAAAGCAGCTTTTCAACTTGTTCTATTTGGCCTTGCATGCTGGACGCTGATTTCGTACTTTGAAGCTTCAGAAGGCATTGCATCCTTTTTCCGCACAAAGAGCGGCGAGATGGTGTTTGAATTAAACCTCACCCCCTTTATTCTGTTTGTTGCGGTGTCTGCGGTTTATTTGTACTTACAAAAGAAAAGCCGCCCTGCTGCAAAAAAGCTTCTTCTGCCTGATGAATTTGAAGAGCAGGACGAAAGAGAGAAGATGATGACGGCAAAAGCATGCCGCGCGTCATATATCGCCGTCTACTTCTCGCTTCCTGTCGCAGCGGTTCTTCTCATTTTTTATCCGCTTTTTCAATCGCGTATTCCGTTTTTCCCTATTATTATTGTGTTTATCATCATGATCATACAGCATCTATCCTACGTCATTTCTTTCAAGAAAAACGAAAAAAACTCCGGCGCGCTGTAATCGGCCGGAGTTTTTTCTTACCAGCTTGCTTTTTTCACACCGGGAATCTGGCCTTTATGGGCCAGCTCCCTGAAAGCGATTCTGGACAATTTAAACTTCCTCATATATCCTCTCGGGCGCCCCGTTACCATGCAGCGATTGTGGAGTCTTCCCGGTGCTGAATCTCTCGGCAACTTGCTGAGTGCCTCGTAATCTCCTTTTTCTTTTAGCTCGCGTCTAATTGCAGCGTATTGTTCAACAAGCTGCTGGCGTTTTAACTCTTTTGCCACTTTTGATTTTTTAGCCAAGATATAGCCTCCTTTTCAAATCGAAACAATTACGATTTGAAATGTATCACGCACAATAAAAAAAAGCAAGCATACCGATTTGTAAAACAGACGGCTGAAAGCCGCCCGTTTCTAGTGATGCAATTCCACATCATACAGTAACGCATCTTGATGCTTTCAAAATAAACAAATTGTAATGTATCGGGTTTTTCCTCAGAATAATCTGCACTTACCGGACCAATCCTCTCAACTAGCTTCCCCTTTTGATAATGTTCGATGTACATGCGGCTGAAGAAATACCTTCACTGATATTGACGGCTTCGGCAATGAATGACTGTGAAGCTGCAGCATCCATTCAAGCTCTGAGATGTCCGCCGCTTTGACTCCATCTGCTTTGAATGTCTGCATGCTTACAGCATAGCTAACAGGTAAATGCCTGATGCGCTTATCAATGTGTTCAGAAAAACAGCCCCCTTTTTGAATACCATGTTCGGGGGCTGTATTTTACTTAAACTGACGCATTTTTCTCTTTGACAAAATAAGTGTTCCCGACCGCTTCTCCCCTTTTGTTCTGAAGCTTTCTCGTCCGCTCATTTTCAAATGGCAAAAGCGGAAACACGAGCTCTGCAAAATAATACGCTTCTTCTAAATGAGGATAGCCTGAGAAAATAAACGATTCTATACCGAGTGCCTGGTACTCCGCTATCCTGTCGGCAATAGTCTGCGGATCACCGACAAGAGCTGTTCCTGCCCCGCCTCTGACTAGGCCGATACCTGCCCACAGATTCGGGCTGATTTCAAGCTTCGTCCGATCGCCTTGGTGAAGGACGGCCATCCGCCGCTGGCCTGAAGAATCGTATCGGCTCAAAGCTGCCTGCGCTTTGGCGATGGTGTCATCATCCAAGTGGCTGATCAAGCGTTCGGCCGCTTCCCACGCCTCTTGTTCGGTTTCACGGGCAATGACATGCAGCCTGATGCCAAATCGAACGGATCTCCCCTCTTTTTCAGCTTGCTTTTTGACCCTCTCAATCTTTTCTTTTACTAGTTCAGGCGGCTCGCCCCACGTTAAATACACGTCTGTATGCTTTGCGGCTGCCTCAATCCCCGCCTGTGACGACCCTCCGAAATAGATAGGCGGATGCGGCGCTTGCTGCGGCGGAAAGAGCAGATTGCTGTTTTCCACTTTTATATGCTTACCTTCATAGGAAACCGTTTCTCCCTGCAAAAGTCTCCGCCAAACGGTTAAAAATTCGTCTGTCGCTTCATAGCGTTCATCATGGCTGATAAACAGGCCATCTCCAGCCAACTCGTACGGATCGCCTCCTGCCACAACATTGATCAGCAGCCGGCCTTCTGAAATGCGGTCTAAGGTGGATGTCATTCTGGCTGCTAGAGAAGGCTGCATTAAACCGGGTCTTACCGCGACTAAAAACTTTAAGTCCTTTGTTTCTCCTGCCAGCGCCGATGCTGTAAGCCACGGGTCCTCGCACGATCTTCCCGTCGGCAGAAGAACACCCGTATACCCCAGCCTGTCAGCCGCCTGCGCGACTTGTTTAAAGTAAAGATGATCCGCAGTCCGTCCATCGCTTTCAGACCCTAAATATCTCGCGTCTCCATGAGTCGGTATAAACCAAAGAATTTCCATATCCATCTCCCCTTCACGTATATTACCCTTCATAACTGTTTCTCCATTTTAATAGTTTTCGTTCAAGCAGCCTGACAAAGGAATCCGTCAGCTTTCCAACCACCGCAAAGATGATAATCCCGGCAAAGACTTTATTTGTTTGTGAAAACTGTCTAGCATCCATGATCATGTAGCCGACTCCTGAGCTGGAGCCCATCAGCTCTGCTACAACAAGTCCGAGCCATGCAATGCCGAGCGATAAGCGAATGCCGAGCAATATATTCGGCAGAGATGCAGGCAATATCACTTTGGAAATCTGCTGATGCCATTTAAATTCAAGCACCCGGGCGACTTCAAACAGCTTCGCGTCAACGCCGCGGATGCCGTTAAATGTATTAATATAGACAGGAAAGAAGGCGCCAAGCGCAATCAGCAATATTTTAGATACTTCATCAAAACCGAACCATAAAATAAACAGCGGCGTAACCGCCAGATGCGGAACGGTTCTAAGCATTTGCAATGACGGATCAAGATACAGCTCCGTCCGTTTGGAGAATCCGGCCAAAATCCCGATGATCAAGCCAAGCCCTGCGCCAAGCAAAAAACCAAGCGCCGCCCGATAGATACTGATTTGCAGATGGCCGAACAGCTCACCGGAAAAAACAAGCTCTTTAAACGTCAGGACGATCGTAACGGGCGTAGGCAGCACTGTAGCGGACACAACACCAAGGCCGCCGATGATCTGCCAGATGGCAATGATGACAACGGGCAGCAAAAGCCCCTTCATCCAGCCGTATTTCATGCTTCGGGGCTTTTTTTGCACCACCTCCGCATTCGTTTTGGGCAGCGAACCTGCAGCCTCTGCTTTCATCATTGATCACCTCCGGAGGAATTTTCCTTTAACGCTTTTTTAATAAATGTGTTATCCACAACCTCTTTCACGTCGATCTTCATGTCTATCGCCTTTGTTTGATATTGAAAATCTGCTGTCTCCTGCTGCGCTTTCACAATGTCGTCACTGATAACCTCATTCAGAGGCTCAGTATTTTTCAGCACATTTTTGACGACCTTTTTATCGAGATCTTTAATGTTTGCATACAAGTCCGCGGCTTCATCCGGATGTTCCTTTTGCCACACAACAGCCTTATTAAACACCTTCAGAAAACGGACCACTTCGTCTGGATGTTCCTCTGAAAACTTTGTTCTTACTAGAGTAAATCCGGGTGAATATAAATCTGTGCTTTCCCCGTTCACAAGGATTTTTGCTCCATGCTTGATTGTTTCTAAAGACAAGTACGGCTCCCAGATGGACCAGGCATCAACAGATCCGTTTTCAAATGCGGAGGCTGCTTCATCAGGCTGAAGCTGAATGATCGTCACATCATTAGCTGACAAACCCACTTGATCAAGCGCTTTATACAGAAAATCAAAACCGCTGCTGCCTTTGGCGACTGCAATTTTCTTTCCCTTTAAGTCCTTGACGTCCTGAATGCCGCTGTTTTGATTCACAAGGATGCCGTTCGCCTTCAACCCATCCTGGGATAAACCGATTTCTTTAAAATCAATGCCTGCCGCCTGTCCTGAGATCACAGGCGAATTGCCGACCTGAGAAAAATCAAGTTTGTCTGCCGCAAGGCCTTCAAATTGGGGCGGACCGCTTTGAAACTCCACCCACTTCACTTTGATGCCTTCTTTTTCAAATGCATCCTCAAACCAGCCTTTCTCCTTCGCAATCAAAAGCGGGCTTAAGCTTTGCTGAATACCAATTCGAATTTCTTTCAATGGTTTGTTGTCACCGCTGGCTCCATTTGCTTCACAGCCTGCCAGCAGAAAAAAAACGGTAACCAATACAATGAGTCCTTTTTTCATTTCTGCTTCCGCCCTTTCTATATCCCTGATCCCTCAGCGTACTCTAGATCTTCTGTTTTCTCGAATTCCGACAGCACTTTCTGTCTGATCGCTTGGAAATCCGGTGTCGTCCGGTTTCGCGGATACGCCAGATGAATGGGCATCAACTTATGGATGTTCCCCGGTTTGGCCTTAAGGATCGCAAGCTCATTTCCTAAATAAACAGATTCATCTATATCATGAGTGACGAGAATCATCGTTGTTTTTTTCCTCCGCCATATATCCAGCAGCACGTCCTGCAGGTGTTTTCTTGTAAAAGCGTCGAGTGCACCAAACGGTTCATCTAAAAGCAGCACCTCAGGCTCCCGCAGAAGAGCCCGTGCGATGGCCACTCTTTGTGACATACCGCCTGACAGCTCACGAGGATATGCTTTCTCCGATCCTTTCAATCTGACAATCTCGATCAGTTCATCCACCTTCTGTTTGACTTTTGGATCTTTCAAGTTCAAATCAGCGGCAATATTCTGCTCAACCGTCAGCCATGGAAAGAGGCGGTGCTCCTGAAAAATAAATCCTTGCTGAATACCCGGAGCTGTTACGCTGCGTCCGTTAATTTCAACACTCCCGTCATAATCAGAATCAAGTCCTGCAATAATCTTTAACAGAGTGCTTTTTCCGCACCCGCTCGGTCCGATGACCGTTAGAAATTCACCTGGTGCGATTGATAATTGAATGTTCTCCAAGACCGTTGTTTTGCGGCCCTCTTGAACAAATGCCTTTTCTTTGATGCTGATGGTCACAGCCACTTTTATCCCTCTCTTTCTGCCAACCCCGCCTTCTAAAAAAACAAAAAGGCCCCCATCTCTGTTCTTTATAGAGATGAGAGCCTTCGGCGGTCCGATCAGCTGCCCAATTGTTTTTTTGTTTGAATATCATGTTAATTCAAATTATTCCGATATGTCAACTATTTTTTAAACGAGATTTTTGTCAGCCTTGTTTATCACTTACTCTGCTTGTTTCGCAAATAGAGAGGAAAAAATCATTTCTTGAAAAATATTTTTTCTCTCCTTTAAGCTGTTATAACAAGGGTTTATCAACACTTTTAATACTAGGTATCGCTTAATATAGATAACTATTTTATAATAATTATAAAATAATATTGACTTTTTACTTAGAGATGATATTATGTTTTTATAAATTCCAAGAGGTGATCACATGAGTTCAAATAAACTGACAACTAGCTGGGGCGCCCCGGTTGGAGATAATCAAAATTCGATGACAGCCGGTTCTCGCGGACCAACTTTAATCCAAGATGTACATTTACTCGAAAAATTGGCCCATTTCAACAGAGAACGTGTTCCCGAACGTGTCGTTCACGCCAAGGGAGCAGGCGCACATGGATATTTTGAAGTGACAAACGATGTAACAAAATACACGAAAGCCGCTTTCCTTTCTGAAGTCGGCAAACGCACACCACTGTTCATCCGTTTCTCAACAGTTGCCGGTGAACTTGGCTCGGCTGATACAGTTCGCGACCCACGCGGATTTGCTGTTAAATTTTATACTGAAGAAGGAAACTACGACATCGTCGGTAACAATACACCGGTATTTTTCATCCGCGATGCGATTAAGTTCCCTGATTTCATCCATACACAAAAAAGAGATCCAAAAACACACTTGAAAAATCCTACAGCTGTATGGGATTTCTGGTCACTTTCACCAGAGTCATTACACCAAGTAACAATCCTGATGTCTGACCGCGGAATCCCTGCAACACTTCGCCACATGCACGGCTTCGGGAGCCATACATTCAAATGGACAAATGCTGAAGGTGAAGGCGTATGGATTAAATATCACTTTAAAACAGAACAAGGCGTGAAAAACCTTGATGTCAATACGGCGGCTAAAATTGCCGGTGAAAACCCTGATTACCATACAGAAGATCTATTCAACGCGATCGAAAATGGTGACTTCCCTGCATGGAAACTATATGTGCAAATCATGCCTTTAGAAGATGCAAATACGTATCGCTTCGATCCGTTTGATGTTACAAAGGTTTGGTCTCAAAAAGACTATCCGTTAATCGAGGTCGGACGCATGGTTCTAGACAGAAATCCGGAAAACTACTTTGCAGAAGTGGAACAAGCGACATTCTCACCTGGAACACTCGTGCCTGGTATTGATGTTTCTCCGGATAAAATGCTTCAAGGCCGACTGTTTGCTTATCATGATGCACA
Organism: Bacillus inaquosorum KCTC 13429; assembly: GCF_000332645.1. Lineage (GTDB taxonomy): Bacteria > Bacillota > Bacilli > Bacillales > Bacillaceae > Bacillus > Bacillus inaquosorum. The sequence goes on from NZ_AMXN01000004.1 coordinate 559,550, forward strand.
CCGCTACCGTGTCGGTGCAAACCATCAAGCGCTGCCAATCAACCGCGCACGCAACGAAGTGAACAATTATCAGCGTGACGGACAAATGCGCTTTGACAATAACGGCGGCGGATCTGTTTATTATGAGCCTAATAGCTTCGGCGGTCCGAAAGAGTCACCTGAGGATAAACAAGCTGCATATCCGGTACAAGGAATCGCTGACAGCGTAAGCTACGATCACAATGACCACTACACACAAGCCGGTGATCTCTATCGTTTAATGAGCGAGGATGAGCGTGCCCGCCTTGTTGAAAATATCGTTAACGCCATGAAGCCGGTAGAAAAAGAAGAAATCAAACTTCGCCAAATCGAGCATTTCTACAAAGCGGATCCTGAATACGGAAAACGCGTGGCAGAAGGCCTTGGATTGCCAATTAAAAAAGATGCTTAATAAAAATGCAAAAACCCGCTATAAATAGCGGGTTTTTTTATATTTAGTGACGCACTGCCGTATGTTTCTCATCAATCTTCATATAAATTTCCTCCATCAGCTCCGCACTGTTCATAATCTCTCGTTTGTTTTTTTCAATCAGGAGCTCCAGCGGTAAAATCTGATTTCCGTATGTTTTTCGCTTCTTGAATCGCTTTCTCCCCTTCTCTTTTTTGATTCCCATCACTGTTCCCTCCTTTTTTCATACAAAAAAGGCCCTTATCTAAAAGATAAGAGCCTTCGGTGTTCCGATCAGCAAATGCTGGAAATGTATATTAGCTATATTAAAACGTATTCCATTTCGCCTGTCAATCTATTATTTATACAGCTGGCTGCCTTGATTCACAAATTCTTCGGCTTTTTCTTTCATCCCCTCTTGAATCGCATCCCATTCACTAATCTCTTTATCCTTCGCATAATCCCGAATATCCTGAGAAATTCTCATGCTGCAAAACTTCGGTCCGCACATTGAACAGAAATGAGCGGTTTTTGCTCCTTCAGCCGGCAGGGTTTCATCATGATATTCAAGCGCTCTTTCCGGATCAAGAGATAGATTAAACTGGTCTCGCCAGCGGAATTCAAAGCGGGCTTTCGATAACGCATCATCCCGTATTTGCGCTCCAGGATGCCCTTTTGCAAGGTCTGCCGCGTGCGCAGCAATTTTATATGTAATGACCCCTTCACGAACATCATCACGATTTGGCAGCCCCAAATGCTCCTTCGGCGTTACATAACAAAGCATTGCTGTCCCATACCAGCCGATCATCGCTGCCCCGATCGCTGAAGTAATATGGTCATAGCCCGGTGCAATATCTGTCGTCAGAGGCCCCAATGTGTAAAAAGGCGCTTCTTTGCAAATGTCCATTTGTTTATCGACGTTCTCTTTGATTTTATGCATCGGCACATGCCCCGGTCCCTCAATCATTACCTGAACATCATGCTTCCAGGCAATTTGCGTCAGCTCTCCAAGCGTCTCTAATTCAGCAAACTGCGCTTCGTCATTGGCATCAGCGATTGATCCGGGACGCAGACCATCCCCAAGAGAAAAAGCAATATCATACGTTTTCATGATTTCGCAGATTTCTTCAAAATGTGTATACAGAAAGCTTTCCTGATGATGAGCCAGACACCACTGCGCCATAATCGCTCCCCCGCGTGACACGATTCCAGTTGTCCGTTTGGCAGTCAGCGGCACATACCGAAGCAAAACACCAGCGTGTATCGTAAAATAATCCACTCCCTGCTCTGCCTGCTCGATCAGCGTATCACGATAAATCTCCCACGTTAAATCCTCCGCTACGCCGTTTACCTTTTCAAGCGCCTGATAAATCGGAACAGTTCCAACAGGCACAGGGCAATTGCGGATAATCCATTCACGCGTCGTATGAATGTCTTTTCCGGTGGAAAGATCCATCATCGTATCCGCTCCCCAGCGAATGGCCCACGTCATTTTTTCCACTTCTTCTTCAATTGATGACGTAACCGCTGAATTCCCGATATTCGCATTAATCTTCACATGAAAATTCCGGCCGATAATCATCGGTTCACTTTCAGGGTGATTAATATTTGAAGGAATGATCGCCCGGCCGCTTGCTACCTCATCTCTGACAAATTCGGGAGACACATGCTCGCGTATTGCGATAAACTCCATCTCTGGTGTAATGATCCCTTTTTTGGCATAATGCATTTGTGTGACATTTTGACCCGCTTTCGCCCGCAGCGGGTTCCGCTTTAGTCCTGGGTAGCTTACGTTTGGATTTGCTTTTTTATAACCGTTATCTTCTGGTTTTATAGCTCGTCCTTCATATTGTTCAACATCGCTGCGCTCCGTGATCCATTTTTGGCGGAGCGGCTTTAACCCTTCTTGAATATTAATGGTCACATCAGGGTCGGTATACGGTCCGCTTGTATCATAGACACGCACAGGCGCGTTTTCCTCTTCGCCGAACGACCCTGTCGTCGGACTCAATGCGATTTCCCTCATCGGCACTTGGATGTCCGAAGAAGAACCCTCCACATACACTTTCTTGCTCCCCGAAAAACTCGACATAATGGAAATGTTGGCTTGCTGCACTGAATTGTTTTGCATTACTTATCCTTCCCCTCTCTTCGTTTGAAAGGACAAAATCAAGCCCATAACCAGCACAAAAAACCGGATTCAAATGAATGAACCCGGTTACAGTCAGAAAGAAACATATTATTGCCCAGCACGACAATAATAAAAACAATTCCTCTACTTCCCCACGCTGGTACGAACCAGATCAGGTCCAAAGGGTTAAGAAGCTTACCTTCTCTCTCAGCCCGAAAGCGGGCACCCCCAGTAACTATTAATTTCGGTCTCATCTTAACATAAAACCAATCGAAAAAAAAGAGGAATATAGAAAATATTCAGCTAATTCATCCCAAATAGTTGACCGGCAGCGGCGTTTCAGATATTTCATGATCACCCATCATCACCCGATATGCCTTTGCACCCGGTCTTGAACTCACTGTCTGAAACAGCTGATCATTTATGAAATGGAGAGCTGCTCCGTCGTCCGCCGCATAGCCATCGCACAAGAATTCGTTAGATATCAGCTGGTGGTATATCGGTCTCCGATCCTTTTCACCGTCATAATGAGGACAAAAGCTCCCTTGCAAAAAACCTAAACTTTTCATGCTTGTCAGCGGTCCGGCTGAATCTGTCACCCCTTCTTCAAACCAGCAGATCGCACCTGCACTTAAACCAGCTAAAATCACACCGTTCTTCCATGCTTCCCTGAGAATAAGATCCAGCCCCCACTCTTTCCACAGCACAAGCATATTCCTCGTATTTCCCCCGCCGACATAAATTATGTCCTTTTCCATAACAAAAGAAATTAAATCTGTTGACGGCGGCTTAAATAAGGATAAATGAGACGGCACACAATCCAGTGTTTGAAATGCATCATAAAACCGCTGAACATAGTTTTGGGAATCACCGCTCGCCGTCGGCAAAAAACAAACGCGAGGTGACTTCCGGTCTGATTGATTGATGATATATTGATCGAGGGACAAATTTTCCGGTTCCATCGAAAAACTCCCGCCGCCCATCGCAATAATCTGTTTCATCATCTCACCGCCTGACAAAATTTGTTATTCATTATAGCATTTTGTATAAAAACAAGATAGCAAGCCAAATACTTTCTTATCAGGGGAACTAAAAAATAAGGAAGTGGATTGCCATTGAACAATGTCTCTAACCCGATAAACGCCAAAGACATACCTGCATTTGTACTTAATTTCTTAATAACAATAAAAACAAGCATTAACAATTACACTGTCGCGATGACAGAAACCTCGAACCCTCACCTCCGAAGAGCATTGCGTGATCAATTAGATGTAGCTGTTTATCTGCATGGAGAACTTTCTGAACTCCTGATGGAAAAAGGCTTGATCTTGGATAAACAATTGCAAATCGATTCGCTTTTATCTTGCAGAGAACTGTAACAAAGTCATATAAAAAAGACGGTCTCTCATTTACGAGAGACCGTCTCTTCCTTTTATTGCTCCACTCTTCTTAAAGCCTCGTTTACCGTTTCTTTTATAAACGTGTCTTCTCCGCTCAAGCGGTCTAAACTGAGATCGCCGTTTCTCAGCCGTTCAGATATATTGTTTATATCCTCTTCTACCGTGATTTGCAGTTCACCAGCCAAAAACATTCTGTGTAATTCATCAGCAACCATACTTTCTTTATTCATTTCAATCCGCTCCTTTGCTTTCAATATTATTCATAGTCTGTCCCAAGGCCGGACGAATAATAGGAAAAAAGTATGAATCAAATGAATCTTTTTTCCTCCTTCTTACGTATACCTGTTGAGAAAAAGAAAAAGGGGAAGATTTAACATGTCATTTTTTAAGAAGCTTGCAGCAAGTGCCGGAATCGGTGCTGCAAAAGTAGATACGATTTTAGAGAAAGACGCATATTATCCTGGAGAGGAAGTGCGGGGTACTGTACATGTCAAAGGCGGAAAAATCGCTCAGGACATCCGCTATATTGACTTACAGCTTAATACACGGTACGTCATTGTAAAAGACGATGAAGAGCACCGGAAATACACTACAATTCATTCTTTCCGGGTCACTGGTTCATTTACCATTCAGCCTGGAGAACAGCATCAATTTCCGTTCTCATTCATTCTCCCACTTGATACACCAATCACTGTAGGGAAAGTAGAGGTCGCCGTGGTGACAGACCTTGACATTCAAGGCGGTATTGACAAGTCAGATCACGATCGAATTTTCGTTGAAGCGCACCCTTGGATCGAAAGTGTGCTGGAAGCAATCGAAAACCTGGGCTTCCGCCTTAACGAAGCAGACTGCGAACAAGCGCCTTACTTCCAGCGCCGCCTTCCGTTCGTTCAAGAATTTGAGTTCATTCCGACATCAGGCTACTATCGTCAGATGCTTGATGAATTAGAGCTTATATTCCTTTTAGACGAAGACGGTTTAGACATTATTTTCGAAGTCGACCGCAGAGCAAGAGGACTGCGAGGATGGCTGGAAGAGATGTATAATGACGGAGAACAGCTCGTACGCGTCCGCTTCAGCCAATCAGAGCTTGAGGATGCAGAAGGACTTGAAGAGGTGTTAGAAGAGATTTTAGACCAATACGCTGAGTAAATATAAAAAGGAGCCTAGCTTAGCTGAGCTCCTTTTCTTTGATAAAAAATAAAAACCCGTTTCTCATAAGAAACGGGTTTTTCAGTATACCGGTGGTCGGGGTCGAACCGACACTCCAGAAGGAACACGATTTTGAGTCGTGCGCGTCTGCCAATTCCGCCACACCGGCAAGTTTTACGTCTTATCTAACCGACGAATATAAATATATCATGGATTTTTTAAAGTGTCAACGTATTTTCAAAAAAGTTTTTTTGGAAATATAATAATAAAAAAGTGTTAAGAGACTTAACTAAACATAATGGCTCAAGCAGCTTTATGATCATGTATCGGAACTTAGCTGCTTATGATAAATCAAAGCAATAAAAAAATGATCTACTCAAGTAGATCATTAATATGATTAGTTATAGTTTAAATACGCAAACACCAATTCAACTTACCAAGTAAGTAAAATTGGTGCCGAGGGCCGGACTTGAACCGGCACGGTAGTCACCTACCGCAGGATTTTAAGTCCTGTGTGTCTGCCAATTCCACCACCCCGGCAAAAGAAAGGCGACACCCGGATTCGAACCGGGGATAAAGGTTTTGCAGACCTCTGCCTTACCACTTGGCTATGCCGCCGTAATTGGAGCGGAAGACGGGATTCGAACCCGCGACCCCCACCTTGGCAAGGTGGTGTTCTACCACTGAACTACTTCCGCATCTTAAGGGACTTAATACATCATATGCAGTTGATATAAAAGTGAGACTGGGCTAGCTGGATTCGAACCAACGCATGACGGAGTCAAAGTCCGTTGCCTTACCGCTTGGCTATAGCCCAATGATAATATGGGGCGATTGATGGGAATCGAACCCACGAGTGCCAGAGCCACAATCTGGTGCGTTAACCACTTCGCCACAACCGCCATAATCTCAAGATGTCATAAATTTGGCAGGGGCAGTAGGAATCGAACCCACACCGGAGGTTTTGGAGACCTCTGTTCTACCGTTAAACTATGCCCCTATAAATGGTGGAGGGGGGCAGATTCGAACTGCCGAACCCTGAGGGAGCGGATTTACAGTCCGCCGCGTTTAGCCACTTCGCTACCCCTCCACATTAAGTTTTGAAAAAACAGTGCCGGCAAGAGGACTTGAACCCCCAACCTACTGATTACAAGTCAGTTGCTCTACCAATTGAGCTACACCGGCATAGGTGGTGGCTCGGGACGGAATCGAACCGCCGACACACGGATTTTCAGTCCGTTGCTCTACCAACTGAGCTACCGAGCCTTATTATTTAAATGGCGGTCCGGACGGGACTCGAACCCGCGACCTCCTGCGTGACAGGCAGGCATTCTAACCAACTGAACTACCGGACCGTATTGAATTATTTTGGTTGCGGGGGCAGGATTTGAACCTGCGACCTTCGGGTTATGAGCCCGACGAGCTACCGAACTGCTCCACCCCGCGATGATAATGGTGGAGGATGACGGGCTCGAACCGCCGACCCTCTGCTTGTAAGGCAGATGCTCTCCCAGCTGAGCTAATCCTCCATCATATAATGACCCGTACGGGATTCGAACCCGTGTTACCGCCGTGAAAGGGCGGTGTCTTAACCGCTTGACCAACGGGCCCAGACTTTCAATTGTAATTATGTATAAGTATCAGTGGCGGAGAGCAAGGGATTCGAACCCTTGAGACGGAGTTGACCGCCTACACGATTTCCAATCGTGCTCCTTCGACCACTCGGACAGCTCTCCAATAATGGCTCCGCAGGTAGGATTCGAACCTACGACCGATCGGTTAACAGCCGATAGCTCTACCACTGAGCTACTGCGGAATGAAGTCTGCCTGGCGATGTCCTACTCTCACAGGGGGAACCCCCCGACTACCATCGGCGCTGAAGAGCTTAACTTCCGTGTTCGGTATGGGAACGGGTGTGACCTCTTCGCCATCATCACCAGACAATTTCAGTGACATTTAACATTATACTATGTATTCTTGAGAAAATCAAGTGTTTTTTTGAAAAAACTTATTCTCTCAAAACTAGATAACAGATGTGACATCATGATTAGAAATGTGGTTAAGTCCTCGA
>NZ_AMXN01000005.1 GCF_000332645.1 Bacillus inaquosorum KCTC 13429
ACAGATTAGGCACGCCGCAGCGTTCGTCCTCACCTGTGTGACCTGCATCCTGCATAAAGTAGTTTGACTGACTACGCACATCGCTGTGCGATTTATTTAAAAATGAATTAACAGGTACGTTTTGTCTTGTTTAGTTTTCAAAGATCATTTTCGCTTCTTGTTGAAGCGACTTTATTAATATAACATTTCGACTTTCTTTTGTCAAATGTTTTTTTATTTATTTCTCCGCCGCTGTGAGCTTGTTTTTTTCAGAAGCGCATCAGCGACGTTTAATAATATAACATGGTCAAGAATCAGAGTCAACATCTTTTTTAAAAAAATATCCTCGGTGATAGACAGCCTGTCCTTTCGTTTCTATCTGGCAAACGTTGATAAGTCCCTTTTCCGTCAGGTAATCAAGCATAACGCCAAGGTCTTGGGTATAGTGCTTTAAGTCAGGATGCTGAAGAAGCTCACCAAATTGCCAAATGTCTTTTCCTTTCATTACTTCGAAAAGATGTGCTGAACCGATCTCAGCTTTGGAATGGATGAGAAAATCATTTGCTAAGAATAATAATTCGAGTCTTTTTTCCAAGCTCTCATGACTTTCAATCAGCTCGGAATATAATTTGTACACTTGGGGCTCCATCTGGCGCACTTGGCTCCATACCGTTGTTTCCGGGTGAAATCCCCTATCGATTACTTCAATACGCGCTAAATGATGCAATGCATGAACAACCGCGTTGTAGGCATCTAAAAATTGATTCGCTTCAAAAAAAGCTTTTCCTTCAACATATCTTCTGATTAATTTGCCGTATTCGAGTCCGATCTTCAGTTTGCGTTCGGCAAACGGAAATGTATTCAGCCTGTCAATCAGCTCGGCAATGTATTCATTACGGTCAAACATGACTCTGCCATTTACAATCCAATCTATGATTCTTCTATTTGTCCCGAGCAAAATCCATTCTTGAATCTGAGAATCTGTTACCACATGCAAAGAAGCTGTTTTTTGATCAAATTCATAATGCTTTATAAAAACAGGCTCGTCAGCCTCCTTTACAATTACCAGCAGAGCAGCATCAAAGTTATCTGTTAAGGAAGATGTTTTGTTTCTTCTCTCAACCATAATGACAGCCAATGTATTGGGATGACTTGCTCTTTCTTGGTAAATTGGACGGAGAAGATTATCCATCACTATTCCTCCAATGCAATTGTTCAAATTTTTTTATTCTCTATTTGATTCAATTCTATGGTTAAAACGAAATTCCTTTTTTCTAAACACATTGAACTATTATAAACAATTTCACAGTAAGTCTCCATATGTAAATTCCAGTTCGATCGAAAACATGAAGAAAATCCCATTGGGTTTGTGCTATAGTTAAATCAGAGGGGGATGGACATGGCGAAATACTCCAGCAAAATTAATAAAATCAGAACATTTGCGTTAAGTTTGGTTTTCGTTGGGTTTATCATTATGTACATCGGGATCTTTTTCAAAGAGTCAGTTTTGCTTTCTAGTTTGTTTATGATACTTGGGCTTTTATCCATCGGTCTCAGTACGGTTGTTTACTTTTGGATCGGAATGCTTTCGACCAAAGCGGTTCGCGTTATATGTCCGAGCTGCGAAAAAGAGACAAAGGTTTTAGGAAGAGTAGATATGTGCATGCATTGCAGAGAGCCGCTGACTTTAGATAAGGGATTAGAAGGAAAAGAATTTGATGAGTCTTATAATAAAAAGAAAATGTCCAAATAAAATAAGCTGACCGTTTCGTGCGGTCAGCTTATTTTTAATGGTTCTCTTTTTTCGAACACTCTTGGCAGACGCCGTAAATTTCTAAACGATGGTGGCTTACTTTAAAACCCGTGACATGGGCAGCCAGCTGCTCCACTTCGTCAAGGCCCGGGTAGTGGAAGTCCACAATTTTACCGCAGTTTTCACAAATCGCGTGATAGTGATCGGATGTGACAAAGTCGAATCTGCTTGAAGCATCGCCGTATGTGAGCTCCTTCACCAAACCGGATTCCCGGAACACACGCAAATTGTTATATACCGTCGCTACGCTCATGTTAGGAAATTTCCCTTCCAGAGCTTTATATATATCGTCCGCTGTTGGATGAGCCATAGAGTTAACGAGATATTCCAGAATCGCATGACGTTGAGGAGTAATGCGAACTCCGGTTTCCTTCAACGTTTCTAAGGCTTCTTTTAGTTCATGTGCAGCCATCCGTCATGCACCTCTCTTCTAAAAAAAATTCTTACATTGTAATGTTTATAATTAGTGTAACTCTTTTTACGATAATTTGTCAATTGATATTAGGGCAAAAGTAAGCATATCATTTGAGGCTGAGAGACGAATTTACTTTTCCGACATATCTTTGAGGGTTTGAAGCGCTTCGGCTACATGGTCTTTCACTCTTACCTTTCTCCATTCTTTAACGAGCCGGCCTTCTTTGTCAATCAGAAAAGTAGAGCGCTCAATTCCCATATATTCTTTTCCGAAGTTCTTCTTTAGCTTCCATACGTCAAACGCTTCCGCCAGTTTGTGTTCGTCATCAACAAGAAGCAGAAAAGGAAGGTTATGCTTCTCTTTAAATTTTCCGTGCTTTTCCTGGCTGTCCGGGCTGACGCCGATAATAACGGCATCCAGTTCAGCGAAGCTTTCGTGGCTGTCCCGAAAATCGCATGCCTCAGTTGTGCATCCCGGTGTCATGTCTTTTGGATAAAAGTAAAGCACGATATACTTTCCTTTATAATCCGATAATGTTACTGTTTCCCCATGATCGCCTTTTAACTCAAGATCAGGCGCTTTTTGTCCGATTTCTATCGTCATTACGTTACCTCCGAGTGTTTTTTTATTAAGCGTATCCAATTCTTGTCCAGATTACAACTATCGTCCCTGCAACTTGAGCCTGAATCCATTGTTCTTGTTTGGAAGCATGCTACAATAGAAAGGACGCATGGAGATATAGGAGGTTTTTATTCTTGCATACAAAATCAATTGAACTTCACAATGAGGCATTAGAGCACATTGTCGGCGGTGTAAACAGCCCGTCTAGATCATATAAAGCGGTCGGCGGCGGTTCTCCCGTCGCAATGGAAAAAGCAAACGGCGCTTATTTTTGGGATGTGGACGGCAACAAATACATCGATTATTTAGCGGCGTATGGTCCGATCATTACCGGACATGCCCACCCGCATATTACAGAAGCGATTAAAAAAGCAGCAGAGAACGGTGTATTGTATGGAACACCGACGAAACATGAGGTTACATTTGCAAAGATGCTCAAAGAAGCCATTCCTGCTATGGACAAAGTAAGATTCGTTAATTCGGGAACAGAAGCTGTTATGACGACCATCCGAGTGGCTCGCGCATATACAGGCCGGACAAAAATCATTAAATTCGCAGGCTGTTATCACGGACATTCAGATCTTGTGCTTGTCGCCGCCGGCTCTGGCCCGTCTACTCTCGGCACACCAGATTCAGCCGGTGTACCAAAAAGCATTGCAAACGAAGTGATCACAGTTCCATTTAATGATATCGAAAGCTATAAAGCGGCCCTTGATAAATGGGGCAGTGAGATCGCGGCGGTTCTCGTTGAACCGATTGTCGGCAACTTCGGAATTGTTGAGCCGAAAGAGGGCTTCTTAGAAAAAGTAAATGAATTGACACACGATGCGGGTGCTCTCGTTATTTACGATGAAGTCATTACAGCTTTCCGCTTTATGTATGGCGGCGCACAGGATCTCTTACAGGTTAAACCTGATTTAACAGCTCTCGGAAAAATTATCGGCGGCGGACTTCCGATCGGCGCCTATGGCGGTAAAAAAGAAATCATGGAGCAGGTAGCTCCGCTTGGACCGGCTTACCAAGCTGGAACAATGGCCGGGAATCCCGCTTCCATCCTATCAGGCATCGCTTGTCTGGAAGTGCTCAAAGAGGAGGGCGTGTATGAAAAGCTTGATCATCTTGGCGCTATGCTGGAGGAAGGCATTTTACAGCACGCAGAAACACACGGCATCACGATTACCGTCAACCGGTTAAAAGGCGCACTCACAGTTTATTTCTCTGATGAGAAAGTCGAAAATTACGAGCAGGCTGAACGCAGTGACGGAGAAACATTCGCTAAGTTTTTCAAGCTGATGCTGGAACGCGGAATTAATTTAGCACCTTCTAAATATGAAGCCTGGTTTATTACAACAGCACACACAGAGCAGGATATTAAAGACACGCTTGTAGCGGTCGAGGATGCTTTTAAACATCTTAAAAACTAGAATCGGACACCCTGAACAGGAGCATAAAGCTCCTGTTTTTTTATTCATTTGAACAGCGTGTAAGATTTTGGTCTTTTTCTTGAAAAATAGCTTGAATATTTGTATCGATCCCTGTATATTACTTAATTGTTTAGCAAATAAACTAACCGGGAATTTTAAGGATTAGCCCATTTGCTATGTCACACAATTTACTATAGAAAGGAATGCACGCACAAACCAATGAAACTTGGTGCCCGCATTTTCAAAACCGGGATTGCGATTACACTCGCCCTTTATTTGGCTTCGTGGATCGGGCTTCCCGCGCCGATTTTTGCTGGAATTGCAGCGATATTTGCGATTCAGCCGTCGATTTACCGCTCTTTTCTCATTATTATTGATCAGGTTCAGGCAAATATTATCGGAGCTGTGATTGCCACAGTGTTCGGCCTTATTTTCGGACCCAGCCCGATTATGATCGGGTTGACAGCAGTTATTGTCATTACAATCATGCTGAAACTTAAAATTGAACATACAATTTCGATTGCACTTGTAACAGTTATTGCGATATTAGAATCTGCCGGTGACGACTTTTTAATGTTCGCCCTGGTCAGAACAAGCACAGTCATCTTAGGGGTGCTTTCTTCCTTTATCGTTAACCTTGTGTTTTTGCCTCCTAAGTATGAAACAAAGCTGATTCATAATACGGTCGAAAACACAGAAGAAATTATGAAGTGGATCAGGCTGTCCATGCGGCAGTCAACAGAGCATTCGATTTTGAAAGAAGATATTGAAAAACTGAAAGAAAAAATGATCAAGCTTGATCAGACTTATCTTCTATATAAAGAAGAAAGAAGTTACTTTAAGAAAACGACCTATGTGAAATCAAGAAAGCTTGTCCTGTTCAGACAGGCCATTATCACTGCAAACCGGGCGCTTGATACACTGAAGAAGCTGCATCGTCTGGAAAACGACATCTATCATATGCCGGAAGAATTTCAGGAAACACTGACCGAAGAGCTTGATTACCTGCTGTACTGGCATGAACGGATTTTGATGCGGTTTGTCGGCAAAATCAAGCCACATGATGACGCGGATGAAGAAGGCATTCGATATAAGCAGCTTTTAACAAAGTCATTTTTGAAAAATCAGCAAAACACGGATGATGAGCTTATTGATTACAACATGCTCAATATTATGGCAAGTGCCGTAGAATATCGCGAGCAGCTCGAACATTTAGAAACGCTCATCACAAGTTTTCAAACGTATCATCCGAAAGACTGCGAAATAGAAACAGAAGAGTAACCCGGTTGAACAGCCGGGTTTTTTTATATACAAAAAAATCTTATATCCTTCGTTAAAAGGATATAAGATTGATGTTCAGCTCAAGTTTTGAATGGTAAATAAGTGCTTGTACTGACTGTCATAGTCCATGAGTTCATCATGGGTTCCGACTTCAATGATTGTGCCGTTTTCCATGACAACAATCTTATCCGCATGTGTGATGGTCGATAAGCGGTGGGCGACAACAAAAGTTGTTCTGTCCTTCGCCAGTTTGTCCATCGCTTCTTGAATGTAATGCTCACTTTCCAAATCAAGAGCTGATGTCGCTTCATCTAAAATGAGGAGCGGCGGATTTTTCAGAAATACCCGCGCGATTGAGATTCGCTGCTTTTGTCCACCTGACAGCTTAACGCCTCTTTCTCCCACCCGGGTCTCATACCCTTCAGGAAAACCCATAATAAATTCATGGGCATTGGCAGCTTTGGCGGCTTCGATAATCTCTTCAAGCGTGGCATCAGGTTTGCCGATTGCGATATTTTCCCGAATCGTTTCACTGAATAAAAAGGTATCCTGAAGCACCATGCCAACCTGGTTGCGAAGGCTTCTCGCTTCATAATCGCGAATATCTGTCCCGTCAATCAGCAATCTGCCGGTTGTCACATCATAAAATCTCGGGATCAGGCTGACGAGTGTTGATTTGCCTCCTCCACTCATGCCGACGAGAGCTACAGTTTCTCCTTTATTTACTTTTAAAGAGACATCATGGAGAATGTTTTCTTTTTCCTTCTCATATTGAAACGAAACGTTTTGAAATTCCACTTCTCCGCGTATCTGATCGGCCTTAATGGCATTTGGTTTGTCAGTGAGTTCATATGGCTCGTCAATAAATTCAAACACCCTGTCCATTGATGCGATTGACTGTGTCAATGTTGTAGACGAATTAATCAGCCTTCTAACAGGGTTGTACATTCTATCAATATATCCGACAAACGCGACCATTGTTCCGACTGTCAGCGGTCCATTAATGACAAAATAGCCGGCGCACGCAATCACGATGAGCGGCGCCAAATCTGTAATGGTATTGACGACTGCAAAGGTTTTGGCATTCCAATTCGTGTGACGGATGGCTTTATCTAAGAAATGGCTGTTTTTCTCATTAAAATGAGCCTGTTCATGATCTTCTATCGCAAAGCTTCTGATAACCGGCATGCCTTGAATGCGCTCGTGCAAATGCCCCTGCACTTGAGCAAGCGCCTGCGAGCGCTCCCTTGTCAGCCTTCTTAAACGGCCGTAAAAATACTTCACTGATATGCCGTATAATGGAAATAAAACGATAGAGATCAGTGTTAATTTAATGTCAAGTGTCAGCATGATAGAAATCACAATCAAAATCGTCAGCATATCGAGCCATATATTCATTAGGCCTGTGATGACAAAATCCTTTGTTTGTTCCACATCATTGATCACTCGGGAAATGACTTCCCCTGTTCTCGTATTCGCATAAAAACGAAGGCTCAGCTTCTGTATATGGTCAAACAACTTAGCTCTTATATCATAGAGCACCTTGCTGGCTGTCCACTGGGCAAAATATTGCCGATAATATTCTACAGGCGGGCGCAAAATTAAAAATAAGGCGAACATGATCGCCATAATGGTGAACAATGACGTTGTTTTGTCATTGGCCGTGCCGCCTCCTTGAATAATGTCGTCTACTACGTACTTCAGAAGCAATGGGAGAGCAAGCGGAATGGAGAATTTTACGATCCCAATTAATACTGTGACGAAAATTTGCTTCTTATAAGGTTTGACGAATTGCATGTAGCGTTTCATAACCCCCACGTTGATTCCCCCTCTCTCTTTATCATGATGTGTGTGAGCCCATGTGAAAAACCTGTTGTACCCCGCAACAGGTTTTTACGTAACCATTATTTTGTATAGCGCAAATACCGTTCATACCACATATCGACAAACTCGGGCGCAAACGGTCCCTGCCGCTGGTGAATCCAATGGAGCAGCGTGTTTAAGTAGTCTCTTAAAATACTGTCGATTTCTTTTGGATAATTCATGGATTTCCGATGATCATCATATTCGTCTTCATCGAGAATATTGTAGGTCATGTCAGGAAAAACCTTAACATCTAAGTCATAATCAATATATTTAATTGCTTCGCCATCATAGGCAAACGGTGAACTGATGTTGCAATAGTAATGAACCCCGTCTTCCCTCAGCATCCCGATGACATTAAACCATTGTCTTGCGTGAAAATAACAGATTGCGGGCTCTCTGGTTATCCATGTCCGGCCGTCTGATTCGGTTACCATCGTCCGGTCATTGGCTCCGATGACACACATTTCTGTACTTTTTAAGATTGTTGTCTCATTCCAAATTCTGTGAATCAGCCCGTTGTGCTTATAGCTGTGAATTTGAATGGTTTCTCCTTCCTTGGGATAGCCCATATTTCTCCCCTACTTTCTATAAAGCCCTACAGTTAGTATGTCCAAATTTGCTTACCGACAACGTCTTTTACCTATTATAACGTTACAAATTGAAAAATGAAAATAAAAGAGCCATTCCGGCCGGGGAATGGCACATTCCTGCTCTACACAAAGGAAGACGGCTTTTCTGAGCTGCGATAAGAACGAATCACCTGCTCTGTCTGCTTTTGAAACATATCCTGTATATCGGCAAGATGTTTCCGTTTTACCGCAATTTCATTCTGAATTCCGAGCAGCCTTGCATCCCTTTCCAAATGCCGGAGTTCTGCTTCAATTTGTTTGCAGCGGTCGAGCTCTGATTGGAGATCGAGAAGCTTGTCCATCGTTTTCATCTGTTCACTTACCAGCTTTTCAAATTCCGTCATCGGTTCCTCCTTCAGCCTGGTGAAAGTATAAACGTTTCCTCCTTTAATCATTTCGATCTCAATAAAGCAAACCCTTTGACTCATTCTGTAGACCTTTCACAAGTTTTGTCGTTTTTCAAACAGAAAAAAGCACTTCCACCCGAAGATGAAGTGCTTTTTTCTGTTTCAGTGATTAGCTGTTTTGTTGTTTGTTTTGCTCAGCAGATTGGTTTTGCTGTCTTACCTGCTGTGCGTCAGTTTCACTAGCGAATTCAGTGCCGAATTGACCTTGTTGGCCAGCAGCTGATTGCTGGTTTTGTTTTTTGACTTGCTGAGCGTTTGTTTCGCTAGCAAATTCAGTGCCAAATTGACCTTGACCAGCAGCTGATTGTTGGTTTTGTTTTCTAACTTGTTGAGCGTTAGTTTTGCTTGAATTATTTGAGTTAGCCATTGTTATCACCTCCACGGTCATTAGAATGTGCAGGTGATCGTATGGCTATTCCTCTTTTTTAAAATTTTTAAACGAGCAGTGAGCGTCCGCCGTCAACGATAATTGTCTGTCCGCGGATCATGTCAGCCTTGGAAGACACTAGAAATTCAACAGTATCAACCATGTCTTTAATTTCGACCATGCGTCCCGCCGGCGTGTTTTGACGCGCATCCTCAAGCAGATCCTCTCTGTTCGGGAAGTGTTTGAGCGCATCAGTGTCAATCGCTCCGCCTGAAACGGCATTGACGATAATTTGTTTTGGTGAGAGCTCAACCGCAAGATAACGGGTTAAAGCTTCTAATGCGGCTTTTGATACGCCAACTGTCGTGTAGTTTTCAAGGTAGCGGATAGAACCTAATGAACTGATGCTGACGATATGCCCGCCTCCGTTCTTTTCCATTAGCTTGGCAGCTTCCTGAGCGCAGAAAAGCAATGCTTTCGCATTAATGTTCATCGTCCAGTCCCAGTGTGTTTCTTCTAATTCCATGACAGGTCTCAGAACGCCTGAAGCGGCATTATTGACAAAAACATCAAGTCTGCCGAACGTTTCTTCAATTTGCTGAAACATTTCTTTGATTTTTGCAGGCTGTCCTACGTTTGCTTTAACGACAAGCACTTTGACGCCAAGCTTTTCGATTTCTTCCGCTGTTTCCAAAGCGGCTTTTTTGCTGCGTGCATAGTTAATAACGATGTTATAGCCATTCTCAGCAAGTCTAAGCGCTGCCGCTTTTCCGACACCGCGGCTGCTTCCTGTTACGAGTGCGCATTTATTTTGTTCCATTTTTTCCTCATCTCCTTGTAGCGTATAGTTCTTTTATTTCCACAAACAATAATGGCAAGAACTTAAAAGGGGGTCTTCTGTTATGTATGTCGGACGTGATATGAGCGAATTAAACATGGTTTCCAAAGAAGATTGGAAAAACAGTGAACTCGCCTATTTTCATCATGCCTTTCAGCAAATTATGCCTTATTTGAACGAAGAAGGCCAATCAAAATACCGGGAATTAACGCAAGAAATTGAAGCGCGCGGCGGAATGAAGCGCAATGAAGCAGACTACAGCCACGGCACGCGCGTCTCCTACGATTAAGAATGTTTACGGAGCGGCCGAGTATACGGCTGCTTCCACTGCCATCTTCCAGATTTTTTGATGTGACACCGGGAACGCAAATTGTTCGAGCTCTTCTTTCGTTACTTTTTTCAGCTCTGAGGTATCCGACACTTGTTTTACTTTACCGAAAAACACAGAAATATTCCATACCAGGTGGGTGAAAACATGCTCGACTACACCTTGCAGATCACTGATATCAGCTTGTATCCCGCATTCGTTTTCTAAAAATGCAGTGAGCTGTTCACGCTCGGTTTTGATCCCTTTTTGTGTTTCGAGATTAGGGAATTCCCACAGGTTGGCGAGCAAACCCTTTGACGGCCGTTTGTGTATATACACTTGTCCGTCTTCATCAGTCAGTACGATCGCGGCCATTGTTTTGATCCCGGGCTTTTTCTTTTTGCTTTTTACCGGAAGCTCCCGTTCAGTGCCCTCTTCAAATGCTGAGCAATGCTGCTGAACCGGGCATAGCAGGCATGAAGGCGATTTCGGCGTACAGATCAAGGCTCCAAGTTCCATCAGGCCTTGATTGAATTCAGATGGTTTTTCTTTTGAAATAAATGCACGGACTGCATCTTCAAAGATCGTTCTTGTTTTTGGTTTGGCAATATCATCCCAAATGGAAAGAATTCTGGACATGACACGCATCACATTTCCGTCAACCGCGGGAATGGGTTTATTGTAGGCGATGCTGAGCACAGCTCCCTTTGTATAAGGGCCGACACCTTTTAAGCCGCCAAATTCTTTCTCGTCTGGAGGAACAATGCCCCCGTATTCCTGTTTCACTTCTTTTACCGCGCTTTGCAGGTTTCTGACTCGCGAATAATAGCCGAGCCCTTCCCATGCTTTCAGCACTTTTTCTTCATCAGCATCAGCGAGCGCTTCTACTGTCGGGAATTGTTCCACAAACCGCAGAAAGTAAGGAATCACTGTCTCTACTCTCGTTTGCTGCAGCATCACTTCAGATACCCACACTTTATATGGATCTTGGTCCTCTCTCCACGGCAGAATGCGCTGCTCTCGTTCGAACCATGAGATTAAATCATCGCGAAATTGCTGTATGTCTTTTTGTTTTAATTTGTCTTCAAGTACGTTCATATGTGTTTCTCCCCAGTCTTTCGCGCCCCGCTTTTCTTTAGACTGTTTTTTGTTGTACACTAAGGGCACAGTACGATAATATGTTACATTAAATAGAAGTAAAGAAAAAGCGGAAACATATGAGAAAGATTGAAT
Source organism: Bacillus inaquosorum KCTC 13429 (assembly GCF_000332645.1). Lineage (GTDB taxonomy): Bacteria > Bacillota > Bacilli > Bacillales > Bacillaceae > Bacillus > Bacillus inaquosorum. Next base: position 11,181 of record NZ_AMXN01000005.1, read on the forward strand.
CGGTTTAAAAATCGGGTATATGAAAATGGGGAATATCTTACAAAAGTGAATGTGCAGGACAATTCTGCAAGGAGGTCACCTATGGATACGGGCACACATGTCGTGATGGGCATCGCACTAGGCGGTATTGCGACGCTTGACCCTGTTGTCGGAGCAGATCCGGCAATGGCTCACGCTGTTATGATCGCAACGCTTGCTGGCTCTCAGGCTCCGGATATTGATACTGTGTTAAAGCTTAAAAATAATGCTGTTTATATAAGAAATCACAGAGGATTTACCCATTCAATTCCCGCCGTTTTGTTTTGGTCTGTCATCATTCCGGCGATTCTGTATTTATTTTATCCGCAGGCCGATTTTCTGCACCTGTGGCTGTGGACGCTACTGGCAGTCGTTCTGCATGTCTTTGTTGATATTTTCAATGCGTACGGAACACAAGCGATACGTCCGTTTTCGAAAAAATGGGTTGCGCTCGGGCTGATTAATACGTTTGATCCATTTATTTTTATCAGCCATCTGGCGGCTATCGCGATTTGGTACGCGGGCGGCAGTCCCGGCATCACGTTTCTCAGCTTATATATCATATTGGCTGGCTATTATATGGTGCGCCTGATCATGCAGCTGAGAATTAAACGAAAGCTTCATGAGATGATTCATGATGAGATCGAAAGCATTATTATTTCACCGACGATGAAATTCAGGCAATGGCGGATCGCCGTGACGACAGCCCATGCTTTCTATGTAGGAAGAAGCATGGAAGGGCATGTAGTCATTCTGGATACGTTTAATCGGGTGCCAGTTCCTGAAACCGAAGTGATGCAAGCGGCAAAGCAGGATGATAACATTGCAGCGTTTCTTTCATTTTCTCCGGTTTACCGGTGGGAAGTGGATACGTTCAAAGACCATTATGAGGTGAGATTTATTGACCTGCGTTATCGGAGCAAAGGCCATTATCCGTTTGTGGCCATCGTTCATATCGGCCATGATCTCACGATTCGCTCATCCTATACAGGATGGATATTCAGCGAAGAAAAGCTTCAGAAAAAATTAAAGCTCGGCTCTATTTAGAGCCGGGCTTTTTTCGTCTTATATATAAGACAGCAAGCAGCAGACTGACGAGAGATATGAGCGCCGATATTTTGAAGTATGGCGGATAGTAGGCCAGTTCAATGTGATTGTCTCCCTTTTGCGCCCTAAAGCCTATGAAAGCATAATCCGCTTTTTCAATCGTCTGTGGTTTCCCGTTGATCTTCAGCTCCCAGCCTTTTTCATAGGGGATCGGAAGCATGATGTACTGATTTTTTGGAAGACGATATGCGAACGTCAGCTTATTTTTATCCCATTTCAGATTGTCTGCTTTGTCTGTTTTATTTTGCAGCGCTGCGCTTTTCAGCGTTTGGTAATTTTCTTCATAGAGCGCTATGTTTCTCAGCTCATACGTTCCTTTCGGAAGTTTGATTGAGATATGGCCTGATTTAGGCACTCTGATCGTTATATCATTTACTCCGGTTTTATAAATCGATTGGTTCGATTTCCTCGTTGTGGCATAATCATTTACCTTTAACGTAAATCCTTTGTCTTTTGCTTTGCTTTTCAAATAAAAGCTGACATAGTAGTCTCCCGGAGCGGATGAAGCCTCTTTCGGAGTGATGATCAGTTCTCCTCCGTTTTCTCCAGTTACAGTAAGCAGTCCGTTTTGATACTGGGCATGTTTTGCGGAGATGTCAGACTTGGGAATCAGATTGGCCAGTTTTGGTGCCTGCTCCGTTTTCTCCGATGGATCCGCTACTACAATTCCTTTCAGCATTGCCTGTTCTTTCGCAAGAGCAGGCAATTTGTCCAGCTCACTTTCGCTGTATATGGCATCGGCTGTTTTGATGAAAGGAAGCATGTATTGATTTTCATAAACGACATAATGCTCCGATTCCAAATGCTTTTTGAAGCCGTACGGGACATTGGCTTCGTTTGTTTTTTCCGTCAGATAATATTTGCCGTAAAGCAGACTGTACAAATTCGCCCTGTCTCCCAATGACGCATAACGACTGACGCTTTCCCTTCCCATATCGATGCTCAAGTCATTCCAATAGAAGGTCAGCAGATGTTTGTTTAAAATGCTGGAATAGGCGCTGAAGCCATTAAACCCATAAATAATTGGCGTATTATTGCGGACCCCGTTCATCCAGTCGATTCTCATGAGCGGATCATCGTCTTCCTTCTGTAAACGTTTGATGAGCTCAGCTGATTCTTGCCCTTTGTATTCCTCACCCGTGAGATATGCTTTTGTTACACTGTCCAGGCCGCCGCCTTCTGAGAGTGTGTATTTTTGATAGGTGTTGGCGACAAACAACGAAGATAGAATGATCACACCGTACACAGCCACCGTTGCCCGTTTTTTTGCAAAAGCTACTGCAAACAAGGCAGCGATGGTCAGGAATAAAAGCAATAGAATGCTTTCATTCGCAGGCTTCCATATATCCAGTTCATACCTTTGGATATGATACAAGTAAAGAAGAAGGACAACCGCGGCAGCCGGGAGCAGTTCTTTCCGTTTCAGTTCAGACAGCTGTGACAGGCCTGCCGCAGCTGCTCCAGCAATCGTGAAGGCCAGAACATATTCAAATCGGTTTTGAGGGGCGGAAAAGCCGTTAAATACGCTTGCCGCATACGGACTGAAATGAAGAAGAATAAACAGCAGGCTCAATCCGGCAAAGAGTCGAAACACGCGGTTTTTGTAAAAAGAAACAATAAACAAAAACAGCAGAAAGGCTGCCGGCAAAATAATGATCCGGCTCGAAAATAAGATATTATCGTCGAAATTGAGCCACTCTATTTTCTGGCTGTACGGAGGGCGCAGGTTGTTTAAAAAACCGTATACTACCGGCACAAACGCCGCCGCACTGATGCCGAAAGAAATGATCCCTGAAACCAAAAACATTCTGCATTGAATCCATCTTTTCTCTTCGTGCTCGTCCAGCCTTATCAGCCATCTGAACAGCACGTAGATTCCGATGAATATGAGGTTTATGTATGCAAAGTAAAAATTGTTGATTAATGTGAGCGAGCACGCAATGATAAACCATGCCGGACGCCTCTCTCTAATGATTTTTTCTGCTCCGAGCACAAGCAGCGGAAGCCAAATCATTGTATCGGTGAAAAATTCCCAATACGCTTCGTGGCGGAAATAAATGATCGAGACACCGTATAAAACAGCCCCCGTGAACGACGCCGCTCTATGTTTGAGAATATAGTGAAAAACAGAAGCGGCCGTAAAGATGATCACGCTCAGTTTGAAAATACTGATAAAAACAGCTGACTCCGCCCAAAAAAGCGTATTCGCTTCTCCAATCAGCTGAACGGCTTGAAGAAGCCAGACGGCGGCGGATACCGCAAGAAAAAGAAAGGAAACAGAAAAATAATAGCCAAGCTGACTGAATGTGCCGCCGCCGAGTCCGAATGAATAATTGTAGAAAAAATTCCCGTGGGTATATTGTTCAAATAGTAATTTTTTAAATACGATCATTTGCGCAAGCCCGTCTCCTGGACCTGTCATATATCTGCTGTCCGTCCATTCTTTCACAAAAAAAGCATGTGCCAGAACGGATGCCAGCAGACTGGCCGCATAGATCATGACATATTTTCTTTTCATATAATTTCTCCAGTCTTGCTTTTGAAATGGTAGACACGCAAAAAAAGCACTGCCAATGGCGCTTGGTGATTTCAGTGCATTTTTGTCAGACGCCGCACGCTTTTCAATTCGTTCGTTTCAGGCAGGTCTTTGTTCGGGATATTCGCTTCTTTAATCAAATAATGCGGGCGTTTTTTTGTTTCATAATAGATTCGGCCGATATATTCGCCTATAATTCCGAGGCTTAACAGCTGCACTCCGCCGAGAAATAACACTGCTGAGATGATAGTGAAATATCCGGGCACAGAAATGCCGTTAGTCAGAATTTTAACGAATGTGGCAATGATATAAATGATGGAAAGCAGCAAAATGAAAATGCCGGTATAAAAGCATATTCTCAGCGGCTTATGATTAAATGAAACGACACCGTCCATTCCGTAGTTAAACAAACTGCTGAATGACCATTTGGATGTGCCGTTTTTTCGTTCGACATTTTCATAAAACACAATTTTCTGATCGAAGCCAATCCAGCAAAACAGACCTTTTGAGAAGCGATTGCCTTCGCTCAGCTTCAAAAGGGCGTTCACGGCTTGGCGGCTTAACAGCCGAAAGTCTCCGACACCATCACGCAAATCAACCTCCACCGCTTTATTGATGAACTTGTAATACAGAGATGACAAGAGTGAGCGGACAGGGCTGTCCCCTTTTCTGTTCCTTTGGGCAATGACTTGATCATAGCCTTCTTCATAGCCTTTGATAAAATCCTTCAGCAAATAGGTCGGATGCTGCAGATCGGCGTCCATTACAATAACCGCCTCGCCTTGAACATGCTCAAAGCCCGCCAGAATCGCGGCTTCTTTTCCGAAGTTTCGAGAAAAAGAAATGTATTTTACCCGGCTGCATACGGCTGCCAAGTCTTTGATCTGCTGAAGCGTGTCATCAACACTTCCGTCGTTTATGAAGAAAATTTCATAATCATAATGAATGCTCTTGAATTCCTTTTTCAAAGATTCATGAATGAGTTTGACATTATATCCTTCATTGTAAGACGGGATAATAATCGAGATTAATCCTTGCTTCATTAAGGCACCTTCTTTTTATTATTCTTTTTAAGTATTGCCTTAGGGGAGTTTCACACAAATCTTCAGTAAGGCTATTCCTTTTTTTAAAGTCGTTTAAACCTGTTTTTTGTTACATTTTTATGGTGACATTCATGATTTTTAATGTTATTTTGTCATGTTTAAAACAGAGTATGAAAAAAAACGCACAGAAAAAGTCTGCCATTATGACAGACGAATGGAGAGAAAATCTGACTTATTGTTTTTTAAGATATTCCAAAATAAGTTGATTGACGATGGCAGGTTTTTCGTGGTTAATCCAATGTGAAGCCTCATCAACAAAAATGAGATGTCCATTCGGGCAATGCCTTTCCGTTTCTTTCGCAAGCTTTTTGCTTAAAAAGCGGTCCTCCATTCCCCAGATCATTCGGTAGGGTACTGTTTCGCAAGTGGTTTTCTCTGAAAGGCTTCCTTTTCTGAGGGCTCTGTACCAGTTCAGCATAGCTGTCAGCGCACCGGGCTGTTTCCACGCTTCTTTGTACTTGCTGACATCCTCAGACGAAAAAAGCTCAGGACGGATCGATAATCCAATCGCTTTGTCTAATGTTTCATAATCATTTTCCTTTAGTGATGCCTCCGGTATGTCGGGAAGCTGGAAAAATGCGATATACGAGCTTTTTAGCCATTGCGGCGGATAAACCGGCGTTACGGTTTTCATGATGTGCGGGTGCGGGATGTTGATGGCGATCAGCTTTTCAATATATTCCGGGCGTGTGGACGCCAAATGCCATGCGACAGCTCCTCCCCAGTCATGCCCGATGACTATTGCTTTTTCATCTGTGAATTGCGTAATAAGCCCGATGATATCATCTCTTAATGTATCAATCCGATAGGCATCAATACCGTCCGGTTTATCACTGAGATTGTAGCCTCGCTGATCAGGAGCAATGACACGATACCCCGCATCGGCGAGCGGTTTGATTTGATTTTTCCAGCCGTACCAAAACTCAGGAAATCCGTGGAGCAGGACAATTAACGGGCCGTCCTCCGGCCCTGCGGCTGCAACGTGGAGCGTGATTCCGTTTGTTTTGACAAACTGGCAATTAACTCCGTCCACTCATATCTCCCCCTTGACTGTGCGTCATGTTTTTCAGCCTTTTCTCCGTTAGCATAAACGTGATGACACAGGCGGCAAGCAGCAGGATCAGCTGAAGAATGATCAAGTTTGATCTCAGCAGCAAACCCAACGCCGCAATCACCAAGCCCGACATGATCATCAATGATGCACTGTAACGGTTCGCTTCATTCCATAATCTTTGATCTGACATTGAGCGTCTCGTTCTGTATCCGTACACACTGTTGATGGATTTGGGAGGAAACAGTTTGATCAGTATACCCGCAATGACCATGAGCCCTCCGCTGATTAAACCAGCCATATCATCATCCCCTTTCTCATTGTTACGTGCAGAAAGAAGAAATGTTTCATATCCAGGCAAAAAGACAAGCCTCGGCCTGCCTTTTTATCATATTTGTAAGTCCTTTGTGTGAATATAGCCTTTGACTCCGCCGTAATCAACGAATGCCCAGGTAAAGTCAAATCCGCCGTTTTCACTGAACCCCCATCCGAGTATTGTCACCTCTGTTCCGGAAGAGAGCTGTTTGGCTTTTCCGTTTTCGGGTGTCGGTGCATAGAAGGCTGTCTGTTTCTCTGTTTTCGCTTGGCTTGCGGTTTTCATTAAGAAGTGTGTTGAAATATATGCTTTTTTTCCTTTGAATTGTATTTGAGCCCAATCGGCATTTGCGAATCCATTGACTGTGACTTTTTGTTCTGATGATATAGTGCCGAGAATGTCACCTTTATGATTTGGCTCAGTCCGGACATTCAGTTTTCCTGCTTTTATGATGTAAGAATCGGATGATGGCATGCTGACAGATATGTTGTGAAGGGGCGCAGCTTTTGCTGCGGGGGCGGAATAAGTTGCTGTCAAACCCAGTCCTGCGGCAGCTGTTAAAGCGAGCAATACTTGTTTCTTTTTCATATAAAGCTCCTCCTCGCATTTGACAAGATATAAGTGGTATTCCCTGATTGACCGATGGTTGAAACACGTTTTGTTTATTTTTTCTGCCTGTTAAGGTAATTTTAAGGAAATGAAAAAACCTGCCGGATGCTAACGGCAGGTTTTTTAATGCAAAAGGCCTCTGCTTTGGTTTAAGTAATCATTTACGTCGTCACGGGAGCTTTGGAAAAGGTGGAGCTGACCGCCATAGTTTTCGATCCATTGTGTGACGATTTTTTCGGTCATCTTTTCACCCTGATAGGCATGTCCCGCTTTTGCATAGGTTGCTTCGAAATCGCTCCATAGCAATTCCACCCATGTTTTTGCCTGTATATAGCTGATCATATCGTTCTTTTCCAGAAGCAGATTTGTCAGTTTCTCAATGTACGTATTCATGTGTGCAGTCTCCTTTCTTCAGGAAAAAAATGACGCTTTAAAACGTGCTGTTCTCCATATACTAACCTTACGTCTTCATCTGGAAAGACGCAACTTTTTGATCTCGAACCTAGGGGGAAATGACATGGTCCGAAATAAAGAAAAAGGATTTCCTTACGAAAACGAAAACAAATTTCAGGGTGAACCGAGAGCAAAGGACGACTATGCTTCAAAGCGTGCTGACGGATCAATCAATCAGCATCCTCAAGAAAGAATGAGAGCCTCCGGCAAACGGTAAAGAAGAACAGCTGCATGCGCTGTGCTCCGATGCTCGGCCTTCCTAGACTTCAAGGGTTTTCAATCACGCTGAAAAGATGACAAAACCCTAAAGCGAGAACCGCTTTAGGGTTTTGTCGACAATTTGAACAGCTGCATACGCTGCAGCTGTTTTTTACCCTTTATTGACTTGATACTCATAGATGCTCTTCTTTTCTGATACATGTGCGAAGGTAGAAAGCACGAGTCCGCATGCGGTCATAAGCGCTCCGCCTGCAAACAGCCAGGAATAAGAACCTGTTCCGCTTAGAATCATTCCGCCGATCCACGCACCGAGTGCATTAGCAAGGTTAAACGCTGATACGCTGACAGCCGCGGCAATGGTTGTGCCGCTCTCAGATGAGGAAATAACCTTCGTTTGCAGCAGAGGCGGCGTGCCGAATGCGCATGCTCCGAATAAGAACGTTGCAACAATAGCTGCGGCCGGGTAAATGGCGATGTAAGGAAATACGGCCAGAACACCGATCAAACCGATCATCACGCCGATCATCGTCCGAGTCAGCAAAGGAAGCGGCACTTTTCCCGCAAAGAAATTCCCTGCAACGCCTCCCAAGCCATACGCAAAGAGAGCGCCTGTAATGCCGACCGTGCTGAATCCCGCTGAATGTCTCAAAATCGGTTCGATAAAGGTGTAGGCGATAAAGACGCCGGAATAGCCTAAAATCGTAATCGCGAAGGAATACAGCACTTGTTTGTGTTTAAATACTCCCCACTCATTCATAAGCATTGGGATCACTTTTGGTTTTCTGTTCGGCACGGCAGCCATGAGGCCTAAGAATCCGATGACACCAAGTGCGGTAATGATAGAAAATACCGCTCTCCAATTCAGGACATCTCCTAGATAAGAGCCGAATGGAACACCAAGCATCAGAGCCACTGTCAGCCCGCCGTTCATTGATGCAGCAGCTGCGGCACGCTTTTCCGGCGGAACCATTTCACTCGCGAATACCATGGCAATCGCGAAGAAAGCGCCGTGAATGGACGCAGATAAGATTCTTGAGACGGCCAATACCGCAAAATTCGGCGCCAGCGCGCTCATCAGGTTGGAAAGGATAAAAACCGCCATCAATCCAAGCAGCACAGGCTTTCTCGGAAGCTTGACGGAAATGATGGTGACGATCGGGCCAGTCAAACAGACGCTTGCCGCATAGGCCGTGACAAGAAGCCCTGCAGATGAAACCTGTATATGAAAGTCATTGGCAATCGACGTCAAAATACCCATCACCGCGTATTCTGTGTATCCGATTGAAAATGTACAAATCATAAGAACAAATATAATGAATTTTACAGAGGGGTTTTTGATACTCAACGTCATCGCCTCCTTTGATTTTAAAAAACAACGAGTTTCATCTTAAAAGATTTTTGGAGTGAATTCAATGATTTTTTCTTTAAGATTTCGTGTAAATGTGCTGCATATAAAAAAGAGGCTGATATTCAGCCTCCCTGTTACGCTTGCTTCTTTTCTTGCAATACTGAGATTGGCAGCGCTTCCTCTTGATGAGGAGACGAGGTTCTGTACCCCCAAGCGAAAACGCCATTTAAATAGCTGATGGTAAACTCGTCTTCAGAGTCTTCCACACGATACGTTTCTCCCGGTGAGAATTCTTCCGGATTCAGCAAATATGCTTTTGCCATCGTAATTTTCCGTTCGAGCACTGCCAGTTCGTTTATGATTCCATGCTGTTCGGCTTTTCTTGCTTTTTCAGAAAGTGATGCAATTTCGGTATTGAGTTCGTGCGGTGTCATTTGACTGTATCGTTTCTCCATTTTTTCAGCTACTCCTCTTCCTGCAGAAATTGCTCGATTAAATCGAGTGAGAATCCTTTACGGAATAAAAATTGTTTGACCTTCATGGCGCTTTCATATGAGCCGTCATAGCGGTATTTTCTAAACGCTTTTTCCGCATGAAGGCGCAGCGCTTCTTTCTCTGTGTCTTCATCATTTTCATATTCAATCTGCTCCAGCGCCGCGCTGATGACATCAAATGAGAAACCCTTGCGCTGAAGCTGCATCTGGGCGCGCTGTTTGAGTTCTTTTGTCGAAAGTTTTTTATCTTTTTTGAGAAGCTTTTCAACATGCTTGACCGCTTCTCTGGTCTGATCCTCAAAGGAAAAGGAACTTAGCGCCTCCTTAATTGTATCGTCGTCGATCCCCTTCGCTCTCAGCTCTCTGAACAAAACGTCAGGGCCTTTTCCATTCGTTTTTTTGTGGGTGCTGACATAGGCTGCGGCAAATTCCTGGTCGTTTAAGTACTTATAGTCGTTGAGCTTATGGATGACTTCCGCAATGACGGGCGCCGAGGTTTCTTTTTTCTTTAAGTGGTCCTCAACCTCTTTCGTTGACCTCATTCGGTAGGATAAAAATTCAAGCGCACGGTTGAAGCCTTTCTTCACTTCATCGCCGTATTGAATCTCAATGATGTCAAGGTCATCAAGCTCTTTTCCCTTTTCGAGCTCAAATTTCACGAGCACGTCCGCGTCCACGCTGAAGGCGTATTTTTCATCCAGAAAAATATTGAACCGTTCCGTATTCTTTTTTTGCGTTGATATTTTTGTAATAAATGGCATCTTAATCTCCCTTCTCAGGCCTGAAACGCGTTTTCTTTCATTAAAATGAGGTAAAGTATATTTATTAGAACGATGAGGAGAGATAATCATGAATATCGCAATGACGGGCGGAACCGGTTTTCTCGGCCAGCATCTGACAGGCATTCTTACCCGCCAGGGACACCATGTTTATATTTTATCAAGAAACGCAAGGGAAACTGAACAAAAAAATATCACATATGTCCAATGGCTGACAGAAGGAGCCGCGCCTGAGCAGGAACTTCCTCATATAGATGTCTGGGTAAATCTTGCGGGAAAATCGATTTTTGGCCGCTGGACAGAAAAAACGAAGCAGCAAATTCTCTCCAGCCGTATCAATACGACGCGTGAAGTGCAGCGGCTTATTCAAAAACAGAAGGAAAAACCGAAAGCGCTGATCCAGGCCAGTGCGGTGGGCATTTACGGCACAAGTCTTGAAAAAACCTTTACAGAGGATTCCGCGACGTCAGATGAGGATTTTCTCAGCCATACTGCACATATGTGGGAAAAGGAAGGACAGAAAATTGAGGCGATGGGCATCCGGACGGTTTATGCGAGATTTGGCGTGATGCTTGGAGAAAAAGGCGCTCTTCCGCTTATGGTTCTTCCCTATAAGCTTCTGGCCGGCGGCACGATCGGAACAGGCAGACAGTGGCTGTCATGGATTCATGTCGAGGACGCAGCCCAGTTGATCTGTTATGCGATGGAAAACGCCGGCATCTCAGGTTCAATGAATGTCACCGCGCCCAATCCTGTAGAAATGGAGCAATTCGGAAAAACGATTGCAAGGGTGAAGCATCGCCCGCACTGGCTCCCTGTTCCGGAATTCTTTTTATCAAAAGCATTGGGTGAAATGAGTCTTCTGATTGTGAAAGGGCAGCGCGCTCTGCCTAAAAAAGCGATGACCTCTGGATTTCGTTTTACATATTCGGATCTTGAATTCGCACTCTCACAGCTGATAACGGACCGAAAGGCTGTATAAAAACGGAAGGAAGCGTCAACCTTAAGAATAACATGGTTGAAGGAGGTCCTTTTTATGGAAAAGAAGAGGGAGAAGCATCAGCAAGGAGCCAACCTGAAGAAAATGCAGGAAGTGCTTTATTCAGGCGAATTTAAAAAAGCGGAAAAAGCTGCTAAGCGGAAGTAGGAATACATAGCCCCTTAAAGCCAGATACTATGTTTGTTTGATATCACTTTTTAGGGGGAATTTGATATGGGCAGAAATCATATCCACAAAAACCGTGATAAAAACAAACAAAAACTTCCTCAAGTTCCTGATGCATTAAAAAGGGAAACAGACGGCGTTTACGAAGAATATTCAAGCGAGCTTGCTGACGCGGATGACCGCGAAGCGCAAGAGCGTGCAAAAGCAGCCGACAACAGAGCGCAAAAGAAAAAACGTTAATGAAAAACCCCTTGTCTCCGTTTGAGACAGGGGTTTTTTTACATGTCGGTGAAGCGTTCACGAATCGGCGTGCGTTCTTTTACTTCCGGCGCTTCGTCAGGATAGCCCGTTTGTATGATGGCGGCGAATCGTTCATTATCCTGTAAACCAAAGGCCTGATGCACTTCTTTGTCGTAAAGGATTTTTCCGCTTTTCCAAACCATGCCGATTCCTTTTTCCCAGGCAAGAAGCTGAAGATTTTGGATCAATGAGCTGGTTGCCGCAAAATCATCATCTCTCGCTCTTTCGTTTTCATCTTCTTGAAACACGACGAGCAAAAATCCTGGGACACGTCCGAGTGTGTTTTTGAAATTTTGAAGCTTTTCCTCTGTCAGATCCGGCTTGGATTTCTTAGAGAACGCCGCAAATGTGTTGATCAGGTTTGCTTTTCCTGTTTCACTGGAAACGTAAATAAATCTCCATGGCTCTGTCACTCTGTGATTTGGCGCATATTTTGCCGTTTCAAGCATGTCAAGAATGACTGCTGAAGGCACTGGCTCTTGTTTAAATTTTCGAATCGATCTTCTGCTGCGTATAATGTCCCGCAGTGCTGAATGTTGATGTATCTGTTCGGATTGAGGCATACCATCTCACCTTCCTAAGCAATTGAAAATGATTATCATTCATAATAATAACGGAAAGTGCATCTTTTTGTAAACCATCATCAGTATTAGATTTTAAGGATACGGGTTTCTGAGTACACGGCAGTTCCTGTCATATTCACTTTTACATGGCCGCCGTCTTCGTTCATTTCGATTTCCACTTTTCCGTCTTTCCCGATTTCCTGCCCTTGTTCAATGATAAATTCACGCTGCTCGGCATTGCCGTACTGTTTCATATAAGCCCCCATCACGCCGGATGCTGTGCCGGTCACAGGGTCTTCTATCGTTCCCGAATACGGGGATGAAAAGTGGCGTCCGTGGAGGTCGCTGTCAGGATGAACGGTTTCAAAGGTAAACGGGTGAACTGAAGCCTTTGGCAGATCGACTAACACGTCCGGAAACTGTTTGTTATCAGGCACCATTTTTTTGGAGGCCTCTAATGATCTAAGCGGAACGATGGCTGTCCATATGCCAGTGCTACCAAAAACAATCGGAAGGTCTTCATGAAAGTCTTCTTCGGTGATTCCCAATGCGCCTGCAAGTTTTTCCCGATCGCCTGTAAATGGTTTGAATTGCGGAGAAGCCTGTTCAAGCGTAATATGTATGCGGCCGCCTTTTTCAGAAATTTTCACAGGCAGGATACCAGCTTTCGTTTGGATGCTGTACGTTTTACCGCTCTCCAGCATTCCTTTTTCACATAATGCGTAAAGAGAAGCGACTGTTGCATGACCGCACAAATTCATTTCGTGTCCGGGGGTAAAGTAACGGAGTTCAAGATCAGCCGACTCGCTTTTCCGGATAAATGAGGTTTCTGAATATCCGGCGCGCTCAGCTATGATCTGCATCTCTTCTTCAGTGTAATCGTCTCCCTGCAATACGACTCCCGCGGGGTTTCCTTTACCGGGACTGCTTGTAAATGCTTCATATTTTAATACCTCTGCTTCTTTCACTTGTCTGCCGCCCTTTCTTTATCAATGTCTCTGTCAGTATAGCAAAAATGATTGTGAATTTTCAGTCATTATCAAAAAACCCATTTTCTTTTTTGAGAAAATGGGAGTAAAGATTAAGAGTTTCTCGTTTTATAGAGCAAATAAATAAAATAAGGAGCGCCGATAGCTGCTGTAAAGACGCCGGCTGGCACTTCCACCGGAGCAAATAAGGTTCTGCCGACGATGTCAGCTGTTAAGACGAGCAAAGCTCCGATGAGTGCCGACGCCGGGAGCAGCGCGCCATAAGATGAGCCGACGAGCCGCCTTGCAATGTGGGGCGCCATCAGTCCGACAAAACCGATTGTGCCGGCAACCGAAACCGCACAGCCCGTAAGAGCCGTACTCAAAAGAAGCAAGAAAAAACGATTTCGCTGCACGGCGCTTCCCGCACCCGCCGCAATATCTTCGCCCAGCACCTGTATATTCATATTTTTTAGCGCGATAAAACAAATAAATAAGAGAATGACAGATAAGATAACAGCTATTTTCACATGCTGCCAGTTTGACCCATAAACAGACCCAGTGATATACACATTGGCTTGTGATGCTCGGTAAATCGGGCCTTTGATCATCAGCAGGGTAGTCATCGCCTGCGCCGACATTGAAAATCCGATTCCGATAAGCACCAGCCGAAATGTGGAGGCACCATTTTTGTATGCCAGTAAATAGACGATGAGTCCAACAGCTGAGGCCCCGATAAATGCAGCAGCCGGAAGCCATGACAGACTGATCGTAAGTGAACTGCTGCGGTCTGAGAAGAACATCATTAAAAGCACGACAGCTACCGCCGCTCCTCCCGTTATTCCGATAATATCCGGTGATGCGAGAGGGTTTCTTACGAGCCCCTGCAATATCGCGCCTGCCGCTGCCAGGCAGACGCCGGCGCATAAAGCGGTCAAAATTCTTGGCATGCGGAACGACATGATCATCAGCTCATCCAGCTTGGAACCTGCACCAAAAAATGTTTTTGCTACATCCCAGGGAGGAATAAACCTTTGTCCGAGACCAGCGCTAATGATCAGTACTGCTGCTGTTAATCCCAGTAAAATAAAAAAGACGATCCATGCTTTCTTTTCAGCCGCGGTTACGCCAAAACGAAGTTTCATAGTTTTGCCCCCCTTCTTGCGATGTAGACAAACACAGGCATACCGATGATGGCTGTCATGACCCCGACAGGAACTTCCTGAGGCATAATGATATATCGCGCCCCGATATCCGCGGCAACGAGTAAAATCGCACCCAAAACAGCGGAAAACGGCAGAACCCAGCGATAATCATTGCCGACGATAAATCGAGCGAAATGCGGAATAATGATGCCGATAAATGAAATCGGCCCGGCAATGGCGACAGCAGATCCGGCGAGCAAGACAACACAAAGCGCCATCACAAATTTCAGCAGGCCCGTTTTTTGGCCGAGTCCTTTTGCCACATCTTCTCCCATGACGAGGAGATTAATTTTTTGGCCAAGAAAAAAGCAGATCACAAGCGCTGCAGCTGCATACGGGAGCATCGTGATCAGCAGTTCCAGACTCCTGCCCTGCACAGAGCCGGTCAGCCAAAATAGCACCTGAGCAAGCTCGAGTTCATTGACAGAAAGCAAGCCTTGTGTCAGAGAAGAAAACATGGCCGCCATGGCAGCACCCGCCAGCGTCAGTTTGATTGGCGTCAGTCCTTCTCTTCCAAGCGACCCTGCAGCATAGACGATCGCAGCGGTAAATGTTGCCCCAAGAAACGAGCTCCATACTAGCGCCTGAGGTGACTGTATATGCAGAAAAAACGATCCGGCAACAATAAAAAAGCCTGCACCGGCGTTAATCCCGAAAATCCCCGGTGACGCAAGCGGATTTTTTGTGAGCGCCTGCATGAGAACGCCCGCGGCTGCAAGCGAGGCGCCGACGACTGTCGCAACCAAAGCGCGCGGAAGCCTGACATCTTTGATGATGACATGCTCATTTGTTCCGTTGAAGGAAGTAAACGCCTGATAGACCTGTCTCCATGACGTACCTGTATAGCCGTAAACGACGCTTGCGCAGACAGCCGCCAGTAAAATGAAAATCAGACATACTAACACAATCCATTTTGAAGATGCCTTTTTGCAGATCATGATCTAATTCTCCTAGGTTTATTTACTATGTAATGTTTGTTTTTGAGAATAATCCTCAATTAGGGATTGACACTCTTAACACTGCTTATTATGATCTAAATGATAATGAATTTCAATATTGGGAGGAAAAAGATGAAAAAGCATATCAGCATGCTATTCGTATTTTTAATGGCCGTTATGGTACTTTCTGCATGTAATAGTTCAGAAAGTTCAAGTAACAGCGAGGGGTCAAGCAGCAAAACAAGAACGGTCAAACATGCAATGGGGACATCAGACAACATTCCCGCCAATCCAAAACGGATTGTTGTTTTAACTAATGAAGGAACAGAGGCGCTCTTAGCGCTTGGCATTAAGCCGGTCGGAGCCGTAAAGTCATGGAAGGGCGACCCGTGGTATGACTATCTGAAAAATGACATGAAAGGTGTTAAAAACGTCGGTCTTGAAACGGAACCGAATGTGGAAGCCATCGCAGAATTAAAGCCTGATTTGATTATTGGAAACAAAGTGCGCCAGGAAAAAATTTATGATCAGTTAAATGCGATTGCGCCGACAGTTTTCGCTGAATCTTTGGCTGGGAACTGGAAGGATAACCTGACTCTATACGCCAACGCGGTGAATAAGGCGGACAAAGGCAAGGAAGTTATTGCCGATTTTGATAAACGCGTTTCTGATTTGAAAGACAAGCTTGGCGACCAGACAAACAAAACCGTTTCTGTCGTACGCTTTTTATCCGGCGAGTCAAGAATCTATTATACCGATTCATTCCCTGGGATCATTTTAGACCAGCTTGGCTTCAAACGCCCTGAAAAACAAGTGGAGCTGTTTAAAAAACAAAAGGACCAATTTACATTCTCAACAGACAGTAAAGAATCTATTCCTGATATGGATGCTGATGTGCTGTTTTATTTCACTTATAAAGCCGATAATGCAAAAGAAAATGAGAAATGGGCCAATCAGTGGACAAGCAGTTCACTATGGAAAAACCTGAAGGCCGTGAAGTCAGGTAACGCCCATGAAGTCGATGACGTCGTGTGGACAACCGCAGGCGGAATTAAAGCCGCAAACTACCTGCTTGATGATATTGAAACCTATTTTTTAAAGGCGAAATAAAAAAAGACTCCGTCTGGTTAGACGGAGTCTTTTTTGCTTTTTCCGATCAGCCGCGTGACGAGGAACATGGTGACAGAAAGAGATCTGTTTTTCCGGTACGCCAAGTATTTGCCGCGCCACTCCGGTTTGTATTTTTCTTTAAAGGCCCTGAGGCCGCTGAAGCTGTACATGTATCTGACATTATTAAAAATGATAGCGGCAAATCTTTCTGACCAGAAGGATGTAAAGGCGGTGCCAACATTGGCCAAGGGCGCCATTCCCATGTTAAACGACGTGCAGCCTTCCTCCTTCGCCCATAAAAACATTCGGATGAACAATGCATCCATAATGCCGTTCGGGGCGTCATCGCGGTAGCGCATCAGATCAACTGATATCTCTCCTTCCTGATACATCGGCATGACATTTGCGAATGCAACGATCTCCCCTTCTGCATTTTCCATGTAGGCGATCGGCGCTTTCTGTAAATAGGAAGGATCAAAAAATCCGAGCGAGAATCCCTTTTCCTTTTTTGAGCCGAGCCATTCATCTGAAATTTGTTTCAGTTCCTCCAAGAACGCATCAGAAAATGGGGGATGATCCACATGGAAGGTATATTCCTCCCGCTCAAACCGGTTATTGATTGCCCGAAGGCCGGCTTTTTTCTTCCCTGTGAGGGTAAATGTGTTTAAGTCCACATAGGCTTCCTCGCCCAGCTTAAAGAAGTTATAGCCAAAATCGTGATACAGCGCCATGTCCTCTCGTTCAATTTGATAGAACAAAACACTGAACCCCTTCTGGTGTGCTTCGTTCAGAAATTCTTCCAGCACGAGCGGGAACGATTCTCTTTGTCCTGACGGATCGCCGAGTACGACCAGCCTTCTGGCGATTTTTCCAAACATCAGCAATGCATTCCCGTCACTTGAAAAATAAAACCGCTTATCTCCAAGATAGCCGAGATGGCTCAGCGCGTTGCCTCCGTTTTCATTTAAAAACGAAGCAAGGCGTTCGGGATCAGCTTTTTCCCCGATGTGTTTTGTCTTCTTATGATACACCATTGTAAATATGAAGAAGAACAGCGGCACAATGATAATTGCCATGATCGTCGCATGCGTGATATGAGAATCGCTGTGGACGAAATATTCGTGGCGCAGCACCTTCTTCATCCGGTCCCAAATGAAACCTGCGATGATGTTGTAGTTAAAGAGCGCCACAGTGAAAAGCGCTGCAGCGAAAATCATTTGTCCGAGCGTATAGGATGCCTGTTCTCGGACAAATTGTTTTTTCAAAAGCACAAGCAATACAATAATCATCGGCAGTACGAATATCGCACTGATATTGAGTCCTTTTAAGAAGCTGAACACAAAGCCGCCGACAAGCGCTGTAATCGCCATTGTATAGGAGCGTTTTGTCCGTTTATAAAGCTCGATCGGCAAAATCAGCAGAATGAGCGCTGAGCTTAAGGACAGGCCGTTAAACAGCAAAAGGGCCGGGCGCGGAATGTGCGGAATGACGGTAAGCCTGTCAATCGGCAAGGATACTGAAGCCAGGACAATCAAACCTGCAACGAATATAATAAGGGAAAGTGAGCCTTGTAAAATTCTCACTAATATCGCCCGCTGGACAACAAGCAGAACGTTTGTCGTCTCAATTGCCGGTGCGATGCGCGGGTTCGTTTCGAGCCGTTTCATTGTATTTTCGGTCAGGTCGCCGGCAGCAAAGAACAGTCCCAGACCGAATGGGATAAATGAATAGACGATCCTGTACAAAACAATAGATGTAACAATGGCCTCCTGATGATAGCCAAGCTGCTCCATCCCGAGCAAAAACAAAAGGTCAAACGAGCCAAAGCCGCCCGGCACGAGACTGATCATCCCTCCGATCGCCGCAATGACGAATACCCCGAACACATACCTGATATCAGCATGAATGCCCATAGCGAACAAAGACAAATAGATGACGATTCCAGCCATAACCCATTCGGCAACGGAAGCGCCAATATAAGCGAAAATCGGATTTTTCACTTGTTCCGCATTCTCTTCGTCTCCGCCTTTGCGGCCTTTGATTTTAGACACCGCCAAGGATAGCGGCAAAATCAGTGCGAAACCGATAACGACTGCCCACAGCCAAGGCTTTTCATGAAGCACTTCATCCACTGGCAGCACTCGTGCGGCGACGAAAATGCTGAAAACAGATAATCCGAGCAGCATAGATGATGTAAGCCAGGCGATTCCTTTTACTAGCGCCTTATGGTCTTTCGTATGCTCTTTATAAAACATCATTCTTAACCCGACTCCGGCTAAACCGCCGAATCCGAGTACGTTATTGAATGAATTGGCGATCCAGGAAACCCTGAATACCTTTCCGTTTGTGATCGATAGACGCAGTGAGTATTTCAGGACGTAATCATACAGCGACATGGCAGCAACAGCCAGCAGGCCTATCAATACAAGGATGAATAAGTCCGTTCGTTCCAGCCCATTGATGACCATGAGCGTGCGTTTGAATGACAGATTTGTCAGTTCTTTTTTCGATTGATAAATAACAAATAGTAAAACAGCAATAGGAAAAACAATTTTTAAAATTGATAAAGCATTCTTTTTAATCAGCAATGGTCTCTCCAATCATATTCTAGTTCGATCTTCTTCCCCCAATAATCTCCAACTCATTATACACTACCTCTATTTTTCGGACAAAGTCCCTGATGCAGTTTCTGCTCACTTTCTTTCAGCAGTGAAAATCGAGTAATATGGTAAGAGGAGCGAATGATGAGGAAGTGATGAAATGGAATATAATTTACATGATACAACGGTGTTAAACGAAAACATTCTTTCATCTGAGGAACGGGAAATATGGGTGCTCTATATGAAAGTCTTAACCTCAGCCGGTCTCGGTGATGTGTCCGAGTGGATGAAGCTTGATATGAGCATGCCGCAAATGAAAGTGATGATGCTATTAAACAACCATGGAACACTAAAGGTCAGCGACATTGCTGAAAAAATGGGGGCTTCCCTGTCCAATACAACAGGGCTGCTTGACCGTCTTGAGAAATCAGGGTTTGTCAAACGATCACATTCTGAAGAGGACCGCCGTTCAGTGGTTGTTCAGTTGACGGAGAATGCAAAAAATATTTTTCGGGGTCTATATGAAAAGGGCCATCTGAAATTAAAGCGTTCATTGGAGCTGCTGTCTCCTGAAGAAAAGCAGGCGGTTTCCGAAGGGCTTTCTATCCTTTCCAAAGCATTGGAGAATGCAAAAAAAGAATAAGTCTTTAAGTCTGTCATCCGCAAACTGCGGAAGCAGGCTTTTTTTATTTGACATTTAGTTCACTTAAAATGAATAATATATTCAAAGTGAATTAAAGAGGGGTTGATGAATATGTCTGAAGCATTGTCAGAGCAGAAAAGCCAAAAGTGGGCGATCAGCCTGTTTACGATTGGTGTGTTTATGGCTGCGCTGGATAACGGAATTATTTCGGCTGCTTTAACAACGATAAACGAGTCATTTGCCGTTTCTCCTTCCTGGGGATCATGGGGCATTACCCTCTATACGCTCGGTCTTAGCGTCAGTGTGCCGATCGTCGGAAAGCTTTCAGACCGCTATGGCAGAAAGAAACTCTTTCTCATTGAGGTTTGCCTGTTCGGACTTGGTTCTTTGCTTGTTGCTTTGAGCCAAAGCTTCCCGCTCTTTCTGATCTCTCGGCTGATTCAGGCGCTTGGGGGCGGCGGGATTTTCATTATCGGCAGCTCGCACATTCTTGCTACCCTTCCAAAGGAAAAGCAGGGGAAGGCGCTTGGGCTGCTTGGCGCGATGAACGGGATGGCTGCTGTGCTCGGGCCGAATATTGGAAGCTTTCTGCTTGATTGGACCGGGTCTTGGCATTGGCTGTTTTTGATTAATTTGCCGATTGCAGTGCTATTGGTTGTTTTCGGTGCATGTTTTATTGCGGAAACAAAAGCGCCTGAGGCTAAACGCCTCGATATGGTTGGAATCTTCCTTCTGTCCCTGTCGATTTTAGCTGTGATGTACGGCATGACGAATCTTGACGGGGCAAATCTTTTAAACAGCTTGGGAGATCCAGAAGTGTATGGATGTATTGTTTTTGGCATTCTCTGTCTTACAGCGCTTATCTCGTTTGAAAAGAGGGTTGAAATGCGCGGGGGCGATCCGATTTTGGCGTATTCTCTGCTGAGAAACCACATGTTTCAGCGCACGCTTATCATCGGTTTATTATCCGGCGGACTCTTGGCGGCGGTCATTTTTATCCCGTCATATGTTGAGCAGTATTTGGGCGTTCCTGCTGCAAAAGCAGGCTATTGGATGACACCGCTTGCGTTAGCTTCCGGAATCGGCGCTTGGCTTGGCGGAGCGCTCACCGACAAAAAAGGGCCGGTGAAAACCGTTATTCTTTCGGGAATCATTTCATGTGCGGGATTTGCTTTATTTCCGCTCTGGGTGACGGAAAAATGGGAGTTTGTAATCGCTAGTGTAGTCGCTGGCATCGGTTTTGGCTTCCTGTTAGGCGCTCCGCTGAACGTCCTTGTATCAGAGGCGGCTAAAACGAATAAGGGCACGGCGCTCGGCACGCTTTCATTGGTAAGGCAAATCGGACTGACATTGGCGCCTACTCTTTATGCAGGTTTTATCACAGCCGGGTTTGACCAAATAGGTGATGAAATCAGCAGCCGCTTATCGGACAGCGGACATTCAGGAACGGCGATGCAGATGATTCCGGAGATCGACAGTTCTGATGTTTCTTCTTTACAAGAACAAATCGAACGGATTCCCGTGCCTGAAGTCAAAACCGCGATAAGCGACGCCATTCATGCGAGTGTCGCCAGCGGCTATGATCATTTATATGCCGCCGCTGCTGTGATTTCACTGCTGGTGATTGCTCCTATCAGTATTCCGGCTTTCCGCCGGCAAAAGCGTTAAGACCACCCCATCCGTTGGGAAAGCTCCGTAATATGAGCGATATGATGATGTGAGTGCCAGACATACAGCCCGAGCGCGTTTTCTAGGGTCATGATCTCCTTTGTATCGGGATGGTAAAAGCCGCGCTGAAATTGCTGATCCGTCAGGGTGCGGAGAAGAGCCGTCCATCTCCCGTGAAGCTCCTGCAAAAGTGCGAGTGAACCGCTTGGATCTGCTGTTTTCGAGTCCTTTAGCTCCGACCACGCTTTTTCATCATATGGACGGATGGCCGGTGTCTCTTCCGTCAAGCTCAATTTAAACCGAATATAGCTGTTCATATGACTGTCAGCCAGATGATGAATAACTTGCCGAACGGTCCATCCCCCGTCTCGGTACGGTGTGTCAAGCTGGCTTTCCGTCATGCCTTCAACGGCTTTCTTCAGTTTGGCCGGCACTTTTTCAAGCGCTTGAATCCATTCATCTTTTTGCTCCTTCGATACCGATTCCCTCGGCTGGTATTCTCCTATTGGATAGCTTAAATTGGCTGTTGTCATGTATGTTCTCCCTTCTGTTCAATCTTCTCCTTTATTTTACAAGAAAAAGATTGTATATTGTGTCTTTTTCCCATACAATAAAAACGACACAAGTGTCATTTTAATGATCAGGAGGATGAATCATGGAAAAACCGTTGTTTCGCAATCAAAAAGGACTGATAACACTGTTAGCCTCGCAAACCATTTCTTCACTTGGAGACTGGCTTCACATTTTGGCCGTGCTAACATTAGCCGCTTTTCAGCTTCATGCTTCACCATTAGATATGTCGCTTTTAATGATGTCGTTTGCTTTGCCTGTCATTGTACTCGGACCTGTATCGGGTCTGCTTGCCGACCGTTTTGACAGAAAAACGATCATGTTTCTGTCTGAAATCGGCCGTGCCCTCACCGTTATCAGCTGCGTTTATGTCAGTGAGCTTTGGCAGCTTTACGTATTGCTATGCCTTCAGAGCTGTTTTTCTTCACTTTTTTCACCTGCTAAAAACGGAAAGCTTAAGGAATTGGCTCCGGAAGCACACCTTCAGCAGGCCGTTTCCGTCAGCAGCATCATTGATAACAGCGCAAAAATCTTCGGCCCTGCCCTTGGCGGCATGCTGATCGCTGCTGTCTCTATACATTCTGTTTTCTATATCAACGCCGGCGCCTTTCTTCTTTCCGCTGTCATTTTGTTTTTCCTCCCCAAAGATGCTTTTTTACAAAAAGCCAATACACCTCAAGAAAAAACATCAGCACTTGCTTCTATCAAAGAAGGCCTTCAGTATTTGAAACGAATGCCGCTTCTTTTAACAGGCTTACTCACAGCTTGCGTCGTTCTCTTTGTTTTGCAGATTGGTGATTCCCAGGCTATCATTCTTATCCGTTCTTTTTCAGGCGCTCCGCCTGAGCTTGCAGGCTGGTGCATGGCCGTCAGCGGAGCCGGCATGCTCCTTACGGCGGCAATTGCCGGCAGACGGCGAATCACCTCTTATTTTCTTTATTTCTCATCTGGGACCTTTCTGCTTGGACTAGCAACTGGAGGCGTGCCATTTCTGAGCGGAATGGGAATTGCCGGCATTGCTCTTTTTATTTTCGCTTTTTTCATCATGGGAGCGGCTTTTGGTCTGGTCCATATTCCATTTCAAATTCTCGTGCAAACAACAGTGCCTGTCGATTACAGCGGCAGGGTATTTGGCGCCATTCAGAGCGCGACAACCCTCGCCTCCATCCTCGGCATGGCAGGCGGGGGCGTGCTGGCGGAATGGATCGGTGTATCACTTGCTTTTCTTGTCTGTGGCTGCTTGCTGATCATGGTCGGGTTGATTACACTTGTAGGTAAGAAAGTTGCAGAAAGCAGGCGATATCTTGTCACCGAAAGTAACAAAGGAGCACAAGGATAAACGGCAGGCAGAGATTTTAGAGGCTGCCAAAACGGTTTTTAAACGAAAAGGATTCGAATTAACGACAATGAAGGACGTTGTGGAAGAGTCAGGTTTCAGCCGAGGCGGTGTCTATCTTTATTTTTCAAGCACCGAGGAGATGTTTCGGCGAATCATTGAAGCAGGGCTAGATGAAGGGCTCCGAAAGCTTGATGACTCAGCTGAACACCGAAGTGTTTGGGCCGCCATCTCCAGCTATTTGGATGAACTGGCTGAAGGCCTGCGTGATGCAGCGGATACACTGGCGCCGGTGCAGTTTGAATATTTAGTGACGGCTTGGCGCAATGAAGAACGGCGGAAGTATTTGGAAAAGCGGTATGATCTTTTTGTGGCAAGGTTTTCAAAGCTATTGCAAAAAGGAATCGATCAGGGGGAATTTCAGCCTCTGCAGCCTCTCTCGACGATCGCGAAATTTTTCCTCAATATGAATGACGGCATCATCCAGAACGCGCTATATTTCGATGAAGAAAAGGCTGATGTATCTGGACTTGCTGAATCTGCAAAACTGTATTTAAAAACGGTACTGCAAGTAGATGAGAAATAAAGAAATGCGGCAGGAACCTCTCTCCTGCCGCTTGTTTTCACCCTGCGTGATCACGCACTTCTAATGTGGCTTTCTTCTGTTTTGGCTGATAGATCTTCCCCACAAATAAATAACCGTATTTGAATTTATTCAGTGCCCATGAGGTCAGAATCGGGCCGGCTGTGCACACGGCAAACAACAGGAGAACAGCCGGTACGGCGGGAATCCCGGGCATATTTAAAAGCAAAACGTAGCCTATGATCATAAAATAAGCATGAAGCAGATAAATCGAAAAGGAATAGTTGCTGATAAACATAATGATTTTCGGCACATGCTTCATTTTAGAAAACAAGTGAAAGCACAGGAAAATCATGCTTGTCGAATACAGCATGATATCAGGCCGTTTCGAGCTGATCATGCCGATTTCACCGACATAAGAAACAGTGACAACCAGCGCAGCAGAAGCTAGCGCGGCGCCGTATATCACTATGCGGTATTGGTTCAGCAAGGCTAAAAAGCGCTTATACTCCTTTCCGCAATAGTAGGCAAGACAAAAGTAGAAAAGCCAGCCTGCGAACGGAACCCAGAAGAACGGAAACCCACCGCCCTCTTCTGAAGCGGGAGCCGGGCTGACTGCTGAAAAATAGCTTAAATAGGCGGCTGTCACCACAAATGAGATGGACAGCACCCATTTCGGCGATGCTTTTTTCAAATACTCATGAAACATCATATGCAGAATGTAAAATTGAAAGATGACGAGAATAAAGTATCCGATAAAGTTTCCTAACAATACGTTCGCCAAATACTTTTGCACGATCGCGAGAAAGGTGATCTCTCCCCCCATCGCACTGGTCATCAGCAGTGCATCGATGGCCGCGATAAATAAAAAAGGAACGAAAATCACTTTTCCCCGCTTCTTTAAAAAACCGTTTGGCACCCCGTCAGGATAAGAACGGGCCAGCAAAAATTCAGAGATGAAAATGAAGGCAGGCGTGCTGAACATCAGGAGTGTGCGGAAAGAATCTACGGTGTGAGAAATATCTGCGAGAGCTTCTGCCTGAAGCATCAGGACCATTGAAATGATATGGAGCAAGACGACACTTAAGCACGAAATGCAGCGGATCATAAAAATTTCTTTAATTTGCATAACAGCGCTCCTTTTATTTCAAATTTTTAGAAATCGATGGTTGTACCTTAACATGTCTGCTTTATTTGAAAAAGTGCCTGATGTCATACATTGGGGTATGTATTATAGACTAAGGCAATAAAAACCCCTAACTTTTTGGTGTATCTTTCTCAGACGAGATTGCTAAGAGGATCTCAAAAAACCTGCTGTAACAGGGACGGCAGGTTTTTTTATGGAGATATTAATTTGTATTGAGGCCTTCGCCATTCAGCCCTTCTTTTATATAGCCATTCACTAAACTATTAGAAAGCAAGCCAATATGGCCGATGCCATAAAGCTGAATATTTCTTGCTCCTTGCAGTCTGGAAAGACTGTTGACCACTATTTCATCATTTAGACTGTAGATAGATGTATAGAGGATTTTCTGATTTGGATCTGTGCCCGGCAGTGCTGTTGACGAAACTAAACCATTAGCCCCTCCAAGCGTTACGACATTTTGAATCTTATTGCCCCCGCCTAAATATTTAATATAGTACAGCGTGTTTGCGCCTCCCATACTATGAGCCACAATATCTACTTTTTTGGCTCCCGTTTCTTTTAGAACGCGGTCAACATATGAAGCGAGCTGCGGACCGTTATTTAGATTGTTCCCTGTTTTATCATAAAAATCAATTGCATACAGTTTGTTGCTTTGCCAGCCTTGAGAAATTAAGTAGTTTTTAATAGCGAAAAAGTTGTATGAGGCACCACTTATTCCATGAACAAGAACAACAGGATTATGTACTGATTCAGCTTTTGCGCTTGACGGCGGAGCGGCTAGAACAGATAGAATCAGCGATAAACAGATAGCGAATGTAATCAATACTTTTTTCACATTCATTCCCCCTTAAAATATTTATACCACCAATTTCCTATTATACATAAAACATCAATATAGTTAATATTTTTTCAGAAAATTAAATATATCATTTTTTATGATCGATGGAAATGAATCCGATATCTTCTCAAATCATTACATACCTTATATCTTCATTTCACGAGTAGACCGGGTTGTGTTCCCTTCCTCCCTTTTCTATAATAAGGGGAATAGGCAGTTAGGATCACAGATGAGCACTTGCTCATCTTTTGTGCGAAACAGCCATAGACACGGAGGATAGCATGAGAGTATTAAAATACGCCATATTAGGGCTTTTGCGAAAAGGCGAATTGAGCGGATATGATATTACGAGTTATTTTAAAGAGGAGCTTGGCCAATTTTGGAGCGCCAAGCACAGTCAGATTTATCCTGAGCTCAAAAAGCTGACAGATGAAGGATTTATCACGTTCCGGACAACGATTCAAGGCACAAAGCTGGAGAAAAAAATGTACACCCTGACAGACAGCGGAAAGCAGGAGCTGCACGACTGGCTGATCCGCCACCAGCCGATACCAGAGACGGTGAAGGATGAATTTATGCTGAAGGCTTATTTCATTTCTTGTCTATCACGGCAGGAGGCTTCCGACTTGTTCACAGACCAGCTGCTGAAACGCAAGGCCAAGCTGTCTGATCTGCAGGGAAGCTATGAAAAGCTTATGGCTTCAGCAGAGCCGATGTCGTTTTCTTCATCGGACTTCGGCCACTATCTCGTGCTGACGAAAGCGCTGGAGCGGGAGAAAAATTATGTTTCTTGGCTGGAGTCAATTTTGGCCATGATAGATAAGAATTGACCGGGAGCGGCCTTCTGGCTGCTCCGATACTTAATGCGGGGGAACGGACAATTGAAGGTGACATTGCGTGAATTAACAGGGGAACTGATCCGAGTGGTGCCGATGGATAAAAGCCATATTCAAGGTTTATATGAAGCTGCAAATGATGAAAACATCTGGGCGCATTTACCGAAAACCATCAGAACGCTGCATGATATGGAGGCTTTTGTTGAGGAAGCGCTGCAAGCGAAAGATTCGGGTGCAGAATGTCCATTCGTGATTATTCAACGCGAGACTGGCAAAATCGTCGGCACGACACGATTTCTGTATATGTCATCTGCTGCAAGAAGCCTTGAGATCGGCTGGACGTGGTTTCACCCTTCAGTGTGGGGCACCTCAGTCAACACTGAATGCAAATATTTGCTGTTACAATATTGCTTTGAACAGCTAAACACGATTCGGGTGCAGTTCAAAACAGATGAACGAAATATCAGATCACAAAAGGCCATTGAACGGCTGGGAGCAGTTAAAGAAGGCATATTGCGAAACCAAATGATCAGAAAAGACGGAACATTCCGCAACTCGGTATTTTACAGCATCATCGACAGTGAGTGGCCGTCCGTGAAACAACATTTGGAACAGAGACTGCAGCTTACAGAAAAAACAAAATGATTGAAAAAACATCTGCCCCGGGGGCAGATGTTTTTTTAGGCGCGGAGCGCTTTCAGCCCCACTATGAAGGTAATTGCTGCAAAAGCAAGCAAGATACCGCAGATCCCGAAAATATCTGTGACGTGCGCACCGTTAGCGATAATCTCAGTCAACCCGCTCATCGCCCACTTTTGCGGAAGAAATTCAGCGATAGATTGCATAAATGTCGGTTCAATGTCTATCGGCCAATACATTCCGCTTACCATACATGTTGCGATGACGAATAAGTTGCCGTACGCAAGCTGCTGTTCCGGCGTTCTGACATTGGCCGCAATCACCAATCCGATGCCGACAACTGTCAGCAGAAAAAGCGACACTAACACAATAACCGCAGCCGGATTCCCCCAGTTGATGCCAAACAGCCAATGGGATGCGAGAAGCAAGATGCCAAATTGAATCCAGCCTATGACAAAGAAGGACAGCACATACCCAGCACCGATTTCCGCTCGGCTGACAGAGGCTGTAAGCAACCTGGACCAGACGCCGTTTTTTCTTGCTTCAAGAATGGTTCCCGCCGCCCCCATCATGGTCAGCATGACAAACAGGATGGAAAAGCCTGCTGCTCTGGAAGCTATGTCACTTGCGTCTGCACCCTCTTTTTGATTGCTGAGTGTCTTTCGTTTTACGGCTGGCGCTGCATCTTCGTGATCTTTGGCGATAACCGTTTTATAAGCCGCCTTCCAGTTCTCTCCCGCTGCCTGAGCTGCCGTTTTCGCCGCGGCAACTTGAATATTGAGCTTTGCCAATGTGCTTTCCGCGTACTGTTTGACCATCGGCGCTTCCGACAGCTCCGGGCCGTGGCGGAAGATCAGCTCAGGATGTTTTCCTTTTTCCAGCTGTGCCTGAAATGAGCGGGATATGATAATGATCCCGGCAATTTTCTTTTGTTTCAGCTTTTCTGACGCTTTGCTTTCAGACATGTTTTCGAATGTATACATATCATCGTGTGACTTCAGCTGCCGAATGTAATGCTGCGAGAGAATCGTGTCGTCCTGATCAACGATCGCAAGCCGCAGCTTGTCGTCATTGCTGCCGAGCATCCCCCCAAATACAAAGGTCAGCAAAAGCGGGGCAGCAAACATCATCAAATAGTTCTGCCGTTTCTTGAAAATGAGAGAAAGCTCAATGCCGCAAATGGCTATGATTTTTTTCACCTTGGTGTACCTCCTTATCTTGTATGAAGCCGTCTGATACCAAGCACGAGCGAACAAAGGCCGATCGCCGCAAAAAGAAGCACAGGCTTTTGAAGGTCAGCCCAGCCTCCCCCTTCCATTAAAGAAAGAAAGCCGTCAAGCGCCCATCGATTCGGGACCGCTTTGGATACAGACTGCAAGAAGTCAGGAAATTGGTACAGCGGCAGCATGGACCCGCCGAGAACCGCAAGCAATTGAATGCCGAAGCCGCCTATCGCATCGGCCGATTTCATATCGCTGATGCACGACGCAAGCAGCATGGAAATGCCGGATACAGCTGCAGCGTATGAAAGCCCGAGCACACTCACAAACAGCAGATTATCGCCCCAGTCCACACCGAATACATTGATCGTGACGATCAGAAAAATAAAAAATTGTATGATGGCAAACAGATAGGTTCCAAGCCATTTTCCGAAGAGAATGGCGTATTTTTGCACAGGCGTCATCAGCATTCTGGCAAGCGTCTCCGTATCCTTTTCCTGTAAGAATGATTTCGCCCCGACTGTCATATGAAACAGCATAAACATGCAAAGCATTGCCGCCGAATAGTATTGAAAACTGGTAACGGCCTTGCTGCCGACTGATTTTTCCGCAATAGTCAGTTTGTCACCCGTTTCTTTTTCAAGCGTCTTTACCAGCTTTTCTTCAATCTGTGAAGGACCAAGTTTTCCTTGCTTTACAGCTGCCGTTTTGCTGACGTAGTCCATTGAGGCTGACGCGGCTTCCCGAACCGCTTTATATTGCTCTATAAAAGAGCCGGCGGCTGTTTCGATGATGGAACTTTTTAATGTTTGATCAGGGTCAGCATAGACAAAAGCTGACGTTTTGCCGGCTTCCCAATGACTCGGGATAACGATACCGACATCGATTTTCTTTTCATCAAGCAGTTTCTTCATCTCTTCTTCACTGCTGGCTTGTGTGACCTTTATCGACTTCATTTTTTTGAGCACATCTGTTTTGAACATGTTCGCTGCATCTGACTGGCCTGATTGGACATAGCCGACTTTGATGTCGTCAATCTGGCTGCCTCCGTCAACAACCGATCCGAGCGCCGCCCCTAAAATACAGGTCAGGATCAGCGGCATTAAGATAAGCATCATAAACCCTTTTCTGTCCGTGATTCTGATTTTGACATCTTTCCATGCGATCCATATGCTTTTTTTCATAGCCGTCCCTCCTTAATCCCGCAAAGTGCGGCCGGTCAGATTCAGAAACAGGCGCTCCAGATTCGGTTCCTGCACCTGAAGAGACAGCAGGTTTATATGATGGGCGGTTGCTTCCGCAAGCAGACTTGTGACGACTTTCTCATGATGAGCCGCAGCAATTTCAATTTTGAGCTCTGACTCATGTACTGTTACATCATTGACATGAGCCAGAGAACGGATCGCAAATAGAAACGCTTCGTCGATCCCGCTAACCGTGAGCTGAATGATGGTATCGCCTCCAAGGCGGCTGCACAAATCGGTTTTTGTGCCGATCGCAATCATTTCTCCCTGATCAATAATTCCGATCCGGTCGCATAAATACTCAACCTCTTCCATGTAATGACTCGTGTAGATCACCGTCATGCCCGTTTCATTGAGCTGTTTCACCGTTTCTAAAATATGATTTCTCGATTGAGGGTCGATTCCGACAGTCGGTTCATCCATGATCAGCAGCTCAGGCTTGTGCATTAAGGCGGCACCGATGTTGATTCTCCGTTTCATCCCGCCGGAGAACGTTTCAATTTTATCTTTGGCCCGCTCAGTCAGGCCGACATATTCAAGGACCTCTGCCGATCTTTTTTTGGCCTCGCCATGCGTAAGTCCGTACATTTTCCCCCAAAACATAAGATTCTCGTGGGCCGTCAGCGTCGGATATAAAGCAATTTCCTGCGGGACAACGCCGATTTTTTGTTTCGCTTTGGCCGTTTCTTTACCGATGACATAGCCGCCCACTGTGATGTTCCCGCTGTCATGCGGCACGAGGCCGGAAATCATCGAGATGGTTGTGGACTTCCCCGCACCGTTTGGCCCGAGCAGCCCGAACGACTCCCCCTTTTGGAGGGAAAAAGAAATGCCTTTCACGATTGTTTTTTTCCCATAGGCCTTTTTGATGTTTTCTGCTTGCAGCACGTCGTTTCACTCCTTTTTTAATCCCATTGCCATTGTAGAAAAAAGAAGGGCGTGCGGCATGTAGCGCCGGATAGAACATAAGGCATGAAAAAAAGACCTGTAAAAGGCCTTTTCAGAGAAATGTATATGCTGAACGTCATATGTCAAAAGACAGATACACCATATCTGACTGAATAGATGGCGGCTTGGGTTCTGTCTCTGACAGACAGCTTGCTGATAATGTTCGAAACGTGATTTTTCACTGTGCCTTCTGTAATGTACAGCTTCTCGGCAATTTCTTTGTTATTCAGCCCGTACCCCAGCTCAGCGAGAACTTCCATTTCACGATCGGTCAGGTCGTGCAGCTCCTTAGGTTTTTCTTTCTCGTTTATTCCTTTCAGCTGTCTTTCACGCTTCCATTCATTCAGCATTTGGGCAGTCAGTTCCGGAGGAAGCACCATACCCCCAGATTGAACAGTCATCACCGCTTTTACAATCGTATCGGCTGACATGTCCTTTAGCAGGTACCCGCTCGCTCCTTCTTCAAGCGCTTCAGCAATCAGCTCTGAATCCTTGAAGGTCGTCAGCATCAAAACCTTTACGCCGGGCAGCGAGCTTGTAATCAATTTTGTCCCTTCAACTCCGTTGGAAACCGGCATTCGGATGTCCATTAACACAATATCGGGCTCAAGTTCTTTCGCCTTTTCGAAGGCTTCCTGCCCGTTTCGCGCTGTTGCGATCACATCAAGCTCTTCTCTGAGCTGAAGCAGCGATGCCAGCCCTTCTCTGACGATATCCTGATCGTCGGTAATGATGATCTTAATCATGATAAACTCTCCTTTTGCTGCGCGGGCCCGAAGCTCCATTTTTTATTAGCCAGTGAAAATTTGGCGATCACAGTAAATCCTTGATCCCGTTCGCTCTCAAAGCGGATCATTCCGCCATGCTCCGCTGCCCGCTTTTTCATGTTCAAGAGACCAAAGCCGAGTGCCGCGTCGGGATTTCCTTTTCCGTCATCCTTAATGACAAGGCTGATGCTGTCCGGTGCGCAGGCAAGCTGGATCGAACAGGCCGTGGCACCGCCGTGCCGTTTAGCATTGGTCAGTGCTTCCTGCACCGTTCTGACCAGAGTCGGATGAAGAGACAGCGGGATCATCGCCGGATCACCGCTGACCGCAAAATCGGTTGTGATTCCCGCATTTTTGTAAAAGTCTTCTGTCAGCTGTTTCAACGTTTCGATTAACGAAGGTTCGTTTTCCGTTTGCAGGGTGCGCACTGATAAGCGGACATCATCAAGCGCTTCGCGGGCAAGCGTTTCACATACCCCGACCGTCTCCTCCGCTTTTTGGCTGTCTCTTTTTTGCCATTCACGCAAAAGCTGCAGCTGTACGAGGAGCGCCGTCATTTTGTGCCCGACTGTATCATGGATGTCCCTTGCCATTCTGTTCCGCTCATGAATGGCAGTCAGCTCTTCAACCTGCTTCGCATATAAATGCAGCTCCTGGTGCGCAGCAGACAGCGCCAAGTGTGACTCCGTCAGTTCCTGAAACTGCTGTTTTGCCGTTTCCTGCGTATCCAACAGCTTGCGGATTAATTTACCGACAACTCCGCAAAAGACAACGAATGTCATGCTGATACAATGATCCATCACATATTCATCGCCGAACATACGATATGTACGAATGAGCACAATCAGCCACATGATAAAACAAAAACAAAGGACAGACCATACTGTTTTCCGGTCAAACCCTTTCAAAAAAAAGGTAACAGCAACCGGGCTGAGCAATGTGATATATAAACCTGTACCCGGAAATATGAAACCGAATGAAAAGCCTACTGCAATATCAATCAGACAAAAAATAACGGCATACTTCTCTACTCTTAATAAGAGATGATTTGCTAAGAACACACCCGCACCGCCAGCGATGAACAAATACTCAAACCAGCGGTCATCTTTTACAAGAAAAAAGTAAACCGAACAACTTACCATTAAGGTGAAAATCCTAGTAAATATAAGAGCCTTCACGCTCATCACTCCCGTTACCCAATTCCTTTCTTATCATACCTGCCTCAGGTCATTTTTGACAGGAGTTTCTGGAAAATAAAAACCGCATATGGCTTTATGTCATATGCGGCGGTTCCACTTATTTATTTGAATTCAACCCAGACTGATCCTTGGTCTGCTGAACGCACGCAATTCTCAATCCAGCGGATGCCCTCGATTCCTGCATCAATGTCAGGATACACCAAGTTGTTCAAGGTTTCTTCATCTTCGCGTTTTTTAGCGTCAATTGCTATGGCAAACTTAAGATAAATATTGGCCCATGCCTCTGACAGCCCTTCGCTGTGTAAGGCGCCCAGACGTTCATCAGCACTGCACGCACCGTATAAATACGGCATGCCGCGAACGAGTGTCTGAATCGGCTCTCCCTGCACTTCATACGTCAGTTCGTTTGGCTTGCTGTCCCACCATTCGATGCTTGCTTTTGAGCCGACAATCCGGATTCTATGACCATCCATACACCCGGCATTGATTGATGATGTCCACATCGTTCCGACCGCTCCGTTTTCATAATGCATGAGCACATGTGCGTTGTCCTCCAGCGGCGCTCGGCTGCCGACGAAGCTTTGGCGGTCACACAGCAGCTCTTTGATTTTCATCTGCGGCATAATGAGCTGCGACATATAATACGTGTGGGTAGATAAATCGCCCAGCACAAAGCTTGGCCCGGCGATCGCAGGGTCGACACGCCATTTCTGTGCAGCGCTTATGTTTTCGCCCTCATCTGCTGCACAAAAACCGTGTGTATACTGCAAGTCAACCACACGAATATCGCCGATCTTGCCCTGCTCAATCATCGCACGCATTTGAAGGAGCATTTGATTGCCGGAAAAACCGTATGTCACGCCGACAATTTTCCCTTTTTTCTCTGCGAGCGCTTTGATTTCATAGCCCTCTTCTGAAGTGAAGAACAGCGGTTTTTCACAGATGACATGCTGATCTGCTTCAAGCGCCGCCTTACAGATCTCATAATGAGTGCCGTTCGGAGTGGCAATCGATACAACCTCTATGCCGTCCTCTCTTTTCGCTTCCTCCGCAAACATTGTTTGATAGTCGGGATAACAGCGTTCCGCATCCACTCCGAGGTTCACCCCGAAGTCTTTTCCTCTTCCGGCATCGATATCAAAGGCGCCTGCGGTTAATTGAAAGGCAGTATTGTCTCTCAGCGCTCCAATACGATGTTTATATCCAACCTGGCTGAGCCGCCCGCCGCCTACCATTGCCCAGCGCAGCGGTTTTGAAATGATTCTTTCTCCATTTAGCATCAGAAAAACCTCCTATTGGCTGATAGTTTGTTTTAAAGCTTCTATCGATGTACGGATGCCCGCTTCCGGTGACATCGTTAAGTCCTCCATTTCTAAGGAAACCTCACCGTCATACCCCATCATTTTTACGACTGAAAAAAATTCCTTCCACCACTGTAAATCCTGTCCGCAGCCGACAGCTACATAATTCCATGCCCGGTTTGCAGGATCTGTCACTTCTTTTGTTTCTAACAGCCCGTTAACCGCAGCTAAATGTCTTTCAATTCTGACATCTTTTCCGTGAACATGGTGAATGGCTTCTCCGAGCTCCCTTGCTGCGATGATTGGGTCTGCACCCATCCATAACAAATGGCTCGGGTCAAGATTCAAACCGACCATCGGGCCGACTGCATTTCTGAGCCGAAAGAGAGTCTCAGGATTATAGACTAATTGAGAGCTGAAATTTTCAAGCGCGATTTTTACAACACCGCAGGCTTCCGCTTTTTGGACAAGCTCCTTCCAATAAGGAATCGCAACCTCTTCCCATTGATAGTTGAGGATATCTTTTAAAACGGGAGGCCAGCTCACTGTGTATGTGATCCAGTTCGGCACTTTGTCGTCCGGGCCGCCGGCTGGCAGGCCGCTCATCATGATCACTTTTTTGACGCCTAATAATCCAGCCAGCTCCAGCGTTTTGTCCGTTACTTCTCTGTGCAATTTGCCCAGTTCGCCTGGATCCAAAGGATTCCCCGAGCAGTTTAAAGCGCAAAGTGTCATATTCCGCTTTTCCAGCGCTGCTGAAAACTCTTCTCTTTTGTGGCTGCTTTGCAGCAGTTCATCAAGATTCAAGTGAGGCGCAGGCGACCAGCCTCCGGTTGTCATTTCAAGCGTATCAATGCCAAGCTCCGCGGCAAAATCGAGCATTTCTTCAAAAGGCAAATGTCCTAAGCTGTCTGTTACATAAGATAGTTTCATTGATAGATTCCTCCTGGTATCTGCAGATTACGATAAGTGAGTTGTTTGATTTTGGATTTCCTGATCAGCGCGGCGGCCATACTGGCGAAAGGAATGCTCAAGCTGTTCAAGTGACCGCCCTTTTGTCTCAGGCACATATTTTTTCACAAATAGAATCGCTAGGATATTCATAGCGACAAAGATAAAAAATGTCGCCGACATCCCAATATGATTGAGCAAAATGGGAAAGGTGAATCCAATGAGAAAGTTAGCTGTCCACAAGCAGAAGGTGCTGATCCCCATGCCAAGCCCCCGCACATGCATAGGAAAGATTTCCGAGAGCATCAGCCACGTCACCGTAGAAATGGCAGCCTGCTGAAACGCAAGAAACAAAACGGTCAAACTCAGCACAACATACGGCAGGGCGGGTGTTCCTTCAAGGACAATGGATAAAATCCCGATCAGCAGAAGGGCTGTCATCGTGCCAATCTGTCCGATGATCAGCATGGGCCGGCGGCGGACTTTGCCGAGAAGCCATATCCCAAAAATGACCGCGATAACTGAAATAACACCGTTTGCAATATTGCCGATTAATGCAGCTTCTGTTTGAAAACCGGATTCTCTCAGAATTTCTGTCCCATAGTACATGATCGAATTGACACCGGTAATTTGCTGTACGATGGCGATTCCGATCCCAATGAATAGAATGCGTCTGATCCACGGCTCTTGAAAACCATGAAAGCCGGCCTTTTTTGCTGTGCCCTCAATCGCATGTTTGATTTCTTTTATTTCCTGCTGTGCCCGGCTGTCTTCACGGATTTGCCGAAGCACCC
Organism: Bacillus inaquosorum KCTC 13429; assembly: GCF_000332645.1. Taxonomy (GTDB): domain Bacteria; phylum Bacillota; class Bacilli; order Bacillales; family Bacillaceae; genus Bacillus; species Bacillus inaquosorum. The sequence goes on from NZ_AMXN01000005.1 coordinate 46,747, forward strand.
GCAGAGCGTCACCCATTCTGCCTTTAGCCGCCAGCCAACGCGGGCTTTCAGGTACGATGAGCATTCCGAACCATAACACAACAGCCGGAAGTGTCGCGATGACCAGCATATACCGCCATACATTTGCGCTCTCCCCCATTGTGCTGCCGATAATGGCGTTAAAGGTGTATGCCAGCAGCTGGCCAATTACGATCATCAGTTCATTTTGTGTCACGATTCGTCCCCTGCGTTCTGCCGGCGAAATTTCCGCTAAAAAGGTTGGAACCGTTACAGAAGCGCAGCCAACCGCCAGTCCGAGCAGAAAACGAAAGGCAATCATCACGGACGCGTTTGGTGAAAAGGTACAGCCAAGTGTGGCTGCGATGAAGAGTAAGGCTAAATAAAGGATCGTTTTTCGGCGGCCGTGCCGATCGGACAGACGTCCTCCAAACATCGCCCCGAAGGCTGCCCCGAGAAGCAGGGAACTCGCAACCAGTCCTTCTGTAACAGGTGTAAGATTGAGTTGGCCTGCAGTTGCCATAAAAGGAAGTGCCCCATTAATGACACCCGTATCATAACCGAACAACAGGCCGCCGAATGTAGATACCAATGTAATCGTTCGTAAAAGCCCTTTATGAGCTAAGCTTTCTTTTTCTTTTACAGCCTCTTTCTTTTTTGTACTCACGGTTTCTTCCCCTTCTTTCAAGAATGGCAGAGCACCCGACACCAAGCATAAGCCAATGCATCCCTCCTTCAGAACATTCATTGTTGTAACCGCTTTCTAAGGAGATTATAAGACAACGAGATTTCTCGCGTCTTTATCTTATGAAGACATTGTTTTGTCATTTCAGGCCATCTTATTCGTGCGGCTTGGCCTGTTCGATTTTTTGAAAAGATTTATTGATTTGAAATGCGGTCATTTTTGAGTCTTTATAAAGGGAGCGGAAAAGCCCTGGAGAGCTGCCGATTTTAGCGGAAAAGACGCGAGTGAAATAATGTACTGAGAAACCGATTTCTTCCGCTACTTCTTTAATCGATAGATTCGTTGATTTCAGCAGCTCGGCAGCTTTGTTTATTTTTTCATTTTGGACAAATTCTGAGTAGCTGACGCCCAGTTCTGCTGCAAATAAACGTGATAAGTGCCTCCCTGAGATATGAAAGTGGCTGGCGACATCCGTCAGCTTTAACGACTGTGACAGATTGTCTTTTATGTGCAGTTTCACCTCTGTCAGCAAAGCAGAAGATGGCTGAATGGGCTGCTTTTGTTTCGGACGATGGGCGGACGGGAGAAAGGTTTGGATTAATGACAGGATCAATGCATGCGACAAATGAGATAGGATCTCTTTGTCAAAAGCATCGACAGGGTGCGCTGCTTGCAGCATTAACGTTTTCCAAAGCAGGCCCGGCGGTTCACCATCTTTCAATTGCATTGTGATAAAGGGGCTTTGTTTCACTTCTTCCATCACTTTGATCCATTCGGCGCTTGACTGATCCTCGCTCAGCTCGAAAGCGACGTAAAAAAGGAACAGCCCTGTTTCACTTTTGATTTGATGCAAATGCTCCGGCTTTGACAAAAAAATCGTCTGTTCACGAAGCGGATATGTACGATCGCCTTCAAGGTAATATCCTTCACCTCTTACGACGTAACAAATTTCATAAAAGGAATGCTTATGAAGCAGTGTGTTATAGTGGTTCGTCATCGCTCCCCAATAGTGGACGTAAAATGAAACATCCTTTTGCTCTAAGCGATGCACATATTGATTTAATGCTATTTTGCCTGTCACAAGGTGATTGAGTTCCATGTAAACGCCTCCTAACAAGTTGGTTCTCCCATCATAACAAGGCGGACAAAAATAAAAAATCCCCCTGCCGTTTTTTCGGCAAAGGGATTACAGTCAAATCACAAATCTAATATGGGCGCCGGAAACAGGATCTTTCACCCGGAAGCTGTTTTCCGTTTCTTCGATCGAATATCCGGCACGTTTGACTCGGTCTGCCACTCGATCCAGTTCCTCTTGATGAGGCAGGACAACCGTGTAATAGTCTAGTCCGCTGGCATTTGTCGGTTTAGGCGGCGCGTTTCTTCCCGCCCAAATATTTAAGCCGATATGATGATGGTAGCCTCCGGCTGAAACGAAGAGAGCGGACATGCCCGCATAGTTTCCGACAATATCAAAGCCCAGCACATCCGTATAAAACGCTTTTGCTTCGTTTAAATCACTGACATGCAGATGAATGTGTCCGATAATTGTATCGTTCGGAAGCGCTGCTTTCCGCTCATCTCCGGCCACTTCAAGAAGACCCTCAATGTCAACAGCGGTTGTCGTCATGACGTAGTTTCCTTCACGATCACGCTGCCACGTGCTGCGGGGGCGGTCAGCGTACATTTCAATTCCGTTTCCATCAGGATCAGACAGGTAGAGTGCTTCACTGACAGCATGATCCCCATGTCCGATGGCAATGCCGTGTTCAATCAGGCGGGCGAGCGCGATACCAAGTTCCTTCCTGTTCGGAAGAAGAATTGCAAAGTGATAGAGGCCCGTCACAGACCGTTCAGGCAAGACGACGGCGCTCTGATTTTCTTCGAGAACAAGCAGGACGCGTTTTCCGTCAGCCGATAGTTCGGCTTGGCGATCCGTCTTTTTTAAGACTTGAAAGCCGATGACGTTACAGTAGAACTGAAGGGAGCGCTCCAGACTGCGGATTGTGAGTTTGACATAGCCAATGTTTGTATCCTCATGAATGCTGGTCATGCTGTATGCCTCTTTTCTTATGCTGATACGTTTTCGCTCTTTTTTGCTTTAAACACAAGTGGGTCTAACGCAAGGAAACGGCTTCCGGAAAGAGCCAGGTGGATTGATGTCAAAAGCAGAAGGTAATCAAATTCTGCATTGCCCATGAATGGCGCTTTCAGCTTGACTGTAATGATGGCTCCGATCAGCGTGAGGGCAAACAGAACACCGACAATGCGTGTAGCCAATCCGAAGAAGACAAGCACTCCGCCAACGAGTTCAATCGCTGCAATGACATACGCCATAAAGCTTGGAAGGCCTATGCTGCCGAAAAATTGGATGGTTCCTTCCATCCCCTGAAACTTAGATAAACCGTGAACAAAAAAGATAATACCTGTAATAACTCTTAAAAGTAATGTGCCAATTTCAAATGATTTATTCATTTTATCCTCCTTGATAAATGTTATCACTTACTTAATGTAAGCTAGTATATATACATAACTTGTTTACGTCAAGTAATTTTGTTACATTTTACGAAAATGAAATAAAAGTACTATAAAACTGTAACAAAAAAGACCTTTGTGCATGACAAAGGTCTATTTCTCAAATTGGCTTTTATATAAGTCACTGTAAAATCCTTTTTGCCGGATCAGTTCTTCATGGCTGCCTTTTTCAATCATTTCGCCGTCTTTCAGCACCACAATCTGATCCGCTCTTTGAATGGTGTTCAGCCTGTGGGCGATGATGACGCTTGTTCTTCCCTCCATTAAACGGGCGAGCGCTTCTTGAATGTTGACTTCTGTTACGGTATCAATGTTGCTTGTCGCTTCATCCAAGATGAGAAGAACCGGATCGGCAAGCACCGCACGTGCAATGGAAATCAATTGTTTCTGTCCTTGGCTGATGCCCGATCCGTTTTGCGTCAGCACTGTGTCATACCCTTTTGGCAGCCTTTCAATAAAGCTGTGGGCGTTCGCTGTTTTTGCCGCGGCTTCGATTTCCTGATCAGATGCATCGAGCCTTCCGTAGCGAATATTTTCTCTGATCGTTCCTTGAAACAAAAACGAATCCTGCAGGACAAACCCCATGTTTTTCCGCAGGCTTGCTCTAGTGAGGGTTTTAATATCTGTACCGTCGATTAAAATCCTTCCCTCATCAGGCTCGTAAAAACGGGCGAGCAGGTTGGTGACAGTTGTTTTCCCCGCTCCCGTCGGTCCGACAAACGCGATGGACTGTCCGGCAGGCACTGTAAACTGTAAATTCTTCAGTGTCTGCTGCCCTTCATCGTAACCGAAGGACACATCCCGGAATTCAATACTGCCTGTTTGGATCGGCTGATGCACGGCGTTCTTTTCATCCTCGCGTTCTTCTTTTTCATCAAGCACGTCAAACACCCGTTCAGCGCCGGCAATGGCGGACAGCATCGTATTAAACTGATTGGCCAGATCGTTTAAAGGGCGTGTGAATTGCCTTGAATACTCGGCAAAGACGACGATCGAGCCGATCGAGATCCAGCCTTTCAGCGCGAACAAACCGCCGATTGCGGCAATCATTGTAAAGCTTAAGTTATTCAAAGAGTTCATGACTTTCGGGATAAACCCGGAAATCGTCTGTGCCCAGAAGCCCGAGGTCTTGAGCGCAGCGTTTTTTTTGAGAAATTCGGCAGTGATCTGCTTCTCACGCGAATAGGCTTTGATGACCTTTGCGCCGGAAACAGATTCCTCAATATATCCATTCAGCTCACCAAGGTTTTTCTGCTGTTCTTTAAACAGCTTTCCCGTCCGGTTGGTGATCCATTTCAGGCTTACTGCCATCACCGGAATGATGGTCAGGGTAATCACTGTAAGGAGCGGGCTCATGTACAGCATCACTGCAACCGTTCCGACAAAGGTGATGACGCTTGACAGAATTTGAATGACCGACGTGTTTAAAGTAGAGCTGACATTTTCGATGTCATTTGTCACCCGGCTCATCAGCTCACCGTGCCGCTGTTTATCAAAAAACGGAATCGGCAGCTCATGCAGATGGGTGAACAACTCGCTTCTCATTCTGAAAACAGTGCCTTGCGAAATCGTAATCATCCAATAGTTTTGAAACCAGAGTGACAGTGACTGAATAATGTAAATGACGAGCAGAAGAAGCAAAACGGGAATCAGTCCGCTTACCGTTCGCCCGACGATGAAATGGTCGATGGCCTTTCCGATCACAAAGGGGCCGAGGAGCCCGAATATCGCGCTGATGACAACCATCAGCATGACAAGGATAAGCAGTCCTTTCCGTTCAGCCAAGTAAGACCAGATTCGTCTCAGTGTGCCTTTTGTATCCTTTGCTTTCGCCCGCTTTTTTGCACCTTCTTTTTTGTCGATTGGCAGTTTGGGATATTGGAAAGGCTTGCGGATGTCTTTTAGCATGACTCGCTCCCCTCCCTTCCGAATTGCGACTCGTAAATGCGTTTGTATAACTGAGATTCAGAAAGCAGCTCACTGTGCGTGCCTTTTTCAATCAGTTCGCCATCCTCAAGCAGCAAAATCTTATCAGCTCTCATCGCCGTGGTCATTTTTTGCGTAATGATCAAGGTTGTGCACTCATATGCGCTGATTGCCTCAAGCAGCTTCGCCTCCGTCTGCAGGTCTAGCGCGCTTGTGCTGTCATCTAAAAGAAGGATGGCCGGCTTTCGGATCAGCGCCCGCGCAATGGAAATCCGCTGCTTCTGGCCGCCGGACAGGTTGACGCCTCTTTGTCCCAAAACAGTGTCATACCCATTCGGGAGCTTCATAATCGTTTCATGAATTTGCGCATGTTTGGCCGCTTCCATTATTTCATCAAGTGAAGCATTTTCTTTGCCCCAAGCGATATTTTCTTTGATTGTGCCGGAAAACAAAAGCACTTCCTGCGGTACATATCCAATTTGCGTGCGAAGCCCCTCTGCCGGAAAATCATGAATCGGCTTTTCATCTATGTAAATGCTTCCTGAATCCGGCCGATAAAGCCGCGGAATGAGCTGAAAGAGCGTGGACTTGCCCGATCCCGTCGCACCGAGAATCGCGATCGTTTCCCTCGGCTTTGCGGAAAATGAGACATTCCGCAGCGCTTCTCTGTCCATTTCAGGATAACGGAAGGATACATGCTGAAACTCAATCCGTCCTGACAAACGACCTGGTATGATGCCTTCTTCCCGCTCATCGCCTTCCGTTTCAAGCACCTCGCCGATTCTATCCCCTGAAGCCTTCGCCCGGGTGAAAATCATAATCAAAAACGGAAACATCGAAAGCGCGCCCGTAATTCGTGTTGCGTAGTTAATAATCGCGACAACATCACCGACTTGAGTGCTTCCGTTCGTGATACTGTGTGCACCTGCCCACAAAATCAAAAGGATGCAGAGGTTCATCAGCAGCATCAGCACAGGCATCGTGAATTCCACAAGCTGAAAGGCTGAAACTGTTTTTTCCATCAGCCTCGTGTTGGCTTTGATAAATCTTTTGACCTCGTGGCTGCCGCGAAGTAGCGCTTTGATCAGCTTAATCGCTGTTAAGTTTTCCTGCATGACGGTATTCACCTGATCCAGCCGTTTCTGCACTGAACGGAACAGCGTCCCGCCTTTCTTTAATACCCATAGCAAAAACAAGATCAGGATCGGAATGGTCACAAGCAGAAAAAAGCCGAGCTTCACGTTAACGGTGAGTGACAGCACAATACCGCCTACAATCATTAACGGAGCCCGCAGCATAAACCGCAAACTCATAAAAATCATGTTTTGAACCTGTGTGACATCGTTTGTCAGCCTTGTGATATAAGAAGAGGACGAGAACTGTCCAAAAGTAGAATAGGAGAAGGACTGGATTTTTTGAAAAAGCCCTTTTCTCGTATCGTAGGAAAAGCTTTGGCTGACATGGGCGGCATAAAAGGAATTCAGCATTCCCGCTGCAAATGATAACACGGTCAGTCCGATCATGACCGCCCCCCATGTCCACACATGCCGGAGATCTTGCTTTAAAATCCCATCGTCAATGATTTTTGCGATAAGTAAAGGCTGCATCAGCTCAACCGCAAGCTCCGTCAACATGAGAATCAGCGCAATTCCCACCAGCAATGAGTATGGTTTTAAAAACGATAAAGCCTTTTGCATGTAAAAGCCTCCAAACCCCTTTTTACTCGATTGTCTCTTTCTTTACTTTACTATGACGGTCTTTTTGACGGCAAACGAAAACCCTCCCGAAAAGGAGGGCTGGCATTATTGATTCAATATTTTTTCCACACGCTCCCGCATCTGCGGAACGCTCAATCCGATAATCACCTGAAACGCCTTCCCGTTTCTGACGACGCCGTGTGAGCCAAGCGCTCGGAACACGCTGTCGGGCTCAACCTTTGTTTCATCCTTGACGCTGACTCTGAGGCGGGTGGCGCAGTTTGTCACTTCAGTGATGTTGTCTTTTCCGCCCAGCGCTTCAATATACAGAAAAGCGGTGTCATCTGCCGCTTCAACAGCGGAGGCCGTTTCATCCTTGTTTTTTCTTTCTCTGTATTCCTTTTTCGAATACAGCTTTGTTTCCTGCTGATCATCCTTTTCCCGTCCCGGTGTGGCGATATTGAATTTGAGAATTAAAAATCGGAAGACGAAAAAATAAATAGCTGTAAAAGAAAGCCCGATCAAAATTTGATACACATACGTCATACCGTGGCTGCCAAAGAGCGGAATCCAGTTCAAGGTCACCGCTTCGATCAGCCCGCCACCCATGTTTCCGACGACACCGGCCATATACATGGCTGTCGACATCGTTGCAGCCAGTACGGCGTGAACCGCAAATAAGAAAGGAGAAATGAATAAGAAAGTGAACTCAATCGGCTCTGTAATACCGGCGACAATCGCCGTCAGCGTGACAGGAATCAGCAGCCCTGCGACTAGTTTTTTCTTTTCCTTTTTGGCTGTGACATAAAACGCCAGGGCGATGCCCGGAATGCCGAAGATTTTCGAGTTGCCGTGGAGCGCGAATCCGCCTTGCGGGAAGAGCTCCTTCAGCGGTTTTGCGCTTTGCGAATATTCGCCGAGATGCTGTGCCCAATACGTGACGATTCCACCTTCCGCTACAGCAGGCCCGTAAATAAACGGCGTGTAAATAAAGTGATGTAGACCGGTCGGAATCAAAATCCGTTCCAAAAACGTGTAAATCCAAACGCCCACCGCCCCGGAAGCAACCAGGAAGCTTTGAAGCGATCCGATTCCCGCTTGAACCATTGGCCAAATATAAGACACGGCCAAGGCGATCGGGATCATAATGAAGAAGGAAATCATCACGATATACGTTGAGCCTTGAAAGATGCCGAGAAAATCGGGCAGTTTTTTATCAAAATAACGATTATGCAAAAAGACGACAATCGAAGAAATAAAGATGGCTCCGATAATGTTGGTATCGAGCGTTTTGATGCCTGCGATCATCGTTAACCCGCTCGTTCCGCCGACCTCTTGGTTCATGTCGACGCCAAATGCCCCTCCCCATACCGTCAAGATCGAGCTGACAAAGTAATTGAACGTCAAGTAAACCGTAAGCGCTTCCAAACAAGCGCGCGCCTGAGCTTTCTTCGCCAAAGCAACCGGGATGCCGATGGCGAATAAGAGCGGCATTTGATTAAATACTGTCCAGCCGCCCTGCTCAATGATATACCAGCACTGATACCAAAACCCATCAGGATCGGCAAGCGGGCCCATGATGGTTTTATTTTTAAAAAGCGTACTGACACCGACGATAATGCCAGCGAACGCGAATAATAGAACAGGTACAAACATCGCGCTTCCAAAGCGCTGGATTTTTTGCATCATACCAGAACCCCCTGCTACTCAATGTCATTTTTTTCTGCCTCTTTGTAATCAACATATGCGCGGAACAATGCTTCGCCAACGAGAAAGAACGGTGCAAAAGCGACAATTTCCGTTTTATCGCTTAATGTCACAGGTTTGCTTGTCGCATAAAGATTATGCGGAGTCAGCTGGGCGAGGACATTGTTTTTTAAATTCGTAATGGAAATAAAGGGAATACCCTTTGCAGAAAGCATTCTTGCCTGAGGAATCAGCTCCGGTGTTTCTCCGGAAAGAGAAATGATGATAAACAGATCGTTTACTTTAAAATCATCGCGCATCAGATTAAATTCATTTCTGTCTTCAATCAAAATGAGATACCGATGGCGCGGAATAAACATTCTTTGCAGATCACGGGCGCATATCTTTTGCGCATTTCCTGATCCGTACACGAAAATGCGGTCGGCTTCATCAATCAGCTGGCACATATCTGTCATGTCCTTTGTCCTTAAGAACTTCAGATTTGATTCAATATCATCAAGCAGCTTTTGAAAACTCATACTCTCGCCTTCTTCCGGCTGATCTTCCCACTTTAAAAAAACGCGAAATTCACTGTAGCCGCTGAAACCGAGCTTTTGGGCAAGCCGCAAAATCGAGGAACGCGATACGCTGCAAGCTTTGGCCAACGCATCGATTCCAAGGGTGTAGCACGTGTGCTTGTGATTCAATATATATTTTAAAATATGAAAATCGTTGTCATTTAATTTGCCGTAGTGCTGATTAATCAGTTCGTCTAGCTTCATATCAGATCCCCCCATTTTCTTTCTATTATATACAATAACAGATTCGAAAACGGGGGGTATTTCAGTTATGAAATGCGGGTTGGGCTTTGATCAAGCTCAGGCCAGAAGTCTTTGTTGGCCTCAATTAAATCCTCGAGAATCAGCCTTGCCACACGTGCGTTTGGCACAGTTTTTGACAGGATCAGCGCCTGCCACAGCTTTTGGAACGATTTCTCCGCCCACGCTTCAACAGTCAGTTTCTCAACGGATACCTGCTGCTCCATCAGCCCTTTTTGGAATTGCGGAATGGTGCCGACGGTGATCGGTTCAGGCCCATTTGAGCCGACAATACACGGCACCTCGACCATCGCAGCTGGGTCAAAGTTCGCAATCGCTCCGTTATTTTCAACGATCAAGAGCATTCTTTCACCTGTGTTGAAGGCAATCGCCCGGGCTAGATCAACAATATATGATGCGTGATCATCGATTTTGATTTCGCTGTTTTCCGAGGACTGCTCGCGTGTGATCATGTCACATTGGCTGAAAATAAAGGCTTCGCGCCCTTCCATCACTTCGTTTGCCCGCGTATGATTCGGATTTGATTTTTTCACCATATCATCCGGGAACAAGTAATATTGCAAATACGTATTCGGCAGTGTGTCAGGATCTGCGGCCTGTACGTCACGCGCTTTTGCGAACGTGTCATTCCAGCTCGCCTCGACAGCTTCAGCCTCCGTCTTCGGAATGTACCCGTATTGAGATACATGCTCCTTCAGCTTCGGCATTAAATCATTGCCCTCTTGATCCTGAATCGATGTCCACCAGCCGAAATGATTTAATCCGTAATAGCGGACCTTCATTTCTTTTCTTGAGGACAGGCCGAGAATTTGCGCCATCCGGTCTTCGATTCCAACCGGCATATCACAGATGTTCAGAATTTTCGAATTCGGTCTGAGGCGTCTTGTTGCTTCGGCTACAATTGCCGCCGGGTTGGAGTAATTGAGCATCCACGCATCAGGCGAATATGTTTCCATGTAATCTAATATTTCAAGCACGCCGCCAATCGAACGCATGCCGTATGCGATGCCGCCCGGCCCGCATGTCTCCTGGCCGACAACTCCGTACTTCAGCGGAATTTGCTCATCCAGCGCACGCATCGCGTATTTCCCTACCCTGATGTGCGCCATGACAAAGTCGACATCTGTAAAAGCTTCTTCCGGGTCAGTCGTCGCTGTAAATTCAATTTCCGGCGCTTTTTCTCTGATAAAAACGTCACAGGCGCCTGCTATGCGATCCTGTCTCTCCTTATCATTATCATACAGCTTCAGCTTTCTGATCGGAAACTCCTCCAAATGGTCCAAGAGCATCAGTACGATCCCTGGAGTGAAAGTGCTCCCTCCGCCCGCTATTACGATTGAGAATGATTTTTTCTTCATATGACGACCTCCTTGATAACGTTTACATTTCATTTATACCATGTGAAGGCCCGTCCCGTAACACGTTTGGCGCACTTAGATCATTTGATCAATTTTAGTGTTTTTTCCCACAAAGCGGGAAATTTCTCATTTACCTTACGTCTGGGAGATTTGGTTTTTTTACCTTTTTTGTAATCTTAAAGTCTCACCTACTGTGAAATTTAAGTGAATATACGCCCTTCCATTTCTTATGAAAAGGTTCTTTTGTACGATTCGGATACATGCCGAATTATTTATAATCATTTATATAAAACATCCATTTGTGCGTGAATTTAGAAAAGGCAGGGGACAAAAGTTGGACTCATATAAAGTCATTGAGCTGGCAAACAAGTACAGTGCGGCCGCAGAAGAGGTCAGAAGCTCCAAAATGCTGCTTGAATCCCGGTTATCTGCATTAGGGGATGCTTGGCAGGGAAAAGCAAGAGATTCGTTCGACCAGGATTTCGAGGAAACGAAAGCCGCCTACGATCAATTCGAACAGGAGCTGCTTGAAACAAGCCAGGAGCTAAAGGCAGCCGCCGTCAAAATAGAAGAACGAAAAGCTGAAATTGCCAGAATGGAAGAACTGGAACGTAAAGCAAGAGAGGAAAGACATAAACTCAGGGGGTGAATGGTGTGTCAGGAAACATTGCAGTTGATCCGGATAAACTCGAACAGCTGGCAAATGATGTAGTCACTGAATTAACCGATATGGAAAGCAAATATAAGGACCTGCATTTGGAGCTGGGGCAGATGATTTTACAATGCGATCCCCGCTACAGCAGCTGTTTTTCCGGAGTCGGCGATGCGTGGAGCTCAGGAAAAGCGCTCGTCACCAAGCTGAGTGACAATGAGATTTTCATCAGAAAAACGGGCGATAAATTTGTTGAACAAGATGATATTCTGCGAAAGCTCTATCATGCTTACGACAAATACGGAACGATGACTAGCTTAACCGCCCTTATGCTGACACAAGGAAAATACTACGGATTAGGGCTTACGAAATTTGTGAAACAGCCAAGCGGTTTGCATACCGCCCGGCACTCAAAACTTCTATTGGATATTTCCAGAGCCGTTGACAGCTCACGTTATCAAAAAGCGGCTAGAGTGCTTATGAATCCTAAATATTTGTTTAAAAAGACAAACCGGCCATTTTCAGATTTGGTACATAAAAAGTTTACAAAGTACTTCCCTCAGGATACGGTCGATTTTTCAAACAGCGTCAGAAGCTACACAAGAGGATTTCTTAATGAAGCCGGCGTACGCTCAACTTTGAAGGATGTCGGAAAAACGGGCTTGAAATTCGCAAAAGGAAATGCCATTACCGCCACACTGATCACCGGTGCGACCGAAACGTTCGGAGCGGGCTTGAAAATTGCTGAAAATTACGCGAAATACCAAGACAAACCCGAAGTTCTCAAGCGTGAAAACGCCAAGGCCGTCGGGAATGCTGTGAATAACACTATTTTCATCGCAGGAGGAGCTACGGCAGGCGCTGTCGTCGGCGGTGCCCTTGGAAGTGTGTTAGGCCCTGTTGGTACAGTAGTCGGAGGCACAATCGGATCAGCCGTAGGAGGTTTTGTTGGGGAAAAAATCGCAAAATTCACATCAGGCTTTGCTGAAAAAGCGGCGATAAAGCTGAAAGAACCGATTCACGCTGTCGTCGATACAGCCAAGAAAGGGCTGGAATCAGCCGGCAAAGTCGTCAAATCAGTGAATGACGGCATAGATGCGGCGAATAAAACGATACATAAAGGGATAGACAGTGCGAAAAAAGGAATGGAAAAAGCAAAGAAAACAGCAGACTCGCTTATACACGGCGCAACCCATTTCCTTAAAGGGAAACTTTCATTTGGATAGGAGAATAATCAATGAAGCAGTTTACGATCAGCATAGAGGAACTCTTATTTTGTTTTTACAGCGAAGGGTTTTTTGAACAGGGAATGGCCTTGAAGCAGGCCTATTTTCCGGAAATAGAAGATGAGCAGCTCGGTGCTTTGTTCGAAGCGGCATGCCGCTCACTTTTGGCCAAAGATGCGGCGGAATACCGTAATCATCAATACCGATTAAAGGACGAGTACTGCCCGTTTATCCACGTATTAAACGACGCGGATTATACAGTGAAACTGTCCAAATTTGATGAACAAGGCAAAGAACAGAATGTGTCCTGCCACGTTTCTAAGTTCGGCACTTACTCTCATGAACTTCTGTTTGATGAACAGGTGCATAGCATCAAAAAAATGGATTCAAGTGACGGATTACTTTCTAAAACATCCGAGTTTTTAAATGTAATAGATGCTGAGGATAACAAAGAATCAATTATTACTCTGACATCAACTGAATTTGAATTGCTTCTGGAAGGTGCTTCTGACACTCCCACATATCTGAAAGAGTTTCTCGTTAAGTATGAACATCAAGAGGATATTACCCGATTCGTAAATGATCTGGCTTCACGAAAAGGGAAAATGGATACGCTGATGCGCCTTGTTTATGACAAAGACAACTCGCCGGAAGTGGCTGACATGGCTTTCGTCTTGCCTGGCAGCCGTCATACTTGGCTGGTAACAGGTATCACTCAAAATGAATTTTCTATCGTACCAGCAAATAAAGATGTGGTAAAAGGAATACTTTTTTGCTAAAGAGCGATAAAGGAGAATAGCAATTGAAAAACAATGAAGTAATTAAGGTCAAGAGTAGAATGTTTTTTAGAATATGGCTGTTCCTCGCCACAGGGGGCGCTTTTATTGCAGGAGTGTGGCTGGTGTCTGAAGCTCTCACATTTGAATCTAAGTATGCCCTGCTTTATTTGGGCGGAGGATTAATGGCGATTGTTTATGGATTAATCACATTTTTTATGGCTTTTCCGGCGTTCACAAGCCGGGGAAATGTCATTTTCAGCGTAAAGACTGGGCCTGATGGCGAGATCTTCTCGAGAAAGCGCAGCGTGCTGTTTTCTGAGGTAAAACGGATTTATATGGGACGGCATCATTACAGTTTGAAAGGGATCTTTTTTGAGGATATTATCATCGAGAAAACAAACGGCAAAGTCGTTCGCATCCCTACCTGGAACATTATCGCGAATCCGTTGTTTTTTGAAGCGGTTGAACGCTATATCCTCCCCCATCTGAATGAAGAGGCGAAAAGCAACTGGATCAGCCAATTTACGGAGATTCAGCGCAGCGCGTATTTAAAGGAATTTGAGAATCATCCAAAGCTTTAACAGCACTCCTCCTTTATAATGAAAGAGAAAAGCAAGTTGAGGAGTGCGCGTGATGCTGATTACCATTCTTTTATTTCTCGCGGCGGGGCTTGCCGAAATTGGCGGCGGGTATTTGGTTTGGCTGTGGCTGAGAGAGGCAAAGCCAGTCGGCTATGGCATCGCCGGAGCGCTGATCCTGATTGTCTACGGCATTCTTCCGACGTTTCAGTCCTTCCCTTCCTTCGGCCGTGTATACGCCGCTTATGGCGGGGTATTCATCGTGCTTGCGCTTCTATGGGGATGGCTTGTCGACCGGAAAACACCTGATCTGTATGACTCGATCGGTGCATTCATTTGTTTTATCGGCGTCTGTGTGATTTTATTTGCCCCGCGCGGATAACAAAATGGCCTGCTTATGAAGCGGGCCATTTTTGTTTAATCCTCTTTTAAGTTGGTCAGCTGTACTTCATGCTCTTGCTCAGGTTCGTCCAGCGGATAGATTCTCGCTGTTCCGTTTTCTTCATTCACGTGCTGAATGTAAATAGGAACGCCGTTATATGTTACTTTCTTCATGTCGGGAGATTCTACAATTTCTTTCGCCCTTTGACTATTCATTCTAACACCCTCCTTCATACATAACGTTTCCATTTCTTGAAAGAAGTATGCTTTATGATTCAGCGGACAAGTTGAATTTTTTCAGCCGTTTGTAGAAAGTGCTCCGGGGGATCCCACTGATTTTGGCGGCTTGAGAAACGTTTCCTTTTGCGGATTCAAGCGCTTTGATAATGATATCTTTTTGGATTTGCTCACGAAGGGTCAGCGCGCCGGCAGCAGCCGGCTTTTTTTCCGCCGGGATGATCGGCAGTCCTGCAGCTTCCAGTAAAGCGGTAAGCGGCTCATCCCTAAGCCGGCCGTCCGGAAATCTGATGGAAAGACGTTCAAACACATTAAACAGCTCGCGAATATTCCCCGGCCACCTCCATTGCTTCAGCATATCCAAAAAAGCAGGGGGAAGTTCGCCAGGCCAATGATTCTTCTGTTTGTAGTACTGGAAAAGATCCGGAATATCTTCGGGGCGTTCGCGTAAAGGAGGCAGCTCAATCGGATAGACATGAAGACGGTAAAACAAGTCCTCTCTGATTTTCCCGCTTTCGGCAAGCTCGCGCAAATCACAATGTGTGGCGGCAATGACTCTGATATCAACCGGAATTTCTTTCGTTCCGCCGACCGGCGTAATCTTGCGTTCCTGAAGCACCCGCAAAAGCGCAACCTGCATCGAGTGGGAAATTTCTCCGATCTCATCTAAAAATAAGGTGCCTTGATTCGCCTTTTGAAAGGCGCCTTTGTAGCCGCTTCGTTTCGCTCCCGTAAAAGCGCCCTCCGCATAGCCAAACAGCTCGCTTTCAATCAAATCAGACGGGATCGCTCCGCAATTGACAGCAACAAACGGGCCGTGCCGCCGCTCGCTGTTCTCATGAAGTGCGCGGGCCGCGACTTCCTTCCCCGTACCAGTTTCGCCCGACAGACAGACCGTTGCATCCGCCGCTGCCGCTCGTTCAAGGCTCTTCAGCATAGCTTGCGATCGGCCGCTTTGCCCGATAACTCCGTTGAATCGAAACGCCGTCTTTTTCTTTTGTTCCGCGAGATAAAAACAAGTGCCGCCATCCCCCATAGTGACGGCTTTTTCAATTGAAAAGCCCCGTTCCTTCAATTCATACAGGTGCCTGCCCTGCCAATCCGGCATTGAGGTACGAATCGCTTCACTCGCGCTGATGATATGCTGTTTGGCATTGCAGAGCACCATCGGCACACGGGATGCAGCTCTATCCGCAAAACGGCTGATCAG
This sequence comes from Bacillus inaquosorum KCTC 13429, assembly GCF_000332645.1. Classification (GTDB taxonomy): domain Bacteria; phylum Bacillota; class Bacilli; order Bacillales; family Bacillaceae; genus Bacillus; species Bacillus inaquosorum. Next base: position 62,530 of record NZ_AMXN01000005.1, read on the forward strand.
CTCCAGCTCTTTCTCACGGCTTTTAGCTGCCAGTTCCCGTTCCGCGGCATAGGCAATCGCCGTAGCAATACCGAGCATATGAGGATGCGCGCCTGCTGCCGGACACGATATGTCAATCACACCTGCAAGACTGCCATCCTCATGGTGAATCGGAGCGGCTGAACAGTTCCATTGATGGGAAGCGATAGAGTAATGTTCTGATCCTTGTAGCGCAACAGGTTCGCTAATGTGAAGCGCCGTGCCAATCGCATTTGTCCCAACAGCCGTTTCCGTCCAGCATGCGCCTTCAACAAAGTTAATGCGTTTGGCTTCATAAAGCGCGCGGGGATGGCCGTCCAATGCCAGAACAACGCCGTCTGAATCAATTAACAGCGCCATCATTTCCATTTCTTTTATGGCAGGCAGCAGTTTTTCGAGGTAAGGCTGTGCGGTCGTCAGGAAGAATGAATGCTTTTTTGACTGGTGATCCAGCTCGGTTTGCTGTAAAACCTTCGGGCCTTTTTCTAAATAAGGATTGACCTCAGCTTTTTTGCAGCGATGCCATGACTCGGCGATCCGTTTTCTTAATCGGGCTTCGTCAAGCACACCGTCTTTCACAAAACGTTTCCAGGTTTGCAAATCGTTTGGGATCGAATTCATTTCCTTGATCGCTCCTCCCTTACACGCCGTTTTCATCTATTGTAGGGGAAAAATAAAGCGCTTTCAACAAGAAAAAAGCAGACGCCTTGTATCCCTGCGCCTGCTTTTTCCCGTGTTACGCATGCACTGCAAGCCCAATCGTGCTTAACAGCGCCTCGTGCAATGTTTCCGACAGTGTCGGGTGGGCGGCGATAAAATGCTCCGCCATATCAGCGGTCATCTCACCATTCATGATCGCAGCCGCCTGGCCGATGAGTTCGGTCACATCAGGACCAATCATTGAAACACCGACGATTTCGCCGAATTCCGGTTCTGCCACGATTTTGATCTTTCCTTCCGCTTGCTGTTTAATGAGCGCCTTGCCGTTTGCGGAAAAAGGAAATTCGCCAATCTTCACATCCCCGTATACGCTTCTTGCCTGTTGTTCTGTCATCCCGATGCACGCGATTTCCGGTGATGTATAGATGCAGCGGGGCACATGTTTCTCATTGATTTTGACATCCCTTCCGGAAGCATGAGAAGCAGCGATGATGCCCTCATGGAAAGCTGCATGCGCCAGCTGAATGCCTCCGATTGCGTCTCCGCACGCATAAATATGAGGCACGTTCGTCTGCATATGCCCGTTTACCGAAATGCCTTTTGGAGAAAAATCAACTCCGGCCTGCTCCAGCTGTAATCCGTCAAGACGGGGTTTTCTGCCGACCGCCACCAGTACATAATCAGCCTTCGTTTTAAACTCCCGCTGCCCGCTTTTCCATATTGCTGTTTTGGCCGTTTGATCCACCCGCTCTAACCTGGATGAAGTATGCACTTCAACACCGTCTTCCTCGAGCTTCTCCTGAAAGAGACGGGCAATCTCTTCATCTTCAGCTGGGATCAGCTGGCCGGCTGTTTCAATGATGGTCACCTTCGATCCCAGTCTGGCAAACAGCCCGGCATACTCACACCCGATGACACCGCCGCCGACAATGACAAGTGAAGACGGAATCTCAGAAAGGGAAAGCGCGTCCTTGCTGTCGATGATCCATTCGCCGTCAAACGGGGCGAATGGCAGCTCGATCGGCTCTGATCCGGAAGCAATCAATACTTGATCTGCTTCTCTGATTTCTTTTCCGCTCTCTCCTTCTATCAAGAGCTTTCTGTCAGAAAGAAAGGAGGCCGTCCCCTTCACAACCTGTATTTGATTTTTCTTCATTAAATACTGAACGCCCTGGACAAGCTGTCTGACAACCTGTTGTTTTCGGTTTTGCATTTTACTCCAATCGACCGATATCGCACCAGGCGGAAGTTCGATTCCAAAGTGGTCGGCATGCTTGATTTTATCAAGAACGTTTGCGCTTTCTAACAAAGACTTCGTCGGGATGCAGCCTTCATTCAGGCAGGTTCCCCCAAGCGGGCCTTTGTCAATCAGCAGCACGTTTCTGCCCTGCTGTGCCGCGGAGACCGCAGCCGCATAGCCTGCAGGTCCGCCGCCGATAATGGCTAGTGTCATGTCATTTTCACCTGCTTTTCCTATAAAATTAATGCTGCCGGTTCTTCTAAATATGTTTTAATCGCCTTCAGAAAGGCAGCGGCAGGGGCGCCGTCACATGCTCTGTGATCAAATGTCAGGCTGAGCGGCAGGATCGTGCTTCTGACAATCTCCTCCCCTTGATACACCGGCGTGTCATAGCTTGCTCCGATGCCGAGAATCCCTGTTTCCGGCGGATTTAATATCGGCGTGAAATGCTCGACTCCAAAAGCGCCAAGATTTGTAATGGAGAAGGTTGAGCCTTGCAGTTCTTCGCTTCCCGCCCGTCCCTCGCGTGCTTTTTTGGCATTTTCTGAGATGGATTGAGCCAGTTCGATCAGCGACTGCTTTTCAGCATGGCGAATCACAGGCACAACTAATCCATTTTCCAAGGCCACAGCCATTCCGAGGTGCACATGAGGATGTGTGATGATGCGTTCATTTTTATAAAAGCTGTTTAGCACAGGATGAGCTTGCAGGGCGAGAACGGCGGCTCTTGAGACAAAATGAGTCATCGTCAGCTTTGTGCCGTACCGTTCTTCCGCAGTTGGCGAAAGCTGATTTTGAAGGGCTGTCAGCTTGGTGATATCAGCCTTCATCGTAATCGTCAGCTGCGCGCTGTTTGCCAGGCTTTCCTGCATTCGGGCCGCGATGACTTTTCTCATGCCTGTCACTGGGGTTTCCTGCGCTTTCTGCTCAGAAACCGGCTCAGCCTGATCTTTTTTCTGTTCAGCAAGCGCCTTTATAACGTCGTCCTTCACGATTCGCCCGCCTGGTCCAGTGCCTTTCAGCTGTTTCAGGTCTAATCCCGCTTTTTCCGCTATTTTTCTGGCGACTGGAGATATCTTGATTCGTTCTTTTTTGGCGGCTGCGGGTTTGTTTTCTTGTTTGACGGGCTGGACGGCTAGCGGCGCGCTATCTTCCGAAGCAGGCTCTTTCGCCTCTTCCTGCACCGATTCATTGGCGTCCCCGATGTAGCAGATCGCTGTGCCGGGCGGAACCTCTTCTCCCTCTTTCACTTTGATATCGATCAGCGTTCCTTTTTCAGGCGCCTCGATTTCCATTTCAATTTTCTCCGATTGAATGCTGGCAATGCTTTCTCCCTTTTCAACCGGGTCACCTACTTTTTTATTCCATATCGATACTTCCCCTTGTTTCATGGCCATTCCCAATTTTGGCATCACTACTTTTACCGCCATTTGTGTCCCCCCTTTAATTCATTGCCGGCTCGCCAAGCAATTCAAGCGTGACGCTGACAATTTGATCTGGTGTCGGCAAATATTGATCTTCAAGCACTGGCGAAAACGGCACTGGTGTATGCGGCGCTGTAATTCGTTTAATCGGCGCATCAAGCAAATCGAAGCCCTTGTCGGCAACAATCGCAGCTATATCCGTGGCAATGCTGCATCGCGGATTGGCTTCATCAATGATGATCAGCCGGTTTGTTTTTTCCAACGATGTGAAAATCGCTTCCTCATCCAGAGGAGACAGACTGCGGGGATCAAGCACCTCGGCTTCGATGCCTTTTTCTGAGAGATTCGCCGCCGCTTCAAGCGCGGTATTGACCTGCTTGCCGACTGCAAACAGCGTGATATCGCCGCCTTCGCGTTTGATGTCCGCCTTTCCGAGCGGGATTGTATAATAATCTTCCGGCACCTCGCCCTTCATGTTGTAGGACGTTTTGTCTTCAAAAAAGAACACCGGGTCATTGTCTTCTATTGCTGCAAGCAGCAGGCCTTTGGCGTCATATGGATTGGACGGAACGACCGTCTTCAATCCCGGGATGCTGGTGAAAAGGCCATACAGTGCCTGTGAATGCTGGGCAGCGGCCCGGAACCCTGCTCCGTAGGTGGTGCGGACGGTAATCGGCACTTGCGCTTTTCCGCCGAACATATAGCGGAATTTCGCCCCTTGGTTGATCACCTGGTCAAAGCACGTGCCGATAAAATCATTAAACATCAGCTCCGCAATCGGCCTCAGCCCGGTTGATGCCGCAGCCATAGCCGCCCCCATATAGCCCGCCTCAGAAATCGGTGTGTCCAGCACTCTTGTGCGGCCGAATTCCTGTACAAGCCCCTTTGTGACCCCTAATACGCCGCCCCATGCTTCATCATCCTGCAAATGATCAACCGCCGCTCCCCCGGCGACATCTTCACCGATCAAAAGCACATTTTCGTCTCTTCTCATCGCAAGCTTCATCGCTTCATTGATCGCGTCTGACATGCTTATGACTCTCGCCATCTCACATTCCCCCTTTTTCATATGACACGTAGACATCTGTCAGCAGCTCTGACTCTTTCGGATACGGACTGTCTTCGCTGAACGAGACGGCTTCTTCAATCGATTTGCTGACACGCTGTTCAATGTCTGACAGTTTATTTGCATCTGTTTCTTTTAACAGGTAGTTTTTAAAGCCTTGAATAGCATCCTTTTCTTCAAGGTGCTCAGCTCTTTCATCCTTCGTTTTATAGGTTTGGGCATCCCCTTCGAAATGGCCATAGTTTCGATAAGTCATACATTCAATCAAAGACGGGCCCCCGCCGTTTCTTGCTCGTTCTATCGCTTCCTCGGCTGCCTGGTAAACTGCTAAAATATCTTTTCCGTCAACTGTGACCCCCGGCATGTTATAGGCAGCCGCCCGGTCGGCAATTGAATCACAGGCCGACGCGTACTCAAATGGGGTGGCTTCGCCATAGCCGTTGTTTTCAGCAACAAATACGACAGGAAGGTTCCATACTGCTGCTAGATTCAGCCCTTCATGGAAGGTGCCTTGGTTATTTGCTCCGTCTCCGAAAAAGCAAACGCTTACATTCTTAGTCTGTTTATATTTAGCGGTGAGCGCTGATCCGCATGCGAGCGTAAATCCGCCCCCGACGATTCCATTTGCCCCTAACATACCTTTATCGAGATCGGCAATGTGCATAGAACCACCCTTGCCTTTACACAATCCGGTCGCTTTCCCGAAAATTTCCGCCATCATGCCGTCCAGATCACAGCCTTTGGCGATACAATGGCCATGCCCCCTGTGCGTGCTTGTAATGCTGTCGCCATCATGTAAATGAGCGCACACCCCTACAGCCACCGCTTCCTCACCGGCATACAAATGGACGAATCCGGGAAGCACTCCCTGTGCGAACAGTTCATGCACTTTGTCTTCAAAGCCCCTGATTTCCAGCATCTTTTGGTACATCCACAGCGCTTTCTCCTCAGTTAATGACAAGCCTTCTCGTTTTAACAATTCCATTTTGTGTGCCTCCTTCTATTTAGGGTTCACGTTTTTAAATGCAAGAAGTGTGCCAGCCTTTGGAGCCCGTAAAATCAGTCTTTCCGTTTTTACACTGGAGACAGTTCGAGACAGGCGTCTCATTTTGTCTCGATTTGATCCATTTGTCTCGTTTTATGGCCTGCAAAAAAGACCGTGTATCACCCGGTCTTTTGACAATGATCGACGTATTTATTTCCTCGGAAATCTTTTTAACTTCCTAATTCCTCCGCATCGTTTGGCTGAATAGCCGTTTTCGCAAGAAAATCAATTGAATATTTCACAAACCGATACCGCCGTCGCCGTCCTTCTGCATACAGTCTATCGTGCCGTTTGAATATGTATATCTCTTTTCATTAAGCGTTTTTCTGACCGTTTCCGCCAGCTTTGAAGCACCTGTTTTTGATAACCCGCTGGCATCTAATTGCATCGTTATGCTCATAGGCGCTTTTTCAGCCAGCTGTTTGTTCCATTTTGTATCTAATGTGAACTGACCGTTTTCAATGCTCAAAGCAGTGTCGGCTTTTATGATTTGCGGAACCGCTTTTTTCAGATCTGCTTCGATTTCCTTCGATGCTTCTTCATTTAAACGTTTTGCTGCTGATTCTGTATACGCCTCTTCAATTCCATCGCAAGTGACTTTAGGATAGAGAAATCCCTTCGTACACATTGGGTAGCGATGAGATTGGGTGTTTGCTTGGAACACATATTCCGAGGTTTTAGCGTTATATACCCCATTCGTAATCTTGATTTCTTTTTTGGGATAGGTTTGTTTCGCATAAGATATAAGCTTCTGCTTTGCGGCATTTTTCGTAAATGGATCACCGAAACACACATGATAGATATATAGCCCGCATCCGAATACCGCAATAACAAGCAAGCCAAATACAAGTTTTTTCATGTTCACATTCTTTTCTTGATATGTACGTGCTACAGTTCTTGCTTGTCTTCAACCGCCCGGTTCAGCGCTTGAAGCATGTAGCCAATGCCTTTGTATGATGACAGAGGCCAGCTGATGTGCTGATGCCCGCCGATGACGGCGTTTAGGACGCTTCGATATTTTTTGCCGCCAAGCATGACAAGCTCTTCGATGTCGGAAAAGCCTTTTTCGCAAAATTGGCGGCGGAGCTCCTCTGCTGTCATGATCTCCGGGTGACCGGTTCCAAAAGCCACATCGTAATTTTCGGGAACGATATCATCTGGGCGAAGGAATCCGTGCTTCGCAGACAAAATCACCCATTCATCGATAAATGTTTTCGCATATCGCTCGCACGCCTGATGAAACGGGCTGAGATAAGCGTCTTCCGCCCTTACCGGCCCTGTATCTGGATGGATGTCCCATATTTTTTTCTTGCCGCAGGGGATGATGCATAGTCGTTTCATTTTTCTCTCCCCTTTATCATGTATTTCATATCAATGTACCATTATTTTCTTATTCCTGCATGTCATACAATAAAAATAGAGGGGGGTTCCCCCTCTACTTCAACAGCTTCATTGCAGCCCGCTCCAGCAGCTGGACACCTCGCGGCAGAATGTCTTCCTGGATATCGAACTTTTCATGATGATGCGGGGCGGCGATGTCGGTGCCGATGATCATATACGTTCCTTTTCCTCCCCGCTCTTGAACCCTTTTGATCATGTAGCTTGCGTCTTCGCTCCCTCTTGATCCTGTTTGAATGCCTTTGAGAGAAGAAAAACCGTCAACCTCTGCAGCCGCTTCAAGCACAGTTTTGACCATTTCCTCGTCACATTTGATCGGAATGGCTCCGCCGATGATGTCGATGTCATATTCAAGCTCATGCATGGCTGCACTGTGGGCAATGATCTTTCGTACGCGTTCCTCCAGATCACAATTGACCTCTTCTGAATCAGACCGCGTTTCAATGATCATTTTGGCGTGCTGCGGGATGATATTTGCCGCTGTTCCGCCTTCAAGCACACCGACATTAATGCGGGTATCTCCTGAGCTGAAACGCGGAATGGCGTGAATATTTAAAAGCGCTGTTGCCGCACCTAGCAATGCATTCTTGCCAAGCTCAGGCGCCGCGCCGGCATGAGAGGAGACGCCGCGGAAATGGACGGCCATTTTTGTCGTGGCCAGAAATCCTTGCGCTCCTCCGTATATTTCTCCCAGCGGCACATTGGTGCCAAGATGGTGGCAGAGAAGATAGTCGACATCATCCAGCATGCCTTTCTCGGTGACGGCGTACGCTCCGCGGACGCCCTCTTCGGCGGGCTGGAAGATCAGCTTTAAGGTGCCCGCAAAGTTTCCGTGTGCCATAACTTTTGCCACACCTAACCCAATGGCGGTGTGGCCATCATGGGCACAGGCGTGCATATTTCCTTCAAATTCAGACCGGAAGCCCTTGGCGAACGGGACATGGTCCGCCTCTGCGCTTTCTGTAATCGGCAGTGCATCCATATCAAAGCGAAGCGCGACGACCGGTCCCGGTGCATTTCCCTCCAGCGTGCCGATGACTGCGGTGTATCCGCCTTCCATTGGCGCAATGATATCGGGATCCGCTCCATTTTCTATTGCACGTTCAAAAGCCCGCTGCAGGTCTTTTTCAGAAGGGACGCCTCTGCGGGCACTGCCATCAATTGCATCCTTTCCATATGTCACGTGGTATCCAAGGGCCAGCAGGGTTTCCACAACCTTTCCGGCTGTACGAAATTCCGTGAAGCCCACTTCTGGATGCCGGTGAAAATCTCGTCTCACTTGAATAATATCCATATCTCCCACCCTTTGTTGTTTTTACTTTGCATAGACGCCCGGCCCGATTGGCCAGCCGAATACGTACCAAATAAACATCATGAGCAGCCACGCCAAGAAGAACAGAACCGTATACGGAATCATTGTTGAAATCACGGTTCCAAACCCCGCATCTGTTTTGTAGCGCTTATAGTACGCCAGCAGCATCGGCAAATAAGGATTCATCGGCGTGATGGTGTTGGTGGCGGAGTCCGCTATCCGATAGGCGATTTGAATAAAAGCGGGATGGAAATCCAGCAGCATCAGCATCGGAATAAACACGGGTGCCAGCAGCGCCCATAACGCGGAACCGCTCGTAATAAACAGACTGACGATACACGTCAGCAACGAAAATCCGATTAATACAGGGAATCCCGTTAGATGAATAGATTGCAGAAAGTCAGCGCCTTTTACCGCCATAAAAATCCCCATATTGCTCCATGTGAAAAAAGCGATAAACTGAGAAATGACAAATACGAGCACAATAAAACCTGACATACCTTTAACGGAATCACCCATCAGCTTCGGAACATCTGTCTGATCCTTAATGCGTCCGGCCATGATGCCGTAGACAACCGATACAGTAACAAAAAACAGTAAAATGATTGGGATAATGCCTTTCAGAAAAGGTGAGGAAAGAATTGAGCCGTTTTCAGGATCTCGCAGGAGCGCTCCCTCCGGTACGACTAATATCGCAATGATGCCCGCGTATAAGAGAGCCGCAGCCCCTGCCCCCTTCAGCGCTTTGATCTCTTTTTTCGTTAAAGCCGCCATTTCCGGCTGATATTCACCGCGGTAACTGCCAAGCCGGGGTTCAACGATTTTGTCTGTCACCCATGCTCCGATAAAGGCTAAAACAAATACGGAAGCGGCCATGAAAAACCAGTTATCAACAGCGGACACGTGAGCATTTTTGTCGATCGTTTGGGCGACCTTTGTGGTGATACCGGAAAGCAGCGCATCTGTCCCGGCAATCATCAGGTTGGCCGTAAAACCTGATCCTACCCCTGCTGAAGCGGCCGCAAATCCGGCGAGCGGATGACGGCCGGCTGCCATGAAAATCAGCGCGCCTACCGGCGGTATAATCACCCATGCCGCATCGGAAGCCAGATTCCCTAAAATCCCGACAAATACAACGGAGTAGCTGATGATCGCTTTCGGAATGTGGGCCATCATCTTCTGCAACACAGCTTCAATTAAACCGACCCGTTCCGCCAGCCCGATGCCGAGCACCATCGTAAGCACAAGGCCGAGCGGCGGAAATTGAACAAAGTTGTTTACCGCTTCCGTCAGCATCCAGTGAATGCCCTCGGTGCTAAGCAAACTTTTGACTGCTATTGCTTTGCCGTCCGCCGGATGTGTTACTGCGTTTCCAGCCAGCAAAACAGACATGGCGATGACGATCATAGATAAGTAGATAAACAGCATAAAAGGATCAGGCAGCTTGTTTCCAGCCTTTTCGATCCACTTTAATATTCCTTTATGCTCGATCTTTTGTAAAGAATCAGCAGTCATTTCCGGCAGATGTTTAGCCATAGCGCCCTCCTATAATCGGTTTTAGTATGCCTTCACAGAAAACGTATGATGGGAATTGAGAATAAAAAAGACTGAATTTACAAATATTTTAACACCTGCTGGTAATGCGTTTTCGTCAAATGTGAATTTAGGATGGTGATGAGGATAGATCATCTCCTCGCCTCCCGCTCCCAAAGCGATGTAACAGCTCGGCACTCGTTCAGAAAATGCGGAGAAATCCTCACCGCCCATCATCGGTTCTAACGGAAATACCTGTTCCTCTCCCCAAAGACTTACTGCTGCTTGTTTCACAAGCTCGGTGATATCCCGATCGTTTACAACAGATTTGTATCCATGGCGAAAATCAAATTCATATGAGGCGCCGTGGGCTTCGGTTACACCTTTTATGATCTGCTCCATCCGCAGTTTCGCCTGTTCCCGGATTTCTTCCTTAAACGTTCGCAATGTCCCGCCCAGCGTTACGGTATCTGGGATGACATTGTAGGCTGAGCCTGCGCTGCACATCGTGACGGAGAGCACCAGCCTTTCAGCTGGATCTGTATGTCTCGAGGATATGGTTTGCAAATGAGAAATCAGCTGAGAGGCGATCACGAGCGGATCGACGCACTGTTCGGGCTGGGAGGCGTGTCCGCCTTTTCCTTGAATCGTGATATCAAAGCGGTCAGAATTCGCAGTGACAGCACCTGATGCCAGACCGATTTTTCCTAATGGCATGGCAGAAAACAGATGGATGGCTAAGCACATATCAAGATGATCGGTAACACCGGCCTGCACCATTTCCTGCGCTCCGCCGGGATGAACCTCCTCGGCATGCTGAAAAATGAAATAGACTTCGCCCCTGATTTCGTCCTTTCTCTGAGATAATACCTCAGCCGCCCCAAGCAGCATAGCGGTATGCCCATCATGGCCGCAGGCATGCATCACACCCGAATGCCGGGAAGAAAAATCGCTCTCATGCTCCTCCTGAATCGGCAGGGCGTCCATATCAGCGCGCAGCCCAATGCGTTTACCGGTCCGGGAACCGATCAGCCGGGCGACCACGCTTGTCCTTGTCGGACGTCTGATGTCAAGGTTGCCAAAAGTAGAAAGCGTATCATATACAAATTGAGCTGTTTTTTCTTCTTGAAAGGACAGCTCTGGGTATTGATGGAGATGTCTCCTCCATTCAATCACATTCTTGTACGTAGCGGCATATTCATCCATCATGCTTCCAGCCCCCAATCGTTTTTAGAAACTCTTGCATTTACTTTATTGATTATATGGCGCTGGTTCAATCGGAATGTCAGACAATCTGACTTATTAAAGGTGACATAGATCAAAAAAAGAAGAGGAAATCTGACAGATTTCCTCTTCTACTGCTCTTCCATCCCATCAAGATACTTTCTCTCAAAGTCATCGAGCAATGCACGCACTTCATCTGTTGACTTTGTGTTCATGCATTGATTTCTTAATTCACTTGCCCCGCGGAATCCACGGAGATATATCTTAAAAAAGCGAGGAAGAGGCTTGTACGCGCGGGCTTCTGTTTTAGAATATTCATCATGGAGATCCAGATGCAGCCTTAAGAGATCAAGCAATTCCTTACTGCTATGTTCTTTCGGCTCCTTTTCAAAGGCAAACGGATTTGTAAAAATACCGCGCCCGATCATAATCCCATCAACACCATATTGTTCAGCGAGCTTCAAACCAGTTTGGCGGTCAGGAATATCACCATTGATCGTTAAAAGTGTATCTGGCGCCACCTCGTCACGAAGTTTCTTAATCTCCGGGATGAGTTCCCAATGCGCATCCACTTTACTCATTTCAGCTCTTGTACGCAGATGAATGGAAAGATTAGCAATATCCTGCTTCAATACATGTGTCAGCCAATCACGCCATTCATCTATATCCGTGTAACCAAGCCTTGTTTTCACGCTTACTGGCAATCCCCCTGCTTTTGCTGCTTGTATTAATTCTGCTGCAACCTCTGGACGACAAATAAGGCCGCTTCCCTTTCCATTCCCTGCCACATTAGGCACAGGGCAGCCCATATTGATATCCAGACCCTTAAACCCTAATTCCGCCATCCCAATACTCATTTGGCGAAAGTTTTCAGGCTTATCCCCCCATATGTGGGCAACCATTGGCTGTTCATCCTCTGTGAAAGTCAAACGGCCACGCACACTATCCTTCCCATCCGGGTGACAATAGCTCTCCGAGTTTGTAAACTCTGTAAAAAACACATCCGGTCTGCCAGCTTCACTCACTACATGGCGGAAAACAACATCCGTCACATCTTCCATTGGTGCCAGTACAAAAAATGGTCGTGGTAGTTCACGCCAGAAATTATCTATCATAACAAATTCAAATCCTTTCATTATGGAGACGGCCAAATCTTTATCCCAAATTAAAAAGCTGATCATGCTTCTTTTACACTTATAGCATGCTTCAGCACTTCTTATCAAACTATAGTAAATTTTGAACATTTAAATCTTTACCAAGTGTAAAGAAACCGGTGAGAAAAGGCAGTTTAGATCATAGGCTAGGTATATTATCGAGATTTATACAGTATACTCCTGAGTATTTTTTAGATGGACGAGTATCACATACTTGTTTCTCCGCCCCTACCCAAATTTGTGAAACTAAGATATTGAATTGGTTTGGCTCTTAAAAATCCCGGGATTCTTATTGAAAAAAACCGAGAAATTCAGACTGGACAAGGGCGGCGCATGAAAAAGACCCGGAAACCGGAATTGTATTTTACCGGAATCCAAGTCTGATTAGGAATTGTTTATTTTAGTTAGACGATTTCAATACAAGCTTCGCCACAGCTTCCACATGAGCCGTCTGCGGAAACATATCCACAGGCTGAATATATTCCACGCGATAATCCTTTGACAGCGCCTGCAAGTCCTTTGCAAGCGTGGATGGATTGCAGGATACATAGACAAAGCATTTCGGTTTGACTTTTTTGATCGTGTCCAGGAACGTGCTGTCACAGCCGGTTCTTGGCGGGTCGACGATGACGACGTCCGGACGGAAGCCTTCTTTCGTCCATTTCGGGAGCCAATGCTCAGCTGTTCCTGTTACGTATGTGGCATTTGTCATGCCGTGTTTTTTGGCGTTTTTCTTGGCATCATCAATTGATTCCTTGATGACGTCCATGCCGCGGACTTCCTTCGCTCCGTCCGCCACCCACATTCCGATGGTGCCGACGCCGCAATACGCGTCAACGACTTTTTCTTTTCCGGTCAGCTGCGCCGCTTTTTTCACTTCGTCATACAGCTTGACGGTTTGCTCCGGGTTGAGCTGGAAGAAAGCGCGGGCGCTCAGTTCAAATGATACGTCGCCAAGCACCTCTTGAATCACTGTTTTTCCGGCGAGCGGTTTTGTTTTCTCACCGAAAATCACAGAGGTTTTCGCTCCGTTTACATTTTGGATAATGGATTTGACCTCTGGCAGGCGCTTTTGGATCGCTTTGACGATTTCTTCCTTGTGCGGAAGCGTTTCTTTTGCTGTCACAAGCACGACCTGCACTTCGCCTGTTTCAAAACCGACTCGCGTCACAATGGTGCGAACGTCGCCTTTTCGCTTCCGTTCATTATAAACAGACACATTGAAATCCTCTAAAATGCGGCGGACGATTCCTGTTGTTTTATTTGTTGCCGGATGCTGGACGACGCAGTCTTTAATCGGCACAATATCATGAGAATCAAGGCCGTATAAGCCGGCGATGATGCTGCCGCTTTGCGAGCGCCCGATTTGGAATTGGCTTTTGTTGCGATAATTCCACGGGTTGTCCATGCCGATCGTTTCTTTGATTTCCATGTTCTCTATTTTTAACTTCGTATGGCGCTCAAGCGACTGAATGACGATGTCTCGTTTTTCCCGAAGCTGCTGGCTGTATGCAAGGTGCTGAAGCTGGCAGCCACCGCACTGTTCATATACAGGACAAGGCGGTGCCACGCGGTGCTCCGACGATTTGCGGATCTTCTTAATGCGCCCCTCCGAAAACTTCGGCTGAACCTTTGTGGCCTGCACGACAACCTCTTCACCAGGAAGCGCACCGGGCACAAAGACGACTTTTTTCTTAAAGTAGCCGACACCTTCACCGTTAATGCCGAGACGCTTAATCGTCAGCGGAAAGGTTTGTCCGACTTTCAGTTCGACGGGCGCCTGTTTCTTTTGTTGGTTCACGTTGTTCTCTCCGTTTCTATAATGAAGCTTTCTGCAGATGGCAGAAAGTGAAATGTTTTTTTCACATCTTTCTAGTATAACACGTTTGCATGATTTCCTTCATTGTCAGACGAATTATTCGATACTCCTCCACAAATACAGAGACGCATAGCTTAAGTAAGGCTCCCACTCCTTGCTCATCGCCAGCATGACATCCTTTGCCGGCTTATCGTCCAGCTGAAAATGGCGTTTGATCGCATTCTGGAGACCGATATCGGCAAGCGGGAATAAATTAGGGCGTCCAAGGCCGAACATGAGAACGTTTTGCACGGTCCACGGGCCGATGCCTCTGATTTTGATCAGTTTCTTCATAATGTCTTCATCCGTCATATTCGGAAGCTCTGACAAGTCGAGTGTGCCTTCTGCGATCATCCTTGATGTATCAATGGCGTATTCCGCTTTTCTCATGCTGAATTGCAGATCGCGAAGATCCTGATAATCGAGTTCCGCAATCGTTTCCGGCTTTGGATAGCACCACACGCCGTCCTTCTGCTCGCCAAACGCATGGACAAACCGTTCTGTTAGCGTGTAAGCGAAGGAAAGATTGAGCTGCTGGTGGATGATGCATTTCATGATGCAGTTGTACACGCTGTAGTCCAGTACAAGCGGCGTGCCTGCATGCTCTTCAAAAATGGCGGACAGACTCGTTTTCGAAAAATGATCGAGAACGTGCTGCAAATCATGTTCCCATTGAAAAATCCGCTTGATTTCCTTCATCATCTCATCCTGATCCGTTTCCCCGCTGACGAGAAAATCAGGCTCGGCCGCATGGCCTAACGCCTGTACCTTCACAATACACACATCCCCCGCCTGGTTTCTGATCGGCACACGGATTTCCCGCGCTTCTTTATCTACCGCATTGAGGGGATCTAAAGACAGTCTGTCCAACACCCGGTCAAAATGGTACGGAGGCGTGACAGATACGTTTTCCTTCCACATGCAATCCACCCTTTTTCCGTTTTTTGTTCAGTATAACACGCCGCTGGAAATAGGCAGAGAACACCGTATACTTTTCTCATAAAGGCCGCATGATATAATGGCAGGTGGAGGGTTGTTTATGATCAACATTACCGCAATTACAACAGAGCATCAGCTGCTGAAAAATATACCAATCGAACGTGTGGAACAGCCTGATATTGCATGGTACTGGGTTGATTTTTACGGCCCGGAGGATACGGAAACGGCGTTATTGAGAGATTTTTTTCATTTTCACCCGCTCGCCATTGAGGATTGCTTCCAGCATATGCAGCGACCGAAGCTTGACCATTATGACGGCTATCGCTTTTACGTGATTCATGCGTTGAATAAGGAAACGCTGGAGACGGAGGAAGTCGATATCTTTCAAGGCGACAAATTTGTCGTCACCTTTCATTTACACGAAACACCCGGTATCGCCAAAGTCCGGGAGCGATTGTATGCTTCACCCGACATATTTAAAAAAGGGCCTGGGCACATTTCTTATATGATCATGGATCAGCTTGTTGATGAGTATTTTCCTCTCGTGTACAAAATTGAAGACCGGCTAAACGAAATTGAAGAAAGCCGGCCCCACAAAACGTACGGAACACTGATGAATGAGGTGTTTGATCTCAGGACAGACCTTTTGCACTTGAGACGGACAATTATTCCAATGCGTGATTTGCTCTATCGGATTTTAAGCCTAGACCATGTGAAAGAGCAGCGGGAAACGAAAGCCTACTTCAGTGACATATACGATCATTTGTTAAAATTGTCTGAGATTGTGGAATCCAACCGTGACATGACGTCCGACTTGCGCGACAGCTACGTGACACTGAATTCAAACCGGATGAACGCGATTATGATGACACTGACGATCGTGTCAACCATTTTTATTCCGCTCACCTTTATCGCCGGGGTATACGGCATGAACTTCGACAACATGCCGGAGCTGCATTGGAAATACGGATATTTTGCCGTGCTCGGCCTTATGGCCGCGCTTGTGATCGGGATGCTGATATGGTTTGTACATAAAGGATGGTTCAATATATTTAAATGAGGACAGCGTGAAGCTGTTCTTTTTATGTTGGCAGATCATGTTCTTTTGTTTATAATGGAAAAAATATTCAGGGAGTGATCAGATTGAAAATCGCTGTCATCGGACTCGGCAATATGGGACAGCCCATTGCCAGAAATGTGCTTCAAGCAGGCTACAAATTGACTGTTTATAACCGAACGAAACAAAAGACGGAAGAACTTGCATCAGAAGGCGCACAGGCAGCTGACACGCCGCGAAAGGCGGCAGAGTCAGCTGATATTGTCATAACGATGCTTTCAGATGACGATTCTGTCAGCGCTGTGACATTTGGAGAAGACGGATTGATTGAAGGATTAGCAGAGAACGGCATTCACATCTCGATGAGCACGATCAGTGTTGAGTTCTCAGAAAAGCTCGCAGCAGCTCATGCGGAGAAAGGACAATCCTTCCTCGCCGCTCCTGTGCTCGGCAGGCCGGATGCCGCCGCCAAAGCCGCGCTTCGCATCATAACAGCTGGACCGGAGGAAGCGAAGCAAACCGCCAAGCCTCTGCTTGACAGCCTGAGTCAGCAGGTATTTGACGTCGGCGATGAAAGCAAGACTGCAAATGCAGCCAAAATCAGCATCAATTTCTTGCTCGTGTCTATGCTTGAGGCATTATCTGAATCATTCTTACTGATGGAAAAGTACGGCTTAGAACAAAAACAATTTTTAGAAATCGCCAGCGCTCTCTTTGGCTCTCCTGTCTATCAAAATTACGGAACCATCATGGCCGAGCAGAAATTTGAGCCGGCCGGTTTCAAAATGACCTTAGGTCTCAAGGATACCAATCTGGCACTCGCCGCCGCAGAACGAGTCTCTGCAAACCTCCCTCTTGCCGAGCTTGCCAAGAGCCATTTTGAAAGCGGGATTGAAAAAGGCTTCGGAGATCTGGATTGGGCTGCACTGATTAAATGTATAAAGTAATGAGAAAAGCCTCTCCGTTTAAGGAGGGGCTTTCTTGTTACAAAGACGGCAGCTTCATCTCTTTCTCAAACATCAAATCATCAAGGCTTTTAAATGTATAGCCTTGTTTTTTCAGATCTGTGATCGCATCATCCAGAGCTTCGGCATTGTCCCTCGATACGGTGTGAAGCAGGTAAATGGCTCCTGGGTGCGCCTGCTTGATCATATGATCGTAGGCATATTTCTTCCCTTTTTGGTTGTTGATTTTCCAATCAACAAAAGCGACCGACCAGAAAACGGTTTGATAGCCTAAGCGTTTCGTTTCTTTCAGTACATACTCACTGAACACGCCGCGGGGCGGGCGCAGATACAGGTTGTCCTGCTTTCCCGTAATTTTATAGACCTCTTCGTTGACGGAATCAAGTTCGTCTTGAATCTGGTCAGCTGTTTTTTTCGTCAAATCCGGATGGTGAAAGGAATGGTTGCCGATAATATGGCCTTCATCTGACATTCGTTTGATCAGCTCAGGCTGATCCTTTACGAAATGCCCTGTGACAAAAAATGTTCCTGTTACGCGATGTTTTTTTAAGACATCAAGCACTTTTGGCGTATAGCCATTTTCATAGCCGTTATCAAACGTTAAGTAAATCGTTTTTTCCTTTGTATTGCCTAAATAAAACGCGTCATATTTTTCAATTAAACTGTTCAGCTGCTTCCCGGCATCAGGCGGCTGATGATTGACACTTCGTTTAAAGCCCCAGTTAATCGGCTCATTCGGCACCGCTTCCGCCTGTGCTGCGCTGCCGGCAAGCAAGACGGCGGCGCAGCATATTGAACACATCCACTTCATGGCCAGCGCTCCTTCTGCATTTTTTCTTATTTTACAGAAAGGCGCTTTGTTTTATACTGACGCTTTATGCCAATATAAAAACCGCGGCATGCGCGGTTTTATTCCCAATCTTTTTTAAAGCGTTCGTATTTGGCTTCCAAGTCATCAAGCATGCTGATAAGCCTATCTATATCTTCAACGTCGGTTGCTTCAGGGTCTAATGAATCGATGACGTTCATAAACATATCAAGTCTGTTCTTTAAATAATCTAGCTGCTGGTCCTTATTGTTTACTGCGTTCCCCATTCTGTTCCTCCATTCATTTTTTATTATGGTAGCTCATTTTTTGCCGTTTTTCAATCGCTCCGCTACTTGCGAACTTGTCAATTCAGGTCTAAAATTAACTGTTGGCAGCGTTAGTATGCCCCATTTATAAAGGAGTTAGATAGTCATGACACAAAACACGAAGCTGCGTCCGATTACACCCGAGTTTGACCCTTGGGAAGCCTATATGGATGTTGAGCAGTATGGCGAAATGCAGCTGACAAACGTTGAATTCACAACGACGACACTGTGCAATATGAGATGCGAGCATTGCGCTGTAGGCTATACCTTGCAGCCTAAAGACCCGAATGCTCTGCCAATAGATCTTCTGTTAAAACGGCTGGAGGAAATCCCGCGCCTGCGATCCATCAGTATTACAGGCGGAGAGCCGATGCTTTCGTTAAAATCAGTAAAGGAATATGTCGTTCCATTATTGAAATACGCCCATGAACGGGGTGTGCGGACGCAGATCAATTCCAACCTGACCCTTGATATTGAACGATACGAATGGATTATTCCGTATCTTGATGTGCTTCATATTTCTCATAACTGGGGTACAGTTGAGGATTTTGCTGAGATCGGCTTTGCCATGATGGACAGAAAACCGACTTTCGAACAGCGTGCGCGTTATTTTGAAAAAATGATCGAAAACAGCCGCACGCTTGTGGAGGCCGGGGTGATGGTATCTGCGGAAACGATGCTTAATAAACGCACACTTCCTCATATTGAGCATATTCACCGCCAAATCACAGAAGATATGAAATGTCAGCGTCACGAAGTCCATCCGATGTATCCGAGCGATTTCGCAAGCGCTCTTGAATCTCTCAGCCTGAAAGAGATGAGACAGGCCATTCACCGCTTGCTGGATATTCGTGATGAAAATACGTGGATGCTGTTCGGGACACTTCCGTTTTATGCCTGCAGTTCAGACGAAGAGGATCAAAAGCTGCTTCGCCGGATTCGCGCGGCGAAAAACGTCACGGTGAGAAATGACCCTGACGGCCGTTCCCGCCTGAATGTGAACATTTTCGACGGAAACATTATCGTGACCGATTTCGGCGATACACCGCCGCTTGGCAATATTCAGACGGACAGCCTCCCTTCCGCCTATGAAAAATGGAGAGGGACCAAGCTTGCGAAAGAACTGAATTGCCACTGCCCGAATGTCCGATGCCTC
Source organism: Bacillus inaquosorum KCTC 13429 (assembly GCF_000332645.1). Lineage (GTDB taxonomy): Bacteria > Bacillota > Bacilli > Bacillales > Bacillaceae > Bacillus > Bacillus inaquosorum. The sequence continues at coordinate 81,713 of NZ_AMXN01000005.1, forward strand.
GGGCCGAATGTTCTCGTCAAAAACAGTTATTATCAGAATACAGATTTCACAAAACGTCAAGCCAGGAGTTAGATGCGGATGGAAGAAACACTTACGGAGATTTTTCAGAATAAAATCGTCGATATTCTCCTCGTTGCCGTTATCCTTTGGATCGGTGTCTTTATCATCAACCGATTGGTGCAGCTATTTTTTAAACGGACGGACTTTATTGAAGAAAGAAAAGAAAAAACAATTGAAAGCCTTGTCCGTTCTGTCACCCAGTATACGGCGACGATTGGTTTTATCTTTTACGTTATTTCTTTATTTGTGCATGATTTCGGCAAAATTTTAGCCGGGGCAGGCGTGGCCGGTATCGTGATCGGTTTTGGCGCCCAATCGCTGATTAAGGATGTGCTGGCGGGTGTGTTCTTAATTTATGAACGCCAGCTGCACAAAGGCGATTATGTCACCGTCAACAATTTGTTTAACGGGACAGTGGAAGAAATCGGCCTTCGCTCTCTGCAAATCCGGGAGTGGAGCGGGAAGCTTCTCACCATTAGCAACGGTGAGGTTAGACAGATAGAGAACTATAATATCGATTTTATGCGGATTACCGAATCCTTTCTCATCAGCTTTAAAGAAGATCCGGACCGCGTGTACAGCGTATTGGAAGAGGCATGTGACATGCTGAATGAAGAGCTTCGGGATTCATTGAAGCGGGATGAATTCGGCAATCCGACAGAACCGTTTCAAATCCACGGAATCACCGCATTGAATAAAATCAATCGCGGCGTCGAATTTACGGTAAAAGGCATGGTAAAAGATGATGATTATTTCAGTGCCAGCCTTGCAGTAAGACGGGTTCTCGTTCGCCAGCTGTACCAAAACAATGTGCAAATGCTTGAGGAAGCGGTCAGAATCGAGAGAACGCAATAAATAAAAAAACTGATTCCGAGTTGGAATCAGTTTTTTGTTTATCTTGGCTGTGAGGAAAGCTGAAAGCCAAACGTGACGTGGTCTTGAACCGGAATCCAGGCGCCGATACCCTGTGACGTGACATTTTTCACGACAAGTTTTCGTTTATTCCCTTTCAGCACTAAGTACACTTCTCCGTAAGTCACTTTTCCTTTTTCATTCACGGCCGGTGCATATGCATTTAAATAACCGATTTTTTTAGGAGCGACTTTATAAATCTGATCCCGCTTTGTACCCGCTCCGACGACTGTATCAAATGCAAGCGGAAGGTTCGTTTTTTTCATCGCTTTCAGCATCATCATGCTTTTGACATCTTCCGCATTTGGAACCTTAGCTGTGAGGCCGCCCTTTACTTTGTATTGCTGTTCCTGGGCATAATGCATTTCAGCCGTTTCTTTCCCGCCGCGGTTATCTGCACGGTTTGTGTTGATTTTTTTATATTCCCAGTTCGCAACTGTTTCATTTGATTCATAGCCGAGCGCCCATTTCCCGAGAAATATTGTTGCCCGGTAGCCGACCGCAAGCGGTGTGCCGGATATGTTGGATTCATTCAGCATTTTGATGAGGTGCGGATTTTCAATCTTCACCTCAGAATGATCGAGCAGTTCCTTTGCCAGCTTGCTCGGCTGAAGCATCGGCTGATCCTGTGAAGCATTTGGATACGTATTTTCCTTTGAAATGCTTGCGACAGAATTAGGAACCTTAAACTGCTTTTCCGCGTGGATGGGCTGAACGCCGAAAAAACCAAAGAATAACAACACAATAAGTGTGGAATGAAATAGCTTTTTCATCATATCACTCTTTCTATGGCATTTTCCCTTAGTCTTTTCATCCCGCTTTATTGTTATCCATCATTTTTTTAGGTTAAAGAAGGAAAAAGCCGATCGCCATAATGATATATGCGGCAAGCAGTGTCGCCCCTTCAAACCAGTTGGAATCGCCGTCATTCGAAATGGCGATCATCAAGAGAACCGATGATACCATCGCCACGAGCTCCGGCAGTGTAAACACAAGCGGCATGCTTACCGGGAAAAAGATGGAACAGATGACGAGAACCGGTGCGACAAACATAGCAATTTGCAGCGTAGAACCGACTGCGATTTCAACCGCAATGTCCATTTTATTTTTATAGGCCATGATGATGGCTGATGCGTGCTCCGCGGCATTACCGACAATCGCAACGATAATGACCCCGATAAACAGCTCACTCCAGCCGAACTGCTCAGCCACCGAGTGGAATGTGTGCACCAGGTTTTCGGATATGTATGCCACAGCAATCGTTGCGGCAAACAAAACAATCGTGGCAACCTTCCCTGACCATTCCGGCTCCTCCTCTTCCACATGCTGGGCAGCATGATTCGGCTGATAAACACCGCGGTGCGTGACGAGCTTAAAGTATAGAGCCGCCACATACAACAGAATCAAAATGATGCTGATGCCGATGCTTAAATTAAGCTTGCTCACGTCGCCCATACCAACCGAGAATACCTCCGGAATCACGAAAGCGACAATGATGGCAAAAATCAAAAGACCGGAATTATGGCGCGCATCATGGATATTAAATTCCTGCCGCTTATATTTTAAACCGCCGACAAAAAACGATAGGCCCGCTACCAGCAGCAGGTTCCCCAGCACTGAACCGGTTAAAGAGGCAAGCACGATTCCGGTCAGGCCTTCCTTTAATGCAAAAAGGGAAATAATCAGTTCAACCGCATTCCCGAAGGTGGCGTTTAAAAGACCGCCGATTCGCGGGCCTGCGATGATGGACAGCGCTTCTGTCGCCCTCCCCATATAGCTTGCAAGTGCGATAATCGTTATGCAATACACTGCAAAGAGAATGGCAGAAGGCCAATGCATGAAACTGCCGATCACAGAAAGCGGAATCCCCGCAGCTACTAAAATAAAAAAGATACGATTCATGGTGAGTTGGCTCCTTTTATATGACTTGTTTTATTTTTATTCTTCACAAAAATCATCATGATTACACGAGGTCAAATGTTTACCTGTGATATAGGCTTTTTTCAGGTTGCCTGCTTTTGGAAATCATTGTACGATCAACATAGATTCCACATAAGGAGAACAAACGCGATGTCACGATTTCATTTCTTTATTCTTGTTTTGCTCGTTTCCATTTCCGGGTTTTCACAAGGCATGCTGCTGCCTGTCATCTCGATCATCTTTGAAACAAATGGGGAATCGGCCGCCATCAACGGCCTGCACGCGACCGGACTGTACATCGGTGTGCTTTTGGCTTCGCCGTTTATGGAGGCGCCGCTCAGAAAGCTCGGATTCAAGCCGCTGATCGTCATTGGCGGAAGCATTGTGATTGTAAGCTTGTTCGGATTTATTTGGCTTCAGTCGGTTTGGATCTGGTTCCTGCTTCGCCTGTTTATCGGAATCGGCGACCACATGCTTCACTTTTCTACGCAAACATGGGTGACCTCCATGTCATCGAAACAAAATCGCGGAAGAAACCTGTCGATTTACGGGCTTTCCTTCGGTCTTGGCTTTGCCGCGGGCCCTTTCATGGTTCCGCTTGTCAAGCTGAGCCCGGCGCTGCCTTTTATCGTGTCCGGCTGCTTCAGTCTGTTTGCGTGGCTTTTTGTTTTCTTTCTACAAAATGCATACCCGGAAACCAGTTCTTACGAAACCAAATCAGACAATAGTTTCAGGCGGTTTTATCAAGCCATGCTGTTTGGATGGGTTGCCTTTATGCCTACATTCGGCTACGGCTTTTTGGAGACGGCCCTAAACGGAAGCTTTCCTGTGTACGCGCTCCGGCTGGGAATATCAGTAGATGCAGTGGCACTGATCCTTCCCGCTTTTGCGATTGGAAGCATTATTTTTCAGTTTCCGCTCGGCATACTCAGCGATAAATACGGGCGGCGGAATGTGCTGCTTGTCATTTTACTGACAGGGGCGCTCTGCTTTTTCATCGCCGGCGTATTCCCTTTGCCTTTCGTGATCGGCTGCTGCTTTTCTATAGCAGGAATGGCAGTCGGATCAACCTTTACACTTGGCATCAGTTATATGACAGATCTTCTTCCGCCCCACCTGCTGCCGGCGGGGAACCTGCTTTGCGGCATTACATTCAGTCTCGGCAGCATCCTTGGCCCGATTGCCGGCGGCTGGTATATGCAGACATTTGAAAGCGCAAACTTGTTTTATTTCATTACCCTTACGCTTAGCGCTGTATGGCTGGCCCTTGTTCTGGGCAAACCCAAAAGCTGGTCACCGGCTGAGACTTATTCTTCATCTTCCTAATCAAAAAGCCTCCTGACATAGTGTCAGGAGGCTTTTATGCTAATGATAGCCGTTTTGTCCGTTGGCGCTTCCGCTTGTTTTATTGCTCGATTTGCTTTTCGAATTTTGTTTATTGTGGCTTCCGCCTTTTTTCGTATGTTTGGTCATCACGATAGCCCCCCGACATCTTTTTGAACCGAAGTTCGTTTATAGGGTGCGCTAATGATAGGGATTTTCATCAGGAAGCTTTTTACGTTTATGTAAAAGAGCGTTGATTTCTCCCCCCAGGATAATTAATATGCCGCTCAAGTAAAACCAAATCATCAGGACGATGATCCCCCCGATGCTTCCATATGTGGCGCTATAATTTGCAAACGTACTGACGTAAAATGAAAACAGGGTGCTGACAACGATCCAGCCGATGGTCGCAAACACCGCACCCGGCATGACAAAGCGGAGGGAGAGCTTTTTGTTCGGTGCGATGACATACAATGCGGAAAAAACGATCAGCAGCACAAGCGGGCTGACACCCCAGCGAACCGCCTCCCAAACGGATAAAAACAGATCCGACGCACCGACAAAGTCTGAAGCAAGCATCCCGATCTGCCGGCCGAATACCGGCAGAAGCAAAGCCACTAAAATGGTAAATACCATGGCGATTGTCAGAAAAATTGAGGTTAGACGAACAATGATAAAAGAGCGGTTTTCCTCCACATCATACGCATGATTTAACGAGCGGACGATGGCGTTCATTCCATTAGACGCAGACCATAAAGCCGCGATAATCCCGAATGACAGCAAACCGCCATTTCGATTATTTAAGGTTTGATGGGTAATGGATTCAACGAGGGACATCGCACTGGCGGGAGCATATTGTTCGACAACTCCCAGAACATCATCGGTAGAAAGCGGAAGATACGCGGTGAGCGTCAGCATAAAAATCAAAAACGGGAACAACGACAATAGAAAAAAATACGCCAGCTCCGCTGATTTGCTTTGCCCTTCATGAAGGGTATATCTGCTGAAAAGCTCTTTTAAAAAATTCATGTCGCCTCACCTCGCATGTTTGATTATTTTTTTGTAAAATGCTCTTTCGTTTGTTGTACGAGCTCCATCACTTGCGGCGTTGTTTTCTTCAGTTCTTTCACCTGCTGATTCACAAAGTCGACTTCTTTTGACAGCGTTTGGGCCAGCTTCTTAGCCTCATCCACTTTTGTGATGACGGTGTTTTTCAACAGTTCCGGATTGCTTTTGTACAGTGAAAGTTTATGCTTGCATGTCAGCCATCTCATGCCGCATGCCTGTCTTGTCGGCTTATGGAGCAGCGATAACGCCGCGCCTGCCGCAGCCCCGAGAAATATTCCTTTCAGCAACAAACGTTCGTTGTTCATGCAAATTCTCCTTTCACTCACAATTGTTTTTCTTTTTGAATGGATGCAAGCAGATGCTCACAGCCCGATTTGATTAGTTGGCAGACCTCTTCAAAGTTCCCTGTGTAGTAAGGATCGGGAACGTCGGCAAGGTCTGAATCTTCAACATAGTCCAAGAGCCTTTTGATATGCGAGGTGTTCTTAAAACCCGCCATGCTTCTGAGGCTCCCGATATTTTCTGCGTCCATCGCAATGATGTAATCAAAATCGGCCAGATCCTGTTCGCTGACTTGACGCGCCAGCATGCCCTCAAAGCTGATTCCTTCTCTCTGCAATATCTCCTGCGTTCCTTCATGCGGCGGATTGCCGATGTGCCAGCCGCCGATACCGGCTGAATCCGTCTTGATTTTCCCCTCTAATCCTTTTTTGGCTGCCAAGTCCCGAAAAATCGCTTCCGCCATCGGAGATCGGCAAATGTTTCCTAAACAAACAAATAACACGCTTATCATGTTGTGCAACCTCCCTATTCTTTGCCCATATTTCTCTAAAAAGAAACCTTCATCAATATCTTAGTAGGATGTTCATTTCCTTTTCAACTGATGTCTCCACTTTTTTGAAATCAACAGCCAGCTCTTAGAATAGGGTTTTTTTCTGATCGAATTCTGTTAGAATAAAACATACCCAATATCGCGTAAAGAAAGGATGGAACCATTTGTCCAGCCCAAATACAGAAACGTTAACTCAAATGATTGAAGAGATTTCCCAAAAACTGAACATGCTGAACGTCGGCGTGATTAAAGCGGAGGATTTCAGTGATGAAAAGATCGAAGACCTCACGTACCTTCACAGCATGGTGATGAAAAAACAATCATTCAGCCCAAGTGAAATGCAGGCGATTGCTCAAGAGCTAGCCTCACTTCGTAAATAATGGAGACTGGCCGAAAACTCGGCGAGTCTTTTTTATCATTGCCCCAAAACCAATTTTCCTTAAGACAGGCGTCATGAATTAAGAAATACAGACTGCCAAACATGAAGCAGGGCGCCCACGCTTTCCAATATCGGACGGGCCAAGACATGCCTGTTTATAACATCAAACAGCAAATGTTCGAAAAAGATTTGAAGGAGTACAAGCATGAAAACGACATCTATCAAAACAGCATCCGGAATGTATATCAACTACTTCTTTCTCGGAATGGTCAATATCATTCTCGCATCCAATATGTCCTCTTTAACGAAACAGTGGAATACAGACCCGACCGGCATCAGTTATGTCATTGCCGCTATTGGGTTCGGCAAGCTGCTGACATACGGTATTTCCGGCGTTTTATCAGATAAAATCGGAAGAAAGCCGCTTGTTGTCGCTTCTGCAGGAATTATGGCCGTCTTTTTAGTCGGTATTCCTTTATCACCGAGCTATGAATTGGCGTTTGTGTTCGCCTTATTAGCCGGAGTCGCTAATTCAGCGATGGACGCCGGAACCTATCCGGCATTAACCGAGCTCTTCCCGGCAGCTTCCGGCTCGGCGAATGTCTTGGTCAAAGCCTTTATGTCTGTCGGGGCTGCACTTTTGCCGCTTTTGATCACATTTTTATCAGACCACAGCCTGTTTTACGGATTTGCTTTTTATCTCCCGGCAGCAGTCTATGCGCTGAATATCGTTTATTTATCAACGCTTTCGTTTCCTAAGAGACAGAAGATGCCAACTAGCAGCGGCCAACAGGAATCTCCCGCTTTCTTGTCTGAACCCGTTTTTCAGAAAGAAGGCACCGCACTGATCATTATCGGTTTTACATCAACGGCTTTATTTACCGTTTCTCAAATCTGGCTCCCGAGCTACGCGCAAAAGGCTGCCGGTCTAGCTGAATCAGCATCCGTGCAATTGCTGAGCTATTACAGTATAGGATCTCTGACATCCGTTTTATTATTAGCCGTTTTGCTGAACAGATGGGTAAAGCCAGTCATGATTACGCTCTTATATCCTGTTATTACTTTATGTACGCTCGCAGTCATGCTGACGGTTCATGTGCCAGTTGTGCTGGACATCACCGCCTTTTTCTTAGGGTTTTCAACCGCGGGTGTGTTTCAAATTACCATTACATTAATGACAGAGCTTTTCTGGAAGCGAAAAGGAACCGTTACCGGAATTGTAGCGACCGCTTCAAGCATCGCGTCAATTCTGTTGCCAATTGCCACCGGGCTTATCGCAAAAGCGGGAGGCATCGCCCATATCTTTATGTTTGACTTCGGCATAGCAGTCATCGGAACAGCTGCAGCCGCCTTCTTGTATTATAGATACAAAAAACTGACGGCTGCTCCAAGCCGTAATTAAATAAAAAAACGGACGCCCCGGGCGTCCGTTTTTCTATTTCTCAAGCAATGCGAGAGATTCGCGGTTAAATGCCGGAATATCATCCGGTGTGCGGCTTGTAACCAATTGATGTTGGCAAACGACCACTTCCTGGTCCACAACGTCGGCACCCGCGTTTTCCATGTCAACACGAATGGACGTATAGCCTGTTGCTTTTCGGCCATCGAGCGCTTTCGCGTTGATTAAGAGCTGCGGGCCGTGGCAAATGGCGAATACCGGTTTTTTGTCAGTCATAAACGCTTTTGTAAACTGGACGAAACGGTCATCAGCGCGAAGCTGGTCTGGTGAAAATCCTCCGGGAATCAAAAGCGCATCAAAGTCTGAAGGGTTTACGTCATCAATGGACGCGTCAACCGTCACTTCCGCGTTCCCCTGCTTGCCTTTTACTGTTTTTCCTTTTTCATTTTCAATGACAGTCAGTTCATGTCCCGCTTCTTTAAAGGCTTTCGCAGGTTCCGTGTACTCGCTGTCCTCAAAATAATCTGTCAAAACAACTGCAATGTTTTTCCCCATCATTCATAACCTCCCGCTTAATATGACTACATAAAACACTCTACCCCAGCCACACTAAAATAAACATTCCGCAGATCTGACAAGCGCTGAGCATAAATACCCAGCAGCTGTCGTTTGATGCCGTTACATAATACTCATTTTTCTCCCTTTTACAATAATCATAAAGAAACACCTACAAATAGTTACAAAATATTCTTACAATAGGAGCTGTAACACAAATTTCGTTGAAAGGTGGAGAACTGGTGAGAATACAGAAAAGACGAACACACGTCGGTAACATTCTCCGTATTCTTTTGCCCCCAATTATGATACTTAGCCTAATCCTCCCAACACCACCCATTCATGCAGAAGAAAGCGCGGCCCCTCAGGTACATCTGAGTATTTTGGCCACGACTGATATTCATGCCAACATGATGGATTACGATTACTACAGCGACAAAGAAACGACGGATTTTGGCCTGGCAAGAACGGCACAGCTGATCCAAAAGCACCGCCAGCAAAACCCAAACACCCTTCTTGTCGATAACGGCGACTTGATTCAAGGGAATCCGCTGGGCGAATACGCGGTGAAATATGAAAAAGACGACATTATTTCCGGTGCGAAAACCCACCCGATTATCAGCGTCATGAATGCGCTGAAATACGACGCCGGCACACTGGGCAATCATGAATTCAACTACGGGCTCGACTTTCTGGACGGCACGATCAAAGGAGCCGATTTCCCGATTGTAAATGCCAACGTCAAAACAACAAGCGGTGAAAACCGCTATACGCCGTATGTCATTAAAGAAAAAACCGTCACCGACGAAAACGGCAATGAGCAGAAAGTGAAGGTTGGCTACATAGGCTTTGTCCCGCCGCAAATTATGACATGGGACAAAAAGAATCTCGAGGGTCAGGTGCAGGTGCAGGATATCGTAGAATCCGCCAATGAAACGATCCCGAAAATGAAGGCGGAAGGCGCAGATGTCATTATTGCCCTCGCCCACACCGGCATTGAAAAGCAGGCGCAATCGTCTGGCGCGGAAAACGCCGTGTTTGATCTTGCCACCAAAACGAAAGGCATTGACGCGATCATCTCGGGCCATCAGCACGGACTCTTCCCTTCCGCCGAGTATGCGGGTGCTGCCCAATTCGATGTTGAAAAAGGAACGATTAACGGCATTCCTGTCGTCATGCCAAGCAGCTGGGGCAAATACTTAGGCGTGATTGACCTCAAACTCGAAAAAACGGACGGCTCATGGAAGGTGGCAGATTCCAAAGGCAGTATTGAATCAATTGCCGGCACCGTCACATCCCGAAATGAAACGGTCACAAACACCATTCAGCAAACACACCAAAACACACTGGAATATGTCAGAAAACCAGTCGGCAAAACAGAAGCAGATATTAACAGCTTCTTTGCACAGGTCAAGGATGACCCTTCCATTCAGGTTGTGACCGATGCGCAAAAATGGTACGCCGAAAAAGAAATGAAGGATACCGAGTACAAGGACCTGCCGATTTTATCCGCTGGAGCGCCGTTTAAAGCAGGCGGCAGAAACGGGGCCAATTACTATACGAACATTCCGGCCGGAGATCTTGCCATTAAAAATGTCGGTGACTTGTATCTTTACGATAATACCGTTCAGATCGTCAAGCTGACAGGAAGCGAGGTCAAGGACTGGCTGGAGATGTCAGCAGGCCAATTCAATCACATTGATCCGTCAAAAGGCGGCGATCAAGCCTTGCTGAATGAGAATTTCCGCTCCTACAATTTTGACGTGATTGACGGCGTCACATATCAGGTCGATGTTACAAAACCGGCTAAATACAATGAGAACGGAAAAGTGATCAACGCGGACTCATCACGGATTATCAACCTTTCCTATGAAGGTAAGCCGATCAGCCCAAGCCAGGAATTTCTCGTCGTCACAAATAATTATCGCGCATCCGGAGGCGGCGGTTTTCCTCACCTGACGAGCGATAAGATTGTCCACGGCTCCGCGGTTGAAAACAGACAGGTACTGATGGATTACATTATTGAACAAAAAACAGTCAATCCAAAAGCGGACAACAACTGGTCAATCGCACCTGTTTCCGGAACGAATTTGACGCTCGAATCCTCGCTTTTGGCCAAGCCATTTGCCGATAAAGCAGATGATGTTGCATATGTAGGCGAGTCTGCCAATGATGGCTACGGTGTGTACAAGCTGCAATTCGATGATGATTCAAATCCTGAGCCTCCTAAAGACGGACTGTGGGATCTGACTGTGATGCACACGAATGATACGCACGCCCACCTCGATGACGCAGCGAGACGAATGACGAAAATCAACGAAGTACGAAACGAAACAGATCACAACATTCTCCTTGATGCGGGAGATGTGTTTTCGGGCGACCTGTATTTCACAAAATGGAACGGTTTAGCCGATTTGAAATTCATGAACATGATGGGCTATGACGCCATGACCTTCGGAAACCATGAATTTGATAAAGGTCCGACAGTGCTTTCTGATTTTCTAAGCGGAAACAGCACAACCGTCGATCCGGCAAACCGCTATCACTTTGAAGCACCTAAATTTCCAGTCGTCAGCACAAACGTAGATGTATCAAATGAACCTAAGCTGACAACATATGTCAAAAAGCCGCAAACCTTTACGGCGGGTGAAAAGAAAGAGCCTGGCATCCACCCTTACATTCTGTTAGATGTTGATGGTGAGAAAGTCGCTGTATTCGGACTGACAACGGAAGATACAGCCACCACATCAAGCCCGGGCAAAAGCATTGTATTTCATGATGCGTTTGAAACAGCGCAAAACACTGTCAAAACGATTCAGGAAGAAGAAAAAGTAAACAAAATCATTGCTTTAACCCATATCGGGCATAACCGAGACCTTGAGCTAGCCAAAAAAGTAAAAGGCATTGACTTGATCATCGGCGGACACACTCACACTCTGGTTGACAAAATGGAGGTCGTGAACAACGAAGAGCCGACGATCGTGGCACAGGCAAAAGAATACGGCCAATACTTGGGGCGTGTTGATGTTGCGTTTGATGAAAACGGCGTGGTGCAAACAGACAAATCAAATCTGAGCGTACTGCCGATTGATGAACATACAGAAGAAAACGCAGAAGCCAAAAAAGAGCTCGATCAGTTCAAAAGTGAATTAGAGGACGTGAAAAATGAAAAAGTCGGCTACACGGATGTCGCGCTTGACGGCCAGCGTGAGCATGTGCGCACGAAGGAAACCAACCTCGGAAACTTCATCGCGGACGGCATGCTGGCAAAAGCGAAAGAAGCAGCCGGCGCCAGAATAGCGATAACAAATGGCGGCGGCATCAGAGCCGGCATTGACAAAGGCGACATCACACTCGGCGAGGTGCTGAACGTGATGCCGTTCGGCAACACGCTTTACGTGGCCGATTTGACCGGAAAACAAATCAAAGAAGCCCTTGAACAAGGCTTAAGCAATGTGGAAAACGGAGGCGGCGCCTTCCCTCAGGTGGCCGGAATCGAATATACCTTTACATTAAACAACGAACCTGGACACCGTGTTTTAGACGTGAAATTCGAATCGCCTAACGGAGACAAAGTTGATCTGAATACGGATGATACCTACCGCGTGGTAACGAATAATTTTGTCGGCGCCGGAGGAGACGGATACTCTGTCTTCACAGAGGCATCCCATGGTGAAGACCTTGGCTACGTGGATTATGAGATTTTCACCGAACAACTGAAAAAACTAGGAAACAAGGTCTCTCCTAAAATCGAAGGACGCATCAAAGAAGTATTCCTGCCGACAAAGCAGAAGGACGGCAGCTGGACACTTGATGAAGACAAATTTGCGATTTATGCGAAAAATGCCAACTCGCCGTTTGTCTATTATGAAACACATGAAGGATCTCAAGAGAAGCCTATCAATCTTAAAGTAAAAGAAGATCAGGTCAAGCTTTTGAAAGAAAGAGAGTCAGATCCTTCATTGACGGTGTTCAACTACTGGTACAGCATGAAGATGCCAATGGCGAACCTTAAAACCGCGGACACTGCAATTGGAATCAAATCTACCGGTGAATTGGACGTGTCCATCGGAGACGTATATGACTTTACAGTGAAGCAAAAAGGAAAAGAAGTGAAATCATTTAAAGAACCCGTTCAGCTTTCACTTCGCATGTTTGATATTGAAGAAGCCCATAACCCTGCCATTTACCATGTTGATCGTAAAAAGAAAACTTTTACAAAGACAGAAAACGGATCAGTCGACGATGATATTGTAACAGGGTACACAAACCACTTCAGTGAATACACGATCTTAAATTCCGGTGAGAATAACAAACCGCCCGAATTTCCGTCCGATCAGCCGACAGGCGGTGATGACGGCAGCAATGGCGGAGGCTCTGATAAACCAGGCGGAAAACAGCCGACTGACGGGAATGGAGGAAATGATACACCTCCTGGCACAGACCCGACAAACGGCTCTGGAGGAAACGGATCGGGCGGATCCGGTACGGACGGCCCGGCTGGCGGCTTGCTTCCGGATACAGCCACATCCATGTACTCGATTCTCTTGGCCGGATTTCTGATCAGCGCGCTCGGAACGGCAATGTACTTGCATCAGAGGAGAAAACAGAATAGAGCGAATCAAGCATAAAAAAAGAGCTGCTCATTATCGAGCAGCTTTCTTTATCTAGACCCACTTCACAACATCGTCAACAGCAGATCTTGTTTTCGGACGAGGGTCTCGTACACGGTAGCCGAATGCCACCATCACAGAAATGTCGAAGCTTCCGTTTTCCAGAAGGCCTTCTTCTTCAAGAATGCGGTGAATGTGATCATACTGGAATCCTTCGATAGGGCAAGAATCAACGCCGATTTGCGCAGCGGCAGTCATCATGTTGCCAAGCGCAATATAGGTTTGTTTTGATGCCCAGTCAAACAATGTTCTGTCACTTTCAAGCAAATGCAAATCGTTTTTCTGAAATTCTTCTGTTTTGCTGAGATAGCCTTCATACACGTCCTGAGGCATTTGTTTTACTTCTTTTAAATGACGTTTGATGTAGTCCGCATCGTATTTGATATCCTTCGCTGTACGCGCAAGAATCAGGACGAAGTGGCTTGCTGTCGGAAGCTGCTTTTGCGCGCCCCATGTGTATTCGCGAAGCTTCTCGCGAAATTCCGGATTTTGGACGACAACAAATTTCCAAGGCTCAAGGCCGAGGGAGCTCGGAGACAGTCTTCCCGTTTCTAAAATAAATTCAAAATCGCTGTCTGATACTTTTTTATTTGGGTCAAATTCCTTTGTTGCATGTCTGAAATTGTATGCATCGAGAATTTGTTTCTTTAGATCTGCCATGTTAAACACCTCTCCTTTTGGTTACTCTCATCTCTATTGTAGCCATTATGATAAAAAGTAAAAGTACGCACATTTTTGTTGGATAGTATCAATTTTGATACCAAATAAAAAATGCGCACTGCCACAGGCAGGCGCCTTTCTCATTTTCCCCGCCGCGCAAAATCAACAAACCGGAATTTGTCGAGACGGTGTCTGCTTTCCGTATATTGAAACAGACTCGTATCCTCCAAAAAGACATAGTTTCTCACCACGACCATATGGTCATAGCCGCGTAAATCGAGCAGCTCCCTGTCCTCATTCGTACACGGCTCGGCTACAATTTCTTTTTGGGCATAGCTGATTGAAAGACCGAGCTCTCCTTCTATATATTCATATATGGAGTTTTCACAGATTTCTTTCGTTAGGTGAGGCACATGCTTTCTGAAAAAGTAATCCTTGTCCAAAATCACATGTTCCCCGTCAATCTTTCTAGACCTGATGACTTCCCAAATGTCGTCATCCGACTGGGCCCGGAGCTGTTTTTGGATCAGCTCTGACGGGGGCTCCAGCCCGAATTTGTGTACAGTTGTTTTCGTTTCTTTGCCAAGCGTTTGCGCGAGCTCCTTGAAGCTGACAAGGCCTGAAACGGGAAACTGCATTTTTTCACGGTTGAGAACGACGGAGCCCTTCCCTCTGATTTTCTGGATATAGCCGTTTTGCGCAAGCATGTGAAGCGCCTTTCGGACCGTTTCTCTTGATGTATCATACTGTGCGGTCAACTCATGTTCAGACGGAAGAATCTCTTCCGCTTTCCACCGGCCGCCTTCAATTTGCTGTGCGATGTCTTTATAGATTGCGATGAATTTGTTCACCTTCATTATGGACCACCCAGCTTAGTTTAACACGGTTTCGTTAAACGATAAACAATGGACTCATACGGACGGAGCGTCATGTTCTGCAGTTCTTCCCTCACCTCATCGTTCGTCAACAGCACCTCTGCCTTCCACTCGTCAGGCGCTAAAGAGTCCGGCAGTGTAAAGGCTGCCTCTGTCCCGTAAAAATTATTGATGACGAGCAGCTTTTCATTGCTGCCGTGTCTGAGATACGCAAAAATGTTCGGGTCATCCTTTGCGATTAACTCATATGTTCCCTCTGTCACGATGTCATACGTCTTGCGAATCTGAATCAGCTTTTGATAATGGTAAAACACCGAGTTCCGGTCCTTCAGCGCCGCTTCGGCATTGATTTCCCGATAGTTGCCGGCGACCGGTATCCATGGCGTGCCCGTTGTAAAACCGCCATTCGCCGTATCATCCCATTGGACAGGCGTTCTGGAATTGTCGCGGGATTTCGCCTGTAAAATCGCTGTGATCTCTTGATCAGCCATTCCTTTTTCCTTAAAGGCGTGATACATGTTCAGCGATTCGACATCCCGATAGGAGCTGATGTCCGTAAACTTCGGATTCGTCATTCCCAGCTCCTCACCCTGATAAATATAAGGCGTGCCCTGCATCATATGAATGGCGGTAGCGAGCATTTTCGCCGATTTCACCCTGTACGCGCCGTCATCTCCATATCTCGATACGACGCGCGGCTGATCGTGATTGCACCAGAACAGAGCGTTCCATCCTCCTCCAGCGTGCATCCCCGTCTGCCACTCGGATAAGATCTCCTTCAGCTTCAAAAAGTCAAACGGCGCCAAAGCCCATTTCTCACCATTTGGATAGTCAACCTTGAGATGATGGAAGCTGAACGTCATATCAAGTTCTTTATTGGCAGGATTCGTATACCGGATGCAATGGTCCACAGACGTCGAAGACATCTCACCGACCGTCATACTGTCATAATGCGAAAACACCCTTTCGTTCATTTCATGCAGATATTCGTGCACCCGCGGCCCGTCAGTGTAAAAAGAACGGCCATCGCCTCCGTCTTCCGCATTCGGAAAGCGCTGATCTTTAGAAATCAGGTTAATGACATCAAGCCTGAAACCGTCTATTCCCTTTTCAAACCAAAAATGCATCATGTCATAGACATGCTTTCTGACCTCTTCATTTTCCCAATTCAAATCAGCCTGCGTCACATCAAACAAATGTAAATAGTATTGGCCCGACGCTTCGTCAAGCTCCCATGCCGAGCCGCCGAATTTCGATTCCCAGTTCGTCGGAGCAGAACCGTTTTCCTGCGGGTTTTTCCATATATAAAAATCACGGTACGGGCTGTCTTTTGACGAGATCGCCTCTTGAAACCATTTGTGCTCTGTTGACGTATGATTGACGACAAGATCCATGACGACTTTCAAGCCTCTTTTATGCGCCTCAGACAGCAGGCGCTCAAAATCCTCCATCGTCCCGTATTCAGGATAAATCAAGTAATAATCACGAATATCATACCCATTATCATGCTGCGGAGAGTCATAAATCGGCGTCAGCCAAAGCACATCCACCTGAAGTGTTTTTAAGTAATCAAGCTTTTCAATAATGCCGTTCAGATCGCCGACACCGTTTCCCGTCGTATCGTTAAAGCTTTTCGGATAAATTTGATAGACCACGGCTTTTTTCCACCATGGCGTTTGTTCTGTTTTCATCTGTCTCCACCACCATATTTAAATTAAAAACGGGAAAAGGGAACGTTCAACACGTCCCGCTCCCCATTGGTTATCTATGTTTGAATCTCGCATACGCGTATGTTCCGGCAAACGGCACGATCAATACAATGGCCATCCCGATTGCAAACGCGCCCCAGTACTGGCTCATGATTGAGAAAATCCCCGGCACGCCGCCGACACCGACGGAGCTTGCCAGCACACCTTGGGAAGAAATATACATTCCGGCCAGCCCTGAGCTGATCATCGCAATAATAAACGGGAATCTGTATCGAAGATTCACCCCGAAGATGGCAGGCTCTGTAATGCCGAGATAAGCAGAAATCCCTGAAGTGAGGGAAAGGCCTTTTTGTTTCTCATCCTTCACGATAAACATCATAGCCAGCGCAGACGAACCTTGTGCGATATTAGAAAGCGCCAGCATCGGCCATAAAAAAGTGCCGCCGAGCTTTGAGCCGATGAGCTGCAGGTCGACTGCAAGAAACGTGTGATGCATGCCGGTAATCACGAGCGCCGAGTAGAAACCGCCATATAACAAACCGCCCAGTGCGGCAAAAGAGCCAAACACCGAGATAAGCCCTGAAGTCAGCACGTTTCCGATCGCAAATGTAACAGGGCCGATTATGATAAAAGAGGCAAAGCCTGTTACGAGAAGCGTAATCGGCGCGACAACGAGCAGCTGTATGCCTTCAGGTGTGCGTTTTGTTAAGAACACCTCTATCTTCGCCAGCATATAGGAAGCCAGCAAAATCGGGAGCACCTGTCCCTGATAGCCGACTTTCTGCACTTCAAGTCCAAACAAATTCCATACCGGGATCTTTCCGCTTTGTTCCGCGGCTCCATAGCCCCACGCGTTCAGCAAATCAGGATGCACGAGCATCACGCCGAGCACAATGCCAAGCAGCGGATTGCCGCCGAACCGTTTGACCGCAGACCAGCCGATTAACGCTGGCAGAAACGTAAAGGCCGTGCCCGCAATCAGGTTAATCATATTAGCGAGATCCGCCCACTGCGGATAGACCTGCACAATCGACTTTGTGCTGAAGAAAATGCCTTGCGCCGTTAAAATGTTATTGATCCCCATCAAGAGACCTGCCGTGACAATCGCAGGCAATATCGGAATAAAAATATCTGCAAGCGTTTTCACAGCGCGTTGCAAAGAATTCATATTTTTTTCTGAAGCCTTCTTCACTTCATCCTTTGTTGACTCGCCAATCCCCGTTTCCTTGACCAGTTCAGCATATACTTTGTTGACCGTTCCCTGGCCGATTACGACCTGAAACTGCCCGTTTGTCGAAAACGACCCCTTTACAACGTCAATCTGATCAAGTTCCTCTTGGTCAACCTTGCTCTCATCTATTAATGCAAAACGCAAACGTGTCACACAATGAGTTGCCGCTGCAATATTTTCAACACCGCCGACTGCTTCGACAATCTGCCGTGCCGATTTGTTCAGTTCCCCCATGCCAACCCCTCCGTATTCGTTTTATAACTTGTATATACAACTTATGATTATATTGTATTCCTGTATATACATGTCGTCAACAACTTTTTATAGCGCTTTCATCCTAGGCCAGGAATATCTAAAACAACAAAGTTCCCCTAAAAAGTCACAAGCACTTATTGAATAAGACATTGAAAAAGCAGGGTGAGCCATGGATAAACGCGCGAAAAAGCGCTTCAGCTCATCAAAGAGCTTAAGAAATCAGGACAGACCGCTCTCTCCCGATTTGAAGGAGAACTTCGATAATCTGACTTTATTAACAGAAGGCTGCTCAGACATCGTATTTAGACAATTTAACTTTGGAAACGTGCTGTGCGGATTTATTGTTTATATCGAAGGAATTGTAAAATCTGAACATATACAGGCTCACGCCCTCCGACCTTGCTTGAGGGATTTGATGGGAATTTGATGGGGATCAGATAGATGAACATAAAGAAAAGCTGCAAAATACACTATCGATTTCAAGCATTGCGGCAGAAACGATTTTAAGCAAAGGGGCTGTTTATTTGCCGACGGGCATTCAAAATGATTGATCTTGAAGATACGGACTTTCCTTCTTACATTCAAAAATCGACCTGAAAGCCATGTAACACCAACCGGCATGTTTTCGTCGTATCCAGCTTTTGGTTCTTTCTAAATACAAAGCAGCTGATCGACTTTAACAGAATCAAGCCGATCATCAATGTATTGATTTCCTTTTTGCTGCTTTTATTCATCTTTTTGATCATCAAAAGCAAAACGATGTTCGCCGCCAAAGCAAAACACTAAGAATTTTTGGCCTCTTTTGTCTGATAAACAGAGTTCTGTTTTGTTTTTCCTCTATCTTTCAGATAATACTGTTCAGATGTAAAAAATTCGGTATATAACGCTTTTACCTTTCTGCTCAATAACAACAGTGCAATCACATTCGGAACGAGAATAAAAGCCAATGCTAGATCCAGAAAGCCCCAGATGGCTTTTGCTCCGCCAGCAGCACCTATGATAATAGCCGCTAAATAAACGAATTTGATCACATGTCCTGCCAGCCGCCCGAACAGAAATTCAGCTTGCTTAACGCCGTAAAAAATGACAACCATAATGGTCGAGACAACAAAGAAAACGAGGGAAATCGAGACGAAGTACCCTCCTCCAGAACCGAAATAGTGCTGAAATGCAGCCGTCGTCAGTGCCGCCGGGTCATTTGAGGCATTCTTCCCTGTCCAGACTCCGGATGCAAGGACGACAAAAGCCGTGGTGGTGCAGATGATCAAGGTGTCAATTACAATGCCGATCACAGACCAGAACCCTTGCCTCACAGGGTGATCAGTCATTGCCGCCGCATGTGCAATCGGGGCTGTTCCCATTCCTGCTTCATTAGAATACAGCCCGCGGGCGAATCCCCAGCGAACGGTTTCAGCCAGTGCAGCACCTGCAAATCCTCCAACTGCTGAAGAAGAGGTAAACGCATTGGAAAAGATGAGAGAGAAAAATGCCGGCACTGATGAAAGATTCGTGAGAACAATTAGAAGACCAGCTCCCGCGTATGCCCCTGCCATAAGAGGCACGATAAACTCTGTTACTTTTCCGATCCGCTTGACCCCTCCTATCACCACTAACCCGATCAAAAATGCAATGCCGATTCCCACGTATATTTTATTGAAAGAAAACGTTTCGGCAAGTGAGACTGAAACCGAATTCCCCTGAACCATGATGCTCGGGACCAGCTCCACGATCAGCGCAACAGAGAAAAATACGCCGAGCCATTTCATGCGCAGCCCTTTTGTTATGTAATACATCGGTCCCCCGACAAATTCCCCCTGCTCGTTTTTTTCTCTGTAATGAACAGCAAGCACACTTTCAGAAAACTTAATCGCCATCGCAAATAAGGCAATAAGCCACATCCAAAAAACCGCTCCGGGACCGCCAAACATAATAGCAGCAGGAACACCGACAATGTTCGCCGCACCTATTGTTGAGCTAAGGGCTGACGTCAATGCCTGAAGCGGTGTGACTGTGCCCTCTCCCTTCGGCTTTTTTCCTACGCTGCCGATCGTTTGCTTCAAAATATATAACGGATAGCGAAATTGAAAACATTTCAGCAAAATGGTGAAGTACAATCCCGTCCCCGTCAGCAAGATGATTAGCGGCGGCCCCCACAGCCAATCAGATATTCTCTCTATCCATTCCAATAGTCGTTCCATCCCATCACCCTTTTTTCGTTTATGAGTTCATTTCCCCGCAGATGGAAAAACATAAACCTATAAGACTGAGAACTGCTGGAACATAAAGAGGATGGCTGTTATCAATCGCCATCCTTCAGACAGGATAAATCAGCTGGAAGAAGGTCTGTTTCGTCCAAGCCGGTCATATACTTTATTCTTATAAAAAGCGGACGCTGGCTTTGAAAACATGCCTTTTTTGTCGACAAGCTTATCAAGCATCATCTGCTTTTCTGTTTTTTTTCTCATTAGTTGCTCGCGTTCTTTGTCGTCATAGCACTTTGCGATTAAATGGTCGATGGTCATAAGCTCTTTTTTGAGCGCACCCTCGTCCTCTGCCATTCCCGCATTTTTTAACATACGGTAGCTCATGCGGAGCGATTCGGGCAAGTGTGCCGCGTCATCTTTTGGCAGCGGCTTTCCCATTCCCGGGAGGTTTTCAAATTCTCCGTCTTTGATGGCGCGCTTAATTTTATCTTCAGACACAATATGAGAAAAATCCATCCTTCCACCTCTTTTCATTTATAGCTTATATTTTATCATACAACCGTCAAAATACCATTTTATTCCTTGATTTCTAGAAAGAAACCTCTTTTTACATTTGGCAATATGTCAAGAAAACGTTGATTCGACGGCGTTTTTCGCCACTTTTACCATCGTACGATTTTCACTTTTCTAATCCGCCGATTCGTGTTATATTTGATACGTTCGTTTTTTCTATCGTTTCGCTCGAACTGTGATCGGAAAAAAGGAGTGTAACAATGAAAACATTTATTAAAGAAAGAGGACTGGCCTTCTTCTTAATCGCGGTCGTCCTATTATGGATCAAAACGTATGTCGGTTATGTCCTTAACTTCAACTTAGGAATAGACAACACGATACAAAAAATATTGCTTTTTGTGAATCCTCTCAGCTCAAGCTTGTTCTTTCTTGGCTTTGGACTTTTGTTCAAGAAAAAATTACAGCAGACAGCCATTATAGTGATTCATTTTTTAATGTCTTTTTTACTGTACGCAAACATTGTGTACTACAGATTTTTCAATGATTTTATTACAATTCCGGTCATTATGCAGGCTAAAACAAACGGCGGCCAACTCGGCGACAGCGCATTTTCGCTGATGAGACCGACTGACGCCTTTTACTTTATCGATACGATCATTCTGATCATCTTGGCGATTAAAGTGAACAAGCCTGCCGAAACGTCGAGCAAAAAATCGTTCCGAATCGTTCTTGCGTCTTCAATTCTGGTTTTCCTAATCAACCTGGCAGTTGCGGAATCAGACCGTCCTGAATTGCTGACAAGATCATTCGACCGAAACTATCTTGTGAAATACTTGGGAACGTACAATTTTACGATTTATGACGCTGTGCAGAATATCAAATCCAACAGCCAGCGCGCGCTTGCCGATTCAAGCGACGTGACGGAAGTTGAAAACTACATGAAAGCCAATTACGACGTGCCGAATAACGTGTATTTCGGCAAAGCGGAAGGAAAAAACGTTATTTATGTTTCTCTTGAATCTCTGCAGTCATTTATCATTGACTATAAAATTAACGGCAAAGAAGTCACACCGTTCTTAAATAAATTGGCACATGACAACGAAACGTTTTACTTTGATAACTTTTTCCACCAAACGGGACAAGGTAAAACATCTGATGCGGAATTTATGATGGAAAACTCTCTGTACCCGCTGGCTCAAGGTTCAGTTTTCGTAAACAAAGCGCAAAACACGCTTCAATCCGTTCCGGCAATTCTGAAGTCTAAGGATTACACATCTGCTACGTTCCACGGAAACACGCAGACGTTCTGGAACCGAAACGAAATGTACAAAGCGGAAGGCATCGATAAGTTCTTCGATTCTGCCTACTATGACATGAACGAAGAAAACACGAAAAACTACGGCATGAAAGACAAACCGTTCTTCAAAGAATCAATGCCGCTGTTAGAAAGCCTGCCGCAGCCGTTCTATACGAAGTTCATTACCCTGTCTAACCACTTCCCATTCGGAATGGATGAGGGGGATACAGACTTCCCGGCTGGAGACTTTGGTGACTCTGTCGTCAACAACTACTTCCAGTCAGCCAATTACCTTGATCAGTCCATTGAACAATTTTTCAATGACCTGAAAAAAGACGGGTTATATGATAAATCGATTATCGTGATGTACGGAGACCACTATGGCATCTCTGAAAACCACAATAAAGCGATGGCCAAAGTCCTTGGCAAAGATGAAATTACCGATTATGACAACGCCCAGCTTCAACGGGTGCCGCTCTTTATCCACGCTGCCGGCGTGAAAGGCGAGAAAGTTCATAAATATGCCGGAGACGTCGATGTGGCTCCGACCATTCTGCATTTGCTCGGAGTGGATACGAAAGACTATCTGATGTCCGGTTCTGATATTTTATCTAAAGAACACCGTGAAGTGATTCCGTTCCGTAACGGAGACTTTATTTCACCGAAGTACACGAAAGTGTCCGGCAAGTATTACGATACAAAAACCGGAAAAGAGCTTGATGAATCTGAAATCGACAAGTCAGAAGACTCACTCGTCAAGAAGGAACTTGAAATGTCCGATAAAATCATAAACGGAGACCTGCTGCGTTTCTACGAGCCGAAAGGCTTTACGAAGGTGAATCCTTCCGATTATGATTACACAAAACATGGCGAAGATTCTTCCGAAACGTCAACTGATGACGAAGATAAATAAGAAAAAGCAGAGAGGCTAGCCTCTCTGCTTTTTTTATTTCACCGCAGCTCTTAATTCCTCCGCCGCAAATTCCACATTTGGGCCAATGATCACTTGAACCGATTGCCCGCCTGATTTGACGACCCCTTTTGCGCCTGCTTTCTTTAACAGCGCTTCATTCACTAAAGCGGTATCCTTCACAGTCAGCCGCAGTCTTGTGGCGCAATGATCAATGGTTTGAAGGTTTTCTTTTCCGCCGAGCCCTTTCAGCATGATGTTTTCATTGACATCCTGAACTGTATTTTCATCCAGCACTTCATCAATGTCATCATCTTCCCGTCCCGGCGTTTTTAAATTCAATGCCTTAATCAGTACATAAAACACGATAAAGTATATTGCCGCATAGCATATACCTACCAGAAGCAGAAGCAGCGGTTTTTCTGCGATTCCGTAGCTGAGCACATAATCGATGGCTCCGGCTGAGAAAGAGAAACCTGTGCGGATGCCGAGCCAGTTGACGATAAATAAAGACAGCCCGGTTAAGACCGCGTGAACAGCGTATAAAAGCGGAGATAAAAACATAAATGCAAACTCAATCGGCTCCGTAATCCCTGTAATAAACGCAGTCAAGGCAAACCCGATCATCATTCCCGCCGTCGCTTTCCGTTTTGACGGCTTTGCAGTTACAACCATAGCGAGACATGCCGCCGGAAGACCGAACATCATGATTGGGAAGAAGCCGGTCATATATGTGCCCGCTGTCGGATCTTTCGCGAAAAAGCGCGCCAGATCACCTGTCACTCCGTTATATTCTCCGAATTGGAACCAGAAAATATTGTTCAGCACGTGGTGAAGGCCAAGCGGAATTAACAGCCTGTTGAACAGGCCGAATATGCCAGCCCCGATGCCGCCGAGCCCCAGCATCCATTCTCCAAACGCATTAATGCCCGATTGAATCGGCGGCCAGACAACTCCGAATATGCCGGCTAAAATAATCGTAATAATGGCTGTTACAATCGGCACAAGCCGTCTGCCGCTGAAGAATCCAAGATATTCAGGCAGCTTTGTATCCTTGAAGCGGTTATAGGTGTAACCGGCTATTAAACCAGCAATGATTCCCCCAAATACCGCCATGTTGTTTGTTTTATCAATTGTCTTTGTCGCCGCGTCAAGCATCAGATACGATATCGCCCCTGATAAACCCGCGGCCCCATTGCTGTCCTTTGAAATGCCGATGGCAATCCCGATCGCGAAAATAAGCGGCAGATGATCAAAAACCGCCGTCCCCGCTTGATAGATAAACGGGATATTAAATACATCCTCTCTGCCAAGCGCAAGGATTATTCCAACTGCAGGCAGAACCGCAATCGGGAGCATAAATGACTTCCCGAGTTTTTGTAAAAATGAAAGCATACCCATCCCCCTCATACCCTTTTTTTTCAAATATACCATATAAGATATCTAGTGATCTATACCAATTTTCCCGGAGTATTTCTTTTTTCCCAGGTCCGTGTGTTTCCTATTTTTAAGACAGTTGTGGTAAGCTTAATCTAGATTATTTAAAAAGAAAGCGGGAATGACAGATGATTGTAACAAACGATCAAGAATTAGAAGGCCTGAAAAAAATCGGAAGAATCGTCGCGCTGGCGCGTGAAGAAATGAAACGGAAAGCAGAGCCCGGAATGAGCACAAAAGACCTTGACCTTATCGGAAAAGCCGTGCTTGATGAGCACGGGGCCGTTTCAGCTCCTGAGAAGGAATACGACTTTCCGGGCGTGACATGCATCAGTGTAAATGATGAAGTGGCTCACGGCATACCAAGCACCTCAAAAATTTTAAAAGCCGGAGATCTTGTGAACATTGACATCTCCGCTGAATTTGGCGGCTTCTATTCCGACACAGGCATCTCATTTGTGCTCGGTGAAGGAGAAGAACGCCTTCATAAGCTTTGCCAATGCGCAGAAAACGCTTTTCAAAAAGGGCTGCAGCAGGCAAAAGCAGGCAAGCGCCAAAACCAAATCGGAAGAGCCGTTTATCATGAAGCACGCTCTCAAGGCTTTACCGTCATCAAAACCCTGACCGGCCACGGAATCGGCAGAAGCCTGCATGAAGCGCCGAACCACATCATGAACTATTATGATCCGTTCGATAACGCGCTTTTCAAAAACGGCACAGTCATCGCGCTTGAACCGTTTATTTCAACGAAAGCGGAAACGATTGTTGAAGCTGGAGACGGCTGGACGTTCAAGACACCGGATAAAAGCATGGTTGCCCAAGTTGAACACACCATCGTCATCACAAAAGATGAACCGATTATCCTGACAAAACTGTAAAACACATTCCGGGCTGCCGGATGGTTTAACCTCCGCCAATTGCAGGTAAAGCATCACTATTCTGCAGGAGGAGGTATTGCAATGAACAGAGATCAAGAAAAAATCCAAATTGAAAACGAAATGAATGCAATGCATGGCACAACAAAAGAAGAAATTTTAAAAGACTTCGAGGAATTTAAAGACTACCTGAAAAAACAAGTTAACCGAGGCAAAAAGCTGGGATTGGATGACGGCAAGCTTGTGAAAAGCGCCGCGATCCTGGGAGACTACCTCAAGAAGCATGAAGAGCCGCAAAACAGTGAAGAAATGCTGCTGCAAGAGCTTTGGAGCGTTGCGGACGAAGATGAAAAACAACATTTGGCACAGCTGCTGGTCAAATTGGTTGATAAACAATAAAAACACGAGCCGGGCACATATGCTGCCCGGCTTTCTTGATATTGTCACAGCCCGGCTCTTCCAGATATGCTACACTACTATTATGTCTGTGAAAGGAGCCTTTATCTGCATGTGGTTTATTATTTTCGGCATCATTTTTTTCATTGAAGGCATCATTATGACCGTTTACGGCGTGAAGAAAAAAAACGGGATGCTCACATATATCGGCATTGTGTTCAGCATTATGACATTTGGCGTTGTCATGATGAAACTAACTGGCCATTAAATCATATTCAGCTTTACTCCGCATATACATACAGAAGAACATTCGTACAGCTAGTGCGAAAGGCTCAGTTTTTCCCACATCTCTTTTCAGCATCTTTTCATGGATGTTACAATGCCAATCGTTTGGTAAAATCCTCTCCATTGGGAGAGATAGGGAAAGGAGTTTTCTGACATGCATTACGGCAGTAAAGGCTGGTATGTGGCAGAATTAAAAAAGCAGGGGATCACGCACCATGAAGGAAGAAAGCTTCAAAGCTATAAAACCTATTTTCTTGCCAACCTGCTTGAAACAAAGAAAAAACAATCTTAAAAATGGTAAAGCCGCGCACGTTGATATGCGCGGCTTTTTTTCTATTCAGCGGGCTGCAGCCTGTCCCTTTTTTTCATAAATGACGCTCTCCAGCTTTCCGACAGTGCGTCTTCAATTAAAATCCGCTCAATGGCAGCAAGATTTTTTGTGTCATGGTAGTTGATACGGTTTGCGAATTGGACTGAGATGCCTGCCGCTCCTCTGGACAGCAATTCCAGTTTGGCGCCGGGAGCCACTCTGCCCTCTTCCAGCACGCGAAAATAAAAGCCGGTATAGCCGGTTTGCTGAACCTTCAGCACCATTTCCTTTACCCCAAACTTTTTCGCCAGCTTTACACACGGCTGGCGCGGCTGGCTGACCTGAACAACAGCTTCATCAAGCTTGAACACATCCCCGATGCAAACGTTCTCCTCGGTCAGGCCCGTGACCGTCAGATTTTCACCAAATGCGGCGCTTGGCAGCTGTCTTGAGAGGAACTCTTCCCAATACGGATAATGCTCCGCCGGGTAGACACAGACAGCCTTATCAGGTCCGCCGTGATTGACGAGATCCGCCTGTCCGTCTCCTTCAAAATTCTCCCGATACAGCATGACAGCGGAATCAGCCGGCCGCTTCATGATGCCGGTTTCGATTTTCTTTCCGTCATATTCAAGCGTCTGCGGCTTGCCTAGATTAAGAGAAAGAACTGAATAATGCGCTGGTTTCATACAAACACATCCCCTTTACAGGTTGTAAAATGATTGATTATCATAAAAAGAAAAGGTGGTTTTTACATGCTTCAATACCGAATCGTTGTAAACGGCCGGGTTCAAGGTGTGGGCTTTCGCTATTTTGTTCAAATGGAAGCCGATAAGCGAAAACTGGCCGGCTGGGTCAAAAACCGAGATGACGGCCGTGTCGAGATTTTGGCAGAAGGCCCGGAAAACGCCTTACGATCGTTTCTTGAGGCTATAAAGAAAGGCAGCCCTTTCTCAAATGTTACCGACGTCTCTGTCACTGAATCCCGCAGCCTTGAAGGCCATCACCGTTTTTCCGTAGTTTACTCGTAAGGCTTATCCTGATAAAAGTAGTTTGGCTTAACGATTGTGTTGTCATAGGAACGGTGGAAGATATGAGTGGCAGCGGGTGAAATCGGCGGAATCAGCCACGTCCAGTCCCCCGTCAGCTTTCTGCCCGCTTCTTCCTCCTGTTCTTCAAACCGTTTAAACTGGCTTGCCGCGGTATGATGGTCAACGATGCTGACACCCTGCTTTTTATACGAGTGCAGCACAGCTTTATTCAATTCAACAAGCGCTTGATCCTTCCATAAATCCGTATTGTAATCAGTAGAAATGCCGATAACGGACGCGACTTTTTTGAGCTTGTCGTACCGCTTTTCATCTGCCAGGTTTCTCGCTCCGATTTCCGTGCCCATATACCAGCCGTTAAACGGCGCGGCATTATAATGAATGCCCCCGACCTCAAGCTTCATATCAGAAATAATCGGCACCCCGTACCATTTCAGCTCCAGATCAGAAAACGCTTCGATATCCGGATGTGTGATTGGAACCTCGATCACAAGTGAACGCGGCAGGTCATACCAGACCGGCTGTTCGTCGCCTTTCATGCGAAAAATGAGCGGCAACAGGTCAAAATCCGTTCGCTCTCCGCGCCAGCCGAGCTCTTCGCAGGCTGCGGTCAGGAAACGGGAAGCCGGGTCGCCGATTCTTTCTCCGTCTGATTCATATCCAGCGTACCGGATCAGCTGATGATTCCAGATCTCGACTTGCTTTTCACCCTTCTCTTCCGGAGGGAAAATCGTAATGGTAGGCCTGATTTTCCCGTTATTGGTGGCGGTTTCAATATGATGCAAGAGGGCGTCACGCACTTCTTCCTTCGTCCGGACGTCACGTCTGTCGATGACATTCAGCGAATTCCAGAACAATCTGCCGATGCAGCGGTTGCTGTTTCTCCAAGCCATTTTCGCCCCGTGCGCAAGCTCTTCCTTCGTATGTACATAGCTTCCGGTCCGGTCAATTTCACTTTTAATGCTATCTAGACGGTCTTTCACTTCCTCTTCCTTTCCCAATTCCTGATAGCATGCGGCAATAAACGCTTTCGCTTCGTTCCAAAGTATTTCTTTTTCTTCCAACAAACTCTCCCCTTCAAATCGCATTCATGCTTTTCATTGTATCGTTTTTAAGCCGGAAGACAAATGATTTTTCTGTATCTTCTTGGAAAACAATAAAAAAACACCCGCGTGTGCGGGTGTTAAAGAGACGCTAAACGATTTGCCAATTCAATTAAGTCACTGCGAAAGTTTTTGCCGGTCATCGGTATGCCATGCCCGGTCAGCAGTGCTTCCGGTTCAAGGCCGGCAAGCTT
This sequence comes from Bacillus inaquosorum KCTC 13429, assembly GCF_000332645.1. Taxonomy (GTDB): domain Bacteria; phylum Bacillota; class Bacilli; order Bacillales; family Bacillaceae; genus Bacillus; species Bacillus inaquosorum. The sequence goes on from NZ_AMXN01000005.1 coordinate 110,137, forward strand.
CTGAATGGATTCGGCAGCCGTCTCTGTGTCAGGCGTGAAATAAGCCGGCGGCCCATGAAGCTCCTGTTTCTGAATCAAGACGTCTGCCATTTTCTCCTGTTCCACGGTAATGACAGCATCGCCTGCCACAAGCACGCGTCCGTCCTCGCGGAATAACGAAATATGGCCCGGCGTGTGTCCCGGAGTCGCAATCCACATCCACTCTTCAAGAAACGGTACAGAGCCGTCTTCCGGCAGTGTCTGCACATGTGAGGAAATATCGATGGAGTGCCGCGGAAACAGTGGCGACAGCTTGGCAACCAACCCGCTCTTGCTGTCAGGACGAGCCGGAGGATAATCCTCTTTACCTGTTACATAAGGCATTTCCCGAGAATGGACATACACAGGAACATCCCAATGCTCAAGGATCCCTTCGATTGCCCCGATATGATCAAAGTGCCCGTGTGTGAGGATAATCGCCTTCAGCTGAAAATCATCGCCGAATCTTTGTTTGGCTTCACTTACAATCATGTCGGCTGATTGAGGCATGCCCGCATCAATTAAAACAAATGAGCGAGGTTCAGAAGGCAGCTGAATAAAATAGACATTCGCAATTTGCACGGTCAAGCCGTGCACCCCTTTTGCCGCTTCGTACCCCGTTCCGCTTCTGACCGAAGTCAGCGGCATATAAGGATCACTCATGATGACACCTCCGGTATGTTGTATGCCGTTAGTGTGTGTCATTACGCTTGAATTATCATACGGAAATAGAGATCGCACCGATCAATAGAGCGATAGCCGTCATAACGATCACTGCGAGAACCGCCCATTTCAATGCGAATTTTTGATGGTCGTCAATAGAAACCCCCACAAGTCCGACAAGCAAATGAGTAGACGGCACAAGCGGGCTCAGCATATGAATCGGCTGGCCGATGATAGAAGCTCTGGCAATTTCCACTTTATCAACACCGTATGCGACAGCCGTTTCTGATAAAATCGGCAGCACCCCGTAGAAATATGCGTCATTCGGCATCAGAAATGTGAAAATACCGCTGGTTAAGGCCACAATCGCCGGGATCAATCCGCCCATTTGTTCAGGAATCATCGACACAAGTGAAATCGCCATTTCATCAACCATTTTGGTGCCTGTCAAAATCCCCGTAAAAACCCCTGCCGCAAAAATCATTGAGCCAATAGCCAGCACGTTGCTGGAATGCGCCGAGATGCGCTGTCTCTGATGCTCAAGGTTTGGATAATTCACAATCAGCGCAATACAGAACGCAATGACAAACAGTACGGTTAAACTGACTTTCCCCGATACTAAACATCCTATCAAAGAAAGCGTTAACAATAAATTGAACCACCAAAGCTTCGGCCGTTTGCACTCATCTTCAACCGCAGCCGCAGGTTCATTGGCATTGGCCGGCTGTTTCAGTTCAATCACCCCAAGGCGCTTCCGTTCCGCTTTTCCAAGCACGTACGCAACAGCAACCATACAAAGCATCCCGCTTGCGATGACAGGAATCATCGGCCCTGTAAGTTCAGCCGGATCAACCCCCAGCGCGCTCGCCGCCCGCGGCGTTGCGCCTCCCCACGGAATCGTGTTCATGATCCCCATGCCGACTCCCGCGATTCCCGCCAGGATAATCGGCCGGATGCCAAGCAGCAAATAAAGCGGAAGCATTGCGCTTGTCGTAATCATATACGTGGTCGAGCCATCTCCGTCCAAGGCGACGAGCATCGTAAGAACCGCTGTCCCGACAACAATTTTTAACGGGTCGCCTTTGACCATGCTTAAGATTTTGCCAACCATCGGATCAAACAGCCCTGTATCAATCATAATCCCAAAATATAAGATCGCAAACATAATCATGACCGCAGTCGGCGCTACCTGCTGAATCCCCGAAATCATCATGTCCCCGACTTCAGTAAATCCAAATCCGGCGATCAGCGCAAACACAATCGGCGTCAAAACTAACGCGGTCAGTACAGAAAGCCGTTTTGTCATGATCAATGCCATAAACACGAGCATCATGAGAAAGCCTAAGATTGCTAACACACCCATTCCCCCTTAAATGAATCCGCTTACATTTTTTTCTCCCTTACTCCCCTTTTTGTCTTGCCTTTTTGCCATCGTATGGGAAAAACATTCGCAAGTAAATAATTTGGTTTTTTTGTATTTTTAAATTTTTAAAACCTTTTTGTTCTTTTTGATCATTTCTGGGCACATAAAAAGATAGCGTGATTGAAAACCCTTGAAGTCTAGGAAAGGCGAGCATTGGAGCAGACTTTTACAGGATGTGATGACGGCGGGGTTTAGGCAGGGCGCCTGAGCGATTAGCCGTCGTTCCTTTCATAACTGGTAAGCACCGACGCGCAGGCTTGACTATGAATGCGAGGGTTTGTCGACACGAAAAAAATCCCGGAATGCCGGGATCTTAATTTCCTGTCATAATGCTTTGATAAAAAACGGATTGCTGGTCAAGAAACCGTTTCGTTTCCCTGCTGTTCAAATAAAAGCTTTCCCAATCCTGTTCGTTTATTTTTCGCTTCCACTCAGGCGAGGATGTGACCTTCTTTAGCGCTTGATCCCAGTAAGAAATCTCTTCCTCCGACATGTTTTTCGGGCCCAAAACCCCTCTCCAATGAGAAAACACAAACGGGATCCCCTGCTCCTTCCACGTCGGAACATCAGGAAAACCTGGAAGCCTTTTATCAGACGTTACAGCAGCTAATGTGATATCGCCGTGCCGCTCATATGGTTTCGCTTCAGATAGTGTCATTGAAGCCGCTTCTATCTCATGTCTGAACAGCGCCTGAATGAGCTGCTCACTGCTGTCATACTGCAGAAATTGAATGTCAAAAGGGTCAATGCCGTACATATCAGCCGCTCTGACAAACGAGAGCTGATCATCATTGCCAAGCCCCGGCGCAAAGCCGATTTTCACCTTGCCGGGATGCATCTTAATCTCATTCAGCAAATCCTTGCCGTTTGTTAACGCTGATCCTTTTGGCAATGCAACAGTCTGCCATTCCTTGGAGAGAATGGCGAGCGGAGTAAAATCGTCCGTTTTTAATTTGCTTTGCCCGAGAAGATCATTGCTCAGGATTAAACTGGACGTCATGCTGATGGTCTGTTTACTGCTTTCATTGACATATTTCCAGCCTTTCTCTCCCCCGCCGCCGGGTTTATAGACAACATGAACCTCACCCTTCACGATCTGCTTCTGCCTCAGAACAGATTGGATCGCCTGCGCTGTGACATCCCAGCCGCCAGAAGGCTCAGCGGGGACGACAATTTCAATTGGCCCGTCTGGCAGGCGCGGCGCAGCCGCCTGCCTGATGTCCCCCTGCATAAAGATCAATAGAGCAATCAATAGGATCATATACTTTTTCATATCTAGTCCGCCGCCAAATAATATTTTCTCTCCGGCCTGCCGATAATCCCGTATTCAAGCTCGGCTCTTGCTTCTTCCTTTGCCACAAGGTACTCGGCATAGCGGCGGGCGGTCGTTCGTGACGCCCCCATTTTTTCCCCAAGCTCTTCTGCTGTTAATCCTTCTGCTGCATTCCGAAGCGCTTCTTTAATTTTTCGCAGTGTTATCGAATTAATGCCTGTCGGCAAATTCTCTGCCGGCAAAGATGTCTTCACACCGTTCCCGAAAATATGATCAATCATGGATTGACTGACCTCCGGCTGAGACAAAAGCAGCTTCCTTTTTTCTTTATACTGAAGCAGCACTTGTCTGAACTTGTCAGCCGTTACGGGTTTGATCAAATAGTGGGCAACCCCTGCCCTGAGCGCTTCCTGTAAATGACGCGTTTCTGTTGCCGCTGTGATGATCATAATGTCCACTTCAGGAAATCGGCTTCGTATCTCAGGAATCAATGTGGTCCCAAGCTCGTCCGGCATATAAATATCGAGCAGAAGCAAATCAGCCTTTTGTTCCTCCAAAAGCGCCATTGTCTCTTTGGCATTGGCCGCTTTTCCGATAATCTTGAATCCATCAAGCTGTTCAATCAATCTCTCATGGATTTGCGCAACCCGAAAATCATCCTCCGCAATCGCGATGTGAATCAAATGGATTCCCCCTTTGTTTCTCCTTCGGTATAAATACAGTGAATACCGCACCGCCACTTTTTTGGTTCGCCAGTTCGATCCAGCCGCCCAGTTCATGCACTGAGTCTTTGACATTAGCCAGACCGTAGCCTCTCTTCATCCCCTTTGAAGAATAGCCTCTTTGAAATACAGCTTCCATCTTATCGGGCGGTACACCGGGCCCTGTGTCTGATACTTCGATGACAATATCATGGCCCATATCCGTGATGAAAAACAAAACCTCCTTCACGCTTTGCTCTGCTACCGCTTCGAAAGCGTTATCAATTAAGTTGCCAATAATCGTAATGAGATGGGACAAGCCGATATGTGCAGGAAGAGGCGCGAGCGAGCTGTTCTCATCAATAGACAGCTTGACCTTTTTTTCCGATGCCTTGCTTATTTTTCCCAGCAAAATCGCCTGCACCTGCTGTGAATGGATGTTTTGGAATAAAATATCATGCTGTTCATTTTGTATCGCGTATTCTTCTTTAATCAGCTCAATGGCTTCATCATACTCACCGAGCTCAAGCAGCCCTAAGATCGCGTACAGCTTATTTGAGAATTCATGGGTCTGCGCCCTGAGATCCTCTGAATATTTGCGAACCTCCGTCAGTGTATCGATCAGCTTTTTCAGCTCTGTTTTCTCCCGGAAGCTGACGACAATCCCATACGCCTGCCCGCCTTGAGTCATCACTTTCGTATTGATAATAAAAACTTGATCATTGACACTTACCTCCTGGTTCGGCAGCATGTCTCCTTGTTCAAGCACAGACTTCAGCCCGGCTCCCGGCATGACGTCATCAATAGGAAGATGGATCACAGGCTCGGGAAGCTTCAGCATCTCGGCCGCCGACACGTTCATCATAGTGACGACGCCTTCACGATTGGTGGCAATGATTCCTTCTCTAATCGCAAAAAGCATTGCATTCCTTTCCCGATAAAGAGCCGCGATCTCATGCGGCTCAAGGCCAAGCGTATCCTTCCTGATGCTTTTTGCCAGCGCGGCGGCACCGGCAAATCCGAGCAGCAGCACAAGCACAGCGATCACACTCAAGTTTCTCAAATGCTTTTTGATGCCTTGCTCCGTCTCCGTTTGCAGAAAATCAACAGACACGCTGCCGATTACTTGGCTGTATCCCTTCTGCTCTTTAATGATCGGCGCGCTCCCTCTGATGACTCTTCGTCCATCTGTTTTTGTTTCAGAAACATGCGAGCCGCCAAACAAAATTTCTCTGCTGCGCTCCAGCTTCTTTTGACCGCTTTTTTCCGACGCGCTCCGAATGTTTCCTTTTTCGTCCAACACATAAATGGCATACGCGCCAGTCTGTTCTTTCATTTGTTCAATGACCTCTTGCGTCTCAGCCGCATGCCCGCCTTTTCTCTCAATGAGCTCTTTAGCCGGCGGCATATAGGAAATGGTTCTCGCCGTTTGAACCGCCAGCTGCTCTGCCTGTCTCCGTTCCTCCTGTGTATGCTGAACGGCTAACGTAATGGTCAGCACACCAATGACAAAGACCAGCAGAGCCGCAATGAGCCCCATTATTTTTGTTTGCAGGGAAAAATGGACCCGCTTTTTCACCACAGCACCAGCCGTCCTTTCTACCTAGATCATATCATTTTTTATAGGGAATTTTCTTATTTTTCAAAATCCATTCTCTTGTGAAAGGGTAAAATATTTTTTGCAGATAGTAAAATGAAGAGAAAATAAAAAAGGCAGACGAAGTCTGCCTTTTTCTTTCTACCATATACCTAGTACTTTCCACCATAATCCGCCGATCCCAAGCCATACGACAATATGAACAATCGACAGGATAAATCCGATGGACCACCATTTACCTTGCGGAATGTAGCCTGCTCCGAAGAAGACTGGAGCCGCTCCAGAACCATAGTGAGTCGTTGACCCGAACAGGTTGCTGATGAATGCGAGGCTCAGCGCTGCTAAAAGCGGCGGTGCGCCCGCTGCAACGACCACAGCCAAAAATGCTGAATACATCGCACTGATGTGGGCTGTCGCACTTGCAAAGAAATAGTGAGAGTAATAATACACAACAATTAAAATGATGAATGCCACAATCCAAGAGAACCCTGATACGGATGATTTCATGGCATTGCTGAACCAAGACACCATGCCTAACTCATTCAGGAAGTTGGCCAGCATGACAAGCGCCGCAAACCAAGTGAGCGTATCCCAAGCGCCCTGTTCTTTTTTGACATCATCCCAAGTCAGAACCTGTGATAATAATAGAACGGCCAAACCGATCAATGCGGTTGTGGTTGCGTCGATGTTGAAGCTGCCGCCAAAAATCCAAAGCACAAGCACCAAAAGAAAGACAATAACCATGGAAAGCTCTGATTTTTTGAACGGTCCCATTTCTTTCAATTTTTCTGTTGCGATTTTCGCCGCATCCGGTGTTTCTTTGATTTCCGGCGGATACAGCTTGTAAATTACAAGCGGTGTGATGATTAAGCTTACAAGTCCCGGTACAATCGCGGCAATTGCCCAGCTTGTCCATGTTAAGTCCACCCCTGCGACATCATGGGCCAGCTTGGCAATCAGCGGGTTTGCCGCCATCGCCGTTAAGAACATAGCAGATGTGATCAGATTCCCCTGAAAACCGGTTTTCAATAAGAATGCGCCGATTTTTCGCTCTGTTCCATTTGCCGGGCTTGATCCGAATGTTTCGGATAATGATCTGATAATAGGAAATATAATGCCTCCTGCACGCGCCGTATTACTTGGAATAGCAGGTGAAAGTATTAAATCACTGAACAGCAGTGAATAAGAAAGTCCAAGGGTTTTTTTCCCGAATTTCTGAACGAATACATACGAAATTCTCGCACCGAGCCCGGTTTTGATAAATCCCCGGGAAATAAAGAATGCGATCACGATAAGCCAAATGGTCTTATTCCCGAATCCGCTTAGTGTATCCTCAATTGATAGTGTTCCAGTTAGTGCAGTAACCGCCAATGCAAAAATTGCAATTGCACCCATTGGCAAGGGCTTGGAGATAAAGCCGATAATTGTCGCGACAAAGATCGCAAACAAATGCCAAGCTTTAGGTTCAAGTCCGGACGGAGCGGGAATAAACCAGATGATTAGTCCCACAGCGACAGTAATAAGCAATGGAACAAGCTTTACTGCTGACTGTTTTCCTGCGTCTTTTTCTGAAGCCATAAATAGGTCTCCTCCTATATACTTGTTTTCCGATCCCCTTTCCCATTCTACTCCTTAACTAAGTTAATAAACAATTTAATTAATTAAAAAACACAAAGGTGAGCAGCCCTTTGTGTTTTTTCATTTCTTAATTCAGTTTACCCGCACCCGCTTGAGATATAACATTCGATTTCACATTCGCTGAAGCATCGATTGTGCCGTGCAGAGACGGTGTCCAGCCGACAGAAGAGCTCAATCCGTTTGCAGCCGATGCGCTGATTTGCGTGCCATTCAGCAAGGTGCCTGAGTCATATAAAGCTGTTCCCCCGCTGAATACGCTGATCGTTTTAGCAGCTGACAGTCCAGGTACGTCAATAACATTGTTTTGAGCATAAATTTTAGATGACTTTCCGATTCCCCACGCATAGCTGAAGGCATAACCTGAAGAGCTTGTGCTTCCTTCATAATAGTTGTTGTATACGTGCACTTGTCCAAAGCGGACTCTCGGTGCGCGCTGGACGATATTTTTGTAGTGGTTATGGTGAAGCGTAATTTTCAATTTGCCATCATCAGATGTTTTGCTGTCGCTTGATCCGAAAATGGAGCTTTTATCATGATCGTGATAATAGTTGTAAGACATCGTGATATAGTTAGCGCCGTTAGAAGCATCAGTTTGTCCGTCATGGTGCTGATATTCTCTGCCGAAATACTTTGGCGATGTGCTGTCCGGACGTGAGCCGTCATTAAATGTACAATGGTCAATCCATACATGCGTGCCGCCGTTTATCGTGATGTTGTCGTATTGAGAGTTCCAGTTTCCTGAGCTTCCGTCAGTTGGATCCCATTGCGGAAAATAATCATAGGCATCCTGGAATTCGAGATTGCGGATAATGACGTTATCGCTCTTGATTTGGAAGTTACCGCCCACAATTTTGGCATTTGTACCTGAACCGACGATTGTCGTGTTTGCAGGAATATCCAGCATGACCCGTGCTTTTTGGTTTTTCTGAGAGCGTGCTCTGGCTTCTTCTTGTGTTCCGGAAGGCTCTTTTTTGCCCCATGTGCTTGGATCATAGGCTTTCAAATATTTGTTCAAATCGTACTCTGGATCTTTATAGTCATTTAAACCAAGCGGCTTCAAATTGTCATCCACATTCATGTCAATTGTTCCCTTGATATAAATGATTTTTGGCGTTGTGTTGGTATCCTTGCCTAATGCTGAGACAAGCTGGTTTCTGTTGCTGACGGTATACACGTTCGAGGACGATGCTTTTGATCCGCCTGTCGTGCCCGTCGAGTACGCGCCCCAGCCATCATTTGACCCTAATGTCTGATGGCCCAAATCAGCCGCGTTTGCGCCAGCTGGAGTCAACCCTAAGAATAGAGCCGTAGCTAACATCACTTTTTTCATCCACTATGAACCCCCATTTGCTATTTTGTGAGATTTTATTCCAATTTATCACAAAAATATAATAGCAAATTGAGGGACATCCAGAACCGAAAATCTTCCGCTATCTAATTGCGGCATTCTGCAAAACATACACCGCAAAAACCGCAAAAAACCCAAAAGGCCGAAGTTTGCCTTTTGGGTTCTATTCCTGCATTAAGCCCAGGATTTCACTTTTTCATTGTCTGTTACAAAGAGAAGCACTTTCCCTTCATCCAAACGTTTTTCAAATTGAGCGGCTTCATCTTCAGAAAAGCCGATTTCATGAATTTTATTGCGGAGCTCGTCTCCTTTTTTATTAAACACGTTTCCTACCGCATTCTTAAAACCCGTTTCTTTGGCTCCGATCGTGTTGGCGTTCGTGTTGTCTGCCAGCCGTTCCGTTCTGTCATCGTCGTGAGCTAAGACGTATACATCCTCTTTCGCAACACCCATTTGCTGTAATTCTTCTACATCCTTCATGAGCTGTTCGTCGTTTGTATACTCTTTTACAACTGGTTTCATTTCGACATTCCTCCTTCATGATTACTATATTTCTTTCATACCCGGTCGCATATAGATGAAACAGATTCTAGAACATTGAAGCGAAAAACAGGAAGAATGGTAGTAGCCATTTATTTTCCGCCCATGGTAAAGTGATAGGAACGGGGAATATTTTCAGAAAAATCAAAATCAAAGAGAAACCGCTGCACGGAGCAAACGATCATGAATTGCTGTCTTTATCCGTACGAGCAGGAGGTATGTCTAATGCAATACTTTTCACCAGAACAGCAATACAATGCATGGGTTGTGAGTGATTTAGTCAAACAGATTTTCCATCAGCGCGCCGGCTGTTCACCCGGAATTCACGAGCTTGCGGCCTTTGCTGAGGAACATTTTCATATCGATATCGACTTTGTCTTCTCGATTATCATGAATATCGGCGACATTGAATTCGCGCTTGCAGAAGAAATAGAAAAGAAATTGTCCGGTTATCTCGGCGCTCTCCTTCCTTATGTTAATGCTGATATGCTTAAAAACTCTAAAGCTAATGCCCAAGCGTTTTTGTCTCGGAGACACGGCGATGCTGTATACCATTTATTTGTGTCTGATGATGCTTTCATGAAAAAGCAGTAAAACCGACGCTTTCTTTACTAAAAAAATATTGACATGATGAGCCATGCTATTATAGTGTTTACATGTGATAATGATTCTCATTACTAAATCTAAAAAAAGGAAGAATGACATGCGCACCTATTCTAACAAGTTGTTTGCCATCATGAGTGTTCTATTAATCGCCTGCTTCATTGTATCCGGCTGTTCATCAAGCCAGAATAACAGCGGAAGCAGCGAAAGCAAGTCTAAGGATTCAAGAGTGATCCAGCACGAAGAAGGAAAAACGCCAGTAAGCGGCACACCTAAGCGGGTGGTTGTCCTTGAGCTTTCATTCTTGGATGCTGTCTACAACCTCGGCATTACGCCGGTGGGCATCGCCGATGACAACAAAAAAGATATGATTAAAAAGCTTGTCGGCAGCTCAATTGATTATACATCGGTAGGCACACGCAGCGAACCGAATCTAGAGGTCATCAGTTCCTTAAAGCCTGATATCATCATCGCTGATGCTGAACGCCATAAAAACATTTATAAACAGCTGAAACAAATCGCCCCGACGATTGAATTAAAAAGCCGGGAAGCGACATATGACGAAACGATCGACAGCTTTACAACCATTGCTAAAGCGTTAAATAAAGAAGATGAAGGAAAAGAAAAGCTTGCAGAGCACAACAAAGTCATCAACGATCTAAAAGCGGAGCTTCCGAAAGATGAAAACCGCAACATCGTTCTTGGGGTTGCTAGAGCAGATTCATTCCAGCTTCATACGTCCTCATCTTATGACGGAGAAATCTTTAAAATGCTCGGCTTTACGCACGCAGTGAAATCAAATGAAGCCTATCAAGAGGTCAGCCTTGAGCAATTGAGCAAAATCGATCCAGATATTTTGTTCATCTCAGCCAACGAAGGCAAGACAATTGTAGACGAGTGGAAAACGAACCCGCTCTGGAAAAATCTCAAAGCGGTGAAAAACGGACAAGTCTATGATGCAGACCGTGACACTTGGACAAGATTCAGAGGGATCAAGTCTAGTGAAACAAGCGCCAAAGACGTCCTCAAAAAAGTGTATAATAAGTAAGACTATGAGAAGCGAGGGGAAATCCTTGCTTCTTCGTTTTTGCAATCAGACGCAGTAAGGAAGTGAGACTGTTGTATCATTCAGCCAAACGGCGCTTATCATCGAGACTGATGATATTTATCATCGCACTGATCATTTTTATATTCGGGCTTGGGCTGAATCTATCAGTAGGAGCCTCAGACATCGGCATCATAGATTCATTGAAATATCTTTTTGTATGGGACGGTTCAAAGGAACAGCTCATCATCTCTACTCTTCGCCTTCCCCGCACATTAATTGGCGTTTTCGTCGGTGCCAGCCTTGCCGTAGCAGGGGCGCTGATGCAGGCCATGACTAGAAACCCTCTGGCTTCACCTCAAATTTTCGGTGTGAATGCGGGCGCATCGCTTTTTGTCGTTGCTTCTCTCGTCATTCTGCCGGCATCGCCCTATTCTTCCGTTGTATTCGCTTTTGCGGGTGCGGCAGCAGGCGGCGCGATTGTGTATATGATTGCCTCATCCGGCGGAATGACACCAGTCAAGCTGGCGCTATCGGGAATGGCGGTGCATTTGTTCCTCTCCTCCATGACACAGGCCGTCATTATTTTAAATGAGTCGGGAGAAGATGTTCTGTACTGGATGACAGGCGCGATTGACGGAAGCAATTGGCAGGACGTCATGACCATCGCTCCGTTTTCTGTCATCGGCATCGGGCTTGCCCTCGTGTTTTCCGGTTCTGTTTCTGTTCTTGGTCTTGGGGACGAGACAGCAAAAGGGCTTGGGCAAAACATGAACGGCATCCGGATTCTGATCAGCTTTATCATTTTAATTCTTTCCGGCGCTTCCGTAGCCGTCGCCGGGCCGATCGGCTTTGTCGGACTGCTCATTCCGCATATTGTCCGCAAGCTGATCGGAGAACATTATCAATATGTGCTTCCGTTTTCAGCGCTGTTCGGTGCCATTTTGCTGGTGTACGCAGATGTTCTGGCCAGATGGATTGCGTTTCCTTATGAATCACCGGTCGGCATTGTCACCGCGATTATCGGAACACCGTTTTTCTTATATTTGGCAAGGAAAGGGCGAAATCTGAAATGAAGAAAACAACCAGAAAACAAAAACGCCCTTTGCTGGCGATACTCATATTGGCCGTGCTTCTGATCGTTCTGTCCGTCATCAGCATCGGCTTCGGTGCATTATACATTTCACCGGATGCGGTGGTGACAAATTTGCTGGGACTGGATCATTCCTTTGAATTCATCATCCAGCAATACCGCCTTCCCCGGATTATACTAGCGATTTTGGCCGGTGCCGGGCTTGCCGCGGCCGGTACGATTTTGCAGGGTGTCATCCGCAATCCGCTCGCTTCCCCGGACGTTGTCGGCATTTCAAAAGGGTCCGGACTTGCGGCCATGGCTGTGATTCTGATTTTTCCTAAATCGCCAGTGTACGTGCTTCCGTTCTCTGCATTTGCCGGAGCCGCCATTATTGCTGTACTATTATTAATGATAGCCCGCAAAAAAAGCATTCAGCCCTCTTCATTGGCTCTATCAGGCATCGCCTTAGGCGCGGTCTGCCACGCCGGGATGCAATATATGATGGTCAAGTTTCCGGGCGACGTGAATGCTGCACTCATTTGGCTGACAGGCAGCCTCTGGGGAAGAAACTGGGAAGAAGTCAAGCTGCTTGCGCCATGGCTTTTGATTCTTTTGCCGATCGTCTGCATTCTCATACCGAAGCTGGATCTTATGTCACTCGGCGATGAGCTTGCGCAGGGTCTCGGAGAAAACGCAAACAGGCTGAGATTCATTCTGATTTTTACCGCGGTTGCGCTGGCGGGAAGCTGTGTAGCCGTCGTCGGCTCAATCGGTTTTATCGGCTTGCTTGCTCCGCATATCGCCAGACGGCTTACCGGAGAAAAAGCTAAATATTTACTGCCTGCATCGGCATTGATTGGTGCTATTATATTATTAATTGCAGATACGTTAGGGCGCGGCATCATGCCTCCGGTTGAAATACCGGCCGGAATATTGACAGCCGTGATCGGCGCGCCTTATTTCTTATATTTTTTGAAATTCGAAGCGAGGAAACAGTAGGGAGAGGATATCATGGGAAAACTGGCTGCAGACCAGCTCACTCTTTCATATGACAGCACAGTGATTATTGACGGAGTCGATTTAAAGATAGAAGAGGGAAAAATCACTGCACTCATCGGCGCCAATGGCTGCGGGAAATCAACAATCCTCAAATCACTCGCCAGGCTGATGGCGCCAAAAAGCGGTACGGTACTATTAGAAGGAAAAGATATCCACCGCCAGCCGTCAAAAGAAGTCGCAAAAAAACTGGCCATTCTTCCTCAATCTCCTCAGGCGCCTGAAGGATTGACGGTAGAGGAATTGTGCTATTTCGGCAGACATCCTCACAAAAAACTGTTATCCAAGCATACCCAAGAGGATCACGATATGGTAGAGTGGGCCCTGGAAGCAACGGGAATGATAGAGCTGAAGGAACGGACACTGGATGCTCTCTCAGGCGGTCAAAGACAAAGAGCATGGATTTCCATGGCGCTTGCTCAAGGAACTGATTTGCTTTTGCTTGATGAACCGACCACGTATTTAGACATTTCACACCAGATTGAAGTGCTTGAGCTGCTGAAAAAGCTGAACCGCGATCATGGCCGCACCGTTGTGATGGTGCTCCATGATTTAAACCAGGCCGCTCAATATGCTGACTATCTGATCAGTGTGCTGGACGGAAAAGTATACAATGCCGGAACACCGGAAGATGTGTTTACCCAGCCATTTTTCCGTGAAGTCTTCGGCCTGGAATGCTGCATCATGAGAAGCCCGATCGACCAGAAGCCAATGTGCCTGCCGACGGGACTGTGTCCGAAATTACGGGCGACATAAAAAGGAGAGGAATGCCTAGGGCTGTCGAGAAACTTGACAGCCTTCATTTTCCCTTATAATATTTCATTCTCACATAATTGATGATAAACTAAAAAAACTCATCATTCTTCTCAAGTTCCACACGAGGTACTCTTAACATAAGTTAAATTTGTTCTTATTGACCAACTTGTTAAAGTTGTACCATCACTTCGAATCTTAACAAGACATAAACGTTATCTCATAACTAGAAAAGACCGAAAGAATTATAGTAAGTCATCCTCGAAATGCGTGGAAAGACCAAAAAGAAAAAGCGACAAAATTAGCTTATGTATCAGAAAAAGAAAGAATCAAAACAGTGGTAAGGGGCTTTGCTATTGCAGGTTCAATTAAAAATCGAGATATAAATTAACAGAATATTGTATATTTTCCGCAAAAATATATTGAAAATCGTAATACTCAACGAAGCTTGGGCTTAATGTCTCTTTTTCTGATTCTCAATCCGATAATTATTAAAAACATTTAAAATAAAAGCTTGTAGAAAAAACATTGTTTTTTCTACAAGCTGAACATTATTACACAATGTTAGTATACTTTTATCAAGTCTCTAATCTAGAATGATTAATAAATTGCTTTATTAGTAATTGGCCCATTAATTGATTCTCTAATTTTATATACTGGAATATTCTTTACGCATCTAATTCCCATTTCATTGTGTCGACAGAAAGGAATATCTTTTGCTCTAAAGGAAGGGAACATTAAGCCTGGATGAGAGAAGAATGATCCTCCTTTAAGAACGGCAAATGAGTTAACACTATTAAATGGTACATTCTCAAAAATAGGGTGGAAAGCTCTCTTTGTTTTAAGCTCACTTCTAGTCCACTCCCATGTTCCGCCGATCATACCGCATACTCCATAGGGACTTTCACCATTTTGTTCAAAAATATCACTTGTTAAATGATTTAATTCTTTATCAGCATGAGCTTTTAATAAATTTTCTCTCCAGGACTTTAAAGAAGTAATGGGTTCATTATAAAGACTTCCAGCATATTGAACCTTTGCAGGATCAAATTTATCTCCCCAAGGCCAGATATTACCTTTTTCGCCTCGAGCAGCTTTTTCCCATTGAAACTCGGTTGGCAATTCTTTCCCCTTATATCTTGCGTAAGCAAATGCATCATAAAAATCTATACCTGTAACGGGATGATTATCTAAATACCTATCATCCCAATATGTATTTCTTCTATGTTGTTTATTCTGCGGTTCATTAGGATGACAGAATATATGCCCATTTTCCTCTATGAACTCGGTAAAGATATCATAATCTTTATTTGTAACAGGATACTTATCAATAAAAAATGGAGGTAACCATACTTTTTGTCTAGGAACAGCATCTTTCCAATTAAATGTTTTGTCAGGAATTTCATTTTCATTTAAACCAAATTCAAAAAAGCCACCCGGAATTAAAATCATCCCATCTTCTTCTGTTTTTTCGAATTCCTCTATTAGACTTTGAGGAATTTTTTCTTCAAAGTCAAAGTTATTAGGAAGGATACCATTTTGATCAAAATAATTTTTTAGCATTACTAGCTCTTCATATTTTTCAACACCGAATATATCTAATAATGTACTTAATACTTTTTGGGCCCCTAATCCCACAGGTTTTTTAGGGTAGCTTATACTCTCCCTGACATCATCAATGATCGAAGACAAATATGCTACCGATTCTTCAATTTTATGATTTGCACAGACATCCATAGCTTTAAAAGAAACTAAATCATCCGGATCTTGGGTTAGATTGATTATAGTTTCTACAGCAGAGAAATAAGGTACCCATTTTTCAACGAAATCAATTAATCTATACCTTATGTAAGTATTCGGATAAGCAATACACATACCAAACACATTTTCAGCTGCTACAGGGTGTTGAATTTTATTTAGGAGAGTCATAATTTTATTATCGATTAAACTCTTAAAATCATTTTTGTTATTTTCTGGAACAGAAGTAATAAGTTCTTCAACTTCAATTAATATTTCTATATCTTTATTGTAAATTGATTTATGATCTTGCATTAATAGAGTCAATTTACGATAACCTCCCGATTTGTTTATTGAAATAAGGAATAGCATTTAAATGCTATTCCCTAAATGTTTACCATTTTTCATTAGTATAAAGAACCGGGCTAACAATCGATTTTCTCCAGTTTTTTCTTAATTTTTTCATGGTTTTCCCCCCTTTAATAAGATATGTGGTTCCCTGGCTATTGATAGAATAGTCAGAGAACTTAAATAAACAATAACAATAAATAGAATAAAAGTAAATAGTTTACAAGGAAATTTTTTCTTTACTTTTGTTGTTTTAAGGTGTTTAAATATGTTTAAGCTCTTTACCGAGAAAAGTTATTCCAAGGGAGGATACATATGAGTAAAGGTTATTATTCTATTTTATTTAGCCAGACCACTACAAATTTAGGTTTTTCTCTATATACTATGGTAGTGATTTCGTTTTTGTTTAAAATGACCAATTCGACAACCATCGCCTCTATGGTGACATTAATAAGTATTATTTTTCGTATTTTTGGAAGTGCTATATTACCGTTAATAACAATTCGATTAAAACTGCATCTTACAATAATTATTTCTCAATTGATACAAATGCTGTTGTTAATATGTTTGTTCTATTCTTTATTAAGAACTTACTCTAATCAAACTCTCATTTTAGTCTTTATTATTATTAGCTGTATTTCCTTTTTTAATGGATGGTTCTCACCTTTAAAAAGTGCAATTATAGGGGAAATAATCTCTCCTGATAAAAGAGTAAAGGCAAATGGATTATTATCTACAGTGGACCAAACTTTTCAATTTGTAGGCTGGTCTTTAGGTGGTCTCATAATTGCATTTTTAGGTGAGCGATATACTATTATACTTACTATCTTTTTGTTGTTTACATCTCTTATTTCTCTTTTATTTTGTCTACCACACGGCCACGCTAATTCTGTCATACGTGAAAAAAATTCTCCCAATAAGAGTATAGTAAGTGGTTGGCGGTATTTATTTAGCCAAAAGAAACTTAGAACAATTATTATTATGGATTTAATTGAGTCTTGGGCAGGAATGATTTGGATAGGGTCTGTCTCTTTAGCTTTCGTTAACGAAGTCTTGCATAAAGGAGAATCATGGTGGGGATTTATTAACGGAGCATACTATTTAGGTTCGATGATAGGGGGATTTATAATATATAAACTGTCGGAGAGATTTCAAAATAAGTTAATTAATTTTATGTTAATTGGTGCTGTCTCATATGGAAGTTTAACTTTAATATATGGATTTATAAGTAATTCATACTTAGCTCTAATATTGGTTCTCTTTATGGGGCCGGCTTATATATTAAGAGATCTTACACAAGAAACATTTATTCAGAACATAACAACCGAGCAAACTCGAATTAATATAATGTCTGCAAGGTCTTCTTTAGTACAGTTCATTTTTATGTTTTCAATTCTGGCTATAGGAGCTATTTCAGATTTCCTTGGAGTTCGTTTAGTTTATGTTTCAGCAGGTATTCTTTTATTAGTGTCCGCAATATATGGATTTTCTCAATTGCAATTCAAGAAAAAGGTAAATAAACCTATAAGCTTTTAATAAATACCTAAAATTTAATTAATATGTTTTCGTCTGCTTTTCCGCGTGTTTTATTAATAAGTAAACATTACTTAATTGAAAAAGAAAATGGTCGAGTATAATCGATTGTCTGTTTCAGAAAAACTCAGCATAAAAGTGAAAAAATTGAGCAATGCTTTGCAGATGCAAAACAATTGCATAGACTTTGCTATGGCAGATTGATGGGAAAGCAAAATGTGAACGACTAAGCTCCCCCTAGCAGATGCTTGCAAGAATATGAAGAAGAATCGACATATACACTAGCCAATCTTAACTAGTGTGCAGAAGCTCTTTTTCTGTTCTTTTTTCTAATAATGATAAATGACTAAAGAGAACTTTTAAAACAAAAGAGCTTGTAGAAAGCATAAGTTCCTCTATAACCTTTTTTGTATGCCGGTTTACCTTTTGTATTTCATCACTAGTCCGTGTTACATTGGTGTCAATCAAGTAATAGGAGGATGAATATGACAAAAACTCAACAGCAGATTCAATTAGCCAGACGTCCGCAAGGGGTTCCCGTTCATGAAGACTTCCGCTTTGAAACGATCCCCGTCCCTGAACCCCAGCAGGGTGAAGTGCTTGTCAAAACGCTTTATGTATCGGTTGACCCTTATATGCGCGGCCGTATGCAGGATACGAAGTCATATGTTAAACCGTTCGGCTTGGATGAAGCACTCTCTGGCAGGGTTATCGCTGAAGTCGTGTCAGACGGTGAGCATCTGAAAAAAGGCGATATCGTCATCGGAAACCTCAGCTGGCAGGAATTTTCGGCTGTCAGCGAGTCTGCCTTGCGAAAAATTGATACAAGCCTCGCTCCCGCTTCGGCCTATCTCGGCATTTTGGGAATGACCGGTTTGACGGCATATTTCGGACTGCTGGACATCGGGCGCCCGAAGGAAGGTGAAACCGTGGTCGTCTCCGGAGCTGCGGGAGCCGTCGGTTCAGCGGTCGGGCAAATTGCCAAAATCAAAGGCGCGCGAGTCGTCGGCATCGCAGGCTCTGATGAAAAAATAGCGTATTTAAAACAGGAGCTGCAATTTGACGAAGCCATCAATTACAAAACAGCAGAAGATATCCAGAAAGCGCTTGAAGACGCTTGTCCTGACGGTATCGATGTATATTTTGACAATGTCGGCGGGCCGATTTCAGATGCGGTCATGAACCTGCTCAATGAATTTACCCGCATTCCGGTGTGCGGCGCCATTTCTTCCTACAACGCGGAAAGTGAAGCAGATGACATAGGACCTCGCGTCCAATCGAAGCTGATCAAAACGAAGTCTCTGATGCAAGGGTTTATTGTAGGCGACTACTCCGATCGCTTTTCTGAGGGAGCAAAACAGCTGGCCGAATGGCTAAAGGATGGAAAGCTCCATTACGAGGAAACCATCACAGAAGGCTTCGAAAACATTCCTGACGCGTTTCTCGGTTTATTTAAAGGCGAAAATAAAGGAAAACAGCTGATCAAAGTCAGTGATCCGAACTGACATGATAATGAAAACACGGAGGGATTTTTGCCCTCCGTGTTTTTGTGTATGGTCAGGTGCGAAGAAGCAAAGTGAGGAAACCATCTTCATCAGGTTCAGTGTCTTCCAAAGTAAATCCGGCTGCTTGAAAGCAAGCCAAACTGATTCGATTGTCTTCTTCAATGCATGCAGCCCATTCCCGCACACCATTAAAACCAGGGTCACTCAGCAGTTTTTGCAATATCTGTTTTCCGTACCCTTGAAGCCGGTACAAAGGATTGACGATCAATCCAATATACGCCCGCTTCTCCCCGAACTCCATAACGACCATCCCTGCCGGAAGCTGCCCGTCATAAGCCATCATGACAGTATCGTCTTCATCTTTATTCACTCGTGCATACCACACATCTAATGGCAGCATCCCATCCATTCTCCGCCTTGTATCCTCATCTTCAAACCAGTGTTTAAGGATTTTCAGCTCCGGCTCCTTCATCACTTGAAATCTGTCTATTGAAACCATCTTCCCACCCCGCGCGATCCCTTTTCTATTATTTTACAACAAAAAAGAAGGGCATACCGCCCTCCTTTTTATTTCGTCTTCAATTTTCCGCCTGTATAAACAGCTTCACTCAGCTCTACGCCAAGCTTCTTCGCCATTTTTTTCAGCTTTGATTCTTCCAATTTCGTAACGAGGCTCAGCACGTTGCCTTCTTTTCCGGCTCGGCCTGTTCGGCCTGATCTGTGTACATAGCCGTCTTCGTCAGGAATATCGGCATGAATCACGTACGGCAGGTTTTCGATATCCAAACCGCGTGCAGCAATATCAGTCGCCAATAAGAGCGGGAACTCTCCGTCTTCAAATGCGGCAATCATTTTCGCCCGCTCCATTTTTTTCGCTTCACTGTGCAGAACACCGAGATCGACATGGTGATACGCCAATTTTTCCGCGTACACACTCAGGTTGCCGATGTCTCTCACAAATACAAGCGCCTGCATGCCTTGGAGTCTTGACAGCTTTTGCAGCAGCTTCACTTTGTCGCGCTGGTCGCAAATCAGATATTGATGCTTTACTTTCCCCGCTTCCGCCTTGCTTCGCTGCACCTTCAACACCTCAGGTTCATGCGCCAATTCGCGGAGCACGTCCTCTGTTTCCTTTTTGAGGGTGGCAGAAAAACATAGAAGCTGCCGGTCTCTTAATGTCGTTTTAATGATTTGCTTCATCGTTTCGCGATGCTCCGGCAGGACAAGCTGATCCGTTTCATCAAGCACGATCGTTTTCACTTCATGCATTTTGAGTTTCTTCGCTTTAATCAGCTCAAATACCCTGCCCGGCGTACCGACAATGATATGCGGATGTTTTTTCAGCTTTTCGACCTGCTTCTTCACATTCGCCCCGCCAATTAAGGAAGCCGCGCGCAGCTCTGAGCCCGCTTTCCAATCCTGAATCACCTGAAAAATCTGCATCACCAGCTCACGCGACGGCGCTAAAATCACCGCCTGCGGATGCTTCTGATCTGGCTTAATTCGCTCCAAGACCGGCAGCGCATACGCAAGCGTCTTGCCTGTGCCTGTCGGCGATTCCGCGATGACATCCTTTCCATCCATGATCAGCTGTGCTGCCTGCTCCTGAACAGGGGTTGGCTTTTGAAAGCCGGAAGCATTCCAATTCTCTTGTATAAATGATTGTGCATTATGTAAAAATGGCCAAGTTTGCGTCATTTTTGTTCTCCTCAATTCCTGAAATCTACTCCATAGTATCTCAAAACCTCGCCCGGAACGCAATTTTTCTTTTTCTTTCCTATACCTTTCAACATTCCGATTCCTCCTTTATAATCAAAAGGGTGAATAATACACGCCGATTGTGCGTGTTTGATAAACGATAGAGGTGTAAACATGAGTATTTTATCTGTAAAGGATTTAAGCCACGGCTTCGGTGACCGGGCCATTTTTAATAACGTCTCCTTCCGCCTGTTAAAAGGCGAGCACGTCGGGCTGATCGGCGCAAACGGTGAAGGAAAATCAACCTTCATGAATATTATTACCGGAAAGCTTGAACCTGATGAGGGAAAAGTCGAATGGTCAAAAAATGTCCGTGTCGGCTACCTGGATCAGCATACCGTGCTGGAAAAAGGAAAATCCATCCGTGACGTCCTGAAAGACGCATTCCATTATTTATTTGCGATGGAAGAAGAAATGAACGAGATTTACAACAAAATGGGCGAAGCTGATCCCGACGAGCTCGAAAAGCTGCTTGAAGAAGTCGGTGTGATTCAAGACGCGCTGACGAACAATGATTTTTATATCATTGATTCCAAAGTGGAAGAAATTGCCCGCGGCCTCGGCTTGAGCGATATTGGATTAGAGCGTGATGTCACTGATTTGAGCGGCGGACAGCGCACAAAGGTTCTTCTCGCCAAGCTGCTTCTTGAAAAGCCGGAAATTCTGCTTCTCGATGAGCCGACCAACTATCTTGATGAACAGCATATCGAATGGCTGAAACGTTATCTGCAGGAATACGAGAACGCGTTCATCTTGATTTCCCATGATATTCCGTTCTTAAACAGCGTCATCAACCTGATTTATCACGTTGAAAATCAAGAGCTGACACGCTATGTCGGCGACTACCATCAGTTTATGGAAGTCTACGAGGTGAAGAAACAGCAGCTTGAAGCAGCGTATAAAAAGCAGCAGCAGGAAGTCGCTGAGCTGAAGGATTTCGTTGCCCGCAACAAAGCCCGCGTCAGCACAAGAAACATGGCGATGTCCCGCCAAAAGAAACTCGATAAGATGGATATGATTGAGCTGGCGGCAGAAAAGCCAAAACCGGAATTCCACTTTAAGCCGGCGAGAACGTCAGGCAAGCTGATTTTTGAAACGAAGGATCTTGTGATCGGTTACGATTCCCCGCTGTCACGTCCGCTGAACCTCCGCATGGAGCGCGGCCAAAAAATCGCCTTTTACGGCGCGAACGGGATAGGAAAAACGACATTGCTGAAAAGCCTGCTTGGCGAAATCCAGCCGCTTGAAGGCTCGGTTGAACGCGGCGAGCATCTCTTTACCGGCTATTTTGAGCAAGAGGTCAAGGAAACAAACAACAATACGTGCATTGAAGAGGTATGGAGTGAATTCCCTTCTTATACGCAGTATGAAATTCGGGCCGCTCTGGCAAAATGCGGACTGACGACAAAGCATATCGAAAGCCGCGTCTCCGTATTAAGCGGGGGCGAAAAAGCGAAAGTTAGATTGTGCAAGCTGATCAATTCGGAAACAAACCTGCTGGTGCTCGATGAGCCGACAAACCACTTGGATGTCGATGCAAAGGAAGAGCTTAAGCGCGCGCTGAAAGAATACAAAGGCTCCATTCTGCTCATTTCTCATGAGCCAGACTTTTATATGGATATCGCGACAGAAACGTGGAACTGCGAGTCTTGGACGACGAAAGTGCTTTAAACCGAAGAAAACCCGCCTGCTGAAGGGCGGGTTTTTTACTGCCATTTTTTCTGAACGATTCTCAACAGCTCTCTGTCTTTTAAAATGAGCTGCAATGGATATGGTAGTAATGAGAAGGTTGCATGATAAAAAAGACACTGCATCTGCGCAGTGTCTTTCGTTATTAATGTCCCGCCTTAATTCCGGCAAGATGTTTACGTCCCATGAGAAGGACAAGCATGCCGACAAAAACGACGATCCCGCCTACTGTATATGGTGTGCTTGCGGTGAAGTGTTCTGACAACATTCCCGCAATCCACGGAGCGAGCGCACCGCCGATGAAGCGGACTGAGCTGTAGGCTGAAGACGCGATTGAACGTTCAACCGGCGCAGAACCCATCACAGCGGTTGTCATGATCGTATTCACCATACCGAGGACAGCACCGGCGACAACGATACATGTAATAATCAATGTCTGATGCTCTGTCCAGATCCCCATAATGATGAGAATGACCGCAAAGGAGATAAAGAGAACGACCAAGGAACGCACTGTGCCCATCGCTTTGTGCACGAGCGGCGCAGTAAAGACTGACGTAACAGCCAGCAGAAGGCCCCAGCCGAAGAAGACATATCCAAGACCATGTTCATCTAAATCCAGAACGAACGGAGAATAAGCAAGCAAAATAAAAAATCCAAAGTTGTATAAGAATGCAGATACCGCCATC
Organism: Bacillus inaquosorum KCTC 13429; assembly: GCF_000332645.1. GTDB lineage: Bacteria > Bacillota > Bacilli > Bacillales > Bacillaceae > Bacillus > Bacillus inaquosorum. The sequence goes on from NZ_AMXN01000005.1 coordinate 133,126, forward strand.
GTCAGCAGACCTTTATATTTGAGCGCCTTCATGGCATCAAACACACCGACGCGTTTCGCCGGTTTCGGCAATTTCGGCAGCATGAAAGAAATCGCGATTAACGCAATAAACATCAGGACAGATACCCCGAAAAACGGTGCGCGCCATGAAATGCTTCCAAGCTCTCCGCCTGCAAGCGGCCCGACGGAAATCCCGAGACCGAGCGCCGCCTCATACAAAATAATCGCTTGGGCGCTGCCCCCGACAGACACGCCGACGATGACCGCAAGCGCTGTTGAAATAAACAAAGCATTGCCTAATCCCCAGCCGCCGCGGTAGCCTACTAGCTGAGCAATTGAGCTTGAACTGCCGCCAAGCCCCGCAAACACAATAATAAAAATAAGTCCGAGAATTAACGTCCATTTCGCGCCGATACGGCTGGAAATGGCGCCTGAGAAAAACATCATAAATCCGGTTACAAGCAAATAACTTGTAAACAAGAGTGATACTTCACTAGGTGAAGCATGTAATTGTGCGGCAATTGCCGGAAGAATTGGATCGACCAGCCCGATTCCCATAAAGGAAATCACACAGGCAAACGCGACAGCCCATACAGCTTTCGGCTGACTGAGCAAGCCCGTTTTCTGATTCACTTGTTTTGTCTTATCCATTTGACCTGACCTCCATCTTTATTCCATTAAAAGAAACGCTACAAAAATAGCGTTTGGCAAACTTTTCATTCGATTGATTGAATAGCACGTTCCGCTTTATCTTTCATGCCTTGCAGGCGTTCTTTAAAGCTTTCGAATGTGCGGATTTTCTCATCAATCAAATCCAGCTGGTGATTCAGTGTTTCCTGAATTTCCTCCAGTTTTTCTTTCCGTTCCTTAGGATCCAGTGACAACAAATACCCCTCTTTGTTTAACTCTAGCTGGCGGCTGGTTTCCATGAAATGCTGAAGCTCCTGAAGGGAAAAACCGAGCACTTCTTTTGTGCTGATGACTTTCTCAAGCTCCTCCATATCATCCTCTGAATAAAGCCTTACGCCGCCGTCTGTCCGTTTCGGCGCCGGAATCAAACCGATTTCTTCATAAAACCGGATGGTCCGCTTTGTCAGCCCGCTTCTTTTGGCTACTTGATCAATCTTCATCCATTCCAAGGTAAATCCCCCTTCGCCGTTTCTGTTCCCATTATACACCTTTTGAACCTTAACGTAAACGTAAAGTTTTGAAAATCAATAAAAAAACGAGTGCATAAAGCACCCGTCTTTCACTGTCCTGTTTAAGCCAAACTTCCTGTCACTGACAGAGACTGCTTTTGAAGGCTTTCAGAAAGCAATTGATACGCAATCACTTTCTTCTTGTACTGCTTCACGACGTCAATATGGTCGTCGTAGCGGTACACAAACAGCTTCACATCATTTTTGCCTTTTTTCGTATCTATCACCAGCGGCGTACCGCCGTTTTCCGGATATAAATAACGCTCTTCGTCACCTGGGTAAATATAATACTTCTCCAGGAAGACAGCTTCGTTAAATTGGTCAATCACTTTCTGCTTCTCTTCCCCCTCAAGACGTTTTCCAGCTAGAGAGAGAACGGCATTTTCGTCACTCAGCTTGGCGTGCACCTCAAATTTGCTGAGCAGCCATTCCATGACGCCTGTTGGAAGACAGGTTAATACGATTTTCACCAGACTCATGAGGATTAACATCACGATAGTCAATGTCATACTTCATCATCTCCATTAGTTTTCCATGTGTCGCTGACACACAATTTCATCCTATCATAAGCAGGGTGTTTCGTTTTTGTACATTATGTGAAAAAAGCGCGGCCTGCTGCGGGCCGCGCTTTTCTAACTTTCAAGTTCTTCAATCATAAGGGACAATTCTGTCCAGCGGTCCATAGCCGCCTCAAGCTCTTCCGCCGTTTTCGCCTGTTCGGCCATCAGCTCTTGGATTTTTCCGAAATCGCTGCCTGCTGCGGCGATGTCAGCTTCAAGCTGCTCATGCTTTTCTTCCAGCTGGGCAATTTTATCTTCGATGCCGTCCCATTCAAGCTGATCTTTGTAGGAAAGCTTTTTCCGTTTTTTCTTCGGCTCAGCTTCGGGCTGTTTTGCTTCAGCAGCCGGTTTTTCAGCTGTTTTTTTCGCTTTTGATTCCTCCATGTAATCACTGTAGGAGCCTTGGAAGCGGGAAATGACGCCATTTCCTTCAAACACAATCAAACGGTCGACGACACGGTCAAGGAAGTAGCGGTCATGGGATACGGTGATGACGACGCCAGGGAACTGGTCGATATAATCCTCCAGGACGCTTAATGTTTCGGTATCCAAATCGTTCGTCGGCTCATCGAGAAACAGGACATTCGGCTCCTGCATGAGAACCTGAAGCAAGTATAAACGGCGTTTTTCTCCTCCGGACAGCTTGCGGATATACGTCTGCTGCATCGAACGCGGGAAGAGGAAACGCTCCAGCATTTGTTCAGCTGTAATGATATCGCCATCCGCTGTTTTTACGACCTCCGCCGTTTCTTTTATATATTCAATGACCTTTAACTCGCCATTCATTTCACTATGATCCTGGGTATAGTAGCCGATTCTGACGGTCTGGCCGATCGCAATATGGCCGCCGTCTGGAGTATGACGGCCGGCAAGGGCGTTTAACAGCGTTGTTTTTCCGATGCCGTTTGGCCCGATGATCCCAATCCGTTCACCCGGTATGACCAGCTCATTAAAGCGGTCGACAAGTATGCGGCCGTCATAAGCGATCATCACGTTCTCCGCTTCAATGACCTGTTTGCCAAGACGGTGGGAGCCAATCGCAAAGTCGAGTGAGCCAGATGACTGAGGGCCTTTCTGCTCCTTAATCGCCTCCACTCGGTCAATTCTCGCCTTTTGTTTTGTGGAGCGCGCTTTCGCTCCCCGTCTAAGCCAAGCCAGTTCGCGGCGCAGCAGGTTTTGCCGCTTCGTTTCCTTTTGCTCAGCCTGCGCTTCCCGTTCCGCGCGTTTTTCTAAAAACACTTCATAGTTGCCTTTGTACGTGTAGAGGCTGCCTCGTTCGAGCTCATAAATGCGGTTCGTGACACGATTTAAGAAATACCTGTCGTGCGTCACCAGCATGACGGCGCCGGGATATTGGCTTAAATATCCTTCAAGCCACTCAATCGTTTCATTATCCAAATGGTTCGTCGGCTCGTCTAAAATCAGCAGATCAGCGGGCTGAATTAAGTTTTTGGCAATGGCCACCCGTTTTTTCTGACCGCCTGAGAGCTCGTTTACTGGCTTTGTTACGTCGTTGACGCCCAGCTTAGACAATACGGTTTTTGCCAAGGTGTTCGCATCCCACGCGTTGTTCGCATCCATTTTCGCCTGCGCAGCCAGCAGGTGCTTCTGGCGCTGTTCATTTTCGGGATCTTCCCCCAGTTCATTCAGCGCTTTTTCATATTCACGCAAGGTTTTCATCACAGCCGATTCACCGGAATAGATATGCTCCAGCACAGTTTGCCCCGCAGGCAGCTCCGGGTCTTGATGAAGAAATTCAACGTGCACGCTGCCTGATTTCGTGATGTCTCCCTCTTCGATAGATTCCAAGCCGGCAATCACTTTCAGCAGCGTGGATTTTCCTGTTCCGTTCGGCCCGATTAATCCGATTCTTTCATTCTCTTCAATATGAAAGGAGATGTGGTCAAATAATGTTTTATCTCCGTATGTTTTATACAGATTTTCCGCTTTTAATATGCTCATGGTTCCTATCAATCCTCACGTAAGTTCATGTGTACATTTTAAATCAGCCGTTGGAATAAAACTAGTAAAACGTCAGACAAAGTTCATGGAAATACAGGATAGAAAAAAGACCGGGGACGTTCGTCCCCGGTCTTTTATTCTTCCTCAAGCGCTTTTTCTGCCATTTTTGCGAGATGCTGTGCGCTTCCTGAAATCTCCTGCATCGTGGCGGAAATTTGTTCAACGGCAGCGGCTTGTCCGTCTGTATGCTGATTAATCGACTCGATTGATTCCTCCAGACCTTTCAGCAGGCTGTGGATTTTTTTCGTGATCTGGTCAATCTGGCCGACATTTTCTTTCGAATGCGTGGCTAGCTTTCTGATCTCATCTGCAACGACAGAGAAGCCTTTTCCAGACTCCCCTGCTCTCGCCGCTTCGATCGCGGCGTTCAGGCCGAGCAAGTTGCTTTGGTCAGAGATGCCTTTCACGGTTACTGAAATATCGGCGATTTCACCGGCGCTTTCGCTTACCTTTTTCGCCTGAGAGGAAATGCCCGACATTTGAGATGAAAACCCGTTGATTGAATCAGAAATATCGGAAATGGCTGCTGCCGTTTGTTCAACAACAGCCGATAAGCTTTCCGCCACATCATGAAGCTTAGACGACTCCTCAAGGCTCGTTCCGAGGCCGACGCCCCCTATCACTCTTCCATTCTCGTCGTGGAGCGGGATGGCGCGTGCAATCAATGGGAAGCCGAACAATTCTTTCGGAACCATGCTCGTCTTCTTCTGATTGGTGCGGATGGCGTCTGTAATAATATCCCCTTCCTGCAGCGGATCGCCGGCTTTTACGTTGAGAGAAAAGGTTTTGGCAGGTATATTCACAAGCAGTTTTTCCGTATCGTAAATGCCGATTGTAATATCATCCTGAACCAGGCTGTTTAAATAAGGGGCTACTTTGACAAACGCGTCCAGAAGGTCTGCGGTTTCTTTTTCCGTTCTTATGCTCAATTCCATTCACTCCTATTCATTAATAAGGGAAGCTGCGTTTTTCGTGCTGGACCGAAATCCATTTCAGTGTCGTAAATTCTTCAAGGCTCCACTCGCCGTTCAAACGGCCGAGACCGGATTGTTTTTCACCGCCGAAGGCCACATTCGGTTCATCGTTGATTGTCGTGTCATTGACGTGAATCATGCCTGTTTCAATGCGCTTCGCAAAAGCCACGCCGCGCTCAAGGTTTGACGTATGTACGGCACCGCTCAAGCCAAACGGGGTTTCGTTTGCGATATCGACCGCTTCGTCTTCTGAATCAAATTTCATAAAGGATACGACAGGTCCGAACAACTCTTCCTTGGCAATGCTCATGAACGGTTTCACGTCTTTTAAGATCGTCGGTTCCACGATCGTTCCGTTAAATCCGCCAAGCTTCACTGGAACAGCGCCTTCTTCAATGGCTTTCTCAACAGATCTCATCAGCCCGTCAGTCTGTCTGCTGTTGATTAGAGGTCCGATAATCGTATCAGGGTCCATCGGGTCACCGACTTTCAGCGATTCCACTTTTGCCTGATACAGTTCAAGGAACTTATCATAAATTGATGAGTGAACAAGTACGCGGTTGGCTGACATACAAATCTGTCCTTGGTGTGTGAATCGGCTGAACACTGCCGCATTAACCGCATATTCGATATCCGCATCTTCAAGCACGATAAAGGCGCTGTTTCCGCCGAGTTCAAGAAGCGGCTTTTTAAAATGCTTCATCGCAAGCTGGCCGATGTAGCTGCCGACTTTCGTAGAACCTGTAAATGAGATGATCCGCGGCACCGGGTGTTCGACAAAGCTGTCTCCGATCTCTGCAATGTCTGTAACAACAACATTCAGCAGCCCCTCTGGAATTCCCGCGTTCTCAAAAATTTTCGCAATCAGCGTACCGCCGCAAATCGGTGTTTCCTCATGCGGCTTTAACACGACGCCATTGCCGGCTCCAAGCGCGGGCGCCACTGATTTCATAGATAAAAAGAATGGAAAATTAAATGGACTGATGACACCGACAACGCCTGCCGGCACGCGATATAATCTGTTTTCCTTGCCGTCTATTGTTGACGGAAGAATTTTTCCTTCCATGCGGACAGGGAACGTCGCCGCTTCTTTCATGATGTTTTTAACAAGCCCGATTTCAAAGGCCGCTTTGAGCCTTGTTCCGCCAAGCTCTTCCATAATCAAATAAATGATGGCTTCTTCGTTCTCTTCAATATACGTGACGGCTTTTTCTAAGATGGTTCTTTTCTCGAACGGATTGACCGCATCCCATTTTTTCTTAGCCAGCGCCGCTGCTCGATACGCTTCATCTACATCATCAGCAGTCGCTTTTTGGAAGGTTGTAAATGTTTTTTGAGTATAAGGATTTTTGTTTTCCAATACATTCGGGCTGCTGCCCTCCTGCCATTTCCCGCCGATAAACTGTTTATTCAACTCTTCATATTGAAACATGGTCAGCATCTCCTTTTTAACCGCAAGTCAAAATTGGGCGAATCTATTTTTTCTATCGGTTCACCCTGCATAAAATTGAATATGTTATTAGTAAAAATTACTATCCTATAATACGACAACGCTGTTTCGCTTCTATCGTTTAAAGTGGAAAAATATTTTATTGACTGCGCCAAATTTCGACAATATAATACAACAAGAACTGTATATAATGATTAGAATATTTTGAATCTTCCAGGAGGAACTTTTGATGAGTTCATTATTTAGAAAAAAACCGCTTGAAACATTGAGTGCGCAGAGCAAGTCAAAAAGCCTTGCCCGTACGTTAAGCGCATTTGATTTAACCTTGCTTGGTATCGGTTGTGTCATCGGTACAGGGATTTTTGTCATTACAGGAACAGTGGCAGCGACCGGTGCAGGTCCCGCCCTTATCATATCGTTTATTTTAGCGGGGCTCGCCTGTGCGCTCGCTGCCTTCTGCTATGCTGAGTTTTCGTCTTCGATTCCGATTTCGGGAAGCGTGTACTCATACTCCTACGTGACACTCGGAGAGCTGCTTGCCTTTTTGATCGGATGGGACCTCATGCTTGAATATGTCATTGCGCTATCGGCGGTTGCCACCGGCTGGTCTTCATACTTTCAATCACTGCTTGCCGGCTTCAACCTTCATATTCCTGCCGCATTGACAGGAGCGCCGGGAAGCACGCCGGGCGCCATATTTAATCTTCCGGCTGCAGTGATCATTCTCCTCATCACTGCGATTGTCAGCAGAGGCGTCAAGGAAAGCACACGCTTTAACAACGTCATTGTACTGATGAAAATCGGGATCATTTTATTGTTCATCATTGTCGGCATCGGTTATGTCAAACCGGATAATTGGTCTCCTTTTATGCCATTCGGGATGAAAGGCGTCATTGTCAGCGCGGCAACTGTATTCTTCGCGTATCTCGGGTTTGACGCGGTTTCTAACGCTTCAGAGGAAGTGAAAAATCCGCAAAAAAACATGCCCGTCGGCATTATTTCAGCGCTTGCCGTCTGTACGGTTCTATACATCACGGTATCGCTAGTGCTGACAGGCATGATGCCTTATACGAAATTGAATGTCGGGGATCCGGTGTCCTTTGCGCTTAAATTCGTCGGCCAGGACGCTGTTGCCGGAATTATTTCTGTCGGTGCCATTATCGGGATTACGACGGTTATGCTCGCTTTGCTGTACGCTCAGGTCCGTTTGACATTTGCCATGAGCAGAGACGGCCTTCTGCCTGGATTGTTCGCAAAGGTTCATCCGTCATTTAAAACCCCGTTCCGCAATACATGGCTGACAGGTATCGTTGCAGCGGGGATCGCCGGGTTTATTAACCTCGGAACGCTGGCCCATCTGGTGAACATGGGAACACTGGCCGCGTTTACGGTCATTTCAATTGCTATCATTGTGTTAAGAAAGAAACATCCGGAAATCAAAGCGTCCTTCAGAGTGCCGTTCGTTCCGGTTGTGCCGATTATCAGCGCAGGCATCTGCCTTTGGTTCATGTATAGCCTTCCCGGCGTCACATGGCTTTCATTTGTGATCTGGATCGCTGTCGGAACACTGGTTTATTTCCTGTATTCAAGAAAACATAGCTTATTAAACAAATAATCTCTTTTCAGCCGGCGGTGCCTCACCCGCCGGCTTTTTCCTTTTTTTATGTGCTATACTTTCAGTACATATGAGAAAGGGAGACAAACCGATGAAACAATACCGCACTTTATTATTTGATGTAGATGATACCATCCTTGATTTTAAAGCGGCAGAAGCATTAGCGCTGCGTTTGCTGTTTGAAGATCAGAACATTCCTTTAACTGATGAAATGAAGACGCAGTACAAAACAATCAATCAAGGTCTCTGGAGAGCCTTTGAAGAAGGAAAAATTACACGGGATGAAGTCGTGAACACCCGTTTTTCCGCTTTGTTCAAGGAATACGGTTATGAGGCGGACGGCGCCTTGCTTGAGCAAAAATACCGCAGCTTTCTTGAAGAAGGGCATCAGCTTATTGACGGCGCTTTTGATCTTATCTCAAATCTGCAGCACCAGTTTGATTTGTATATCGTGACAAACGGTGTGTCTAAGACACAATACAAGCGTCTCCGTGATTCAGGATTATTTCCGTTCTTCAAGGATATCTTTGTTTCCGAAGACACAGGCTACCAAAAGCCAATGAAGGAATATTTCGATTACGTGTTTGAACGGATTCCCCAATTTTCAGCAGAGCACGCAGTAATCATCGGCGATTCCCTGACTGCTGATATCAAAGGCGGACAGCTCGCCGGGCTTGATACGTGCTGGATGAACCCTGACATGAAGCCGAATGAGTCAGAAATCATGCCAACTTTTGAGATTCGTAAGCTTGAAGAGCTGTATCACATTTTGAATATCCAACATACCGTCAGCTGCTAATCATGCTGACGGCGTTTCTTTTAAAGAGTCGATTTTCCTCTTGATAAATTCTTCACCTTATGAATAATATGGTGATATGCTTTGGTTATATATGTAAGGAGGAGACTCATTTGGCTATTGCCGCCCCGCTAAAAGAAAAAACAGTTCAAAAACCCGGCACCACGGTGTATCCGATTTTGATTATCATCGGAATCTGCCACATGCTCAACGATTCGCTGCAAGCCGTGATACCGGCCATGTTCCCTATTTTGGAACGCTCCATGAGCTTGACATTTACACAGCTCGGCATCATCGCTTTCACATTAAACATGGTGTCATCTGTCATGCAGCCTGTCGTCGGCTGGTATACCGATAAACGGCCGCGGCCGTACGCGCTGCCAATCGGTCTGACCGCCAGCATGCTCGGCATTTTAGGCCTTGCATTTGCCCCATCATTTGTAACGATTTTATGCTGTGTGTTTTTCATCGGATTAGGTTCGGCCATTTTCCATCCGGAAGGCTCCCGTGTGGCGTATATGGCAGCCGGCACAAAACGCGGGCTCGCCCAGTCGATCTATCAGGTGGGCGGAAACTCAGGCCAGGCGATGGCGCCTCTGATCACCGCGCTGATCCTTGTGCCGCTCGGGCAATTCGGCGCTGTTTGGTTCACGCTTGTCGCCGCGCTCGCTGTTATGTTTCTGCTGTATATTGCGAAATGGTACGCTGCACGTCTCGGAAGTCTTGCCCAGAAGTCCGGCAAACAAAAGAAAACGGCTGAAAACAAGGCTATCACCAAGTCTGTTGTATCTGCTCTTATCATTATTATATTTCTCATTTTTGCACGTTCTTGGTATACGAGTGCAATCGGCAACTTTTACACGTTTTACGCGATGGATACATATCACGTAAGCATTCAGCAGGCACAGAGCTATATTTTTGTCTTTTTGCTGTTCGGCGCTGTCGGCACGTTTCTTGGCGGCCCGCTTGCAGACCGTTTCGGAAAACGCTTCGTGATTCTCGGTTCGCTGCTCTGCTCGGCGCCGCTGGCGATTGTGCTTCCATTTTCCGGACCGGTGCTCGCCTATGGCGTGCTCGCATTGATCGGCTTGGTTCTGATGTCGAGCTTTTCCGTAACGGTTGTCTACGCACAGGAGCTTGTTCCTGGAAAAATCGGCACAATGTCCGGTTTGACCGTCGGGCTTGCCTTCGGAATGGGCGCGATCGGCGCTGTGGCGCTGGGCGCTCTGATTGACGCCGCGGGATTGACCCCGACAATGATCGCCATTGCCTTTCTCCCTGTCCTCGGCATCCTTGCCTTCTTATTGCCGAGCGATCAGAAGCTGAGAGAGTGGCATAGCTGAAAAACCCCTGCCATGCGGCAGGGTTTTTTTAATCCAGCTGTATAAAATGAGTATCAGGCACTGCGTGCTTCGGGATAAAGCCGTCCGCAAAGTCCGGGAACGCCGACTGTATTTCGTCAATCCATCTTTTCAGGTTTAACACATACGGCATATAAATCATTTCAATGGCCGCTTCGTCTTCAATCCGATAATACCAGCAAAGATTGAACTCATTTTCTGTCACCAGTGTAAACCCGGAGAAATGATAGAAAATCAGCGGCGTTTCATCTATATACACGCGGCCATCCTTTTGCCCGACCTTATAGTTTTCGATATTCCAAAGCGCTGTATTGGCTCCGATTGATTTGACAACATGCACACCCTTGTACTGCGCCGGCCACTTCTCCACATATCGTTGATCACCGTACGTCTTTCGTTCCGTATTCATTTCTACCGTACAAAATTCAATGCAGTCCTGTCTCCACTGCCACACCGCTTCATATGCTTCCTTCGTATTCCCGGCACCGACAAAACCTGTGTTATAGCGGCCGGTCCGTTCATAGTAGGACATGAACCGCGGCGAGTTGCGGTGATCGGTCAAATACAGAGAAGCCGTTGGGTTTTCCGCAAAAATACGTGATGGATCAGAAAAGAAGAACAGATCGGTATCCATATGGGCAAAGTATTCAGCATCATCCCACTTGCTCATGACATGGAATAAAAAGGCGGGCTTCAATGTCCAGCAATATTCATGAAACGTTCGATTGCTTTTCGCTTTCAGCAGCTCCGGGTCTTCCATTTCATGCAGCTGCACAAAGGTCACATGCTCCCATGGCACGTGCTGAAGCAATTCATACGCTTTCTGATCGACACACAGCACATACAAATGAAAATCATCGCAATGCTCATGGAGAGAATGAATCATGGGCATGAGCTTAAAGATATGCGTCCTTGACACTATCGTTGAAAAATGAAATGTACTCATCATACCACATCCAATTATCTAAGATCCACGTGCAGCAAATCGTTGACAAGCGCATACAGCGCATTGGCAAAATCGTTCACGCCAAGCTTTTTCTTCGCTTTTGGCAGGAGCTTGCGGACAGTTTGTAAATCAAAGTTTTTCGACGTCACCCTTGGCGCTTTCTTTTGCCAATCCGGGTCAATATTGCGCTCTTTGACAACATGGAGCAGCTCAAGAAACAGATTCAGCAGCATGTCGTATTTCTGAGATTCCAGCAGCTTATGAATATCAGTCATGATGCCGTTCGTCATGTCAGGAGGAAACGGCCCGTTAAAAGCGAGATGAACGTCTAAGGAGCGGATGTTATTGTATTTATCGCACATATAGGCAATGTTTGCCCGAATATCGTCTACAGACTTACAATTGCTCGGGTGCTCCTGATGAACACTGACAATATCGCGATGCAGCCTGAAGGTCAGTCCGGCCTGATGAAGCCTGATCCCAAGGTCGTAATCCTCAAACCCGTACCGCACAATGCCTTCATCAAATAAACCGAGGTCAACCACATGCTTGCGTCTAACAGAGGAATTATTCGTGATAAAAAAGCGCCATGGCATATGATAGCCTTTCAGGTCATCGCCGTACTCATCTAAAATCTTCTTGAGCACGTCAATAAAGTCGGTATCAAGGTCAAAACTTTTGTCCAGGAAGCTTCCGTTTTTGATGTCCGCTTCATTCAGCAGCTTTTGTTTGTCTTTCTTCGGCATTTCGTCTACGATCTTTGCGAGCTGTTCCTTATGTTCATCTTCAAAGCGTTCATAATAAAAACTGTAGATCCGTTTCCAAAACAAACCGCACACGACGAGATTCTCTTCGTTCTCATGGGCTTTGATATGCTTTGCCACAAGATCCTTTGCCGCAAGCATATCGCTGTCATGGAAAATCAGGATATCTCCTCTGGCATTGCGAAGCGCCTGATTTCGGCCGTACGCAATGCCCCTGTTTTCTTTAATCCGTGTAAAGATCAGCGGAAAATCCGCTTGAAACGACTCAAGCATCGAGAGCGTCCCGTCCTCAGAGCCATTGTCCGCTACAATGACTTCAAATTCTTCATCGCACTCCTGCTGGTTTAATGACAGAAGGCTGTTATAGAGACGCTCCTTTGAATTATATGCAGGAATAATAACGCTTGCTTTCACTTCATTTTCACTTCCTGTATTTAATCATTTATTTGTTATCATCTTTTGAAGCAAAACCGTTAAATTCGGGGTCTAACGTTTTAATGTGCTGAATGATATGCGGCAGTGTCTCTTGATACAGCTCATGCACAAACGGCAGGTCTGTGCGGGTTGTTTCATGAATCTGTTTGATTTCATTGATGCTGACGATTCGGTATCCGCTGAAATGGTAAAAAATCAGCGGGCTGCCATCCTCCAGCACGATCCGGCCATCCTCCCAGGAAAACGTATGCTGCCCGTAGTTCCAGTGGCCGATGTTCACACCGGGTGTCGTAATGTCACATACATTCGGAAACAGCTCAGACATATAATCCAAATAGCCCTGATCACCGAATTTCCCTTCACCCGGGGCATTTTTGCATTCCTCAAGACAGCGTTCCTTCCACCACTCCAAGCAATCCGTGCCGGCATCATTATGCTTGAAGCTGATAAAGCCGGAGTTATATCTGCCTAAAAGACGCTGCAGCATGTCAATCTGCTCTCTCTCAAAGGAAGGGATTACGATATCACCCCGTGAAAGGAGCACCGAGCAGTCCGGCTGGTTCTCAAAAATCGGCGACGGATCGGCGTAAAAAAATAAATCCCCGTCAATATACGTCACACGCTCCAGCTCGGGGTTGCTGTTCAGCACAGCTTGCAGAAAGATCGGCTTCATCGTCCAGCAGTACTCGCTTTGATCTCTCGTTTCCTTGAGCTTCAGAAGCGTTTCATTTTCAAGCGCGTCCACCGGCACAAGGTTCAGCTGCTTCATCTTCAGCTTCTGTAAGACGCGGTGTGTATCTTCATCCATGCACAGTATAAAAATGGGACTGTCTTGATCCACTTGCTCTAACGACTTAAATAAGGCGACTGCCTGATATAATCTCCCTTTTGATAAAACGGTGCAATACGCGCTGGTCACAGTCATGTTCACCTCGTTTCACATTACTTTTTGAAGAATTCCGTATACCACTCAATCGTTTTTTCAAGTCCTTCATCAATGGTGTAGGCCGGTGACCAATTCAGCAGCTTTCTCGCTTTTTCCGCGGATAAATATTGATGTTTGATTTCATTGCTCCCCTGATTCAGCACCTTCGGCTTCAGGCTGCTGTTCATTTTCTTCAATATTTTCTCTACCAGTTCAAGTACAGTCAGCTGGATTTCATTGCTGAAGTTAAAGGCCTCTCCGGCAAGATTGTTTTCTTCCATTTTTTCTGCCAGAAGCAAATAAGCCTGAACGGCATCTTCAATATAGAAGTAGTCGCGGACAAACGTGCCGTCGCTGCGGATTTCTGGCGCTTCCCCGTTCAGCACAAGCTGAATCGTCTGCGGAATAATGCGGTTGAAGTTCAAATCCCCGCCGCCGTACAGGTTCCCGCAGCGCGTGATGCAGACTGGAAGCCCGTACGTGTGAAAATACGTGTGGCTGATCAGATCTGCGCAGCTTTTTGAGACGTCGTACGGATGCTTGCCTTGCAGCGGCATATTCTCATCGTACGGAAGGTTTTCTTGATCGCCGTAAGCCTTATCACTTGAAGCGACAATCACCCGCTTAATTAACGGATGCTTCCGGCAGGCTTCGAGAATATTCCATGTGCCAAGGATATTCGCTTCAAAGGTAGAAATCGGGTTGCGGTTTGCCACGCCGACAATCGCTTGTGCAGCAAGGTGAAAGACTGTGTCAATTTCATATTCGCCAAGCGCGCGTTCTATCACAGGCAAGTCTTCAAGAGATCCCCGTACGATGTTCATTTTCTTGATATGTTCTCCCTGATAAAGGTTGGATTGAGGCACATGATCTCTGACAAGCCCCGTAACGTTTGCACCCTGTTCGATCAGCTCTTTCACCAAGTAGCTTCCTAAAAGACCTGTACACCCCGTGACAAATACGTTTTTATTTTTCCAGAAACTCAAATCAGTTCACCATACCTTCCATACTTGTTGTCCTTGATCCCACATTTTGTTGACTTCTAAGAGATTTTTATACGTATCGATGGCCGTCCAAAATCCGTAATGGCGGTACACGGCAAGCTCTCCGTCTTTGGCAAGGTTCTTCAGCGGTTCATCTTCGAACATCATATTCCCATCCTTCGGCAAATAATCGAAAACCTTGGGACTGAGAACGAAGAATCCGCCGTTAATGATTCCGTCACTCGATGTCTTCTCAGAAAATGTTTTCGCCATGCCTTCCTCGACCGTCAAAGTGCCGAACTGCGAGACTTTGTCAATGCCGGTGACAGTCGCGGCAGCACCCTTTGTCTGATGATAGCTGATGAGATGGAAAAGATTGATATTGGCCAGCCCGTCCCCATAGGTGAGCAGAAACGTTTCATCGCCGATATAGTCTTTTGCCTGCAAGATTCTTCCGGCTGTCAGCGTGTCTTCCCCTGTTTCCAAAAACGTAATTTTCCACGTTTCAGGCTGCCCCAGCATCTGCACCTCTCCTGTAGAGCTGTCGAGTGTCAGGCTGTTGTGCTTCCATTCATAGTCGAGAAAGTATTCTTTGATTTTTTCTCCTTTATAGCCCAAAAGCAGAATAAACTCGTTTACTCCGTAGTACTGATAGATTTTCATAATATGCCATAGAATCGGTTTGCCGCCTATCATGGCGAGCGGTTTAGGAATATCATGCGTGACTTCACTCATTCTCGTTCCTTTTCCGCCGCAGAGAATGACCGCTTTCATCTCTACCCCTCATCTCTATGAATATTGAGTTCGAAACCTGGTACATCTTTACAATCTATCAAGGCGTTTCCCCGATAATTTGTCCACTTCAATACCGGTTTCAAAATCTACTGTAATGATATGAGAGAAAGGCGGCCTTGGTGACCAAATGGAATCTATTTTTTCAAGTTGGTTATGTAACCAAAAAAAAGAGCCTTGAGCGAAGGCAATGTGCCCGCTCAAGGCTCTTTCTCGTCTTATTTGATTTCTTTTTCCTTGCCGTAATGATAATCAGACGGATCAACGGCTGTGAAATCGCTGAGTTTGTGGAATCTCAGCAAGTCCTTGTACAGGACACTGTCTGACAGACTCAGCTGCTGGTTCACTCTTGTTTTCAGATTCTTCGTTTCTTCATTCGCTTTCAGTTTTTCACCAGTCTTCGTATCGTAAATGACATTATCGACAGATGTGTACTTCGGCGTCACGAAGTCTCCATTTCTGAACGCCACTGTATCGTCGTGGTCTTTAGAGAATAAATCCGTACCGAAGTTGATGTATTTCTGAGAATCAATTCCTTGTAAGTGCAGAAGTGTCGGCATGACGTCAATTTCGCCGCCATACGTATGGTTCACTCCGCCTTTTTTGCCAGGAACGCGGATCATCAGCGGCACGCGCTGGTTCTGTGCGTTTTGATAATCTGTGATCTCTTTTCCAAGAATTTCTTTCATCGCACGGTTATGATTTTCAGAAATACCGTTATGGTCACCGTAAATCACGATGACTGAGTCGTCATACAGACCGGCTTCCTTCAGCTCCTTGAAGAATTGCTCAAGCGCCTCGTCAAGGTAACGGGCTGTCTGGAAGTAATTATCAACTGTTTTATCACCGGTTGTCGCTTTTTTAATGGACGCATCTTCTTCATCCAGGTTAAATGGATAATGGTTTGTCAAAGTAATCAAATGCGCGTAAAACGGCTGTTTAAGAGATTCAAGTTTTGGAATCGACTCTGTAAAGAACGGCTTATCCTTGAGTCCCATATTAATGACGTTCTCATCTGACATATCATACGTGCTTGCGTCGAAGAATTTGTCATATCCGATATGTTTGTAAATCTGGTCACGGTTCCAGAACGACTTGTAGTCACCATGCAGGACGGCGCTTGTGTAGCCTTCCTTCTGGTCTAAAATCGCAGGAAGCGACTGATATGTGTTTTCGCCTTTCGTCACAAATGCGGAGCCTTCAGGAAGACCGAAGATGGAGTTATCCATTGTCAGCTCGGCATCAGATGTTTTTCCCTGGCCTGTCTGATGGAAGAAGTTATCAAAATACGTCACATCTTCCCCGCCGTGTGCAAGTTTATTTAAAAACGGCGTCACCTCTTCACCATTCAGCTTGTAATCAATCAGGAATGACTGGAAGCTTTCGAGGTGAATCTTAATGATATTTTTGCCTTTGGCAGAGCCGAAGTACTCGGCATTCGGTTTCGCATAATGAGACGTCGTGTAATTCTCGACGCTTGTTAAATCATCGCTGCTCGCGTAGGCTCTTTGCGTTTCCGTTTGAGCCGTCTGAACACCGTCATAAATGGTGTAATTGTAAAGACCTAAATATTTCACGATATAATTGCGGTCAAACGTTCTTGTCAGCAGCTGCGGACGGTCTTTTTCCGCATAGTGCAGGTTGATGAAAAACAGTGCGACCCCGGAAAGGATCACCAAAGACGCAAAACGTTTTTTCATTTTGTATTCTTTTAATTCAGGTCTCCAGATCAATACCGCAATCAAAATAATGATATCTAAGAAATAGAAAATATCATGACCGGCCATGATGCTGAAAATCCCGTCTCCCATGTTTCCGACGTTGCCGGACTGTTTAATGTTCGGGAACGTCAAGAAATCGTCAAAGAAACGATAGAATAAAATATTTGCATATAACACAAATGTCATCACAAAATCGATAATCAGCATGATAATGGCTGATTTTCGCCCTTTCGCCAGCAAAGCCAGTCCTAAAAAGAAGACGGCGCTTGAGAACGGGTTAAATACCAGGAGGATCTCCTGGGTTGTGCCTTTTACCCCAAGATTAAATTCAGTCTTGTAGGATAAATACGTTTTTGCCCAAAACAGTATAACAGCCAGCACAAAAAAGCTAAGTTTGTAAGAAAAAAGTTTCTTCATGGCAACCTCTACTTTCTTAAACACTTTAAGTTCTTCATTCATATTTACCTGCTCTTTATCCTGTCTTCCAATTCCTTCTTTCCAAACAAAATCAAGGCATCACACAACAATAAATACACCGCGGTACCCCCCGGAATATTTACGCTTTGCACCATACCAGTTTTATTACACCTATTTCAAACCAAACACTGGACGAAAGAAGCCTTCGTTTCGTTTCACATTTTTTCTCGCAAAATAAAAAAAGGATTTCTTTTGTCGTGTGTGCCGCGGAAAAAAGAAATAGATACCGAGTATAAGAATAACATAAACTAGCAAAAACGAAAAATAGGTTTTGCAGACAGCCCGCCCTTCAGGCGGGACTGTGGCTATTGTATGCACTAACGTTTAGCTCCATCACATTTTTTTGAAGAGACAAAAAAAGACTGGATGTCTCCAGTCTTTACAGCCCCGACCAAACATCTTTTGCATATATACCGGTATCCTGCAGATGTTTCAGCCAGTTTTGTGCTTCTTGTTCGCTGGTGCCATGAACAGACTGATATGCTTTTTGCAGCGCTGCCTCCACATCTGGGGCCATTTTGCTGCCATCACCGCAAACATAGAGCCTGCCTCCGCGATCGAGAATCGAAATTAATGTTTCTGCATGGTCAGACATGAGATGCTGGACATACGTTTTCGGCATGCCTTCTTTTCGGGAAAAGGCTGTGTGGACAGTGACGATTCCGTCTTTTTCAAACTGCTCAAGCTCTTCGCGGTAAATAAAATCCCGATCGTTCCTGCATCCGAAATAGAGATGAGCTTCACCGAGCGTTTTTCCCTCACGCTTTAAAGCTGCGCGAGCTTGGAGAAAACCGCGGAATGGCGCTACTCCTGTACCCGGCCCGACCATAATGATAGGGGTCTCAGGGTCTTCCGGAAGCTGAAACCGGGATTCCGGTGTACGGACAAACATCACGACATCATCCCCCGCCTTGCGTTCAGCCAGGTAATTTGAAGCCACTCCTCTGTATTCGCCACGTCCGCTCCAAGCAGGGCCGCGCACGACACCAACTGTGATCGATGCTTGCTCCGGATTCACCCTTGGAGAGCTTGAAATCGAATAATATCTCGGTTTTAACGGCCGTAAAAGCTCTAAAAATCGTTCAAATGGCATGTCACACGCTTCATATTTTTCAAGCAGATCCAGCATAGAAATCCGTTTTTTCAATATTTGTTCCTGGTAGACACCCTCTGCCGTTAGATCTTCTAATTCGCGTTTATGTGGTGGGCAGACTGTGAATGCCGCCAGCTCCCTTATTTGCGCCCTTGTAGCCGCTTCCTGCACCTCGACGCTGTAGCTGAGAAGATCTTGCAGACTGACAGGCCGGCCCAAAGGCAAATGCCCCGCACTGCGTCCGCTTGCCGACAATGTCACCTGGTCGGTTCCCTTCAGACCGAAGCGGTGAAGAATCCGGCTGACATTGGTTTGGCTGTTCCTCGGCAAGACGCCAAGGTGGTCGCCCTCTCGATATTCAACATCCGGCGGCAGTGCGATTTCGATATGGCGGGTGCTGCGGTCGCTGTTTGCGGACTGGAGTTCACGATTTTCAGCAATGGATGCATGAGCTGCCTCGTACGATCGGGCCAGCGGGGACTCGCCCAGCCCTCTGACAAACTGAAGGCTCAGCGTGCTTCGTTCCTTATCGGCGTTTTCATTAAGCTCTAGTCCGAATGCTTTGATGGCGTCGGCCCACATGCTTTTTTTCCACTCGTCAAGCTGCCCTTCAAAATCGCCGCTTACATCTCCCTCTCCCCGCTTAGAAAACCGAGTCGCGCCTTTCTCCGCAAGCTGCTCATCAATGAATCTCGGCACGTATTGATACGTACTCGCCCAGTTGTGGTCGCCGCAGCCAAATACCGCATAATGGACGCCCTCAAGCTCACCCGGTTTGATTTCTTGAAGCCACTGAACGAACTGCCCCGCATTGCTTGGCGGTTTTCCGTTATAAGAAGAGGTCACAATGACAACAGCCCCCTCCTGCGGCAGCTTGCCAATCTGGTCGTTCAGAGGTGCCACCTCAGTCCTTACGCCGTGAAGACTGGCTGTATCCGCAAGCTCCCGGGCGACGCCTTCTGCAGTGCCTGTATCAGATCCATACAGCACGAGAAGCGGGCGGTTGTTAAGACCGATGACCGATGCACCCTTTGTTTCTGTTTTCTCTTTTTGCTCATCAGGCGCCGCTTTTTCAGTTGCCCGGACGTCCGCATGAATGGCTTCCTGATTCCTGGTTTGAACCCTGATGCGAAAATCGCCAGGCTTGAGTGTTAAAGTTTGTTTAATATCAAGTTCATAATTCTCATGATCAATTAACGTGAAATATTTTAAAACCATGCCCAGCACAAGTGTCGCTTCATGAAGGGCAAACTGCATGCCGATACAGGCCCGCTGTCCATTTCCGAACGGTTTGTACGCATGATGAGGCACTTGATCCTGATGTTCGAACCGTTCTGGACGAAATTCTTCAGCGTCCGCTCCCCAAGCGTCTCGGTCACGATGAAGCTGCGGAATCAGCACAGAAATTCTGTCTTTCGTTGTAATCGGGTATTTTCCGCCAATGACTGTATCTTCCTTTGGATAAAGGCTGAAAGCTGGAGCTGTTGGCCATAAGCGCAAGGATTCATTTAAAATCATCCGTATGTATGTCAGCTCGAGCACTTGTTTATAGGTCGGCGCTGCATCAGTCAAAACCCGGTCAACCTCTTCATATGCCTTTTTCAGTTTGTCAGGATGCTTCAATAAATAGTAGATCGCAAAGGAAAGCAGGCCGCTCGTTGTTTCATGCCCGGCAATCAAAAACGTAATGATTTGAAAACGGATATTTTCATCGTCAAGCTTTTCACCTGTTTCCGGATCTTCCACATTCAGCATGCGGGCAAGCAAATCTTTTTCATCCTGGTCTCCATTCGATCTCCGCTCCGCAATAATGCTGTCGACTAACGAAAACATCGTTTGAATATCATGATGAAATTGCCGTTTTGTTCTGACCATAAGCTTATCTTGAAAATCAAGCCGCTGCATCTGGTGCATCGCTTCATCAAGCGCCCGCACCATGCTGTTGATAAACGGGTGGGGCGTTTCTCTGTAGTAGCTGTTAAAACGATAGTTAAACCCGCACAGCCCAATTGTGTCGAGCGTCAGCCGGGTCATATCTCCAGGGACATCGACTGCTTCATTCGGGTTGAGCCTGGCCCATTTTTGAATGAGCTGAACGGCGATATCGACCATTTTCTCATGGTAGTCCTTCATGGCCCGCTGGCTGAACGTCGGCATCAGAATATTGTGCGCTTTTCTCCAGTTAAGCTCATGTGTCCAGCTTGTAAATAATCCGTCCCCGGAAAACGCGCGAACCTTCTCCAAGGCGCCTTCAATGCTTTTATCGAACCGCTCTTCATCACAAACCTCTTTCACCAATTCATGGCCGGACACCACAATCGTCGTGCCCGCAGGTGTATGAATTTGAAAAATCGGGCCCTGCTCTTCCGCCAATTTAATCAGCGACAATGTCGGTCTGTCTTTATCAATTAAAGGCAGGTTGCCGAGCGGCCCAAACGTCTTTGGCTGAGGAATCGGGCTTGTTTCCTTCATCGAACCATTCCTTTCCGTATGAAATGCCTTCTATCTGACTACATTTCCCTTTCATGGTCAGGATTATTCCGTTCCTCTGATTGACGTACGAACATCGTT
The DNA here is from genome assembly GCF_000332645.1 of Bacillus inaquosorum KCTC 13429. Taxonomy (GTDB): domain Bacteria; phylum Bacillota; class Bacilli; order Bacillales; family Bacillaceae; genus Bacillus; species Bacillus inaquosorum. The sequence continues at coordinate 153,809 of NZ_AMXN01000005.1, forward strand.
TTTTCTATACTTGAGAAGCTGTACAATACGCGAATAAGGTGAGTTCATATATGGATTTTGAAATTCGATTTTTATCCTTTTATGTCATACAGGTGGAAGGCAAGGACGAGCAGGCAAACAAGCAGTTCAAGCACTTCCAGACCCTTGATACGGGTGAATTTGAAGAAAGCGAGCTGAAGGACTTTCTCGACGGGGAGCTAAAAAAAATCGTCAAACGGAAAGCAGACCGCCATCCGCAGTCCGAGCAGGTGCCGACGAAAATCGGCCATTTTATCGTCGAACCCGGCCACGAGCTCGATTCCAACCCGAACTATAACATGTTCAACCGTGCGCGCCTGGCGGAAACAAAAGAGGACTTTAACGAGCTGAGCGAGCAGTTCGTCCGCACGTACCTCGACACGAGCGCAGTCCGCGGCGGTGTGTTCCTCGTCGCTTCGGCCGTGCCGAGAAAATACTTCGACGAGTCATTTGTCTTCATTATGAAATGTGATTTCGAGCCAAAGGTCGCCCGCATTTCAGACGCGTCTTCTCTTATTAAAAAAGTCGAAATGGCGATTACGACAAAAAACATGAAAAGCATCCAATACCCGTTCATGCCGGAGGAAGGGATGGTCGAGGAAGGCGAGCTGAAAATCCACCAAGCCTCGCACGCCCGCTATTTTGAGGACTTTCTGAAATTCGTCGAGTACGGAGAATCGATGCCGGAAATCATGAAAAACCAGGTCATGAACATGGTGCAGGAGCACGTCTACGAGACATTTGAAGACAACAGCGAAGAGCTCAAGCAGTTCGAGCACGACATCGAAATATGGGAAGCAAGCGAAAAACGGGAAATCCAAGAGCGCCTCGACACCCATCAAGTCATCGAAGCCTCCGCCCAAATCATCGAGCACACGCCCGAAGCCCAGCTGAAAATGAAAGTCGGAGAAACTGAGATTAAGGGATTGCTAGCGGATTTTGGCGATTCGATTCACCTCGCAAAAGTGAACGGGCGCTATGTCGCGCTGATTGAAGCCGAGACGATTTCTTTTGAGAAGGGCAGTTCTCCGGTGGAGTTTTATAAGCCTGAGGGGCTGCATGAGGTGATTGATCGGATACGCCACAAAACAGAGCAAGAATAAAAAAGTCCAGAAATTACTTTCTGGACTTTTCCTATTAGTACCCTTCCCTCAACACCGCATAGCACTCCCCGATCAGCTCTTCCGCTCCCGGCTCTCCTTTTAGCCCGCGGCGGACGATTTCTGAGGATAGGTTCTGGACTTTGAGCGCTCTTGGGGCTCTTCTTTCGTAATACGCATGAAATGCGGTTTCGATGTCGTCGTGGTTTTTGAGTTCTTCGGCGAGGACGATGGCATCCTCGATGGCCATTGCCGCTCCTTGTGCTAAGGTCGGCGCTCCGGCATGGGCGGCGTCTCCTCCGATGACGACGCGGCCTTTGTACCATGGCTCCTGCACTGCGACCTGTTCCAGTTTGTTAAATATGACAGGATGCTCTTTTGACATATGCTTTGTGACAAAATCGAGCCCCGGAAAACCAGAGAGAATCTCTTTTACTCTATCAAATCGGGTATCTTTTATATCCCAGTAATCACTTGTGCAAGGCTGGAGAACGAAGACATAGCCGGCGTGTTCTGCCAATGGCACGACGCCAATTTGTGTGTCTCCGCTTCTATACATCAATGTCGCGTCCTCAAATGTAAAATCAGGAAGCTCGATATAAAAGCGCCACGCCCCCATGCCGAGGTGCTCTTTTTCTGTTTCCTTTTGCAGCATCTTATCGCGAACAACGGAGTGGATGCCGTCAAAGCCTGCCAGAATATCAGCCTGTATCTTCTCTCCGTCTTCACATACGGCAGTAACCGATTCAATCGTTTCTTCATAGGCGACAACCTTTTTCCCCCACTTGATATGTACACCCGCCGCCTCGGCATGCTTAATGAGAATGTCATTTAGCGTCTTTCGCAGAATATTATTTCGTCCCGGAAGTGTATCGTCTAAAAAGGATTCACTGACTTGAAACAGCAAATCCCCCTGTGCATCAAACGTTTTAAACCATTGTGTTTGAAAGCCAAGCTTACAGCACTCTTCGAATATGCCCAATTCTTTCAAGACCGCCAGTGCGTTTTGCGGCTGGAGAATCCCCGCACCCGTTTTGCGGTTTTCTGTAGCCGCTTCACACAAAGTGACGGAAAACCCTGCTTTACTGAGGGATATGGCCGCTGACAAGCCGCCGATTCCGCCTCCCGCTATCAAAATATGTTTCATATAAATAACCACCTTTTCAGTTCTTTATATAGTTAGGCGCCTAACTATATTACCTTACTATGTCCCGTGAAAAGCTGTCAATCATCTCCAAGCTAAGTTGCGTTATGGTTATCGCTCCTTTATAATCGTGTCACAACGAACGTACGGGAGCTTATTATGATGGAATTAAAACATTTACCGAAATATAAGCATATAACAGAGCACGCCGAGACGTATGCCAATATTGACGCCGGCTCTCTTGAATTGTTTTTATCTCTTTTTGATATCTCAAAAAAAATGAATCATGTGATGGAGCATTATTTCGCAGGCCGCGGGCTGTCAGAGGGAAAATTCAAAATCCTGATGCTGCTCTTTGATGCCAAGGACCATACGTTAAGTCCGACCGAGCTTGCCAAGCAATCCAACGTCACGAAAGCAACGATTACAGGCCTGCTGGACGGGCTGGCGAGGGACGGGTTTGTCAGCCGCAGGCATCACACAGAGGATAAACGAAAAATCAGCATTGAACTGACAAAGGAAGGTAAAGAACGGCTGGAGCAATTTCTACCCGGCCATTTCGGCAAAATCTCCGCGGTGATGGAAAACTACAGCGACGAGGAAAAAGACATGTTCGTGAAGATGCTTGGTGATCTTTTTGAAAGGCTCAGCGTGTTTAAAGACTAAAAAACCCATCTCATCAAATGCACAGGCTCCACACCTGACAAAATGACAACCGCCCACCTCCTCCTGCCTTTTTAATGTATGGCAAAAAGCGCCTATCCAAAGACAGGCGCTTTTTCATTAATCATCACTGCTCAAAATGCCAAAGAAGCGAAGCAGGTTGATGAACAAGTTGATAAAGTCAAGGTACAGCGATAATGCCATAACGGGAATTAAATCTTCCGTAATATGGCGGTGTTTGATTTGGTTCAAATCATACAAAATGTAAAGGGAAAAGACGATGGTTCCGATCACGGAATACGCCATCATCGCCGCTGAGTTTAACGGACTGAAAATATTGAAAATGCCAACCACTGCCAGTGCGAGCACCGCTACCAGCAGAAATGACCACAGGAAGGATAAATCCTTCTTCATTTTTGCGCCGATTGTGCCCAGAACAGCAAAAATAATAAATGTAGAGCCAAAAGCTTCAAGCACGACATAGGCGCCGGCGATGGAAGCGTAGTGGCTGACGATCGGAAATAAGGTAATCCCTGAAACAAACGCGAATGTATATACAAACGCATATCCGACCGCTTTTCTTCTGCGCATCCAGAAGGCCAGAATAATCATCCCCACTTCAAGAATGGAAAGCGGCAGCATCAAAGCGATAGGAACAAATTGGCCGATAAAAAGACCGACAGTTGCGATTAACAGTGTGAAAACAAAGACTGTCAAAATGCGCTGCATGATCGATTGCTTACTCTCGTGAACCGTAGCTTGCATGTCAAAAATCCTCCTAAAAAATGATCTTAAAGGTCTATTATATAAAAATTGGATGAAATATGTATATGTTTTAAGGAGAATTTAATGAAAACAAACGTCCTTATGCGATCACTTTGATTCTTTCCTTTTCAGCGAAAAACGGTGCTTTTCTATTTTCTCAATTTGGGTAACCTGAGAATCATGAACCGTAATCTGAATGGTGCCGAAGTCGAGCGTTTCCAGCGAGCTGATTATTTTTTCAATCACTTCCGGATCAATGGTTGATTTTGAAACCAAAGGACCTTCCCCCCTGTTGAATTTATTTTAATTCACAGTATTCTTATAAGAATTATAATATTATGTTTTTTTTGATAAATCAATGGTGTTTTCTGTTCAAATCAAAAAGGCACATGATCACCCGATGGCGGACGATCATATGCCTGATCAGACTTCCTATTTGTTTTCTTCCAATTCCTCAACAATACAGCGGACACCCATGTTTTCTAATGCCTGCTTCAGCGTGCCGTATGTTTCATATTCACTGAAATCAAGCCCCAATTGAATCGATGTCTGGGCCACATCTGGGCGAATCCCTGAAAATACAGCTTTGACGCCTAATAAGACAAGCGTTTTTGACAGGTTGTACAGTTGCTGCGCCACCATGGTATCCACAATCGGAACACCCGAAAGATCAACGACAAGGCTTGTAATTTTTCTCTCGATACAGCGGACAGGCACTGTTTCTAAAATGACCTGTGCCCGTTTCGTATCTATGGAGCCGATTAGCGGCAATATCCCGATTCCATCCGCAATGGAAATGACCGGGCAGCCCAGCTCAGAAATCAGTTCCTGCTGAGACGTGAGCCTCATCAGCATAAATTTTTGGTACTGCTCGGAAAATTCAATAATCAGCTTATCGAACGACTGATTCACAATGCGGTTCCACCGGTCGGCATCCTCATTTGTGACGATATCCTGATTCTCTTTTATAAACGCAACGACAGCATCCCAGAATGAGATTCTTGAGTTTGATATGGCTTCTACGACCTCATGCACCTGAACATCTTGCTCTACCCTGTTTTTCGCGACGGTTTGCGCCCATTTAGTCATATTTTCTTGGAACTCGGTTTGATCCTCCAGAAATGCGCTTGCGATTGTTATATTGGTAAACGTATGCTGCTCGGTTAAGAGCTTTTTCATTTCTTCACTTAAATGGTCGGCGGAATATAGCTCTCCTTTCAGCTGACATCGCAAGCTGAACCATTTGTCAGTAATATCCGCAGTGTGGTCTATGATATATTGATATAATAATTGATCGATATTCACGGTCTGTCTCCTTTTTCATAATAGAAGCTCTTTCATTATAAAATGATAAATCGGAATTGTGAATGGGACTAGGGAAAAATGAAATGATTCTGCATCCCGAACAAATTCCAATTTCATCCATAGGCGAATGCACCAATAAACGTCCGCATGCATAGACTGCAAATGTACAGTTTACAATGAGAAAGGACGTTATCACATGTATTATGTTGATCCTTATATGTTTGCCGGGCATTTTTATGATCCTTGGCCTGCTTTTGAATATGAATACCGTTATCCAAATGGTTACCCATGGTCGGGCATCGGCGGTGGGGCTTTGCCCGGTACTGGCGGCGGATCCGGCCCTGGCATTGGCAGCGGGGCTTTGCCTGGCTTCGGCGGCGGATCCGGCCCTGGCATTGGCAGCGGGGCTTTGCCTGGTTTCGGCGGCGGTTCTGGCCCTGGCATTGGCGGCGGGGCTGTACCTGGTTTCGGCGGTGCGCCACAGGGCCCCCCGCCTTCCCAAATACCAGCGAAGCCGCAAAAGCCGCAGGGTACTCAAGGAGCTGCTTTTTTAGTTGAACCCATCACCATTCGGCCTTGCCTCTTCCGGTTTACCTATGTTTGGTTAACCAATGGCCGCTCATTTTGGTTCTTCCCGATCATTCTTGGCAGAAGATCCGTCGGCGGCTTTTATTGGGATCCTTCACGGCGACGCTGGGTTTATTTCGCCTTAGACACTAATTTGATAGATGTTGTGAGCTGCTCGTATTAATCGACAATCAGCCGTTTTCCGGCTGATTTTTTTATGTTACTTCGGCCGTAAACAGGTTATAGTATTACTATCTTTCAAATTGGAGGTTTCCCTATGATCAAACAAATTGGCACTGTTGCTGTATATGTTGAAGACCAGCAGAAAGCGAAGCAATTTTGGGCGGAGAAGGTTGGCTTTGATATTGCGGCGGACCACCCGATGGGGCCCGAGGCAAGCTGGCTGGAGGTTTCGCCAAAAGGAGCCCAGACTCGTTTAGTCATTTACCCGAAAGCTATGATGAAAGGCTCTGAACAAATGAAGGCTTCTATCGTGTTTGAATGTGAAGACATCTTTGATACATACGAGAAAATGAAAACAAACGGTGTAGAATTTCTCGGTGAGCCCAATCAAATGGAGTGGGGCACCTTCGTTCAATTTAAGGACGAAGACGGCAATGTGTTTTTATTGAAAGAATAACGATGCGGCGGCGGTTCTATTCCGCCGTGCTCTTCCTTTGACATTGAGAATGAATTTCATTTACAATCATTCATATATGAGAATGATTGGAGAGAGACGATGTTTGTTCAATTGAGAAAAATGACGGTAAAAGAAGGCCATGCAGATAAAGTCATAGAACGTTTCAGCGCTGAAGGAATCATTGAAAAACAAGAAGGTTTAATTGATGTGACAGTGCTTGAGAAAAACGTCCGCCGCGGTGATGAGGAAGTTGTTGTCATGATTCGCTGGGAATCTGAGGATCACTGGAAGCAATGGGAAAAGAGCGATGCGCATATCGCCGGCCATAAAGCAAACAAAGGCAAACCAAAGCCTGACTATCTGATCAGCACTGAAGTGAGCATGTATCATGTAAGAGCTGTTAAACAAGGGACTCACGAATAACAAAAAGAGCTTGCACCAGCTGCAAGCTCTTTTTTGCGGTCATGATGAACTGCTTTCTTCGTATGTGATGAGATAAAGAGGCTGGTTGGCGTGCCACTCCGCATATAAGACGTCCTCAACCCTTTCAACTCCATGCTTTTGCAGCGATTGTTTCAGCCATTGTTCATCCACGCCTGCTTCCGTCAGGTTGTCAAACACAATCTCCCCATCCAGTATTAATGTAGCCGGCAAAGACACATCCTTAGGCGGAAGGTTCATATCTTTTCTGGTCGGTTTATCAAAATCGGCTTTCGGGAGCACACTGATCATCCCGTTTGTTTCCAAAATCGCATATTCCACTTCCTGAATCGAAAAGCAGCCTTTTTGTCTCAGGAGGCTTTGCAGCTGATTAATATCGAGCTTGTTTTCCTTCAGCATCTTGTATTTCAGCTTTCCTTTATGGATCACAATATTTGGTTCGCCCTCCAGAAACTTTCTGGATCCTTTTAGCTTTTGTGTAATCAATTCAATTAAAAAGATAAGCAAGCCCCATAGAAGCGAAGCAAAAATAATTTCTTTAATCTTGATTTCATGATCATAGACGGCATTTCCAACCAGTTCCCCTAAAATTAAAGCAGAAATAAAGTCAAACGGAGTAAGTTGAGAGAATTGGGTTTTCCCAAGAAACTTCAAAATGACAAATAAAATACCGAGACCGCAAACTAATTCTATTGCTACATTTAGATAATCTCCCACGTTGATAGCACCTACTTCTTAAAAGCTACTACCATTATGGTCAACTGCACTATTTCTAAACCGGAACTGCACATTTCGATAAAAAAAGCAGCCCGTCGCCGGCTGCCGTTTTCACATCATTTGGTGCATTGCCAGCATGTCATGAAAAAGCCGCTCTGCATCACTGCGGTCAATTGTGACAAGCGGATCATTGCGAAACGCCTGAAATGCGAGAGCGCGATCCTTTGTTAAACCGGCTTCCGCCACTGCCTCCTGATTGGATACGTGCCTAGCCGCCAACATTTCTACACCTTTCGGCAGCGCTCCAGAGAAAATCGGATGGACGCTGTTGCGGGTAATCAATGCATTCGTTTCGACAATCGCTTGTAAAGGAAGATTCGAAACTTGGCCTTGATTCGGCACATTTACATTCGTGACGAATTCACCCAATCCGAGAAGAGCCGCTATGATGTTCACGCCTTCTTCTCCCGAGGCTTTCCCGGCAGCGCCCCGTTTTTGTACGATCAATCGTTCTGTTTCTTTTCGTTTCTCATCTCTGTCTTGTTTTCTGAATGATACAGATGTGAGATGAAATTTCCAAGCCCCAGGCTGTTTGAGGTAAGGACCGTGAAGAAATTCTGCCAGGTGCCTGTCACCTGCAGCGGGGATGGCGCCATACGTTTCAAATAAATCAAACGCGACACGGTGTGCCGAACGAAAGACGCTATCCCTCCAGCTTTCCCCCTGCAGCTCATACCCTGATTCTCCATAATGCGCGCTGAATTCATGGAATATAGGCAGCAGGTCAATATGGCGGTAAGAGGCTTCCGTGATCCATGTAAAATGGTTAATGCCGAGTACATTGACGCGGATATCTTCGCGCCGCAGCACCTCTACTCCGAGCCTTTCCGTGACCATTTCCGCCAGCAGCTTTTGCGTGCCGAATACCTCGTGGCAGCAGCCAATCGCTTTGATGCCGGGAAAGACTTTATACAGCACTCTTGTACAGACAGACATCGGGTTTGTATAATTAATGACCCATGATTCCGGTGCGTAGTCTCTTATTGCCCGGGCAATTTCCGCAAACATCGGGGCCGCTCTTAAACCTCTGATGATCCCGCCCGGCCCGACAGTATCACCCACAGATTGATAAATGCCGCAGCGCTCAGGCAAGTGGACATCGATTTCCATGTCATCCAGTGAACCCGGCAAAATAGAAATAATGACGATATCCGCGCCTGATAACGCCCTTTTCAAAGTAGAAACTGCTTCGTACCTCCATCTGCCGTCTCCGCTGTAATTGCCGATCACTTCATTTTTTTGAGCCGCTTCAAAATCAAGATCATAGAGCGCCACCGTGCCTGACATCCGTTCATCAATCGACAGATCACTCATCAGGCTTCTGGCCCAGCCTTGGGATCCCCCGCCGATATAGGCGATTTTAATCTGATTTAACGTACTGATATGAAACACTCCCTTTCTCAGCCTTTCACCGAACCGATCAGCATTCCTTTCGCAAAGTGTTTTTGTAAGAATGGATAGACCGCCAAAATCGGAAGCGTCGCAATGACAATGACGGCGAGTTTAATTCCCTGCTCAGGCGGAACGGTATTTTGCATCGTATCGCCATTGGTCGCCGTTAAATCCGATAAGATTGTGACTTGGCGAAGCACCATTTGCAGCGGCCATTTTGCACTGTCATTGATATATAAGAGGGCGTGGAAGAAATCATTCCAAATCCCGACCGCATAAAACAGCGCAAAGGTCGCAATGACCGGTTTTGAAAGCGGCAGGGCGATTCGCCAGAAAACGCCGATTTCGGAACAGCCGTCAATTTTTGCCGATTCCTCCAGCTCACGCGGCAGCTGCTGAAAGAAGTTTTTGATAATAATAAGATTGAACGGATTGATCGCCATCGGCAGAATCAATGCCCAATACGTATCCAATAGGCCAAGTGATTTCACGACAAGGTACGTCGGAATCATGCCGCCGGAAAACAGCATGGAGAAAATCACCAGGTTCAACAGCAGATTCCGCCCCTTCACATGCCGCTTCGCCAGCGGATACGCCATCGTGAAGGTGAAAAACAGCTGCACAGCCGTCCCCACCACGGTGATGAAGATGGATACGCCCATGCTTCGGATGAACGTCGGTGTCGAAAACACATACTTATAAGCATCGAGTGTAAAGGTTTTCGGGAAAATAAAGAAGCTGCGCTGGGCGAGCTCCGCTTCTGTCGCAAAGGAACCCGCGATAATATACAAAAACGGCAAAATGGTAATCGCGCCGACACCGCCGAGAAACAGAATATTGCAGATGTCAAACACCCGTCCGGCTTTTGTGTTGTGCATTGTGTGAATTTCAGCCATACCTCTCCCTCCTCTAAAACAATCCTTCCTGATCAAACTTTTTCGCAATGTAATTGGCGCCGAAAATCAAGATAATCCCGACAACCGATTTAAACAGACCGACTGCTGTACTGTAGCTGTACGCGCCTTGGGTAATCCCCATCATGTACACGTACGTGTCAAAAATGTCGGCCACACTGCGGTTGAGCGAGTTCGTCATCAAATACACCTGTTCAAAGCCGAGATTCAAAAAGCTGCCGATTCTTAAAATCAACAAAACGATAATGGTGCTTCTGATTGCCGGCAGCGTAATATGCCACATTCTTCTGAACCGGCCCGCTCCGTCCATAATGGCGGCTTCATACTGCTCCTGATCAACCGTCGCCAGCGCGGCCAAAAATAAAATCGTTCCCCAGCCTGTCTCCTTCCAGATGCTTTGCATCACGATCATCGGCCGGAACCAGTCCGCGTCTGATAAGAAGGAAATCTGCTCACCTGTCAGGCTCATGACCATTTTGTTGATCACACCGGTATCCACAGTAAAGAAAACAAAGGTGATGCTGACCACAATTGTCCATGAAACAAAATGGGGCACGTAAATAAAGGTTTGGATGCATCTTTTATACACGGCCTTTCTCAGCTCATTCAAAAGCAAGGCCAAAATGAGCGGTGCAGGAAAGGCAAACAAAAGATCCAGGCTCGCCAGCATGAGCGTGTTGCGCAGCAGCCGAAAAAAATCCGGATTCATAAAAAAGTCTTTGAAATAATCAAAGCCGACCCATTCGCTTTTCCAGAAGCCGAGATATGGAGAATAATCCTTAAATGCAATCAGCACGCCCCACATCGGCAAGTATTTGAATATCAAAAAATAAAGCAGACCGGGAATAAGAAGTAGATAAAGCCATTTGTCCCGTTTGAGTGCAGCCATCCAGCTGATGCCTTTTCCAGCAGTGAGAACAGGTGCATTACCCTTCTTCGGCACTGTTTCCATATCTGTTCTCCTTTCGTGATACCGGGGCGCCCGCCGAACGGCAGGCGCATCGGTTTATTTTGATGATTGATACAATTTGTTCAAGTCCTTCATCAGTTCATTGCCGCCGCTGTTTTTCCAAAGCTCCACCGCATCCTCGAATCCTTTTTCATCAATTTCTCCAATGATAAATTGTGTTCTCGCGTCGAGAATGATGTTGTCAAGCTGGGCTCCTTTTTGGGTATAGACATCAGATACAAGCGACTCAGCCGGGTTAAAGACGGCTATTTTTTCTCCTTCAGTTATAATGTCCTTGCGATGCTGGAAGAGCTTTGTTTTCTGGTCTTCGATGTAATACTCGCTTTTCGGAATCGACATGCTGAACTGCGCCAAGCCTTCATGCTCATAGAGGAGTGATTTGTTGTTTTTTTCAAGTGAGGTGAATACGCCGTCCTTGAGCTCGTAATTGCGGCCCTCCACGCCGTTGTTCGTGAGAATCTGCGCTTCCTTATCATTCATCTTATCGAGGAAGGACAGCACCTCTTTCAGCTCTTTTTCGGTTTTGACGCTTGATTTTGGTATCGCGATCATGCCTGAATAACCGGATGTCGGGAAGGTGCGCTTGCCATTCGGTCCCTCAAGCGAGCCGACGATATCAATGATATCCTTGTTCGACTCATCCGCCTCCTCCATCGCGCTTTGGATTTGAGACGCTCTGGAGCCTGTATCAACGATGACACCCGCTTTTCCTTTCACAACCGGATCGTTCCACTTCGCTGAATCCATGACCGCAAAGTCCTTATTGATTAAGCCTTCATCATAAAGCTTTTTAAAAAAAGTGAGCGCCTCCATGTATTCCTTCGTTGTAAAATCAGGAATCAGCTTTCCGTTTTCAACGCCGTAGCGGTTCGGAGCGCCGAACCAGATTTGCAGAACATCCCACGGGCTTCCGTTGCCGAGCCCCATCCATTTCGGCACGACCATGCCGTACGTATCATCCTTTCCGTTTCCGTCAGGATCTTTTTCCTTAAAGGCTTTCAGCACTTCATAAAAATCATCAATCGTTTCCGGCATATCCAGACCGACGTTTTTAAGCCAGTCGGTTCTGATGATCATACACGCTCTGATCAGGTCCCTCGTTCTGTAGATTCCGTACACCTCACCGTTCACCGAGCTGTTCTTCAAAATCTTTTCATCTGCCTGGCTTATATTCTTGTAGTCTTTCAAATAAGGAGACAGCTCCCAAAATGCCCCCGCTTTGACGGACTTGATAAAGCCCGCTGATTTATCTTTAATCACAATGGCATGAGGCATCTCTCCGGAAGCCATGACGATGTTGAATTTGTCGTTGTAGGATGAATCAGGCACCCATGTGACCTTAATATCTTTGCCTGTGTATTTTTCGAGCGCTTTTAACGAAGGGCTCTTTTCACTCGGGCTTTCCGGCGATAAGAGCGGCGCCATAATTTTGATCGTGTCTTTCGAACCGCCTGCTGAACTGGATGTTTCCGAATTGCTGCATCCGGCGATCATCATGGCAGCGAGCGGCAAGGCCAGCCATTTTTTTCGCATTCTATTTTTCATGATGCGTAAGTCCCCCTTTTTTCATTTTGCATTTCCCCTTTGCCCCTCCCAATATAAAGCGCTTACATAAATTCTTGCAATCTTCATTTTTTGCACCATTTCTCCTATGAAATTCCGGCTGTTATCCTTTTTTGCCGGATGTATCTTTTTTTGCCGGAAGGGAATCCCCGATCAGTTCCAGCGCTGCTATGACGTTCAAACACCATTGAGAGACGGTGTTCGTTGTCACCCACGGGAGCTCCTCCAGCTCCGTCCATGTTTCGATGCGCTCCGGTTTGATCGGAAGCGGCGTATGGCTCAGCTTATCATCAAGCAAAAGATTCCACGCTTTGGCAGCGAGATGAGAATCTTGTTTGTTTCTTGCGGCGTAGGCAGTCATGGCAGCGGCAAACATCGGCCAGTGAAAATGCCTGTCATGAAGCGCGCCTCCGCTTTTTTTCCGTTTTTCTTCATCACTGAGTGTGTAAAATTCGCCGAATTCACTCAGCATTTCCTCCCATTCCCGGTCATGAAGAAGCTCAGCCAGCTCCATCCACACTTGCGGCGCGCCGAAGGCAATGATCATATGATATCCGCCCGCTATGCCGTCTCCTATGTGATGAAGCATCGAGGTCGCCGGATCATATTCAAATGTCGGGCCGGATAATAAGCGGAGCGGCAGCCGCTTCAGGCAGCTGATACCCGTTTGGATTTTCTTAAGATAATCTGGATTTCTGGTACGCTCCCATTCAGTCAGCCAGTTCGAGCAAAACGCCGCCCAGTCCGGTCCTGTTCTCGCGTGGGTCGGGTACTTGCCTTTTTCGTAAAAAGCACGCATCGGATCGGTTTTGACGAGGGCGTAATCGGCGTCCTTCACTTCTGTCAAAAGATCTCCCGTCCGCTCATCTCCCGTCAGATAATAATAAAATTTATAAAGCCCAGCCATGCTGATCCTTGCTTCCTTGCAGCCGCATCCCCAGTGCACAACATTATGCCGTGAGCCAAGCCCTGCGTATTCCCCGAGATGAAAGCTATCCGTTTCGCTCGTGTGGCGGGTCATGGCTTCTGCCATACGGAAGATATCCTCTCTGCCAGAGCGGAAAAACGCCTGCCACAGCCATAAGGTCGGAACGAGCTCATTATTTTGCCATGCGTACCCGCCGAGATCATACCGCCACATATGCCGGATCGGGTCATACGTATGCATGACGTCGCCATAATGCCAAAACCCGTACCATCTGCGCTGCTCTACTTCCTTTTTGTAAAATAGAAAGGCGGCGTCAAGCTGTTCTTCCAGTTCTTTTTTAAGCGGATGGGATGTGTCAATGACACTCCAAACCCCCAGCGCCTTTGATTCGTAATAGACGTCTGGCTCGCATACAAGCAGCGGAGGCGCCTGCCATTTGTCAGCGAGCGTATTGAGAACATCGTCAGACGGTGTGCGAGAAAAGCACGACAGGCTGATTTCATTTGTATTGGCAATACCGGTCGGGTCAGAGCGCATTTCATCAAAGCCCTCATACGCGCTGACCACATAGGTGTTTCCTGTATAATGCCGCAAATCCATTGTCTCTCCATCCGGGGGCCAAAGCCAGACAGTCATTTTGGGATGGCTGCCGGCAAGACCTGTAATTTCCAGCGCTGACGGATATTTCTCAAAAAAATACCGCAGACCGAGTGCTATGCCGCCATTTTCGCCGCCCGCATAGCAGAGCCCCTTCGCCCGGCTGCCATGCAGCATGCCGACCCACGCATAATCTTTTCCGGTCCGTTTTGACAGGCTGTAATGATCGCTGGAATCCTGAACAAGCTTGACATCGTTCCAAATCGCATTCTGTGTGCCGTGCGCAAACCATTCCTTGTGCTCTTCACTTGGAGACAGTATTTCGCCATTGATTTGTTTTTGATAAAGCGGATACCGTTCACTAAATTTACGTGTGCCAAATAGCTGGGCGGGTTCTTTGTACATCCCTTTGTCTCCCGCAAAACGGAAATGTCGGTTGTACGGCTCCCCTTCCAGAAAAAGGTCAAACACTATGCCGAGCCCCTTAATGAAATCTTGTTTCCCATTCCTGTCAATCAGCTGCGTGTGTACGATGCCGATTTCAGACAGTCCAGCATAAAACGTCAATCGGATGACAAACGGCAGCCACTCCTCATTTGTTTTTTGGAGAATATGCACGCCCTCTATCTTGACCACCGCTTTGATAGGGCCGCTCTTCTCAATTGCCGCACGTTTGATGAGACTGACAGACGTTTCATGAAAAAGAGCCGTTTCCGCCGCCGTCTCTTTTCTCGTTTCTCTTATGGCAACGAGCCTCCCGCCTGCGGCGATCGGCTTTCCGTTAGTCTGCAATGATTGAATGAAGTCGGAGCCTGTTTTATGGATGGTACAGATGAGCATTCCTGTATCGACTTGGATGTGATGCTCTGACTCATTGATGCTGAGCGATTCGGTTGGCTGCGGGGCTTCTCCTTTTTGCACTGTAAAGCTTTGGTTTGCCTGTCCGCTGAACACCGCCGCGTGCTTCGTCCACTTGATGCTCCCGTCCGGCCAATAGGCCGACGGTTCGCTTTGCACATATCGGCTTACCGCATTTTCATTTACAAGCGCCAGTCGATCTCCTTTTTTCAATTCTCCTTTTTTCCATGGCACGCCCCACGTTACACCGCTTGTCACCTTTGGCTGTTCTGATAACCATTTGATCTTTTTCATCGGTCCTCTCCCTCCATAGAAAAAAGCTGATTCGATGCAAAGAATCAGCTACGATTTGTCAAACTGAATCACACGGTATTCATGCGGTCCGACCGCCAGCCTTCCCGCTTTCGCCGAACGGTTTGTCAACAGATCCGTTCCCGCTTCCGGCAGTGTCACGCTTCCGCCTTTTCCATCCATATTGATGATGATCCACACAAGGCCGTTATCGCCTTTGCGCGGGGCAACGATCGTGCCGGGTGTAACATCCGACCGGACAGAAATGGCTGCTTCAGCCGCGTAATGCCTGACGAGCGCTTCCAGCATTGCATCCCCTTCTTTCCCGGATGGAAGCGAGCCGAGCATGACGATTTTCCCTTTGCCGTACTTCTGTTCTGTCAGAAAAGCATGGCCTGCTCCCGGTCCTGATTCAACCGTGCCGAGGGTGTTTCCGTTCTTTGTATCAAACACCGCGCTCCACAGCCCGAGCGGCGCCGTGATGCCAAATGCTTTTCCTGTATTCATGTCCTCGTTCATTGGAAAGGTAAACAGCGTTTTGATCCCGGCTGTTTTCTCAAGTTCTCCAAGCCCGCAATCGGTATGAATGGTATGTTCGCTTGTGCGTCCTCCTGTCAGCGGACCGGCGATCCAGATGCCGCCCGCTTCAGCGAATGCCGAAGCTTTGTTGATAAATTCAGCAGACAGATACGGCACAAATGGCGTAAACAGCAAGCGGTAGCCGTCCAGCGGAACGCCTTTCGGAATGAGGTCACGGTGAATCCCCGTGTTAAGAATGCGTTCATAAAAGTGCGTCACTAGCGAACGGTGCTGGAGTCCCCGGTGAGGTTCAGTTTTGATAAATGCTTTTGCTCTGTCGGAATAAGTCATCGCTGCCTCGGCTTGAACGGGTTCAGTCGATAGAATGACCGGTTCGATTTCCTTTCTTGCCCGCTCGACCGCCAGCACATTTCGGTAGCCGACTGTGGGCTCGCCCCAGGCGCTCAGAACAGAACCGTGTGAAATCTCACTGCCTGAACGCTGCTGGCGCCACAGCCAATAGCAAAAGCCCTCGCTTCCTAAGGCGTAGGAGGATACAGCTTCAGCCTGCAAATACCCGTCGGCGTGCGGGAAAGCGGAGCTTTCGAGCGAGGCAGCATATGTCGGACTCGTTTCCAATATCCAAAACGGGCGCCCTTGTTTCAAATTTCTCCATAAATCACAGTTCAATAAGAAGGCAGAGGCGTTTTCCTGAGAAGCGTACGTATCATAGGAGGCAAAATCGAGACTCCGAAACATCCGCTCATTGTCCACACTGAACATGACAGAGCCGTTATGCGTGATCGGCGCATCCGAATAGCAGCGGATGATTTTGGCCTGTTCATCGGCAAATAAAGCGATCATCTCCATCGAAAACAGCTGATACATTGTGCTTAGTGAGGCGTGATGCAGAAACGGGGCTGGCCCCGGCTGCGGCACCTGCTCAAATGTCTGGTAGGTTTCGCTCCACACATCGGTTCCCCATGCTTCGTTTAACCGCTCAATCACGCCGTAGCGATTTTTGAGCCAGTCATGCCATAGGCGCAAGCACGTCTCACACATGCATTCAGCAACATGGCATTTAAACTCATTGTCGAGTTGCCAGCCGATCAGTCCCGGGAGCTGGCCAAGCTCCTTGGCGATGCTTGTGGTGATGATGGCGGCTTTTTTTCGGAAATACGGGTTGTTCGTACAAGCATGCTGACGGGATCCATGCCCCATGACCTCTCTTTTTTCGTTTACATGCATGCGCTCCGGACTGCCGTGCGACAGCCAAATCGGCGGTGTTGGCGTCGGCGTGCACATGATCGTTTCGATGCCGTTTTCATACAGCCGGGTGATGATCTCTTTGAAAAAACCAACGTCAATTTTTCCTTCCTCCGGCTCCATGACGGACCAGGCAAATTCGCCGATCCGCACCACATTGATGCCAGCTTCACACATCATGTCAATGTCCTGCTGAATCGTCTCCTCATCCCATAATTCCGGATAATAGCAAGCGCCGTGATATAGTTTTCTCCTCACATTTTTCACCCTTCTTTGATGATCGATTCTGTCAATGGCAGGCCGAGCTCCTTTATGCCTTTTGTCACAAGTTTCGCCATTTCATTTGCGCCCTTTTTTGTAAAGTGCGTGTAATCGTTAATTCCTTCTGAAACCATAAAATAGGTATACACTTTTTCCTCTCCCTTTTCGGTAAAGAAAGCGAGGCTTTTCTCCATCAGATCAATGAGCTGGACATTCTCCTCATCAGCCGTTTGCTTCATGGCAATGCAATAATCAGGAAAGTCGTTCAAAAACGCGCCGTTTTCGTAATGAAAGCGGGCTACGGGGGTAATGAGAAGCGGATGGGCGCCTTTTTCTCGCGCACCTGCGATATACTGCTTTAAATATTGTTTATAGGTGGTATAAGGCTCGGTGTAGCGCTCCGGCTTATTTTTCGACGCGTCATTATGACCCATCTGCACAAACAGCCAGTCATCCGGCTCGATCACATCAAGGATCGCCTGAAGCCTGCCCTCTTCCACAAATGTTTTCGAGCTTCTTCCCCCGATCGCCCTGTTAATCACTTGAATATACTCCGGCAGATGTGAGCCGAGAAACTGTCCCCAGCCCCCTTGATTTGTGCTGTCTCCATACGTTTGAACAGTCGAATCTCCGGCAAGATAAATGTTATTTGCCACTTCTTATTCCCCCTCGTTTTTTTCATTTCATATGGCTTCGATCATGGTAGCCCTTCCCTTGAAAAACCGGTGAGTGCAACGCCTGAACATTGTTCGTCTTGCCCTTTGATAAGCCATCCTTTCAAAGCAGTCAGCTTTTGCTTTGTATACCACCATACGTTCCTCCTATAGCGGCGCCTCCGCTTTGCCGCCCGCTATGTACAGAGCGGGCTTCGGCGGTTTTTTCATCCCCGTTCCGAGATAAAAGCTCGTATGCGGCGGCTGGTTGTAGGCGGTGTTCTGCCAGGCGATGCCGAGCCTGTAAACCGGGTCGTGCATGAGCGTGTAAAAGCGGTAGCGGGTGAGATGTGTCGTTGTATAGATGCGAAGTGCACTGCTGTCTTCCGTTCTCCATATCACTTCTTCCCGCCAGTCTCCGAACAGATTGGCCTGAAGAACAGGGTTTCCTTTCGTGCCATTGTTGGACAGCACGCCGTCCGGCTGAAAAATCGTCTTCAGACAGCGCTTTTCAGCATCCCATTTTTCAATCTTTGGCCTGCCGATTGTTCCGTCCCAGTCATGATCGAGCAGTTCCCTGACCAAGTCGCCGTCCCACCAGATGGCGAAATTGGCTGAGGCAGGCGCTTTGTCGCTGATTTTTTCTCCTTTGCTCGTAAAAAGGCCGTATGACATTCCGTCATTGCCCGGCGGATCAATTCCCCAGACAAGCGACCCTTTGTAGTTTGGGTCGATATGAGCCGCCATGCCTCTGCCGACATCTGTCCCGGCATGGACGCCCCATAATATCTCGCCGGTTCCGGCATCTCGCAGTGACAGTCCGTACGGCTTCGTGGCATCCTCATGCACCTGAAACACTTCAGGCCCTTTTCGGGAGGGATCCAGATCCCCTACATGCATCGCGTCTCCATGTCCGAGCCCCGTTGTGTACAAGCCAGTGCCGTCATGATCGACCACCATGGCGCCGTAAATGATTTCATCCTTCCCGTCTCCGTCAACGTCCGCCACGCTCAAGCTGTGGTTGCCCTGCCCTGCGTACGCTTCATTACCCGGCTGATTGGAGTCAAATAGCCAGCGCTTTTTAAGCCTCCCGTTTCTGAAATCGTATGCCACGAGCACCGCTCTCGTATAGTAGCCGCGCGCCATCACGAGGCTCGGCCGTTCCCCATCCAAATAAGCGATTCCGGCGAGAAAACGGTCCATGCGGTTTCCGTAGCGGTCTCCCCAGTCCTCCAGCTTGCCGCGGGGCGGTTCATATTCCACGGTCGTGAGCGCTTCACCGTTTTCTCCTTTAAACACCGTCAAATATTCCGGACCGGACAGGATTCTGCCCTGTTCATTTCTAAAATCGGCATGCTCATCGCCGATGATGTGTCCTTTCCCGTCTGTTGTGCCGTCGGCTGTTTTCATGGCGATTTCTGCTTTTCCGTCACCGTCCAGGTCATAAACCATAAACTGGGTATAATGCGCGCCCGCTCTGATGTTTCTGCCGAGGTTAATGCGCCACAAAAAGGTGCCGTCCAGTTTATAGGCATCTATAAGAACCTCCCCGGTATATCCGTTATGGGCGTTGTCTTTGGAATTGGAAGGGTCCCACTTCAGGATGATTTCATATTCTCCATCCCCGTCCACATCCCCGACACTGGCATCATTGGCGCTGTAGGTGTACGGCTTTCCATCCGGCGTCACACCGCCTTCCGGTTTGTTAAGCGGAACCTCTAGGACATTTTCCCGCCAGACGGGAGCTTCTTTGGAAAGCTTTTCTTCCCGTCCTTTATTGACGGCCGCCACCTGATAAACAGAGTCCGCCGTCCCGTTTTGATCAAGAAAATTGGTGCTGTCCGCGATCGGCTCGCGGGTGATCCGCTTTCCGTCCCGATAAAGGTGAAAAGCCGTCGTCTCATGATCCGTTCCGAGAAAACGCCAGCTGACAAACACGCCCTGCTCTGTCTTGACCGCAATTAGACCTCTGGTCAAGTATTCCATCTGCCTCTTTTTTGGTTTCATTTGATGGGAACGGGCTGCAGGCAGCCCGTTCCTCCCCCCCTTTCTGTTAAGGCGTATACATATTCGGTTTTGGCTGTTCCGCCATGCCGTCCCCTAAAAAGAAGCTTGTGTGCGGCGGCTGATTATACGCGACATTTTGCCAGGCGATGCCAAGCCGGTACACAGGATCGTGCATCAGCGTGTACAGCCTGTGCTCAGTCGGAATGGTCGTGGTGTAAATGCGGAGCGCACTGCTGTCCTCCGTTCGCCACACAACTTCCTCACGCCAGTCACCGAGCAGATCAGCCTGAAGTGCCGGTGTTGCTTTTGTGCCGTTGTTGGCGGCCGCGCCTGACGCAGTCAGCACATTTTTCGATACGCCGTTTTGATAATCCCACTTATCGATTCGGTTGCTGTCCAGCTGTTCCCGCAGCAAGTCGCCGTCCCACCAGATGCCGAAGTTGGTCGAGGATGGAACGCTGCTTCCGATTTTGACTCCTTTCGCTGAGTAAAGAGAACCGTTTGCCCATACTTCCTGTCCCGGGTAACGCGGGTCAATATCAGCAGCCATCCCCCGGCCTACATCCTTGCCGGCATAAACGCCCCAAAGGATTTTTCCGGTTGCCGCATCACGGAAGGATAAGCCGTATTTTGCGTTTTTGTCCTCATGCACCTGAAACACCTCAAGACCAGGCCGGCTCGGATCAAGATCCCCGGTATGGAGGGCATCCCCGTGGCCTAAGCCAGTCGAGTACATGCCTTTGCCATCATGATCAACAGCCATTGAGCCAAAAATGATCTCATCTTTACCGTCTCCGTCAACATCCGCGATGCTCAGGTTGTGATTCCCCTGTCCGGCAAACGCTTCATTTCCCGACTTCGAAGAATCAAGCGTCCAAAGCTTTGACAGCTTTCCGTCTCTGAAGTTATAGGCGACAAGCATGGTTTTGGCATAATACCCTCTAGTCATGATCAAGCTCGGCCGCTGTCCGTCGAGGTAGGCAATGCCGGCGAGAAAACGATCAACCCGGTTGCCGTAGCTGTCTCCCCAATCCGACACATTGCCGCGCGCCGGTTCAAAGTTTGCGGTGACAAGCTCTTTCCCGGTTGCACCTTGAAACACAGTGAGATATTCAGGGCCTGAAAGCACACGCCCCTGTTCATTTCTGTAATCAGCATTGGCATTTCCAATCACTTTGCCCGTGCCGTCTTTTGTCCCGTCTGCCGTTTTCATCGCCACTTCCGCTTTTCCGTCACCATCAAGGTCATACACCATAAACTGGGTGTAATGCGCTCCCGCTCTGATGTTTTTGCCGAGATTGATCCGCCATAATTTCGTTCCGTCCAGTTTATACGCGTCAATCAGCACGTCACCCGTATAGCCATCCTGTGAATTGTCCTTTGAATTAGACGGGTCCCATTTCAGGATCAGCTCGTATTGCCCGTCTCCATCCACATCGCCAACACTTGCGTCATTGGCGCTGTAGGTGTAAGCTTCACCCTTTGGCGTCGTGCCGCCAGCCGGTTTATCCAGCCGGACAGAATGATACGGCTGCGCCCATACGGAGGCTTTTTCAGAAGCCGCCTGTTCGGTTCCGTTTACGATAGCCCGAACCGTATACGCAGAGCCCGCCGATCCGTTTTTATCCACATAGTTCGTGGTTTTGACAGGCGCAGCATTCAGCTTTTGCCCGTCTCTGTACACATTGAACGAAACCGATGCGTTTTCAGTGCCAAGAAACCGCCAGCTGACAAAAATGCCGCCGTCCGTCTTGACCGCCACAAGCCCCCGGTTCAGCGCTTCCATCTGCCGCGCTGCCCCTTCAGCTTTCACAGGACATACAGAGGCTCCCATCACCAACAAGACCAGCAACGTAACAGCGGTACATATGAGTTTCCTTCGTGTAATCATCAGACAGCTCCTTCTCATTTATCTGTAAGCGCTTACTTAAATTGGATTTTATGCGTTGCGGGAGCTGTCTTCAATTTCACTTTTTTGCATCTGCCTTTTTCGGACACTGCACTTTTTTGCGCGATTGTCATTTTTTTGTTACCCGGCTTGGCGGTGTTGGACCTCTGTCTTTTGAAACCCTCTGAAAGCAAAAAACATCGACACAAGCCCAAATAAACATGGGCCGTAAAATGGAATCAGGCCTGGGAGCGTATACAGCAAATAAAGGACAAATCCGCACCCGATCAGCATACAGCCGGTCGTCAGCGGCCGCATGGCGCCAAACAGCAGCGCTTGAGGAATATATTTGCGAAGCGGGAGCTGGTAGTGCACATAAAGGGGAAACACATACATCAATGCGACGATATACAAAAGACCCGCAAGCAGCGTGCAGCTCGTCACGGTAAAGGACAGCCAATCCGTACTGGCTGAAAAATAATGATAATTCGCGGACAATATGAGCAAAAGAGCAACAAACGCCAATCCGATCGCATTGACCTTGAGAAACTCTTTTTTGTAGATAGCGAGGAATAACGGAAACACCGGGACATCCTTCTGCCCCATCAGCCATTTCCGAATGACGGCACACATCGCGGCTGTGCTCGGCGCCCAGCCGAAAAGAACGCCGCCCAAAAGCGTAAACAACAGCCACAGCCCGTTGAGCCACGCAATTTTCACCACCGCTTCGCAGCCCGCATAGAGCGCATCCGTTACCGTCGTCTTCATCTTCTCACCGCTTGATACACAGCAAAATCTTGATAAGCCGCTTTCATGGGCGCCATCTGCCGGAATCCGATTTTCCCTTTCGTTAACACAGGCCCATACGTACTGCCGTCGTCCATCCACTCAAGAATGGGCAGATCATTGATTGAAAAGTGCACATAACCTTTGTCTTTGATGAGCTTCATATGATACGGAGAATCAGCGTCGTCTGGAGAAGGCAGCGGATCGGCTCCCATCGCGGCGAGGTGGAAACCGCGGCTTTTTCTTAAATTACAAGTGCGGAATGCTCTTTCCTCCGCGTATTTTCTGCGGAAATACGACAGATGGAGCGCGTTGATGTCCCCCGAATGATATTCGGGGTATTTTCCCGTTCTTTTCTTGAGACTCGGATCAAACAAATCCTCGCCTCCAATCCCCGCAGCGGAAAAAAACAGCATACACAGTCCCGGCTGCTCAATCGGAGAGAAGTCCCACGTCACAATGACGCCGTCTGGAAAGGTTTCGGGGCACCAAAAGACAAAATGTGCTTCGTCTTGAACATGCGACAGGTGCAAGCGGTGATCGTCAAATGAGATCTGTCCGCCTCCCTCCATCCGCCAGTCCTTCACATCGCTTACTGACCGGAGCGGATTGCGGTACAGGCACGCGCCTTCCTTATACATATTCTTTTCCCTCCCGGCTCACAAGGTGGTCCTTCAGCGGAAGGCCGAGCTCTTCAATGCCTTCTGCCACAAGCTTCGCAACCTCCATTGCCCCTTCTTCCGAAAAATGCGTATTGTCCTCAATGCCGTCCGGATAATTCGGATGTTCATTCGGCTGAAACCAAACGAACAATCGCTTCGACTCCTCCGGTCCGTATGCTTCATAGAGCTCCTTTGTTTTTGCAAGCAGATCAATCACGGGCACATCAAGCTCCTTCGCCAGTGCTTTCATCGCATCAGGGTACTCGCCGAGCGTATGCTCAATCCGCCCGTTTTCATCGAAGCGTCGGCGCTGCACTGATGTGATAAACACAGGATGCGCTCCCTTTTCGCGTGCCGTATCTGCAAACAGGGTGAGAAATTGCTGAAACGTGGAGTACGGCTTCGTCCCGCGCGGTTTCTGGTCATTGTGGCCGAATTGAATAAACAAATAATCGCCTTGCGTGATGCGCTCAGCAATCGACTGAAGCCTTCCTTCCTCCACAAAAGAATTGGTGCTCGCTCCTCCTTTGGCGTGATTGTGCACCTTCACATCTTCAGAAAACAATTGCCCGAATACCTGCCCCCACCCCGCCATCGGCGCTTCATGAGGCGGGCAGTCACTCACGGTGGAATCCCCCGCTAAAAACACTTGAATCGGTTTCTCCATCACATGTTCTCTCCTTTCAAGGCGTTTCCTGATACATTTGCCTGAAGACACCCGGCGGCATGCCGACCTGTTTTTTAAAAATCCGATTGAAGTAATTGTTACGGTAGCCGACTGCTTCTGACACATCATGAATTTTTTTATTTGTATTCACCAGCAGTTCTTTCGCCTTTTCGATTCTGATTTGGGTTACATAATCAATAAAATTAATGCCGGTTACTTGCTTAAATGCCTTGCTTAACGTATATGAATTCATGCCGAGCGCATCGGCACAGCTTTCCAGCGAAATATCCGACATATACTGTTCGTGAATCATGGCTATGACACGTTCCGCCAGCTGCTTTTGCTGTCGGTTTTTTCTGCCCTCAAGCTTGGAAAGATAAGGCGTTACGACAGCATCCATCAGCCAGGCCGCCGCTTCACCGGGTTCGCGCAGTTCTGAAATGTCAAGAAGCAGATCCCGATGCTGAAGCAGTTCACTCGGATTGAGCCCGGAATGCAAAATATCCTCCTGAATACGGGAAAACAGCTGAATCAGGGCGGAGTGCACATGCCTGTCTATAGCCGCCTTTTCCGCCAGTTCCTCCATAAATACACGAATCAGTTCCTCGGCCTCCTGTTTTCTTTCCAGTCGGATAGCCTGAACAATTTGTTTTTCCAGCTCAAAAGGATAATAGGGGGCGGATTGCTCATCCTGAGGAAAGTCTGCCTGCAAATCAATCACCTGATGCCGGTTGGCAAACTGCCTGCGGGATTTGCCGCTTTTCACATCTTGAAATAAAGCAGGGATCTCTGTGACACGCTCCGCCTTCCTGCTCATCGTTCCGGTCAGGCTTAATCCGGTGACATCACCAAATTGGCATGCCAGCTCCGTTACATACTCCTTCAGATCAGAGCTGTTTGTTTTCATCACAAGCACGGTGACGGAAAGCCGGCCGATATCAAGTATGGAGGGATGAAAACAGCGTTTTGCCGCAAGCTCCTCGGCCAGATTGGTCAGGGTAAATACAGCGAGCTGTTCATCCCCTTCACGGAAGATGCTTTTTTCAGAGCGGAGGCCTGTCACCTGAAGATCAAGCACATGAAACACGTTTTCTCCGATGCTCCATCCTGCCTCCTCCATCCGCGATCTGAGGCTTTCCTCGTTGTCATAGTAAAAATCGCCCTGCAAGAGGTGCTGTAAAAAACTCTTTTTCATGTGGGGTGTCTGCCGTAGGAGCTGCTCTTGAAGCTTCCGGCTTTCAAGGGATAAATCATGCCATCTCTTTTCAATCCACTTGAATTCATCCTGCCCGGACGCCTGCCATGTTTTCTTCTCTCCGCCGGTAAACAAGCCAAGCAACTGCTGAATGGGACGATAGATTTTTTTCGATGCATACCACGTCATGCACACCGCTAAGATAATGCAAATGACAAGCATCACGATGATCACTTTTGATAAAAACACCATCGGCGCTGTAATGGCTGAAAGAGGCGCCGCTGACACAAAGGTCCACTTCTGATGCATTCGGTTCATTTCCCCAAAGGAGACGGAATACACCGTGCCGTCCCATTCCATCTGAAAATGGCCTTTCTCGTCCGGCTGTTTTTGTACCTCTTCAATTAAAGTCTTTTGAAAATCTTTTTCTCCCTCATGAAATAGAACCTTCCGATTTTGATCCAGAAGCAGCGCACTGCCATCAGGATAAGGGGACAAGCTTTGCAGAATCGACTCCATTTCTTTCGGATCAACCGCCAGCATGATCGCGCCAAACGGTTTCTCCGCCGTGCCCGGAATGAGCTGGATCAGCATCGCCTGATTTCCCGACCGGTTCCAATAAATACTGTTGTCTGAGGCAAGCAGCGGGCGATACTTGCGAAGTGCCTCCTGTTCTGTCAAAGCGCTGTATTCGGGGCTCAGCACAAGAGGCCGGGGGCTGTTCAGAAAGATGGAAGCCTGCTCAATCAGCGGCTGCTGGTCCCGTAAAAGAAACAGCTTTTTCGTTAATTGATAGGAGAACGTAAAGTCTTTCTCCAAATCCCTCTCGGCCAATCCGTTCATCAGCGAAGAATCGTATGCCATCTGGGTGAGAGTCAGCTCGAGCACTCCAAGCTTCTCATCCATCCGGCTGACTTCACGCGCCACCTGTGTTTCATGCGATTTCTGCAGCTCTTTCTCTACCTTGTCGATCGAAAGAAAGTAGATAGCGCCGCCAGTCAGCAATCCGGGAATACAGGCAATCAGCAAAATGAAGACAAAGTTTCTTTTGAAATACGTTCCCTTCCAGCGTGAAACCCGTTCCTTCTGTTGAGGCTGTTTTTTCATCCCTTTCCCCCCGCCGCCGTCTTTACTGATACACGCGTTTTTTCGTTCTCAAAACATCAGCAAGAAAAGTCAGCGCAAGTCCCTGTCCCCATCCTTGTATTCGTTTGTAAGGCACCTGTTTGTATCCGTCGGCATTATTCATGACGGCTGTTCCGGCCGATACCTTGCTGACCCGGCCGTCCTCTTCCACCGCATCCAAAATGGCGGAAAGCGATTTCTGCACGTATTTTGTATAGAGCTTTCCGCTCGACAGCAGAGCAGAGGCAATGCCCGCCGATGCCGACACCTCGAGATACGAATCCGGATCATCCAAAATGGTATGCCACAACCCTGATTCATCCTGAAGCCGGACGAGCGCACTCAGCTGATCTCTGAGCGATCCGTCGATGATCATAAAGGAGGGATGTGTCACCTCAATGAGCGGGAGCGCCTTCGCCATCGTGAGTGCTGCCCAGCCATTCGCCCTGCCCCAATAAATCCCTGAAAGATGATTTTGCGCTTTGTTGTCCCAGGCGTGGTAGTACAAATTCGTGACAGGGTCTTGAAGCACGTCTTCATGTCCGTGAAACTGGCGCAGACCGTCTTCAAAATAATCCTCGCGCTCCATCACCCGCCCGATTCTCAGCATAAACAGCCCCGCCATCATCAGCGTATCCGCCCATGCCTGCTCAGGAAACACATATTCAGCCGAATTCACCGTATGCTGAAGGATGCCCTCGCCGAAGCGCGGTGCTTTATGCAGCACATATTCCGCCATCTCGCCCGCTGTTTCCAAATACACGTGATCACCCGTCACCTTGTGGAGGAACAAAAGCGTATGCCCGATGGAAACCCCGTTGATCGAAAGCGGCGGCAGCCCATCCTCCAGCTGTTCATCCACCCACGTTTTTAGCAGATTGATATATTCTTCGTTTTCCGTCGCTTCATAAGCCTCCGCCACGCCGTAAAACGCGACGCCGCCCGGCCAATCCCACGCAAAATCCATCTGAAATGTCCGTTTCACGATCCGGTCAATGACGGACGTCACCTTTTCTTCATCAAAAATAAGCTGTGCCATCTGCAACACTCCTTTTTATTTTAATCCGGTCGTACTGATGCCCTGAACGATATATTTCTGAAACAAAAAGAATACGAGAATCACAGGCAATAACGAGACGGCCGACATGGCAAACATCGCACCCCAGTTCGAAGCCGATTCCGTATCAAGGAAAAGCTTCAGCGCAAGTGAAACAGGATAAAGCTCCGGCTTATTCAAATACAGGAGCGGCTGAATCAGCTCTTCCCACTTCCAATAGAAGGAGAAAATCGCAGACGTGGCAAGCGCCGGGGCAATCAGCGGCAGAATGATCCGCCAAAAGCAGGCAAAGCGCCCGCATCCATCGATTCGCGCGGCTTCATCCAGCTCCTCGGGAATCGTCCGGATAAACTGGATCATCAGAAAGATAAAAAACGCATGCCCGAAAAATTGCGGAACAACAATCGGTTTAAAAGAATTCAGCCAGTCTAATTTCGCAAACAAAATATACTGCGGAATCATCAGCACTTCATGCGGCAGCATTAACGTCCCCATCATGCAGGCGAACCAAAATTTTTTTCCCTTGAACGGAATACGGGCAAATCCATACGCAATGACAGCAGATGACAGGACGGCACCGATTGTTGACACCCCGACAATGATCGCCGAGTTTTTAATAAAGGTCAGAAACGGCTGCCCCGCAATCCCCTTCCATCCTTCAGCATAGTTACTGAGAATAAAAGGATCGGGAATGAGAGAATGAGAGGTTGTAAAAATACTGGAGCTTTCCTTAAACGAGCTGACAAACAGCCAAATGACCGGGTACAGCAATAACACCGCCAGCGATGCGGTAAAAACATGGAACAGTATGCGTTTGGGCCTGACGCGCCCGGCTTTTTTTCTCTCAAAAACCGGGGCTTCTCTGACAGGCTGGTTGACCGGCTCCATCCATCATTCCTCCTTTGACTCGTAATGAACCCAATATGACGATGTTTTAAACAAAATCAGCGTAATCAGCCCGACAATGAGAAGCATGACCCACGCCATCGCCGATGCGTAGCCCATTTGAAAATAGTTAAACGCCCGCTGGAACAAATAGAGCGAATATAAAAGCGTCCCGTCAAGCGGCCCGCCCTCGCCCTTTGAGATGATATAGGCAGGTGTAAACGTCATAAAAGCAGAAATCGTCTGCATTACCAGATTGAAGAAAATAATCGGCGTAAGAATCGGAAGCGTGATCTTAAAGAAACGCTGCACCCGATTTGCCCCGTCCACGCTGGCCGCTTCCAAATACGAAGACGGAATGTTTTTCAGCCCGGCCAGAAAAATCAGCATTGATGACCCGAACTGCCAGACAGACAGCAGAATCAATGTCCACAGCGCACTTATCGGGTCCTGATACCAAAGAATTTTTTGATCAATCCCGACGAAAAACAGCAGTGCATTGATGACCCCGTCATTGCCAAAAATATTGCGCCACATAATCGCCACGGCCACGCTCCCGCCGATGATGGAAGGCAGATAAAAAAGCGTTCTGTACATGGCCGTTCCTTTTGATGCATTGTTTAAAATGACAGCGATAAAAAGCGCGAAGCCGAGGCGGAGCGGAACCCCGGCAAGCACATACGTAAACGTCACCTTCAACGACTGCCAATACTTTTCGTCACCCGTAAACATTTCCTTGTAGTTGTCGAGCCCGATCCACTTCGGCGCCGTAAACAAGTCATAGCTTGTGAAGGACAGAAACAGGGACGCCCCCATCGGAATCACCGTAAAACAAAGGAACCCGATAATGAACGGAGAAATAAAAGCATATCCCGCCAGATTGTCTTTTCTCATGCTCCGGCTTTTTTTCATTGCGTCAGCCCCATTTCCCGTCAATTATTTCTCTCTAATATCTCATTGGCCTGCTTCCGGAACGTTTTGGCGGCTTTTTTCGGCGATATCTTCTGATACAGAATCTGATCAGACGTATCCTTCAGCAGCTTGATGACCTCCGCGCTTCCCACAGGCTCCGGCGGATCGGCTTTACTGATGTTTTTTGATGCTGTTTCTACATATTCCACGATGTTGGCTTCTTTCTCATTCAGCTTCGGTTTAATCGCATCCGCTACCTTGTCGGATACCGGTACACCCCGCTCGCCTTTGATCAGCATGTTTGCCTCTTTATTGTTGACGAAGAAGTCGATAAACTTTGCTGCCTCTTTTTTATGCTCAGAGCTTTTCGGAATCGAAAACAGCATACTCGGCTTCAGCGTCAGCGCCTTTTCCTTCATTTGCTCCGGCGGCAGATAAAGAGACAGCGGCGAGTCTGTCAGCCGGGCAAATCCCAAATATTGATTGGAGTAGTTCCACGTAATCGCTGATTTGCCTTTGACGATAAAGTCGTCCTCCATCCCTTTAATCTGTGCGCTTTCATCAGGTGTTGGGGATGTTTTTGCTTTCACCAGCCTCAGCTGCCGTTCAAAATAATCGACGAACAGCTGATCATCGTGATACGCGAGGCCTGTGCCGTCTTCTTTATAAAAACGCTCACCCTTCGTGCGCAAATAATAAGGGAAGAAAATATCAGGCGGATGCATTCCGTTAGAGCCGTAGACGCCGGCTTTTCCCTGAAGATCATACGCCAGCTTCTCGTAATCCTCCCACTTCCAGTTTTCCTGATTGATGGACACACCGGCTTTCTTCAGCAAATCATCATTCGCAATTACAGACAGCACGTTGACGCCTAGCGTAAATCCATAGAGCTTATTGTCAATTTTTCCGCCCGACAGCATATTCTCCTCGATTGAACTGACATCAATCGTTCCATCCTTTGTATACGGCGTTAAATCTTCCAGCTGGTTCTTCTTGCCGTATTGTGCCAAATAAGCGGTATCCATTTGAATGACATCGGGAAGCTGGCCGGCGGCAGACATCGGCGCAAGCTTTTTCCAGTAGTCATCCCAGTTCGCAAATTCCGCATCAATATGGACGTGCGGATTCTTTTTCTCATATAGTTCAATCACCTTCGTTGTATAATCATGCCTTGGCTGCCCGCCCCACCATGCGATTCTGAGCGTAATGTCTTCTTTTTTCCCCGATGCCTCTTCGCCCGCAGAACATCCGCTGAAAAAAAAGACGCAGACAAGCGATAACAGCACGAAACAAATCTTCTTCAAACCAATCCCCCCTTTAATGTAAGTGCTTACATTTTATTTTAAAGCGTTCAGATGGGGCGAAACACTCAAAAAACAGTGACGAAAGTAAAAAAAACAGAGATGGCTATCCTGCGGAAGCGCCTCCCTGTTTTCTTCTGAATTCTGACGGTGTCAGACCGGTATATTTTTTAAAGACGAGACTGAAATACTTTGGATTATCGCCAAACCCGATTTCTTCCGCGATCTCTGAAACACTCACGTCCCGCCTTAATTTCATCTGCTTCATCGCATGCTCAAGACGCACTCGCGTAACGTATTGGGAAAATTTCTCGCCTGTTTCCTGCTTAAATAATTTCCCGAGATAATCAGGATTCATAAACAGCATATCCTTCGCCGCCCACTTCAAGGAGAGATTCGGATTTCCGAGCTCGTCGGCAACAAGCCTGATCATTTTCGATATCACTGCGCTCCCGTGCAGGTCACCAGACGCTTCGGCTGTGTCACGAAACAGCTGCCCCGCGTTCCGAAGTTCTCCCGCCTGGCTGATGGCTATCTGGCGGTTCGCGAAAACGTCCGCCGCCTTGTCAGCGGCGTTCTCCGCCACAGCGAGCACGGTACACTCTCCGCTGCTGCAAACCGCTGTCAGCGCAGAACCGAATGCCTCTTTGGCCGCGGCATCAACAGATTGTTCCCCTTTTAAAATCAGGAGGCGAACCTTTTTTTCGGCAAGTGAAGGCGGCGGAGACAGCTGGGCTACGCCGGCGATCAAACCCTCCAAGTATTGATCGGCAGCAAAGGAACGGATATGATCGAGCTCATGTTTCAGATGGGCGGTTTTCTTTTTCCGCACCTCATGCTGCTTCAGCTCAGCAATGATTTCCTCCAGCGAGCTGATAATTTGCTGTTCATTGCAGGGCTTCAGCAAATAATGCTTTACACCGTATTTCATGGCTTCCTTCGCATACTCAAACTCTCCAAACCCGGACAGGACGATAAATTGAACCGACGGACTCACGGCTGACACCTTTTTGATCAGCTCAAGCCCGTCTATGCCGGGCATTTTGATATCTGTAATAACGATATGCGGCTGCTTATATAATATCTTGTCATACGCCTCATTCCCGTTCAGCGCTTTGCCGATCAATGAAGCACCAAGCGCCTCCCACTCAATGATTCCTGCCATTCCGTCAAGAATAATCCTCTCATCATCAGCTAGTAATATCTTATACATCACGCCACCTCATTTCGGCACGGTATTGTGATCACAATCCTCGTTCCCTTTCCTTGCTCACTTTGAATGTGCAAATCATACGACTCTCCGAATGTCAGCCGGATGCGTTCACGGATATTCCAGAGTCCGATTCCTCTTCCGCCCGATGTTTCGAGGATCCGCTCATCCATGCCGGGGCCGTTATCTTCGACCGTAATACAGACACAATTCTTCGTCTTTTTTGCCTGAAGGCGGATGGCGCACGGCCTTGTGAAGGGCTCAAGCGCGTATTGTATCGCATTTTCCGCCAGCGGCTGGAGCGTCAGTTTTGGAATGAGGCAATGCTTCACTTCTTCGTCGATATCCAAAGTGAAGTTCAGGCGCTCTTCAAATCGAAACCGCTGAATGGTCATATAGTGAAGAACGATGTCCGCCTCCTCCTGAATGGTCACTGTATCTTTCTCCATATGTATGCTGTTACGCAGAAGAAAACCGAGCGATTCCACCATTTTTGAGATTTGCTTTTGCTGATTCGCCTTTGCCAGCCAATTGATGGACTCGAGTGTGTTATATAAAAAATGGGGGTTAATCTGGGCTTGCAGTGCTTTCAATTCGGTTTCTTTAATGATAAGCTGCTTCTCCACATTTTCTTCCATAAGCTCATTAATCCGTTTCATCATGACCGTAAAATGGCGGTTCAGCATGCCGGCCTCATCCTGTGTATGTTCTGGCAGAGATAGAGATACACCCGCTTCAAGACCGCCGTGCTGCACCGATTTCATCGCGGACACAAGCTGCTCGATCGGCTCCGTAATGCTGTTGGCGATTTTCCGTCCGAAAAGCAAAACCACACAGAAAAACAGAAGAAAACACGTGCCGATCACCGTTTTCATAAAGGAAATTTTTGCGAACATCTGATCAAAGGGGATGACATTATAGTAGCTCCAATTTTGATAGGATGATTGAAGAAAAGAAATAAAATAACGTTTGCCATTCTTTTTTATCAAGTCATAACCGGGGTGCTTTAGCGTCTCTTTTGCCGCCTCAGGCGCAAGCACCGAACCATGTGCCGAATACACCAAATTCCCGCTTTGGTCAGCGATCATCATGTCTCCGACCGAATCGCCCCAATCCTTCGGCAAATCACGAATCATCTGTTTCACATTGACTTGGATCAGCACCATACCCAAGCCATTCAAACTCAGCTGGTGATAAGATCTGATTTGCCGCGCTGAAATCAGGACAGGATCTGAACCGCCGAGCGTCATCCAAAGATTTCTGCCATTTTTCGCTTTGGCTCGTTTAAACACCTCTTCCTGCTGCTGCTCCAAAAGATCTGAAGAACTGCTTCCGGCTGAATACTCTGAGCCGCGGGCATCGATCAAATGAATGGAATCGATGTACTTTTCATCGCTGGCATATTCCGCCAGCTGATCCCACAGCTCCTGCTTCATTTGATACTGATCGTACGTATCATCACGATTTTGCATGCTCAGGATGCGCTGAATCTGTTCGTCCGTAATGATTTCATATGACACATCCTCTATTTTCTTTAGCTCGTCTTCGATCCTTTCAGAAGACATCCGCAGCACCTCCGAGGATTTGCGGTAAATCTGCTCATCATACACATGAAAGGCGTATTGCACCCCGCTGTATACAAACAGAAAGGACACGGCCATAATCAGTGAAAGGAACACAAACAGCTTATCCTTAATCTTCATCCGCCTGTACCAGCCAGCAACTCTTTTTTTCATGCCGCCTTTTCTTTCTCCTGCCGCTGATCCATTGAGCAAAACGCTTTAAAGGATAGCTTTGTTAAAATCAGGCTAAGTAAACTCCCGCTGAAAAACAGCAAAAATGTGACATGAAACAGCACAAGAAACAACACACCGACAGCGCCCGCCGCCATAAGGAGCGTCACCGCCGGACGGCTGAAGGCAATCAAAAAGCTGATGCTCAGCACCTCTCTGATTTTCACATCAAAATGAGAAAACACCGGGAACACATACAGCACAACAAATGCGAAAATCAGGCTGATGCTCAAGAACACATTGACAAGCACAGGCTGATTCATTTGAGCCGCAATCCGCATATCCGCAAACAGAAACAGGCCGGCTGTCACAACAATAAGCCCGAGGATTTGCGCTGCCCGCCACTCCTTTTTAAACGCCCGAAAAAAGACTGAAAAGACCGGGGCATCCGTGTTCCCCTTCGCCCATTCTCTCGCCACTGAAAACATCGCTGCAGTAGCGGGCATCAGCCCAAATACAACCAGACCTGCAAGGGAAAACAAAATCCAAAGCACATTCAAATAGGCTAATCTCATCACCCACGTACAAAAACGATTCAGCCCATTCGTCACACTGTGTATCATCAACATCACCTTCCTGCTACAGAAAACGCTTTCATTTTAAAGTAATATGTATTTCTCCTTCCGAAAGAAAATTCCTGCCGTCTGTGAAAAATTCGACATCATGAGAGCAGCCGCCGCTCTTATTTTTTCCTGTATCGCCGGATGACTTTTCCGATCAAATATCCGGCAATGGATCCGCAAATGACATTGAATCCAAGCATTCCGAGCACTGCCCCCTCCCAGCCGCGTACATAAACGAGGCTGTACCAAATCGCAAACACGCCGAGGACAACCAGCCCGGCCAACATCCATTCCGGCAACCTTCTGTCAGGAAGCTTCATCCGTACAAAAAACGAGACGCTAGTGAACAGACAAGCCGTCACGATCCCTATCACAAATAAAATTGGCCACATCGCCTGCCCTCCCTTTTAGAAAAAGACAAAAAAGCCTCCTGCAAAGGACGCTTATTCTGCCGAAATCTCTTTCTCAAATAAATGATACCCGGATGCATCGGCACCCATAAATTGATATCCCATACGCCGATAAAAGGAGTGCAAGGCGTCGTTATCAGCGACACAGTCAAGCCGGATCCGTATTTTTCCCGGATAGTCAACACCCGTCTCTGCCCAATGAAGAACACGCGCGCCAAGCCCCTGTCCTGCAAACCGGCGGCTGACCGCTAGGCGGTGCAAATAAATGGACTCCTCATGCCCATCATCTCCCCAAAGTGTCCTGTCCCACTCGCTCGGTTCCGGCAGCAGCATCACGACAGCCGCAAGCTCTTCGTCTTTTTTAAACACAAACACATGTCCATTTTCAATTGAACCCGTGATATCATGTATATCTTGCCCTTCCAGCAGCCCGCTCCATTGAGTAGAGCCCCGATCCCGGAGCCATTCAGCTGTTCGGACGAGCAGCCCGGTAATTGATTCTGCATCCTCATATACAGCCGGACACGCGTAAAATCCATCAGCAATCGTTTCACTCTGAATCTTAAAAGATGACATAAAGGCCTCCCAATCAAAAAGTAAGCTTGCACACACCTTGATTATAATGCAGACCTAACAGCAAAAACAGACATTTTCTCTGTATGTAAAAAGGGTGCATGAAAGAGAGGCCCATCTGCCCATTAGAAAAACTTCTTTTTATCCCGTTCTTCTTTTAAAATCTCAACCGCTTCTCTGAAGCGCATAGAATGCACGATTTCACGTTCACGCAAAAAACGCAGGGAATCGTTCAAATCAGGATCATCCGATATATCGATCAGCCATTGATACGTCGCCCGCGCCTTTTCTTCTGCCGCAATGTCTTCGTATAAATCGGCAATCGGATCGCCCTTCGCCTGGATATAGCTCGCTGTAAACGGCACGCCCGCCGCATTGTGGTAAAAAAGCGCGCCATCATGATTGGCGTAGTGATCGCCGAGCCCGGCTTCACGCAGCTGCTCCGGCGTGGCATCTTTCGTCAGCTTATAGACCATGGTCGCAATCATTTCCAAATGGGCAAATTCCTCCGTGCCGATATCCGTTAAAAGGCCGATGACCTTATCAGGAATCGTATACCGCTGGTTCAAATACCGGAGAGCTGCGGCCAGTTCGCCGTCCGCTCCGCCATACTGCTCAATCAAATATTTCGCCAGCGTCGGATTGCACGTACTGACCTTGACAGGGTATTGCAGCTTCTTTTCATACACCCACATTCAGGCATTCCTCCTTATACTTGCCACGGCCAAGGCCCTTTTCCCCAATCCCAATCCTCGCCCGCGGGGCTGTTTCCGAACTGCAGAAGCGGTCCGTAAGAGGATTCGAACTGTCTTTTTAAGTGCCTTGAATAACCGGAGTATTGATTGAATTGCTTCAGCGCGTCTTCATCATGAGGATGTGTATTTAAATAAAGGCTCAGCTCAACGAGCACAAAATCAGCGGCCTGGATTTGCTCAAGCTGACGGTAATATTCGGCATCAATCTTTTTTGCCATGTACGTCTCCCCCTCGATAAGGGTTTTCATAAAAATCATAGAGATCCTTCCAAAGGGTGCCTTTCCTTAAAGCCTCCATTGGCGAGAACTGCTCCATATGCTCAGGCTGAAAGGTCATATAAAGATTAGGCGGCGTTCTGTAATATTTCTTCCCTATGGGCGGACAGGGATCAAAACGGCTGTGAAAGGGCGTGTATGTTTTGATAGGCGTAAACGGCTGCATATCCTTCATTCCGGCTCCTCCTTTCTCAAAAACAATGACCTTAATAGGTATGAGGCAGGAGGCATCATTATGACTGAAAGATTTAATAAGGAAGCTTGATCTGTTCTTCGATACCCGCGATACGGAGCGGTCCCAGCAGCGTTAAACGTGTTAATTGATTCGCCATAAACAACGGGCTGTACTTCATGCCGCTCTCAAGCCAGGAACAAATCACCCCGATATGAGCGGACGTGATATAGCTGACGAGTATCTCTTTCGGCACCTGCAGCGTTTTCTCTGATTCCTCAATCGAAGAAAGCAATTCCTCGTAAATTCGTTTCTGCACGAACTCCGCCATAAGACTTCTGAATTGCGGCAGCCCCCTGTCGCTCAGCATCACTTGAAAGTATTCGGCATGTTCATGGATGTACTCAAACAGTTTTACAAAAGATACTGGCGGATGTTCCTCATCGATACTGACCGGTTCAACCGGTGTTTCGGGCTTTACCTGCCGGATCAAATCATCAAGAACCTCCGTCATGCTTTGAAACAGAAAATCCTGTTTATCCTGATAATGCAAATAAAATGTGCCGCGGGTCAGGTCCGCTTTTTCCGTAATTTCCTGAATCGTAATCGAATTGGCATCTTTTTCTTTCAGAAGGGCAATTAAAGCGTCTCTTAAATATTTGTTTGTTCGTCTGATTCTCGGATCTACTTTATGCTTTTTAGACATTTTTTTCCTCCCTGTCTAACTTTCATTTTCTTCTGGACAAATCATCCGCAGGTGTCTACTTCTAAACATTTGGGCGTTCTCTGTTTATTGACCTTTTCCCAAAATCTACTGTACCATGAACATACATCTTGTACACGGTGTGAAGTAATGAACACTATGTTCATTAATCATCTAAACGAAGCTTCGTTACGTAAAATGAGTGCACTCCATCTGATCTCACCAGCTATGATAAAGAGAGGAGTCTTTGGCATGAATGGAAAAATCGCATTAGAAGAGCATTGGGAATCTCCTGATTTTCCGGCTACAGGAAGCCACAATTTTACTGACGAGGAGTATTTCAGCGCTGTCCAAAAACGATTGCAGGAATTCGAGAAACGGATAGAAGACATGGATCGAAACGGCATCCAAACATCAATTCTCTCATTGACACAGCCTGGTATTGAAGGCATTACTGATCCTGACAGAGCTGTGAAACTCGCAAAGCAAATGAACGATCACGCTGCGGAATTCTTCGTTTCTAAGCACCCTGACCGCTTTAAAGCATTTGCGGCAGTTCCGCTTCAAGATCCTGAAGAAGCCGCGAAGGAACTCGAACGGGCCGTAAACGAGCTCGGCTTTGTGGGTGCCTTGGTCAACGGCTACAGCAACATCGGGGATGAAAACACCGCTCAATATTTAGACGAGCCCCAGGTGCGCCCTTTCTGGGAAAAAGCCGCACAGCTGCAGGTTCCCGTCTATCTGCATCCGCGTATCCCGCTGCCGCATCAGCAGCGCATCTATGAAGGCTACGAAGGCCTCCTCGGTTCAGCATGGGGCTTTGGTTTTGAAACAGCAACACATGCCATCCGCCTGATGCTCAGCGACCTTTTCGACGAATACCCTGATTTGACTGTCATCCTCGGACACTTAGGCGAGGGCCTGCCGTTTACATTGCCGCGGGTTGAACACAGACTGCGCCATCAGCGTCCTGAAACCCATGGCAACCATAAGAAAGCGCCGACTGAATACCTCCGCAAAAACTTTTATCTCACAACAAGCGGCGTGTTCAGAACACAGGCATTGATTGATACATTGTTAGAAGTCGGCTCAGACCGCATCCTCTTCTCGGTCGACTATCCGTATGAAACAATGGAAGAAATCTCTTCCTGGTTTGACCAATGTCCAATCAGCGAAACGGACCGATACAAAATCGGCACTGAAAACGCGGCTAAGCTTTTTCAATTCAATCGATAAAAAGAAGACCTTCGGCAAAGCCGAAGGTCTTCTCAGACTGATCAGTCCAAAATAAGATCAGCGTTTCCAGTATGCAGCATGAGCAGCCGCAAACTCAGTCAGCGAACGGGGTTCTTTCCCCGTCACACGCTTCACTGTATCCGTTACCCGATGTTCCGCACCATGGCGAATCGCTTCATCCAGCCCCGCCATAAAACGGGCATAGTCCGCCGGCAAACCTGCTGTCTCCATCCTATTCTGCAGCCCGGAACGAGAAATGCTGACGTGCTCCACCCGGCGTCCCGCCGCAGCTCCGATGATCTCCGCCGCTTCGGCATAGCTCAGCGCCTCGGGTCCTGTCAGAATATGATGTGTTTGATGAGGAACATCATCTATCAAAGCACGCACGGCCGTTTCTGCGATGTCATCAGCGTCGATGAACCCTAGCTTTCCCTCACCCGAAGCCGTGATGATGTGCCCCTCAGTTTGAATAGACATTCGATGCTGGACATTGATGAAGTTTTGCATAAAGTATGAAGGCCTCAGCACCGTCCATTCAGGGAAATCGCGTACCGCCCGATGAAGCGCACCAAACACAGGGCCATCATCAGGGACAACCGACGCACTGAGCATTACCACTCGCTCCGCACCCAGCCGCTTTGCCTCCTTTAGAAACGGGAGCACATAAGGAGCCGGGTCAAATACACCGACCGGGGCAACAAGATAGATCTGTTTCACCTGTTCCAAAGCAGGTGAAAAACTGGAAGTATCCTTCCAATCAAAATACACATACTCAGCATCAGAAAGCGTGCCCTTTTTCCGGCTTGCAATACGCACTCTGTACCCGAGCTCTATTAAACGGCTGGCGATTCGGCTCCCGGTTGTGCCGGTCCCGCCCGTGATTAAAATCGGCTGCTGTTTCATCATTTTCCACTCTCCTCTGTTTGCAAAAATGATCCTCCAAACGCCTCTTTTACGACGAGCGGATTCCAATAATCCTTATAGCGCACAATGCGGCCGTCCCTCGTTTCAATGACACTGATATAGCTTTGGCGATAAGGCAGCCCAGTCTCAATCACATGACCGTCACATTGAAACTCCGCGATGATCGTATTCGTATCTGCTGAGCGGTACACTGTCGGAGCCGTAAACGAAGAAAGATGAATCTGATCAGGATAATCTTTAATATAATCGTAAATGGCCGCCTTTCCTTCTATTCTTTTTGGTGATCCCTCTGGCGCATAAGGAAACTCAAATATGGCATTCTCATCCCAAAGCTCCGTCCAGCTCTTCATGTCCTTCTCAAGCATATAGGCCATAAACTTTCTCAATGTGTCACATGCCTTTTCAAATTCATTCATTAACATTCATCATCACCTCATTTTTTTAGACCATTCAGTCCAAAAAGTGCATACATGGGCAAAGAATCCTTTACCACATGTTAATCAAGCACCGATAAACTTACGTCAACATGGTCCTGAAGCCGACCCATATCAGCCGTCACTTTGGCGACAAACGTCAGAGACAGCCTGCTCTGATTCAAATACCGGGCAAGCGCCGATATATCATTGTCTTCGCCAGTCAATTCTCCTTGATCCTTCGCTCTTAAAAGCGCCTGATAAAAAGCGTCCTCAAGCTGCTTCGACTGTCCCTCAAAATACCGGGCAAGCTCAGGATCATGCGGGATCTGTTCAATCGCACTGTTAATGATGAAACACGCCTTCGCCCGTTCCGGATCTTTAAGGACATTGACGCCTTCTTGAAAAATTTCACGAATGGCTTCCTTTACAGATCCAGGCGCCTCAAGCCTTTCCATAACGGCAGCATTTTTCCCCTCAAGATACGTTTTCACAGCTGACAGAAACAAATCACGCTTTGTGCCATACGTATCATACAAACTTTGGCGCGCAATGCCTAAATGAGAGAGCAGCTCCTGAAGAGACGTGCCTTCGTAGCCGTACTCTCCGAAAACCTCTATCGCCCTGTGAAGAACAAGCGCCGTATCAAATTCTTTATTCCTCCCCAAAAGGCTATCACCTCCTGAAACAAATGTTACCAGTTTCCAGACTGAACAGTCAAGAAAAACATAAAAAACACTCTTGAACTGCAAGAGTGCCTCTTTTTCCATCATCTTTATTTATAGCCGTCTTGTCCCCATTGGCCCATATGGTGGTGGTGATGGTGGCCATAATTACCGTCATGATGGTGGTGATGAGTATCTTTTCCATCATGATGATGGTGATAATAGTGGTGATGCCCATCGTTCTCATGGTGCATGCCGTAGCTCGGATCACTTCCAGTTCCCGGGTAGCCAGCATAGCCGCCGCTTGGATAACCGCCGTAGCCCCTGTGTGCGCCATGGCCCGGATATCCGCTGGCCCCTCCATACATGCCGTATCCTGGGTAGCCTGCATCTTGCATATTGTATCCCTGATGGCCAATGCCACAGCCAGGATAACCAAAACCGGGTCCTCCATACATATGTCTAATATCAGTCATATTCATCCACTCTCTCCTTCGCATAGGTTACAGTCCAGAGTATGAGAAGATCTTATAGATCGTATGGGCGGCCGCCTAAACCAGCTAAAAAGAAAAAAGCAGACCATGACAGTCTGCTCACTTCTTATTCACCTAAATCAACGTTATGATACACCTGCTGAACATCTTCCAAATCCTCTAATGCATCAATCAACTTTTCAAACTGTTCCTTCGCATCATCCGGAAGCGTCACTTCACTTTGCGCAAGCATGGTCAGCTCCGCTACTGTAAATTCCTCAACGCCCGCGTTTTTAAACGCCTCCTGCACCGCATGGAATTGATCTGGCTCAGCATATACGATCACGCTGTCATCCTCTTCTAAAATGTCACGGACATCGACATCCGCTTCCATCAGGATTTCAAGCGCTTCGTCAGCTGTTTTGCCTTCTACACCGATTACAGCCGTCGCGTCAAACATGTAAGCAACAGATCCGCTCACACCCATGTTTCCGCCGTTTTTCCCGAACGCCGCACGCACTTCCGGCGCCGTACGGTTTACATTATTCGTCAGCGCATCAACGATAATCATTGATCCGTTCGGCCCGAAGCCCTCATAACGAAGCTCATCGAAATTCTCTTCCGCTCCGCCTTTCGCCTTCTCGATCGCACGTTCAATGATATTTTTCGGCACGCTGTAAGTCTTCGCGCGCTCAAGCACAACCTTCAGCGCCTGGTTGGATTCCGGATCAGGCTCGCCCTGTTTCGCCGCCACATAAATCTCACGGCCAAACTTCGCATAAATCCGACTCGTATTCGCGTCCTTAGACGCCTTCTTCTCTTTAATATTGTTCCACTTACGGCCCATGATGCTCCACTCTCTTTCATATATATCAATCTGTATATTGTTATTCACTTTATCCATTATACCTCAAATGGTTTGGTTGTTTCGAGTGTCTTGCGTTAGAAATAGAAGGAATGCCGCGGTGTGGAGAATCGAACGTCTTCCGTAAAGCAAGAAAAAAGCCCTAGCTAAGGGCTTTCTTCTTCTGATCCATGAGCTTGTAAGGGGAATGATCGATATACGTCGTGTTTCGATCCGTTGATTCCTTAAAGCCGCCGGAGTTTGCCAAGAAAGAAAACGAAATGCTTCCGAAAATAAGGGTAACACCAAGGCACATCAACACTTTTTTCTTAATAAGCATATAAACACTCTCCTTTTTGAATATCTTCTTGCGCTTTCAGCACTTTCCGATAAAACGCAGCAGCGTGCTCATAATGACAGCGGCTTTCAAAAACAGCGGCAGCGCTGCGGGCACATGCTTCAATGTAAGCGTGCAGGTTCTTTTTTTCGAAATAGGCTAACATCTCAAGGATTCTGGTCTCATCAACACTCTCTTTGTAGACGGCCTGCAAGAACAGATACAATTCTTTATAGAATTTGTAAGAACTCGCATTTGGATGTGTTCTAATATGGCCTAATCCTTCCTCTATGAACTGAAACGCCTTCTGTGTTTGACCTGCTTTACATAATGTCCAGCTTAATCCAAACAAGACGTTCGGAAGCAAATCAGGGACCGTTTCTCTGCTTACCTTCGCTGCTTTTTGGAAGTGTTCTATAGCCATCTGATCGTCTCCTGATCTGTCATAACTGTTCGCGATGTTCAACAGAGAAATGGCGATAAACCGGTCGTTTTGAATGTTCATGGCCAATTCCAGCGCCGCTTCTAAATGCGGGAGCGCTTTACCATATTGTTTGAAATCATCATAGTTGCCGGCGATCACAAACAAGCTTTGTATGGTTCTAATGCTGTATAGGGGATGGTTTTGATAAATGTCTAAGGCTTGAAGAATATGATGCATCGACACATGGGTTTGCTTCATATGGTAATACGCTTCTGCCACTTTAAAATGGAATTCCGCTTTCTCGATTTCATCTGACACAAACGGCAGTTCTTTCTCCGCCTCGCGATAAAACCCGATCGCTTCCACATATTCTTTTTGATCAAATTCATACATGCCGCGGAAAAACAAAGAGTAGTATTTCAAAAGGCCTGTGAGTTTTTTCTGAGGAGTTTCAATCGTTTCCAAAAGCTCTGTCACTGTAGGGCGATTCCCGTATGTTTGTCCCGGCTCCAAATAATCCAGCATCAGCTGGTGCCGAAAACACATCAGAGAA
Organism: Bacillus inaquosorum KCTC 13429; assembly: GCF_000332645.1. Lineage (GTDB taxonomy): Bacteria > Bacillota > Bacilli > Bacillales > Bacillaceae > Bacillus > Bacillus inaquosorum. Next base: position 196,249 of record NZ_AMXN01000005.1, read on the forward strand.
TAATAGATCAGCAAATCCTGATCCTCTTCCATCTGCTGAATGTCCTGCTCCACCTCCGCTTTCAGAACCTCAGCATCCGGAACACTGAATTGACGAATCATCTTGTACCATTCATTAATCTTAACACCGACACGCGAAGACGGTATGGCTTGACTCAACGGCTTCCCTCCTTCTCTGTGAGATATGTCATATTCTATCAATCCCATATTTTGAAAACAATATAGGAGGAAGAAATTGTTTTTTCATCCTGTCAATTTGTTTTTCCCCGCAAAAAAAAGACCCTTTACGCAAGGGTCCATGCTTATTTCATATACGTATTCACTAGCTCGTAACAGCGCTGATTCTTCGTTTTACTTGTTCTATAAAAGCAAACACGTCTTCAGCAGGCATCAGGTTTTCCAGCAATTGAATGACATTCTCTTTCCCCACTATTAACTCCTGATCTTTTAACATCACAGGCGTTTCCTTAAACACATGCCAAGGATAAAATAACCTGAGAAAAGGATCTGAAAAATAAATCCCTTTGTCCGTTAATGTGATGCCATCTGTTTGCTTCACGGGAAAAGTACTCCAGAAGGAGATCATCTCCTGATCCTTAGGAATATGCAGCCGTTTTCTCAATCGTACCTCTCTCTTTTCAGAAATCTCGTTACCGACAAGTAGCCCATTGGTCAAACCGAACATCTTGTCATAGCTGTTCTGAAACAAAATACTGATTTCCCTCAATTCACTGGCAGAAACAGATACATGATCTATCCGGGGTTCCGTAAGCAAATCCAAGCCATTTTCACTAAGAAATTGCTGAATTACCCTCAACAGCTCTGCCAACAGATCCGCAGGATATGAACTGAAGCCGACATCAAAAACCTCTACTTCATCAAACCAAATCTCATAATCATCCGTCGATTTAATCGATTGGATATCAGTGAATGCTTCCCATGTCACACATCCCTCTTGTTCTCCAAATCTCTTCCAGTACAATCCCTTACTCGTAAACATAACAAAGCTTTTCGCTTTATTTCCCATGGAACAATTCAGTAAGGCCGTCACCGTTTCTTTCTTCGATAACGGGAATAGCTCACACGCATATGTCAAAAGCTCCTCAGGAACAAATCCGGTAAAGAACTTATCTTTTTGATACATTGAACACAAATCACTCAAATATGAACCACCCATCGCTTCATCGTCCTCCTTTTGTTTCATATACGAGTACTTTGAATGAAAGTTTCACAGAATTTCGACACCGTTATCAGCAAAGATCAACTCTTGAACAAAAAAGAAAAAGACGCTAAGAGCTTTGATGAGCTTTCAGAATCTATAGCTTTAATCAACCACAACAAAATCCTGTACCTTAACCTGTTCCTTAGGCAAATCAAACTGATAAAGCTTCTTCTTAGAACGAATATCAAACACACCCACGTACCCGCCAATGCCCTTTTTATGCTCTTCCTGGGCAACAATATACAGTTGATTCCCCTTAAACTTTGCATCCATATAAGGGAATTTCAAGCCGTATGTGTGAAAAGAAAAATCCTTCCCATATTCCAGCAAGTTCGCTTCACCCTCTTTGTCTTCATACGTCACATAAAAGGTGCCGTTTTCTTTGTCATAGTACACGGTATCAGCGTATTCAAGCTCATCAGGATATGGAATATATGTCGTCTTCCATGTCCCTTTTTCAATCACAGTCAGTTCATGCTGCGAGCTCGCGACAATAAATTCCTCCGAGTCAGCGAATTTATCTGCGTATGAGGCTAAACCTAGGGTTTCAACGATTTCCTCTGTTTTTCTATCGATCACATAAATAGACATGCCTTGAATGATATAAATATAGTTCTCATCACTGGCCCCCATCGTGACAAGCGAAGGCAAGGTGAGCTGATATTTCTTTTTCGTTTTTCTGTCGTTTATGTGAATGTCATTCCCCGCCGTATCAACGTTATAGGCCTTAACAGATACATCCTCCCCCTCATACCAAAACGCAAATGGATCTGACAGCAGATGCTCTTTGACCACATCCTTCTCCAGCGTATAGTAAAAAGGCTCGTGCTCCGCTAATAATACAATGTCTGTTGATGCGACAGATTTCGTTTGAATATAAGGCACATCCGCCACCTTGAACGTGCGCCTGTTAAACCGTTCGCCTGTTGAGGTTGTGAGCAGCACGCTTTCTTTTATGAGAGGATTGGAGTAGATAAAAAAGATGCGGTCTTCTTCAGGGTGGATGGCGGAAGTTTTGACAGGAATATTGTCTTTATTGTGTAACTGACCATACAGAGCAAACAGTATGACGCATACCATTAACACTAATAAACCAAATGTAACCCGTTTTTTCTTCATCAACATGCTCCTTAAAAATACAATATAGAATCCCAACTTCCAAAAAATATTTAGTGATCAATGTAATTTCGACCATGTTTCCACCAATCCCTTCATGAATAAAGACACATGCCAAATGACTCATTTTTCCACTGAAACACGTTCTCACCCCCACCCTCATCCCGCTCCGTGGTAAAATTTTGATATTGAGCGAACAAAAGAAGGGAAATGGTCATGAAAGTATTTGAAGCGAAAACACTGCTTTCGGAAGCGACAGACCGCGCGAAAGAGTATAAAGAACTAAGAACCCAAATGGTCAACTTGAGAAAAGCCTTAAAAAGCGTCGCTGATCTCAGTGACAGCGAATTCTCAGGAAAAGGCGCCAGCAACATCAAAGCCTTCTACCATGACCACGTCGGCGTCACCGACCAATGGATCGACTACATCGACATGAAAATCGCATTTTTCAACAGCATCGCCGGAGCCGCCGAGGACAAAGACCTCTCTGACGCATACATCGAAGAATCCTTCCTGGAGCACGAACTGGAAAATGCCCATAAAAAATCAAAGTCCATCATGTCTGAACAGAAAAAAGCGATGAAAGACATCCTAAACGATATCGACGACATCCTCCCGCTCGACCTGTTTTCAACAGAAACCTTCAAAGACGAGCTGGCAGATGCCAACGACAAACGCAAAAAAACACTGGAAAAATTGGACGCCTTGGACGAAGACCTGAAGACAGAATACGCCCTGTCTGAACCAAACGAACAATTCATCAAATCCGACTTCCAAAAGCTCCAAGAAGCAACGGGCAAAGGCAAAAGCGCCACACCTATCCACTACAACGCCAAAGCGTACCGTGAGAGTGACATACATAAGAAAAAAGGCGACATTGAAAAGCGGACTGAGGCTTACTTGAAGATTAAGAAAGAGGAAGCGAAGGAACGCGAGATTGAAAAACTAAAAGAAAGACTGAAAAACTACGATTATGCAGATGCCGATGAATTCTACGAAATGGCAAAAACGATCGGCTATGAAAATCTGACAGCAGAACAACAGAGATACTTCACCCAAATTGAAAACACGCGTGAGTTTGAAGCAGGTTTCAAAGGGGTCGCCGTTGGCCTTTATGATTCCGGAAAAGACGCGGTCACAGGCCTGTGGGATATGGTCACAGATCCGGGCGGAACCGTTGAAGCGATTACCGGAGCGATGGCTCACCCGATCAAAACGTATGAAGCCATTTCAGCGGCAATCGAAGAATCATACCAAAAAGACATGGTGAATGGTGATACCTACTCAAGAGCAAGATGGGTGTCATATGCGGTTGGCACTGTTGTCACATCAATTGTCGGCACAAAAGGTGTTGGCGCCGTCTCTAAAACAGGCACAGCCGCCAAAGTGACAACCAAAGTCAAAACAGCAGCAAGCAAATCAGCAAAAGCTCAAAAAGCCATCACGGTCTCAAAACAAACCATTGATCACATCAAACAAAAAGTAAACAAAGGCATAGAAGTATCAAAAAAACACGTCAAAACCAAATTAAATCAAATCGGAGATCTCACACTTGCGGATATTCTCCCCTATCATCCCCGTCACGATTTAGTGCCGGCAGGCGTTCCTTACAACGCAGTCAACGGGGTCACGCTTAAAGAAGGACTGCAAAAATTCGCCAAGGTCATCCTTCCGAAACCATACGGAACGTCATCAAGCGGAAGACGAACTCCAGCGCCAGTTGTACCGCCGGTAACCGTCAAATACGGCCAGCATTACGCAAGATGGAGCAGAAAGAAAGTGCTGAAGCCAAATGTCGTTTATAAAACAAAAGAAGGCTACACGTACACCACTGACAACTATGGTAGAATTACAAGTGTCAAAGCAGACTTGCAGCTGGGAGAAGCAAAACGAAACCAATATGCACAGTCGAATGCTGGAAAGCCCCAAGACCGAAAGCCTGACGATGACGGAGGCCATTTAATCGCCACCCAATTCAAAGGCTCAGGCCAGTTTGACAATATCGTGCCGATGAATTCTCAAATTAATAGGAGCGGCGGGAAATGGTACAACATGGAGCAAGTATGGTCTAAAGCTTTAAGTCAAAAACCACCGAAACAGGTGACAGTTAAAATTAACAACATTTATGAGGGTGATTCTTTAAGACCTTCTAAATTTATTGTTGTATATAAAGTTGGGGATAAAGAACCTGTTAGAACAATCATTAAGAATAAAGCTGGGGGTTAATCTAATGGAAACTCAAAAAATGGGTGAACTATATCAAAAGATTGCTGAACATCTAAATGAAGTGATTCCATCTCAATGGGAAAAGATCGTTTTATATGCTGAAATACTTGATGACTCAGCAGATATATACTTTTATTTTACAACACCAAATAACAGTGATTATTTATTTTCTCATTATATACCTGAACACTTTGATGTGAGCGAAGAGATTTACGATCAACTGCTAATTGAACTTCAAGAGCTATTTGAAGAACTAAAAGAAGAATTTAAGCTAGGTAATCAAGATATTTGGACAAATCTCACTTTAAAATTAGAAAACACCGGAAAGTTTTCAATTGATTATAATTATGATGATGTTTTATCGTCTGAACTTGATGACCTTCAAAGACGAGATGTTTGGAAATATCAAAATTTAGGGATATTGCCTAAAGATGAGGACGACAAAGAATTTGTAATAAACTACTTCGGTCTATAAATCAAAAATGGCTCAGCCCTTCTCTGCTGAGCTATTTTTGATAACTAAGATTTCTCGACGATTGAAGGTGAAAAGATTGGAAACTAAAAAAATGCAAGATTTGTACCAGCTTATTAGTCAGAAATTAAATGACATCATACCTTGTGAATGGACAAAAATTTATCTTTATGCAGAAGTATTAAATGACTCTACCATGGTTCTCTTTCACTTCAAGACACCAGAAAATAATCAAATTATTTATTCACAAGATATACCTAACCATTACAACGTAAGCAAGGATATCTTCAAGACGTTGTTAAGAGAGCTAAGAGAACTTTTTGAAGAATTAAAAACTGAACACAGAAATAATAACGATGATGTTTGGACGAACCTTACACTAACATTGGATCGTAGCGGAGAATTCCAATTAGATTATAATTATGATGATATTTTAGCCTCAGAATTAGATGGATATGAAAGAATCGCAATATGGGAATATAAAAACCTTGGTATTTTGCCTGAAGATGAGGATGATAAAGAATTTGTAATTAGCTACCTCGGTCTATAATTAAAAAATGGCTCAGCCCTACTCTGCTGAGCTATTTTTTATAAACCAATCTAAAATAAAGAAATTTTAGAGGTTTTCCATATGAATATATTGATTATAAATACAATTAATAAACTCTATAATGAGACTAACCTTTCTCAAGACAATTATCTATCATTATGCAAACAACCTATAACATTACCAGAAGAAATAAAGTCATTTGTAAAATCAATGTAGATACAATCTATTGGAGGGTAAACAATGGATAAACTGACAAAAGAAGAGTTGATCTTTCTTGTAAAGGAATTAATGAACCCAACATTAGATAATGAGAAAGTCAGTGAATATCTCGATTTATTAGAGAAAAATGTTCCTCATCCGGCACCAAGTGATTTAATTTTCTGGAGCAATGAAGATTACACAGCGGAACAAGTTGTAAAAATTGCTCTAAATTATAAAGATGAGTAGTCTATCAAACCATTAAACAGATTTAGCAACTCTCAAATGGAATAGAAATTTAAAAGGAGCATCACCTTGACAGTAAGAAAAGAATTAATAAAACAAATTAATTTAACAATCGTAGCAATAAAAACAATTCATCAAAAGAATCCAACTCCAATGGTCAAAAACATATTAAAAAGATACGAAGAAGCAATAGTCTTTATCCAACATTCATCTGAGGAACAATTTGAAGAAGGCTTTTCTAAAATTAGAAACAAATTAGACACTTTGACAAGAGCATACCTAGAATCAGCTAACGACTACATGAATCCTATGCTCAAAGAAATGCATAAGACAGAAAAACTGCTAAAAGAGTACGACGAAACTGCTCAGTCGTAATAACCGCAATCCAAAGTTCAAAAGTTGAGATTGTACTACCTTCACAAAACCAAATATAACGCGAAACACCCAAACTGCCATTTGCGGATCACACCGAAAATTTATTTTGCGGTCTCTCAACCCCTTCCTATTAAATTTCAGTATTGATAAAATTTACATAATTAGTGAGAAGAGGAAGGGTGAGCAGTTTGGGCACAATTTCGTCTCCGCACGTTGGGATGAAAATTAATGAGTGGAACCGGCATATTCAAAAGTTTAATGTGACTGACTCTGAAATGCTTAAAGCTGAGATCGAACGGGACATTGACATCATGGAAGAAGACCAAGATCTCTTGATTTACTATCAGCTCATTGCATTTCGCCATCAGCTTATGATTGACTATGTGATTCCATCTGAAGGAAACCAAATGGAGTTATCAGAATATTTAAAGAGAATTGAAGGCAGCAACAGGAAGATGGAGAAGCTCGTTGAATACTACTATTACTTTTTTCAAGGAATGTATGAATTCAAAGAGGGCAATTTCTTAAGTGCCATTACATTCTATCAAAAAGCGGAAAATACAATTCCTTATATTTCGGATGAAATCGAGCGGGCGGAATTTTATTTTAAAATGGCTGAAGTGTTTTATCATATGAAACAAACCCACGTATCCATGCACTATTCTTCTCAGGCGTATAACATTTATAAAACGCACGACCTTTACTCAGTCCGCCGCATACAATGCCATTTTGTAATCGCAGGAAACTACGACGATTTAGAAAGTCATGAAAAGGCGCTCCCTCACCTCGAACAGGCACTAAAAGGCGCACGGCTGCTTGAAAGCAAAAACAAGCGGATTTACGGCCAAGCTTTATTCAATATTGGAAATTGTTATCTTAAAATGGGCGAATTGACAAAAGCAGCAAAATACATGGAGAAATCGATACTCCAATTTAAAAAATCAAATTTCAACAACTTGACACAAGCTTACCACGATTTAGCCTTAATTTATTTTCTTCAACATAAACAAGAACAGGCAATGGATTGTTTCAGAAAAGGCGTACGCTTCGCATGTAAATTCGACGATGGCCTATTTAAAATTATGTTTGAAGGATTACAGGCGCTGTTTATCAAAAAAGGAGAAGCGTCCATTTTATTAAATGTTTTCAACAAATTAGAGACATCCCAAGGATATCCTTATATGGAAGAGTTGGCATTATTAGCCGCAAAGTTTTATACTGAAATTGGGCAGATGGATGATTCTGTTATCTGTTTCAAAAAGATGGTTCATGCCCGCAAACAAATTCAGAGAGGGGATTGTTTGTATGAAATTTAAACTGACTTTGTGCGCTGTAATTGCTTTGATCGGTGTAAGCTTTATCAGTTCTTCCTTAGGAAATGAAGTAAACGTAGCATCCAGAAACATGACAAGCAAAGCTGCAAACGATTCAACGAACTCCCTAGCAGACAAAGCCATCTTTGACAAGGAAATGACGATTGCAGAAAACGGAACGCTTGGTTAAGGACAAGACGCAGCTTTTGGCTGCGTCTGTTTTCTGAGGAAATACAATGACAAAGGATAGAATATTTTATGTTCAAACGCTCATATCAGACCAAACAAAATCGTAACCGGTTTATCTGTTTTGATTGCTTATTAATATATTGTACAACCATTGGAACTGCCTGGACAATTCATCCTCCTAGCATCCATCTATTTATTACAATGCCTAATGCAAGTTTTCACGGTTACTATTTTCGTCAAAGAAGCTAAGCTGCTCAATTTTGTCTTGCTTAATTTTTTGGTCTTTTGTATGTCCTATAATCTCTTTTCTACTAATAACGTTTGTATTAATTAATCTCTCCAGAGTATTAGCTAAGCTCTTAATTATTTTTTCATAATCACTTTCGTTTTCTATCTTGCTAGCCAAACGATTTTCTAATAAATGGTATATCCCCTGTGTCGCTTCTACTTCACGTTCTTCTAAAGGATTCGGGCAAAATAGCATTCTTTCCTGATTTTGCGCAAATTTTATAGTATGTTGTGTACCACCTTTTAAAGGGGTCTGAACAGGACATACACCTAAAGATAGGCCACTTTGTATCCTATCTCGTAGAACGAAGGAGTTTCTATATGTCTTACCACCTAATGGAGTCTCTGAAATCAACAAGCCGTTCCTTTTTATAATTTCATTTGCGAATTCTGTATTTTCTTTTGGATATATTTTATCCAAACTTCCTGCTAATACTGCAATCGTTTTCCCGTTTACATTTATTGCTCCTTTATGACCAGCGGTATCAATACCAACAGCTAAGCCACTAACAACCACAAAGTTCCTTTTGCAAAATTGTGCAGAAACCTTCATTGCTGCCTTATATCCCAGTTCGGTTGGGTTCCTTGTACCTACTATTGCTATTTTCCGATCATCTTTTAGTAGTTCAATATTCCCCTTACAATATAAGACAACTGGAGGATCTTCAATAAACCTTAGCAGCTTTGGATAATATTGAGAAGCAATATCAATTACTTGAATTCCTTTACTTTCATGAAGTTTAACTTGTCTTTCAGCATCTTCAATTTTTCTCAAAAGATAAACCTCATCTAACATTTTTTGAAGTATTTTCGAATTCTTTACAGTATCACTTATCTTTTCTTTATTTATAGATAAATCTTCCAATGTTAGGTTTGGAAAATAAGTATAAAGTTTTTTTATTGTCTTTACTCCCATTCCTTCTATATTACTTAAAGCAATCCAGAAAGCTGCTGACATAATTTCACCCCCAATTTATGATTAACAAGGTATTTCATCATATTGATAATCTTCATAACTGTTTTGTTTCAAATAAAGTTTTTTTCCTTCATTATACTCTAAGAATTCGCCATCAGATGCAACCCAAAAAGGGCTTCCATCCTTATTTTTAAAGTTAAGTCTATACTCTTCATCAAACTGATCTTTAATTTTCCCATGTGAAGGAGCATTTGAGCTAGACTGCATTATTGCTAAAGGAAGGATAGTTACTTTTTCTGCACCACGATTATATAATACTTTAGCACACTCCATAGCAGTAGAGCCACTTGTGAGAATATCGTCTATTAAAAGTACATGACCACTAATATTCTTTCTTGAATCAAAGGCATCCAGAACATTTATAGCTCTTTCTGTAAATGAACCAGCTTGCTTTTGTTTACCGTAATCTCGAACAGTAAATAGAAGATTGGTGTCGATAATACTCCTAAACTGATCTAGTTTTGTGTGGTTAAGTAATAAATCTAAATGATTTTCTTGTTCTGGTTTTGAGGGAACTACAGTTATCAAATTTATGTCTTCAAAAGATTTAAGAGTTAATTTAATATCTGTATGCAAACAATAAGCCAATGCCTCTACAGCATATGGTTTAAATTTTTTCAATCTAAGAATCATGGTTGAAAGGCAATGAATATATGATCTAGGATCGTCATATACAAAATACCTTCCCGCATACATTAGATTTGCCTTGAAATTACTAAATAATTGGTGATGTATTTCTCCTATAGGAAATACATATCCAGTACCTCCAGTTTGTTGAACAGATAATTCATTAAAGTTCCCATGAAGCACATTATCCAGCAATAGTTTTCTCGTAGTTCCAATATCCAATATCTTATCCGGTAAATGCTTGTGGTCTATTTGATTAAAGTCGTCAATCTCATCCGATTCAAAAATAAGAATTGTCGATAAATTTAGCTTATGTGCTTCTTCGATTCTTTTCATTGAACTTGTAAGTACAATTGAATACATTGGTATTATTTTAAAATCCTTCAAGAAAGCAGAAAACTCCGAAATATTAGCTTGGATTATTTCCGTTTCTATAAATCTATCTTTTTCAGTCCCTAATAAAAGAAGATTATACTTTACTCCAAGATCATGGAGTAATTGAGCAAATACTTGATTCTCTAAATAACTATCATCAAACGAATCCATATCTATAATTATATTCTCAACTCTTGTACATAACGAAAACAAAGTCTGCCCCCCCTTATAGTTCCCTTATTATTTTTATAAGTTCCATAGGATTATTAACAATAAAATTAGAGCCTGCGTTAATTAATTCTAACTCTGTTGCTTCTCCCCAAGTTACTCCAACAGAAGTCATCCCCGCTCTTTTCGTTGCTACAATATCATTTATATTGTCACCAATTGAAATAGTATTCTTAGGTGACACCCCTAAGTTTAAAGAGCATTTTAAGAGGGGATCAGGATAAGGTTTTCTCTTTTCACTATCATGAAAACAAATCAAGTCATCATAACGAATATTATGATGTGATAGTACCCTAGTGGCATATGGTCTTGGGGAATTTGTCACTATTCCCAACTTTAAATTCTTATCCTGTATGATAGATGAGAGCTCTTCACCAAAAAGAGCAAAGGTTTTAGTAGGAATATATCTATAACATTCACTCCAAGGCCTTCTACGTAGTTGTTTTATTTGGGCAGTATCTATAAGTGTGTCATCCAGATCAAAAATAATTGCTTCAAAACTTGACATTAAAATCCCCCCTTAATATAACTAGGTTAATTTTAACATATTATACAATATAATAGTCTGGTTATATTCAATAAATACAACAATCTTACAGTTTAGATGATTATAAAATTGCATAGAATTGTATGAGGCATGAAACTAAAGGGTGAATAATAAGGTTTTGTAAAAGTGCATAAATTAAAATAAGTTTAATTTATTTCTTTAGGATATTACACCCGTATATAGTAATGCATATTTAAATGGCAATCTCAATGTAATAGCTTGAGATTGCCATTTTTAATATAATATTAAATTACTCTTCCATTATTTAGGTATTGAATAGCGGTCGTGATTAAAGAAAGGCAGCGTTTGTAAAAATAATCGTAATGTCTATTATCTTCAATATCGAGTTTTGTGGTTTCATGATGACGGATTCTAAAGTTGTTTCCGATTCTTGTAAGCTCATGAAATTCATTTTCAAATAATTCTTTAAAGACCTTATTGTTACCACTCATATTTTCAGTAATTCTACTCACTGATTTTTTCTTATCTAGAGTTGGCGAATAATATGTCTTTAGTCTTTCAAAAGCATCCCAGAGTTTTTCAACAGCGATATTCAAATTTTCTTTCTCATAATACCTACTAGCTTCCTGAAGCAGTTCTTTCAGTCCTGCCTCGTCAATCGAAGCCAATGAACTATTTGTTATATGACTAGTTACCAAGCTTTCAATTTTTCCGTTATTTAATCTCAGAGAGATACTATTCAAATTAAATATTGTATTAATATCTGCCGCGAAATCACTATTACAGTACTTTTCAAAAAACTCTATTGCATCTATCACATTATAAGGCGAAGTGGACAAGACAAAATCTTTGGGGCTATCAGTTTCGGCATATTTACTCTCTTTATTAAAGCATTTGGGAGTATAAAACATCTTTATATCTTGAAGAATTTCTTCACTTACTAAAGCATCATACTCCCATCCCGTCTCGCTTATCTTTCTAATTCTGGAATCATATTTCTCGAAGATTTTGTGAATTTGGTTTCTTGCTTCTCGTTTAATTTTAAATACTATTTCTTTTTGTTTTATCGCTTTCTTATTTCTTTGAGAAAAAGGAACAAACATCTCATTTTCTGCTTGATATAATCTCCAACTATACACATCACGGTTTGAGATTTTCTCGGCAGGATATAGTTCATACCCATCATGCTGTAATAATTTATTTATCTCAGTAAGAAAATCCATCCAATACCCTTTTTCAATTCTAACTGCCGGATGAAATATTTCACAAATAAATCTTAAGTATATTTCATCGTTCCCATCTTTTAAATGAAACCGTTCGTCCTCAAACACCCAACAATATTGGTAATCATCATTGTTTATCGTGTGTTGCCATATATCACCTTCAGCATCTGAAAATCTATAATCAGAACTTGGCATACTTTTTAAATCATATAATCTTTTTAGAAATTCAATCTCATCCAATTGTCCGGAATAAGGATAAGTAACTTTTTTCGTTTCAAATATTTCTTCTATATCCATTCCGTTTTGAAACAAATCAAGAATATCGCGCTTTGTAATCTCGCTAATCCGGTTCACAATTACGAATCATTCCCCTTTCAATATTATCCAAAAGAAAACTACTTGCATAAAATAACTTCAAACAATAAGTTTTGTCTTCCACTATAAAGTTTATGTATGCTCTAAATCTTTGTTATCAAAGCAAAGGGGCATTCCCGATCTATTTAGCCTCCTCATCACAAATGGTTTTAATAGGGATTTCCATAACTCTCCTTCTTTATGTTTGTACATTTAAGAGACATAAAACTAAACTCGGCAAGTATAGAGTAATTTTTTTGAACTATAAATAGCTCTAATACCCTTTACAGAAGATAATATAGCGGTCTTTTCAAAAAATAACTTTGATTTTTTAATATAGGCTTCTGTAAAATCATATTACAGTCCAAGCAAGCACTAAAAACATATACCTCATTGGATGAATTAATCATCAAGAGGAACATACGTGGTGAAATTCAAGATGAGGAATACAAAAATGCTCATAGATGAAAACAATTTACAGGTTAAAGAGCTAATGAAGAAAGAGTAACATTAGAAAAAAGGTTGCTTGATTAAAGTCAAAACGATGGCCTCCCAAAGCTGATTCAGAAGATTAAGGAATCACTCAAAAACCTGTCCTAGATAAAAAATGGTACACCAAACTTATAGAACGATCAGAAAGAAATAAAAGAAGATGGAAGTCCGAGAATCTTTTAAAGGTTCTCGGATCACTATATATCTTCTTTTTTACTCAATAATTCTCATGAATTCTGGGTCTGATTTATAAGTTCTTTTTTAGTGTTGATTATTCGTCGTTTAGTACAAGCAATGCACAACACTCCACATGATTCGTATGCGGAAACATATCCACAGGCTGCACTTCGCGTGTCGCATACCCGCCATCCTCAAGCACCCGCAAGTCTCTTGCAAGCGTACCCGGATTACAGGACACATACACCACCCGCTTCGGTTTCATCTCCACAATTGTCCTCAGGAGGGCTTCGTCGCAGCCTTTTCTTGGCGGGTCGACGACTAGTGTATCGGCCGTGATGCCTTCTTCATACCACTTTGGAATCACGGTTTCCGCTTCACCGACCGCAAACTCTGCGTTTGTGATGCCGTTTAATTCAGCGTTTCGTTTTGCATCCTCAATCGCTTCTGGCACAATCTCTACACCGTATACTTTTTTCGCCTGCTTCGCCAGGAAGAGAGAAATCGTTCCGATGCCGCAGTAGGCGTCGATGACGGTTTCTTCACCTTGCAGCTCCGCATACTCAAGCGCTTTGTCGTAGAGCACTTTGGTTTGCTCCGGGTTGACTTGGTAGAACGATCTGGCGGAGATGGCGAATTTGACGTCTCCGATGAGGTCGTAGATGTATTCTTCGCCCCAGATGACGTTTGTTTCGTTTCCGAAGATGACGTTTGTTTTGTTCGGGTTGATGTTTTGCACGATGGATTTCACATGCGGGAACGCTGCTGTGATGTCCTCGATGATCTTCGCTTTGTGCGGGAAGTCGTTTGTTCTTGTGATGAAGACGATCATCATTTCGCCCGTAACGACGCCGTATCTGACCATGATGTGGCGGAGCCAGCCTTTGTGGCGTTCTTCGTTGTACGCTTTGACACCGTATTTGGCGCAAATGTCTTTGACAGCTTGGACGGCTTCGTCGTTTTTGGATTGCTGGATCAGGCAGGCGCTCATGTCGATGATGTCATGGCTTCTTTGCTGATAGAATCCGGCGACGAGTCCGCCTTCTCGTTCTCCTACCGGTACCTGCGCTTTGTTTCTATAGTTCCAAGGGTCTTCCATACCGAGTGTCGGGTGCACGGTGACGTTTGACAGGTCCAGCTTGCCGATCCGTTCTAAAACGTCTTTGACTTGTTTCTGTTTAAACAAAAGCTGGCCTTCGTAGGTCATGTGCTGAAGCTGGCAGCCGCCGCATTGTTTGTAAATCGGGCAAGGGGCGTCGGTTCTGTGCGGGCTTTCTTCCTTCAGCTCAATCAGGCGGCCAAAGGCGAACCCTTTTTTGACTCGGGTCACTTTGATTTGGGCTTTTTCCTCCGGAAGGGCGTTCGGCACAAAGATCGGGAAGCCCTGCACCTTTGCGACGCCCGCTCCTTCATGTGTTAAATCCTCAAATGTCACGTCGTAGTATTCGTTTTTTTCTACTGGGGGTTTTATTTTCATGTATGTTCACCTCTTGTTTTAAGCGAAAGAAAAACTTGGCCTATTAAAGCCAAGTTTCAGCGTGTAGGCAAACCTTCGCATTCGTTGTCAGGCCTGTGCTTCGGTGCTCACGAATTCAACATTCGCTGCGCTCCGATGCTCGCCCTTCCTAGACTTCAAAGGTTTTCAATCACGCTGAAAAGATGACAAAATCCTAAAACGAAAACTGTTTTAGGATTTTGTCAACATTCTGAGCTTGGCTTACAAAGCCAAGTTTTAGTCATCCAGCTGTTCCGCTTTCTCCTTCGGCATGACGACGTGAATGTGTCGATACAGATTCACGAATTCGCCCGGCAGCATGCCGCCGTACTCGCCGTCCAGGTTCAGCTGCATCTTTTCTGATACATTGACTTTCACGCGGTTCGCTTTTGTATAAATAATGTGCTGGTCGTTGATGTGTTCGCCGCGGAGTGCCATCGTTGCGACCCTGATAAATTCAGCAAGGTTTGCTTTCTTTAGTATCATCAAATCAAACATGCCGTCATTCAAACTGGAATCCGGCGCGAGCTTTTCGAACCCGCCGACGGAATTTGTCAGCGTGACCAAAAACAACATGATTTCGCCTTGAAACAGCTTGCCGTCATATTCAATCTCGACTTCTGTCGGACGAAGTGAAGGCAGCATTTCCATTCCCTTTAAATAATAAGCAAGCTGGCCGAGCATCGTTTTGAGTTTGCTTGGCACGTCGTACGTCAGCTCCGTCAGACGGCCTCCGCCAGCGATATTGATAAAATACTGGCCGTTCACCTGTCCGATATCAATCGGGCGGGCAACGCCGTTAATGACCGTATCTGCCGCTTTTAAAATATCCTCACGCGGAATATTGAGCGCTCTCGCAAAATCATTCGTTGTACCGACAGGAATCACACCGAGTGTCGGACGGTTGTCTAAAGGCGCAAGCCCGTTGACGACCTCGTTAATCGTTCCATCTCCGCCCGCTGCAACGATTAAGTCAAACTTACGCAATGCCGCTTCCTTAGCGGCGTGCGTCGCGTCTCCTGCGCATGTCGTCGCATGGGTGGAGGTTTCATAGCCGGCTTGTTCAAATTTTTGCAGGACCTGGGCAAGATGCTTTTTAAAGATCTCCCGTCCTGAAGTCGGATTGTATATTATGCGTGCACGTTTCATTATCTCATCATCCTACTTAAGAGTATCCGATCCATTTTTACACTAACAACCTTTAATTATACTATGAGTTAAAAAAATCGCAACAAAATGTACATAATCTTACAGGTGAAAACGCACAAAAGCCTCAGCAGAGCTGAGGCTTTTTGTTTTTTTACTCTTCTTCCGTTCCCGGTTTTTTCTTGCGGAACTTCGCCAATACTTCGTATACGATTGGCACGATTAAGAGCGTTAGGAGCGTCGAACTGATTAAGCCGCCGATAACCGTTACGCCAAGTCCTTTTGAAATGACCTGGCTTCCGCCTTCGAAGCCTAGCGCTAACGGAATCAAGGCGCCGATTGTCGCGATGGCTGTCATCAGGATCGGACGGAGTCGTGTAGAGCCGGCTTCTAAGAGCGCTTCTCTCGTAGACAGTCCTTCCGCTTCCTTATGGATGACGCGGTCAATTAAGACAATGGCATTCGTGACAACGATACCGATCAGCATGAGCATACCGATCATTGCGTTCAGACTGATCGTTTCACCTGATACATAAAGTCCGACCAGAGCACCGATGACTGTGAACGGCAATGAGAACAGAATCGCAAATGGCGCTAGTGCTCCGCCGAATGTAATCACAAGCACGAGGTAAACGATCGCTATTGCTGCCAGCATCGCTAAACCGAGCTTCGTAAAGGAATCAGCGATATCTGCTGATACCCCGCCTGTATCAATCGTTACGTTATCAGGCAGGTCAAGCTTATCAATTTTCTTCTGGACATCAGCTGATACGGCTGTGACGTTGTCAGATGTAACCTCACCCGTGACATCTGCATAGACTTTGCCGTCACGTTTTGACACGGTATCAGATGTTGATCCTTCTTTCACTTTTGCGACATCGCCGATTTTGACTTCCTGGCCAGTCGCAGAAGTGATCTTTTTATTCTCTAAATCTTTCACACTCTTATACTCGTCTTTTTCCGTCTTAATGTTCACATCAAGCTCTTTGCCGTCTTTTTTCACGGTTGTGAGCGGTTCTTGAGATGTTTGTGTCATTAAGGCCTGAGAAATTTGAGACGCAGTTAAACCGAGTTTGCTTAATTTTTCTTGGTCAGCGACAAATGTGTACTCATCGTATTTGCTGGAAAGGCCTGAGTTTATGTTTTTCAGATCCTTTTCATCTTTCATGATTTTTTCAATGTCTTTGACCGTGTCTTTAATGTCGTTTTCAGAATCGCCATACACATAGTATGTTAATTCGTTGTTATTGCCTGAAGAGCTGAAGTCCTGTGACTTCCATTCTCCGCGGTCAGATTGCTTTTGGATTTCCTTCAGCACGTTGTCTTTTTCTTTATCAAAGTCAGGCGTGTCGCTTTCATATTTGATATAGAATAACGCACCGTTAGAATCTCCTCCGGCAAGCGGGCTGCCAGAGCCTAATGAATACTGAACCGTATCGACATGCTTACGGTCAAGCAGGATTTTTTCCGCTTTTTCAGCTTCATCTTCGGCTTCTTTTTTCGTTTCACCCGGTTCTGGGCTGTATGTGAGCTGCATCGTTTTTTCTTCCTCGGACGGCAGGTAGCTGGCACCGATTAACGGTACGAGGAACAAGCTTCCAAGCAGCATCAGAATGGCGACGATAGACGTGATCCATTTGTGGCTCAGCGCCCAGTTCAATACTTTTTTATAGATGTTTGCAAGTCTGCCAGGTTTGTGCTCTTTCGCTTTGATTGGCGCGCCCGTTAATGATTTTTTGAACAGGCTGTGCGCCAGCATCGGCACAAGCGTGATCGAAATCACCAGGGATGCGGCAAGTGCAAAAACAATCGTTAAGGCAAACGGGATAAACAACTCACCGATTTGTCCGCCTACAAGTGCGAGCGGCAGGAATACCGCAATTGTCACAATCGTTGATGACATGATCGGTTTAAACATTTCCTTCGTCGCTTCACGAACCAAGGCTTTTCCGCGGAGCGGCTCATCCTTGAGTCTCATGCGGCGGTAAATGTTTTCGATAACAACGATAGAGTCATCGACAACCCGTCCAATTGCAACAGTCATTGCGCCGAGCGTCATGATATTCAATGTGATATCAAGCTGTTGCAGCACAAGAAGTGCGATGAGCAGTGATAATGGAATAGAAACAACCGAAATTAATGTTGATTTGATATCTCTTAAGAATAAGAGAATAATCACAATCGCAAAAATAGCACCGAAAATGGCTTTGCTTAACATCGTGTCAACTGACTGTGTGATCGGCTCTGCCATGTCGAGTGTTGCACTATAGTCGAAGCCTTTATGGTCTTCTTTGAACTGCTTCAGCTCATCTTTGACATCGTCAGCAACCTCTACAGTATTCGCATCGTTTGCTTTGACGATGTTGATGCCGATGCTGTCTTTGCCATTTGTGCGTGAAACAGACTCAGCTTTTTTCACATCTTTCATTGTGGCAATGTCAGAAAGCTTAACCGTCGGCACATCTGTGCTTGCGCTTTGCTGCGACTGTGCTGCCGCTTGCGCACTTTGAGCTGCTTGTGCACTCTGCGCCGCCGCTTGTGATGCTGCGCTGCTGCCTGCACTTGAAGCTGATGCCGTCGGGATTCTCATATTCTTTAAATCTTTAATTGTTTCGATATCGCCGCTGACGACGACAGATTTTTCTTCATTTCCGAATGTGTACAATCCTAGCGGAGTTGTCACATCTGAACCTTGAATCACTTGTTTGACTGTATCTTCATCAAGGCCGTATTCTTTCAGTTTGTCTTCTTTGAAAGAGAATTCAACCTCTTCCACCTGCTGGCCTGATACTTGGACTGAAGCAACGCCTTCTATGCCTTCAAGCTTAGAAACGAGGCTGTCTTCCACTTGTTTTGTCAGTTCTTGCAGGTTGTCTTTATCACTGGACACGCTCAGCGTCAGAATCGGGAAGGAGTTCAAGCTGTAGCGTGAAATCTCCGGATCTTTCGCGTCATCAGGCAGGCTGACGTTTTCTAAGGCTTCAGCCGCTTCTGTTTTCGCTTTGTCCATATCTTTCTCATAGTCATATTCAATCATGACCGACGATGCGTTTTCGTAGGACGTTGACGTCACAACGCTGACTCCGTCCAAATTCTGCACCGCTTGTTCAACCGGTTTGGTCACCTCATCAGCCACTTGGCTTGGGGTCGCACCCGGATATGTCGTACTGATCGTTAGGTAAGGCATGTTCACGTCAGGAATGGATTCTTGCTTCATATTCATACCCGCATACAAGCCGGCTGCTGTTACAATAATCGTCATCAGCCATACGGCGAATTTGTTTTTCAGAACGAAATTAATAACGTGATTCATCATATCCTCCATTACATTTTTTATTGACTGACTGGTCATTCTATATAATACTAAACGTTATAATGCAACAACGTCAACTCATATACCAGAAAATTTTACTAAATTTTTCAAGGATTAAGGGGAAGCACGTCATGAATGAAAAAAAAGAGAGAATCATAAAAACCAGCATTCATTTATTTGCGAAAAAAGGATTCGCAGCTACGACGATTCAGGAAATCGCCAGTGAATGCGGTATCTCGAAGGGCGCTTTTTATTTGCACTTCAAATCAAAAGAAGCGCTGCTGTTATCTGCCTGTGAATATTACATTGGCATGTCTATGAAAAAAATGAAGAATATAGAAGAAAATCTCGCCGGAGAACCGCCTAAGGAAGTGCTGAAAAAGCAAATTGGCGCTCAATTTGAAGATTTCCGCGATCATAAAGATTTTATCGTTCTTTTGCTTACCGAAAACATCATTCCGGAGAATCAAGAAATCAAGCAATACTTTTACAAAGTAACCATGGAGACGGATAAACTGTACCGGAACGCCTTGCTGGCGTCCTATGGCGAAGGAATCGAGCGGTACGTCGCAGACCTCTCCATCATGGCAAGAGGCATTGTGCATTCCTATATGAATGTGATGGTTTTTAACGGAGAGCTCAACATCGATGCAGAAGAAATCTCAGCTTTTATCATCGAGAGATTGGATGACCTCGTACAGGGGCTGAGCCGTTCAGCCCTCAATCCCATTGTGCCAAAAGACATTTTCAGTCCGATGCCTGCGGGGAAAGATCAGCTGCTTGAGGACATTCAGAAAGCGAAAGAAAACAGCACGCTGCCTGAGGATATCGTCGTGTCGCTGGATGTCATCGAGGAAGAACTGTCTCAGGATAAACCGCGCAAGCCGATTATTAAAGGCATGCTGTCCAATTTGACCGGGACCAATGACAAAGAAGTTGAAAAGCTTCGGGCTCTGATCTCTGTCTTCATCTCGATTTGACCATCAAAAAAGCAGCCCCTGCGGGCTGCTTTTTTACTAGCGTTTTTTAATTTCTTCAAGCAGGATTTTGTTGACCATCGGCGGGTTGGCTTGTCCTTTGGACGCTTTCATAATCTGTCCGACAAGGAAGCCGATCGCACGGTCTTTCCCATTTTTAAAGTCTTCGATTGATTGAGGATTGTTGTCAAGCGCCTCTGTGACAAGCTTCAGAAGCACGCCTTCGTCAGAAATCTGCACGAGGCCTTTTTCTTTCACAATCTTCTCAGCGTCGCCGCCTTTTTCAATCAATTCCTTAAACACTTTCTTCGCGATCTTAGAAGAAATGGTTCCTTTTTCAATTAATTTGATCATGCCGGCAAGGCCTTCAGGTGTCAGCGCAACGTCAGCAAGCTCTTTTTGTTCAGCATTCAGATAAGCTGACACTTCTCCCATAAGCCAGTTAGATGCTTGTTTGGCTTCAGCGCCTTTTTGAACGGTTTCTTCAAAGAAATCAGCCATTTCTTTTGTCAGCGTCAGAACCATCGCGTCATATGCAGGCAAGCCAAGCTCATCGATATAACGCTTGCGGCGCTCATCTGGAAGCTCAGGAATGCTTGCTTTTACGCGTTCCTTCCATTCGTCGTCAATGTAAAGCTCGACAAGGTCTGGCTCCGGGAAGTAACGGTAGTCGTCAGATCCCTCTTTGACACGCATGAGAATGGTTTTCTTCGTTGCTTCATCATAACGGCGTGTTTCCTGCTGGATAACGCCGCCGGAGAGAAGAACCTGCTCCTGGCGTTTTTCTTCATGCTCAAGGCCTTTTTGAACAAACGCAAAGGAGTTCAAGTTTTTCAATTCTGTTTTTGTGCCGAATTCCTCTTGGCCGATCGGGCGAAGAGAGATATTGGCGTCACAGCGAAGTGAGCCTTCTTCCATTTTACAGTCAGAAACGCCTGTATATTGGATGATGGACTTCAGCTTTTCAAGATACGCGTACGCTTCTTCCGGCGTGCGGATATCCGGCTCTGATACGATTTCAACAAGCGGCGTTCCTTGGCGGTTGAAGTCAACAAGAGAATAGCCGTCGCCTGTATGCGTCAGTTTTCCGGCATCTTCTTCTAGGTGAAGACGTGTGATGCCGATGCGTTTTGTTTTTCCGCCAACTTCGATTTCGATCCAGCCGTTTTCGCCGATTGGTTTATCAAATTGAGAAATCTGATACGCTTTCGGGTTGTCCGGATAGAAATAGTTTTTTCGGTCAAACTTCGTATCTGTTGCGATCTCACAGTTGAGCGCCATAGCGGCTTTCATTGCGAATTCAACAGCTTCTTTGTTCAGAACAGGCAGGACACCCGGGTACCCGAGGTCAATGACGCTTGTCTGCGTATTCGCCTCCGCGCCGAATGGCGTCGGAGAGCTTGAGAAAATTTTTGATTTTGTTTTTAACTCGACGTGGACTTCAAGTCCGATTACCGTTTCAAAGTTCAATTCTTTTCACCCCTTACAATTCAGGTTTTGCTTTATGATGGTCTGTCGCTTGTTCAAATGCATGAGCAACACGGTATACAGTGCTTTCGTCAAAGTGTTTTCCGATGATTTGCAGGCCGAGCGGAAGTCCGTCTGCTAATCCGCATGGCACGCTGATTCCCGGTACGCCGGCAAGGTTGACCGGAATCGTTAAGATATCGTTTGCGTACATTGTGAGCGGATCTTTCGTGTTTTCACCGATTTTAAACGCAGGTGTCGGTGTCGTCGGTCCGACAATGACGTCATATTTCTCAAATACGTCTTCGAAGTCTTTCTTAATCAAAGTACGCACTTTTTGCGCTTTTTTGTAGTACGCATCGTAGTAGCCTGAGCTTAAAGCGAACGTTCCGAGCATGATGCGGCGTTTGACTTCATTTCCGAAACCTTCAGCGCGCGTTTGCTTGTAAAGGTCGATCAGGTTTTCAGCGTTGTCTGTGCGGTAACCGTAGCGGATGCCGTCAAAGCGTGCAAGGTTGGCCGACGCTTCAGAAGATGACAGCAGGTAATATGTCGCAAGCGCATATTTGCTGTGCGGAAGAGACACTTCTTCCCATGTAGCGCCGAGGCCTTCAAGCACTTTCAGCGCGGCAAGAACAGATTCTCTCGCTTCTTTGCCGACACCTTCACCAAGGTATTCTTTCGGAACTGCGATTTTCAGTCCTTTGATGTCGCCAGTTAATGAAGAAAGAAAATCAGGCACGTCCACATTTGCGCTTGTAGCGTCCATTTTGTCTACACCGGAAATCG
Source organism: Bacillus inaquosorum KCTC 13429 (assembly GCF_000332645.1). Taxonomy (GTDB): domain Bacteria; phylum Bacillota; class Bacilli; order Bacillales; family Bacillaceae; genus Bacillus; species Bacillus inaquosorum. Next base: position 218,590 of record NZ_AMXN01000005.1, read on the forward strand.
CTTGAAGCAAGAATGCGTTGTCCTCAACCGTACGGGTAATCGGCCCGATTTGGTCTAATGAAGACGCAAATGCGACCAGCCCGTAACGGGATACACGTCCGTATGTAGGCTTTAATCCGACAACGCCGCAGAAAGATGCCGGCTGACGGATGGAACCGCCTGTGTCAGATCCAAGAGAGAACGGAACTTCTCCCGCAGCAACCGCAGCCGCTGATCCGCCGCTTGAACCGCCGGGAACTGTATCCAGATTCCAAGGGTTTTTCGTCAGCTTGTAAGCTGAGTTTTCAGTAGATGATCCCATGGCAAATTCGTCCATGTTCAATTTTCCGATTGTAACCGCTTCAGCGTCTTGAAGGCGCTGAACGACAGTAGCATCGTAAATCGGATCGAAGTTTTCGAGAATTTTGCTGGAGCATGTTGTGCGCAGCCCTTTTGTTACGATATTATCTTTTACGCCGATCGGCATACCGAAGAGAAGACCATGCTCAGAACGGCCGTCAACCGCCTCATCAAGCTCCTTCGCGTACGCGCGCGCTCTTTCTTCATCTAATGCCAAAAAGGCTTGTACCTTATCATCAACCGCTTGGATGCGTTTATAAGATTCGTCAACCAGATCAGAAATCTTAATCTCTTTTTTATGTATGAGCTGTTTTAATTCTGTGATTTTATGATCAAATAATGACATTCTTGTGTCCCTCCTTTAGTCCAGAATTGATGGCACACGAATATAGCCGTCTTTATGGTCAGGCGCATTTTTCATGACATCCTCAACCGGAAGACCTTTACCCGCTTCATCTTCTCTCATGACATTTTTCATTTTCAGCACGTGAGTTGTAGGTTCCACATTGTCTGTGTTGACCTCATTAAGCTCCTCGGCAAATGAAATGATGCTGTCGAGCTGTTCAGTGAACATTTTTGCTTCTTCTTCAGTAATCGCAAGTCTTGCAAGGTGCGCAACGTGCTTTACTTCTTCTATTGAAATTCGTGACATATGATCCACCTCCACATATTTCTCCGTTAAGTCATATAATACTGATCATATCAAAAACAAGCCCTTTAAAGCAACAAAACGCCTTAGGACAGGCCTGTGTTTTCGAGACAATACCCTATATATTTTATACTAAAAAGAGGCGAAGGAGAAACGAAATATTTTTCTGAAAATTTTTACTTTAATTATTTTTTGAAAGCGTTTTAATCTTTATTCCCTTCTAGGTTAGCAGCGGTATTTCCCTCTGATGATCCATGTTTCATCGCTTGAATGGCCGGGAATACTTTGTTAGGTTAAGTTACCAAGTGCACCCGCAAAAGAATTGCTTTCGGTTTGCACTTGCGCCAGGCTGCTTAACTGGCACCATCAATTTGAGAGGTGATGCAACATTATTAGAAATGAAGAGAGGGTAAAACGTGAGTATTGAAATTATTATATCGTTAGGAATTTACTTTATTGCCATGCTGTTAATCGGCTGGTATGCATTTAAGAAAACCACTGACATCAACGATTACATGCTTGGAGGAAGAGGTCTCGGACCGTTTGTCACTGCTTTGTCTGCCGGCGCGGCGGATATGAGCGGATGGATGCTGATGGGTGTTCCCGGCGCGATGTTTGCGACAGGGCTGTCAACCTTATGGCTTGCTTTAGGGCTTACAATCGGGGCGTACTCAAACTACTTGCTGCTGGCTCCAAGACTGCGAGCTTATACGGAAGCGGCAGATGACGCCATTACGATTCCTGATTTCTTTGATAAACGATTCCAGCATTCTTCATCACTGCTGAAAATCGTATCTGCTTTGGTTATCATGATCTTTTTCACATTATATACCTCTTCGGGTATGGTATCTGGCGGACGGCTGTTTGAATCTGCTTTTGGCGCGGATTACAAATTAGGCTTGTTTCTGACTACCGCAGTAGTCGTGTTATATACACTGTTTGGCGGTTTCCTTGCTGTCAGTCTGACTGACTTCGTGCAGGGTGCGATCATGTTTGCAGCACTAGTGCTTGTGCCGATCGTTGCTTTTACCCATGTGGGCGGCGTTACTCCAACTTTCCATGAAATCAGCGCTGTTAACCCACACTTATTGGATATCTTTAAAGGCGCGAGCGTCATTAGCATTATTTCCTATTTAGCCTGGGGCTTGGGCTACTACGGCCAGCCTCATATTATCGTCCGATTTATGGCCATTAAAAACATTAAAGATTTAAAGCCTGCGCGCAGAATCGGCATGAGCTGGATGATCATTTCAGTTCTCGGTTCCGTGCTGACAGGTTTGATCGGTGTTGCTTATGCCCATAAATTCGGAGTTGCTGTAAAAGATCCGGAGATGATATTCATTATCTTCTCTAAAATCTTGTTTCACCCTTTAATTACAGGATTCCTATTGTCAGCTATTTTAGCTGCGATCATGAGTTCCATCTCCTCACAGCTCTTGGTAACAGCAAGTGCTGTAACAGAGGATTTATACCGGACGTATTTCAGACGAAAGGCTTCCGATAAAGAATTGGTCATGATCGGGCGTCTGTCCGTATTAGTGATTGCCGTTATAGCGGTTCTCTTATCATTGAATCCGAGCAGCACCATTCTTGATTTAGTCGGATATGCTTGGGCCGGCTTCGGTTCAGCTTTCGGGCCTGCGATTCTGCTAAGCCTGTATTGGAAGCGGATGAACGAATGGGGCGCGCTTGCTGCGATGATTGTCGGGGCTGCGACCGTGTTGATCTGGATTACAACCGGCCTGGCAAAATCAACCGGCGTGTACGAAATCATCCCTGGGTTCATCCTCAGTATGATTGCCGGCATCATTGTCAGCATGATTACAAAGCGTCCTGCAAAAGCCTCTTACCGATTATTTGGTGTTATGGAAAAGCTGTTAAAACGCAAAAAGTAATCAAAAAGCCATCAAGCGCAGCTTGGTGGCTTTTGTGCCCTTGTTTTGCTATAAATACTGTGAGAAAATCATATTTATTTAAAAACACCTTAGATAAGGGGGAAGTTGCTGTTGAGCTGGTACATTGATCCTGATATTTTATTAAAATTGGGCATTGCCACGTTGATTGGCATGGTCATCGGGCTTGAGCGCGAATTAAAAAATAAGCCGCTCGGATTAAAAACCTGTATCGTTATCGCCGTCAGCTCATGCATGCTGACGATCGTCAGTATTAATGCGGCATATCATTTCCCTAAATACTACCGCATCATGATGGACCCGCTGCGTCTGCCGGCACAAATCATCTCCGGCGTCGGGTTTATCGGAGCTGGTGTCATCTTGCGGAAAAGCAACGATGTCATTTCCGGCCTGACGACATCGGCTATGATCTGGGGGGCTGCGGGGCTCGGGCTGGCAACGGGAGCCGGATTTTATAAAGAAGCGTTTGCCAGTCTTCTGTTCATCCTGATCAGCGTAGAATTTCTGCCATGGGTGGTTAGAAAAATCGGTCCCGACCGCCTGCAGGAAAAAGACATCCGCATCAGAATGTCGCTTTCTGATAAGGACAAAATGACAGAGATTTTAAAAGAAATGAAAAGAAAAGATATCAAAACACACTCCGTCCGGATCGACGACCTGGGCGAAAAGGAATTTCCGATCATGGAAGTAAAGGTCCGCGTCCATAAAAACAGATATACGACAGATGTCTACTATGACATTAAAGACATTGAAGGCGTAGTCGGCGTAAAGTGTGATACATTATAAAAGCCAATGGGACATGAATCCCATTGGCTTTTCGCTGTCATCGAAAAAAACATTGAAGTCTCTATTACTTTCAAATAAAATACATATTAGTAAATAAATATAATAAAAGGAGATGTTCCTCATTACCAAAGCCCGGTTTACAGTAACTGTCGCCCTCATTTTGACTGCTTTCTTAAGTATTTTTGCCATAACAGAATTCATATCCCCTCCTCAATCTCAATCATCCAAGAGCAGCAGCAAGAATCCGAAAAATATTATCTTAATCATCGGAGACGGAATGGGTATGCCAATGATTAACAGCTATAGGACATTAAAAAGCGAAAAGCTGAACACTCCCGTCCAAACAGCATGGGACTCTTATTTAACAGGCATGCAGATGACACATCCTAACGATCCCAGAGACAATATTACTGACTCTTCGGCTGCTGCAACCGCCATGGCAACCGGAACGAAAACATATAACGATGCCATTGCTGTAGACAACAATCATCAGCAGCTCAAAAGCGTAACAGAAGCTGCCAAGGAGAATAAGAAGTCCGTCGGCTTCGTCGTGACTTCGGACTTAACCGACGCCACTCCCGCTGCTTTCGGCGTACATAACATCTCACGGAAAAACTACACTGAAATTGCTGACCAATACTATGATGAACGGATTAATGGATCTCATAAGGTTGATGTTTTACTGGGAGGCGGAGCGAAATATTTCATTCGCAATGACCGAAATCTTGCTGAAGAATTCCAAAAAGACGGCTATCATTATGTGACCACAAAGCAAGACCTGAAAAAAAATCAGCACGATAAGCTGCTCGGACTGTTTGGAGAAGTAGAATTAGATAAAGCGATTGACAGAGAGAACAGTACACCTTCTCTAAAAGACATGACAGAAGCGGCACTCACTCAGTTACAGAAGAACGAAAACGGTTTTTTTATGCTTCTGGAAGGAAGCAATATTGACAATGCAGCCCATGAAAATGACGTGGTGGGCGCTTTGAGCGAAATGGAAGATTTCGAGAAAGGTGTTCAAGCTGCTCTGGATTTTGCGAAAAAAGATAAAGAAACGCTGGTTATTATTACAGCTGACCACTCTACAGGCGGGTTCTCTTACGGCGCAGAGGGAATGACGCGCGAGACCGGCTATAAATGGGATCCTTCCCCAATCATCGCCGCTAAAAAAACGCCGGGCTATATGGCAGAGAAGATCGCTGAAGGCCAAGATGCCGAAAAAGTGCTCAGCACTTATATTGATATAAAGCTGACGGAAAATGAGATCAATCAGGTTAAAAACGCAGTCTCACAATCGAATACAGCCGCTGTCCAAAAAAGCATTCAATTGATTTTTGATAAACGATCTTTTTCAGGCTGGACCACGTTAGCCCACACCGGGGAAGACGTACCGGTTTATGCTTACGGTCCGGGAAAAGAAAAATGGAAGGGGCTTATCGACAATACGCAGCAGGCAAAAAACATTTTTGCCATTTTAGAACAAAAATAAAAAACTCCGGCTCACTGCCGGAGTTTTTTTATTAAGGAGCGCCGCCCCAGAAAGGATCGGCGCAAATTTCTTAAGCTAACTTCGAAAAGTCAAATTCGGTTATCGGCGTTTGATTTTCGATATCGTTTCTGAATCCCTTCAGCATTTCTTTTTCTTCTTCTCCTATTGAATCAAGGTCAAACATTTGGTGGAGCAATCCATAAATCAGCATATGGCGCAGGCGGAGGAAATCCGGGATTTTCTTGAGCCATTCGGCGGCAATTTCATTTTCCTCCCTGTACCCTTTCATAAAATGCGTCATGAATTCTTCAGTAAAGGCTGCTTTATTTTCATATGGGACAACCGGATACCATAGTACATTGTAGAGGAGAATGCTGATATCATTCACAAACCAGTTGTACCCGATATCATCAAAATCAAATGTAGTGATCTTCCCATGATCCCAGTTAAAATTACCATGGTGAAGATCTGCGTGAACAAGGCCGTAGCTGTCACGGTTTTTTGGCAGTTGCCGCAACTCATTCATTAAATCGTCTGCTTGCTGAAAAACCTTTGTCTGATCTTCAGGGACATATTTTCTGAGCTTCAACTGCTCTTCTTCATCCCACTCTTGTCTTTTAAATCTTGGATTGCTCAGTTTATAGCTTTTTGTCAGGCTGTGCATCTTCCCTGTATATCTGCCAAGCTCGAAAAATAGGGTTTCGTTCCACTCAGATTCGTCTACTTTATGACCCGGCGCCTTTTCATACACTCTCAATAAAAATGCTCCGCCGTTTCCGTCCGGCACTTCCTCAACATCCTTACCGTTTAACGACGGGATCGGTTTGGCGACTGAAAGCCCGCCTTCAGCAAGATGATGGAGCCATTCCATCTCTCCCATAATGTAATCCGGCGACCGGCGAATCGTGTGTGTAATCTTTAAAATATAAGATTCATTGTCTTTGGCAAACTCATACACATAGTTTTCCGCATCCGCTAAAAACTGCACTTGATCTCTAGTAAATCCATATATAACGGCAGCTTCTGCCAAAACCTTTTCTTCATCAAATATTGCTTTAATATCTTTATGCATGCTGATTCTCCCTCTTCATATATTTAGACAATTCCCTTATCGTGTGTTTTTTCGCAAGATTCAAATCATCAACATACCAGCCTTTCTTTTCCATCTCTACTTCCATTTTGACAGCGAGCAGCGAATTTCCTCCTAAATCAAAGAAATCGTTGTCAATTCCTACATAATCCAGGTGGAGAATTTCCTTCCAAATATCCAAGAGGATTTTTTGCTGTTCTGTCTCCGGCCCGCTATCTTCTGTTTCAGCTCCTACATGTTCCTTCACTAACAGAGCCCGCAAATGCTCCGGCTGATTGGTATCTAAGGCCATTAAATATGGAGAATGCAAGGATTTTTCAGCATGCAGCACTTCCCAATGAGCGTTTGTGTTTTCCATTAAAGCGGATTGCAATACGTTATCAGCAATCACTTTCGCCTTTTTACGAGGCGCGGGCTGTAAAGAGGACGCCCATTCGATATGTCCGCTTTGATCCTCTACCTCATCGACGGTTATGTGATAAACCGTTTTTAACGGGCCAGCCTCTTCCTTAAAGCGATGCTCAGCCAAAAACTCAGAAAAAGCCCGGTTCTTTTCTGATTTCTTATACTCCAAGGACAACGTCGCAAGCTGTTTATCCCGTGCATATGAAGCAAGGCCTGACAGCACTTTATGTTCAATTCCTTTGCCTAGTGCGCGGCAGCTGAGCAGAAAAGTATCTAGCTTTAATGAATCTTCTGTTCGGATTCCCATGATTGCACCGACGATGCCTTCATCACTGAATCTGTCCGCTGCTTCAACGATCCAGCCGATATGGCCGTCCGTATTGAGCCGCTGGGCAAGCTGCTCTTCACGATAGACTGACGGATTCATATTGAACTGATTAATTCTCGCACTCATCTGAGCAACTCGCGGCAAATGCTCTTCTGTCATCTCAGTCAAGGCGATACGCAAGTGTAAGCCGGAAAGAAATTCTTCAAGCGAACGGGACGTATTCAAATCTATTTTTCTTTCTTGCGCTGCCAAATATCGTTCCGTGCGCTTTTGATCAGCTTCTGTCACTCTGAACCTGTCAAATGCCCAGACATGGTCTAAGAACATCGGAATAGAATCTGTATCAGACGGCAGAAGCAAGGTCAGAACCTCTGGCAGGCGTTCGTTCATTTCCAGGCATTGAGCCGGATCATCATCTAAGAATATGAACCGATCCACTGAAATGTTCAGCTCATCGGCCATTTCTTTCATGTTTCTGGCTTTCTCATTCCAATTAATGCGGGACAGGACAAAGTCCTCTTTCTTCAAAATCATATCTGGATGACGTTCAAACACATTCCAGACGTCTTCTTCATTATTTCTGCTTGAAAGCACAAGGAGCAGACCCTCTTCTTGTTTTCTCTTTAAAAATTGCTGCAGCGCTCGGTGGGCAGGAGTAATCATGACCCCTTCCGCACCAGCTTCAGACACGGTACCGCTCCACAAAGTGCCGTCACAATCGATGGCGGCCGCTTTAAATGGCGGTTTGAGCCATGCCGCAAACTCACGTGCCACCCGTGTTCCCATCGCCGCATAAAATTCTTCAGTAAACGGTATTCTTGCCGCTCTTTCACTTTGCGGGTCAAATATGGCATCAAGCTGGTATGTTTGATGCAGCTGGCGGAGATCAATCAAATGTACATCCGTTTCTCCAGCAAGCTGCGCGATCCAATTCTGCTGGGATTGCACAAGGATGTCCCGGAGCTCCTGCTCTTTCACATTTTCCAGCGGAAGCAATCCAATGAAATAAGGCACTTCCTTTTTCTTTTGTTTCATGATGGCGAGCAGTTCATCTGAATTATATTGAACGTGAGCCATTCTTTCTTCCAAAGAAAGACCTGAATCCCCTGCCATATCCTCAAGGCGAATCAACAGCAGATTGGCACCATTTTTTTGCCGTGACAGCAAGCTTTCTTCATTAAGCAATTCTTGAAACACCTGACCGTAAGGAGACAGCTTTATATCTAGATTGATATCAAACTGTTCGCCCCACCATTTTAGGTAAGGCACAATCGGATCAGCCGTAAAATTGGAACAAATGGTTAATGGGCACGAGATGACTCGGTTTGACTCTCTCTCCCTTTTCCGCTCGGCCTCTTCCTGCTCTTTTTGGCTCAGCACCGGAATGTCCTTTATGCGTTTTTCAGGCTCTTCTGCAGCTTTTTCAGCAAGAGAGATAAAATGAGAAACAAATGCCTGCATGGATTCATGAGTGAAAAGGGACCGGTTGTATTGAAGCACACATTTAAGCTCTCCCGTCACTTCCTTCACGACGTCCATTTTCATATCAAGCTTTGAAATGCCCTTTGCGAATTCGTATGTTTCAAATGTTAATCCGCCAGCCTCTATTTTTATATTCGGGTCATACTCATTGTGATAGATCAGCATGGTATCAAAGAAAGGGTTGCGGTTCGGCTTGATCACCGGCTGCAGCGCTTCTGCCATTTGATCGTATGGATAATCCTGGTGGTCATAAGCTTCAAGCAGAGTTTGTTTTGTGTGTTGAAGGTTGCCGGCAAACGACTCTTCAGGATTCAAATGAATTTTGATCGGCAAAAAGTTTGTAAACATGCCGATCGTATTCTCAATATCCGCATGTCGCCGGCCTGCCACCAATGACCCAATCATCAGCTCCTGCTGTTTTGTATAGCTGGACAAAAGCATGGCATAGAGCTGAAACAGGATGACATTGTTGGTCAGCTGCTGCGCCTCTCCGATTTTCTCAAGCTTTTCTAAAACGCGAGGCGGGATTGTAAACTTAATTGCCCTACCTAAAAAGCTTTGTTCCTTTCGTTCATAATCAAGAGGCATATTCAGCACAGGCACTTCACCCTCAAGCTGCTTCAGCCAATACTCTTTTTGGCGTTTAAACATGTCACTATTAAAAAATGTCTGCTGCCACTCCGCATAATCTTTATACTGAATGATTTTTTCCGGGAGCTGTTCCCCTCTATATAATTGGGTAAATTCTTTTATAAAAATATTCATCGAGGCGCCGTCCGCCACAATATTATGCATATCAACAAGCAACGCATGTTTTTCTTCCTCAATTTTGACGAATTTCACCCGAATTAATGGAGAGACCTTAAGATCAAATGGCCGTATAAATGAACTGATTTCGTCATCAAGCTCATCCATTTTCGCTTCGGTTTGTTCAATCGAAAAATCAAAGTTCTGATGGATTCTCTGCACAGGTTCTCCATCCTTAATTTCAAACGTTGTACGCAGTGTTTCATGCCTTTCGATCAGCTTTTTGAATGTGTCCTCGAAGCGGGCGGCATCAATTTTTCCGAAGCACAAAAGAGCCATCGGCATGTTATATGTGGTGACTTGCCCGATTCTCTGATGAATCAAATACGTTCTCCGCTGTGCTGCTGACAGCCTGTATACGTCTTTTTTCTCTGAAGGCTGAATGGATGTATATTGATTTCGGTCAGAGCGCTCAATAAGTGCGGCAAGCGCACGGATTGTCGGGTGCTGGAACACGTCGCTTAGCGTAAGCTCCGCTCCAAATTCCTTGTGAATGCGGGAAATCAGACCAGTGGCGTTCAATGAATGCCCGCCTGTTTCAAAGAAATGGGTATCTAATGTGACACGCTTGACTCCGAGAATGTCCTTCCACATAGCTGCCAAGACTGCCTCTGTCTCATTAAATTGAACATCTGATTCTGTATCCGCTGTCTGCCCGTCATTTGCTTGCTCAGGCACCAAAAGCTGAAAATTTTCTGCCACCGGTGTTCCCGACTGTTCATTTGTCCGGCCAATCCAATATCTTTCTCTTTCGAAAGGATACGTTGGAAGCGGAATAAGCTGGCATTGCTCCTGATCATAAAAAGCTGTCCAATCGACCGGCACCCCGTGCAGCCACATCTCACCCAGTCTGCTCAGCAAGTAACGGTAATCAGAAGCTGCCTCCTTTGGATGCCTCATCAGCTGGATTGCAATGTGCTGCTTGTCCTCTGCCTGATACAATTTGCTGACAAACGAACGCAGCGCATTTCCAGGGCCAACCTCTATAAAAATTGGATCCAGTTCTTCTTTTAAGCGTTTTGCGCAGTTCATAAATCTGACGGTTCCCCGCAAGTGATCAGCCCAATATGACGGATCTCCAGCTTCCTCATCAGTGATCCAGTCTCCGGTTACATTTGAGACAAACGGGATCTTTTGTTTTTTAAATTGATAGGCTGAGAGCTTTTGTTTCATGCTTTCTAAAACCGGTTCCATCATATACGAATGGAAGGCATGTGATGTATGAAGCTTTCTGCAGCTGTGTCCTTCCGCGTTCAGCTTCCTTTCCAATGCATCAATCGCACTTGATTCTCCTGATACAACACATGAATTCGATGCATTCACAGCAGCGATTGAAATGGTTCCGTCTGTATACGGTTTGATGTCTGCTTCGCTTAAGGAAACGCTAAGCATAGAACCGGACGGCAGATTTTGGAGTGCTGCCCCTCGATAGCTGACGATGTCAAGAGCATCTTCCAATGAGAGCACACCGGAAATGGCTGCAGCCGTATACTCACCGATGCTGTGTCCCGCCATTGCTTTCGGCTTAATTCCCCAGTGGATCAGCATTTTTGCAAGTGAATATTCGATACAGAACAGCAGAGGCTGCGTATATTCAGTTTGGTTAATCAGTTTTGCATCATGCTGATTATTGTCAGAGAAAAGCACCGTGCGCGGATCTGTGTCCATATGATTTTTTAATATGTCAAAACAGGCATCGAGCTCTTCCTTAAAAATCGGTACAGTATCGTAAAGCCCTTTAGCCATATCAACATACTGCGCCCCCTGTCCCGGAAAAAGAAAGACAACGGGCCGGCTTGCAGATTGAGAGCTGCCGGTTTTAACAGACTCATAGTCATTTTCATGAATAGCCTGAAGAAGCTCAGGCACATCCGCTGCCACAATCGCTTTTTTATAAGGAAACGAATGACGCCCTACTTTGAGGGTATATGCCGCGTCTGCCAAATTGGCCTGCGGATTTTTCACGAAATAGTTTGACAGCCGGTCTGTCATGCTGTTTAAAGCGGCCGGTGTTTTGGCTGACAGCAATAAGAGTTCAGCGTCATGTCTTTCCGCTGCCTTTTGCTGTGCCGGCGCTTCCTCTAAAATGACATGGGCATTTGTTCCCCCAATGCCAAATGAGCTAACGCCCGCTCTGCGCGGGAACTCATTTTCTTCCCAAGGGGTGAGTTTCGTATTGACGACAAATGGTGATTGCTCAAAATCGATTTTGGCGTTTGGCTTTTCGAAATTCAGAGTCGGCGGAATCACTTTATGCTTTAAGCTTAGAACTGCTTTCATAAATCCAGCTACACCAGACGCATCATTTAAATGACCGATGTTGGATTTGACAGAACCAATTCTGCAGTAGCCGCGACGGTCCGTTTGGTAAGCTTGTTTTAATGCTTCAATTTCTATCGGATCACCGAGTGTCGTCCCTGTGCCGTGAGCCTCGACATAGGTAATGGTTTCAGGCTCCACCTCGGCCATGTGCAGGGCTGTTTTGATCGCTGTTACCTGGCCTTTGGTGCTCGGCGCTGTATATCCAACCTTTCTGCTGCCGTCATTATTGATCGCAGTACCTTTTATTACTGCATAAATATGATCTCCGTCTGCTTCAGCATCTTCAAGCGTTTTTAAAATGACCGCTCCTGCCCCGTCTCCAAATACTGTGCCTGCCGCCTCATCATCAAAGACGCGGCAATGCCCGTCTGGAGAATGGATCATACCTTCTTGGTAGAGATACCCGGATTTTTGCGGGAGGCGGATAGAGACTCCGCCTGCAACCGCCATATGGCAGTCCCCATTTAACAAAGCCTGAGCAGCAAGGTGAATAGAGACCATCGAGGTTGAGCAAGCAGTCTGCACCATCATGCTCGGCCCTTTCAGGTTAAGCTTATAAGAAATAAGTGTTGCCATGTAATCTCTCATATTCAAAACGGCTGTTTCCAGCGTCTTTGAGTCTTCTCCAGACTTTGCTCCCTGAAGAGCCCTCAGCACCCATTCTGCATTGAGGCCCGCTCCGGTATAAAGGCCGATCTGCCCTTTATAAGTGAAAGGATCGTAGCCGGCGTCTTCCAAGGCCGTCCACACGCATTCATGAAAGATACGGAACTGCGGATCCATCATGGCAGCTTCCTTCGGCGTATAATCAAAGAAGCCGGCATCAAACAGATCTACATCCTCCACAATTCCTTTTGCTTTGACAAATCGCGGATCATTCAGCAGTTCTTCATTAACCCCCTCTTCTCTCAGCTCCTCATCAGTGAAAAAAGAAATCGTCTCTTTCGCATTTTTTAAATTGCTCCAAAACTCCTGCACGTTTTTTGCTCCCGGAAATCGGCCTGCCATACCGATTACCGCAATTTCAGCTCCATGATTCGCATAATGAGAATTACTCATTCTATTCGCCGCCTCTCAATCTTTTATCTCGCTGATTGCGTATCCGCGTTTTTCTCTGTCCCTTGGATACAGCCGCCATTTCTTCTTTCTCCTCTTCACTTTCTTCTTGATCAGGACTGATAAATTGCGCTAAAGCAGCTACAGACGGGTATGTGAATAAAGTCACCACAGCCTCGTTGGTTCCCAATTCTTTATTTAAACGGTTTGTCACTTGTACAATGTCTAAAGAGCTGGCTCCCAAATCAAAAAAGTTATCATGTATGCCGACTTGCTCCAGACCCATGAAATCTTGCCAAATGCCGCATATGACCTGTTCTGTTTTGTTGCGGGGGGCGACATACGGATTATTCAATTCAGGTCGGGTGTGTAAGGCGCCCGTCTTCTTCTCCTCTTTCGCTATGCTATCGGCATTCATGGATATCCATTGCTTCATTCTGTGTCCCAAATCACCTGTTGAAACTAATAAATGGCGATTGTTGATATCTGACAGCACATATTGAAAAAGAGCTGCTCCTTCTTCAGGCAAAATGGCAAGTTCAGCAATAGATTCTCCGATAGTAGATTCAAGCTGGCCCCAGAAGTTCCATGCATCCCAGTTCACGCAAACCCAAGGAGTCTTGCTGCGCTGATTTACCCTCGCCGCAAAAGCATCCATATAAATATTCGCTGCAGAATAAGCTGAGAAACCGAGACCTCCAAGCAAAGCACTAATCGATGAAAATAAGAAACAAAAATCTATATTTTCGTTTTCTAATAGAGATTCAAGCACTTTCAATCCTCTGACTTTAGACTGGAACTGGTCTTCTCCGCCTTCAATCGTTGCAGGTATATCTGTAATCGCCCTGAAAGACGAACTTCCCGGAAGCCCGGCAGCGTGAAAGACGCCGTTCAGCTGGCCAAACTCAGTATGAACCTTTCTCATAACAGCCTGCATATCCGACAGGCTTCCCGCATCTGCCTGAAGAGCTGTCACCTTTGCGCCTAACCGTTCCAATTCTTTTATTTTCAGGATTTTCGCCTTAATCGGATCATCTTCCTCATGTTTCTCGCACCAGCTTTCCCACTGGCTGCGCTGCGGAAGTTCACTTCTTCCTGTCAGAATCAGACGGACGTTTCCTTCTTGTGCAAGCAGCTTTGATAACACAAATCCGATTCCGCCAAGCCCTCCCGTAATAAGATAAACACCTTTCGGGCGGATCATATTCGGCAAGCCGGACGCTTTATTTAACTGAACAGGCTGATACATCTGCACCCATCGGCGGCGGTTTCGGTATGCGATAATTTGATCCTCGCCCGCTGCATCAGTTTCCGTCAGGATTTGGTCAATCAACTCCTCTTCTTTCCATGTCAATGTATCCGGTAAAGGAGGAATGTCGATGTTCCAGCACTTCAAATGGTTATATTCCTGCGGGATGACTTTCAACGGCCCCAAAATCGTCGATTTTTCAGCATTGATTTGTTCTTCTCCAGTCACCTCATGAATCCCGCTTGTCAGCACAAACATATTACATTCGTTCATTTGTTTTTGATTAGATGCCGCCTGTGCAGTGAAAATCAAACTATAATAGCCGTGTTCACTGTACGTGCTGAAAGTTTTGGAGGATTCCCCTTGCTCCGAAACACTCCACAGATGCATCATACAGTTTGGAAGTAGCCCGTCTGAAGCAAGTGAAGAAAATAAACGCTCATAATGTGTCCCATCAGCTGGATTGATGACATACAATCCGCTGTTTATTTTTTTGAATTGCCGGTCTCTCGTGACAATTACGGTCTCATGTCCTTGGCGGCGTATCGCTTGCACCAGCCGATCTCCAAAGGCTGTTCCTTCATGGAAAACCAGGGTTTTTCCGCTTTCAGCTGGCTGCTCTTTCTTTCGGCTGTCAGCGGACTTGATCTTTCTTTCCCATGACGGCAGATAGAACCATTGATCCATCGGTTTCTTTTTATTCCATTCATCAACTGCGGTGAAAGCAGCCGCATTGTCAGCCGCTTCTATCCAATAGCGTTTTTTCTCAAAAGGATAAGGCGGAAGCGATATCAGACGCTTAGGCTTATCACCGCCATACTGCCTCCAGTCAATTTCACAGCCGCAGACCCAAAGCTGACCTAATTTCTTCAAGAAATAGGAATGATCATGCGCTGGTTCTTGAACATGTCTGACGAGATTGACGATGTCATGCTGGCTAGATCTCTTCTTATGCCTTCTGGCAAATGTGCTTAACGTGCTGCCCGGTCCGACTTCTATTAACAGAACGTTATCGTCACTCAAAATCTGTTCTAATCCTTCATGGAAGCGGACTGTGCCTCTTAAGTGCTGAGACCAATAAGCCGGGTCTGCTGCTTGTTCCGGTGTTATCCATGTTCCCGTTACATTCGAAACAAATGGAATCCGAGGGGTGTTCATATCCTGTTGCTTTACAATCGCGGCAAATTCCTCAAGAATGGGTTCCATCATATAAGAATGAAAAGCGTGAGAAGTATGCAGCTGGCGGCCGGCAACGCCCTTTTCTTCAAGGAGAACCGCAAACGTCTCAATGTCTTCGCTTTTTCCGGATACTACGCATAAGTCATGAGCATTGACAGCCGCAAGTGACAGACTGTTCGTAAGCAGCGGCTGCAGCTCTTCCTCTGATAGCTGAACACTCATCATTGCTCCAGATTCCAGCTGCTGCATCAGCCTTCCCCGCTCCATTACGAGCGTTAAAGCCGTGTCTAATGAGAACACGCCTGACAGGCATGCAGCAGTGTATTCACCAATGCTGTGTCCAATCATATAATCCGGTGAGATGCCTGCACTTTGCAGCAGCTTTGCGAGCGCGTATTCAAAGATGAACAGCAGCGGCTGCACAACAGCGGTCTCCGTCAGCTTCGCCCCATCATTTGAATCTGGGAAGACGATCGCCTTCAAATCAATTTGTTGTGACTTCTGTGCGAAGGCAAAACAGCGGTCCGCTTCTTTCTGAAATACAGGTTCAGCTTCATATAAATCTTTCATCATATCAATATACTGAGAGCCTTGCCCGGAGAACATAAAGGCAGTCGGGCGCCCGCTGTGTCTTTGATAGGCTGTGAGCTCTGCACCGCTTTCCCATTCCGTTGATTTTGAGAGCACGACCGCTTTTCGGTATGAAAATTGTTTTCTGCCAACTTGCAAGGTGTATGCCACATCCTCTAACGGAACGTTTGGATGCGTTCGAAGAAATTCCTTCAATCGATTTGTCATCTGCTCTAAGGCTGTGTCTGTTTTTGCTGACAGAACTAGCAAATGCCGCTGGCTCTCGGAAGCTTCTCTGCCTGACTCCGGCTCTTCTTCCAGTACAATGTGCGCATTTGTGCCGCCAATTCCGAAGGAGCTGACACCCGCCCGCCTTGGATCAGCGGATTCCTTCCAGTATGTCGCTTCGGTATTGACATAAAATGGCGTCCGGTCAAAATGAATATGCGGATTAGGTGTTGTGTAGTTCAAGCTTGGCAAAATTGTTTTATGTTTTAGCGATAAAACGGCCTTAAAGAGTCCGGCAATCCCGGCAGCGCTGTTTAAATGTCCAACATTGCTTTTCACTGACCCGATTGGAATTGACATTGGCCTGCCACTTTTAAAAACCTGGCTCAGCGCTTCCATTTCGATTGGATCACCCATTTTTGTACCGGTTCCGTGAGCTTCGATATACCCTACTGTGTTCGGATCAATCCCTGCATTCTCATATGCATTCTTTAACACTTCGGCCTGGCCTTCTACGCTCGGGGCGGTAAAACCAACTTTTCGGCTTCCGTCATTATTCATTCCGACCCCTTTTATGACCGCATAAATGGTATGCCCTTCTTTAACGGCGTCCTCATATCTTTTTAAAACGACAATCCCCGCGCCATCGCCAAAAACTGTGCCGCCTGCATCCTCATCAAAAGGACGGCAATGCCCATCAGGTGATTGAATCATGCCATCCTGATAAACATAGCCTGACCGCAAAGGTGTGCTGACAGTTACGCCTCCCGCAAGCGCCGCGTCACATGCTCCGTTTTGCAGCGCTTGACATGCCGCTCCAATATTGACTAAAGAAGTGGAGCAGGCTGTTTGCATTGTGATGCTCGGCCCATGCAGGTTTAATTTATAAGCAAGCTGGGTACTGAAAAATTCTCTGTCATTTAACAGCATGGAGCTAAACTGTTCAGTCCCATCCAGTTTCCCTGCGAAACGTGTAATCCATTCGAGGTTCGGGCTTGTCCCAGTGTAGACGCCGATTTTCCCTGTTGTCCGCTCAGGGTCGCAGCCCGCATCTTCTAAGGCCTCCCAGGCACATTCATGTAAAAGCCTGAATTGCGGATCCATCAATTCTGCTTCTCTTGAGGAATATTGGAAAAAATCCGCATCAAACATATCAGAGTTCTCGATGATCCCCTTCGCTTTTACATAATCGGGGTGCTGCAAGAGCTGGTCATCAATGCCTGACGCTTTTAATTCTTCATCCGTAAAGAAGCTGATAGTTTCTTTGCCGTTTACGAGATTATTCCAAAACTCATCCAAATTGCCGGCTCCCGGAAAACGCCCTGCCATACCGATAATCGCGATATCAGATCCCTGACCGTTCAGACGGCTTTGCGACACCTTTTGATGCTGCGTCATTTCTGGCTGCCCGGCCTTCGTTTGAACCTGTTGATGAAGATGCTTCGCCAGGCTGCGAACTGCGGCAAATTGATAAAGCAGAACTGGTTCCACCTTCCAATTCAACTGATCTGTTAATTTTGCCGCTAATTGAGAGATATCAAGCGACGTAGCCCCCAGCTCAAAAAACGGCGCATCATCGTCAAGCTCATTGAATCCAAAATGCTTTATGACAATTTCTCTGATTGTCTTTTCAATAGCAGATAACGGCATTGCACGAAACGGTTCTGCCGGCTGGTGAGGCTCATCTTCTTCAAGTTCAGCCCGTACTAAGCCGTCAGGCAACGGGAAATGCTGCTTTGTAAAAGGGTAAGTCGGCAGAGCTAACCTTTTATTATGCTGAGGTTCATGCAGGACGCTGAAATCAACCTCAGACCCGAGACTCCACAACGCTCCGTATATATGTAACTTTAAAACGTCTGTGTGTCCTTGTGTGCCGAGATCACCTGTCATGCCAATTGATTGGCGCTCTGTAAACACTGATGCCCCCTGAGTCAAACGCAGGTCTATGCAAATAGCAGGTTCCTCCCGCAAACAAGACGAGATGTGTTCAAAAAACCGTATCGGCTTGCAGATTTGGCCGGCCCAATAACTGGCATCCGCTGCTTCGTCATCTGTTATCACTTTTCCAGTGACAGATGAAACGACTGGAATGTCTGGTGACTTCATGTCCAGCGTGCCAAGGAAGTGCATGAATTCTTCCGCAGCGTCGACCAGCAGATCCGATTGATACGCGATATCCCCATCAAATAACTCAGCAGCAATCCCTTTTTGTTCAAGCCGCTCCTTCAGCTGATACACATCCTCTGGCAAACCGGAGACGGCACAATACCGCTCATCAATCAGCGCAAGGGATAATGATTTTTCTAAGTATTGAACGATATCCGGTTCTGACAGGCTGACACCGAGCATTTTTCCTGCCGGCGACATACTGATTAACTCTCCGCGTTTATATGCGGCTGCGGCCCCTTCTTCAAAGGAAAACATCCCTGCCGCGCAGGCCGCCGTAAACTCCCCGAATCCCCGCCCGATAAAGCGGTCTGGTGTTATGCCGATGTGCTGTAAGAAACGGACTGCGGCGTATTCCATGATGAACGACACCGCATGGACCAATCCCAGATTTTCCTCTTCCCGGTACGTTTCTGGAGCAGAAATACATGCTTTAAAGAAGCTGAGTACATCCTGCTGAAAAGCATTTTGCACCTTTTCAAGGCAAGCATCGACTTCTTTTTTGAACAGGTTTTCCGTGCGGTACAGCTGTGCATATCGGCCAAAGCCCTCTTGAACGTCTCCCGCAAATACAAACATGGTGCTGCTTGGAACAACCGCCGATTCGGTGATTTGTTTTTTATGCCGATGTTCAGAAAGCTGATCAAGAAGATCCTTTTGATGTGAAGCAACAAAGGAGATTCTGTACTGGAATTGCTTTCTGCCAAGCTGTAACGTACGGGCTATGGCTGGCAGCGGCGCTTTCGGGTTCCGGCGAAGAAAATCAGCCAATTGATCCATTGAACGGGTAAGCTCCTGCCTTGTTCTCGCAGAAAGAACAACAAGCTCAGGACCGCCGGCTGGCATTTCATCAGTATGAGATGGGGGCTCTTCAAGGACAACGTGAGCATTAGCGCCGCCGATTCCAAAGGCGCTCACGCCGGCTCTTCTCGGCCCTTGCAGAGATTCCCATTCAGTCAGCTCTGTATTTACAAAAAACGGCGTGTTCTCAAACTTGATGCGCGGGTTCGATTTTTGATAGTGAAAAGCGGGCGGCAGCATTTTATGATGGAGAATCATAACGGTTTTTATAAATCCCGCTACCCCGGAGGCGGCGTCCAGATGCCCGATATTCGCTTTGACAGAACCAATTCGGCAATATGCTTTTTTATCTGTATTGAAAGCACGGGTCAGCGCCTCAATTTCAATCGGATCTCCGACAGGCGTTCCTGTCCCGTGGGCCTCAACATAACCAATGCTTTCCGGTTCCGTTTCCGCCATCTCCATAGCTGTGGCAATGACATTCGCCTGGCCTTCAGCACTTGGAGCCGTATACCCAGCCTTATTGTTTCCATCATTATTAATTGCAGAGCCCTTGATGACCGCATAAATCACATCACCGTCAGCTTGTGCGTCTTTCAATCGCTTTAACGCCACCACTCCGGCTCCTTCACCAAAAATGGTTCCGTTCGCCTTTTCGTCAAACGGACGGCAATGACCATCTGCTGAATAGATCATTCCTTCCTGATAAAGGTACCCAGATATATGCGGCAGGCTCAGGGTAACACCTCCGGCTAATGCAAGGTCACATTCTCCTCCAATCAAGCCCTGGCACGCCATATGTATCGCGACAAGAGAAGTCGAGCAAGCGGTTTGAACTGATACACTCGGCCCTTTCAAATTAAGTTTATAAGCGATTCGTGACGCAAACGACGAATCATTTAAATGCATGATTTGAAAAGCGTCTTCATTCTTATGAAGAGAAGACATATGACGGCCCATCCAGGACAAATTGCTGGAAGCACCAGCATACAGCCCGATCAGCCCGTTAAACCGTTCAGCGTCACAGCCCGCATGCTCCAGCGCCTCCCAGGTACATTCATGCATGAGTCTGATTTGCGGATCCATCAAGGCAGCTTCTCTCGGTGAATAGCCGAAAAACTCCGCGTCAAAGTCCGAAACCTCATCAATGATCGGTTTTGCTTTTACATATGCCTCTTGACGAAGCAGCGTCTCATCTACCCCGGCTTCTTTTAGTTCTTCATCGGTAAATTGAGTGACCGATTCTATTCCTTTTGAAATGTTGCTCCAATACTCATCAATGTTTGCCGCGCCTGGAAACTTGCCCGCCATACCGACTACCGCTATTTCCAGTCCTGTTTCTGTCCATTGTTTCTCGTCAGCCATGGAAATCAGCCTCCCATCTATTTTCGTCTCATTCGCTGTTTTCGCCGATTTTTCCCTTCATTTATGGCTTTTTGGCGATCTGGCTCTATTCCTTTTATGTGTAAGTCATCACCGCTTTGCTGTGCTTTGACAGCTTGGGTTAATGATGCAACCGTCGGGTGGGCATACATCATCACAACCGGGATATCCACGCCAAGCTCGTTTTTGATTCTCCCGCTCACCTGAAGCAGATCAAGTGAAGAGGCTCCTAATTCAAAGAAATTCATATTTACATCTGTCTCAGAATGAAAATAATCTTTGAAAATATTCATTAACCTTTCTTCAAGTGTGTCCAATCGGTCTTTTGTCAGCACATGCGCTGCGGTTTGTCTGTCCTCTTTCACATAGCTGTCTTTCATTCGTTTGTTTACATCCTGCAGCGAAATCAGGACTTGCGGGTAGCGCAGCTGCAAAGCTCTCATAAACGCTTTCGCTCCTTGAGCCGGCAGGATTCCTTGGTGTTGCTCCTCTTTGTCCACTATCTTCGAAAGAATGGCTGCCGTTTCTGATTCATATGCCATCCCTACTTGTTCCCAACGGTCCCAGTTAACCGTCACCATGTTTTCACCTTCTTTTCGGCATGCGTGAGCATAACTGTCCAAGAATGCGTTTGATGCAGCGTAGCCGACTTGGCCCCCCGCTCCTAAAAATGAAACAAGAGAGGAACAAATGAAGAAGAAGTCCGGCTGTTTGTTTCTAAGCGCTTTTCTTAACAGAGCGGTTCCGGTTATTTTGGCTTTCGCCATATGCCTCTCATCGTCTGGTGTCCTTGCGTGAATCACTTTGCCATCAGGAATGCCTGCTGCATGAATAACGCCATGAATGGCTTGTCCGAAACGAGATTCTGCCGTTTGCAAGGCTTTTTGAAGCTCTGTCTCGTCTGAAATATCCGCCTGCAATACCAGCACCTCGGCTCCAGCCTTCTCGAGCTCTTCCACAGCCTTGAGTTTTTTGGCTGTATCGTCATTTGCTCTTAGTTTATCGGGCAGTCCTGTCCGGCTTAGCAGCACAAGCTTTGCTTGAACTGTTTCAGCTAAATGAGATGCAAGAGATAATCCAATCCCCCCAAGGCCGCCTGTAATGATATAAACTCCTTTATGCCTGAGATTGCCGGCCATATCAATCTCATCTTGCTTGCGAGGCTGCTTCGCCTGCCGAATCCATCTGCTGTTTCCGCGATAAGCCACAATAGGCTGATCATCCTCTTTTTTAAGTTCATAAGAAATCATTTCAGGCCAGCTTGATTGACCGAGTCGCGGGTCCGGACAAAGATCAACAGCTTTACAGCTGATCTGCTTATACTCTTGCGGAATGGTCAAACAGACTCCGGTCAGCGCAGCCTGATGAGGCTGAAGATCCTCCATTCCCGTCACATCGTGAGCTTGATTGGTCACTACGGTCATGTTTAACCTTTTGTTGCTCTCTGTCCCAAGTAAACGGACAAGATCAAGGAGAGGAAGATAACCGGCTATTGTGTGCTCTGCAATATCTCCATCACGACCATCACAGTCTTGCAGCCACATCCAGATGATTTCATCAGGGATAAACCCCCTTGCATTCAGTTCATCCAGCAGCTTCCGAAAGTGGGCCGTATCACGATGGTTTACCGTAAACGTGTTTCTGTCTGTTTCCGCAAAGTAATCACCCGGGTGGACAGACACGGCTTCCGCTTGCTGTTTTAGGAGATATTGGCTGACATTACTGTTTTCTTCAAAGACAAGTATCCTCTTTCCTTGATGAGTGAATGTCTCATTGACTGGTTCCATTCGTTCCCAGAACGGTACGGAAAACCACTTATCAAAAGGAAGCTGTTTTTCACTTGAAGCAACGTTTAATTTCAATTCGTTTTTGATCTTTTCTTCCATGCCGCCCTGAGATGTTTGCGGATCGGGAAATACTTGATGCTCAAAAGGATAAGTCGGAAGCGGGACCCTTTCGTATGAGCCCCCTTGGCGAAAGTGCTCCCAGTTCATGTTTACACCATGCGTCCAAAGCCTGCCGATGCGGTTTAACAGATAGACACGATCAGATGATACTTCCTTTGGATGCCTGATCATGTTTACCGCAGCATGTTGCTCCGTCATAAAACCCTCATGTTTTCTCACAAACTGCGTCAACGTGTTTCCTGGCCCGATCTCAACAAATACAACATTGCCCATTTGTAAAAGTGTGTTCAGCCCTGAATGAAAATCAACCTTTTCCATGATTTGTGAAGCCCAGTATTTCGGATCTGCGGCCTGCTCTGCTTGTATCCAATCGCCTGTCACATTTGAAATAAACGGAAGGACGGGTGCTGTGAATTCCATATCTTGCAGAATATCAGCAAAACGAGATGCTGCCGGCTTCATCATGCTTGAATGAAACGCATGGGACGTTTTTAAGTGCTGAATTGCCACTCCTTTCGACTGAAGGCGCGCGGCAAAAGCATTGATTGGCTCCATAAGACCTGATACAACCGATAAATCAGAGCTGTTTGAAGCCGACAGCTCAACCCCCTCTGTCAATTCCATTTCTGTCTCTCTGCCAGACAGTCTGACGCTCAACATTTCTCCCTCCGGCATTTCCTGCATCAATCGGCCTCTCATCACAACCATATGAAGCGCGTCTTCCAATGAACAAATGCCTGACAGACAGGCTGCCGTTAATTCCCCTATGCTGTGGCCAATCATGTATTGCGGTTTTAAACCTTTTTTGCTCAAGAAGGACGCCAGCGCATATTCAAAAGAAAATAAAATAGGCTGCGTATATGAGGTTTCATGGATAAGCTGTTCGGCTTCTTTGCTTTCTGCCTCATTAGCCGGAAACATGATGCTTCTAATATTGAGTCCTTCCTCAGCTTGCAGAATGGTAAAACAGCGCTCCAGCTCCTCCTGGAATACGGGCTCCATTTCATACAGTTGTTTCCCCATATTGACGTATTGAGAGCCTTGCCCGGAAAACATAAAGACAACTGCCGGCTTCTCCAGCGCTATTGAAGAATTTGCCATATCGCTTGTTATCCCTAAAGGACCAGCCGTAAATGCCTGACGATACTGAAAATGCCTGCGGCCCTCTTGCAGTGTATATGAAACGTCTTGGAGCGGTACCTCTTCATTCTCTTTTATAAATTGCTTGACCTGATCCGCGGCCTTCATTGCAGCTTTTTCAGATCGGGCAGAAATAAGCATAAGGCAGTCTTCATGATCCTCTTGATGACGTCTTTCCTTCATCGGAGGCTCCTCCATGACAACATGAACATTCGTGCCGCCGATCCCAAAGGAACTGACGCCCGCTCGAAACACCCGGTCAGATGCTGTCCATTGTTTTGCTGATGTGCTGACATAAAAAGGACTGTTTTCAAAATCAATTTTAGGATTGGGCTTTTTGTAATGAAGGCTTGGCGGCAGGGTTCTCGCTTTGAGACTCAGCGCCGTTTTAATAAACCCCGCAATTCCCGCGGCGGAATCCAAATGACCGATATTCGTTTTAACAGAGCCGATCGCGCAGAATTGCTTCTTTTCTGTTTGAAACGCTTGTTTAAGCGCCTCTATTTCAACTGGATCACCTAACGAGGTGCCCGTGCCATGCGCTTCGACATAAGAAATACTTTCGGACTCTACACGGCTGATGTTCAGTGCTTTTCTAATGACATCTGCCTGCCCTTCGATACTTGGCGCGGTGTAACCGACTTTACGGCTGCCGTCATTGTTATATGCTGATCCTTTAATGACAGCGTAAATATGATCTTGATCCTTCAGCGCCTGCTTTAAGGTTTTCAGCACTACAACACCGCAGCCTTCACCCCCGACTGTCCCTTTTGCTTCCGCGTCAAATGCGCGGCAGCGGCCGTCCGGCGACATAATCATCCCTTCTTGATACATATAGCCCTTTTTATGGGGACAAGTCACCGTTACTCCTCCCGCCAGCGCCATTTTGCAGTCGCCGGTAAGCAAAGCTCTGGATGCGAGATGCACAGCGGTCAGAGAAGATGAACAGGCTGTATCCACTGCGATACTCGGCCCTTTCAAATTCAATTTGTATGAAATTTGTGTATTCATAAAATCCTTGTCCGTCAACTGAACAGCAGCAAACTGCTCAGAAGAACTGCTGCTTCTCAGCAGCATTGAACTTGCTTGCCAGTACAAATTCGCAGACGCAGCGCCGAATAAGCCGATAGGCTGTGAATAGGTTTCGGGATTATAGCCGGCGTTTTCAAGGGATTCCCACGCGACTTCATGAAACATCCGCACTTGCGGGTCCATTACCTCGGCTTCGCGCTGTGAGTAGCCGAAAAACGCTGCGTCAAAGTGGTCATGCCGGTCTACTTTTCCTTTGGCCCTGACATAATTCTTATGATCGAGCTGTTCTTTAGGCACACCGGCTTCCATAAGCTCTTCTTTTGAGAAAAATGTAATGGATTCCGTGCCCGTTTTGATATTCTCCCAAAACTCTTCAATATTTTTGGCACCGGGGAAACGGCAAGCCATTCCGATAACCGCTATTTCTAAGCCTGTTGTTTTACTCATCAGAAATCCCGCCTAACAGTTGTGCGACATTTTCTAAATCCTCCGCTGCCTCTTCCCCACTCTCAGCATTTGCCTGAGAACCCTCAGACTCCGTTTGCCTGCTGAGCTGGGCAGCTATTGCCGATACGGAGGTATATTGAAACAGCTGAACAACAGACAGCTCTTGTCCAAACTGCTCTTTCAATTTGTTCGATAATTCTACGATGTGAAATGAGTTTCCGCCGATATCAAAAAAGTTATCTTCCATGCTGATATCAGATTCAGGTATATTCAAAATGCCAGCAAAAATGGAAACCAGCTTTTTCTCAGTTTCATTGTGCGGTTTTATGACCTGCTCGTCAGATTCAGGCTCTTCCATAGGATCTGGAAGCTCCTTGAGATCAAGCTTCCCTGACAGGTTCATTGGAAATGAGTCCACGCGGATGAATCGTCTCGGAATCATATAACCCGGCAGCTTTTCTCCTAAAAACCCTCTCATTTTTCGAGTTTTCAGTTTTTGATCGGAAATGAGATACGCCACAAGAAACTGATCATCTGATTCCTTTTGAACTGGAATAATCACCGCGTCATGAATGATTTGTCCCGACTCCCGGTAATCAAGCAAGGCTTTTCTAATCTCATCAAGCTCTACTCTGAATCCTCTTATTTTCACTTGATCATCATACCTGCCAAAAAATTCGATTAAGCCGTCAGAACGCCATCTCGCCAAGTCGCCGGTATGATAAAGCTTGCCGGCAGGAATATGCTGCGGTTCTGTAAATTTTTCTGCCGTCAGCT
Organism: Bacillus inaquosorum KCTC 13429; assembly: GCF_000332645.1. Lineage (GTDB taxonomy): Bacteria > Bacillota > Bacilli > Bacillales > Bacillaceae > Bacillus > Bacillus inaquosorum. Next base: position 244,138 of record NZ_AMXN01000005.1, read on the forward strand.
CTGGCTGACAGATATATCCTCTTGCCACCCCATCTCCGGCAATGCACAGTTCTCCGTATACGCCAATGGGCACAGGCTGTCCGCAATGATCTAAAATATAAATCTGTTCATTCGGCATCGGCCTGCCGATCGGTACGACGGGTTCATTCCAAGAATCAGGTATGGTAAAAGCCGCTGACTGTACAGTACATTCCGTCGGACCATAATTATTTGTCATCACCGGCTTATCAGCACGAAACGTTTGTAAATATTGCTGAACCAATTGGGGAGGCAGAATTTCGCCGCCAGCCATTATTAACTTCAATTCGTCAACGTGATGCGGCTCTTTCTCAGCGGCTTTGAGCATTAAGCGCAAATGAGAAGGTGTCGCATCTGAAATATGAATGCGGTTCTCCTCATAAAAAGACCACAGCTGCTTTCCATCCATCCTTGCATGATCCGGTGCAATATATAAGGTGTGTCCAAGAAGCACTGCCGGAAATATCGTTTGCACGGATGCGTCAAAAATATGTGAAGCAAGCATGCCGATGCGGAGATGCTCTTGTGAAAACGGCTCAAAATGAAGGCTGTCTATGCCATATACTAAATTGATGACTTGACGATGCTCCACCATCACGCCTTTCGGTTTTCCTGTTGTCCCTGATGTATACAGCACATAAGCGAGATTTTCAGGAGACGGCAGACGCCCATGTTCCGCCGCCCCTTCAAATTTCATCATTTCCTCTATAAATAAGCTTTTTTGATCCTCAGCAGAAATGTCATAATCCTCGTTCGTGATCACAAACCGCGAACCGCTGTTTTTCAGCATATAATCCATCCGTTCGGACGGCATATTTACATCTATCGGCAAATAAGGACATCCTGCTTTCAATATGCCTAATATGCCAATAACCATTTCTGCTGAGCGATGAACCATCAGCCCCACAGGCTCCTCATGACGAACACCTTCTTTTATCAAAAAAGCAGCAACCCGGTCTGACAATTCATCAGCCTCACCGTATGTGAAACTGACATCTTCATACACAATTGCAGGCTGATTAGGTTTGAGAGCTGCCTGTTCTTTGAAGAGATCGACAATCGATTTTTCTTTCGGATAGGGCTGATTTGTGTGATTAAATGTCGTGATGATTCTCTCTCTCTCCTCATGAGAAAGTAACTGCAGCTCAGAGACCAGAGTCTCAGGCGCCGACAAAGCCCGGTCCGCCAGCATACAAAAATGGCCGGCTATCCGTTTAGCAGTATCGAATGTGTAATGCTTCAAATTCCAGCTCAACTTTCCAGTCAATGTCCCTTCATCACGCTGAATGGAAATAAGTATATTCGTGTCCAGCGCTTTCAAAGAGGACGGCTGCTGAAGATCATTCATAGCAAGGGAAACGCCGAAGCGGGGCTCCTCTTTTTTATGCAAAGGATGAAGCTCGTCCAATAGTATTTTCACAGGATAATTTTGATGGGCATACACTTCTTGAAAAGCTTGTTTCACATGCTCTAGACAGTCTCTGAAACTCATAGAAGGATTGATTTTCACCAACAGCGGAAGAAGATCATTGATCACCGGCTGTGTTTCCCGCTGTCTCAACACAGGGGCCGACGCCATGATATCCGTTCTTCCGCTGTACCTGTGCAGCAATGTGACTGCCGCAGTCATAAAAATGATAAACATACGCAAATCTGAAGCTCCGGATGCCTTTAAGATGGCCTTTTCCAGCTGAGCCGGGAATGAAAAAGTGAATGAAGCTTCTTCATCGTTTTGATCAAGAAGCTGTGAATCATAAGGAAAACGGCAGTCCGACGGGATTTGAGATAATAGAGAAGTCCAATATTGCCGCTCCTTCACTTTTTCAAGAGCTGCGGTTTTCAATTGAAAGACATCGGTTTGGTTCATTGTTATTCACCTATTTCTGCTAGATTTTCAGATCGTCTAGTTCCAGCAACGATACCTTTTCTAAATCATTGATGCCTGAAGTCAGGTCAATATCCTTGAGAGCGGTTTGCTTACAATCAATCACGGCTGACAGCACCTTTTTAATCCCTTTCGCAACGCTTTCAATGGTTTCTCTTGTAAACAGCTCAGTGCTGTATTCAATGACAGAAGATAAACCGTTTTCGTCTTCTGAAGCGATCCAAAGCAAATCAAACCGGGAAACCGCTGTTTCATATTCATAGTCGGTTAGTGTGATCCCGTCTACCTCTAAAGCAGGCTGGCTTAGATTCTGCAGAGCAAAAACGGTATCAAAAATATGATTCCTATTTAACGTCCTATCTAACTTCAAATCTTGAACCATATGTTCATACTGATAATCTTGATGATCAAAGTCATCAATCACCAACTGCTTGACATGGTGCAGAAATTGAGTGAACGTCATCTCTTTTTTCGGATAAAACCGAAGCGGAAGCATATTAACGAATATACCGATGATCCGCTGCAGTTCCTCCTGCCTTCTCCCTGCGACCGGAACGCCGACTACAATGTCGGACTGTCCAGTGAGCTTGTGCAGCAGGATTTGATAGATTGATAAAAGTCCCATAAACAGCGTGGCATCTTCATCGGCCATAATGGATTTAAACGCCTCAAGCTCTTTTTTGCTTATATAAAAACGATAATGGGCGCCGGCAAAGCTTTTGACATCAGGTCTCTGGTAATCAGCCGGCAGCTGAAGCTCACGGAAGCCGTCAAGCCGTTTCAGCCAATATGTTTTCACCTCATTCAGATCTTCAGACTGAAGCATCTGATTCTGCCATTCTGAGAAATCTTTATATTGCAGTTCAAGCGGTGCAAGCTCTTTGCCGTCATACAGATCCATAAATTCGCTGACCAAGATATCCTGAGATAAACCGTCAGAAATAATATGGTGCATATCGAGCATCAGAATATACTCGTTTTCAGAGTTCTTAATAACACCAGCTCTCATCAGGGGAGCCTGATCAAGCTGGAACGGCTTTAAAAAGCTGCTGATGACTTCTTGTTCTTTTTGGTTTTGCCCTTCCTGGCCTGCCACATTTGATAGGTCAAAAAAGTCTGCATGAAATTCCGCATGCTCAGCTATGCACTGCATAGGAACACCGTCTATTGCTTTAAAGGATGTTCTTAAACTCTCATGACGATTAATCAATTGCCGGAACACATTCTCAAGCCTTTGCATATCAAGCTTTCCTGCAATCCGGCCGGCAGTGAACTCATTGTAGCCAGTGCTTGTTTGATCTAACTGCTGAACAAGATAAAGCCGTTTTTGCGCTGAGGACAACGGATAATAATCCCGTTTTTCAGCTTTTTCTATCTTTCTGTACATCTTCTTGTCGGCTTGGCTGATAAATTCGGCCATCTGCCTGATCGTCGGAATGTTAAAGAAATCCGGCAGCGCAATTTCCACATTGAATGCTTGATGAATAATGGAAATGAAAGTAATCGCTTTTAACGAATCCCCGCCCATCTCAAAGAAATCATCGTCTATGCCGATTTGATCAATCTTGAAAAATGACTGCCAATGAACAAGGAGTTCTTTCTCTATATCAGTTACTGGTTCAACATATTCAGCGGTAAGTTCTGGCCGCCCGTACAGCGAAACGTCCTCTTGCTCTTCACCGTTAGGCTGCTGCAGACGATTCACATATTTTTGTATCCTCTCCTGCAGATCCGTGGCAGACACTACAATCTGATCCATAAGATCAAATGTGAAAATTTTCTCGAAAACCTCTCTGCCCTCATGCGCACGAATCAGGGTATTTTCTAAATCCCCTCCGACTGGAATATCCGGTTTTTTGCCGTCTTCAAATTCCCAGCCGTCTAAATTTAGGGCTGTCCACTGAACAGGATGCTGCGTATTATGTTTATATACAAAGGCATCAACAAACTGGTTAACTGCAGTATAGGCGGTAAATCCAAGTCCTCCCAATATCGGAGACAAGGACGAAATCAAAAAGCAGAAATCAAGCGGTCGATCGGCCAACACTTTTTCTAATACCGCAACGCCCGTCATTTTTGCTCGAAAGTGAGTATTCGAAAAACTTTTATCCGTTTGTTCCATCATCCTGAATGATTGTTCGCCTGTTATTCCAGCTGCATAAATTACACCATGAATGGAGCCGTACTTACGTTCAGCCACATGAACCAGTTCAGACATATCCGCTTCACAGCTTGCATCCGCAGCAACAGCAGTGACTTCTGCGCCTGTTTTTTCTATCTCATATATTGATTTTATTTTTTTAACGATTGGATCATCCTCAGCATGCGTGCTGATTAAGGACTCCCATTCACTCCGTGGCGGTAGGCCGGAACGGCTTGTCAGAATCAGTTTTCCTTTTGTTTTCTCAGCAATGGTTTTTGCAGCATGTAAACCGATGAAGCCCAGCCCGCCAATCAGAATATATACGCCTCCAGGACGAAGGTGCCCCTGCGATGATTCTGCAGGCACGGCTTTGTGAATAAAATTCCTGGTGTACCTTTTATTATTTCTGTAAACCGTTAGGAGATTGCCTGATTCGGTCATCAGCTCTGATCTGATGAGTCCCAGCAGCTTGTCTTCTTTCCAGGAATCTTCTTTCTGTCTGTCTATATCAATCACTCGATAGCGAAGGAACGGTGTTTCCTGAGATATGACCATACTCGGCCCCAGATGTACGGCTTTCTCTGGATACAGCATGTCTTCTCCGCCTAGCTGATACGTAAGGGACGATAACACAAAGATCGAAATGTCCTGCTTTGTTCCTTTCTTTTTCAATGCTTGCCCTAAGTAAAGCAAAGAGTAATAGGATTCGTTTTGCATCTGCTCAATCCACTCGGCAGCAGCGGTTTCATTCTTCTCTGCCAGCCCCCAGAGGTGCAAAATCCGGCTGTACTGAATCTTTTCCTTCTCCAACACTTCAAAAAGACGGCAGTAATCTTCCGCAGAGTCTGGGCTGAGTGTGTACACTCCTTTTTCAACCTGCTGAAAGTTATGTCCTTTTTTAACGATGACACAATAAGCACAGGTGGATTGCAGCCCCTGAATAAGCTTATGGGAAAAATCTCCATCCTCCATGAAGACAAGCAAACGTTGTTCCGTCGCTTCAATCTCGCGGGGAATCGGCAGGATTTCTTTTTCCCATTGCGGCAGATAAAACCACTCCTGAAGCGGGAGCTTTCCTCCTGAATGTTTTTTGCCTTTTCCGCTGGCGGTATGTTTCCGTTTGTGCCAGAAGGATTCCTTTTCAAAAGGATATTGAGGCATAGTAATCTTTTCAGGATGTCTGCCCTCGTGCAGCCCGCGCCAATCAATGTCCGCGCCATACATCCACAGCGTGCCAATTCTGCTGAGTAAAAATTGGACATCTGACATACTCTGTCTGCTGTGTTTCAGCACATTGCAAGCATGCTGGCGCAGCTCATCGTTAATCGATCTCTTCACCAGCACACTTAAATCTTGTCCCGGGCCGATTTCGATAAAAATAGCATCTTCCTGTTTCGTTAACACGCCAATACCCTCGGCAAAGCGAACAGTCTCAGTCATGTGCCGTTTCCAATAGTCATAGTCCGCAGCTTCTTCATCCGCTATCCAGTCTCCCGTTAAATTCGAAAAGAAAGGAACATCCGGTTTTTGATAAGAAATGCGCTTAGCCGTATTTCCAAATCGTTCAGCGGCGGAAGCCATGACGTGTGAGTGAGCAGCAATTGAACCTTTTACTCTCATACAAAGCACTTTTTTGGCTTTTAACTGTTCTTCAAATGCGGAAATGTCAGACTCAAGCCCCGACACAATGCAAGAAGCGTCATTAACAACAGCCAATGAAATGCAATCAGGGAGAATCGCTTTCAGTTCTTCCTCTGGCATTGGCACGCTTAGCATGATGCCTGACGGCGCTTCGTGCATCGCTTGTCCACGTAAGCTGATTAGCTTGATGGCATCACTTAGCGTAAACACTCCCGATACCGCGGCAGCCGTTAATTCACCGAAGCTGTAGCCGATCATAGCCCATGGCCGCAGCCCCCACTTCATCAGCAAAAGTGACAGCGCATATTCCAGCATAAAAATAGCCGGCTGGGCATATTTCGTCTCTTGAAGCTTCATCGCGGCAGCGTCTTCATCCTGCTGGTCAGGGTATAGAATATCCTCAAGCCTCTCACCGGTCGCTTCATAGAATTCTTGAAAACAGTGATCCATCGTCTCTTTGAAAAACGGCTCCTCCGTGTATAAATCCCTGCCCATGTTCACATATTGACTGCCTTGGCCCGAGAACATGAAGATCAATTTTTTCTCCTTTTTTTCCTGAATCCGCGACATTCGGCTGAGTCCTCTGTCCTTCTTCTCGGAAAGCAGGCGGATGACATCCTGTCTGTCCTTTGCCACAAACATTTGCCTATAATCAAAGTGCTGTCTTCCGGCCTGCAGCGTATAAGCGGCGTCTGCTGCATTAAGCTCAGAGTTCCTTTCCATGTGTTCGAGCAAAAGGTCTTTCGTTTTTTCTAAAGCATTCATCGTTTTTGCTGAAAGAGGAAACAGCTGATACGAACGCGAATGTTTTTCACGTTCACTGACAGGCGCTTCCTCCAGAATCACATGGGCATTGGTGCCGCCCATACCGAATGAGCTCACGCCTGCTCGTCTTGGGTTATTTGTTCTCTTCCACACTCGGAGCTTGTCATTCACTAGGAAAGGACTGTTTTGAAAATCAATATTCGGATTCGCTTCTTTAAAATGAAGACTAGGCACAAGTTGTTGATGCTGCAGAGAGAGAACTGTTTTAATGAGACCCGCCGCTCCGGCAGCAGCATCAAGGTGTCCGATATTCGTTTTTACGGAACCAATCCGGCAAAACGCGGTCTTATTTGTTTGAAACGCTTTAGTTAAGGCTTCAATTTCAATTGGATCTCCGAGAGCTGTGCCTGTCCCATGGGTTTCCACATAGCTGATGGTTTCCGGTTCAATCCCCGCGTCGGCAATCGCATCTCTTATAACCTCTGTCTGGCCTTCCACACTCGGCGCATTGAAGCCTACCTTTTGGTCACCATCATTGTTGACCGCAGATCCTTTTACAACCGCATAGATCCTATCGCCGTCAGCCAAAGCGCGGCTCAACGATTTCACTGCGACAAATCCGACACCATCGCCTCCTACAGTGCCTTTCGCGTCTTTATCAAAGGCTCGGCAATGGCCGTCTGGCGATTTCACCATATTCTCTTGATAGATGTAGCCTGACTTAACCGGATGGAGAATGGACACACCGCCTGCGAGAGCCATATCAGATTCTCCATTCAGCACTGATTTGCAAGCCAAATGCAGCGCGACCAAGGAGGTTGAACAAGCTGTCTGCAGGGTAATGGCTGGACCTTTTAAATTAAGTTTATGAGCAACCCGCGTGCTGATCGTATAGGTATCATTTAAAGAGCCGATTTCAAACAGCTCTGACATCCTGCCGTCTAATGAGTCAGCGAAATGCTGGAGCCATTGAAAATTTGAGGTTGTTCCTGTAAACAAACCGATTTTTCCTTCATATTCAGCTGAAACACACCCTGCATCCTCCAGGGTTTTCCATACATACTCATGAAGAAGACGGATTTGCGGATCCATGACCTCTGCCTGTCCCGGTGAATAGCCGAAGAAGGAGGCGTCAAATAAATCGGGGCCGTCGATGATTCCTTTCGCCCTTACATAATCAGTTCTCGTAAATGTTTGTTCATCAATGCCTTCCGCAAACAGCTCTTCATCAGTGAAAAAAGAGATGGATTCCTTGCCATTTTGCAGGTTATGCCAAAATTCATCTATGTTTTTAGCTCCGGGGAAACGCCCGGCCATCCCGATGATGGCGATGCTGTCATCTGAAGGATCCTTCCGCTTTGATATGAATGGTGTTTTCTTTTTTGATTGCTCTTCATCATGACCTGATAAGAATTCAGCAAGCATCTGAACTGTTGGACGGCGGAACATCTCAACCATCGGAATACTTTTTCCCGTTTCCTTAGAAAGCTGCTGATTGACTTGGATCAAATGCAGGGAAGTGCCGCCGATTTCAAAAAATTTATCCTGAACATCGATGCTGTCTTGACCAAGTACACGTTTCCAAATCTCCAGCACCATCTTTTCTGTTTCAGAAGCTGGTGCTGCCGCAAGTGCCTTTCGTTTTGTCTCTGCAGCAAGCTCCGGCAGTGCTTTTTTATCCAGTTTTCCATTGGCCGTCAGCGGCATCTCATCCATCACAATAAATCGGGATGGAATCATATATTCCGGCAAATGACGGCGCAAGTATTCACGCAGCTGCTTTTCATCAATCGTCTCATCAGTGAAAAGATAAGCAGCCAGGCATGGTGTCTGGGACGCGTCCTTCTTCACGACAGCCGCCGCCCCTTTTATACGTCCGTACCGGCAGAGCCAGTGTTCAATCTCCCCGCTCTCAATCCGATAGCCCCTAAGTTTGATTTGGTCATCGTTTCTGCCTAAAAACTGAATGGTTCCATCCGGTAAAAAGCGAGCTGCGTCTCCTGTTTTATACATTTTTTCTCCGGGTTTAAAAGGATGAGCCACAAAGCGCTCTGCCGTCAGTTCCTTCCGGCCTAAGTAGCCTTCTGCCACTCCTTTTCCGGCAATATATAGTTCTCCCGCTGCTCCCTGGGGCAGCAGGTTCATATGTGAATCAAGAATGTATATATCAGTATGTGCTGCAGGCTGGCCGATCGGCACATACAGATCTTTATCCCTTTCAGATGAGTAGCGGTGAATCATGCAGCCGACTACCGTTTCCGTCGGGCCATATTCATTAAAAATTTCAATTTTCCCATCGAAGTTCTCTTCAATTTTCGCCGCCAAGGAGGTTTCTAATTGCTCTCCCCCCAGTATCAGGCACTTCATTACACTGTCCTGAAACGGCATCCCGGAAATGAAATGCAGATGGGACGGCGTTAACTTCATAACGTGGGCTCGATTATCTTTCAAAATTTGTTCCACAAGAAGCTGCTTGTTTGTATCCCGATACACAATAATTGCGTTTCCGGTTATAAGCGGGGTAAAGATAGAAGTTACTGTTAAATCAAAAGATAAAGACGTATAAAGGGCAAAATCTCTATTATCACCTCTTACATATTGCTCGGCGGCCCAGGAAATATAATTTTCAAGACCAAGATGCTTAACAAGCACCCCTTTTGGCCTGCCTGTTGTTCCAGAGGTATATATACAATACGCAATATCCTGCGGACCGTAACGTTTCACCAGATTGCTGTCGTTTCCTTGATAAATGCTCTGATCGGTAATATCTATTTTCACACCATCGTACGAGTAAACCAGCCCCTCAATATCCTCTGTCAGCAGCAGGTTTACCCCGCTGTCCTGAAGAAGATATTCAATTCTTTCCGGAGGATAATCGGGATCAACTGGAACATAAGCGCCGCCCGCTTTTAATACAGCGAGACACGCGATCACCATTTCAATTGAATGTTCTGTTAAAATACCGACTCTTTGTGCGGGTTTGACTCCCTGACTTTCTAAAAAGCGGGCAAGCTGATTCACTTTTTTATTTAATTGATCATAGGTCAGGGATTCCGAGCGAAATTCCACAGCAAGAGCGTCCGGCGTCTTTTCTGTCTGCCGTTCAAACAAATCAATAACAGTTTGATGTTCGTTGCCGGTCAGACCTTTATAATTGCAAAACTCTTCAAGCTGATAATGCACCTCATCTTGTGAAAGCATATTCAAGCGATGCACAGATCTGTCTGCCGGATACTCAATCACTTCCGATAACAGGTTGAGAAAATGATCCCCCAGCTGCTTCACTTGAAGAGCAGACATGACACCAGGATTGTATATAAATGAAAAATGGATATGTTCATCAAAAGCTTGTACACTCAATGTCAAATCAAACTCAGTTTGCTCAAACATGTCATATTGTTCGATTGAAAGAGGAAGACTGTTTGACTTAAGCATCTGATCAAGCGGATAATTTTCAATCACGACAATCGTGTCAAATAATGACTGCTCAGCCGTCAGCCCCGCATATGTTTTTAAATCAGACAGCGGTGTATGTTCATATTCACTTCTTTTGGCAATCTGCTCATGTGCAAGCTGAATCAAATCTAAAGGCGTGGATTGAGGCGCAAAGCGAAGACGAAGCGGAATGGTATTAATAAACAGCCCCGTCATTTGTTCTATTCCCGGTACATCGGCGCTTCTTCCTGACACGGTTGTCCCGAACACCACTTCTTCTTGATCAGAATATTTCTTTAGCAGCAGACCCCAGACACTATATAGAATTGAAGCAAGCGTAACTTGCCGTTCAGCAGCGAGTGAGCGAAGAGCTTTTCCTACTGAAACCGGAAGCTGTATTTCATGTTTAGAAAAAATAGCATTTCGCTTCCCTGGTCTTTCTGTATTCGGCAGCAATTGTACAGGCTCCCAGTCTTTCAATAACCCTTTCCAAAATGACGCCTGGCTGTCTTTTGTTTTACGCTGCTGTTCCTGCTGCCATTTCACAAATGCTTGATATGACGGTTTTTGAGAAATAACAGATGTTTGGCCCATGGATAACGATTGATATGACTCCATCCACTCTTTGAGGACAATCCCCATGCTCCAGCCGTCCATCAGGATATGATGAAAGCTGATCATCATCCAGATCCCGTTTTCTTCTATTTGATAAAGCGTGACACGAAAAGGTACTTCTTGAAGCTGAAACGGCTCTTTCCGATCACGCGCCGCAAGCTCCTCCTTCAGCTTTTCCTGGGAAATGCCTTTCTCGAACGAGATGCTCTGATAACGGATATCTATTTTATGATGCTTTAATATAACTTGAATGGGCTTAGCTGTTTCCTTCCACCTAAACACCGTCCGCAGCATTTCATTTTGCCGAACCGTTTGCTGCCATGCTTTTTCAAAAAGATCGCGGGCTGGTTCGCTCTCCAGTTTTATCAGCATTTGTTCAAAATAAGCATTACCTTCTGGCTCCATTAAATAATGAAAAAGCAGACCTTCCTGAATGGTTGTCAGTCCGAGAATGTTGGCTATATTATTTTTATCTATTTTATTCATTTGCTCACTCACAGAATCCTCTCCATCCTCTGCCTATATGTGTTTGACAAAATATCGTCTCAATCCATAATTCGCTATAACTTGCTGCTGAATTTGAGATGTTCCTTCAATGATCTCCAATACTTTGGCTTCTCTGTACAGGCGGGCAGCTGAATGATCTCTGCTGAAGCCGCTTCCTCCATGGATCTGCACATTTGAATTGGTAATCTCAACAGCAACCTTTGAAGTGAAATATTTCGCGATAGACGTTTCCGTCACGGCCTCTGGATCTTGTTTCATCCGCATTTCGCCGGCTTTCATACATAAGGCGCGGGCTGCATGCAGCTGTGTTACGGCATCACCGATCATTCCTTTAATCATTTGATGTTTGTAGAGCTTCTCTCCGAATTGGCTTCTCTTCCGTGAGTATGTTACTAAAGAATCGACGGCTTCCTGTGCAATCGCCAATCCGGCCCATGCTACACTGTATCTGCCATGATCTAAAGCCAAGTTAACGATATAATTAAAACCGCCCCCGATTGGCCCTAATATCTGGTCATCAGAAACCTCAACGCCATCAAACTCTATTTCCGCAAGATAAGAAGCTCTATTGGCCATCATGCCTTCCATTTTTTTTACCGTTACGCCGCTCTGGCTGCTGTCTACAATAAAGGCTGTAACCACTTCTCCATCACGGGCTATAACCAGAAAAAAGTCAGCAATGGCCCCAAAGGAAATCCATTTTTTTCTGCCGTTGATGACATAGCAGTTTCCGTTTTTTGTATACGATGTTTCAATGTGGTTTGCGTCTGAACCAATGTTTGGTTCAGACAATGCAAACGCTCCGATTTTCTCTCCTTTTCCGATGGGGACAAGCCATTCTTCTTTTTGGCGCTCAGTACCGTACCGCAGCAGAGATTCACCGACTAACGAATTCACAGTCAAAAGGGTTCGAATATTACAGCACGCTTTACCTGCTTGTTCAGTAAACAAACCGTACTCGACAGGGTTCAATCCCAATCCGTGATAGACCTCCGGAATACCCGCAGCAAAATAAGATTTGCTCCCTAACTCTTTTATTAATTCTGCCGGGATGCATTCCTTCTCATCAAACTCGCCTGCAAAAGGTCTGATTTTTTCGTCACAGTAACCCCGGAAATCTTGAATGATGTCGGTTTTCTTCTCAGCTGTTTTCATTAGCAAGCGCTCCGTTCTGTTTCTTTTCAATTAGGCTGACGATTCGGTTTACTGTGCTGAAGTTAGCAATATCTAAATCTTCGTTATCAAGCTGAAACCCAAAGTTTTGCTCAAGAAATGTTACAAGCTTCATCGCAAATAAAGAATTCACAAATCCCATTTCAAAAATGTGATCATCATTGGTTAATTCGATTTCATCGTCAAAGACCACCAAATTTTGTTCAATATATTCTCTAATTTGTTCATGTAGATTCATCTATTTGCTCTCCCCGCTATTTAGATTAATTGCTGCTTCCCGCAACAGGTGATTGGCTGAATTCCGTTTTGACCTCGACATACGCAGGATACGGCTGAATCCGGCTCAGGTCATTTTCAAATAAAATGAAGCCGTCCGGGCCCTTCGTATGTTCTTTGAAATTGGCAAATTTATACGTGATATACATGACTCTGTTTCGATCTGTTTGTTTAAAATCAGCAAACAGTTTTTTCCCTTTTTGTTTCGCTTCATTTAAAATAGCTGTCAGTAAAATCGTACCGACACCGCGGGACATAACCCGGCATGACATTAAAAGAAGATTAATATGCCATTCATCTCCCTTTTCTTCTATTAAAGAGAGTCCGATCTTTCCATAAGAGCCGTACTTGTCCTCAAGCTCGCAGACTAGCAGCATATGAGAATCTGACTTTCGGAAATAATTTAATTCCTGATAATCGTATGTTTTTCCGCTTGCATTCAGCTGGTTTGTACGCACCGTAAGCTCTTCTGCCCGCTGCAAGTCGCTTTCTTGCGCATGGCTGATCGTAAACTTCATATTCAGAGTGGCAAGAAATTGTTCGGACGGTCCTTCAAACTGCTCTTCGTCCTCTTTTCTGCGATCATCCTCCAGATACATCTGCCGGCGTCTTTTGGCATCCTCCGTTACGAATGCAGGCTTCAGCAAAGGATCGACGATTAGATCCTTATACCGAACGGCATCCCAGCACGAAATCTCCGGATGGGCATTTTGCACTTCTTCCCTTTCAAATGCTTGGTCGTCAATAAAGAGAAGCGTATCCTTATGGATATTGAGGTTTTTGCTGATTTTTTCCAAAGAAACTGATTTGGCATTCCAGCTGATTTCCGGATATAAAAAGAAATGGTCAATTCCAAATTCCTTTAATTTTTCCATAACAGCAGCTTCGTCATTTCTGCTTGCGACAGACAGCAATATGCCGCGTTCATCAAGCTCAGTCAAAATTTCTTTGATATTGTCCTTCAGCTTTACATCATCAGATTCAAGCAGAATACCATCCCATAGCGTATGATCTAAATCCCAGACAACACACTTAACTCCCTTTTTCAATGGTCTGCTCCTCCTTTAACTATATTGAAAGAATCCTTGTCCTGACTTTCTCCCTAGCTTTCCTGCGTCTACCATTTTCACGAGCAGCGGACATGGCCTGAATTTTGAATCTTTGTAGCTTTCATATAGAACCAGCAAGGAGTTAAGGATCGTATCAAGACCAATTAAATCCGCAGTCGCGAGCGGACCCATTTTATGCCCAAACCCGCCGCGGAAGATTTTATCCACATTGGCTGGTGTCGCCACTTGATCTTGAACCGTCCAAATGCTTTCATTAATGGTCAGCATTAACACACGATTTGACACAAAGCCAGGCAAATCATGAACAACGACAGGGTTTTTGTCGAAAGATTTCAAAAACTCCACGGTTGCATTGACAGTCTCATCAGTGGTGGCATCGCCCCGAATCACCTCTACAAGTTCTTTCAGAGGAACAGGATTCATGAAATGTGCTCCAATTACCTTTTCCGGACGATGCATCAGTGAACCGACCTTCGTAATTGAGATACAGCTTGTATTTACAAGGTAGATGGTATCCTCTCGGCAGATATCTTTTAATTGTAAATACACTTGTCTTTTTATCTCCCAATCTTCTGTTACGTTTTCAATGATGATATCAGCCGGCTCCACATTGTGCGGCTCAGTCGTGAATTGAATGTTATCAAGCACATCTTCAAGTGACATGCTGAACTTTTCTTTCCGCATCAGTTGAACAAGCCTGAATGTCTTTTTAATATTTTCCTCTGCGGCTTTCAGTTTTTCATCACTGATATCCAGCAAAATCACTTGATACCCATTCGCAGATAAATCAAGAGCCATATCGGCCCCCATGACGCCTCCTCCGATAACACCGGCAGTTCTGAAATCCATTTCATACCACTCCTGTCTGATTCAAAATATGATTGATTTTAGCTGTCACTTCTTTTATCTTCTGATTAATGAAAAAATGATCTCCTTCAAATTCGTAAAATCTGCATGTCTGATCGGTGTACTGATTCCAATCAGATAAATCAAACAGCACTGACGGCAGATCACGTTTTCCGTAAAAAACCGAAATATCGCACGATAAAGGAGCAACAGCTGTATTCCTGTATGTTTCCAGCAACTCAAAGTCAGCTCTTAAAATAGGAAGGAAAAAGTCAAGCACCTGCTCATTTTTGCTGAATTCTTCGGGTACACCCCCCATCTCAATAATCGCTTGTTTTAAAGCGGCATTTGAAAGCTGATGAAGCACTTTCTTTTCCGGGATATGAGGCGGGAAACGCCCGGAAAAGAACATATGGATCGGCTGTTTATTTTCCATAGTTAATTTCTTTTGCAATTCGTATGCAAGCAGCGATCCCATGCTGTGTCCAAAAATGGCATAATCCGAATCACCCAAATGGGATTTTGCTTGCTCAAAAAGATCTTCCGTCACGGATCCTGCATGATTCAGCAATGGCTCAGACATTCTCGTTCCATGTCCCGGAAGCTCTAAGGCCACCAGTTCAACTGATGCATCAAGAAATCTTTTCCACCCGCTGAAGATGGTGCTCGAACCCCCGGCATACGGCAGACAGAATAATTTGATCATTTGACCCTCTCCTCTTTACCAATATCCTTCAGGCATTCAATATGGGCTGCTTCAAGTTCCAGCACTTTTTTCAGTGAATCTTTGATCCGGTCTTCATAACCAGAAGAAGATCCTTCCGAAAAATAAAGCTTAGCCGCAAGATGCCGCGCTGCTTCCCACTCATCAATAATGTCAGACGTCACAGCGGCAAGCTGTTCAAACGCTGGAAGAAATGCGAGGCGGTATTGCTCTGTTTTTTTTACATTTAAAATTCCATTAAATGAATGAAGGAGCTTTTCGCTGTCTCTTATGCTGTGAAATTGCTCAGTAAACCGGCTGAAGGACGCCAAACCGGATAACATCCGATCTACATGCTCGGTGATGTTATGAACAAAGAAGGCAGCCGCATCCTTGAAAATGCTTTGCCCTGAGCGATCCCTGTCCGGATCATAAGAAAAGGAGGCATAAGAATGAAAAGCGGCAGGAGGCTGAAAATAACTGTGAAAGCCTTGATAGGCTTTGGCCAAATGCTGATATGAAATATGTCTGGCTTCATATGACAAGTTATCGGGATAACGGTTTTCAATAGCAAGAACAGTCTGATCTACGTCATGAAAGCCATAAATCAGTATGCTGTTCCGCTTATGCTTAGACATATATTCCTGTCTATAAGGCTGTGCATATGTATCCAACCAAATGATGACGGGTTTATTTTTAAGAACATCCCGTTTCACATCATCTATGAGACTGCTGCTCACCGATTGCTTATCCGCGCTTATTCCCTGCTGATTCATGACATACTCAGGATCATAAACTTCAGTCCGATCAATCATTGGATAACCGTCTTCATCCAATTGATACGAATATATGTCATTTAAAAGATAAGGATAGATTTCTTGCTGAAACGAGCGAACCACTGAAAAATAACAGTTAAAAAAACAGCTGCGATAAAATAGGTCGTTAAACGGCTGAATATCAGGGATAGATGTTTCACATTTCATGCGTCTCACTCCTTCTTGCGGCACGGTGATTGAAAAAACAAGCGGTTAAACCGAATATACAGGAGGCAAGGAGCAGCATATAATAAACCGCCGCCAAATAAAGAAGAGAACCGGGCCCCCAAATAAATATCATGCTCCAAGGCAAGCCATTAAAGGCGAAGACTGAAATGAGCTTAGGCGCCACTATTCCGGCTGCCAGCAAAATCACCCAAAGCAGTGCCTTTATTCTTGTTCGCTGCTGAACAGGAACATTTTTCGATTTTACGCCTTTTAGAAAAATATAAATTCTCCACAGCAGAACAATAAGCAATAAACTGAATAAAACCAGCATGGCAGCCGCAGCTTTATCAATGACCTGGAACGGATCAGTGACAGAACCGTCCTGTTTTTGATTTGGATCGGCAATCACTTGTAAAACAGAACGAGCGATTTTCTCAGGGTACGCGCTGTTCATATTGGCCAAAACCCCTACAGCCGCATTATCATCAGGGCTGACGATAATAAACGAAGAAAAGTTGGGGTTGGAGCCGGCATGGAACATTTCTTTGACTCTGCCCTTTTTTTCAAAAATTGACCATCCCGCACCATAATACACGCCCGGCTCGTCGGTTTTTACGCTTTTATCAGGCAGGTGGCTCTGCTCAATCAAGCGGCTTATATCACCGTCACTTTGATTCAGCTGAAATCGAAGCCATTTGGATACATCCTCTGCGTTCGTGATAATATATCCGGCAGGCGTGTTCCCCCTATACTCAGGCGCTTTATAGGCTCTGGCTTTTAAAAATCCAATTTTAAAACCTGATGATACATCGCCGGCATGACCAGCGTGCCGCCCCGCATACGTGTTTGACATATCTAACTGCTTAAAAACGTGCTCAGCCATATATTGCTCGTACGGCTGGCCTGATGCCTGTTCAATGATATATCCCAGCACATCATAATTGATTGTGGCATATTCAAATGTGCTTCCCGGCTTATGACTAAGTTCAACTCCCTTTAATCCCTTCGCCGTTTTCTCCAAAGCATCTTCCTTTGAATCAACTTTGATATCCGCTATCGATAAAAAAGGAATTCCGCTTGTATGATGCAGCAGCTGTTGAATGGTGATATCTGTTTTCTTTCCGTTGTAAACTGCATAAAATCCGCTGATATACCGGCTGACAGGGTCATTTAGATTGATTGCCCCCGAACGTACAAGCTTAAGCACACCCAGTGCAGTAAACGCTTTAGAGGTTGAGCCCATCTCAAACAATGTCGAGGCGGTTACAGGGCGGCTATGTCTTTCACCGGCATAACCAAACCCCTTTTCGTATACCACATCATTTCCTTTTACCACTGTCACTGAGATCCCCGGTATTCCGCTTTCCTTCATCTGCTTTTCGATCAGAGCGTCAATGCGCTTATCAACTGGCGTCTGAGCGCTTGCCTGTCCGCCACCCCAGATTTGAATTGACAGGATACAAAGACATAAAACCAGCCATGCGTTTCTCATCATTTGAACAAGGAATCCAATTCTTCAATAGATAATGAGGCGGTTTCAAAATCTGATGGCGTATATTCGACAGACTCTTGTTTACAGCAATGTTCAGTCAGCTCCTTCAGCTGTACAAAAAATTCATCTAAAAGCTGTTCCATATCCTCTGTCTGATAAAGATCGCTGCAGATTAAATCCAACGTTAGCTGTCCGTCATAGATTCCCGCAGTCAAATCAAGACTGACTGTCAGACTATTTTCAGGTGATGACTCGGCGCCTGAATTTAAATAAGTCATGCGGTATTCTGATTTGTCTGCTAAAAAACGGTCAACTTCTCCCAGATAATTAAAGCGCAGCTCAGGCTTCCTGTGATCCGGCATTCGTTTACTCAAATAGGTGAGAGCGCCGTAGCCAATACCCTTATTGGGAATATTCCGCAGGTTTTCTTTCACTGAACGGATTTGCGCCGGCAGATCAGCCTCTGCCTGAAACACGGCGGGATACATTGCTGTAAACCACCCGAACGTTCTTGAAAAATCTAAGTCTTCCTTTAATGTCTCTCTTCCGTGACCTTCCAATTCCAAAGAAATAACCTCTTTGCCTGTGCAATGATGGCAAGCCCGGATTAACGCAGTGATAAGCAAATCATTTGTTTGGGTTTGATACGCCTCATTTGCTTCACTGAGCAGTTTTTGAGTCATCTGGCTGCTCAAAGACCGTTTCAGTTTTATGCTATTTTCAACTTTGGAATTTTCCAGACAAATCCCATAGAGCGGCTCAATCTTTTTCACTTTTTTATTCCAATAGCTGCATTCTTCTTCCGCCTCACGCGAATAAGCGTATTCATGGATCGAATTTGAAAATTCCTGATAAGAATGTGTCTTTAAAGGCAGTCTCTTCTCTTCCTTCTTATCTATTGAATGTAAAAGAGCAAGAAAATCATCAATCAGGATTTGCCATGATACACCGTCCGCGATCAGGTGATGGGCTGTAAATAACAAATGCGTTTTTTCGTTTGCTTTGATCACACCGGTTTTAAAAAGCACTCCATTGTATAAGTCCGTGCTTTCTCTCATTTCCTGCCCGATCACCGCTATTTGTTTGGTTTGCTCTTCCTCGGAAAGATTAGACAAATCATGGTATTCGATATAAGGTTCGATATTTGTATTGTGATAGACCAAGGTATTCGTTTCTTTTTCTACATTCATTCGCAAGCTGTCGTGATGATTGATTAAAAGAGACAGAACCGCCTTTACATCTTCAAGGTGAACCTCTTTTTCAGCAGTTAGCATAACCGATTGATGCCAGAAATGAGCGCACTTTAAATCCAAGGACCAGAACCATTGGGTAATCGGCGTGCCCATCACTCTGCCTTCTGCTTGTTGTTGAGAAATTGCAGGCGATTGTTTGCTAGTCACAGCACTGACCAGTTCTCTAAATACGGGATAAGTCATAATATCCTGAGTCTTAATAAAAAGACCTTTTTCTTTCATTTTCGAAACGAATTGAATGGCTTTGATAGAATCTCCGCCAAGCTGATAAAAATGATCCTCTGGGCAAATATCAGTCTGGCCGAGAATCTCCTTCGCGGTCTCCAAAAGAACCGCCTCTGTTTCCTTCTGCTCTTCATTTAACAATCCGTAATCTGTCTGTTCTTGATACAGTAAAGGATCAGGAAGTGCTTTTTTATCCGTTTTTCCATTTTGCGTAAGCGGAATATGATCCATCTTGATAAAGTAGGCCGGAACCATAAAAACGGGCAGTTTGCCAGAAAGCTTTTTCCTAAGCTCCAGCACTGGCGTAGGTGCAGAGCTCACTACATATGCCGCCAATTGCTTTCTGCCCTGTGAATCACCAAAATCAATGACAACCGCTTCTTCTATTTCCTCGAGAGAAAGCAGGGCTAATTCAATTTCTCCCAGTTCTATACGGTAGCCTTTCAATTTGATTTGATGGTCTTTACGCCCTGCATATTCAAGCAATCCATTATTCGTTCTTTTCGCCAGATCGCCTGTCTTATACATTTTTCTGCCCTTCATGAAAGGGTTATCCAGAAAACGCTCGGTTTGCAAATCCGGACGCTTCCAATATCCTCTGGCAACATTATCGCCCGAAATATACATTTCACCTTGAGTTCCCGGCAATACAGGCTGCAGCTGTTCATCTAATAAATAAATTTCTGTATTCTGCAGCGGAACCCCAATTGGAACCGAAGCTTGCTGATCCTGTTCTCGGTCATATTTGTGGATCATACACCCAACGGTCGCTTCTGTCGGCCCGTATTCATTAAAGATCTCGATGCGGTGATCTGATGCTTCTGTTATTTGGCGTGCTAAAGAAACAGACAGCTGCTCTCCGCCAACGATCATTCTTTTTATAGAGGAATCTTTTAAGTTTGCATCTTTCAGCAACGCTAAATGTGCTGGTGTCAGCTTGATGACAGCTGTTTTCATTTCTTTTACGATTTGATGTAGTATAAATTCCGGGATATCTTCTTGTCTGTAAATGACAATCTTATTTCCTGTCACTAATGGGGTGTAAATGGATGTAACGGTTAAATCAAAAGCTATGGATGAGTACAGCGCAAAGCTGTCCTCTTGGGAAGAAGTATAATTCTGAGAGGCTGATGTAATGTAGTTCACAAGGCTTTGATGTTCGATCATCACGCCTTTCGGCTGCCCTGTTGATCCAGAAGTGTAAATCATATATGCGATGTCGGAAGGATCGTTCCTGATGTCTAACTGTCCCGTATCTAAATCATTAAACATGGTGCAGTCAATACTGATTTGTTTTACGTGCCTTGGCAAACAGCAGTCTATTTTAAAAAGAGGGTCTGTAATAAAAAACGCCGCTTCACTATTTTCTAAAATATACTTGATTCGTTCCGCGGGATACTCGGGGTCGATCGGCACATAAGCGCCGCCTGCTTTTAAAATGCCCAGTAAAACAGCAATCAACTCCGGTGAGTGTTTCATGCTCACGGCAACAAAATCACCGCGGCTTATTCCTTGATGTATAAGGCAGCGAGCAATTTGGTTGGAGCGTTCATCCAGTTCTTGATAAGAAACATGTCTGCCCCCATCCTCTATCGCTGTGCGAAACGGATGCTGCAAGGCTGTTGCTTGAATTAATTGATTGATTGTCTGCTCTTTCGGATAGTCGGCCTGCGTCTGATTCCACTTAAATATCTCGTCCCTTTTTTCTTGTTCAGTTAATATAGACAAATGTCTAAATTGAATGTCTGGATCCTCGATAAGCAATAAAATCAGGCGGAGTAAACGGTCTTTCAATTGCTGAATTTCCGCTTCGCTGTAATCCGCAACCTTGTAGTCGAACTGCAATTCGATTGCTCCGCCTTCGTCCCATTCTTTAACCGCAATTTGAAGGGAATAAGGCTGTGATCCGTTATATAATTCTTCATATTCGACATGGCATCCATCTATATCAGAAGCAAGATCGGTGTTGTATGAATTGATATACATTTGGAAGAGCTGGTCGTATCCCTGTTTTGCCAGCTGTAATTCCTTTATCAGTTCGTCATAGGGGTACCGTTGGTGGAGAAAGTATTTCAGGTAGTCTGAATTGACTTCTTGTAAAAAGTCTGAAAAACGCTGGTCCAGGTCTGTTTTCTTTCTGAACGGCATCGTACTGACAGTCATCCCCGCCGTGCTTTTTTCCTTCTTTCCAGACCTGTTTAGTACCGGCGTGCCGATAATGAAATCATTCTCTCCCGTTGCTTTGCTTAAATACCAAAACAGCGATGCGGTAAACAATGCGTTTAACGAAGAGCCTTGCTTTTGAATAAATTCATAAACAGTAGCAGAATGTTCTTGGTCAAGTTTAAATCGTTTGCGTTTTCCCGCAATGTTCGCTGAACTTTTTGACAAGAAGCTGTCCGGCAAATGAGAAAATTCCTCTTTCCAAAATGCGGCATCTTTTTGATATCGTGGCGAAGAAAGGTATTTTTTCTCTTTTTCTATGAGAATCGAATAGTCGTCAGCGGCTTCTTCAGGCAGTTCTCCATTTGCCAGAAGCATGTACAGATCCTTAATCTTATCAATGATGATTTTCATAGACCAGCCGTCAGCAACAATATGATGGCATTTGATTAAATACCCGCAGGTTGCTTCATCTGTTTGGAAAACATAAAATTGAACAAGCGCGCCATCATATAAAGAGAAAGGTATTTTAAATTCCCGTTCGGCCCAATCTAGCATTCTTTCATATGGATGGTCTGCTGAAGTAAAATCGACTGATGGCACACGGGCCTGCGCTTTTTCGTCTATGTATTGAAGAACTGATCCTTCCTGCTTCATGAGCCGTATTCTGAGGGACTCTGTCTGTCTGATACAATGCTGAATGGCTTTTTTTAACGTCTCAAGATGAAGTTTTCCATTGATTTGGATGAGGCCGCCAATATGATTAATAGCTGTTTCTGGGTATAAATTTTCGATATTTAATATCCTTTTTTGATGATGAGAAAGAGGAAATAAATTCAAATTACCATTCAACATATCCACCTCTTTACAAGTAGTATTTTACATCACCAATTTAAACACACAACAAATAATTTGTAAATATTTATAAAACATTGTCTATATTTGTTCATTTTTTAGTTTTAAAGATAAAAGCGCTGAAACGGTAAAAATAATAAAATTCAAGAAAAATACATATTGAACACCCAGCCAATCAGTAAGGCTACTCATAATTAAGATCGATGCGCCGTATACAAATGTACTTATTGTATGCTGAGCCGACAGTATTTTCGGAAGCAAAGTTTCGTTTATGCTCTCCTGCACATAAGTTCTGATCGCAATTCCCCGGAGCTGAAATGAAGGTCCTAAAATAAAGACAAAAAGCAGCGATGCCAACGCATACTTGTTAAGCGCAAGGCATAGTGTGCAAGCCCCGATGGCAAGTGATGTCCATAAAATCATCGAGAACAGTTTTCCGTTCATTATTTTTGAAAGTTTCCAAACGATTAAACCGCCTGTAATGGTGCCGGCGAAATAGCTCGCATTAATAAACCCCCACCATGTTTCGTTTTGATGCAGCACTTCATCGACATAAACAAGGATAATGGCTCCTGTCCAAATACTTCTGCCGAACATGGATAAAAGCTCAAGAACAGTCAGCATTCTGATAACAGGCATTTGATAAATTGCTTTCCACCCGGAGGAAATTTTATCCATAAAGGACTCGTTTTCTTCCTTTTCGGCATCTCCTTTTCCCGCATCCTTGACAAAAAATAAAGATACTGTAGAGGTGCCATAAAGTGCAAAAGTCAACAATAGAAGCAATTGCGGCCCGAGCCATTTGATCAAAATACCGCCGAGCAGCCAACC
The DNA here is from genome assembly GCF_000332645.1 of Bacillus inaquosorum KCTC 13429. Taxonomy (GTDB): domain Bacteria; phylum Bacillota; class Bacilli; order Bacillales; family Bacillaceae; genus Bacillus; species Bacillus inaquosorum. Next base: position 267,017 of record NZ_AMXN01000005.1, read on the forward strand.
GAGCAAAAGCACGATTTGATCAGAGGTCAGCACCAGGCTGTTTGCTTTCAACAACATAGATTTTGGAACAAAACGGGGAATCATTGAATTTCTGACCGGAATAGTTCCTCCATCTAACAGCGACATTAAAAATACAATAAAGAAAAAAATAAAAATAGATTTAAAATCTATCATAAATATGAGAAGCAACAAAGATAACAGAATGGTTTGCGTTAACTGTAAAAAAATCAAAATGTGCTTTAATCTGTATTTATGAATAAAAACCGGTATAAATACTGCGCTTAATGACTGACCCACGAACTGCATCATGGCTACCAGCGAAGCCAAAAAGGCCGAGTCTGTGACTTGATACGTAAACAGGGTCAGTACCAGCACGTATAAAGAATCTCCTAAATTGGCAATTGACTGGCCCGCCCATATGAAATAAAAGGATTTATTTTTCATAATTTCAACCCTTTTCTATTTTTAGAACATCATAACATAAATAAATACCCTCTCCAATGCTACTTAACCTTCAAAAAAACGCAAAAAACCCCTGCGCCGCAGCGGCACAAGGGGTCATCCAATATTAGTCATAAATGTGAACAGTCGGCTCTTTATCTCCCGCATTGCGGATAATGACCGCTTCCTGTCCGTCTGAGGATGTGATATTGACTTCGACATCAACTGAGCTCTTGGAGTAGTAATCCATTACTTCACCCGTTAAGAACTGGGTAAACGCGACAACTTCACTTTTTCCGTAGAATTGCATTGGAATATCAATTTTCATTTTCGTCATTTCATCTTTTTCATACAGGGCAGTCCCTACAACGCCTGTGTAGTTCGGAAAATATTCTTCAATTGAGTTTTTGAACCGCTTAAAGACCTCGGTGTCATCCGGGTATTTTTCTGCTGTGGTTGTATCCGCCGGATAGAAAACATATTTTTCGTTTATGTCATCCCAGTTTGAGATATCCGTGGAGCCTGCTTTGACTTCTGTTTTGGCAATAAAGTTCCCCGGCACAATCGATGTTTTTGACGCCTGCTTGTAGAGCGCGACGGTAATCGGCACATTCTTCAGGTTATCTTTTTTTCGGAGGCGGTTAATGACCTCTTGTGCGATTTTTTCACCCTGCTCGCGAAGCGTGCTTTCTTTAATCTCCACTTCTTTTTGAGGGTCGCCTGTTTTTTCACGATAGTAATACACGGAGTTTAACGCCAGTCCGATCATCACGCCGCCAAGCTGGATGGAATTCTTGTCTTTTCTGACTAAATAATCGTGCTCCAGCATGGACGCTAAATAAACCGGGCTGCTTTCGTTCTTTTCTTCTGTTGAACCGGAGCTCGGAAGCGCTGGGTTCAAGCCTTCATTTTTGAAGTTTTTATCTTCTTTTTGGGCTTTTTTCAGATCAGAGCCTGTTTTTTTCCGTGCCAGCCAGCTTAATACTGTATCTTCATCTAAATATTGCCCTTCTTGGAACAGATAATCGTCAGTAGAGAAAGAATCTTGGGCAAGACGCATCAGCCCTGTTTCAAACTCATCAATGTCCAGTCTTGTATTCAGCTGTTCCGTCGTCAAGCCGCGCGCTTTTCCCGCCTTAAACGGCAGCACCATTTTGTAATAGGAGTCAGAGATATTATATTTCGGGACAATCGCTTTTTCTGACGACTTCGCCGTCTTTTGCGTGATCTCTTCCTCCTTCTCCCCCCCAAAACCTGACGAGCAGGCAGACAGCATTAATACTGCCGCCGTTGCCGCCATTACCAACGTCTTTTTCAATAGAAAACACTCCTCTTATTTCTTTAGCTCTCCCATTAACTGTTCTTCATTCCATACTTCAATGTTCAGCTCTTGCGCTTTTGTCAGCTTGCTTCCCGCCGCTTCTCCGGCGATGACCAAGTCTGTGTTTTTGCTGACGCTGCCAGTCAGCTTGCCGCCGAGCGCTTCGATTTGCGCTTTGGCATCGTTTCTTGACAGTTGTTCCAGCTTTCCTGTCAGGACAATTGTTTTACCGGCAAAGTAAGAATCGCTGTCCTCTGCTTTTACTTTTTTCGGGCCCTTATAGAGTGTGTTTACGCCCAGCTCCTGAAGTTCATTCAAGAGTTCAAGCATTTCTTCTTTATGAAAATAGGTGATGACCGCGTCAGCCATTTTTTCACCGATCTCATCTACCGCGAGAAGTTCCTCTTTAGAGGCGTTTTTCAGGTTCTCCAGGCTTTCAAAATGCATGGCGAGCGTCTTTGCAGCCTTTGAACCGATAAAGCGGATGCCGAGTCCGAATAGCAAGCGCTCTAACGAATTTTCTTTTGATTTTTGGATGGAGCTGATCAGGTTTTCTGTGGACTTTTCGCCCATGCGTTCGAGCTGAATGACCTGTTCCTTCGTCAGCTTATACAAATCCGCGACATTGCGGACGAGGTTCTCCCCAAACAGCTGTGTGATCACTCGTTCGCCAAGCCCGTCAATGTTCATGGCATTGCGGGAAACGAAATGGATCAGCCCTTCTCGGATTTGCGCCGGACATTCAGGGTTAATGCAGCGAAGTGCCACTTCTCCTTCGATACGGACGAGTTCGCTTCCGCATTCAGGACATTCCGTCGGCATGCTGAATTCCTTTTCTTCTCCTGTGCGCTGTTCAACGAGGACGTTCACGACTTCCGGAATGATATCGCCCGCTTTTTTGACGACGACCTTATCCAATATCCGAATGTCCTTCTCTTTAATTAAATCTTCGTTATGAAGGGATGCTCTTGAGACCGTTGTGCCGGCAACTTTTACCGGCTCAAGAATCGCAGTCGGCGTAATCACACCCGTTCTGCCGACATTTAATTCGATATCGAGAAGCTTTGTCACGACCTCTTCAGCAGGAAATTTATACGCGATGGCCCAGCGCGGGCTTTTCGCCGTAAAACCAAGCTCTTCCTGCTGATCAAGGGAATCTACCTTAATCACGATGCCGTCAATTTCATACGGAAGGTCAGCGCGCTTAGCCTGAAACTCATCGATCAGCGCAATGACTTCTTCTATGCTGCCGCATTTTTTTCGTTCCTGGTTCGTTTTAAATCCGATTTCGTCGAGAAAATCAAGCCCCTGGCTTTGCGTCTCCACACCCATCTCATCAAGCTCCGCTATACTGTAGACGAAGATATCAAGATTTCGTTTCGCTGCAATTTTCGGATCGAGCTGTCTGAGTGATCCCGCGGCGGCATTTCGCGGATTGGCGAATGGTTCTTCTTCGTTTTTGATCCGTTCCTCATTGAGCGTTTCAAACGAACGCTTTGGCATATACGCCTCGCCGCGCACTTCGATTGACAGATCACGTTTCATTTTGAGCGGAATATTGCGGATCGTCTTCAGATTCTCCGTAATATCCTCTCCCGTCGTTCCGTCACCCCTTGTGGCCCCTCTGACAAAATAGCCGTCTTCATAACGGAGAGAAACAGCAAGACCGTCTATTTTCAGCTCCACATTATACGCCACATCGTCACCGACGGCCTGGCGAACCCGGCGGTCGAAATCACGGAGATCATCTGCGTTAAAGGCGTTGCCCAAACTGAGCATCGGCGTGCCGTGGGTGACTTTCTGAAACGCTTCAAGCACGGCTCCGCCGACACGCTGCGTAGGAGAGTCAGGCGTTTTGAGGTCTGGATGCTCCTCCTCGATCGCAATCAGCTCCTGCATCAATCTGTCGTATTCGGCATCAGGGACGCTCGGTTCATCTAAGGTGTAATATTCATGGCTATACTTGTTGATGGTGCGGCGCAGTTCGTCTGCCCGCTGCTTCGCTGTTTCTTTGTCCATCTGCTTCTTCCTTTCCTCTTCAATTACTGCTTTTCAATGGGAGCGAATGCTGCTAACAGGCGTTTCACGCCGACAGGGCTCGGGAAGGCAATATCGAGCTCCGTTCCTTCTCCTTCGCCTTTCACACTGACGACAGTTCCTGTTCCCCATTTTTTATGGCCCGCCTTATCTCCGACTGCCCAGTTTAAGGTGTCGCCGCCTGTTTTGCTGGCGTAGGATACCGGACGTGAAACAGGACCGCGTCTCGGCTGCATTTTTCTCGCAGACGGCGCTCTCGTTTCTTTTTTCTCATTTAGGTTTTCCAATAAATCATCCGGTATTTCAGCAATAAAGCGAGATTCCGGGTTCATATTTGTTCGGCCAAACAAGGTGCGCATTTTAGCGTTGGTCAGATAAAGCTCCTGCTCCGCCCTTGTAATCCCAACGTAAGCAAGGCGGCGTTCTTCTTCCATTTCCTCTTCCTCCATGAGAGAACGGCTGTGCGGGAAGACGCCTTCTTCAAGCCCCATCAAGAAAACAACCGGGAACTCCAGTCCTTTTGCTGCGTGCAGTGTCATCAGGGTAATTGCATCCTTGCCGCCGGACTCCTCTTCTTTCTGATCAAGCTGATCGATGTCTGCGATCAGCGCCAAGTCTGTCAAAAACGCAACGAGTGTTTTGTCTTCGCTTTTCTGTTCAAAGTTTTTCGTTACGGACAGGAACTCGTCGATGTTTTCTAAACGACTTTGGGCTTCGATTGATTTCTCGGCCTTCAGCATTTCTCTGTATTCCGTCTTATCAAGAATTTCTTCTGTCAGCTCTGTAATGGATAAATAATCCTGCATATTGGTCAGGTTCTCAATCATCTGCCTGAAACTGTCGAGCGCGTTGGCCGCCTTGGCGCTGACGCCGATAAAATCGACCTGCTGAATCGCTTGGAAAAAGGACAAGCCGTTCATCGCCGCATACGAAGCGATCTTTTCAAGTGATGTCGCGCCGACTCCGCGCTTCGGCACATTGACAATGCGCGTGAAACTGATATCGTCATCCGGATTGGATACGAGGCGCAGGTACGCGAGAATGTCTTTAATTTCTTTTCTGTCATAGAACTTTGTGCCGCCGACAATGTTATAGTTCAAGCCTGCTTTGAGAAGCGTTTCCTCAATCACACGCGACTGCGCATTTGTCCGGTACAAAATGGCGATATCCGACAGCTTCCGCTTGCCTGAGCTGTGAAGCTGATGAATTTTACCGGCCACAAACTGTCCTTCGCCGAACTCATTATCTCCTCGGTAATAGGAGATTTTGATGCCTTCATCGTTTTCCGTCCACAAATTTTTCGGTTTGCGGTTTGAGTTGTTTTTGATGACCTCGTTAGCCGCGCGCAAAATCCGTTTCGTTGAACGGTAGTTTTGTTCAAGCAGTATCACGCTCGCGTTCGGATAATCTTTTTCAAAGGAAAGAATGTTGGCGATGTCCGCTCCGCGCCATCTGTAGATCGACTGGTCAGAGTCCCCAACAACGCAAAGGTTCTGGAAGCGCTCCGCAAGCTGCTTCACGAGCATGTATTGGGCTCTGTTCGTATCCTGATACTCATCGACGTGGATGTACTGGAATTTGCGCTGATAAAATTCAAGCACTTCCGGCACACGGTCAAACAGTTTAATCGTTGTCATAATTAAATCGTCGAAATCGAGCGACTGGTTTTTTAAAAGCTTCTTCTGATAATCAACATACACATCGCTGACCACCTGATCGTAGTAGCCGCCGGCAACTTTAGAGAATTCCTCCGGTTCGGTCAATTCGTTTTTGGCACTGCTGATCGTGCCGAGGATGCTTCTTGGGTCAAACTTCTTTGGATCAAGATTGCGCTCCTTCAAAATTCCCTTGATCACTGAAAGCTGGTCAGCCGTATCAAGGATGGAGAAATTGCGGTTGATCCCAATCCGGTCGATATCTCTGCGCAAGATCCGCACGCACATGCTGTGGAATGTAGAAATCCAGATATCGTCCGCACCCGGTCCAAGAATGCTTTCCACACGTTCTTTCATTTCGCGTGCCGCTTTATTTGTAAATGTGATCGCCAGAATATTCCACGGCGCCACATGCTTTTCCGCCATTAAATAAGCGATTCTGTGTGTCAGGACACGCGTCTTTCCGCTTCCCGCTCCGGCCATCAGCAAGAGAGGCCCGTCCGTTGTTTTGACAGCTTCCTGCTGAACAGGGTTTAGTCCGCTTAATAATTGATTGCTAATGTAATTCAAAATTTGTTCACCCGCCTATACAAAACATATGTTCTATCATAAACCAAATCCGGTCAATTTACTACTCGCCTTTCACAGCCGCTACTGTTTTCAAAGCCCGGTCAAAATCCTCATACACCGCATTGCCTACAACGATCACGTCGGCATGCTCTGCATATTGCTTTGCCGTTTCCGCATCCTTGATGCCGCCGCCGTAAAACAAGGTGGACGTTTCCAATACAGCCTTCGTTTTCTTCACGGCTTCTATGTCTCCAAGCACGCCGCTGTATTCTAAATAAAAAATCGGAAGATGCAGCAGCTCAGACACACGCGCATAGGCGACAATATCGTCAATACTCAGATCGGCTTGCGCTTCAGTCAATGCCGCGGCTTTGCAATCCGGATTTGCAATGCAGTAGCCTTCCGCCACGATTTCTTCCATAGACATCAGTTCTCCGAATTCCTTCATGGCTCTCTGGTGCATTCCGACAATCCAGTCCGCATTTTTACTATTTAATACACTCGGAATAAAATATAAGTCAAAGCCGGGAACGATCGCTTCAATCGCTGACACCTCAAGGACACACGGCACTAAAAACCGTCTCACCTTAGACATCATCCGCAGGACATTGTCCTCTGTCACACCATCGCTTCCTCCGATTATGACCGCATCCGTTCCTGATTCACAAAGAATCTCCAGCTGTTCATCAGGCAAATCTTTATTTGGATCGAGTTTAAAGACATGCTTCCACTCCGTTACATCGTACACGTCATACGTTCCTCCATTCGTTTGTTACCATTTAAACATTATAACAAATTCACATAGCGCGGAAAAACGGAAAAAGCCGTTAATCTCGTTATTCACTGAAAAAGGTGTTTTGATTCTTTTTTCATAAAAAAAGAGAGCGCTCATGAGCATTCGTATGACATGTGGAAGCACCTACGCTGTAAGTCCCCCAAAAGAGTTTCTGTAATTTCTTCCGTCCAAACTGTTATTGTTTGGAAAGCGTTCAACTGTGGAAATGATTACATAAAAAAGGGAGGCTGACAGATGGAAACCATCATCATTGCACTCATCGCATTTATCATCGGGATCATTGCCATCCCCATCATTTTGTTTGTCTGGATCTACATAAAGGATGAAAAACAGCAGGAGCATTCGATCCTCCGCAACTATCCTGTGATCGGAAGGTTTCGATATATCCTTGAAAAAATCGGGCCGGAGCTCAGGCAGTATTTATACAGCAATGACAACGAGGAGCAGCCTTTTTCACGAAAGGAATATGAGCAAACCGTCATCTCGGGCAAATACAAAAGCAGAATGATGGGCTTTGGATCTGTAAGAGATTTTGATAAACCGGGCTATTATATCCGTAACGCTCTGTTTCCGAAACAAAAAGAAGAAATGCGTGTAAACCAAACGCCTAAAATTGAAACCCAAATCTATCAACTCGATGCTGACAATCTGTTCAAACGCAAGGAACACGCCGAGCACATCAAGGCCGATCCGTATTTTCTCCACCCTGATGATGTGCAAGTGATCGGCGAGCATACATGCGAGCAGCCTTTTTATGTAAAGGGATTAGTCGGCCAGTCTGCCATGAGCTACGGTTCCCTTGGAGAACGGGCGATTACGGCGCTCTCAAACGGGCTTCATCAGGCAGGCGGCACTTGGATGAATACCGGTGAAGGGGGATTGTCTGAGTATCACTTAAAGGGAGGCGCCGATATCATTTGCCAAATCGGGCCGGGGCTTTTTGGCGTACGCAAAAGAAATGGGGAATTTTCATGGGAGGAGTTTAAAAGAAAAAGCAGGCTTGACCAAATTAAAGCGTTTGAGCTAAAGCTGGCGCAAGGAGCCAAAACCCGCGGCGGCCATGTGGATGGCGCCAAGGTATCAGAAGAAGTGGCAGACATACGGAATGTTGAACCCGGGAAGTCGATTGACAGCCCGAACCGCTTTCATGAATTTTCAAGCACTCCTGAAATGCTCGACTTTATTGAGAAACTTAGAGATGTCGGACAAAAGCCAGTCGGAATCAAACTTGTCGCAGGCCATCCTGACGAATTACACGAGCTTTTTTCTTATATGAAGAAAAGCGGAAAGCATCCGGATTTTATCACGATCGACGGGAGCGAAGGCGGTACCGGCGCTTCCTTTTATGAGCTCGCTGACACAGTCGGCCTTCCGATTATGACAGCCCTGCCTCTTGTTGATACGCTGCTTAGACAATACGGCTTGCGCGGCCAACTGAAAATCTTTGCTTCCGGAAAGCTCCTGACTCCTGACAAAATCGCGGTGGCCTTAGCCCTCGGCGCTGACTTTGTTAACATTGCACGCGGCATGATGTTTTCGGTCGGCTGCATCCGCGCTCTCGTATGCCACACCAACACTTGTCCGGCAGGTGTGGCGACAACAGATCCCAAACTGCAAAAAGCACTAAGCGTCGAGGAAAAGCAGCACCGTGTCTGCAACTACGTCATTTCGCTACGCGAGGGGCTGTTTAACCTCGCTGCCGCAGCCGGCATTAATTCGCCGATCCACTTTTCCAAGGAGCATGTTGTCTATCGAAAAGAGGATGGCAGCATCGTCGACATCGACAAACTCATTCACCAATTTGTTTCATAAAGAAACCGCCCTTGCCGAACGGCAGGGCGGTTCTTTGTTATTTCGAAGAAGACTCTGTTTCCGTCTCCTTCACACGGTCAAGCGCCATTTCATAAGCGTCATTACCGTAATTTAAGCAGCGTTTCACACGGGAAATCGTAGCTGTGGAAGCGCCTGTTTCTGTTTCAATCTTATGGTACGTGTTTCCTTCGCGAAGCATGCGCGCCACTTCAAGGCGCTGAGCCAGCGATTGAATTTCGTTAATTGTGCAAAGATCATCGAAGAACCGGTAACATTCCTCCAGGTCTTTCAGCGATAAGATCGAGTTGAATAACTGGTCCAGCTCTTTGCCGCGTAATTTATCGATTTGCATCGTTACACACCTTCTCCTTTACTAATGGAAGCCGCATCGAGATCAGGCACGATATTAATCCAAGTCTTTCCTGGCACAAACGGCAGCCATTTGCCGTCTTTTACCGACACAATTCTTCCGTTTACTTGTTTCCAGTCTGTTTCAATGACGTTTCCGTGCTGAAACAACAGACCTTTCCCTCCTGATTCCAGATCGATGTCCCGCCTTCCATCTTGATCAATAGTATGATGGCTGGCTTCAACAATGAAAATATTTTGCATTGCAACCGGCTTTCCGGTTTCCCGGTCTGTCGTTATGACACCATCAGAGCTTCTTTTATAAGCTTCAGCTTTTTTATCATAGTTGTATTCGACAAGATTTGTAACGTTCTTTGTTCCATAATCTACCCGAACATTGTAAGATTCATTTACAGGTTTTGCTTCTGATGTTTGAAACAGCAGCGGATCTGTTTTCCGCTTCAGCTTATATCCCTTTTGTTCCGCCGCCTTTTTTATGTAATCATAAGACGTGTAGGAATTGTGGGGCGGTTTGCTGAAATCGGCTCTCCAAAATAAGCTTCCGTCAAAATCCAATCCGTTAATATAATCGGCAGCTCCGGATTCCAGCTGCTCTTTGGCGCCGGGACTCCAGCCGTGATGGACAAATATGCTGTCAAAGCCATTGCTGAGAGTGACGAAATATTCCCGCGCGCTCCGCACAGGGCCGACAGTTTCAGGCATCTGGCTTTGAAAAATGGCCAGAAATCTTGTAATTTGCCCTTCGGCAAGCGCTTCTATGACAATGTCGGCTTTAGACAGTCCTGACTGCGGCCTCGCCTTCGGGTGATTGTTCACCACAACAGCAACAGGCCGGCGTTCAGTCACCTTCTGTTCAGTCGCCAGTCCCGTCAAAGAAGCTTTCGGCTTCTTTGCAGAATCAGGGACAGCATCCTTCTGCTGACAGGATACAAGCAGAAAAAACACGAAACACAGCACGCAAACTGTCATCCATTTTTTCATATGTCGGCTCCCCGCTCTTTTATATTTTAACGCATTATCGATGGAAAGAGTACAGTTTTTTTCATGACGTCGAAGATTCCTCTCGGCGTAATACGTATATACGGAAGGTGCGTACTTTGCAAAAAGAGCAGCGTATAGACGGGATCACAAAATTCGTAGCCTCTTTCAGTCAAAAGATCTCTCAGCTTTTGTTCCTTCTCAAGTACATCTTCATACGTTTCCGAAGAGGCGCATCCGCACAGCGCAAGCGGAATTTCATGCAGAATGTTCCCGTTTTCCGCAAGAACAATTCCTCCTCCGATTTCTTTCATGCGAGCGAAAGCGAGCAGCATATCCGCTTTATTTTTTCCAATCGCGACAATATCCCCCGTCGTCGTAAAGGAGCTCACAAATCCCTGCACGCTTGAGGCAAACCCTTTTATCATCGTATTGACGCGCCATTTCCCATGTTTGTCAAGCATCGTCAAATAACTTTCATCATGGTCAAACGAGAGCTGCTCCATCGAATTGTCGATCTCAATCATATACGGCTCCATAATGACCGCATTCCGCATTTTCACGCCCATCGGCATCGAAAACTGCAAATCATCCATCGTCATATCATATGAAAGCTCAAGCGGGACAAGACCGCCTTTGTTCCAGTCCATCTTTGTAAACGCCTTCATATCACTGCCGTCTTCACGAAGGATAATCCCTTTTGATAGAACGGTCACAGGATTCGGGTTTAACGGGTCTTCAAGTATGTTCAGTGATGCCAGTCTACCCGGTCCGACAACTCCTAAATAGTCATCCATTTGGTAATACTTCGCGATATTAAATGATGCCATATTGTAGGCATCGATTGCCGGAACTCCTTCTTCTAACGCGATGCGGATCAGCTCGTTTGTCATGCCGCCTTTATAGAAATTCGGCGTCGCGCCGTCTGTCGTATAAAAGAAGTGGTCATAATAGCGGAAGCCCTTCTCATGCAGCTCCTGCAATATGTTTCTTACATCAGGGCGAATGGAAGAGTTCCGAAGGGAAACATAGTAGCCCAGTTCCAGCCTTCTCATCACTTCATTACCTGTCATCGCTTCATGATCACAATCCGCTCCGAACAGCTTCATTTTTGTAAGCGTTTTATCTGAAGCGCCGGGAAAATGCCCTTCAATGCGTTTCCGCTGTTTCTTTGTAGCTTGCATGCAGTGAAGCATTAAATCATCACCATCTACCAAACGAGGCCATCCGGTCATTTCTCCGCCTTGAATGACATCCGGATGTTCAATCCACTGTTTTCTGACGTCAAACGGAAGAACGTGATCCTCGTTCAGAACCTCGGTCTGGAGGTCATAGCGTGACCACCAAAAATACTGGACCGGCTGCTTTTTGAGTTCATTTAAAATCGTAAGCGCTTTCTTTTTTCCGCTTTGTAAAAGCAAAAATAAGTTATCATTCACAAATGTCGTTGTTCCGTATTGAGACACATATTCCGCCAGCGTTTGGGGATTATATATTTGAAAAGGATGTGCGTGCGGTTCGATATACCCTGGCACAATGTATTTTCCTTCACAATCAATCGTATGAATTTCTTCGGCTCTATTCGGAAGTTCATGACCTACATAAACAATACGGTCCTGATAAATCCAAATGTTTTTTTTCAGCCATTGTTTTACATATGGATTTAAGACGAGAGCATTCCGTAAAAGGAGCGTTGGAAGCAGCTTTGAGTCTACAACATCAACCTGTGCCCTGATGTCTTTGTTTTTCCAGTTAAAGGTGCGTTCGGACATTCACATACTCTCCTTTACATGTATTAGACTCATGTTATCACATCCTTACTCATCACGCACGATAAAAACGTTACAAATTTTTGAAGGTTCAATTTAAAAAACTTTTTCAAGTAAAAAGGAGCGGATTTCCATGAAGCCAAACATCAGTCTCATCAATGCCGTCTTCAGAATCGCCTGCGGACTGACGATTATGTCAGCCGCCAGCGCAAAGTTTACGAAAAAGCCTTGGTGCAGAATGCACCTCTTTTACATCTTTATGGGGGCCTTGAAAGCAGGTTCGGGAATCTTGCGCTTCTGCCCTGTGACCTACATGTTTCAAAACGGCGCTATCGGAATTAACGAACAAGAGCATCAAGACAGATAAACGGAAAAGCTTGATCACAAAACATGATCAAGCTTTTTCTCATGACATCCCGTTGTCTTCATATAGAGATACCCTGCGGCTGCCAGAGCTGCCGGATAAAGGAGTGCCCAGCCGCTGAACGTGTAAATCACTGCGCACGCCATAAACGCCCCGAGCGCCATCCACCAGCCTGAATCTCTCCATTTCAGCAGTTTCAGTGCTGCTGCCATTGTACATATGTAAGAGGCAATGAATGCCGCACTCGGCCCTTTTAACAGAGCCGTCAAATCGATTTGAAACAAGCCATGCGCCGCAAGCACTAAGCCAAACACTGCGGCCAGCACTATCAATACACGGATAGGCGTATGTTTTGTCTCACTGAGTTTCCCGAAATATAAGGGGATGTGCCCCTCTCTCGCTAATGCGTATACCATTCGGGAAAAACCCGCAATATTGGCGTGAATGGTGGCGAATGTAATAAACAGTGCTAAACATACCGTTACATATACTCCGCTTTCCCCGGCCCCTTTTGAGATAAGCATCGCAAGCGATGCGATTTCTCCATTCTCTCCATAGGAATGAGTCCCTATCGTCACAAAAGACAGCATGATATACAGCCCTGCTACACAAGCCGCTGCCAAGAACAAGCTGAGCGGGACATCTTTCTCAGGGCGATGAAATTCCTCAGCCAATGGGGTAATCATTTCCCAGCCTACAAAAGAGAAAAAAATCATAACAGAAACAGACCCTGCGGCAGACCAGCCATGCGGAAGTAACGGCTTAAATTCTGCTATCCTGACGTGAGGCAATGACACGGCAATAGAAGCGACAAGCAGAAATACGATGACACAAATGACGAGTGTACTGATGTTTGCAGATAGTTGAATGCCTCTTATATGAAGCAAAATGGAGACAGCCAGCATGCAACCTGCAATTAAAGTAATCTGCCAATCCGAAGCCTCTGTAACGTAACTGACGTAATGCGCGCCAGTCAAAGCGATGACAGGAACGCCGATCGGAACGGACCCTAACATGATCCAGCCCAAAATCGCTCCGGCTTTTTTCTGAAAAGCCAGCTGCACATAAGCCGTGATTCCTCCCGCGCTGGGCGCTATTTTCACAAGCCGGGCCAGCGTGCCGACAAGAAGAAAAGATAAGAAAGACATGAACACCCAAACAAATAAAGAAGCGGGACCGGCTGCGTCAGCAGTGACAGACGGCAGGATTAATATCCCGCAGCCTAAAACGGCCCCAATCGTTAATGCCGTCCCTTGAATCCAAGTGATAGAACGCTGCAATTCTGGCAACATGATGCCTCCTCTTCCGTTGATGGCTTTATTATAGGAAAAATAAGACGGCATCCATATGCTACAATTAAGTTAAATCAACAGCATCACCTTATGATAAAAGGAATTTTCACGAATTTGCTTAAACATGTAAAGGAGCCAGACAAATGGACGATACAGACCTTCAAATTCTCTCGCATTTGCAGCGAAATGGCAGATTAACGATGGTTGAGCTGGGAAAGCTTGTCGGACTCAGCTCGCCAAGCGCGGCGGAACGTGTCAGGAAGCTGGAAGACAGAGGAGTGATTACCGGCTACAGCGCGAATATCTGTTACGAAAAACTAAACAAGCACGTAACGGCTTTTATTCTGATGGAGCCGAAAAGCTGTAAACACTATGCCGCCTTTGCTGCAGCGCACCCGGATGTGGCAGAAAACCACCGCATTACAGGGATGTACAGCTATGTGACAAAAGTGGTGACAGAATCAGTACATACGCTTGAAGATTTTATTGACGCTTCGATGGCCCACGGAAAACCGACTACGCTGGTTGTGCTTTCTTCTTCCGCTCACCACCCCGCTTTTGTATAAAAAAACCCGCAGCTTAATCTGCGGGTTTTCTACATTTTATTTTTGGGCAGCTTTTAAAGCGCGTGCCCCAATGTCTTTTCTGAAAAAGAGTCCCGGCTTGATGATCTCATCAACGGCTTTGTACACTCGGTCTCTCGCCGCTTCAAACGTTTCATCAAAAGCAGTCACATTGGCGACGCGGCCGCCGTTTGTGACGAACTCTCCACCTTCTGCTTTCGTTCCGGCATGGAAGACCACAACCTGCTCAGTTTCCGCTGCAAGGCTGCCGATCGGCGTGCCTTTTGCGTAGCTTTCCGGGTACCCTTCTGAAGCAAGCACAACACTTACTGCCGCAGTATCCTTCCATTTCAAGTCAACTTCCTTATCTTCTAAAAGATCAAGAAGCACTTGTACCAGATCAGATTCCATGCGCGGAAGTACGACCTGTGTTTCAGGATCGCCAAAGCGGGCATTAAATTCGATGACCTTCGAGCCGGTTTCGGTGAGCATCAATCCCGCGTACAAAACGCCAGTGAAGGAACGGCCTTCTTGTACCATTGCTTTTGCAGCGGGCTTGACGATTGTTTCTACGGCATGGCGGACGGTTTCTTCCGAAATTTGCGGAACTGGAGAGTAAGCGCCCATTCCGCCCGTATTCGGGCCTTTGTCTCCGTCAAACGCTCGCTTGTGATCCTGGGCAATCACCATTGGATACACCTTTTCTCCTTTGACGAATGCCATAAGAGAAAACTCTTCGCCGGAAAGAAATTCTTCAATGACAACAGACGCGCTCGCATCACCGAACTTCTCATCCTCAAGAAAATCATGCAGACATGCAATCGCTTCTTCCTCTGTCATTGCAACGGTTACGCCTTTTCCAGCCGCAAGTCCATCCGCTTTTATGACAATCGGAGCGCCTTTTTCCTGCACATATGCCTTTGCCTCTTCAAAGGATGTAAACGTGTCGTATTCTGCGGTCGGAATATCATATTTCTTCATTAAATCCTTAGCGAACTGTTTGCTTCCTTCGATGATCGCAGCGGCTTTTGACGGGCCGAATACACGCAAACCGGCTTTTTCGAATTCATCAATCAGACCTTCAATTAAAGGAACCTCAGGGCCGACAATGGTCAGGCCGACCTGATTTTCTTTTGCAAATGAGACAAGCCCGGCGTGGTCGCTTTCCTCAATGTTTACAAGCTGTGCGGAAGCTGCCATGCCGTCATTTCCCGGAGCGGCAAATACCGTATCAACGAGGCTGCTTTGCGCCACCTTCCATGCCAGCGTATGCTCTCTTCCGCCTTTACCGATAATGAATACATTCACGTCGTTTTCATCCCCTTAATGTTTGAAGTGTCTAATGCCGGTGAATACCATGGCAATGCCGTACTCATCCGCTTTTTTGATGGAATCCTCATCACGTACAGATCCCCCCGGCTGAATGATAGCCGTAACGCCCGCTTTTGCCGCTTCTTCAACAGTATCCGGCATTGGGAAAAATGCATCAGATCCAAGTGCGCTGCCTTTCGCTTTTTCTCCTGCTTGCTCAATGGCAATTTTCGCTGATCCGACGCGGTTCATTTGGCCTGCTCCAACGCCGACTGTCATGTTGTCCTTTGTGAGAACGATCGCATTTGATTTCACATGCTTTACGACTTTCCAAGCAAGCTTCAAGTCTTCCCACTCTTGCTCGTTCGGCTCTCTTTTTGTCGGAATGCTGATCTCAGCATCATCAAAGCCGTGCATATCTAAATCTTGAATCAGCAGCCCGCCTTGAACGGATGTCAGCTGTTTTTCTTTTTGAACGGCAGCTGTCACATCAAGCGTCAGCAGACGAAGATTTTTCTTCGCAGTCAGGATGTCAAGCGCTTCTTGGCTGAATGAAGGCGCAATGATGATTTCTAAGAAAATGTTGTGAAGCGCCTCTGCAGTTGCTTTGTCCACTTCACGGTTCAGCGCGATAATGCCGCCGAAGATAGATGTTTTATCCGCTTCAAATGCTCTGTCAAACGCTTCTGCGATCGTTTTTCCTGTTCCTACGCCGCAAGGATTCATATGCTTTACGGCAACCGCAGCCGGCTCAGTGAATTCACGAACGATTTGAACTGCTGCATCCGCGTCTTTAATGTTGTTGTAAGAAAGCTCTTTTCCGTGGAGCTGTTCTGCTTGCGCAATAGATCCTTTAACAGGAAGCGCGCTTTGGTAGAATGTTGCTTCCTGATGCGGGTTCTCTCCGTAGCGAAGCGATTGTTTTTTCTCAAATGTTACAGTGAATTGTTCCGGTTCTTTTTCACCGACAACATCTGTCAGATAATCAGCGATCAGTGCATCATATGCCGCAGTATGACGGAATACTTTTGCCGCCAGCTCGCGTTTTTTCTGAAGTGATACGCCGCCTTCTTCTTTGATTTGATTCAGCACTGGGCTGTAATCCGCCGGATCAACGATAACCGTCACATCCTGATGGTTTTTTGATGCCGCACGCAGCATACCCGGGCCGCCGATGTCGATATTTTCAATCGCATCTTCATATGTGACATCTTCTTTAGAAATCGTTTCTTTAAATGGATAAAGGTTGACGACAACGAGGTCAATCGGCTGAATCCCGTGTTCATTGATCTGCGCCATATGCTCTTCATTGCCGCGAACTGCCAGAAGACCGCCGTGAATATTCGGATGAAGTGTTTTTAGCCGTCCGTCCATAATTTCAGGAAAGCCTGTCACTTCAGAAATTCCGATGACATTCACACCGTTTTCTTGAAGAAGCTTTTTCGTTCCGCCTGTTGAAATGACTTCAACGCCAAGCTCTGTCAGTTCTTTTACAAAAGGAACGAGATTTGTTTTATCTGAAACACTGATTAATGCACGTTTAATGGTCATGCCTTTTCACCTCTGTTATTTAATCCTAATAGCTGTTTAATCACAATCGGATACCATTTATGCTCAAGCTTGTGAATCCGCTGTTCGATTGTTTCCAATGTATCGTGTTCGTCAATTTCGATTGCCTTTTGAGCGATGATCGGGCCTGTATCCATTCCTTCATCGACATAATGCACGGTGATTCCGGCAACCTTCACACCCGCGCGGTACGCCTGCCCGACTGCATCAATCCCAGGAAACGCGGGAAGAAGCGACGGGTGAATGTTGATGATTTTTCCTCCGTATGCCTGAAGCAGCGTGTCACCGATCAGCCTCATATATCCGGCAAGAACAATCAATTCAACGTCATGAAGGCGAAGCTGTTCAATAATGGCCCGTTCAAATGCGGCCTTGTTTTCATAAGACTTCGGCTCAAATGCAAAGGATGGAATATGGAACGTTTCCGCCCGTTCGATGACTTTCGCCTGCGGTTTATCGCAAACGAGGAGCGATACGGACGCATCCCAGTTCTCCTCTTTCAAACGCGTGACGATGGCTTCGAAGTTTGAACCGTTTCCGGATGCAAATACCGCAAACTTTTTCATGAAAGTGCCGCACCGCCGAATGTGACGCCTTCTCCTTGTTTCACACGCCCGATCAAATAGGCTTTTTCGCCATGGCTTTCAAGCGTTCCGATCACATCCGTCAGATGCTCTTCTTTGACTGCCAAAACAAAGCCGATCCCCATATTAAAGACGTTGAACATGTCTTCTTCCTTCAGCTTGCCATACTCTTGCAGGAAAGAGAAAATTGGCGGGATCGGCCATGAGCCGTTATCGATTTCCGCACTTAAGCCTTCTGGAAGCATGCGCGGGATATTTTCGATGAATCCTCCGCCTGTCACGTGCGCCATGCCGTCGACTTTTCCGCTTTTCACCGCCGCAAGCACAGGCTTCACGTAAATTCTTGTCGGTTCAAGCAACTCCTCGCCAAGGGGGCGGTCAAACGGTTCGTATGTTTTATCAAGATCCAGCTCCGCATCCTCCAAAAGCACTTTTCTGACAAGGGAAAATCCGTTGCTGTGAAGGCCGCTGGAGCTCAGGCCGATCAAAAGATGACCTTCTTTGATGTTTTCTCCAGTCACGATTTCGTCCTTTTCCGCCACTCCGACTGAGAAACCGGCAATATCGTATTCATCAGCTGTATATAGTCCCGGCATTTCAGCAGTCTCGCCGCCAACTAAGGCTGAACCTGACTGCTCACAGCCGTCTGCTACACCTTGTACGATCTGCTCAATTTTCACAGGGTCCGCTTTGCCGACCGCTAAATAATCAAGGAAAAACAGCGGTTCTGCACCTTGTGCCAGCACATCATTGACACACATTGCAACAGCGTCCACGCCAATCGTGTCATGCTTATCCATGGAAAAAGCTAGCTTTAATTTTGTGCCGACACCGTCCGTTCCCGAAATTAAAACAGGTTTTTGATAAGAAAGCTCAGACAGGTCAAACATGCCGCCAAAACCGCCAAGGCTGCCCATAACGCCAAGCCGTTTTGTGCGCTCCACATGTTTTTTCATTCGTTTTACAGCTTCATATCCGGCTTCGATGTCAACTCCTGCGTTTTTATATGCTTCAGACATCCTATTCACTCCTTTAAGGCGCTTTTCAAAATATCTCCCCGAACGAGGGCAGAATGAGAAAGGCAGCCGAACTGCGCTGCCTTTATGTCATTTTCAAGTTTTATTTGGTTAATACCGCTTCTTTTACATGAGGAAGCACTGTATCCTGGTAAATTTCAGTCGGATATTTCCCTGTAAAGCAAGCGAGACACTGTCCGCAATTAGAGTCATCGTATTTTCTGCCAATGCCTTTCAGCAGCCCTTCCACACTCAAAAATGAGAGAGTGTCGGCTCCGATTTCCTGACGGATTTCTTCAACAGAATGGGAAGACGCGATCAGTTCTTCATGTGTGGACGTATCAATGCCGTAAAAGCACGGATGAGCGATTGGCGGTGAACTGATTTTGACATGCACCTCTGTCGCACCCGCTTCTCTGAGCATCGTGACAATCCGGCGGCTTGTTGTTCCACGCACGATAGAGTCATCCACCATGACGACGCGTTTGCCTTCCACAACCCCGCGCACCGCAGACAGCTTCATTCTGACGCCTTGCTCGCGCAGAGCCTGAGACGGCTGAATAAACGTTCTGCCGACATAGCGGTTTTTGATTAAGCCAAGCTCGTACGGGATGCCTGTTGCTTCTGCATAGCCGATTGCCGCAGAAATACTGGAATCCGGAACCCCTGTTACGACGTCAGCTTCAACTGCTGATTCCTGAGCCAGCATTTTCCCGAGGTTTTTACGCGCACTGTGCACGTTAATGCCGTCAATGTTGCTGTCAGGCCTTGAGAAATAAATGTACTCCATGCTGCAAATGGAACGGTTGATATTCATGGAAAAACGCTCTGATTTCATGCCTTCATCATTGATGATCAGCATTTCGCCCGGTTCTACCTCACGAAGATACGTTGCGCCGACCACATCAAATGCGCATGTTTCTGATGCGACAACATAAGCATCACCCATCATTCCGATTGACAGCGGTCTAAGCCCGTTCGGGTCAAGCGCGACAATCATTTCTGTTTCGGTCATGATCAAGAACGCGTAAGCGCCTTTCAGCATGGAAAGCGAGTTTTTAATTTGATCCTTCAGCGTGAAGTGGCCGCTTCTTTTGATCAGGTGAGCCAAAACCTCTGTGTCCGAAGAGGTTTGAAAAATGCTCCCTTGATTTTCAAGCTGCTGCTTCAGCTGAGTGGCATTGACGAGATTTCCGTTATGGGCAAGCGCCAGGCTGCCGTTGTTTTGGGACCGGAAGAGGAGCGGCTGAACATTTTCATATCCGCCGCCTCCAGCCGTCGCGTACCGAACGTGCCCGATTGCGCCTTTCCCCTTTACTTTGCTGAGCTCGCCGTTTTGAAACACTTCAGTGATCAGGCCTTGGCCTTTGTGCGCCGTCAGTTTTTCACCGTCAGTTGCGACAATTCCCGCGCCCTCCTGTCCTCTGTGCTGGAGGCTGTGGAGGCCGTAATATGTGATTTGCGGGGCTTCTTCATGTCCCCAAATCCCAAAAACGCCGCATTCTTCATTTAAGCCTTTGATTTCAGCAAGCATGGGATAGCTCCTTTCCATGCGCGCTCAAGCTCTTTCGTTTGCGCATGAATCAATTGTTGTCCGTCTTGGTTTTGAATCGCCAGAAGTCCGTCAGCTGTTACCTCACCGATATGAACCGCATCTTTCACCGCTGCTTCAAACGCTGCTTGATGTTCTTTTTTCACAGAAACAACAAAGCGGGATTGAGATTCAGAGAATAATAACGCTGCCTCTCCTTCAACAGTCACGTTTGCGCCAAGGTTTTCCGTCGTCATGACACTTTCTGCAATCGCTACGCCTAAGCCGCCTTCAGACACATCATGTGCAGATTGAACGAAGCCTTTTTTAATCGCGCCAAGTAGCGCTCTTTGGCGTGACAGCTCTACATCAAGATCGATTTGCGGCGCTTTGCCGTAAATGCTGCCTTCTGTCATTTTTTGCAGCTCACTACCAGCAAACTCAGGTTTTGTTTCACCGATCACGTAAACGAGATCTCCCGCTTGTTTGAAATGCTGTGTTGTAATGTGTGCTGTATCTTCAATTAAGCCGACCATGCCGATAACAGGTGTCGGGTAGATCGCTGTGCCGTTTGATTCGTTATAAAGCGATACGTTTCCGCCGATAACCGGTGTGCTGAGAACATTGCACGCCTCACTGATGCCGTCAGCCGCTTTTTCGATCTGCCAGAAGATTTCCGGTTTCTCCGGGTTTCCGAAGTTAAGGTTATCTGTGACGGCAAGCGGTTCTGCACCTGAGCAAATGATGTTGCGCGCTGCTTCAGCGACAGCGATTTTTCCGCCGACTTCAGGATCAAGATAGAGATAACGGGCATTACAATCTGTCGTCATCGCCAGCGCCTTTTTCGTTCCGCGGATTCTGAGAACACCTGCGTCAGACCCAGGAGCGACAACTGTATTCGTCCGCACCATGTAGTCATACTGATCGTAAACCCATTCTTTACTTGCGATCGTAGGCTGCTGGAGGAGGGCCTTCAGCGTTTCATTGGCATCATCAATTTGAGGAGCCGGAACGTCTGTCTCTAAAAACTCGCGGTAGTAAGCAGGCTCTTGAGAAGGCTTGTGGTAAACCGGTGCTTCTTCTGCCAAGGCATCAACAGGCAGCTCGCACACTACCTCTCCTTTATGTGTCAGGCGAAGCATTTTATCATCTGTCACACGTCCGACAGAAACCGCTTCAAGATCGTACTTGTCAAAAATATCGATGATTTCCTGCTCACGTCCGCGTTCGATAACCAAAAGCATCCGTTCCTGTGATTCAGAAAGCATCATTTCATAAGCGGTCATGCCTGTTTCACGCTGAGGAATCAGGTCAAGATTCATCTCAATACCAGAACCGGCTTTACTTGCCATTTCGGCACTTGAGCTTGTTAAACCGGCAGCTCCCATATCCTGAATGCCGACTAACGCATCACATTGGATGACTTCCAGACATGCTTCAAGCAAAAGCTTCTCCATAAACGGGTCGCCCACTTGAACAGCAGAGCGTTTTTCTTCAGACGAATCAGACATTTCTTCAGAAGCAAACGTAGCGCCGTGGATTCCGTCACGCCCTGTTTTCGCTCCTACGTACATCACTGTGTTGCCGACACCCTTTGCCTGGCCTTTTTTGATGTCTTCATGATTAATTAATCCGACGCACATTGCGTTGACGAGCGGATTTCCTTCATAGCTGCTGTCAAACTGCACTTCTCCGCCGACTGTCGGGATCCCGATACAGTTGCCGTATCCGGCGATTCCCGCTACTACTTCTTCAAACAAGTACTTCACGCGCGGTGAAGTCAGTTCACCAAATCGAAGAGAGTTCAATACAGCGATTGGACGGGCACCCATTGAGAATACGTCACGGATAATGCCGCCTACGCCAGTCGCAGCGCCTTGGTAAGGTTCGAGAGCTGATGGGTGGTTATGTGATTCAATTTTGAACACAACCGCTTGGTTATCACCGATATCAACGATTCCGGCGCCTTCCCCCGGACCTTGCAGCACGCGCTCTCCGCTTGTCGGGAATTTACGCAGAATCGGCTTTGAGTTTTTGTAGCTGCAATGCTCTGACCACATGACAGAAAAAATCCCGATTTCTGTGTAGTTCGGCAATCTTCCAAGAATGGATTCAATCAATGCAAACTCATCATCACTGACACCCATTTGCTGATACAGTTTCTCTTCTTTTATTTGTTCTTTACTTGGTTCAAGCAGTAGTGACATGAGTTTCCCTCCAATTTTTCACGATAGACTGAAATAATTTAAGACCGTCGGCGCTTCCAAGCAGTTCATCGACCGCGCGCTCAGGGTGAGGCATCATGCCTAATACGTTGCCTTTCTCATTCACGACACCGGCAATGTCGCTGACACTTCCGTTAATATTGGAGCCGTATGTGAAAGCAATTTGATTGTTTTCTTTCAATGAAGCAAGCGTTTCGTCATCACAGTAGAAATTTCCTTCTCCATGGGCAACCGGGATTGTAATCGATTGTCCCTTTTCATAGGAAGATGTGAATAATGTTTTGTCGTTCTGCACAATTAATTCAACCGGACGGCAAATGAACTTCAAATCTTTGTTGCGTCTCATTGCGCCTGGCAGAAGGCCAAGCTCCTGTAAAATCTGGAATCCATTGCAGACGCCAAGAACAGGTTTTCCTTCAGCCGCCGCCTGTTTGACAGCTGGCATAATATTCGCAAATCGGGCGATAGCGCCGCATCTCAAGTAGTCGCCGTAAGAAAATCCTCCCGGGATTAATACGCCGTCGAAGCCGTCAAGGCTTGTTTCCTCATGCCAGACGTATTCCACTTCATGGCCGAGCTCATCCTTTACAGCATGATACATATCGATATCACAGTTGGAGCCGGGTAACACAATCACCGCAAATTTCACTGTGCGACTACCTCCTCAACCTCGTATCTGTAATCTTCAATCACTGTATTCGCAAGAAGTTTTTCGCACATTTCTTTTACGAGCGCGTCAAGATCACGGTCTGATTTTTCAATGGTAAGCTCCATGTATTTCCCGATGCGCACATCTTGAACCTCGTTGTAAGTCATACTGTGCAAGGCATGCTGGACAGCGCTCCCTTGTGGATCTAGTACACTTTCTTTTAAGCTGACATAAATTTTTACTTTATACATGATGAATGCCTCCCAGTCTTTTGAAAATCTCTTCGTATGCGTCGGTTAAGCTTCCCAGATTGCGTCTGAATAAATCTTTGTCCAGCTTTTCGTTCGTGTCTTTATCCCACAAGCGGCATGTGTCAGGTGAAATTTCATCCGCCAAAAGCACTTGCCCGTCTGCATCTAGACCGAATTCAAGCTTGAAATCTATTAATCTGACATGACAATCGTCAAAAATGGTTTGAAGCTCTTCATTTACTGTTTTTGTAATGGACTTAATGGTTTCTACCTGTTCAGGAGTCGCCGCTTTTAAGAGCCAAATATGATCTTCTGTGATGAGCGGATCACCCAGCGCGTCATCCTTGTAGTAAAACTCGATAATCGGCTGTTCAAGCTCCGTGCCTTCTGGAATGCCGAGACGTTTGGACATGCTTCCTGCCACAACATTTCTGACGACGACTTCAAGCGGCACAATCGTTACCTTTTTAATGAGCTGCTCTGTTTCTGAAATGCGCTCGATAAAATGGTTGTTAATGCCTTTAGCATGAAGGTGTTTGAAAATTAAGCTTGAAATCTCGTTATTTAAGCGCCCTTTCCCGCTGATTTCTGCTTTTTTCTCGCCGTTAAAGGCAGTGGCGGAGTCTTTATACACGACATACAGCGTGTTTTCGTCATCGGTTTTGTAGATCTTTTTTGCTTTTCCTTCGTATAAAAGTTCTTTTTTCACAATATTCACGGAAGGCCTCCTAATCCGAATGTTGGGAATTTTCAAACTGCGGCGGCATAGAAGAAGCCGCCTAACAGCTTCTTCTATGCTAAACCTAAACGTTCAAAGATCAGATCAACATTTTTCAGATGGTAGTTGTAATCAAAGCAGTCAGCAATTTTTTCCGAAGAAAGACGGGAAGTGATTTTCTCTTCCGCTTCCACAAGCTCACGGAACGGCACTTGTTTTTCCCACGCTTCCATTGCCTTCGGCTGCACTGTATCATAGGCTTCTTCACGAGTCAGGCCTGTGTCAATCAAAGCAAGCAGCACGCGCTGAGAGTAGATAAGGCCGAGTGTGCGGTCCATGTTGCGTTTCATATTTTCCGGGAAGACCGTTAAGTTCTTCACGATGTTAGAGAAGCGGTTCAGCATGTAGTTCAGCGCGATTGTCGCATCCGGAAGAATAATCCGTTCTGCTGAAGAATGAGAAATATCGCGTTCATGCCATAATGGAACATTTTCGTAAGCCGTCATCATGTAGCCACGAATGACGCGCGCCATGCCTGTCATGTTTTCAGAGCCGATTGGATTGCGTTTGTGCGGCATTGCAGATGAACCCTTTTGCCCTTTCGCGAAAAATTCCTCAACTTCGCGTGTCTCACTCTTTTGCAGTCCGCGAATTTCCACTGCGAATTTCTCGATGCTTGTCGCGATCAAAGCAAGTGTCGCCATATAGTCAGCATGGCGGTCACGCTGAAGGGTTTGAGTCGAAATCGGTGCTGCTTTCAATCCGAGCTTCTCACATACATATTGCTCAACAAATGGATCAATGTTCGCATATGTGCCGACAGCGCCGGAAATCTTCCCGACCTCGATGCCTTCTTTCGCTTGTTTGAAACGCTCAAGATTGCGTTTCATTTCTTCATGCCAAAGCGCAAGTTTTAAGCCGAATGTTGTAGGCTCAGCGTGTACGCCGTGTGTGCGCCCCATCATGACTGTGTATTTATGTTCTTTCGCTTTTTCTTTTATAATGTCAACAAATCTCTCAAGGTCCTTGAGCAGAATATCGTTTGCCTGTTTTAATAAGTAAGAAAGAGCAGTATCAACAACGTCAGTTGACGTTAAGCCGTAGTGCACCCATTTTCTTTCCTCGCCCAGTGATTCGGAAACGGCGCGTGTAAAAGCGACAACGTCATGGCGCGTGTCCTGTTCGATTTCTAAAATGCGGTTAATGTCAAATGACGCGTTCTCGCGCATGACCTTTACGTCTTCTTTCGGAATGACGCCAAGCTCCGCCCATGCTTCACAGGCAAGAATCTCCACCTCTAGCCACGCTTGAAATCTGTTTTCATCCGTCCAAATCGCGGACATTTCAGGTCTTGAATAACGTTCGATCATTCTGCTTGTCCTCCGTCTCTATTCATCCATTTATTTGTGATCTCCTGAATCCAGTGGTCTTCAGGCTGCTTCATAAATGTAATATGCCCCATTTTGCGGCCTTTTTTGATTTCGTGTTTTCCGTATATATATAGCTTTGCTTCTTTTAAAAGCTCCGGCTCTTCCTCCACAAGCTTCACTTCATCACCGAGAAGATTCACCATCATGCCTGGCTTCAGCAAATCTGTTTTCCCAAGCGGAAGGCCGCATATCGCTCTGATATGCTGTTCAAACTGGCTCGTTTCGCAAAGGTCCAGCGTATAATGCCCTGAATTGTGCGGCCTTGGCGCCAGTTCATTGACCAAGAGCTCTCCGTCTTCTGTCAGGAACATTTCAACAGCAAGCGGTCCGACAAGGTTAAGCTCTTCTGCAAGCTTAACGGCCAGCTCGGCAGCCTTCTTCTGAATTCCTTCCTCCACCCGTGCAGGCACGATGCATTGAAAAAGAATATTGTTGTGGTGAATGTTTTCAGCTGCCGGAAATGTTGAAATTTCGCCGTTTACCGATCTGACGACGATAACCGACAGTTCCATTTCAAAAGAAACCCAGCTTTCAAGAATGCAAGTTCCGTGCTCTAAAAGAGCGGCAGCCTGCTCAATTTGCGCCTCTTCCTTGATGACAAATTGTCCTTTGCCGTCGTATCCGCCGCGGCATGTTTTGAGCACTGCGGGAAGCCCCAGCTCCTGTACCGCCTGTTCCAGTTCATCCTTTGTTTTGACGATGCTGTACGGCGCTACTTCACAGCCCGCGGCTTGAATTGCTTTTTTCTCCGTTTCACGGTTTTGGGTAATGAGCAGCAGCTCACTTCCTTGCGGGAGATACGCATGATCTTTTAGCCAATACAGCGCATCATAGTCGATGTTTTCAAACTCATACGTGATGATGTCGCTGATTTCAGCCAATTTTCGAATCGCTTCACGGTCATTATAATGAGCGGTAATTTCGACATCCGCAACCTGCCCGCACGGCGAATCTTTCACCGGATCAACGACTGCGACTTTATACCCCATTTGTTTGGCGGACACAGCCATCATTTTTCCAAGCTGGCCGCCGCCGATAATGCCGATTACAGCTCCCGGATAGATGATTTGATTAGACAAGCTGATCACTGCTTTCTAACACCGTCTGTTTTGTATTTTCTCTTCTCTCATCCAGCTTACGGGCAAGATCTTCGTCAAAAGCTGACAAAATTTGCGCCGCTAACAGGCCTGCGTTCACAGCGCCCGCTTTGCCGATGGCTGTTGTCGCAACAGGCACGCCTCCAGGCATTTGGACGATGGAAAGAAGTGAATCCATTCCGTTTAGCGCCTTGGACTGAACCGGAACTCCGATGACCGGCAGTGTTGTTTTCGCCGCCGTCATCCCCGGCAGATGCGCTGCTCCTCCGGCACCAGCGATAATCACCTTGATGCCTCTCTCTCTGGCAGTTTCAGCGTATTCAAACATCAAATCAGGCGTCCGGTGAGCGGAAACGACCTTTTTTTCGTACGGAACATTGAGTTCGTCAAGAATATCGCATGCGTTTTTCATTGTCTCCCAATCGGAAGTGCTTCCCATGATGATTCCTACTAGCGGCTGCATTCTGTTCCCACCTTCTAATGCTTTAGTTTTCAGAAAATAAAAAATACCCGCTCTGCATTGCACTTATGAGGAAGCAATACAAACCGGGCATGGTACATGTATCGTCAGTCGTTCGCTTCTGCGATATATCCATGTCAGTTTTATCGATCACTTTCCTGCATAGTCCGGCAATTTACGGTTGCCGGGTAGAAACTTATGGGCCATATTCCCAAGATTATATGAGGTCGTGTTTTGATTTCATGTTTATCTTAACAACGGACATGGATAATGTCAACGATATTATCGAACGATACAAAAATTCATTCTACTAATGTTCGTGTTTAGATCAATTTCCCTTCAAATACGATTTTTTTCCCGCACGGAACGATCTGAATTGACCCATTTTCCTTTTTTTCCATAAAAATAGGCTCTTCCATTCGCCGTACAGGCAGATATCCTTCTTCTTTCATTTGCTGAAGCACCGCATCAATGGTTTGCTGCTCTGTCACTTCAAACTTTTTCTTCTTCGGCTTTGCCATTATTCTTTAATTCTCCTCTTCTTCACCGCTTTGACCCAGAAGCCGCCGTGAATTGTTTTTGGTTCATATGCAATAATAAAGGCTTTTGAATCAAGTGTTTTAATCGTATCATACAGCTGGAGTTCATATCTTCTCGGTGTCAGAATCTGAAGGGCTGTGCGGTCGCCTTCAAGCCCGCCTGCCACCCAGTTCGTCACGCCGTAGCCTTTTTCACGAAGCTGCTTCGGAAGATCAAGATCAAGCTCCTTCGTAATCACGTTGACCATAATATAGCCAAGTGCCAATTTTTCTTCTATTTTCATGCCGGCAATCACGCCAAGACCGTAACCGAGCGCGTACGCGATTACATTTTGAATCTGGTCTAAGTTATCGAGCACCAGGCTCAGTCCTGTCACATAAACCAGTATTTCAATCGTACTGATGCCGGCCGCTAAATACCGCTGGCCTTTCAGCGTTAAAATCATTCTTATCGTAAAAAATGACACATAGACAATATTAATAATGAGAATTATGAGAACCATGGCTATCCCATTTGATAAGATGGTTTGCATCATTTTATTTCATCCCCCTACTCTTCAGCTTGCATAAAGCATTCATATTCTACTAGAGAAACGAGTCGTTTACAATCCGTTGCGGCCGTAAGCCTAAGGAAAATATTTCGACACACTTTGTCAGGTTGAACAGTAGTAGTTTACCCTCTTTCTCACCTTTTCAAAATCAAAACAAAAAAGCCCGCTTTTCAGCAGACTCACCTCTTCTCATATATTGTCAGATCTCTTTTTTCATTTTCAGAAGGGACTTGTATTCTTTCTCAAGCTCACTCAGCGTATAATCAGCCAGCTGTTCCCCTCTTCCCTGATAAAATTCCGAGAGCAGTAATTTGGTTTTTAAAAATTGTTTCTTCCGATTAATCGCTCGGCGAAGTAAATCGGCCATGTCCATCATCCTCCTTAAACATAAAGGTTTGTGCGCTGGACGTTTACAGCATTTTCCCTATCATACATGGATTAATCCTACAAATCAACTGTGTTTTTTAGATATATTTGTAAAAAGTGTGACATAAAAAAACCGGCTATAAACAGCCGGTTTTTTTCATTAAAGCGGAATCAGCGACGCCGTGAAATACTCAGAAATCAACGGCCAAGTCACCGCCGTAAACAGCAGCGCTACCGCAACCACAGCAAATACACAATAGATATAGTCAATCGGTGCATCGTGTGCCGCCTGATACAAACGCTGCACATACAGCGCCATCATAAAAAAGATCGAAAACAAGATCAGCACTGTAAACAGAACTGTCAGCATCGGGATATTCACGATCGCAAAGATCAGCCAAAGGATTGAAACAGCAATCACCGGTACAAGCAATGAACCCAAACCGGCAGCCGCTTCTCTGAACGTCACCTTCTGCTTCATCATATAGCGGGAGACGGCCCATACCGCTAAGACCATTACCGCGAAAAAGAGGAGCAAATACACAAGAACGACTAAAAATCCGTCATAGAAAGCGTGATGGCGTTCTCCAAACCCGAGCGGCCGATTCCAGCTCGCCTTTAACTGAAACCAGTTCCCGATTGAAAAGACCACACTGAATATAAGCATTGAAATCAGCCCATACTTATAATGAGAAAAACCATCCGCCACGACGGTTTTCGCCGGTGATTTTAAAATCGAGAACGCAAAACCGCAATATCTGTTGATGGCTGCCCATACAGACGCAAACTTTTCTTTAGCAGTTGATTCACCGCGTTCCTGGTGCGGTTTCTGCTTTTGTTTTTGCTTCTGCTTGCTTTGTCGGCTCGCCTTTCTGGACATTCTCGATAGCGGTTCTTCATCTGCATCTATTCTTTCACTCTGGTTAACTTCTTCTTCAAACGTTTCTTTTCTTTCTTCCGTCATGTCAGCAACTCCTATCAAAAAAATACGGCGGAATACCATTCAGTAAGAAAATAAAACACTTATATAAGGTACCGAAGCCTTCCTGAACAGTCAAGTCATTTCCATTTAAGTAAAGCATGGCGGCACATCTACATGACGGTATATCGTATGAAATGGTTTTACCTTTTGCAACAAAAAAACCAGCTGCACCGGCAGCTGGTTTTCATTCCTTATTTTAAGAAGATAAAGTACAGGATAAATACGGCAAACAGTCCGTACATGATCGGATGAACCTCTTTGGCTTTTCCTTTGCACACCATCGTAATCGGGTAGAAAATAAATCCGATGGCAATCCCAGTCGCAATGCTGTACGTTAACGGCATCATGATCATGGTAAGGAAAGCAGGAACGGCCACCTCGAACTTATCCCAAGCGATTTTGCCAAGCGGCGCCACCATCAATGCACCGACAATGATCAGCGCCGGAGCTGTTACATTTGATGTAACGACTGACAGAAGCGGTGAGAAAAACGTAGCCAGTAAAAAGAGAATACCTGTTACAATAGCCGCAAATCCTGAACGGGCACCCGCAGCGA
The DNA here is from genome assembly GCF_000332645.1 of Bacillus inaquosorum KCTC 13429. Lineage (GTDB taxonomy): Bacteria > Bacillota > Bacilli > Bacillales > Bacillaceae > Bacillus > Bacillus inaquosorum. The sequence goes on from NZ_AMXN01000005.1 coordinate 296,819, forward strand.
CACCTGAGCTTGATTCAACGTAAGAGGTTGTAGTAGACGTACCAAGCACGGCACCGATTACAATGGAAGATGAATCAGCTAAAAGCGCACGGCCCGCACGCGGCAATTTGTTTTCCTTCATTAAACCAGCTTGAGTCGCCACAGCAACAAGTGTACCCGCTGTATCAAAAAAACCGACAAACAAGAAAGTTAAAATGACGATCAGCATTTGGACGGAGAAAATATCCGGCAGGTGAATCCATGCTTGTCCGAAAGTCGGCGCAAGGCTCGGCACACTGCCGATGATTTGAGTCGGAACCGGAACCAAACCGAAAATCATGCCGGCCACCGCTGTTAACAGCATCCCGATAAACACGCCTGCGTTAACGCGAAGCACCATTAAAATAACCGTTACAATCACACCGAAAATCGTTAACAGCACAGGGCCGCTGTGAATGTTTCCGATGGTGACGAGTGTAGAAGGATTCGCTGTAATGATTCCTGAACCTTGTAATCCAACAAATGTAATAAACAGGCCGATACCCGCGCCGACTGCCAATTTAAGCTCAGGCGGAATGGCGTTGATGATTTTTTCACGAAAACCTGTTAAAGAAAGAGCAACGAAAATAAGACCTGAAATAAAAACACCAGACAAAGCTGCCTGCCATGAAATGCCCATACCGAGGACGACAGAAAACGCAAAAAACGCGTTCAGCCCCATACCGGGCGCGATGGCAATCGGATATCTCGCTATCAATCCCATTAAGATACAGCCTGCTGCTGACGCCAGCGCTGTCGCTGTAAAGACCGCACCTTGGTCAATTCTCAGCGCCTCCGGAAAATCTTTCACGCTCTCCAAAGCAAGCGTAATCGGATTGACGAACAAAATATATGCCATAGATAAAAAAGTCGTTAATCCGCCAATGATTTCATTGCGATAGCTGGTGCCCAGCTCATCAAACTGAAAAAACTTTTTCAAGCTATTTGACTCCCTTCACTCTTTGCTATTTATCCTGCCCTGAAAACGCCAAATAAAAAACGCCCCAATACATTTTGGGACGCTTGACTACAGACGGGTTTCAGTTTGAATAAATAAACGTGTTTTATTTATATCAAACGAAAGAAATGTTTACGTAGTCAAGCCATTTACGGTAGCTTGGTAGAGACTTGCGAGCCATATCCCCGCGATTATACGAATTCATCTTATTTGATTTCTGTGTCTATTGTACCAACTTCATTTTGAATTGACAATATAAACAACGAACATTACTTATTAAAAAAATTGGTTTATTCGTCTATTGACTAAATTGGCAACAATGATAAAAACCGTATGTATGACTTCATACGGTTTTTCAACTAAAAATGATTTTATCTTGTAGGCTGACTCACCTGATGCACTGGTACAGTAAACGAGAATGGCTTTAGTTGAATCAGGTCATTTAAAACGCCTTTATCAATATACAGACCGTATTCATTAAACTCAAAATGCTTTAAAGACAGCTTATCAAGATATGCGTCATCCAGTTCAAAAGTAGATAGCATTTCGGCTGTGTCCATATTTTGCACTTCAGCTTTATTCCATTTCAAATAATAACCTTCTTCATAATAAGCCATTGGATCAGACCATGATTGCATTTTTTTCATATCACCAAGGCCAATCATTTCACCTATATTCACTAAGTCATCTTTTGACATACTTGAAGTATCAACTCCTGTGAAGCGGTAATGAACCAATACTTTCCTCCCTTCTTGTTTAATGTTCTTGATTTCAATCCCTATGTTTTGATGTTTTGTTTCAGAAAGACGATACGGCATCCCTGCATTTAGCGGGACTATTTCACTACCCTCAGCCTCAGATCTAATATCTGCTATTAATGTTAGCTTTTTCGCTTTTGGATTGATTGGTGATTTTAACTGTGTTTGGCCTTTTGCTCTTACCGTTCTCTCGTTTACTTTTTTGCGTTCTCCAAGTTCGATGTTTGACGCTGACATCTCATATGTGTTTCCTAAATCATCTTTGACTTCGTTAATTTCAACCGTATCATGCTTTGCTATGCCTTGATAATCTATTGTAAATTGAAGGACAGATCCAAGTTTCCCGTTTTCCACTTGAATATTGGAAAATTGATAACGATTATGATAAGCCGATACAACTTTTGAGCTTTCTAAATAGTTCGCATTCTTTTTGGTAATAGGCAGTTTAAATCTCCAATTTCCCTGTATTTCATTGATATGAGTAATAACAAAAGGCACGGTATCCCCATTTTTTATTTCAGTACCATTTGTATAAATCCTTAATTGTCCTGCGTATTGTTTGTTATTTAATTTTTTGAGCATTAAGGAATCATAGTTGATTGAAACATTGTCGTTAAAATTCGCTTCGTCCACATTATAGCTGATCTCTTTTTCATCAGACTGGAAGTTATCAACAGTGAAATTATAGACAAGCTGTCCGGCATCGTAATAGGAGCTGTTTACAGACACAGTGATTCCCCTTGACTCAGCTTTTTGATTCAGAGCTGTGACCAAATTGCTTTTAAACAATGATAGGCCAACTTTATCTTGAAACTCCTTATAAATTTGGCCGACAATGGGTATGCTTCCCATCGCTTTGTTTACAGATGGCAGAAAAAGACCGGACGTTAAATACAGTATACATACCACAGCAGCAACAGCGATTCCATTTGTAATTGTTCGTCCCCATTTAAAACGGCGCCTTGTGTTATTTTCATTTTCAGCACGGACGACAGCTTGATGTATTGCTTTTTTTAGCTCTTTCTTTGGCACTTCTATGTCATCAAATATCTGCTTCACTTGGTGTTTGTCCATATGTTTTGATCCTCCTTTTCCAGCTCCTGTTTCAATGCTTTTCTCGCTCTATGTAAATGTGTTTTAATCGTGCCTTCTGCCATTCCTGTTTGTTCAGCTATCATTGAAATCGAATAATCTTGAAAATAATATAGCTGAATCGTGAGCTGAACATGTTCATCAAGTGAATCAATCGCATTTCGCAAATCTATGTATTCCTCAATATTTGCTTGATCGGTTCCAGTATCATGATGTTTCTCAAATGGGACCAATTCTCCTTTCTTTTTATTCATGGCAAAAATGGAATGAATCAGTATTCGAGTAAGCCACGTTAAAAAGTACTTTGGCTCTTTTAATTTTTCTATACTGATAAAAGCTTTATAAGCCGTTTCCTGTACAGCATCAAGTGCATCTTCTTTATTCCTTAAATAGAGATAGGCTGTTTTGTATAAAGTCTCCTGATGTGCCATCATAAGCTTTTCAAAGGCCCGAGCATTTCCTTTTCTCGCCTTTGTAATCAATCTTTCTTCCTTCACCTTATCCACCTCCTATGTTGTTAGATATGAAAACTGCCGAAACGGTTTCAAAAAGTTAACAAAAAAACGCCCCTTTTATAAAAGGGACGTTTTTCTATTAGCTATTTACTTACTCCCACTCAATCGTCGCAGGCGGCTTACTTGTAATATCATACACCACGCGGTTAATATGCTTCACTTCATTCACGATACGTGTAGAAATGACTTCAAGCACATCCCACGGGATACGCGCCCAGTCAGATGTCATGCCGTCGATTGATGTAACGGCGCGGATTCCGATTGTGTAATCATATGTTCTCGCGTCACCCATAACACCAACGCTGCGGATGTCAGGAAGAACAGTGAAGTATTGCCAGATATCACGCTCTAACCCGTGATTTGCAACTTCTTCACGCAAAATCGCATCTGATTCACGAACGATTTCCAGTTTTTCTTCTGTTACTTCGCCGAGAACGCGGATTCCGAGTCCCGGTCCTGGGAAAGGCTGGCGCCATACGATTTCATCAGGAATGCCGAGCTCTGTGCCAAGCGCGCGCACTTCGTCTTTGAAGAGCGTGTTTAACGGCTCGATCAGTTCAAACTGCATGTCTTCAGGAAGCCCGCCGACATTGTGGTGAGATTTGATCGTTTGCGCCGTTGCAGTACCGCTCTCGATGATATCTGTGTAAAGCGTTCCTTGTGCAAGGTAGTCGATGCCTTTGAGCTTGTCCGCTTCATCATCGAACACGTAAATGAATTCATTACCGATGATTTTGCGTTTTTGCTCAGGATCAGAAACGCCTTTTAGTTTATTTAAGAACCTGTCTTTTGCGTCTACTTTAATCACGTTCATGTTAAAGCCTTCGCTGAATGTTTTCATAACACCTTCGGCCTCGCCTTTACGGAGAAGACCATGGTCTACAAAGATACAAGTCAGCTGGTCGCCGATCGCTTTATGAATCAAAACAGCAACAACAGAGGAATCAACGCCGCCGCTTAGCGCGCAAAGAACCTGCTTGTCTCCGACCGTTTCACGGATTTTTTGCATTTCAATTTCAATAAAGTTCTCCATTGACCATTTGCCTTCACAATCACAAACGCCGAATACAAAGTTTTTCAGAAGATCATTGCCGTATTCAGAGTGGCGCACTTCCGGGTGGAACTGAACGCCGTACCATTTTTTGTCCGCTTTGCTCATCGCTGAGTTCGGGCAGTGATGGCTTGTCGCGTCAACAGTGAAGCCTTCAGGAACTTCTACAACCAAATCGCCGTGGCTCATCCAAACCACTTGTTCGTTCGGAAGATCTTTGAACAAATCAGGTGTGCCTTCGATACGGATGTTTGCTTTTCCGTATTCACGCTGGCTTGCCGCTTCAACTTTACCGCCAAGGTAATGGGTCATCAGCTGCATGCCGTAGCAAATTCCTAAAACAGGAATATCAAGCTCGAAGATTTTCTCATCACAGCGGAAAGAGTTTTCATCATACACACTGTTTGGACCGCCGGATAAAATAATTCCTTTTGGATTCATTTCTTTAATTTCTTCAGCCGTCAATGTATGGGGATGCAGCTCGCTGTATACCCCGAATTCACGGATACGGCGTGTAATCAGCTGGTTATACTGACTGCCGAAATCAAGGACAAGAATCATTTCATTCACTAACTTTGTCATGGTTGTCACCTAATCTCCTCTAAGTTTTTTGACACAGAAAAAAACGAGGACAGATATGAAGCCGCTCCGCCCTCTTTGGCAAGGCCGTTTGCCGGAGTCCGGCAACTCGCTCCCAGACTCCGATAATATTCACTAATTCTAACAACACGTTGATAAGCGGTCAAGACCATCTTCTTTTAATTAAATTTTCCCATAACTCTCTGGATTCATTCCAAAGCTTCGCCGAATCTTCATTTCTGTATAGCGCCCGTTCATAGCTTGATGTCAGCTTTGACATGTCTTCTGAGCCATGTTTTCCATCGATTCGTTTCGCATAATCACGCAGCGTTTCACTGCCTTGTTTCGGCAGTCCTCTTCTCTTCATCTGTTTCAGGAGAGCGCCATATGCTTCAAAAAACACGTGCTGATCGCTGCGCCGCTTCAATTTTCTCACCACGAAAACAGGCATCCATAACGAACGGAAAACATACAGCAATACCGCTGCCAACAGGAGGACTGCAAGAAGTGCAAGCGCTACATACCATCCTGCACCGGCATTTGCATGTGAAGCGGACGGCTTTTCAGAACCAACTGGCTCCCGTTTTTCCTTTTGTTTTTCCTCTTTTCCCGGCTGTTTTTTCTCTTCTTTCTGCTCCTCTTTTGTTTTCTCCGGCGAGCTGCTGCTCTCGCTGCCGGAATCCTTTGTGTCAGTAGAAGTAAACTCAGCCGGATTTGTAAACCCTTTAGTCGGCTCAAATGTGACCCAGCCCTGTTCCGGGAAATACACCTCTACCCAGGAATGGGCGTTGTTATTTGTCACTTCGTAGATGCTGCCGTTTTTGTTTCCTGCTTCTTTATATTCGCCGGACGTATACCCCTTTACCCAGCGGGCTGGAATGCCGGCCGAACGCAGGAGCACCACCATAGCGGAAGAAAAGTTGTCACAGTAGCCCATCTTTGTTTCAAACAGAAATTGATCGACATAATCCTCATCATTCTTAGGGATGGTCACGTTTTCTGTTTCATATGTGAACTCATTTGATCCTAAGTATTCCTCAACTGCTTTCACCTTATCAAACATATTATCGTGATCCTGGGTCAGCTCGATCGCAAGAGTTCTCACCCGCTCAGGCAGTGAATCCGGCAGTTGCATATAGCGGTCGCTGAATGTGTATTCCTCACTGTTGTTTCTCACTTTTACCTTTCTCAGCTCATCCAGCTTGTAGACCGGAGAATTGTACGTTACTGTATAGCTTCCCATATTTCTGATCTCACCGGCTTGTTCACTGATCGGAGAAATTTGTTCCGTGTTCCCGTTCATTTCAAGTGAGACAGCCTGCTTTGGCTGAATGGTTACCGCACCGATCGGATACATCACATGGTTATACCCGTAGTGATCATCGACTTTTACTCGGACGGTGCTGCGCTCTGTCGAAACCTTGTGGTCAAACCACAGATTTTCAACTTTTCCTCCGCTTAGCTGATATGACATGCCTGTGTCTGTTTCAATCCAGCCTTTTCCTGTATACGTATCCTTCGTTTCCACGCGGAAATACGTTCGCTCTTTTCCTTGCCATGTAAAAACAGGGGTATTATCCTGCTGAAACGGGCCGCCGAGTGATTCATCATGGTTCCCGTATCCGATTTTGCTTTCTCCAGCCGACACACGGTCTTGATTGGTGATTTTTTTGAGGAAAGGCACCGGATCAGGCCAAGCCGGATCTGATTTCGGAGCGGAAAGTCCGAATCCCACCGCAGCCAAAATCAATACAGATAAAGGAAGAAACCATTTCAAGACAGATGTTTTTGACAGTTTGATTCTTTCCATCAGCTTGATGCGTTCTAAGTATAAAAGACCCAGCATAAAGAAGCCGATCAGCACGATACGGATGACGGCAAAAGTGGCGTCATATGGTGTAAAGGTATCAAGAATCGTAATATACGCTACTGTCATCATAAAGAAAAACAAGATTCTTCTCTGGTAAATCACCCAATAATGAAGGAGATAGACCAGCAGCCACAGCAGCACAAAAAACAGCAGGGTCCGAAACGAAGGAATCATGTCATTCCATTGCCCTGATTGAATCAGCGTGATATTCAAATAGACATCCTTAAAAAAAGAGCTGACCCAGCTCAAGTCAAATATAGATCCTTGATAAAACAGGATGTGTATCGAGATCAACGTAAATATGACACAAAAAGGAACGGTGACAAACCACCTCATCCTGAAAAAGGTCAGCAGAAACGTCAAGCCGATAAACACAATAAAAAAGCCCGTATGTTTCGTATCTGTAAAACTGTCAAGCGGCCTGAGCCACTCCCACAGCAATAAAAACGCCAGAAAATAAAATAACAGCAAGCTCAAACGGCTTCCCTTCTGGTCATCGTGCGGCATGTGCACCCGTCACCTCTCTTTCTAAACAACACGCGAAACTTGTCCGCACCTCATGACCTGAACTCTGATTTGACGTTTCATCATGCGTTCGATCATGACGTTTTCAGCTTGAGAAAGCTCAGCAGCTTTCTCTTTTGCCAGTATCACTGTCACCCGGCCGCCCCCGATTTCTGCTATGTTCAGCAAATCTTCCGTGAACTGTCCCGTGACGATCACTTTGTCAGCCTGGCGAACAGACGGCTTCCCCAGCTCCTCCCGTACATATCGGCTTACCGGGTCAGCCGCATCACAATGAGCGACGGCTAAATGACGAAGCATGTGCTTAAAATGCTGCTCCCCCTCCTGAATAGGAAAAATGTTTTTTTCCTTTCCGACTGAGGCCAAGCCTGCCCCCGCGCCGTTTTTTAAAACAGAATGAAGAATCGAAGCTGTCACAGAAACGACCTCTTCGAATGCTTCCGAGGAAAATCGGTCCATCAGAAGAAACAGGTTTTTGCTTCGAGACGGTTCAAATTCCTTCGTCATCAGCTGGTTTCGCCGTGCAGAAGTCTTCCAATCTAGTGCAGCAAACCGGTCTCCCGGCTGATAATTCCGCACACTTGCTGCGACTGCGGAAGGGTGCTGATGAATCGGAGAAGAACCGCTTACCCCGTCTTCCTGATGCTTCTCATTCACCTGATAAGGAAGACGCTGAAAGGATGGATAAACAAACAAGGTGTCTTCCAGCTCATAAAAAGCTGTTTTTTCAATCAGGCCGAGAACATCCCCGGTCCGCACCCTGACAGCATGAAAATGATGCTCCCCGCGCGGTACCCGATCTAATTCATACGACATTGTCATACTCCGTTTAAACCAAGGAAAAACGAGCCGTTTGGCCGCGGCTTCGTCTCGGTTCAATGACTCGATTCCTTCTGGCAGGCAATCTTCAATCACCATATACATCAGGGGAAACGGCAGCTTTCTTCTCAGCGTTACCGACACGCCCAGCTTGTCCCCCGCATGCAATTGTGTTTTGGCCATTTGCCGTGAAGCCTGAAAAGATCGGAGTGGGTACAGCGCCAGAAGCCCGGCATACACCACAAAAGGGAGAAATGCGTAAAACAAAAACCAGCTGACAAAGCCGCCCTGAAACATTGCGTAGGAAAAAACAGCACCCGTCAATAACGTTAATACAATCAGCTTCCATCCATATACCAGCCATTGCAATTTCTTCTTCATCAGCGGATCGACGACCTTTGAACCGGTACCTTCACAGTTGACATGATCTCCCGTACAATCGTTTCTGCCTGGATCCCTTCAAATTTCGCCTCTGGCTGCAGCAGCATCCGGTGCGGAAGCGTAAAAGGAGCCAAATATTGAATATCATCCGGAATGACATAGTCGCGATGATGCAGCAGCGCGTATGCTTGGGCCGCTTTCATTAGAGCGATTGATCCGCGCGGACTGACGCCTAATTGAACAGAGACATGCTGTCTCGTTTTCTGCACAATTTCAACAATATATTCTTTTATGCTGTCATCAGCGCGGACATTTTGAACTTCCCGCTGCAAACGGATGAAGTCTTCTTTTGTAATAACCGGTTCAAGTGTCTCAATCGGATGGCTTTTTTCCTGAAGAGATAAGACGTCCAGTTCCTCATTAAAGGACGGATAACCCATGCGGAGTTTGAATAAAAAACGGTCAAGCTGGGCTTCCGGCAAAGGATAGGTCCCTTCATATTCGACCGGGTTTTGCGTTGCCATCACAAAAAACGGGGCGGCAAGCGGCATCGTATGGCCATCTACCGTTACGCTTCCCTCTTCCATCGCTTCAAGCAAAGCAGACTGTGTCTTCGGAGAGGTACGGTTGATTTCATCGGCAAGCACAATATTTCCCATAATCGGGCCAGGACGGTATTCAAATTCCATCGTTTTCGCATTATAGATGGATACGCCTGTTACATCAGATGGCAGCAAATCCGGAGTGAACTGGATTCTTTTGAAGTCGGCGCCGATTGACTTTGCCAGTGCGCGGACCATCATCGTTTTTCCGACTCCGGGCACATCCTCAAGCAGCACATGCCCTTTGGCAAGAATGGCTGCTAAACTGAGTATGGCGATGTCTCGTTTTCCAACCATTACTCTATTAATATGGTCAACTGCTTTCCCCAGCAAAGGATGCAGGTCTTCATGATATGCCATTCTTTTCCTCCTAGTCATCTACAAAATTCATCATATCGTAACCTAACTTTACCACAAAAAACAATCTGTATAAAAAAACGATTCTAGCAAATTGTTTCCAATAAAAGCAGGCCAAAACACACAAAAAAAGCTTCCTGTGACAGGAAGCTCAATTATTTGCGTTCTAAAGGCTCCATATGAACATGCGAATAATCAATTGCATGCTCCTCCTTCATTCTCCGCTCAATTTCATTGGCAATATCGTGGCTTTCCGTAATATTTAAATCTGCCGATACCTCAACTACCACATCTACGTAAACCGTACTGCCCAAGTATCTCGCTTTAATGTCTTTTAACCGGCTCACTCCGGAGACCTTTTCGATCGTCTGTTTATAAGCCGAAATGTCCTTTACGTCGAAGCCATCTGTCAATGAGTGAGATGATTCTTTAAAAATGTCCCATGCCGTTTTGCAAATGAGAAGACCGATCACAAACGCCGTCACAGTATCAATCCAAGCAAGGTGGAATTGCGCTGCTATAATTCCGATAAACGTGCCGATACTGACAAACGCATCTGATTTATTATCAGCAGCTGCGGCAAGGAGCGCCTGGCTCTTCACCTTTTTGGCCAGCCTTTTATTGTACTGGTAGACCACAAGCATCAGGGCTGCCCCGCCCGCTGCCGTCCAAGCCGCAATCATATCCGGCGTCTCTTGTTTAGCAGAAAAAATAGATTCTCCGGCGCTGAATAGCACTTGCAGTCCGACAACCATCATAATAAACGATGCGATAAGTGATGCAATTGTTTCCGCACGGAAGTGGCCGTATGGATGATCTTCATCAGGAGGCTTTTGAGAGATACGCAGGCCGATCAGCACAGCAACAGAAGCAATAATGTCAGTTGTGTTATTTAACCCGTCTGCCGTAAGTGCTTCCGAGTGAAAAAGATAACCGATAATCAGCTTAATCGCGGACAGGACAAGATACGCGGCAATGCTGACCAGCGCCCCGGATTCTCCCTTTTTCAGTTCATCATATCTCTCCATACAAAACCTCCTCTCCGCACGTGTATTCCTATTATTATGATACAAAGCTGAACCGCAGTGGGTCTACAGAAACATGATTCACCAGCCACAGAAAAATAGTGACGATAGAACACTTTTTCTCTAAACCAATTTATTTTCTCATCTGAAAATCCCTTCAATTTCAATGATGCCAACGCTTCTGGCAGCCTTCCATATTTTTAAAATTATACCAAACTGCAAAAATGAATAATTAACGGAACATTTTTTCTTTTATTCCAAGCATATCTGCTGAAAACATCGCCAACAAAACACTACAAATTTGAAATAAGCTGTTATATTTTCTTACACGAATTTTCGACAAACTGTATATTTATGATAGAGTTTCAATTATCATAATATTCAGTAATGACTTCATTCTTAAAGGAGGCAACCTATGAACCAGTCTCAATCAGGATTAAAAAAAGAATTAAAGACCCGCCATATGACAATGATTTCGATCGCCGGCGTGATCGGAGCCGGCCTATTTGTAGGCAGCGGTTCAGTGATTCACTCTACTGGGCCCGGTGCCATTATTTCTTACGCGTTAGCCGGATTATTGGTGATTTTTATCATGAGAATGCTCGGTGAGATGTCTGCCGTAAACCCGACAAGCGGATCGTTTTCTCAATACGCTCACGATGCCATCGGACCGTGGGCAGGATTTACAATCGGATGGCTGTATTGGTTTTTCTGGGTGATTGTGATCGCGATCGAAGCAATCGCCGGCGCAGGCATTATTCAATACTGGTACCAAGATATTCCGCTATGGCTGACAAGTTTGATCTTGACGATCTTGCTCACCCTGACAAATATCTACTCCGTTAAGTCATTCGGTGAGTTCGAATATTGGTTCTCCCTCATTAAAGTTGTTACCATCATCGCTTTTCTAATCGTTGGTTTTGCCTTTATTTTTGGCTTTGCGCCAGGCAGTGAACCAGTCGGTTTATCCAATATTACAGGCAAAGGCGGATTTTTCCCGGAAGGCATCAGCTCCGTATTGCTCGGCATTGTTGTTGTCATCTTCTCCTTTATGGGAACAGAAATTGTTGCCATTGCAGCGGGAGAAACATCCAACCCAATCGAATCCGTGACAAAAGCGACCCGATCCGTTGTATGGCGCATCATCGTCTTTTACGTTGGCTCTATCGCCGTTGTTGTGGCGCTTTTGCCTTGGAATTCAGCGAATATATTAGAAAGCCCTTTCGTCGCTGTACTTGAGCATATTGGAGTGCCGGCAGCCGCGCAGATTATGAACTTTATCGTCCTCACAGCCGTACTCTCTTGCCTGAATTCAGGTTTGTACACCACATCCAGAATGCTGTATTCACTCGCAGAAAGAAACGAAGCGCCGCGCCGTTTTATGAAATTGAGCAAAAAAGGCGTTCCCGTACAAGCCATTGTCGCCGGAACATTTTTCTCTTATATCGCGGTCGTAATGAACTACTTTTCACCGGACACAGTCTTTTTATTCTTAGTGAACTCATCAGGCGCCATTGCTTTGCTCGTCTATCTCGTCATCGCTGTTTCCCAGCTGAGAATGCGAAAAAAACTCGAAAAAACAAACCCGGAAGCATTGAAGATCAAAATGTGGCTCTTTCCTTTCCTAACCTACTTGACCATCATCGCCATCTGCGGAATTTTAGTATCTATGGCGTTTATTGATTCCATGAGAGACGAGCTGCTGCTGACAGGCGTCATCACGGGAATCGTTCTGATTTCTTATCTTGCGTTCAGAAAACGCAAGGTGAGCGAGAAAGCGGCAGCCAAGCCAGTCACACAGCAGCAGCCCGACATCCTGCCTTAATGCTGATCAAATCCTAAACGGTCTGCCGTTTAGGATTTTGTTATTTTCTTCTTCGAGCAGGAGCGACACACAAATTTTTTTGTAACCATCACGTCCTTATTGTCATTAACTATAGTACCAATTTGGAAAATTTAGATAAGGACGATGAAAATGACACTTGAAAAATTTGCGGATGCTCTCCCAATCCCAGATACACTAAAGCCGGTGCAGCAAACAAAAGAAAAGACTTACTACGAAGTCACCATGGAGGAATGCACTCATCAGCTTCACCGCGATCTCCCCCCGACCCGCCTGTGGGGCTACAACGGCTTATTTCCCGGGCCTACCATTGAGGTTAAAAGAAACGAAAACGTTTATGTGAAATGGATGAACAACCTTCCGTCAGAGCATTTTCTTCCGATCGACCACACCATTCATCATAGTGACAGCCAGCATGAAGAGCCCGAGGTAAAGACTGTCGTTCATTTACACGGAGGCGTCACGCCTGATGATAGTGACGGGTATCCGGAGGCCTGGTTTTCCAAAGACTTTGAACAAACAGGCCCTTATTTTAAACGAGAGGTTTATCATTATCCGAATCAGCAACGCGGGGCTATTTTGTGGTATCACGATCACGCCATGGCGCTGACTAGGCTGAATGTCTATGCCGGACTTGTCGGCGCTTATATTATTCACGATCCAAAGGAAAAACGCTTAAAGCTGCCTTCCGGCGAATACGACGTGCCGCTTCTTATCACGGACCGCACGATCAATGAGGACGGTTCTTTGTTTTATCCAAGCGGGCCTGAAAACCCTTCCCCGTCACTGCCTAACCCATCAATCGTTCCGGCTTTTTGCGGAGAAACCATACTCGTCAACGGGAAGGCATGGCCATACTTGGAGGTCGAACCGAGGAAATACCGCTTCCGCGTCATCAACGCCTCTAATACGAGAACCTATAACCTGTCACTCGATAATGGCGGAGAATTTATTCAGATCGGTTCAGACGGAGGGCTTCTGCCTCGTTCTGTTAAACTGAACTCTTTTAGTCTTGCGCCTGCTGAGCGTTATGATATCATCATTGACTTCACAGCCTATGAAGGACAATCGATCATTTTGGCAAACAGCGAAGGCTGCGGCGGTGACGTCAATCCCGAAACAGATGCGAATGTCATGCAATTCAGAGTCACAAAGCCATTGCAACAAAAAGACGAAAGCAGAAAGCCGAAGTACCTCGCCTCATACCCTTCAGTGCAGAATGAAAGAATACAAAACATCAGAACACTGAAACTGGCAGGCACTCAGGACGAATACGGCAGACCCGTCCTTCTTCTCAATAACAAACGCTGGCACGATCCTGTTACAGAAGCACCAAAAGCCGGCACAACTGAGATATGGTCCATCATCAACCCGACACGCGGAACACATCCAATCCACCTGCATCTAGTCTCCTTCCGTGTATTAGACCGGCGTCCGTTTGATATCGCACGTTATCAAGAAAGAGGGGAATTGTCCTATACCGGCCCGGCTGTTCCGCCGCCTCCAAGTGAAAAGGGGTGGAAAGACACCATTCAAGCTCACGCCGGTGAAGTCCTGAGAATCGCCGTGACATTCGGGCCGTACAGCGGACGATACGTATGGCACTGCCATATTCTCGAGCATGAAGACTATGACATGATGAGACCGATGGATATAACAGATCCCCGTAAATAACCCGACAAACTTGCCTCTTGCAGGCAAGTTTTTTTCTTTATGAAACTTTTGGCCCCATTTATCGTATAAGGTAAAAACAGCAAAAAGGAGCTGCTTTTTATGCTGACAAACGACCTAAATAAAAAAACAAAGCGATACATTTCCATTTATGCCGAATTAAAATCAAAATTAAAATGGAAAGTTTCACACGATCAGATATTAATGTTCATTTCTTCTGCATATATTGTGAATAAAAGAGAGTTTGATTTTCAGCGCTTTTATGATTTGAGCAGCTATATCAAATCAAACATCGGCAGCTTCTCAACACTCAATTCACACCACCGCTTTACTGTTGCTTCCATTCTGGACATTCATTTTCAGCAGGAAGCCAAACAAGCATTCCTTACTTTTATTGACAGATACAATGAGATGGTGAGGCTTGGATACAAACGGGACATTTTCACTTACCTTTCCGCCCTTATCATACTCACCGGCAAGTCCGAAGCGATCAATCAAAAAGAACAGATGAACATGGGGCTCTCTGTTTATCAGCAGATGAAAAAACATCACTATTTCCTCACGTCAACTCAAAATGTCCCGCTTGCCGTATTACTGGCCGGGAACGGGAAAGAATTACAGGCGCTGAATAAAGCAGAAACGTGCTATCAGCAGCTGCCAGCTGGCGGATTTCGCAAAGGCCAGCACTTACACCAAACCAGCCACATCCTAGCCCTGCACGCTGAAAAAGACGCTGAAACGCTTGTTTTGCAATGCAGAAAGCTGTTCCAAACCATCACTGAATCTCACAAAAAACCAAAGGATGTCCATTACCCTGATCTTGCCCTGCTCACATTTCTGGAAGAGCCTGATATCAAAACTGTTCTGGCCATCACAGACGAGCTGAACCAAGAAAAACGATTCAAATGGAAAAAGGAATTGAACTTCAAAATTGCTGTCAGCCTATATCTCAGTGAGCATATGGAGAAAAATCTGCTGATGGAATCAGGACTGTACACAGCCATCGAAACCGCCATTCAGGCACAGCAGGCAGCCGCGACAGCTGTCATCGTCAGTTCAACAGCAGCCAGTCATTCTCAAGACGGAAACTAGAGGAGGAGTAAAAATGCCCTACATCACATTAGAAGATCAGACACGACTGTACTATGAAACGCACGGGAGCGGTACACCGATCCTGTTTATACACGGAGTGCTGATGAGCGGACAATTTTTCCACAAACAGTTCTCAGCACTCTCTGCCAATTATCAGTGTATTCGTCTCGATCTTAGAGGACACGGCGAATCCGACAAAGTCCTGCACGGACACACCATTTCCCAATATGCCCGTGACGTAAGGGAATTTCTAAAAGCAATGGAGCTCGACCGTACCGTGCTTGCCGGCTGGTCAATGGGTGCTTTTGTCGTATGGGATTATCTCAATCAATTTGGGAATGATAACATACAAGCCGCTGTCATTATTGATCAATCAGCTTCCGACTACCAATGGGAGGGCTGGGAGCACGGTCCGTTTGATTTTGACGGTCTAAAAACGGCGATGCACGCCATTCAGACTGAACCGCTGCCATTCTACAAAAACTTCATCCATAATATGTTCGCAGAACCGCCTGCTGAGACAGAAACAGAATGGATGCTGGCAGAAATCCTCAAACAGCCGGCTGCGATTTCAAGTACGATTTTATTTAACCAAACGGCTGCTGATTACCGCGGCACCCTTCAAAACATCAATGTGCCGACATTGCTGTGCTTCGGGGAAGACCGCAAATTTTTCTCTACTGCTGCTGGAGAACACTTGCATGACCTCATTCCAAATTCGACGCTCGTCACCTTTTCAAAAAGCAGCCATTGCCCGTTTTTAGAAGAACCGGACGCTTTTAACAGCACACTCCTCTCCTTCTTAGATGGACTGATTGGAAAGTCATAAAGAAAAAGGAATTAGGAGATTAGGGAAAAGTATGAGACAATAAGAAATGTGCAGTAAAATACATGAGGGAAGAAGTGACTTTATGTCTTACTATAACAAACGTAATCAAGAACCGCTGCCTAAAGAAGATGTGAGTACATGGGAATGCACAAAAGAAGACTGTAACGGCTGGACCCGAAAAAACTTCGCCAGCAGTGACACGCCATTGTGCCCTTTGTGCGGAAGTAAAATGGTTGACGGCATCCGTTCATTAGTGAATCTCCAAAACAACAGCCAAACGAAAACAAGCTAGCTCTTCCCTATAATAAATGCAGTCTCCTGCAAGCAAACAATCCCCGAACGGAGACGCAGATTCTATATCCAGAATGAAGGCCTCTCATTGCAAGAGGCCGTAGCTTAGAAAGAAGCCCAAAACTGTAAATGTTTAGGGCTTTTTATTTTATCATTATGGTATAATATGGATACCGAAGGAGTGATAACGTGATCACAAACCAGCAGCAAAAAGTCCTAAAAAAAGGGCTACGTTCAAAAAGCTGAACCTTGCAATCAACTCTTATGTTGAACTTCTGTTTTTGTCGATACCTCTTATCCATCTCTTTAAATGGCTCGGATCATTAGCCCTGCACCTCGACCTCGTCCATTAAAAAACCACTCAGCCCATGCCGAGTGGTTTTTATTAGTTGATGACAGAAAAGCTGTTGATGATGCCGTTCGGATTTTCCCACACTTTTTTAAACGTCTTATTTTCAAGGTTATAGGAATAAATCGTCCGCACCTTAGCTTCACGCCCTGTTTCATCCTTCAGTTTTTTAGCCCCCTCGGCTTCGGCAAGAAAATAAATGTTCTTTCCATCCTTAGAGAACTGCGGCTGTGCGTCTATTAACAGCTTAAATGATTTTTGATTTGAAATGATGTTTTCATATTTTTTCGTGTCCGCATTCAACATCTGAATAGAAGCGGTTTGCTCTGTGCCTTTTTGTGTATATGATGTAAACAATATACGTTTATCATCATCAGAAACAGCAATATCGCTGATAAACTGGTCAAGGCTCTTCAGCTCATCAAATTTGTTTTGATGGCCTGCAGCAAAATGAATCGTTGTCGGTTCAGGATCGATCCCCTTTTCGTTCGCTTCATCTGTTTTCTTGTAGTCTTCTTCTACAGAATAATGAAGCAATGCAAATGAATCTGTTTTTTTGTTATAAAAGAAGCTGCTGACGCTGTCATCCTGATCATTCGCGGCAGGATAAAGGTTTTTATACTTCTTTGTTTTCAGATCAAAGGATGCGATCCGGAAATTGCTTTCGTCCGCTTTTCCTAAACGGAAATAGATGGTTGAACGGTCCTTTGATAAAAACAGGCTGTCGGCACTCTCCGCACCTTTATAAAGCACCGTCTTTTTATTAGACTTTAGATCCAGCTTAAAAAGCCTCATTTCATTTTGATCATTATTGCCCGTATAATAGAGCACCTGCTGCTTTTGATCCAAGGCAAATGCCGGATAGCTGGTCAGCTTCTCCTCATGAATCACCTTATCATTTTCATAATACTTCGTCAGCAGATCGGTATTCGTAATCGAAACAAGCAGCTTATCACCGCTTTCCGTATTTACTGAAACATCAGCAGCGGTCTCATGGCCTTTATCCTTTACAACATAAAACGCAAAACCCGCCACAACGGCTGCTATCACAACAGTTAACAATAATATGATTCTTTTTTTCATCTTTTATCTCCACCAATAGAAAAAGCAAGAATGTGACTTCTTGCTTTACAGATTATATATGTAGATTAATAGCTGTAATGTCCCGCTACTTTTCCTTTGCTTAATGGGTATCCAAGCGCTTTAAACGCTTTAGGGCTTACATCCAGGACTGCATTAGGCATTCTGCCAACATCATTTTTGTAAACCGTAATCACCTTTTTAGGTTTCGCTTTTGCATAAGCTCTGATTTTTGTCCCGTTTCTAGGAACATCAAATCCGATCTTGGTCGCACAATCCCAATGTCCAAGTTTTTTACCTGAAGAGCCTTTTTTCCCGACTCCATTATACCAAGTAATATTTCCGTTCACATGTTTCGCACTGGCATCTGATGAAAAACTCAAAGCTCCCAAAGTACTTCCTACTAAGATAAAAGCGGCTAAAATGACTTTCTTCAACATTTCGTCCCCCTGTTTGTTAACATCTAGGAAAATTATACACGATGAACCAGGATTTTTTTATTTCAATATCCTTACAGTAATGTTACAAAGTCAAAAAAGTGATCCCTGCTAAAATAAACCATGGAAGATTATCCTATTCTAATTGCAGTGTTAGCGTTATAATTGTTGATAGAGTAGTTGTCGCATTCAATATGAACGAACCATTACCGTATTGTTCAAACCAAATTCATAGCTATGTAAACGATTAATACTCTCATATAAAGAAAAAAGAGTGTGCGAGACTCTTTTTTCTTCAAAATTTCTTTTTTCAAAAAAACGTAGATTATATTATATAAAAATTTCATTTCTTTTTTGGTTTTAAAAATGGCGATTTTGTGAACAGTTCATATTGACCGATGCGGAATTACTCATATCAAAAGATATAGGAGTGGTAATCCATGAAGGCAGCAAGATGGCATAACCAAAAGGATATCCGTATTGAAAATATCGAAGAGCCAAAAACAGAGCCGGGAAAAGTAAAGATCAAAGTCAAATGGTGCGGCATCTGCGGCAGTGATTTACATGAGTATCTGGGCGGCCCGATCTTTATTCCGGTTGACAAACCGCATCCATTAACGAATGAAACAGCACCTGTCACCATGGGCCATGAATTCTCCGGTGAAGTTGTTGAAGTTGGAGAAGGCGTTGAAAACTATAAAGCAGGAGACCGCGTCGTAGTCGAACCGATTTTTGCGACACACGGCCACCAGGGTGCTTACAACCTTGATGAACAAATGGGATTCCTCGGCTTAGCCGGCGGAGGCGGCGGTTTCTCTGAATACGTCTCTGTAGATGAAGAGCTGTTGTTCAAGCTTCCTGATGAATTATCATATGAACAAGGTGCGCTCGTTGAGCCTTCTGCGGTCGCTTTATATGCTGTCCGCTCAAGCAAAATCAAAGCCGGCGACAAAGCGGCTGTATTCGGCTGCGGCCCGATCGGACTTCTTGTGATTGAAGCGCTGAAGGCTGCTGGTGCGACTGATATTTACGCTGTTGAGCTTTCACCTGAACGCCAGCAAAAAGCTGAGGAGCTTGGAGCCATCATCGTTGATCCGTCCAAAACAGACGATGTAGTCGCTGAGATTGCAGAGCGTACCGGCGGCGGTGTTGACGTATCATTCGAAGTCACAGGCGTTCCAGTTGTATTACGGCAAGCGATCCAATCCACTACAATTGCCGGTGAAACAGTCATCGTCAGCATTTGGGAAAAAGGCGCTGAAATCCACCCGAACGATATCGTAATCAAAGAACGTACAGTAAAAGGAATTATCGGATACCGCGACATCTTCCCGGCTGTATTGTCATTAATGAAAGAAGGCTATTTCTCAGCTGACAAACTCGTAACGAAAAAAATCGTGTTAGACGATTTGATCGAGGAAGGCTTCGGGTCTCTTATAAAAGAGAAAAACCAAGTCAAAATCCTTGTCAGACCTAACTAATTTGAAACTAAAAAGAATCCGCGCCCGTATGCGGATTCTTTTTTATCTTATCCAATCACTTCAGCGCCAGACTCTTTCTTCGCCTCGCCGCGATCATAAGCGCGGAAGTTATCCTCCAGCTGCTCAAGCGAAAGCCCTTTCGTCTCCGGTAAAAACTTCTTCACAAACAGGACAGAGCAAATTCCTAATCCAACGAAGATAAAGAACGTTGTGGACAGGCCAATGGCGGCCAGCAATATCGGGAAAGTGAAACTGACTGCAAAATTCACCATCCACAGACAGAATACTGTGACGCCCATTCCCAGACCGCGAAGGCGAAGCGGGAAAATCTCAGAAAGCATCAGCCACGTCACTGGTGAAATTGCCCCCTGCTGGAAAGCAAGGAATGTAACCGTTAATGACAGGACCACATATGGAAGTGCCGGTGATCCTTCGAGTATAAGTGAGAATATCCCGATCAGCAATAATGCCGTTGTCGTACCGATCAAGCCTGTCATCAGCATCGGCCGGCGGCCTACTCTCCCTAACAGCCAGATTCCAACGAATGTTGCCAATACCGAGATCACGCCATTCGCGATATTTCCGATTAAAGCGGCTTCCGTTTGAAAACCAGAATCTCTTAAAATTTCAGTCCCATAATACATAATCGAGTTTACACCTGTAATTTGCTGTACAATCGCAATCCCGATTCCAATGAACACAATCCGGCGCACCCATGGGACTGAAAGATCTTTAAACGTTGCTTTTTCAAGCTTATCTTCTTTTTTGAAAGCGAATTCAATTTCTTGCAGCTCAGATGCAGCCCGCTTTTCATCCCTGATTTTTTTCAATACCCGCAAAGCATCTTCTTTTCTCCCTTTAGAAACGAGCCAGCGAGGACTCTCAGGCATTCTGATCATGCCGAAAAACAGAAATACAGCTGGAAGCGACGCAATGACCAGCATAAATCTCCACACATGGGAGTTGTCTCCCATTGTTGTTCCAAGGATTGCATTAAAAACAAAGGCCAAAAGCTGTCCTGATACAATCATCAATTCATTCTGCGTCACCATCCGCCCCCTGCTTTCCACAGGAGACATCTCCGCTAAATAAGCAGGAACCGTAACTGATGCACCACCGACTGCAATGCCAAGCACAAAACGGGAAATAATCATGACCGTTACATTTGGAGCAAACGTACACCCGATCGTTGAAATGAAAAATATAACAGCGAGGAACAAAATATTTTTGCGGCGGCCGTTAAAATCAGACATCCTGCCGCCAAACACAGCACCGAGCGCGGCTCCAAAAAGAAGTGAACTGGTGACAAGCCCCTCTGTGAAGGCATTGAGGTTAAGCTGGTCTGGCTCTCCCATATACGGCAAAGCTCCATTGAGCACGCCGGTATCATAACCGAAGAGGAGACCGCCGAAAGTCGAGACTAAAATAATTGTACGTAAAAATGACATTTGATTGCCTTGTTTATTCATACTGTTTCCCCCAGTCTTTTTCAAAATCGGTCAATGCGTATTTCAAAAACTTATTCTAGGGCTGCTGCCTTCCTCATATGTCGTAAGCAGGCTGCAGAAAAAAGTTCATCATGTTTTTCTCCAATGGCCTCATAACCTTCCCTTCTTCTTAGCATGTAAGTTCTCTTGGAAGCGATTTCATTTTCCGCTAAAAGAACAGTGGGTATTTCTTTGCACATATACTTCATAACTTGTTATTTTATAGTCACTTCATAGTTCTATTGTAGTGATATCATAGTGACATTTTTGTTATATCTGATATTATCATAATTATAAAAACGCTTTCAGTCAATATAAATTTCTGAAAATTTTTTACTCAATAAAAGCAAAATTACCAATTCAAGGGGAAAATGAACTTTTTTCTTCATAAAAATGTGGAAATCAAGTCGAAATTCCTGTGAGTTTCTGTTCATCTGCTCATATCGATAAAATGAGTAAGTGTTGAGTAACTTTTCCTATCTTTTCTGCAATGACTTTCTTATCAGACATCGGAACAATTGTTTCAGAATTGAGATAAAAGGAAATAGAAAAGGAAAATAAATGATGGCTGGCTTAGGGGAGGCAACAAAATTGAATGAGGTTTATGTCATTGCAGGCCTTATATTGTTGACAGCGGGAATGATTGATTTTTTATGGACTACATTATGGTTAGAGAGCGGTGCAGGCCCCATCACAAGATGTCTGTCTGCATGGCTGTGGAAAGGCTGCCGCAAATCAGCGGAGACCATGCAAAGGTTCTCAGCACGGCAGGTCCTCTGCTGTTATGCCTAACGTTAGTGATATGGATCAGTTTATTTTGGAGCGGGTGGGTTTTGATTTTCTCGAGTGACCCTCATTCACTCGTCGGAACTCAATCGAAAGAACCGGCATCCTGGTCAGACCGAATTTATTTTACCGGCTATGTCATGTTTACATTAGGAAATGGCGACCTCGCACCGAACGGAGACCTCTGGAGGCTTGTCACTGTCCTTGAAACAGCTCAAGGCCTTCTTACCATCACATTTTCTGTCACGTATTTAATTTCCGTCTTGAGTGCGGTTAATCAAAAGCGATCATTTGCCCAAAGTGTATTAAGTCTTGGGCATGACGGAACAGAAATTGTCCAGACTGCATGGAACGGTAAAGATTTTCACGACATTGATTTCCTTCTTATCACATTCTCATCAGAGCTGGGTAAGCTGACCGCTCAGCATAACGCCTTCCCTATCCTTCATTTTTACCATAGCACGCAGCGTGAGGAATCATCCATTATAGCTGTCACCGTATTGGATGAAGCATTAACCATTTTGAAATACGGCATTCCTGATCAATATCAGCCGAACCAGCTTCACATCAAAGAAACGCGGTCAAGTATCAAAAACTACTTGGATACCGTCCATACAGCCTATATCCATCCGGCTGAACAAGCACCGCCGGAACCAGATATCACAAAGCTTCAAGAATCAGGCATACCAACTTTATCAAAGCAAACATTCCAAACTGCCATCAATTCTTTAAAGGAGCGGCGTCAATTGCTGCTGGGAATTGTCCAAGCCGGTGCCCGAAAATGGCCTGAACGAGAGTAGGCAAACAAAAAAAGATGCTTCCCAAAAGTCCAAAGACTTTCAAGAAACATCCCCGATGTTTTATAGAGAAACTTCAATTTCTTTCATGCTGGGCAGTGCATCAATCGCTCCAATTTTAGTGCACACAAGAGCTCCCACCTTATTGGCAAATGACACCATCTCACGCAACTTCGCAAAATCAGCATCAACAGATTGAATCTGATCCGTGTTTGCCAATTGATATAAAGCCGCACCGACAAAAGCATCTCCCGCTCCTGTTGAGTCAATTGATGTAACCGGAATGCTTGGAATGATTTCATGATCTTTTCCATTCGAAAGAAGCGTTCCGCTTTTCCCAAGTGTCACAGCGACAATTTTAGCACCGATCTCATGAAGGATCGCAACGCCCTCTTCATGATCCTTCGTACCGCTGATAATCTCAAGCTCCTCGTCACTGACTTTCACAAAATCACTTAAAGCAATCGCTTTTTTTGCGACACTTACAAACTCTGAGACCCTTCCCTTCCATAAATCCTCACGATAGTTAGGGTCAAACGAAATAAACTGCCCATTGTCTTTCGCAATCGACATGATACGTAAATAGGCTGAGCAAAACGGATCTGATAACAGGGCCGTTGCCGAGCCGAAATGAAGGATTTTCGCTTTGTTTAGTTTTTCCTGGTCAATGTCCTCCAGCGTAAACAAAGCATCCGCGCCTCTATTAAAAACAAAATCGCGCTCCCCATTTTGTTTTAATGAAACAAAAGCAAGCGTTGTAGGCGCTTTCTCATCCATGACCAACATAGAGGTATCGACCTGTACAGCATCCAATGTTTGCTTTAGAAAATACCCAAACGGATCCTTGCCTACTTTTCCGCTGAAAGCGGCATCTCCGCCCAGCTTGGCAATGGCTGCTGACACATTCGCCGGTGCACCTCCGGCACTTTTTAAGAAATTGCGTCCTTCCATTAAATCAACATCAACATCGGTACAAAAGAAGTCGATCAACAATTCTCCAATACAAACTACAGAATGACTACGCATATTATCACACTCATTTATAAAGTCTAGATTACAGTCTCAGTATATTACTTTCTGCCATAAATACAACATTGAATATTAAAAATTTTACATATATTTATTTTGCAGACCTTTTCTCCAGCTCAGAGATGATTTGCTTATATCTTTTTTCAGTTAAAGGATAGAAGGCAATGAGAATAATAGAAAGCAAAATGAATAATCCCGGAATTAAAGCATTCATATTTTTAATCGCATTCAATGACGTGACTGTCTGGTCTGCATTCGCGACATACCCGGCAATTCCTAAATAAATGGCCGAAAATGACCCGGCTAACGCAACACCCAGCTTATTAATAAAGCTCATGCTGGAAATCACCACACCATCCGCGCGAACTCCGGTTTTCCATTCCGCATAATCGACACAATCCGCAACCATCCCCCAAGCAAGCGTATTTAAAGGCGTTGTGAAAAATCCGGAAACAAAAAGCCAAATAAAAATGAGTGTAATAGAAGAATACGGCGTGAAGTGCAGGCCGGCATAAGAAATAAGCGATAGACCTGCCGTGATGATCATGACTTGTTTTCTGCTCCACTTCTCAGAAAAGAAAGGGATAAACAAATTGCTGATCAGCGCTGCTCCGAAAAATAAAACGGTTCCCAAAAATACAAATTCTTTATGGTTTACGTTATACGTAAAATAGTACACCATCGTGCTGAGCTTAATATTAAACCCGATTGCAAAAGCCAAAAATGATGAAATTAATATAAGCAAAGGTTTGTTTCGGAATAAAACGGATAACGTCTTTTTGATCCCTTGTTTTTTTCTCTTTTTTGGCTGAATCCGCTCCCGCACAGTAAAGAAACTGAATAGATTCAAAACGATGCTGACCGCCGCATAGATAAGCGCTGTCATCTGAAATCCAAACGCCTGATTCTCTCCTCCGATAGCAGTTGCAAGCGGTGTCGCACAGGAAATAGATAAAAGAATGCCGATATACACCAAAATCATCCGGGTTGTTGTCAGAACCGTTCGTTCCTCCACAGAATTCGTCATCCGCCCCGTTAAGCTGTTCACCGGAATCGTTTGCATACTAAAGGACATCCCAAGCAGAATATAGGTGATGTACGCATATACCATATTCCCCGTCTCACCGAAATGAGGCGTCGTGAAACATAAAAAGGTAAAAAGCGCAAAAGGGAATGCCACCCACAACAGATATGGCCTTGCCTTTCCCCACCTTGTGTTCGTTTTGTCTAAAATCAATCCCATAATCGGGTCAAAAATAGCATCCAGCACCCTCACAACAAGGAACAAAGTGGCGATCACCGCAGGCTGAATGCCGCCGACGTCTGTATAATAGAATAATAAGTATGCGTTTACAAACTGAAAAATAATGTTATATGACATATCGCCGAATCCATATCCGATTCGTTCAAACCAGGACAGACCGTGATGCTTCGCCTTCAATGTCGTGACTTTTTCTGTTTCAATCATCATTTCCCACCCCAAGAATCCGTTTTCATTTCCAGTAAACAAGAGGGAGAATACAAAGACCCTCCCTGTTCACTCAGCGATTTGGATACACCATCACTTTTAAACATTCATTCTTAAATTGAAGCGCACGCTCCATCGCCTCTTGCGTCTGCTCTAGCGAATATTGGTCGGTTACAAGATGCTTCGTGTCCACAATGCCGGAAGCAAGAAATTCGATTCCCTTTGGATACGTATTGGCATAACGGAAGATCCCGTAAATATCAATCTCATTGTCCGCAATAAACGGCACATTGAGCGGAATCTCGTTCTGAGAAGGCAAACCGACAATCGCCAGTTTCCCGCCCCGACGCACAGAAGCCAGTGCGGATTGCAATGCCGCTGGATTCCCCGCTGTTTCCCAAGCAACATCAACGCCTCTATCATTTGTGATCGTTTTAATCTCTTCAAGCGCGTCCTGTTCACGGATATTGATAATATGAGTCGCTCCCATTTTTTTCGCAGCTTCTAACCGCAGCGGCTCTAAGTCGGTCACGATAATTGTGCCTGCCCCAAATACTTTAGCTGCCGCAACAGCCATTAACCCCACAGGGCCCATTCCCATAATCGCAATTGTTGATCCCGGCTGAAGCTTCGTTCTCGCCGCTGCATGAATGCCGACAGAAAACGGTTCAATCAAAGCCGCATCTTCATAGGAAAGTGAGTCTGGGATCAAAAAAACAAAGTCCTGACGCATTTTAATATATTGAACAAACGCGCCATCTACCGGCGGTGTAGCCAAAAACTGTACATCCGGACAAAGGTTATAGCGTCCTTCCTTGCACGCCTCACAGCGTCCGCACGTGACACCCGGTTCAACAGCGACACGGTCTCCCACCTTAAATTGATTGACAGACGATCCGACAGCGGCAATTTCTCCCGCGCATTCATGGCCAAGGATAAATGGTTTTTCCACTACATAGTTGCCTA
Organism: Bacillus inaquosorum KCTC 13429; assembly: GCF_000332645.1. Taxonomy (GTDB): domain Bacteria; phylum Bacillota; class Bacilli; order Bacillales; family Bacillaceae; genus Bacillus; species Bacillus inaquosorum. The sequence goes on from NZ_AMXN01000005.1 coordinate 322,975, forward strand.
TTCTGCCATTTGTATAGTAATGCAGATCTGATCCGCAAATCCCGACAGCCATCACCTTAATCAACACTTCATCATGATTGATGTCAGGCACAGGCAATGTTTCAATTTTGATCTCTCTTGTGTTGTGCATAACAGCCGCTTTCATGCTTTGAGGTACTGTGTGAGTCATTTGGCAAATTCCTTTCTTTAAAAAACAAAAATGTAAGTGCATACATTTTTGTTTTCTCTGTTACTGCCCTCATTTTATCTGCTTTTCAGCACGTTCAACAGCCTTTTCTGCTGTATAAAAGGACAGCCGCACTGTACTTTACTATTTTCTCATATACAAAAAACGCTGGATTGATAAAATAGTACTAATAGGAGGTGCAGGCTTATGGCTGAACTTGAAAACCGAAAACAATTTGCACAACTGCTGGCACCTGGCGTCAAATCACTAAAACTTCATCCTGATTATAAAGTCAGAAGGAAAAAGAATGAAAAAACAGGACATTCTTATATAGATAAAATCGCACTCCAGCTGGGGGTCTCCTCTAACACGATCAAAAGCTGGATCGGACAGATGGGTGCAAACTATATTCCCGGAAGAATTGACGACGGAAAACTGTTCGGAATGATCTGGATCATTCTCGAAAAGACCGACTTGGATATCGAGTGGCTGACCGGCCTGCTGGAAACCACCACCATCCCTGTTATCAAACCCGCATTGCCTGTATGGGCAGCGTCTTGTTTGAAAAAAGCTAAAACGCTGCGAAAAGACGGGTCATTCGGAGCTCCAAGTGATAACGATATTGAACTAGCAGTAAAGCGGCTGTTTCATGACAGAACCAGCCAAGAAACGAATGCACTTACAGAACAGCCTATCACGCATAACTTACCGTCACGCTGGTCCGGAAACTTCATCGGACGCAGCTTTGATATGGAAGCAATACGACAATGGATGCTTTCTCCGTCACCAGTCTGTTTAATCACAGGCTGGGCCGGCATGGGTAAAACCACAATCGCTCTTGAAGCTGCCTATTCCTGTGTCGGCAATTCTTCAGATTGGCCGGCATTCAACAGCATCATCTGGGTCAGCGCCGATTGGAAAGGTTTAAGCTTTAGCGATTTTTTAAATACGATCGCCTATCAGCTCGGACGCGCTGAACAAATCGATAAATCAATCAATGAAAAACGATTCGTCGTCCGCAATGCGTTAGCCAATTACACAAAAGAAAAACCGGTACTGCTGATCGTTGACAGCATTGATACCGCAGAACGTGACATTCACGAATTTATCACCAGCCTTCCGCAAGGCGTAAAAGTTCTCCTTACAGCACGGGAAAACGTAAAGCAAACCTATCGAGAAAGCTTCGGAGAAATGGCGGCCATCCAGCTGAGCGGCCTTGACCAAACAGATGCCCTTGAATTTTTTCAGCAAGAAGTGCACCGCTGCTTACAAACATGCAACCTTCCACATAAACGGGAAAAGCTGGAGCAGCTGTTCCATCTATCATCTGACCTGAAAAACGAATTCATTTCAGCGACTGCCGGAAACCCGAAAGCCATGGCACTCAGCATTGCCTATATGTCAGACGATGACATACCCGCTCAGCAGTTGATTCATGAGCTTGGAAAAGCAGGCTACACACTGCTGGAATTGTTTGAGTTCCTCTTTGGCCGCACATGGGACAGATGCAACGAAGATACGCGAAAGCTATGGCAGGCACTTTGCTTTTTCAGCAAGCCGCCGGATGATAAAAGTCTGGCGGCAGCGGCCGGATTAGACGCCCGCCGTTTTCATTACGCTATGGAACAAATGCGGTCATATGCCCTGATTCAGCCGGAACGAAGCGAGGGAAGGACACAATACTTAGCGCATCAAACCGTTGTCGCTTACGGAGAACAGCACTTGTCCGAACAGCATGAATATGAAAAAGAAGCCCGCAGCCGCTGGGCTCACTATTATATTGATTATGCCGAAACCCATTTAAAACGGGAACAGCCCAACTCTATCTATTGGAGCTACCTTCTGGGAAGGAATTTAGATCAAATGAAAAAAGAATGGCCAAACATCTTAAAGGTCATCCAATGGACAAGTGAAACCGGACAAAAAGAAACCCTAATCGAACTCATCACCCGCATCAGCCATTTTCTAAGCAGAATCAACCTGCCCCTGCGAATCGAATACGGACGCAAAGCCGCCGATGCCGCCCACCAATTAGGCCAACACACACGAGAAGCATTCTTCCGAATCGACACAGCAGGCTGGGCACTGATGGAAGTCAATGATTTAGATGGGGCGCTTCAGCAAATTGAGGCCGGACTGAAGATTCTGGAACAATCAGACGCAGAAGATCTCGATGCCCACGATTTAAAAGTATGGGGACACGCACTCAAAGCAAGGCTGTTTTTAAAAGCCGGGCAACAAGAAAAAGCAGCAACGATTTTAAACGAAATCGAAGATCAACCGATTTCTCCAACGATTCAACACAGAGTTCTACTCGTTCGCGGAGACCTAAGCTTTGTGAGAGGTCATGATGAAGAAGCCATTCAATTATACGAAGCGGCAAATGAGATAAGCTCCACGTACGGCGGCGAAAAAACGATAGAAGCCTATTTCAATCTGGGTGTTGCTTACGTGAAGTGTGATCAGTTTGAAAAAGCGGAAGAAGCCTTTGAGCAGATGCTTTATGACAAACAAAACGCGAATCAGGTTGAATTGATCTATTATTATTATGGGATGGCACAGTTGTTGTACCGTAAAGGAGAGGAAACGAAATCGATGGAATTCAATCAAAAAGCGATTCGTTTAATTGATTCTTGGGAGCCTGCTATTGGGATTCGGGGTGAGGTGGAACAACTGGCAAGGGTGACTAATGAAAACGACTAGTACGCATAGTAGTCCTGTCAGCTATCTCACTCAGTTTCTTTATTATAAATAGGAAATGCCAACTGAAGTCGCAGTTGGCATTTCCTTTCTTATTAAGATCTACAAATGTACTGAACCAGTTTTTCCCGTATGTATTCTTTCTCGTATAAAGGAAAGCGTATCATTTGCCAGTTTTTTGCGACAAAGAACAATACCAGAATGACCACAATTGTAAACATATCTTGTGGGTTTCCCCCAACTTTCCCATAAATAATCTGCATCTTTTAAGTCAATATACTGATCATGTTTAGCAGAAATCAGCAGAATGTTATCTTTATTAACTTTAGGCAAGGCTTGACTAGGATCTGTGATATTCCAATACGTCACTAAATCTTCATAGGTCACACCATTTTGTTCTAATTCTTCTCTTATGAATTTACCTGGGATCGTGTTCCATATTGAATAAGAAAGGCGATTGGCATAAAAAGCTGATACCACTACATCAATTTGGGATTCTAGGGTTGCAATTAGATTAGTAACCCATCCCCCTAAGCTTACTCCCACTATGATAACAGGTCCTTTTTTATTTGCTTTTATCCAGTGAATTAACGCACGTAAATCTACAATGGCCTGTCTTGTCGACTCAATTGTACGATCAATATTTGCACTAATCATCAACTCGCCACTATACAGCGAATTTTCCGGTTCTCTTTCAAAATGGTATGGAAGAGAATAATAATACATGTTCCAGCCTAAATCGTTCATTATACGATTATGAAATATTTTTTTGATTCTATTGTACGAATCCATGCGCCAGCCGTGTACAAAGATGACATTGGGTGGATCTATATCATTGTCGTTTAAAAAAACCTCCCCTTTTAAAGTATCATTAACAAGATTCCCAGATTGAATTAAGGATTCATAACTAAATGTTCCAACCCTATAATTTTTTTTAGATTCATTCAAATCAATTGAAACATCAGCTATATTTGCAGTGAAAAATTCCTCTCTATCATCTACATCGGCTTTACAAGCAGCAGAAAAATGTTTATCTTTGCTTCTTTTTCTGTGTAAATCATATAAAGCCAAACGATCTATCATTTTTGAGAAATGCACTATTAAGTCCTCCTTGATAATATCAGAGTTGATAATTGGGTTGTCTGTCTCTATAAAGTAGGGACGGATTTTATCAAGAATCTAACTCTATCGACAGTGAATTATTGGGGATCGGATGTCATTATTCTGTCGCTTTACCATAAAAGACGAGTTTCCTTATTGCAAGGAAAACATTGTCTTTTAGTAGATAAAAAAAGCAGCACAAATAGACATTTTAACAGGATTTCTCTTTGACAGTACTTTCCTAGGGGAAACCGTCTAAGAGTGTTGGTGGCACTATTATTTAGATAACTGGTCTTTTTTTGTCGTATGAGAGTATACCAATATGGTCGTCTGCAATAGAGAGAGAAGTAACATAGGTTGGGACGAATAATTTTCATACCTTTTTTGTCTCATAACAGAAACGTAGTTTACTGAAGTAACAGTAAGCCGTTTGTCAAAGAAGACGTAAGCAGGAACCTGAGCCGGTAGAATTTTGTATTTTGGTCAATTGAATAGTTCATATCGGGATTACCTACCATTTATCAAAACTATTAAAAATCGATATAGAACAGTGCTGAAAAAATCAAACTACAAAAGACAGAAAAAAAGAAGCCTCTCACAAGCTCGGTGAACTCATGAGAAGCCTCGAAAATTTATAAATGGCATCAAAAGGGCATCAAAAATGACGTCCGTTGCCGACAAACCCTTGTTTATCAAGAGTTTTTTGTCGGTTTTACATCATGCCGCCCATTCATCTGATATATAATAAAAGAAAATAGATATTAAAGAAACTTGTAATACCAACGTTTTTAACCAAAACATTAAATGAGGAAAAATACAATTTAAAAAAGGCGAGGACAACTTCAGGAATTTTTTTAGTGTTGCTTATCCAGATGGATTCTGGGGATTGGGGAGCTAGATATAAGGGAGTTGTAATTAATAGTACAATAAAAACCATCCATAAGATGGCCTTTTTTTATTCTCCAAATAATTTTACATAAACATTATTAAATAAATGAACTTGGGCTGTCCGATTAATCCAAATCGTAATATTATGATATTTTACATTATTCTGTGTTGAAGTATTGACCTTTACATAAGGATCTCCATAAGCGATTATTTGTTTATTATGTTTTTTATAATTATCTTCCATATAATCGATTAACGTTTCATGTTCCTCATAGATATTCAAACTCACACTTGGAACATGCCTAAATCCTTCTGTATCAATATCCTTTACATAAGGTTTTTCTAACATAAAAGAATAATATTTTTTATTCTTTTTGTCCGTTCTTATTTGATAATCCTTTACCATTCCCTCTATACAGATAGGGTGCTTCGGCTCCGGTTTATTTCTGAAATACTTCGATAATACTAGGAAATCTTTATATTCAGGACCAAAATAAAATTTATCCCAACTAATCGTCTTACTTTTATATTCTAACTTTAAATGTTTCTTAACATCCGTATTCTTTTCCATTTTAGAACGCAGGATCATAATATCTTTCATTCTACTTAGATAAGGTGTTATTGATCCACTATTTTTATAATTCTTATTCGCAGCATCCCCTTTCCCTTTTGGATTTGCCGTTGTTCCTTCTACCTCTTCTTCTGGAGGTTCTGCCATCGCTTTCTTGACAACTTGCAGCCTTATAGCATATTGATCATTTTTCTTTTTTTCCATGAATTCTTTCAATGCCATTGGTTTACGGGCTATAATTTCAATCTGTCCAAATGTATTATATTCACATTGTTCTTCATGTTCGATGCCTTTTTCCAATCGAAAATAAGGAGATACGTCAATCACTCTATTTTCTAATTGTCTCTTCCCCGATCTTCTGAATGATAATTCTACATTACAATAAGGACATGTGAACTTTTCCCCATTCAATTCCTGTTTATCTGCTTCTATATTCGTCATGAGTTCTTTTGTTTTAGTGTAAACTGCTTTATCTATTTTTACCCCCATATATGCCACTCTCTTTCTTATGTAGTCTTAGACTTAAAAATTTCATACCTTGCAAACTCTTCACTCAACTAGTTCACTATACATAAAAATGCCAACAAATTTCTCTGACGTTTGATTAAGAGTGATTTTTTCAGTCTTCACCAATTGGCTCTAGACACAAGAATTAAAATCATTTCATATCTTTTATTTAGGACCTATACTTACTGTAATTTTATTAATCTTATCTAATAAATTTATGAACAGAACTCCACATGACAACAAAGGGAGCTGTAGGTCTTATAAAAGCTCATTCCCTAATTACAGTAGAGTGCGAGGTATGTTATTTAACTAAACCCTATTCATAAACCACTTCCTTCAAGAACCGAATAATTATGCTGATTTCCAATACTAGAGTAATTATCTTCGTTGCACTTAAAAATCTTCGTTTTGTATTGTTGTTATCAAATGACTTTATAAATTCCAACAAAATACAAACTGACCTCTTCTATCGTAAGAATTTGTTAATATATTAATATACTCCTCACATAATTACGAGCCGCTCGTCACCAATATTAAACAACAGGTTTTTTAATTTGTCAAACTTTTCATAAGAAATTAAAACCAATTATTTATATAACAGCAAATACAATTAAATATCGTTAAACATTTCCACCTGTGCGGCTGTACATGTTTTTCTGAGCGGCTTTGAAAAATATACAACAAAAAACAAAAAATAAATTGAAATAAATGCATATAAGTGATAAATTTAACACATAACAATTTTGGGGTGGTAAAATGTCTGTAGCAAACTCTATTAAAATTTCATTTAAAGGTTCAAAAGGAAGTCAATTTGGAAAGGATACTTATGTAACAATGATTCCTTTCAATAAACTTGAAAGTTTCTTTAAGGTTTTTCCAGAAGTCCAGCGTAAATTAAATAAGCCACGCGTTAAATCAATTGCAAAGTATATTTTAGACGGCATTGATAAAAAAAGAATGACTTTTTTAAGTGCTATTACGGTAACATGTAAAGATGACATTCAATATAATGAAGAATTATCCACTATTGATGTTGATATCAGTACTATTTTTTCTATAAATGATGGACAACATCGATCTGAAGCAATTAAATTAGCAATTGCTACTTTAAAAGGGAATATTGAAAATTCAAGTAACAAAAATGAAAAAGATAGGCTTATAGAGAAGCTTATTCTTTTAGAGAATATGACTATTCCTGTCGTAATTTTCACTGGAATCGATCAAAAAGGAGAACAACAATTGTTCCATGATTTAAATCTTTTAGCAGGGAAGCCTAACAAATCAATTGCATTGAATTTTGATTCAAGTGACCAGTACAATAGATTAGCTAAAGATTTAGCTAAAAATAACGAACAATTATTAAGATTGAATATCGAAACTGAAAAAACCCAAATTCGGAGCAATAATAATCAAATTATGGTTCTTTCCACATTAAGAAACATGTTGTGTTATATAATTACAGGTGCAAATAAAGATAAAGAAAGCAAATTAAACATGGAAACTTATAATGAATTCCACAATACTCTTGACGAGATTATTAATTTACTATTTGAAGTATTACCAGAAGATGCTTCTAATCGAGAAAAGTACATTATTGGCACAGCGGCTACGCTACAAGGGATTGGTAAGTACTTAAACGAAGTGATTTATAATCAAAATAATATCGATTGGATAGGTGAAATTAAAAAATTAGGCACTATTGATTGGTCTCATAGGAGTTCTGTATGGGAAGGTTACGGAGGTAGCTACATTCCTGAAAAGAATAAGTTTGTATTTACTGGGACTAGTGCTGGCATTAATGGTGTGTATGAAGCTTTAAAAAACGCCTTGAAAAAGCAATAATAAGTAGAGCCGCTCACTTTGTGAAGCGGCTTTTTTTCATGGGATTATAAAAAGTTAAAAACTTTTATTTATGGATATGCTCAGACTATTTCAATTTCTTATACTCCCAACCCGTTAAGTTTATTCTCCTCAATCATCGACAGACCAAGATTAATCTTATTAACTCCTATTTTTACTTAGCCACAATTGTCATCTAAATTTTCCTTTATATTAATCTCATTTATAAATGATATGACATTTCTTTTTGAATATGAAATATTAATAAGTTAAATAGTACACTAATGTTTTATAATGATATACATCTTATAAACGACACGTAAACTGAACCGCTATTAATTCTTGTGTTACCTATTCCCTTGTAAGAAAGAAAATGAATAACATTATAACGGTCATAAAGCATATACAACCATATGATTTTCGTGACAGTATACCCAAATTAGGCACTTTTCTTAGTATTCCTTCTATATTATATAAGTGGATTTTTCTTTTGTGCCGACAATATTTTTAATTTATTGAAACTAATCAAATATCACCACAAAATTTTAAAAAGAATATTGATACAGCAGCGGCTTGGACATACAGATATTAATACCACATTTATTATCTATACATGGCCTCCAATATAGAAGAAAAGGCCTCCCAACAGTTTTAGCAAACTGATGAAAGACCTTCTCCTATAGTAAGAACTGTTCTTGCATGATATGCCCCATTTTTAGAAAACCAGGACAAATCTGAGGACAAGAAAAGCATATTATCATTTTATACGTTGATATAATAAGGTTTTTACACCTTTATTACATCATGCCACCCATACCGCCCATGCCGCCCATGTCAGGCATTCCTGCGCCGCCAGCGTTTTCTTCTGGCTTGTCAGCGACAACAGCTTCAGTTGTTAAGAACATTGCAGCTACAGACGCAGCGTTTTGAAGAGCTGAGCGTGTAACTTTTGTTGGGTCAACGATACCTTTTTCGATCATGTTTACCCATTCGCCAGTTGCAGCGTTGAAGCCTACGCCGATTTCTTCGTTTTTGAGGCGCTCAACGATGACAGATCCTTCAAGACCAGCGTTGTGCGCGATTTGACGGATTGGCTCTTCAAGCGCGCGAAGCACGATGTTGATACCTGTTTGAGCATCGCCTTCAGCTTCAACTGCAGCGACTTTGTTATATACGTTTACAAGTGCTGTACCACCGCCGGATACGATGCCTTCTTCAACAGCTGCGCGAGTTGAGTTCAGGGCGTCTTCGATGCGAAGTTTACGCTCTTTCAGCTCAGTTTCAGTCGCAGCGCCGACTTTGATGACAGCTACGCCGCCAGCAAGTTTCGCAAGACGCTCTTGTAATTTTTCTCTGTCGAATTCAGAAGTTGTTTCTTCCACTTGAGCGCGGATTTGAGTCACGCGGGCAGAAATTTTGTCTGTTTCGCCAGCGCCTTCAACGATTGTTGTGTTTTCTTTTGTAACGACAACTTTAGAAGCGCGTCCCAATTGAGCGATTTGAGTAGATTTCAGGTCAAGGCCAAGATCTTCTGTGATGACTTCTCCGCCAGTAAGGACAGCGATGTCTTCAAGCATTGCTTTACGGCGGTCACCGAAGCCAGGAGCTTTAACAGCAACTGCATTGAATGTGCCGCGAAGTTTGTTCACAACAAGTGTTGCAAGTGCTTCGCCTTCAACATCCTCAGCGATCAGAAGCAATGGTTTGCCTTGCTGAACAACCTGCTCAAGCACAGGAAGGATTTCTTGAATGTTGGTGATTTTTTTGTCTGTGATTAAGATATAAGGATTGTCAAGAACCGCTTCCATCTTATCAGAGTCAGTTACCATGTAAGGAGACGCATATCCGCGGTCGAATTGCATACCTTCAACAACTTCAAGCTCAGTTGTGAAGCCTTTAGACTCTTCGATTGTGATAACGCCGTCGTTTCCTACGCGCTCCATTGCTTCAGCGATAAGGCTTCCGACTTCCTCATCAGCAGCAGAGATCGCAGCAACCTGAGCGATAGACTCTTTGCCTTCGATCGGCTTAGAAATTTCTTTTAAGTTTTCGATCGCAACCGCTACAGCTTTTTCCATACCTTTACGCACGCCTACAGGGTTAGCGCCTGCTGTTACGTTTTTAAGGCCTTCACGGATCATAGCTTGCGCAAGAACTGTCGCAGTTGTTGTACCGTCACCGGCAACGTCGTTTGTTTTGCTGGCTACTTCAGCAACAAGCTTAGCACCCATGTTTTCAAACGCGTCTTCAAGCTCGATTTCTTTAGCGATTGTTACACCGTCATTTGTGATTAACGGAGAACCGAATTTTTTCTCTAGAACCACGTTGCGTCCTTTTGGTCCTAAAGTTACTTTTACAGCATCAGCAAGTGCATCGACACCGCGAAGCATTGCGCGGCGAGCTTCTTCACTAAACTTAATTTCTTTTGCCATGTTTACAAGACCTCCTCAAATGTTTTAAGTATTGTTTATTTAAGAATTAGCCGATAACAGCTAAAATGTCGCTTTCACGTAAGATTAAGTATTCAGTACCTTCGTATTTCACTTCAGTACCTGCGTATTTTGAGAAGATAATGCGGTCGCCCTCTTTTACTTCTAAAGCAACGCGCTCTCCGCTTTCTAACACGCGACCTGAACCAGCTGCCACGATTTTGCCTTCTTGCGGTTTTTCTTTTGCAGAATCCGGCAACACAATTCCGCTGGCAGTTTTTTCTTCAGATTCTACGAGTTCAATGACAACGCGATCACCTAATGGCTTTAACAATGTAATAACCTCCTCAATAGTATGAATATGTAATTTTAGCACTCGACACTAAAGAGTGCTAACACAATTCTTATAATAAAGAATCTCCCTTCCAATTTCAAGTGATAAGATAAAAATTTTTTCACGCTTACATGATTCTTTTCAGCTCCCTTTTCCCTTAGCTTTTTCACCCCCGTTCCGATTATGTTACAATAGCTGTAGATGAACGAAACCCATTTAACAAAGGAGTACATACCATTTGAGAAAACAGTATTGGTTTATTATTTTGACATATATCATCATGCAGTTTTCCGCATTAATCGGGATTCCCTTGTTATTTAAATTCGGTTATGCCGGAGGACAGCCTACAAATGAGAATATGCTGCACGCACAAGGATTATGGTCCGTTATCAGCTTTATCGCCTGTCTCGTTGTCGTTCTGCTCATTCTGAGAACTGTTCCGAAAACAACGCTGAGAAACGGCCGGAAAGACTCCGTCGGACTTTCTATCCTTTGGGCGATAGCCGGTTTTTTCATTGCCCTCTTCTCGCAAGGATTAGCAGGCTCTATTGAATATTATGTATTTGGCATCGGAAGAGAATCAGAAAATACACAAGCTATTCTGGATGTCATTCAGGCAGTCCCGCTCATGATTATGGTTTCTTCTGTCGTCGGGCCTATATTAGAAGAAATCATCTTCAGAAAAATCATTTTCGGCACACTGTACGAAAAAACGAATTTCTTCTTTGCCGGACTGATCAGCTCGGTTATTTTTGGTATTGTTCACGCTGATTTAAAGCATCTTCTTCTTTATACAGCAATGGGCTTTACCTTTGCCTTCTTGTATGCGAGAACCAAACGGATATGGGTGCCGATATTCGCCCATGTCATGATGAATACATTTGTCGTCATCATGCAGCTTGAGCCTGTTCAGAAGTACCTTGAACAGCAGAGCACACAAATGCAATTGATTATTGGAGGATTATTTTTATGAGAAACCCGGTAGTTTGGGGAATGATCTATTTTGCCGTAGGGTGCATCTTTACTTATCTTGCCGCAAGCTCACCAGGCAGCATGTGGTCATTTTACTCCATCCTGCTGATGGTGTTCGCCGCTTACAACATCAGCATTTCTTTTAAGATGTTCGCCTTTTCTTTTAAAATCAAAAAGAACCAGAAATAAAGAAAATCCATTTCTCAATGAGAAATGGATTTTTTATTATTGCCCGGAAGACACGTCCTGATCGGCAGCACTGCTTTTCTGCGCTTTCCGATAAGCGGCCTTCGATATAAGAATACTGATTTCATATAAAATCAAAAGCGGGACAGTGACCATCATATGGGACAAAAGCTCAGGCGGTGTAATCAGGGCAGCGATCACCAGCAGCGTAAAATACGCATACTTTCTGATTTTCGCTAAGAACATTGGTGTCACAATTCCAAGCCTGGTCAAAAACATGAGGATGACTGGCATTTGGAACAACAGTCCAAACGGAATCGTCAGCTGCAGGAGAAAATGAAAATACTCATTAATTCCAATCACCTGATTGACATTCAAGTCCTGAGAAATCCGCTTCATAAAATCAACAACAAAAGGAAATAAAATATAATATGAAAAAGATAAGCCCGCTAAAAACAGCAAAATAGAGATCGGAATGTAGCTGAGCGTTACTTTGCGCTCTTTCTCATAGAGGCCTGGGCTCACAAAAGCCCAAAGCTGATAAAGAATAACCGGCGAAGTCAGGACAATGCCGATGATAAACGCAAACTGCATAAACACATAAAGCGGGTCTGTCAGATTAAACGCGTTAAGCGTAAGCTGCTTCGCTTCATCTGTTTCTTGCAGATATACAATAATCGGCTTCGCTAAAAAAAATCCCGCGATAAAGAAAACGACAAACGCCAGCGCTACAATCAGCAACCGTTTTCGAAGCTCAGCAATATGCTCCAGCAGCGACATTTGATTCACTTTCATTCGTGTCATCCTAACTTACTGATCTTCTTTCTTTTTTTCCTCGTCATCACTCGTTAATCCTTTAGTAGCGTTTTTGAATTCACGAAGTGTGTCTCCCGCAGCTTTCCCCAACTCAGGCAGCTTTTTGGGACCGAAGATAATCAGAGCAACGATTGCGATAACAGCAAGGCTTCCAGGACCGATCGGCATATTTGGGCTCCTCCTTTCCCTCTATTCGATTTCCTCTAAAACTGAATAATGCTTCAAGAAATAAACCAGTGACTGAAGCTCTACAGCTAAATCTATATGATGAATTCGAATGTGTTCCGGCACATTCAAACGGGCCGGCGTAAAATTAAGAATTCCCTTGATTCCTAACGCGACCAATCTGTCTGTAATGGATTGAGCGGCAACTGCTGGCACTGTAAGAATGGCAACTGATTCATTTTTTACGTGTTGTTCAAGGTCATCAAGGTTATAGACAGGCACGCCGCCTACCTCAGTTCCTATTTTACTCTCATTTATATCAAAAGCCATAGAAATTTTTGTGTTATTATTTTTTGTGAAATTATAGTGAAGAAATGCCGTTCCCAAGTTCCCGACACCAATCAAGATAACGTCTGTCATCTCATCCTGATCAAGCGTTTTTCGGAAAAATGACAGCAAATAATCCACATTATATCCATATCCTTTTTTGCCAAGAGCTCCAAAATAGGAAAAATCCCTGCGAATCGTGGCAGAATCAACCTTTACGGCATCACTGAGTTCAGCGGATGATACACGCTGCTTTCCTGACGCATGCAGATTCTTTAAAAAGCGATAGTAAAGCGGCAGCCGTTTTGCCGTCGCCTGCGGAATTTTTGATTGATCCTTATTCATTTTTGGTCCTCCAAATTATACTCGGATAGTTCTCTTTTAAAGTCACCGTTTTTCCCGCCTGTCTTCTCCAGCAAGAAAGTAGGGCCGATGACCATTCCCTTATCAAGGGCCTTGCACATATCGTAAACGGTAAGAGCGCACACCGATGCAGAAGTGAGCGCTTCCATTTCCACACCTGTACTCCCTTTCGTTTTGACCTGTGCTTTTATATGAAGTATAACTTCTGCTTCTTTTATTTTCCAGTCAAACGATATATCTACCCCGCTCAGTGAAAGCGGATGGCACATCGGAATGATATTCGACGTTTGCTTTGCGGCCATAATACCTGCCACCTGCGCAACAGCCAGTACATCTCCTTTGCCGATATCATGACTTTGTATTTTCTCGTACACTTCATTCTTCATGTGTACGCTTGAAACAGCTGCCGCAGTACGGACAGTCGAAGATTTTTCGCTGATGTCCACCATCTGGGCTCTGCCCTGTTCATTAAAATGAGAAAATCCATTCATATTAAAACTCTCCTTAAACAGATCATACACTATTTTCTTCTCTATGTCTTATTCGGCCAATGTATTGTTTGCTGACTTCTGGTTCATAAGCTACACTTAACTTATTATAGCAGAGGTGAAATAATATGATGATCTTACAAGTTAATCAGCTATCCAAATCGTTTGGCGCTGATACTATTTTAAACAATATAAAGCTGGAAGTCAGAAATCGTGATCGCATTGCCATTGTAGGAAGAAATGGCGCGGGAAAATCTACGCTGCTTAAAATTATCGCAGGCCAGCTTTCGTATGAAAAGGGCGAAATTATTAAACCGAAAGATATTACAATGGGATATCTTGCCCAGCATACGGGCTTGGATTCTAAGCTTACCATAAAAGAAGAGCTGCTGACTGTTTTTGACCACTTAAAAGCAATGGAAAAGGAAATGCGGGCTATCGAAGAAAAAATGGCGGCAGCTGATCCCGGTGAATTGGAAAGCATCATGAAAACCTATGACCGGCTTCAGCAGGAATTCAGAGATAAAGGCGGCTATCAATATGAAGCAGATGTCAGATCTGTGCTGCATGGTCTCGGCTTCAGCCATTTTGACGATTCAACACAGGTGCAAAGCCTCAGCGGAGGTCAGAAAACAAGGCTGGCCCTTGGTAAGCTTCTGTTAACACAGCCTGATTTACTCATTCTCGATGAGCCGACAAACCATCTCGATATTGATACGCTAACCTGGCTTGAACATTATTTGCAGGGCTATTCAGGCGCCATTCTGATCGTTTCGCATGACCGCTACTTTTTGGACAAGGTGGTAAACCAAGTATACGAGGTATCAAGAGCTGAAAGCAAAAAGTATCACGGCAACTACAGCGCTTATCTCGACCAAAAAGCCGCGCAGTATGAGAAAGATATTAAAATATATGAAAAGCAGCAGGATGAAATCGCAAAGCTTCAGGACTTCGTAGACCGAAATCTGGCGAGAGCTTCTACCACAAAAAGAGCACAAAGCCGCCGAAAGCAGCTGGAGCGAATGGAAGTCATGTCAAAACCGCTCGGCGATGAAAAATCCGCAAACTTTCATTTTGATATTACAAAACAGAGCGGAAACGAAGTCCTGCGCGTTCAAGATCTCACAATCAGCTATGAAAACCAGCCGCCGCTTTTAACAGAAGTGTCGTTCATGCTCACAAGAGGAGAAAGCGCCGCGCTTGTCGGCCCTAACGGAATCGGTAAATCAACATTGCTGAAAACATTAATGGACACCCTAAAGCCAGATCATGGAACAATCTCATACGGCTCGAATGTCAGTGTCGGCTACTATGATCAGGAGCAGGCTGAACTGACTTCCTCTAAACGCGTCCTTGATGAGCTGTGGGATGAGTACCCTGGTCTTCCGGAGAAAGAAATCCGAACTTGTCTCGGCAATTTCTTATTCTCCGGAGATGATGTGCTGAAACCCGTCCATTCACTGAGCGGAGGCGAAAAAGCAAGATTGGCTCTTGCTAAGCTGATGCTTCAAAAAGCTAATTTTCTCATCCTTGATGAACCGACGAACCACCTGGACTTAGACAGTAAAGAAGTTCTCGAAAACGCGCTGATTGATTATCCAGGCACACTGTTATTTGTCTCACATGACAGATATTTTATTAACAGAATTGCCACAAGAGTATTGGAGCTTTCTCCAAACCATATAGAGGAGTATCTGGGAGATTACGATTATTATACCGAGAAAAAAACAGAGCAGCTTGAACTGGAGAAAATGAATCAGCAAGAGGAAACCGAAAAAACTCCTGCTGCGGTAAAGTCCGACTCAAAACGTTCATATGAAGAAGAAAAAGAATGGAAAAAGAAAGAGCGCCAACGGCTCCGTCGGATTGAAGAAATTGAAACCGCTGTTCAAAACATTGAAGAAAACATTAGTCACAATGATGAATTGCTTTGTGATCCTGAAGTCTATCAAGACCATGAAAAGGTACAAGCGATCCATGCAGACAACGAGAAGCTTAATCAGGAGCTGGAAACTCTTTTGTCCGAGTGGGAAGAACTATCCACAGAAGAATCTTAAAAAAGTCAAGCACCTCTTTTTAGAGGTGCTTTTTATCCACAGAAAATAACCTTACAAGCAAACGAAATAAGCGCTTTATACACATTATCCACAAAATATTCTGAATTTATCCACTTTATTAACAGTGTCTTCAGCCCTTTATCCATCGATATCTTCATAATTACTAACAGATATGTGGATAAATTGAGAATTATCTGTTAATAACAGATAAAAAGCCTCACGCCATTATGTCGTGAGACTTTGATAAGAAGTCAATTCAAGGCCAGGCTGGCCATTCATATCATATGCACCGCGAATGCCCTTCTCAAAAGCAATTGTACCAGCCGCAGCAATCATTGCAGCATTATCCGTACATAACGCTAACGGAGGAATGACGAGCTTAATCCCTTCATGCTGGGCAAATTCCTTTTCTAATGCGGCTCTGAGTCCTCTGTTTGCAGCTACCCCTCCGGCTAAAAGGACCTGTTTGACACCATATTCCTTTGCCGCACGCGCCGTTTTTGTCACCAAGACATCTATCACGCTATTTTGGAAACTGGCAGACAAATCTTCCGGAGCAATCTCTTGTCCTTTTTGAGACGCATTATGAAGCGTATTGATCACCGCAGACTTCAACCCGCTGAAGCTGAAATTGTAAGAGCCTTCTTCGAGCCATGCGCGAGGAAGCGGAATATTGTCATTCCCTTTTTCAGCAAGCTTGTCAATTTGCGGTCCTCCCGGATACGGCAGTCCCATCGTTCGCGCCACTTTGTCGTAAGCTTCTCCTGCTGCATCATCGAGAGTTTCCCCAATAACTTCAAATGATCCGTGTTCCTTCATATAAACCAATTCCGTATGGCCCCCTGAAACGACCAATGCCAGTGCCGGGAACACAATCTCTTCTACAAGACGGTTCGCGTATATATGACCGGCTATATGATGGACGCCAACTAATGGAATGTTATGCGCAAAGCTCAATGCTTTAGCAGCGTTCACTCCGATAAGAAGCGCTCCCACCAGTCCCGGACCTTCAGTTACGGCAATCGCATCAATATCACTATACGTCATGCCGGCTTTACGAAAAGCTTCTTCTATGACCAAAGTGATTTGCTCAACATGATGTCTTGAAGCAATTTCCGGAACAACGCCTCCGAAGCGCTTATGGCTTTCAATTTGTGAGGCCACTACGTTCGACATGATTTCTTTTCCGTTTTTTACGATAGCTGCCGCTGTCTCATCACAGCTTGTTTCAATTCCCAATACGTAAATCTCTTTTTGCTCACTCATTTATCGTCACCCACATAATTAACGCATCTTCCCCGTTATCAGTATAATAGTTCTTTCTTATTCCGCCGGGCTGCATCCCGAACTTCTTATATAAGCCTTGAGCAGGATGATTAGAAACCCTCACTTCAAGCGAAAGCCGTCTTGCGTCTTTTTCTTTGCACAGTTCAATCGCTGAGCGAAAAAGCGTTTCTCCTAAAGACTGGCCGCGATACTCCGGTTTTATCGCTATATTTGTAATTTGGGCGTCGTCCATCACGATCCAAATCCCGCAATACCCAGCAACATGGCCGTCCTTTTCAATCACAAGATAATGAGCATACGGATTTTCCATCAGCTCATGATAAAACGAATCCTTCGTCCAAGGAGACGTAAAAGAGGATGTTTCGATTTCGTATACATGATCAATATCATCAAGCTGCATGTTTCTGACCGCCGCTTTTGTTTTCATCCTATCACCCTACTTTTGACTTTCAATCCATTTCGCTTCAGCTTCTGCCAGCCGCAAGTACTCCGGGACAAGCCCGTGAACATCAGCTGCTTCTTTTTCCGCCCCTAAAAAAGCCAATTCTGATGGACGCGGGTTATGCTGAGCAGCAGCTCCAATGATCCCTTTTGTCCCAAGCACATCCTCTATCAACTGCTTGTGAATAGAAGTATCATGACCTAAAAACAAAACTGGGCGATCCTTTTCTTTTAGCATCTCCAGCCACTCGGCTAACATCACATTTTGATCAGCAACAACTTGCTCCAAAAGCCCGTTTTTGTATTCATACAGACCTGTATACACCTGTCCCCGTCTTGCATCAAAGATAGGACTGATCAGACCGTCAAAATGCCGTCCATTTGCCGCTAGCGCTTCAAGGCTTGATACAGCAGCAATCGGAATATGTAAAGACCAGGCAAGTGTTTTGGCAAGCGTCACACCTATTCTTACTCCTGTGTATGAACCGGGGCCTTTGGCAACGACAATTTTAGAAAGATCCT
Organism: Bacillus inaquosorum KCTC 13429; assembly: GCF_000332645.1. GTDB lineage: Bacteria > Bacillota > Bacilli > Bacillales > Bacillaceae > Bacillus > Bacillus inaquosorum. Next base: position 341,134 of record NZ_AMXN01000005.1, read on the forward strand.
GTGGTGTCATATCACAATCATTCAGCAATGAATGAACAGCAGGCATCGCTCTTACAGAGTGGTTCTTTTTCAAATATGTAATGTGTTCTGCTATGACGGTGTCTCCTCGAAGCAGCGCAATGCCCAACGTATAATTTGATGTGTCAATCGCTAATATTGTCATGTCTACTTATCTCCTCACAAAGCATTTCATACCGATTCCCGACAGCAGTAAAGGTCATTTCCCGCTCATCATCACCAGCTCTTTTAATGACAATTTGCAGTCGCTCCTGCGGCAGCTGTTCTTCAATTAAATGGGCCCATTCAACAAGACAGACACCTTGTCCGTGAAAATATTCATCAAGCCCCAAATCTTCACTTTCGTCTTCCATTCTATACACATCCATATGATAAAGAGGAAGTGTACCATCGTTATATTCTTTTATAATTGTAAAAGTCGGACTGTTTACAACACGTGTAATTCCAAGTCCTTCCGCAAAACCTTTCGTAAAAGTCGTTTTTCCGGCTCCTAAATCGCCCTCTAATGTTAGGACGTCTCCCGGTTCAGCAAACGATGCTGTCAGCTTAGCAATCGCCTTTGTTTCTTCAGGATTTACAGTTCTCCACTTTAATTGCTTCACACGAGTCACCCGTCTTATTTAAAATGATTATATCCTTTTTTCTCTAAGGTCATTGTTGTTTTATCTGTTTTTAGGATCACATTGGATTCTGTTTTTTCTCTGACATGGCCAATCTTTGTAATCGGCAGTTGACGTGTTTCACACTCCTGCTTCAACACTTCCCATTCTTCCTTTGAAATCGTCCCTGTCAGCTCAAAATCCTCACCGCCAAACAAAGCCCATTCTTTCCAGTTAGGATGAAGCTTAGGCAAATCGGAATGGACTGGAAGCATGCTCTCATCAATTTCAATTGAAACACAGCTGGCTTCTGCAAGTTCATTCAGTTCACTAGCTAATCCGTCACTGATATCATTCAAAGCTGCCCGCTTAAAACTCGAGCATAATCTGCCGACGCTTACTCTTGGCTGAGGCCGTTTATGCCTGTTGATAAAGTAAGCCGTGTCAATAGCTGAGTTTTGAGGATTAGTCTCCTCTAATAATAAAGAAAGTCCTGCTGCAGATGAACCGATTTCACCGGTTACAAACACAATATCATTCGGTCTTGCCAAGCTGCGCAAACAGGCCCGTCCCTTTTCAACTTCACCGACTACAGTGACTGTAACGACTAATTTGTCAGAGGTAGAGACTGTATCGCCGCCAATCAGATCCATATGATATAGTTTCGCCAGTTCATTCATTCCTTCATACATCGCCTTGATTTCAGATTCCGTCCATTTTGAAGGTACCGCAAGTGATACCAAATAAAATTTTGGAATACCTCCCATCGCGGCAATATCACTTATATTAACAGCTAACGCCTTATACCCGATATCTTCAGGTGAGGAATAGTGTAATTTAAAATGCACATCTTCTACCATAGTATCGACACAAACAATTTCCTGAACACCGTGTTTCGCAGTGTAGAGCGCTGCATCATCACCAATTCCTACATCAACGGAAGAATGGTGAATGGTCCGCGGAGTAATGCTATGTATCAAATCAAATTCATCCATGAACCAACCCCCCTTTTCAACCTGCTTATGCCTATATGTGCTCTTCCTAGTGTATCGAATTTTGCTGGAATATCCAAGATGTTGCCCATATAAAGAAAGCTTGGCTATGACACCAAGCAGAAGATACAGTAAAAGAAAACACAAAAAAAACGAAAACATGATCGTTTCGTTTACAATAATGGCGGTCCGGACGGGACTCGAACCCGCGACCTCCTGCGTGACAGGCAGGCATTCTAACCAACTGAACTACCGGACCATATTTGTATAAAATGATTTTGGTTGCACCCTTCGGGCACTCCTTATTTCATTTATATATTTTGGTTGCGGGGGCAGGATTTGAACCTGCGACCTTCGGGTTATGAGCCCGACGAGCTACCGAACTGCTCCACCCCGCGATGATAATAATTTAAGATAAAAGCTTGGCGGCGTCCTAC
>NZ_AMXN01000006.1 GCF_000332645.1 Bacillus inaquosorum KCTC 13429
GGAGGAGACAAGCTGAAGCGTGCGGTCAAACAGCCGTACACGCTCGTCAACAACTACGGGCCGACAGAAAATACGGTCGTTGCCACGAGCACAGAAATCAACCCGGAGGAAGGCTCGCTTTCCATCGGGCAGGCGATCGCCAATACGAGAGTGTACATTCTCGGCGATGGCAATCAGGTGCAGCCGGAAGGCATAGCCGGAGAGCTTTGCGTGGCGGGACGCGGCCTGGCGCGCGGCTATCTGAATCGAGAAGACGAAACCGCGAAGCGGTTTGTCGCTGATCCGTTTGTGCCGGGAGAACGCATGTACCGCACCGGCGACTTGGTGAAATGGGTGAACGGCGGCATCGAGTACATCGGCCGGATCGACCAGCAGGTCAAGGTCCGCGGCTACCGGATCGAGCTCTCAGAAATCGAAGTCCAGCTCGCCCAGCTTTCTGGGGTGCAGGATGCGGCGGTGACAGCTGTCAAAGATAAAGGCGGCCATACAGCGATCGCGGCGTATGTGACACCGGAAACAGCTGACATAGAAGCATTAAAGTCTTCGCTTAAAGAAACCCTGCCGGACTACATGATCCCGGCGTTCTGGGTGACGCTGAACGAGCTTCCAGTTACCGCAAACGGCAAAGTAGACCGCAAAGCCTTGCCTGAGCCGGACATCGAAGCGGGAAGCGGAGAATACAAAGCGCCGGCAACGGATATGGAAGAGCTGCTTGTCGGTATTTGGAAGGATGTGCTCGGCATTCCGGAGATCGGTGTCAGCGACAATTTCTTCTCGCTTGGAGGAGATTCCATCAAAGGAATCCAGATGGCGAGCCGCTTGAACCAGCACGGCTGGAAGCTGGAAATGAAAGACCTCTTCCAGCACCCGACGATCGAAGAGCTCACCCAATACGTGGAGCGTGCCGAAGGCAAACAGGCGGACCAAGGCCCAGTGGAGGGCGAAGTCATCCTGACACCGATTCAGCGCTGGTTCTTTGAAAAGAACTTCACGAACAAGCACCACTGGAACCAATCAGTGATGCTTCATGCGAAGAAGGGCTTTGATCCTGAACGGGTGGAGAAAACATTGCAGGCGCTGATCCAGCACCATGACGCACTCCGCATGGTCTATCGTGAGGAAAACGGGGACATCATTCAGACGTATAAACCTATCAGCGAAAGTAAAGTCAGCTTCGAAATCGTGGATCTGTACGGCTCCGATGAAGACATGCTGAAAAGCCAGATCAGGATTCTCGCGAACAGGCTGCAGAGCAGTCTCGATCTGCAAAAGGGGCCACTTCTGAAGGCGGAGCAATACCGTACGGAAGCTGGAGATCACCTGCTCATCACAGTACACCATCTCGTGGTCGACGGTGTATCATGGCGGATTTTGCTTGAAGACTTTGCTTCAGGCTACATGCAGGCTGAGAAAGAAGAGAACGTGGTCTTCCCGCAAAAAACAAACTCCTTCAAGGACTGGGCGGAAGAACTTGCGGGATTCAGCCAATCAACGCATCTTTTACAGCAGGCTGAATACTGGGCGCAAATTGACGCCGAACAGGTTTCTCCTGTGCCGAAGGATTATGAAACAGTACAGCGGATGGTCAAACATACATCATCTGTCCTCTGTGAATTAACGGAAGAAGATACCAAACATCTCTTAACGGATGTTCATCAGCCATATGGGACTGAAATCAATGATATTCTTCTCAGCGCGCTCGGTCTAACAATGAAAGAATGGACAGACGGTGCCAAAATCGGCATTAATCTGGAGGGACACGGACGGGAGGACATCATTCCGAATGTGAATATCTCCAGAACGGTCGGCTGGTTTACGGCACAATATCCTGTTGTGCTCGACATGTCTGAACAAGATGCCTCAGCCGTGATCAAATCAGTCAAAGAAAACCTGCGCCACATTCCGGATAAAGGTGTTGGCTACGGCATTCTCCGTTATGTCACAGAAACAGCGGATACAAAGGGCTTCACGCCAGAAATCAGCTTTAACTATTTGGGCCAATTCGACAGTGAAGTAAAAACCGACTTCTTTGAGCCGTCCGCTTTCGATATGGGGCGCCAAGTAAGCGAGGAATCAGAAGCGCTGTACGCTTTAAGCTTCAGCGGCATGATCAGGAACGGCCGATTTGTGCTTTCCTGCTCCTACAATGAGAAGGAGTTTGAAAGAGCTACGGTCGAGGAGCAAATGGAACGGTTTAAAGAAAACCTCCTGATGCTGATCCGCCATTGTACGGAAAAAGAGGACAAGGAATTCACGCCGAGCGACTTCAGCGCCGAAGACCTTGAAATGGACGAGATGGGCGATATCTTTGACATGCTTGAGGAGAATTTAAAATAAAACGCAAGGGAATTACAGAAGGCGGGAGCGAAGCATATGAGTCAATTTAGCAAGGATCAGGTTCAAGATATGTATTACCTATCGCCGATGCAGGAAGGGATGCTGTTTCATACCATCCTGAATCCCGGCCAGAGCTTTTACCTTGAACAAATCACGATGAAAGTAAAAGGCAGCTTGAATATCAAATGCCTTGAAGAAAGCATGAATGTGATCATGGACCGGTACGATGTATTTCGTACCGTGTTCATTCACGAAAAAGTAAAAAGACCTGTCCAAGTCGTATTGAAAAAAAGGCAGTTTCATATAGAAGAAATCGATCTGACACACTTAACGGGCAGCGAGCAAACAGCCAAAATCAATGAATACAAAGAACAAGATAAGATCAAGGGATTTGATTTGACGCGGGATATCCCAATGCGGGCAGTCATTTTCAAAAAAGCTGATGAAAGCTTTGAATGGGTGTGGAGCTACCACCACATTATCTTGGACGGTTGGTGCTTCGGCATCGTCGTGCAAGATCTGTTTAAAGTATACAATGCCCTGCGCGAACAAAAGCCGTACAGTCTGCCCCCTGTCAAACCGTATAAAGACTACATCAAGTGGCTTGAAAAGCAGGATAAACAAGCATCACTGCGTTACTGGCGCGAGTACTTAGAGGATTTTGAAGGACAGACAACGTTTGCGGAGCAAAGAAAGAAACAAAAGGGCGAATACGAGCCAAAAGAGCTGCTCTTCTCACTGCCGGAAGCGGAAACAAAGGCCTTTACCGAGCTTGCAAAATCGCAGCATACTACTTTGAGTACGGCGCTCCAGGCAGTCTGGAGCGTATTGATCAGCCGCTATCAGCAGTCTGGCGATTTGACCTTCGGCACAGTCGTTTCCGGGCGTCCCGCGGAAATCAAAGGCGTTGAACATATGGTCGGACTGTTTATCAACGTTGTCCCAAGACGGGTGAAACTGTCTGAGGATATCACATTTAACGGTTTGCTCAAGCAGCTGCAGGAGCAATCGCTTCAGTCTGAGCCGCATCAATATGTGCCGCTCTATGACATCCAAAGCCAAGCCGATCAGCCGAAACTGATTGACCACATCATTGTCTTTGAGAATTATCCGCTTCAGGATGCAAAAAATGAAGAAAACAGTGAAAACGGCTTTGATATGGAGGATGTACATGTTTTTGAGAAGTCGAATTATGATCTCAATCTAATGGCTTCCCCAGGGGATGAGATGCTGATTAAGCTTGCCTATAATGAGAATGTGTTTGATGAGGCGTTTATCCTGCGCTTGAAATCTCAGCTTCTCACAGCGATTCAGCAGCTCATCCATAAGCCGGATCAGCCTGTCAGCACGATCAACCTCGTTGACGACAAGGAGAGAGAGTTTTTGCTTACCGGCTTAAACCCGCCGGCTCAAACTCATGAGGCAAAGCCTCTGACGGAATGGTTCAAGGAAGCGGTGAACGTTAATCCTGATGCACCGGCGCTCAAGTATTCCGGACAGACTCTTTCCTATCGCGAATTAGATGAGGAAGCGAACCGCCTTGCACGCCGTTTGCAAAAGCAGGGCGCGGGCAAAGGCGCCGTTGTAGCTTTGTACACGAAGCGTTCGCTTGAGCTGGTGATCGGCATTCTCGGTGTATTAAAAGCGGGAGCGGCTTATCTGCCGATTGATCCGAAGCTGCCGGAGGAACGAATCTCGTATATGCTGACTGACAGCGCCGCAGCCTGTCTGCTGACACATCAGGAGATGAAAGAAAAAGCGGCTCAGCTGCCGTATACAGGAACAACGCTCTTCATCGATGATCAAACACGGTTTGCAGAACAGGCAAGCGATCCTGCAGTCGCGATTGAACCCGACGATCCGGCATATATCATGTACACGTCCGGTACAACCGGAAAGCCGAAAGGCAATATCACCACTCATGCCAATATTCAAGGATTGGTCAAGCATGTAGACTACATGGCCTTTTCCGAAAAAGATACGTTCTTATCTGTTTCGAATTACGCCTTTGACGCATTTACCTTTGATTTCTACGCTTCAATGCTGAATGCGGCACGGCTCATTATCGCAGATGAACATACGCTGCTTGATACAGAACGTCTAACCGATCTGATTCATCAAGAGAATGTCAATGTCATGTTTGCGACAACTGCACTATTTAATCTTCTCACAGATGCGGGAGAGGATTGGATGAAGGGGCTTCGCTGCGTGTTATTCGGCGGAGAGCGCGCGTCTGTGCCTCACGTCAGAAAAGCGCTGCGGGTCATGGGTCCGGGCAAGCTGATTAACTGCTACGGTCCTACTGAGGGAACGGTGTTTGCGACAGCTCACATCGTGCATGATATACCAGATGCCATCTCCTCATTGCCGATTGGAAAGCCGATTAGCAATGCCAGTGTTTATATTCTTAATGAGCAAAACCAGCTCCAGCCATTCGGAGCGGTCGGTGAACTGTGCATCAGCGGAATGGGTGTGTCAAAAGGGTATGTAAACCGTCATGACCTGACGAAGCAAAAGTTTATTACGAACCCGTTCAAGCCGGGAGAAATGCTTTACCGTACAGGGGATTTAGCACGCTGGCTGCCGGATGGAACAATTGAATACGCCGGCCGTATTGACGACCAGGTCAAAATACGCGGACACCGGATTGAGCTTGAAGAAATCGAAAAGCAGCTGCAGGAATATCCGGGTGTGAAAGATGCGGTTGTTGTTGCAGACCGCCATGAGTCTGGCGATGCATCAATCAACGCCTACCTCGTGAACAGGATGCAGCTTTCAGCTGCAGACATAAAGACACACCTGAAAAAACAGCTTCCTGCTTACATGGTGCCGCAAACCTTTACTTTCATGGACGAGCTTCCTTTAACGACAAACGGGAAGGTCAATAAACGGCTGCTGCCAAAACCGGATCAGGATCAGCTGGCGGAAGAATGGATCGGGCCCCGCGACGAGACGGAAGAAACGATCGCACAAATCTGGTCCGAGATTCTCGGCAGACAGCAAGTCGGCATTCATGACGATTTCTTTGCGCTTGGCGGGCACTCCTTAAAGGCAATGACCGCGGCTTCCCGCATCAAGAAAGAGCTCGGGATTGATCTCCCGGTAAAACTTTTGTTTGAAGCGCCGACGATCGCCGGCATTTCAGCGTATCTGAAAAACGGGGGCTCAGATGGATTGCAGGATGTAACGATAATGAATCCCGATCAGGATCAGATCATTTTCGCATTCCCGCCGGTCTTGGGCTATGGCCTCATGTACCAAAACCTGGCCAGCCGCCTGCCGACATACAAGCTGTGCGCCTTTGATTTCATTGAGGAGGAAAACCGGCTTGACCGCTATGCGGATTTGATTCAGAAGCTTCAGCCGGAAGGGTCTTTGACACTGTTCGGGTATTCAGCGGGGTGCAGCCTGGCGTTTGAAGCTGCCAAAAAGCTTGAGGAACAAGGACGCATTGTTCAGCGGATCATCATGGTGGATTCCTATAAAAAACAAGGTGTCAGTGATCTGGACGGACGCACGGTTGAGAGTGATGTTGAAGCGTTGATGAATGTCAACCGGGACAATGAAGCGCTCAACAGCGAAGCCGTCAAACAAGGCCTCAAGCAAAAAACACACGCTTTCTACTCATACTACGTCAACCTGATCAGCACAGGCCAAGTGAAAGCGGATATTGATCTGCTGACTTCTGGCGTTGATTTTGACATGCCGGAATGGCTTGCATCGTGGGAAGAGGCAACAACAGGTGCTTACCGTGTGAAAAGAGGCTTCGGAACACACGCTGAAATGCTGCAGGGCGAAACGCTAGATAGGAATGCCGGGATTTTGCTCGAATTTCTTAATACACAAACCGTAACGGTTTCTTAAATGAAGTGATGAAAGGAGGAGACGGCCATGAGCCAACTCTTCAAATCATTTGATGCGTCGGAAAAAACGCAGCTCATCTGTTTTCCGTTTGCGGGCGGATACTCAGCGTCGTTTCGCCCTCTCCATGCTTTTTTGCAGGGGGAGTGTGAGATGCTCGCTGCCGAGCCGCCGGGACACGGCACGAATCAAACGTCAGCCATTGAGGATCTCGAAGAGCTGACAGATTTGTACAAGCAAGAATTGAACCTTCGTCCTGATCGGCCGTTTGTGCTGTTCGGACACAGTATGGGCGGAATGATCACCTTCAGGTTGGCGCAAAAGCTGGAGCGTGAAGGCATCATTCCGCAGGCAGTTATCATTTCTGCGATACAGCCGCCGCATATTCAGCGGAAGAAAGTGTCTCATCTGCCTGATGATCAGTTTCTCGATCATATTATTCAATTAGGCGGAATGCCCGCGGAGCTCGTTGAAAATAAGGAGGTCATGTCCTTTTTCCTGCCTTCCTTCAGATCAGATTACCGGGCTCTTGAACAATTTGAGCTTCACGATGTGACCCCGATCCAATCGCCTGTTCATGTCTTTAACGGGCTTGATGATGAAAAATGCATTCGGGATGCGGAAGGCTGGAAGAAGTGGGCGAAAGACATCACATTCCATGAATTTGCCGGCGGACACATGTTTTTGCTGTCACATACGGAAGAAGTGGCAGAACGGATTTTTGCGATATTGAATCAGCATCCAATCATTCAATCGTGATCAAAAGCGGACAGCGCCTGCTGTTCCGCTTTTTTGTTGAGTGGCAATTTTTACATGATATAATAGTCGCAATACTCAAACAAAGGTAGGTCGAAACATGCGCGCGTCTCCTATGATGAAATGGTTTGTATTGCTGTTTACGTTTGTTTTCGCCATCGGATTGAACTCATTCAGAAATTCCTTTCAATTTTTTATGCTGCCAATGGCGGATACCTTCCATGCCGACAGGTCGCTGATCTCGGTTTCTGTCAGCATTTTTATGATTACAACGGGCATCGTTCAGTTTTTTGTCGGTTTTTTTATTGACCGGTTCAGCGTCAGAAAGATTATGGCGCTTGGAGCTGTTTGTATCAGCGCAAGCTATTTGGTGCTTCCGTATTCACCGAATGTTCATGTGTTTTCTGCCATTTACGGCGTGCTCGGCGGAATCGGCTATTCCTGTGCGGTCGGCGTGACGACCCAGTATTTCATTAGCCGCTGGTTCGACACGCACAAAGGCCTGGCGCTCGCTATTTTGACCAATGCCAACTCAGCGGGCCTGCTGCTGCTCTCGCCCATTTGGGCAGCGGCTCCGTATCATGCCGGCTGGCAAAACACCTATACGATATTGGGCATCGTCATGGCGGCTGTTCTGCTGCCGCTCCTCGCCTTCGGGATGAAGCACCCGCCGCAAGCGCAAGCGCAGTCTGTAAAAAAGTCTTATGACTGGCGGGGTTTTTGGAACGTGATAAAGCAGTCCCGCCTCATTCATATCCTGTACTTTGGCGTGTTTACATGCGGATTTACAATGGGGATCATTGATGCTCATCTCGTTCCGATGCTGAAGGATGCGCATGTCTCTCATGTCAACGGAATGATGGCCGCGTTCGGGGCGTTTATCATCATTGGTGGATTATTGGCGGGCTGGCTGTCAGATCTCCTCGGCAGCAGAAGCGTGATGCTATCCATCTTATTTTTCATTCGGCTGCTCAGCCTGATTTGCCTGCTCATTCCCATTCTCGGAATCCATCACAGCGAACTTTGGTACTTCGGTTTTATCCTGTTATTCGGGCTCAGCTACACAGGCGTGATCCCGCTGACCGCGGCGTCTATTTCAGAAAGCTATCAAACAGGATTAATCGGCTCGCTGTTAGGCATCAATTTCTTTATCCATCAGATCGCCGGTGCTCTCAGTGTGTATGCGGGCGGTTTGTTTTATGACATGACTCATAATTATCTGCTGATTGTTGTGGTTTGTGTGGTGCTTGTCGGTTTATCAGCTTTATTGGAGCTGGTGCCATTCAAAAACATTCATTTTCAACACAAAGAGAGAATTGACATTTAATAAAAAAAAGAGGGGACACCCCTCTTTTTAAGATTGCAACTTTACTTTTTTGGCGGGCACATGTTCTTTCACAAGCTGTCTGAACGAGTGCCGCTCATTTTCGAATTTGAAAAAACGTTGAGGTATCAAAATCAGCTGGTGACTGGAGGTTTTTATGGAGAATAAGTGTCTATATTCTGCCGCTCCCTTTATTTCATTCCATTCAAACAAGGTATCATAGTTTTTGGATTGAATTTGAATGCCTTGCCGATTAATGGTATATGTCCTTTTGCGTTTTAACCGCGCACTGTTCTTATAGCCGGTACGCAGCCGCAGATATAAAAAGGCAGTGAAGATCAGTGTGAAGATCAGAGATACAACTGCTATGAAAATACCATTATAAATCAATTCTAATGTTTCGTTGTTATAAACGGTAAACGGAAATCCATATACGGAATACACCAATGCAGATAGGAGAAAAATATAAATATAACAAATCACTGCCGCTTTTCTTTGTCGGTATATAAAGTAATATCTCATATCTCGTAATGAAATGGCTCCCTCTAGGAAGACGCTATGTTGAATCATTCTTACAATGCACCTCAAATATATTTTCCTTAAACCCTAACATAAATTTTCATTTGTTCATAGAAATGGTTCCTTTTTGATGTTTCTTCTTTTTCTGCAGATTGATATTGCTCCCCAGCACGCCAATAATAATACAAACGGCTCCGGCAAGGTGATACCAGGCCAGGCTTTCGTCTAGAATCACGACTCCTGCAATCATCGTCACGATGGTGGAGACATGATTAAAAGCGCTCATTTTAAACGCCTCAATCCGAGACAGCGTATAGTTGGACAGAAACGAAGTGACGAGTGAAGACAGCACGCCCAAATACACAATGGCGAGAACAAAGCCGGGTTCCCGGAATGGCTGAAAATAAGTGCCGGCAGTTCCAGCCGCTCCGTGGCGCACAAGGGCGATGGCGTTGAAGGCGACAAAGCCGATCGCTGACATGATGTAGGTGAGCTCGGTCAGCTTGAACCGCTGCGTCATTTTTCTGGCAGCGGTATTGTACATCGCGGAGGACAAGGCGGACAGCAGGATCAGCAAAGATCCTTTTAAGCTGGCAGATTCCACGTCAACGCCCTTCATCACAAAAATAAACATGACGCCGGCAACGGATAAAACCGTGAAACCCTTCTGCATCCACGTCGAGCGTTCCTTTAAAACATAAGAGGCGAAGACCATCGTAAAAATCGGAATCGCTGCCTGAATAATTCCCGCTTCTGAAGAGGACGAGTACACAAGGCCGAATGCCTGAAAGCTGAAAAACAACGCCGGATACAGCAGGGCGAGCGGCAAAATGGCAATGACGTCCTTTACACGGATTGATAGCTTTACCCAGCCGAATAAGACGGGTACAGTGGCCGCAGCAAACGCAATGGTGAACCGATGCGCCAGAATATCAAACGGTTCGGCTGTTTGCAGTGCGATTTTTACGAATAGAAAGGATAAACCGATAATGAACGAATATAAGATAGCCGCCATATAAGCGGAGGCTTGCTGTTTTTTAAACATAATGGGAGGTGCTCCTTTACCTGAATTGCAGCGCTGGTCGCTTTATTTTATTGTATGGCTGTGACCAGAGCGGTACAATGAGAAAAACAATGAACTGTACCGGTACAAAACAGGGGGAGAAAGCATGGAGAAGTATATGAGCCTATTGACGAGAATAGAGGAGATGATGCAAAGCAGCGCTTTTCAAGAAGGTGACAGGCTTCCGTCCATCCGTCAGCTGTCCGTCCGCTATCAAGTCAGCAAAAGCACTGTGATCCGCGCGCTGCAGGAGCTGGAAAAGCGTCACCTCATCTACTCCGTTCCGAAAAGCGGCTATTATATTGTGAAAAAGACGGGAAAAGCAAAAAGCGGACAGCAAGGCCCCATTGACTTTGCCACATCTGCACCGGACCCTGATGTATTTCCGTATCTTGATTTTCAGCACTGCATCAACAAAGCGATTGATACATACAAAAACGATTTGTTTATTTATGGGACGCCAAAGGGGCTTCCATCACTCATCCGTGTACTCCGAAAGCTGCTCGCCAATCAGCAGGTGTTTGCGGATGAACGGCATATTTTCATTACATCAGGTGTCCAGCAGGCGTTATCCCTGCTTTGTGCCATGCCGTTTCCAAATGGGAAAGAGAAGATTGCGATTGAACAGCCGGGATATCATTTGATGATTGAACAGCTTGAAACGCTAGGGATACCCGCTATCGGAGTGAAAAGAACGGAGGAGGGGCTTGATATAGCCGAGATTGAGCGGCTGTTTCAGACAGAATCAATCAAATTTTTTTATACGATGCCGCGCTTCCATAACCCGCTAGGCTGTTCTTTATCAGAGCGTGATAAACAAGAGCTTGTGAGACTCGCAGAAACGTATGATGTCTATCTCGTTGAGGATGATTATCTCGGTGAACTGGAGGAAAATAAAAAGGCAGATCCGCTGTACGCATATGATCTGTCCTCGCATGTCATCTATCTGAAAAGCTTTTCAAAAATGATGTTTCCCGGTCTTCGTGTGGGGGCTGCTGTTTTGCCGGATGCGCTAATTGACACGTTTCACACGTACAAAAAGCTGAACGACATCGACTGCTCGATGATTTCTCAAGCGGCGTTGGAAATTTATCTGAAAAGCGGCATGTACGGCAGGCATAAGGAGAAGATCCGTGCTTCCTATAAGGAACGATCACTAAGGCTTCATCAAGCCATCCAAACACATAGGCAGCTGGGGCGCGGCCGCTTCACTTTTTCCAGCGGGCAGGCACCCTGCATGCACACCCATCTGGTGCTTCCTCAGGATCTGCCGGCCTCAAGGGTGATTCAAAGGCTGAAAAAACAAGGGGTTCTCCTTGAGGCGATAGACCGTCATTATTTATCAGATTATCCGAAAGAAAATCTATTAAAAATCAATATTTCCAATGTGAAAACGGAAGATATTGAACACGGCGTCAAGCTGCTGCTGAGCCACTTATAAAAGCGCTTCGTACGAAACCATTGTGATATCCTCGGGGAAATCAGGGTGCGCGGCGCATACGGCCATTTTGTAGCCGGGATCCACCTCATAGGTTTTGATATAGCATGGTGTATGGCTGTCCGGAAGCTCAATGGATACTTGTCCGTTCTGATGCAGGCGCACTGAAAAGGAGTCAAGCGGAAGCGATAAGCCTTTGCCTTCCTGTTTGATAAAGCTTTCTTTCATTGACCATAGATGATAAAAATAGTCTGTCTGCTCGTCTTTGTTTTTGGCTAAAAGATCGCTGTACTCTGTTTTTGAAAAGAAACGTTTGGCGATCTCAAGGCTGATCGGTTTCGTTTTTTCAATATCAATGCCGATCGGCTGTGAATCAAATGCACAAATGACCCAGCGGCCGGAGTGCGAAATGTTGAAATGGGCGTCAGGAAGATCAGGGATGCAGGGCTTCCCGTATTCCTGTGCGCTGAAGCGGATATCAGCTTTGTCCAGCTGATACTGCCCGCTGATGACTGAGCGAACGAGTACATCTCCCAACAGGGTGCGGTGAGCATCTTCTTTGTGATAAAATCTCCGGCATTTCTCCCGTTTTTCAGGCGATATGAAAGACATGAACCGTTCAGTCTCTTCCTGTGAAAGCGGGCGGTCCATATAAATTCCGTAAATCTTCATTCTAGATCCTCCGTCTGCAAAAGATTGTCAAAACCATCCTATCATATTTTGTTTTACTTCGGAGTAAGATCCTCGATGATCTCATATACATAGGGGCTTTTTGGCGTATTGATTTTTTTCGTGTGGGTGACAGATACGATTGGAAGCTGTTCACCATTCTTCTGGAATACAGCAAGCCTTCCCGTAATGTGAACCCATTCGCCTTCCTTTACACCCGTTTTTTCTGTAAATGCGGCCGGTAGTCCGTAAACCGTAGCATCTGCAATACAGCAGGATATGCCAAAACGTCCAACGATATAGTGATCCAGCTGTTCATCAAAATAGACAAATCCTTTCATGTCGATCTCTTTTTCTGCATAATCTCCTGCATTCTCCAGCAGGAGATTGATGATTGGAACATAATACTTGTCTGAAATCGGAATGACATTCTTTCGCTCCAGCTCTCGGGCCAGGTCTTTTTCATAACCGCTTGGCAGTACCGCAGCCGCTCCTGCTTCATCAGAGGATTGCGTTTGAGTATCAGATTTCTTCTCTTCTGGGCTCTTGGTGCTGTTTGCTGAGAAGATTCTGTTCTGTGCCACTTCTTTTGTCAGCACGTGGTTAGGGAAAAGGAAACCGGAAACGATAGGAATCAGAAAAAAGCTGTACAGCCATGGGTGAGACGGAGAAGATGTTTGACTGCTTGCACATGCGCAGCAGGCGTGCGGACTGTCTTGTTTTCTCCATATAAATGACAATATGCCAAGCGCAAAAGCAGCCACAATAAAAAACTTCGTAAACAATAGCATACGCGGAGAAATGAAATGCAAAATGTGCCCTGTCAAATAAAGTTTTAATACCATTAATGCAAATCCTATTAATAGAAGCCCCCGTACAACAGCATCAAAAGAATACGTTTTATTTTCTTTCAACTCACTCATCCTTTATGCGGTAATCAAACCATATAGCCAAGCGATTGCAAGAACTGAAGCCGAAATGATAATAGAAAATACAAACACAAAGCGCTTTTTGAAAAATGAAGCATACACAAACGTATTTTTTAAATCTAACATCGGGCCGTACAGCATGAAGGAGAGAAGGGAAGCGTGAGAATAGGTGCCCGAAAACGTAGATGCTACAAATGCATCCGCATGTGAGCAAAGTGACAGGACAAATGCCAGTCCCATCATGACGGCGGAACCAGACAGGTCACTTGTACCCAGCTCAGCGAGAGCTCCGCGGTTTAAAAACGTTTGAAACAGGCTGGCGATAAATGCGCCCATTATCAAATAGCGGCCCATATCGAAAAATTCTTCAACAGCATGGGTGATGATAGGCTTCAAGCGTTTTCCATTCTGCTGCTTGAGACTGTGTTCCGGTAAAGCATCTGTTTTATGCGGTTTTAGCATGTTCTTGTTTCCGAATATCCAATATGTCATAAGCCCGGTTATGATACAGATGACGATGGCGAGTCCAATCCTCGCGTACACAAGCTCCAAATGCTTGCTGAAGGCATAGTAGGTGGAGAGGATGACAATCGGATTTAATATGGGGGCTCCGACTAAGATCACCGAGCCGACATGCAGAGGAAGCCCTTTTTGAATGAGTCGGCGCACTACCGGAATCACAGCACACTCACATACAGGGGAAAGAATACTGATGACGACAGCGGATCCTATGGCGCCATACGGATTCTTGACAATCCATTTGGTCATCCATTCATCAGAGACAAAAATTTCAATGCAAGAAGAAAAAAAGATGCCGAGCATGATAAATGGAATGGATTCAAGCAAAATACTCAGGAAAATGGTATTCACATTTAGCAGTGACTCCGGAATATGAAAAGAAAGCTTATTAGGTTCAAGCAGAATAAAACAATACAGTAAAAAGAAAAAGAGCAATATGCTGAAGGAGCGTCTTGCAAATTGTTGGAGAGCTTCCATTCATGATACCTTCCGTCCCTAGTATTTCTCTTTCATGAGATAGTATCAATCTATGAGACAAGCCTGCAGAACATGAATGAAAACAAAAAAACGGGCCATTGAACTGGTCCGTTTTTCTTTGATAAGAGCTTAGTGAAGTGGCGGAGTTGCTTTCACAGCGGCTGTCCGCCTTGCCACAGCATAATTCAGCAGCTGGATGGACTGCGGCAATGAAAAGCGCAATATGAGTCCGGTGAGGATAGCAGTCAAAATAGTACCTAAACCGATCGGACCGCCCATGCCCCATGCAGCAAACAAAATCGTTATTTCAATGCCGTTCCGCACCCATTGCACATTCCAGCCGGTTTTTTCTGATATCAGCATCATCAGCGAATCACGCGGCCCCGCGCCAAGGCCTGCTGATACATAAACACCGACGCCGTAGCCGATCAGCAGCACACCGAGCGAGAAGACGATGACGGATCCCGTGTAGGTGGAGGGGGCAGGCAGAAGAAAATTGAAAAAATCTATGAAAACACCTATGAGCACCATGTTCAGGATTGCGCCAATTTTTGGCCAAGCCCTCGTAAACAATGATGTTAATCCGACGATGAGCGCTCCAATAATGATGGACCACTGGCCGACGGTAAGCCCGAAGTGCTGAAACAGGCTGTAATGAAATGCATCCCACGGACTAATGCCGAGTGCTTTTCCTTCTATCGTCAGGGATACACCAAAAGCCAAAATGATCAAACCGGCAAAATAAAATGTCCAGCGCAGAACAAGTTCTTGCTTCACGTGAGGTCCCTTCTTTCGTAAAAATCAGTCGATTGTCATTGTAGCACATCTGACAAAAGGGCGGAATAGGCGAAAGGGGCTCAACAAAAAAACAGGGCCGCCGCAGGCGCCCTGTTTCAGCGTGTTGGCAAACCCTTGCATTCGTTGTCAGGCCTGCGCTTCGGTGCTCACGAATTTAACATTCGCTGTGCTCCAATGCTCGCCCTTCCTAGACTTCAAAGGTTTTCAATCACGCTGAAAATGACAAAATCCTAAAACGAAAATCGTTTTAGGATTTTGTCAACAATCTGAAACAGGGTGCTGACGCCCTGTTTTTCTTTTTACAACGGGTTCAAAATCCGGTTTAAGAACCGCTGTGTCCGTTCTTCTTTTGGTGCGGAGAAAATTTGCTCCGGCGGTCCCTGTTCCACGATGACGCCGCCGTCGATGAAGACGACTTCGTCCGCCACATCCTGGGCGAATTTGATTTCGTGGGTCACGACAACCATGGTCCAGCCTTCGTTGGCCAAATCCTTGATAACCTTCAGCACATCTCCGACAAGCTCGGGATCAAGCGCTGAGGTCGGTTCGTCAAACAGCATGAGCTCAGGCTGAATCGCCAATGCACGGGCGATGCCGACGCGCTGCTGCTGTCCGCCGGAAAGCTGGAACGGATATAAATCCATTTTGTCCTTCAATCCGACCTTATCAAGAAGCTGAATGGCTTCTTTTCTGACTTCCTCTTTGTTCCGTTTTTGCACCTGAACAGGGCCTTCCATCACATTTTCGAGCGCTGTGCGATGCGGGAACAGGTGATACGCCTGAAACACCATGCCGGATTTCCGGCGAAGCTTTAGGATATCCGCCTGTTTCACCTTTTTGGAGAAATCGATGGAGAAATCATCAAATGCAAGCTCCCCGCGATTTGGAATCTCCAGCGCGTTCAGGCATCGGAGCAGCGTCGTTTTCCCTGAACCTGAAGGCCCAAGTATGGCGATGACTTTCCCTTTTTCAATCTTCATATCTATCTTTTTTAAAATTTCATTTTCACCAAATGATTTGTTTAATCCTTTAACGGTAAGCATACTCGGAACCTCCTTATTTGGCCACGTAGCGGTCAAGACGCCGTTCGATGACATGCTGGACGAGTGAAAGCAGGAAGCAGATAATCCAATAAATAAAGGCTGCTTCAATATAGATCACTAAAATCTGATCAAGATTCCGCGCGCCGATTTCCTGAGCTTTTCTGAACAGCTCAGCGACTAAAATCTGAGAGGCGAGGGATGTATCTTTGATCAGGCTGATAAAGGTATTGGATAATGGCGGGATCGACACACGAAACGCCTGCGGCAAAATCACGCGGAACAGCGTTTTCTGATGCGTCATGCCGATTGTATAGCCAGCTTCCCATTGCCCTTTCGGCACGGATAAAATAGATGCCCGAATGATTTCAGATGCATAGGCGCCGACGTTTAATGAAAAGGCGATAACTGCGCTTGGAAATGGATCTAATGTGACGTTAAAGGCCGGGAACAGATAGAAAATGATGAACAATTGAACGAGAAGAGGAGTGCCCCGTATCGCGGATACGTATACGCTGAACACCCATCTCAAAGGTCTCACTTTCGACATTCTGGCGAGCGCTGTAAGCAGCGCGATGATCATTCCAAATATAAAGGAAAGAATGGTAAGGGGAATCGTATAGTAGATTCCCCCTGAAAGTATCGGCCAGAATGACTGCTGCACCAGATCCCACGGGATCGCCGTGCCAAGCGTCAATGCCGGCAGATTATTTAGAAACATCTTCGCCGAACCATTTTTTAGAAATTTTAGAAAGAGTCCCGTCCTCTTTCATTTCTTTTAATGCTTTGTTGACTTGATCAACAACCTCGCCGCTTCCTTTGCGGAACGTGAAATATGTTGATTGCGGTTCGCCTGTTTCAAACGCGATTTTCACGTTTTTGTTGCCTGATGTTTTTAAGTAGTTCAATACGGCAAGTTTATCGTTGTATGTCATATCGACGCGGCCTTGCTGGATCAATTGAAGGGATTGTGCCAAGCCTTCAACGCCTTCAACTTTCGCGCCCGCATCTGTAGCTAATTTGTTGTAGTTGCTTGTCAGTGATTGAGCTGATGTTTTTCCTTTTACATCTGCTTCTGACTTAATATCGTTGTTGTCTTTTTTCGTAACGACAACGGCTCTTGATGTTGTGTATTTATCTGAGAAATCATATTTGTCTTCACGATCTGTTTTTCCGACTTGGTTGGCAATGACGTCAAACCGTTTGGAATTCAGGCCGGCAAACATGCTGTCCCATTGAGTTTCTTTAAAATCGGCTTTCAGTCCTAGCCGTTTTGCGACTTCTGTGATGACTTCCACATCATAGCCAGTCAGCTTGTCAGTATCTTTGTCGTGGTAAGTGAACGGTTCATATGTTCCTTCCGTACCGACTGTCAGGACACCTTTTTTCTTAATTGAAGCCCAAAGATCGCCGTCTTTGGCGTTATCTTTTGACTGATTGTCATTTCCTGCTCCGCAAGCTGCGAGAACTGCAATGCTTACGACCATGAATAAAGCCAATAATGCTTTTTTCATCTTATTCCCCACTTTTCTGGTTGATTTTATTGAAATAAAAAAATAGCTTACAAATCTAAAGGATAACTTTTTTTTAGTATGAGTCAAGTAATTGGTTTTCATAAGGCAAAATCTTTTAAAATAAATTCAAAAATTGCTGTACCGGTTTTGGCAAATAACTGTCCGTTCTCCACATGACAGCCGGTGTCATAATGAAGGGATTGTTTTCGATATGCACAGTGTGAACGTGGTTTCTCATATGAACGGGAATCATCGTGACGGGCAGAATGGACGCGCCAAATCCGGAAGAAACGAGACTGAGCAAAGTTGCGGAATCGTGGCATTCACAAACAATACGCGGCTCCAGATTCAAACGATGAAATTCATTCATGACCTGATTATAGACGCCTTTCCCGTTGACAGGCCGCAGCAGAATCAGCGGAAAGGAAGGAATGTCCTCCATTTTAATAGTGTCACCGCACGGATATCCGGCCTCTTCTGAAAGCACGAGCACACATGGAATGTCATCAAGCTGTTTAAATTGGACTGTGTCGCTTTTGATCAGTGTCGTCGTGACCGCCGCATCGATTTGACGGCTTTCCAGCAGCTCTAACAGCGTCGCAGGCTCATTCTCCCAAATATTAAAGGTGAGGTGCGGGTATCTCTCTTTGATCTGTGTTACTTTTTCAAGCATCAGAGCGGCACAATAAATCGTTGAACCCACGGCCAGCGTGCCTGCCACCTCCTCCTTCAGCTCTTGTACCTCGATGACGGCATCCTCAAACCTATGCAAAATCTCCTTGGCTCTTTTCAGAAAAACAGTTCCTTCATATGTAAGCGTCATTTGCTTTTTCTTATTCCGGTCAAACAAAACGACACCAAGCTCGTCCTCCAGCTGTTTCAGCTGCCTGCTTAAAGGCGGCTGCGCCATGTGGAGCTTTTTGGCGGCGGACGTGATTTTCTGTTCTTGAGCTATGGTAATGAAATATCGAAGCTGGCGAATGTCCAAAAGAAAGCGCCTCCTTACTATACCTTTTAGGTATTAAATATAGATTTAACAGATATTTTTCATATGGATATATCAGGAGTATGATGGAAATGAAAGCAGAATTCAAGCGTAAAGGAGGGGGCAAAGTGAAACTCGTTGTCGGAATGACAGGGGCAACAGGGGCCATTTTCGGGGTCAGGCTGCTGGAGTGGCTGAAGGCCGCCGGAGTGGAAACCCATCTCGTTGTGTCTCCTTGGGCTAACGTCACGATCAAACACGAAACAGGCTATACCTTAAAAGAAGTAGAACAATTGGCCACATTCACATATTCGCATAAAGATCAGGCGGCAGCCATTTCAAGCGGTTCGTTTGATACCGATGGAATGATTGTTGCACCGTGCAGCATGAAATCTCTCGCAAGCATTCGCACCGGGATGGCGGATAATCTGCTGACACGCGCGGCGGATGTCATGCTCAAGGAGAGAAAAAAACTCGTCCTCTTAACGAGAGAGACGCCTTTGAACCAGATTCATCTCGAAAATATGCTAGCGCTTACGAAAATGGGTACCATCATTCTTCCTCCGATGCCGGCATTTTATAATCAGCCGAGCAGCTTAGAGGAGATGGTTGACCATATTGTATTCAGAACATTGGACCAATTTGGCATTCGCCTTCCTGAAGCGAAACGCTGGAATGGGATTGAAAAACAAAAAGGAGGAGCTTGATCATGGCTTATCAAGATTTCAGAGAATTTCTCGCTGCCCTTGAAAAAGAAGGACAGCTGCTAACAGTGAATGAAGAGGTAAAGCCGGAGCCGGATTTAGGAGCCGCAGCACGCGCAGCCAGCAATCTTGGCGATAAAAGCCCCGCGCTCTTATTTAACAACATTTACGGCTATCACAACGCACAAATTGCGATGAATGTGATCGGCTCTTGGCCGAACCATGCAATGATGCTGGGCATGCCAAAAGACACGCCGGTAAAAGAACAGTTTTTTGAATTCGCGAAGCGTTATGACCAGTTTCCGATGCCGGTCAAACGTGAGGAAACAGCGCCGTTTCATGAAAATGAAATCACAGAAGATATCAATTTGTTCGATATACTGCCTCTTTTCAGAATTAACCAAGGAGACGGCGGTTACTATTTAGACAAAGCATGTGTCATTTCCCGCGATCTTGAAGACCCTGACAACTTCGGCAAACAAAACGTCGGCATTTACAGAATGCAGGTCAAAGGAAAAGACCGCCTCGGCATTCAGCCTGTGCCGCAGCACGATATTGCGATCCATCTGCGCCAAGCCGAAGAACGCGGCATCAATCTTCCGGTCACCATTGCGCTCGGCTGTGAGCCGGTCATTACAACGGCGGCATCGACTCCCCTTCTTTATGATCAATCAGAATACGAAATGGCAGGCGCAATTCAAGGCGAACCATATCGCATCGTTAAATCAAAGCTGTCTGATCTTGATGTTCCATGGGGCGCTGAAGTTGTACTTGAAGGTGAAATCATTGCCGGAGAGCGTGAATATGAAGGCCCGTTCGGTGAATTCACAGGCCATTATTCTGGCGGACGCAGCATGCCGATCATCAAAATTAAACGCGTGTATCACAGAAACAATCCAATTTTCGAACATTTATACTTAGGCATGCCTTGGACAGAATGTGATTACATGATCGGCATCAATACTTGTGTGCCGCTTTATCAGCAGTTAAAAGAAGCATATCCGAATGAAATTGTGGCAGTAAACGCCATGTACACACACGGTTTGATCGCGATCGTTTCCACAAAAACACGCTATGGCGGATTTGCAAAAGCGGTCGGCATGCGCGCACTCACAACACCGCACGGACTCGGCTACTGCAAAATGGTCATTGTCGTTGACGAGGATGTCGATCCATTCAACCTGCCGCAGGTCATGTGGGCGCTTTCGACCAAAATGCATCCGAAGCACGATGCGGTTATCATTCCGGATTTATCTGTCCTGCCGCTTGACCCGGGATCTAACCCATCAGGAATCACTCACAAAATGATTCTTGACGCTACGACACCAGTTGCACCGGAAACAAGAGGCCATTATTCACAGCCGCTTGATTCCCCATTAACAACGAAAGAATGGGAACAAAAACTAATGGACTTAATGAATAAATAACGAAAGGATGATTCGATATGCATACATGTCCTCGATGCGACTCAAAAAAGGGAGAAGTCATGAGCAAATCGCCTGTAGAAGGCGCATGGGAAGTTTATCAGTGCCAAACATGCTTTTTTACATGGAGATCCTGTGAGCCGGAAAGCATTACAAATCCGGCGAAATACAACCCGGCGTTTAAAATCGATCCGAAGGAAACAGAAACAGCAATTGAAGTTCCGGCTGTGCCTGAACGAAAGGCCTGATCAGCGTGAATTGTATATCAGACCGTCTCTTTGAGCTGCTTGACGGGAAACGCCTGGAGGAGAAGCAGCATGAGGCTTTCGTTCTCCAAACGGTATCGGAGGACGGCTGGCCGCACGCCGCCATGATCAGCGCGGGAGAAATCATTGCTCTGAGCCGAACGGATATAAGAATCGCGCTTTGGAAAAACACAGCGACTGCCGCCAACATCCTTCGCACAGGGAAAGCGCAGTTTACGGCATGGTGGGAGGGAGCCGCTCATTATGTGAAGCTGCAATGCGAGCCTTTGCCGACTATGAAAGAAGCTGAATATGACAGAGACCGTTTTGCCTGCCGCATCGTTTCGGTGAAGGAGGACGTTGCGAAATATGCTGATTTGACTTCTGGTGTCCATATCCAGCTTCACAGCCCTGAAGAGGTGCTGAATAGATGGGATAAGACGCTTGAGGAATTGAAGCAATAATATCGAAAGCCTGACGCCATGCGTCAGGCTTTTATTTTTATATAATGAAAACAAAGGAGGCGAGAGAAATGGAACGTACGGGGATCTGTGACTCAGACGGTTTTGATTTATCATATCGAATCGAGGGAGAGGGCGCACCCATTCTTGTGATCGGGAGTGCGGTTTACTACCCGCGTCTTTTTTCCGAATACATCAAACAGAAATATCAATGGATATTTGTCGATCATAGGGGATTTGCTAAACCCAAGAGGGAACTGCGGGCAGAAGATCTGAGCCTTGATACCGTCTTGGCCGATATTGAAAGGATGAGAACATCTCTTCAGCTTGAAGATGTCGTCATCTTGGGCCATTCTGGGCACGCTTTTATGGCTTTAGAATATGCCAGGACATATCCTGAACATGTTCGGAAGGTTGCGCTTTTCAATACCGCACCTGATAACAGTGAAGAAAGACAGCGAAAAAGCGAATCGTTTTTCATGGAGACCGCCAGTCTCGAGAGAAAGAAACGCTTTGAAAAAGACATTGCGAATTTGCCGCGGGACATAGAGATTGATCCCGAAAGACGCTTCGTGCATATGTGTATTCGCGCTGAAGCGAAAAGCTTTTATCAAGAGCGTCCGCATGCTGCTGCTTTATGGGACGGCGTTTTCACGAATATGCCGATCATTGATGAATTATGGGGACATACATTTGCCCAGCTTGATCTTATTAAGCGGTTAGCTGACGTTCAAGTGCCGGTGTATATCGGCTTAGGCAGATATGATTATCTGGTTGCGCCTGTTACGCTGTGGGATGCTGTTGAGGGGTCATATCCCCATGTGGAGAAGGTTATTTTTGAGAAGAGCGGCCATCAGCCGATGCTGGAAGAACCGCAAGCCTTTGATCAAAGCTTCAGCAAATGGATGGACAAATAAAAAACAGCCCGCGATCAAAATCCGCGGGCTGTTTCTTATTATAAGACCCCTTTCATCGCGCGTTTGATAATCGGCGATAGCAGCAGGAGAATGCCGCCAAGTACGATAGAAATCAAACCGATGGTGCCGAAGTACATTGTTTCAGGAATTTTATCAAACAATCCGGCTACTTGGGCATTGATCGCTTGGGCTGCTGCGTTAGTCAGAAACCACATACTCATTGTCTGTGCAGAGAATGCAGCTGGCGCCAGTTTCGTTGTCACGGATAAACCGACTGGAGACAGGCACAGTTCTCCAAGCACGACAAGCAGGAAGCTGAGAACGAGCCAAAGCGGGCTTACGAGTGCTTCTTTTCCTTGCATTGCAGGGAATACCATAATGATAAATGACAAGCCAGCTAGAATAATTCCGATTGAGAATTTAACTGGTGTGGACGGCTGGCGTTTGCCAAGCTTCATCCATAGCCACGCAAAAATTGGCGCAAAAATAACGATAAACAATGGATTTAATGATTGGAACCAAGATGACTGAAGTTCTAATCCGCCCAATGAAAGCCTTATGCGTTCATCAGCGTAAACCGCAAGAATGGTTGCTCCCTGTTCCTGAATAGCCCAGAACATGACAGCACCAATAAACAAAGGGATGTAAGCGGCAAGACGAGATTTTTCTGTTTTGTCCGCTTTTTTGCTTGTAAACATGATGATGAAATAAACAATAGGAATCAAAATACCGAGAATACTTACAAGGTCGATGAAACCATTGATCGTCAGCATGCCTGTTTGTACAGAGATAATCACTGCAATTGCCACAACGATAACACCGATTCCAGTACCAATCGCAGATTTTTTAGACAGCGGATTCGGCACATTTGAGCCTGCAATCCCGAGGTTTTTCTTTCTTGTCAGGGCAAATACGATAAGTCCGAGAAGCATTCCGACTGCGGCAGCTCCGAAGCCAAGATGATAGTTGTACTTCTGTCCGAGTGTTCCGACAATTAACGGCGCGAGTAAACCGCCAAGGTTAATCCCCATGTAGAAAATACTGAAACCTGAATCGCGGCGCGGGTCTTCTTTCGTGTAAAGATCTCCGACCACGCTTGAAACGTTTGGTTTTAATAAGCCTGTTCCGATAATGATAAGCACCATGCTGATATAGAATGCTGTCGCGCTGCCTGGGTAGGCGAGTGCAATGTGGCCGAACATAATGAATATGCCGCCGTAAAACACAGTGTTTGCGGTTCCGAATACCCGGTCAGCAAGCCATCCGCCAATAATAGTGGACATGTATACGAGAGATCCGTAAATTGACATAATGGCAACTGCTGTGCCTTTGTCAAAGCCGAGCCCTCCGTTTACCGTCTCTGTATACAAATAGTAAAGCAAGATTGCTCTCATTCCATAGTAAGAGAAACGCTCCCAAAATTCGGTGAAAAATAGTGTAAATAGTCCTCGCGGGTGACCAAAGAACCCTTTTTGCGGGACGCTTTTAATGATACTTTCGTTATCAATCGAAGCCATGTCAGCCAAACCCTTTCTTAAAAAAGTGTATTATAAAAATCATATTCTTATATAATACTTGTGTCAATATAATTTATACTCATTTCAAGAAGTTCCAGAATAGAAAAAATATAAACGTATGAAAATAGTGAATTTATACTGGTTTTTAGGACTTTTTTCGTGAGGTTTTCTTACAAAACTATTCCTTTATATTTTTTTAATAAAATTTTAGAGAAATGTACAAGCGGATCGGGCCTTTGTGAGTATCATGATACTAATCATGGAGAAGGAGGCTCGCAATTGGCTGAATTCATATTAAATGCGGCGGATTTCGGTATTTCAGGAGATGGTAAAACGGATTCAACAGAATTGATTAATCAGTGCCTCAGTACGGCTGTTTCGAAAGGATATCATACTGTCTGGTTCCCAAAAGGGACATATTTAATAGACGGGACACTTGGAGGAGATTCCAATCAAAAGTTTCGAAACGCCGGAATCATTGTTCCCGGCAACCTTGAGATTATGATGGACCCAGAGTGCATCATCAAAGTCATTCCGAACAGTTCGTGGGGGTATTCCGCATTTTATGTAGGCAGGCAAGAGAATATAACCATTTCCGGGGGACAAATTATCGGCGAGCGCGATGAACATACGTATGTGTCCGCGGGGATAAGGTCAACCCATGAATGGGGCTTCGGCATTTGCATTGAAGGATGCTCGAATGTTGTCATTGATGATGTCAAAATTTCTGATTTCACCGGGGACGGGATTATTGTCAGTCCGTTAGGCTTAAAGACATCTAATAATTATCGAACGTCAGAGCATATTACCATCCGCCGCTGTGAGGTTCGGCGGTCGAGAAGAAATAACATTTCCATAACCGGGTGTGACATGGTCACAGTGGAGGAATGCGTGATTGAAGATGCCGGGACGGGAAATGGAACAGCGCCGAAATTCGGAATTGATATAGAAGGATACGGTGAAGGCGATGTTGACTATGAAGAGCCGATCAATGTATCCATTCGCAATAACCATTTTAGCGGAAACGTTTCAAGTTCTGTGACCAATTTTAACGGGTACGGCATTTCAATAGAAGGAAACCACTCAGACAATACGATCAGCTATGGATATGGAACTCAAACGGTGATCAAGGGAAATATTCTCAGACGGGCGGAAGACGCGGCTGCTGCACCTAGAGTCGGGATTACCGGACTCGGTGTGTCACAAGGAAAAGAGAGCAGTGATGCGGTGATCGCCGGCAATCTTATTACCGGGTTTTCAACCGGGATTGATGTCAGAGGAAAGAGCGTTCTTGTCACGAACAACAAAATCAGTAACTTTGAAAACACAGGGATATTGGTTTATCAGTCTTCCGACGTGAAGGTAGACGGCAACCAAATTCAAAGCGGACTGTCTGAAACAAGGCGCAGTACCGGTCTTCGCGCAGTGCTGTCAGATGATAGCGCATTTCTGAATAACTGCCTCATTGAAGTCATTGACGGTGTGACCATAACCGGCGGCGATATGATCATAAAAGATAATGTGCTGAGAAAATTCAGCCGGGGAATTTGGATCGCTCAAGGAAACGCGGTGATTGAAGGAAATACAATGATTCCCGATGCGTTCGAAGGAGCCTTGGAATCGTATACCGTTTCCGTCACGAACAATGCTAACGCCGTCATCAAAAACAATACATTTAAAAATTTTAAAAATTATCCGATTTACTGCTCCACAAGTGCAAAAACCTCTATTATCAGCAACCACTTTGAAAGATCTCCGCTTTTGGTCACCATCTATATCAGCGCCGGTGTACATGAGATATTTGATAATACCATTTCAGTCAACAGAACGGCCGGGAATCCGATTGTCATTTATGTCAACGGTTCTGCAGGTTCTATCATCTCTGGAAACACCATCAATAACCTCTCCGCAGGCACGGCGGTAGCCATCCAAACAAACACCTCAACCAATTCCAAAATCATCGGCAATCGCATCTTCAAAGGAACAATCAACAAACATACTAGCGATACAGCAGACGGCAATATTATCGCCTGAAAAAATCGCCCCGCTCTAGGGGTTCTTTTTTTTCGCTTTATAGAGCATATATATTTCCCTCACCAGTATCAGAACAAAAAATAAAAGCACGACCCATTCTGTAAACGTCGTCATTTTAAAGCTGGACATATTGTTATAAATGGCTTTTGTCAAACTGAAACCTTGAAGCATGTCCATGAAAACAGAAATAGTTAATAAACAAATTAATATGATCCCTGTCACGCCTAATATTTTCATGCTTCATCACCCTCCGCTTTTAGTGTCTATCTTTATCAGAGAAGTTATACCGCAGCCATCCGAATGCATAATCTCAACTCTCAAAGGAAGAATATGAGAAAACGACAAGGAAAGGTATTTGTGTATGCCTTTATTTTTTAAGCGAAAGAACAATACCGGTTCAAAAGACAAACAGAATATGGAAGAAAAGAATCAGAACCAGCAGCAGGAAAAAGAAAGGCCGGTTCTCGTTTCCCCAAGTTTGGCAAAAAACATAGCTGAAACGAAAAAGGAAGTCGGAAGCAGCTCAGACGTCATCATTCGCGAGATCAAAATCGGGGAACAGGATCGTGTCCACCTTGCTGTTATTTATATTGCGGGTCTGGTCGATAATAACACGATTCATGAATCTCTAATCGAGCCCTTGGTTCAGGACGAGTCCATCCAAAATTCTCATGCCATCCAGCAGATTCTTGAAAAAACGCTCCCGCTGGGCGGAGTGAAAGCAGAAAAGGGCTGGGACAAGCTTTTTTCTGAATTAATGCTCGGCAATTCACTGATTTTCGCAGACGGTTCAGAAGAGGCGCTTATTTGTAGCACACAAGGGGGAGAGAAACGCTCCATCCAAGAGCCGAGCACCCAGGTGTCCTTCCGCGGTCCGCGCCAAGGGTTCACAGAGTCTCTGCAAACCAATATTTCCATGATCCGCCGATACATCAAAAATCCGAATGTATGGGTAGAGAAAATGAAAATCGGATCTGTGACACACACGGATGTCGCGCTCATGTACATTCATGGCATTTGTGATGAAAAGGTACTGAAAGAAGTGCGCTCGCGCCTGAAAAAAATAGATATTGACAGTATTTTAGAGTCTGGATATATCGAGCAGCTGATTGAAGATGAAACATTTACGACGTTTCCGACCTTGTATCATACAGAACGCCCGGATGTTGTGGCGGGAAATCTGTTAGAAGGAAGATTTGCGATTGTTGTGGACGGAACGCCGTTTGTTCTCATTGCTCCGGCATTATTTATTCAATTTTTTCAGTCCGTTGAAGACTATTATTCGCGTTTTGACATTGCGACAAGCATACGGGTTCTGCGAATTTTAATCTTTTTTATTTCACTTGTCGCCCCGGCTGTTTATGTGGCAGCCACGACGTTTCACCAGGAAATGATTCCGACTCAGCTGTTAGTGGTTATTGCGGCTCAGCGGGAGATTGTCCCTTTTCCGGCTGTTGTCGAAGCAATCACGATGGAGGTTGCTTTTGAGATTCTGAGGGAAGCCGGCGTCAGGCTGCCGCGTGTTGTTGGCTCGGCGGTATCGATCGTAGGTGCGCTTGTTATCGGCCAGGCTGCCGTACAAGCAGGCATCGTCTCTCCGGCTATGGTCATTATCGTTGCCATCACCGCGATTGCCAGCTTCGCGACACCCGCATTTGCCATGGCCATTTCAGCCCGTCTCATTCGATTTATCTTTATTATTGCATCTTCTATTATGGGGTTTTACGGGCTGATTTTAGGGATCATTATGATGTTTGTTCATTTATGCAGCCTGCGCTCTTTCGGTGTTCCTTATATGTCGCCGCTTGCTCCCTTTTCTTCTCAAGGGGTAAAGGATACACTGTTCAGAGTTCCATGGTGGGCTGATCAAAAAAGGCCGGAATCAATCAGCAAGGAAGATAAGGTGCGGCAGGCGGAAGATCAGCGACCAGTGCCTGATGGTTCACGCGGAATGGTGAACAAAGACTTGGAAGAAGGGGATAAGAATGGTACGTAAACGTGTATTAGCCGTTCTCATGCTTTTGAGCGTCATTGTGCTGCCCGGCTGCTGGGATAAGCGGGAACTGACGGACCTTGCGATTATCTCGGCGATTGGCATTGATCGGACGAACGAAGGCAACTACGTGCTGCATCTTCAAATTATCAATCCCGGAAATGTTGCCGGCGGGCTGCAGGGCGGCGGTGCTGGAGACAGGCCGCCTATCTCGGTCTATTCCATTGAAGGTGACAATATGACGGAAGCACTCAGAAAAGCCTCCATGAAAGTATCCCGGCGGCTTTACTTTGCCCATACCAATCTGGTCGTGATCAGTGAAAAGCTGGCGAGAGAGGAAGGCTTGGATTTTGTGTTAGATAACCTTGACCGCGATACGGAATTTAGGACAACAGCGACAATGGTCGTTGCCCATAAGACAAAAGCGGAAAATATCGTAAAAATCCTGACGCCGATTGATAAAATTCCGTCAAATAAAGTCAATAAAACACTTGATTTTACGGAGGCGCAATACGGACGGGTGGTCAAAACCAATATTCAGGACGTCCTGAAAACACTTGCCATCACCACAAAAGCGCCGGTTATCCCGGGATATATGATGATTGGTGACGATAAAAAAGGAATCAGCATGGAAAACACGCAGGCGACAGATCCGAAAGCTATTCTTCAGGCAGACGGTTTGGCGGTTTTTGATAAGTCAGGCCATTTAAAGTATTGGATTGAAGACAAGGAAAGCGTTGGAGCCGTCTGGCTTATGAATAAGGTTCAGCATACGTTTGTTAATGCTGACTGGGGCAAGACGAAGGACGCGGTCAGCTTACAAATCACCCATCAAACCACAAAGCTGGTACCTGAGATGCGGAACGGGCGTCCTCACATCCACGTGCATGTGACAGTTGAAGGAATTATAGATGCTGTCAAATACCCTTTTCAATTGTCTAATCCAAAGGTACTGGCCGATATTGAAAAAGCTCTCAACAAAGAGCTGGAAAAGGAAATCAGCCATGCTGTGAAAAAGATCAAAAAGAACAAAATTGACTTTATCGGTTTTGGCGACACGATATATAGAAAGTATCCGAAGCAGTGGGAAAAAATGAAGGACACATGGGACAAAGAGTATTTGCCGGAACTGCCTGTCGATGTGAAGGCGGAGACGTATATCAGAAGAACGGGGTTGCGAAACAATCCACTCAGGCACCAGCTTAAAGGTGAGTAGGGCTGGAGAAAGGGGAAATGGCAGATGGAAAAAGCCAAAATCAGCATCAGGCAGCTGTTTGTCATGATTATCATTTTTGAGCTGGGCAGTGCCTTATTGATTACACCTGGATCAATGGCGGGCAGGGATGCTTGGATAGCAGTTCTATTGGGCTGTGGGGTCGGTTTGTTTCTTTACTATTTGTATCAAGGCATTTATCAATGTTACCCGGAATCTTCCCCGAAAGAATATATGGATGATATGCTGGGAACCAAGCTGAGCTGGCTGTTTTCATTTCTGTATATCCTGTACTTTGCCTATATTGCCGCCCGGGTGCTGCGTGACTTTGGGGAAATGCTGCTGACGTTTGCTTATCATGATACGCCGATTCTGATTGTGAATGCTTTATTAATGATTGTTAGCATATATGCCGTCAGAAAAGGAATTGAAGTGCTCGCCCGCGCGGCGGAGCTTCTTTTCGGAGCCATGTATTTACTGGGTGCGATCGGCCTCGTGCTAATTGTTGTTTCAGGTTCCATAGACCCGCAGAATTTAAAACCGGTTTTAGTAGATGGCATTCCTCCTGTCATTCACTCTGTTTTTACGCAGACCATGTACGTTCCGTTTGGTGAAGTCGTTTTATTCGTGATGATTTTCCCTTATCTTAATGACCGAAAAGATGTGAAAAAAAAGGGGATGATCGCCATGGCCATCAGCGGATTGGTTGTGGCGCTTACCGTGGCGATTAATATCAGCGTACTTGATGTTGATCTTACACTCAGATCCCAGTTTCCGCTTTTAAGTACGATTCAGACGATCAAGGTTGAAGAATTTTTAGATCGACTCGATGTCTTTTTTATGCTGGCACTGATCATCGGCGGCTTCTTTAAGGTTAGCCTCTACTTATATGCAGTGGTGGTGGGCACGTCCACGCTTTTTAAGGAAAAGAACCCTTCTCAATTGGCTTATCCGATGGGACTGGGCATTTTAATTCTTTCTATTACGATCGCGACTAACTTTTCAGAGCATTTGAACGAAGGCCTGAAAGTGGTGCCGCTGTATATTCATTTGCCTTTTCAGGTATTGTTTCCGCTCTTTCTGTTTATTCTTGCCGTTTGGAAAAAGAAGCGAAGAGAGAAATCAAATGGATCGGGAAGAAAAAAACAATAAAAAGAGCGGGGGGATGCAGCCGCCGCTCTTTTTATGTTCACTTCTATATAAAAGGGGGATATAGGTTGCGCCCCTGTCTGCACTGGCAGAGGCGCGCTTTTGTTATACGACTGCGACGTTTTCCTTCACAGTAAAGCTTCCTCTTGAAAGTCTGATGTTGATGTCCGATACTTTTGCAATTTGCTCATCGTGCGTCACCATGATGACGCATTTATTTTCCTTGTGCGCCAGATCTTGAAAGAGGCGTACGATTTCTTTTGATGTATCTTCATCAAGGTTTCCGGTCGGTTCATCGGCTACGATGAGATCCGTGTCACAGCAGAAAGCTCTTGTAATGGATACCCGCTGCTGCTGTCCGCCGCTCAGTGTCAGCACTTTTTGCCGGGCTTGTTTTTCGTTGATGCCGACCTTCTGCAGCATTTCCAGCGCATACGCTTCCTTGTCCTTTTCTTTAGAACCTGTGATTTCCATGGCGGTTGTGACATTCTGCAGAGCCGTCATATATGGAAGCAGGTTGTACGCCTGAAAGACAATTGATACATATTGATTTCTGAAATTTGTTAAGCCGATTTTGGAAACAGCTTTCCCGTCGTAAAGGATGGTTCCTTCTTTTGGCGCGTCTAGTCCGCCTGCCAGAGACAGGAAAGTGGTTTTTCCTGTCCCTGATGTGCCGACGATTGTATAGAATTTTCCTTTTTGAAAGCTGATGTTGATATCCTGAAACAATGGCTGGCTTTTGTCTTTATACCAGTAGCCGACTTGTTGAAATTCTAATAAGCTCATAAGTTTCGCCTCTTTCTATTCCTGTTTTGTCAATATCGTTTTCGGATGGAGCCGCAGTACTGAAATTGACGGCAGCAATGTTGCGATGATGGCGATGAAGATGCCGATTCCGCCAAGAACAAGCATGTCGTTCATAGAAACCGCAACGTTCAGTGAATCAATGACATCTACGTTTGCTGAGCTGTGTCCGAACATTCCGCCGCCCATGCCGCCACCGCCGCCGGGCATTTGTCCGCTAGCGGTTTGTGTTGAATCAGTTGATGAACTGATCTGCTGGGATAAAAGCTGATTTCCGAGCTGGTTTGCAACTAGATTTCCCGTCAATGATGCAATGCCGATCGCGATAACGGCTACGATCAGAATTTCAGTTAAGAACTGTCCGATCAGTTTCCAGCGTTTTTCACCGATCGCCATTAACACGCCCATCTCATATTTGCGCTCTCTGATAGACATCATGACAATCAGGCCAAGAATGACAGCGCCTGCCACTGACACAAGATACACGACGTTTTTAGAAAAAGAAGCTACATTTTCGATCGGGCCGACCATTTGCTGATAAAGCTGATCGTTTGTATTCAAAGTGAATGTATCAAAATCAATCGCTGTTTTCTTCGCTGCTTTTACGAAGGCATCGATATTTTTCGCATCATCCATATAGTAAACGGCTGAGTCAATCGTATTTTTATAGTCGTCACCTTTCAGCGCTGCTGTTGCTGTGTAAGGTGTGTAAAGCTTGTTATAAGGATTTAGAAAAGAGAAATTCTGGGCTTGGTCATCGCCTGAAGACGTTGTTTTATAGATACCGACAATCTTCAGCTTTACCGTTGTATCTTCATCCGTGGCTGATTCAATTGTGATCGAATCGCCAACGCTTAAATCATTTTCTTCCGCTAATGTTTCATTGATCACTGTTACTTTTTTGCCGACATCTGATTTTGTAATCGCGCGTCCGTCTGTGATTTTTGAATTTCCGTCAGAGAAATCATCGACTAACGCTGTACTGATGACACCTTCGATAGAAAGATCGGCTTGAACCATTTGCGGTCCGCCTTGGCCGCCGCCTTGGCTGTTTTTAGCATTTGAGCTTGAACTGCTTGAGCTGGAATCACTTGAACTAGAGCTTTCAATCGCATCAAAGTTTCCTGCGTTGGCTGAAGCTGATGTGGTGTAGTTGTAGCTCTTCACATGATCAAGTGTTGCAAGCTTATTCGCATCAGATACTTTGATCGGTGTTGATTCGAAGCTGCGTTTTTCTCCGCTGTCCTGCTGTTTTTCCATTTGCTTTTGGCGGTCAACCTGGAGCGTCACGCTTCCGCCGAGCTCCTGTCTGGCCAGTTCGCTTGATTTTTGTGCTGCCGACTGGATTGTGAGGCCTGACAGAACAAAGACACATATGACTGTAAACACAAATAATTGTAATAACGTTTTTCCCTTTTTAGCCTTCATATTCCAAAAGGCCCGTTTGATAAAGTTCATTTATGTTCCTCCGTATAGGTATTTATATTGTTAAGACCGCCTGTGGGGCGGCCCGCTTGTTGATAAAGTAATAGTAGTCCAAAGGTATGAAAAAAGTATGAACAATCTATTTCTAGTTGATTAAATAAAAACTAACAATTGTGAAACACAAATTCTTCTGTATAAAATGGTGCTATTATATAAAAAAGCATCAAAACAACCGGAGGATACAATGAAAATATTAATGATAGAAGATAATGTTAGTGTATGTACGATGACGGAGATGTTCTTTTTTAAGGAAGGTTTTGAAGCGGAATTCGTTCATGACGGGTTAGAGGGATATCAGCGTTTTACGGAAGAAAATTGGGACCTGATCATTTTGGATATTATGCTTCCATCCATGGACGGCGTGACCATCTGCAGAAAAATAAGAGAGACAAGCACGGTGCCGATTATCATGCTGACTGCCAAAGACACTGAATCAGATCAGGTCATCGGTTTTGAGATGGGAGCGGACGATTATGTCACGAAGCCGTTCAGTCCGCTGACATTGGTTGCCCGCATTAAAGCCGTCATCAGAAGATATCAGGCGACAGGCAAAGCGGTCATTGATGAAGATTTGATCGAGTCGGAATGCTTTACCATTAATAAGAAAACGAGAGAAGTATTTTTAAACGGAGAGCCTGTAGAAAACCTCACGCCGAAGGAATTCGATCTGCTGTACTACCTTGTCCAAAACCCGCGGCAGGTGTTCTCCAGAGAACAGCTGCTTGAGCAGGTATGGGGCTATCAGTTCTACGGAGATGAGCGAACGGTTGATGTTCATATTAAACGGCTGCGGAAAAAGCTTGCCAGCGAAGACAAGCCTTTCCTATATACGGTGTGGGGAGTAGGGTATAAATTTGATGAAGATTAAATATTTATATCAGCTGCTGCTGAGCCATATCAGCATTTTGCTTTTAGCGTTTGTCATTATCATTTCTCTGTTTTCCCACTTTGTGAAAGAGTTTGCCTATCAAAACAAAGTAGAGGAATTGACATCATATGCGGTACAGATCGCAAACGAATTCCAAGGCGGCCAGGTTGATATGCACAGGCTGTACCCGTATCAGGATTTGCTGAGCACAAGAAAGACACAGTTTATGCTTTTTGATGAAAAGCAGCGTCCTTATTTCATGCCCGAAGGTTTTCCGCCAAGGGAAAAGCTGAAGAAATCAGAATGGAATAAGCTGAAAAAAGGGCAGACTGTCATGATCAGAGCTGATGGCCGTTTTGATG
Source organism: Bacillus inaquosorum KCTC 13429 (assembly GCF_000332645.1). GTDB lineage: Bacteria > Bacillota > Bacilli > Bacillales > Bacillaceae > Bacillus > Bacillus inaquosorum. The sequence goes on from NZ_AMXN01000006.1 coordinate 33,406, forward strand.
ATGAAGTGTCCCTTGTGGCGCAGCCTATTTTTGTTCAGAACGAATTTAAAGGCGCCGTTCTGCTGATTTCTCCGATCAGCGGTGTTGAACAGATGGTCAATCAGGTCAATCTCTACATGTTTTACGCTGTGATCAGCACACTTGTGATTACCATTCTCGTCAGCTGGCTTCTGTCCAAATTCCATGTGAAACGGATTGAAAAGCTGAGAGAAGCGACAGATAAAGTGGCTTCCGGCGATTATGATATCCACTTGGAAAACAGCTACGGTGACGAAATCGGCGTGCTGGTGTCTGACTTTAATATCATGGCGAAAAAATTAAAGCAATCAAGAGATGAAATCGATCGACTTGAGAAGCGGAGAAGGCAGTTTATCGCTGATGTGTCTCATGAGTTAAGGACACCGCTGACGACGATCAACGGTTTGGTTGAAGGGCTGAACAGCCATACGATTCCTGAGGATAAGAAGGAAAAATGCTTCTCGCTCATCAGTGAGGAAACGAAGCGAATGCTGCGGCTCGTAAAAGAAAATCTGGATTATGAAAAAATCAGATCCCAGCAAATTACCTTGAACAAGCTCGATGTTCCGCTGATCGAGGTTTTCGAAATTGTGAAAGAGCACTTGGAACAGCAGGCGGAAGAAAAGAAAAACAAGCTGACGATTCAGGTAGAGGATAACATTATCGTCCATGCCGATTATGACCGGTTAATTCAAATTCTCGTCAACATTACGAAAAACAGCATCCAATTTACGCAAAACGGCAACATTTGGCTGCGCGGAATAGAAGGATATAAAGAGACGATTATCGAAATTGAAGATACGGGAATCGGCATTTCAAAAGAGGATATTGAGCATATTTGGGAGCGGTTCTACAAGGCTGATATTTCAAGAACGAATACGGCATACGGGGAATACGGACTTGGTCTCTCCATCGTCAAGCAGCTCGTTGAAATGCATCAGGGCACAGTAGAAATCAAGAGTGAAGAAGGAAAAGGCACGAAATTCATCATCCGCCTTCCTTTAACGGCAAAACAGCAATAACATTCAGGGCGGCGGCATCGTCAAATGCAGCCGCCTTTTTTGCACATCGCTTCGGTTTATTGCGTGCTCCCGAAACAAAGATTGCGTGTTTTTCGGGTCGGGACGGCCTGTAAACATGATAAAATATGACATAAACAGTTTTTGATGGGAGAGGGTGAAGGAATGAAGAGCGGGGTAATTCCTTCTTCAGCGGTCGGTCAAAAAATTAACGAATGGTACAAATATATCCGGACATTCAGCGTACCGGATGCCGAAGTGTTAAAAGCTGAAATCCAGCAGGAACTGAAACACATGCAGCACGATTCCAACTTGCTGCTCTATTATTCACTAATGGAATTCCGCCACCAGCTTATGCTTGATTATCTAGAGCCGTTAGAGAAATTAAATATCGAAGACCAGCCAAGCCTGTCTGAATTATCAAGAAACATCGACAGCAACCAGGCAGATCTCAAAGGGCTGCTCGACTATTATGTGAATTTTTTCCGCGGGATGTATGAGTTTGATAAGCGGGAATTTATTTCTGCCATTACATATTATAAACAGGCGGAGAAAAAGCTTTCCTTTGTTGCAGACCATATTGAACGGGCTGAATTCTATTTTAAAATCGCGGAAGCTTATTATTATATGAAGCAAACATACTTTTCACTGATCAATATAAAAAACGCCTATGAAATTTATGTGGAGCAGGAAACCTATAATGTGAGAATTATTCAATGCCATTTCGTATTCGGGGTCAACCTGATGGATGAAAGGAATTTCGAACAAGCCGCACGCCATTTCAAATTGGCGCTCGAAATGGCCGAAGTAGAACAAAAAGCCCAGCTGGTTGGAAGAGCATACTACAATCTTGGGTTATGCTATTACAACCAAGAGCTTCTTGACCCTGCCATTGACTACTTTGAAAAATCGGTTTCCACGTTTGAAAGCAGCAGAATCATCAATTCGCTGCCGCAAGCCTATTTTTTAATCACCCTGATTTATTATAAACGGGGAAAACATGATAAAGCTTCGGAATATCACAAGCGGGGCTATGAATATGCTAAAGAAACAGACGATGCAGACTACGCGGTAAAATTCGAGTTTTTGCAATCCCTATATCAGGATCAGCCCAATGAAGAAGGAATCGAACGATGTTTCCATTACTTAAAAAATAAAAATATGTACGCTGATATAGAGGATTTAGCCCTAGAAGTAGCAAAATACTACTATGAACAAAAATGGTTCAAACTGTCTGCTTCCTACTTTCTAAAAGTTGAAGAGGCAAGAAAACAAATACAAAGGAGTGAAGGTTTGTATGAAATTGAAATCTAAGTTGTTTGTTATTTGTTTGGCCGCAGCCGCGATTTTTACAGTGGCTGGCGTTTCTGCTAACGCCGAATCACTCGACTTTCATGTAACGGAAAGAGGAATGACGTAAGAACCAGCCCCTTCTCATCAAGAGAAGGGGTGTTTCTTTTTTAATCAGCGCCGCAAGAGGTAGAGCTTACGGCGCCCGCAGAGACGGTCAGCTGCTTAGTAGCTGCCGAAAAACGCAGTCCCTACGATAATCAAAAGAATAAACAATACAACGATTAAAGCGAAAGAACTGCCGTAACCGCCGCCGTTAGAGTATCCTGACATAAGGTTTCACCTCCCTATGAAGGATACTATAAGATATGCAGAAACGATCAGCTTGGCAGGGATAATAGTGGACAAGAAAAAAATTGAACAATTCGGCTAGACTGAGGTGATATAAAAAAAAGCGGGCGCTGCCGCCCGCTTTTTATGTACATGAAGAGACCAACACGCCCGCGAAAAATTCCTGGTATAACGCTTGAACGGCTTTTCGTTCTTCGGCTTCTTTCACGCCGAACATCATGCTTACCTCAGAAGATCCCTGATTGATCATTTCAATATTCACTTTTGCCTCTGATAATGCTTTGGCCGCTCTTGCCGTTGTGCCGACATTATGGCGCATTGCTTCTCCTACAACCATAATCAGTGCGAGATGATGCTCGACAATCACTTCATCGGCTTGCAGATCCTCTTTGATCCGTTTGATGACGCTGCGCTCAGTGGCCGCGTCCATTTGCCCCTCCCGTAAGATGATGGTCATGTCATCAATTCCCGATGGAACATGCTCATACGTCAAACCGTGCTCCTCCAGGATTTGAAGGGCTCTGCGGCCAAATCCGATTTCTCTGTTCATTAAATACTTGCTGATATAAATGCTGCAAAAGCCGGTATCGCTGGCAATGCCGACGACAGGCTCGTTTGTGTTATCCCGTTTGCTGACGACGCGAGTCCCTTGTGCTGACGGGTTGTTCGTATTTTTGATTTGAACAGGAATCCCCGCTCTGAATGCCGGAATGAGCGCTTCATCATGAAACACCGAAAAACCCGCGTAGGACAGCTCCCGCATCTCTCTGTAAGTCAGCTCGCTGATTTCCTTTGGATTCTCAACAAAAGACGGATTGACAGAGTACACAGCATCCACGTCCGTAAAGTTTTCGTACAAATCGGCTTGAAGTCCGTTGGCAAGAATCGAGCCGGTAATGTCAGAACCGCTCCGTGAGAAAGTGATCACATCGCCATCCTTGCTGAATCCGAAAAAGCCGGGAAAAATGATGAGGCCGTCGCGTTCCCGAAGACGATAGAGGTTTTGATAGGATTCAGGAAGAACTTGCGCGTTGCCGGGTTCATTTGTCACAAAAAGGCCGGCATCCTTCGGGTTCACATATTCTGCTTTCACACCCTTATGGCGGAAATAGGCGGCAATCAGCTTGGCGTTGTTATCCTCTCCGCTGGCTTTGACGGCGTCAAGATACTGCTTGGGATTGCTTTTATCTCCTTCTAAAAGCGTAAACAGGTCATCGCGTATTTTTTCGATAATGCTTTGCTCCAGCTGAAGCTCATTAGCGATGAGGGCATACCGTTCCACCACAGCTTCCGCCAGCTCAGGGGCGCTGCCTGCTGCCAAATATTGTTCTGCACATGCGATTAAGAGATCAGTCACTTTCGTATCCTCGGCATAGCGTTTTCCGGGAGCTGAAACGACTACAGCTTTCCGTGCCGGGTCTGAGGTTACGATGTGAAACACCTTTTCAAGCTGGGCGCCTGAAGCGAGTGAGCTGCCTCCGAATTTAACGACCTTCATGTTTACATCTCCTAATGTTTAAAATTTTCACACAAATTTAGTACTTATTATCTCTCTTTCAGTCCTGTAAATCAAGGGAAATTTTCTTTCTGGAACGAACATTTGTATTTTCCACAAGGAATGGCGTTAGGTTTGCTGACCGTATAATTGCGATACGAAGTTCATTATGGTAAACAATCTACGATTTGGGATGGAAAATGGTTAGAATTATTAGTAAAATTGAATAAATGACTAGGTTAATATTTTGAAAGAATATTGACTAACACTAGAAAAATGGTAATATGTAAATGATAATGATAATCAATTACTATATGGCCATATTGTTTTGAGTCCTTGCGGAGTAGAGATGCGTTCTTTTTGCTGTAAGGATGTAAGGAGGCAGCATGAAGCTACGTTACTTATTTATTCTACTTATCATATTAGCAGTCACATCTGTATTTATCGGCGTGGAAGATCTGTCGCCGCTTGATCTCTTCGATTTAAGCAACCAAGAGGCGTCAACGCTGTTTGCTAGCCGTTTGCCGCGATTGATCAGCATTATCATCGCTGGCTTAAGCATGAGCATCTGCGGTTTGATTATGCAGCAGATCAGCAGAAATAAATTCGTGTCACCGACGACGGCGGGCACGATGGATTGGGCGAGGCTCGGCATTTTAATTTCCCTGCTGCTGTTTACATCCGCCAGTCCTTTAATGAAAATGCTGGTTGCATTTGTCTTTGCCCTTGCAGGAAATTTTCTGTTTATGAAAATCCTTGAAAGAATCAAGTTTAACGACACGATCTTTATTCCGCTTGTCGGGTTAATGCTCGGGAGTATTGTCAGTTCAATCGCGACATTTATCGCATATAAATATGACTTGATCCAGAATGTGTCATCATGGCTTCAAGGAGACTTCTCTTTAGTCGTGAAAGGAAGATACGAGCTTCTTTATCTGAGTATTCCGCTCGTCATCATTGCCTATATTTATGCGGATAAATTCACAGTGGCCGGTATGGGAGAAAGCTTTTCTGTCAACCTCGGCCTGAAGTACAAACGGGTTGTGAACATCGGGCTCATTATCGTGTCCCTGGTCACGTCTCTTGTCATTTTGACTGTCGGTATGCTGCCGTTTCTCGGTTTAATCATCCCGAATATTGTATCGATTTACAGAGGAGACAATCTCAAGAGCAGCCTGCCGCATACTGCGCTATTGGGAGCGGTTTTTGTGCTGTTTTGCGATATATTGGGCAGAATCATTATCTTCCCTTACGAAATCTCGATTGGCCTGATGGTCGGAATCATCGGCAGCGGCATTTTCCTGTTTATGCTGTTAAGGAGAAAAGCATATGCGTAACCAGATGAAAATTGCGTTGCTCGTTGGTTTAGCCTTGATATGTATCGGCTTGTTTCTGTTTTATGACTTAGGCAATTGGGATTACACCCTGCCGAGACGAATCAAAAAGGTCGCTGCCATTGTGCTGACGGGGGGAGCGATTGCGTTTTCGACCATGATCTTTCAAACGATTACGAATAACCGCATCCTGACGCCGAGCATCTTGGGCCTTGATTCTCTCTACATGCTGATTCAGACCGGCATTATCTTTTTGTTCGGTTCTGCGAATATTGTCATCATGAATAAAAACATCAACTTTATCATCTCTGTTCTGCTGATGATACTGTTTTCCCTAGTTCTTTATCAGATCATGTTCAAGGGAGAGGGGAGAAATATCTTTTTCCTTCTGCTCGTCGGAATCGTGTTTGGCACGCTGTTCAGCAGCCTGTCTTCCTTTATGCAGATGCTGATTGATCCGAATGAGTTTCAAGTTGTGCAGGATAAGATGTTTGCCAGCTTTAACAACATCAATACGGATTTGTTATGGCTCGCGTTCATCATCTTCCTGCTGACAGGCGTTTATGTCTGGCGTTTCACAAAATTTTTCGACGTGCTGTCGCTCGGACGCGAGCACGCCGTGAACTTGGGCATTGACTACGACAAAGTGGTGAAGCAGATGCTGGTCGTGGTTGCGATCCTTGTTTCTGTTTCAACCGCGCTAGTCGGGCCGATTATGTTCTTAGGCCTTCTTGTCGTCAATCTGGCGAGAGAATTCCTGAAAACATATAAGCATTCATACTTAATCGCAGGCTCCGTCTTCATCAGCATCATTGCGCTGGTCGGAGGGCAGTTTGTGGTTGAGAAAGTGTTTACCTTCTCAACGACGCTGAGCGTCATTATTAATTTTGCCGGCGGGATTTATTTTATCTACTTGCTGTTAAAGGAGAATAAATCATGGTAGAGGTCAAAAATGTAAGCAAACAATACGGCGGGAAAGTTGTCCTTGAAGAGACGTCAGTCACGATTCAAAAAGGCAAAATTACCTCGTTTATCGGTCCTAACGGCGCCGGCAAAAGCACACTGCTGTCTATTATGAGCCGCCTGATCAAAAAGGATTCCGGCGAGATTTTCATAGACGGACAAGAGATTGGAGCCTGCGACAGCAAAGAGCTTGCCAAAAAAATGAGCATTTTGAAGCAGGCGAACCAAATCAATATCAGGCTCACCATCAAAGACCTCGTCAGCTTCGGCAGATTTCCGTACTCACAAGGCCGGCTGACAGAGGAAGACTGGGTTCATATCAATCAGGCGCTAGGCTATATGAAGCTGGAAGACATTCAGGACAAATACCTGGATCAGCTGAGCGGCGGACAGTGCCAAAGGGCATTTATCGCAATGGTCATTGCCCAGGACACAGATTATATTTTTCTGGATGAGCCGCTGAACAACCTGGATATGAAACATTCAGTTGAAATTATGAAACTGCTGAAACGGCTGGTAGAGGAGCTTGGGAAAACAATCGTGATCGTTATTCATGATATTAACTTCGCATCCGTCTACTCCGATCATATCGTTGCCTTGAAAAACGGCCGAATCGTAAAAGAGGGGCCGCCTGAGGAGATTATTGAAACCTCTGTGCTTGAGGAAATCTACGATATGACCATTCCGATTCAGACGATTGATAATCAAAGAATAGGTGTTTATTTTTCTTAATATATAGAAGAGGTGAAGAGCATGAAAAAGTTCGCATTACTATTCATCGCTTTGGTGACGGCAGTTGTCATTTCTGCATGCGGAAACCAAAGCACAAGCAGCAGCAAAGGTTCTGATTCAAAGAAAGAGCAAATCACAGTAAAACACCAGCTGGACAAAAACGGCACAAAAGTGACGAAAAATCCTAAAAAAGTAGTCGTATTTGATTTTGGCAGCTTAGATACGTTAGATAAACTCGGTCTTGATGATAAAGTAGCGGGCCTTCCGAAACAAGCCCTTCCAAGCTATCTGTCTAAATTCAAAGATGACAAATATGCTGATGTCGGAAGCTTAAAAGAGCCGGACTTCGAAAAAGTGGCGGATATAGACCCTGACCTGATCATTATCTCAGGCAGACAATCTGAGTCTTACAAAGAATTCTCTAAAATTGCGCCGACGATTTATCTTGGCGTAGACACAGCGAAATACATGGAAACATTTAAATCAGATGCACAAACAATCGGAAAAATCTTTGATAAAGAAGATGAAGTAAAAGACGAACTTGCAACAATTGATAACTCAATTGCAGATCTTAAGAAAAAAGCTGAAAAGCTGAACAAAAACGGTCTTGTGATTATGGCGAACGACGGCAAAATCAGCGCCTTTGGTTCTAAATCAAGATACGGCCTGATCCATGACGTATTCGGCGTGACACCGGCTGATAAAAACATCAAAGCGTCTACTCACGGACAAAGCGTTTCTTATGAGTACATTTCAAAAACAAACCCTGATTACCTGTTTGTCATTGACCGCGGTACAGCAATCGGAGAAACATCATCTACAAAACAAGTCGTTGAAAACGATTATGTGAAAAACGTAAACGCAGTGAAAAATGATCATGTCGTTTACCTTGATTCTGCTACTTGGTATTTATCAGGAGGCGGACTTGAGTCTATGACGCAAATGATTAAAGAAGTAAAAGACGGTTTAGAGAAGTAAAATCCAAAAGAGCCTCCGCTAAAAAGCGGGCTCTTTTTTTATGATCAGCGTGCCGGCTGCTGTTCGGCAGGGCGCTGAGGTTTCTTTAATGTAAAGGAGAGAAGGAAGCCGACAAGTGCAATGCAGGCTGCCACGATAAAAGCGGCGTTCATGCCGTGCAGAGCGGCGTGCTTTACATTTGTCGTGCCTGCGTGTGCCGCCTGGTTGCTCATGACGGAAACCAATAGTGCAGTTCCGATGGAGCCGCCGACTTGGCGAATGGTATTGTTCATCGCTGTTCCGTGCGGAATCAGGTGGCGCGGCAGCGCGTTGATTCCGGCTGTCGTCACCGGCATCATGATCATGGCGGTACCTAAAAGACGAACAGTGTATAAAACGACAATCCAAGCGAGTGACGTATGGTCAGTCAGCTGCATAAACGGCAGCGATGTCAGGAAGATGATGCAGAAACCTGCAATCGCCAGGCCTCTTCCGCCGACACGGTCAAAGATTCTGCCGATAATCGGTGACATGAAGCCCATCACGACGGCTCCCGGAAGAAGCATGAGCCCTGTATCAAAAGCTGTGACGTCTCTGACGTTTTGTGTATAAAGCGGCAGGATGGTTTCCGTACCGATCAATAATGCAAAGACAAGTGTTCCGAGCAGTGTTGTTAAGCTGAACACGCCAAACGTAAAGACGCGGAATTCCAGCATCGGTTTTTCAAGCTTCATTTGTCTTGTGATAAACAGGAGCAGTGCGATGACACCCACCAGCAGTGAAATCAAGACGGTTGAACTGGTCCAGCCGTAAGAGCCGACGCTTGAGAAGCCGTACAGAAGGCCGCCGAATCCAAATGTCGATAGGATAACTGATAAAATATCAATCTGTGTTTTTCTTAAAGTCGTCACATTCTTCATCAGGATGCTGGCAAGAATTAAATCAATCACAGCAAACGGAAGAATGATATAAAACAGTGATCTCCAAGAGAAAGCTTCGACTGCCCATCCGGAAAGAGTCGGTCCGATCGCAGGCGCGAACGAGATGACCAATCCGACCATACCCATGGCCTGGCCGCGCTTTTCAATCGGAAAGATCGTCAGGAATACGGTCTGCATGAGCGGCATCATAATGCCGGCTCCAGCCGCTTGAATAATACGCGCTGTCAGCAGAACCGGGAAGTTCGGCGCGAACGCTCCGACGATTGTTCCGGCAGTAAAAATGCTCATTGCTGTAATGAGCAGCGCCCGGCTCGTGAATTTCTCAATTAAAAACGCGGTAATCGGAATTAATATTCCGTTGGTTAACATAAATGAAGTGGTCAGCCATTGCGCTTGGTTGGCATCGACATTGAAATCCCTCATGATATGGGGAAGTGCAGTAATTAACAGCGTCTGATTCAAAATCGCGACAAACGCCCCGGCTAACAAAATGCCGACAATGACAGAACGGTTAAAAGGTTTTTGTTCAATACTTGTGTTCAATACATATCCCTTCTTTTCTCTAAGTAATTAACAGTGTTTTTAACATCGAAACGGGCTGTGTTAAAACACCGGTTTGTTCCAGATAGCCAATCAGTGATTTGAGCAAAAAAGCGCGGGGTTCTTCCTTCTTCGCTTCTTCCTCCAGCATGGCGGCTGCTGATGTCAGTTCATCTACGTCATAGTCCGCGGCAGGCAGGGAAGAGATGCCTTTATGTAATTCCTTCAGGCTTTCCGACAATAGGGCTGATTTATCCTTTGGTTTGTAGGAGGATGCTGAATGAATATAAAGCTCGATGGCTTCTTGCGGAAGAAGAGACTGCCGGGTTTCCTTGTTTTTGACAATCTGATTGAGGGTGCTGATGATAAACTCTGCGATTGGGTCAAGCTCAAGCGGTTTTTCCTCTATTTTAATCAGCATTAAAAACTCACGCATCATGCCGTGAAGAATGATGACCAAATCCCACACAAACGGGAGAATGGTTTCTCCGTAAGCTTGGATCAGCGAATCGCGGTGCCAGCAGATAATCGTTGATCTGGTCTGATGGATATGCTGTTTGACCCGGTTATTATGCAGCTTGGGGTTTCCGTAGGTCAGCATATTGAAAAACTGCTGATTCCGCCTGAAGCCTTCCAGCTCCATTTTGACCTTTTGCATCAAACGTTCCTCCGGTGTCAGCGCGGTATTTTCCTGAAGTCTTGAGGCCGCGGCCACCATTTGTTTCTGGTTAAATGACAGCAGCTCCAAAAGCAGATCTTCCTTAGATTGAAACAGCTTATATATCGAAGCTTTTGACATCCTGCATTCTTCTGCGATCGCCTGCATGGAAACCGACGTAAAATCCTTTTCCGAAAAAAGCTTTCGCGCAGCTAACAAGATATCAGTTTTTTTATCAAGCATCTCATGGCTTCCTTCTTTCTTGAACATTAGAAAACCCATTGGTTCACAGAAAACCAATGAGTAACAATGAAAAAATTTTACCAAATAAACTAAATAGAAGTCAATGGATTTTAACCGGACAATCGAAAGGCCTGCCGGAAAATCCGACAGGCCGGGTGAGACTTATTTTTCAACTTTAAATCCTTGTTTCTCAAGCATTTCACGGATATGCGGATAGTACAGGCGCTCATAATAGGAAGCGATGCTCTGTGACCAGTTTCTTGTTTCTTTTCCGTTTGTCCGCTTATTCATGTATTCAGACATCTGCTCATCATATGCCTGAATATGAGAAGTCAGCTCATCTTGATTCAAATATGTTTCCTGATGATTTACTGCTTCCTGCGGAAGGCGCGGTTTTTTCGCTGAACGGTCGGCAGGATGGCCAATGACAAGGCCGGATAAAGGGAACACGTATTTCGGAAGCTCAAGCAGTTCGATCAGCTCTTGAGGGTTTCCGCGAACCGCACCGATCGGAACCGTGCCAAGTCCGAGTGATTCAGCCGCTGCTGTCGCTGTGCCTAGGGCGATACCAGCGTCTACTGCGCCGACAAGAACAGATTCTAAGCCATTTGTGATTTCCATTTTGAAATCATTCAGATCCTCAAGCGCGATTTTGGTCCGGTTGAAGTCTGCGCAGAACAGCAGGAAAACAGGAGCCTGGTCAATCCAAGGCTGTCCGCCTGCCAGCTCGGAGATTTTCTTTTTGCGCTCTTTATCCTGCACTGTGATTACAGTCACTTGTTGCCCGTTGATAGAAGATGGGGCTGACTGTACTGCTTGAATGATTTGGTCCAATTGTTCCTGAGCTACAGGCTCATCTGTATAGCTGCGAATCGAGCGGTGGTCTGTTAATGATTTGATGACTTCATTCATATGGGACACCCTTTCCTTACTCGCTAAGCTCTGTGCGGACAACATCAAGAGGAGCGCTCAGCAGTTCTTTTCCTTTTGCTACAAATCCTTGGAAATGCGCAGTTTCATTGTGGAATTTCATCGCCGCTTCATCTTTCCATTGTTCAAGCATCACAAATGTATTTTCTTCGCCTACTTTTTCAAATAGGTCGTATTGTGCGTTGCCTTCCTCAGCTCTTGAATGCTGAACAAGCGATTGCGCCTCGCTCAAAAATTCCTCGCGTTTTTCTGGTTTTACTTTGATATAAGCTTGTAATACGATCATGTCAATCTCCTCCATCGTTATACTGATTATTGTTCGAATTTCATCGAACTAACTGTAACATGTATTTAAAATGAGGTAAAGGAAAAACCCTTAAATAGTAAAATTGTCATTCTAATTGTTGTGTGATACATTTGTGTCATGAACATTCCAAACCATCCAGAAACAGAAACGTTGCAGCTGACAAAGGTTCTTCACGCACTGAGTGATCCGCTTCGTTTAGAGCTCGTCAAGCAATTAGCTGAAGCGAAAGAAAAAACGTGCGGCACCTGTGCGGATGTACAGGTTGCCAAATCGACTTTGTCACATCATTTTAAAGTATTAAGAGAATCAGGCATCGCTCAAGTTCGCATAGAAGGAAAGCGCCGGTATTATTCGCTTCGGGCTGAAGACCTTGAAAAGGCGTTTCCGGGCCTGCTTGATGCCGTGCTGAATGTGGACCAGGACCGCTGGTGAATCAATCCCCTGTACCGGGGATTTTTTTATGTCCGTAAACAGCACGGAAAAGCCTCTCGACACCCTCCTGAATCTCTTCTTCCTTCAGCCGGGCGAAGCCGATAATGAGAGCGGGCCTGCCCGTTTGCCGCTTGTTTTCCTTCAAATCAAATCGGCTCATTCCGAAGATCTCAAGCTGCTGGCCGGCGGCATGTGCCAGGATGTCTTGTTCGGTGCGGCTGGTATCAAATTCGGTGACAAAATGCAGTCCCGCATTTGCCCCTTTTACGGTAACCTCTCCGCTGAACTCTGTTTCTAAAGCAGTGATCAAGCGTTCTCTCTTTTCTTTATAATGCTGCTTCATTTTTTTTATATGCTTCTGATATTCTCCGGACTCGATAAATTCCTGCAGGGTGAGCTGCGTCAGAGACGAGCATGTCTGCAGATCGTAGCCCCGCTGTTTGTATGTCCTCAATAGCTCAGGCGGCAAAACCATATAGCTGATCCGCAAGCCGGGGAGAAGGGACTTTGAAAAGGTGCCCATATAGATGACATTTTGAAAACGGTCGAGGCTTTGAAGCGCCGGAATACTGTCTACATCATATGTAAATTCACTATCATAATCGTCTTCAATAATATAGCGGCGCGGCTCCTCGGCCGCCCAGTTCAGCAGCTGAATTCTTCTGGATACAGGCATAATCGTTCCGGCCGGAAATTGATGCGATGGGGTCGTCACCAGCACATCAGGCCGCTGTCTGCTGATTTCAGAGATCGACATGCCTTTTTCATCCAGCGTGATCGTTTTCACCTGTTTTCCGGCATGTTTTAAAAGCTGGTACATGCGCCTGTAACCGGGCTCCTCCATCGCATACACTGCTTCCTTTGGCAAAAGCTCAGTCAATAGCTGCATGAGCACCTGTGTGCCTGCCCCTATGACGATTTGTTCCGGCCTGCATTTTACGCCCCGCGTCAGGGAAATGAGCCTGGTGATGGCCGCTCTCACTTCATATATCCCTTGCGGATGCGACATATCGCCGAGCGTGCGGTATGAGCGGGAGGCCGCTTTTTGCTCGCAGCGAAACCAGCTTTTGATCGGGAAATGGTCTGTATCAGAACTCATGTGTGAAAACGAAATCCAATCACTCTGATCTGTGTGAACCTCTTTCAGGTCATCCGGCAGTGCAAATGGGGGGTGCTCCTCGGCAGAAAACATGTCCAGCTTCTCAACGAAAAAACCCTTTCGCTCAATGGCGTACAAATATCCCTCAGCCAGCAGCTGCTGATAGGCTGAATTCACTGAGTTTACGCTGACCTTCAGCTTTTCAGCCAGCTCCCGTTTGGAGGGAACCTTTGAGTGTGGAAGCAGATTGCGGCTGAGGATTTCTTTTTTCAGCTTTTGATAAATTTGCTGATAAATATAATCGGCTTGTTCTGAGCGGTCGAGTGTGATTGTGATGTCCATATGCGGCTTCTCCTTCTGATACCATCAAAAAGTTATAATTGGTACTTTTCATCATACCAAAAAGAAGTCAGAATGATAAGAAAATAGCGACAGGGGGACATTCACATGAGTCAAACAACAGCAAACATTACGACTGCCCAGTGGCAGCAAAAACGGGATCAATTCGTATCAAAAGGTGTGAGCAACGGCAACCGCAGTCTGGCGGTAAAAGGAGAAGGGGCTGAGCTGTATGATCTGGACGGCCGGAGATTTATTGATTTTGCAGGCGCCATCGGAACGTTAAACGTCGGACACTCGCATCCGAAGGTGGTTGAGGCTGTGAAGCGGCAGGCGGAGGAGCTGATTCACCCGGGCTTCAATGTCATGATGTACCCGTCTTATATCGAATTAGCGGAAAAACTGTGTGGGATTGCGCCGGGCAGCCATGAGAAAAAAGCGATCTTCCTGAACTCAGGGGCGGAAGCGGTAGAGAATGCTGTGAAAATCGCCAGAAAGTATACAAAGCGCCAAGGGGTTGTCTCGTTTACACGCGGATTTCATGGGCGCACGAATATGACGATGAGCATGACGAGCAAGGTCAAACCTTATAAATTCGGCTTCGGCCCTTTTGCGTCAGAGGTTTATCAAGCGCCGTTCCCATATTATTATCAGAAGCCGGCCGGCATGAGTGATGAAAGCTATGACGACATGGTCATCCAAGCGTTCAATGATTTCTTCATCGCTTCAGTCGCGCCTGAAACGGTAGCCTGTGTCGTGATGGAGCTAGTGCAGGGAGAAGGCGGCTTTATCATTCCTTCGAAACGATTTGTGCAGCACGTCGCATCATTCTGCAAGGAACACGGCATTGTCTTTGTCGCTGATGAAATTCAAACCGGATTTGCCAGAACCGGCACTTATTTCGCAATTGAGCACTTTGATGTAGTGCCTGATTTGATCACGGTCTCTAAATCACTTGCAGCGGGATTGCCGTTAAGCGGTGTGATCGGCCGCGCGGAAATGCTTGATGCAGCAGCGCCAGGGGAGCTGGGCGGCACGTATGCCGGCAGCCCGCTCGGGTGCGCGGCAGCGTTGGCTGTATTGGATATCATTGAAGAAGAAGGGCTGAATGAGCGATCTGAAGAAATTGGCAAAAACATTGAAGACAAGGCGTATGAGTGGAAACAAGAATTCCCGTTCATCGGTGACATCCGCAGACTCGGGGCAATGGCGGCAATCGAAATTGTCAAGGATCCTGACACGCGTGAGCCTGATAAAACGAAAGCGGCAGCGATCGCGGCGTATGCAAATCAAAACGGATTACTTTTGCTGACTGCGGGAATTAACGGCAATATCATCCGCTTTCTGACGCCGCTTGTCATCTCGGACAGTCTTCTGAATGAAGGGCTCAGCATCTTGGAGGCAGGCCTGCGAGCTTAATCATTGGAAAGAAAACGGCTGTGTCTGCTATCATTTTAAGTAATCATGAAAAGAAAGGAATGTTCAATATGCCAGATCAATTAACGGTCTACAACCCGGCTACGGGCGAGGAGATCAAAACGATTCCTCAGCAATCGGCCAAAGAAGTAGAAGAAGCCATTGAACGTTCACATCAAGCGTTTAAAACATGGTCTAAAACATCAGCGAACGAAAGAGCGTCTCTATTGAAAAAATGGTATGAGCTGATTGTTGAACATAAAGAAGAACTTGCAGATTTAATTACAAAAGAAAACGGAAAACCGTACCAAGAAGCAGTCGGCGAAGTGCTCTACGGCGCAGGCTATATCGAATGGTTCGCAGAGGAAGCGAAGCGCGTGTACGGAAGAACGGTTCCTGCTCCGACAACCGGTAAACGAATTGTCGTCACACGCCAGCCGGTCGGCCCTGTTGCCGCCATCACGCCTTGGAATTTCCCGAATGCGATGATTACACGCAAAGCGGCGCCTGCTCTTGCTGCCGGCTGTACGTTTATCATCAAGCCGGCACCGGACACACCGCTGTCTGCATATGAGCTTGCGCGCCTCGCATATGAAGCGGGTATTCCGAAGGATGTTCTTCAGGTTGTGATTGGCGACGGAGAAGAAATCGGGAATGTGTTCACAAGCAGCCCGAAAATCCGTAAAATCACGTTCACAGGATCAACGCCAGTAGGGAAAATCCTCATGAAAAACAGTGCGGACACTGTGAAACACATCTCTATGGAGCTCGGCGGACATGCGCCGCTCATCGTGGATGAGGATGCCAATATTGACCTTGCCGTTGAACAAGCGATGGTGTCCAAATATCGAAACGCGGGGCAAACATGCGTGTGTGCTAACCGCCTGATCGTCCATGAATCCATCAAAGATGAATTTGCTGCGAAACTGAGCGAGCAAGTGTCTAAGCTTAAAGTCGGAAACGGACTTGAAGAAGGCGTCAATGTCGGCCCGATTATCAACAAAAGAGGCTTCGAAAAAATCATCAGCCAAATTGATGATGCCGTTGAAAAAGGGGCGAAAGTTCTCGCGGGGGGCACGTATGACCGAAACGATGACAAAGGCTGCTACTTTGTCAATCCGACAGTGCTCGCCGATGTCGATACGTCCATGAATATCATGCACGAGGAAACATTCGGCCCGGTTGCACCGATCGTCACGTATTCTGATATTGATGAAGCAATTCAGCTTGCCAACGATACACCGTACGGCTTGGCTGCTTACTTCTTCACAGAAAACTACCGACGCGGCATCTATATTTCCGAGAATCTTGAGTATGGCATTATCGGCTGGAATGACGGCGGACCGTCAGCGGTTCAAGCCCCATTCGGCGGAATGAAAGAAAGCGGCATCGGCCGTGAAGGCGGTTCGGAAGGCATCGAGCCGTACCTTGAAACAAAATATATGTCCATCGGTTTGTAAAAGAATGCAAGCTCCTGAGGGCTGCCGGATCTTCCGGCAGCTCTTTTTGTTGTTCTGGCGAATAAACACAATAATTCCAGCCAAAATAACAGCAAATACATTTTGAAAGAAGGTTCCCCAACAATGGATTTATTATTGGCTCTTCTCCCGGCTTTGTTTTGGGGGAGCATTGTTCTCTTCAATGTGAAATTAGGCGGCGGGCCGTACAGCCAGACACTGGGAACGACGATCGGAGCGCTTATTGTTTCTATCGTGATTTACTTTTTTGTTCAGCCCGTTTTGTCATTGCGCATTTTTATTGTTGGCATCGTATCCGGCTTATTTTGGTCCCTTGGACAGAGCAACCAGCTGAAAAGCATTGAATTGATGGGTGTGTCCAAAACAATGCCGATTTCCACCGGAATGCAGCTCGTTTCGACCTCGCTGTTCGGTGTGATCGTGTTCCGCGAATGGTCTACACCGATTGCGATTACGCTTGGCATTCTCGCTCTGATCTTTATCATTGTGGGAATCATCCTCACGTCATTGGAAGATAAGAAAGACAGGAAAGAGGGAGAGCCAAGTAACTTAAAAAAGGGCATCTTGATTCTTCTTGTCTCGACGCTAGGTTATTTGGTTTATGTAGTCGTCGCCAGATTGTTCAATGTGTCCGGCTGGTCGGCTCTTTTGCCGCAGGCGATTGGGATGGTGATTGGGGGCGTTGCTTTAACCTACAAGCATAAACCCTTTAACAAGTATGCGATCAGAAATATTCTCCCGGGCTTAATCTGGGCAGGCGGAAATATGTTTTTGTTTATTTCTCAGCCGCGAGTCGGTGTCGCAACAAGCTTTTCTCTCTCGCAAATGGGAATTGTCATTTCTACGCTCGGCGGCATTTTCATCCTGCGTGAAAAGAAAACAAAACGCCAGCTCATTGCGATTGCCATCGGGATTGCCCTGATTATTGCGGCCGCTGTATTTTTAGGAATTGCCAAAACAAATTCATAACAATTGAGGAGGATGTATATGTATCCAGATTTAAAAGGAAAAGTCGTCGCTATTACAGGAGCCGCTTCAGGGCTAGGAAAGGCAATGGCCATTCGCTTCGGCAAGGAGCAGGCAAAAGTGGTCATCAACTATTATAGTGATAAACAGGATCCGAACGAAGTAAAAGAAGAGGTCATCAAGGCGGGCGGTGAAGCCGTTATCGTCCAGGGAGATGTCACGAAAGAGGAAGATGTAAAAAATATCGTGCAAACTGCCATTAAAGAGTTCGGCACGCTTGATATTATGATTAATAATGCCGGACTTGAAAATCCTGTGCCGTCTCACGAAATGCCCCTGAAGGATTGGGATAAGGTCATCGGCACGAACTTAACAGGCGCCTTTTTAGGAAGTCGTGAAGCGATTAAATATTTCGTAGAAAACGATATCAAGGGAAATGTCATCAACATGTCCAGCGTACATGAAAGGATTCCATGGCCGTTATTTGTCCACTACGCGGCAAGTAAAGGCGGAATTAAGCTGATGTCAGAAACATTGGCTTTGGAATACGCGCCGAAGGGCATTCGCGTCAACAATATCGGGCCAGGCGCGATCAACACGCCAATCAATGCTGAAAAATTTGCTGACCCTAAACAGAAAGCAGATGTAGAAAGCATGATTCCGATGGGATATATCGGCGAACCCGAGGAAATCGCCGCAGTGGCAGTGTGGCTTGCTTCGAAGGAATCCAGCTACGTCACAGGCATCACGTTGTTTGCGGACGGCGGAATGACGAAATATCCTGCCTTCCAGGCAGGACGCGGTTAATCAAAAAAAGCGACCCAGACATGACATCTGGATCGCTTTTTTGATTAGGCACGCTTTTTCTTTACCAGTGCCGCTATAGATAAGATAATGGCAGCCGCAGACAGCACAATCGCTGTGATGTCCAGAGCTGAAGAACCTGAGTCTTCGGAATCGTCTTCTGTTTTCGTCGCGCCGTGCTCATCTGTCACTTGCTTTGCAGCGGTGATTTTTGTAATGGAGTGAGGTGTATCCGCATCCTCGTCACCTGTCCACTCAACAATGCTGCCGTCTTTGTAATATTGGTAGGCGTCCCAAGCGGCTTCCTCGGCTTTTTCAGGGTTTTTGGCAACAAAGGTAAACTGCTGGAATTGTCCTTCCTGAATGCCGCCGTCAGTTGCTTCCCACGTCACGGACACTGATTTGTCATCGTGTTTTTGAGTGGATACCTTCCAGCCCGGAATTGGCTCGTATTGCTGGAATTCAACATCCTTTGGCATCTTGAGGACAACCTTTGTTGTCGGCAGATTTTTTTCAGAAGGAACCTTCATTGTATAAGTCTCCCAAGAGCCTGCAGCGGATTCAGCAGGCTTTACAGTAACGTGCGCGCTGGCTGGGGCCGTAAAGAATAAGAGAGAGCCGACAATAGCCGGACATAGTGTGAATGCGATTTTTTTTAACAACTCAAACACTCCTTTAATTGGTCTTTGTAAAGATGATATTGATTTCGTTAAAGTCTCCGGTCAGCCCGTGGACTTTGATTTTCCAGTTTCCCTTTTCATTAATGGATAGGTTTTCATCCTGGAAGACGCCTTTTGTTTTCTCTTTTAATTGAAACGTGCTTTTGTTTTCGCTGCCTGACAGGCCTGTTTTATAAATGGTTAACGTGATTTGCTGGATGTTTTTCACCGGGTTGCCGTTATGGTCAGTGACCCGCAGCTCAAATACGTTTTTGCCTGGCTGGTTCGGGCTGATGCTGAGAGACACGCTTTGCCCGTTTTCAATCGCTTTGGTTTGATAGAACGGTTCCGGCGCCGGCTCAGGCGGGCTGGGCAGGCTTGTAAACACGGCCGCTGTGATTAATACAGCGATGCCGATTCCCCATTCCGCTTTCAGTGTTCCGCTGATTCCTGCACGGCGCCGTTTTCTGGTGAGCAGAAAATGAATCGCGCCTAAGATCAGCATCAAAACAAACAGTCCGCTTTTCACTAAAAGAGCCTGGCCGTACGCTGTATGGAACAGTGAATCCATGGAACGAATGATGAAAAATCCATTGAGCAAGCCTGAAAACAAAATGACGCCGACTGCAGTAAGCGCCCATGGGGAGAACCGGCTTACCGTTTCCCATGCGAGCGTTTTATCAGGCTGCTTCCATTCTTTTGCGAGCAGCAAAACGAGTGCTGCAACCCCGCCGACCCAGATGGAAGCGGAAGATAAATGAAGGAAATCCATCAAAATGCCGATCGCTTTTTCTTCAACGACAGCAGCATGCCCGGTAAACGCTTTGGCAAGCAGGAGACCGAAAAAGAAAATGAGCGGCGCTGTCCAATAGCCAAAGGACGAAAAGCGGTTTTTGCGTATCGCAGGGATCACAGACAGTGCAAGCAGCACATACAGCACGGCCTGTATGATCCAAATTGCGCCGCCCGCAGTTTCAAACAGTGTTTCTCTGATGTAGCCCGGCTGGAAGGCGCTGCCCCAGCCGCCGCCCGCGTTTGCTTTTGTCTGAATCGGAAGCTGAAGCAAAAGCGCCAGACCCAATGCGGCGATGGAAACGATCAGGATACGTCTTGTCCGTTTGGTGAGCTGTTCTGAATCCCCTTTATACCAGAAGAGATGGAAGAAAACCGTTCCGATAAACAGAGATAAAGCTGTATACAGTATCGCGCGGTCTGCGGCTGTTGCCGGATTCAGCGCTGAGCCGGCTGCTTTTTGGCTGCTGAATCCGCCGTCCGCTTTCCCGATGCTGAACGGAATGACGCCGGAAACCGGATGCCCGTCTGCGGACACGGCATTCCATTCCGCTCTGTATACATCATGCGGCAGCTTCTTTTTGAGCTTTACTGTCATGATGTGATTGTTGTCTTTTTGGATTTCAGTCTTGTCCATATCCACCCGGTCGCCGTTTGAATTATAGACTTTAATGTAATGAAACCCTTCTTCAACCGGTTCATTAAATTCGATCTCCACCTGTGCAGGGGCGCTTTTTAATTCGCTGTTTTCCCCAGGTGAAGATTTGACAATATAGGCGTGAGCAAAGCTTGTTTTCGGCAGGAAAACAAGAAAAAGCAGAAGGATGATCCACCATCTGTTTTGCTTCATCACTCAGACACCACCTTCCGCTGTATATGTTGTGTTATGTCTTGGTGCAGGTGCAGCGCTTTTTTCTGTCTTGAAGCATGTCCTCCAGCGCCTGGTCGAAGGTGCGGACGGCTCCGCCGAATCCTTTTTGAAACCGTTCGGCATGGTCGAGTGTCGCAAACGGAATCGCCTGCGGCTGACAGCAGTGCAGGTTTAATTCAGCGTTGACGACGAAATAAGCCGAACCGGCACTGACCGTTGTGTGTAACAGAAAATCTCTGCAAATCAAGTGTGAAACCTCTTCCGTTTTATCTGCGTAACGCAAAAATGCACAATGTGCGCAGCATAGCTGTTCGATGTCTTGATTTACCGTAATCAGCTGAACCGAATGGGCCTGATTGACCGGCTTCAGGCAATAGCTGCACATATGATCCGCTTGAGGTGTTCGGGCTGGGAGCGTGATGCCGCCTGCTGTTTTGATGACTTGGTTTGACTGGACAAGCTGATTGACATCTCTGTATACCGTCATTTCCGAAACGCCGAACCGTGCGCTGATGTCAGAAATTCTGAGCGCGCCTTCTTCATTCAGCCACTTCAGTATGTGTTGCTGTCTATTAATCGGAAGCATTCATACATCCCCTCCATTAAGATCTATTTAAGCGTAGAGGATTTTAGAGACAGAGACAAGTAAGCTGATGATAAAAAATGTGAAAATGTGTTGAACAGCAACAAAACGAAACAGAAGGGACTCTGGTATAATAGACATATGGAATGGAAAGTGAGGAATACCCTATGAAAGAAACAGTATGCCCGAACTGCGGCAAACCTTTGACAGGCGACATGGTCAGATCGTCAAATGTGCCTTGTCAATTTCGCTGCGGACACTGCCGGGAACGGCTTTATGAATATAAAGTATCAGCACCGATTATGCTGGTGTCATTAGCAGTCATCGTGCTGCTCATTTATCTTTTGCTGCTCCTCCGCAATGCGGCAGGCTCAATGATACCGGCCGTACAGCACGTGCCGATGGCTGTATTTGCGCTTGTGTGCGCCTATCCCGTTTTTATTGTGAGTGAGCGGATGATCGCCAAGTACGTGATTCAAAACGGAAACATTATTTATAGAGGAAAGAGAAAAGGCTCCTGATATCAGGGGCCTTTTTATTTTTAACAAATTGTCACACCCGTGTGACAAAGTCCTCTTTACTTTCAATTGTATAGGGACTGTAAGCGTTTTAACATAGAGTCAAAGGGAAGCATGATTCTCTGAACATCTTTTTATATCTTACAGCGACAAACAAAACAGGGAGGGTTTATATATGCAGCAAGAACAGCAGCAAGGCGGCATGAAAGTGAAAGTGCAGCGCTTCGGCAGTTATTTGAGCGGAATGATCATGCCGAATATCGGCGCGTTTATCGCGTGGGGCATCATTACCGCGCTGTTTATTCCGGCTGGATGGTTTCCGAATGAACAGCTGAATACACTTGTCAGCCCGATGATCACGTATTTACTGCCGCTTTTGATAGCGTATACAGGCGGAAAAATGATTTACGACCATCGCGGCGGAGTCGTCGGGGCAACAGCGGCAATCGGGGTGATTGTCGGGTCGGATATTCCAATGTTTTTAGGTGCAATGATCATGGGGCCGCTTGGCGGATACCTCATTAAACAGACTGATAAATTGTTCAAGGATAAAGTCAAACAAGGCTTTGAAATGCTGATCAACAACTTTACGGCAGGGATTGTCGGCGCGGCTTTAACGATTCTCGCGTTTTACGCCATCGGTCCGGTTGTCCTGACGTTAAACAAGTTGCTGGCAGCCGGTGTGGAAGTCATTGTACACGCTAATTTACTGCCTGTAGCCAGCGTTTTTGTGGAACCAGCGAAAGTGTTGTTCCTAAACAACGCCATTAACCATGGAATCTTAAGCCCGATCGGAATCGAGCAAGCAGCCCAAACGGGAAAATCGATTCTGTTCTTAGTAGAAGCAAACCCTGGACCGGGGCTCGGCATTTTGCTGGCGTACATGTTCTTTGGCAAAGGTTCTTCAAAGTCAACGGCTCCCGGCGCGGCGATTATTCATTTCTTCGGCGGGATTCATGAGATTTACTTCCCGTACATTTTGATGAAACCGGCCTTGATTCTGGCGGCCATTGCCGGCGGAGCAAGCGGACTCTTAACGTTCACGATCTTTAATGCCGGACTTGTCGCAGCATCGTCACCGGGAAGCATTATCGCATTGATGGCGATGACGCCAAGAGGAGGTTACTTCGGCGTATTGGCGGGTGTATTGGTCGCTGCAGTTGTTTCGTTCATCGTATCAGCAGTGATCCTGAAATCTTCAAAAGCAAGCGAAGAAGACCTCGCTGCAGCAACAGAAAAAATGCAGTCCATGAAGGGGAAGAAAAGCCAAGCAGCCGCTGCTTTAGAAGCGGAACAAGCAAAAGCTGAGGAAGCGTCTGAGCTGTCTCCTGAAAGCGTAAACAAAATTATCTTTGCGTGTGATGCGGGAATGGGATCAAGCGCCATGGGAGCATCCATCTTAAGAAATAAAGTGAAAAAAGCGGAGCTTGATATCAGCGTGACCAACACGGCCATTAACAATCTGCCAAGCGATGCGGATATTGTCATCACCCATAAAGATTTAACAGATCGCGCGAAAGCGAAGCTGCCGAACGCGACGCACATATCAGTGGATAACTTCTTAAACAGCCCGAAATACGACGAGCTTATTGAAAAGCTTAAAAAGTAACCTCATAGAAAGAGAGTGATATTCATGCAAGTACTCGCAAAGGAAAATATTAAACTCAATCAAACGGTATCCTCAAAAGAAGAGGCTATCAAATTAGCAGGCCAAACGCTGATTGACAACGGCTATGTGACAGAAGATTACATTGGCAAAATGTTTGAACGGGAAGAAACGTCTTCTACTTTTATGGGGAATTTCATTGCGATTCCTCACGGCACAGAAGAAGCGAAACGTGAGGTGCTTCACTCTGGAATTTCAATCATACAAATTCCAGACGGTGTGGAGTACGGGGAAGGCAACACGGCAAAAGTGGTATTCGGCATTGCGGGCAAAAATAATGAGCATTTAGATATTTTGTCTAACATCGCCATCATTTGCTCAGAAGAAGAAAATATTGAACGCCTGATCTCTGCTAAAAGCGAAGAAGATTTGATTGCCATTTTCAACGAGGTGAACTGACATGATCGCCTTACATTTCGGTGCGGGAAATATCGGGAGGGGGTTTATCGGCGCGCTGCTTCACCACTCCGGCTATGATGTGGTGTTTGCGGATGTGAACGATACGATGGTCAGCCTCCTTAATGAAAAACGGGAATACACGGTGGAGCTCGCTGAAGAAGGTCATTCATCAGAGGTGATCGGCCCGGTCAGTGCCATTAACAGCGGCAGCCAGCAAGAGGAGCTGTATCGGCTGATCAATGAGGCGGCGCTCATCACAACGGCGGTCGGCCCGAACGTGTTAAAGCTGATTGCACCAGCTATAGCAGAAGGTTTAAGACGAAGAAAGGCTGCAAACACACTAAATATCATTGCCTGCGAAAATATGATCGGCGGCAGCAGCTTTTTGAAGAAAGAGATATACAGCCACTTAACGGAAGTAGAGAGGGAATCCGTCAGTGAAACGGTCGGTTTTCCGAATTCCGCAGTTGACCGGATCGTGCCGATTCAGCATCATGAAGATCCGCTCAAAGTATCGGTGGAACCGTTTTTTGAATGGGTTATTGATGAATCAGGCTTTAAAGGGAAAACGCCGGCCATTAACGGAGCGCTGTTTGTTGATGATTTAACGCCGTACATCGAACGTAAGCTGTTTACGGTCAATACCGGACACGCGGTGACAGCGTATGTCGGCTATCAGCGCGGACTGAAAACGGTCAAAGAAGCAATCGACCATCCGGAAATCCGCCGTGTCGTTTATTCGGCGCTGCTTGAAACCGGTGACTATCTCGTTAAAACGTATGGCTTTAAGCAAGCCGAACACGAACAATATATCAAAAAAATCATCGGACGCTTTGAAAATCCATTCATTACGGACGATGTGACCCGTGTGGCGAGATCACCTCTCAGAAAGTTGGGAGAGAATGATAGACTCGTAGGCCCGGCAAAGAAAATAAAAGAGCCGAATGCACTGGCGGAAGGGATTGCCGCAGCACTGCGCTTTGACTTTGCCGGTGACCATGAAGCTGTTGAACTGCAAGCGCTGATCGAAGAAAAAGGGTACAGCGGCGTGCTTCAAGAGGTGTGCGGCATTCAGTCTCATGAACCGCTGCATGCCATCGTTTTAAAGAAACTCAACCAATAACCGACCCGTGACAGCATGTCACGGGATTTTTTTACCATCTCGCAATCTAGTATAATAGAAAACGCTTACGATAACAGGGGGAGGAGAATGACGATGAAACAATTCGAGATTGCGGCAATACCGGGAGACGGAGTAGGAAAAGAGGTTGTGGCGGCTGCTGAGAAAGTGCTTCATACAGCTGCTGAGGCGCACGGAGGTTTGTCATTCTCATTTACGTCTTTTCCATGGAGCTGTGATTATTACATGGAACATGGTGAAATGATGCCTGAAGACGGAATACATACGCTTACTCAATTTGAAGCGGTTTTCCTGGGAGCAGTCGGAAATCCGAAGCTGGTTCCCGATCATATTTCGTTATGGGGGCTGCTGCTGAAGATCCGGAGAGAGCTTGAGCTTTCCATTAATATGAGACCAGCCAAACAGATGGCGGGCATTACGTCGCCGCTTCTGCATCCAAATGATTTTGACCTCGTGGTGATTCGCGAAAACAGTGAAGGTGAGTACAGTGAAGTCGGCGGACGCATTCACAGGGGTGACGATGAAATCGCCATCCAGAATGCCGTGTTTACGAGAAAAGCGACAGAGCGTGTCATGCGTTTTGCCTTCGAATTGGCGAAAAAACGGCGCGGGCATGTGACAAGTGCGACAAAGTCTAATGGCATTTATCACGCGATGCCGTTTTGGGATGAAGTCTTTCAGCAGACTGCCGCTGATTACAGCGGGATTGAAACGTCATCCCAGCATATTGATGCGTTGGCCGCTTTTTTTGTGACGCGTCCGGAAACGTTTGATGTCATTGTGGCAAGCAACCTGTTTGGTGATATTTTAACCGACATCAGCTCGAGCCTGATGGGAAGCATCGGCATTGCGCCGTCTGCGAACATTAACCCGTCCGGCAAATACCCGTCCATGTTCGAGCCGGTTCATGGCTCAGCTCCTGACATTGCCGGACGAGGCCTTGCCAATCCAATCGGGCAGATTTGGACAGCGAAGCTGATGCTTGACCATTTCGGAGAGGAAGAACTGGGAGCGAAAATCCTCGATGTGATGGAACAGGTAACAGCTGATGGCATCAAAACACGCGACATTGGCGGACAAAGCACAACAGCTGAGGTCACTGACGAAATCTGTGCGCGTTTAAGAAAACAATCATAAAACAGGGCGGGGCAGTTTTGCTGCCTCGTTTTTTATGATGGAAAGCGTCTTGAAGAAGACTGCCCTGTCAAAATAAACCGAATCAGGATTGGCAAAGCCGTGAAGAGCATCAAATTGATAAATCTCCAAATCGGGATGCTGTTTTTCCTGCAGTTTTTTGATGAGAAGCGCAACATCAAACGACGGCTCATATGAAGGGAAAAACAATAGAACCGGGCAGACTGGCACGTGATCAAGGGAATCGCGTATCCGGGAACCGTAATAACAAACAGCTCCGCTCACCTCAGGCATACTGCTGCATTTCCATGCGATCGTTGCGCCCGCGCTGAATCCGATCACAAAGATGCGCCGTCCCGCGTGTTGCCTAATCAAGCTCTGGATGATGGTTTCTCCCGTTTTCAGCCGTTCAAGTTTTGTAAACTGTTCGTATGCGGTTTTTTCCTGTTGCAGTCTGTAGACTTCACCATCCCCGAGCAGGTTAGGTGTCACCACCTCATATCCAGCCGTTTTGATCAGCCGGGCGATTTTTTTCATATGGCTGTTTACACCGTATATTTCGTGTGCGAGAATGACGAGCGGTTTTTGGGACATAATGGTCTCCTTTTGCGTTTTTTCCATTATATCCTATCGTTCAGATTGAGGCTGATATATAATGGTCAAAAAAGGAGAAATAGAATGAACTCATTATCTTTGCCTCACCGCTATCCGTTTTTATTTATTGATGGCGTGACGGAAACCGAGCCCGGCAAACATGCAGCCGCTTATAAGCTGGTCAGTGAAAACGACTGGTTTATCACTGACACGCAAACAGAAATGCCGTTTTCACTTGTGATTGAAGCACTTGCGCAAACCGCGGCTTTTACAGGGATTACAGATGAGAACAGCTTGGGCTTATTGTCATCCGTGAAGAAAGCGGAAAAGCTGGGCGCGGCCATACCTGGTGACCGGCTTGATCTTACGTTTGAAGTCACGCGCAATCGGCGCGGGTTTGTGTTTGGACATGCCAAGGCGTCAGTCGGCGGGCAGCCTGTTGCTGAAGCTGAAATCGGCATCTATATTGAAAAATGAAAAAACCCCTTCACAACGATTTGTGAGGGGTTCTATTATTTCGTATCGTAATCCCGTTCGCTTTGTGAGTGATCTCTTTGCTGGCGTTTGTGTTTTTCATCATTCATGTTTTCCTTCAGCTCTTCATTCGGAATCGGATCGGTTAAGTCATTGTGTTCGGGGTTTTCATTTGGTTTGTTTTTCTGTTTTCTTTCTGTCATGTTTGATCACCTCACCGTTTGTTTTCCTCTTATCAGTGCACCTCAAACATGCGAAATCGCATTTTTGTTCCGCTGGGTATAATGTATTAGAATAGAAAGAAGCACAATTAAAAGATAAAGAGAGGTACATATATGTCTATTCAAAGAGAAGATGTGGATATCAGGCTGATCGCTATTGATATGGATGGAACGCTGCTGAATGACGAGCAGCTGATTTCGGATGAAAACCGTAAAGCCATTCGTGAAGCAGAGGATAAAGGCGTGTATGTGGTGATCAGCACAGGCCGGACGCTGATGACGTGCCGGGAGCTGGCGGAATCGCTGAAGCTGTCTTCCTTTTTAATTACGGCAAACGGCAGCGAAATCTGGGACTCGAATTTTAATTTGGTGGAACGAAAGCTGCTCCATACGGATCATATTCAAATGATGTGGGATTTGCGGAATAAGCACAACACCAATTTCTGGGCTTCTACAGTAAATAAAGTATGGAGAGGCGAGTTTCCGGAAAACATTACGGATCATGAATGGCTCAAATTCGGCTTTGACATTGAGGATGACGACATCCGAAACGAAGTGCTGGAGGAGCTGAGAAAAAACAAAGAGCTCGAAATCACAAATTCAAGCCCGACAAACATCGAGGTCAACGCGCTCGGCATCAACAAAGCCGCAGCCCTTGCGAAGGTTTCTGAAAAACTCGGCTTTACGATGGAGAATGTGATGGCAATGGGCGACAGCCTTAATGACATCGCGATGATCAAAGAATCGGGTCTGGGCGTCGCAATGGGCAATGCGCAAGACATCGTGAAAGAAACGGCTGATTGGGTTACGGAGACAAATATTGAGGATGGTGTCGCTAAAGCGATTCGCCATTGGGTACTATAAAAAAAGGGAGTCCTAAGATGGACTCTCTTTTTTAGTTTGGCAGGTTTTCTTCTGGGACCATGGTAGGTTTTCTAACAAAAGTATTTCACAAACTTATATGATTGAATTATAATGAAACAAAGTTCAAAAATTCGGAATAGTCATTCCGAATTGCGGAACAATAAATACATAAAGCAAATCGTTTGCTTTGGCAGGAGGGATTCTGTGTTTCAAGTTGATTTGAACTGTGATTTAGGAGAAAGCTTCGGAGCCTACACGATAGGCCTTGACCAAGATATTTTAGAGTATGTCACATCTGCGAACATCGCATGCGGATTTCATGCAGGAGATCCCGGTGTCATGAGGAAAACCGTAGCGCTTGCGGCAGAAAAAGGCGTAAAAATCGGTGCCCATCCGGGTTTGCCGGATTTACTCGGCTTCGGTCGCCGCAATATGGCAATCTCCCCTGATGAAGCGTATGACCTTGTTGTTTATCAGATTGGCGCGCTCTCTGGTTTTCTAAAAGCAGAAGGCCTTCACATGCAGCACGTCAAACCGCATGGTGCTTTGTACAATATGGCGGCAGTCGATCAAAAGCTGTCGGACGCCATTGCGAAAGCTGTCTACAAGGTTGATCCCGGTCTGATTCTTTTCGGTCTTGCTGAGAGCGAGCTCGTAAAAGCGGGGCAACGGATCGGACTGCAAACAGCGAGTGAAGTGTTCGCCGACAGAACGTATCAAGCGGACGGCACGCTCACGCCGCGCTCCCAGCCGGACGCACTTATTGAAAGCGATGATGCCGCTGTCAGCCAGGTGATCAAAATGGTGAAAGAAGGGGCGGTCAAGTCTCAGCAAGGACATGATGTATCCTTAAAAGCAGATACGGTTTGCATTCACGGAGACGGGGCCCACGCGCTGACATTTGCGCAAAAAATCAGAAAAGAGCTAAAAGCGGCAGGAATTGATGTAACCGCTATTTCAGCACAGAAGTAAAACATAAAGGAGGAGCAATAGATGGAGCAGCAGAAAAAAGCAGCGGGGAAAAAAGCAGGCAGCTGGTCGTTGCTGATGGGTGCCGCCTTTTTAATGGCGACATCAGCGATCGGCCCTGGTTTCCTGACACAGACCGCTACATTCACAAACACACTCGCGGCAAGCTTTGGTTTTGTTATTTTAATTTCTATTATTTTAGATATTTTTGCCCAAACCAATGTATGGCGCATCATCGCGGTTTCTGGAAAACGCGGTCAGGAAATTGCGAATATGGTGCTTCCCGGACTGGGGTATTTCATCGCCATTCTCGTCGTGCTTGGCGGACTGGCTTTTAATATCGGGAATATCGGAGGTGCCGGACTGGGGCTTCAGGTGTTGTTCGGCATTACACCAGAAACAGGCGCCTTAATCAGCGCCGTGATTGCCATTTTGATTTTTGTTATCAAGGAAGCAGGAAAAGCGATGGACCGCTTTACGCAAATTGCGGGCTTTGTCATGATTATTTTAACGGTCTACGTTGCGGCGACAACAGCTCCGCCGGTTGGACAGGCTGTTACACATACATTCGTCCCGGAACATATCAGCATATTTGCTATTGTCACACTGGTGGGCGGAACCGTCGGCGGATATATCACATTTGCCGGGGGACACCGTTTGCTCGATGCAGGAATTAAAGGGAAGGAATCAATCCCGCAGGTGACAAAAAGCTCGGTTGTCGGCATTTTAATTACATCTGTTATGCGTATCGCTCTTTTCCTTGCGGTGCTTGGCGTTGTGTCAAAAGGCCTGCACATCGATGAAAGCAACCCTGCGGCCTCTGTCTTCAAGCTGGCTGCTGGAAATGTCGGTTATAAAATTTTCGGATTGATCATGTGGTCTGCGGCGATTACATCTGTTATCGGGGCAGCCTATACATCTGTTTCGTTTTTCAAAACCTTTTCTCCAAAAATCGAAAAGAATTCGCGCGGCATTATTATCGGATTTATCGTGATTTCTACGTTAGCTTTTGTCACAATCGGACAGCCTGCGAAAATCCTCGTGCTTGTCGGATCTCTGAACGGCTTGATTTTGCCGATTGCACTCGGAACGCTGCTTATTGCCGCATATAAGAAAAACATTATCGGTGATTATAAGCATCCGCTTTGGCTGACTGTTTCAGGTGCACTTGTTGTTATCGTAATGGCTGTTATGGGAGTCTACACGTTATTTACACAACTTCCTCAATTGTGGAGCTGATGAAGGTGGATCAATTAAACAAAATGGCGCCGAAGGATGTGCGCGCCCTGATACGAGAGGGAAAAATAAACGGGCCGACCGCAGGCATGTCCGGCGGCTATGCCCAAGCGAACCTTGTGATTTTGAAGAAAGACCTTGCGTTTGATTTTCTGCTGTTTTGCCAGCGAAATCAAAAGCCCTGTCCTGTGCTGGATGTGACAGAAGCAGGTTCGCCTGTGCCGTCACTGGTTGCGCCGGATGCTGATATCAGAACGGACTTTCCGAAATACCGTATTTACAGGCACGGTGTCTTGACGGAAGAAGTATCTGATATCACGCCGTACTGGGAGGAAGACTTTGTCGGCTTTCTGATCGGATGCAGTTTCTCCTTTGAACAGGCGCTGATCAACAATGGAATAGCTGTCCGGCATATTGATGAGGGGACAAACGTCCCGATGTATAAAACGAATATCGATTGTGTTCCGGCGGGGGCGTTTCAAGGACAAATGGTTGTAAGTATGAGACCTGTTCCAGAACGGCAGGCTGTACGCGCCGCTCAGGTGACCTCACGTTTTCCGGCTGTGCACGGAGGGCCGATCCATATCGGCAATCCGGGAGCAATCGGGATTCGCGATTTGGACAAACCGGATTTTGGAGATGCCGTTTCCATTCATGAAGGCGAGGTTCCTGTTTTTTGGGCATGCGGAGTGACCCCGCAAGCCGTGGCTATGAATGTAAAACCTGAAATGGTCATCACACATGCGCCGGGGCATATGCTCATCACAGATATTCGAGACGAGTCACTTGCGGTGCTGTAACCTCTCGTCCTCCTGATGAACGAGAAATAAAAGAGGTGAGAAAGATGACTGTACGATGCCAAATCGAACAGCTCGGTGATTCTGCAATGATGATCCGATTCGGAGAAGAAATAAACGAGCAGGTCAACGGCCTTGTCCATGCCGCGGCCGCTTATATAGAAGAACAGCCATTTCCGGGATTCATTGAATGCATCCCGGCTTTTACAAGTCTGACGGTATTTTATGATATGTATGAAGTGTACAAGCATTTGCCTCAAGGGATAAGCTCACCTTTTGAGAAGGTCAAGCGCGATGTCGAAGAGCGGCTGAAGGAAATAGCCGCAGACTATGAAAACAGCCGCCGTATTGTAGAAAT
The DNA here is from genome assembly GCF_000332645.1 of Bacillus inaquosorum KCTC 13429. Taxonomy (GTDB): domain Bacteria; phylum Bacillota; class Bacilli; order Bacillales; family Bacillaceae; genus Bacillus; species Bacillus inaquosorum. The sequence goes on from NZ_AMXN01000006.1 coordinate 64,994, forward strand.
TCCTGTCTGTTATGGCGGTGAATTCGGACCGGATTTAGAAGAGGTGGCGAAGATCAATCAGCTGTCACCGGAGAAAGTCATTGACATTCATACAAGCGGCGAATATGTTGTGTATATGCTTGGCTTTGCTCCAGGTTTTCCTTTCTTAGGTGGGATGTCCAAACGCATTGCCGCTCCAAGAAAATCATCACCAAGACCGTCGATTCCCGCAGGTTCAGTCGGAATTGCGGGATTGCAGACAGGCGTTTATCCGATTTCGACGCCGGGCGGCTGGCAGCTGATCGGCAAAACGCCGCTGGCTCTTTTCCGGCCGCAGGAAAACCCGCCGACATTACTGCGGGCGGGAGACACTGTGAAATTCGTGCGCATCTCAGAAGAAGACTATCACGCCTATAAGGAGGAGTCCAATTGAGCATGAAAGTGTTAAAGCCTGGACTGCTCACAACGGTTCAGGATATAGGCAGAACGGGTTATCAAAAATACGGCGTTCTGGCAAGCGGCGCCATGGACACGGTTTCGCTGCGCATTGCAAATCTGCTGATTGGCAACAGCGAAAATGAAGCCGGTCTTGAAATTACGCTGATGGGGCCCGGACCGTCATTTTATTTTTCAAAAACGACGCTGATTGCAGTGACAGGGGCGGACTTCACCCTGCGTATTAACGACGAGGAAGCGCCTTTATGGAAGCCTGTGCTCGTCAAGGAAAACAGCACAGTCAGTTTTGGCCCCTGCAAACTTGGCAGCCGTGCTTATTTAGCGGCAGCCGGCGGCTTCGATGTGCCTGCCGTCATGGAAAGCAAAAGCACGTACGTCAGAGCAGGGATCGGCGGACATCATGGCAGAGCGCTTCAAAAGGAAGATGAACTGTCCATTAGAGAGATGTCACCCCTTTCGCAAACCATCCTTTCCCGATTAAGCCCTCAGCTTGGAAAGCAAGGATTTGCAGTACCGAAATGGTCCGTCAGCCGCGGCAGGTTTCTGCCATTGAAAAAGAATCCCGTCATTCGGGTGCTGGAAGGAAAACAATTCGGCTTTTTCACAGAAGAATCAAAAACACGTTTTTATGAAGAAACGTTTCGTGTCACGCCGCAATCCGACCGTATGGGCTACAGGCTCAAAGGAGAACCGCTCGAACTGAAGGCGCCGCTTGAGATGGTGTCGGAAGCGGTTTCCTTTGGAACGGTTCAGGTGCCGCCTGATGGCAACCCGATTATTCTGCTTGCAGACCGGCAAACGACCGGCGGCTATCCGAGGATCGCGCACATTATATCCGCTGACCTTCCGATTGTCTCGCAAATCATGCCGGGCGAGCAAGTCCAGTTTGAGCCTGTATCCCTTCAGGAAGCGGAAGCACTTGCGATTGAACGGGAACAGCATATAAAAGAACTGAAAACGAGAATGAAGATGGAATGGCTGACATAACAAAGGGGATGAATGATGCAGAATAAAAACAAAACCGTAGTCAAATCTATGGCTCTGCTTAATTTGTTTTTGCATGAACCAAGCCTTACCTTAAGTGAACTGGTGTCGCTGTCAGGAATGCCGAAAACCTCTGTTCACCGTATGGTCAGCTCTTTAGAGGAAATGGGATTCCTCAATCGGGATTCGTCAGGCGCTTATTCGCTGGGACTGGTGTTTTTGGAATTCGGCCAGCTCGTCGCTGACAGGCTAGATATCAGAAAAATAGCGAAACCGGTGATGGAAGAGCTGTGCAGTGAAGTGGATGAGGCCGTGCAATTGATCATGAGAGACGGCAATGAAGCGATATACGTTGAGAAAATAGAAGGGACGCAGACTGTGCGGCTGTACACGGCGATCGGCAGGCGTTCTCCTCTGTATGCGGGAGCGTGCGCCAGAAGCATTTTGTCCTTTCTTCCCCGTGAAGAAATCGAAACATACATCAAACAAACGGAACTCATTTCAATTGGGTCCGGGACGATTACTGATCCCGAAAAACTGCTGCAGGAGATTGATGCCTCTATGAAAAATGGCTATACCGTCAGCTATTCAGAGCTCGAAAACTATACAGCGGCTATCGGTGCCCCGATTTTTAACCATAAGCGGCAAGTCGCAGCCGGCATCAGCATTGCAGGCTTTGAAGCAAGGTTTACCGAAGACAGGCTGCCTTATTTAACGGAAAAGGTGAAGGACGCCGCTTTGCAGATTTCCAGAAAAATAGGGTATTCATAAGTAGCCGATCTTTTCTCTACTGCGTACATTAACGTATCGACGTTCAGGAGTGGAGGAAAGAACATGGTGCTTCAATATACAGCTCTGGGGGATTCTTTGACGACGGGGAAAGGCTCCGGGCTGTTTTCTCCCGGCTTCGTCCAGCGTTTCGGAGACATGATGGAAGCCGACTTGCAAACAAAAACGGCAATATCCATCTTTGCCAAATCAGGTTTAAATACAGAAGAAATTCTGGGGCTTCTGTCATATCCCTTTGTGCAAAAGTGCATTAAGGGCGCAGACATGATAACAATCACAGGGTGCGGAAATGATCTGATCGATTCAGTCTTAGCCTACCAAACGTCTAAGGATGAAACGATTTTCAGCCATGCATCTGCCCATTGCCATGAGAATTTTGAAAAGATGATTGCCAAAATCGCCGAAATCAAAGGAGAAAATCCGTCCCCGTACGCGATCCGTGTATTCAACTTATATAATCCGTTTCCCGGAATTGAAATTGCTGGCAAATGGATCACATCTTTTAATTCACATTTAGAAACACTTGCATCAGCACCCCATGTCAAAATCGCGGATGCCTACAGCATCTTCAAAGGAAAAGAGCAGGAATATCTGTCCTTTGACGGTGTCCATCCGAACAGCAAAGGCTATCAAGCGATGGCTGAAGCCGTTCGCAAGTTAGGCTATAAAGAATTGTCAGTTTCATAAAAAACGCGCCTCATGAAGGGCGCGTTTTTTATGTGTGATTGAAATATTAAAAGAAACTTAAAATTCTCTGTCTTCTGTTCTACAGACAAACAAAGTGCGCTAGAATAATGGAGGACGTAGGCAAATATAGCCATAACGTTCAATATTTCGTATATAAGGAAGGATGGTCCTTTTGTTTCGCATTTTTAAAATGTCTTTTGCGGTTATCATTATTATACTGGCGCTTATTGCTTTTAACTATACGGAACATACCTCTGTTATTCAATCGGTCATGCTCGTCTTTCTTGGCGCAGTCATGTTTATGCAGGGGCTTGAAGAGCGCAAAAAAGAAAACGACGGCTCAGGCGCTTTTAATATTTATACCGCCGTTTTCGTATGGTCTGTCTCTCTCATCGGTTTTACACTTCATATTATATAAATCTATTACACATCCTGAAAATGCTCGACCGTCGGGAACGGGGTATAGAACCGATGAAGCAAGGCTTTCCACTCCTGATATTCTGAAGAACCGCGAAAGCCTTCCGTATGGTCCTCAAGTGTTTCCCACTCCACAAGCAGCAAATATTTATGCGTTTCTTCCATGCATTTTGATAACGAGTGCGTGATATAGCCCTTCATGCCGGAAATGATCGGCGCCGCTTGCCGGAACGCCTCCTCAAACTCTTGTTCAAGCCCTTCTTTAATGTGAAGTATTGCTGCTTCTCTGATCAAGTCATCCCTTCTTTCCGTCTTTTCAAATAGTCTACAGCAAACGACAGGAGATTTCTGCAAAATCGGTGAACCTTTTCCTTCATTTTCAAAAAAATCTTGCACGCACCAATTCATTTAAGAGAAAATAACAAATGGAAGGCAGGGGAAAGTCATGTTAAAAAAGTTTATTCTACTAGTATTTCTATGCGTCGGATTGATTGGTTTAATCGGATGCTCCAAGACAGATTCACCAGAGGATCGCATGGAAGCATTCGTGAAACAATGGAACGATCAGCAATTCGATGACATGTATCAAAGCCTGACCAAAGATGTTAAAAAAGAAATCTCCAAAAAAGATTTCGTCAACAGGTATAAAACCATCTATGAGCAGGCAGGCGTAAAAAATCTGAAAGTCACTGCGGGAGAAGTGGATGAGGACGATAAAGACAACGAGACAATGAAGCACATCCCATATAAAGTCAGCATGGATACAAATGCGGGCAAGGTCAAAAATACCGCTGTGCTGAAAAAACAAAAAACAGATGATGGGGAGTCATGGAATATAGATTGGGATCCGTCGTTTATTTTCAAGCAGCTGGCTGATGACAAAACAGTGCAAATCGCCAGCATTGAACCGAAACGCGGCCAAATCTACGATAAAAACAGGAAAGGCTTAGCCATCAATACAGATGTTCCTCAAATCGGAATTGTTCCCGGAGAGCTTGGCGATAAAAAAGAAAAAGTCATAAAAGAGCTCGCGAAAAAACTTGATTTGACTGAAGATGACATCAAGAAAAATCTGGATCAAAGCTGGGTGAAAGACGATTCGTTTGTGCCGCTCAAAAAAGTCAAGCCGGACCAGAAAAAATTAGTGTCTGAGGCGACGTCATTACAAGGCGTGACAAGAACGAATGTCAGCTCCCGCTATTATCCGTATGGCGAAAAGACAGCCCATTTAACAGGCTATGTCCGCGCTATTACTGCAGAAGAATTGAAGAAAAAGAAAGACGGAACGTACAGTGATACGTCTAACATCGGCATCGCCGGACTTGAAAATGTGTATGAGGACAAACTAAGAGGCACAACCGGATGGAAAATCTACGTGCCGCAAACCGGAGAAGTCATCGCTGAAAAGAAAGCGAAGGACGGCGAGGATCTTCACCTCACAATTGATATCAACACGCAAACGAAGCTGTATGATGAATTGAAGGATGACAGCGGCACGGCAGTTGCGCTGCAGCCGAAGACAGGCGAAACACTCGCTCTTGTCAGCGCGCCTTCTTACGATCCAAACGGATTTATTTTCGGCTGGAGTGATAAGGAATGGAAAAAACTAAACGAAGATAAAAACAATCCGTTTTCAGCGAAATTCAATAAAACATACGCACCGGGTTCTACGATTAAACCGATTGCAGCTGCCATCGGAATCAAAAATGGCACCCTTAAAGCAGATGAGAAGAAAACAATCAAAGGAAAAGAGTGGCAAAAGGATTCAAGCTGGGGCGGTTATTCAGTGACACGTGTGTCTGAGAGACTTCAGCAAGTCGATCTGGAAAATGCCCTCATTACATCAGACAATATTTATTTTGCACAGAACGCGCTTGATATGGGGGCAGACAACTTTACAAAAGGGTTGAACACGTTTGGCTTCTCAGAGGGCATTCCATATGAATTCCCGACCCAGAAGTCGTCTATTGCAAATGACAAGCTCGATTCAGACATTTTGCTTGCGGATACAGGGTACGGACAAGGGCAAATGCAAATGTCTCCGCTTCACTTGGCGGCTTCTTACACACCATTTGTTGACAACGGGGATCTTGTCAAACCGACATTGATCAAAAAAGACTCACAAACAGCTGATGTCTGGCACAAGCAAGTGGTCACGAAGGAAGGAGCGGCAGACATTACTAAAGGTCTGAAAGGCGTTGTGGAAGACGAGCGCGGATCAGCGTATCAGCCTGTCGTGAAAGGAATCACTGTTGCCGGAAAAACAGGAACAGCTGAGCTGAAAACATCAAAAGATGATAAAGACGGCGCAGAAAATGGCTGGTTCGTCGGCTACGATTACAAAAACAAAGACCTGCTTGTCGCCATGATGATTCAAAATGTGCAGGACCGCGGCGGCAGCCACTATGTTGTGGAGAAAGCGAAGAAGCTATTTCAATCGAATTAAAATGCCTTTTTGACGGGAGCGAAAGGAAAAAGGGGATCTGAGGCCGAATGAACTAGTAAGGGGCAAGACCCGGTTTATACAAGGAAAAGAGGGATTTTGCATGCAGCGTATTCAATTGGCGGAGGATCTTCAATTTTCAAGAGTCATACACGGGCTTTGGCGGCTGAATGAATGGAACTATTCAGATGCTGAACTGCTCAGCCTCATTGAATGGTGTATCGATCACGGCATCACGACCTTTGATCATGCGGATATTTACGGAGGCTATACGTGCGAAAAGCTGTTTGGAAACGCCCTTGCCCTTTCGCCCGGATTAAGAGAAAACATAGAGCTGGTCACAAAATGCGGCATCGTTCTTGAATCACCTGAACGTCCCGCTCACAAGTCGCATCATTATAATACAAGCAAATCACATATCTTGGCATCCGTTGAGCAATCCCTTCTAAACCTTAGAACGGATTATATTGACGTACTGCTGATTCACAGACCGGACCCGCTCATGGATCCGGAGGGAGTAGCAGAGGCGTTTCAGGCGCTGAAAGGCTCCGGCAAGGTCAGGTACTTCGGCGTTTCGAATTTTAAAGATCACCAGTATCGCATGCTGGAATCGTATTTGCCTGAGAAGCTCGTGACCAACCAGATTGAGCTTTCCGCATATGAATTAGAAAATGTTCTGGACGGCACTCTGAACCTGTGCCAGGAAAAACGGATTTCACCGATGGCTTGGTCACCGCTGGCAGGCGGCAAAGTTTTCACTGGTAACACGGAAAAAGACCGGCGTGTCCGCACGGCGCTTGAATCCGTTCAGGCGGAAATCGGCGCCGCTTCATTGGACGAGGTGATGTATGCATGGCTGTTCACGCATCCGGCCGGCATCATGCCGATTGTCGGAAGCGGAAAACGCAAGCGGATATCCGCCGCAGTAAATGCGTTGGCCTACAAGCTTGACCATGATCAGTGGTTCCGTATTTTCACAGCCGCACAAGGTCACGATATTCCATAACAAAAAGCATCAGCTTAGCAGCTGGTGCTTTTTCAATATTGTCACACCGTTTAGTGCCAAATTCCCATTTATAAGTGATTGAATCTCATTTGAAAGCGTTTTATATTATAAAGAAACCTCTCTTTTTTCCTCTCATGAATCTCCTTGCAACTTCATCCGCACAACACGACTGTCTAGGAGGCCTTTTTTATGTATATGACTGCCAGAGAACAAAAGCTTTTAAAGCACTTATTATTACAAAGCCGATATGTAACCGTAACTGAGCTTGCTGAGCTGATGGAAGTCAGCACGAGAACCATCCACAGGGAGCTCAAATCAATTAAGCCGCTGATGGAAACCGTCGGGCTTACGCTCGATAAACAGCCTGGCAAAGGGCTGAAGGCAGTGGGAAGTCCCGAGGATAAACAAAAACTGCTTACCGATTTATCATATGAACAGCATGAATATAGCGCGGACGAACGAAAACTGCTCATTCTCTGTTCGTTATTAGAGTCTCAGGAGCCCGTCAAGCTGTACTCGCTAGCCCATGATCTGCAGGTGACGAATGCCACGGTCAGCTACGACTTAGACGAGCTCGAAAAATGGATTTCTCCCTTCGGTTTGACACTGATCCGTAAAAGAGGCTTTGGCATCCAGCTTATAGGGCCGGAGAATGCGAAACGTAAAATTGTCGGCAACCTGATTGTGAATCGCCTCGACATCCAAATGTTTTTGGAAGCGGTTGAATTAAATATCAAAGGAAAAGCAGATTCTTCAGAGAAAATGTTCGGCGTAGTCAGCAAAGGCGAGCTGTTAAAAATGGAGCGTATCTTGTTTCAGCTGAAAGAAAAAATCGCTTTTTCATTGTCCGACAGCTCCTATATAGCGCTCGTCGTCCATCTGACGTTTGCGATCGAACGGATCCAGCTTGGGGAAACCATCACCATGGAGCAAAATGAGCTTGAGGAACTGAAAAATGCGAAAGAATACAGCTCCGCTCTTGAAATCGCGGGCGAGCTTGAACGTGCCTTCAGCGTGACGATTCCGGAGGCGGAGGTCGGTTATATCACGATCCACCTTCGAAGCGCCAATCGGAAATACAAAACAGAATACAAAGCGCAGGAAATCGAACTGGAAACAGCTCTGCAAACAAAGCGGCTCATTGCTTTTATTTCAGACAAAATCAGAATGGATCTCACGAAAAACTACTCTTTATATGAAGGCCTGATTGCCCATTTGGAGCCGGCCGTCAGCCGCATAAAAGAAAATATCGAGATATACAATCCGATGAAGGAACAGATCAAACGCGATTATTTTCTGCTCTATATGGCGATCGAAGAAGGCGTGGAAAAGTATTTTCCGGGCATGTCCTTTTCTGATGATGAGATCGCTTTTATCGTCCTTCACTTCGGCTCGGCCCTTGAAATCAAAAAAGAAGAAGCAAAAGTGAAAGCGCTTGTCGTCTGCTCAAGCGGGATCGGCTCTTCGAAAATGCTAGCTTCCAGACTGAAGAAAGAGCTGCCGGAGATTGAATCGTTTGACATGTCATCCCTGATCGAGCTGAAGGGCAGGGAAGTTCAGTCCTATGACATGATTGTTTCCACCGTTCCGATTCCTTACGAAAACATTGATTACATTATGGTCAGTCCGCTTTTAAATGAAGAAGACGCAAACCAGGTGAAGCAGTATATCAAGCGAAAAATTCCGCTCATTCTTGAGAAAAATAGAAGCCCGAAGGAAGAGGCGCAGCAAGCTGATGTACCTGACATGCTGGCAGCGTCGGAAAGCATGGGGCGGTATATGGCTGTCATCCAAGATGTGCTGCGCCACTTTACACTTACACACATCAAAACGAAACCCGATCATAGCATGCTCCTGTCAGAGCTTTTCCAGCAGCTGAAGGAGGATGGCTTGATCCGTGATCCGAAAAAAGCCGCGGTTTGCCTGGCGGAGCGGGAGAAACAAGGGGGGTTGGGAATCCCGGGGACAAACATGGCGCTCTATCATCTCAAAAATGATGAAATCGTCCTGCCTTTTTTTAAAATGTATGATCTCAGCACCTCTTATGAAGTGAATGGCATGGACGGAAATACCCTCAACATGACACGCATCCTCGTGATGATGGCGCCTGGCTCATTATCTGCTGAAGGATCGGAGATTTTAAGCGCGATCAGCTCCGCCATTATCGAGAGCAGCGAAAGCATGGCGGGGTTTCAGGAAGAGGGAGAACAAGAACTGTATCAGCGGTTAAACCGCATATTTTTCACTTGGATGAAAGAAAAAAACGTACCATAACAGTACTTGGCACACGTCAAAAAATTGGCGTGTGTTTTTATGTGAATGAGGTAAAAAATAAGAAAATGCGGGACTATTTTATCATTCAGTAATAGAATAATTCCAAAATGAAATTGTTTTACAAGTGATCTTTTTTGGGTTAAAATGGGTGAGGTAAGGAAGAAAATCTAACAAATTATTGAAGATTCAAGAGAATATAGGAGATGACGATATGGAGACATTACAGCATCTTATTCTGCATGACATGCCGGATAGCGAAGAAATAGAGGCTGTAAAAAGCGGAGCCCATACACTGACATATGCAGGTTACCGCAAACGGATTAACCAGCTGGCGAATGCCCTGCTGCAAAAAGGAATTCAAAAAGGCGACCGCGTTGCATTGCTTTGCAAAAACGGCCATCCCGCATCAACTGTTATGTTCGCCGCGCTTGAAATAGGTGCTGTTGTCGTACCTGTCAGCTGGCAGCTGAAACCATATGAAATGACAGGCATTTTAAAAGCAAGTGAACCGAAAGCGATGTTTTACGGAGCGGAGTTTAAAGAAACACTGGACGAAGTTCTTCCTGAACTGTCCACACTCCGGATTACGATGGAAACAGGAACAGCTTACGAAACATCTGCTGAATTTGAAGCTCTGTTTGCCGGTCCTGACCATTTGCCGGAAACTGAAATGGTTTCCCCGGATGATACGGCGCTTCTGATGTTTACGTCTGGGACGACAGGAAACCCGAAAAGATGCATGATCACACATGGCGGCATATACAGATACGTAACAAGATCCAACAGCTCAACAACACGCATGAAGGGCCTTCGTTTTCTCGCGTGCCACCCGATTTATCATACGAGTGCGCTCATTTGCATCATGCTTGGAACCTTTGCGGGAACAACCTTCATTTTTACAAAGGATCAAGATCCTGTTCATATGCTGAAGGTCATTGAAGAAGAAAAAATTCAAACCGTGATGGCTCTTCCTGTGTTTTACACGTATTTGCTTGAAGCGTGGGAAACGCATCAAACCGACTTATCTTCGCTTGTGATTTTAATGACAGGCGGAACAAAAGTGCCGAGCAGCCTGATCCGCCGCTATCTTGATATCGGCATTCCGCTCGCGCACGGCTATGGAAGCACTGAGGCTTGGGGAATCAGCACATGGCTGCCTGAGATGGGAATGGATAAAGCGGCATCTGCGGGGAAACCTGTGGAAGGCGTTAAAGTCAAAGTCGAAGATCCTGAGACGGGAGAAGAACTCCCTCAAGGAGAAATCGGCGAAATCGTTGTTCACACGCCATTCTTATTTAAAGGCTATGAGGACAACCCTGAAGCGACAGCAAAAGTGCTGCAAAACGGCTGGTTCAAAACCGGAGATTCAGGCTATGTAGATGAAGATGGTTTTATTTTCATCACTGGACGCTACAAGGATGTCATTATTTACGGAGGCGATAACGTTTATCCGGATCAGGTTGAAGAAGTCATCCAGCAGATCCCGGGAATCCTTGAAACTGCGGTGGTCGGTATACCAGACCCGCTGTACGGGGAAAAACCGAGAGCTTTTATCGTGACAAACGGAGGCCAGCGTATAACGGAAGAGGACGTCATCGCATTTTGCCAGGAACGCCTTTCCGCTTACAAAGTACCTGAAGTTGAATTTGTTAACGAACTGCCGAAAAATAACCTCGGCAAAGTAAAAAAAGACGTCTTGCGCAAGCAGGCCGTACATTCGTAAAAAAGAAGCCCGCCACTTATGTGGCGGGCTTTTTTGCAGTAACACAGACAGAAAGCTCAGGCTTAATGTTTTTAAATTGCAACTCAATGTCTTCGAAGCCGGCTGCTTTGAAGTCAGCAATCATCTGTTTCCCAAATGATTTGGTTTTCTTAGGACTGGCGTCTGCTTCCCTCGGCTGCATCGTAATCGCTGCTTTGCCGCCGGGCTTTAGCGCCCGATAAATCTGTTTCATGCCTTTTGTCTGGTCATTCCAGATGGTGTAGTTGTTAACGGAAATCACTTTATTATAAAACGAGTCGGTGAGAGGAAATGTCTCGACGCTTCCTTGTATCAGGCGCACAGGCTTCGATTTTACTCTGCGGGCGGCCAGCTTCAGCATCACCTCTGACACATCAATCCCGTGAAGATCAACGTCCTTTTCACGCTTCAGCACCTGCTGCATGCAGTATCCCGGCCCAAACCCCACTTCTAAAATACTGTCCCCGCGTGTGATCCCCAGCTGATCTATTGTCCACTGATTCAGTGTTCTATTTTCAGCAGCCATGATGTACCCGGCAATCATGCCGAATACGCCCTTTGGCTTGCTGAATTTTTTAGAAAGCATGTTAATCATTCAGCAACCCCCTTTGCAAGTTATTTCCTCCCTGCGTTTCATGTGAAACATTTTTCTGATAAAGCAATGCGAAGGTGCCAATCCATGTTTATCCAAAGAACGTGTGAGGTACACAACAAATAGACATGAAAACAAAGGAGGAGAATCATCATGGCCAATTATCCAAAAGAACTGCCGGCCCAAACCCAAAATCGCCAGCCGGGAATTGAAAGCGAAATGAATCCAAGTCCGGTGTATGAGTATGAGAATTATAAGGGAGCGGACAAATTAAAAGGAAAAGTAGCGCTCATTACAGGCGGCGACAGCGGGATCGGACGCGCGGTATCCGTCGCTTACGCAAAGGAAGGCGCTGACATCGCCATTGTGTATAAGGATGAGCATGGGGACGCCGAAGAGATGAAGAAGCGTGTAGAACAAGAAGGCGTAAAATGCCTGCTGATCGCTGGTGACGTAGGCGAAGAGGAATTCTGCAATGAAGCGGTTGAAAATACGGTCAAGGAACTAGGCGGCCTGGACATCCTTGTAAACAATGCCGGTGAACAGCACCCGAAGGAAAGCATCAAAGACATTACGAGCGAACAGCTTCACCGCACATTCAAAACAAACTTTTATTCTCAATTTTATTTGACTAAAAAAGCAATTGATTACTTGAAACCAGGCAGCGCCATCATCAACACGACATCTATCAATCCGTATCGCGGGAACCCTACGCTGATTGATTATACAGCAACAAAAGGCGCGATCAATGCCTTTACAAGAACAATGGCGCAGGCGCTTGTCAAAGACGGCATCCGTGTAAACGCAGTCGCACCGGGTCCAATCTGGACACCATTAATCCCATCTACGTTCTCTGAAGATAAAGTCGCTCAATTTGGGCAAAATACGCCAATGGGCCGTCCGGGTCAGCCTGTTGAGCACGTCGGCTGTTATGTGCTGCTGGCTTCAGATGAGTCATCTTACATGACAGGCCAGACGCTGCATGTCAACGGCGGAGATTTTGTGACGACGTAAGAGGGAGTGAGACACATGAGCATCACGAAAGAGGAAGTAAACAGCTACTTTCAAAAAGCTGGTATTGTATTAACGGATGAGGAAGTAGACCAAATCCAGCTGATGGACTACGGCTTAGGAAAAGAAAGAAAAGTCGGGCTCCAGCTCTTCATCTACGTCAATACAGACCGTTATTGCTCAAAGGAACTGGTGCTGTTTCCGGGACAGACTTGCCCGGAACACCGCCATCCGCCGGTCAACGGCCAGGAAGGCAAGCAGGAGACATTCCGCTGCCGCTACGGAAAAGTGTATCTTTACGTAGAAGGAGAAAAAACGCAGCTTCCAAAGGTTCTCCCACCGCAGGAGGACAGAGAACACTATACGGTCTGGCATGAAATTGAACTTGAACCGGGCGGGCAATATACGATTCCGCCGAACACCAAGCATTGGTTTCAGGCCGGGGAAGAAGGTGCCGTCGTGACGGAAATGTCTTCGACGAGCACAGATCAACATGATATCTTTACAGATCCAAGAATATAAGGATGAGGCGTAACAGCCCATCCTTTTTTGTATTGAATAAAATGAAATCACCGCTATAATGGGTAAAAAAGGAAAGAGGGCGAGGGAATGTTCACCTGCAAGGTAAATGATCACATCACCATCCGATTATTGGAGCCAAAGGATGCGGAGAGGCTTGCCGAACTCATTATCGAAAATCAGCAGCGGCTCGGCCAGTGGCTGTTTTGGGCGGAAAATCCAAGCAGCGCTGAAACGTACAGAGAAACGATCATTCCAGGTTGGCGGCGGGAGTATGCCGACCTAAGCAGCATCGAAGCGGGGCTTCTTTATGACGGCACCCTATGCGGCATGATCGGCCTCCATCATCTAGATCAGATCAATCAAAAAGGGGAAATTGGCTATTGGATTGCCAAAGAGTTTGAAGGCAAAGGCATCATCACCGCCGCCTGCCGAACTCTCATCACATATGCTTTTGAAGAGCTTGGACTGAATCGCGTTGCTCTCTGCGCGGCTGCCGGGAATCAAAAAAGCCGAGCGGTCCCGGAGCGGCTCGGCTTTCAAGAAGAAGGAACGGCACGGGACGGCTTATTCGTTAACGGCAGGCATCATGACCTTGTCTATTACAGCTTGCTAAAGCGTGAATGGAAAGGATAAAAACATAGCGCGCGCATTTTCTTGTTTAAATCTTCCCCGGATGTGGAAAAGTAACAGCGGAGACGTTAAAAAGGAGTGATTCGAGATGAATCAGCAAGACATTAAACAAAAAGTGCTTGATGTTCTAGATCACCATAAAGTAGGCTCGCTCGCAACGGTTGAAAAGGGCAAGCCGCATTCCCGATACATGACTTTTTTCCATGACGGGCTGACGATTTACACACCGACGAGCAAGGACACTCATAAAGCCGAAGAAATTGAGAATAACCCCAATGTTCACATTTTATTAGGTTATGATTGTGAGGGCTTTGGCGACGCGTATGTTGAAGTTGAAGGAAAAGCCAAAATCAACAATTCGGCTGAACTGAAGGATAAAATATGGAGTTCCAAATTAGAACGCTGGTTTGACGGTAAGGATGATCCGAATCTGGTGATTCTTGAAATTGAACCAGAGGATATCAGATTGATGAATGCCGGAGAGAAAACACCGGTCTCACTCGAGCTATAAGAAATTTGTGTTTTCAGGGGCGATATGTTATCATGAATAGCTAGTAAGAAAAATAAGCAAATAAAAAAGAAAGTAAACTTCTTTTTTCTGTTTTAAGAGAGAAGCTTTACCGCTTCACAAGCAGCAAACCAGCTGCCCTTATTCTTTTCCTTCATAACAAATCGCCCCTAACGATGAGATGGAAAAAAGACTTTTTTGTTTTACAATTCACACCGGCGCGGCTTCGGAGCCGCAGTGACGATTGAGAGGTAGGGCTTTCGTTGTCTTGTGTTCAAGAAATTTCCATGGTGTTTACTTTCCAGAATGATTCTTCGGAACAATGCTTTATGAATCTACCCCGCCCGACTTGGCGGATGATATAATCTTTATTTGCGTATAGAAAAGAATAAGACAAACCGCTCGGCGTACGCCGGCGGTTTTTTTATTGTGAAAAACACATCGCACTGAAACCTCTTTGGCTTCTTTCCAGTCTTATCTCTAGGATGAAATTGGAGGAAGAATAACGTGCATGTCATTACAACACAAGTACTTTTTATTTTCTGTTTTTTGTTACTGATTCACTCGATAGAAACGTTAGCTTATGCCACAAGGCTTTCCGGGGCCCGCGTTGGATTTATTGCGTCCGCGCTTTCCCTGTTTAATGTCATGGTTATTGTGTCCAGAATGTCGAACATGGTGCAGCAGCCCTTTACCGGACATTTAATTGATGATGCGGGAAAAAACGCCCTGGCGATTGTCGGCGAGCAGTTCCGCTTCTTGATTTTCGGATCGACAGTCGGCACCATCCTGGGCATTATCCTGCTTCCGTCTTTCGTCGCTCTTTTTTCACGGGCGATTATTCACTTGGCGAGCGGCGGCGGCTCCGTTTTTCAAGTGTTCAAAAAGGGACTCTCAAAACAAGGATTCAAAAATGCCCTTTCCTATTTGCGTCTGCCGTCTATTTCGTATGTTAAAGGGTTTCACATTCGCTTGATTCCTAAGCGTTTATTTGTGATCAACATGCTGATCACATCCATTTATACGATTGGCGTGCTTTCAGCTTTGTACGCAGGCCTTTTGGCGCCGGAGCGCAGCACGACAGCCGTCATGGCATCGGGCTTGATCAACGGGATTGCGACGATGCTGCTGGCCATTTTTGTTGATCCTAAGGTATCCGTTCTTGCCGACGATGTGGCAAAAGGAAAACGAAGCTATACGTATTTAAAATGGACCTCTGTAACGATGGTCACATCAAGGGTGGCGGGCACACTCCTCGCCCAGCTGATGTTTATTCCGGGCGCCTACTATATCGCGTGGCTGACAAAGTGGTTTTAATAAGAAAGGCTGGATCATAAAGATCCAGCCTTTTTCGCACTTACTTATTTATATTTCCTTAATCCGCGGTCGTACAAAAAGTTTCCGAATGGGACAAAAGCGGCGATGAAGCCGGCGGCTGACCATTTCAGCGACCATTTGACAGAGAGGGTCGCATACGCCAAGACAAGCAAATACAAAATGAACAATCCGCCGTGAACCGAACCGACAATTGTTACCGCAAGCGGAAGGCCCGCCCAATATTTTAGCGGCATGGCGATGAACAGCAGGATTAAGAGTGACATTCCTTCAATAAAACCCATCGTGCGAAGTCTTCCGATCGGCGTTTGCAGCATAAATCGCCCTCCTTGTGGACACGTTTTCATCTATACTATAAACAATCCGGAGGGCGCATATGACACCTTTTAGAAAATGTTCGGAAAACATTCATTTTTATTTGCTTTTTCTCGGGAACTGTACTTGTCATTTACAAAAATACCCGAGATAATGTGTACAAAATCATAAAAGAAGGATGTTGAAATGAAACTTGACCAGATTGATCTGAATATTATTGAGGAGCTGAAGAAGGACAGCCGTTTGTCGATGAGGGAATTAGGCAGGAAAATTAAGCTGTCGCCGCCTTCTGTGACAGAACGGGTGAGGCAGCTTGAATCGTTCGGCATCATCAAGCAATACACGCTGGAGGTCGATCAAAAAAAGCTGGGGCTTCCCGTTTCCTGCATTGTGGAAGCAACCGTCAAAAACGCGGATTACGAGCGGTTTAAAAGCTATATTCAAACATTGCCGAATATCGAATTTTGCTACCGGATTGCGGGCGCAGCCTGCTATATGCTGAAAATCAATGCTGAAAGCCTCGAGGCGGTAGAAGATTTCATTAACAAAACATCGCCATACGCGCAAACCGTCACTCACGTTATTTTCTCAGAAATTGACACGAAAAACGGACGCAGTTAGAGAGTGCTTGTTCAAGTCTGTTATAATAAAAGGATGAGCGTGAAAGAAAGAGAAGTGATCAAGCATGTCAAAAACAGTTGTACTAGCTGAAAAACCTTCAGTCGGCCGGGATTTGGCCCGGGTGCTGAAGTGCCATAAAAAAGGAAATGGTTATCTCGAAGGCGATCAATATATTGTTACATGGGCTTTGGGCCATTTGGTAACACTTGCTGATCCGGAAGGCTACGGAAAAGAATTTCAATCATGGCGGCTCGAGGATCTGCCGATTATCCCAGAACCATTAAAACTTGTTGTGATCAAGAAAACCGGAAAACAGTTCAATGCGGTCAAATCCCAGCTTACCCGTAAAGACGTCAATCAGATTGTCATCGCGACTGATGCAGGCCGGGAAGGGGAGCTTGTTGCGCGCTGGATCATTGAAAAAGCGAATGTCCGCAAGCCGATCAAGCGGCTGTGGATTTCATCTGTGACGGATAAAGCAATCAAGGAAGGCTTTCAAAAGCTGCGCAGCGGCAAAGAATATGAAAACCTGTATCATTCTGCCGTCGCCAGAGCGGAAGCGGATTGGATTGTGGGAATTAATGCGACCCGTGCACTCACCACAAAATTCAATGCCCAGCTCTCATGCGGCCGTGTGCAGACACCGACGCTTGCCATGATTGCAAAGCGCGAGGCGGACATTCAAGCGTTTACACCGGTTCCATACTACGGCATCCGCGCGGCGGCCGATGACATGACGCTGACGTGGCAGGATAAAAAATCAAAGCAGACGAGAACGTTCAATCAAGACGTAACAAGCCGTCTGGTAAAAGACCTCGATGGAAAGCAAGCGGTCATTGCTGAGCTGAAAAAAACAGCGAAAAAAAGCTTTGCACCTGCCCTTTATGATTTAACGGAGCTTCAGCGTGACGCCCACAAGCGCTTCGGATTTTCTGCTAAAGAAACGCTTTCTGTGCTGCAGAAGCTGTATGAACAGCATAAGCTCGTCACATATCCGCGGACGGACTCAAGATTTTTATCCAGTGATATCGTCCCGACGTTAAAAGACCGTCTGGAAGGTATGGAAGTAAAACCGTATGCCCAATATGTCAGCCAAATTAAAAAACGCGGCATTAAATCCCATAAAGGCTACGTCAATGACGCGAAGGTGTCAGATCACCACGCGATTATCCCGACTGAAGAGCCGCTCGCTCTCAGCAGTCTGAGTGACAAAGAACGAAAGCTGTATGACCTGATTGCGAAACGTTTCCTTGCTGTATTAATGCCTGCATTCGAATATGAGGAAACAAAGGTCATCGCAGAAATCGGCGGAGAAACCTTTACGGCGAAAGGCAAAACCGTGCAGTCACAAGGATGGAAAGCCGTTTATGACATGGCGGATGAGGATGATGAGCAGGAGGATGACAGAGATCAGACACTCCCGGCCCTTCAAAAAGGCGACACTCTTGCCGTCCGCACGTTGACTGAAACAAGCGGACAAACGAAGCCGCCTGCCCGCTTTAACGAAGGAACCCTGCTGTCAGCGATGGAAAACCCAAGCGCCTTTATGCAGGGAGAAGAAAAAGGCCTCGTCAAAACGCTTGGAGAAACAGGCGGCCTCGGCACGGTGGCAACGCGTGCCGACATTATTGAAAAACTGTTCAACAGCTTTTTAATAGAGAAAAAGGACAAAGATATTTTTATCACATCTAAAGGAAAACAGCTTCTGCAGCTTGTTCCGGAGGATCTGAAATCACCGGCCTTAACGGCAGAATGGGAGCAAAAGCTGTCTGCGATCGCCGCCGGAAAACTGAAATCGGCTGTCTTTATTAAAGACATGAAGGCTTACGCTAATCAAACGGTAAAAGAAATCAAAAACAGCAGCCAAACGTTCAGACACGATAACATCACGGGAACGGCATGTCCGGAATGCGGCAAAATGATGCTGAAGGTAAACGGCAAACGCGGCACGATGCTCGTGTGCCAAGACCGTGAATGCGGAAGCAGAAAAACGATTGCCCGAAAAACAAACGCGCGCTGCCCGAACTGCCATAAAAGAATGGAGCTTCGCGGCCAAGGAGAAGGCCAAACCTTCGCGTGTGTCTGCGGGCACCGTGAAAAGCTTTCCGTATTTGAAAAACGAAAAAACAAAGACAAAGGGCGCGCTTCCAAACGGGACGTTTCCTCTTATATGAAAAAACAAAATAATAAAGATGAGCCGATTAACAACGCGCTGGCAGAACAGCTGAAGAAACTCGGTTTGGATAAATAACAGAAAAACCTGTGCATATCGCACAGGTTTTTTATTGGACTTAGGTCCCATTATTTGAATGTTTAAAAAGGGGAAAAAAAGCTAGCAATCTGCATTTTTTTCTTTTATAGTAAATGTAATTTGTAACATGGCAGTCATATTTTCGTCTACATATATTTGTGAGCGTCTGATTCGCTTCAGGCGACAAAGGGGGATTTGCCTGTGAGGCATGTGTTGATCGCTGTCATCTTATTCTTCTTATCTATCGGACTTTCCGCAGGGAGTGCTGAGGCTGGAAACAAGACCCAATATCAGTCTGCGGCAGAAACGAACGCCAGTCCGCTTCAGCCGGCAGAGTATTTCATCTATCACAATCTAATGAATGACCAAGGGCTGATCAAAACCGATTTTTCAGACCAGCCTTCGTATTTATCAGAATCTCTCGGCCTGTGGATGGAGTTTTTGGTCAGCAAAAATGACGCCCCGCATTTTCAGGAGCAATATCAGCATCTGACTGATTCATTTCTGCTGAGCAATCACTTGGTAACGTGGAAGATTCAAAACGGCCAAGCGAGCGGGACGAATGCGCTGATAGATGATATGAGAATTTTGCTGTCTCTTGACCAAGCCGCCGCAAAATGGGGCCGCAGCGACTACGCGCAAACGGCCCGGAATATCGGCACAGCTTTGAAGACATACAATATGAACAACGGATTATTTACAGATTTTTACGACTCACAGGCCGCTTCAAAGGATGTGACGATTTCATACGTCATGCCCGATGCATTAGCTGTCTTAAAGAAGAATGGAATCATAGACGAAGAAACGGAACAGCGGAATGCCAATGTTCTCTATTCAGCTCCTTTAAAAAATGGCTTTCTGCCGAAGACCTACAGCTCAGACACGAAGGAATACACATATGATGGTGAAATCAACCTCATTGATCAGCTGTACGCTGCTTGGCATTTGCCGGAAGGGGATAAAAAAGCCGCTGTTTTAGCGGACTGGATCAAGCAGGAATTTCAGACAAACGGAAAGCTGTACGGACGATATTCGGCGGATACGAAGGAACCTGCCGTCCAATATGAGTCGCCATCCGTATACGCATTAGCCGTATTATTTTTAACTGAACAGCATGAAAATAGCTCTGTCATCAAAGCCATATATGACAGGATGAATGACTTTGAAATTCTTGATCCGGTGAAATCGTATTATGGAGGCTATATGAGCGGCACTCAGACGCATTCTTTTGACAATCTGCTGCCGCTGTTAGCCGAAAGGAAGCTTTTTAATGAAAATATCATTCAATGAATCACAAAAATTATTTGCTTATTTTTCAGGGCTGATTGCAGCCCTGTCTCTGTTTATTTATTATGTGTCAGCCCAGCAATCGGAAGGTGCTCTGATCCTTTGCATCACGTTTGTCGTCATCGCCGCAGGCATATGGTTCGGCCCAATTTACGCGCTCGCAGTGACCTTAATCGTACTCTTTGCCCTCGGCACTTTAATGATGTTTTTCCAGACTGGACAGGCTGCGCTATTTCCGGCTGAAGAAGGGCTGCGAATGCTTGTCATGTGGGGAATCGCGCTTTTGCTGTTTTCTTTTATAGCTGGAAGAATCCACGATATTGCAGCAGAGCTTCGGCGTTCAGTTACACGGCTTCAATCCGAAATCAAAAGCTTTGTCGCTGTGGACAGAGTGACCGGCTTTGATAACAAGCAGAGGATGAAGCTGGAACTTTCAGAAGAAATCAAGCGGGCGGAGCGCTACGGCAATTCTTTCGTGTTTTTGCTGCTGCATATGCATTATTTCAAAGAGTTTAAGTCTTTGTACGGTGAAAAAGAAACCGACCGCCTCTTCCAATATGTCAGTCAGCAAATCAGGTCAAGCGTCAGGGAAACGGATAAGAAATTCCGCCCTTCTGACGAGCGTATCGGAATCGTTTTGACGCACACGCCCGCTGAACATATGCCGGCCGTCCTGACAAAGCTGAAAAAACAATTGGACACGTATCAGCTGCAAAATGGCAAGTATGTGTCGCTCACGTTCCACGTCTGTTATTTGCCTTACCGCAAAGATATCAAAACAGCTGATCAATTTTTAGAAGAACTGGAAAACGAGATGATGATGAATGAATTATAAAGGAATCACGCTGCTCTGCGTCACAATGCTTCTGCTTTCAGCCATTGCGGCTTTTCCCGTTTCGGCACAAGCAAAAGAGCGGGATGCCGGCATTCTCATCATTTATTCAACCTTGGACGGCAAGGAGTCTTCTCAAGTCAAAATGCTTGATTTGCTTGCGGGCCACTTTACATCACATGTGACAGCCAAAAATGATTTGGATGTTGAAGCCTCTGATTTCAAAGGCAAAGACCATGTGATTTATTACGGCCAAACAAAAAGAAAGCTCAGCAAAAAACTGGTGTCTCTTATCAGCAGCGTAAAGAAACCAGTTGTCGCCATCGGCTATAACGCAGGCCAAATCAGCCAGTTTTCCGGGCTTTCATTAGCCCGGAAAGAAAATGTGTTTCAGGTCCACAGCAGGTCGGAAAAGACCGATGTGTCTCTGGAGAGCGGGCTTAACGTGCTGAGCGTATCAGGCCTGAAAGGAAAGGCGCTTTATACCTTTAAAGCCGATGACGGCAAAACGCATTCTTTTATATGGAAAACAAAAAAAGCGAATGTGTACATTGGATTAACGAATTTGTTAAACGACAATTTGATCGTGGCGAAACAGCTCAGAGAAGCTTTCGGAGAGAAGGCGGGGACGACGCTATTGTATTTGCGTCTTGAGGATATCAGCCCGATGTCTGATGAAACATTGCTGCTTCAAGCCGGTACATATCTGCATAAAAGGCATGTTCCTTTTATCCTGGCAGTGATACCGGTTTACTTGAATCCGGAAACAGGCGACAAAGTGTATTTGTCTGATAAACCGAAGATGGTCAAGGTGCTGAAAAAGCTGCAAAGCATGGGAGGCAGTATCATTGTTCACGGCTATACACACGCCTATCGCTACAGTGAAACAGGAGAGGGCTTTGAATTTTGGGATGCAAAGGCCGATCAGCCGATTACATCCGAAAATGCCGAAGACCCCCCATCCATTTTGGAAAAAGAACAGGATTTTCCGAACGAACAAGCCTATAACAGCTATCTGAAACCATTTCGGGAAAAGGAAGAAACGTATACAAAGCAAAAACTGACGCGCGCCATTGAGGATTTGACATCATCGGGTCTCTACCCGCTGGCGTTTGAAGCGCCGCATTACACGATGTCCGAATATGGCTATCAAATCGCTTCGCAGTATTTTACAAGCATTTTTGGCCAGGTCCAGCTCAGCGGCACAACGTGGAAAACATCAGGTGCATCTCCGTATGTGACCGCTCCTTCGATGCTGCACGGCATGACGCTGTATCCGGAAACGATCGGGTTTGTCGATACATCAAAGCAAAACCCGCTCGGCGATATGGAAGAGCACATCTCCCAGATGATTGATTTTGAAGGCGGAGTAGCCGGAGGGTTTTATCATCCGTATCTCGGGATGAAATATCTGCCGGAGTTGGTTGATGAGATGGAACGCATTCCGGACAGTGAATGGCTTGATTTAAAGAAAACGAAACAAACCGTCAAAACAGACAAAGTGGAAATTCATACAAGCGGTGACGGAACGATTCAGGTGAAAAACGGCGTAAGCGCCATTGACGAGTTTTTCGATCATCATCAGCAAACCCCTCTGGAAAAGGCGTTATGGATTCTCTCCGCGGTTGTGCTCTTATTTGTCGTCATGTTTGTCAGTTATACGTTTTATTTGAGAGCCACATTGAAAAAACGAATTTTTAAGGAGAGAAGAAGCCTTGGGTAATACGCTGTTCTTTATCTCGCTAAGTTTAATATGGGTCATGCTTCTCTACCACATGTTTCTCATGCAGGGCGGGTTCCGCCACTATATGACCTTCGAACGGAACATCCCGAAGTGGAGAGAAAACATGAAGGAGCTGCCAAAGGTCAGTGTTCTCATCCCGGCGCATAACGAGGAGGTTGTGATTCGGCAGACGCTGAAGGCGATGGTCAACCTTTATTATCCGAAGGACCGGCTGGAGATTATCGTCGTTAATGACAATTCATCAGACCGGACGGGTGATATCGTCAATGAATTTTCCGAGAAATACGATTTCATCAAAATGGTGATTACGAAGCCGCCAAACGCAGGAAAAGGCAAATCCTCTGCACTTAACTCTGGTTTTGCCGAATCGAACGGCGATGTGATCTGTGTATATGACGCCGACAACACGCCTGAGAAAATGGCCGTGTATTACCTTGTGCTCGGCCTGATGAATGACGAAAAGGCAGGCGCCGTGGTAGGGAAATTCCGCGTCATCAATGCGGCAAAAACGCTCTTGACGAAGTTTATTAATATCGAAACGATCTGTTTTCAGTGGATGGCCCAGGGAGGCAGATGGAAATGGTTCAAAATCGCCACCATCCCAGGCACCAACTTCGCGATCCGCAGAAGCATTATCGAAAAGCTCGGAGGCTGGGATGACAAAGCGCTCGCTGAGGATACCGAGCTGACGATCCGGGTGTATAATCTCGGCTATCACATCCGCTTTTTCCCTGCCGCCATCACTTGGGAGCAGGAGCCGGAAACGTGGAAGGTCTGGTGGCGCCAGCGCACCAGATGGGCGCGTGGCAATCAATATGTCGTGCTGAAATTTTTGGCGCAGTTTTTCAAGCTGAAACGAAAACGGATTATCTTTGACTTGTTTTATTTTTTCTTTACGTACTTCTTGTTTTTCTTTGGCGTGATCATGTCAAATACGATATTTGTTGTCAATCTGTTTTATGATTTGCATTTGTCGGTCGGGTTCTTGGCAATGATTCTCTGGATCTTGGCATTTTTCTTATTTATGACAGAGGTCATGATTACGCTAAGCATTGAAAAAACAGAAATGAACAGGCAAAACTTTTTTATCGTTTTTCTCATGTACTTTACATACTCGCAGGCATGGATTGTGCTGGTCATCTATTCTTTATTCGTAGAAATCAAGCACCGTTTATTCAAGCAGGAGGTCAAATGGTACAAAACAGAACGATACAATCAACATAAAAGCGGGTGACCTTTTTGAAACAAATAATGATTTTTCTCACTAGCCTCATGCTGCTGGCGATGACTGGACAAGCGGCTTTTGCCAAGGAGGTGGAGGTCAGCGGTTCGTTCCTCGGAAAAAGCAGCCAAGAACAAGTCAAACAGCAGGTGCTGACAAGCGACCTGATTACACTGTACGGATCAAAAGACAGCGCTGAGCTGACGTATCAGATCCCGGCAGGCGCCTCTTCCGGCAGCCAGCAATTGGTGATTGAATACGAGGCATCAAATCTTTTAATTTCTCCATCATCGTTAACGGCTGTCATTGACGATGAACCGGTCAAAACGTTAAAGCTTGATGGTGATTCCAAACGGAAAACAGTGAAGCTGAACCTGAATAAAAGCCAGTCTGCCCAAGGCTATCACAACGTATCGCTGAAATTTTACGGCGTGATGAAAGAGGGCGTCTGCGTCAGACAGGATACGTCCGGCAACTGGATCAAAATTTATCCTGACAGCCGCCTGACGCTGGCGGACAGCAGTGAAGCGAAGGGAACGTCGCTGGACCATTATCCGTATCCTTTCGCCCAATCGGGAAATACAGCGGAGAAAACCGCCATCGTCATTCCGGATGACCCAAGTTCGGCGGAAATTGAAGCTGCAGTGAAAACAGAAGGCTATTTGAAAACGGTGGACAGCAGTATCAGCATTTCGTATGTCACGGAATCTGAACTGAAGAAAATCGACAAGCCGACGATTTTCATCGGAGTGGACAAGCATTGGAACGGCAAGGTGAAAAAGCTGATGAAACAAGCCGGCTTACAGGCAAAAGGAGAAAAACTCCTGCTTGCGGAGCGGGTGCTGAAAGCAGAGGGCAAGCAGCAGCCGGTTCTATTCGCACAAGCGGCATCCGCTGACGTGCTCACTGAAAAAATCAGCGTCATCACGGATCAGACTTACACAGGCCAGCTCAGCGGCGATACACTTTCGATCAGCAAGCTTCAGCAGGCTGAAAAAAAGGAAAGCAATAAGCTGACCCTCGAGAATTTTGGAGCGGATGATATCACAATTGGAGCTGACAAAACATCTTCAGCCCATTACTTTTATCCTGCATCAGCGGTTTTAGATCAAAATCAATCAGCAAAGCTGTCGCTTAAGCTGAAAAAGTCCGAAACGATTCAAGCCTCAACGGCCGAAAACGGATCGGCTTCTCAGGCAGCAGAACTGAAAGTCATGATCAACGGCCAGCCGCACTCGGTCGGGCTTGATGAATTAGGAAAAGAAGATAAAAACGGGTTCTATCATGTCACGGTAAAAGTGGACCCTAAGCTGCTGCAGAAAAACCGCTACATTGATATTCAGTTTGTCACAACTGGGCTAAAGGAAAACAATCCTTGCAACACCACTGATGAAGAAAAGTGGGTCTTTATCGATAAAAGCAGTACATTGTCATACGCCATCAAAGGCATGTCTCCGTCAGCGGATTTTCAAGAGTGGCCGCTTCCTTACGCCGGAAATCAGGAACAGACAACGCTAATCGTGCTTCCTGACACGGTAAGCCAATCAAAGCTTGAGGAGCTTTCTCTTGTAACGGAGTCCTTTGGCAGCGAAGCGCAGCATTCATATACGATAAAAAAATCATCTGACGTAACAGCAAATGATGCCAAAGGACGGAACCTCATTTTCTTAGGGGGCATCAATCAATTTTCTCTTCTGAAGGAGAGATCATCAGATCTGCTTGTGCCGCAAGCAAAAAACGGTTCGTTTGATGTATCAGGTTTTGAGATGCTGAATGAGACTACAAAACAAGTGGCATTTACCCAAGCCTCTCTTTGGGATTCAGGCTACACGATGGCTATCTTTGCACCGTCAAAAGGAAATGGCAAGGCCGTCACAAAAGAGATCATCAGTTATCTGAACAGCACCGATGACTCGGCAACCGTCGTTAATGAAACAAACAGCCATCAGGTGTTTACAAACCATCAGCAGCTTAAAACGGAAACAAACCGTTCCAGCGCAGAACAGCCATCGCAGGATCATAGCCAGAAATGGCTGTATATTGGTGTGCTGGCACTCATTATGGTGATTGCGGCAGTGTTCATTTGGATTGCCGTAAGACGCAGAAAAAGAAAGACTGATACAGAATAAAACAGAGGCAATTTAGCCTCTGTTTTTTTATTTTTGGTATGTAAATTCCATTTGTGGAACCTGTCATTTTATTTTTTCTCGTCCAGCCGAAAGCCCCTTTACAACGCGCGTGAACGGGAGTATGATCTCTTTTATAAAACAAATCGCTTAATCTGAAATCAGAGCGGGGGACCCAATAGAACGGCTTTTTGCCGTTGGGGTGAATCCTTTTTAGGTAGGGCTAACTCTCATATGCCCGAATCCGTCAGCTAACCTCGTAAGCGTTCGTGAGAGGAGATGAATGAAACCTGTGTTCGATGTAATGGCACAGGGGCATCCGTTTGCCTCTGTGTTTTTTGCCGTTCATTTTTTTAGAATGTAAATCGCATACAGAGACATCATAGCAGAAAGGACTATTACAAAATGTGAGAGCAAGATGCTGATGTTTTATTGTTTTAATTGAAAAATGAGAAATTAAAAGGGGAAGACATCGATGTATCATTCAATCAAACGTTTTTTGATTGGGAAACCACTAAAATCTCAAGCAGCTGGAGAGCAAAAACTGACGAAATTAAAAGCCTTGGCAATGCTTTCCTCAGATGCGCTGTCATCTGTTGCATACGGGACAGAACAAATTCTAATCATTTTGGCAACAATCAGTGCTGCTGCATTTTGGTACTCCATACCGATTGCGGTTGGCGTTCTTATATTGCTGCTCGCACTGATTCTTTCATACAGGCAGATTATTTACGCTTACCCGCAGGGCGGCGGGGCGTATGTCGTTTCTAAAGAAAACCTCGGTGAAAAGCCGGGATTGATCGCAGGCGGCTCACTGCTTGTCGATTATATTTTAACAGTAGCGGTAAGTATCTCCGCAGGTACGGATGCCATCACGTCGGCCTTTCCTGCATTGCATGATTATCATGTGCCGATCGCTGTTTTTCTGGTGTTAGTCATTATGATTTTGAACCTGCGCGGGCTTTCGGAATCGGCATCGATTCTTGCCTATCCGGTTTATCTGTTTGTGGTGGCGCTTTTGGTTCTGATTGCAGTCGGGTTGTTTAAACTCATGACGGGGCAAATTGATCAGCCAGTCCATCATACACCGCTCGGCACACCGGTAGCCGGTATTACGCTGTTTTTACTGCTTAAGGCTTTTTCTTCCGGCTGCTCAGCGCTGACCGGGGTTGAGGCTATTTCTAACGCAATTCCGGCTTTCAAAAACCCGCCTGCGCGAAACGCAGCAAGAACGCTTGCAATGATGGGGATTTTGCTGGCGATTCTGTTCGCCGGCATTACGGTGCTCGCATACGGATATGGAACAGCGCCGAAGCCCGATGAAACGGTGGTTTCACAAATTGCATCTGAAACCTTCGGGCGGAATGTGTTCTACTATGTCATCCAAGGTGTCACATCGCTTATTTTGGTTCTTGCGGCAAACACGGGATTTTCAGCTTTCCCGCAGCTTGCCTTCAACCTGGCGAGAGACCAGTATATGCCGCGTATGTTTACAGTCAGAGGCGACCGCTTAGGCTTCTCAAATGGAATTATCTTTTTAGGCGTTGCTTCCATTGTGCTCATCTTGTTATTCAGAGGACAGACAGAGCACTTAATCCCGTTATATGCTGTCGGCGTATTTATTCCATTTACGCTTTCGCAAACCGGCATGTGCATCAAATGGATCAAGCAAAAACCAAAAGGCTGGATCGGAAAAATGCTGATCAACTCCTGCGGCGCTTTGATTTCATTTATGGTTCTGTCGATCCTGTTCGTGACGAAGTTTAATGTCGTATGGCCGGTTTTAATCTTTATGCCTATCGTCGTTCTGTTGTTTTACGTAATTAAAAATCACTATACAGCTGTCGGCGAACAGCTTCGCATCGTAGATAAACAGCCTGAAGAAATCAAAGGCACGGTCGTGATTGTGCCTGTAGCCGGTGTCACCACCGTCGTGCAAAAATCGATTCAATACGCGAAATCACTGTCCGATCAGGTGATTGCCGTTCACGTGTCATTTGACAGAGAACAGGAAAAGAAAGTCGAAAAACGCTGGGAAGAGCTCAATAACGGAGTGCGGCTCGTTACGCTTCACTCCTCGTACAGAAGCCTTGTCCATCCGTTTGATAAGTTTTTAGAAACAGTAGAAGCAAAAGCGAAGAAGGAGCAGTTTTCCGTCATGGTGCTGTTTCCGCAATTTATTACGAAAAAACGCTGGCACACCATCCTTCACAATCAATCAGCCTTCCTCCTAAGAGTCCGGCTGTTCTGGAAAAAGGACATAATCGTTGCCACACTGCCGTATCATTTTAAAAAATAAAGCTCTAGGACCAAGGGAACCCACCTTGGTCTTTTTTTGGCGGGAAAAGGAGACATGCAATGTATACGCAAGGCGCATTTGTCATTGTATTGAACGAAAATCAGCAGATTCTGCTGGTTAAACGAAAAGACGTTCCTTTATGGGATCTGCCGGGCGGCAGGGTTGATCCCGAGGAAACAGCTGAGGCAGCGGCAGTCCGGGAGGTATTGGAAGAGACGGGATACACAGCAGCGCTTTCTGCGAAAATAGGTGTCTATCAAAGGCCAAAGTTTCAAGATGAACAGCATGTGTTCGCCAGAAACATAACAGGCGGACGAGCGATAGCGAACGGCATGGAGACGGCGGGTTTGAAGTGGTTTTCTCCGCAGCGTTTGCCGTTTTTTATGGTGCCGAACCGAAAAAAGCAAATCAGTGATTTCAAGAACGGCGATCGAGATGTAAATGTCACCCTCAAGGACAGCGGCATGCTTGCGGCGATTGACCTGTTCAAAAGAAGACTGGGCAAGTGATAAAGGTCTCCGGGTTTTAAAGCCTTTCTCCTGTGGTATTGAAAAAAGGAAAAAGGAGGATACGGCATGGCACACAAAACTGCAGGACAAGCAATGACAGAACTGCTAGAACAATGGGGAGTTGATCATGTTTATGGCATCCCCGGAGACAGTATAAATGAGTTTATTGAAGAATTAAGACACGAAAGAAATCAATTGAAATTCATTCAAACCCGCCATGAAGAGGTGGCAGCGCTGGCAGCCGCGGCTGAGGCAAAACTCACCGGCAAGATCGGCGTCTGCCTGTCGATCGCAGGGCCGGGGGCGGTTCACCTATTAAATGGTTTATATGATGCAAAAGCGGACGGCGTCCCTGTGCTGGCGATTGCCGGACAGGTCTCATCAGGCGAAGTTGGACGGGATTATTTTCAGGAGATCAAGCTTGAGCAAATGTTTGAGGACGTGGCTGTGTTCAACAGAGAGGTACATAGCGCGGAATCACTTCCGGATCTCTTGAATCAGGCCATCCGCACCGCCTACAGCAAAAAAGGCGTCGCGGTATTGAGCGTGTCAGATGATTTGTTTGCAGAGAAGATCAAACGCGAGCCCGTGTACACTTCACCAGTGTATATTGAAGGGAATCTTGAACCGAAAAAAGAACAGCTCGTCACTTGCGCACAATATATTAATAACGCCAAGAAGCCGATTATCTTGGCGGGGCAGGGAATGAAAAAGGCGAAGCGGGAGCTCTTGGCGTTTGCGGACAAAGCAGCCGCTCCGATCGTTGTCACGCTTCCGGCAAAAGGCGTTGTTCCCGATAAGCACCCGCATTTTCTCGGCAACCTCGGGCAGATCGGCACAAAGCCGGCTTACGAGGCAATGGAGGAATGTGATTTATTAATCATGCTTGGGACTTCATTTCCGTACCGCGATTATTTGCCTGATGACACGCCGGCAATCCAGCTTGATTCAGACCCGGCGAAAATCGGAAAACGCTATCCAGTGACAGCGGGCCTTGTTTGTGATTCGGCCCTCGGTCTGCGCGAATTGACGGAGTATATTGAACGGAAGGAAGACAGAAGATTCCTGAATGCCTGCACGGAACATATGCAGCATTGGTGGAACGAAATTGAAAAAGATGAGACAGAGGCGGCAACACCGCTTAAACCCCAGCAGGTCGTGGCACGTCTTCAGGAAGCGGCAGCAGATGATGCGGTGCTCTCTGTAGATGTCGGCACTGTGACAGTCTGGATGGCGCGGCATTTCAAGATGAACGCGAACCAGGATTTCATCGTTTCCAGCTGGCTTGCGACAATGGGCTGCGGCCTGCCGGGAGCGATTGCGTCAAGCTTAGCCGAACCGGAGCGTCAGGCGATCGCTGTCTGCGGGGACGGGGGCTTTTCCATGGTCATGCAGGATCTTCCGACCGCCGTCAAATACAAGCTCCCAATCACCGTCGTCATTTTAAACAATGAAAACCTCGGCATGATCGAGTATGAGCAGCAGGTCAAGGGCAATATCGACTATGTCACAAAACTTCAAAATGTCGACTATGCCGCATTTGCAGAAAGCTGCGGAGCAAAGGGCATCAAGGTGACCAGAGCGGAAGAGCTTGCACCTGCTTTCCATGAGGCGTTACACGCTGACCAGCCGACCGTTGTGGACGTCATGATCGGAAATGAACCGCCGCTCCCTGGCAAAATCACCTACGGGCAGGCAAAAGGCTTCAGCAAGTACATGCTGAAAAATTTCTTCGAAAACCAAAAAATCGAAATGCCGTCACTGAAGAAAAGTTTAAAGCGGTTATTCTAAAAAAACAGGGGCCTGAAAAAGCCCCTGTTTTTGTGTTGGAAACAAATGTATTTTTGGTTATCATAGCATTATATTGCCTGTTAGGAGGAAACCATGTTTGAATTCATAAAATTATCGGTGTACTTATTAGGATCCGCAGGAATGATTTATGCAGCCTGTCATGATGTTCGCCATGCTCAAAACGGCCACAAGGACAAATGCATCTTCTTTCAAAGCAAAAAGATCAGCGCATTTGTCCTTGTGTGTTTCATATGTTTATTCTTATCAAATTTTACAGGGTTCATGTCTTCATAAGCTTATTTCTCTTTTTTCTTCAGCCCGAAAAAGAAAGGAAAAGCAGAACCGACCAAGAAGGTGCCGAATAAAAACATGCCGCCGATAAACACGTGGAAATTCGTGTGTCCGGCCGTAAACGCGGTGATCAAGGAGATAATACTGATCACGATCATGGCAATGCCGGGCGCGACTCTCATTTTTCCTTTTGATTTATAGGCAACAACAGAACATAAAATTCCGATTACAATAGGAACAATCCACAAATAAAACAAAATAAATACTGACATCATCAAAACTCCGATTTTTTCTTCTATCATAACAAATTTCTGTCAAAAAGGATATCAATGAGCTTTTCCGCAAAATCAAAAACCGGCTTAGCAGCCGGTTTTTTCTAACGAAACGTATCGACAATTAAAAATACATTCAAAGCAACGATCAATACAGCTATCAGCCAAGAAACCACTGTGACCCATTTAGCGTTGATCAGTGACCCCATAATCCGTTTATTGCTTGTAAACATAATAAGCGGGATTAAGGCAAAGGCGATGCCGAAGGAGAGCACAACCTGGCTCAGAACGAGAGCGGTCGTCGGATTGACGCCTGACGCGATGATCAGGATCGGCGGAATGATCGTGATAAAACGCCGTACATACAGCGGAATGCGGTAGTTGATAAATCCTTGCATGATCACGTCGCCTGAAAGTGTGCCGACAGACGAACTGGATAGTCCCGCAACTAGCAGCCCGATCCCGAATAAAGCCGCTGACACAGGGCTGACAAGATGTCCGAATTGTTGAAATGCGACATCAAGATCCTCGACAAACAGCCCGTTTTTGAAGAATAGTGCGGCAGCCACAATCAGCATACTCGCATTAATAGCACCTGCAATCAGCATCGCTATTAAAATATCAATAAATTCGAATCTGAAGATTTTTTTCCGTTCCGCATCCGTTTTGCCGACCACCCGCCGCTGTGTAAGGGCTGAGTGTAAATAAATGGCGTGCGGCATAACGGTTGCGCCGAGAATACCCGCTGCAAGAAGCACACTGTCAGTGCCGTGAAACGCCGGGACAAAAAGGCCCTTTATCACTGACGCGGCATCAGGCTTTGCGAAAAAGGTCTGCAGTGCAAAGGCGATTACCACTACAAACAGCATACCGGCAATGCCGGCTTCAAGTGAGCGATAACCGCGGCGCTGAAGCTCCAATATCGCGAAAGAGCCGATTGCCGCTATAATAGACGCTTCAAGCATCGGGATGCCAAACAGCAAATACAGTCCCAGAGCCGCTCCGATAAATTCCGCCAGATCAGTTGCAATAATGACCAGCTCGCCCTGAATCCATAAACCGATGGAGACAGGCTTTGGGAATTCTTCGCGGGCAACCTCAGGCAGGTTTTTGCCTGTCGCAATACCGAGTTTGGCGGATAATGATTGGATTAAAAGCGCCATGATATTAGAAAATAAAATCACCCATAGCAGCATATATCCGTATTTAGAACCTGCCGATATATTCGTTGCGAAGTTGCCGGGATCAATATAGGCGATGGCTGCTATAAACGCAGGACCCAGAAAAGGGAGCAGTCCTCTGAATCCTCTGATTTTCCCGTCAAGCGCATCTTGGACTGCTTTGGAACGGGGAGATTGTGCTGTGATGTCCTTGTTCATCATGTCTCACCTGAATTCTGATTGTTTTTGCCATACAACAAAGAGTTTCCTTAAACCAAATTATTTTATCTACATCATATGACCATCCCGGTTTCTTGTCAACCGAAGATGTTTAAAATACACTCTCAAATTTTTCCCTGTTATGT
This sequence comes from Bacillus inaquosorum KCTC 13429, assembly GCF_000332645.1. GTDB lineage: Bacteria > Bacillota > Bacilli > Bacillales > Bacillaceae > Bacillus > Bacillus inaquosorum. The sequence goes on from NZ_AMXN01000006.1 coordinate 97,453, forward strand.
AACATGATATGTAGGGATTCGGATAAAGTCCCATATAAAAAGACATCGTTTCAGTTCGAAACGATGCCTCCTATATCAAATGAATTTAGGCTTCCTTCCGCAGCCCGCGGAACACGAGGCTCAGCAAGAACACGAAGATGGCGGCCCCGATGATGGCCGGGAAAATAGCAAAGCCGGCGAGGCTCGGTCCCCAAGTGCCAAGGAGTCCGTGTCCGATCCAAGCGCCGATCAGCCCGGCAATCATAGAGCCGAAAATTCCTCCCGGCATCCGATTTCCTACGATGGCGCTTCCGATTAATCCGATAACGATAGCAACGACTAATGAAACCAAAAAGCTAATCATCATACTCACCTCTCATAAATGATTTATCAATCAATAACCGCTTATACCAAACCCGAAACATTGAAAAGCATATCGCGTTATGAAACTGTTTTGATTTTTCGCTGCACGCTTCCGTCAGCCAAATGAACAATGACCTCAGTGCCTTTATGTGCTGCGATTTCCTTTGCCCGTTCAATCGCTTCTTTCTTTGTATCCTTGATCTCAGACACACGTTTGGCACCCTCGGCTTTGACCGCCCAGCCGTTTTTATGCTTGATGACATGCTCTGCTTTATCCATGAGCTCAGGGTCTCCGCCGCTGTTTGAATCTTCATCTCGCTCTGTCTCATCATCATGCTTGAGGAAATCATCAATTTCTTCTTTAGAGGCGTTTTCCGCCCATTCCTTTGCTTTGCTTGTCGCAATCGGAATTGCGCGTCCATCCTCATAGCCTTCATCAATCATCGCATTCGCAATGTCAATGGCTTTTTTCTTCACCGGCTTCTCAAGATTTTTCAATGAAGCGGGATAATCCTTCATCGACCAAGGCATGTCCATCACTCCTTTTCCTTTTATAAAAATGGTACCCGCAGGTGAAAAATAAAAACGTTTCCGAGAAAATGAAGGTATACTATATAGTAGAAAAACGGAAGGGAAGTGCGAGTTGGGTGACAACAGAACGAAAAGAAGACTTACATCAGCAATTAAAAGAAATAGAGAAATGGGAAAAAGATCAGCAAAAAGTCTGGTTTTGGGAAAAGCTCAGCCGTCTCCCGTTTCAGCTGCTGGACAAGCTGACGCCGGAATTCATTCAGAAAAAAATCGGTAAGCTCTTGGATGAGGTCGGCAGCTTTGTTCAAACAGGAGGACAGTACCTGACATCTCAAAAACAGATTATCAATATGTTTCAAAAGAAACTGCCGGAGGAGATCTTCGAATCACTCGAAGACGTACAAAAAGCGCCTCTTTCTGTCATGGATGAAATTGCGGAAGGAATGGGCAAAAACAGAATTAACGCCGCAACTGTTCAAGGCGCGACAACGGGTGTGGGCGGCGTGTTTACCCTGGCGGCAGACATTCCGGCCGTGCTTGGCCTGTCGTTAAAAACGTTACAGGATATTGCGGTTGCTTACGGCTATGACCCAAAGGAGAAAAAAGAGCGTGTCTTCATCGTAAAATGTTTGCAGCTGACATCGGCTGATGTTGTCGGCAAAAAATCGATTTTGCAAGGATTAAAAGACTATGATCAAGATCGTACATATAAGAATGTCGCTTCTGAAATCCAGGGCTGGCGTGAAGTCGTTTTAGGCTATCGCGACACGTTTGGCTGGAAAAAGCTTTTTCAGCTGGTGCCGGTCGCAGGAATGGTCTTTGGCGCGGCAGCCAATCGCTCAACATTAAACGACATTACCGAAACGGGCATGATGCTGTATAAAAAGCGGCGCATTCTTGCGCGGCTGAAAGAAACAGAACAAGGGATGGAATAGCAGAAAGCAGACGGACACCACGATCCGCCTGCTTTTTTTAGTGGAAACACACCTAATGTGTTTTGTTTGTTTAAAAGAATTGATAGCGGGAATACAACAACCAACACCAATTAAAGGAGGAATTCAAAATGGCAGACGATAACAAAATGAGCAGAGAAGAAGCAGGTAGAAAAGGCGGAGAAACAACAAGCAAAAACCATGATAAAGAATTCTATCAAGAGATTGGCAAAAAAGGCGGAGAAGCCACTAGCGAAAACCATGACAAAGAATTCTATCAAGAAATCGGTGAAAAAGGCGGAGAAGCCACTAGCCGAAACCATGACAAAGAGTTCTATCAAGAAATCGGTGAAAAAGGCGGAGAAGCCACTAGCGAAAATCATGACAAAGAATTCTATCAAGAAATCGGCCGTAAAGGCGGAGAGGCAACAAGCAAAAATCATGATAAAGAATTCTATCAAGAAATTGGCTCAAAAGGCGGAAACGCCCGTAACAACGACTAATCATAAACATAAAGGCAGACAACCTGTAGATAAAAAGCGATCCGGCGCATCAGCTGGATCGCTTTTTATTTTGGAAATTTCTCAATCTACACTGGTATTTTGATACAATAAGTGAAAAAGAAAGGGGTTTTTGCTAATGTCCGAGATGCAAAACTTGCTCGCCATCGCCAATGAAGTCAAAGAAAAACACGCCAATTTTTCAATCTCAGAGGTCAACGACCACTGCGTGCGCCTCGCAGTGTTTACAGGAGAATATGACTGGCACCATCACCCTGGCTCAGATGAATTATTCATTGTTCTTGAAGGTGAGCTGCTGATCGATTTTAAGGACAAAGAAACCGCAGTGCTCAAAGCGAATGACAGCCTGCTGATCCCGAAAGGAACCGTTCACCGCACGCGCTCTTATGTCAGAACCGTGAATCTTTGCGTCGAGCATAAACAAGCGAAAACAGTCATCCTGGAAGAATCACCATGCTGATCAAAAAGATTGTATGTGAAGTAGACGCAGCAAACGCTGAAGCATTTTCAATAGCGCAGTCACAGTGGGGAGCATTGTCACATGTGAACGGCTTTGTCAAACAGGCCGGCGGCTGGCGGAAAACTGCAGATGGGCTGATCACCGCAGAAATCATCAGCGTTTGGGAAAACAGAGCTGCCTATGATCATTTTATGGAGAATGAACATGACAGCATTTACGAAGAAAACGAACAGAAGGCTGTAATTCTTTCGATAGATGTGACGCTGTATGAAGAGGATGAACCGTTCATTCACGATCTGTTACATAACCCTGACATCCGGTACGAACCAGACTGGACAGTTCAGAAGGCATAAACAAAGCCCAAAACATCATGTTTTGGGCTTGTGTTTTTACTCGCGTCCAGGAAGCGTATTATGAACAAAAGGCGGTGCTGGGTTTAACTCCGGTTTTTCTCCAAACGCTTTTGCTTCTTTCACATATTCAAAGGCTTCTCCATCCGGCGCTTTTTCGTTCAGCCAGGTTTGCCCGGTGCTTTCTTCGCCTTCAGAGAAATTGATCAGCTGATGCGAGAATTCTTGTTTTTCGAGTGCTTTCGGGAATGTCCCCGGCACAACCGGGCCTTCCTGTGCTTCTAATTCTTTAATGGCGGCTAGCCATTGATTTTGGTGCATCGTGTCACGTGCCAGCAGGAAGCTGAGCATATCTTTGACGCCTTTGTCATCCGTCATTTCAAATAGGCGTGCGACCTGCAAACGGCCCTGTGATTCCGCATTCAGATTGGCACGGAAGTCTGCCAGCAGGTTTCCGCTTGCAACGATATAGCCGCCGCTCCAAGGGACGCCTGTACTGCTTTCCGGCATGGCGCCAAGTCCTGACACAATTGCATGGTGAGGGTTCATGCCGCCCAGGATAGAGCCGATGACCGGATCTTCAGCGGCTTTTTCCTGCTGATCGAGCGGGGCATCCTCAAGAAGTCTGGCGATCATTGTGGCGATCATTTCAACGTGCCCGATTTCCTCAGTTGCCGTATCCATCAGCAAATCCTTGTATTTTTCATTTCCTCTTGTATTCCAGCCTTGAAATAAGTACTGCATGGCAACAGAAATTTCTCCGAATTGCCCGCCTAAAATTTCTTGCATTTTTTTAGCGAATAATGGATCTGGACGATCTGGTTTAGCAGGATGCTGCAGCATTTTTGTGTGCTTAAACATGTACCCATCTCCTTTTTTCGTTTCTCTCTTTCTATATTTCCGATCGATTGAAAGATAAACGAAAAGCAGCGTATCGAGATGGGGACTACGAATACGAATCCTCTCGCAGCTCTAAAAGCTCCTGAATCAGCTTCTGGCCGAAGATTGGCTCATACTGCCGGTAAACAGGATCAAGGCGCTTCATCCATTCTTTTTTCTCTTTATCCGACAGCTCGTAGATGTTAATAGAAGAATTCTTTTTGATTTCTTCCAACTGCTCCTTGTTCATTTGTTCGGCATACGTTTCATTCCACTCGGTCGTTTCCTTCATTGCTTCAGTCAAAATGCGCCGTGTTTCCGGTGTTTGTGTGTTCCAGAAATGCTCATCAGTCATGACAGCATAGCCGAGATAACCGTGGCTGCTTATTGTCAAATAGTCCTGAACATTATAAAATTTTTTAGAATAGATGTTTGAGATTGTATTTTCTTCGCCATCAACTACATTTTTTTCTAACAGCTGAAAGGTAGAATTGAAGGATTCCTGATGAGGTGTTGCGCCAAGCAGCTTGAACTGATCCTCTATCACATCACTTTGCATAATGCGGAGATCCTGTCCTTTTAAATCATCCGGGGTTTTGACCGGTCCTTGATTCGTCGTGATTTGTTTAAAGCCGTTTGTCCAATAGGCGAGTCCTTTTAATTGGTTTTTCTTTAGAGAATCAAACAGCTGCGTGCCGATGCTTCCGTTCAGCCCTTTTTTGACGGCATCGTAATTTGTAAATGCATACGGCAGATCGAGCACTCCCCATTCGGGCGAGAGCATGCCGAGCTTCGATGTGGAGGGGGCGATAAATTGAACTTCGCCGTTTTGCAATGCTTCAATTTCTTCAATGTCCGAATACAGGCTTCCATTCGGGAACACTTCAATTTTCATTTTCCCGCCTGATTTTTCGTTCACCAGCTCTGCAAACTTATTGGCAGCAAGCCCTTTCGGCGTATTTTCGGCAACCACATGGCTGAATTTGAACACGATTTGATCCTGTAAGCCTTCCTGATCGTCATCATAAACAATCTCTTCACTGCTGGAACGATCATGGAATCCGATAAATAAAGCGGTTGCAATTCCGGCGATCATCAGTGCGAGACATGCAAGTAAACTCTTCATGAAAAGCCCTCCCCTATGTTTAGGATAATCGGGGCCATGCCATTCGTAAAGACCTGAAAGGAGAAGCTGATGAACAAAAAGAAGCTCTCAATCCGTTGGAAAATCACGATCTTATCCTATATACTCGTCATTTTCTCCTTTTTGATCGGGGGCATTGTGCTTATCGGCAATATCCAGCATACAGAGGAGCGGGAGCTGAAAAAACGCCTGATGAATACGGCCCGGACAGTGTCGGAGATGACTGAAGTGAAAGAGGCTTTGGCGCGGAATAAACAAACAGAAGCTGTTCGCCATGCGGTTGAAGAAATCAGGATGATTAATGAAGCAGACTATATTGTCGTCATGGATATGAATCATATCCGCTACACGCATCCTGTCAGTACAAGCATCGGCAAAAAATCTGAGGGGGCAGACGAAGAGGCGGCGTTTGCGGAGCACATTTATTTCTCAGAAGCAAAGGGCGAGATCGGCACGGCGGTCCGCGCTTTTTATCCGGTGAAGGATCACGATCTGAATCAGATCGGCGTGGTGCTTGTCGGGAAAACACTGCCGGGGATCGCCGACATCCTCCTTCATTTAAAGCGTGATATCGCATTCATCGTTGTGCTGACACTCGGCTTCGGCCTTGCAGGCTCCTTTCTGCTGGCCCGCCATATCAAAAAACAAATGTTTCAGCTTGAGCCCCATGAGATTGTCCGAATGTATGAAGAACGGACAGCGACGTTTCACTCGATGAATGAAGGCGTGATTGCCATTGACAATCGGCTGATCATCACGATTTTCAATGAAAAAGCGAAACAGATTTTTGAAGTGCAGGGGAATCTGGTCGGAAAGGTGATCTGGGAGGTTCTCAAGGATTCGCGCCTGCCCGAAATCGTAGAGCGAAACAAAGCAGTTTATAATGAAGAAATTCGCGTCAGCGGAAAGGTGATCATGAGCAGCAGAATTCCGATCGTCATGAAGAAAAAAGTCATCGGAGCCGTCGCGATTTTTCAGGACAGAACGGAAGCGGCCAAGATGGCAGAGGAATTGACTGGCGTCAAAAACTTTGTGGAGGCGCTCCGCGTCCAAAATCATGAGCATATGAATAAGCTGCATACGATCGCCGGCCTCATCCAGCTGGGTAAATCTGAAAAAGCCTTGCAGCTTGCATTTCAGGCATCAACTGAGCAGGAAAATGTGACTGAATTTCTGCACCGCTCGATTCAAAATGACGCGGCGGCGGGCCTTCTATTAAGTAAAATCAGAAGAGGAAGAGAGCTCGGTATTGCAGTTCATATTGATGAAAACAGCAGCCTCCAGCAATTTCCCGAGCATGTTGATCAGCATGATATCGTCGTCCTTCTCGGCAACCTGATTGAAAATGCCTTCGGTTCATTTGAAACGGTACAATCTGATGACAAACGAATTGACATCAGCATCGAGCAAACGGATGATGTCCTTGCCATTTTAATAGAAGATAACGGTTGCGGGATTGAACCGGCACATATGCCGCACCTTTACGACAAAGGATTTACGGTTAATAAAACAGGAGGCACAGGCTATGGCCTGTATTTAGTGAAACAAATCACAGATAAAGGATCGGGTACGATAGAAGTTGATTCACACGCGGGACAGGGAACATCTTTTTCTATCGTTTTTCCAATGAAGGGGGAGGAAGCACAGCATGGCTCATAAGGAATGGAAGGTTCTGCTCATTGAAGACGATCCGATGGTTCAAGAGGTAAACAAGGATTTCATCACAACTGTCAAAGGTTTTACTGTCTGTGCAACAGCGGGAAACGGAGAAGAAGGCATCAAGCTGATTAAAGAAAAACAGCCCGACCTTGTTATTCTCGATGTATACATGCCGAAAAAAGACGGAATCAAAACGTTACAGGAGATCAGAAAGCAAAAGCTTGAAGTCGATGTCATTGTCGTCTCCGCCGCAAAAGACAAAGAAACGATCTCTCTTATGCTGCAAAATGGAGCGGCTGACTATATCTTAAAACCGTTTAAGCTTGAGCGAATGAGACAGGCCCTTGAAAAGTACAAGCAATATAAACAAAAAATCGAAGCAAATGATACGCTGTCCCAGGAGCAGCTCGATGCGATCCTGAATATCCCGCAGCAGGCCGTACAGGATCTGCCGAAAGGATTGAATCACTTCACGATGAATGAAGTCACTGCTTTTTTGAAACAGCAAACCGCATCGCTTTCTGCAGAAGAGGTCGCCAAGGCGCTCGGAATCGCCAGAGTGACAGCCAGACGATACCTTGATTATCTTGAAAAAAACGGAATGATTAAGCTGGACGTTCAATACGGCGGAGTCGGCCGGCCCGTCAACCGCTACGTGTTTAAAGGATAAACCTGAGACCAAAAAGACCAAAATGTCCGTTATGATCATAAACTTCCCCAGATCGTATGAAAACGCTATCATTCTAGTAAGAAAGACACAAAGGCGAATAGGACAGGGGGATGAAGGATATGAAACTGTTTAAAAATTTAACAGTTCAGGTCATAACCGCGGTCATCATCGGGGTCATTGTCGGGCTGGTCTGGCCGGATGTCGGCAAAGAGATGAAACCGCTTGGCGATACATTTATCAACGCTGTTAAAATGGTGATCGCTCCAATCATTTTCTTCACAATCGTTCTCGGGATTGCAAAAATGGGCGATATGAAGAAGGTTGGAAAAGTAGGGGGGAAAGCGTTCATTTATTTCGAGGTTGTCACCACCCTCGCACTCATTATCGGTTTGTTTGTCGTCAATATTTTGAAGCCTGGCGCGGGTCTTGATTACAGCAAGCTTGAAAAGGGAGATGTATCACAATACACGCAAAATGGCGGTCAGGGAATCGACTGGATTGAATTTGTCACACACATTGTTCCGTCCAACATGGTTGATGCCTTCGCAAAAGGGGACATTTTGCAGGTCTTATTCTTTTCAATTCTTTTCGGAGTCGGTCTCGCGGCATTAGGTGAAAAAGGGAAAAGCGTCATTGATTTCTTCGACAAGATTTCTCACGTCTTTTTCAAAATCATCAGCTACATCATGCGTGCGGCGCCAATCGGGGCATTCGGGGCGATGGCGTATACGATCGGGCACTTCGGTCTCGATTCCATCAAGCCGCTGGCAAGCTTAATGATGTCAGTTTATATTACGATGTTCCTGTTCGTATTTGTTGCTTTAAATATCATCTGCAAGCTTTACGGATTCAGCCTGTGGAATTACCTTCGCTTCATTAAAGATGAGCTTCTGATCGTGCTTGGCACAAGCTCTTCAGAATCAGTGCTTCCGCGAATGATGGATAAAATGGAGCGCTACGGCTGTTCGAAATCCGTTGTCGGGCTTGTCATTCCGACGGGCTATTCGTTTAACCTCGACGGCACATCCATTTATTTATCAATGGCGACTGTCTTTCTGGCACAGGTGTTTGGAGTAGACCTCAGCATCGGCCAGCAAATTACAATTATCCTCGTTCTGATGCTGACATCGAAGGGAGCGGCCGGTGTGACGGGAAGCGGATTTATCGTCCTGGCCTCAACGCTGTCAGCGCTTCAGGTCATTCCGCTGGAGGGCCTTGCACTCCTGCTTGGGGTTGACCGCTTCATGAGTGAAGGAAGGGCGATTGTGAACCTGATCGGAAACGGAATCGCCACGATCATTGTTGCAAAAAGTGAAAATGAGTTCGATGAAGCGAAAAGCATAGAGGCTGTTGAAGGCATGAAAAAAATGAAAACAGCAGTCTGAAAAAAGAGCGGCCCATCAGTGGGCCGTTTTTTTAATTGTTTAAGAATTATTAAGGTAAGGACAGAGACCTCAGCATTTTTTTGTTATATAATTTACAAATGGATACTATATTGAATGAAGGACGTTTGTCCTAACAGGAGTGTATAAATGGCCGCTTTAGTTAAATTTTTTCAGCACCCGGGAGTAAGGCGTTTCTCCGTCTTTGTCGTGTTAACTGGTGTGTTATATCTATTTAAGAGCATGATCAACTTAATATTGCTTACCTTCATTTTCACATTTCTCATGGATCGTTTGGAGCTTGTCGTACGGCAGTTTGTCAGCCGCTTCTTCCGCGTGAGCCAGCGGATTGTCATTACGTTTCTTTACATGTTGCTGGCTGTGCTCCTTACAGTCGGTGGATTTGTATTTTATCCGGTCGTCGCGGCGCAGATTCAGCAGCTGGTTAAGCAGATTAAACATATTGCGTATCACCCGGACAGCATTCCTTTCTTTGATGAGATCACCAGTGTTTTCGGTGATATTAATATCAGTTCATATGTCAAAGAGGGTTTCAATGTGGTGTATACGTATCTGGCCGATATCAGCACGTTCGGCTTGCAGATCGTAATGGCGCTCATTCTCAGCATGTTTTTCTTATTTGAGAAAAAGCGGCTTTCTGAATTCATGGCGAAATTTAAAACGAGCAAACTGGCGGTCTTTTATGAGGAAATTGCTTTTTTTGGAAGCAAATTTGCAAGAACGTTCGGCAAGGTGCTTGAGGCTCAATTTATCATTGCGCTCGTCAACTGTATTCTGACGTTTATCGCGCTTTGGATTATGCATTTCCCGCAGCTGTTTGGGCTTTCTATTATGGTGTTCTTCCTTGGATTGATCCCTGTAGCAGGCGTCGTCATTTCTCTGATCCCGCTCAGTATTATCGCTTACAGCACTGGCGGCGGAATGTATGTGCTCTATATTGTGCTTGTCATATTCGCTATTCATGCGATCGAAACCTATTTCTTAAATCCGAAGCTGATGTCTGCGAAAACAGAGCTGCCGATCTTTTTCACCTTTACAGTACTCATTTTCTCTGAGCACTTTTTCGGCATTTGGGGTTTAATTATCGGGATTCCGATTTTTGTGTTTCTCCTTGATATTCTTGATGTCACCAACAAGGAAGATGGACCCAAAAGATTCCGAGAGAAAAGTAACAAAAAATAGTTTACAAAATTGGATCTTTTCTGTATAAATAAACTAAATCATACAATAGTAAGCCACACGCTTAATCCTTTGATAAGGAGTGGGGGACCCAATCTTTTGGGGTTAATTTTTCATCTGAAAAACGGACATCTCTTCGTCCGAACCCGTCAGCTAACCTCATCAGCGTGAAGAGAGAGTCCTGTGGTTTGATGATACATCCAAAGCCTGCGGGAGTCTCTCGCGGGCTTTTTTTCAAAAAAGGGAGGAATGCGGATGAAGCTGGCAAAAAAAATCATTATTGCATTGGTTCTTGGCGCGGTGACTGGATTGGTCCTCAACCTTACATCACCTGAATTATTTGAAAATTTGAATAAGTTTGTATTTGGTCCGCTTGGCACCATCTTTTTAAACCTCATTAAAATGCTTGTTGTGCCGATTGTCTTTTTCTCACTGACACTGGGAGTAGCCGGGCTGGGTGATCCAAAGAAGCTTGGCAGAATCGGCGTGAAGGCGATTTCTTATTTTCTCATCACGACAGCAGTGGCAATCACGATCGGGCTTATTCTTGCTCTTGTGATTAGACCTGGTGAGTTTGGGACTTATGATGTTTCATCTGCCAAGTTTAATGCTGAGGCAGCCCCAAGTATTGCCGACACTCTTCTGAACATTATTCCTGCGAATCCGGTTCAAGCGATGACAGAAGGAAATATGCTGCAAATCATCGTATTTTCTATTTTTGTAGGGCTCGGAATCACGATGCTCGGCAAAAAAGCGGATATGCTTCTGAAAGTCGTTGAACAGGGAAATGAATTGATGATGTATCTCGTCAACCTAGTCATGAAGTTTGCGCCATACGGAACGTTCGGTCTGATTGCGACTGCTATCGGCAGCCAGGGCTTCAGCGCGATTAAGGCGATGGGACTTTATATGATTGTTGTTACGCTGTCCCTGATCATTCATGCAGTCGTGACGTACGGTTCAACGGTTGCTCTTTTGGCAAAACGAAATCCGTTTACGTTCTTTAAAGATTTCTCAGAGGTTATGGTCGTCGCGTTCAGTACCTCCAGCAGCAATGCGACCCTGCCGGTATCAATGGATGTGGCGCAGAAAAAATTAAAAGTGCCTGAGCCGATCAGCAGCTTCGTCCAGCCGCTCGGCGCGACAATTAATATGGACGGAACAGCCATCATGCAAGGGGTAGCCACCGTCTTCATTGCGCAGGTGTTCGGGCATGATCTGACATTTACGCAGCTGCTGATGGTGATACTGACGGCTGTGCTAGCAAGTATCGGCACCGCGGGTGTACCGGGTGTAGGCTTGATTATGCTCGCCATGGTGCTTCAATCTGTCGGACTCCCTGTCGAGGGAATCGGGTTAATTCTCGGAATTGACCGCCTGCTTGATATGCTCCGCACAGTGGTGAATACAACTGGAGACGCGGCCTGCGCCGTCATCATTACAGAAACCGAAAAGAACAAACAGCCTGAGCAAACCCCGACTCTATCGGTTTAACCAAACATTTGGAAGCAACAAATGCTATAATACAAACAGTGCCTAATTTTAGGCACTGTTTATTTTTTGTTGAAAAAGGAGGAAGGCTTTATGGCTGAGCCGATTTTACATATTGAAGGCCTCGATAAAAAGATTGGGTCTAAACAGATACTAAAACAAATCAGCATGGACGTCATGGAGGGAGAAATCATCGGCCTGCTCGGTCCGAATGGTTCCGGAAAAACAACACTCATCCGTATCATCGTCGGACTGTTAAAACAAAACAGCGGAAGCGTGACAATCAGCGGATTCCAGCATGATACAGAGTTTGAAAAAGCAATGGAAGCTGTTGGAGCGATCGTCGAAAATCCCGAGTTCTATCCGTACCTGACAGGCTGGGAAAACCTCAAGCACTTTGCGAATATGCACAAAAAAATAGACGAAGAACGGCTTGATGAAGTGGTGGAACGTGTCGGGCTGACGTCAGCGATTCATGATAAGGTGAAAACCTATTCTCTCGGCATGCGCCAGCGTCTTGGCATTGCACAGGCGATTCTTCACCGGCCGAAGCTTCTTATTTTAGATGAACCGACAAACGGTCTCGATCCTGCGGGTATGAAGGATTTTCGCGATCATATTAAGGAGCTCGCAGAAAAGGAAGGAACGGCAGTCCTGTTCGCCACTCATTTATTGCGAGAAGTTGAAGATCTGTGCGACCGTGTCATCATTATTCAAAAAGGTGAGATCAAAGCGGAAGTCAGCCTACATGGAACAAATCAAAAAACAGAAAAAGCGATCATTGAAGTGCAGCCGGAAGAAAAAGCCCTCAATTGGCTGACAGGCAATCAATATCAAGCTGAGCGGCAAGGCGGGGCGATAGTTGTTGAGGTAGCAAAAGAAAACATTCCGGAGCTGAACCGCTCACTTGTCGGACAAGACCTGAATGTATTTTCCATTACGCCTTACACGCAATCACTGGAAGACGAATTCATAAAAGCGACAACTGCTCATCAAGAGGAGGGAGAAGAGCTTGTCTAAATTAATTTGGAATGAACATATGAAACTTTTTAATCGGAAGGTCACATTGGTTTCTCTTATCCTGATGGCGGTCTTTCAATTTTTCATGGCTTTGATCATTAAACGGATTGTCATCAGTGCCGGAACAGATGAAAACTTCATCGGCTATTTATCGTATACACCGAGCCTGAACATCCTGCTGCAGGCTTTAACGATCGTGATTGCAGCGACAATTGTTTCGATGGAATTTGATAAAAAGACGATCAAATTTCTGCTCATTCGCCCGGTTAAACGCCAAAAGATTTTTTGGTCAAAATTAATCACAGTCGTGATGGTCAGCTTTTATTTGTATCTGGCATACTACATTTTGGCATTATTATTCGGTCTCGTCTTTTTTGGCACATCGGTAACCGCGGAATCAAAGACATTGCTGATCAACACCCTGGAGCTGATCGGGTCAAATTGGCTTGAAGCCGTAATGATGGGATTATTCGGGCTGCTTTGTTCTTCGCTGTTCCGGAACAGTGCGGTAGCAGTCGTCGTTTCATTTGTCGTTTTATATGGAGCGAGTACACTTGTTCAGCTCATGAAGCTATTTGAAAACAAATGGGGCAGCTTTTTGCTTTTCGCGAACACTGACTTTACCCAATACAGCAGCGGGGAGACAGCGTTGTTTTCAGGCATGACGCCATTGTTTTCAGCGGGGATTATCATCATACATGCCATATTCTTCATCGCCGTTGGCTGGTGGTGCTTCTGTAAACGGGATGTCCGGGTGTAAAGGCAAGGAATGACATTTTTGTGAAAAAGCTCACGTGAATCAATATCATTTGATATTTTGGTTTATACTAAAGGTACTGACGGAGGTGTCTCGATTGAGGAACTTTATTACCGCTTTACCGATAGTATTACTGCTTGGATTCTCATTTGTGTCATTCATGTTTCAGTTTGAACATCTTGTTTATTTCAGACTCGCGCTTGGGTTGTTCTCTCTCGCAGGGCTGTACATGATATATAAAATAAAGACGGGCATCCGTTATTTTATCATCTATCTGTATGCCAGCTGGATTGTGCTTGCTGCAGTAACCGCTTTTGAAGAGCCGATTTTCTCGAGCTTTTTCTTTGGCGGCTTGGTGATGACAATGGGTTACCTGACATATATGCTGATTTATCTCGGCATGAAACAAGACCGGGATGCAAATCCTGTGTAATCGCGCTGTTCCCTGGGGGAACGGCGTGTTTTTTTTATACCGGACAAAAAGGTTAACAGTTGCGGAATGGCGGCAGGAAATCTATAATACATATTAAATTTATCGGAATTAAAACCTTGGGGGGCTGCCGGATGTCATTATTTATACAAAACGATCAACAACGGCAATGGATGGAGAAAATCGGACGGCTTGCGGATGAATTTCAGCAAACAGCCGCTGAAGATGACGAACTGGGACGTTTTCCTTTAGAAAAAATACAAAAACTGCGTGATGCCGGGTATACGGCGTTAACATTGCCAGCATCCCATGGAGGAGGGGGCATTTCTGTTTACGACATGCTCCTGTTTCAAGAACGGCTTGCACGGGGAGACGCTCCTGCAGCGCTCAGCATCGGCTGGCATTTGAGCGTAATCGGGGAGCTCGGAGAAGGCAACAGCTGGGATAAAGACGTGTTTGCATTTGTTGCAAAGGAAGTCCAAAACGGAGCCGTCATCAACAGGGCGGCGACAGAAGCGCAAACCGGAAGCCCGACAAGAGGAGGGCGTCCCGGTACAAACGCCGTCAAAAAGGATGGTAAATGGGCAGTAAACGGTAGAAAAACCTTTACGACGATGTCACAGGCACTGGATTATTTTTTAGTGACAGCATGGATTGAAGAAAAACAAACAACAGGCGTGTTTCTCATTCATAAAGATGATCCCGGTTTGTCGATTAAAGAAACGTGGGATATGATGGCGATGCGGGCGACTGGAAGCCATGACCTTGTACTGAATGAGGTAATGCTTGATGAGGAGAAACTGGTGGAATTGCTTCAAGGACCTCGGGGAGCTAAGCCGAATGGCTGGCTGCTTCATATTCCGGCGATTTATCTTGGCGTTGCTCAAGCAGCACGAGACTATGCGGTGCAATTTGCATCTGAGTATTCTCCAAACAGTTTGAAGGGACCGATCAAGGATGTCCCAGCCGTACAGCAAAGAACAGGCGAAATGGAGCTTGAACTGCTCAATGCCAGACATTTTCTTTTCCATATCGCTCAATTGTATGACAATCCGGAGCGCCGCCCTCACTTGAAAAGCGAGCTTGGTGCGGCGAAACATATCGTCACAAATGCTGCGCTGTCTGTTGTCGATAAAGCGATGAGAATTGTCGGGGCCAAAAGTCTTGAACGAACCAACCCGCTTCAGCGCTATTATCGTGATGTGCGCGCCGGTCTCCATAACCCGCCGATGGATGATGCAGTGATCCAAAAGCTGGCCGCAGAAGCGTTTGAGTCATGAAAAAAAGAGCCTTTCGGCTCTTTTTATGTATTGTTTTGCTCTTGGAGATTTTTTTGATGCTTGCGGTCGATCCTGTCATAAATGACGTTCATCAGCTTTGGATTGCCCATAATCGCCTCTTTGTTTTCCTGGATCAGCTGCTGGTAGGTTTTTACTTTACGCTTCGGCATGCTCCGGCGCCCTCCTGACATGTTTGTATTCACTTTCTAACTCCGTCAGCGACAATTCATACAAATGACGCTTTGACTTTTTGTATATACCATTCTGTATTAACAGATGAATGAGCTGTTTTTTTCTGGTTTCTGCAGACTGAGGTGTCATTATGTCACCAACCTCCAATCAAACGATATTGATAATCATTATCAATTAACTTCAGTATACAATGTCCGCAATAGCCTGTAAAGGTGAAAACAGTCCTATTCTTTCCCAAATATGCAAACATTCAAAAGATCGACAAAAAGTTTCCCGGGGAATAATTTGCTGTCGAAATGTCCCTCTTCATTGAATGCTGCCGCTGCTATTTTTCATGTTTTGAACCATACTATGTAATAGAATGGAGGCTGGTATTCAATGGAGCGGACAGAAAATCTGAAAAAGGGAGAAAAAGGGGCGCTCCTCAATATTTTTGCTTATGTCATCCTTGCTGTTGTGAAGCTTGTCATTGGGATCCTCTATCATTCCGAAGCGCTGAGAGCAGACGGATTAAATAATGGAACAGATATTGTTGCGTCAGTGGCGGTGCTGATTGGATTGCGTATTTCCCAAAGACCGGCTGACAGCGATCATCCATATGGCCATTATCGGGCTGAAACAATTTCGTCTCTTGTTGCGTCTTTTATTATGATGGTTGTCGGCATTGAAGTGTTAATCGGCGGAGGAAAAGCGATTGCGGGCGGAACTACGGAAACGCCAAGTCTTATAGCGGCATGGACGGCGTTAGGCAGTGCCTTGTTTATGTATGGCATCTACTTATATAACAAAAGGCTGGCGGCATCGATTAAAAGCTCTGCCCTGATGGCAGCGGCAAAGGACAGCAGATCAGACGCTTTTGTAAGTGCCGGAGCGTTTATCGGTGTGATGTCATCCCAGCTTCAGCTGCCGTGGATCGATCCGGTAACAGCTTTTATCATCGGCATCATCATTTGCAAAACGGCATGGGACATCTTTAAAGATGCTTCACATTCTTTAACAGACGGCTTTCACTTAAAAGATCTTGAGCCTTACAAACAGACCGTCGGCAGGATTGAAAGTGTACATCGTCTAAAGGATGTGAAAGCCCGGTATTTAGGCAGCACAGTTCATATTGAGATGGTTATTACGGTTGATCCAAAGCTTACAGTAGAAGAAGGCCATGGAGTGGCGGATGAAGTAGAGGATAAAATAAAACATGAACACGATGTCACTCATGTTCATGTTCATGTAGAGCCCGACGACATAAAATAAGGCTGTTAAACGAATTAGCTTATATGTTCAGATAAAAATTCAGTCACTTCTTCAGGCGTTTTGGCATTGGCGCTGTGAAGATGAGCTGTTTTTTCACCGTTTTTGAAGATAAGCAAGCTAGGAATACCCATTACTTGGTATTTTTCAGCCAATTCAGGAAGCTCGTCCTTATTCAGCTCATACCAATCGTTTTGATTGTACTCTTCCAAAATATCGCCGATGAACATATTCATGCGTGTGCAGTCTGGGCACCAATCAGCATAAAACTTTACGATAATTTCTTTATCGGATTGAATCAGTTCATTAAATTGTTCGTTTGTCGTGATTTTTTTCATATGTCACATCTCCTTTTCAATGCCATTTTAATATAAAATAAAAAGGAATTACATACAAATGCATTCAGCATCAGCATGCCCAAAAATAATTAGATCATTTTCTCGTGAAAGTGATAAGATAGTAAAGATGAATTTGTAGTGGGGGGAGTATCCATTGAAAACAAGTCTAGGATTAGTGTACGGAGGAAAGTCAGCAGAACATAATGTATCACTGCAGACAGCTCTGGCTGTAATCAAAGCGCTAAATACTGAGAAGTTTGATATACATCCGATTTATATAACTGAAAAAGGCGAATGGGTAAGAGGCGCCCGTTTATCTGAGCCTGTTTCAAACGTGAAAATGCTTCAATTTGAGCAAGGAGGCAGTGCTTTTTCTCCAGCTGCCCTGAACCAGGAAATGTTTCCGCAGGAAGCGCCAGAGCAAAATGAAGCCATCGACGTCGTATTCCCGCTCCTCCACGGACCGAACGGAGAAGACGGTACGATCCAAGGAATGCTCGAACTGTTGAATATTCCTTATGTCGGCAACGGTGTGCTTGCTTCCTCAGCAGGCATGGATAAAGTCGTTATGAAACATTTATTCGCGCAGGCAGGACTTGCTCAGGCTAAATACGCAGCTTTCCTTAAGAAAGATTGGACTCGTTCTCCGGAAGAAAGCTGTAAGCAGGTAGAAGAGGAATTAGGCTACCCTTGCTTCGTAAAACCGGCAAATCTTGGATCAAGTGTCGGAATCAGCAAATGCCGAAACCGTGAAGAACTGCAAAAAGCGTTTGAGCTTGCATTCCAATATGACCGCAAAGTCGTCGTTGAAGAAGGAATTAACGGCCGAGAAATCGAAATCGGCGTTCTTGGAAATGACGATCCTAAATGCTCTGTTGTGGGAGAGATCGCACCAAAGACAGATTTCTACGATTACAAAGCGAAATATGAAGATGGAGACACTGATCTGATGATCCCGGCGAATGTGTCCGATGAGGAATACACAAAAATCAGTGATATGGCGATCAAAGCGTTTAAAGCGATCGACGGTTCAGGACTTGTCAGAGCGGACTTTTTCCTGACAGCTGACGGCGAAGTTCTGATCAATGAAGTCAACACAATGCCTGGCTTTACACCTTTCAGCATGTTCCCGCTGCTCTGGAAAGAGGCCGGAGTGGAATACGCTGATCTGATTGAACAGCTTGTAGAGCTTGCAAAAGAACGCCACGCTGAGAAACAATTAATTAAGCATACATTCTAATGAAGATGGACACTGCCGGTAAGAGGGCAGTGTCTTTTCCCGTATATACAAAAGAAAGAGAGGGACCTCACTTGATTAAGCGAACAGTAAAGAACATTGCCGAGATGGTCAAAGGCACACTGACAAATCCGCAATATGAACAAACAGTCATTCATGGAGTGGCAACTGATACAAGAAAACTCGAACAGCATCAGCTTTTCATCCCGCTAAAAGGGGAACATTTTAACGGCCACACTTTTGTGCCGCAGGCTTTTGATGCAGGTGTTGCGGCCGTTCTTTGGGATCGGTCAGAACCAAATCCGCCCGAGAATCAAGCCGTCATCTTAGTGGACGACACCCTTTCCGCTCTTCAGCAGCTTGCAAAAGCTTATTTGCAGGAGCTTGGCACCCGTGTCATCGGGGTAACCGGAAGCAATGGCAAAACGACAACGAAAGATATGATTCACGCCGTCCTGGGAACCCGGTACCGTGTCCACAAAACAGGAGGAAACTTCAACAATCACATCGGTCTGCCGCTGACGGTTTTAGCTATGCCTGAAGATACGGAGATCGCTGTATTGGAGATGGGAATGAGCGCCAAAGGAGAAATTGATCTCCTGTCCCGCCTGGCAAACCCGGATGCGGCAGTGATTACGAATATCGGCGAATCCCACATGCAAGACCTTGGCTCAAGAGAAGGCATCGCGGAGGCGAAGCTTGAAATCATTAACGGGCTTAAAGAAGACGGAGTGCTGATTTATATCGGGGACGAACCGCTCCTTCAAAAAGCATACAGCTGCCAAACGAAAACGTACGGAACGGGAGCTCAAAATGATTATCAGCTTCAGGATGTCAGCCAGAGTGAAGCAGGAACTCATTTTACAATCAAAGGGATGGAAAAAACGTTTTTTATTCCGATACTCGGTAAGCACAATGTCATGAACGCCATGGCTGCGATCGCTGCGGGGGCTTATTTTGGCATCACGACTGAGGATGCGGCAAAAGGACTGAGCGGACTAAAGGTAACCGGCATGAGACTTGAACTCATCAAAACAGACAGCGGCATTTCGATTATCAATGACGCTTATAATGCGAGTCCGACATCCATGAAGGCTGCCATTCAATTGACAGAAAGCCTTGAAGGCTACGGGAAAAAAATGCTCGTGCTCGGCGATATGCTTGAACTCGGCGATCTTGAAGAAACGTTCCATAAAGAGTGCGGCGCTGTAATCAGCCCTGAAAAAATCGACCGCGTCTTTACGTACGGAAAACTGGGAGCATTTATTGCGGAAGGCGCACTGAAACACTTTGAGAAAGAACGCGTCAGCCATTTTACTGAGAAAAAGGATCTCCTTCAAGCTGTGAAAGAAAACGCGTCAAAAGGAGATTTGATTTTATTCAAAGCGTCCAGAGGTATGAAGCTTGAAGAAATCGTTAAAGATTTAATAGAGAGCCCGCTTTCGTAAAAAAATCTTGCGGAAAAACCGCATATTGCATCATAAAATAACATGATGTGCAAACACTAATGTATGCCGGCCAGAAATTATGTATATCTGGCCGGCTGCGGCTATGATACAATAAATACAGGTTATTTCGCGATACGAACATATTCGTCCGGCGTTTCATCCGCCGACCCGAAGTTCTCCGCCGGACACATGGGAGCGGATGGAGCATCAGCCGGCATATTCGAGAAGCTGATCTGCTTCTCATCTTATTGAAAAACAAATAGTGTAATGGTAAGATAAAACTTAAAGTAATTCGGGCTTTGTATACGGATGGATCCTGTCCTTTTTGTCTAAAGGGCAGTTTTATAAGTGGTAAATCACGACATTACTGAAACAGCAATTAGAAGGAGTTTGAATAATTTGACTATAACGTTTCAAGATTTTAATTTAAGTTCTGATCTCATGAAAGCAATTAATCGTATGGGATTTGAAGAAGCAACACCGATTCAGGCACAAACGATACCGCTCGGACTTTCAAATAAAGACGTCATTGGACAAGCGCAAACAGGTACAGGTAAAACAGCTGCGTTTGGTATACCCCTTGTTGAAAAAATTAACCCCGAGTCTCCTAATATTCAAGCAATCGTAATCGCGCCAACCCGTGAATTAGCCATTCAAGTATCTGAAGAATTATATAAAATCGGACAAGATAAGCGTGCGAAGGTTCTTCCTATTTACGGCGGACAGGATATTGGACGGCAAATCCGGGCGTTAAAGAAAAATCCGCATATCATTGTCGGAACACCTGGACGTCTTCTTGACCACATCAACCGCCGCACAATTCGTTTAAACAATGTAAACACTGTAGTAATGGATGAAGCGGATGAAATGCTGAACATGGGATTCATTGACGACATTGAATCTATTCTTTCAAACGTGCCGAGCGAGCATCAGACACTTCTGTTCTCTGCGACAATGCCAGCACCGATCAAACGCATTGCAGAGCGCTTTATGACTGAGCCGGAACACGTAAAAGTAAAAGCAAAAGAAATGACGGTTTCTAACATTCAGCAGTTCTATTTAGAAGTGCAAGAACGCAAAAAATTCGATACACTGACTCGTCTTCTTGACATTCAGTCTCCTGAGCTTGCGATCGTATTCGGACGCACAAAACGCCGTGTCGATGAGCTGGCTGAAGCCCTGAACCTACGCGGATATGCGGCTGAAGGAATTCATGGTGACTTAACGCAGGCGAAACGTATGGTTGCGCTTCGTAAATTTAAAGAAGGTGCAATCGAAGTTCTTGTCGCAACTGATGTTGCCGCTCGCGGACTTGATATCTCAGGCGTAACACACGTGTACAACTTCGACGTGCCTCAAGATCCTGAAAGCTACGTTCACCGTATCGGAAGAACAGGCCGTGCAGGAAAAACAGGTATGGCGATGACGTTCATTACACCGCGTGAGAAAAGCATGCTTCGCGCAATTGAACAAACAACAAAACGCAAAATGGACCGCATGAAGGAGCCTACACTTGATGAAGCGTTAGAAGGCCAGCAGCAGGTTACTGTTGAACGTCTTCGCACGACAATCAGTGAAAACAACCTGAACTTCTACATGACAGCGGCAGCTGAGCTGCTTGAAGATCATGATGCAGTAACAGTGGTTGCGGCGGCTATCAAAATGGCTACAAAAGAGCCGGACAACACACCGGTTCGCTTAACTGACGAAGCGCCGATGGTCAGCAAACGCTACAAGAACCAGCGCTCTTCTAAACGCAGAGACGGACAAGGCGGCGGCTACCGCGGCGGAAAAGGGAAAAGCAACAACCGTTCTTCCTACGATAAAAAGCGTTCAAACGATCGCCGTTCTTCAGGTGACAGACGCCAGAAAAAATCTTACTAATTCTATCGATTAAGAGCCCAAAACATAACGTTTTGGGCTTTTTTATGTTCATGATTTGTTATTCAGCAAACTTTCAGCTGACGGATGCCATTTTTCTATGTATGCTTAAGAATGAAACCTTTCTGTATAAGAGACGTATAAGTAACGACGAAAAAACGGGAGGTAGGTATTTTGAGAGAGCAGCCAAAAAACCAAATCAGTCCAGACGGATTAAAGGTTTGGCGACTTCAAGAGATTATCGTATCTGCTGTCTGCTTGCTTATTGTCATAGCAGTTGCAGTGTTAAGCTATTATTTCCATTGGCCGTACTGGATCAGCGGCGTGCTCGGCGCGGTTTGGCTGCTGGGTTCGGTTGTGACGGTCTTTATCATTCCAAAGATCCGTCATAAAGTATGGCGCTATGAAGTCCATGAACATGAAATAGATATTCAGTCAGGTATTTTTGTGGTAACGCGTGTGATTGTCCCGATGGTCAGAGTTCAGCACGTCGATACGTCACAAGGGCCGTTATTGAAAAAGTACAACCTGGCAACCGTAAAAATTTCCACGGCCGCGACCGTTCATTCGATCCCCGCTTTAGAGATGGAGGAAGCGGATCGGCTGAGAGACTCCATTTCCCGTCTGGCAAGGGTGACTGACGATGATGTCTGAACCGAAACGCCTGCACCCGGCGGCAGTTATTTTGAATTTATGCCATACCATTATTCAAACGATAAAAAATATCATTCTGCCATTCTTTTTTGTGTATATCGTCAATTCGAACAATACTGTCCGTTTTTACGGAGCCATTGCGCTCGGTGTGCTGTTCATCTGGCTTGTAGCCGCAAGCATCATCAAATGGAGAAGGTTTACCTATCGAATCGAAGATGACGAATTTAGAATTGAAGAAGGCTTGTTTGTCACGAAAAAGCGATACATATCGATTGATCGGATTCAAACGATGAATACGAGCGCGGGCGTGATCCAGCAAATCTTTAAGCTTGTGAAGCTGCAAATTGAAACGGCAGGCGGAGGCAAGGAGGCGGAAGCTGTTCTTTCTGCTATTTCTGTTGAAGAAGCCGAACGGATCAAGGAAGCCGTCTTTAAGAAAAAAGCACAAAGGCACGAAAGCGAACACGATAAAGAATGGCTTGAAGCTGAGCAGGAGCTGATTCCGGCGGTTGAGCCGGAAGAGCACTATCGGATGAACATGAAAGAATTGCTCATGGCCGCCTCTACCTCCGGCGGAATCGGAGTGATTATCTCCGCTGTATTTGCGCTTATTTCTCAGCTTGATGAAGTGCTGCCGATGGATTGGTTTTTTGATAAATTTTCCTTTCTTCAGCACGCCAGCATCGGCATTTACGCGGTACTCATTTTTATCGGTTTATTTATCGCCTGGATTTTCAGCATTGCCGGTATGATGTTTAAATACGCGAACTTTCAAATCATTAAAAAAGAGCAGGAACTGGTGATTTCAAGAGGGTTTATTGAAAAACATCAAGTCACGATTCCGCTACGAAAAATACAAGCCATTAAAATAAAAGAAAACATCATCCGCCAGCTTTTCGGCTTTGTGACGGTGTCCATCGTCAGCGCGGGCGGCGGCGACCGGGAAAAGGAAGAAGGCGCTTTGACCATTCTCTTCCCGATGATTCATAAAAAAAAGCTTCCGCACATGCTGCGGACATTTACGCCGGAATACACGCTGGAAGAAAACTTCCGCCGTCTGCCGCGGCACGCGTTGAAACGCTATTTATTCCGTTCCGTCATTTTTTCAATCTTTTTGATCATTCCATTATGTATCTTCTTTCAGCCATGGGGCTATCTGTCGATCATCCTGCTGCCGATTGAATTGATCTTCGGCTACCTCGCATATAAGGATGCAGGATGGACGATCAACGGGGATCGTCTTCAATTGACGTCCAGATTTATCAGCAGAACAACGGGAATTGTGTTAAAAAGACGAATGCAGGTTTGCAAGTTCAGCCAATCGTATTTTCAAAAGAAAGGCCGTTTGTATACCATTTCTACCTCGGTAAAATCATCGAGCCTTATGGAAGAATTATCGGTGAGGGATGTAGGTGAAGAGGATGCAGACTTCATTTTAAACTGGTACTCATATGAAAAAGCGGACGGTTAATACCGCCGCTCTTTTTTTTGCACACATAAAAACGAGAGAAGAAACCCGCCGCAAAGTCCAAACAGATGGGCCATCATGTTAATATTGGAGTTGATAAACGACATGAGAACGGCAAATGCGAGCAGTGTGAGAATCATTTTGGAATGCTCCTGCCCGATCAGCTCTTTGCGAAAAAGAACCATAAACAGATACACGCCGAACAGCCCGAAAATCGCTCCTGAAGCCCCGACATGCACGTAATCAAGCGGCTCTGTAACATATGTGCCGATATTGCCGATGATGCCGGAGCCAGCGTACACAAGCAGGAAACGCGCTTTTCCCAGCATGCGTTCCAAAGCAGGGGCAAATAAAAAGATGGACATGGAATTAAACAGCAGATGGGTAAAACCGGCGTGCAGCAAAACCGGTGTGATCAGCCGCCACCATTCACCGTTAGCGACGCCTAAATTATAGCCTGTGACGGCATCTCTCCATAACACGACTGAATGGACAGGAAGTGAAAAAAACAGCCAGAGAACGGCTTGCAAGGCCAATATAAAGGTGACAACGGGATAAAGCCTGATAAACGTTTGGAAATTTTCAGTCCGTATAAACATTCCGAGCCCCTTTTCTTCATTTTGGTATTTCTATAGTAACACGTTTATGAGACAAACCATTCAAATAGTACGTACGCAAAGGAGGTTATCACACATGATTTACGGCATTGGACTAGACATCACCGAGCTTAAACGGATCGCTTCTATGGCCGGCCGCCAGAAAAGGTTTGCTGAGCGGATTTTGACGCGAAGCGAGCTTGACCAATATCATGAGCTTTCAGAGAAAAGAAAAATAGAATTTCTTGCGGGGAGGTTTGCAGCAAAAGAAGCTTTCTCGAAAGCGTTCGGCACCGGTATAGGAAAACAGCTCAGTTTTCAGGACATTGAAATTAAGAAAGATCAAAATGGCAAGCCCTATATCATTTGCGCGAAGCTGAGCCAGGCCGCCGTTCACGTATCAATCACTCATACAAAGGAATACGCGGCCGCACAGGTTGTGATTGAAAGGTTGTCAAGCTAGTCTGCATATTAGCGAAACCCCACTCATATATTTGATAATGCATTAAGGGAGACAAGTTGTTTGAGGCTTTTATGGTACGCATCCGTTCTGCCTAACGTGTACCGAGCGTACCGTTAAAGTCAAACAAGCGATTTCTTCCTTTTACATCAATTGAGAAAAAGGGGTTGAAAAAGGTGAGAAAAAGCTTTGTTTTGCTTTTAACGGGACTGCTTGCTGTCCTTATTCTTTCTGCCTGCGGGGAAAAAACGCAGCAAGATATTGTGACCGGGTTAGATGAAAAGGCGAAAGAATACACCTCGTACAAAGCAAAAGCGAAAATGACCATCGAGACAGGGAGTGAGCCTCAAGTATACAATGTGGAAATCTGGCACAAAAAGCCGTCTCTGTACAGGGTTTATCTAGAAAATCCGAAAAAGGACCAAAACCAAGTCATTTTACGAAATGAAAACGGAGTATTTGTTCTCACGCCGTCTTTAAATAAGAGCTTCAGATTTCAAAGCGACTGGCCGAACAACAGCAGCCAGGTCTATCTGTTTGAATCGCTCGTAAAGGATGTTCAAAACGATTCAGATGCAGTCTTCACTGCGAAAGAAAAGAAATACGTATTTGAAACAAAAACGAACTATCAGCATAACAAAATGCTCCCAACGCAAGAAATCACGTTTAACAAAAAAGATATGAGCCCGTCATCTGTTAAAGTCATGGATACTGACCGAAAAGTGATGGTGAAAGTAGAATTCAGCAGCTTCGAATTTAATA
This sequence comes from Bacillus inaquosorum KCTC 13429, assembly GCF_000332645.1. GTDB lineage: Bacteria > Bacillota > Bacilli > Bacillales > Bacillaceae > Bacillus > Bacillus inaquosorum. The sequence goes on from NZ_AMXN01000006.1 coordinate 122,785, forward strand.
AACAATTCGACAAAGAATCATTTGACGAAAAGAAAAATATGACCCTTTCTCAAATGGATGTTGCCACAAGCGCGAAGCCATCCGATACATTCGCGGTCAAAACGCCGCTTGAGCTGCCGCTTGGCGTAAAGCTGCTTGAAGAAAAAGATATTTCAACTGAAGACGGGAAGCGGATCATCATGACCTACGGAGGAGAAAAATCATTTACCTTAATTCAAGAAAAAGCCCAGATTGCCAAGGCTTCCTCCTCAGTTACGCTGAACGGCGAACCGGTAAATCTCGGCTACACCATCGGCGCCTTGTCGGATGCCTCATTATCATGGACATATGACGGCGTAGATTACCTTCTCTCATCAAAAGATCTTTCTAAAGAGGAAATGGTGGCAGTCGCGAAAAGCATGCAGGGACAATCATCTAAATAATTGCCAAAGGCCAAACATAATTTGGCCTTTTTTTCGTCAGGCATCGTTTCCCTTTGGACTATAATTTTAGTATGATATGTAAATGATATTGAATAAAAGCTAGGAAGTGTCATTATGAGCACAAAACCTTTTTACAGAGATACGTGGGCGGAAATCGACTTGTCCGCGATAAAGGAAAATGTCAGCAATATGAAAGAACACATCGGCGAACATGTCCATCTGATGGCAGTTGTAAAAGCGAACGCCTACGGACATGGTGATGCAGAAGTAGCAAAGGCTGCTCTTGACGCAGGTGCTTCATGCTTGGCCGTGGCCATTCTGGATGAAGCGATCTCACTGCGCGAGAAGGGCCTGAAGGCGCCTATATTGGTGCTTGGCGCGGTTCCCCCGGAGTATGTGGCAATCGCGGCGGAATATGACGTGACATTAACAGGTTATTCTGTTGAATGGCTTCAGGAAGCAGCCCGCCACTTGAAAAAAGGTTCCCTTCATTTTCATTTGAAGGTCGATACGGGGATGAACAGGCTTGGTGTAAAAACAGAAGAAGAAGTTCATCACGTGATGGCGATTCTTGATCGCAACCCCCGTTTCAAATGCAAAGGGGTATTTACGCATTTTGCGACAGCGGATGAAAAAGAAAGAGACTATTTCTTCATGCAGTTTGAGCGCTTTAAAGAACTGATTGCTCCGCTGCCGCTAAAAAAAATGATGGTGCACTGCGCCAACAGCGCCGCCGGTCTTCGGCTGAAAAAAGGCTTTTTCAACGCGGTCAGATTCGGCATCGGCATGTACGGTCTCCGTCCGTCAGCCGACATTACGGACGAAATACCGTTTCAGCTGCGTCCCGCATTCACCCTGCATTCGACGCTGTCGCATGTCAAATTGATCAGAAAAGGCGAGAGCGTCAGCTACGGAGCGGAATACACAGCGGAAAAAGACACATGGATCGGGACGGTGCCTGTAGGCTATGCGGACGGCTGGCTTCGAAAATTGAAAGGAACCGAAATTCTTGTGAAGGGAAAACGGCTGAAAATCGCCGGCCGAATCTGCATGGACCAATTTATGGTAGAGCTGGATCAGGAATATCCGCCAGGCACAAAAGTCACATTAATTGGCCGGCAGGGGGATGAATATATTTCCATGGATGAGATTGCAGGCAGGCTCGAAACCATTAACTACGAGGTATCTTGTACAATAAGTTCCCGGGTTCCCCGTATGTTTTTGGAAAATGGGAGTATAATGGAAGTAAGAAATCCTTTATTGCAGGAAAATGCAAGCAAATAGCATCTCATAATGAGAATTCATAAAACAGCTTTGCTTGAAGAGTGAATAATGGTATCATTATCACTGGATGGATAAAAGAGTCGTATCCGTAAGTTTGGTGGAGGTGTATGTTTTTTGTCTGAATCCAGCGCAAGAACCGAAATGAAAATCAGCTTGCCCGAAAACCTAGTAGCTGAATTGGATGGTGTAGCGATGCGGGAGAAACGAAGCAGAAACGAACTGATATCACAAGCAGTGAGAGCGTATGTCAGCGAACGAACAACTCGTCACAACCGTGATTTGATGAGACGCGGCTATATGGAAATGGCGAAAATCAACCTGAATATTTCTTCTGAGGCTCACTTTGCGGAGTGCGAGGCTGAAACGACAGTTGAGCGCTTAGTCAGCGGAGGATAATCATTTGATTGTGAAACGCGGCGATGTTTATTTTGCTGATTTATCTCCTGTTGTTGGCTCAGAGCAAGGCGGGGTGCGCCCGGTTTTAGTGATCCAAAATGACATCGGAAATCGCTTCAGCCCAACTGCTATTGTTGCAGCCATAACAGCACAAATACAGAAAGCGAAATTACCAACCCACGTCGAAATCGATGCAAAACGCTACGGTTTTGAAAGAGATTCCGTTATTTTGCTGGAGCAAATTCGGACGATTGACAAGCAAAGATTAACGGATAAGATTACTCATCTGGATGATGAAATGATGGATAAGGTTGATGAAGCCTTACAAATCAGTTTGGCACTCATTGATTTTTAGACATATGTACAGGTTGCTCAAATAGAGCAACTTTTTTTGTTTTCAAAAAACATAAACGATATAATAGTGAAATAACGAAAAAAATATGTTGTTTTTTATCGGGAGGTAAGCGAATTTGATGTCGAATCAGACTGTATACCAGTTCATTGCCGAGAATCAAAATGAACTGCTCCAACTGTGGACTGACACACTAAAAGAATTAAGCGAGCAAGAATCATATCAGCTGACTGACCAAGTGTATGAAAATATATCTAAAGAGTATATCGACATTCTTCTTTCATCTGTTAAGGATGACAGTGCTGCTGAAAGCCAAATCAGCGAACTGGCGCTGAGAGCCGTCCAAATTGGACTTTCTTTGAAGTTTCTGGCTACGGCGCTAGCTGAATTCTGGAAGCGTCTCTACACGAAAATGAATGATAAGAGATTGCCAGATCAAGAGAGTACGGAATTAATCTGGCAGATCGACCGCTTTTTCAGCCCGATTAATACAGAAATCTTTAACCAATACTCAATCTCATGGGAGAAAACAGTATCCCTGCAAAAAATCGCGCTGCAGGAGCTATCTGCGCCACTCATCCCGGTGTTTGAAAATATCACCGTGATGCCGCTTGTCGGAACAATTGATACCGAACGCGCTAAACGAATTATGGAAAACCTTTTAAACGGCGTCGTCAAACACCGATCACAAGTCGTGTTGATTGATATTACGGGTGTTCCTGTCGTCGACACGATGGTTGCCCATCATATTATTCAGGCGTCTGAGGCGGTAAGGCTTGTCGGAGCGAAATGCCTGCTAGCCGGAATCCGTCCGGAAATTGCACAGACCATCGTTAACCTGGGGATAGATTTATCCCAAGTTATTACTAAGAATACCCTGCAAAAAGGAATTCAAACAGCATTGGAAATGACAGATCGAAAAATTGTTTCATTGGGGGAATAACATTTTGAGACATCCGAAAATCCCGATCTTGAAACTGTATAATTGCTTATTAGTGTCCATTCAATGGGAACTTGATGACCAAACCGCATTAACCTTTCAAGAAGACTTATTAAATAAAATATACGAAACAGGTGCTAACGGGGTTGTCATTGACCTGACATCTGTGGACATGATTGATTCCTTTATCGCTAAAGTGCTGGGCGACGTGATCACGATGTCTAAACTAATGGGCGCAAAAGTGGTCTTGACGGGAATTCAGCCTGCTGTGGCAGTTACGCTGATTGAACTTGGAATCGCACTTGAGGAAATCGAAACCGCGCTCGACTTAGAGCAGGGGCTTGAGACATTGAAGCGGGAATTGGGGGAATAGCGAATGAACGACCAATCCTGTGTAAAAATCATGACAGAATGGGATATTGTGGCCGCCAGACAACTGGGACGAAACGTTGCAAAAGAACTCGGTTTCGGCACGGTAGACCAGGCTAGAATTACAACGGCTATTTCAGAATTAGCCAGGAACATTTATTTATACGCCGGTAAAGGCCAGATTGGAATTGAACAGGTCGCAGACAGAGGAAAAAAGGGCCTGAAAATCATAGCGGAAGACCAAGGGCCGGGAATTCCTGATATCCGCAAAGTCATGGAAGACGGGTTTTCAACGTCTGGCGGACTCGGAGCGGGACTTCCCGGCGTGAAAAGGCTGATGGATGAATTCAGTTTAAATTCCGTATCGGGGGAAGGAACAGAGATACAAGCCATTAAATGGCTTCGGTAGGAGGTAAGAACGTGGATTTTAGGGAGGTTATTGAGCAGCGGTATCATCAGCTGCTTAGTCGATATATAGCCGAATTAACAGAAACATCTTTATATCAAGCCCAAAAATTCAGCCGAAAAACAATCGAGCATCAAATTCCTCCGGAAGAAATCATCAGCATTCATCGCAAAGTGCTGAAGGAGCTGTATCCGAGTCTCCCGGAAGATGTTTTTCATTCGCTGGATTTTTTAATAGAAGTCATGATTGGATATGGAATGGCTTATCAGGAGCATCAAACCCTCAGGGGGATACAGCAGGAAATCAAATCAGAAATTGAAATTGCGGCAAATGTCCAGCAGACGCTGCTCGGAACAAAGATTCCGCAGGAAGAAGCACTGGATATCGGCGCCATCAGTGTGCCCGCTAAACAGATGAGCGGTGATTACTACCACTTTGTCAAAGACAAGGAATCGATTAATATCGCAATCGCGGACGTGATCGGAAAAGGCATTCCGGCGGCACTTTGCATGTCCATGATTAAATACGCGATGGACTCTTTGCCGGAAACGGGTATACACCCTTCTCAGGTGCTGAAAAATTTAAATCGGGTTGTTGAACAAAACGTTGACGCAAGTATGTTTATTACGATGTTTTATGCAAATTACAATATGGACAAGCATCGATTTACATACGCTTCAGCAGGACATGAACCGGGATTCTATTATTCTCAGAAAGACAACACGTTTTACGATTTAGAGGCCAAAGGGCTCGTTCTTGGTATCTCGCAGGATTATGACTACAAACAATTTGATCAGCATCTGGAAAAGGGAGATATGATTGTTCTCTTTTCTGACGGCGTCACAGAATGCAGGACGGAAAACGGCTTCTTGGAGCGTCATGATATACAGAAGCTCATTGAGGAACATATGTGTGGCTCTGCGCAGGAAATGGTCAAAAACATTTATGACAGCCTCCTCAAATTGCAGGATTTTCAGCTTCACGATGATTTTACGTTAATTGTTTTAAGAAGAAAGGTTTAGCGTTTGCGAGCCGAGGGTATACAACAATTAAAGATTTGAAGGATAATTTGAGGTGATACGAATGAATATAAATGTTGATGTGAAACAGAATGTGGATGATATACAAGTAAACATTGCAGGAGAAATCGATGTGTATTCAGCTCCGGTGCTCAGAGAGAAGCTTGTTCCTCTAGCAGAACAAGGCGCTGACTTAAGGATTTGCCTGAAGGATGTCAGCTACATGGACAGTACCGGACTTGGCGTCTTTGTAGGGGTTTTTAAAACAGTGAAAAAACAAGGCGGTTCCCTCAAGCTTGAAAATCTGTCTGACCGGCTGATCCGTCTATTCGAAATTACTGGTCTTAAGGACATCATTGATATTTCTGCAAAGTCAGAAGGTGGAGTGCAATGAAGAATAACGCAGATTACATCGAAATGAAAGTGCCGGCCCAGCCTGAATATGTAGGGATTATAAGGCTGACACTGTCAGGCGTCGCGAGCAGAATGGGCTATACGTACGATGAAATTGAAGATCTGAAAATCGCAGTCAGTGAAGCGTGTACAAATGCGGTTCAGCACGCTTACAAAGAAGATAAAAATGGGGAAGTGTCAATACGATTCGGTGTGTTCGAGGATCGTTTAGAGGTCATTGTGGCGGATGAAGGCGACAGCTTTGATTTTGATGAAAAACAGCAGGATCTTGGGCCGTACACACCTTCACACACAGTCGATCAATTATCAGAAGGAGGGCTCGGTCTATATTTAATGGAAACGCTCATGGATGAAGTCAGAGTGCAAAACAACTCCGGCGTCACCGTAGCGATGACAAAGTATTTAAATGGGGAGCGAGTTGATCATGACACAACCATCAAAAACTACGAAACTAACTAAGGATGAAGTCGATCGGCTCATAAGCGATTACCAAACAAATCAAGATGAACAGGCGCAAGAAACGCTTGTGCAGGTGTATACAAATCTGGTTGATATGCTTGCGAAAAAATATTCAAAAGGCAAAAGCTTTCACGAGGATCTCCGCCAGGTCGGCATGATTGGGCTGCTCGGCGCGATTAAGCGATATGATCCCGTCGTCGGCAAATCGTTTGAAGCTTTTGCAATTCCTACAATCATCGGTGAAATTAAACGTTTCCTCAGAGATAAAACGTGGAGCGTTCACGTGCCGAGACGGATTAAAGAACTGGGACCAAGAATCAAAATGGCGGTTGATCAGCTGACGACTGAAACACAAAGGTCGCCGAAAGTAGAAGAGATTGCCGAATTCCTTGATGTTTCAGAAGAAGAGGTTCTTGAAACGATGGAAATGGGCAAAAGCTATCAAGCCTTATCCGTTGACCACAGCATTGAAGCGGATGCGGACGGAAGCACCGTCACGATTCTTGATATCGTCGGATCACAGGAGGACGGATATGAGCGGGTCAACCAGCAAATGATGCTGCAAAGCGTGCTTCATGTCCTTTCAGACCGTGAAAAACAAATCATAGACCTTACGTATATCCAAAACAAAAGCCAAAAAGAAACTGGGGACATTCTCGGTATATCTCAAATGCACGTCTCGCGTCTGCAGCGCAAAGCTGTGAAGAAGCTCAGAGAGGCCTTGATTGAAGATCCCTCCATGGAGTTAATGTAATGATCCAGGTTGAAGAAAACGAGCATATTCAAACCCTTGTATACCAAATGAATAAAGAAGGAAAATCGATTTGCGGCGACAGCTTTTTTATGAAGGCTGATGATAAGGAGTTAATTTGTGCGGTAGCTGACGGACTTGGAAGCGGATCGCTTGCCAACGAATCCTCTGCAGCCATCAAAGCCTTAGTGGAAAACTATGCGAATGAAGACGTACAAAGCATTATCGAACGCTGTAATCAGGCGATGAAAAACAAAAGAGGCGCAACAGCATCTATCCTGAAAATCAATTTTGAACAAAGGCAGTTTACGTACTGCTCTGTCGGAAACGTACGGTTTATTCTGCATTCCCCGTCTGGTGAAAGCTTTTATCCTCTGCCGATTTCAGGCTATTTATCAGGCAAGCCGCAAAAATACAAAACGCACACCGCCACTTATGAAAAGGGTTCAAAGTTCATTATACATACAGATGGACTCAACGTGCCCGACATCCGCTCCCATTTGAAAAAAGGCCAATCGGTAGAAGAAATATCGAATTCGCTGAAAATGTATACGACATCAAGAAAAGATGATCTGACCTATATTCTTGGACAGTTGTCCTAGGAAGTCAGAAAACGAGAAGCTGGAATACCGGCTTCTTTTTTCGGTTGACTATTAATAAGTACACTTATTATTTAGGGAGGTTGTAGAATGTGGAATTATGAATACACAGCGATAGCGGATGTTGATCTAGAAGAAATATGGAATCATTATCAGGAGACAGATACATGGAATCAATGGGATGCGGGTATCGCATCAGTTTCTTTGAGAGGGCCATTTCAAAATGGAACGGAAGGTACATTGCTTCAGCAAGGAAATACAGTTCCCTTTTGGCTTGAACAAGTGGAGAAACATCGGTCATTTTCTGTCATGGCCAATATGTCGCATACCAATGTAAAAATTGAATTTTCTCATGTGCTTCAAAAGCAAAAAGAAGGTCTTCACATAACGCATGGGATTGTATTAGAAGGAGCTGAAGCAAAAAAATGGGGAGAAATCATCGGGCATGAACTGTCTAAAGACATCCCGGCGGCTGTCAGCAGGCTTGTCCACCTTTGCGGAGGAGTGATAAAATGAACACGAAATATTGGATCGGCGTTGTGTCAGAGCAGCATGTATTAAAAGGTGCTGCCAGCTTTTGCACAGCTGTGTCACGGAAAAAAAGCCCCGCTCGCCAAAATGAAAGAGGGAGATTGGCTAATTTATTATTCTCCGAGAGACGCATATCCAGACGGCAAACTGCTGCGGAGTTTTACTGCGATCGGCAAAGTGAAAAGCGGAAACATCTACCCATATCAAATGGCTCCGAATTTTATCCCATACCGATTAGATATAGACTACTATCCATGCGATAAAATCGGTTTTTACGGCATTAAATCACAACTTGAATTCGTTCAGGAAACCAAGCATCTCGGCTTTTTATTTCGGAGAGGACACTTTGAAATCAGCAAAAATGACTTTTTGACAATATCACAAGCGATGGGAGTAAATATAAGTGGAATGGCACTCTGAATTTAGCGGTCCGAACACAAGCCCGGGTTTTTTATTATGGCAGGTTACACAAAGCTGGCAGCGGAAAGTGGGAAAAGCGTTGGCTGAGTTTGATCTGACCCACGTTCAATTTGTTCTGCTGACCTCGTGCAGGTACATGATTGCCCACGGAGAAACCGTCACGCAAAAAAAACTCGCAAACTTCAGCCAGACCAATATCATGATGGTTTCGGAGGTTGTGCGGACGCTTGAGAGAAAAGGATTTATCCAAAGAAGCAAAAATCCTCAGGATAAAAGAGAGGTCCTCCTGTCACTTACAGAAACAGGAGGAGAAAAAGTAACAGCGGCTCTGCCGATTGTTGAGGAGATTGATCAAGCCTTCTTTGCGGCTGCGATGGAAAAAGAGAACTTTTTGAGCGGCTTGCAGGAACTTTTAAAAAATGAGTAAACACGGGCAGCGCCAGCTGTCTTTTTTTATGTGTTTTTTTCGGTTTTTGATACACTAGAGAAAGAACGACAAAATTGGAGGCTTTGGTTACATGGAAACGTCAGCCCTTTTAAAACAGCAAATTGCGAAAGAAATAAGTTTATCACAAAAACACGTTGAAAGTGTCATCCGCCTGCTTGAGGACGGCAACACAGTCCCGTTTATCGCCCGGTATCGAAAAGAGCAGACGGGTTCAATGGATGAGGTTCAGATTCAGACGATTTCTGAACGCTGGCAATACATACAAAACCTGAATCAGCGAAAAGAAGAAGTCATCAGGCTCATTGCAGAGCAGGATAAACTGACAGATGACTTAAAACGAAAAATTGAGCAATCGGTGAAGCTTCAGGAAGTGGAAGACCTTTACCGCCCGTATAAACAAAAACGCAAAACAAAGGCGACAGTCGCGAAAAGCAAAGGCCTCGAGCCGCTTGCCGACTATATCTTGACACTTCCGCAGGATGATCGTCTGGCAGAAATCGCAGACCAATACATCAGTGAAGAAAAAGAAGTGTTCACAAGGGAAGAAGCGATTGAAGGCGCCAAGCACATTATTGCGGAACAAATCTCAGACGAGCCGAATTTCAGAAAGTGGATTCGCCAGGAGACCTTTAAAAAAGGAACCATTAAGTCTACAGCCGGTAAGTCGGCAGACACCGACGAGAAAAATGTTTATGAAATGTATTACGAGTATGAAGAGCCAATCGCAAAAGTCGTTCCGCACAGGGTGCTGGCGATGAACCGCGGCGAAAAAGAAGGCATTTTAAAGGTATCTATCGAACCGCCTGCAGATCACATCAAGGCGTATTTAGAAAAACAGATCATCAAGAACCGCTCAACATCCGTAAAAGAGATTTTGCAGGAGACGATTGAAGACAGCTATAAAAGGCTGATCCAGCCGGCAATCGAGCGTGAAATCAGAAAAGAGCTGTCAGAAAAAGCGGATGAACAGGCGATTCATATTTTCTCTGAAAACTTGAGAAAGCTTCTGCTTCAGCCGCCGATGAAAGGCAAAACCATTCTCGGTGTTGACCCGGCCTTCCGAACTGGCTGTAAGCTCGCTGTGTCAGATGAGACCGGAAAAGTCTTGAAAATTGATGTCATCTACCCCCATGCGCCAGTCAAAAAAACGAAGGAAGCCCATGAAAAAGTCAAAGCGATTCTTGAGCAGTATCAAGTCGAGATGGTGGCGATCGGAAACGGCACGGCGTCCAGAGAAACGGAGCAATTCATCGTCAATGTATTGAAGGACATGCCGCGTAAAATTTATTATGTGATCGTCAATGAAGCGGGAGCAAGCGTATATTCGGCTTCTGAGCTTGCCAGAGAAGAATTCCCTGAACTTCAGGTTGAAGAGCGCAGTGCCGTATCTATTGCGCGAAGACTTCAAGACCCGCTCGCGGAACTCGTCAAAATCGATCCAAAGTCTGTGGGTGTCGGGCAGTATCAGCATGACGTCAGCCAAAAACGCTTAAATGAATCTCTGCGTTTCGTCGTCGAAACGGTCGTTAACCAGGTTGGAGTAAACGTCAACACAGCATCCGCCGCGCTGCTTCAATATGTAGCGGGATTATCAAAGTCTGTCGCAGGCAACATTGTCAAAAAACGTGAGGAAATCGGGAAGTTTTCTAATCGAAAGGAATTGAAGGACATCCCGAGACTCGGTGCGAAAACCTATGAGCAGTGTATCGGTTTCTTAAGAGTGCAGGAAGGGACAGAGCCTTTGGACAGAACAGGCATCCACCCGGAAAGCTACAAAGAAACAAAAGCGCTATTGAAAAAGCTCGGCCTTTCAACAGAACAAATCGGCACGGCGGAATTGAAGGACAAAATCAATCAGCTGGCGCTTTCTGAAACGGCAAAAGAGCTGGGAATCGGAGAAATCACCCTGAAAGATATTTGTGAACAGCTGACAAGGCCGGAACGCGATCCTCGCGATGAGGTGCCTAAGCCTTTACTGAAAACAGACGTCCTTCAGCTGGAAGATTTGAAAGAGGGAATGGAGCTGCAGGGCACCGTGCGCAATGTAGTGGACTTCGGAGCGTTTGTTGATATCGGAGTCAAACAAGACGGGCTTGTGCATATCTCAAAACTCAGCAATCAATTCGTCAAGCATCCTCTTGATGTCGTATCTGTCGGCGATATCGTGACAGTTTGGGTTGACGGCGTAGATGTACAAAAAGGCAGAGTATCGCTGTCTATGGTAAAATAAAAGCACTGCTTACGAGCAGTGTTTTTTCCTATAGAAATACCAGCATTGATTCAGCAGTTTAATTTGGTAATTATCTTTTTCAAGGAACGCTTTTTGCATCTGCTTTTTAAGCCAATTTGGCATAGGCTCATTCCTCCTCAGCTTTTATCATAAGAGGGACGGTGATTACCATATTGTATGCGAACGGTGAATTGTCCCGTTCAATGTTTTTTAAGTGAGGTGCACCATGGATAACAAAGAGCTTCAAAAGCTGACAGAGGATATTTCTGAAACGTATTTTAAAAAGCCGTTCCGCCATCAGGCGCTTTTTAATGACCGGCTCAAGACCACGGGCGGAAGGTACCTGTTAACCTCTCATAACATTGAATTGAACAGGAAATATTTGATTGAACACGGCAGGGAGGAACTGATCGGCATCATCAAGCACGAGCTCTGCCATTATCATCTTCACCTTGAGGGAAAAGGGTATAAGCACAGAGACAGAGATTTTCGAATGCTGTTGCATGAAGTCAACGCGCCAAGGTTCTGTACACCCCTTAAGAAAAAAACTGAAAGCAAAAAAACTTATATGTATATCTGCACGGCCTGCGGCCAACAGTATATAAAGAAGCGTGCCATGAACCCTGACAGATACAGATGCGGAAAATGCCGCGGAAAAATAAAAAGAATTTTTTCGTGAAAAAGGTTGACGAATATGGCAAGCCTATGTTACATTATAAAAGTCGTCACGAGAGATAAATAAAAACATTTACCTCTTGACACTGTAAATCGAGGCTGATATAATAAGTCTTGTCTCATTATTCCACAGTAGCTCAGTGGTAGAGCTATCGGCTGTTAACCGATCGGTCGCAGGTTCGAATCCTGCCTGTGGAGCCATATTGGAGAAGTACTCAAGTGGCTGAAGAGGCGCCCCTGCTAAGGGTGTAGGTCGCGTAAGCGGCGCGAGGGTTCAAATCCCTCCTTCTCCGCCATAAGAATTCGATATAAGTTCTCAACCATCGGCCCGTTGGTCAAGCGGTTAAGACACCGCCCTTTCACGGCGGTAACACGGGTTCGAATCCCGTACGGGTCATTCCATTTTCGTTGGGCTATAGCCAAGCGGTAAGGCAACGGACTTTGACTCCGTCATGCGTTGGTTCGAATCCAGCTAGCCCAGCCATTTTTATTTTTGAAATTGAATAGTAAGAGCCATTAGCTCAGTTGGTAGAGCATCTGACTTTTAATCAGAGGGTCGAAGGTTCGAGTCCTTCATGGCTCACCATTTGTATTTTTGCGGGTGTGGCGGAATTGGCAGACGCGCTAGACTTAGGATCTAGTGTCTTACGACGTGGGGGTTCGAGTCCCTTCACCCGCACTTTAATTACAAAGTGCACGCAAATTGGTTTTACTAGGTTAAGAGTCTAATAAACCAGCACAAACAATTTAATGATCACGCGGTCGTGGCGGAATGGCAGACGCGCTAGGTTGAGGGCCTAGTGGGTGAATAACCCGTGGAGGTTCAAGTCCTCTCGGCCGCATCAATGATACCAAGGGTTTTGACATCCTTGGTATTTTTTTGTGCTTGTTTTTAGATTGTCTGCTGCCCACAAACTGCCCACTTACCTAAAGTAAGTTATCTTTTTAAATTATTAGGATAGGTGTTCATGAAACATTTCTTGTATTTTTGATATTTTCCTTTAAAGTGGCAGGTAGTGTTTGTATACTTGATTAATCAAAAAAAATTGATTAAAATGTAAAAAAAGAAAGGGGATAGGGGATGCTTCTTATAAGAACTGCAAAAGAATCGGATGTAAATAGAATATTAGATATTTATAACCAAGGCATAGCTGATCAGATTGCTACATTAGAAGTAGAAGAAAAAGATATTGATTATATGGCAAATTGGTTTTCTAATCGTGAAGGGAAATATAAGGTCCTTGTTGCTGAAATAGACCATTGTGTAGTAGGGTGGGTTTCTCTAAATCCATATTCTCACCGTTGCGCATACCAAGGTGTTGCTGATTTATCTATATATATTGATCGTAATCATCGAGGAAAAGGTATAGGTAAAGAACTTTTGTCGAATATTGAAAAAGAAGCAATTAAATCCAAGATACATAAGATCGTGTTATTTACATTTCCTTTTAATCAATTAGGGCAGGGTTTATATGCTTCAATGGGGTATCGCGAAGTTGGTATATTTAAAGAACAAGGGAAAATCGACGGTCATTATGTAGATGTAATGGCAATGGAGAAAATACTTACAAAGTAAACAGGTCTCTAAAGAGAGACCTGTTTTTTTATATTAATCACAACAGCATGATGTTTTAGCAACAGAAGGTTTTGGTGTTAGTTTACAAACTCCTGTTTCAGGTAGTTTTAATTCCACACGTTCAGCAGATTCCTTATCACCAGTGATATATGCCACAACAGAACGAGCCTGCTCGTAACCAGTAGCTAATAAGAATGTCGGTGCTCTTCCGTAACTTTTTGAGCCAATAATATAGAAGTTTTTTTCAGGTTGTCTTAATTCTTTTTCGCCATGTGGTCGAACAGTTCCGCAGCTGTGGATATTAGGATCAATTAAATTAGCCAAATCTGGCACGCACTCTAAAGCAGAATCAAATGTATGGCGAATTTCTTTTAAAAACTGAAAATCTGGTCTTGCACCTGTATTCGCAATAATTTCGTCTACATCTTTAATTATTTTTTGTTCCTGTTGCTGGAATGCTAGAATATTTAATTTACCGTCAGATGTGGATGCGATATTTTCAATGAATGTTGAAGGGTACGATTTAATAAGTCCATTTTCTAAGATGCCCCGTAATTTTGTCCCTAATTGCCCTCTAGCAGGCAACTGATCATTTCCTTCTCCCCCGAAAACTTCTGTAATATCCTGTTTTCTTAGAATCCAGATGATCTCTGTATTTTCAGTTTGCTCTTTTAACTGTGTTAAATCTAGCAAAGTATTTACAGCTGAATGACCACTCCCAACAACTGCAACAGTCTTATTTTTATATCGATTTCGATCCCGATTTAAAATATCTGGAATTCCATAATAAATCTGATTAGAAATCCTTTTTTCAGCATCAGTTATGAGTCCTTCAGCGTTTATTGGATTTGGATTTTGCCAAGTACCTGTAGCGTCAATAACTGCTTTTGCTTCATATATTTTCTCTTCAGTGTTGTTTACTTTCACTCGAATGATAAAGGGTGCTTGATCTCTGCCTTTTGTTTTGACTTTATCAAACCCTTTTTTTCCAACATGAAGAACAGGGCTGTTCACATGGATATAAGGTTTCAGTTCAGGCAGTTCCGTTAGTGGTTTTAAGTATTTGGAAACAATTTCTTGTCCTAGTGGGAGTTCATCTTTTGGAGGAAGAGGAATAACGTGTTTTTGTAACAATTCTTTTGCTGCTTGGTCTATATTATATTCCCAGGGTGAAAACAGCCGTACATGCCCATAATTTAAAAAGTTGGTTCCGATTTCTTTTCCTGATTCAAACAGAATAAATGATTCGTTTCTTTTAACAAGATGAGCTGCTGCGGCAATTCCTACTGGTCCTCCCCCAATAATGGCTACTGGTAATGTTTTTTTCATAATATGTATCCTCCTATAAATCAATTTTTTTTGATATATAATTTAAAATAATTCCCTTCCTAGCGAGAAGGGCGGAATAAACAGCATAATTCTGCTGATAGCAAATGGTTTATTTCTTTTTCGTTCAATGAGTAATAACTCCATGTACCTTTTGTTTCTTTTGTAATTAAGCCTGCATCTAATAAAATTTTTAAGTGATAAGATAACTTAGATTGTGGCATCTGGATTTCATCAATTAAATCACAAACACAGGTAGAGCCACGTTCACAAAGAATGTGTAACAAATGAAGCCTTTTTCTATCAGATAATGCTTTAAACTTTTTTTCGTAATGTTCAAAGGTCTCTTGCAACTGCTTATTCTCTAGAGGTATTTGTAACAAATGAAGTCCTCCTCTGGTTTATTAATCAAATAATTTTGATGTTCTTATCATAAGTGAAATAAGAAAGGAAATCAAGATAAAAATCAATTTTTTTTGATGTTTAAATTGCTACTCATTTATATAAGCGTTGACTTATATTATTAACTTATTATACAATGTGCGCAAGGGGGGGAGGAGAAATGACTACTCAATCTAATCTTGAAGCTGTTAATGTGGTACATTGCTTAAAAATTTTAAGCGATCAAACGAGGCTCCTAATAATGAAACTTCTTCAAAGTAAAGAATACTGTGTTTGTCAGTTAGTTGATATGTTTCAAATGAGTCAACCTGCTATTAGCCAGCATCTCAGTAAACTAAAAAAAGCAGGACTTGTACATGAATCTAAAAAAGGGCAATGGCGTTTTTATTCTATAAACCAATCATGTCCTGAGTACGATTTGATACTGTCTATTCTTAATAAGATTGATTGTCACGATACGTTGTTACAGTCAATTAAACAAAAAGAAACTCAGGTTTCTTGTCGTTAGGAGGTTCTATGTTGTTATCGTCAATCTTAGCTTCACTTATTTTTGTGCTGACTCTTGTATTTGTTATTTGGCAGCCGAGAAACTTATCTATTGGCTGGTCAGCTTGCGGAGGCGCCGCATTAGCCTTAATTGTAGGAGTTGTTAATTTTCAAGACGTTATAGATGTGACGGGAATTGTTTGGAATGCAACATTAGCGTTTATTGCGATTATCATAATTTCTCTAATTCTCGATAATATAGGTTTCTTTGAATGGGCAGCCTTACATATGGCTAAAGCAGCCAAAGGTAATGGTGTGCTGATGTTTGTTTATGTGACGATACTGGGGGCAATTGTTGCAGCATTTTTTGCGAATGATGGTGCTGCTCTTATCTTAACTCCAATTGTTTTGGCTATGGTTCGAGCTTTGAATTTTCAAGAAAAATTGGTTTTTCCATTTATTGTGGCAAGTGGGTTTATAGCAGATACTACATCCTTACCACTGGTTGTCAGTAACCTTGTCAATATTGTATCAGCAGATTTCTTTCACATTGGATTCATTGAATATGCATCGAGAATGATTATTCCAAACCTGTTCTCGCTTATTGCGAGTATCATTGTTCTTTACCTTTTCTTTAGAAAAAGCATTCCAAAACATTATGATCTTTCTGAAGTTAAAAAGCCTGTTGAAGCTATAAAAGATCAGAAAATGTTTCGTATTTCTTGGATTGTTTTAGGACTCTTGTTAGTTGGCTACTTTATAAGTGAACTGTTTTCAATACCTGTTTCCATTATAGCTGGTATCATTGCTATTTTATTTCTCGCAATGGCGCAAAAGAGTTCAGCCGTTCAGACGAAACAAGTTCTTAAAGGCGCACCATGGGCAATTGTATTCTTCTCAATAGGTATGTATGTTGTCGTATATGGATTACGAAATGCAGGTTTAACAGATGTTCTATCTGATATTATCCAAGCTGCGTCTAACCAAGGATTGTTCGCGGGTACTATTGGGATGGGCTTTATTGCAGCTATATTGTCTTCCATTATGAATAATATGCCTACCGTTATGATCGATGCATTAGCGATTGCCGGCACAGATGCACATGGGATAGTGAAAGAAGCATTAATATATGCAAATGTGATAGGCTCTGACTTAGGACCTAAAATAACACCAATTGGTTCACTGGCTACACTTTTATGGTTACATGTTCTATCTCAAAAAGGTGTAAAAATTTCTTGGGGAACATACTTTAAAACAGGAATTATCTTAACAATCCCAACACTATTTATTACACTTGTTGGTCTTTATATTTGGCTTTTGATTATTCATTAAACTTTAAGGAGAAGATGAAAATGTCAAAGAAAACAATTTACTTTTTATGTACTGGAAACTCTTGTCGCAGTCAAATGGCTGAAGGATGGGGTAAAAAATACCTTGGAGATGAGTGGAATGTATACAGTGCCGGAATTGAAGCACATGGATTAAATCCGAATGCTGTTAAAGCTATGAAAGAAGTTGGTATCGATATCTCTAATCAAACATCAGACATTATCGACCCTGATATCTTAAACAATGCTGATTTAGTTGTTACACTTTGTGGTGATGCAGCTGATAAATGCCCGATGACGCCTCCTCATGTAAAGCGTGAGCATTGGGGGTTTGATGATCCGGCAAAAGCACAAGGTACAGAGAAAGAAAAATGGGCGTTTTTCCAAAGAGTACGTGATGAAATAGGGAATAGGTTGAAGAATTTTGCTGAAACAGGTAAATAGAATTGAATCTTTTCTTTACAAAGGATGCATTTTTTAAATGTGTCCTTTTATAAATATAGCTTTACAAACGTACACTAAATTCTTGCCCTGAATCACATCATTGTAATTAAATGTACATGCTCTTTTATTCTTTTAGAGTATAAAAAAGAGCAGACAATTAAGGCATTCTGCTCCAAGTTTTTAATTTTCCAAAGAAAAAATAAAATTTAGTCAAAATCATTCCAATTATCTAAGTAGCGGTATAACGTTGTTTTACTGATACCCGTCTCTTTGGTAATTTGCTGAATGGTATACTTTTTGCTTTGATACATCTCCATAGCACGGCGGACATTATGATCAGGTTTTCTCGGACGTCCTGTATTTTTCCCCTTTAATTTTGCCTCTTGAATTCCAACCTTTGTGTTTTCACTAATTATGTCAAATTGAAATTCGCTGACTCTTTCTAAAAAATCGAAGAAAATGGAGCCGTCTTTTTTGGAGGTGTCCACTTTATCTAAAAACGAAATAAAGTTGATTTGTTTTGTTTTGAAGAATTGAATGATATCAATTAGGTTTTTTGTAGAGTCGGCAATACTGTACAACTTATAAATGACTACGGTATCTCCGATGTTTAAACTTCTACATAATGACTCAAATTCTGGTCTGTTTTTTGCTGAATTTGTTTGTTCAATATATATCTTTTCACAGTTGTATTCTTTAAGTGCGGCTAGCTGTTTTGTTACATCCTGATCTTGACTAAACGGACGTGCATATCCAAAAATCAAATCATCAACCCCTGATGAATTTTGTATATTTTATTATAACAAAATAAGATGGATAGCGCAGAGTGCGCTATTAGTTCCAAAAAAGATCTATTTTGGTACAAAAAATTGTAGACATTTGAATTCTTGTTTGTTACATTTTAAATAGTTACAAACGGCCCTGACTTCTATGAGAGTTAGAAGTCAACAAAAATAATCATAAAGAGGTGTACTGTATTTTATGTTAAAAAAATTAAATATGGAGTGGTTCTCAAATATAAAGGGGGACTTATTAGCTGGTATTGTCGTTGCTTTAGCTTTAATACCTGAAGCCATTGGTTTTTCCATTATTGCAGGTGTTGATCCTATGGTAGGATTGTATGCTTCATTTTGTATTGCTGTAGTGATTTCTTTTGCAGGTGGCAGACCTGCTATGATTTCTGCGGCTACTGGGGCTATGGCTTTGTTAATGGGAACGTTGGTGAAGGATCATGGATTACAGTATCTGTTTGCTGCTACGATCCTGACGGGTATCATCCAAATCATATTTGGGGTTCTGAAAGTGGCGCGATTAATGAAATTTGTACCTCGATCGGTCATGGTAGGTTTTGTTAATGCACTGGCCATTTTAATTTTCATGGCACAAGTTCCTCATTTTGTTGGTATATCCGGTATGACATATGTGTTTGTCGGCATAACCTTAGTCATTATTTATTTGTTCCCGTTTATTACAAAAGCTGTTCCAAGTCCTTTAATAGCGATAGTATTTCTCACGGTCGTTTCTATTTGGGGTCATTTTAATGTTCAAACAGTTGGAGATTTAGGAACAATCAAACAAGCTTTGCCGAGCTTTTTGATTCCCGATGTTCCATTAAACTTTGAGACGCTGTCAATTATCTTCCCGACTTCTATTGCTCTTGCTGTCGTTGGTCTGCTTGAGTCGCTGTTGACATCTTCAATTGTAGATGACATGACAGACACAGATAGTAATAAAAACAGAGAGAGTCGAGGACAAGGCATTGCCAATATCGTTGCAGGATTTTTCGGCGGTATGGCTGGATGTGCGATGATCGGTCAATCTGTTATTAACGTAAAATCCGGAGGGAGAGGCAGGCTGTCAACCTTTACGGCTGGCGTGTTCCTCATGTTTTTAATACTCGTTTTAGGTGAATGGGTTGTTCAAGTTCCTATGCCTGCATTGGTTGGCGTTATGATTATGGTTTCAATTGGAACATTCGATTGGTCTTCGCTCCGAACGCTTAGAAAAGTCCCACTTACTGATACAGTTGTCATGATTGTTACTGTGATTACAGTTGTAGCAACAGATAATTTATCCATTGGTGTAATTGTAGGAGTCATATTAAGTGCCATATTCTTTGCTTCTAAAATTTCAAGAGTAAGGGTCGATATCACTACTGTTTCAGATAAAGAAGTTGTTTATGATATTAAGGGTCAAGTGTTCTTTGCTTCTGTTCAAGATTTTGTGAATTCATTTTCATATGAAGATGTAAAAGAACGTATCGTGATGAACTTTTCCGAGGCGCATATTTGGGATGATTCAGGTGTCGCCGCAGTAGATAAAGTTGTCTTGAAATTCAAAGAACATCATGCAGATGTTAAATTGGTTGGCTTAAACGAGTCAAGCCACAATTTGATTGAAAAGCTTGCTACTTACAAAAATCCGAACGCACAGCCGTCAGGTCACTAAGGGGAAGGTGAAGGGGTATGTATAAAAATATCTTGTTGGCAGCTGATGGATCAGAACATTCTATTCGATCAGCAGAACATGCAATCCGTATAGCAAAACTGGTACCTGATTCAAGAGTGGAGATCATTTATGTTAAGGACTTTTCAAAAGCAAAAAGTGAAGTGCTCCATACTTCTAGTACTGAAGAATTGGAAATGGAAAGACGTAAGAAGTTAGACCCGATTATAAAAAAATTTGATCAAGCTGGTGTACAACATGATTTAATCATGAAACATGGAGAACCAGGACCCACAATTGTCTCTTATGCAAATGAAAATCAATTTGATATGCTCATAGTAGGCAGCAGGGGATTGAATTCATTACAGGAGATGGTGTTGGGTAGTGTAAGCCATAAAGTTGCTAAACGTGTGAACTGTCCTGTGCTGATTGTAAAGTAATTGTTGAACAAGTCGATTAAGAATAAAATCGGCTTGTTTTTATTGTGTGTAGCCATATGAACTGGACACCAATGAAATATATTAATTAACACTGTCTGTTTATGAAAAGCACTACTTCATTTTTACAAGGAAGAAATCATAATTTCTAATCAATAATATAAAAAGGGTAGTACGGACGTTTATTGTTTGTGCTCACCATTTTTTAACCATAATTTATATAAACGTATGGAAATGATGGCAAATGAATATAAGGAATGTAATGAAAATAAGCTTTCATAACCAATGATATGGATTTACTATGTTGAGGGCCTAGTGGGTGTATAACCCGTGGAGGTTCAAGTCCTCTCGGTCGCATCAATGATACCAAGGGTTGATTCCCTTGGTATTTTTTGTGTTTGTCTATAAATTGTCTACTGCCACTTACCTAAAATAAGTCATCTAATTTATCAGCCATTTCCTTCTGTTTGTTTGGATATAGGTGTCCATAAACATCAATTGTTGTTTTTACAGAACCATGTCCTAAACGCTCTTTAATTGTAATGTAATCTTCTCCTTGGTGTATTAATAGTGCAACATGTGAATGTCTAAAATCATGTAAACGTATAGGAGTAAGATCGCTGTCCTTGCAAAAGTATTTAATCTTCCGACTGAAAATATCTTTTCTTGAAGGTGTATCTTTATATTGAAAGATATAGGTATCATTTGAATGTCTAATACCTAAATCATTAAACAACTCTTTTTGTGCTTCTCTCCAAACCTCTAGTAGATTTAGCAATTTTTTATTGATACTAACTCTCCGAATCGAATTTTTGGTTTTTGGTGTTGTGACAACAAATTGACCATCAAGCCAGGTACAGGATTTATGCACATCTATTTCTAATAAGATTTTGTCAATATCTTTCCATTGCAGGGCGAGCATCTCACCACATCTTAGTCCAGTTAAAAAAGCAACGGTATAAAAGGTTTTAAACAATAACTGGTCTTGAGGTATTAAACTAATAAATTTTTTGAATTCTTCTGGTCTCCAAAACTTCATTTTCTTTCTTGTTAAAGGTAATCGCTTAACATTGTCACATGGATTTCTTTTTAAGATTTCTTCATGTACAGCTGTATCAAAAATTTTGCTTAGACTAGTCATTATATTATTAACCGATTTATTGCTTAGACCTGTTTCGATTATATGTTTTCTGAAATCAATTATTTCTCTATGTGTGATTTTTTGTATATCTGATTTCAAAAAGTAGCTAGATATATGTTTGTTTATAATGTATTTCTGATTCTGATAATAGTTAGGTTTGCTATCTATTTCACAATTTGCTAAGTAAATTGAAATAAGAGTCTGAAAGCTTACTGATCTAGACTTTCTTGCTCTTTCTTCCTGAAATTCTCTTCTTAATATTGCTTCTAATTCTAGAGCCTCTTTTCTGGTAGAGGCTACGGGTCTTGTCCGAATTCTTTCTCCAGTAATCGGGTCAAATCCAAAGCTAACGTCAACTTGATACCGACCATTTTCAAGTTTTTTTACAGACATTTTACTTCTCCTTTAACCAAAAGCGCTGATTTCTTGTGAATAAATTTTTCTGTTATTAAATGAGCCAATTTGAGAAAGTTTATAATCGGTAACAAATGATGGTACATTGAAGTAGGCGGCTATTTGTTCTTTGTTAAAACCTTGTATATATGGGAGAGCTTCATTAAGCATTTTATCTGTCAGTATTAATTCAGATGCAAATAGGCTTGCTTGAAGTTCAAGTTTATCTTTTAGAACTTTGGAGCAATTCACAACTTTAAAAGTGTTCAATCTTTTATGGAGGAAATAATGCCCTAATTCATGGGCAATTACAAATTGTTGATGTTGAAGGTTCTCGTTGATATGAATTAAATACTGATCTGTGGCTTTGTCATGTTGTAGTAGACCGTTTGCTTGTCCAAGATCATTTTTGAGTATATAAATATTTTGGATGTTACAAATTTCATAGACATTATTTGTACCATGTGTCTTAATTACTGATTGGACTTTATGTTTAATTCCTTTGCTTGTATAAATTGTTATCACTCTTTCTTCTTTAATTCGTCAATGAATTTAATTCCGTTTTTTAATGCTTTTTTGACAAGGCGTGCAGTTTCCTCATCAAATTCACCATCATTCATAAAAAGGAGTGTATCTTCATCCTTTAATTCCTGTATGGCTTCATTAATTGTTTTATTGAGTAAATCAGTTTCGTTTTTCTTGCTTACTTCATCCTTTCCTAATAAATAGTCTGTAGATACGTTATATAAGTTGCTCAATTTTAAGAGTGTGTCTGTATCAGGATCTCTGTAATCTCTTTCGTAATTAGACAAGTTATTGTTACCGATGTTAAGTTTCTCTGCGGCTTCTTTCTGAGTGTATCCAGCTTTTTGTCGAGCTTCTTTTAATCGTTTGCCTAGGCTCATTTTTATCATCCATTTCACAAAGAGTTGATTTTTATAAAAATAATAACAACATTTTTTGGAGAATTCATTAATTTCACCTATAAGTTAAATAAATAATTAAAAATTCTCCTTTTAGGAGTGTTCATTTCTTCTTTATGGAGAGTTTAATTATCAATATTTCCATATATGTTCAAAAAAATACACTTTAAGGTGAATTTTGTGTTGACTTACACGAAAAGGAGTTTTATAATAAAGTTAATTCACAAAGAGTTGAGTTAACGAGGAGGTGATATTTTGAAAGGAGAGTTTTTAACTGCGAGAGATATTCAAAAAATTCTTGGAGTTAAACAGGCTAAATCTTATGACATCATTAGAACTTTGAATGCTCAAATGAAAGAAGAAGGATATATGGTCATTCAAGGTAAGGTGAGTAGAGCTAAGTTTGAAGAGTGTTATTGTTACAAAGGTCCAAAATCTCAAACGGGGTGATTTTTATAAACATTGATATAACAAACTCGTTTATGAAAGAAGCTGTTCCTTTAGCCAGACAAATGGAAGGTGATTGGATAGCACGAATGAAAATTGCTCTGAATTCAGTCATCATAAATCATTATTTAAACCTTCCCTTAACAATTGAAAATGTTAATGAATTACTGCGAAAAGGCGTTTCATATCGCAGGATATGTAAGCATTATGGCATTGGAAGAAAAGACATTGAAAAGCTGCGGCAATCATCCATAGTGTGACGTTATATACCACTATAGGGAGCCGTTAAGAATCCTTTGAAAGGGGGGTGCGATGAAAATAAGAGTAAATGCAACAATCATTACTGATGTTGAAGCTTTAAAGGCTGATAAGGATTTGAATCATTTTAAAGACTATGCCACTTGTGAAACATTCGTTGTTGATGCTGATAATTATTTGAAGGCTAATGAAGAAATATCTGAGTTGTTAAAAGGTTGGGATTGGTGGTGTATCTGGTCAACTCGTCCATTGAGTAAAAAGGATAACCAAGTGTTTACTTTGTATAACGATGATTTATATAACTTATGTCGCTAGGAGTGTTTGTTCCTTGAAAACTACATATAGACAAAAAAAGCGCCTTGACGAATGATCATCAAGAACGCCGTGTAAAGATTAGACACCTTTATTATACGGCACTTTTATAAAAATGTCATGCGTGAGTATTTGAGTGATGAACAGCAATCACTTTAAATGCTGTAGCAGGCTAGAATAAGCGTGCGGAATAGCTGTAGTCAGCTTGATGGCTATAATTAGCCTACTAGGTTGCCATGAGGGCATAAAGCCGTTAGCAACTGATAAGCGCCAAGATGGATCAGAACCGGAGCGAATCAAAAACATAAAATCGAAATTAATGTTCTTTTGTAAATAAATTATAAAAAAATGAAATGGGGATATGAAAAATGAACTTAAACTTTATTGTACCGGATATCAATATGACTTTTGGAGACATGAAATTCATGGGACTTAACAGAGAAAGGTATGTTTATGATCGTGAAAATAATAAGCGTACTGACGTACTGGAATCTAGGATTTATAACATTGCTAGTGCTGTTCAAGGTGGTCAAATTGAAGTAACTATTCCTGAGTATGCTGGGGCAAAAGAAATTCCTCCTTTTGCAGATATTGAGTTGAAAAACCCAAAAATTAGTGCTATGGCGACTAGTCAAAGGGATTCGACGTATGCCAATGTAATGTGGAAACTTGAAGCTGATGATATTGTTGTTAAAGGTGGCTCTTCTGTGAAACCTGCCGCGGCAACTGGCGGGAATGAAAAGAAATAACATGATGCTCTCATATCGGCAGGCGGGTGATGTATATGAGTGATTTCTTAAACAAAAGATTTTGGAAATACAGGGGCAAACGAATCCGCCCGTACATGAGAAACAACGTAAAATTAGCAGGCGCAATCATCTTTGTGCCTGTTTTTTTATTGTCTATGTTCCTTTTTTGGAGAGAACAACTCATTCATTTTGATCTATCTCAAGTGATAAAAAATTTTGAATGGAATGTGCCTTTAATCTTTAAAAGCGTTTTATGCTCTGTGCTAATTGCTGTTGGGAGCATAGTTGCATCTTACTTTCTTTTGTTTGACAGCTATAAGAAAATCCTTCACAGGCAAAAGATTGCTAAAATGATTTTCTCTAACAAGTTTTACGAAAAAGAAAATGTGAAAGTAAGAAAAATCTTTTCAAATGAAACTGACTCAAAGGAAAAGATCACATACTTTCCTAGAATGTATTACCAGGTCAAAAACAACCACATCTATATTCGTATAGCTATGGACATGAGCCGTTTTCAGAATCGCTTCCTAGACTTAGGAAAGGATTTGGAAAACGGCTTATTTTGTGACTTGGTTGATAAACAAATGGAAGAAGGTTTTGTATGCTTTAAGCTTCTTTACGATGTCAAAAAGAATCGTATTTCCATTGATGATGCAGTGGCTGAGAATGGAGTCCTTCCGTTAATGAAGCATATCTCATGGCAATTTGATAAGTTGCCGCACATGCTTATTGCGGGTGGTACAGGTGGAGGGAAAACATACTTCATGCTAACGATCATTAAGGCATGTGTTGGACTGGGGGCAGATGTAAGAATACTAGACCCTAAAAATGCAGATTTAGCAGACTTGGAAGAAGTACTTCCAAAAAAGGTCTATTCCCAAAAGAACGGTATTCTTATGTGCCTGAGAAAGTCTGTAGATGGCATGATGGAACGAATGGATGAAATGAAGCAAATGTCTAACTATAAGACAGGTGAAAACTATGCCTATTTAGGCTTAAAACCTGTTTTTATCTTCTTTGATGAATATGTGGCGTTTATGGATTTGTTAGATATGAAAGAAAGAAACGAAGCCCTTTCTTACATGAAACAGTTGGTCATGTTGGGGAGACAGGCGGGTTACTTTCTCGTTTTAGGGGCACAACGTCCAGATGCAAAATATTTGGCTGACGGTATTCGAGATCAGTTTAGCTTCCGTGTGTCGTTAGGTTTAATGTCAGATACGGGCTACGGGATGATGTTTGGTGATGTTGATAAAGCATATGTGAATAAAAAAGAGACAGGGCGAGGATATGCCAATGTTGGCACTGGTTCAGTGTTGGAATTTTACAGCCCTATCGTGCCGAAAGGATATGATTTTATGTCGTCTATTAAAAATGCGCTGGTTGGAGTCGAGGGAGCGCAGGCGACGGCAGTCGCCAGCGGCAGCGTAAGCGACCAGACGGCCAGCGGCGAAGGAATGAGCGAAGCGAATGGATGAGCTAAAACAACCCCCCCACGCTAACAGGGGGGTAGTAATCGTAAAAGAAAAAAATGAAACCGTTGAAAGTCCTTTGGTATCAATGGTTGACTATATTCGAGTCTCTTTTAAAACTCATGATGTTGACCGAATTATTGAAGAGGTTCTTCACCTTAGCAAAGACTTTATGACTGAGAAACAATCTGGTTTCTATGGCTACGTTGGCACGTACGAACTGGACTATATCAAAGTCTTTTATTCTGCACCAGATGATAACAGAGGTGTTTTGATAGAAATGTCCGGTCAAGGTTGCCGTCAATTTGAATCCTTCTTGGAATGCCGGAAGAAAACATGGTACGACTTCTTTCAAGATTGCATGACACAAGGCGGTTCATTTACTCGCTTTGATTTGGCGATTGATGATAAAAAGACGTACTTTTCTATACCGGAGTTATTAAAGAAAGCCCAAAAGGGCGAATGTATTTCACGTTTTAGAAAATCCGATTTCAACGGCTCCTTTGATCTATCTGATGGCATTACAGGCGGAACGACAATATATTTCGGTTCTAAAAAGTCAGAAGCGTACCTTTGCTTTTATGAGAAAAACTATGAACAAGCAGAAAAGTATAACATTCCTTTAGAAGAACTAGGCGATTGGAATCGTTATGAATTGCGGCTTAAAAATGAACGTGCACAAGTGGCTATAGATGCTTTATTGAAAACAAAGGATTTAACCTTAATCGCTATGCAGATCATTAATAACTATGTAAGGTTCGTTGATGCTGATGAAAACATCACTAGAGAGCATTGGAAAACGAGCCTTTTTTGGTCTGATTTTATAGGTGATGTTGGGCGACTTCCTTTGTACGTCAAACCACAAAAAGACTTCTATCAGAAATCAAGAAACTGGCTTCGTAACTCTTGTGCTCCCACTATGAAAATGGTGCTTGAAGCCGATGAACATTTAGGGAAAACCGATCTGTCAGATATGATTGCAGAAGCTGAACTGGCAGACAAACATAAAAAAATGTTAGATGTGTACATGGCTGATGTTGCTGACATGGTTGTTTAAAAACAAGCTGCTAAAGCTTTATAAACACAGGTGATGCGATTAAACGTATGTGTCAACGGTACCGGAACGAAGTGAGGATAAGGAGTTGACATATTCAGCGCTACCCAAACCCTCTTGGCATTGAACAAACAACCGTTTGTTCCTGCCTACCGGCGAGGGAGTCCCCCGATGATTCGGGGGAATAGGGGGCTAGATTAACAGCAATCCAACGGGCTTCCGTTGGTGGGTTGGGTGAAACCCAAGAACTTAAATCGGAGGGATAAGATGTTTAACATTAATCTGTTGAATCAGGCCCGACTAGAGAGTGATTTGGAGTCTCTTGGCTGTTTAGAAATTGCTGAGGAATTGATTGAAAAAATGATGGAAGATGTCTTTTACAGTGACGTAGCTCAAAGGGTCATAGTCCAAACTCTTGCGGTTATAGATAACATGAATGCTAAACTTCAAGCCACATTCAACATACTGGAGGATGAAGACGCTGAGACAGATAAACGGAGTGTCGAATTTGAAGGAATAAGCTACTATCACTGAGGGGTGAAAACATGGATTACAAGATTATAAATGAGTCCTCCCTTATAAACACATTAGAACGGCATCTTAATATGGACTTGTTGGATGACGTTCTGGAAAGATTAAGTGATGAAATGTCTTCGGGGTATGATCAAATGATCATTATTCATGTTAGAAAGGATAACGGCGGGGACATGGTTGCGAACTTGTATTTTCACTTTAGAGTCCTTGAAGAAAATGAAACGGAATCAGATGACGGAGGAGTTCTTGTTGAATTTGTAATGTATGACCCTCATGTTATAAGAAAAGATTACGAAGAAACCTATCTTAAAAACGGAGGACGGATATAACGAGGTGATCAAGTGTCTGCGGTTGATAATCACTTCAAAAGGCTGGGCTTTAATGTTGGTATTCCCTCTTTAGTCTTTGTAAGAAGTTTAAGCAGAGACTGCATGTTGGTTGTCGAGGGTGAACGAGTAAAAGGGTTTGCTGAGTATCGTTACACATTCTACAAGACTAGATATTTGCCGGACGGTCGAATGACTAGCTTAAAAGTTTATATGGAGAATCAAAGCATAAAAAGGGTGTTACATCGTGTAGCATCCTTTTTATCTTTCTTGGAAAGAACGAAACAAATTGAACAGGAGGAGTGTGAAATAATTGTTCAATAAAGAAATCGGCTCTGATAAAAAAGAAGATTCATTTTTTCGGTCTGCCTTTCAAAAACTGAAACGAATTGAACGACCAGAAAAAGATAAACAAAAAGTACCTCGTGACAGGTCGAAGCTGATCGCAGTTACACTGTGGTCTTGTGTTGGGGGCTTGCTGTTTATTTGTATGCTTGCTGTGCTTCTATCAATTAACACAAGATCCCAACTTAATGACATAAAAGAAGAAGCCAATAAGCCAACAAATAACGATAAACAAAAAATTTCGGTGACTGCTGCTGAAAACTTTCTATCAGGGTTTATCAATGAATATGTGAACGTGAAGAACGATCAAGAATCTATTGAAAAACGTATGCAGAGCCTTGAAAGCTACATGGTGAAACAGGAGGATAACCATTTTGAAGATGAAGAACGCTTCAATGTGGATGGCTTAAAAGGTGATCGAGAGTTAAAAGGATACAGCTTATATAACGTGAAAGAAGGTGATAAAAACAGCCTTTTTCAATATAAGGTCACATATGAAAATCTATACCCTGTAGAAAAGGAAGTTGAAAAAGAAGTTAAAGACGGAAAGAAGAAAAAGAAGGTGAAAGAAAAGGTTAAAACAAACGAGAAATCTGAAAAACAAATGTTGCTGAATATTCCAGTCACAAATAAAGGTGATTCCTTTGCGGTGTCTGCTGTCCCTTACTTTACACAAGTTTATGATCTGAAAGGCGATATTGCTTCTAAAGGTAAAGAAGAAACTAGAGACGAATATGCGGGCGAGAAAAAAGAATCTATTGAATCATTTCTTCAAAATTTCTTTGAGAAATACGCTTCTGAAAAGAAAGAAGAAATGGTTTATATGATGAAAAAGCCGGAAGCATTGGAAGGAAACTTGTTATTTGGGGAAGTGCAGTCAGTGAAAATCTTCGAGACGAAAAAAGGTTTCGAGGTTTTTTGTGCTGTCCGATTTAAGGAAAAAGAAAATGACATTCCGGTAAATGAAAAATTCAGTCTAGAGATTACGGAAAACAGCGGTCAGTTTTATGTAAATAAACTTAAACATCAATAGGAGGTTTAAATATGGATTTCATGAATTTCTTTATTCTTGGCGCAGACCTTCCAACACTTGGAGGGGTAAAAGGTTGGGCATCAGATGTTGTTATCCAATTCATTACGATCGTGGTCATGTTCATAGCCGCAAAGAATCTTATGAAATTAAAAATGGGCGGCATTATCTTTGTTTGCTGTATTGGTAGTGCGGTTACATGGATTATTAAGCACTGGCCAGAATTCTCCGGCTGGATCAATGCGCTAATGGAAAAATTGTAAGGGGGCATCTGAATGGGGCGTCTGGTGTTCAACTACCGGAAGGCAATGAGAGAGCCGAAAAAGATTCAGCAATTAACCGAAAATTATTCATTACCCTTTGCAGTTGAGTTAATACCGGCTATTAACTATTTCATTTTTGTTGGTCTCTGCTTTGGATTTTGGTACGGCGTGAGGATGATTTTTCCTCACGCTTTTGATAACAGTTTCGTCATCGTGATTTTTGGAATACCGATTTTTTTAACAATGCTTGTTACGAAAATAAAGCCGGAAGGAAAAAACATCTATTTATACTTAATTGATTTTGCAAAGTATTACTTCTTCATCAAGCTTCCACAAAAGAAGTTTTGCAATGACCGAAAGGTTGATTTAAGTAATGAAAAACAAATTGAGTTTCGAAAACTTGTGAAGGTGGTGGATTATTCGAATGAGACTAAAAACGCCTATGAAGGCAATACACAAGAATTTGCTGTTAACAAGAACGGGCGACGTGTGGGCGTACTACCGAATAAAAAGCAATTCGATTCCTATGCAAAATAAAGAAAAAGTTGAATCGTATAAAAAGAAGTGGCAGCATCTTTTTGAAGAAATTACATCTTATGAGGATTTTCACTTGATGATGTATCCAAGTGAGTATGAATTAGAAAAACGATTTAAAGATTTAGAAACAGATATTGCAGCAGATGCAATGGATGTGGCACGTTACTACAATGAAGAAACGGTAAGGCTGTTAGAACAGCGATTAGGAAGGCTGACAAAGTATGACTTCATTTTAGGTGTAAAACTGAAAAGCAGTCTTGTAAATATTAGTGTCGAACTTAAAGACAATATACTATCTTTTTTCAATACAGCGACTGATACAGTCGTGAAGATGCTCGGGTGGGAACAAAATGTTTCCACCTCTTTTTTTGAAAAATATGAGGAAGTTGAAGAAACATTAGCGAATATCATGGCTTCTGTTCGCGGAGAACGGCTTTCAGAATCAGAAATGACATACATTAACCGTTATCACTTTGTACGTGGGTTAAAGCACCAAATGAATGAAGAAAGTGAAATAAAGGATGTTCGCTCTATTACAAACACTATTATAGACCCCACTGACCCATCAGTTTTACATCTGCATAGTGACCAAGATGAAGGCTATTCAGCTTTTGTCGTGATTGACGAATTTCTTCACAATATGTCGGAAAGTGATTTGTTTTATGAAGCGCAGTCTCTTCCCTTCCCTGTTGAAGTGCAAATGAAGATTCAAACGGAATCAAAGTCCATTACCAAGCCTGCCCTCAACATCAAAAGACAGCAATTGAAAGAAGAACAAAAAGAACAACAAAGCACAGGCGATCGAAGTGATGTTTCCACTGTCACAAGTGCCACAATGATAAGGCATTTACAAGATGAAATAAAGAAAGAAGATGTGCATGTGATGAACTGGCTGTCGGTGATAGTCGTTCATGGAAAGACAAAAAAAGAATGTGTGGGAAAAGCAACGATTGTCAAAAGGCATTTAAAAGGCGCTGGCATTACTTGTCGGCTTCCGGTGGCTGATCAACTGAACCTTTTTTATAAAATGCTTCCTGGTGAAAAGTTAGACATAACCGATAAGAACTGGATTCAAAAAACAACGCAAGACGGTGTGGCAGAAAGTCTGTTTGCTGTTAACTCTGATATTGGTTCGAAAATCGGGTTCTTCCTAGGTTGGGTTGATCGTTTTCAAGAGCACACTGATTTAGAAAATGCCATTATGTCCAGCCGTGATTTAGTCTTATTCCACCCTTTCTTAGCGAACCAGCAGTTAAAAGGTTCAAAGACACGTTCTCCTCATTGCTTAATCACAGGAGACACAGGAAACGGCAAGTCATATCTAGCGAAATTGATCTTTAACTATATCACCATGTTAAACATCAAATCTCTGTATATAGACCCTAAAAAGGAAATGAGAAAGTGGATTCAAAGAGTCTTGAATGATGAGTACATTAGAGAGAACTTTCCCTTATATATTGCACATTTAGAGAAATACAACTATATCACGCTAGATCATGAAAACACGCACAACTGGGGAGCGCTTGACCCTATCTCCTTCCTCCCTCCTATGAAAGCAAAAGAGCTAGTTCAAGTCATTTTTGAACAAGTATATGACTTTAAAGGGAAGGACGACATAAACACAGCTTTCCTCCGTGCTACGTCAGAAGTGATTGATGCGAAACAAAACGGTGAACAGGTCGGCTCACTTGATATTATTCGGAAGATGCAGAGCCATCCCGAAGATGCTGTACAAAAAGCTGGTGACTATTTAAATGAAGTCGTGTCAGATTCCATTTTAAAACTTTGTATTCATGATGGTTCAAACCCTGCATTGTCACTTGAAAAACGAATCACCATTTTAGAAGTTGAAAACATGGATTTGCCTGATCATGCTGAACGACTTGAAAACTACACGATATCACAATTAAAGTCTAGTGCGGTCATGTTTGCACTCGGTAAGTTCTGCGAACTATTCGGCATGAATCCAGATGAACAGACTGTTGAATTTATAGACGAAGCTTGGATATTTACCACGTCACAACAAGGAAAAAAAGTAGAAAGACAAATGCGCCGGATTGGTCGCTCATACAACAATGCGGAATACTTCATTTCCCAATCCACAAAAGACGCTTTGAAAGAAGAAGATTCCGGAAACTTTGGCGTTGCCTTCGCCTTTGACGAACCAAACGAACGTGAAGAAGTGTTGAAATGGATGAACATGGAGGTCACAAAAGAAAATAAAAAAATGATGGAATCCATGTTCCAAGGTCAATGCTTATTTAAAGATTACTATGGCCGCACCTCCAAAATTTCAATTGAATGCCTATTCGAAGAATGGCAAGGCGCTTTAAAAACAGTCGAGAAAAAAGCTGTCGCATATGCGGAAGAAAAATATTTGTAAAAGGGGTTGAAACGTACATGGAAATAGCTTTCTTAAACTCTCTTGTTGTCACGAGTCCAGGCTTTTATAAAGCTGAAAAAATCACATTGGACGAAGTGAAACAATGGCTGAAGCATTATGACGGTCGATACAAAAGTTTTATCGGGCATAAATCAACGGCACAGTTTCTGCAAAAATTATTAGGCATCGAGATTGAACAAAACCGAAAGACTTTTAGGCATATGAAATATCAAAAAGCAATCTGTTTCTCTCTGTATGAACGATATCCCGAAAACGTACTGCTAACGCAGAGAGACTTAGAGAAAGCAAGGTACCAATTTTATTTATTAACTCGGTTAGATTAGGAGGTGGCTGTAATGAAAAAGAAACGAATTTTGATTGTGTCGGCTATCGTGTTGCTGTTTTTAACTGTTGCTTCAGCTGTAACGGTATTTTCGGCTGATGGAGATACAACGACGCAGCCAAAAGTCGAAAAAGCTGGCGGCGTGGAATTGAAGGTGAAAAGGTTTCCAATCTCACGCTATCAAGCGAATAATGAAGCATCTGACGATTTAATCAAGGGGGCGTTTGTTGGGCTGACAAACGTCACTTTTTCTTTTGCGGGAAACATTGTCCGTGTGGTTGATGCGGGGATGGATATTTTGTATAACTTGCAACCGATTGACGAGTTCGCAAATTCTATTACAAACGTCTCTAAAACAGTTTATAAAACACTGAAAAAGAATTTCGGTGAAGCTTTATTTATTTTCACGTGCGCCTATGTTGTCTACCTATTCTGTGTGAGAGGTAGCGTAAAAGAAGCAATGCGGCGGAGTATTCTATTTATTTGTGTCATGGTGATCGGTGGGCTTTGGATGTCGAACGCTGGTTATTACATGAAAGTGTTGAATGCCTTGTCTGTAGAAGCGCAAGGAAAGCTTTTAACTGCGGGAAATGGATTGGTTGGCATTGTTCAAGATGAAGGCAATTTTGCAGACAGTTCAGCGATTGAAAAAGGAAAAGAAATGGAAGGCACAGTTGCGGTTATGCGTAATCTTTACTTTGACATTGCTTTGATGAAGCCTTTTTTAATTGTGAATTTTGATGAAACAAGCGAAAAGAAAATCAATGAGGAAGATACAGATAAAGGCGGACTTAATCGTATAGATAAACTGCTTTCTTATAAGCTTTCAGAGGATGGAGAAAAAGATAAAAAAGATTATATAAAAGAGACTGAAATTGATGATTATAAAAATGAATCTATGACTTCTGGAAATGTGTTTAATCAGCTGGGAGAGTCTTTTATCGCTGTGGTCGCTTCTATTGTCATTGGGATACCATTTTTAGCATTAGCGTTCTTTAATTTCTTGCTTCAAGTTGTCGCTTTAGTGATAGTTTTCTTTGTGCCATTTGCTTTCATCTTAGCGTATGTTCCTCAATTAGCTTATTCGGGATTTGTTACGCTTGGACGCTTGGGGAGTGTTTACCTACTGAAAGCAATGTTAGGGGTTATCGTTCTGTTTGTGTACGTGACTTGTTTTATCGTTGACAAGTTAATACCGCCAAATGGTTTTGGAATGTATCTTTTAAATGTTGCTGTCCTTGCTTCAATCCTGTGGATTGGTTTTCACAAGAGGGATGCCATTATCAAGTTTGTGACTGCTGGAAAAGTTGTTTCAGTTGATAATAATATGATGGAAAACATGAGACAAAACATTGTTCAGCCTGCTTGGGAACAAGCGAAGAAAATAGGTGGAGTATGGGGTAACGGAGGCGGCGTATTTACTGACTTTACAAAGCATTTTGAGGGGAGAAAAGATGGTTCAAATACTGATGGCGTAACTGGTGCTTCAAATGGTGTCGGTAATTCACCGAGTGGGGCTGCTATGGGATATGATAATACTCATGCTATTTCAAGAACCCCGCAAAAAGAAACAGCTAACGGAATAGCTAATCATAACAGTCGAAGCTTAAAACGCAATCCTCAAACTCTATCGAAAGAACAAGAAAAGCAAAAACAAAAAGAAGCCTTTGCAAATGCAAAAGAAAATAAACAGCAATCCCATTTAGACAGATTGAGAAAAGACGGAATAAACTCTCCTATGTTGAAAGATGCTTTGAATGAAGGAAATGAGGCTTTATCCAAACGAGCACCTATCTTGCAGGATAAAAAAGATGAATCAGCACGAACAGATCAAAAAGAATATGTGGAACAGCTTCTTAAACAGCCCAATAACCAGCAACAAACTGACGATGCATCATTACAGCATGAAGAAGAACCTACTTCTAATCGTGCGCCTGTCTTACAAGAGAATGAAAAAGATACAGAACGTACTGATCAGAAAGCGTATATTTATGACGAACAAAATCAGAATCTTGAAACAGATCAGCAACAAGATTTTGAAGTCCAGAAAGATGATTCTGTTTCCAATAGTGAGCCTGTAGCACAAGAGAAAACAGCAGAAATCAAACGATCAGATCAAAAAGTCATGATGAATCAACCTGAACCGCAGCTCGGTTTTGAAAGTTCTCAATCTACAAAAGTAGAAAATCAACCTATTGCCGATAACGAACGTAAAATCAGACCATCTGAACCCGCAAAAGTTCATTCAGATGGTATTCGTGTTGATGAAAATCAGGCTGTTGCTCCTGCTGAAAATAAGACTGTATCAAGAGAAAAACAGCCTTCATCACAAACAATTAAACGGACTGAACAAAGCGTTAATTCATTTGACCAAGTGTCTTTGAATGAAATTGCAAGACGCTCTTCATCAAAAGTAGAAGATCGACTGAGAAGGGATGAAAGAACAAGATGATAAGTAAAAAGGTAGTTCTTCCTTTGGTATTCTCGGCTCCTTTTATCTTCTTTTTTGTTTTATGTATCGTAGTGGTTATGACGATTTCAAGAGAAAATCAAGTCGGGGACGATTTTATAGGCGGCGGGGATGGCGAATATGAAACAGTTGGAATTGCGCCGGAAGTGGAACGATTTAGAGCAGTATTTGAGAAATATGCCCGTCGAGAAGGCGTTTTTGACCAAGTGAATATTATTATGGCGCTCACCATGCAAGAAAGTGGTGGGCGTTCTTTAGATATCATGCAAAGTTCCGAAAGTATTGGCTTACCTCCCAACTCCATAACTGACCCAGAACGTTCAATTGAAGTCGGCATTAAACATTTTAAGAAGGTTTTTAAACAGGCTGGCGGTGATGTTCGTTTAACCTTACAGGCATACAACTTTGGTTCTGGATTTATAGACTATGTCAAAAAGAATGGCGGGAAATACACAAAGAAATTAGCACTTGATTTCAGCCGATTGCAAGCTTTTAAAATGGGCTGGAAAAGCTACGGTGACCCAAGTTATGTTGACCATGTCATGAGGTATGTGAAAGGCTCTGATAAAAATGTGAAGCCTGTGAATGGCTCTATGGATTTCTATGAAACGGTCATGAAAGAAGCTTTGAAATATGAAGGGCAACCGTATGCCTGGGGAGGTTCAAACCCGAAAACTGGATTTGATTGTTCTGGCCTTGTTCAGTGGTCTTTTGCGAAAGCTGGAATCACTCTTCCTAGAACAGCACAAGAACAACATGGGGCAACCAAGAAAATAAGTGAAAAAGAAGCGACTGCGGGTGACTTAGTGTTCTTTGGCGGCACATACGAAGGAAAAGCCATTACTCACGTCGGCATTTATGTAGGCAATGGCAGAATGTTTAATTCAAATGATAGTGGAATCGAATATTCTGATTTGAAATCAGGTTACTGGAGAGATCACCTTGTATCTTTTGGACGCATTAAATAACTAGGAGTGAAAATATGAAAACACATATTGCATGGGCTTCAGCTTGTTTATTATTAGTCATGTTAACTGGATTTTTCACGAATGGACAGCAAACGTATAAGATTGAAAAGTTAAAAGATAAAAATGAAGTTTTGAGCGAAAAAATTAAGGAATTGAACCATATAGAATCAACAAGTAGCGCTTCGGAAAATAAGGCATTTTTTGAAGCGTTTTTTAATTACTCCGACATAGATAAACGATATGAAACAGTTAAGAAGCACACAACTGGAAAAGGGTTTGATTATGCATTCCCTTCTCGCTCTGATCAAAAGCACACAGTCAGCGTGCAAAGTGAATTACTATCACTAGAGAGTTATTCAAAGCCGTTAGATGAGTCTCATGAATTGTTTTTAAACATTGTTGAAGTCGCCACAACTGTAAATTCAGTCACTACGAATCAAGTGTTAATTGTACAAACGACTATGAAGAAAGAAAAGGATGGTTGGTTAGTCGATAATGTGCAGGTTAAGGGAAATGGATAAAAGGTGGAAAAGATCAATTTGTTTGTTTATACTAAATATTGAAAAAGGAGGTAATGTTTATTTTGAAAAACCTTTTTATTTTCCTTAGTTTGATGATGATGTTTGTTTTAACTGCATGTGGTGGAAGCAAGTATGATGATGCGATTGATGATGTAATTAGCCAATATAAAGAGCATAAAGGAAATGACACAGAGATAAATATTAAAAGAGAGAATGCGATTGTTAGAGTCTATGAAGGGGGCAAATATATTCAGTTTGCATTTTATATGCCGGATAACTCTTCACGTGAATTAACAACATTTAAGTATTATGAAAAAATAGGAGATAAATATGAAAAGATGACTGATATGCCGGGGAATGGAGAAAATGATCGACTTGGCTTATCAAGGAAAACACCAGATTATGAAGAAGCAAAAGGTAAAGAAACTAAGTTAGAGGAGTAAACCATATGTTTACTCCTCTTTTTTTGTGTTTATGAAAGGGTTGCCGTGATGTTGGCGTCAAGTCGCAAAAGTATTGGTGTAACCGCAAAAAAACCGCAAAGGAGTAGATATAATGTACCTTTTTACAATTCATCTTTGTAAAATAAAGGGTGTTCTGACATAATACAATTAATGTAAATATTCGAACAATTTATGTATGGATGGGGGAATTTTCTTGCGGGGTGTTTTCTTAGATAAAGATAAAATTCCGTACGACATAGTCACAAAAAAGTTAAATGATTGGTATACATTAATAAAAGATGATCAAGTTGAGCATGCAGAGATTATAAAAATAGAAGTAGAGAAAGAATTGCTAAACATGGAAGAAAACCAAGATGCCTTGTTATATTATCAGTTATTAGATTTTAGGCACGAGATAATGCTGAGTTATATGAAATCTAAAGAAATAGATGATCTCAATAATGCTTATGAGACTATAAAAGAAATTGAGAAACAAGGGCAATTAACTGGTATGTTGGAATATTATTTTTACTTTTTTAAGGGTATGTATGAGTTTAGGCGAAAAGAATTAACTTCAGCCATAAGTGCCTATCGAATAGCTGAATCAAAGTTGTCGGAAGTTGAGGATGAAATAGAAAAAGCAGAGTTTTTTTTCAAAGTGTCCTATGTATATTATTATATGAAACAAACATATTTCTCCATGAATTATGCAAATCGTGCACTCAAAATATTTAGAGAGTATGAAGAGTATGCGGTCCAAACTGTGCGTTGTCAATTTATTGTTGCAGGTAACCTGATCGATTCTTTAGAATACGAAAGAGCCTTGGAACAATTTCTGAATTCTTTGGAAATTGCCAAGGGAAGTAACATAGAGCATTTAATTGCAATGTCACACATGAATATTGGGATTTGTTATGATGAATTGAAAGAATATAAAAAGGCTTCACAACATTTAATTTTAGCGTTAGAAATTTTCGAAAAATCAAAACATAGTTTCCTAACAAAGACTTTATTCACTCTAACCTATGTAGAAGCAAAACAACAAAATTATGATGTTGCTTTGATATACTTTAGGAAAGGGCGATTTATTGCCGATAAAAGTGATGATAAGGAATACTCAGCGAAATTCAAAATATTAGAGGGATTATTTTTTTCTGATGGTGAGACTCAATTAATAAAGAATGCATTTTCATATCTGGCTTCGAGAAAAATGTTTGCTGATGTTGAAAATTTTTCGATTGAAGTCGCTGATTATTTTCATGAACAAGGAAATTTAATGCTCTCTAATGAATATTATCGTATGAGTATTGAAGCAAGACGAAAAATTAAAAAAGGGGAGATTATCGATGAAAATCAGCCGGATTCTATTGGCAGCAGTGATTTTAAGTAGTGTATTTTCAATAACTTATTTGCAAAGTGACCATAATACTGAGATCAAAGTGGCTGCAGATAGGGTAGGGGCATAGGTTACTAAAATAATTAGAAAAAGCTTAATCTTTTTGATTAAGCTTTTTTATAAAAATACGAAAGGAAAGTGAAATGGAATACTCATTATTAGAAAACGGCATAGATTCATTAAAGAAAGCTAAAACTAACATAGAAGAGTATGAGAAGTATCATAAGGGAAGCAGTTATCACTTTTTAAAAGATGCAATTATATTTCTTAATCATGGAATAGAAATTTTATTGAAATACATATTGTCAAAGCAAAATGAATCATTAATATTTACTGATATAAATTTATATATGGAAGCAAAAGAAAAGCTAAAGAATGAAAGTAAGGGTAAGAAAAACCTATTTGATTTTAATAACAAGCGAACCGTTTTTGATGTTGATTTGGGTAACGGCAATAAAAAGAAACAATTGTATACAATTAATTTGAATGAAGCAATTAAAAGAATTAAGTTTTTACTTGATATAGATATATCAGAAGATGTTGAGACGGCAATAACACTTATTAATGATTATCGAAATCATATAACACATCATTCAATCATTTTAGATGAGCCCAGTGTTAATGAATTAGTTGAGAAGATAAAATTTTTATATAGTCATATACTTGATTTTTTCCAAGAACATATCACAGAAAGAAACGTAATGAATGAAGTGGATGCTGAGAGATACCTGTATACAAAGCAAGAATGGGAACAATATCAAAGAGAGTTGGAAGATTTTCATTATGAGAGGGCAATGAGTCGTATATCGCTAGATGCTGATGAAATGTAGATTTAATTGGTCTCAGTAAGGTGCCCAATTTGTGCCCAGAATTCATGAGAAATGATGAAAATAGATGTAAATAAAATAAATAGATGCTTAGAATAAAAGCTTTTGTAACCTATGATATGTTTTTACTAGGTTGAGGGCCTAGTGGGTGAATAACCCGTGGAGGTTCAAGTCCTCTCGGCCGCATCCCAATAATACCAAGGGTTTAACCACCTTTGGTATTATTTTTTTGTGCGGAAAATACGGCTAGAAGTAGAGAAAGAATTGCTAAACATGGAAGAAAACCAAGATGCCCTGTTATAGTTATATTATCAGTCGCTGATTATTTTCATGAACAAGGAAATTTAATGCTCTCTAATCAGCCGGATTCTATTGGCAGCAGTCATTTTAAGTAGTGTGTTATCAATAACTTATTTGCAAAGTGATCATAATACTGAGATCAAAGTCGCTACAGTAGGGTAGGGGCATAGGTTACTAAAATAATTAGAAAAAGCTTAATCTTTTTGATTAAGCTTTTTTTAAAAGTTCTGTTAAAGTTTAATGTTAATTTATAGTCTAAGTAAAACTCTTCTCAAACTTTATTCATTTTAATAAACCATATTTATTTTTAATCATGGTTATTTAGAGCTATTGCTATAGTGTCTAGGCGAAAATACGTTTTTTAATGCACTTATTATTCCAGGCACAAGAAAGAAGACGCCAAAAAAGACAGTAAGTAAATTTAATTGTGGTGTTTCATAAAAAGTAAACCATTCTATAAAAATTGACGATTCCGTAATTCTCCCAAATAGTGTTCCATCAATCTCTTTATAATTAGGTAACCATCCTGTTGTTTCAAATGTAATAAAAATTATCTGTGACAATAAAAATACACCAATTTGAGAAACCCAATATTTTTTCAAAGATGAAACACTTTTTTGCTTTTCAGCCAACTAAAATCCCTCCCTGCATTAGATTCCATTTTATATTGATATACGGAAAATTAAAGTTCAAAATTTAACATCTTTTTCTATTGTTTATTTTGTTATTGAACTCAACTGCATGTTTAGTTCAATTAAACTGCCCGTTAGTTGAATAAGAAATAATGTTTATATCGTAAATCTAGATATCCTTAGTATATCATACGTTTCCATATTTTGTATTAATTTTCTTTTATCAAGTTATTTATAGTAACAGTATTCCTTTGATGTTGAATGGATTCTAACACTTGAAACCAAGCTAGATAATTGTTCAGATATTGAAGGAAGTTGACGCGGAGAGATACCTGTATACACTGCAAGAATGGGAGCAATATCAAAGAGATTTAGAATTGTTTTATTACGACAGGGCAATGAGTGACATATCACTTGATGAAATGTAGAGTTCCGTTGGTCTCTCATAGGTGCCCAATTTGTGCCCGGAATTCATAAAAAATGATGAAAATAGGTGTAAATAAAATAAACAGATGCTTTGATTAAAAGCCTTTGTAACCCATGATACGTTTTTACTAGGTTGAGGGACTCGATTTAATGAAGGTACAAAAACATATTGGTATCTTTTAATTTTTGCCTTATCGTTATTCGTCTCGTTGTTTATCAAGACCTAAATTGTAAAAAGTCATATAAAATAAGGAGTGAAACATGTTATACATGAATAATATGTTTCACTCCTTATACTTTTTGTTCAACAATCGCATCGGTTTCTAAAAGAAAGATATACCATTCTTATGTCACAAACGGAGCAGGTTAGCTGAAGAAGAGCAATCAATGTAGAAACGTTGACAACTAAAACACAACCAT
Source organism: Bacillus inaquosorum KCTC 13429 (assembly GCF_000332645.1). Taxonomy (GTDB): domain Bacteria; phylum Bacillota; class Bacilli; order Bacillales; family Bacillaceae; genus Bacillus; species Bacillus inaquosorum. Next base: position 163,857 of record NZ_AMXN01000006.1, read on the forward strand.
GATATATTTAGCCCGCTAAATATTTTTTGGCTAGAGGAGGTTTATCTTTGAAGATTAGTGTGGACTGTGATATTCGTATGTCCTTGGATAAAGTTTCTTCCCAAATGCGTCGGAATTATAGTGAGAGCCTTAGAGAACTCAATCTTTATGTCGGCCAAGATAATTTACTCTCGCGTTTGTGGTTAGGTGATGGAATAACACAAATGCAGCTATGTGAACATTTAAAATGCGAACCGCCTACGGTAACAAATATGGTTAAATCGCTAGAGCAGAATGGTTTCATATACCGTAAACGTGATGAAGAAGATGCAAGGGTTATGCGAATTTATCTAACGGACAAAGGCAAAGAATTAGAAGAACCCGTTAGAATTAAATGGAATGAACACCAAGAAAAATTACTACAGTCAATTTCAGCTGAAGAACGCTTAATATTAAGGGATTTAATAAAGCGTATGGAGAAAAACTTATCTTAAGTTTTCTCTCAAATGTATATTTAGTACCCTAAATAAATATTTAGTAACCTGGAAGATACTCTGCCCAAAATATTGTACTAATAAGTAAGCCAAACTGAAAATTATTTAGTAAACTAAGTATTTCTTTAAACCAACTGAAGGTTGAAAATAATCTAAGCAGGAGGATTCAATAATGAATAATAGAATATGCAAAATATTAAATATAGAAAAGCCGATTATACAGGGCCCGATGTCTTGGGTTACTAATGCCGAATTTGTTGCGGCGGTAAGCAATGCTGGTGCATTAGGATTTCTAGGTCCAAATGCCGGTCAGGTTGATATAACTCGTTCACCCGAAATAAGTGCGGAAAGAATGAGAACTGAAATACAAAAAACAAAATCATTAACTAATAAACCATTTGGAGTACCTGTAATCGTAAATCGTGATTTAGCTTACACATGGCCAATTTTAGAAACAGTTATTGACGAGAAAGTTCCTGTTGTTATTGTGAACGATATACTGGATGAAAGAATCTTTAAACCATTAAAAGAAAACGATATTAAAATTGTTTATAGACCACTTACTCCTACTATTGAAAATGCAAAAGCTGCAGAAGAATTTGGAATAGATGTTTATGTAGCGACTGGATTTGATGAAGGTGGTACGGTTCCAGAACGAGTTATTGGAACATTTTCGATTGTTCCAATGATTGTAGATGCTATAAATACCCCTGTAATGGCAGCTGGTGGTATTGGAGATGTTAGAGGAGTGCGTGCCGCATTTGCTTTAGGCGCTGAAGGTGTGTTTGCTGGTAGTGTCTTTATTCCAACAAAAGAAAATCCAGCAGCAGAAAACGTGAAACAAATGATTGTAGATGCTACAGCAGAAGATTTACTAATGTTCCGTACTTTACCAGCATACTATCGTTCTTTACCTACTAAATTTGCGAATGAACTAGTAGAAATGGATAAACAAGGTGTTAGTCGTGAAGAAATAGCAAAAATGATGCGTGGATCAATTGGAATGCGTATCGGCATGCTAGAAGGCAATACAGATGAGGGCTATATTTCTGTGGGTACTGGAATTACGCCAATTAAAGAAATCAGAACTGTAAAAGAAGTGGTTGATACTTTAATGCAAGACTTTAATTAAAATATTAGGGTCTTCGGAATATTTAGTGGAATTCCCTTTTCAATAGTTAAAAACATTTACTTATAACTCGGACTATTTGGCGGTATGTTAGTTCAAACACTAGTTAAATTAAATTCGATATTCGAATGCATCACGTGCAAAATAAATTTCACCCTAAACTAAGAAATAGTTTAATGGAAACAGAGTCTCTGAAGTGAAGTAATTTTAATTAATATTTATTGTAGGAGAGATTCGTATGGAAACAAAGATTAATATTGTAGCCCTATCAGGAAGTAGCCGGAAAAAATCATCAACTCAAAAAGCACTTAATAGCCTAAAAAAATTCATGCCCAACGGTGTTGAATATGAAATATACAATGGTATTGAAAAACTTCCGCATTTTAATCGTGATTTAGATAGTGATAAACCACCAGTAGAGGTGCAAGTATATAGAGAATCGCTTTCAAGAGCCGATGGAGTCATTATCTGTACACCCGAATATATAAAGGGTGTACCTGGTGTCTTGAAAAATGCTTTAGAATGGTTGGTGTCGTCTGCAGAGCTTTATTCGAAACCAGTAGCGGTTATTACAGAATTCATGTGATGGGAAAAATGCGCATCAAGCATTACAACTCAATCTAAGTATGTTAAATGCGAATGTATTCGATGGTGGAGCGTTATTAATTTCAGGAGCAAACAATAAATTGAACGAAGACGGGGAATTTATAGAAAATGAGGTTAATTCCTCACTAGAGTTATTAATATCTAAATTGCTTGAAGAAGTCAATAAGAAAGGTTCTTTTTAGAACAGGTGTTTAGATAAATAAAAAGGACAACGGGTAATTGCCGGCAGATTAGTTAGTATGCTAAGTTTTTTGTTTTCTTCGATCTGCTTGGTTTTCAGCTTCAGATAACAAAGACTTTACTTCAAATACCTTCATTGTCCAATCCTTTCAGTGATTTTATATCTAAATATTACCATGGAATAGATGTGAAAGTTTCAAAAATTGTTGTTTAAGAAGAAGTAACGAATGTTAAAACATTTGATCCTAGTGAGATTTGGAGAAGTGGGGGAGTATAGGGTGATTTTTGCTCACCAAATATTAACCATAATTCATACAAACCTATAGAAATGATGTAAAGTGAAGTTAGAAAGTGTAATGAAAATAAGCTTTCATAACCAGTGATACGGATTTACAATGTTGAGGGACTCGATTTAGATGAAGATACCAAATCATATTGGTATCTTTTTTGCTTTAGATTTATTAAATCTCCTTTAGGAGTTCATGACTTGCCACCAAATACAAGTTGTGTTCCTGAGGTTAATCAACTTTATTATTTTTGCATTCTTTCGTTTTAAGTCTTGAATAACACCTTATATGTTTACAAACCATTTTTCTTTGTCGTCGCCCAATATAATGAGCTTCACTTTAAAATTTGCACAAAAACCTTAATTAAATACTTTTCATAGCCTTTAACTGATAGCTCATCTAACATAACTTCCTCATAGAAAAAGCCTTGCAATTGTAGGCCTTTGTCATAAGAAAACTTTAATAATCTGTTATAAGTTTCTTTAATACGTGAATACCCGTCTGAGTGATACGCAGTTAAATATGTGCCTTTGCTTCGGACATAATTATAATGATTCAGTGTTTTGTCAACCCTAGTATAAAGATGATCATAACTAAAAGGTTTACCACTTACTATTTTCTTAATATCCATCATCCAACCTGGTGAGTGATGAGTATCTATATTGTAAGTGTTTAAGTACTTATTATGATTTATCATGGAATCATAAATGCTTTTATCTCCTGTAAAAGGTTCTGCTTCAGTTAATACTAATGCTTCTTCTTTCCTTTCTTCAAATATAATAGCTGAACGATCTATTTTGGCTGCTTTCTTCGTAATACTTGATTTCTCCGAGATGATTTTTTTCATTTTTTGAAGCTGTTTAATTTTAGCGTCAAGAACTGCTTCTTTACTTTCAAGAAGATAAATAAGTTCATCGGGAGATCTTTTATTAAGATATTCCTTTATCTCCTTTAACGGCATTTCTAATTCTTTTAGGGTTGATATTACTTGAAAAACATCGATTTGATTTATTGAATAATATCTATACCCGTTATCAGCTTTCAATTCCGGAGAAAAAATCCCAATTCGATCATAGTGAAATAGTGTATCTTTGCTTACTCCCATTAACTTGGAAAATTGCCCAGTCGTTAAATGAGTTTGTAAATGTAAGTCCATTAAAACATCTCCTTGACTATGGTGTTACACCACCCTTTATTATAACCAAGAAGGGCAGAGATGAGTAGATATGGAGTTCATTTTATATTTTCATTTCATTGATTATTTCGATAATTTTCTGAGTCCTTCAAATTTAAAATGTGATTTTGGGAGGAAATAAACATGACAATCTTAGTTACAGGAGCTACGGGAACAGTAGGCTGCTGCATTGTGGGGCTTTTACATGAAAAAGGAGTTAAGGTAAGAGCGTTAACAAGAGCTATAAACAAAACAAATCTGCCTGCTGAAGTTCAAATTGTCTCTGGAGATCTTGATAAACCTGAATCTTTACAGCCTCATCTTTATAAAGTCGATAGTTTATTTTTTATCACGCAAAGTGATCAATCAGACACTAAATTCATGACAAATAAAAAAATTGTTCAAATGGCTGAAGAAGCTGGCGTTAAAAGAATAGTTGCAATAATGGATTTTGAAGGGAACCCTATTGAAGAAGTAATTAAGAATAGCGGAATGGAGTGGACGATATTAAGGCCTGTAGAATTTATGAAAAACGTCCTTTATGATTGGGCAGAATCTATCCAAAAAGAAGGAATAATTCGAACTGCATTCCCTGATAGTCTAAGCGCTAGAATCCATGAAGCTGATATTGCGGCTGTTGCAGTAAAAGCTCTCACGGAGGAAGGACATCATAGACAAACATACGATTTGACTGGACCAGAAGCATTAACTCCTAGAATTATGGTTAAACAAATTTCTGAAGTTATTCAAAAACCTATTGAGTTGATTGAAATGACAGAAGATGAAATGAAAAAAGAATGGAAGAGCAAAGGATATGAAGAGGAGTTTATTAATTATTTCATCATAGAAATGGGAAAAAACCCGCCAAAACAAGTTTATACAGTTTTACCAACAATAGAACTGGTCACAGGAGAACCAGCAAGAACATTTGCACAATGGGTTAAGGAAAATAAGCATCACTTTGAGTGAAGTTTAGAAATAATTCTCTTAAATTAACAGGATATTTGTCAATTGCTAAAGCCAAATTTTTTTATAATATGAAAAAATCTGCAAAAGAACAAAACCAGTGGGAAATGAATGCCGCCCACTGGTTTGTGTGTTACTTAGTTGATAATTTCTTTAATTGTTTTGGAAATTTGATTGATTTATTCTCACTAACAAATGTTGAGCCTAAAAGGAGTGCGCCACCTAGCATTTGAACAATGGTCATTTGTTCTTGTAGGATAATGGCAGAAATTAATATAGCTACAAATGGATCGACATAGCTTAGCATAGCAATACTCTGCCCTTTTAATTTTTGCATACCCGAGAAAAATAACCAAAATCCTATACCGGTGTTTACAATTCCTAAAATGATGATAAAAGGGACGGATGATCTAGATACTCCAAAGATACCGAATCCTTCTGTGAAAAACACATATGGCAAGAGCAGTAATGCGGTTATTCCAAGTTGGATGATTGTAATTTCTAACCTGCCCATGTGGTGAATAAATTTATTGATTAACATCAATGCAGCGTAAAATGCAGCTGCAACTAACCCGAAAAAGATCCCAAGTAGATCCTCTGTTCCAGATGCACTTATGCCGTTTCCAACAACTAATAACATTCCTATTATCGCTATACCAATACAAACAATTTTTTTGACAGGTAGTTGTTCCTTAAGGACAAATGGTGAGAGAATCATGACAAACACCGGTGCAAAGTAATACCCTAATGTTGCATTAGTAAGTGTTGTATGATCGTACGATTGATAAAGAAATATCCAATTTCCGCCTAATGCAATACCAGATAGAAATAAGATGTAAGCATTAGCTTTTACTAATTTCCACGGAATGGTTTTCTTCATCATAAAAAACACGATTATTAAAAATAAACATCCAATTGAACTACTTAGTAAAGCTGTTTCACTCGAAGATAAATCAATGTATCTTACAACTAAACCCATTGTACCGAAAATAATCATTGATAATATAAACTGTATCTTAGATTTCATTGTCTACTCCTTCGAATCTGCGAAACAGCTTATATTTCGCAGATTCTTAATCTGTTTTAAATATAAGCTTATTCACTGCTGATTCAACAGCTGGAGTAAACGGCGGTGGCGGTGATGTTGAAAATGGCTTCCAGACGTAAAGATTTATATCTGAGAGTAGCATGTTAATCCCCCTATTTATATTGTATTTTCAAAAAGTTAGATATTACGAAAAGATGGTTCTAAATAGATTATACATGAAACATTTTCTTGAAGGATACGAATGTTTCATATTTAATTATAAATACCTGGAAGACCGACTGTGGTTGTCGAAGAAACACCAGACTTAAGGGAAAAGAGACAGAAGTATGAAGAGTAGACACAATGTGTTTGCTCCTCTTTTTTTCTGTCTTGAAAGGGATCATCGTGATGGTTGGCGTTAAGTCGCCAAAGTATTGCTATAACCGCAAAAAAACCGCAAAGGAGTAGATATAATGTACCTTTTTGCAATTCATCTTTGTAAAATAAAGGATGTTTGTTCCGGCATAATACAATTAATGTAAATACTCGCACAATTTATGTAAGGATGGGGCAATTTTCTTGCGGGGTGTTTTCTTAGATAAAGATAAAATTCCGTACGACTTAGTCACAAAAAAATTAAATGAATGGTATACATCAATAAAAAATGATCAAGTTGCAAGCAGAGATTATAAAAACAGAAGTAGAGAAAGAGTTGCTAAACATGGAAGAAAACCAAGATGCCCTGTTATATTATCAGCTATTAGAATTTAGACACGAGATAATGCTGAGTTATATGAAATCTAAGGAAATAGAAGATCTCATGTAAAAGGATACGAACAAAAACCGATGTCCCGCACATATAGGAACATCGGTTTTTTCTTTATTGAGGACTTGTGATCACTTATATTAAATACGATTAAGAATCTTCGAAATATAAGCTGTTTTGAAGATTCTTAGGAGTGGACGATGAAAACTAAAATTCAGTCTATATTATCAATGATTACTTTAAAAATTTGGCCTATTTTCACTTGTTTTTTGGGATGAAATCGCAGCATGAAAGATATTACATAATGTTGTAATTCCATGTTTCAATAGTTCCTCATTTATATATGAGTAACTAATACGCAAATGATTATTTTCTTGCCCTGCTGGATAACATGCTGATCCTGGTAAAAATGTTATCTGTTGCTTTTTTGCTTCTGATAAAAGAAGATGACTATCAATCCAAGAAGGCAAACTGATCCATAAATTTAATCCTCCTTCTGGTATCGTCCAAGATACACCCTCAGGAGAAAGACTTGTAAGTAAATCAAGAGCTAAATCTCTTCGGATTTTTAGAGCCGTCCTCAACTTCTTTGAGTGATCTATCATTCTTTTAGAGTTAATCAAGGGAAGAATAGCCTTTTGTGTAAGTAAAGGACTTCCTAAATCAGCATTTGCTTTTGCAGCTAATAAACGATTGAAAATAGAGCCAGAAGCTGTTAATATTCCTATTCTACAACTCGGAGCAATCGTTTTGCTCAATCCTCTTAAATAAATTACATTACCAAACTGATCCATGCTTTTAAGGGTGACAGGTGGTTTCTTTTCAAAATAAATCTCGCTGCATGGATCGTCCTCCACAATAATACTATGAATACTCCCGGCTATATCAAGTAACTGCTTACGTCGTTTTAGAGACATAACAAAACCTGTTGGATTATGAAATGTAGGAATCGTAAAGATAACTTTGGGCTTATGTTTTTCACATACGTTTTGGAGTATATCTATTCGCATTCCATCTTTATCAACAGGCACCGTAAGTATGGTAGCACCTCTTCCCCGAAAAATATCAATTGCCCCCGGGTATGTCGGTGCTTCCATTACCACCACATCCCCAGGTCCAACAAATGTACGAGCAACAAGATCTATACTTTGTTGAAGACCACTTGTAACTAAGATATTTTCTGGTGTAGAAGTAACCCCTGACCTTTTTAAATAGGCAGACATTTCACTCCTTAGTTGATTATCACCTTGAACATTCCCGTATATAGACAATAACTCTGGATTCTCCGAAAGAACCTGTTGTACCTCATGCTCAAAATATCTGTTTGGAAGTAGTTTAGGATCTATCATGGACGATGAAAGATGAACTTTTTGAGGAGCAATATGATAACGAGCAAACTGGGATCTTGGTAGATAATCTTGAAGTGATAATTGCCAATCGTATGAAGGTATTGCTTCTACTTTCTTTTTCTCGCTTATTTTTGCTTTTACAAAAGTACCTTTTCCTTGGATAGAAGTAGCAAATCCATCTTGTTCTAATTGTTTGTACGCCTTGACAGCTGTAACCAAACTTACTTCCAGTTGTTTGGAAAGACTACGTACAGAAGGCAATTTCGATCCCTCTTCCAAAAGTCCTGAACGGATTCGGTCAACAATAGATTGATATATTTGTTTAGATAGTGATTCCCCTTTATTTCTTTGAATATCAATTTGCACCATAAATCCTCCTAAGTGTTATACATTTGGTTAGTGTTATAGACTTATTCATATAGCAGATTTTAATATATTTATTTTAACCCTTGAATGAAAGTTATTCACACATAAGAATAAAACGCTATTAAGTAAGTCTTCATACAGTAGTTCCACAGATGAAAACACAAAGGTTAAGTGTTATAGAAATGTGTTGAGTGTTATACAAACGTTAAAGTAATATGGCACTTATAGTTGAACATAGCATTACACTTGGAAAATGGAGGAGTAACTTGTGAATCAAAAACGCTTATTACTAACTTACGGTTTAGTGTTTTTTGTTACAGCTATTTGGGGACTTAATCTTGTTATAATTAAAGTATTGGTGGAAGATTTACCCCCTCAAACAATGACAGCTTTTCGAATTATGATGGCTGGGATTACAGCATTAATCATGATCGTTCTGGGGAAATCATTTCGTCGTTTATCGAAAAAGGAATGGATTTATACATTACTTGGAATGTTATTCGGTGTCATCTTACACCATTCGCTAATAGCAGTAGGCTTAACAATGATTGATGCTTCGAATGCTTCTTTAATTCTTGCATTAGTTCCACTCACAACTGCAATACTTGCTGTTCTCTTTTTAGGTGAACAATTAACAAAATTACGAGTGCTTGGTTTTATTCTAGCATTAACCGGCGTCTTCTTTATTCAGGGTGGGTCATTTAGTAACATGCAATTATCTCAGGGAGAATTAATTATAATTATTGCTATGTTTGTCCAAGCCATTAGTTTTATTTTCGTAAAAAAGGCAACAGAAACACTTGATTCAAAACAGGTAACAACAATAATGTACCTAGCTGGCTCAATTGGATTGTTGATTATTAGTTTTATAACCGAACCTGGCGGGGTCAATGAAATGACTTCTGCATCTTTATTTACTTACTTTTTATTTATCGTATCTGGGTTAGTGGCAACTGGAATTGGATATATTGTTTTTAATGCAGCTATTCAGCGGATAGGTGCAGGTCAAACAGCTATATTTAACAACTTTGTTCCATTTTTTGGTCTTGTATTTTCCGCTATTTTTTTAAATGAAACAATTACAACTTCACAATTAATCGGATTTGTATTTATTGTGGCTGGTGTTCTATTTGGTACAGGTTATATTGGTAGACTATGGGCGAAAAAACATAGACGGATTAACAATACTAAAAAGAGTGTGGGATAAACTATCTCTCGCCAGCTTTTTTAAATTGGATGGAAACTTTTGAATGTGGAAAGTGATATAGTGGTTATTGGCAGAGTGACACGTGCAATACCATAAAAATATTCAGTGGTTTAATAACCTAAAAACAGAGCCCATTTTATTGTGGTACTTGAAGAATGAGGATACCAAATGAACAGGTTGATATCTTTATCGTTTTAGCTCATCATTTTTTTACCATATTTCATATAAACGTAATAGAAATGAAGGCAAATGAATTTAAGGAGTGTAATGAAAATAAGCTTTCATAACCAATGATATGGATTTACTATGTTGAGGGCCTAGTGGGTGAATACCCGTGGAGGTTCAAGTCCTCTCGGCCGCATCAATGATACCAAGTGTTGTAGACCCCTGGTATTTTTTTGTGCTTATTTTTATTGTCTGCTGCCCACAAACTGCCCACTTACCTAAAGGAAGTCATCACAAGAAGAGTTGTTTAATGAATTAGGTATTAGACATTCACATGATACCTATATCTTTCAATATAAAGATATACCTTCAAGAAAAGATATATTCAGTCGAAAGATTAAATACTTTTGCAAGGACAGCGATCTTACTCCTCCTCTCCAATGTTCTAGTAGCTTAAGCAATTTTTTATTGATACTAACTCGTCGAATCGAATTTTTGGTTTTTAACAACATATTGACCATCAAGCCAGGTACACGATTTATTCACATCTATTTCTAATATGATTTTGTCAACTAAGGAGATAAATACGAGAAGATGACCGGTATGCCGGGAAATGGAGAAAATGATCGTCTTGGCTTGTCGAAGAAAACACCAGACTATGAAGAAGTAAAAGGTTAAGGGACAAAGTTAGAGGAGTAAACAATGTGTTTACTCCTCTTTTTTTCTGTCTATAAAAGGATTTGCACGATGATACCGTTAAGTGCAAAAGTATTATTGTAATTGCTTACTGATTAATAAAAAAATCCTTCATTGTAATGAAGGATTTATAAGGTGATTCCATAATTTTTTTCTTTCGTAGATGGGCTGATGCCATGTTACACATTTTCCTTCTCCATATATCATTTTTGATGACTATTAGAATATTTCACAATTGCTTTTGCCAATTTTTCCGGAGCCATTATATCTGCTGAGTGATCTTGCCCCGGAAGCGTTTCGTATTTAGAATTAACAATTGTAAGTGCACATAATCAAAATAATCATGAAGATAACAAACCATATTGGTATCTTTTTTGTTTATGCTTTAAAGTTATAAGTTGTTTTTCAAATTGTTGTGCTCTCCATCACCCGATTTCATTACTCTAACCGTTTTTTGCACTACTGAATATCATAAAACGCACCACCAAAAACCAAATAAAACCAGATTGATAAGTGAACCTGACAGAATCATGAATTTCATCAGGTTCTTTCTGCATTCTGGTTCTTAAATCAAAGTAATCTAAGTAAACATAAAGGTATTTTATATTTTTGTATAAGTTTACTTTACTTTTGTATAAGGTAAGTTTATAATTTGGTTCAAGAGGTGATGGTCATGAAGAAGGATTTTGGTGATTCGATCTCAAATAAGGTTTATGAATATCGTGTACTTGCCAGATTGTCTCAGCAAGAATTAGCAAAGAAAGTCGGGGTTTCCAAACAAACCATCTTTGTAATGGAGAAAGGAAATTATGTTCCGACTCTGCTGTTAGCTTTTCGAATTGCCGAATTTTTTAATGTGGATGTAAACGAGATTTTTACTTATGAGAAAGGAAATGATCAAAAATGAAAATTAATTCGATCACAGATACTATCACTAACGCAATTTTTTCTCCTTTAAAGTCCTGGGCTGAACATTCTCCGGGAAATTGGAATATTCTTATTGGCAGTGGGTTTGTATTGCTTGTAGTCGGATTGATTCTGACATTCGTATTTATTAAAAAAATGGGTAAGGCTGACGAAAGAACAAATCAAATATCATTAAAAAGTTGCCTCTTTATGTTATGTGGAGTAATTTTGTGTGACACGATTTTCCCAAAAGAATATATGTGGCAAGTTTTCTTCTTATTTAAATATTCTCTTGCATTATTAGCTTCAGGAATCTATCTAGCCGTTCGATATAAAAAAGATTTTTTAAACTGAAGAACTAAATTGAAAGAAAGTAAGTTCAATTACCAAGAAATATAGTGGCTCTGTAGTTTTAATTGTTTTAAGAGAGGTAACGAAAATTAGATCATTTTATAATGAGATTTGGAGAAGTGGGGAAGTAAGGGGGTTTTTTGCTCACCAATTATTAACCATAATTCATACAAAATTATAGAAATGATGTAAAGTGGTTCTCCTTGGTGTCTGAATAGTGCAACGGTATAACAGTTTTTAAACAATAACTGATCTTGAGGTATTAAACTAATAAATTTTTTGAATTGTTCTGGTCTCCAAAACTTCATTTTTTTCTTGTTAAAGGTAATCGTTTAACGTTGTCACATGGATTTCTTTTTAAGATATCTTCATGTACAGATTTATCAAAAATTTTAGACTAGTCATTATATAAGCACAGCAAACTGGCAACTGTCATGACAATACAAAAAATCACTATTCTCATTCTTCTTAAGAGAATAGTGATTTTGAAACTTCTTTACCTAGATTACTTGATTTGGATTGCCGAAGCCTTGTTGTCCCAATCTGAAGCCATATTGGCCGTTTTGCCATACCAATCAGAATGTCTAAACATGACTCCTTTGCCATACCCTTGAGTTGAAGTATGCTCCCAGAGCGTCGTTGAATAGCTTGAAGAAGGTGAAGCCGTACTTAAAGAGGAAATTCTGTCATTCCAAGCGGAAGACAAGTTTGTAAATCCGTCTCTCCAATAAATATACTGCCCGCCTTTATTTTTATACTCATAGAAATCGGTACAGCAAGAGCCGCTTGCCGTCGGCTGGAATTTGTTTTGAAGCCTTTGTTTATCTTTTGCGATAAATGCCTCTAAAGTTACCTTGCTCGTGAATCCATATGCCAACAAATCGCCGTTTTTATTCTGTTTAGGCAGAACCATGGTCACTTTTATGTTGTTGGATTTGTTGTTCACTTGGGCCGGAGAATTCACATCTTTTCCATCTACAGATAAATAATGGAATGACTTAATCGTATAATCATTTGACTTGGCATCGTTTACATTCGCCGGCGCAGCGCTTGCCGGCAATGCAGTAGTCATCAAACAGGCTGCTGCAACGATACCCATCCCTATCGTTTTTTTGAACTTTGCTTTAAACATATGACAACACTCCCTTGCTTAATTTTCCTATTATTCAATAGGATGGAAGTTATAATAGCATTAATAGAATGAAAATGATGTCTTTTTTTGCAGAAAAACACTAAATTAACATTTATTTAAACTTTCTATTCAGCCGGTTTAAAAAAGAGGATAGACAAATGCATGAATAATATGAATATCCACTTATTAGATGAAGTTTTAGAAAGGTTAAGTGATGAAATGTCATCGGGGGTAAAAATGGTTCAAATTCAGAAGGTGTCACTAGTGAAAGTGGCGGTAATTCACCGAGTGGGGCTGCTATGGGATATGACAATGCTCATTTTATTTCAAGAACCCCGCAAAAAGAGACTGCAAACGGAATAGCTAGACATAACAGCCGAAGCTTAAAACGAAATCCTCAAACTCTATCGAAAAAACAACAAAAAGAAGCATTTGCGAATGCAACAAAAAATAAACAGCAATCTCATTTAGACAGATTGAGAAAAGACGGAATAAACTCTCCTATGCTGAAAGATGCTTTGAATGAAGGAAATGAGGAGTTATCAAAAAGAGCACCTATTTTACAGGATAAGAAGGATGAATCAACTAGAACAGATCAAAAAGAATGTGTGGAACAGATTCTTAAACATCCTGCAAGTCATCACCGACAATCTGACGATGCTTCATTACAATATGAAGAAGAAACTGCTTTTAATCGAGCGTCAGTCTTACAAGAGAATGAAAAAGATACAGAACGCACTCATCGGGAAGCGTATGTCTATGAAGAACAAAATCTGAATACTGAAACAGATCAGCAACAAGATTTTGAAGTCCAGAAAGATGATTCTGTTTCAAAGAGTGAGCCTGTAGCCCAAGAGAAAACAGCAGAAATCAAACGTTCGGATCAAAAAGTCATAATGAGTCAATCTGAACCACAACATGGCTTTGAAAGCCCTCAACCTACAAAAGTAGAGGATCAACCTATTGTTCATCACAAACCATTAGACGAACTGAACAAAGTGTAAATACATTCGAGCAAGTGTCTTTAAATGATATAGCAAGACGCACTTCTTCAAAAGTAGAAGATCGACTGAGAAGGGATAAAAGAACAAGATGATGAGTAAATAGGTAGTTCTTTCTTTAGTATTCTCGGCTCCTTATCTTCTTTTTTGCTTTATGTATCGTAGTGGTCATGACGATTTTATAGGCGGCGGGGATGGCGAATATGAAACAGTTGGCATTGCACCGGAAGTGGAACGATGTAGGGCGGTATTTGAGAAATACGCCCGTCAGGAAGGCGTTTTTGACCAAGTGAATATTATTATGGCGCTCACCATGCAGGAAAGTGGTGGGCGTTCTTTAGATATTATGCAAGGTTCCGAGAGTATCGGCTTATCTCCTAACTCCATAACTCATACAGAATATTCGCTTGTAAATTTAAATAAAGGCTCTGCCATTTTGCTGTTAAATTCTATATCATCACCATGAGCAGCGGCATTCCCTGCCTCTTTAATTACCTTCTTATTTTGTTGTCTTAATTTCATAGGCGTGATAAAATACCAATTAACCAAACATCCTATGTTTGATAAATGCATTACAGGAGGATATACACATGCTTCAGAAAACAAACCGGCAGACGCTGGTTGAGCAAGTCGCTCTACAAATGGAAAGTTTGATCGAATCAGGCAAGTGGGGTGTCGGGATGCGCATTCCGGCCGAGCCGGAGTTGATGAACGAGCTGAATGTTAGCCGCAATACATTAAGGGAAGCAATTCGGGCATTGATACATGCGGGACTCTTAAAGACGAAACAAGGTGACGGAACTTATGTCTGCTCTTCAAGTGCTTTGGGGGTCGTGTTGAAAAAACGTATTTTGCGCTCCGATACGTTGCAAACATTAGAAGTCCGGTATGCACTCGAACGTGAGGGAGCCCATCTAGCTGCACAACGCAGAACCGACGACGAGGCCCGCGAACTTCTTCTCCAACTGGAACGCTGCGAGGCAGCGGCAGAACTCGGTAACATTGATGGCTTTGTAACGGCGGATATTCATTTGCATCAAAGCATCGTCAAGGCCTCGCATAATGAAATATTGATCGAAATATACAACCATATCGCTGAAGCGTTGCAAGATTCGATTACAAGCCTGACTCGTTATGAAGTCGATGTGGATTTTTTGGAAATGCACAGACAGCTGGTGGAAGCGATTGTCGGTCAGGACGCCGATCGTGCCGTGGAAGCAGTTCATCGCTATATCCAGGAATCGAAGGATGTTATCGCCGTTGAAGAGGGGGAGCGGCCATGAGCGTACAAAGTGGTACGAAGCCAACTGGGTTAAAGCGTTCGCTCTCATTGAGTTGGCCGATCATCATAGGCATCGTCCTTATATCACTGACGATGCGGTCACCGCTAACGTCGGTAGGCCCACTGGTAGGATCGATTCGCGAGTCCCTTGGATTATCGAATACCGCGGCAGGCTTGCTTACGACATTGCCGTTGCTTGCTTTCTCGCTTCTTTCCCCCTTCGCGCCTATCTTGGCGCGCCGCTTCGGGATAGAACGAATCATACTTTATGCATTGGTTCTGCTCATGGTAGGTATTGCTGTCCGCTCGCTGACTGCAACAGTTCCTTTGTTTGCAGGCACCGTTTTGCTTGGACTCGCGATAGCGGTGTGCAACGTGCTAATTCCAAGTCTTGTTAAACGGGATTTTTCTCGTAATGTCGGTCTTATGACAGGGCTGTATTCAGTGTCGATGAATTTATGCGGTGCGATAGCCTCCGGTGTAAGTGTCCCGCTCGCCCGCAATCTCGGTTTTGGCTGGAATGGCGCACTTGGAATCTGGGGATTGCTCGCTCTGATAGCCGCACTATTCTGGTTTCCTAAAGCGCGGGCGAGTCACGCGTCAGCCATGATAACAACTAGCGGTGCGTCGACGCGGCGAAGTCTGTGGCGTTCACCGCTGGCATGGATGATTACACTTTTTATGGGATTGCAGTCTCTGCTTTTCTATGTTTTGATCGCTTGGTTACCTGAAATCATGACAAGCCGGGGCTTGAGTGAAGACAGCGCTGGTTGGATGCTATCGCTATTTCAATTCGCTTCGCTTCCCGTATCATTCATCGTACCGATCGTTGCGGGACGCATGAAGAACCAGCGTTTACTGGTTGTCATAATGACTGTCCTGTTTTTTGTTTCATTGAGTGGCCTTTATTTCGGCGATAATGCACTTATTTTGTTATGGACAATTTTACTCGGAATTGCTGGGGGATGTGCGTTCAGTTTGGCTATGATCTTTTTAAGCTTGCGGACGAAGGATGCCTCCGATGCGGCTTCTTTGTCCGGTATGTCGCAATCTGTTGGATATTTGCTGGCTGCAACAGGACCGACCTTGTTTGGTTTGCTCCATGACGTCACGGCAAGCTGGAACCTCCCAATATCATTGTTGCTTATGGTCAGCATTCTGCTGTTCATATTTGGCCTGGGTGCGTCAAAAAATCACACGGTATAAGGGGCTTTGTTTCAGTAAAGCTCTTTCTAGAGGAACCATGAACTGCCTATGCCGTTGGGTTTAATAAAAAAGGCGATGATTACTATAGTCATTGGGTATATTGATTATGGAAACCCATAATGGGATTATATAAATCGTTCTTCTTCTTAGTATGAGCATGAAGATGCAGACATGGAATTTAAATAAAACTACACTTGAAATAAATGAAAAAGAGAGACGTTGAGTCTTTCTTTTTTATTCGTAAAATATTTTTGGAAAATCTGAACATTTTTTAACGAAAGCTTTATTTGCCATGGCTTATGTTGAGGCGAAACGAAAAAAGTGGAGATTATAAATGAAGAACAGCCGAATTCTATTGACCGTAATGGTATTAAGTAGCATCGTAATATTTACTCACTTTGTAGATGCAGACAGTGCTTCAAATGGTGGCTTTAAAATTGCCGCAGATCGAGTTGGTGCATAACATAGTTATGAATGAGTTTCCAAAAAAAGACATTGTGTTTCATGTTCAGTTTTTCATTAAACGGTATTTAAATTTTATAAGGACAAATTTAAAATAAGTTTTGTAAACAGAATCAATTATTTTATTGACAATTAATTTATAATACTGTTAAATTTGAATAATAAAATCTATTTTAGAGCGTGGATTTTTCTAGAGGAAACTCTATTTTCGCCACACTACTGTCAATTGATAGTAGTGTGGCTTTTTTTATGGAAAAAAGGAGGGAGAACTTTTGAAAAGTTGGCATTATGGATTAATTGTATTTTTAGGTGGGTGCTGTTATGGGATATTATCTACATTCGTTAAGCTAGCCTATTCAGCTGGTTATTCGGTCACAGAGGTGACAGGTGGGCAGTATTTATTTGGAACACTGATGGTCTGGATACTAGTTTTGTTTACAAAAAAGCGAAAAGTAACGCGAAGTCAAACTATTAAGTTACTACTATCCGGCATCCCTTTTGGTTTAACAGGAGGATTTTATTATCAATCGTTACAATCACTTCATGCATCACTGGCTATCATTTTACTTTTCCAATTTGTTTGGATTGGTACATGTTTCGAGTGGATGTTTTATAAGAAAAAGCCTACAAAAGGGAAAATAATTTCGATAGCTATCCTGCTAGTCGGGTCTATCCTAGCAGCTGGGATTATTTCAGCGAAGGGAATGAATATGTCTTGGCAAGGTATAATCTGGGGACTACTCGCTTCCTTAACGTTTTCAACCTTCATCCTTCTTAGTGGTTCAGTTGGGAAAGATACTCCACCCTTACTAAAGAGTGCTCTGCTTTCCACCAGGGGTTTAGTCGTTGTATTTCTATTGTTTCCCCCTATATATCTATTTGATCTTCCTGTTTTAAAGGGCGTGGCACCCTATGGTTTGCTTCTTGGTTTTTTTGGAGTTGTCCTTCCGCCTCTTTTATTTACCATTGGGATGCCACATGTTGGACCAGGACTTGGCACCATATTAACAGCATCTGAACTTCCAGTAGCTGTTTCAATGGCAGCACTAGTGTTAGAGGAGCATGTGAGTATAGTACGATGGATGGGAGTCATCCTCATATTAGGTGGAATTGCCGTCGGTAATGTACGTTGCAAAAGCTAAACTGGATTCTGGCCAGGCACATCGAGATTCTCCTTCGCAACATTCTTGATTGCGTTTAACTAAGGGATCAATGCATTAAAGGTGCCCATCAATTAAGATGCTAACTCTTTTTACTAATACATTGAAAGGAGTTTTATCATATCAAAGTATAGAGATTTCCTGGAAGGTTTTTTAGTGGGGTAGTGCGATTGCAGCACACCAATATTCTGTGTCCTCTTCTTTTTCTATTGAGGATGTACCATCGATAACTCATTATTCATTTGGTTCATTTACAGTTAAAACAGTGCCAATTTTGTGCCCTAAATGAATATAAATTGATGTAAATGAGTGTAATGAATGACTTCAAATGCTTGAAATAACAGGCTTTTGTAATCGATGATAAGCTTCCACTTTATTGATGCCTTCGTTTTTTATTTTACTTATCTTGGCGAGTGGTCAAGGTTTCTTTACTGCCCAGAAAATATGAAAAACATCAAAAAAGGTGTAAATAATGATAATGAGCGCTGTATAACCCTTAAATATAGGACATGATAAGATTTCATAAGGTTGAGGGGAAAAGAGCAGGAAAAGCAGGAGCAGAAAATTGGAGAAAAGTAGTTACTAAGGGGTTTGATTTGCATCATATAGGATTTAATACAAAACCTTTTATTTTTAGAAAAAGAGAAGATGAAAAACCTGGTGTGAATTTATCTCCAAAGTATAGAAAGTAAGGAATCTTTTAAAAAACTAAAAAATGATGAAATTACGGAAAGGTAATGAGTGATTACCTTTCCGTAATTCGTTAATTATTTCTTTGAGCAATACGATACTTCATCTTAACACTACCACCTTGAGCCGGTGGTGAAGCTGTAAATGTGTAATTGTATGTCCAACCAAACCAACCATTTTTAACCTCAGTCGAAATGTTGCCTTGCTTGCCTGGTGCGATGGTTCTTGAGACTTTTCCATCAATTGATATTTTTATGTCATTACTCCCGTTATTTGAAATCCAGAAGTTTACTTGTGCTCCGTCATTCTCATCTAATTCGAACTCCCGACTCCAGCTTGATTGATCAACAGAGCCCTCTGAAACCTCCTTGTCTAGAGCTTTGAATTCTCCACTACTTGTAACTGCATAATTTTTCGACGATACACTTGTAGTCGAATCCGCAAAAGCAGGTATAGTACAAGTTCCAACAATTACACCAGCTATCAGAGTCGATGTTACTCCTTTGAAAATGGACTTAGGATTCACGATTAAGCACTCCTTATTAATTTAATTTATTATACATGCATACTTCGTATGCATAATACAAATAATACCATGTAAAATAATTACAGTAAATGATTTTTTTGGACAATAATGTTTGTAACTCAACTTTTGTACCCCAAACATCCCAAATCAGACGAGCAAGCCTTGATATAGCTAGGTAAGTGGAAATTGAGATCTTCTTATTGAGGTACTGCTATTAGCAATGATTTTCCGATACCCGCAAAACGAAAAAACACTATCCTTTCTCTAAAGTAACGAAAAGGATAGTGTTTTTTGTGCTATTCAAGATTAATACGTACTCTTTTTTATCTCTGTCTATCTACACTGAATTACAAAATCGGACAAGTCAAGATACTACCAAAAGAAAAAACTATCGCACCCAGTGGGCCAGACCACATTACTTCTCTTGTAAGTGGTTTCTTAGGTCTTAGCTGGAATTACAAATTTAAAGCTAATATTTTTAGTGATTTTTTTAAAAAAAGTAGTGCCCAATTTTTGCCCAAAATTCATGAAAAAAGAAGAAAATAGGTGGAAATGAAGATAAAGAATGCTTTATTTATAAGGTTTATGTAATACATGATACGTTTTCACTATGTTGAGGGTCTAGTGGGTGAACAACCCGTGGAGGTTCAAGTCCTCTCGGCCGCATTGTGGAGTCTACAAGTGTATTTGGCACTAAAAAAGTGCTGACCTCTGCACAAATCCGTTGTGCGAGTCTGCACTTTTATTCTGCATTATACACTTCCTTTATCATCGTTTAAGGAAGTGTATTTAATCGGTTGTTAGCCGGGTTGATACTTGGCTTTTAGCTTTTTTTAAGTGGCTAAAACCTACAAATTTTTTGCCTTCTTCATCCCATAGGCGGAACTTTAACGACTTAAAACTTGTTGCCAGTGTAATAGTTGGTACGTTTTGCAATGGTTCAGTGTTGTTATGCACTTTTTCAAGCTTATAGTTTGGGACTCTCGGGCTTAAATGATGAACATGATGGAAACCGATATTGCCTGTTAGCCATTGCATGACTTTTGGAAGCTTATAAAAAGAGCTCCCTTCAACTGCTGCTTTTACATATTCCCAATGCTCATCTTCTTCAAAATAAGAATCCTCAAACGTATGCTGAATATAAAACATCCAAATTCCGAGAGATCCTGATATTATAAAAATTGGAACCTGAACCAGCAGGAAGTTTTGCCAGCCAATAGCCCAACATAAAAGTGCTGCCAAAACGACGATCCCCAGGTTTGTTACATACGTATTTATCAGTTCTTTGCGTTTTGCCCCTTTACGATTAAAACGATTGGTAATCCCGAAGACGTAAATCGGCCCAATAATAAACATAACAAACGGATTTCTGTACAAACGGTACATTAGTTTTGTCTTCGTTGAGGCTTCCTTATATTCCTCAACGGTCAGTACCCAAATATCGCCTGTACCGCGTTTGTCCAGGTTGCTGCTTGTCGCATGATGGACAGAATGATCGTGTGCCCAATGATCAAAAGGGTGCAGAGTCAGAATTCCTGTTATTGTTCCAAGGATTCGATTCGCCTTTCTGTTCTTAAAAAAGGAATAGTGGCAGCAATCATGAAAGATGATGAAGGTTCTTACTAAAAAACCTGCCGCAACGACAGAAATCACTAATGTAAGGAAATAAGAAATCGACAAACTCTTATATGCCAAATACCATAACAGGAAAAATGGAACCAATGTGTTAATGATTTGACAAATACTTTTTTGTAAATCGGACTTTTCATAGGGTGTAACCAGTTTTCTCAAAGTCCTTAGGTTTTGTTCATTCATTTTTTAAAAGTTTCCCCTTCCCTGATGATCTTCTAAGTATAGAAAACGTTTTATTGCCTTTGAAGTCCCAGCGTCATACACCATATATGATAAGTATCTTTCCCATTCATCTGTAAAATTATTGGAAATAATAAACTGATTTCCAGCTCAACTAAATCTTTATTAGCAGAGCCAGCCGGGATACAAAAGGCGTATGGGACTATACCCGGCTCTTTATCGGGTTAAACTCTCTCCCTGCTCCCCTATGGGAAATGGTTTGATTTATGAGTCATTTCCTAGTTTATTAATTAAAAAGGCTTTGAAAAGTGATAATGAAGAAAAGGAAGATGATTTGTGGTCAAGTATTCCTGGCAAAAGGGGATAAACCATGAGTGACCGTTTGGAAACATCTGCAGAAACAAAGCTTTACCAGTAAACAGCCCTGCTTTAAAAAGAATATCTTGCACTTGCCATGAAACAGCTGAGCTTTTTAAAGAAATCTTTAACAATCAATAATGAAGTACTTTTTAGCAAAGAAAAAGGTTTGAAGACACTCGCGATTCATTTTCACGGTGTTTTCAAACCATAATTATTAATGGGCCTCTTATTCTGCACTGGTATCCACATGTTTAATAAATAATGCCATAAAAAAAACGATAATATTAATTTGCAGTTATTTCCGTTTCGTGTTAAGATAAAGAAGAATTATTTTTGTTCGGTGTAAAGGATAGTATGAATATCGACTTTTCGTCTTGATGATACTTTGGGCAGGGATAGTAAAACAATGTGTGGTAACGCACTAGGAGGCAACAAAATGGAACAAGGTACAGTGAAATGGTTTAATGCAGAAAAAGGTTTTGGATTTATCGAACGTGAAAATGGAGACGATGTATTCGTACACTTCTCTGCAATCCAAGGTGACGGATTCAAATCTTTAGACGAAGGTCAAAAAGTAACGTTTGACGTTGAGCAAGGTGCTCGTGGAGCTCAAGCTGCTAACGTTCAAAAAACTGCTTAATCTTCAATCGTGTATACAAACAGGCTCTTTATAGAGGGCCTGTTTTTTTATGTTCTGCTGTATAATACTCAATAAAAAACCCTACTCAACGTTCGAGTAGGGAGATGCTACAAGGTAATAGAAAAAGATTTAACACTTCAAAGGTTTGTTTACAGTATAACATACTTGATTGACAATATGCGGAATGTATATAAATTAATTACTTTTCTTTTCGTATAGACCTACATTTAAGATAAACAATTACTATTCACTGTCGCAATGGATATAAGAAATTCTTAAAGATAGAGGTGAGATTGATTGTACTTTCTTCTAGAAATAATCACTTAGATATACCTAACACAATGAAAGCCCTGCCTCTCTTCCATCCTTACGGCTCCTTGTCCGTGCCAGTGTGAATCAGGATTACAAAAATCGAGTGACTATTTTATCGAGTTTTTTGATAAAACTTTAAATGTTCGTGAAGACATTTAAATAATAAAAATGGATTAGAAGGAATAACAAAAGAGGTTAATGTTCTAAAAGTAAGTTGAAGAAGTTGAACGTTTTTGAAATGGATTTACTTTTTATCATGATATTATCTGAAAATTCAGGGTATTTATGCAATACATGATCTATAATTAATCTTAACAGAAACTTTTTATTTGTTTTTCAGTGATTCCTTTAATTACTTCCAGTTCACTAATCAAAAATTCATATGCATTATCCAACATTTTTTTTTCGCTTGCATTAAGTGCTTTTTCTTTCTTCATACGCATTAAATCACGTACAACTTCAGCGCCTTCTTGTATTTCACCCGTTTTTATTTTGTTCGTGTTTACTATATACCTTTGCTTATACGGCAGTAACCTATCTGATTCTCCATGCTGAAAAATGTGTATAATGTGTTTTAATGCACGTATATCAGTAACTGGTCGTATACTTGAACTCAATATTTTACGCGTTGGAATCATAACTTGCATATTACTAATAGTCATTTTTATGACATAATACTGTTGTTTTTTTCCTAAGATTTCTTTTTCTTCTATGGCTTCAATTATACCTGCTCCGTGCATTGGATAAACAATGTTATCGCCAATTTGAAACATATCATCCACCTCCATATATGGTAACCTTCTTAAGACTACCATATATGGAGGTGTATTATCAAACTTTTAATAATAACATGATTAAATTTTTGTTGTCAATAACTTTTTTATAAAATCAGATCAAGCAAAAATAACATCAAAACAATAGGGAACTTGTCGGATTTCCAATAAAGGAAATGTCAATGGGTCCGTGTATATAAATCAGTTTTTCATTAAAAATGAGTTATTAAAGCTCCTTTAGGAATTCATGACTTGGCATCAATGACATGTTTGCTGATCTATATGGGCACAAATTTAATCACCAATTTTCAACCATAATACGTGAAAACTTATAGAGTGGAGGATAGAGAGTGTAATGAAAACATGCTTTCATAACCAGTGATATGGTTTTATAATGTTGAGGACCTAGTGTTAGAATAATTCACCCAGCTTATGAAATGTTTGCTGACGTTGAAAGAGGAAGGGGTTAGACCCCTTCCTTAAAGAACCTTTAGTTCCTCTTATTTCTCTTTTTTGAAATCGGTATCCAAATTTCACTTTTAAAGGATGGCGATGTTACATCCTTATGCTCGTTCCACAGTATTTCTGGACCTTCTATTTGTTCATAATTTGACGATGGGAACCATTCGGAATAAATGCGTCCCCATACTTCTTGCAGTGTATCCGGAAATGGTCCGATTGCTTCGAATACAGCCCACGTTGAGGCAGGAACTTCAAGCTGTGAGAGGTTATTTGGACACTGTTTCGTTGTGGCTGCGCCAATATAGTGATCGAGCTCTCCTTTTTCCTCTAACCGACCTTCAGAAAAGTTCGTGGATGCACTAATCAGACCCAAAGGCGCTACATTAGAAAGCTTTTTAAGTTTATTTATTGCTTCTTCATCTAAACTTTCCCACATAGATGCAATTTCCGGATTAACTCCTTTGAAAATAATAGGAACTCTTTTTTTAATGCCAACGATGCGAAATGCCTCTTTTTCTTCAATACGATAGTTCATTTCACTTCCTCCTTTGATTGATAATTGGAAGGTCATTCGTGGATAAGCTTTAAGTGAATGGCCATTATTTCTAGCTTCTGATGGTCTTATGCCATGCAAATTTTGAAATGCTCGTGCAAAGGAATCTGGTGAGTTATAACCGTACTTTATTGCAATGTCAATAACCTTTACGCTGCTGTCTTTAAGTTCAAAAGCTGCAAGAGTAAGACGTCTGCGACGGATATATTCCGATAATGAAATACCTGCAAGGAAGGAAAACATCCTTTTAAAATGATATTCAGAGCAGAAAGCAAGCTTTGCGGCTTCTTTAAAATCAATATCGTTAGTGAGGTTTTCTTCAATATACGTTAATGCTCTATTCATACTTTTAAGCGAATCCATTTATTTGACCTCCTTTAACAAAAGAATAACAGGAGTGAAATGTATCTACCCGACATTCCGTGCACAGTTTTGCAGGATAACTTATATGTAATAAAGTATGTTATTCACCTGTTTTTGTACAGGTATTTTAAAAAAGTTGGTTTCTTAAAACATTCTATAAAGACATATGCATACTACAACAATTATTCGGTAGTTTGTTTTGAAATTTCTTTTTGGGAAGCGCTATAAGTTTTGAATTGTCTAATTTCCATGAATTTGTTATGTTGTTAGATAAAGGTTACATTACAGTATTGGCGAAAAAGGAGTGAAGTTTTCAGGAGGTCAACGTCAACGAATTGATATTGCAAGAGCTTTATCAGAATTCACTAGAAGAATTAATGAAAAATAGAACTGCATTCATATTTTTTCATTGAATAACATAAAGTGGTTATGGAAATTGAAAAAAAGCAGGATACCCGTTTTTAGTACGTTTAAAAAAAAGGAGTCATAACGTTGTTAAAAAGGTTTTCTCTGGTTTTTCTTACGCTAATTATGTCTATAATTGTTGTACTTGTGGCTGCTAAAAATTCCCCTGGAGATAATGTCATTTCATTTGATGAGCCTATTATTTTAATGATATCAATTGGGATCGTTGTATTTTTATTCATCCCTCCTTTAGTCATGTCCTTTTTTGGTAACTGGGTTGTACGAATAATATCTGGAGTATACCAATGTTTTATTGTTTTAACTTTTATGGGGCTCATTCCAATTGGATTTCTTATTCCCAATGGCTTTTTGACAATTCTTCTTTCTATTGCAGGAACTTTAGTTAGCATAACTAGTGTTGCAGTAACCTTATTAATTGGTAAGAATAAAGAAGTTACATACTAATAAAATCGTTACATTTAATGAACTATCCCTGCCAAGTTGACGGTGAAATAATAAACAAGGTTAGAAGGCTTTATTCCAAATTTCGATGGAAAGAGGCCTTCTCTTTTTTTTGTAGGTTTTTTATGTTATGAACATGGATATAGCCCTTGATGACTTGGGTGTAGCACTTGAATAGCAAAGTGTACCGGGGCATATCTTATAAGATTTCCTGCATTGATAACGTTTATTATAAATCAGGAGATGTATCTCGACGTGAAATGCAACAGCCCGCAAATTTCCTATTTACCTCAAAGTAAGTCCTCTAAACGGTCAGCAGTTTCTTGTCCAAGCCTTTTTTTATGGTTGCATAATCTTCACCGTAAGCTTAATCTATTGAATAAATCATATAGTTTGAACCTATACAATGGATGATAGGAGAATAAAACAAATACCGTGATGTCAAAAATAAAATTGACAGGGCAGGGGATGAAGAAAAACAGAGCGTGATATCTATGTAGAATCGGGAAGAGCCTAAAAAATTGTTAGTGGAATAACGCAAAGGAATAAACCGAACTGCTCCGGAAAGAGGGGGATCATGATGTCAAATAGCAGAACGAATCCTAAGGTTGATGAATTTTTAAGTAAAGCTACAAAGTGGAAGGAAGAATACGAGAAGTTAAGAAATATCTGTCTTGACTTTGAGCTGACCGAAGAATTTAAGTGGAAGCATCCTTGTTACACGTTTAATAGTAAAAACATCGTTTTAATACATGGATTTAAAGAATATTGTGCGCTTCTGTTTCACAAAGGTGCCTTGATAAAGGATGACCATGGGATTCTCATCCAACAAACGGAGAATGTACAGGCGGCACGCCAGATTCGGTTCACCAATGTTCAGGAAATAGTTGAAATGGAAACCATCTTAAAAGCCTATATTCATGAAGCCATTGAGGTTGAAAAAGCCGGTTTGGAAGTGGATTTTAAAAAGGATACTGAATATAAAATTCCTGAAGAACTTCAAAGTAAATTCGATGAAATCCCTGCCTTGAAAGCTGCTTTTGAAGCATTAACCCCGGGGCGGCAAAGAGCATACATTCTTTATTTTTCTCAAGCCAAACAATCCAAAACACGAGAGTCAAGGATTGAAAAATATATGGAGAAAATCCTCAATGGACAGGGATTAAAGGATTAGTGTGATCGGTGAGAACATACATGGAACTTGTCCACAATACTGAAGGTCTGTCTAAACAAGAAACATACCAAATGATATTGGTATGTTTTTAAATTTCACCTACCATTTTATTGCGGGTATACAGTTTATCTGAAAAATTGTTTCTCGGGACTATACAAAGAAGTTCTTAGTAAAATCGATATCAAGCTTAATACAACGGATAAAAATCCCACTAATACGACGTATTGCATTCCAAATACTGATATAAATAATCCGCCTGCAGCTGTACCAATGGTTGTTCCTAAGTTAGCGGATGTTAAAAATAATCCATTAGCGAAATCAGGAGCTTCTGGAGCTGCAGATGTAATCCAATATTGATTGATATTATTTCCTATCCCAGCTACTATTCCCCAAACTAAAGTAATGATAGCCATAGGTAAAGTAAACTGCCCTATTAAAAATAATATGATGTACACGATTCCTAATATGAATGGATAAAAAATGACAGATTTGATGGGTTTTTTAGTGAGTAACTTACCTGCCGCAATGTTTCCAATCATATTTGCCCCCCCGAAGATGAATAATATTAAACTAATTGTATTTGGAGACATTTCCGTAACTGTTTTCAGATATTCCGCAAGATAACTATACACCCCGAATATTGCTGAGTTTATTAAAATAACAGCGATAATGGAAAGCCAAGTAACTGTTTTTTTTAATACGCTTACCTGTGCTCCATAAGAAAGTCTTTCTTTAACAGGCATAGAAGGGAAAAATACGAATGTAGCAATGAATGTTAGAGCATTCACGATAGCAAAGAATGACATGGCCATTTGAAGCGAAAGCGTACTAGCAAGAAAACTTGCGATTGGCACACCAAGCACCATACCTGCAGACACTCCCATAATTACCTTAGCAACAGCCTTTGGTGATTCTTCCTTGGGAACTGAGTGAGCAGCTATTGTAAAAGCCGCTGAAAAATAAATGGGATGAAAAATGGCTGGAACCACGCGAGCAATTATTGCGATCGTAAAGTTTGTTGCAAATAGAGAGACTATGTTACCAAGAACAAAAATACCAAGTACAAGCAACATTGCCTTCTTGCGGTTTATCCCGGAAAATAATAACGGCATAGTTGGCCCGCATATAGCAACAGTAAGTGCAAAGAGGCTCACCAGCCATCCTGCCTTAGATACACTAATATGAAAATAATCAGCAATGAAAGGTAATATCCCGATAACTCCCATTTCGGTGTTTATAATGCCAAAAGTTCCAACGGTCAATATAAATATTAATAAATTATTTCGTTTGGTCAAAGAAGCAACTCCTAACTTCAGTCATTAATAATTAGGCTACAAGTTTACATTTTTTAGGGTATATATATCCGGCCCACCTTTGATGGGCGGACATCAAGTTTACTGTACATAATCTCTTTTTATTAAATAATCTTTAATGTATTGTATAGCCTGCGCCTCGTCAGCTCCATCAGCCTGTATATATATTTGGGTTCCAGGATTTATTCCTAAGTCCATAATATCCATTATGGATTTAGGTGAGTGTTTTAGATTAACAGTTTTTCCTCGATATTTAAGAAAAATATCTGATGTAAATCGATGAGATAAACTTACTAACAAGGTTGCTGGTCTCGCAAATCCTGTTTCCTTAATGATCGTAAATTGTTTTTTAATCATTCTTCACCTCATATGATCATGATTGACACAATGTAGCCTTTAATAAAATCTTTTTAAAAAGCTAAGAGAGGAGGTTTTAAAAAAGCCTCATTTTTTCTTCAGATTCTCTTCGAAGAAGGACTCTAGCTTGTAAAACGGGATGTGCTGCTTTTTGTCGTACAGATCCACATACCCTGCATTGAGTTTGCCGCCAATTTGTAAGTATCTTCGCTGAAGTACCTGGAGTGGCATTTTCACCTGCGATGAACAGAATAGGATTTTGTAACTAAAATGGACATTGACGTCATTTGAAAAGGAAAAGCATTATTGATTAATGAATCAGCAGTTGTTTATTATTGTAAATAGAAAAATAGTGTGTACAATGGTTAAATTCATGCAATTTGTTGATTATTCAACATTTCAAACGAAATTGTTGATTATCTTAAGAAAGTTTGGTGACCAGCTATGACCAAAGTGGATAGAAGAATAACAAAAAGCCAAGAAGCTATTAAGAGGGCTCTGATTGAGCTGATGACTGAAAAAAGTTTTGATCACATTACAATTAAGGATATTGCTGACAGAGCAAATGTTAATCGAGGAACCATCTATCTTCATTATTTAGATAAATTTGATCTGTTGGATAAAATCATGGAAGAACATATAAATAATATGGGAGATTTTTGTGAATCAGCAGCTGAAATGGATTGGATTGAATCGACTGTACACTGCATGGAATACCTTGAGAGTAATTATTTATTCTTTTCAACGATGTTAGCCAGTGAAGGAGCGCGATATTTTCGCAGTCAATTCCTTAAGTTTAATATCGAAGAGTTTAAGAAAGATGTCGATATAACGAAAGGAAAAAATCACGGCCAAAGTGAAGATGTCATTGTTGAATTTGTTGCAAATGCTTACGTAGGGGTAGTGGAATGGTGGTTAAAAAACGAAATGCCTTATTCGCCTCGTGTCATGGCAGAAAAAGTGGGGGAATTGTTAGAGAGGATTGTATAATTTATCTACTTCTAGGATTCTCCAAGGAGTTGTCAGTTTGCAAGAGTTAAGCAAAGAAAAATATAATGGCTTGATAACATTGTTTCAAAACAAATGTTGCCCAACATTTGTGTATTCAATTTTATTAAGGGAGGAGTGAGCTTTTTAACAAGCACTCCTCCACTCTCCCTCAAAAATCATCAAATAAATTAAAATGAGTTTATATTTAATTTGCCTTTTTAGCTAACTTATTGTTCATCAATCCGAATTTCCCGCCTACCGCTTCTTTCACCTCATGAATAACGATAAAGGAGTTTGGATCAATGTCTTGAACACTCTTTTTAATTTTTAGCAGCTCGTTCTTTTTAATGACAACATAGATAATACGTTTATCCTTATTAGCATAATAACCATATCCATAAAATATAGTTGCGGCGCTGCCGAACTCACTAGTAATGAACTGTGCAATTTTTTCATATTGATCTGACATAATGGTCATAGCTTTCTTATTATGAAAACCTTCAATCATTATATCGACGATCTTGACGCACAAATAAACAAAAATAAACGTGTATAATGTGTTATTAATTCCCACAGCAAATATGGAGGCAAATATAATGAAGCTATCCATATAGAATAAGCTTTTTGAAATACTATACCCTTTAGTATAATTTAATAAATAAGCCATAAGAGTGGTTCCTCCGGTAGAACCATCTGCAATAAAAATCATGGCGAGCCCTGCCCCCATCAATAAAGCTCCAAACACAATACCTAAAATGATGTCATGGATGGCAAATGGAATAAAGCTTACAATTTTTAGAAAAACAGAGGTCATAATGGCCCCGAATGTGGTATAAAGGATCGTTTTCTTTGTTAAGAATTTATAAGCTGCAGCTATAAAAACAAGGTTTATTAGAAACGTACTTATACTTGTTGGTATATGAAATAGATAATATAAAACTAAAGCAATACCAACTGTGCTTCCATCACCTAATTTATTTGGAATAACAAAAAACTCAATAGATGCAGCAATTAGAAATGTTCCAATGATAATTAAAAGGACATCTTTGTAAATATTTTTCATTATAAAAACCTCCTTTTCTATAGGATTTGCATAAAAAATAATAAAAAACGTCTCAGATATTGTTATGTTAAAAACATAATCAATTTCTAAGACGAAAGAATTACGATACTTATTTATTTCTCTACTTTCCTCAAAATAATTTATTCAATTAAAAGTACATCTTAAAAAATCATTTGAGAGGATTGCTCGATATCTCCGGTGATTATATAAATTTCCCTGATTGATGTCAATATTAATTGTAAATAGATTATTAGTACACACGTAATCAAAATTTATATAGTTTTTCGCTGTATAAGCTATATGTTGCTTCGATCGTGATCAGATGTGAATACGATTATGAATAGGAGTTTAAGCAGATTATCATTATATTTTAATATTATATTGTTTTATCTTGTTATAAAGACTCACCCTTGAAATCCCAAGTATTTTTGCTGCAGCACTTTTATTTCCATATGTTTCTTTTAAAACTTCCCTGATCTTATCTTTTTCTAATAAAGCTTTCTCATGGGCTAGTCCTTCTTTATTTATATTTTTATCTATGGTCACCACAGGAAACACATTTTTAATATCCTCAGCGCTAATATTTAGTTTATCCGTAAATATAATCATTCTTTCTACTACATTCCTAAGTTCTCTAACATTCCCAGGCCATCTATAGCTTGTAAACAATTCCATTGCGCTATCCATTAAAGCCGGTGTTTCTTTTTGATATTTTGTTGAATATTCTTGTGCAAAGTTTTTAACCAATAGAGAAATATCTTCATTTCTATCTCGGAGAGGAGGAATATTTAGAGTAACAACATTTAAACGATAATATAGGTCTTCACGAAATGCTCCTTTTTTGACCATTTCCTCTAGGTGGCTATTAGTTGCCGCAACAATTCTGATATCAACTTTTATGGCCGTATTTCCTCCTATCCGATACACTTCTCTCTCTTGCAATATCCTTAATAATTTTACTTGCATATCGAGCGGCAGCATGCCAATCTCATCTAAAAATAAAGTGCCGCCATCAGCCATTTCTACTTTCCCTTGTTTTCCAGATTTGTGGGCACCAGTAAAAGACCCTTTTTCATAGCCGAAAAATTCACTTTCAAAAAGGGCTTCTGGGATCGCACCGCAGTTAATTGGAATAAATGGTTGCTCCTTTCTTAAACTGGCTTCATGGATGCCTTGGGCAAAAAGTTCTTTTCCAACTCCACTTTCCCCATAAATTAAAACCGTAGCATCAGTTTTTGCCACCTTCAACGCCAATCCCTTTGCATTTTGTATAGCAGCACTATGTCCTTTTATTTCAGATAAAGGATCTAAATGTTTTTGTAATTTATATTGCTGCTTTATTTTCTGTAGCTCCGTAGTCCGCAATGTCAATTTTTCGTTTAACATTACAATATTTGTTATATCTTGATCTATTGAAATGGCTCCTATTAATTCTTGCTTTTCATCGAAAATAGGGGAAGAGCTTATTAATACATGTTTATCAGGCCTAGGCTGATGATAGACATTAAAGACCGGTTTATTGGTTTCAAGTATTTCTAACAGTTTCAAATCCTCTTTTTTGAAAAAATCACTAATCTTCTTATTTTTGATATCTTCAAGCGGTATCCCGTACATTTCCTGTGCATGTGAATTCCAATAAACTACTTTTCCGGACGAATTGATAATTGTAATCGCATCAGAGCTGGTTTCTATTAATGTATTCAAATAATAGAGCAAATGCTCGTTTGATATATCTTTCATGGCATACATCCTTTTGAGGAAATGGTTGTAAAGTGTAAATGTCACTTTGTTTACAATAATGTAAAGTTAATTAACGATTTTATTGTAATCAATTGGCGAAATAGTTGCAATTACGCTACTAATAACAATACTTAAAATTGGCACAATATTTGCATTATTAATTGATATCCTTTTAAATTTGTAAATTGGAGGTTATCGATTAATGGAATTACTGCAAAGTTATATTGAGACTATTGATGCTCATACCATGGGAGAAGCAGCAAGAATAGTAGTAGGGGGAATACCAAAGATCCAAGGTAAGTCCATGATGGAAAAAAAGCATTTTATGATAGCTAGAATGGATCATATCCGTAAACTTCTTATGCATGAACCAAGGGGGCATCTCAATATGTTTGGAGCCATCTTAACTGAGCCGTGTCATTCAAAATGCGACCTGGGTGTTTTATTTATGGATAGCGGCAGTTATTTAAATATGTGCGGTCATGGAACGATTGCATCTATTACGATTGCTATTAATAATGGCCTAATTGACAGAAAGGACAAAGTTTTACTTGATACGCCTTCTGGAATAGTTGAGTGCCATGTAGTCTACGAGAAAGAAAAAGTGAAAGAAGTATCTTTCATTAATGTTCCAGCATTTTTATTAGAAAAGGATATAAGCGTATACGTTGAAGACATTGGCTATTTAACGATAGATGTAGCCTTTGGAGGAAGTTTTTTTGCAATAGTCGATGCCGAACAGTTAAGTCTCGAACTTAACATTGAAGAACAAGACAAAATAGCACCGCTCGGTATGGCCATTAGAAGGGCTGCAAATGAACAATTAAACATCAGGCATCCTGACATACCAGAAATAAATAAAATTGATCTCGTCGAATTTAGTTTAGAGTTAGGCAAGAATCATTATAAGAATGCAGTTGTGTTTGGAGATGGACAAATCGACAGGTCCCCTTGTGGAACAGGTACATGCGCCAAGCTATCAACATTAGAGCTTAAACCAGGTGAGTACATCATTCAGGAAAGCATCATTGGCTCCAAGTTTAAAGGCACAGTAATTGATTATACGAAGGTTGGGGATTTTAGAGCTATCATACCTAAAATTACTGGAGCTGCGTGGATGACTGGTATTCACAAGTTCTCATTGGAGGCAACTGATCCGTATAAGGAAGGCTTTTTATTTAAATAGGTAAATTGTTTATCGCTGGTGTCACGAGTTTAAATGGGGGACTCACAAAAGATTTTTTGTTATTGCCTTCTCAAAATAAATTGCTTAATAACTGTGCAAAACGTTGGGGCTAGCTTGGAGCGCAGTCTGTTGTTGCCGGTACAATTATTGAAGAAATGGTTGTAAGGCAAGGCATTAAATGCTCAGGGTATTTCTGCAACGATTGACAATCTGGGTGTATTTGTTTTTGACAAACAGGAAGCAATTAAGGCGCAAAAACAGATATCGGAACACATGACCACAAAATTTCCTTTATAGGATGATAAAACTACTATTTTTAGATTCCGTTTCAATCATTTCCATTACCTCAGTCTTTTGTTTTTGGATCATTATCGGTAATAGAAAATACTGATTTATCTTTTAGATAGAGAATATAGATTTATTTCGACAGAGGGGGAATAATAATGAAGAAAAGCCTGCCTTTTTCACAGGTTCTTGCAATCGGATTGATGCTTTTTTCCATGTTTTTAGGTGCAGGAAACGTCATTTTTGCTCCGATGGTAGGTCAACAAGCAGGAACAAATACTTGGATTGCAATGAGTGGATTCTTAATAACTGGAGTTGGGCTGGTTCTGCTTGCAATTATTGCTTTAACTCGCGGAGGAGGAACTGTCGAAAAACTTGCAGAGAGAGTACATCCGCTTTTTGCCTCAATATTCGTATTATTGCTTTTCCTTATGCTCGGTCCTATTTACGTTATTCCGCGGACAAACTCTGTCTTATACGAAATTGCTATAAATCCATTAGTTGATACAAAAACGAATACAAGTATTTATTTACTTATTTTCTCTTTTGTATTTACTTTTCTAACAATCATTCTCTCATGGAATACAACAAAGTTTGTGGGCCGGCTAGGTAAGATTATCACGCCAGTATTTTCAATATTAATAATCATTTTAATTGCAAAATCGCTTATTACCCCTATGGGAAGTATAGGTGAGCCTCAGAAAGAGTATATGAGCGGAGTTTTTTTAAAAGGAGTAACTGAAGGATATTATACAATGGATGTTCTCGCAGCTTTTGTTTTTGGAGGGATATTCATTAAAAGTATCAGTTCCTTAGGTATTAGTTGTGAAAAGGAAGTATCCACTTTATTTATTAAAGCGGGGATTATCACAATAATTGGTTTAGTCGCTTTGCAAATTTCAATGGCATGGATAGGAGCTTCTAGTGTGGAGGCGATTGGTTTTAAAGAAAATGGCGGAGAAGTGTTAGCACAGAGCGCGATTACTCTATTTGGCCCGTTTGGAATTTGCATCATTGGAACCGTTATTTTTTTAACGGGGATTACAACCAATATTGCCTGTTTAGCAGCTGTATCTGAGTATTTCGAAAGGATTGTCCCTTCGGTCTCGTATAAAAAATGGTTGATCATATTTTCTATTTTAAGTTTTGTTATTACAAACTTTGGTCTCAGTACTATACTGACATTCACATTTCCAATACTATTATTACTCTATCCTATAGCGATTGCCTTGATTGTATTAATTTTCACAAATAATTTGTTTAGCGGTCATAGATCAGTTTATATAGCTACAGTAATTGGTGTAGGATTTGTCGCAATCCTCGATGCCCTAAAGGAAGTGAATTTTTTAACAGAAGTCGTCAATCATATCTTTGGATTTATTCCGTTATTTGAAAATGGAGTAGGATGGATGACTACAGGCTTGATAGGATTTATTATAGGGCTGCTAGCCGCAAAAGCAAGAAAAGAACCGGCCATTTTGATTAATAAACCGGGAAGAGAGATCACTAAAATTTAAGTAACACCTTATGCAAATCGAATATGCTCGTAAAAGGCAGCAGAGGGATAAATTCAATACAGGGAATGGTGCTTTGGAGTGTAAGCCATAAAGTAACTAAACGTGTAACCTGGTTCAGTATTGATTTGTAAAATGTTTAGGGAACAAGCCGATTTTTAAAATTGCCTTGTTTTTTTATAAGTTTATTACTGTGAATAGGGCAGCATTTTTTTAACCGAAACCTTGGTTTATCTTTTTTCGAAAATGTTTTCAAGCGGAAAAATGGTGAAGAATTTGGAGCGTAAACATCCAGATTTAAAAAAATTATTGGAGACTTACAATTATAAGTTTTTGGCATTGGGGATGATTTGTCCGATAGCCCCAACAGATGTCGTGTGTTTTTTATCAGCAGCCGTTGGGTTAAAGTATCGTGTTTACATTTTAACTGTAATTATTACGAATATCCCTCTATTAATATTTTCTAGCTTTATTGTGATCAACTTCAGTGAGTCTTTAGTGGGTACTGTATTAGTTATCGTATCATTTGTTTTGATTTCTGTTGTATCCATTAAAATGTGGAACATTCTTAAGCAGAAGCAAAGCGTGTAGGGATAAACTATAGATCGTATATGACGTGATGTTCAGTAAATACAGGAGCGCAATAAAGAAAGGATATATGAAAGAAGATACCATGCAAAACTGGTATCTTTTTTATGTGAGTTTTTCTAGAGTATCCTGTACATTCCAGCAATGACAGTAACTTAATACTATATCGAATCTATTTGAGGAAACTGATTGATGATATATTGCTTGAAGTTTTCAGTGACAGGTGATAGATACTTCCCTTCAATCCAAGAAATACCGACTACACGCTCAAACCTTGGCCAACTAATACGTACCTTTACGATATTTGTTTGGTCTAAGCCTTTAAAATCAGGAAGAATTGAAACGCCAAGACCCGCTGCAACAAAACCTGCGATTGTAGCAGCTTCTTCACCTTCAAATACAATGTTTGGGGTAATATTAACCTGTTCAAAAATATGATCTATTGTCACTCGAAGAGCGAAACCTTCTTTCATTAAAACAAAAGGCTCATTAGCAATTTCGTTTAACGTAATATCCTCACGAGTAGCTAACACATGATTTTTTGGCAAAAATAAAAAGAGCTCCTCCTTCCATAAGGGTTTCCACATTATATTTGATTCGGCTGGAAAAGAAGCAAGTAGGCAGAGATCAAGTTCACCTGATTTTAGTTTATCTAAAAGCAAATTAGAGTGAGACTGGTTTAGTTGAAAATGAACTTTTGGGTAATTATTTTTAAATGTTCCAATTAAATGTGGAACGATTGTTGTACCCAGGGTATGTAAAAAGCCTAAAGACACTTCACCTTGATCCGGTTTTAAAAGAGATTGAATTGCTTCCTTTCCTTCAGTAAATTCTTTAATTATGGAATCAACCCTCTTGAGGAATATTTCCCCATACTTATTTAATTTAATGGACCGGCCTTGTCTATCAAAAAGCGGAACACCTAAATGATTTTCTAATCTAACAATAGATCGAGAAAGTGCTGGCTGTGTAATTGATAAAGTTTCAGCAGCTTTCGTTACATGCTGTATACGAGCAAGAGTTTGGAAGTACTCTAATTGTTCCCATTCCATTAAAAAAATCCTCTCTTTTTATAAATCATTACATAAATGAATTAAAATCATATTTATTATGCATTATACATCATAATTTATGAGTGTTATGATAAATTCATCGGCAAAATAAATAAAATTTTATATAAATATTAAATTAATTAGGGTGTTCAAAAGGAGGAACTATTAAATGAGCTATCGAATTGAAAAGGATACTTTTGGAGAAATAAAGGTGCCTGCTGATAAGTTTTGGGGGGCGCAAACACAACGTAGTAAAGAGAACTTCAAAATAGGTTCTGAAAAAATGCCTAACCGTATTGTTAAGGCTTTTGCTATATTGAAGCGCAGTACAGCTATTGCTAATAATCGTCTAGGTAATTTGGATAGTGAAAAAACAGAGGTTATTACAGCAGTTTGTGATGAAATTCTTGAAGGCAAATATGATGATAATTTTCCACTCGTTGTTTGGCAGACGGGAAGCGGAACACAAAGCAATATGAATGTTAACGAAGTTGTAGCAAACCTTGCAACAGCTTTATTAAAAGAGAAAGGCTCTATACAAACCATACATCCAAATGATGATGTCAACCGCAGTCAAAGTTCGAATGACACTTTCCCAACAGCGATGCATGTTGCAGGTGTATTAGCTATCTATGAACAATTAGTTCCTGCACTTGATCAACTTCGGAACACATTAGATGAAAAAGCAAAAAAATTCAATGACATTGTAAAAATAGGACGTACACATCTTCAAGATGCTACACCTTTAACTCTTGGACAAGAAATTAGCGGTTGGGTATATATGATTGACCGTTCGAAAGAAATGATATTGGAAGCAACTGAAAAAATGCGTGAGCTTGCTATCGGGGGTACGGCTGTAGGGACAGGCATTAACGCACATCCACAGTTTGGAGAGGTTGTCTCAGAGGAAATCTCGAAGTTTACAGGCCAACATTTTAAAAGTTCACCTAATAAGTTTCATGCCTTAACTAGTCATGATGAAATAACATATGTACATGGTGCTATGAAGGCATTAGCTGCTGACTTAATGAAAATTGCGAACGATGTTAGATGGCTTGCAAGCGGTCCCCGCTGTGGTATCGGGGAAATTTCAATCCCGGAAAATGAGCCCGGCAGCTCCATTATGCCCGGTAAAGTTAACCCTACACAATGTGAAGCCCTTACCATGATTGCGGCTCAAATTATGGGGAATGATGCAACTATTGGTTTTGCTTCAAGTCAGGGCAACTTTGAACTCAATGTATTTAAACCAGTTATCATCTATAACTTCCTTCAATCCGTACAGTTACTGAGTGATGGAATAAAATCTTTCCATGATCATTGTGCGGTTGGTATTGAACCTAATAAGAAAACCATTGAGGAAAATCTTTCCGGCTCTTTGATGCTTGTCACAGCATTGAATCCTTATATCGGATATGAAAATTCAGCAAAAATTGCCAAGTTTGCTCATAAAGAAGGCTTGACGTTAAAAGAGGCTGCTGTGCAACTCGAATTATTAACGGAAGAACAATTTGATGAGATGGTTAAGCCAGAAGATATGGTGAAACCAAACATTTAAATCTTTTAAGATAAAAACTAGTTACTAATCAGTAACTAGTTTTTTATTTCAATTGTGATGAAACCATTGACATAAGTTTCAATAGAGGAAATTTTAAATACTCCAAAGGAATCATGAGAGAAAACATAACGGATTTCCCCGTTTATTTTTTCAGATTCTATTAAATCTTTGCACCAGGAATCAGTCTATCTAATTGCGGGTAGAATACAAAGTTTATTAGGGCAGAAGTCTTTTTCAACCGTTTCAAAAAAATTGTTTTCAATGCCCATTCTGTCCTTCAATAAACATTTATAATGAATATGATTCACCATCATCAGGCACTAAGACACGAGAGGAGATTCCTTTTTCATGAATAAAAGATTTTAATTCTTCTCTTGATAATCCCCAATGGTTGACAGCCTCCATGTGGCTCACGATGATTTTTGCTTTTGCAGCAGCCTTATACGTTTCATAGATATCTTCTTTACCCATGACGAGAGAACCGCCTTCAAAGAATTGATTATCTCCGCCGTTCACTACAATGATGTCCGGCTGATGTGTATCAATCTCTTCTTGAACCGCATCATACCAGACTGTATCTCCGGCGATATATAATGTTTTCTCACTTTGGTGTTTGAACACAACGCCGCATACAAGACCTGCAAGTTTTAGAATTTCTCCTCTTCCGTGTTCGCCTTTTGTTTTTATTAACTGAATGCCTTCAAAGACTGTATCTTTTGTTAAAACTTCGACGTTTTTGAAACCGGCATTTCGTATTTCTGTTGCATCTTCTTCATTTTGGGAGAACAGCTTGATATCTTTTGGCAATACCTTTTTAGCCGCCTCATCCCAATGGTCGAGGTGTAGATGGGTAACAATAACAGCATCAATATCGTTAATAATATGGTCTACAGAGGCTGGCAATTCAACTAAAGGGTTGTTTTGATCCTGTCTTGGCGCGTTTGGAAATGGCGGATAAGCACCCTTCTCAGCCAACATGGGATCTATTAAAAACGTTTTGCCTGCATATTTGACAACAAGTGTGGCATTACGGATTTGTTGAATGTTCATGTATAACACTCCTTTTTTTTAGATGTGTATAGTTTACGGGCAGCCGCTGAATAAATACATGGAACAAATCAAGTCTTTCTGTCGATTGACTTGATTTTTGAAAGTATGTAATTTATTTTGTATAAATTGTCATTAAGGCAGAATCAGGTTAATTAAATGAAACGAATGTTAAAGTAATGTGCAGGACTGCACCTTTTAGAGAGATGATGAACAGAAAGATTTTAGAAGGGATTTGATTTCATGTTGGATCACACAGACATGCAAATATTAGAGGAGTTATCTCAAAATAGCCGTATTACAATGAAAGAATTAGGTGAGAAAGTTCATTTAACAGGTCAAGCAGCAGCCTCAAGGGTAGCCAAATTAGAAGACAACGGTGTCATTGAGGGATATACAATTAAAGTGAACCAAGTGAAATTAGGGTGTTATATACATGCTTTGCTTAATATCTATACAAAAAGCACCCATCATCAGCCATACCTGTCATTTATCAAAACACAGGAGAAATATGTCATCAATAATTATAAAATCAGCGGGGATGGCTGTTATCTTCTTGAATGCAGATTTCCGTCTAATGAAGCGTTAGATCAATTTTTAGTGGAATTAAACAAGCATGTCAATTATAAATTATCGATTGTGATTAACAAGTAGAGGCTCTTTCTCTTTA
The DNA here is from genome assembly GCF_000332645.1 of Bacillus inaquosorum KCTC 13429. Lineage (GTDB taxonomy): Bacteria > Bacillota > Bacilli > Bacillales > Bacillaceae > Bacillus > Bacillus inaquosorum. Next base: position 203,643 of record NZ_AMXN01000006.1, read on the forward strand.
ATAGCTAAATAATCTGTGAGGTCTAAGTCCTCTCAGCCGCATCAAGATACCAAGGGATGCAGCCCTTGGTATTTATTATGCCTTCATTTATTTTTGAAGTTTACTCATCCAGCCTAAATCGTCTACCTTACTTTGCAAATCGCCGAGCAGCTGCCACGCACATGATAACGGCAATATTCACTGCAACGAGTGCCCAGCCCACTTTCTCGTGCAGAATTACTGAGGCAAGCAGCAGTCCAAAGAAGGGCTGAAGAAGCTGCAGCTGCCCAACCGCCGCAATTCCGCCTTGGGCGAGACCTCGATACCAGAACACGAAGCCGATCAGCATGCTGAATAAGGACACATAGGCAAGACTGAGCAGCGCAGGCACGCCGATGCCCGACCATGAGTCCGGTGTAAAAAAGAAGGACAAAGGCAGCATCAGAGGAAGCGACAGAACGAGTGCCCAAGAGATCACCTGCCAGTTCCCCAGACGCCGTGAAAGCCTAGCCCCTTCTGCATAACCAAGACCGCATACGACGATAGAAGCCAGCATGTACGCGTCGCCAAGCGGGGATGATCCTCCCCCCTGGATCAGGGCGAACCCTGCTACTAGTAAGCTGCCGGCAGCTGAGAAAATCCAGAAGACTGGACGGGGACGTTCCCCTCCGCGCAGGACGCCGAAGATCGCCGTCGCAAGCGGAAGAAGCCCAATGAAGACAATAGCATGTGCGGATGTGACATACTGAAGCGCTAAGGCTGTCAGCAACGGGAAACCGATCACCACGCCGAATGCTACCACCAATAGTGAAATGATGTCTCTTTTGGCAGGATGCTGCTGCCGGAAAATGAGAAGGAGACCCCCAGCCAATACACCAGCTATCGCAGCGCGGCATACGGTGAGGAACAATGGGTTGAAGTCCGTCACAGCTAAGCGGGTTGCAGGCAGCGAGCCGCTGAAAATGAGTACGCCTATAAAACCATTTATCCAGCCATTTGTTGTTTTGTTCATTGCAATCACTCCAAATATGGTTCTTTTTAATGATCTGGATTTTCTTAACAAAACCAGTATCTAAGGATTACAATGACTATAAACTGGAATTGGCCTTTTATAAACAGCCAGTTTTCATAAAAAAATGCATACCAGTTAGGAGAACAACGTGCAAATGGATATCACGCCTTTTTTGAATAGAAATCTGGATATTCCGCTTTATCAGCAGCTTTATCGGTATTTCAAAGAAAACATGCACCAGGGGCGTATTCAAAAAGGAATGAAGCTCCCTTCAAAAAGACTCCTGGCGAGTCAGCTTTCCATCAGTCAAACGACTGTAGAACGTGCCTATGAACAGCTTGCCGCTGAGGGCTATATCGTGAGTAAGCCAAGAAGCGGATGGTTTGCTGATTATCATGATTCTGATTTTGCCTATCGTAAAATGCCAAGCGCATCACTAATTAAAGAAAAAGCACAAGAAAATAAACAATGGATTGATTTTCACTATGGAAATGTAGATTCTTCTTACTTTCCTTTTTCCGCATGGCGAAAAAGCATGGTCAATAGTTTAGACCAATATGGCCACGAGCTTTATCGTCCGGGAAATGATTTAGGAGAGTTTGAGCTGAGAACACTCATTGCAGAGTACCTGTATCAATCACGCGGTGTTCATTGTATCCCTGAACAAGTCATCATAGGTGCCGGGAACCCGATTCTTCTGCAAATCTTGTGCCAAGTTTTTGAGCCGAATATTTCCATAGGATATGAGGATCCCGGTTATCCAAGAGCACGCAAGATTTTTGAAGCCAATCGCATGAATATTCTTCCTATACCAGTTGATGATGAAGGCATCTGCATACAGAAGATCAAAGAACAGCAGCCAAACCTTGTATACGTCACGCCTTCTCACCAATTTACGCTGGGAACCATTATGACGATTAACAGAAGAATTCAGCTGCTCAAATGGGCGGCTGAAAATCAATCATTTATTATAGAGGATGATTATGATGGGGAATTTAGGTACACAGGACAGCCGGTTCCTTCCTTGCAAGGGCTTGATCAGCATAACCGTGTCATTTATATGGGCACTTTTTCTAAGTCTCTTCTTCCCTCGCTGCGCATCAGCTATATGATTCTTCCTTCGCCTCTTTTAAAAAAAGGCCATGACATCACGTCATTATATAAGCAAACGGTGTCCTGCCACAGTCAGCTGACGCTAGCTGAATTTATAAAAAATGGAGAGTGGCAAAAACACATCAACAGAATGAGAAAGCTTTACCGTAAAAAAAGAGCCATTTTATTAGAGGCTGTGCAAAGTGAATTAGGAAAGCATGTCAGGATTCGCGGAGAAAACTCTGGACTTCGCATCTTACTTGACGTTTATTTGCCATTTAGCGAAAAAGAGTTAATTGAGAAGGCAAAGGAGCATGGCGTAAAAATTTATCCTGTTTCTCTTTCTTATAAAAACAATCCTCCTACAAAAACGGTCTCACTTGGATTTGCAGGGGTTTCTGAATTCAACATACGAGAAGGCATAAAAAAACTGAAAGCTGCTTGGAAGATATAAGAGGTCTTTCAGCTTCGTTTAGAAAATAAGATATTCGAAATGGTTAAGACGACTAGCTTTAATACGATAAAAACCAAATAGTTATTGTTTTACGTTTTAACAACTTAAACTCAGTAACGGTCGATAATTGCACCGTAAATATCTTTAGTATAACTAGGGAAGAGTTGTGTGAAGAGTGAAGTCAAGTTGAGATACCTTAGGAATCATTAGGGGATGATGGCATTAAAAATATCAACAGCAATGAATGACAATACTGAAGATATGAGTGCCTTCAGTCTCCAGCTCATAATAAGTCTTGGATGATTTTTTTATTGATACCCCTAAAACCATTTTTACAATACCAATTAGAACCTTCTGCATCATAGGCAATTGATGAAGCTGTAAATGCAATTTTTTATTTGCTGATGTCTCAGTGCTACAATAAACAAGTACACAAATGACAAAATAGAGGTGTAAGCATGAAGTTAGATGAGTTTACAATTGGTCAGGTATTCAAAACGAAATCTTTAAAATTAACAAAAGATGATATTATGCGGTTTGCTGGTGAATTTGACCCTCAATATATGCATTTAGATGAGGAAAAAGCGAATAAAGGCAGATTTAATGGAATTATCGCTTCTGGCATACAAACGCTGGCCATTTCTTTTAAACTTTGGATTGAAGAAGGTTTCTATGGAGACGATATTATTGCCGGAACAGAAATGAATCATATTACATTCATAAAACCCGTTTATCCAGATGATGAACTGCATACAATTGTTGAGGTTCTTGATAAGCAGCCAAAGAGAAACGAAATGGGAATACTCACTGTATTGTTATCTACTTTTAATCATAAAGAAGAAAAAGTATTTGAAGGTGAGTTATCGGTATTGATTAAGCAATAACGCAGAAAGCCCGCTTTTCTAAAGCGGGCTTATTTAAATACTAAGAAAGTTTTAGCGGGTTTCTTTTGAAAAATAGGAGTTTAAAATATCATGAACAATAGGTAAAGAAGTAAATCCCTCATTTTCTAAAAAATGACCCCCGTGTTGGACTTCATAAAACGCAGCGTCAATTTGTTGTGCCAGATCCTTGCTCCATGCAAATGGCACAATTTGATCGTCCTTAGAAGCAATGACAGCACGGTGCTTTGCGGACCTGATGATTTTTTGATCATCAAATGATCCCTCTGTAAATTCATCTAACATCTTTAAATTGGACAATGATTTGGCAAAGCCGGAAACAAGAATGATTCCGCCAAGCTGTTCGCGCAATTGAGTACGTTCCAAAAACCTCAAAATGGCAGGGCACCCTAAGCTGTGTGCAACCAAATACGTATTCTCATGTAAAGAATGTTGATACAAAAAGAGTGTATCCAGCCAATCTTCAAGTCTTGGCTCAAGCGGATTAGGCATGTCTAAAACTTCTGCTTGAATCCCGTCTGCGAGCAGGCGTTTTTTTAGCCATGGAAACCAATGGTTTGCTGAGGAGGCTCTGTAGCCATGAATGATGTAGACTTGTTTTGTCATTTTTTTCTCCTAATAATATTTTTATTTAGTATAAAATTCCTCTCATTGGGAGACAAGTACGCACTTTTTTGTAAGTGGTTTTTATGCATGAGGTGCGCCTTGTGTTATTCCCCACTTGCACATCTCATCTATGAGGGGGTACAAAGACAGCCCTCTGTCTGATAACGAATACTCTACTTTGAGGGGGATTTGAGAAACCTCTGTCCGATGAATAAGGCCGTCGGTTTGTAATTCCTTGAGCTGTGCGCTTAACATTTTATGGGTGATTAAGGGCATAGCCCGTTTCAGCTCTCCGTATCTCATCGTTTTTTCACATCCTAACTCATAGAGAATTCTCATTTTCCATTTGCCCCCTATAAGAGATAAGGTGTATTCAAATGGGGCTTGTTTGCTGCGGCATAAGCTATTCAATGTAATCAAACCTCCTCTTTTAAAAGTATAATATCAGAATGAATCAGGATTTTCGGTGTTCTGATCTGGGCGTACATGTTTGATCTCGTTTGTATGAAGGTTACCGAGGAATGTAAGTTCCTTTGTATTTGTGCTTTAAAAGGATTGCTAGATCTCATCTGCATCAGGTACATGTTGAATGTTCTAAGTCATAAAGGGTTACCTTATCTTTAAGATTTGATATTCTTCGGTTTGTATATGGGATAAAATGGTATAAGGAGCAATCCTCTTACAAAAATTCCTGATTAACCTTTTTTAAAAGCATGTTTTTAGCTGAAAAAATCTATTATGGTATAGTTAAATATAACGAAATATTTAAGAAATGAGGAATGGTATGGATACAATCAAAAAACGTAAGAAATTTAAGGCGAAAATGATTCTGCAAGTCATCATGGTTATAATCGGAGGAATTATAGCGGCATATGGACTAGAAACAGTGCTTATTCCAAACAGTGTATCTGATGGAGGGGTGACTGGTCTTAGCATCGTTGGTTCACAGCTATTCAATTTGCCGCTGGGAATTTTGATTGCTGTTATTAACATTCCGTTTGTGTGGTTAGGATATAAGCAAATTGGGAAAAACTTTGCATTATTATCAATTATCGGAATCGTATCACTTGCCGCGGGTACAAGTTTTTTCCACCATACCCCGGCTATCATAGAGGGAGATACCTTGTTAATTACCGTTGTCGGCGGGATTATCCTTGGTTTCGGAATGGGCTTGGCGTTGCGTAATGGCGGCGCGTTAGATGGAATTGATATGCTTGCTGTGCTGCTATCGCGAAAACTGCCATTTGGAACGAGCGATCTCATTCTATTCTTAAACTTATTTGTGTTTATTTTTGTTTCCACAGTATTTGGTTTGCAAGGGGCGTTGCTTTCAGTCATTGCTTACTACATTGCATCCAAAGTCATTCATGTGGTTGAGGAAGGTTTAAGCGGTTCTAAAACCTTTCAAATTATTACCGCCGAACCTGAATTAATGGTAGAGACCATACGTGATCAATTAGGCCGAAGCGCCACATATAAAGACGCTTACGGGGGATTTTCCCACGAGAAGTTTAAAGAAATCACATGTGTCATCAACCGCTTAGAAGAAACCAAACTAAAGGAAATTATTAATGATATTGATAAAACCGCCTTTGTTACCGTATATGACGTAGCTGAAGTGAAGGGCAGCAATTTTAGAAAACTTAATCATCATTAGAAAAAAATGACCTTTCACCATCATCTATTGGACATGTAATCATCAGTCGTATCATAGAAATACCAAGGGTTTTGCGCCCTTGGTATTTTTTGCATTTTACTGATTTAAAGCAATTTAAATCTTATCTTCTGCTTGTTGTTTCAATTTTATTGATTCTGTCTCTATACTTTTCTCCCCAGTCATTCATATGCAGGATAACACGTTCTAACGTTCTGCCAAACTCAGTTAGAGTATTCCACTTTTGGAGGGACCTGTTTATAAACCTCGCGGTGAATCACGCCATCCCGCGCACCTAGAGGGTAAGATCTTTAGTGCGGGCAAAAACAGCAGAGAAACAAATTTAAATGGCATTCTTTAACTCGAATTTATAAGGAGCAGCTTTTGACTTTGGATAAAGGTATATAAAGTGAGACTTCTCATAATGGGACTTGACACTAAGAAAATAAATTTCATTTGATGTTTCGAATATAAGTGATTGATTATATAAATAAAAACTTATATAATCGCGGTGTAACAAAATCTAATGATTTTGGCGCTTTGGGGCGTGACTCAGATTTTGTTTTCGGAGTTTATTTTGTCATCGCAATTTATGTGTTTGAAATACTTGAAATCACTCATAATGGAGGATTATTCAATGAAGATGATTATAGTTGGTTCAGTTGCAGCTGGTACGTCTGTTGCGGCAAAAGCACGAAGAAATAATGAAAACATCGATATTACAGTTTATAATGCAGATTATGATATTTCATATTCAATTTGCGGTATTCCATACTTTTTAGGCGGGGAAGTAGAAAATCTGAGTTCCCTGACTCCAAGAAGTGCTGCATGGTTTAAAGATCGATATCATGTTGACATCTTCACCCGCCACGAAGTGACTCAAATCAATATTGAACAAAAGAACGTTGTGGTGAAGGATCTTGAAACGGGAATTGAAAAGATTGATTCATACGATTCGTTAGTTCTCGCTACAGGCGCATCGCCAATCACTCCAGATATCCCTGGTGTTGATAGAGAGCATGTCTTTCAAGTAAGGACGATACAGAATACTGCTCAAATTGATCAGTATTTGACAAAAGAAAATCCTAAAAGAGCAACGATTATTGGAGCGGGCTATATAGGACTGGAGTTAGCTGAACAGCTTACCCGCAAAGGGTTGGACGTAACCTTGATTCAACGCAGTCACCAAGTTATGCCACACCTTGATAAGGATATGGCGTTTAGAGTTGAAGAAGAACTTCGAAGAAATGGAGTGCACTTGTTATTAAATGAAGAAGCCACATCTATAGAGGAAAAATCAGTTCATACAAGATCAGGGCAGTGCATTGAATCAGATATTGTGATTGTAGCTGCCGGTGTCCGGCCTAATACGAAAATTGCAGCAGACGCTGGTGTTGCCCTTGGTTCAACCGGTGCGATTGCAGTGAATTCAAAAATGCAAACGAACGTAAAGGATGTCTATGCAGTGGGTGATGTTGCAGAAAGTTATTCCTTGATTACAGGTGATCCGGTTTATCGCCCGTTGGGATCTACTGCAAATAAGATGGGACGGATTGCAGGGGATGTACTTACCGGCGGGGATCTGGAGCATCGCGGCATCCTTGGAACAGGTATCCTGAGAGTGTTTGCCTTAACTGTAGGGCAAACCGGGCTAAGCGAAAAAGAGGCAAGAGAGCATGGGTATGACGTTGAAGTTCTATATAATCTCAAACCTGCGAGAGCTGACTATTTAGGCGGCAAAGAATTGGTGATAAAGGCTGTAGCAGATAAATCCACGGGGCGTATTCTCGGTGTCCAAATTGTTGGGGAAGAAGGCGTAGATAAGCGTATCGATGTGTTTGCAACAGCTATTACGTTTAAAGCGAAAGCAGAGGACTTATTCCATTTAGATTTGGCATATGCTCCGCCATTCAGCACCACCAAAGATCCAGTTATGTATACGGGAATGGCTCTTGATAATGCAATCAAAAACAAAAATCGTTTAATCACGCCAAATGAATTATTGAAAAGGATGGATAATGGAGAACGTTTGCAAATTATCGACACAAGGGCTGAAAAACAGTATCGCGTCTCACACGTGCCTGATGCATTGAATATTCCTTTGTCAGAACTTCGGGAACGTGCAAACAAACTAGATCCTGATCTCACCACAATCACTTATTGCAATAGCGGGGTAACAGGAAATGCAGCCCAAAACATTTTGATCAATATGGGAATAAAAGACGTTTACAATCTTTCCGGAGGAAACAAAAACTTTCAAACATATATCAAGCTAAAGGGTAATGTATAATCAATTAGCCTATATAATGATTTAATTATATATTGATTTAAAGGAGGGACTCATATGACTGTTGATTCAAAAATAGGAGTTGCTGCGATGACCCGCTGTTTAAAAACACTAAGTGATCAAACAAGGCTTATGATGATGAAAATATTTCTTGAAAAAGAATATTGTGTCTGTCAATTGGTTGATATGTTCGAAATGAGTCAGCCTGCTATCAGCCAGCATTTGCGAAAATTAAAAAACGCGGGATTTGTGAACGAGGACAGAAGAGGGCAATGGCGTTATTATTCAATAAATAAATCATGTCCCGAGTTTGATACACTGCAATTACTCTTACATCAAATCGATCAGGAGGACGAATTGTTAAAGCACATTAAACAAAAGGAAACTCAAGCGTCTTGCCAGTAAGGAGGTATTAGATTGACTTCAGTCATTTTGGCGTTATTCATCTTTTTATTAACTTTAGTATTAGTCATATGGCAGCCGAGAAACTTGTCTATAGGATGGTCAGCCTGTGGAGGAGCTGTTTTGGCTCTAATAGCCGGGGTTGTGAATTTTCATGATGTGTTAACTGTGACAGGGATTGTTTGGAATGCGACATTGGCTTTTGTAGCAATCATTATTATATCGTTAATCCTTGATAACATCGGTTTCTTTGAATGGGCAGCTCTACATATGGCAAAGGCTGCAAAAGGAAACGGTGTGCGCATGTTCATTTATGTATCTATATTAGGGGCTATAGTCGCCGCATTATTTGCAAATGACGGTGCAGCTCTTATATTGACACCGATTGTATTAGCGATGGTCAGAGCTTTAAACTTCAATGAAAAATTGGTTTTTCCTTTTATCATTGCCAGCGGGTTTATTGCAGATACGACCTCGCTTCCATTAGTAGTGAGCAATTTGGTCAACATCGTTTCAGCAGACTATTTTCATATCACGTTTATTGATTATGCATCCAGAATGATTGTCCCGAACTTGTTCTCGTTACTGGCAAGTATCATTGTACTTTACCTTTTCTTCAGAAAAAGCATACCAAAACGTTATGATCTGACTGAGGTAAAAAAACCTGTTGAAGCCATAAAAGATCAGAACATGTTCAAGCTATCATGGTATATCTTGGGGTTGTTGTTAGTTGGATACTTTGCAAGTGAATTCTTATCTATCCCTGTATCAGTGGTAGCGGGTATCATTGCAATCTTTTTCTTAATTGCTGCACAAAAGAGTCCAGCCGTTCATACAAAAAAAGTGCTGAAAGAAGCGCCGTGGGCTATTGTGTTCTTTTCAATTGGCATGTACGTTGTTGTGTACGGTGTCCGTAATGCTGGATTGACAGATGTCCTTTCAGATGTGATTCAAACCATGGCTGATCAAGGAGTGTTTGCAGGTACGATTGGAATGGGCTTTATTGCGGCGATTCTTTCTTCCGTTATGAATAACTTGCCGACTGTCATGATTGATGCACTGGCTATTGCCGGCACAGATACACATGGGATGATGAGAGAAGCGCTCATATATGCAAATGTCATCGGTTCAGATTTAGGACCTAAAATAACACCGATTGGTTCCTTGGCGACACTATTATGGCTCCATGTCCTTTCACAAAAAGGTGTGAAGATTTCCTGGGGCACGTATTTTAAAACAGGAATCATTCTAACAATCCCAACACTATTTATTACACTTGTCGGCCTGTACATTTGGCTGATGATTATTCATTAACCGGAAAATCGTAATGAAAAAGAACCTATAAAAGGTTCTTTTTTTCATTACATGGCTTGTTGTTTTTAGTCATAAAAGGTGAAATGAATGTGTTGACTCTTACCTTCGAGGATAACTTAGTATAAAGAACACGGAAAGGAGGAATTGAAGTGTATACCGTTCGTGAAGTTGCAAAGTTAGCTCACACAACAGTGAAGACGTTACATTACTATCACAAATTAGGCCTTTTGATTCCGGAGCAAACGACGGAAGCAGGCTACCGTTTATACGGAAAAAAGGATATCGAACGATTACAGCAAATCCTTTTTTACAAAGAACTGGATTTTCCTCTCAAAGAAATTCAACAATTATTAGATGGAGAAACTGATAGAGAAAATATGCTGATCCAGCAAAAATATTTATTAGAACAAAAAATCGAACGATTTAAAGGACTGGTCAAGACAATCAATTCCTCTATCAAAAGTGCCAAAGAAGGAGTCGAATTAGATATGGAAACAATGTTTAAAGGTTTTGAATCTGAAGAAGAATGGGAAGAAGCCTTAAAAGACCAAAATGAACATTTGAAAAAAGAGTATGATTTTGATTTATCCAATCAAACAATTGATGTAGAAGCAATGAACGGTTCTGCCATAGAAGCGCAGTTATTTAATGAAGATATGGTTCGATTCTTGCAAGAAGGCTTCTCGGCAAACGATCCAAACGTTTTGGATCGAGTAAAAGAACACTTGGCCTTTTTGAGAAAAAAGGGGCATCCATCAACACCGCAAGACTTTCTAAATCAGACAGAATTTTTCATCGCTGATGAGTTTCATAGAAATATGCTTGAGCAATTGCAAACAGGTTACGCTTATTTCCTGAATAAAGCAGCAGCTGCTTATTTGGCAAATATAAAATAGCATTCAATCATAAGCCATTTATTGCCCAGTTTCAAAAAGAGGTTATAAATGAAAATATGTTTTTACCAGGTAACGATAAAGGAGATACCAAACGATGTTTGGTATCTTTTTTTGCTTTAGAGTTTGTTACCCCTTTTAGAAGAAAAATGGGGGATTAAAATCTGATTCATTTTATTTCCTTTTAGGTAGGTGAAACACACTCCGCCGATTGTCACCGCCCCGCCTAGCAGGGAGAAGAATACGGGTATTTCACCTATCCACACCCAAGAAATGATCAAGGCCAAAGCCGGTGTTACATAAAGTGAAAGGGTTGCTTCAGAAGCACCGACGAGTGAAGTGACATATGCAAGTGCAAAGTATGGCACAACTGTTGGCAATAAACCTAAATAAACAATAGACAATGTTGCGTTCATGGATGCGTTTATCATCTCTCCGCCTAAGCCTGGCAAAAAAACAAGCATAGGTACTGTTCCGCCCCAAATTGTAAATGTTACGAATGGAATAAAACCATATTTTTTTATGTAACGGGGTTGAAAAACGAAGTAAATGCTTTCTGAAAAAGCTGCCAGCAGAATGACCACAATACCTTTCAATGAATATGTATAGTCTCCTGTCCCAAATGCAATTAATGACACACCGAATAAACTGATGATAGAGCCTATCCATTTAGTAAATCCAAAATGCTCCCTAAAAAACAGGCAGGATAACATAGCAGAAAAGATCGGTGCCGTGGTGACGAGTAAGCTTGCAACTCCGGCACTCACTGTTTTTTCACCGATATTCAGCAAGCTGTGATAGAGTGCAAAACCTAAAAATCCCAAAAAGAAAATGGCAGGAATGTCCTTCATGTCAGGTAAGCGCTTCTGTGTAAAAACCGCAAAAAGCAACAATGCCAGAGAGCCGACTAATAAACGAAATAAAGCAAGATGTTCTGGTGTGTAATCTTCCAGGCCTGCGCGAATCCCAGGAAAAGCTGATGCCCACAAACCGATCATCAGACTGTTAGATATGATCATTTGAACTGTTTTCTTTCGCATATTTCTCCCTCCTCTTTACAAAAACCAACCAGTTATTTAATGTGTTTCTATACTAATAAAGATTTGGTGATATGGCTTCAACCAGTTAAACGGATTTTAACCCAACCAATTTAGTTTGAAGGGAGACTGCTTATCATGAGCTTTCCAGAAGAAAAAAAGATGAAAAAACTTCCTAAGTACATACAAATCATTCATTTTATAAAGGAGAAAATAGGAAATGGAGAGTGGCCGATTGGAAGCAAGATTCCAAGCCAGCGCACGCTTGCAAAAGACTTTCAGGTAAATCGAAGCACAGTGATTACAGCCTTAGAGGAATTAATGGCAGACGGGTTAATAGAAGGCAGAATGGGGAAGGGCACAGTTGTTATCAACAATACATGGACACTACTGGCTAAGAATTCTGCTCCTAATTGGGATCAATATGTAACCTCTGGAATCCAGCAGCCTAGCCAAAAAATCGTTCAAGAGATAAACCAATCGGAATCAAATACGGATCTAATACAGCTCAGCAAAGGCGAACTTTCAACTGAGATTTTTCCTTTGGCTGCTATGAAAGAGATGATGGGCAAGGTATCTCAAAACATGGAAGCATTCGGATATGAGGAACCAAAAGGTTATTTCCCATTGAGAGAGGCATTAAGCAACTATTTAAGAACTATTGGAATTAATGCCTCACCTTCTTCCGTTCTGATTGTTTCTGGAGCGTTGCAAGCCTTACAGCTGATATCAATGGGCCTTTTGCAAAGAGGATCAACCGTTTATCTTGATCAGCCATCCTACCTTTATTCATTACACGTGTTTCAATCTGCCGGTATGAAACTGACTGGCCTTCCTATGGATCGAGACGGGCTTTTGCCGGAAAATATTCATATGCCTAGAGGGGCACGGGGAAGGGCTATATTATATACAAATCCATGTTTTCATAATCCGACCGGTATTTTAATGTCCAAAAAGCGACGAGAAGAAATCTTAGCAGCAAGTGAGAATACACAGCTTCCCATTATTGAAGATGACATTTATCGTGAGTTATGGATCGATGAAGTTCCGCCATATCCTATCAAAACAATAGATAAAAGTGGACATGTGCTATACATAGGCAGTTTATCGAAAACGTTAAGTCCTGGCTTGAGGATCGGATGGATCGTCGGTCCGGAACCTGTGATCGAACGTTTATCCGACATTAAAATGCAAACAGATTACGGATCCAGTTCGTTATCCCAGAGAGTAGCGGCAGAGTGGTTTACATCCGGCCAATACCAGCGGCATGTAGAAATCGTTAGACAGCAATTAAAGGTGAGAAGGGAATTGGTCTTGAGTGCTTTAGAGACCCATTTGAAGAATGTTGCAACATGGAATGTTCCTAAGGGAGGATTCTTTGTCTGGATAAAAATATTGCCTACTATATCAATGAAATTACTTTATACGAAAGCCTTATCAAAAGGGATTCTTCTTAATCTCGGCAGTATCTATGCTCAGGAGAAGGGGAATTATGTACGCTTATCATATGCTTATGCATCCCTTCAAGACCTTCAAAAAGGGATTTATGAATTGGGTTTGATGATAAAAGAATTAGCAAGTAAGTAACTCTATATCCTTAAATGGATGTTCACTAAAAAAGAGACCAAGCCTGATGATGGCTTGGTTTTGAAAAGGTAAAAAAGGTCATGTTTCTGAACGAAAGGTCTTTCCTATTTCTCTTCCTAAACCAAAATAATGTCTAAAATTATAGATAAGTGGACTCCATTTAGAAGGGTTTATATGGTTTTCGTTCAATATGATCCTTTCCTCGGCGTGAAAATGTAATGCTTGTGTCTCTACAATCGCAAATGATGGTTCATATTCTGGGATCCGAATATGTTTGACTACGACTTCAATGTGGATAGGGCATTCTTTAATTCGTGTTGGTGCTACCGTCTTTGATTTCAAAGGTGTTAAACCCGCTGCCTCATATTTTTCTTTTTTATATGTAAACCCGAGCTGTTTCTTCAAAGGCGGCACATTCTTTTTTCCGCTATAAGACGAAATTCTTTCAACGTGTTCCCATAAATCCGGGCCAGGCAAATTTATGACACATTCTTTGATTCTTTCCAAATTTTCAATGGCTTTTCCTCCCAGGCCTACTCCAAGCACAATATAGTTTCCAAGAGCCCAAGAAGAAGACATAGGACTAATATTAGTGGTGCCATCCTCATTCAATGTGGAAAGAAGAAATGTTGAGGACCCATAATACATGATTTTTGGTTTGATTTCTTTAAAATGAGTGTCTTGTTCAATGTCCAACTTTTATTCCTCCTTGTCATCATTACATACATATTGTAAAGGTTTAACATTTCAACTATCATCGAAATATGAATGTAAGGAGGAAAATCATGAATCCTAATATTGCAAAAATCTCTTCGTTGCTATCTGATCCCTCTCGTTCTTCCATTCTTCTCAGCCTAATGGATGGAAGGATACACCCTGCGGGAGAGCTTGCATATCTCGCTAACATTAAACCTCAAACCGCAAGTTTTCACCTGAATAAATTGCTTGAAGCAAAGCTGATTAGCGTAGAGAAGCATGGAAGACATCGGTATTATAGGTTGTCTAACTCAGAGGCTGCCAGCGTGATCGAACAGTTGCTTAGCATTGCACCTAAAGAAAAAGTCACGTCTTTAAAAGATTCAAAAGAGAAAAGTGACTTGCATTTTGCCCGTACCTGTTATGATCATCTGGCAGGTTATGTGGGCGTGCAAATCACAAATTCACTAGTTGAGCAGGGGATGTTAAGAAAAGTCGATTTAAACTTTGAGGTGACGTCAGAGGGCTCTTTGTTCTTTTCGAATTTTGGCATCAACGAAGAGCAGCAGCGAAATAAGAGGAGGGCATTTGCCCGCTGCTGTTTAGATTGGAGTGAGCGGCAGCATCATCTTGCAGGAGCGTTAGGAAATGCCCTATTGGTACGCATGTTAGAAGAAAAATGGATCGTTCGTATGCCGAAAACGAGAGCGATTAAGATTACACAAAGCGGGAAAACCGCATTTGAGAAGTACTTGAAAATGTATATTTAGGGTTTGAGTATTGGAGGAGAGGCATTTACTCAGAAATAATAAAGAAGGAGTGGGATTCGTTAACATCTTACTCCTTCTTTTTATGTTTAAGTTGCTTTATTCCCCATTGCAATAGAGATGCGATTCCAACTGTTTATCTGATTGATGATGAGAACAAGGTCAACATATTGTTTTTCATCATAATGCTCCCGCACTCGATGGTACAGCTCATCAGGAACCCTTTTAGATGGAATGAGGGTGATGTGCTCAGACAGTTCGAGAGCCGCTTTCTCTTCAGGTGAATAAAAATCACATTCATTCCAAGCGCTTAAACAGTAAATTCGCTGTTCAGTTTCGCCCATTTTGCGGGCATCGGAAGTATGCATATCTAAGCAAAAAGCACAGCCGTTGATTTGAGAAACTCTGATTTTGATCAGTTCTCTCGTGGTTCGGTTAATTGAGGATTGTTTCGTATATTTCTCCATATCCATCATCATCTTCATACCTTCAGGTGCAACATCATAGTAGGACACTCTTTGACTCATAAGGCAAGACTCCTTTCCTTAAGATACTTAGATTGTATCCCGGTATTGATCATTTTACCAATGTGCAGTTTGTATGGCATTATATTTCACTATCTTTTGGCAAGAAGCTGCTTTGAATAAAAATAGGGATACCCCAAAATGATGAGTGGAGCTGCTAATGCAAGCAGGATCCATGAGCCTGAGTGACTGTCTCTAATGACGCCAATGAATATACAAGTACCGATAAGAAAATATAATAAAGCACCTAAAAACCAATACATGTTCATTCCTCTTTTTCTTTACACGTGATCTTTGATTGAGTATTTTTGTCTTTCTCATTGCTTAATCGATCAGGGCACTGATTTTTTAACACTTTTTCAGTTCGGATGCCTTTTCTTTTTAATGATAAAATTGTGAGATCAATCGATTTCATGATGATCATTCCTTCAATGAATAGTGGGTTCCTTTTATTTTAAATGTAAATTTGGAAAGATAAAACGTACATAAAGGCAGAACGATTATGTACGTTTGGGCAATGATTACATGTTGCGAACCTCTAATGGTTCAATGCACCTTGGTATTGTTGTGTTCCTTCTCTTCCTATAAAATGATTGGATAAAAGTATGAGTTGCACGTTCAAATAAATGGTGTGCCGCTTTCATAAGGAACGGTTCAGTTAAACTGTTAAAGGAAGTGGATGAGGTTTGTTTAGAAGGAATCCTTTCAAAGAAAAATACTACTCACATGATAGGCGCGCATTAAATATGCTTGCACTCAGAGTTCCAGGACTAGCTTTTATTCTCATGATCTACATAGCCTCTATCGTGCTGCAATTTATTACTGGGAGCTGGTCCATTTTATTGCTTCATGTGTTTACAATATTGACAGCTATTTTTGCTTTGCTGCATTGGCACTCATATCGCTGGGTGAAGAAAAGGGTCATTCTCTATTTTGTACTGCAAGGTTTGATCACTTTTTCACTTGCTAATCTCATGACTGGCTTCTTAGTGCTGATCATCATTGGCCTTTATGCATTTTTGATTGGACAGATTATAGGAATGGCAGACAGAAGAAAGACTTTCCTCATTCTTTATTTATTGCTTCTGCTGTCAATCAATGTTCCATATCAGATTCACAAAGGTGAATATTTGCATTTTCTTGTCATTGCCGTACCTATTATGATCGTGATTATCACTTATGCCGCTACATTTTTTGCCCAAGTCGATGAAAAAATAAAAGCGCAGCTGACTCTTGAAAGGCTGGAGCTTGCCCATCAGCAGGTAGAACAGCTGACACTGCAAAACGAGAGACAGCGTATGGCCCGGGACTTACACGATACGCTTGCTCAAGGTCTGGTTAGTTTAAATATGCAGCTGGACGCTATTCATGTTCATCTCGCCAAAGACAACACAGAGAGAGCAAAAGAAATCGTTCAGCAATCTATGAATAGAGTGAAAAGCACATTAGCTGATGCACGTTCAGCGATTGACGATCTGCGCAGCAAATCTGAAGAAATCGGTTTTTTAAAAGAAAGAATTACCTCATTAATGGATCATTTTCAGGAGTCAACAGGCACGGCTTGTTTTTTAGACTACAGGTTACATCAGGTGCCAGATGTTCGTACAGCTGAAAACTGCTATTACATCATTGGAGAATGCATAACGAATGCAGCAAAGCATGCTGAAGCAGAAACGATCTGGGTAGCCATTTGGGATGATGAAAAAGGGAGACTGCATTTAACTGTCAAGGACAATGGCAAAGGATTTAATGTTGAAAAGGGAAAGAAAAAGAGAGGACATTATGGGCTTCTTGGTATACAAGAACGCGTCAGAGCAATGAATGGCCAATTCAATATAAAGAGTACAAAATCTATAGGAACACACATCGAGATTAACGTACCAATTCAGGGAGAGATGCATGATGAATAAGGTTTTAATCGTTGATGACCATCTTGTCGTGAGGGAAGGTCTGAAGCTTTTAATTGAAACGAATGATCACTACACCATCATAGGAGAGGCGGAAAATGGCAAAGCAGCAGTCCGCCTTGCAGATGAATTAAAACCGGATATCATTCTCATGGATTTGTATATGCCTGAGATGAGCGGATTAGAAGCCATAAAACAAATAAAAGAAAAACACGACATCCCCATCATTATTTTGACTACGTATAATGAAGATCACTTAATGATCGAAGGAATTGAATTAGGAGCGAAAGGATATCTGCTGAAGGATACGAGTTCAGAAACCCTATTTCATACAATGGATGCAGCGCTAGGAGGAAATGTGCTGCTGCAGCCTGATATTTTAAAACGTCTGCAAGAAATCCAATTGGAGCGGATGAAGAAGCAGAGCAGTGATACGCAGCTGACAGAAAAGGAAGTCATTGTTCTAAAAGCAATTGCGAAAGGTCTTAAAAGCAAAGCGATCGCCTTTGATTTGGGCGTCTCTGAGCGAACCGTAAAGTCTAGATTAACGTCCATTTACAATAAATTAGGCGCGAATTCAAGAACTGAAGCAGTGACGATTGCCATGCAAAGAGGCATTCTGACATTAGATGAATAACATCATATATTTGAAATTTGCCCAAACGTACATGCCCGAATGTACGTTTTTTTTATTTCATTGTCAACTACAATGAGAAAGCAAAGAATGTGATCAAGCAATGTACTGAAAGGAGATTATCATGTCAAGAATGTTATATAAATTAGGAGGATGGGTTGCTCGCCATCGCATAAAAGTAATATGTGCGTGGATCGTTGTGTTAGTTGCTTCGATAGCGCTTGCCATCACGTTAAAACCAAGTTTTTCTGAGGATATGTCCATACCTGACACACCTTCGGAAAAAGCGCTGGATGTCATTCATAAAGAATTTCCTCACGGTCCTGATAAAGGGAGCATACGGGTTATTTTCGGTGCTGAAGATGGAGAGAAGCTTACTGCAAAGTCAGCGAAAAAAGCAATCGAAAATACGTTCAAGGAAATCAATAAAGATGATTCCGTTGACTCGATTGCGAGTCCTTTTGTTACAGGAACAATCGCGAAAGACGGCACAGTTGCCTATGCTGATATCAAGTATAAATCTTCAGCAGATGATATCAAAGATGACTCTATCAAACACTTAAAAGACAGTTTGAAAATAGCTGATGATGAGGGATTACAGACGGAACTTAGCGGAGATGTGCCAGGAGCCGAGATGGAGATAGGCGGAGTATCTGAAATTGTCGGCATTATCTTGGCTTTTGTCGTGTTAGCCATTACTTTCGGCTCTTTATTGATAGCAGGTTTGCCGATTTTAACAGCACTAATTGGTTTAGGTGTAAGTATTGGACTGGTGTTGATTGGGACACAAGTATTCGATATTGCGTCCGTCAGCCTTTCATTAGCCGGAATGATTGGCCTTGCGGTTGGTATTGATTATGCTTTATTTATTTTTACGAAACACCGCCAGTTTTTAGGTGAAGGTATACAAAAAAATGAATCGATTGCGAGAGCCGCGGGAACAGCAGGAAGTGCAGTCGTTTTTGCCGGACTTACTGTTATCGTCGCACTTTGCGGATTGACTGTCGTTAACATTCCGTTTATGTCTGCAATGGGGCTGACAGCAGGGCTTAGTGTATTGTTAGCTGTTCTCGCTTCAATCACGCTTGTGCCTGCCGTCTTATCAATAACAGGAAAACGGATGATTCCGAAACCAAACAAGAAAAAAGAAAAACAAAGCTCTGAAACAAATGTCTGGGGACGCTTTGTCACAAAAAATCCTATCATGCTAAGTGTATGCAGCATTCTCATTTTGCTCGTCATTAGTATCCCATCTATGCATTTGGAGCTGGGCTTGCCTGATGCAGGAATGAAAGCGAAGGATAATCCTGATCGCCAGGCTTATGACTTGCTTGCCGATGGTTTTGGAGAAGGATTTAATGGCCAATTAACACTTGTAGCGGATGCCACAAGTGTGACAGGAAATAAGGCGGAAGCATTTGCAGATGCAGTGAAAGAAATAAAGGAACTAGACCATGTAGCGAGTGTTACTCCTGCAATGCCTAATAAAGAAGGGAACTTTGCCATCATTACGGTAGTTCCTACAACAGGTCCAAATGATGTAGCAACGAAGGATTTGGTAAAGGATGTACGCAGCTTATCAGATAAAAACGGGGTAGATTTGCTCGTTACTGGATCAACTGCAGTGAATATTGATATTTCTGATCGCCTGAATGATGCGATACCGGTATTTGCTGTACTCATTGTCGGTTTTGCGTTTGTGCTGCTGACGATCGTTTTTCGTTCGCTGCTGGTGCCGCTTGTTGCGGTTGCAGGTTTCATATTGACGATGACAGCCACTCTCGGAATCTGTGTATTTGTCTTACAAGACGGGAACCTCATCGACTTTTTTAAAATCCCTGAAAAAGGGCCGATACTCGCGTTCCTGCCGATTTTATCTATTGGGATTCTGTTTGGATTAGCGATGGATTATCAAGTGTTCCTTGTAAGCAGAATGCGTGAAGAATATGTGAAAACAAAAAATCCAGTACAAGCGATTCAAGCTGGATTAAAACACAGCGGGCCTGTTGTCACTGCTGCCGGTCTTATCATGATATTCGTGTTTGCAGGATTTATCTTTGCTGGTGAAGCTTCTATTAAAGCCAACGGATTGGCTCTTTCCTTTGGTGTGCTCTTTGATGCATTTATTGTAAGAATGACACTGATTCCAAGTGTGATGAAGCTGATGGGGAATGCAGCCTGGTATTTGCCAAAATGGCTAGACAAGATCATTCCCAATGTGGATATAGAAGGGCATCAACTCACAAAGGAGATACAGCCGGAAATAGATCATGAACAAAAGAAACAAATCAGTGTGTAGTAGAAAAAGCAGATCTTTCATGATCTGCTTTTTTGTTTAATATTTAAAATAATTAAAAATGCAATCCAAATGCCTGAATCACGAAAATGACAACAGGCGGTATCAACAGGGAAGGCAGCAGATTCAGCGTTTTACATTTCTTGATTCCCAGAATGCTTAACCCTGAGCTGAGGATAAGTATGCCTCCTACAATTGTGATTTCGTTTATAAGGTCTGTATTGATTGCGCTCTCCATTACTTTAGCAAATAAATAGATGGAGCCCTGCCAGGCAAATAACACAATGGCAGCCGCTGCTATTCCAAATCCAAAAGTCGAAGCGAGCACAATGGAGGTAATCCCATCTAACATACCGTTTGTCAGGAGGTACGTATAATTTTCATTCAGCGCGGCTTCAACAGGGCCCAATATTGACAGCGAACCTATACAAAATAATAAGATCGCAGTTGATAAACCTTCCGCTAAATTGCTTTTAGAGAATTTGTTCACCAGCTTGTTGAATCGCAACTCCAGATCGATGCTCTGGCCAATCAATCCTCCAAGGGCTAAACTCACGATAAAAAGAATGGGGTATTTACTATCAGGCAAATGCTGTGTAATGGCATTGATCCCTAACGCCATTGCAGCGAATCCCATTGCCTGCATCAGAATATCCTGGTATTCATCTTTAATGCCTTTTTTGAATATCCCTCCGATGATACTTCCTGCAATGATCATAACTGTGTTAAAAATAGTTCCAAACATAAGCTTTCTCCTCCAATAATGATTCCTGCATAAAAAATAAACCCTCTAGTTAGTAGAGAGTCAAGGGATATTGACAGCATATTCTTGGGGTTTACTTGATGGGCAGCAGGATTTCAGTCGCATAATTGTCTAGATTATTCGTAATCCCATAATCAATGAGTGTGATTTCGATTGAGTCCCCCGCTACCTCATAATGATGTTCTTTCATATATGCCAGTAACTTTTTGTAATAGGGTTCGGCTTCTGGATGTGACCCTTTAAACCTAATTTGCAGATATTCTCTTGAAGGAAAAATGATTTCTGATGAAGTGTTTTCATTTTCATCTTCAAGAATCATGAATATGCTGGAATATTTGTCGAACTGATTTGCTTTTACATTTGCTGCTGAAATGGATAAACCTATCTTGCCTATAAATATATCCTCGTTCACATTCAGATGAGTTCTCAATGCTGCCAATGAATGTTCGATATCATGGCCGAGAATATACTCATGCTGTAAATAAGCCACACGTAATGCGGGAAGTTTGATTTTTGAAATGAGATGTAATGGCGTGTTGACGGCATCTTCTATTTGGATGATCCGGCGGGAGATCTTTTTTTCAATGCGTTCCAATTCTTTCTTTTTGCGATCAATTTCAGTTTGCTGGCTTTTCAGTAAATGAATCAGAGTGTTTGTATTTTGGGAATTGTAAAAATCAAGAAGTTTATTGATGGGCAGGCCTAAAGCTCTCAAATACTTGATGGTGTCCAGCCGCTCAAACTGTTGGGTAGAATAATATCTATAGTTTGTTTGCTCGTCTTTATATTCCGGTTTCAAAAGACCGATTTCATCATAATACCTAAGCGCAGAGATTTTCACATTGAATAACTTTGAAACTTCTCCAATCGAAAAAAATTCCTTCATTCTAACAACCTTTCTGTACATTTGTTTGATTTATTCTTTACATACATCCACATTATATATGATGAAGGAGCCCTAAAGGTAATCGGGGTTAGAGGCTGAGGGTAGAAGGCGGATAATGCAGTGAAAAAAGCCCCTTTTTTTTGAAAGGAGCTTTTCTATTCTTCAAAATAAGGATTCACATGGATAAGCACTTCTTCAACATCTGAAAACTGTCTTTTGATTTCATTTCGGATTTCTCGGGCAATATCGTGTCCCTGCTTAATCGTCAAATCATAATCCAAAGATAAACGGACATCAAGCAATTTATAGTGGCCATGTTCTCTCGCGCGAATTTTATCGAGCCGTTTTACTTGAGGACAATGCAAAATAACAGCTTTATATTCCTCTATCAGCTCGGGATCAACACTTTTCTCCATGAGAACATCAACAGACGGCCTGATTAATTCCATTGAAATCTTAAAAATGAGGTAAGCCACGATGGCGCTTGCAATTGCATCGGCGTACAACAGAAAGGACCATCCGCGGGTGTTTCCGATAATCGCCAATAGGACGCCGATAAAAGCGGCGAGAGAGGCAACGATATCGCCTTTATGATCGTATGCAATCGCTATAATTGCTTTGCTGTTCCATTTTTCCCCCTGCTTTATGGAATAACGATATAAGATCTGCTTAGCCACGTACGAAATCAGAGCTGCAAACAATGCGCTGTATTGTGGAACGCTTGGCCCTTCAACAAAGGACAGAATCGCTTCTATTAGGATATAAACGGATACGATCACTAAGATAATTCCGACAATCGCCTCACTTATGACCTCAGCTTTTCCATGCCCGAAAGGATGGTCTTGATCAGGCGGTTTATTGGAAATGCCGATGACTGCCAGGACAGCAATCGAAGCAACGACATCCGCTGCAGAATGGATTCCGTCTGCAAAAACAGCTTCACTATCGCCTATCAGCCCACAAAAGACCTTTCCTGCCATTAAGATCAGATTGGCTATCAATGCAATCAAAGCTACCTTTTTGCTTATTTGTTCTCTTTCACTTGCCATTTTTTCCTCCTATAAAACTGCACAAAAAAATAGGAGTGCTTTTTGTTCGCTCTCCGTATCCTTTCTTGTGTAATCACTTTGCTTATCATACCAATTGAATTTCGAGTGGGTCTATAGCAACGTTGTTTCCTGTTTGCTAATAAATAAGGTGACAGAAAAAAAGTTGGAGCCAGGCTAAAGATCACACAGCAAACAAAGGGGTTCTTATGAAACAAGTAGTGACTATCCACAAACATAAATTCAGCTTAAGTGAAAAATTTCCACCTGATTTTTTAAAAACTGTTGACATGAGAACATTCGTATTTTATTATTATCTCATATTCAAGATATTTTAATTCAAGATATTTAGTTTGGATTTCAGAATAAAAACATGCAGGATTTAAAAAAGCGTGTTGCTGAATAATGTAGAGCAATCTCAATCATTGTCATTCTTTTGCATCATATGCAATCGATTTTTTATAAAATAATATCTCGAATTCGAGATAAAAGGGGTGTTCATAAATGGCTGAATTTTCACAGTTAGTTAATGAAAGAAGATCTGCAAGCAACTTCCTTCCAGATCATCCAATCACGAAAGATGAACTCAATGAGATGTTTGAATTGGTTGCATTGGCTCCATCGGCTTTTAATTTACAGCATACCAAATATGTGACGGTACTTGACCCGGATGTAAAAGAAAAGCTGAAGCAGGCCGCAAACGGACAATATAAGGTATTGAGCTCATCGGCAGTTCTTTTGGTATTAGGGGATAAGCAGGCATATCAGCAAGCGGCTGACATTTATGAAGGATTAAAGATGTTGGGGATATTAAATAAACAAGAGTATGATCACATGGTTCAAGACACAGTTTCGTTTTATGAAAACAGAGGAGAGCCATTTAAGAGAGACGAGGCGATAAGGAATGCTTCACTTTCTGCGATGATGTTTATGCTGAGCGCTAAGGAAAAAGGCTGGGACACCTGCCCTATGATCGGCTTTGATGATGAAGCCGTGAAACAGATTTTGAATATAGATGACCAATTTGAGATTGTCATGATGATTACAATTGGGAAAGAAAAAACAGAGAGCAGAATGCCGCGCGGCTACCGGAAGCCTGTGAATGAGTTTGTTGAATATATGTAAATTGAACGTTTAAAGGAGCGGGTAAAAATGGCTAAAAATACGATGGGAATACATCATATTACAGCAATTGTCGGTCACCCTCAAGAAAACACAGATTTCTACGCAGGAGTGCTGGGGCTTCGATTGGTCAAGCAAACGGTCAATTTTGATGACCCGGGTACGTATCATCTTTATTTTGGGAATGAAGGCGGAAAGCCTGGAACAATTATCACCTTCTTTCCGTGGGCAGGGGCTCGCAAAGGCATCATTGGAGACGGTCAAGTAGGCGTGACCTCTTATGTCGTGCCGAAGGGGGCCATGGCATTTTGGGAAAAGAGACTTGAAAAGTTCAGCGTTCCATACACAAAAATCGAGCGTTTTGGAGAACAGTATATAGAATTTGATGATCCGCATGGCCTACATTTAGAAATCGTGGAAAGAGAAGAAGGAGAAGCCAATACTTGGACTTTCGGAGATGTAACACCTGAGGTTGCCATTAAAGGTTTTGGGGGTGCAACTTTGTTATCAGCACAGCCTGAAAAAACAGGTGAACTGCTAGAAAACATTATGGGGCTGGAACGAGTCGGCAAGGAAGGAGACTTCGTTCGTTATCGCTCTGCCGGTGATATCGGAAATGTGATTGACCTTAAATTAACGCCTATTGGCCGCGGGCAAATGGGAGTCGGCACGGTGCATCACATTGCTTGGAGAGCTAGCGATGACCAAGATCAATTAGAATGGCAAAGATATATTGCTTCTCACGGATATGGTGTGACTCCTGTTCGGGATAGAAACTACTTTAATGCGATTTACTTCAGAGAGCATGGGGAAATCCTGTTTGAAATTGCAACGGATCCACCGGGATTTGCCCATGATGAATCACAAGAAACAATGGGTGGAAAATTGATGCTGCCTGTGCAGTATGAACCGCATCGAACACAAATTGAACAAGGGCTGCTGCCGTTTGAAGTGAGAGAGTTAGATTGATTTTAAATAATGCTGACGCATGAAGAAAATAAAGAGGTATATATTCAACAGATGATTGCTAAGACGGTACTGGCGGCAAAGAATCAGACTGGTGCCTTTCAGCATATCATGTTACATCAAAAATAAGGAGAGATAAAAATGGAAGATGCAGGACTGTTGCTTATTCGTATTATGATTGGTGTGGTGTTTCTGTTTTATGGATCACAAAAGTTATTCGGCTGGTTTGGCGGATACGGGATTAAAGGAACCGGACAATGGTTCGAGTCAATTGGGGTTAAACCAGGTAACGTCGCGGCCGCTTTATCAGGTCTTGGGGAATTAGTAAGCGGAATTCTATTTATTTTAGGTGTATTTCTCCCGCTTGGAGCTGCTATTATAACGATCATTATGTTAGGTGCCATCGTAAAAGTCCATGGAGCGAAAGGATTTGCAAATGGCGCCGGCGGTTTTGAATATAACGCAGTGCTGATTGCAGTCTCCATTGGGGTTGCACTCATCGGTTCAGGGGCTTACGCTTTGCATTTTTAATATACAATTATTTAAGAACAGTTACTGCTCGCCAGTAACTGTTCTTTTGTTTTGAGATTTTTGAGCATAACTTGCGGGTACTCTGCAAAGCAAAAAAGCGGATATTATAAATATAAATGTGTATAGTGAATGATACGCGTATAATGAGCTTGGTCATGAAAGGCAGACCAATTTGAAGGGGGAATTTGATGAAAGAGATGACAAAATTACATTCATTGGATTCTATAGAGAATTTTATCAAACAGCACCAATTCAGTTTTCTCTACATTTCAAGGCCCGGCTGTACAGTATGTCATGCTGTTCTGCCGCAGCTCAGAATATTATTGGAGCAGTTTCCAAACATCAAATTGGGGTATATCAATGCTGACGATGTAGAGGAGGTTGCCGGCAGATTTTCAGTCTTCACTGTCCCTGTGCTTCTTTTGTTCATTGATGGGACTGAGTTTCTGAGAGAAGCCCGTTTTGTTCATTTTGAACAGCTCGAAGAAAGGCTGAAAAGGGTTTATCAGTTATATCAAGATGAATAAAGTGTTTATACCTTTCAAATAAAAAGCCCCCTTTTAAGGGGCTTTTTATCATAGAAAGGGGAAAGCGTCATGCCGTCCCCCATGCTTGTTTTAAAAGCTGGACGCCATGTGTTATGTCATCAAAGCCAAGATGTCCGAAACCCAATTTAATCAGCGGATGATCAGAAGCGTTGTTTACAAAATAGAGCGCGGTAGGATAGACTTTTACTCCGTATTCTAAAGCACGCTGAATCAGCGATTCTTCTGAACAATTCTCATGAACCTTCACTAATATGTATAACCCGGACTGTTCACCTATTACGGATACATGATGTCCGAACTGATGCTTCACACTTGCAGCCAAGTGCTGCATTTTGCGTTTGTAGACAACGCGCATTCGTTTGATATGACGGGTCCATTCTCCTTCTTTCATAAATTCTGCCATGGTGAGCTGGCTCAGCAAAGAAGCGGTGCTTTCGAATTGATGAAATCGATGCTGATAGCGCTGTAAAATGGGCTCCGGCAGCACCATATAGCAGAGGCGAATGCCTGGGAGAAAAGATTTTGAGAAATTCCCCAGATAAATGACTCTTTGTGAATGAATAGAGGCCAGTGCAGGGAAGGGCTGCTGTGTGTAACGAAATTCACTGTCATAATCATCTTCAAGAATATACCCGTCTTTTTTAGCCGCCCAATGAATCAGTGCTTGCCGCTCCTGAATAGACATGCTTACCCCATAAGGGCTGTGGTGAGAGGGTGTTACATAGATTAATCTTTCATTCATTTGATGTAATGCTGAAAAATCGGCGCCTGTCTCATAAACAGGCAGCGTTTCGAGAGTAAAACCTTGCAGCTGAAAAGCTTCTCGTGCCCCAACATATCCAGGATCCTCTACGATGATGCCGGAAAAATCATCTTTTAAAACCTGTCCAAGATAAATAAGCATTTGCTGTGTGCTGCTGCCAATCATAATCGAATTTGCATCTGCTTTTACGCCTCGCGATTCTAATAGATAAGCCGCAATTTGTTCACGCAGGCATTTTTCTCCGAATGCTTCACCGTATAGGTAGCTCTTCTCTGATGCCAGCATTTGATTCGACTGCCTTCTCCATATTTTAAGCGGGAAATGTGTTTGGTCTACAGCCCCGGGGCGAAAATCAATGAGAATTTGCGGCGCTGTATCTGTTTGCTTGTTTTGAGAAGATGTCTCTTTCCCCTGAAATAAAAGAGGCTCGATTTCATTCGCAAAATAGCCTTTTCTTCTTTCTCCACGAATGTAGCCTTCTGCTATCAGCTGATCATAAGCCATCAAAGTTGTATTGCGGCTCACCTGCAAGGAATGAGCGAGCTCCCGAATAGAGGGTAATTGTTCATTCGCCCGTATATGCCCTTGTTCAATTAATGATTTAAACTGCTCGTAAACTTGTTTGTATTTAGGGCCCTCATGATGAAAAGCAAAAATCATATTTTTCACTGCTTTCACCTCTGACATGCATATTTGTTTAAAACTGTACCTTTGAAAATGTCAGTTAGTATCATATTATACCTTATAAATAACTGATCATGGAGACAGTTTCCTGTTCGACAGTGATCGGCTTAATCAGAAGGGAGATTGGTTTATGTTTATTCCTGCCCCATTTAAACTTAACGAATCAGACGCTTATGATGTCATCCGGGAAAATGGTTTTGCGACGTTGTTCTCGATGCATGAAGGCATGCCGTTTGCAACCCATTTGCCGTTGCTGATAAGTGATGACAAAGCCTGCTTATACGGTCATTTTGCTTTGCAGAATCCTCAATGGAAGGACATCGTCGGCCAATCCGTTTTGGCTGTTTTTCATGGTCCCCATTGCTATATCTCGCCATCGTGGTATGAGACGAATAAAGCCGTCCCGACATGGAATTACGTTACGGTCCACGTTTATGGAGAAGTGGAGCTTTTAGAGGATGAAAAAGAATTAGCAGACTCTATGAAAGACTTGGTATTGAAGTATGAAAGCCCGGATAGCTCATACAAACTAGAAGATGTCGATCCTGCATTTTTGGCGGGCATGAACAAAGGAGTGAAAGGGTTCAAAATCAATATCAGCAAAATAGAGGGGAAAGCGAAGCTGAGTCAAAATCATTCACTGCTACGGCAAACGTTAGTGATGAATCAGCTTAATCAGATCCCGCATACCGGCGAACAGAAAATCTCCGGTTTGATGAAGGAAAATATCAATAAAAAAGAGAGAGAAGGCGTCTCAGGCAAATAGCCTGTTAAGACAATTTAAAAGATTATATCGGTCATGAACTTTTCAATAAAAAGGAGCTATCTGAAATTGGGCTGGAGCGAATGGATCAATATTTTCTGTATCATAGCATGAGGATCAATCATGGGATATCAATGATTGACCCACTAGCATATCAGTATTCCTCACTTCATCATAATGCAGTGCAAAACCCCTGAATAAAGGAAGTTGGCAAACACGATCAGTTTGAAATTCATTGACATAAAAGCCAACGGCATGAAATAATACTCACAAGTAACATTACTTGTGAGTATCTTTTTGTAGGGGATGATCCTAATTGAGAAGCAAAAAAGGACGTAAAGGGGAAGAAAGCCGGAAACGATTACTCAAAGCTGCTGCTAATGAATTTTCGATTCGGGGATTCCATGAGACGAAGGTAAGTGAAATTGTGAAAAGAGCCGGACTGACGCAGCCTTCTTTTTATCTGTACTTTCAAAGCAAAGAAGCCATTTTTGAGGAGATAATCACTGATTTTCACTCTCGTGTAAGAAAGCTGACAGCGTCACTTCTTCTGGAAAACGGATTAAATACGAATGATGTATCAAAGCGGGTGCTGTCTGCTGTGGAAACTGTTTTTCAATTTCTGGCTGAGGACAAGGATTTAACCAAGATCGGCTTTTTTCTTAACCCAGAAGCGAAACAAATGAAAAAAGACTTGGCGATGGGTTTGAAAGAGAACTTAGAAGCAGAACAGCGGCTTGGTTATTTTCGTTCTGACCTGGATATGGAAACGGTCGCTGAGTGTTTGATCGGCATGATCGAACATTTAACCGATTCATTTTTGTTAACCGGAATCAAAGATCCGGCAAGCCTCGCAGCACAGGTTGTGAATCTTTTAGTATACGGGATGCTTCCGAAAGGGAGTGACGTAAGATGATATCTATTATTATGAAGGCCAGTTTGGCAGCTTTTATGCTCGCGGGAGGCATCATAAAGGTGTTCCGCGCTCCCTTTCAAGTTGAGCATTGGCGGCATTATCAATATCCATTATGGTTTCTGACTGTTACTGGCATTCTTGAAATAGCCGGGGCACTTGCTATGACAGCGGGAATTTGGAATCGGTATGCAGCGTTTGGGGCAGGTGTGTTGTTTGTCGTTCTCATGGCGGGAGCAGTTCATGCACACGTTTTTCGAGCACGCCAATCGGTCCTCATGACGATCCCTGCGATGATCTGTTTGATTGTTTCTATCATTATAATCATTTGGGAGTCCACGTAAGCTATTTACTTAACAAACCAATTTGCAGGAGATCTCCTCCTCTTATCGAATAATAGAAACAGGTATAAACCGAATAATAGAAATAGATCTTCATTTGTACGTTATTCGTCCGGCACCGGCTGGACTTTTTTTCATAAAGGAGGAATGCAGGATGGCGTTAACTTTGGAAGACATGAGTATGGAGGAGTTCGAAGCATTTCGCGGGATGTCCGTGCAAAATTATGCGAAACAAAACATACAATCGGGAACTTGGACGGAAAAAGAGGCGCTTGAGAAATCGGAGCAGGCATATGAGAACTTGATTCCGAATGGACGAAACAGCAGCAATCATTTCTTTTGGAACATCACAAATGAACAAGGGGAAAGGATGGGCTGGCTCTGGCTGTATGCTGATCCGCTTCATCCGCAAAAGGAAGCGTTTATCTATTCCTTTGGATTGTATGAAGCCTTTCGCGGTAAAGGGCTGGCTCAATTGGCGCTTCAAAGTCTGGATGAAAGAGCAAGAGAGCTTGGTGCGGAAAGACTTGCTCTCCATGTGTTTGCGCATAACGAGACAGCCGTCTATCTTTATCAGAAGATGGGATATGCCATGACCAATATACGTATGCGGAAACAGCTGTGCTGATAATAGCTGCTTACTTAAGCGGTTTCCCAAACACAATATGCCAATGTAAATGTGGTAAGCCCCTAAGTTGGTGATCACACGGCATGCGCCCTTTTCTTCCATCACCATGGAAGCGACTTTTGATTCGCACCCATTAATTCAAGAAGCAAGTCATGATCGTGCTCTTCCAGGGTGATCATGAGGAGATATGTTTCTTCGGGACAATATGGACTGGATAAAAAGGGTTTGTATGATAGTAAGCCAATACGTTATCTGCCTCTAATACCTTATTTGCTTTGTTTTGCCGCTAAATACTTCATCACAGTAAAAGCCTTCAGTCATATGATCCACCCTCACTCTTTTCTTCATTACCTCCCTTCTATATATGAGAAGTTTCCATTTGAACGATCGGGGCCGTACACCCTTGGTATGTTTTTGCCCCTGAACCCTTAGTCATTGCAGGCTTGATCGACGGCTAAAGGAGAGGTCTGCTTTAAACACAGCAAAAAAAGATTGACCTTAAATAATGTAAGGGGTTACAATTGAAACCAATTAGGAAAGACTTTCCCTATATTGAATGTATTTTATAAATATTTTTAGGGGTTATTTTTTATCATTTAATGATATTGAAGAGAAAGACTTTCCTTATTTTCGCAGAATGGGAGTGGTACTGATGGGAAATGTACAGATTGGGCTATTAGGTGCGGGACGGATGGGAGCTTTTCACGGAGAAAGTATTGCGTTCCGTGTGAAGGGAGCAGATTTGTATGCAGTTGCAGATCCGGTTCCGGGGAATGCAGAAGCATTTGCAAAAGCAATCGGCTCAAATATTAAAGCGTTTACAGATCCGTTAGATATGCTGGAACATCCTGATATTGATGCGGTCATCATTGCTTCGCCGGCAAGGACGCATGCCGCAAACATTATTGCAGCGGCAAAGAAGGGGAAAGCTGTATTTTGTGAGAAACCGATGGCTGTCACGCTGGAAGAAGCGGATGAAGTCATAAGGATAGTAAATGAAGAGTCTATTCCGCTTCAAATCGGTTTTAACAGACGTTTTGCTAAAGGCTTTCGCAGTGCGTATGAGGAAATCCGTGCAGGAAAAATTGGCACGCCTCAGTTAATGCGTTCCATCACAAGAGACCCGGCACTCGGCGATCCGACACCAATTCCACAATGGACGATCTTCTTAGAGACGCTGATTCATGACTTTGATACGTTACTCTACCTCAATCCAAATGCGAAGCCGATTGAAGTCTATGCCGCGGCTGATGCGCTTGTCAGACCTGATTTTAAAGACAAAGGATTTTTGGATACTGCAGTTGTCACGATCAAATTTGATAACGGAGCGATTGCAACGGCGGAAGCGAACTTCCAAGCCGTTTATGGATATGATGTCCGCGGAGAAGTGTTCGGATCTGAAGGCATGCTGACCATCGGAGATATCCGCCATACAAACATGACAAGGTATAACAAAGACGGAGTCAGCTACA
The DNA here is from genome assembly GCF_000332645.1 of Bacillus inaquosorum KCTC 13429. Lineage (GTDB taxonomy): Bacteria > Bacillota > Bacilli > Bacillales > Bacillaceae > Bacillus > Bacillus inaquosorum. The sequence goes on from NZ_AMXN01000006.1 coordinate 235,112, forward strand.
ACACGATTCGCTACGATCAGGACTTATTATTTGATGCTTATGTTGATGAGTTACAATCATTTGTGGATGCCGTTCGAAATCATAAGCCAACCTTAGTTACAGGCGAAGATGCGCGTGCAGCACTTGCTATTGCCGCAGCTTGTATAGAATCTTGCAAAACGAAGCAGCCTGTCACATTAAAAAACGGAGTGCCGCAAACGGTTTGAGTTTTTGATAGAAGAAGCACCTTTTTAAAAAGAAATTCTGGTAAGCATTCGTTTATACTAGAGAGGATCTATTTTATAAAGGTGGCCTTCTTAATGAAAACAACCATTTATGATGTTGCTAAGGAAGCAAACGTTTCAATCTCTACCGTTTCAAAGGTTCTTAATAATACCGGCAATATAAGCGAAAAAACGAAAAATAGAATTTGGAAAGTGATTGAGGAGCTTCAATATCAGCCAAGTGTTGTGACTTCAGCGAGAAAAATGATGAAGACCATCGGGCTGCTCATTCCTGACATCGCCAATCCGTTTATGGCCGAACTGGCCAGAGCTGTGGAGGACAGCGGCCGTAAAAAGGACTTCAGTGTCATCATATGCAGTACGGACAATAATTCGCTGAGAGAAGAAGAATATATTACCATGCTGAAGCAAAAGCATGTAGACGGCATTATTGTGGCGACGGGTCTCAAAAACAGTCAGGCGATACGCGAACTGATTGAAAGCGACATGCCGGTTGTCATGCTGTCGAGAGATATACCGCATCTGCCTGTAGACACTGTAGTGGCGGATGATTTTAAAGGGGGATACGAGGCAGCTGTCCATTTAGCCCAATTAGGGCATACAAATATAGCTGTCATAGCAGAAAAGATTAACAATACATCAATCAAAAATCGTGTCATTGGCTTTAAAGAAGGACTGCAGGTTTCAGGAATCCAAATTGATGAATCAGCTATTCTGGACTGTCCATATGACTTGTCAGCCAGTAAAGACATCAGTTTAAAGCTGCTTAATCAAAAACATAGGCCGACGGCTGTCTTTGTGACGACTGAGCTGCTTGCTTTAGGCGTTTTGCAGGCTGCAAGGCAGCTTCATATTTCTATTCCTTCATCCCTTTCTCTAATTGGGTTTGACAACAGCGTCCTTGCAAAGATCAGTGATCCCCAATTGACGACTATCGCACAGCCGACTGAAGAAATGGGAGAAAAGGCAATTGAACTGCTGATGGACGGCATGGCCAATTCAAAACAAAAGAAAGTGATACAGCGCGTGATGCTGTCTCCTTCATTAATAGTGCGGGATTCAACGGCGTCACTGTTATGACCCTTTTGGTATTTTGGGGGATCTTTCTCTTAAACGAAGGGATCTCCCTTACTTAAACGTTAAATACAATCAGTCGGAGGTGTCTTGATGACATCCAAAAAGGTCTATATCAGTTTTATTTATTTTTTCGGCGCATTAGGAGGTTTGCTGTTCGGGTACGATACGGGTGTAATATCCGGCGCGCTGCTGTTTATTAGAGAAGACATGGAGCTGACTCCATTTTTAGAAGGATTGGTTGTCAGCGGAGTACTGATTGGCGCTTTAGCCGGAGCAGCCTTTTGTGGAAGATTTTCCGACCGCTATGGCAGGAAAAAAACAATCATCTGGCTCGGTGTGCTTTTTACAATTGGAGCCATTGGAACAGGCTTGGCTCATAATATCGGAATATTATTACTATTCAGAATAGAATTAGGTGTAGCGGTTGGAGGAGCTTCGGCAATTGTTCCTTTGTATCTGTCAGAAATGGCGCCTGCCGCGATCAGAGGCAGAATCGCTTCATTGAATACATTGATGAATTCTTTCGGGATTCTCATGGCGTATATTGTAAACTTTGTTTTTTCATCTTCCGGCAGGTGGGATTTGATGCTCGTATTAGCAGTGATTCCCTCCGTCATTCTCATGGCCGGCATGTTTTTTATGCCTGAAAGCCCGCGGTGGGTGCTGCAGAAAAGAAGTGAGGATGAAGCGCGCCATATTTTGCTTCTGACGAGAGATCCGAAAACAATCGATGCTGAGATCCGCAGTATGAAGGAGATCAAGACGGAAGAGCGTGTTTCAATATCAACATTATTATCTCCGGCAATCAGGCCGATCTTATTTATCGGTATTGGGATCGCCATCTTTCAGCAAGTGATAGGCACGAATACGATTATTTATTATACACCGACCATCTTAGAAAATGCGGGATTCGGCGCTGCCAGTGCCATTGCAGGAACCATAGGCATCGGCATTATCAATGTCTTATTTACGATCATTGGCTTGCTGCTGATTGATAGGATAGGGCGAAGAAATCTTATGCTGATTGGCAATGTCGGAATGTCTTTGGCACTTGGTATTTTGGGTGTCAGTACGCTATTCTTTCATGCACCCGGGTGGCTGCTGTTATCCTGCTTATGCTTGTTTATGGTAGCGTATTCAGCGAGCTGGGGAATGGTCGTTTGGGTTGTGCTGGCTGAAATTTTTCCGTTGCAGGTCAGGGGAACGGCGCTGGGAATTGCTAGTACCTGTCTGTGGCTGGCAAATATTGCAGTGTCGCTGTCCTTTCCGCTGCTTTTAGATCTGATCGGTACAGGTTCTTTATTTCTCATGTACGGCGCCATTGGCATTCTTGCCTTTCTCTTTGTTTATCAATATGTGCCGGAGACTAAAGGCAAATCATTGGAACAGATTGAAGGAGAAATCATGTCAAAGAATACAGCTTCATCTTTCTAAAAGGGGGATTTCAATATGGGAAGAGAATATGGGTTATGCTTATGGACTTTCGGCAGCATTCCGTTTGAACAAAAATGCCGGCTGGCTGCAGAAATCGGAGTAGATGGGGTTGAGATCGAAGGGGATATTTCGCTGAATCCGAAAGACATTGCCGAAACATTGGCTGCTCATCAAGTAAAGGTTTTATCGGTAACGCCAAGGAATGTGGATATTTCAAGTGCGAATGAAGAAGTTCGGTCAAAGGCTGTACAGTATTTCTTGGATTTACTGGATTGGGCTGCGGATGCAGGCGCCCCCCGTATCTGTCTTCACGGCGATGTCGGTAAAGTGAGAGGGAGCGGTGATGATGCCCGGGATTGGAGTTTATTGGTCGAAGGCGCTAAAAAAATCATGGCCAAAGCGGAGGAATTACAGATTCAGGTCGTATTCGAAGTATTAAACCGGTACGAAAATCATCAAGTGGTCACTGGCAAAGAAGCGTTACAATTCATACGTGATGTCAATAGCCCCAATCTCGAAGTTCTTCTCGATGCGTATCATATGAACATAGAAGAAGCTGATCCTGTGAAGGCCATTAAATTGGCAGGACAGAAACTCGGAGTCTATCACGTGGCCGATTCAAATCGCCAGGCGATAGGAAACGGCCATGCGAATCTCAAAGAGCAAATCGAAGCGCTCAATTTTATCGGTTATAAAGGCCCGATTATTATGGAGATGGTGGCGGCTGGACCGGATCCGTTTACTCCGATTAAAGGAAATGCCTATTTGGAAGTAGTGGCAGGGTATTATAAGTCATCATTAGAGACATTAAGGTCATGGGAAGGCTTGAAAATATAAAGAAAAAAGGACAACGGCTGTTGTCCTTTTTAATGAAAATCAACATCGATTTTATTTTTATTGCCTTGCGTTAACTTAGGCATTCTGACGACCAGTACTCCATTCGTGTAGGTTGCTTTTACACCTTCGTGAGAAACAGCTGCCAGCAGTGTCACGGTTCTGTGGAAGCTGCCCGCGTAACGTTCTTTTCGATCCCGGGAATATCGCATGTAGCCACCACTTCATTTTCAGTTTGGTGTACATCCACTTTTATGCTGCCTAGAACCTCCTGTGTGTCTATTTCGTTTATCAGTATTTTTTGCTTTTTTGTGTTCTATATTGTTTTAGAGGTCCTCACGGCTTCAATCCAGCTCTTTAATCCGTTTCGTAAGCTCATTGAAAGCCTGATCCAGCTCCTTGTACCCTTTATCATTTGGCATCATAAAACTGAGCTTTCCCAGTACTTCTTGTCTCTCTGTCTCAAGCTTTAAACGAAGCTCCTCCCGCTCATTTCTTTCTAAAGGAGCGTCATTTAACTGCTTTTCGATGCCGTTTCCCGAGATGACGAGTTTACAGTTTGTTGTTTTTTCGAGAAAGTATCGGTCATGTGAAACCGCCAGCAATGTACCGCTGTATTGTGACAGTGTTTCTTCCAGCTGTTCGCGTGACGGCAGATCGAGATGGTTTGTCGGCTCATCTAAAATCAGCACGTCTTTTTCCTCCAGAATATATGCCATCAGCTTGCACTTTACACGCTCACCCATACTCATATGCTTGATCGGCTCAGTCCATTGGGAAGCTGTAAAACCCAAGTGCCTCATCAGGCTTTGAACATGCCCTCTTGCTTTGTATGTTTCATTATCAAATAACTCTTCCGGTGTTTGTTCTAAAGGCAAATCAAACACTTCCTGCGTTAAATAGCCGATATTTGCGGACGGCGACACCCATACACTTCCCTCAGCTGTTTCCTGTCCCAGAATGATTTTCAGTAATGTCGTTTTTCCGCTGCCATTGGGGCCTATGATCGCAACCTTTTCGCCATGCTGAATCGTAAAGTTTGCGTTTGTAAAGAGGGTTCTTTCGCCAAAAGCCTTCGTTATATTCTGAACTTCTAAAAAACGTTTTCCTGTTTTTTTGCTTGTATCAATTGAAAAGTGTACAGTGTATTCCGGCTTAACGGGTTCCGCCTTTGCTTTTTCCAGTTCTTTTTCAAGCCGCTTCTGCTTGGATTTAATCTGGGCATCCGTACGCTTCGCTTTTACACGGTGATATTCTTTAAACCCTTCCTTTTTCGTCGATTGGTCATGGGCTTTTTTCGACCATGAAGCAAGCTCATTCATTTGTGCTTCTATCCGTTCAACCATTTTTTGCTGCCTTTCATATTCTCGCTGCTGGGTGAGTCTTTTCTTTTCACGGAACTTCATATATCCAGAGTAATTCCCTTTGAATTCGATCAGCGTTTGGTCTTCAAGCGACCATATTTTTGTGGCAGCTTCGTCTAAAAAATATCGATCGTGAGAAACGAGAATCACAGTGCCTCTATAACTTTTCAGCTGTTGAATGAGAAACTGCAGGCTACTTTCATCAAGGTGGTTTGTCGGTTCATCTAACAGTAAAAGATCTGCATCCTCCGACAGTCCTTTCGCCAGCCGCGCTTTCAGTTTTTCACCGCCACTTAACTGTTGGAAATCACGGATAGGCACACGCCATTTCTCCAATAATTTCTTTTCGGCAGGCGTCTGATCCGCGAAGGAATACGACGCGGTTTCCTGTTCAACCATCGTCATTTTTATATCCTGCCGAAGGATTTGTCCCTGTGCAGGGGCTAAGTCATTGTGAATGAGGTGCAGCAGCGTAGATTTCCCAGCACCGTTTTTGCCGATAATCCCAATGATATCTCCTTGCTGAACACTTGCATTTACGTTTTTGAAAACAGTCAGATCCTTCACTTCATAGCTGACGTTTGTTAATGTTACGATCTCTTTCATCCATATCCCTCGCTTTAAAGGGAGAATAAAAAAATCCTCCCAAAATGTGTTGGAAGGATTAGCCGCGCCTGTGCATGATCAAATAAGCTATTTTTCACAAATAGCAGTGTCGTATATATAGAAAATGGGCAGACTAATCCTATTTTTTCTGATTTGAAATATTGATTTCAAACGGTAAAAATAAGATTAGTTAATCATTGTCCACCCATCATCCCTTCTTGTTTTGATTACAAATACTATAGCATACCTTCAAATTCGAAAGCAAAGGTCATTTTCATCAAAAAAACTCCTGCTCTCATTTCTGAGGCAGGAGCTGCGAATCTTATTGATGCTTCGCTTTTCTTACTTTATAAATCACAATCAGCAAAATAAACCAAACCGGTGTAACGAATAGCGAAACTCTGGTATCCTCAGCCAATGCCAGCACAACAAGGATAAACGCCAGAAACGCAAGAATCAGGTAATTTGTAAACGGATAAAGCGGAAGCTTAAACTTATTTGTTTTTGCTAATTCAGGTCTTGTTTTCCGGTATTTCATATGGCAGATGACCGTAATACCCCAAATATAGATAAAGCATAAGGTTGAAATGCTTGTGATCAGGGTGAATACGCCTTCTGGCATGATGTAGTTTAACGTGACACCGATTAAAATCACGATAGCCGAAAAGAACAATGCATTTCTAGGTACTTTACGCGGAGTCAGTTTGGCCATTGATTCAGGCGCATTGTTATCTTTCGCCAGGGAATAGACCATACGGCTTGTACTGAATACAGCGCTGTTGCATGCTGAAGCAGCGGATGTCAATACAACAAAGTTGATAATGCTTGCTGCCCCGACGATGCCCACCGCGACAAATACTTGTACGAATGGGCTCTCGCTAGGATTGATGACATCCCAAGGATAGATGCTCATAATCACAAGAAGAGCACCAATATAGAAAAGCAGCACCCGGACAGGGATATTGTTGATCGCTTTAGGAATTACTTTTTCAGGGTTTTCTGTTTCACCGGCTGTAAGTCCGACCAGCTCAATGCCGACAAAGGCAAACACAACCATCTGGAACGAGAGGATAAACCCGTGCATGCCATTCGGGAACATCCCTCCGTGGCTCCAGAGATTTGTGAAACTGGAGACCCCTGAGCTTGTGGAAAAACCTTTGAAGATCATCACAAGGCCAATGACGATCAGGGCCAAAATGGCAATGACTTTAATTAAAGCAAACCAAAATTCTAATTCTCCAAAAAGCTTGACGGTTGCCAGGTTCATAATCAGTAAAATAATCAGAGCGATTAAGCCGGGCACCCATTGCGGCACACCCGGGAGCCAATATTGAGTGTAAAGCCCGACGGCTGTCAGATCAGCCATCGCAATGGAAATCCAGCAGAACCAATATGTCCAGCCGGTGATAAAGGCTGCCATATCGCCTAAATAGTCTTGCACAAAATCAACAAAAGAGTGATAGTTCAAATTCGATAACAACAGTTCACCCAGAGATCTCATAATTAAAAAGCAAATGATCCCCGTGATCATGTAAGCAAATAAAATCGACGGTCCAGCAAAATGAATCGATTTTCCAGAGCCGAGAAATAAGCCTGTCCCAATGGCCCCGCCGATGGCAATGAGCTGGATGTGCCTGTTTTTCAAGCCTCTCTCCAATTTTTGCTGATTTATATTGTCTTTCCTCATGTCGTCTGTCACTTTGTGTGTTCCTCCATTAAAAAATGTTTATTGAGTCAGCAATATGTTTTTAATGATTATTATAACACTAAAATTTCTATCTTTTTTACTATAAAGGATATATGAAAAGAAATTTTAATGTGATTTGGACTATTTCTCATAAAAAAAGCGGCTCCATTTAGGGAGCCGCTTTTTTTATGCCATTTCTGTTTTTTTCATATACAGGTAGAGCCCGTAATCTGTCGGAGCTGATGCATATCCTGCCTGCCGCAGCATTGCCGTGATATTGCCGCGGTGGTATGTCCCGTGATTGACAACGTGGGGAACCAGTTCAGAAACAGTCGTTTTCATGATTCCGCCAGAGGGGTTTTGAATCTGGAGGGGCTTATTGAGCTGTTCTTTTTGCTTTAAAAATAATGTATAGCGCTCAGATAACGTTAGAAACAGGGCTTCCATTTCCCCCATTTCTTTTGCCTCTGTCTGTTCTTTAAGCTGTTCAGCTAACGCCATAGCATCACTCAAGCTTTTGCCGGAAAACACTTCAATCCAGCCTAAATCAGAAAGATAAACATGAGACAGCACATGGGAGATCGACGGAAACACACTTTGCATGTCTTGGCGATATACCTCTTTTGGAAGCTCTTTTAATCGGCTGAATATTTGCTGATTGGCCCAGACGTTATATTCATACAATTTTAATGAAAAATCTGACATGTTAATTTACCCCTTTCGCGTTTATAACTTCTATTGTACACGAACGGGTGTTCTTTGTGGAGGTTCGTGAATAAAATATGTTGACAGACATAGTTTAGGGGAATAAACTAATTGACATTGATCATAAAGTTTACAGGGGTAAACTATAATGAGGAGGGGAAGATGTTGAATGAACAAAAGCTATGTCAGGCGATAAACCTGTTTGTAGAAGTATTACTTGAAGGGACAGAGTTTGTGCATCGTGAAATCAATCAGGATGTCTTCAAGCATATCTCAAGGGAACAGGCGGACCTGTTAAAAATTTTAAAAGTCAAGGGCCCAACCTCTCCCGGCAGCCTGGCCATGTATCAAAATGTACATAAGAGCGCGATTTCGAACAGACTGAAAAAGCTGCTCGATAAGGGATTAGTTGAATGGGATGACTGTCCGGCCAAGAGTGATAAGCGCTCTAAGCTAATTAACATCACAACCAGCGGTGAAACCATACTAGAAGAATTAGATTCAGCCATCTTTAACGCTCTCAAAGGGCTGATCGATGATATAGATGAGGAACACTTAAATTCCATCATAGAGATATTCACCATTCTAAAAAGCAAATTTAAAGGAGGAGATCCTGCCGAATGAGAGCAATCATCAAATTCAAGTGGGCAATTGCAGCCGTTATATTAGCACTTACCGTCGCATTGAGTTTGTTTTCTCCGAACTTAACGGAGCTGGCCAATCAAAAGGGGCAGGCCCAGCTTCCCGCTGATGCCGTTTCAGAAAGAGCAAACGCCATTTTAAAACAAGCGGGAGAAGACAATAATTCGATCAGTGTTGTCTTTACATTAGACCACGCTTTGAAGAAAGAAACAGAGGACCAGCTCCGCACAATGGTCGATAAAATCAAAAAGATCGACGGTGTAGAAGAGGTAACGTCTCCTTTGACAGCTGAAAAAGAAGTCAAAGACCAATTAATTTCAAAAGATAAGAAAACCGTCCTCATTCCTGTCACGATTACAGGTTCTGATAAAAAGGCGGAAAAAATCGCGGATGACATTTATAAAATCGTTCCTGATGATTTGACCGCATATATTACGGGAGCTTCTCTCATCAATCAGGATTTCGCTCACAGCTCAGAGGAAGGGCTCAAGAAAACGGAAGTAATCACCGTCTGCTTGATCATCGGTTTACTGCTGATCGTGTTCCGATCTGTTGTGACGCCTTTTATCCCGATTGTGATTGTCGGTTTCTCTTATCTGATCAGTCAATCCATTTTGGGGATCCTTGTGTACAATGTTGATTTTCCTATCTCAACGTTTACGCAAACCTTCTTAGTCGCCATCCTGTTCGGTATCGGGACAGATTACTGCATTCTGCTTCTTACCCGATTCCGTGAAGAATTGGCAAACGGTCATGACAAAAAAGAAGCGGCGTTTATCGCTTACCGTACAGGAGGAAAAACCTTATTTATCAGCGGATTTGCGGTATTGATCGGATTTTCCGCCTTAGGATTTGCGAAGTTTGCGATTTTCCAATCCGCAGTAGGAGTCGCAGTCGGTGTTGGAATCTTAATGATCATCCTCTACACACTGCTGCCATTATTTATGGTGACGCTGGGTGAAAAATTATTCTGGCCTTCTAAGAAAGTGCTGTCTCACAGTGACAATAAATTATGGGCGTTTCTCGGGAGACATTCCGTTGTGCGTCCGTTTCTGTTCATTGTCATCACGATAGTTATCACGCTTCCGTTCATTCTGACCTATGATGACCAGATTTCATTTGATTCGACTGCGGAAATCAGCAGCGATTATAAATCAATCAAAGCTCTCAAGGCCATCAAGGACGGATTCGGTGAAGGGAAAGCGTTCCCGATCAATGTTGTCGTGAAAGGAGACAAAGATCTCACAACAGCTGATACAATCCCTTATCTCGGAAATATCAGCAAAGCGATTGAGAAAGTCGATCATGTTGACTCTGTCATGACCATCACGCAGCCGACTGGTGAAAAAATCAAAGATTTATATATTGATAAACAGCTAGGCTCGGTTTCAGACGGGCTCGATAAGACGGTAAAAGGAATTGCCGATGTCCAAAGCGGTTTAACGGATATAGAAAACGGACTCAATCAAATGGCGGGGCAAACCGGCTCAGCCTCAAATAGCAGCTCCGGCGGTTCACTGGGCGATGCGGCAGACGGCTTAGGCAAAATCAATCAGCAGCTGCAGCTAGTGGGCAAACAGATTTCCCAAACCGGCAATACCGCACAGACCGTACAGCAGCTTACGGCAATCAGCGGACAGCTTGGTCAGATTCAAATCGGCCTTGAACAAGCAAACCAGCAGCTCTCAGGCCAGCAGGCACAAGCAGGAACGCTGGTGGAAAGCCTGAAGAAGCTTGCCGAAGGTGTGAAGAGCGCAAATGATGGCCTGACGAAAATCACTGACGGCATAACAGCTTCCAGTGATATGTTAGAGGATATGAGTAAAAGCTCAGCCGTAAGGGATACAGGGATATTCATTCCTGATCAAGTGATGAAAGATAAAGACTTTAAGAAGTCAATTGACCAATATTCCTTTGCAGACGGCAAAGGCGTGCAATTAAGCGTCGTCTTGGATTCCAATCCTTATTCAGAACAAGCCATTACGACAATAAATCAAATCAAAAAAGCTGTAGCAAACGAAGTTGACGGCACTTCTCTCGAGGATGTACAGATTGTATACGGCGGGGTCACGAGTATGAATGCGGACTTAAAAGAGCTGTCCACAACGGACTTCTCCAGAACAATGGTGATCATGATTATTGGCCTGTTTATTGTGTTAACCATTTTGTTCCGCTCAATGATTATGCCGATCTATATGATCGCGTCACTGCTGCTCACGTACTATACGTCGATATCCATAACAGAATTGATTTTTGTAAACGGCTTAGGAAACGCCGGCGTCAGCTGGGCAGTACCGTTCTTCAGCTTTGTCATCTTGATCGCGTTAGGGGTAGATTATTCGATCTTCTTGCTGGACCGATTTAAGGAAGAGGTGCATATGGGCATTGAGCAAGGTGTTATCAGATCAATGAGCAAAATGGGATCCGTCATTATTACAGCGGCCATTATTTTGGCTGGAACGTTCGCGGCGATGATGCCTTCAGGCGTCAATACGCTGATGCAGGTGGCAAGTGTCATCATTATCGGGCTCTTGCTTTACGGTCTTGTCATCCTTCCGCTCTTCATTCCGGCAATCATCGCGACCTTTGGCGAAGGCAACTGGTGGCCGTTCGGCAGGAAGAAAACAAAAGAATAACCAAGAGAAGAGTGATGAATAGTTCATCACTCTTTTTTTATGACAAATGACAAAAATGAATATTTGTCATTTGTTTGCGGTTTTGCTAAGATGTCCTCAAGGAGGTGTCTCATGCGGCCCTGAAAAGCCGCAGCACTATGAACAGATCTTCAGATGGTGACGTGTTAACCAAAAAACAAATACTGATAGCGACAGAAGAAACACTAAGGCGTTTTGGTGTCGCCAAAACATCAATCACAGATGTAGCGAAAGCATTACATGTAAGCCATGGAACGATCTACCGCCATTTCAAAAGCAAAAAAGAGATTCTGGAAGCGGCGACTGAAATGTGGCTGAATGAAAAGATCAGCGTGCCTCTTACCGCTGTATATGAGGATTCTTCTCTAAATGGCGCTGCGCATGTAAAAGCTTATATCAAGAAATTGTTTGATCTAAAGCGGTATTATGCTTCAGAAGATGAAGAATTATTTGCCATGTATGCGAAAGTAACGGGTGAATGCTCTGAGCTGGTCAACAAAAGCATTGTTCATATGGTCAAGCAATTGAGTGTTCTTTTGAATGACTGTGACACGAAATCAAATGATCATGAGGAACTGGCACGAGGCATTTTTTACGCTACAGAACGTTTTCATCATCCCGCTCATGCGTACGAGTGGAAAAAAGATACGATTGAAGAGGAATTTGAAAGTGTTTGGTCATTGCTTGAAAATGGTTTTTTAGCTTTCACGAAAAAATCGTAATCAATCGGAGGGTGACATACATGGAACCGGTAAAAGGAAAAACAGCGATTGTAACTGGAGCTTCAAGGGGAATCGGTCGTGCAATTGCCGAACAGCTGGCTGATCTCGGCATCAAAGTAGCAGTCAATTATTCAAGCAGCCCGGAAAAAGCGGAAGAGGTTGTGGAAGGCATCAAGAAAAAGGGCGGAGAAGCTGTAGCCATCCAAGCCGATCTCAGCCGGGTAGCCGGCGTCGAGTCGTTATTTACAAAAACCATCGAGGCCTTTGGAAAAGTAGATATTCTCATCAACAATGCGGGTGTCAATATTTATCAGCCAATCGAAAAAGTAACAGAGGAAGACTTCGACAAGCAGTTTAATCTCAATGTAAAAGGAACGTTTTTCGCCTGCCAGCAAGCGATGAAATACATGGAGGAGAAGGGGAGAATCATCAACTTCTCGACATCCGTCGTCGGTCAAATGTTTCCGACGTACAGCGTGTATGCGGGAACAAAAGGTGCGGTTGAGCAATTCACCCGCCAGCTTGCAAAAGAATTAGCAGTAAAGCAAATCACCATTAACGCGGTTGCGCCGGGGCCGGTGAACACTGAGCTGTTCACTGTAGGTAAAACCGAGCAGCAAATTGAAGGTTTGAAAAAGACCATCGCACTCGGCCGTATTGGTGAACCCGAAGATATTGCAAATGTCATCGAGTTCCTTGTAAGTGAAAAATCACAATGGATCACAGGCCAGACGATCCGCGTGAACGGCGGCTTTATTTAAAACAAAGAGCCCGGAAAATATTCCTGGGCTCTTTGTTTTATTTCCATTCTGCAATTGTATCAATCGGCAGACGGTAGGAAGCATAGCCTTCGTCTGCTGCTTTTCCGATAGAAAGAAGCATAACCGGTACATAACGTTCTTTATCTAATCCAAAGGTTTCCGCGATGTTTTCTTTATCGTATCCGCCGATCGGGTTTGTATCGTAGCCGTGTGCGCGTGCAGTCAGCATTAGCTGCATCGAAACGAGGCCTCCGTCAATCAGGATCGTTTCGCGGTTCACCTGTGCAGGAAGCTTTTCAAAATGAGCGGTCAGCGCAGCGATTTGTCTGTCTTTGACCTCCTGCGGCATGTAACCGAGTTCCACAGCTTTTGAATAGATTTCTTCTAAGTAGTCTGCATTGTTCATGTCTGCAAACACAGCAATGACAGCAGATGATGTTGTGACTTGTGTTTGGTTAAAGCTTGCAAGCGGTGCGAGCTTTTCTTTTCCTTCCGGGCTGTCAATGACGAGAAAACGCCATGGCTGCGCGTTAACAGAAGATGGCGCAGTTGTTGCTTCCTCTAAGATTTCTGTCATCTCTTCTTTAGTGATTTTTACTGTCGGATCATAGTTGCGAATGGAACGGCGTCCTTTCATAATCTCCATAAAATCATTTGTTTTGATCATGTTGATACACTCCTCTTATGCTTCAATATTGTCTATGTTGTTCCGCATGCGCGCCAGCACATCAATGAGCAGGCAGCGCTCTTCTGTACTTACATTTGCGAGCATTTCCTTCATGAAACGCTCCTTTTCTTTCTTAGAAGACTCGATTCGCTCTCTTCCTTGGTCTGTTAACCGAACAAGGGTGATGCGATTGTCCTCAGGCTTGCGCCGTCTTGATACCATGCCTTTGGCTTCCAGCTGTTTTAGGTGTCTAGTGACGGCTGCGCTATCTATATTTACTTTCTTTTGAAGGTCGCTTTGACTGATCTCATCTGCATGATAAAGCAATGTCAGCAATTCCAAACGAGATTGGCTGATGCCCGTGCATGCCTCGAACTTCATGCCAATCACCTTGTTCACGCCTTGCAGCTGATATAAAATCTCGGCTTCCTCTGAACAAAATGATGCCAAAACTCATCCCTTCTTTCTTGTCAAAACTATTAATTGATACATCAATGATTGACACGTCAATTAATATACAACGAATGCTTTCATCTTGCAAGCCATTTGCACATATGAAAAACCTCCCAGCGATTTAAGCTGAGAGGTTGTTTGTCACCCTTGCGGCTCAGGATAAGACATCAGCAGAAAAAAACTGGCCGTTTCTTCAGATGAATTGATGTAGCTGTGCGGGGTTGACCCTGTAAACTGCAAGGCGTCTCCGGAAGCGAGCATATGCTCCTGACCCTGCAGAATGACTGTTAATTCGCCTTCTTTAATTAAAATATATTCTTCTCCTAAATGTGTTTTTGCTTCATGTATACATCCAGGTTTCAGATCCACAACGTAAATTTCAAACTTTGTTTCAGGATTGTAAGGGAAAAAAGGGTAGACGCTGTAGTTTTCTTCATTATCTGTAACAGGTTCGATATCCTGCAGGTTGATTTTTCTAACTTTTGGTTTGTCTTCTTTTAGAAATACAGAAAAGGATACTTGAAGCCCGTTTGCGATCTTCCATAGCGTGGTGACAGTCGGGGTTGATTTCCCTTTTTCGATTTGTCCGAGCATCGCTTTGCTGACACCCGTTAATTCAGAAACTTGATCAAGGGTCAGGTTTCTGTTTTTTCTAAGTTTGACTAGATTCATTGCGATAATGGCTTGGATATCATCCATACATGTATCTCCTTACGTCCATATTCGCTTTATTATAACATATGGAAGTCTGTTATCACATTCTATTGTCAGTTATAACATACGTGTGTATAATATGTTAGACGAGGAGGAGAACAGAATGATATCTGAAAAAGAAATGACTCATGCAAAAACTGACGAGCCAACATTCCTGCAGGGATTTCAAGATTGTGTTCCGACGCTGGTCGGTTACATCAGTGTAGGCTTGGCTCTCGGAATCGTGGGGGTTGCGTCGCATTTAAGCGTAATGGAAATTGTGTTAATGTCAGGATTGGTTTTTGCAGGCGGCGCCCAGTTCATTATGTGTGCGTTGTTAGCGGCGAACAGCCCAATGTCAGCCATTATTCTGACAACGTTTATTGTGAATTTGCGGAATTTTCTACTAAGTGCCGCGCTTGCTCCTCATTTTTCAAAGTATTCACTGGCGAAAAATGTAGGGATCGGCATGATGGTAACAGATGAATCGTTCGGTGTTGCTTCAAATAAGATTGTTAAAAAAGAGCCGATTAACGACCGCTGGATGTTCGGTTTAAATCTTACTGCGTATGCATGCTGGGTGCTTTCCTGTGTGGCAGGTGCTGTTTTTGGCAAGTGGATTACCGATCCGGAATCGTTCGGACTTGATTTTGCGGTGACGGCTATGTTTTTAGCGCTGCTGGTTCTTCAACTGGAACATGTTGTGCCGGCGAAGCTTAAACATTATGTATCTCTTATTATCTATATGGTGATTGCCATGGTTGTTTTTTCTTTCTTTATGCCGTCTCATCTTGCTGTCATCATATCAACGGTCATCGTAGCAACAATCGGGGTGGTGACTGATAAATGAGTGTCAATACATACATCTTGATGGTGATTATCGGCTGTGCGCTGGTCACGATGATTCCCCGCGTCATTCCCTTTTTAGTTGTTCGGAGTATCACTTTGCCGGAGCCCGTCCTCAAGTGGCTATCCTATGTACCGGTGTGTATATTGACAGCACTTGTCGTAAAGGATTGTATGATTCAGTCAAATGATTCTCTTCAATTGAATTGGCCTGTAGCCGTCATCCTGATCCCGACTCTCTTGATTGCGATGAAAACGAAAAGTTTATCCATTACTGTGATCAGCGGTGTTCTTCTTATGGCGGGTTTGCGGTTATGGGCATAGAACAGAGCTATATCGGAACTCAAAAGATCAGGGCAGCAGATCCTGATCTTTTTGTGTCTTTCGTTCAAGCTTTAAGCGGCTTTCACAGACTGAAAGTTATGATACAATATACAAATGTTTTACAGCTTCAATCCATCGTTGGAGTTGACATCCATTTTATATAAGGGACTAGGTTGAAGGGAAGGTTTGATAACATGCTGCACAATCCAACTGGAAAAGAACGCTTGGCATTGGCGTTTCTGCTCGGCATGCTTGCTATATTGGGCCCGCTTAATATAGATATGTATTTGCCGAGTTTTCCTGAAATCGCGGATGATTTATCAGCAAGTGCTTCACTTGTACAGTTAAGTTTAACAGCCTGTCTGGTCGGGCTTACCATCGGCCAGCTGATTGTCGGGCCGGTCAGTGATGCGCAGGGAAGACGGAAACCGCTATTAATCTGTATATTTTTATTTGCATTATCTTCTCTGTTTTGTGCGCTATCGCCCAACATTACAACATTAGTGGCTGCGCGTTTTTTACAGGGGTTTACCGCTTCCGCAGGGCTTGTGCTGTCTCGGGCCATCGTTCGCGATGTATTTACAGGCAGAGAGCTTTCTAAATTTTTCTCGCTGTTAATGGTCATTACAGCTGTTGCGCCAATGGTTGCGCCTATGACAGGCGGTGCCATTTTGCTTTTGCCATTTGCAACGTGGCATACGATTTTTCATGTGTTAACGATTATCGGATTTTTACTTGTTCTTCTGATTGCATTGAGATTAAAAGAAACGCTGCCGCCAGAAAAACGGATTCCAAGCTCAATCGGCACATCTGTTAAAACGATGGGCAGCCTGCTGAAGGATCGATCCTTTATGGGGTACGCGTTAACTGTCGGATTTATTCACGGGGGAAGCTTTGCTTATGTATCTGGTACACCATTTGTATACCAGGATATCTATGGGGTGTCTCCGCAGGTGTTTAGCATTCTTTTCGGCATTAACGGCCTGGCAATTATATCGGGCAGTTTTATTATCGGGCGCTTTGGCGGAATCATTCATGAAAAGAACTTGCTTCGCATGGCGGTCATTACGGCTATGATTGCGACTGCTGTGCTTTTGACCATGACCATGATTCACGGCCCTCTTGCCACATTAGTCATATCCATTTTCATTTACATGATTACAATTGGCATGGTTCTGACCAGTACGTTTACGCTGGCCATGGAGAAGCAGGGGCATCGTGCCGGAAGTGCAAGTGCGCTGCTAGGAATGCTGCCGCTGCTCCTCGGTTCGATCGTGTCGCCGCTTGTGGGCATTAATGAGACAACAGCCATCCCGATGGGAGCGATCATGTTTGTGACAGCTGTCATCGGCTCGCTGGCGTTTTTTGGATTAACGAAAGAACGAGCAGAGCAGAACCAATAAATAAAAAACCTGACAATATGTCAGGTTTTTTTGTCTTATTAGAATAACAACAGCAGGCCCGCAATCGCCGGGGTCAAAAAGATGGCCGATTTCAGGACCACCTTTGGCATAAGGTTGGTGAATTTCGCGCCTACATAGGCACCGCACATTGTGCCGACCAGAACCTTGATCAGCAATACATAATCAACAAATCCTTCTGTGATATATCCGATGCCTCCTCCTACCGCGAGAGGGATGATTACAAGCATCGTCGTTCCGACAGAATGGCGGATGGACAGGTTCAGCATAATCATTAAACCGATCTGAATAAAAGGCGCTGACCCGATGCCGAATGTGCCGGAAAGAACGCCGGCTACAATTCCTAAGATGACCGCTCTCGTATACGTTGAAAGAGTGCTTTGATTCACTTGTGCCTTCTCTTTTAAAAGAAACAATCTGATTAAAATGAGAATCGCTGATAAAAATAACATCCCAGCCGTCATGTAATGAAGCAAATCAGCCGGAATGAAAGATGTCAGCTTGGCGCCGAAAAATGAGCCGACCGCAGCAAAGCATCCGACTGTTAAGCCGATTTTCATTTGAATGTTCCCTTCACGATAGTGGCTGTACGCCCCTGATAAGCTGGTGAAAGCCATCCCGGCGAGGGAAGTGCCTAAAGCCGTATGAATCGGAACATGGAAGAGAAGAGTTAAAAGGGCAATGACAAAGCCTGCTCCTCCGGCACCAATAAAGCCTAAAATAATACCGAGAAGAAACATAACAAAAATGATGAGCATATTTTTTCCTCCATTGAAAAGATCAAATAAAATAAGTGCGCTATTCTGGCGGAGGTATGGTGTCCTATTGGCGATGAAAAACAGTTGCCAGTAGTCCGTCGACCGTCGTTCAGCAAACATATCGTACCTCAAATTTTGAGATCTGACAAGGCAGTTTGTTGCTTCCCTTTACCATCTGTTATATGATTTTGATGAAGAAAAGCCCCTGAATATATTCAAAAGAGGTATTATATATGGACGATTTTAAATTAGACAAGCCGACTCCTTACTACCTGCAATTTTATAACCAGCTGAAAAAAATGATTTTCAACGGGACTTTTAAGCCGGGGGAACGGATAAACGAAACACAGCTGGCGAAAAGCTTTGGCGTCAGCCGCTCTCCGATAAGAGAAGCCATGCGGCTGCTTGAGAAAGACGGGTTGTTAAAAGCAGATGACCGAAATGGATTTTCTATCACGTCGTTAACGGCAAAAGATGTAGATGAGATTTATAAAATCAGAATCCCGCTGGAGCAGCTGGCAGTCGAGTTAGTCATAGACGAAGCGAATGAGGAAGAGCTTGCCATACTTGAAAAACAGCTTGAAGAAACAGAAAAAGCCATTCACAACGGAACGGAAGATACGGAAATCATCAGTTTAAACCAAAGGTTTCATGAGCTGCTTGTCGATTTTAGCCATAACAGACATTTGAAAAATTTGCTTGAGCATGTAAATGATCTGATTCACTTTTGCAGAATCCTTAATTATACTGGTGACCACCGTGCAGAAACGATCCTGAGTGAACACCGCAAGATATTTGAAGAAGTGAAAAAGAAAAACAAAGAAGCAGCCAAACAGTATGTGATGGCTCATTTCAATCATGACTGTGAGCATTTGAAGCGTGTGCTTGAAGAAGGAAAAGAGAATTGATATGCGTGATCCGGTACCAAGGGGGGAGCTGACCCCTTGGTATTTTTTATGTGTTCACCAACATATATAAGGAAACCGATTAATAAGATTTTATGATGGATTGACTAACGAATAATGGGGGTTAAACATGTTTATCCATATCGTCGGGCCTGGTGATTCTCTGTTTTCCATAGGCAGAAGATACGGTGCTTCTGTTGATCAAATCCGGGGTGTGAATGGTTTAGATGAAACGAATATAGTGCCGGGGCAGGCTCTCCTTATCCCTCTTTATGTATATACCGTTCAGCCGGGAGACACGCTGACCGCCATTGCGGCAAAAGCGTTTGTTCCACTAGAGCGGCTGCGAGCCGCAAACCCGGGCATCAGTCCAAATGCTTTACAGGCAGGAATGAAGATAACGATTCCATCTATCTCAAATTACATTGCGGGTACGTTAAGCTTTTATGTTCTCCGAAGTCCTGAGCTCGACCGGGCGTTAATCAATGATTATGCGCCATACTCGTCTTCGATTTCTATTTTCGAATACCATATTGCACCTAACGGCGACATTGCAAACCAGTTAGATGATGCGGCCGCTATTGAGACAACATGGCAAAGGCGAGTGACACCGCTGGCCACCATAACCAACCTTACATCGGCAGGGTTCAGTACAGAACTCGTTCACCAAGTCCTGAATAATCCGACAGCGAGAACCAACCTGGTCAACAATATTTATTACTTAGTTTCCACAAGGGGATATGGGGGTGTGACAATCGATTTTGAACAGGTGAGCGCCGCAGATCGGGATCTTTTCACTGGTTTTTTACGTCAGCTGAGAGATCGCCTTCAGGCTGGAGGCTATGTGCTGACGATAGCTGTTCCGGCAAAAACAAGCGATAATATTCCATGGCTGAGAGGCTACGATTACGGAGGGATTGGAGCGGTTGTCAATTATATGTTTATCATGGCTTATGATTGGCATCATGCCGGGAGTGAGCCGGGCCCTGTAGCTCCGATTACTGAGATCAGGAGAACCATTGAGTTTGCGATTGCGCAGGTGCCGAGCAGAAAAATCATTATCGGAGTCCCGCTCTACGGATACGACTGGATCATCCCCTACCAGCCGGGCACAGTTGCTTCAGCCATTTCAAATCAAAACGCAATCGAAACAGCGATGAAGTACCAAAGCCCGATACAATATTCAACCGAATATCAATCACCTTTTTTCCGGTACAGAGATCAGCAGGGGCGAACGCATGAGGTATGGTTTGAAGATGTCAGGAGCATGAGCCAGAAGATGCTGATCGTCCGCGAATACGGGTTGCAAGCCATAGGCGCTTGGCAGTTAACCTTGGGCTTCACGCCAGGCCCGTGGCTTCTGCGGAAATTTTTTACGATCAGAAAGGTATAAAAAAGACACCAAAGCTTGGTGTCTTTTTTTGATTTAAGTCCAGAGCAGCAGAATAGTTCAATCATTTGTCCCTTGCATGGCGATACGTCCCCATTTTACGATTAGTAGTGTAGTCTGATCAAACAAAGTTTCAGAATACGATATGAGAGGGAGTTGTCAAAATGAAGACAGTATTGATTTTAAATTTTCCTGCGGAAGGCCATGTGAATCCTACCTTAGGAATCACAAAAGCGTTTTCCGATAAGGGATATGATGTCCACTATATTTCCACTGAAAAATATAAAAAACGATTAGAAGCGGCGGGAGCAACTGTCCATCTTCACCAGGATCTGCTGCGAACAACACCTATTCATATCGGTTCGCCCAATGGCATTCTTGATTTCTTGAAAATCCATATCAAAACCTCGCTGGACATTTTACATATTGTGAAAGACTTATCTAAGAACATTCAATTTGATTTTGTGTATTATGATAAATTCGGTGCGGGTGAATTGGTGAGGGATTTCTTAGATATTCCAGGGGTCTCTTCATCAGCGTCTTTCCTGTTTGGCGAAGAGCATCTGAAAATCCTGCCGCTGCATCCGGAATCTGGAGCGCCGCTTGAATTGGATCAAGAGTGCGAAGATCTTTTAGAAAGAATGAAAGAAACGTACGGTGTTGCCCCGAAAAATCTGGTTCAATTCATGAACAATAAAGGGGAATTGAATGTAGTGTATACAAGCCGTTATTTTCAGCCTGAAAGCGATCGTTTTGGGGATGAATGTTTGTTTATCGGCCCCAGCTTTCCAAAGAGAGCGGAAAAAACAGATTTCCCGATTGAACAGTTAAAAGCTGAAAAGGTCATTTATATTTCAATGGGGACTGTTCTGGACAATACGGAGGAATTTTTCAACCTCTGTATTGATGCATTTTCTGGCTTTAACGGAAAAGTCGTTATCGCTGCCGGAGAAAAAGCGGATCTGACCAAATTAAAGCAGGCGCCGGAAAACTTTATCATCGCCCCGTATGTCCCTCAGCTGGAAGTGCTGGAGCAAGCTGATGTTTTCATTACACACGGGGGAATGAACAGCGTAAATGAAGGCATTCATTTCAATGTGCCTCTGGTTGTAATGCCGCATGACAAGGATCAGCCGATGGTGGCGCAGCGCCTTTCTGAACTCCATGCAGGCCATGTCATCTCTAAAGATGAAGTCGATACACAAAAATTAAAACAGGGCGTAGAAGCGGTTTTACATCATGATCAATATACGGAAGGCATTAAAAAAATCAATCAAAGCTTCCAAGAGTGTATGGACATGGATGAAGTGATGGAGCGGATTGATGAATTGATTCGCCAAAAAAACAGATAAAAAAAGAACTCCCGTACCAGGTACGGGAGTTCATCATTTAAAACTTGATTTTGATCTTTTGAGCATCACTGATTTTCTTATGATTTTGGTCAAAGACGTCACTTGTTGTGATTTCGATCCATTTGATCTCTTTTGCTTTCTTCTTATCATCAGCATCTTCGTCATGAGCATGGCCGCTTGATGCGTTCACAATAAAGCCGAGATTTCCGGACTTTTCGGCTCCGCCTTCCAATTCGCCATTTAACTCTTCAAGATAAATATCTTTGTTCCAATCAAAAGTTTCCCCTGTATTTGTTTTCATCAAGGCAATCGGCGCAACATTTACTTTCTTTGAAGATGTGTTCTTGATGTCAACAAAGACCTTAACGAAATCAAACTCTTCATCGTGTGTTAACACATGAAAGTAATCAATCATGCTGTAGTCCGGGCGCAAATGGATCAGCTTCATTTCTTTTACTGTTAACTCCACGTCGCCAATCTTATATGTTTGATTCACTTGCTTGATATCCTTTAAAACAGCTTTTCCCTTATCATCAGAAAACGTTTGGCCCACCTTCAGCAATGACCGGTCATCGGTTACTTGGGAATTAGGCTGATACTCATCTATGCTGTCTTTTTGAGATGATGTGCTTTGCGGTGTGGCTTTTACCGCTTGCTCCCCGCCCGCACTTTGTTTTTCTGTATTGGCGTTCGATGAGCAGCCCGCGAGCACGATGATAAAAACGAAGATCGAAAGAATTCCTCTCATGATGATTCCTCCATTAATAAGAGAGCCCGTTACTTCATACAAGCAACGGGACACCTTGTATTCTTTTACTTATCTTTAATCTTAATGTTGTATTGTAAAGAGTTGAAAACATTTTTGGCAATTTCAGTATTATCAATTTGGCCTGCAAAGTCCTCGCTAGACGGTCCGTACGCATAGACCGGAACATCTTCACCAGTATGTCCGCCTGTCGTCCAGCCGGTGTGGGAGCGTTTATTGAAAATTTCCTCGATCGCATTATCGATTTCAAGCACTTCTTTCGTTTTTGCGGCTTTTTCAACAGATTGAATTTCTGATTCAGTTAAAGCTAATTTCTTTTGATCAATATACGTTTTTAATGTTTTTTCAACATTTGCGCCGTCAGCGATTTTTTCTGCCATAAAGTCAGGTGTGCGCTTTGCGGCTTTAATGGGTTCACTGAACCAGTTGTAGATGCCGTCAGCACCAATGGAATATCCGCCGGTTGAGTGGTCAGCCGTTGCGACAACCAATGTATGCTTGTCTTTTTTGGCGAAATCAAGAGCCGCCTTATAAGCTTGTTCGAAGTCTTCCATTTCGCTCATGGCGCCGACGATATCATTGTCATGGCCCGCCCAGTCAATCTGGCTGCCTTCCACCATGAGGAAGAAACCGTCTTTATCCTTGCTTAATTTTTTAATCGCTGTGTTTGTCATGTCTTTTAATGAAGGAATATCCTTCGTGCGGTCAATCTTTTTAGGCAGGCCGCCGTCCGCGAATAGTCCGAGAACTTGGCTGTCTTTATTCTTCAGCATGTCCTTGCGGTTATCCACATAGCTGTAACCCGCTTTTTTGAATTCCTTGATCAAATTGCGGTCCTTGCGGTCAAAATTGCTTTTTCCTCCGCCTAGAAGGACATCAATTTTGTGCTTGCCGTTGACCATTTCATCAAAATAATCATCGGCAATCGAGTTCATATTTTTTCGGCTGTGATCGTGTGAACCGAAAGAAGCCGGAGTGGCATGTGTAATTTCTGAAGTGGCCACAAGTCCTGTTGATTTTCCTTTTTCTTTTGCCGCTTCAAGTACCGTTTTGGCCTCTGAACCGTCGTTATCCACCGCAATCGCATTGTTATATGTTTTGATCCCGGCAGACATAGCCGTTGCTGCAGATGCAGAATCTGTTACGTTTTGTTCTGGATCTTCAGGGTAAGTCGTTTGCTGGCCGACAAGGTATTGATCAAAAGCGGTAGGCTCTACAAACTTTGTCTTTTTATTATCTTTTAAATAACGATGAGCAGACGTATAGGACACACCCATACCATCACCAATCAGAACGATCACATTTTTAATTTCGTTTTGATTCCCCTTTTTCTTTTCCTGGGCGCTGGCTTCAGGCACACTGCCGCTGGCTAAGCTGCTGAACGCAATAGATGATAAAACCGCAATAGGCAGTAATTTCTTCGGGAATTTTTTCAACTGGATAACCTCCTAGAAATATATGAATCTCAATGACAAACCCATTATATTTTTAAAGTGTTAAGCTAGTATTAATCGATTTTAAAGATTGGATTTACAAGACGAATTGACTGCTGGCTATCCTTAAAGAAGCAGTTCTATTCTGAGAACTTTTAGAAGGAAAGAGCGATAGTGCTAAAGAATAAATTGGAGGAATAGCTTCTGTGGGGAGGCGGACTGATAACTGCTATAGTCACATAGAAACAACCCGCTTACTTCTTGAACAATCAGGATTCTTTTAAGTATTACATTTGGAAATAGGATTGTTTAAGTACGTGTCTGGTCGGTTCCGTTTGGAGTTTTAATGAACTTCTCTGAACGGTATCATTTTATTTGAGGAGGGAACAACATGGATGTTTTTTCTGAATATGTAGCGGGGATTGATGACCCGTTCCACCGAGAAAGAACGGAAGAAGTGTTGACTTGGATAAAAAATAAATATCCAAAATTACATACAGAAATAAAATGGAATCAACCAATGTTTACGGATCATGGTACATTTATTATTGGCTTTAGTGTATCTAAAAAGCATTTAGCTGTCGCCCCTGAAAGTGTGACGATAAGGCATGTACAGGATGATATTATAAAGGCCGGATATGACTATACCAAGCAGCTGATACGTATCCCTTGGAATGGCCCAGTTGATTACCCGCTACTTGAAAAAATGATTGAATTTAATATTCGAGACAAGGCTAACTGCTCCACTTTTTGGCGGAAATAAAAAAATAAAATAGCTTTAGGAATGAATGATATGTCATTGCAAAGAAGAAAGGCATAACCTATTAGTTATATGAAATATGTTATGCCTTTTAATTATATTGCTGCTTTTAGTCAAACAAGGTTTTTTCATTAAGCGTAAACTGACTTGCGGAATAATGATCACCTTGCTTCCACTTCACTTCAATCGTAATCTCATGGCCTTCAAGCTCATGTTCATCTAATCGCTCTAAAAAAGAAACGGACTTCTCTTTTGCGCTTCCATCGCAAAAAGTCCCGCCAGAGTAATCTCGTATGGGGATTTCTGTACCAGAGCTCAGCAGAACCTCATCATCCTTTTTTACAATCAGTGATTCCATATAGGTGCTGTCTGCTTTATCTGTATCTCCGATCCAATAAAGATTGCCGCTATATTCATTCGGTGCATCTTCATGTTTGGAAAACACTGCTTCCCAATTTCGATCTTTGCTTTCTCCCTGCCATTTAGGGTACTCCAATCGCACATGATGGATCAGCTGATAGGAAAAAAAGATCAAGCAGAAAGCGAATAATAGGGAAGAGGTGAAAATGAGAGGGTATTTATAATGACTGGACATAAAAAACTCCTATTCGTTTTCAGCGATTATCTTTGAGAAAAGGATTTCATCCCGTATCAAAATGCCGTTTTCAGCTTTCACAGGGATCTCTGGCTTGATTTGTCGCGCTTTTTCAACTGCGTTCGGAAACAATGCGGCGAATTGATAACCTCTTTTTTGATAAAACGCCATTGCATGTACATTATCATTCGTTGTGATAAGCTTGATTCGATGACAATGTGCATGTTTAGCTGTCTCTTCAACCTGCTGCAGTAAAGCAGTGCCAAACCCTTTCTTTTCAATGATACTATCTAATGAAATAATTTCACAATCTTTTCTATCTATCACGTATGTAATACAACCGATGATTTCGCCGCTCTCATCTACAGCGGCATAACCATCTAATTCATTACAACGAAAAATGCCGCTGGAAATCACCATCTTGGGTGTACCCCAATGCTTGGCAAAAAAATCGGCCATCATCTGTTTCGGTAATTCATTGTTTGGGATGATGATCATCGTAACACTCCTCTATTGAAAGATTGCATGTGTACTATCAATATACAATAAAAAAATAGATTTAGAGGTGAAGGCATGAAAATCAACGATGACATTTACGGACAGCACGATATAGACGGAGTGCTGGAAGAGCTTATCAAGAGCGCTCCTGTGCAAAGATTAAAAGGAATCTATCAAGGCGGAGCAAGTTTTTTAGTCAACCGAAAGTGGGATGTGACTCGGTATGAGCACTCCATCGGCGTGATGCTCCTCATCAAACAGCTGGGAGGAACAATAGAGGAACAGATAGCAGGCCTGCTCCACGATGTGTCACACACGGCTTTTTCCCATGTGGTTGATGTTGTGTTTGAAAATGAAGCGGAAGACTATCATGAAAACATCTTTCAACAAGTCATTGTTCACTCTGAAATTCCGGGAATTCTAAAAAAACACGGTTATGATGCCGAAGAACTTCTATCAGACGATACGATATGGACATTGCTCGAACAGCCCGCACCGGAGCTCTGTGCCGATCGGATAGACTATACGCTGCGCGACATGTACCGATATGGCCACATTAGTCTGCACGAAGCGCAAACCTTTTTGGATCATCTTATTGTGAGAAACGGTAGGATATTTCCGGACGGTATCGAAGCCGCCGAATGGTTTGTCGGGGTGTATTACAAGGAAGTGATTGATTTCTTTTTGCATCCCGTGAATGTATTTGGATATGAATATTTAGCACGAACGTTGAAGGCTGCGTTGCGGCACAATGTCATATCCGCAGAAGACTTGCTGAAAACGGATCAAGAGGTACTCAGCATCCTGCATGCCTCAAAAAATGAAGAAGTACTGAGCTTGCTTAAACCTATTCATCCCCGCGTTCAAGTAAAAGAAGATGACATCCAGTACGATTTCCATCAAAAGAAGAAAATGCGCCTCATCGATCCATCCATTTTTCATCATGACGAATGGGTCAAAGCCTCAGCTGTATCGGAAAACGTCAGAAAAATGGGAGAAGCCGCTTATCAAAAAGCGAAAAAAGGTGTGTATATAAAAGTGTTACATCACTAATTGCCGCGTAACAGCGGCTTTTTCCATGTTTGGCCATGCAAAGCAAGGGGAATAGGACAAACTGCGGGAACATTTTATGAGAATATCAGCGTATTTACATACCATTCGGGGGTATAGTATTATCGAGAGGGCATGTTTGCTTGCAGATATGCGGTTTTATGGTCTGCGGGAAAATTACAGTAAATAATGAAGCAAAGGAGAATGAACATGAAAGTCTCTAAAAAAGCACTGGGAATTCTGATGTTATCTCTTGTTTTTGTTTTATCAGCATGCGGCAATAACAATAGCACGAAAGAAAACACTCATGAAAATCATTCAAATTCCTCATCACATGAAGAAATGGAGCATTCCGGATCAACTGATGTTCCAGAGGGATTACAGGAATCTAAAAATCCGAAATATAAAGTAGGCAGCCAAGTGATCATCAATACATCTCATATGAAAGGCATGAAAGGCGCCGAAGCTACAGTGACAGGCGCCTATGATACAACGGCGTATGTTGTCTCTTACACTCCGACAAACGGAGGACAGCGCTTGGATCATCACAAATGGGTGATCCAAGAAGAGATAAAAGATGCGGGAGATAAAACATTAAACCCCGGAGATCAGGTGATCTTAGAGGCTTCTCATATGAAAGGCATGAAGGGAGCAACAGCCGAGATCGACTCCGCCGAAAAAACAACCGTATACATGGTTGACTATACATCGACAACTAGCGGTGAAAAAGTGAAAAACCACAAATGGGTCACAGAAGACGAGCTTTCAGCTAAATCATAAAAAAATCCTCCTTTTACAAGGAGGATTTTTTTGCTGTCTGAACAGGTCTTGTTAAAGAAATTAAGGCAAACAGGACAGCAATAATGACAATTGAACCGCCGCACCATGCCGTTGAGACAACAGTACCCGTCTGATCCAAAACAACACCGCCAATCGCTGAGCCAAGGGCAATCCCGACTTGGAGGGCAGACGTGTTAAAGCTTTGCTGAATGTCAGACGAATCTGGTGCAATTTCAATTAAATAGCTTTGCTGAGCGGGGGCGAGGCTCCAGCTCAGAAGTCCCCAAATCACCATGACAGGTAAAAAGAAAATCATAGACGATGTTGACAGCGGCAGTAAGAACATAATGATGGCAAAGGAACCGGTCACCAGCAAAATGCTCTTAAAGGAACCAAGCCGGTCAGAAAGCGCTCCTCCGAAAGGGCCTCCGCATACAGCAGATATCCCGAAAAGGAAATAACAAATGCTGACCCAGAAAGAGCTCAGGTGAAGAGTTTCTTCTAAAAACGGTGCAAAATAAGCGTATAGCGTGTAGTGCCCCGCTAATGTAAACATCGTGACGAGGTGTGAACTCGCGATTTTTAGATTGCCAATCGTCTTGAGCTGATCCCGGAAAGGAATCATTTTCTCCGTCGGTATCTTTTCAAAGAAGATTGAAATAATCAGCATGGAGACTAGCGCCAGAAGTCCGATGCCAAGGAACAAAATGCGCCATCCGAAGGAATCGCTGATTAAGATTCCGAGCGGCACGCCCAATGCGATAGCGGAACTGAATCCCATAAAAATAATTCCGATTGCGCGCGCTCTGTATTCAGGCGCTACAATTTTCGGGGCGATCGTTAAGGAGAGCACAACAATCAGCCCCGTACTCATCGCAGCCAATACCCTTGACACCATCAGCGTCGCAAAATTAGGGCTGAAATAGGCCACAAGATTGCTTAGAAAGAAAACAAATAAGGCAATTAAATATAAACGCTTTCGCTCAATCTTCGCAGTCAATGCCAAAAGCAGCGGCCCTGACACTGCATATCCCAGCGCAAACACACTGATCAGCTGCCCGGCTGAGACAATGGAAATGTCTAAATCATTTGCGATCTGAGGAAGAATTCCTCCCACAATTAACTCAACCAATCCGACTGCAATCGTAGAAGCTGCAAGCAGGAAAACTTTAAAATTCATAACAAACTCCTTTACATAAATGTTTTGATAAATAAAAAAATCCTGATTACAAAAAATGTCATAAACAATTTTTGTAATCAGGATTTTACGGTTCCTGGTAGACACCCTCAAACCATATTATTGAGGTTATACAAGTGATAATAGCTATTTAATTGATTCGTTTCCGTTGATGAGTGTAACACATTATGAATGAATCTTCCATAGAAAAATTTACAAAGCGATGAACTCTGAAAATATATGGTTATATTTATTTTCTAAAAGTATAGACATTTAAAAATAATTGACTATAATAACAATTGTAAGCGTTTTAATCACAAGGGGGGATAGCAGTTGAAAAAAATTTTACTTGCGTGCAGCTCTGGAATGTCAACCAGTCTACTGGTGACAAAAATGAAGGAATATGCACAATCCATCGGAGAAGAAGCAGAGATTTGGGCTGTCGGCCAGGATAAGGCGAAAGAAGACATGAAAAAGGCGGATGCTGTTTTGATCGGCCCGCAAATGAGCTTTCTGAAAAGCGAACTGCAAAAAGAGGCAGATCAATACAACATTCAGGTTGAAGTCATTGACATGATGGCCTACGGAATGGCAGATGGCAAAAAAGCATATGAGCAGGCATTGTCCTTAATGGAGAATCAATAATGGAACAGATGAAAATTACGAATTTAACTGACGAACAAATCAGTTTTCAGCTTATCCTGCACAGCGGCAATGCCCGCAGCGCCATCATACAATCACTGCGCACCTATAAGGAAGGGAACAAGGAGGAGGCTGATGCCCTCATTGCCAAGGCTGAGCATGATTTATCCGCAGCCCACGATATTCACTTTCAAATGATACAGAAAGAATCCGGCGGAGAAGCAGCCGCTTTCTCCTTACTGCTCATGCATGCGGAGGATCATTTGATGTCAACATTGACCATGAAAGAACTAGTGAAAGAGCTGCTTGATCTCTTTAAAACAAAGAATCTATAAATAATCGGGGTGGATAGGGTGTTCGAGAAAATCAGCCAATTCCTTGTTCCAATTGCAGGGAGGTTAAACAATAACCGCTATTTGCAAGTGCTGCGTGATGCATTTATGCTGGCTTTCCCGCTTACGATATTCGGGTCCATTTTTGTGGTGTTAACGAACCTGCCGTTCTTAAACAAAATCATGAATGCTTCAATGCTTACGGCGTTTCAGTCTCATTTCGGCATTGCGTCTACGGCGACAATGGGCATTATGTCTGTCTTTGTTGTCTTCGGGATAGGCTATTACCTGTCAAAAAGCTATCAGGTCGAAGCTGTATTTGGCGGCGCAATCGCTTTGGTTTCCTTTTTGCTCTTAACGCCATTTGTCGTTCAGCCGGAAACAGGAGATGCCATTACAGGCGTTATCCCGGTCGACCGTCTCGGTGCAAAAGGGATGTTTCTTGGCATGATTACGGCATTTCTTTCTGGTGAAATCTACAGAAGAATCGTTCAAAAAAACCTGACGATCAAAATGCCTGCAGGTGTTCCGCCTGCTGTAGCAAAATCATTCGCCGCACTTATTCCGGCATTTATTACATTGACCGTGTTTTTGCTGATTAATGTTTTGGTGACGCTGCTTTTTAAAACAAATATGCACGATGTCATTTATCATGCGATTCAGGCTCCGCTTGTCGGACTTGGAAGCGGTATCATTCCGACGCTGATTGCGGTGTTTTTTATTCAAATCCTCTGGTTTTTCGGTCTGCACGGACAGATCATTATCAATTCCGTGATGGACCCGATTTGGAATACACTGCAGGTAGAAAACCTTGCTGCTTACACAGCGGGAAAAGAAATCCCTCATATTATTTCAAAACCATTTATGGAGATTTATACAGTAGGGATGGGCGGAACCGGGATGACGCTAGCGATTGTGTTTACAATTCTCATATTCATGAAAAGCAGGCAGATGAAGCAAGTATCCAAGCTTGGCCTCGCTCCCGGTATTTTTAACGTAAACGAACCGATTATCTTTGGGCTTCCGATTGTCATGAATCCGATCATTATTGTGCCTTGGGTTTTGGCGCCGATGGTTGTTACGCTCGTCACCTATCTGGCCATGTCAGCGGGGCTCGTTCCGCCTCCGACTGGTGTTACGGTGCCATGGACAGTTCCATTATTTATTAATGGCATCATGGCGACGAACTCGATCATGGGGGGCGTGATGCAGCTTGTCAATCTGCTGATTGTCTTCGTGATATGGTTTCCGTTCCTGAAAGCAATGGATAAATTAAATCTGGCAAAAGAAAAAGAACAGGCTGTTCAGGAAACAGCTCAGCAAAATGATAACAGTATTAAAATGTGACATAAGGGGAGAGAGACCTTGACACAAACAGAACAATATCGTTTTCCGAAAGATTTTTGGTGGGGATCATCCGCTTCAGCAACACAAACGGAGGGTGCCGCCGATAGAGACGGGAAAGGGCAGAATATATGGGATTATTGGTTTGAAAAAGAGCCGCATCGTTTTTTTGATCATGTCGGACCCGCAGCCACATCTCAATTTTACGACAACTATAAAGAAGATATCAGGCTGATGAAGGAACTTGGCCACAACTCGTTCCGGATGTCGATTTCCTGGTCGCGTTTAATACCGGACGGAACAGGCGAGCTCAATGCCAAAGCCGCGGAGTTTTATCATAGCGTCATTGATGAGTTGATCGTTAACGGAATAGAGCCTTTTGTCAATTTGTTTCATTTTGATATGCCGATGGAGCTTCAAAAAATCGGCGGCTGGGTAAACAGAGAAACGGTTGACGCTTATGAAAACTATGCAAGAACGTGTTTCCGTTTGTTTGGCGGCCGGGTGAAAAAATGGTTCACGCATAATGAACCGATCGTGCCTGTAGAAGGCGGATACTTATATGATTTTCATTATCCAAACAAGGTGGATTTTAAAGAGGCCGTCCAGGTCGGTTTTCATACGATGCTGTCAAGTGCCCGTGCGATTCAGGCTTACAGGGAGATGAAGCAGGACGGAAAAATCGGCATCATCTTAAATTTGACGCCTTCATACCCGAGAAGCAGCCATCCGGCAGATGTGAAAGCAGGGGAAATAGCTGACGCGTTTTTTAACAGATCCTTTTTAGACCCATCTGTCAAAGGTGAATTTCCAAAAGAGCTGGTTGCCATTTTGAAGAATGAAGGCTTTGTGCCTGACTATAAGAAAGAAGATCTTGAGGTCATCAAACACAATACGGTTGACCTGTTGGGCGTGAATTATTACCAGCCGAGACGTGTAAAAGCAAAAGAACATCTTCCAAATCCCGACGCTCCTTTTTTGCCGGACAGGTATTTTGATCCTTACGTCATGCCGGGCCGCAAAATGAATCCGCATCGCGGCTGGGAGATCTATGAAAAAGGCGTTTATGATATTTTGATCAATTTAAAAGAAAACTACGGGAACATCGAGTGCTTTATTTCCGAAAACGGCATGGGAGTCGAAGGCGAAGAACGCTTCAGGGATGAACAAGGCATTATTCAAGATGATTACCGGATTGAATTTATCAAAGAGCACCTCAAATGGATTCACCGTGCCATACAGGAAGGCTCAAACGTAAAAGGGTATCATTTATGGACGTTTATGGACAACTGGTCTTGGACAAATGCCTATAAAAACCGCTATGGGTTTGTATCAGTCAATCTCGAAAAAGACGGAGAAAGGACCGTCAAAAAGAGCGGAAATTGGTTCAAAAAGGTTGCTGAGCAACACGGTTTCTAGATGTACAGGTCTTCCGGCAATCATCATGATGAATAGAGATCACGAACAGCCGCAACATTGATGAAATAGGGAAAAGAACTTATGATATCCGTAAAGAAGCTTATGTGATATCAAACTTTAACGCTGCCGGAGGATACCAATGAATAAATACGAAATCATTGCAAATGAAATGAGAAATAGAATCAAAAATAACGTCTATCCGATCGATCAGCCGATTCCCGATGAAGTTTCTCTTGCCAAAGAGTTCAACTCAAGCCGCATGACGATGAAAAGAGCTTTGGATAATTTAGTTGCAGAAGGGCTGCTGTTCAGAAAACGAGGCCACGGCACGTTTATTATTCAGTCAGCGATACAGGATGACCATGTCCATGTGGTGAGTAATGAAATCCTCGGATTGACCAACTTGCTGAAAGATAAGGAAATCAAAAGCAAGGTCATTCAGTTTGAAGTGCAATTTCCCACAGAGGAAGTGGCTGCCCATTTGTCTATTGATCAGAAAACACCCGTTTATTATGTCGTTCGGCTGCGGATTGTAGAGGGAGAACCATATGTATTGGAAAAAACTTATATGCCGACTCATTTAATACCGGGCATTAATGATGATGTCCTTCATGATTCGATCTACAACCACATCACAAACGAGCTGCAGCTCAAAATCGCCGGAACGCATCGGAAAATCAGGGCCTGCAAATCTGATCATATTGACCAGCAGCATCTGGGTTGCAAACAGGATGATCCAATTCTGGAAGTCGAACATGTAGGCTTCTTAGATAACGGCATGCCATTTGAATATTCCTTTTCACGTCATCGGCACGACAAATTTGTTGTCACCTCGGTAAACATTCGGCGCTGATCGCGGAGATAACAAGGAGGCCATCTGCATGCTTGGCGGTATTGAAGCAGGCGGCACAAAATTTGTTTGTGCCGTCGGTAAAGAAGATGGAACGATCATTGACCGAGTAGAGATTCCTACAACGATGCCGGATGAAACGATAGAGAAAGTGATTCAATATTTTCGCCAATTCTCATTACAGGCCATCGGCATCGGCTCCTTTGGTCCTGTAGATACCGATAAAACCAATAAAACATACGGAACCATTACGGCTACGCCGAAAGCGGGCTGGAGACATTATCCCTTTTTGCAAACCGTCAAAAATGAAATGAAAATCCCAGTCGGATTTAATACGGATGTCAATGCTGCGGCGCTGGGGGAATTCCTTTTCGGTGAAGCGAAGGACCTCGACAGCTGCCTGTATATGACGATTGGCACTGGCATTGGTGCAGGGGCAATTGTAGAGGGCCGGCTTCTTCAGGGGCTGTCACATCCAGAGATGGGCCATATTTATATCCGCCGGCACCCGGATGACGTATACCAAGGGAAGTGCCCATATCATAAGGACTGCTTTGAAGGCTTGGCTTCCGGTCCTGCCATAGAAGCGCGCTGGGGAAAAAAAGCTGCTGATTTAGCACATATCAATCAAGTTTGGGAACTGGAAGGGTACTATATTGCCCAAGCGCTGGCTCAGTATATTTTGATCCTTGCACCTAAAAAAATCATTCTTGGCGGCGGCGTCATGAATCAGAAACAAGTGTTTCCTTATATTTATCAATACGTACCGAAAATAATGAACAGCTACTTGAATTTTTCTGAATTATCAGAATCTATAAGTTCGTATATCGTTCCTCCCCGTTTAGGCAGGAATGCCGGAATCATCGGCACGCTTGTTTTAGCGGATCAGGCCTTACAAGCAGAAACAGCATCTGGGGAGGTACGGTCATGAAGCACCCTTTATTTTTGGAGCCTGTCTTTAAAGAAAGGATATGGGGTGGAACAGCGCTTCGTGATACCTTCGACTATGCGATACCTTCAGAAAAAACAGGTGAGTGCTGGGCTGTTTCTGCACATGCCAATGGCTCGTCGGCTGTTCAAAACGGCCCGCTGGCAGGAAAGACACTAGACCAAGTATGGCAGGATCATCCGGAGGTTTTCGGTTTTCCAGATGGAAAGGTGTTTCCGCTGCTGGTGAAGCTGCTTGACGCCAATATGGATCTCTCCGTGCAAGTACACCCTGATGATGATTATGCGATGCTGCACGAAAACGGTGATCTTGGGAAAACGGAGTGCTGGTATATTATTGATTGCAAAGAAGACGCAGAACTGATTTTGGGCCATCACGCAAGCACAAAGGAAGATTTTAAACGGCAAATGGAAAGCGGCGATTGGAATGGTCTGCTGAGGCGCATCAAAATTAAGCCCGGAGATTTCTTTTATGTACCAAGTGGTACGCTCCATGCTTTATGTGAGGGAACCCTTGTCCTTGAAATCCAGCAAAACTCTGATACAACGTATCGTGTATACGATTATGACCGCTGTAATGACCAGGGCCAAAAAAGAACTCTTCATATAGAAAAAGCCATGGAAGTCATAACGATACCGCATAACGATAAAGTGCATACACCGGAAGTGAAAGAAGTTGATAACGCGGTGATCACTGTTTATGTACAATCGGATTATTTCTCAGTGTACAAATGGAAGATTAGCGGCCGAGCTGATTTTCCTTCTCATCAAACCTATTTGCTGGGGAGTGTTCTGAACGGATCAGGACGAATCGTAAATAATGGTATTCAGTATGAGTGTAATGAAGGCTCACACTTTATTTTGCCTGCGCATTTTGGCGAGTTTTCAATAGAAGGAACATGTGAGTTGATGATATCTCATCCTTAATGAACGGGGGAATGACATTTGTTTAAGAAACATACGATCTCTTTGCTCATTTTCTTTTTACTAGCGTCTGCTGTTTTGGCAAAACCGATTGAAGCGCATACTGTGTCGCCTGTAAATCCAAATGCACAGCAGACAACAAAATCAGTGATGAATTGGCTGGCTCATCTGCCGAATCGAACAGAAAACAAAGTCCTTTCCGGAGCGTTTGGAGGGTACAGTCATGACACATTCTCTATGACTGAGGCTGAAAGAATCCGAAGCGCTGCCGGACAATCACCTGCTATTTACGGCTGTGATTATGCCAGAGGGTGGCTTGAAACGACAAATATTGAAGATTCAATAGATGTAAGCTGCAACAGCGATTTACTTTCGTATTGGAAAAGCGGAGGAATCCCGCAAATCAGTATGCATCTGGCAAATCCGGCTTTTCAGTCAGGACATTTTAAAACTCCGATTACTAATGAGCAGTATAAAAACATATTAGATTCTTCAACAGCAGAAGGGAAGCGGCTGAATGCCATGCTCAGCAAAATTGCTGACGGACTTCAAGAGCTGGAGAATCATGGCGTGCCTGTTCTGTTCAGGCCGCTGCATGAAATGAACGGTGAATGGTTTTGGTGGGGACTTACATCATATAATCAAAAGGATAATGAAAGAATCTCTCTATATAAACAGCTCTACAAGAAAATCTATCATTATATGACCGATACAAGAGGACTTGATCATTTGCTTTGGGTCTACTCTCCCGACGCCAACCGAGATTTTAAAACCGATTTTTACCCGGGTGCATCTTACGTGGATATTGTCGGATTAGATGCTTATTTTCAAGATGCATATTCTATTGACGGTTACGATCAGCTAACAGCGCTTAATAAACCATTTGCCTTTACAGAAGTCGGCCCGCAAACAGCAAACGGCAGCTTCGATTACAGCCTGTTGATCAATGCAATAAAACAAAAATATCCTAAAACGATTTACTTTCTGGCTTGGAATGATGTGTGGAGCCCAGCTGAAAATAAGGGTGCTTCAGCTTTATATAATGATCGCTGGACACTCAATAAGGGAGAGATATGGAACGGTGATTCTTTAACGCCTATCGTTGAATAAATACGATGCATTGTCACACTTTAAGAAGGTGCCCAAGAAGTTTCTTGAGCACCTTTATACTCTAATCAGGCATTCATATCGCCTAACCCAGGACTGTGTTCATTTGGTATTTCCGGAAGCATTGGTACAGGGAACCCTGCCGGAGGCTCTATTACTTGTAACTCTCCGCCATTTCTGCTCGGAGATGTCCCTTGATAGATTTCGCCGATTCTTGTCTCATCCAATCTGAAATTAAATTGTGCATTGTGATAGCCTAATTCGACATATTTTCTGCACTCAGGATATTTATTAATGTCGTAATTTGGCACAGGCAAGAGCTTAGCCCACTCAACGCCCAATGTCTCGAGCGCTTTGGCAAATGCATTCTGGTGAGCATTGTCGCGTACAATCAGAAAAGCAAGTGTCTCCCGAAACGTCTGATTAGAACTCATTTCATATATCCTTGTTTTTTGCAGCACTCCTGTTGACTCAAGAAGCAAGTTATCCAACAGGTCGGTGATTAAGTTTCCGTGGTTATACACCCATGACCCATTCCACGGATTGCCCCCTGCATCAACAGGAAGGGAACTTTGCGCCCCGATAATATAATGATGAGGATTAGCATGTTTAATCGCTTCATCAAGTGGTGCCTGATCTGCACCTTGACTGCCGACACCTGCACCGCCTGATTCATCTAATAAAGCATTAATTGTGTTTTGCACCAGTTCAACGTGGGCAATCTCCTCTAAAAAAATGCCACGGAGCAGATCGCGGTACTGTTTCTGTTTTCCTCTGAAATTAGAGCTTTGGAAAAAATACTGCATCATCGTACGCATTTCACCGTAATGTCCGCCTAATATTTCCTGCAGCACCTTAGCGGCTGCGGGGTCTGGTTTGTCCGGCTTAATGATATTTATCAGTTCTTCTTTGTAGTAATACATAACACGCCTCATTTCTTTTCTAGTGATTGATTTCTTATATCCTTTGTAAAGGGAGGTAAAATATACGCATATCTAAGCCCGTAAAAGAATTCAATAAAAAATATAGAAAAAGTGTTGACCACAGAAATTACACATGGTATATTATTAAACGTCGCTGATGAACAGCACACAACAACACGAAAAACAAAAAAGTTTTTCTAAGGTGTTTACAAGTTTTCGAAAATGTGTATAATAAGTAAGGTCGAATTAAAAAACTTCGAACTTCAAAAAAACATTTCAAAAAACTTCTTGACTTCAACATCAAATGATAGTATGATAGTTAAGTCGCTTGATAAGCGCCCGTAGCTCAATTGGATAGAGCGTTTGACTACGGATCAAAAGGTTAGGGGTTCGACTCCTCTCGGGCGCGCCAATAAAAATACCACGCGGGTGTAGTTTAGTGGTAAAACCTCAGCCTTCCAAGCTGATGTCGTGAGTTCGATTCTCATCACCCGCTCCATTATTTATTGAATGATCTTTGAAAACTAAACAAGACAAAACGTACCTGTTAATTCATTTTTAAATAAATCGCACAGCGATGTGCGTAGTCAGTCAAACTAGGGCCTGCACGATGCAGGTCACACAGGTGTCGCCGCAGAACGCGGTGAACTTAACCTGTGATCCATTTATCGGAGAGTTTGATCCTGGCTCAGGACGAACGCTGGCGGCGTGCCTAATACATGCAAGTCGAGCGGACAGATGGGAGCTTGCTCCCTGATGTTAGCGGCGGACGGG
>NZ_AMXN01000007.1 GCF_000332645.1 Bacillus inaquosorum KCTC 13429
ATCGTAGAACGCACTGTCATAGAATACATTCATTATTATAACAATATTCGTATTCAAACCAAACTAAACAACCAATCACCGATAAACTATCGGCAATTGGCTGTTTAAAAGGTGTTTTGACCCCTGTCTCAAAAACGGGGGTCAGTCCCATGCCGGGCGCTTTTTTTATCTCGAAAACTCATGCTCGATAGCGTTTGGTGTACTCTCTCTAAATTTATCTTTTTTTATCGTGAAAATGTTATTGATTTTACGCTTGAGCGATTATAAAATCTAGAGGTCGTCAGAAAATTTAACAAACATAAAGGGAGTCATCAGAATGGCTTGGGAGCTGCTCAGTGTGATTGGTATCATTGCGTTTGCAGTCAGCGGCGCAATCGTTGCGATGGAAGAGGAATATGATATTTTAGGAGTTTATATATTAGGGATTGTCACAGCTTTTGGAGGGGGAGCGATCCGCAATTTGCTGATCGGTGTTCCGGTGTCAGCACTATGGGAGCAGGGAGCGTACTTTCAAATCGCGCTCTTATCCATTACGATTGTGTTTTTGTTCCCGAAGCTGCTGCTGAAGCATTGGAATAAGTGGGGCAATTTATCAGATGCGATCGGTCTCGCAGCCTTCGCTATCCAAGGCGCATTGTATGCCGTCAAAATGGGCCATCCGCTTAGTGCCGTCATCGTGGCAGCGGTGCTGACGGGAAGCGGCGGCGGAATCATTCGCGATCTTCTTGCCGGGCGCAAACCGCTTGTGCTGAAAGCAGAAATTTATGCGGTCTGGGCGGCTCTCGGCGGTTTAATCGTCGGCTTGGGCTGGCTGGGAAACTCGTTCGGCTTGTACGTACTGTTTTTCGTGCTCGTTGTTTGCCGCGTTTGTTCCTATATGTTTAATTGGAAGCTGCCAAACCGTTCTTTTCGTTTAGATAACTAACATTAAAAAAACCGATTTCAATTTGAAATCGGTTTTTTTGCATATAAATAACCCAAACCTTGATTGATATTGGGTGAATGTGCTAAGATAAATTGTATTTGCGTATTTTTATCATATATTGATTAGATGTATCCAATTATATTTTACAGTGTTTCATCGGTGTTTGTCAACTATTTTCTGGAGGTGCCGTTCATGAATCAGCAGGATAAGGAATGGAAGGAAGAGCAGTCAAGAATAGATGAGGTGCTGCAGGAGCTCGGCAAAAAAGAGCGGTTTCTGGAAACGTCTGCGGGCGGGTTAAAGCATGATATTATCGGATTAAGAAAAAGCTTTTGGGAGGATGTTACGGTTAATCTTGATGATGCCCATGAAGCGGTTGAAACGATGGCAAGCATTAAGCAGCAGGCAGAGCTGCTGTCTGATCGGGAACGGAATCATCGGCGAATGGATCAGCAGCTCAAACGAATTCATCAATTAAAAGCTTCGCCTTATTTCGGCCGGATTGATTTTATTGAAAACGGTGAGGAGCAGGCAGAGCGAATTTATATCGGTTTAGCTTCTTGTATGGATGAGAAGGAGGAACACTTTCTGATCTATGACTGGAGGGCGCCGATATCAAGCATGTACTACAATTATTCCCCAGGAAAAGCGGAGTACGAAGTGCCCGGTGAAACGATAGAAGGAGAAATGGTACTGAAACGCCAGTTTATCATTAAAAACGGTGCTCTCAAGGCGATGTTTAATACTGATATGACAATCGGCGATGAAATGCTGCAAGAAGTATTAAGCCATCACTCTAATACCCAAATGAAAAACATCGTGTCTACGATCCAGAAAGAACAAAATCAGATTATCCGTAATGAAAAAAGTAAATTCCTAATCGTGCAGGGAGCGGCTGGCAGCGGGAAAACATCGGCAGCGCTTCAGCGTGTCGCTTATTTGTTATACAGGCACCGCGGCGTCATAGATGCCGGACAAATCGTTTTATTTTCTCCCAACTTTTTATTTAACAGCTATGTCTCCTCTGTTTTGCCTGAGTTAGGGGAAGAGAACATGGAGCAGGCGACGTTTCAGGAATATATCGAGCATCGGCTTGGCCGCAAGTTTCAATGTGAAAGCCCCTTTGATCAGCTTGAATATTGTCTGACTGAAACAAAGGATGGCGGTTTTCCAACAAGGCTTGCGGGAATCATATGTAAGGCGGGATTATCTTTTCAGCAATTCATTGATGAATACGTCACACGGCTGTCCTCTGAAGGGATGATCTTTAAAAATATCATCTTCCGCGGACAAAAGCTGATCACAAAGGAACAAATTCAATCATATTTTTACTCACTGGATCAAAGACAGTCCATTCCGAATCGGATGGAGCAAACAGCGAAGTGGCTGCTGAGTGAGTTAAACAAGCTTGAGAAAAAGGAACGTCGTAAGGATTGGGTCGTTCAGGAAGCTGAGCTGCTCGACAAAGAGGATTACCTGGACGTGTACAAAAAGCTCCAGGAAAGGAAACGGTTCAGTGAGAGTACGTTTAACGATTATCAAAGAGAGCAGCAGCTGCTTGCCGCTATCATTGTAAAAAAGGCTTTCAAACCGCTCAAACAGGCGGTCAGACTCCTTGCATTTCTTGATGTGAAACAGCTGTACCTGCAATTGTTTTCTGGCTGGGGAGGGAAATCTCAGCACGAGAAGATGGCAGCAATAGGAGAGCTGACCCGATCGGCATTTGCGGAAAATAAATTGCTCTATGAGGACGCGGCACCGTTTCTTTATATGCAGGATCTGATTGAAGGCAGAAAGAAAAATACGAAGATCAAACATCTTTTTATCGATGAAGCTCAGGACTATTCACCGTTTCAGATGGCGTACATGAGAAGCATTTTTCCGGCTGCCAGCATGACAGTGCTCGGTGATATCAATCAGTCCATCTACGCCCATGCCATACATGGCGCAAAGCGTATGGATGCGTGCTTTGAAGGTGAGGCGGCTGAATATGTTCGTTTAAAGAGAACGTACAGGTCGACAAGGCAGATTGTAGAGTTAACAAAAGCGATGCTTCAGGACGGAGCGGACATTGAGCCTTTTAACAGAAACGGGGAAATGCCTCTCGTTTATAAAACCGAAGGACGAGAGGATCTTTGTCAAAAGCTTACGAAAGAAATTGAACGGCTCAAGAAGCAAGGTCACGAAACGATAGCCGTCATTTGCAAGACTGCGCAGCAATGCATACAGGCGCACGCTCATATGAGTGAATATATAGATGTTCGACTGATTCATAAAGAAAATCAAACATTCCAAAAGGGAGTTTGTGTCATTCCGGTGTATTTAGCGAAGGGAATTGAGTTTGACGCAGTACTTGTCTATGATGCTTCAGAAGAACATTATCAAACAGAGCACGATCGCAGGCTGTTATACACTGCCTGCACCCGTGCGATGCATACGCTGACGGTGTTTTATACAGGTAAGGCAAGTCCGTTTGTAACGGCTGTGCCGTCTCATTTATATGAGAATGCTGAATGAAGAGAAGGGAACCCTTCTCTTTTTTTATTTAAATGAAATAAGGTGGTTTTATCATTAGGATTCTTAATAGTTATCATCATGTAAATATATTTTACTTAAGCCTAGTATTCCGGTAAAGTTCAATTAGATGCAATTTTCGATCAGTTTATAACTTTGTGAGGTGGATACGTTGCAACTTCAGGTAATGAACAGTCCGTTTAATCAGGAGCAGGCAGAGCTCCTTAACCGCCTTCTGCCAACCTTGACCGAATCTCAGAAAATCTGGCTGAGCGGATATTTATCCGCGCAATCTGTTTCCGCCCAAGAAACTGCGGGGGCGCCGGCGGCAGCGTCTGCAGCAGCGGCGGCACCGGCCGTTTCAAAGGAAGTAACCGTTCTTTACGGTTCACAGACGGGCAACGCACAGGGGCTTGCAGAAAATGCCGGCAAGCAGCTTGAGCAGCGCGGTTTTCAAGTAACTGTCTCGTCCATGAGCGATTTTAAGCCGAATCAGCTGAAGAAAGTAAATAATCTTTTGATCGTCGTCAGTACGCACGGTGAAGGCGAGCCGCCTGATAACGCGCTGTCGTTTCATGAATTTCTCCATGGAAGACGGGCGCCTAAGCTTGAAGCTCTTCGTTTTTCTGTTTTGGCGCTTGGTGACAGTTCATACGAATTTTTCTGCCAGACAGGGAAAGAATTTGATCAGCGCTTAGAAGAACTCGGCGGAAAACGGATTTCTCCGCGCGTTGATTGCGATCTTGACTATGATGAGCCGGCAGCCGAATGGCTTGAAAGCGTATTTGAGGGTTTAAGTGAAGCCGGGGGCGGAAGTGCCGCGCATGCTCCAGCAGCGCCTCAAACCGGTGAGTCTTCCTATTCCAGAACAAACCCGTTTCGGGCTGAAGTGTTAGAAAATTTAAATTTGAACGGCAGAGGATCAAATAAAGAAACACGCCATGTGGAGCTGTCTCTTGAAGGCTCTGGCCTGACTTACGAGCCTGGTGACAGCCTCGGCGTTTATCCGGAAAACGATCCGGAGCTTGTCGAGCTGCTGCTTAAGGAAATGAATTGGGACCCGGAAGAAATTGTGACGCTTAATAAGCAAGGTGATGTCCGCCCGCTGAAAGAAGCGCTGATTTCTTACTATGAGATTACCGTTCTCACAAAACCGCTTCTTGAACAGGCAGCCCAGCTGACAGGCAGCAATGAGCTTAGAGAGCTTTTAGCCCCGGGGAATGAGGGGAATGTAAAAGCGTATATTGAAGGACGCGATTTGCTTGATCTTATTCGTGATTATGGCCCGTTCAGTGTATCTGCGCAGGAGTTTGTCTCGATTCTGCGAAAAATGCCGGCCCGCCTCTATTCGATCGCGAGCAGTTTATCCGCAAATCCGGATGAAGTGCATTTAACAATCGGTGCAGTCCGCTACGATGCGCACGGCCGTGAACGTAAAGGCGTCTGCTCGATTTTATGCGCGGAGCGTCTGCAGCCGGGAGACACACTGCCGGTTTATGTCCAGCACAATCAAAACTTTAAGCTTCCGAAAGATCCTGAAACGCCGATCATCATGGTTGGCCCTGGGACAGGCGTCGCGCCGTTCCGTTCCTTTATGCAGGAGCGCGAAGAGATGGGAGCGGAAGGAAAAGCATGGATGTTCTTTGGCGATCAGCATTTTGTCACGGATTTCCTTTATCAGACAGAGTGGCAGAATTGGCTCAAAGACGGTGTGCTGACAAAAATGGATGTCGCGTTTTCACGTGATACGGAAGAAAAAGTATATGTGCAGCACCGCATGCTTGAACAGAGCGCGGAATTGTTCGAATGGCTTCAAGAAGGCGCGGCCGTGTACATTTGCGGTGATGAAAAGCACATGGCGCATGACGTCCATAACACATTGCTTGAAATTATCGAGAAAGAAGGCAATATGAGCCGCGAAGAAGCGGAAGCTTATCTTGCCGATATGCAGCAGCAAAAACGCTATCAGCGTGATGTATACTGATTTGACTTGAAAGGAGTTTTTCAACATGGTGACCAAAATCTTAAAAGCACCGGACGGCTCTCCAAGTGATGTTGAACGCATAAAAAAAGAAAGTGATTATTTGCGCGGCACACTGAAAGAAGTGATGCTCGATCGGATCAGTGCCGGAATTCCGGATGATGACAACCGCCTGATGAAACACCACGGCAGTTATTTGCAGGATGACCGCGACCTCCGCAATGAACGCCAAAAGCAAAAGCTTGAACCGGCATATCAGTTCATGCTGCGCGTGCGTATGCCAGGAGGCGTTTCAACGCCTGAGCAATGGCTTGTCATGGATGACCTTTCTCAGAAATACGGGAACGGCACATTAAAACTGACGACACGTGAAACGTTCCAAATGCACGGGATTCTGAAATGGAACATGAAGAAAACCATTAAGACGATTCACTCAGCTCTTTTGGATACGATCGCAGCCTGCGGAGACGTAAACCGCAATGTCATGTGTGCATCGAATCCTTATCAGTCTGAAATCCACTCAGAAGTATACGAGTGGTCTAAAAAATTAAGTGATGATCTGCTGCCGCGGACGAGGGCATATCATGAAATTTGGCTTGATGAGGAGAGAGTGGCTGGCACGCCGGAAGAAGTCGAGCCAATGTACGGACCGCTCTATCTGCCGCGGAAATTTAAAATCGGTATTGCTGTTCCGCCGTCTAATGATATTGACGTCTTTTCACAAGACCTTGGATTCATTGCGATTGTTGAAGATGGCAAACTGATCGGTTTTAACGTGGCCATTGGCGGCGGTATGGGAATGACGCATGGCGACACAGCGACATATCCGCAATTAGCCAAGGTGATCGGGTTCTGCCGTCCTGAGCAACTGTATGACATTGCTGAAAAAACGATTACAATTCAGCGTGATTACGGAAACCGTTCTGTCCGCAAAAATGCGCGATTCAAATACACGGTTGACCGCCTCGGTTTAGAAACCGTAAAGGAAGAATTGGAAAACCGTCTCGGCTGGAGTCTGGAAGAAGCGAAGCCGTATCATTTCGATCATAACGGCGACCGCTACGGCTGGGTAGAAGGCATTAAGGATAAATGGCATTTTACGCTGTTTGTTGAAGGCGGCCGTGTGACGGATTACGATGATTATAAGCTGATGACAGGCTTGCGGGAAATTGCCAAAGTTCATACAGGCGAGTTCCGTCTGACAGCCAATCAGAACTTGATTATCGCGAACGTTTCAAGCGATAAAAAAGATGAAATCAGTGCGTTAATCGAGCAATACGGACTCACTGACGGCAAGCATCATTCAGCGCTCCGCCGCAGCTCTATGGCGTGCGTCGCTCTTCCGACCTGCGGATTGGCAATGGCTGAAGCAGAACGTTACTTGCCGACCCTTTTAGATAAGGTTGAAGAGATCATTGACGAAAACGGCCTTCGTGATCAGGAAATTACCATTCGCATGACAGGGTGCCCGAACGGTTGTGCACGCCATGCGCTCGGTGAGATCGGATTTATCGGAAAGGCGCCGGGCAAATATAATATGTATCTTGGCGCTGCATTTGACGGAAGCCGTTTAAGCAAAATGTACCGTGAAAACATCGGTGAAGAAGACATTTTAAGCGAGCTGCGCGTCCTTCTTTCCCGCTATGCGAAAGAACGCGACGAAGGCGAGCACTTCGGTGACTTTGTCATTCGCGCCGGTATCATTAAAGCAACGACTGACG
Source organism: Bacillus inaquosorum KCTC 13429 (assembly GCF_000332645.1). GTDB lineage: Bacteria > Bacillota > Bacilli > Bacillales > Bacillaceae > Bacillus > Bacillus inaquosorum. Next base: position 7,142 of record NZ_AMXN01000007.1, read on the forward strand.
GCACGAATTTTCATGATTGATAAAGAAAGACGAGAGACAGGGAATAGCTCCCTGTCTCTTTTTATCTGAAATTTGCTCTTCGGCAAAAAAGTTCACTGTGAGCATATCATGAGAAATAATACCCTAAAAAGGGTACTATAAAAGAAGACAAGTGTGGAGGGAACTCCTGCGGAATCACATATCGGATGCAAGGCCATCCTAGCCTAAAGCCTCTTTTAAACAAGCAGCTTCATCGACTCATCATGCACGAACACAACAGACGAAGGAGGTCATGCATTTGGACATATTTTTAGTTGTTCTCGTTTTATTAACGATTATTGCGATATCCAATATCGTGAACCGGTTTATTCCGTTTATTCCAGTGCCTCTGATTCAGGTGGCGCTTGGGATTCTTGCCGCCTCATTTCCACAGGGGCTTCATTTTGAATTAAGTACTGAATTGTTTTTTGTTTTGTTTATCGCGCCTCTTCTATTTAATGATGGGAAGAGAACGCCGCGGGCAGAGCTTTGGAATTTAAGAGCCCCGATTTTATTGCTTGCACTCGGTCTTGTATTTGCGACTGTGATTGTAGGAGGCTACACGATTCACTGGATGATTCCTGCTATTCCGCTGGCAGCGGCTTTCGGACTTGCGGCCATTCTTTCACCGACTGATGTCGTCGCTGTCAGCGCATTATCAGGAAGAGTGAAAATGCCAAAAGGGATTCTTCGCCTGCTGGAAGGTGAGGGGCTGATGAATGACGCATCAGGTCTGGTGGCCTTTAAGTTTGCGATTGCAGCGGCAGTGACTGGTGCATTTTCATTAGCACAAGCGGCTGTCAGCTTTGTCTTTATTTCTCTCGGAGGCTTGCTGTGCGGGGTTGTCATTTCATTCTTGATTATTCGTTTTCGCCTATTTCTGCGCCGCCTTGGCATGCAGGATGTCACGATGCATATGCTGATTCAAATTCTGACGCCATTTGTGATTTATTTGGCAGCTGAAGAAATCGGCGTTTCCGGCATTTTAGCTGTTGTGGCTGGCGGTATTACCCATGCTGTTGAGCAGGATCGTCTGGAATCAACGATGATCAAGCTGCAAATCGTCTCCTCAAGTACGTGGAACATTATTTTATTTATTTTGAACGGCCTGGTCTTCGTTATTCTCGGCACGCAAATCCCTGATGTTATTTCTGTTATCTTTAACGACACTGCCATCAGCAACATGAAGGTGATTGGCTATATCCTTGTGATCACATTTACGCTAATGCTCCTCAGATTTCTGTGGGTGCTGTTCTTCTGGAACGGCAAGTGGTTCTTTAATAAGGATCAGAACATCTATAAACCTGGTCTTCGTTCGACGCTGTTAATTTCGATTTCCGGCGTGCGCGGAGCTGTAACACTTGCGGGTTCTTTCTCCATACCGTATTTTCTGGAGGACGGCACGCCGTTTCCGGAAAGAAATCTGATTCTCTTTTTAGCAGCCGGCGTCATTTTATGCACACTTGTCATTGCCACCGTTGTGCTGCCGCTTCTGACTGAAAAAGAAGAAGAGGACGAGGAACGAAATAAGAAGCTGCTGACGGCGAGACGCAAATTGATCAAAACAGCTCTCCAAACGATTAAAGAGGACATGAACGATACAAACAAAACAGCCTCTCTTGCGGTGATAGCTGAATACAATGAGAAAATGAAAAATCTTCGTTTTCAGCAGTATACATCATCTAATCGTATCAAAAAGCAAGAGCGAAAAGTCCGTGCGCAAGGGGTTAACGCTGAGCAAGAGGCGCTGGTGAAAATGCTGGAGCGGGGAGACATCCCGGAAGAAACAGCAAACGTGCTGCAAGAACGGTTTAATGAATTAGAAATTTTGTATGCCAACCCATTTAAGGTCGGATTATCAAAAACAAGGCTCAAGCGGCTAATGTATTGGATTTTCTTCGGTGAACATAAAAAGCCGGAGATGTCGATTTTAAATGAAGCGGGATTGATACGGGCAACGAGAGTGAAAACGGCAAAAGCAGCGATAGACTATCTGGAAAAACATAAAACGGAAGAACATAAAGAAGTGTTTTTATCTGTCATTTCGTTTTATAAACAGTTGATTTTCAGGCTGGAGCACAGCCATCATGAGCTGAAATCAAGCGCTCATTTTGAAAATCAGAAGCTGGAAGTGAAGCTGAAGGCTGTGCAGGCGATCAGAAATGAAATTCAGACGCTCTTTGAGGAGCGGGAAATTTCCCGGGACATCTCCCATGAGCTTCGCCAATACATTAATGATGTGGAAGCCGCCATGCTTGAAGGCGGCGAATAAAAAGCAGCAAAAAAGCTGGCGTTAGAGCGCCAGCTTTTTTCAATATTAGGGGCGATGGAATTCGACAGTGCTGCCATCCCGGTCGAACCAGCCTCTGAAGGCCCAGTTGATCCAGCCGCCATCACCTTTGTTTGTAAAGGTTCCGTCTTCAAATACCCAAATGCCGTACGTAATGCCGTCGTAAACGGCTGAACCGTAAAATTGCACACCGTTTAAGTGATCTTCATATTCCTGGCTTAAATTAAATACCATGACATTGTATTTTTGGCCGGAAGCGTAGAAGGAAGACTCCATGAGGTTTTTCACAAATCCATCCCGGTTCTGTGCGGATTTAATGGCGTCCGCAATCTGATTGGCAATGCCAAGCACATCAAGGTTTACATTTAAACCGACCTCAGCGGCAGTTGTTCCGGCTGTTGTTGTCTGCGAGATCTTCGGAGCGGGGTTTTCTTCAGCGGAAGCTAAGGACAAAGGGGCAATTGTCAAAGCGGCACCAAGCGCAAGTGTCATTGGAATACGAATACGTTTCAATGTGGTTCCTCCTTTGTATATTGTGGTTTACACTATTCGCATACCCTGCTCACTTTTTTTGTAATCTCAATATTGTTAAAATAGGAAAAAAATAGTGTGTTAGTTTGACCGTGCTGTGAAAAAAGAAGCAAAAAGAGGCTCTTAAGCGTATTATTGGTATCGGCTGAGAGGAATGTGAGATAATATAGACACTTACATTTCATTGAAAGGGTGGATGTTCAAGTGGCAACAAGTTTAAAAGATACTGTAAAGCTACATAACGGAGTTGAAATGCCTTGGTTCGGTCTTGGTGTTTATAAAGTAGAAAACGGAAGTGAAGCGACTGAATCAGTGAAAGCGGCAATTAAAAATGGCTACCGCAGCATTGATACAGCAGCGATCTACAAAAATGAAGAAGGCGTTGGCATCGGAATTAAAGAATCCGGTGTGGCAAGAGAAGAGCTCTTCATTACATCAAAAGTATGGAATGAAGATCAAGGCTACGAAACAACGCTTGCTGCCTTTGAAAAAAGCTTGGAAAGACTTCAGCTTGATTATTTAGATCTATATTTAATCCACTGGCCTGGCAAGGATAAATATAAAGATACGTGGCGCGCGCTTGAAAAGCTGTACAAAGACGGCAAAATCCGCGCGATCGGCGTCAGCAACTTCCAAGTTCATCATTTAGAAGAGCTATTGAAAGATGCTGAAATCAAACCGATGATCAACCAAGTGGAATTTCACCCGCGTTTGACGCAAAAAGAATTAAGAGATTACTGTAAAGCGCAAGGCATCCAGCTTGAGGCATGGTCTCCGCTCATGCAGGGACAGCTTCTGGATAACGAAGTGCTCGCACAGATTGCTGAAAAGCACAATAAATCTGTGGCTCAAGTGATTTTGCGTTGGGACCTTCAGCATGAAGTTGTAACAATTCCAAAATCCATCAAAGAACACCGTATTATCGAAAACGCTGATATTTTTGATTTCGAATTGTCTCAAGAAGACATGGACAAAATTGACGCATTAAACAAAGATGAGCGTGTCGGCCCAAATCCCGACGAGCTTCTGTTTTAATGAAAAACTCCCCGTCACGGCACGGGGAGTTTTTTAGTGTGTCTTTTTCTGTTGAATGAAAAACAGCATCAAAAAGGAAATGAAAACGATACAGACGACCCACGCCCAGGCAAGGGCATTGTTGCCGGAATCCAATGCGACATAAATGGCCGTCGGCAGTGTTTGCGTGACACCGGGGATGTTCCCTGCAAACATGAGTGTGGCGCCAAATTCTCCGAGCGCCCGCGCAAGGCTGAGGATGCTTCCGGTCAGCAATGAAGGATAGGCGAGCGGGACGGAAATATGGATAAATACCTGCCATCTGCTTGCGCCGTCTACCATTGCCGCGCCCTGTATATCGGGATCAATGTCGGCAAATCCGGTTTTGGCGGATTGATACATAAGCGGAAAGGCCACAACAGCCGAGGCAATCACAGCGGCCCACCAGGTGAAAATGACAGGCTGCTGAAAGACCCATTCGATGGCTTGTCCAATGAAACTGTGCTTTCCGAAAATGACGATCAAAATAAAACCGACAACAGTTGGCGGAAGAACGAGCGGAAGCATAAAAAAAGTTTCGAGAGCCGTTTTTCCGAAAAATGATGCCCGCGACATCCACGCTCCAGCCAATGTTCCGAGAATAATGACAACAATGCCGGCAACTGCCGCCACTTGGAAGGAAAGCACAACAGGTGTGAAAAACTCTGAAGCGCTTATGCTATTCGGCAGTAAAACCATATTTCTCAAATACTTTCATTGCTTCATCAGATTGCAGGTAATCGTAAAATTCCTTCGCTTCCTTACGGTGTTTTGTATCTTTTACAATTCCTAACGGATAGACAATCGGGCTGTGTGTATCTGCTTTTGCCTCATCAATGATGTTGACCTTTTTAGAGATCAGTGCATCTGTTTTATAAACAACACCTGCATCCACATTGCCGGTTTCAACATAAGAAAGAACTTGGCGAACGTCTTTTCCGTAAACGATCTTATCCTTCACTTTGTCCCATAGAGACAGCTTTGTCAGTGATTCTTTCCCGTAAGCTCCTGCCGGCACGGATTCCGGTGTTCCGAGGGCGATTTTTTCTGAGTCAGCCAGATTGCTGAAGCTTGTCACAGGTGACTCTCCGTTTTTCGGCACGACCAGTACAATTTCATTGCCGACTAAATCAGTGCTGTCTTTTTTGGCGATATCTCCATCATCCACCAGCTTTTGAAATTTATCCTCAGCAGCTGAGAAGAACAGATCTGCCCCTGCTCCTTGAGAAATTTGTTTTTGCAAGGCGCCGGAAGAGCCAAAGTTATCTTGGATTGTAATGTTTTGATGTTCTTTTTCGTAGTTCTTTTGGATTTCCTCAAGCGCATCCTGTGCACTGGCGGCAGCTGAGATCGTTAACGTTACTTCTTTCTCGCTGTCCGTTGAAGACTGGTTTGCAGAGCAGCCTGCTGCAAGCAGAAAAGCGGTTAAGGCTGCTGTTAGAATGGAATACTTTTTAAACATAATTGCACCCCTTATGATTAGTTATATCTAATTATAACTGATTATGTTTGGTTTATGTGGGTTTTTTTACATTCGATGAAAAGGTATAATGAAGTAGGAGAGTGATGAATATGAATGAAACCTCTTCCTATACGATAGAAGAAGTTGCAGGTCTGCTGAAGGTATCAAAGCTGACCGTTTATGATTTGATTAAAAAAGGCATGATCCCTGCTTACCGTGTCGGGAGGCAGATGCGTGTGGATGAAGAAGATTTAAAGCAATATAAGATGAATATGAGAATGTCTCAGCCCATTGCTATAGCTGAAGAGCCGAAAAAGATGCATGAGGCAGAGCCGGACGGCAGACCGAATGTCATGATCAGCGGACAGGACATTTCGATGGATCTGCTCAGCAAGCATTTGGAGAATATCATTCAGGAGACGCCGCTCCGCAAATACAAAGGAAGCTTAAACAGCCTGATTGATATGTATCAAGGCAAGTGTGACATTGTCAGCCTCCATTTATACGATGCGGAAACGAGGCAGTATAATGCGCCTTATGTAAAACGAATTTTGTCAGGTGAACCGTTTTGTCTGATCAATGTCGTTCTCCGCAAAGCCGGACTGTATGTTCAAAAAGGGAATCCGAAAAACATTCAAGGCTGGGAAGACTTGAAAAGAACCGATATCCGAGTTATCAACAGGGAAAAGGGTTCGGGCGCAAGAGTGCTCCTTGATGAACAGCTTGGCTTGCTTGGTGTGAATTCGGCTGATGTAAAGGGATACAGCGATATCGTGACCGATCATTACGCTGTCGCTTCACAAGTCTCAAGCGGACAGGCTGACGCGGGAATCGGAGCGCAGCATGCTGCACATATGGGCAGTGTTGATTTTATCCCGCTCATTGATGAACAATATGATATCGTCATTTTGAAAAAACATGAGCAGCTGCTGAAGGCCGTGAAGGAGATCTTGAATTCTGAGGAATACAAGGCGAATCTGTCTCATTTAAACGGCTATCAAACGAAGCTGACCGGCAAAGTGATGTTTGAAACGTAAAAAATCCCTCTGTAAAGAGGGATTTTTTATTCATAAAAACGGAGCAGGTCACCGTTTAAGATTTTATCAGAGAGAGACAGTTCTTCGTTTGCTTTCTCCTTATAAGAAAGGCACGCATCCTGATCTTCCAGCACTTCCCCTGTTTTTTGGCTGTAGCACGTGTTTTTCGTGTATACATAGTCGTTCGTAATAAAACTGCCGTTTCTCAGCACGGCGAACGGGGTGCGGTCGTTGGACAGCAAATCATTGCCAAATTGAATATTGCCTTTTGTATCAACGCCGAGCAGATGCATCAGTGTCGGCCTGACATCGACCTGCCCTCCGGCATCAGAGATGGTTTCTGGCTTTTGATCTGTGATTCCCGGGATATGTATGATAAACGGCACCCGCTGGAGCTGAACATTGTCATACGGAGTGATTTCATTTTTTCCTAAAAACTCAGCCATCGCATCGTTATGGGCTTCTGAAATGCCGTAATGATCTCCCATAAATACAATCATCGAATTTTCGTATAAGCCTTTGTCCTTCAGCTTTTTGATAAAATGCTTCAATGCCTCATCTTCATAGCGCACCGTGGTCACATAGCGGTTTAACAGGTCGCTGCTTGAATCGTATTCATCAATCAGCTGATCCTTCTCATCGATCTCAAACGGAAAATGATTCGTTAACGTGATGAAACTGCTGTAAAACGGCTGCGGCAGGCTTTTCAGCTTGCCGGCGGACTGCTCTAAAAATTCCTTATCCTTTAAGCCCCAGCTTGTCGATGACCCGGGAGTGACATGGAAATCATCAACATCAAAAAAGCGGTCAATCCCAAATGTTTCGTACATCACATCTCGGTTCCAAAATGTTTTATGGTTGGCGTGAAAGACGGCTGAATAATAATCATGTTGCTTCAGCGATTTGTACATTGTATGAAATTGATGGTCGCTTTTCGTGAAAAAGACGGCGCCGCTAAGGGAAGGATACAGTGAGTTAGCGACGATGAATTCTGAATCAGAAGTTTTGCCTTGTTCGGTTTGCTGATAGAAATGATCAAAGTAATAGCTTTTTTTGATGAGATCATTCATGAACGGAGTGATTTCTTTTCCATTTACCTTTTCATTCAGAACAAAGCTTTGGGTCGATTCAAGCGTGACAAAAATGACATTGCGCCCCTTTGCCAGCCCGAATTTGCTTGGGGCAGGCTTGCTGTAGTCTGCCTCTGTGTAGTTTTTAATGGTGGTCATGCTGTCTTCATCTGCAAATGCTTTCGCGCTTATATTCACAGTCTGAGAAATCGTATCGTAGATATGGAACTGAAACAGACCGATGCTTTTGACGAGCATTTCCCGGTCAAAGGAATGTGCCAAAAGCTTCGGCTGCTGTACTTCTGCAAGTGCCAGGGTGCATAGAATCATGCCGCAGGAAGCTGCATAGTACCGTTTGACTGTGCGGGGGGCGGCTTTTGTCTGCGGATGCTTCTCTTTTCTGGCCAGCAGCAGAAGAAAAACCAAATCCGCAAACAGGGCGATAAACAGAGGATTGAACAGTTCTTTTACACTGCTGCCCATATCGCTCATGTTACTGGCCTGAAACAAAACCGGGATGGTAATAAAATCGATATAAAAGCCGTAAAAAATCGTATTGGAGATCAAGATAACAGTCAGAACCAAATTGGCAATCAGCAAAAAGACCCGCTGTTTGTTTTCTTTCAGAAGCAGGCCGATCCCGAATAAAGGAAGGATAAAGCTGAGCGGATTGATCAGCAAAATCAGCTCCTCCAACAGAGTATCGATCTGCAAATCAAAGCCCAGTTTATAAATCACATACGTTTTGATCCACATGAATACGATCGAAAAACATAAAAACCGCTGATTGGGAAAAAAGGTTCCTTTCATCAATATGACTCCTCACGTTTCCTTGATCTCTGCATGAAATGCTTCTTATGTAAAACCTACTAAAAACAGTCCGTTCAGACAAGTGTCAGCACTCACGTTTAAAACATGCGCCCATGAAACAGCATATAAAAATAATAACATGAAGCAATTGTCAGGCCGGCTAACACAAGCTGCTCAGAAAAACTGCCTGTCTTCATATATAATGGGAGCCGTACGCGAATCGTTGAAGGGAATAATAATTTGATTCCATTCACCGTCCAAGCGTCAAGAATCAAGTGGCTCACCATTCCGATCATCAGCCCGGTTGATATGTTTTTATTTGGAATATATGTGGCTGTGATAAAAAACATGATGAGCAGAAACAGCAGGCTGTGCGTAAAGGTTCTGTGTCCAAAAACAGAGCTGACCGCTTTCGATAAGATAGGAAATCTTCTCCCGATTTTACTTTGTGTGTGGCAGATATCGGGTATTAATGCCCCAACCGCGCCGGACGCAGCCATAAGCACTGGATCAAATCCATAATAATAAGCCGCTGCCGTACAAGAAGCGATGCCTCCCATGATGTGTGTTTTTCCTGTCATTTCTCGCTTCTCCTTTTATCTTTTGCAAAAATCTCTGAATTACAAATATATCAAGAGAATGTATGTTTGATCAACAGGACTTTGGACGATAAAAAATTTCCCGCATAATTTTTTAAGGAAAAAGGCATCTTAAAAATGTACCTATTTTCTAAAAGAGGTGATTCGAATGGGTTTCTTTAATAAAGATAAAGGAAAACGTTCTGATAAAGAAAAAAACGTAATCCAGGGAGCTCTTGAAGATGCCGGTTCAGCTCTAAAAGATGATCCGCTTCAAGAAGCTGTGCAAAAAAAGAAAAATAATCGATAAACCACAATGCGGATAGGGCTTGTCTCTATCCGTATTTTCCATCTGTTCCCTTTGACAGATCACTCTTTCTTTGATAACCTTCTGGAAGTAACTGAATATTTAAATCCTCACTCTTTCTCAGTGAGGTAGAGGTTGCGCGGATGATGAGTCACACATGCCAGGCTGACAGGAGCTGTTAAACATGTGTAAAAGGCATCAGCGCCGAAGTGTAGAGAAAGCCGATCCTTCTCTATGCTGGGACTGTATCTGAATAAGTGCAGGACTGCCGCGTGCTTTTTCGCGGAGGGCTATCCGGAGATCAAGGGTGTGTGTTTCTTTAAGCATGGACTTTTGTTCAGGCTTTTTTTGCGTTTACATGATCTCGGGGTCTGGTCCGTACAAAGAATCATGGAGGTACTGGAATGGAACAGACGAAAAAATGGGGTTTTTGGTTATTAACGGCGTTTGTCGTTGGAAATATGGTTGGATCAGGAATTTTCTCCTTGCCGAGCTCGCTTGCTTCAATCGCGAGTCCGTTAGGCGCCACGTCCGCCTGGCTTTTGACAGGTGCCGGCGTGCTGATGATTGCACTTGTCTTCGGGCACTTGTCCATTCGCAAGCCTGAACTGACAGCGGGGCCGCAAAGTTATGCAAGAGCGCTGTTCTCTGATCCGAAGAAAGGGAACGCTGCCGGTTTCACAATGGTGTGGGGCTACTGGGTGGCGAGCTGGATCAGTAACGTGGCGATCATCACTAGTCTCGCTGGTTACTTGACTTCGTTCTTCCCGATCTTGGTTGATAAACGTGAAATGTTTTCGATCGGCGGGCAAGAGGTGACACTCGGCCAATTGATGACGTTTGCTGTATGTACGATCTTGTTATGGGGAACGCACACGATTCTTGTTGCAAGCATTAACGGTGCAAGTAAATTGAACTTTGTCACAACGCTTTCTAAAGTATTAGGTTTTGTCTTCTTTATCGTTGCCGGATTGTTTGTGTTTCAAACGACATTATTCGATCATTTTTATTTCCCGATTCAAGGAGAAAACGGCACAAGTATTGGAATTGGCGGCCAGGTGCATAACGCCGCGATTTCTACACTGTGGGCGTTTGTCGGAATTGAATCAGCGGTTATCCTGTCCGGCCGTGCGAGCTCTCAGCGTGATGTGAAACGTGCGACAATTACCGGCTTGCTGATTGCTTTGAGCATTTATATTATTGTGACTTTAATTACGATGGGTGTTCTGCCGCATGAGAAGCTTGTCGGCTCTGAAAAACCGTTCGTTGATGTGCTTTATGCGATTGTCGGAAACGCGGGAAGCGTCATTATGGCTCTTTTGGCAATCCTTTGTTTATTCGGAACGATGCTCGGCTGGATATTGCTTGGCTCTGAGGTCCCATACCAAGCCGCTAAAGCAGGAGATTTCCCGGCATTATTTGCGAAAACGAATAAAAAAGGAAGTCCGGTTATCGCACTAATTATTACAAACGTTATGTCACAGGTCTTCATTTTCTCGGTTATTTCCCGGACAATAAGTGACGCATTTACATTTTTAACGACAGCGGCAACGCTTGCGTATTTAATTCCGTATTTGGTATCAGCGATCTACAGCTTGAAGCTTGTCATCAAAGGTGAAACGTATGACCAGCTGAAAGGCTCCCGTGTAAAAGACGGATTGATTGCAATATTAGCATGCGCGTACTCAGTGTTTGTTATCGTAACAGGCACAGCGGATTTAACGACATTTATTCTCGGCATTGGTTTATTCTTTGTCGGTCTGGTGATTTATCCGTTTGTGATTAAGAAATTCTCGAAAGAAAAACAAACATAATAATCCGAAAAGGTACGGTTTTCTTTTCAATAAAAAACGCTGCAATATCAATTGCAGCGTTTTATTTATGTTGTGTTTGTATTTCATCGCTTGAGCGTTTATTTCCTTTATAGATAAAATAAAGGGCAATCATCATAAAGAGTAATGCAAAAGAACGTTTCAAATCTAAAGGTATGACTAAACTATGGAACCAGCCAAAATGATCAATAATCAATCCAATTACAAGCTGGCCAATGATCCCAGCAATATTTGTTGCAATGACCCCGATTCTTGGTACAGCCATAACAGTGAGAAGCAAGTACATAGTACCCAAAAATGCGGCACTTAACTGCCATTTAGGTGCTTCTAATATAGCAAGCACATCTCCATGGCCGAAAAAAAGAATAAAAATGAGAAGAAACATAAATCCGGTTATAAAAGTTAAAAGTGTTGTTTCAATTGTTCCAGCTTTTCGGCTAAAGGTGCCATTAATAGACGATTGTGCACTTAATGTGATGCCGCCCAATAAAGTGAATAAAATCATAAATATACCCATTTTAGACCTCCTAGTAAATTAAAATAAGAGCAATAATCATCGAAATAACTGCAAATATTTTTTCTTTATTGATTCTCGTTTTCTTGCTGCCAAGCCAACCATAATGTTCAATAATCATACTCATTATTAATTGGCCAATAATAACTGCTACCATAGTGAGTCCAACACCAACAAAAGGAACACTAATCACAATAGATGTTAAATACACAACACCTAAAACACCTCCAAGAAGTGACCATTTAGGTGCTTCAACAGCATATGAAAGTTTCCCTTTTCCAAAGAATATCCACAGTAAACCCATAATGATTGAACCCATAAAGAAATTATAAAAACTAGTTTCGAGTTGGCCTATAGTTTTTCCTAGTTCACCGTAGATTGCTCCCTCAAAGCTAAGTGCTGACCCTGCTAATAACGCTAGTATATATGCGAAGTAACGCATTAGATCCCTCTCCTTATATATTTAAATATCTAGAATTATCGATATTAAGTAGATTGAAAACAGAAATCATCCAGTTTAGATTTCTGTTTTAAAATATTCAGCTATCTGCTGAATCACTTCTTCATTTCGCCTGTAATAGGTCCATTGACCATAACGAACAGATTCAAGCAGGCCGGCATTCTGCATCAAGTTTAAGTAATGTGAAACTGTAGATTGAGAAGCTTTGGCTTTTTCTTGAATATCCCCTACACATACTCCTCCTTTAACACTGACCTCCTTTGGCAGGTGAGCGCCTTGTTTAGGGAAATGCTTCTCCGGTTCCTTCAACCAATGCAAAATGTTAAGCCGAGTTTCATTTGATAAGGCCTTAAATACATCGATTGGTTTCATGGTCATATTATATATCGATTTTTTTCGATATGTCAATTTGGAAAGTTATTAATGCTCATTAGGCACTGTTACTTATTATTTTGCCCTGTTTAAATAGATCGTCCCATTCTTTTTTGATAATAAGCAAAAGAGCCGTATCTAGGGCGGCTCTTTTATTTATTTTGTTAAGCTTTCCGTAATAAACTTCAGTTGGCCCTCCAATGAAATCGGATCTGTGAAATAGAAGCCAATCGGGTCAATCTTATAGACATGGTCATTTTTAACGGCGCTTAGGTTCTTCCAAATGGAGCTGTCAAATACGCCGCCATCGTCACCGCCTGATTGCCATGGGCCTGCGAAAATATAATCCCCGGCGAAGTCAGGGAGCTTCTCTAATGAAATACTTGTATATCCAGGGCCCTGGTCAATGGCTTTTTCCTTTGTCAGCTTTGTAGCCTGCAGGCCGAGATCTTTGTAAATGATGCTTCCGCCTCTTCCGAAATCTTTACCGAATACGTAAATGTCTTTTCCGTTCGTTTGCATAATGGAAATGGTTTTGTCACCGACGGCTTTTTTGATTTTTGTTTTAGCTGCCGCAACTTTTTTATCCCACTCAGCCAGCCATTTTTCGGCTTTATCTTCAGTTCCCGTCATTTTTGCAAATTCTTTCAGCTGTTCGATGTTGTCGAGCTTATCGTATTTTACCGCGACAGTCGGCGCAATTTTTTCAAGCTTTTTCATATCAGCGCCTTGCGTTGTCCAGACGATAATCAGGTCAGGGTTCAAATCAATGACTTTTTCAACGGAAGTGCCGTCTCCGATGTTTGTGACACCGTCGGTTTTTCCTTTGTAGTAAGGGTTTTTAAATACATTCTCAGGCGCACCGACGACGTTGATGCCCAGTGTTTTGAAGTATCCGTAGTAGCCGTCTGCCATGACAACCACTCGTTTAGGGTGCTTAGGAATTTTTACATTTCCGTTTTCAGCCTTGTATGTAAAGGTTTCTTCGTCTTTTGAATCAGAGGAAGAGCCTTTGCTTTCTGAGTTATTCCCGCAGGCTGCCAGCGCTGCGATCAATAGGAGGGCAAAAAACGCTGCTCCGATTTTCTTGTATGTATGGGTCATATCTCATACCTTCTTTCTGAAAGATAGATGATAAAGAGAATCATTATCAATGTGATTATACCATCGCAAGTGCCGGTTGGCACGATATTTTTGCAAATATATTCTCATTTTTATTTAAAACGCTCTATTAAATCAGCGGAAAAAAGTGATATACTGGAACAGCAATTGATAATCATTATCATTGATGAAAGGAAGTACGGCTGTTGAGTCAAAAGAAAAATATACAGACCACATCAGAAGAAATCCAATGGACGTCAAGGTCATTTGGCGCAGTCATGGTCCTTATTGCAGGGATATGCTTGCTATGCCTTGGCGCACTTTTATCCATATCCCTCGGTGCTGCGGATATTCATTTGCGCACTGTGTGGGACGCCATTTTTCATTTTCAGCCGACAGAGACGTCCCACCAAATCATACATGATCTCCGGCTGCCGAGAACGGCTGCGGCCGCGCTTGTCGGCGCTTTATTAGCTGTATCAGGGGCGATCATGCAGGGGATGACGAGAAACCCTTTGGCAGAGCCTTCGATTATGGGCGTTACATCGGGCTCTGCGTTTGCCATTTCGATTGCGTTTGCCTTTTTTCCCGGACTTTCGGCTATGGGGCTTGTGCTATGGTCCTTTGTCGGAGCGGGGCTGGGGGCATCAATGGTAATGGGCATCGGCATGTTTTCAAAAGGCGGACTTACGCCTGTAAAGCTTGCTCTGGCGGGAACAGCAGTTACTTATTTCTTTACGGGCATTTCAACTGCTATCGCAATTCGCTTTGATGTCGCTCAGGATATCAGCTTTTGGTATGCAGGCGGAGTAGCGGGTGTGAAATGGTCAGGTGTCCAGCTTTTGCTTATCGCAGGGGCTGTCGGTTTAACGCTTGCGTTTATCATCGCCCGGTCCGTGACAGTACTAAGTCTTGGTGACGATCTGGCGAAAGGGCTTGGACAATATACATCAGCGGTGAAACTGGTTGGCATGCTTGTCGTTGTGATTCTGACGGGAGCTGCAGTTTCTATTGCCGGCACCATCGCATTCATCGGGCTGATCATTCCGCATATTACCCGGTTTTTGGTCGGTGTGGATTATCGGTGGATCATTCCTTGCTCGGCGGTTCTTGGTGCTGTCTTGCTTGTGTTTGCTGATATTGCGGCAAGACTCGTAAACGCGCCCTTTGAAACGCCTGTCGGCGCGCTGACCTCTCTCATCGGCGTTCCCTTTTTCTTTTATTTGGCACGTCGTGAAAGGAGAGGGCTGTAATGAAAACAAAAACGAAAAAACCGCTCGTTGTGATGGCTGTGACCTTTCTGCTCATCGTGCTGGTCTTTTTTATCAGTCTGAATTTGGGCGTCATCAAAATTGCACCGCTTAAAACGCTTCAGGTCTTTTTCGGCCAAGGAACGGCGCGTGACGAGCTTGTCTTATTTGAATTCAGGCTGCCCCGGATCATCCTTTCCTTGCTCGTTGGGGCTGGGATAGCTGTTGCCGGAGCCATTTTGCAAAGCGTGTCTCAAAATGATCTGGCAGAGCCCGGTATTCTCGGAATTAACGCCGGCGGCTCACTTGCTGTGGTGCTTTTTATTTACTTTTTTCAAGGATCAGCTTCAGATCTCAGCTTTTTCGGAACATTTATGCTGCCTTTCAGTGCTTTGGCAGGCGCAATCCTCGCCGCGTTTCTCATTTATCTTCTGGCTTGGAAAAAAGGTGTGACTCCGATTCGGCTGATTTTAGTCGGCATTGGCGTGAATGCCGGATTTAACGCCCTGTTGCTGATTTTTCAGCTCAAGATGGACCCTCATGATTTTATGCAAGCAGCGGTTTGGATCTCCGGCTCGATATGGGGGGCGAACTGGAATATGATCTGGGCAATCCTTCCTTGGATTGTGATCTTGCTTCCGTTTACTTTATATAAGGCACGCTATTTGAACATTTTGCAGCTCGGAGACCAATTAGCGACCGGGCTGGGCACTGCTGTTGAAAGGGAAAGACGGATTCTCCTTCTGGCAGCGGTCACTCTTGCCGCTTCATGCGTGGCAGCTGCAGGGGGCATCGCGTTTCTCGGATTGATCGCGCCCCATGTGGCAAGAAGGCTTACCGGTCCCCGTCACCAGACGCTGATACCGGTCTCCGCCTTCATCGGCGCATTTCTGTTTTTGCTCGCTGATACGCTGGCGAGAAATGTATTGGCACCGTCAGAAATTCCGGTCGGACTTGTCATTTCCGTGTTAGGTGCGCCTTACTTTATTTATTTATTGATGAAAGCGAATTAGAGGAGGGGGCCGAATATGAATTCATTATCAACAGATCAGCTTGGAATCGGTTATGGAGACAGGGTAATAGTAGAGGATTTAAATATCTCGATTCCTAAAGGGAAAATTACCACCTTAATTGGCCCGAACGGCTGCGGGAAATCAACGATATTAAAAACAATGTCCAGAATTATGCGTTCACATGCAGGTGCCGTCTATTTAAACGGCAAAGCGATTCATAAAATGTCTACAAAGGACATTGCGAAAGATATGGCGATTCTGCCGCAGACACCTGAAGCGCCGAGCGGTTTAACGGTGTATGAATTGGTGTCGTACGGCAGATTTCCGCATCAATCAGGATTTGGCAGATTAAATGATGAAGATCGCCAAATTATCAAATGGGCGCTTGAAGAAACAGGCATGGCTGAATTCGCTGAACGGCCGATTGAGGCATTGTCAGGCGGACAGCGTCAGCGCGTGTGGATTGCCATGGCGCTTGCGCAAGGGACGGAACTGCTGCTGCTGGATGAACCTACAACGTATCTTGATCTTGCACACCAGCTTGAAATTCTGCAGCTGCTAGACAGACTCAACAAAGAGCAGGGGCGGACGATTTTAATGGTCATTCATGATCTTAACCATGCAGCCCGTTTTTCTCATTATATGATCGCACTCAAAAAAGGCACGGTCATCAAAGAAGGCACTGCACTGGAGGTCATGACTCCGGACATTTTGAAGCGGGTATTTCAGATTGATGCTGAAATCGTGACTGACCCCCGTACAAATAAACCTGTGTGCTTGACCTATGACCTGATTAAAAACGAAAAAACGCTTCTTTCAGTGTGAGAAAAATCCCGGTTCTGAGCCGGGATTTTTTATTTTCAGCTGTGAAAATACCATTTTTCTATTTGATTGCCTCATTTCAATAAAAAGATTGCAAGTCTTTTTGAATTAATAGATAATATTGGTTAGAATGTTTCGAAAATATTACATAGTTTACAGAAAGAGGAGATCGTTGTGTCCAAAAAGAAAAAATGGCTTATTGGCGGTGCGATATGTGCCGGTGTGCTTGTATTGGCGGGGATCGGCGCCGGCGGTTTTTACTTTTTTACTCACATGAACCGAGTTGCCGTATCAACGGAGCCCTATGCTGAATCAGTAGCGGTATACATGGGAGGAGAATCAGAATCAGGCCAAACGTTTTCTGGAAAGGTTGAACCTGAGAAACAGCAGAAAGTATACATAGATTCAGAGAAAGGCAGCATTAAAAAAACATACGTCAAAGAAGGCGATCAGGTCAAAAAGGGCGATAAGCTTTTTGAGTATGAGGGCGAGGATCATTCTGACGAAGTTGAGCAAGCCAATTTGCAAATTGAAATGACAAACCTCCAAATCAGCCGTTTGCAAAAATCAATAACAGAAACGGAAAAACAGCTGAAAACGGCCGGAAAAGAAGAGAAATCACAGCTTCAAGATGAGCTTGATCAGGCCAATTTCGATTTGAAAACAAGCCAGCTTGAGCTGAAGCAGCATCAAAAAGAGCTGGCTGCCCTGACGAAAAACAAAGGTTCCAATGTGATTACAAGCAAGCATGACGGGATCGTTCAAAGCGTCAATCAGGATATCGCTGACGGAGCAACAGGTGACCAGGCAGCAGGTCCGTATATCCAGATTGTTTCGACGGGCAAATATCTCGTCAAAAGCCAAATCAACGAGCTGTTAATGGACACAATCAAAAAAGGCAGCAAAGTCAGAGTCACGCTGAAAACAGGCGGTGAAGGCGAGTGGAAAGGAAAGGTCACCTCGATCGGCAAGCTTCCGGCGGGAGCAGGCGAGGGGGAGGAGTCAGAAAGTTTTGCTGAAGAAGAAATGAATCCCCAATCCTCTAACTATCCGTTCACAATTTTATTAGACAGCCATAAGGGCCTTGAAGTCGGCTATCATGTCAACATCGAAGTGATGAGTGATGATGCTGATGCGGACAAGATCAAGCTGCCGACCGACATGGTGATTCAGGATGACGGCGAACCATATGTGTGGAAAGCCGATGAGAAGCAGAAAGCGGTCAAACAGCCTGTTGAAATCGGTGAGACTGATGAAAATGACATGGTAGAAATTAAGAGCGGCCTGACGCCGGAAGATTATGTGATCTATCCTGATCCCGCGGTCAAGGAAGGAAAGCAGGTTACAGTCAATGCTGACACTGAATAATATTTCGAAATCGTACAAGCTGGGAAAAGAAGAAGTTCCAATCTTGAAACATATCAATCTGACTGTCCAGGCGGGTGAGTTTCTGGCTATTATGGGGCCTTCCGGTTCTGGAAAGTCAACGTTAATGAATATCATCGGCTGTTTGGACAGGCCAACCTCCGGAACCTATACGCTTGACCAGATAGATATATTGAAAGGGAAAGACGGTGCCTTAGCCGACATTCGCAACGAATCAATCGGGTTTGTGTTTCAAACCTTTCATCTGCTGCCGCGTCTTACCGCGCTGCAAAATGTTGAGCTGCCGATGATCTATAATAAAGTGAAGAAAAAAGAGAGAAGGCAAAGAGCTTATGAAGCCCTGGAAAAAGTCGGTTTAAAAGACAGGGTCTCTTACAAGCCGCCGAAGCTGTCCGGCGGGCAAAAGCAGCGGGTGGCGATAGCGAGGGCCCTTGTCAATCAGCCGAGGTTTATTTTAGCTGATGAACCGACCGGGGCGCTTGATACCAAATCAAGCGAACAAATTTTATCGCTGTTTTCCGAACTGCATCAGGAAGGCAAGACCATTATTATGATTACCCACGACCCGGACGTCGCCAGAAAAGCTGACAGAACGGTTTTTATCCGGGATGGAGAATTGGTATTAGATGAGAGAGGGGATATCAGCCATGCTTGAACATATTCGAATCTCCTTTCAATCAATTTTCTCTCACAAATTAAGATCGATTCTGACAATGCTCGGTGTCATTATCGGCATAGCGGCAATCATCGCGATTGTTTCGATGCTGAAGGGCCAAAGCGAACAATTAAAGCAAAGCATGATCGGCATGGGAAATAACGCGATTAATGTTGTCTATCAGCCGTCGGGCGGAGAAGAGGAGGGCGGCCCTCAGGTTTCGTATACCTCCGCTCCGCCTGTAGCTGAAGAAACAGTAAAGGCGATCAAATCTGATCCTATGGTCAAAGGATTATCTTTATATTACTTGTCTGAAGGCGCGAGCGTTTTTCATTTAACAAATGTTTCGTACCCTCAAGTGTACGGTGTTGACGGTGATTACTTTGATATGTTCCCAATCCGTATAACCGAGGGGAGAAAGCTGACGGAAAACGATTTAAACAGCACCCGCCAAGTGGTGATGATCAATGAAGCTGCCAGAGATGAACTGTTTCCAGACGGAGACGCTCTGCATAAAAACATTGAGATGAATGGTGTGCCGTTTAAGGTTGCCGGTGTTTTTAAAGAAAAAAATCAGCAGGAAAGCATGTTTGAAGGCGACTACGCAAACCCGGTTTTGTACGTGCCGAAAAAAGTATGGCCGCTCATTGAAGGCTTTGACGCGCCAACGCAGATTGCCGTGCAGGCCGATTCTTCTGAGCATATCCAAGAAGCCGGCGTAATGGCTGCGGATCTTTTAAACCAAGGACTGTCTGAAGCTGAGCTGGAAAAAGCAGAGTACAGTGTGATGGATCTTCAGGAGATCGCGCAGGAAGTGGAGTCCTTTAATCAGTCATTTGCATTGCTGCTTGGCGGGATCGCCAGTATTTCACTTTTGGTCGGCGGTATCGGCGTCATGAACATCATGCTCGTTTCCGTCACGGAGCGCACGAGGGAAATCGGGATTAAGAAAGCGCTCGGTGCTAAGCGGCGTGTGATTTTATTTCAATTTTTAACCGAGGCTGTCGTGCTGACAAGCATTGGCGGAATACTCGGTGTGCTGGCAGGCTTCGGCATCGCTAAGCTGCTGACAGTCGTTTTTCCGATGCCTTTTATTGTCTCCGTTCCGGCTGTTGTCGGAGCACTCATCTTTTCAATGGCAGTCGGCATTATTTTCGGCTTGCTTCCGTCCATTAAGGCATCGAAGCTTCAGCCTGTAGACGCGCTTCGCTATGAATAAAAAGAACGCATTCAATTGGAATGCGTTCTTTTTTTAGCTGGGAAGAGCCGAGTTGCATTTGTCTAAAATCAGAAAAACAGATGCGACAATCATTTCTTCTGTGGTGGACAGCCAGATGTCGCTGATCAATTGGTCTGTTGTATGAGCAGTCATCCATAAAAACAGCAGCTGTACGATGCCGGCAAGGAGAATGAATAGGCGTTTTCCTGTCTTAAAAAATGTAAAACTATGTATCATCAGGCGTTCAAATGGTTCAAAGCATAACCCGAGGACAAGGAATAACACGGCAAAAAGCAGGACATGAGCTGCTGAGCGGTAGCTCGTTCCCGCTAAAGAAAACAAAGTAAAAATGATTCCAAAATAGGTCAACACCACTGCTGCTGCGGCCAGCATGTACTGTATGGAGAGCCGCAATAAACGTTTTGAAGAAGTTTGTTGTTTCACTGGTTCAGCTCCTTTTTAGTGCTTGCAGAGAACGAGTGCTCTCTGCAAGCTGCAAGTCTATTATTTACTGCATTTCTTTTTCACAACCGGATGTTTCTCCTTCGAAAGGACATCGGTAAAGTCTTTGCCTAAGTCAAGGTGTGCTTGAACAAATTTTTCAGGAAGCATGGCAAGCCATTGGTTTAAAGAGACATCGGCATAATGGTCGTCTTTGAAGATTTCTAAAAAGACAAGCGGTTCATCCCCGATGTTTTCAACGTAATGACCCATTGCAAATGGGACATATCCGACATCACCGGCCTGGTAGTTAAACGTTCTGGCATGGCCGTCAGATGCAAAAACGGTCATTCTTGCTTTGCCGGAGATGTAATATTGCCATTCGTGAGTATTCGGATGCCAATGCAGCTCTCTCATGGCGCCGGGTTCTACCGTCACGAGCGCAGATGCGATTGTTTTAGACACTGTAAAGTTTGTCGAATCTGCAATGTATACTTTTCCTCCCTCTGATTCAATCGGCTCCTGTTCAAGAAGGCGGTAAGTAAACGGGTAAGGCACTTCGCCGTTCGGCCCTTCCACAATGTCATCTTTTAAACTGCCTGGGATTTGGTTTTCAAATATATATTTTTCTTTTCCCGGCAGATTGGCGATTTCTTCTTTTGTCATGCCAAAGTTCGCAGCAATGACTTCTTTAGGGGTGTGCGCAAGCCAGTCTGTCAGCTGGAACGTGCTGTTTTCAGAGAATGATCCATCGTCAAACACGAGCAGGAACTCGGCTCCTTCATCCAGCGCTTGAATGGAGTGCGGCAGGCCTGACGGGAAGTACCAAAGATCTCCTTCACCTACATCATCAATAAAGCTGCGCCCTTTTTCATCCACAATTGTGACTCTAGCACTTCCGTAAATCATATAAGCCCATTCTGCTTCTTTATGCCAATGCAGCTCGCGAATGGCACCTGGCTTCAGCCGCATATTTACAGATGCAAGGTTCTCTGAAATCGGCAGCTCCCGTACGGTGACTTCACGGGCATATCCACCTTTTTCTAATCGATTATGAGTATCAGAGAACGAAAATTTCATATTGCTGACGGTTCCATGATCGGTTTCCGGCGGAACGAGCATATCAGGATTTTGCCGGTCTCTTTCAATATTGCGCGGGATTTTCACCGTGGCTCCTTTGTCTCCTCTGATTGGCTGCGGAATGTCGTTTTGTTTTTTCATGTAACTGTCTCCTCCTTAAAAATAAATGTTAAGCAGAAAGAGAAGGTGAAAGGCCTTTCGTTTTCCCTTCTGTCTTGTTAAGTGAAAAAAAACAGTAAAAAGTCAACTTCGATTGAAAATTAATTTTTTGCTTTCTGGTCTTTCAGCTCTGTCATCAGTTCTATCAGCTGATCAAACTTTTTCTCAAATCGGGTCAGCAGGTACATTGCAATCAGCGCAGGAAACCCCAGATTGCCGATCTGTTTTACGACTTCCTCTATAAAAACCTGATCCATTGAAAATACCTCCCTTCTTTTTTGGCAGTCATGTATGTAAGTGAAGGAAATCCAAGAAAACGTAAACTGCAGCCGGAGCATTTGCACAAGCGCTAGTCAGAAAGTAGTAGTTTACTTTTTTTTGCTTTCCTTCATTTAATTTAGTAGGGAGGCGGTTTGATGGACTATCAAGGTCTTTTGCGGTCAAAATGTAAGGAGATAATGAAGCATCCCATCGTGAAGCATTTTTTGAGCAATCCTCAGCATTACCGTTTGTTCAAAAACATAATGGAAAGCCCGAACGAAAAAGATGCAAAATCATTGGACGAGCAATTCAGGCAATTTTATAAGGAGATCCGCATCGTCAAGTATATGAATTCAATGATTCGCATCTTTTCTATTGATTTTGATAAGCGGGTTCGCAAAAACCAAAAACGGTATCCGCTGACGGTTGATCATCCTGAAGCAGGAGAACGCCTTCCTTCCGAAACAGGAAGTGATGCGTTTGAAGCATTTTTAGACCGGCAGGATGATTTGAGCCAGCATGTCCAGGATTATCAGCTTTATCAAGCGATCCAGAAGCTGACTGACAAACAAAAAAGCGTGCTGACAAAAGTCTATCTTCACGGTGCCACGATGCAGGAGATTGCGGATTCATTAGGAGAGTCACGGCAAAACATCTCCAACATTCATAAAAAGGGGCTTGAGAATATCAGAAAGCAGCTAGCGGCGCAAAAAAAGGGGGAAAGTAAGCTGTGAACGGCCAGTTTGAACAAAAGAAACAAAAAGACGACATGTATGACATTGAACATCTGATTACATGCTTTTCGCCGATGATCAGAAAAAAACTCAGCAATACGTCCTACCAAGAAAGAGAAGATTTGGAGCAGGAGCTGAAGATCAAAATGTTTGAAAAGGCTGATATGCTTTTGTGCCAGGACGTTCCGGGGTTTTGGGAGTTTATTTTGTATATGGTGGACGAGAATTCATAACTTTCATCTGAAAATACGAATAAACGGGAACTTCCATGTTCCCGTTTTCTGTTTGTCATGCCCGGCAGACTTTCCCTATTCAAAAATGTACCAAAAATAAACGATATAATGATAAGATGAAAAAAACAGTGACAGAAAGGAACATAAAAGTGGAAAATGCGTCAATTTTAATCGTAGACGATGAGAAAGCGATTGTGGACATGATCAAACGCGTTCTCGAAAAAGAAGGTTATCGAAATATACTGGATGCTGCAAGCGCAGAAGAAGCAATTCCGGTTGTGAAGGCCAATAAGGTTGATTTGATCGTGCTGGATGTCATGATGGGCGGAATGTCCGGTTTTGAAGCCTGCACGCTGATCAGAGAGTATTCAGACGCTCCGATTTTTTTCCTGACGGCAAGATCATCCGACGCGGACAAATTGTCGGGCTTTGCGGTTGGGGCTGATGACTATATCACAAAACCATTTAATCCGCTGGAATTAGCAGCGCGGATCAGAGCGCACCTCAAGCGCACATATCAGTCGAAAGAAACGAGCTCAAATCAAACCTATACATATGATTATTTTACATTTTCTCCGCAAAATGCCGAGCTGATCGTAGGCGGGGAAGCTGTCGCTTGTTCAGCTCAGCTTTTGCAGCTATTGCAGTATTTTTGTGAACATCCTAATGTGGTGCTTTCCAAAGATCAAATTTATGAAAAAGTTTGGGGCTATCCTTCCTATGGCGACAACAACACCGTTATGGTTCATATCCGCAAGCTTCGGGAAAAAATTGAGCGCGATCCGAGCAATCCGGAGTATATCGTCACCGTTCGCGGTCTCGGCTATCGTTTTATCCCAAATCCTGAAGGCAAGCGGTCATGAGGTTAAGATGGAAGTTTCTGTTTCACTTTTTCGGGCAGATGCTAATTGTAATCCTGCTGCTTACGGTTATGCTTGTTGCTTCGTTTTTCTATTTAGACGCTCGGTTTAGCGATGCGGAATCCAATTCAGGGCTGACAAAGGCAACAACTGACACACTTGAAGCATATCTCGATGTAAACGAAGATGGGTCATGGGAAGTGGATAATTTTCTGAAGAAATCTGTCGATAAACAGCATGGCTGGATGCAAATCATTGATTCGAAAGGGAAAACCGCTTATTCGTACAGCGTGCCGAAAGACGTGCCCGGCACCTATACCAAGAAAGAGCTTTTGTCTATTTATAAAACCAAAAAGCTTCATAACTATAAGCTGAATTACTGGGCCATCAATATTGAAGATAAGTCGTATCTTCTATTGTCCGGCTGGAAATCAAAGAGCGAACAGCTGCTGACTTCCGTTGAAAAGCGAGAACAAAAGATAGATTCTCTAGCACATTATAAGTCCAGTACCATCGACTATATTAAGCGGGAAAAAGGTGCCATTTACCTATTAGACAGCAATGGAAACATTATCCACAGCATCAACAGCACAAAAAGTGAAAGAAAAACGATGAACCAGCTGGAGCTGCTCAAATACAGCTCTAAACCTTGGAACTATAAACGGGAAATTTCCGTTAAGATCCTCAATAAAGACAGATGGATGGTCGCTACGGTGCCGAACCCTGTCTATGTAACCGATCAGGAGTTTAACAAATCATTTCTGAAGGTTGTGCTAAAGGCGATGTTCCTGATTATGGGTGTTCTGTTCCTGTATATCATTTGGATGACTGTTTGGTATATGTTCCGATTCGGGCTGCCGATTTTTCACACGATTAAATGGCTGGTCAATCTATCTAAAGGGAAACTCGAGGAACCGAAAAACCGGAAAGGCCGTCCTATCAGCAAAAACAAAAAGGGGAAAATCAAACAGCCGTACCGCTTCTTCGGTGAGATTTTTGAATCAATGGATCAGCTGACTGAAACGCTGAGGCGGGATAAAAGAAACAGAGAAAAAATCCAGGCGACAAGGGAAGAATGGATTGCCGGTTTGTCGCATGACTTAAAAACACCGCTTAGCAGCATTTACGGCTACAGCATGATGCTCGAGTCGAAGCAGTATGATTGGTCGCCGGAAGAAGTGAAAGAAATGGGACAGGTTGTCAGAGAAAAATCTGAATACATGTCCAAGCTGATTGAAGACTTAAATTTAACGTATCGGCTGAAAAATGATGCTCTTCCAATTGAGAGAAAGCTCACAAGCCTTATCCCGTTTTTTAAAAATGTCATTGAGGATTTTAAGAAAAATCCATTTTCTGAAGGGTATGATATCTCCTTTGTATCCAAAGAAGAGCATATTGAATTTGCGCTTGATGAAGCGTGGTTCAGGCGCATATTAGAAAACCTGCTTGGGAATGCCGTGAAGCACAACGACAAAGGAACGGAGATTCAGGTCATTCTGGAACAAGCAAAAAATCATATTTCTTTGAAGGTAAAGGATAATGGGAAGGGAATGGATGAAGAAACGATCACCAATTTGTTTAACCGTTACTACAGAGGGACGAACACAAAAGATCCTGCTGCCGGAACGGGCCTCGGGCTTGCGATTGCCAAGGAGCTTGTCCATCTGCATAACGGGACGATTCATGTGAACAGCAGAATAAACATTGGATCAGTCATCACCATCCTTTTCAAAAAACAATAAACATGTGGTTTGGACACCTTTTTGCCGGGAATAACAATATGTAGACTGAAGCTAAAGAGGTGTAGCACATGGATGCAGTATTGGAAGCAGACACTAGGGCAGTCATTGGTGAAGGCCCGTTATGGGATGAAGAAAGCGGCCGCTTATATTGGGTTGATATCTTAGGGAGTGAGCTCCACATCTTCGACCCTCAAGAAAAAATCAACCGGTCGATCAAATTTAAATCCTTTGTGACGGCGCTTGCGAAATACGCAAAGGATGAACTGATTATGACGATGAAGGACGGGTTTTACCTGTATCATCTTCAGGATGACAGCCTGGAAAAAATCAAACAGCCGAAGGATATGCATGAGAGCCTGCGTTTTAATGACGCTAAATGTGACCCGTACGGACGGCTTTGGGCGGGGACGACGAGCATGGAAGGCGAACAAAAACAGGCCTCGCTGTACCGTTTGGACCTAGATGGCAGTCTTGCCAAAATCAAAGATCAAGTCTCTACCTCAAACGGTTTGGATTGGGATCGCGAGCGGAATTTGATGTATTACATCGACACGCCGACGCAGGAGATTGTGCGTTACAGCTATGATCCCGAAAGCGGAGATGTCTCAAATCCAGAACCCGTCTATCGTTTTGATCAATCAGACGGATTGCCGGACGGCATGACAATCGACCAAAATGGCATGCTGTGGGTGGCGCTGTTTGGCGGCAGCCGCGTTGTTCACATTGATCCGTTTCAGAAAAAAGAAATCGATTCAATCAGTGTGCCGGCCAAATATGTCACGTGCTGCGCGTTCGGCGGCAGGGACTTAAAAACCCTTTACATTACAACGGCAACGGAACAAATGACAGAAACAGAAAGATACGAGCAGCCTCATGCGGGAGGATTGTTTTCAGCAAAATTGGAAACAGGCGGATACCAGCCGGTTCCATTCGCTGGAGACGTATAAAAAAACGCATCCGAAATACGGATGCGTTTTTTGCATATTACAGAGAACGGATAATGCCACCTTCCACACGCTGTGCCGTGCCGTTGATGGCAGATGCAGCGTCAGACGCGAGGAATACAATCGTGTTAGCAACTTCTTCTGCTGTCGCGTATCGCTGAATAAGAGAAGTCGGCTCATTGACTTTAAAATAGTCCTTAATGAATGTATCTGTATCCTGGCCGGCAGCTTGTGCGGCGCCTTCCATATAGGATGCGACGCCCTCTGTCCAAGTGGGCCCCGGAAGCACTGAGTTGACCGTCACATTCGTGCCTTTCGTCATTTCAGCCATCCCTCTTGAAAGGCTGATCAGCGCCGTTTTTGTCATGGAGTATGGAATCATCGTTGGAAGCGGTTTGATGCCTGCTTCACTTGCGATATTTAAAATGCGTCCGCTGTTTTTGGCAAGCATTTTTGGAAGGAAGTGACGGCTTGTCCGAACCGCGCTCATCACGTTCACTTCGAAATATTGATTCCACTCTTCATCTGTTACATCGGCAAAGTCTTTTACCTCGAAGAAACCAAGGTTGTTGACAAGGATATCGATATCACCGATTTCATTTACTTTTTCAATAAAAGCCGCTGCTTCATCTGTTTTTGACAAATCGGCAGCCGCACCGTGCACGGTTCCATATGCAGAAAGCTCTTCAACTGTGCGATCGACAGTCTCTTGTTTGCGTCCGTTGACAATGACAGCCGCACCCTCTTGCAGAAAGCTTTTTGCTGCAGCTTTCCCGATACCTGAAGTCGAGCCGGTGATTAAAACGAGTTTGTCTCTGAGCTGTAAATCCAAAAGAATCATTCCTTTTTATTGATGATGGTATTAAGTATACAAGATCAAATTTAGTGTTTACGAGGATTTTGCTCTCATACATATACCGGGGAAAAGTCATTCAGGACGCATATACAAGCCTGTCAGTCATATAGTATAATTACTCCGAAAAAAGGATACGAATGTCAAATAGGTGCCGGTCCGTGAACAACAGCCGGCTTAATAGGGAAACCGGTAAAAGCCGGTGCGGTCCCGCCACTGTAATTGGCCATAGCGCCAAGAGCCAGGATACCTGCCTGTTTGATCAGCACGAAGTCTGCGAGGACAGATGATGTGTAAACAATAGGCTTTTTTGTGTTGTTTACAGCATCTTTACCATCGTAGAGATGCTTTTTTTAGTTCACTTAGGAGGAAAGGTTATGAAGAAACTAGCCGGAATATGGACTGCGCTTCTGCTGGCTGCTGTTATGATGACAGGCTGCGGAAATGCTGCAAATCAGGAGGACTCCAAGGCAAAACAAAAGACAGAAGCGTTTCCTGTCACCATTGATGATGCGTCAAATCAAGATGTGACAATCAAAAAGGAGCCGAAAAAGATTGTTTCATTAATGCCTAGCAACACAGAAATTACATACGCTCTCGGCCTCGGTGACAAAGTGGTTGGCGTCACCACAAACGATACATATCCAAAGGAAGTCAAAAAGGTTGATAAGGTCGGAGATATGAATGTAAACGTTGAGAAAGTCATTTCTCTCAAGCCGGATCTCGTTCTTGCCCATGAGTCTTCCATGTCAGCGTCAGCGGATGCCATCAAACAGCTGAAGGACGCGGGCATTACCGTGCTGACTGTCAATGATGCACAATCATTTTCCGAGGTGTACAAATCAATCGAAATGATCGGAGAAGCTGCCGGGGCAGAGAAAAAAGCCGATCAGCTCGTGAAAAGCATGAAATCAGATTTGCAGGATATTCAAGAAAAAGCGAAAACCATTTCAAAAGACGAGGAGAAAAGCGTATTTATCGAGGTTTCTCCTGATCCTGACATTTACACAACCGGAAAAGACACGTTTATGAATGAAATGCTGAATGTCATCCATGCTAAAAACGTAGCAGCGGACCAAACAGGCTGGGTGCAAATGACAGACGAGGCGATCGTAAAACTCAATCCTGATGCTATCGTTACAACGGACGGAGTGAAAGCGAAAGCAGTGGAAAAACGCGATGGCTGGAGCGAAATCGATGCTGTGAAACATCATCGCGTGTATGATGTGGATCCTGATCTTGTGACACGCTCCGGCCCCCGTCTGATCGAAGGGGTCGAAGAACTTGCGGAAAGCATTTACCCGGATACGTTTAAGGAATAATTGTTACTCCGCATATATCATCAGTTTTTCATTTTTAGCCGTGAGCATCATATTAGGAATTTCTTGCGGCAGCCTGCAAATTCCTATACCTGCTATCTTTCGTGTCTTTTGGCATGAAGGCTTTGGCGGCTCTATCGGTTCTGATGACCCGATGTACACCAATATTATGATGAATATCAGACTGCCGAGAGTTGTGCTGGCCGCCCTTGTGGGGGCGGCTCTTTCTATCGCAGGGGCTGCTTTTCAGGGGCTGTTGAAAAATCCTCTTGCTGACCCCTACACACTTGGTGTTTCATCCGGTGCTTCAGTCGGAGCGGTTGTGACCCTATTCTTTAGCCTGCAGCTTCCTGTTATCGGAGGGTTTACACTCCCGGTTGTGAGTGTAGCCGCGGCACTTGCCACGATGGCGGCGGTCCTTTCCTTCAGCCGCCTCGTTCATGCTTCAATGTCTGTTTCTACCCTGATTTTGACCGGTGTCATCATTAACTCTTTTTTGGGCGCATTTATTTCTCTTATCATTGCCTTGACAGGCGACAACCTGCTGCCGATTGTGCATTGGCTGCTCGGCAGTGTCTCCATGAGGGGCTGGAGTTATGTTGTTCTGTTTCTCCCGTTTTTTCTTTTGGGAACCGTTTTACTGATCGTCAATGGAAGAGAGCTGAACGTAATGACATATGGAGAAGACAAAGCAAAGCTTCTCGGAGTCAGCGTTCAGCAGAGAAAAATGCTGATTTTGATAGCTGGCTCTCTTTTGACGGGAAGCGCTGTGGCTGTATCCGGCACGATCGGCTTTGTCGGTCTTGTGATTCCGCATATCACAAGGCTTTTGTGGGGAACGGACCATCGGCATTTACTGCCGCTGTCCGCCTTGCTCGGAGCAGGTTTTCTTGTTTTAGCTGATCTGCTTTCCAGAACGATCATTGAGCCGATTGAACTGCCGATTGGGATTATTACGTCCTTGGCGGGGGCACCTGTTTTTGCCCTTATTTTAATTCGGCAGCACCGCGGGGGGAGAAGCTTATGATGAAGGCAGAAGGGCTGTCGGGAGGATACGGAGACAGCCGGCTGATCAACAATGTCAGCTTAACAGTGGAGAAGGGTGAATTTCTCGGTATTCTCGGCCCTAATGGAAGCGGAAAAACCACGCTTTTACACTTGCTGACTGGTACGCTGCCGGCCAAGGAAGGCAGTGTTTATTTGGATGGCAAACCGCTGGCAGACTATAAACCGAAGGAACTGGCGCAAATCATGGCCGTCCTGCCGCAAAAAACGGATCAAGCCTTTACCTTTACCGTCAAAGAAACTGTAGCCTTCGGCAGATATCCATTCCAAACAGGGCTGTTCAGACAGCAGACTGAAAAGGATGAAGCCATTGTACAGGAAGCAATGGAGCAAACCGGAGTGGCCGCTTTTGCAGGAAAATCGATCCGCGATCTAAGCGGAGGGGAACAGCAGCGGGTGTATTTGGCCCAAGCTTTGGCGCAGCAGCCGCGTATTTTATTTTTGGACGAGCCGACAAATTTTCTTGATCTGGCTTATCAAAAAGAACTGCTTGATCTCATCAAACGCCTGACAAGAGAAAACGGATTGGCAGCTGTCAGCGTTTTTCATGATTTGAACACCGCGAGCCTGTACTGTGATGAGCTCTTGTTTATGAAAAATGGTACAGCCGGGCCTAAGCAAAAGCCGGAATATGCGGTCACAGAACATCACATAAAGGCCGTGTACGATACAGATGTCACCACCTTGGTCCATCACAGCTCCCCAAAACCGATGATTGCGATACAGCCTGAAAAAGACAGCGTGAAGCAGCAGCCTATCCCGTTTGAATCTTTGCTTCAAACGGGGCATGATGACATTCTTCTGCAAACGGAAATCCCGCTTCGTACACTGTCCTCAACGCCTGTCGGTGCAGGGTTTTCGTGGAGCAGGACGCTGATACATAAACGGCTGCCAATTCAGTCAGATCCTATAGAAGGGCTTACGGCCTATCTGTCAGAAAACGGTTTTCATCTGCCGGAAACTTGTGCGATGGCTTCTCCGGGAAGGCTTGACCGTTTCGTGCATCGAACGTATGAAGATGGAGAGCTATCCGTTTTGATATGTGTCATGACCGGCTTTTCGATATGGATTTTGATCAACGGCTATGCGGCAGATCAATGCTTTGTCAGAGCTCTCATGACTGCCGAAGCAGAACGGATGAAAGTGCTGGGAGACGGACGGGCAGAGGGTGATATTCTCATCGCTGCGACACAAACTCAGCAATCTGAAAACACAGAAAAGCGGCTGAATCAATTGATACAGATAGGAACAGCTGAATGTGTAAAAGAGGCTGCAGAGCTGTTTGAATAAGTCTGTAAAGGAGACACATGTATGAAACTATATACAAAAACAGGCGATAAGGGACAAACGAGCTTAGTCGGAGGCAGAACGGACAAGGACAGCCTCCGCGTCGAAAGCTACGGCACGATTGACGAGCTGAACAGCTTTGTTGGGCTTGCTTTGTCAGAGCTTTCCGGGCAGCCCGGCTTTGAAGATTTGACAGCCGAGCTGCTGATCATCCAGCATGAGCTGTTTGACTGCGGAGGCGATCTGGCAATTGTCACAGAAAGAAAAGACTACAAACTAAAGGAAGAATCCGTTTCCTTTTTAGAAACGCGCATTGATGCCTATACATCAGAAGCGCCAGAACTGAAGAAATTTATTCTTCCGGGCGGATCGAAGGGCGCTTCGCTTCTCCATGCGGCGCGCACCATTGCTAGGCGGGCGGAACGCCGAGTGGTGGCGCTGATGAAAACGGAGGAGATCCATGAAACAGTGCTTCGTTATTTGAATCGTCTGTCCGACTATTTCTTTGCCGCCGCACGGGTTGTGAACGTAAGAAGCGGCATTGACGATGTAGAATATGAAAGAAGTGCTATTGTATTTCGGGACCGAAACAGCAGCGAATCATAAAAAGAGAAAATAAAAGCCGGCGTATTCCCTACATGCCGGCTTTTTTGTTTTTCATTCTGTCAATCTCCCATTTTACGACAAAAAATGAACCTTATGAATTATTGACTGAAAAATGGAAAAATGAGATATTGGAATAAATAGATGTAAAAAATAGGCAGTGGGGGGCTCTGATAGATGGTGAATTTAATTGAAAGTGATAGCATCTGGAAGAGAAATTTCAATTATCTTTTTTTCTCAAGAATAGTCAAGATATCCGGCGATATGTTCGCATTTAATTCAATATTATGGTTTTTAATTTATGACGGCAAAGGTGCGATCGGGACTGCTTTATTGATTGCTGTTACCTTTCTGCCGGAAGCTGTACTGGCACCTGTGACGGGTCCTTTCATGAAACAGAACACGCTGAAATTTTGGATGTACTTTTCAGATCTGACAAGGGCTGCGATTGTTTTGATTATTCCTCTGTGTCACTTTGCCGGCTTTTCTCCGCTGTGGTTTGTCATGACGCTTATGATTGTGCATTCTGCTACGGGCGCCGCCTACAATCCCGCCTCCATAGCTTTGATTCCTCAAATCGTAAATGAAGAGGGCATTCAAAAAGCAAACGCTGTACTGCAGTCCTCTGCTCAAATTGTCCGGCTCGGAGCTGTCACGTTATGCGGTGCTTTTCTTACATTTATCAGCCCTTCTTATACAATGCTTATCGCACTTGTTCTCTATTTGGTTTCTGGCTTTCTCGTCCTTTTTATTAAGTACACTGCGGTTGAATCCCAATCAGAGTCTGCTGCCGTTACGCAGAGAGGCACATATATCGGAAGACTGAAACGCGGTTTTACGCTCGTCAGAAGACATCAGATTTTATATCCGCTCGCCATTTATTGTATTTTTATGAATTTCGCGGCTGCCCCTTGGGAAGCGCTCTCAGCCGTTTACGTTGCAGAAGATTTAAACGGCCAGCCGATCGTTTACTCGCTTTTAAAGGCCACCACCGCCGCAGGCGCATTTTTATTGGGATTTGTGCTGGCGAAAGTCAAAGTAAACAGATACGGCCTGTTATTTGTAACTGCCGGCATTATTGAAGGATTGGCTTTCTTTATTACCGGTATGAATACCTTTTTGCCGCTCGTCTTTCTCGCTGCGTTCACCTTTGGCGCCGCAGTCAGTGCTGTTAATGTTCCAGAGTACACGATTATCCAGACCTCTGTTGATAGTGAGGATCAGCCGCAGGTCTACGCCGTTATACATATGATCTCAAATATTTCCATTCCTGCCGGAGCTGTCATTTGCGGATATGCCGCAAACGCTTTTGGTTCAGGAACAGTGATCGCTGTCGGAGGGGTTGTCGAAATTATTGCGGGTATCGGAATTTTGCTGTTCACAAAGCTGGCTAAAGCAGAACGGTCCGACCTGATCAAAGAAAGGGAAGCAAGTGTTCATCTGTAAAGGGTTTTGAAACGCCATGCCTCGCGCATGGCGTTTTTTTGTGTCTATGGGTCCGGCACAAGATACGACTCCGGTCTTATATAAAAATCAATCTCTGATTCGTTTTGCGCAGATGCTAATTTGTTTAAGATGAAGACAAGGAAAACGAAAGGAGGATCTGCATGAAGATAAACAAGAAAACAATAGGCGGATTCTTATTAATTGTATTTGGGATCTCCGTCTTTTTTGGAGGAGGAAGCTTCGGCTTTATCATCCCGCTCGCCATCGGGGGCTTGATGACATACGCAGGAATCAAAAGGTTTGCTGCAGGAAAAACCATCACAGGAATCATCTTGGGCGGTATCGGAGCGATCATGCTCATTTGTTCACTACCGTTTGTCGTCGGAATTGCGCTGGCGGCCGCTATGGTGTATTACGGCTGGAAGCTGATGAAAAACGGATCAGCTGATAACGGTGTGTCATCTTTTGATCCTGAACCGGCTTCAGCTGGCTACCAATCTCACTTTGATGACGAATGGGAAGAATTTTTGAAGAAAAAATAATATCAGCATATTAGGAGGAATCAGGTATGGTATTAAAAAGAATCAGAGATATGTTTGTTGCGTCAGTTCATGAAGGTCTTGATAAAATGGAAAACCCAAAGGTGATGCTGAATCAATATGTACGTGATATGGAAAGTGACATTGCCAAAGCAAAACAAACGATTATAAAACAGCACACGATTGCCTATCAATTCAAGAAAAAATTTGAAGAAGCAGCTGAAGTGGCTGGAAAACGCAAAAATCAGGCACAGCTCGCATTTGACTCAGGCGAAGAAGAACTGGCAAAAAAGGCGCTGACTGAAATGAAGTACTTAGAAGGGAAGGCGGCTGAGCATAAAGCGTCCTATGAACAAGCGAACAGCCAGCTGGCTGAGCTGAAAGAACAGCTGGCTGCACTTGAAACAAAGCTTCAGGACGTAAAGGATAAAAAACAGGCGCTGATTGCCCGCGCAAATGCTGCGAAAGCAAAAGAGCATATGAATACGACATTTGACAAAATTGACAGCGAAAGCGCGTATCGTGAATTTTTGCGTATTGAAAACCGTATTGAGGAAATGGAAATCCGCGCGAATTATTCAAAGTCAGCGGAAGCCGGCACAGAACTCACACGCAAAGAATACGCAGATGATGTGGAAGCGGAGATTGAAAAAATGCGATCGCTCTCACTGCAAAAATCAGACCAGACGTCAAAAGCAGCAAATGAATAAGCGGAACGGGGAAGGATTTGCGGTCAAGTCCTTCCCTTCCGCACGTATCAATTCATAGGCTTTTCCTTTATAATAGAATGAATGAGAAGGATGAAATCGAATGAAAAAAATGCTGGGCAAACTGCTGATCATTGCCGGTATTCTTATATTTTTCGCCGTCGTGGTAAAAGACGTGTTTGCTGCAGGCTTGGGTTTCGTAAGCGGCACAGAAGCTAATTCAGCCAGCGCATCGCCGCGGGACATCGGCAGCGTGGTCATTGAGTCGGATAACAAGAATGTCCGGATCATAGCGGAAGAACGAAATGACATATCGGCAGGCATATCAGGAGACTCCGGGAAGTTATTTGTTACTGAAAACAGAAGAAAACTGGAGCTGACCGCAAAGGAAAAAGAATTTCAATTTCTGAATGGGTTTAACCGTTCTTCCCTTGTCGTCCTGCTTCCGTATGATTATAAAGGTGATCTGACGGTGCGAACCTCAAGC
The DNA here is from genome assembly GCF_000332645.1 of Bacillus inaquosorum KCTC 13429. Taxonomy (GTDB): domain Bacteria; phylum Bacillota; class Bacilli; order Bacillales; family Bacillaceae; genus Bacillus; species Bacillus inaquosorum. The sequence goes on from NZ_AMXN01000007.1 coordinate 41,682, forward strand.
GGTGACGTGTCTGTGGACGGGAATCATCGTCTTGCGCTTTCGGGGCTGAACGCAGTATCTGCGAGCGGAAATATGAGAGTGACGGACGTCCGCCTTCAAGACCTGAAAGTGAAGGGATCATCCGGAGATGTCACCATTTCAAATGCCGTCTCCAAATCAGCCGGCATTGACTTAGCTTCAGGAGATGCAAACCTGGCTGATGTATCAGGCTCTCTTGATGTGAAGATGACTTCAGGAAACCTTGATGCTGCACTGAAAAAGGTAACGGGCCCTGTATCTGTCACGCTGACAAGCGGCGATGCGGATTTGAGCCTTCCCAAAAACGGCAGCTTTACAGTCAATGCAAAATCAGCGAGCGGGAGCGTCAGTTCGCCGTATTCATTTGCTGATACAGCACATAAAGCTCATCATCAAATCACAGGCTCACAAGGAAGCGGCCGGCATCCAATCGATATCAAAACGGACAGCGGAGATCTAGCGATACGGTAGCACCAGGCAGAAGAAAGGAGGCGGACACCAGGAATGACAAAAAAACAGCTTCTTGGATTTATTATTGCTTTATTCGGCATCAGTATGTTTTTGCAAATTATCGGAATAGGCGATCTGCTGTTTTGGCCGCTCTTTTTTCTGATTGCCGGCTATTTCTTGAAAAAATATTCCCGTGATTGGCTCGGTTCCGTCATGTACATCTTTGCCGCATTTCTATTTTTGAAAAACCTATTCAGCATCACCTTTAATTTATTCGGCTATGCGTTTGCCGCATTTCTGATTTACGCCGGCTACAGGCTTGTCAAAGGGAAGCCGATATTTGAACCAAATGAAAAACGGGTCGATCTCAATAAAAAAGAACAGCATGAGCCGCCAAAAGATGTGAAACATCCCGATATGCGCAGCTTTTTTATCGGAGAGCTGCAAATGATGAAGCAGCCGTTTGACCTGAATGATTTAAATATCTCTGGTTTTATCGGTGATATCAAAATCGACTTGTCTAAAGCGATGATTCCCGAGGGAGAAAGTACAATCGTCATTAGCGGAGTCATTGGAAACGTTGATATTTATGTACCATCAGACCTTGAAGTGGCCGTCAGCTCAGCTGTTTTTATCGGTGATATCAATCTGATCGGCTCGAAGAAAAGCGGATTAAGCACGAAGGTATATGCCGCGTCATCCGATTTCAGTGAGTCAAAGCGCCGGGTCAAAGTGTCCGTTTCCTTATTTATCGGTGATGTGGATGTGAAGTACGTATGAGAAAAAAAATGCTTGCGAGCCTCCAGTGGCGCGCCATCCGCATGACAACGGGAATCAGCCTGCTCCTTTTTGCCTGCTTGATTTCCTTTATGATGTTTTACTATCGGCTCGATCCGCTTGTTTTGCTGTCGTCAAGCTGGTTTGGAATTCCATTTATCCTGATATTGCTGCTGATCAGCGTGACGGTCGGTTTTGCCTCAGGGTATATGTACGGCAATCGGCTGAAGACAAGGGTTGATACATTAGTCGAATCGATTTTAACCTTTGAAAACGGCAATTTCGCTTATCGAATACCGCCGCTTGGAGATGACGAAATCGGCCTGGCCGCCGATCAGCTGAATGAAATGGCGAAGCGCGTGGAGCTTCAAGTCGCTTCCTTGCAGAAACTTTCCAATGAACGTGCGGAATGGCAGGCGCAAATGAAGAAGTCGGTTATCTCAGAAGAACGCCAGCGATTGGCAAGAGATCTTCATGATGCAGTCAGCCAGCAGCTCTTTGCAATATCGATGATGACATCAGCTGTGTTGGAACACGTCAAGGAAGCTGATGATAAAACGGTCAAGCGGATCAAGCTGGTCGAGCATATGGCAGGTGAAGCCCAAAATGAAATGAGGGCGCTGCTGCTTCATTTAAGGCCTGTTACCCTTGAAGGAAAAGGACTGAAAGAGGGGCTTACAGAGCTTTTGGACGAGTTCCGGAAGAAACAGCCGCTTGATATTGAGTGGGATATTCAGGACACGCCGATATCCAAGGGTATGGAAGATCATTTGTTCAGAATCGTTCAGGAGGCCCTTTCAAACGTATTCAGACATTCAAAAGCCTCAAAAGTATCCGTGATTCTGGGCGTAAAGAACAATCAGCTCCGGCTTAAGGTTATTGATAACGGAAAAGGCTTTAAAATGGATCAGGTGAAAGCATCCTCATACGGCTTGAACTCTATGAAAGAACGTGCAAGCGAAATCGGCGGGGTCGCCGAAGTGATTTCAGTAGAAGGGAAAGGCACACAAATCGAAGTGAAGGTTCCGATTTTCCCGGAAGAAAAAGGAGAGAACGAACGTGATTCGAGTATTATTGATTGATGATCATGAAATGGTCAGAATGGGGCTCGCGGCTTTTTTGGAGGCGCAGCCTGATATTGAAGTCATCGGCGAAGCGTCTGACGGCAGCGAAGGCGTGCGGCTTGCTGCTGAATTGTCGCCTGATGTCATTTTAATGGATCTTGTCATGGAGGGCATGGATGGCATTGAAGCCACAAAGCAGATTTGCCGAGAGCTTCCAGATCCGAAAATTATTGTGCTCACAAGCTTCATTGATGATGACAAAGTGTATCCGGTCATTGAAGCGGGCGCGCTCAGCTATCTATTGAAAACCTCAAAAGCTGCGGAAATCGCCGATGCCATCCGCGCCGCAAGCAAGGGAGAACCTAAGCTGGAATCCAAAGTGGCGGGAAAAGTATTATCCCGGCTGCGCCACTCAGGTGAACACGCGCTCCCGCATGAATCACTTACGAAACGGGAGCTCGAAATTCTCTGCCTGATCGCAGAAGGAAAAACAAACAAAGAAATAGGCGAGGAACTGTTTATCACCATTAAAACAGTCAAAACCCATATCACCAATATTTTATCAAAACTGGATGTCAGTGACCGGACGCAGGCGGCGGTGTATGCACACCGAAATCACCTCGTAAAATAGGCGTCTGCTATTTGTTTGCGCCTTTCGTCCCGAAGTCTCTGACAACCACATTGACCCGGTAGTCTATTTCCGCATTGCTGAAATAATCATCATCCCATTTTCTTGCAATCTTTTTCCACTTTTGAGGATAATGAATTCTGACCTCGTTTCCCAGCCCGGTGACATCTGCTTTGATATCTTTCTGCAGTGTGCCTGTAATAAATGCTGTTACTGTTTTGTGTAATCGTTTTTCGACTGTCTTTTCAATATCTTTGATATATGAATCCTTAAATGAATCTTCATTCGGATTCCAGTCCTCTGATAAACGACCTTCAATATTGCGTGTGACGGTGAATTTGAACTTCCCGTCTTTGTAGTCTGTCTTGATCTTGCGATTGCTGGAGTAGACTTCATAAGAAAAAAGATTGCCATTATGCCTCATATCAATGACGCCTCCTTCGACAGTGCCTGTAAATAAGTTGATATTTTGAACCTCAACCGGTGTTAAATTCCGGTTCCATAATTTATTTTTGATGATGGCAGCCCCGTTTATCGCGAGTTTGCCGTTTTCCTTACCGACATGAGGGATGAGGAACGAATCGTCAGAGGTCAAGTGTTCTGAGATCTCCCCCAATGTAACAGGCTCCATCATTCTGATCGTTACCGCATTATTCTCTGTCAGATCGTAAATCACATTAGATGCGGGTTCGCCTTGATCATTCATTTTAAATATATCCTTAGTTCTGCCATCGGTGACAAAGACGTATGAACTCCTCCTTGTTCCGTTGTCTCTGACAAACTGGTTAATGATCGCGTCCATTCCAATATGTTCCGCAATTACGCTCTTGGAAAGCAGAATGAGACGCAAATGCTGTGAAAACGTAGGGTTATGCTTTAATGCAGATGTTCTCATCATTTGATGGACAGTTTCACCCTTTGTGATTGCAAGCTGTGTCGGATCAGATGAAGAGCCTTCTTTGGAGCTGATTTTTTTCGGGACGAGAATCTGCTGTGTCAGTTCTAAATTTTTATCATCCGGCTTGTCTAAACCAACACCGATGATCAGGCTTAATTCCTCAATATTCCGGCTGTCCCAGCATCCGGACAGCAATAGGGTGCATATGAACATACTTAAAATCCGGAATTTCATTTTGCTGAAATCCTCCTTTTGAGAGCTACAATGAAAAAGAGAATGAAGGGAAGCAGAAACACGCCGATGAAAATGTATCCGAGATAATCGCTGTACATCATGACCTGATTGGAGTCATCCGGCCAGAGGGAAAAATAATAGACAGCCGCGCCGATGAGCATCATGCTTTTTTTAGTTGATAATCCGAACGTCTTCTTCAGTCCGTTAGCGGCAAAATATCCGTAAATGACAAACGTTGTGAAAAATTGAATGATCCAGACGATCAGTAAAAACGATTCAAACCGTTCAATGAATATGCCTTTGAGTTCAAAGGACTGAAAGAGAGAAATGGTAGGCCAGATCAGTGTTTTGACCTCGGGAGCCGTTAAAGCCCCGACAACGATGATATACGTAAGGATATATAATACAATCGGAATCAAAAATCCTATAGATGCATATCGGAATGTGTATTTCTTTTTCTTCATATGTTCAGGAAGAAACAGCATCACTTCCATTCCTAAAAAAGAGATGGAAACAACAGTTAGCGAGTTCGCAATGGGGCCAAGGCCTTCACCTAAAACAGGGCGTAAATTATTGATGTCAAAAATTTTAAAACTGATCCCAAACACAATCAGCAAAATAATAATCGTCACTGTTAAATAAAAGGGAAACAGCCGCGAAACATCACTGAGCCCCCCAACGATTAAATAGATGCCGCAGCAGATAAACGTTAAAATAATAATCTGAATCGGTGTTCTCTCAAGCAGGAAAAACTTCACCATTTCAGCCATCGCCCTGGTTTCAAAACTGGCCACTCCGATAAAATAGCAGGAGATCAAAAGCCCTATGATGCTGCCAATCCATTTCCCAAGGCCTTCCCGCAAATACTCAAACAGTGAGGGATATTGATGTTTTTTCTGAATGAGCGTGTTTAAATAAATGAAAAAAATGAAAATGACACCTTCTAATATCAGCACAATCCAGCCGTCAGGAGTATTACCCTTGGTGGTCAGCGCTCGGGGCAATGTTAAAAGACCGGCCCCGAGCATTGTATTTGCAACAACAGAAATACCTTGAAAGGTATTAAGTTTCAGTGGAGTCTGTTTTTGGCTCATTTGGATTATTCGCCTCTTTTGGTTTGTTTTTAATTGGTAGACGGATAATGGAATCATCTGTATTTTTCAGACTGAAGAATCCATTAGGCGAAAAATACGGAGATCCAAAGCTCGTTTGTCTCGTTAGGTGCGTATAAACGACCAGCATAAATAAAATAATCCCGTACAGCCCGAGTATTGCGGCTGAAAACATCGAAATAAAACGCAGCACGCGGAAAGACAGACCCATTCCGTATTGGGGAACGGTAAAGGATGCTAGGGCAATGACACTGACAACGATAACCATAATCGAACTGACAAGGTTGGCTTCTACAGCTGCCTGTCCGATGACAACGCCCCCGACGAGACCAATCGTCTGGCCGAGCGGATTGGGGAGGCGCAGCCCGGCTTCTCTTAGCAGCTCGATTGTCACTTCCATCAGCAAGGCTTCAAATATCGGCGGAAACGGCACGTTTTCCCTGTTTGCCGAAATCGTAACGGCGAGTGCGGTCGGCAGCAGCCCTTGATGGAATGACACGAGTGCGATATAAATCGATGACAAAAACAAGGTGATAAAGATAGAAGCGAAACGCAGCGACCGGATAAGAGATGCTGAAATCCAGCGTTCATAGTAGTCATCCGGGGACTGCATCAGTATGCCGAGAGAAACCGGGACCAGCAGCACAAATGGTGAACTGTCGACCAAAATGGCCACACGGCCGTTAAACAGGGCCGACGATACCTTGTCAGGCCTTTCCGTATTTTGAATCTGCGGAAACGGCGAGTATTTATTATCTTCAATGAGCTCCTCAAGCGTTCCGCTGTCCTGGATATCCTCCAGCTGGACATTTTTAAGCCGCGCCTTCACTTCTTTTATGACGGAATTTTTTGCTTTCCCTTCAATATACATAATGGCCGCCGGCTTCAGCTTGTTTTGGCCGATCATGATTTTTTTGGTGATTAATTTCGGATGAGAGGTTCTTTGTCTGATCAGAGCGAGATTTGTATTGAGATCTTCTACAAACGCGACTTTTGGGCCGCGAACCACTTTTTCAGTTGTCGGCTCTGCCAGGCTTCTTGTTTTTTTCTTTCCTGTAGACAGAATATAGACTTTGTCCAATCCGTTGATAAACACAGCACAATTGCCGCTGAGAATGGACTCGATCGTTTTTTTTACGGTTTCAACGGGTCTCGCGTCAAGCTGGTCAAGGCGTTTTTTGACTTGGTCAAGCGTCAGGGTCTCCTCATCTTTGATTAAGGTTTTAATCGAATCTGAAACCTTCTTCTGATCATTCAGCTCACTAAAATAGAGATAGTAAAAAACAAGCCCGTTGGCGAGCATTTTTTTGTTTTTTACGAGATCGTCGTTTTCTTTTAATTTTGGAAGCACCAATGCTAAATTATCGTGTATATATTCCTTAAATTCTGTTTGTTCCAACGAGGTCACCTCTTATCCAAAACCTTAGTAGAGGTTATCTTTTCCTGTTAAAAAAATGATATACTGTGTTACAGTATTTCATGGCAGCAGTTTTTTTATGAAAGCGGAGGAAATGAAGTGGCACAGGTAAGGCTTGCAGGAAAACAAGAAGAAATCGAACAGCTCATCAGATCATTTGAAAAGCATTATGATGTCTCCTATACATCAAAGGAGTACGGCAGGACGAATCCGAAGTACAAATATTCAAAGGATTCCCGCGTATATCTTGAATTAAAATTAAAATCTGCCAAGATCGAAAAATAAAAAGGATTTTTTATATCACTGGCGAATTATGATCTATTGAAGCAACCGTTATGGAGGGATACATAAATGGAATACAGAATTGAACGAGACACCATGGGAGAAGTAAAAGTTCCTGCTGATAAATTTTGGGGCGCCCAAACACAGCGAAGCAAGGAGAACTTTAAGATCGGTTCTGAAAAAATGCCGATGCGAGTTGTGAAGGCGTTTGCAATATTAAAACGAAGCACAGCGCTCGCTAATAAACGCCTCGGCAATCTGGATGCGGAAAAAGCGGAAGCGATTGCAGCGGTTTGTGATGATGTGCTCAAAGGCAAATACGATGACAACTTCCCGCTTGTCGTATGGCAGACCGGAAGCGGCACACAAAGCAACATGAACATGAACGAAGTGGTGGCCAACCGCGCTACTGCTTTATTAAAAGAAAAGAACTCTGATCAAACGATTCATCCAAATGATGACGTGAACCGCAGCCAAAGCTCAAACGACACATTCCCGACTGCGATGCACGTTGCTGCCGTTTTGGCTGTTTACGAGCAGCTTGTGCCGGCGCTTGACCAGCTTCGCAGCACATTGGATGAAAAAGCGAAAGCATACAATGATATTGTCAAAATCGGACGCACGCACCTTCAGGATGCTACGCCTCTGACGCTTGGACAGGAAATCAGCGGATGGGTGTACATGCTGGATCGTTCGAAGGAAATGATTCTAGAAGCGACAGACAAAATGCGCGCGCTTGCAATCGGCGGAACGGCTGTCGGTACGGGAATCAACGCTCACCCAGAGTTTGGAGAGCTTGTCTCAGAAGAAATCACAAAACTGACCGGCCAAACGTTCAGCAGCTCGCCGAATAAATTCCACGCGCTGACAAGCCATGACGAAATTACTTATGCGCATGGCGCATTAAAAGCGCTTGCGGCTGACTTAATGAAAATCGCCAACGATGTCAGATGGCTTGCAAGCGGACCTCGCTGCGGCATCGGGGAGATTGTCATCCCAGAAAATGAGCCGGGCAGCTCCATTATGCCTGGTAAAGTCAATCCGACACAAAGTGAAGCATTGACAATGATCGCAGCGCAAATTATGGGGAACGATGCGACAATCGGCTTTGCGGCAAGTCAGGGTAACTTTGAACTGAACGTGTTTAAGCCTGTGATTATTTACAACTTCCTGCAGTCTGTGCAGCTGCTGAGTGACGGCATGAATTCATTCCATGATAAATGTGCTGTCGGTATTGAGCCAGATAAAGAAACCATCCAGGAAAACCTGTCAAATTCATTAATGCTTGTTACGGCGCTGAATCCGCATATCGGATATGAAAACGCGGCGAAAATCGCCAAGCTTGCCCATAAAGAGGGATTGACGCTGAAAGAAGCGGCATTGAAGCTTGAATTGCTGACAGAGGAGCAATTTAACGAAATGGTTAAACCGGAAGATATGGTAAAGCCAAAGGCGTAATAGAAAGAAAAAACGGCTGCTTTTAAAGCAGCCGTTCTTCTAAATATGTTGCTGTTTTAATAGATATTTAAGCTGCTCCGCATCTTTGGCAAGAGCTTCAGACTCCGTCAGATTATGGATCATTCCTTTTATGATCGCCAGCTTCGGTGTTTTTTTCTTCATTTCTGCTTCAAGTATGTCCAAGCTCTCCGATAATTCAAGAGAGGAGTTTGTGTTTAAGCTGTTTATTTTGTCACGAAGGCTTTTCACAATCGATTCAGTCAGCGGGTCAGGCCGTCCGTGCGTAAGAGGCCCAAATAAAGAGCTTGCCTCTTCCAATGTGATGAAAGGCTTATCGTTTCGTTCAGACATGCCTTTTACCATATCATCAATTCTATTAATAATGATATCAGCTAATTGATCCGGCTTCACATTGTACCCGAGCAAAATCATGCTTTCCAGGTAAATCTGGCTGATGCCCTCTATTAAAAAACAAAGCTCTGCAGTATACGGTTCCGCCTTTTTTCCGTAAATGTTCAGCAGGCTGTCGATATGAAATTGAAGTGAGGACTGGCGGATTTTTTTTGCGCATTGCTCCACTTCCTCTGTGTAAGGCAGAGAACCTTCCTTCATCTGCATGCTGATAAAATCCTTGTGTTCAAGGATGTTTTCATAGAGCACGGTCAGCTGTTTGCGGTAAGCCGTTCTGGGGCTGTCGCCCTTCGTTTTAATATTTAAAATTCGGGTAAACGTTTTATCATAATAGTAGTTCAGCATAGAGAGAAGAAGCGCTTCTTTCGAAGGAAAATAAATATAAAAAGCGCCTTTAGATATTTTGCATTCTTTTGCGATTTCCTGTACTGATGTTGAGTTGTATCCTTTTTGGGCAAACAGTTTTAAGGCTGTTTCAATAATCAGCTTTTCTTTTTCCTTCAATGGTTCCACCCTTTCGGAGCCCGGAGGCCTTCATAGGATATGACCATATAGTCACACCTTCTGTTATAAAATTAACCTTATTGTAACTTGTTTTTTTATCATGTATTATTTATATTATAAATTGAGATGACCGAACGGTCAAAGCTCAAGCGAAAGGGTGAATCTAGAATGAGAGAATTGGACGAAATGATCAGCCGCTTGCGAAACAGAGGAATCAAAGTGGAGAAAGTCAAATATCCGAAGCAGACCTTGTCAGAGAAAAAATGGGTTCATCAATGCAAACAGCCGCTCAAAACAAATTACAGAGACTTTAACGGCTATTCTTTCACATAAAAAAATAGACTGCAAAAACATCTACAGTCTATTTTGGCACTGCTATGCGGTATGTTACACCCGTTTTGTCATTTTCAATTGAGATAGAGGCCTTATGAAGAGTTAAAATTCGTTTTACGATGCTGAGACCAATGCCGAATTCGCCTTTCTTCCCTTTATTAAAAGGCTCATAGAGGCTGGAGAGCATCTCATCTTCAATATGCGGACCGTCATTTTTGATGGTGATCACGATATTCCGATCATCTTGTTTCATGCTGATTTCTATTTTTGTCGCAGCATAGCGGATTTGATTTTCCAGAATATTCTCAAGGAGTTTGTTCCATTGCTCCGGATCGCCCGGCATCAGAATGTCTTCTTCTACATCAATATCCCACGATAATTCTTTCCGTGCCCACTTCAGTCTATCGATGACTTCTTCTGTCACTTCCACGATACTGAACATGTCGTGCTGCACTTTTTGCTTTGCTAAATAATCCAGCTTTGTTAAATATAATAAATCCTTTATTTTTTTCTCCAGCTTAAGGGCTTCGCCTTCAATAACATCTACTGTATTTTCAAGATCTCCTTTAGGAAAAATCCCGTCTTTAATAGATTGTGTATAACCTCTGATAACCATAACCGGTGTTTTTAAATCGTGAGAGATATTTTGCAATAGGGTTCTTTCTGTTTCGTCCTTTTGCACAAGCTTTTGACGCATCTCCTCGATGGTATGGCCCAATTTGCCGATTTCATCTTTCCGATCCACTTTCACTGGGTCATCCCAGTCCTGTTCGGAAATCCGTTTGACGTGCTTTTCAAATGACACGAGAGGCCTTGATAAATACTTCGCAAGCCAAATGGCCGGAATCCAGCTTAATAAAATGACAACAGCTAAAATAAACAGAAGCTGTCTGAATAGGGTATAGGCCAGATCGTCCCGATAGGAATCAAGCGCGTAGGAGAGCATCATGGCTGATTGTCCATTGACGGAAAGCCCCTTTTTAATGACAAAAAACACTTTCTCTCCATCGACGTTGGCGCTGTACCGTTTCTTTTTGGCCTCCTGCTTATCAGCCAGCTTGTACACCTTATGGATAAACGAAGATGACAGGATTCTCAAATCCTTGTCTGAAGAAGCAGCTTCATTTTCGGGCAGGAGCACGTGCTGCACAGAGCGCACAGTCGTAGGCGCCGTGGCTTCCTCACTGTAATAGCGCCTTTCAATTGAACCCGGCAGGCGGTACTCCGTCAGAACATGCTGCTCATTTTCAATTGTCGTATACGTTTCATTGGTAAAGAAATCGCGCAGCGTGTTTGAAAATAACACTAGCAGTAAAATAGATATCGCTAACAGGATGCCGGATATGACAACCCATATTTGAAACGCGAGCGGCTTGTTTTTCATGATGACATCATCCTGTAGCCGAACCCGTAAATCGTCTCCACCTTCAATTCAGGCATCTTTCTGCGCAGTCTCCGAACGAGGTCATCAACAACCCGGTCTGTGCCGAAGTAGTCATGCCCCCATACTTTTACGAGAATATCCTCACGTGAGTATGGATGTCCTTTATGATGGATAAATAAAAGCAGCAGATCAAATTCCTTCGACGTCAAATTGATGATATTTCCGTTTTCATCATATACCTCGCGGGCGTCTTCGGCGACCCGATACGAAGAGACGGCGATTTCATTTTTTTGTACAGGCGGAGCTTCCTTATAAACGAGCTGCAGCAGCTTTTGTACACGTATTATCAGCTCCCGCGGCAGAAACGGCTTTGAAATGTAGTCATTGCTGCCAAGCTCTAAGCCAAGCACTCTGTCAATATCTGCATCTCGGGCGGAAATAAAAATGACCGGCACGTCAGGATCTTTCGCTTTAATTTCTTTTATTAATGTATAGCCGTCAGTATCCGGCAGCATGATATCGAGAATCCAAAGGTGGGGAGACGGCGTCATTTTCTTTCTGGCGTCTTCACCTTTCGTAAAAGATGTAATGTTCCAGCCCTCATTCTCTAAATACTTCGTCAGCAGTTCATTCAGGTTATCCTCATCTTCAACTAGATAAATGGTGTATGACAAGGCTCTTCACATCCTTTCAACGTCATTATAAACTAGTTTTAACATACGGCAGGCAATTTTCATAATTTCACATATTCTTTTCATTTTTATCCCACAATGTTTGTTTATGATATGTATAAGGGAAGAAAGGAAGAGAAAAAGAGCGAGGAAGATGTAGGGTGATCAAACATATTCTATTTTGGTGCTTTGCTTTTCTCCTCATCATTGGGACAATTGAACTTGTACATGCGATTAATATGTAACGATAAATGAAAAACCGTTAAGGGAGTGTAAGAACATGGATTATCGACGTGATGACCAAAACGATCAACCTCAAGCAGAATCTTCACATACAGAACATCAGAATACAGAAAACCGGCAGCTGATTGAACATTCTGAACAGAAATTGCTTGACGCGCCTGTTTCGTATGAAGCGGGAAAGCAGGAAACGGCTTCTGCTTTAGAAAGGGAGAAGACAGAAACGGCTGTGAAAAAAGAAAAGAAACGGAGAGCCGCTTGGCTGAGCCCGATTTTAGGCGGAATTATCGGCGGGGGCCTGATGCTCGGCATCGCGCCTTATCTGCCGTCAGACCAAAATCAGGCGACTGAGGCCGTTTCCGCCAATAAACAGGTGCAGTCAGATAATTTTACAACGACACCGATCACTAACGCTTCAAACGTCGCTGATATGGTAGAGGATTTAGAGCCGACGATTGTCGGTATCTCCAATATCCAAACCTCCCAAAATAACACATTCGGCACGGGAGGCGGCTCCAGCTCAGAAAGTGAAAGCGGAACGGGGTCAGGTGTCATTTTCAAGAAAGACAGCAATAAAGCGTATATCATTACAAACAACCATGTTGTTCAAGGCGCGAATAAGCTGACTGTCACGTTATACAACGGAGAAACGGAGACTGCCAAACTTGTCGGCAGCGATACCATAACTGATTTGGCCGTTCTGGAAATCAGCAGCAAGAACGTCAAAAAAGTGGCGAGCTTCGGTGACTCTTCAAAGCTGCGCACGGGCGAAAAGGTAATCGCCATCGGAAACCCGCTCGGACAGCAGTTTTCCGGTACGGTGACACAAGGCATCATCAGCGGATTGAACCGGACAATTGATGTAGATACAACACAAGGAACGGTGGAAATGAACGTGCTGCAAACTGACGCAGCGATCAATCCGGGGAACAGCGGAGGCCCGTTAATCAATGCAAGCGGCCAAGTCATCGGCATCAACAGTTTGAAGGTGAGCGAAAGCGGCGTGGAGTCACTTGGATTTGCGATCCCAAGCAATGATGTAGAGCCGATTGTTGACCAGCTGCTGGAAAACGGGAAGGTAGATCGTCCGTTTTTAGGCGTACAAATGATTGACATGTCACAAGTGCCAGAAACCTATCAGGAAAATACACTAGGCCTGTTTGGAGATCAATTGGGCAAAGGTGTTTATGTAAAAGAAGTTCAAGGGAATTCACCTGCGGCAAAAGCCGGTATCAAATCTGAGGATGTCATTGTCAAACTAAACGGTAAAGACGTGGAAAGCAGCGCGGATATCCGCCAGATCCTTTACAAAGACTTGAAAGTCGGAGATAAAACGACAATTCAAGTACTGCGAAACGGAAAAACGAAAACCTTGAACGTGACACTGACCAAGCAGACAGAAAGCAGCACAAGCTAAGCGGTAATCAAAAAGCTGAACCCGAAAAGGGTTCAGCTTTTTTTTATCCTAAGTAAGCGGAAAGCATCCACACTTGTTTTTCAACTTCATCAATTAATCCGACAAACAAGTCCGCTGTCGCATTGTCTTGATTTTCTTCAGCCAGGCCGATCACGAATTTAGATTCGCTGCTGATTTGTTTGTAGTCATTTACCAATGCTTGTACCATTTCTGACGCTGATGTTTCGTTTCCGCCGTCTGTGATAGACGCATGCTCAGTGTATTCTTTCAATGTGGCAACAGGCTGTCCGCCAATCGCGAGCAGGCGCTCAGCGATGGTATCGACCGTTTCAGCCGCATGATCATACAGTTCTTCAAATTTTTCATGCAATGTAAAGAAATGAGGCCCTTTCACATACCAATGGAAGCGGTGGAGCTTAGAGTATAACAGAAACCAGTTTGATAATTGTGTGTTCATGGAATTCTCAACTAATGTTTGGTTTGTTTTTGCGTTTTCAGTTTTCATAAAATAACGTCCTCCTTGTGATCTGTTAATTTAATTATACCACCTATTAATTAAAAATCAATACTAAATTATAATTATTATAATTTAGATCAACTGAAAAGTTTTTTCTTGAGGATAGATTCCCACGCAGACCAAGGAAAAAGCGACCGGAATAACAAGGTGAGCTTGATGCCTTTTCCGATCGGGTATCGCAATTTCTTTAAGTGCTGTTTTGTTGCCAATTGATAAATGAGGTCGGCAACCTCTTGGGGATCTCCACTTTCATCTGCGTTTTTTTCAACGTAGGAAAGGATCTTTTGATAGTATCGATGATAAGCTGAATCGTCAGCGGGCACCGACATATAATTTGATAATGATGTTGACCAGATTGATGTCTTGTATGAGCCCGGCTCGATCAAAGCGGTTTCGATTCCGAACGGAAGCAGTTCCATACGCAGGCTTTCAGAAAAGCCCTCCAGTGCATGCTTGGAAGCTGCATAAGGCGACAGCGCAGGGAATCCGGTCAGACCGCTGATGCTGCTCACATTTATAATCTTTGCGCCGCTATGCTTTCTTATGTAAGGCAAAACGGTTTTTGTCACATGAATTAATCCGAAGACATTTGTTTCAAATTGTTGTCTGAAATGTTCCATCGGCACATCCTCGACAAATCCTCCATAAGCCGTTCCGGCGTTGTTCACAAGAATATCAATGGGAGCGTAAGTGCTAACAGCTTTTCCGAATGAAGCGATTGATTGCTCATCGGTGACATCGAGAGTGGTAATGTGAATAGAATCAGACACATTGTGTGCTGCGGCCAATTCCCGAAGCTGTTCAGCTTTCTCAGGCTGTCTTGTTGTGGCAATTACGAAAAATGACTTGGCGAGCTTCACGGCTGCCAGCCGACCAAAGCCTTTTGATGCTCCTGTTACGATGGCAATTTTTTTATTCATCATATACCTCCTATTAAACTGCTACAGCTATTGTACAATCATGAACGGAAAATTACGCCTATCAAAGAAATTTTTATACAATAATTCAGAATTGTTCTATAATAAAATGAAAGAAGGAAAGGGGTTTTGTGTTATGGCGCTGCAAGGGGTAGACCAAAGATGGGATCTTGATTCATTTTTTAAGGGCGGGAGCCAATCAGAAGAATTCAAGGGATATATCGAGAAGCTGTCACAAAGTCTGCATGCATTTCAAGACATGACTGATGCGTTTCAGGTGCCTGAATCGCCTGAAGATACTGAAGAACTGACGTCTTTGCTTGATTTATTCGAACAGACATCCGTCAAGCTTCAGCAGGCCGGCGCTTATGTCGCTTGCCTTATGGCCCAGAATATCAGTGATCATAAGGCTAATGAGCATAAATCGCTGATGAATCAGCTTTCTGCTAATTTTCAGTCCTCTCTCGTCACATTGGATCATAAGCTTGTGGACATTGACCAAGACGTGTGGAATACACTGCTTACAAAACCGGGATTACGTGATGTATCGTACATATTAAACGAAAGAAGACAGCGGGTTGCTGAGAAGCTCAGCCCGGGTAAAGAAAAACTGATTGGAAACCTTGCGGTGGACGGGTATCATGCTTGGAGTGACTTATACAATATGGTTGTCGGGAAAATGACGATACCTTATGAGGAAAACGGTGAGAACAAGCAATTGTCTGTTGGCCAGGCTGAAAATGTGATGGCCCATCAAGACCGCGCTGTCAGAAAAACAATATATGAACGCTTGCATCAAGCCTGGGAGAGCAAGCAGGATGTGTTCAGCAGCACACTGAATCATTTAGCGGGATTCCGGCTTGAAACCTATAAAGCACGCGGCTGGGAGAACGTCCTGAAGGAGCCGCTGCAGATCAACCGGATGAAAAAAGAAACACTGGATACGATGTGGCAAGTCATCGCTGAAAACAAGCAGCCGTTCGTTCAGTATCTGAACCGGAAAGCATCGATGCTCGGTCTTGAAAAGCTCAGCTGGTACGATGTTGAGGCACCGATCGGTTCTGAGGGAAAGGCCTATTCATATGATGAAGCCGCAAATGTCATCGTCAGCCAGTTTTCAACGTTTGGCAAAAAACTGTCCTCTTTTACTGAAAAAGCGTTTCGGGACCGCTGGATTGAAGCGGAAGACAGGAGCGGAAAAAGAGTCGGCGGCTTTTGCACGAGCTTTCCGGACAGCGGTGAATCACGAATTTTTATGACGTTTTCGGGAAGTGCCTCAAATGTCTCAACGCTTGCACATGAGCTCGGACACGCGTTCCATCAGGAAGCGATGCTCAACGTCAGGCCGTTAAACCGTTCCTACGCTATGAACGTCGCGGAAACGGCCTCGACGTTTGCAGAAATGATTGTGGCGGACGCGACTGTCCAGCAGGCGCAGACGAAGGAGGAAAAGCTTGTCCTTCTTGAAGATAAAGTGCAAAGAAGCGTTGCGTTCTTCATGAATATCCATGCCAGATTCCTATTCGAAACGAGATTTTACGAAGAACGAAAGCGGGGAGCTGTCCCGGCCGACCGCTTGAATGAGCTGATGGAAGAGGCGCAAAAAGAGGCATATTGCGATGCGTTAGGAGAGTATCATCCGCTTTTTTGGGCGTCAAAGCTTCACTTTCATATCACGAGGGTGCCATTTTACAATTTCCCTTATACGTTCGGCTATCTGTTTTCTCTTGGTATTTATGCATTGGCGCTTGAAGAAAAAAATGCGTTCGAAGAGAAGTATATCGCGTTATTGCGCGATACGGCTTCTATGACCGTTGAAGATTTGGCGATGAAGCATTTGGGTGCTGACATCACGAAGCGCGATTTCTGGGAGAATGCCATTAAGCTGGCCGTGCGTGACGCGGAAGCCTTTTTGCAAATGACTGAATCTTAAAGAAAAGCCGTGGCGTAAGTTGCCTCGGCTTCTTTTTCAATTCTCCTCTGAATGAGGATTTCATTCTCTGGATATACCTAAAACAAATGGAATCCTACAGGGGGGAAACATATGCATTTGATCAGAGCAGCCGGGGCTGTTTGTCTCGCAGTGGTTCTGATTGCGGGCTGCCGTCTCAATGAAGATCAGCAGCAGGCAGAAGGAGAAAATACAGCCGTCACCCAGCAGAAGTCCGTTCCTTACAGCAATTTCTCGCTTCGTGTGAGCTATGGGGATGGTGAGCATAATCGTTATGAAAGCATATATACAAAGAACGGGACTCAGGAAACAGCGGAAATACAGGATAAGCTCTCCGGCGTCAAACAGGAGGGAGAAGAAGCATTAGATGAGATGAAAATAATCCTGAGCGAGCTTTCCGTGACAGACCAAATGGCAGAAACAGAAGTGATCCACAGTGTGCTGGCAGCATTTAATCTGGACAGCCATTATGATCATATCGACTTAAAACTGAAGCTGAAGGACGGCTCAGTCAGAGAAATTAAAAAATAATCTTGTGATAAAAAACCCATAAACGCCAATTATGTCCAAAAAACTAATTGAAAATGATTTTCAAAGTCATTGTTTTCTGCTACAATGAGGGATATATGACCATATCAAATGGCTGAATATCGAATCACTTGCATTGATGACAATTGACTTAAAACGCATGTATATAGAAAACGTGCAATACATAGTGCTGCTAAAAAGCCAGCAAAAAGGAGCGGTTATGGGTATGAGTGCAATTTCTACAGAAACGCTGAGCTTAGGATACGGGGATGCCGTTATTATCGATGAGTTGAATTTAACAATTCCAAAAGGTGAAATCACCGTATTTATTGGCAGCAATGGCTGCGGAAAATCGACACTTTTACGTTCATTAGCGCGTCTGATGAAGCCAAGAGGCGGTTCAGTGCTGCTGGAAGGAAGAGCGATTGCCAAGCTTCCGACGAAGGAAGTCGCAAAAGAGCTCGCCATCCTGCCGCAAGGTCCTTCGGCTCCAGAGGGGCTGACAGTGCATCAGCTGGTCAAGCAAGGGAGATATCCTTACCAAAACTGGCTGAAACAGTGGTCAAAAGAGGATGAGGCAGCAGTTGAGAGAGCGCTTAAAGCAACAAAGCTTGAGGACATGGCTGACCGCGCCGTCGATTCTTTGTCAGGAGGACAGCGCCAGCGGGCTTGGATCGCGATGACGCTTGCGCAGGAAACAGATATCATCCTTTTAGACGAGCCGACGACGTATTTAGACATGACGCACCAAATAGAAATTCTTGATTTGCTGTTTGAGCTGAATGAAAAGGAAGAGCGGACGATTGTTATGGTTCTCCATGACTTAAACTTGGCGTGCCGCTATGCGCATCATCTCGTGGCTATAAAAGATAAACGTATTTATGCTGAAGGCCGTCCTGAAGAGGTCATTACTTGTGATCTTGTGCAAAATGTGTTTTCTATGAATTGTCAGGTCACACAGGACCCGCTGTTCGGAACGCCTCTTTGTATCCCTCATGGCAAGGGCAGATGCATTGTCCAGGAAGCGGCTTTCACATCACATGGATAAATAACGCCAGCGGAAGGAGCTTTCACCCTGAGAAAGCTCCTTGCTGTTTTTTTCGAAAGGAAGATGGAAAATGGAACAAAAACTTCAGGAGCAGTTAGATGGATTGCTGGAGAAATATACTGAGCTTCTGCTTGGTGAATCAAACAATGAGCTAAAAGAAGAAGTGAAGCAATGGATTTTGTACACGCATATAGCCAAAAGCATGCCTCCGCTCGCTAAGCATTGGAATGCGACATATCCTGATGCAAAGCAGGGCATTAAAGATATCATTCAGCATATTAAGGAATTAAATGAAGCGCATCGAAACAAACAATAGCTAAAAAAGCAGTCTGCCAATCAGAGCAGACTGCTTTTTTGTGATGCTGCCGTTTTATCAGGCGCAAAGGAATCCATAAAGGTCCGCAACGCGCTGCTGATAAACGAATCTTTTCGAACAATAAATTCTGTTTTCATCTGCCTGAGGGCTTCAGGCAGCGGGTACAATCGAATCGACCCTTCAGCCTCGTGTTTCTGCACAACCGTTCTCGGCAGCAAAGAAATGCCAAGACCTGCTGTAACCCCGCCGATAATCGCTTCAAGCGTGCCAAATTCCATAATGACCGGCTGTGTGACGCCGACAGAGCGCAGCCATTTTTCAAGTGTCTCTCGATACGAACAGCCTGTGCTATAAACGAGAATCGGCTTTGTGATGGCTTCCTCTGCATTGGAAACAGAAGCAGCCGAAACAACCACTGGTTCTTCCTCAAATGCAGGATAGGATTTGAGCTCAGGATGATTGCATTCGCATCCGATAAACGCGCCATCCAATTCATAACGAAGAACTTTGTCAATGAGAAATTGTGTATGCCCTGTTGTTAAAGACAGCTGTACGTTTGGATGCTTTTCATAATAAGCAGCCAGAAGCTTCGGAAGCCTTACCGCGGCGGTTGTCTGAGTAGAGCCGATCATAAGCGGCCCGCTTGGTTCGACGGAGGATGAGAGCGCTTTAGACGCTTCATCCAGCAGGCCGATAATTTTATTTGCGTAGTCCAGCAGCAGTTTTCCGCTTGCAGAAAGTGTCATGCCGCGATTATGGCGCAAAAACAGAATGGTGCCAAGCTCAGCTTCCAATTGTTGAATTCTGGCTGTGACATTCGATTGCACATAGCCAAGCTGCAGGGCGGCTTTCGTAATTGTGCCTTCACGGGCTACCATTTGAAACACACGTAAATCTCCGCTTTCCATTTTGAATTCCTCCTTCATTTGCTATCAATCTGAGTGATAGCAAGTATCTTTAACGATCATTATACGTAACATCCAATCTGGATTACAATGGAAACAGCAAGATAATTTAATCAACAACAAGGAGTGGCGGCAATGAATGTAATCAACAAAATAGCTCTCGTAACAGGGGGCGGCACAGGAATCGGAAGAGCTGCCAGCATGGAATTGGCAAAACGCGGAGCGGTTGTTGCGGTGAATTATTCACGTTCGCAATCCGAAGCGGAGGAAACAGCGGAAATGATTAAAAAAGAAGGCGGGCAAGCCTTCGCCATCCAAGCGGATGTATCAAAAAACAGTGACGTGCTGGATATGGTTCAATCGATTGTGAAAACATACGGCACGATTGATGTTTTAGTCAACAACGCCAGCATTACGCGGCATATTCCAATGGATGATCTAGAAGCTGCGACAGAAGACATCTGGGATGAGCTGTATGCTGTCAATGTGAAAGGGATGTTTTTCTGCGCGCGGGCCGTTGTTCCATTCATGAAAAAAAGCAAGGCTGGAGCGATCGTAAATGTCGGCAGTATCGCAGGTTTAACCGGGGCGGGCTCATCTATGCCTTACGCAGTGTCAAAATCGGCGGTGCACGGTTTAACGAAATCATTGGCCCACGCCTTAGCGCCCGAAATCAGAGTGAGCGGTGTAGCACCGGGAGCTGTCGCAACGAGATGGTGGGCTGGCCGGGAAGAAAAAATGAAAAACATGATCGGCACTTTGCTGTTACAGCGTATTGCTGAACCGGAAGAGGTCGCCAAATTGATCTGTTCGCTTGTTGAACAGGAATCACTCACAGGCCAAATCATCACAATTGACAGCGGACAGACGCTGTAAAGAGAGGAGATGCGGGGATGCCATTTGTACAAATTCATTTGCGGGCGGGGAGAAGCGAAGCGTGGCTTAAAAAACTAAGCAGAACCATCCACCAATCGATGATCGAAGAAATCAATGTGCCGGAAGATGACTATTTTCAAGTCATCAGGCAATATGAAAAAAGCGAATTTTTTTATGATCCGTCTTATCTGCAGGTTGAGCGTACTGATGAACTGATATACATTCATTTTACGTTGAAACATTCAAGAACAACTGAACAGAAAAAAGCGCTTTACCGCTCAATCGCAAGTGGGATTCACTCCGAGCTTGGTGTAAGAAAAGAAGATGTGTTTATCATGCTGGCCGGAAACCAGGATGAGGATTGGTCTTTCGGAAACGGAAGGGCTCAGATGATACAATAAAAAAACCCCGCGGATTGGGTACCCGCGGGGTTTTCTATTAATGGGAAGGTGATTCAACGGCTTGTGCCGCTTTCTCCTTTACTTGTTCTCCCGTTTTCTTATTCGATAGCTTGATAGGTTTTAAGAACAAGGTAAATACGGCTCCGACTGCGATAAAGATCAGGCCTGTATAAAACACGCTGTGGAGCGAATCCATCAACGATGTTTTTAAAATCGGCATAATATGAGATGAGAAAGCCGCAGGGATTTGTTTGATTGCGTCCGGGCTGAACAGTGATTGCAGCAGCCCTTGCGGATTTGTATCAATCATACCCTTTAGCTGGGCGGCAAATGAGCTTGCCTGTGCCGGAAGTGAGTCTAAATATGGCACCAGTTTATCAGTTAATAAACTTCCGGATCTCGCATTCATAACGGCTCCCAGCATGGTAATACCGAATGTTCCGCCGATAGAACGGAAGAATTGGCTGGATGAGGTGACAACCCCAAGCTCTTCCTTCGAAAAGCTTTCCTGTAAAGCCAGTGTCAGAATCGGCATAACCAGACCCATTCCCAGACCAATAATCGCCATATACGATGTAGCGACAAGCTTGCTCGTATCAAGATCCAAAGTTGTTAACAGAAGGAATCCTCCGGCCATAACCAGCATGCCTGTAATGATTTGCGGTTTAATGCCGATTTTGTAAACAAGCTGGCCGCCGATAATACTTGTAATAATCATAGAGATCATCATCGGTGTCATAATCGTGCCTGATTCAGACGCGCTTACACCGACAATTCCCTGCATAAAGAAAGGAACAAACGTAATTGCACCAAACATTCCGATACTCATAAAAAAGCCGATCAGGTTTAAAAATGTAAACGTTCTGTTTTTAAATAGATACATTGGCAGGATTGGCTCTTTTGCTTTTGATTCTACGATAATAAAGCTGACAATGCCGATTAGCGCGAGTGCGAATAAACCAAGAATCTGCCATGAATCCCACGCGTAATCTTTCCCGCCAAAGCTTAGGGCGAGAAGAAGGCTGACAACTCCGACAATCATAGTGAAAATACCAGCGATGTCGAAGTTGATTGGACCAGTCTGCTGGCGGCCCTGCAATCCTCTCGCAATAAAAATAACCGCAATAATTCCGACTGGAAGGTTAATATAGAAAACCCATTTCCAGTTTAGCGAGTCTACAATCCAGCCACCGATTTGCGGCCCAATCACTGAAGCAAGCCCGTAAATTGCGCCAAAGACCCCTTGGAATTTAGCACGCTGTTTTCCTGTGAACAAGTCACCGATAACAATCATCGCCATCGGCATCATGATGCCTCCGCCGATTCCCTGCAGTCCACGGAAGATAATCAATTCTGTCATATTATTGGCCATTCCGCACAAAGCAGAAGCTGCCATAAAAATAATCAAACCTGATACATAGACAATGCGGCGTCCCAATAAATCGGCCAGTTTACCGGCAATTGGAACGATGGTTGTTGATGTTAACAAATATGCAGTTGTCAGCCAGGTCATCATGCTCAAACCGCCCAGATCACCGACAATTTTCGGCATGGCCGTTCCGACAATGGTACCGTCAAGAGCTGAAAAAAACATGGCAATAATTAAGCCTGTTATTAATAACGTCCGTTTTGATTGTTTGCCTTCATTACTCATTTCATCCGTTTCCTTCTTTCATATTTTGCATTTCATCCGTTTCCGCTGCAGCCTGTGCGAGCTTTTTTGTAATATGGGCCGCCTGAAGCATTTCCTCCTCTGTCAAGAAGGAAAGGTACCGTGCCATAATGGCCTTTCTGCCTGCCAAAACCTCCTCGAACTTTCTGTCTCCTTCATCAGTAAGACTGATATCTATCACTCGCCTGTCTTTTGTGTTGTGTGTTCTGGCGATGAGATTTTTTTGTTCAAGGCGATCTGCCATTAACGTCACCGCGCTTGGCTTGACCTCCATACGCTCGGCAATTTCAGAAATTTTGAGGCTGCCGTGTTTCTTTAAGCTGGCCAGCACAAACAGCTGCGCTGGGGTGACACCTTGTTTCTCCATGCTTTCCAGCATTTCAGGCTGTATCTTTTGAAAGAGCGCCTGAAGCGATAATTGAATATCGGACATTAACTGATCCGCACTCTTCATATTCATTTCCCCTCTGTTACATACACTGTATATATATTTTGATTACAAAATAGTTAATGCTTATTAAATATAAATAAGCGTAAATGAAAAGTCAATTGATTTTACACAAAAAAAGGATAGATGTCCGAAAGAACATCGTATCCCTTTTACTGATAGTGTTATTGCTGGTATGGAGACTGCTGCTGAATGGTCTGCTGGAACTTTTGATAGGACTGCTGCAGCTTCTGGGCATCCTCTGCTTCAACAGAATACCATCCATATTGGAACATGAGGTCATACAGTTTTCTTTGCGCTTTTTGTGACTCATCAAAAATGGATTGAATATCCTGATAAAGAGACTCGTGGCTGAATTCGTGCAAGGCTGTGCAATAAGCTGTTGTCATGTATTTTTCTGTTGTCAGCAGTTCGTTGACGAAATCTCTGTCATTCATCTCCGAAGTTGTCGGTACAGGTGTCTGCGGGTTGCTGATTTTCTGATTTTGCTGATTCATTCTGGCGCCTCCTTATTGGATGTAGCCGGACTGCTGCTGGCCTGGCTGCAGATGCTTTAATATTCTTTGATAGTGATCATGATGCATGTGTCCGACGCGGTCGAGTTCTTGTTTTAACGATTGATCCTGGCACTGCTGCGCCATGAAATGCGCTTTTTTCATCGCGAGCAAATTCCAGTTCAGCATGTCATTCAGATACAAATGATCCTTTGTCGAAATAACGGAAGGTGGCATTTGAGATTGCTGCTGATTGTCCATTGTGATCCTCCTTTGATTTCTGTTCATTTATAGTTTCCTTCAGTCTGGGAGTTATATACAGGTGTTTTGAAGATGACGGCAGGAGGGAATCGGGATGTTGAGACATATGTTTTTATTCTTATCAAAAAATAAAACACTTACCAAGTTCGCAAAAGCATACGGAACGCGGCTTGGAGCACGAAGGTTTGTCGCAGGGGATACAATTGAATCGGCGGTTCAGACCGTCAAAAGGCTAAACAGATCCGGATTGTGCGCAACAATCGATTATTTAGGCGAGTATGCAGCTTCGGAAAAAGAAGCGAATCAAGTCGCAGAGGAATGCAAAAAAGCTATTCAAGCCATTGCTGAACACCAATTGGACTCAGAACTTTCATTAAAGCTGACATCAATCGGGCTCGATCTTTCAGAAGAACTTGCCCTTTCTCATTTGCATGCTATTCTATCTGCTGCGAAGCAATATGGTATTGCTGTGACCATTGATATGGAAGACTATTCTCATTATGAACAGACACTTGCCATCTACAGGCAATGCAAACAGGAATTTGAGATGCTCGGCACGGTGATTCAGGCATATCTGTACCGGGCGGCAGAAGATATCAGACATATGCGCGATCTAAAGCCGATTCTCAGGCTCGTGAAAGGCGCTTATAAAGAATCTGCGGCTGTAGCGTTTCCTGACAAAAAAGGAACAGACCTTCATTTTCAAAGCTTAATAAAGCTGCAGCTGTTAAGTGGGAACTACACAGCTGTCGCCACACATGACGATGATATCATTACGTTTACGAAACAGCTCGTTGCTGAACATCATATCCCAGCGTCACAATTTGAGTTTCAAATGCTGTACGGCATCAGGCCGGAGCGGCAGAAGGAACTTGCCAAGGAAGGGTACAGAATGCGTGTGTATGTCCCATATGGAACGGACTGGTTCAGCTACTTTATGAGAAGAATTGCCGAACGGCCCGCCAATGCAGCGTTTGTGTTAAAAGGAATCTTGAAAAAGTGAAAGCAGCCGCGAGAAGCAGCTGCGTCATGATTGTTCCATGTTATGTTTTTTATACTGCTGATTTTGACTTGTCCGTTTTCCGCCGCCGTAATGCTGGGTCGGACCGGCGTCTCCTTTTACGCTAGCCGCGCTGACTGCCGCTGAAGACGGATTTTTTTTCTCTCGTACCATTCCCTTCACCTCCGGGCTTAAGTTGCCCGTCTTTTATACGCTTCATTCAAAAAATAACAAATTAGCTATTGAAGTCGAACCGGAAATCTTTTAAGATGAAAGAAGAAACGGGTTTCATTTTTTTTGGTCAAAAAATGAATGACTATTCATTCAATGTTCAAGGGGGATGTCTCATGCACAAACACATTCGGAAGGCAGCCGTTTTAGGATCGGGGGTAATGGGTTCCGGGATTGCAGCGCATTTGGCTAACATCGGAATTCCTGTCCTGCTGCTAGATATTGTGCCGAACGATTTGACAAAGGAAGAGGAAAAAAGGGGGCTGACGAAGGACAGTCCGGAGGTGCGCAGCAGGCTGAGCCGGCAGGCGGTGAAAAAACTGCTGAAACAAAAACCTGCTCCCCTTACATCAGCAAAAAATACCTCCTATATCACTCCAGGCAATCTGGAGGATGATGCAGCAAAGCTGAAAGAAGCAGATTGGATTATTGAGGTCGTTGTCGAAAACCTAGAGGTCAAAAAGCAAATTTTCGCTCTTGTGGATGAACATCGAAAGCCTGGAAGCATTGTTTCAAGCAACACATCCGGCATATCAGTGCAAGAAATGGCAGAAGGCAGATCGGATGATTTTAAAACCCATTTTCTCGGAACACACTTTTTTAATCCCGCCCGCTATTTAAAGCTGCTGGAGATCATTCCGATTAAGGAAACGGACCCTGATATTTTAAAGTTTATGGCATCCTTCGGTGAAAATGTCCTCGGTAAAGGCGTTGTTACAGCAAAGGACACACCGAACTTTATCGCAAACCGCATCGGAACGTACGGGCTTCTCGTTACAGTCCAAGAAATGCTGAAAGGCGGCTATCAGGTCGGGGAGGTTGATTCAATCACAGGCCCGCTGATCGGAAGACCGAAAAGCGCGACCTTCAGAACGCTTGATGTTGTCGGGCTCGATACATTCGCCCACGTCGCTCGAAATGTGTATGACAAAGCGGATGGTGACGAGAAAGAAGTGTTCCGCCTGCCAGGCTTCATGGACGATATGCTGCAGAAAGGGTGGATCGGAAGCAAGGCCGGCCAAGGCTTTTATAAAAAAGAAGGAAAAACGATTTATGAGCTTGATCCAGTGACGCTTACTTACGGCGAGCGGACAAAAATGAAAACAGCCTCACTTGAAGCAGCAAAACAGGTAAAAGGGACAAAAGCCAAAATGAAAGCGCTTATTTACTCGGATGACAGGGCAGGTAGGCTGCTGTGGAATATCACATCTCAAACCTTGCTTTACTCAGCCGAACTGCTTGGTGAGATTGCTGATGATATTCATGCGATTGACCAAGCCATGAAGTGGGGTTTTGGCTGGGAGCTGGGCCCATTTGAAATGTGGGATGCCATAGGCCTCAAGCGATCGGCGGAAAAGCTTGAGCAGCTTGGAGCAGATGTGCCTGGCTGGATCAAAGACATGCTGGACAAAGGAAATGAAACCTTCTACATCAAAGAGAACGGAACGGTATTTTATTATGACCGCGGCGAATACAGAGCCGTGAAAGAAAACAAGAAACGGATTCATTTACAAGCGCTCAAGGAAACAAACGGCGTGATTGCGAAAAACAGCGGAGCAAGCCTGATCGATCTTGGAGATGATGTGGCCCTTCTTGAATTTCATTCGAAAAGCAATGCGATCGGCCTTGATATCATACAAATGATCAACAAAGCGTTAGAGGAAACAGAGCGGAACTACAAAGGTCTTGTCATCGGGAATCAAGGAAAAAATTTCTGCGTCGGTGCGAATCTTGGCATGATCCTAATGGAAGTCCAAGATGACAACTATTTGGAAGTTGATTTCGTGATACGCCGTTTCCAGGAGACGATGATGAAGATCAAATACAGTGCGAAACCGGTTGTCGCCGCTCCATTTGGCATGACGCTCGGTGGAGGAACGGAAGTGTGCTTGCCGGCGGCGCGCATTCAAGCAGCAAGCGAAGCCTATATGGGACTTGTGGAATCCGGTGTCGGCCTCATCCCTGGCGGAGGAGGAAACAAAGAGCTGTACATCAACCATCTTCACCGCGGTCTTGATCCGATGAATGCGGCAATGAAAACATTTGAAACGATTGCGATGGCGAAAGTGTCCGCTTCCGCCCAAGAGGCTCGAGAGATGAACATCTTAAAAGAAACAGATCACATCAGTATAAATCAGGACCACCTGCTGTATGATGCAAAGCAGCTTGCCGCATCTTTATACGACACCGGCTGGCGGCCGCCAGTAAAGAAAAAGGTCAAAGTGGCGGGCGAAACCGGTTATGCGGCACTCTTGCTTGGCGCCGAGCAAATGAAACTGTCCGGCTATATATCTGAGCATGATTTCAAGATCGCGAAAAAACTCGCTTATGTCATTGCCGGCGGAAAAGTGTCGTTCGGTACTGAGGTTGATGAAGAGTATTTATTGGAGATCGAGAGAGAGGCGTTTTTGAGTTTGGCTGGAGAGGCGAAATCTCAAGCGAGAATGCAGCATATGCTTGTGAAAGGTAAACCTTTACGGAATTAGGAGGGAGCTTATGAAAGAGGCAGTCATTGTGTCAGGTGCAAGAACACCGGTTGGGAAAGCAAAAAAAGGATCGCTGGCCACCGTTCGCCCGGATGATTTGGGAGCGATTTGCGTAAAAGAAACACTGAAACGGGCAGGCGGCTACGAAGGCAATATTGACGACTTGATTATCGGCTGTGCGACACCTGAAGCAGAACAGGGGCTTAATATGGCGAGAAATATCGGCGCGCTCGCGGGCCTGCCGTACACGGTCCCGGCGATTACAGTCAATCGCTACTGCTCTTCAGGTCTTCAGTCCATCGCTTATGCGGCAGAAAAGATTATGCTCGGCGCCTACGATACAGCGATCGCGGGCGGAGCAGAATCCATGTCGCAGGTTCCGATGATGGGGCATGTGACCCGTCCGAACCTCGCATTGGCAGAAAAGGCGCCGGAATATTACATGAGCATGGGCCACACGGCCGAGCAGGTCGCGAAAAAATACGGCGTCTCCCGCGAGGATCAGGATGCGTTTGCTGTTCGCAGCCACCAGAACGCGGCCAAAGCCCTTGCAGAGGGAAAATTTAAAGACGAGATTGTACCCGTCGAAGTGACGGTGACAGAAATCGGAGACAACCATAAGCCGCAGGAAAAACAGTTTGTGTTTTCACAGGATGAAGGCGTTCGCCCGCAAACGACAGCCGACATCTTAGCGACATTGCGCCCGGCTTTTTCCGTTGACGGAACGGTTACTGCGGGCAACTCCTCGCAGACGAGTGACGGAGCGGCGGCTGTCATGCTGATGGACCGGGAAAAGGCTGATGCGCTGGGATTAGCCCCGCTTGTGAAATTCCGCTCCTTTGCCGTAGGCGGCGTACCGCCGGAAGTGATGGGCATCGGTCCGGTGGAAGCCATTCCGCGTGCCTTAAAACTTGCCGGGCTTCAACTGCAGGACATCGGCTTGTTTGAACTGAACGAAGCTTTTGCATCACAGGCCATTCAAGTCATCAGAGAGCTGGGAATTGATGAAGAAAAAGTGAATGTCAACGGGGGCGCAATCGCACTCGGACACCCGCTTGGCTGTACGGGCACAAAGCTTACACTCTCATTGATTCATGAAATGAAACGGAGAAACGAGCAATTTGGAGTCGTCACAATGTGTATCGGCGGCGGGATGGGAGCGGCCGGTGTATTTGAATTATGCTAAAGGGGGAAAAACAAATGGTAAAAAAAGCGGCTGAAGTACAAAAAGGCGGCGGTTTCTTAATCGAGGATGTCACATACGACCAAATGTATACACCGGAGGATTTCACTGACGAGCATAAAATGATTGCGAAAACAACAGAGGATTACATTGAGCAAGATGTTCTCCCTCATATAGATGATATCGAAAACCATCAGTTCGAGCATTCCGTCAGGCTGTTGAAGAAAGCGGGCGAACTGGGACTGCTTGGCGCTGATGTGCCGGAGGAATACGGAGGCCTCGGTCTTGATAAAATCAGCTCGGCACTCATCACTGAAAAATTTTCGCGTGCGGGAAGCTTTTCGCTTTCTTATGGGGCGCATGTCGGCATCGGTTCCTTGCCGATCGTCTTTTTCGGATCAGAAGAACAAAAGAAAAAATATTTGCCCGGGCTCGCTTCAGGCGAAAAGATCGCGGCTTATGCATTGACTGAGCCGGGATCTGGCTCTGATGCGCTTGGAGCAAAAACAACAGCCGTGCTGAATGAAGACGGAACCCATTACGTATTAACCGGGGAAAAACAGTGGATTACCAACTCTGCCTTTGCTGATGTATTTGTCGTTTACGCTAAGGTGGACGGCGAAAAGTTCTCGGCCTTTATTGTAGAAAAAGATTTCCCGGGAGTATCCACGGGTCCGGAAGAAAAGAAAATGGGGATCAAAGGATCATCGACAAGAACCCTCATTCTGGATCAAGCTGAAGTCCCAAAAGAAAACCTGCTTGGAGAAATCGGCAAAGGGCATATCATCGCCTTTAATATTTTAAATATCGGCCGCTACAAGCTGGCGGTTGGCACAATCGGCGCGTCTAAGCGGGTAATCGAGCTCTCTGCGGCATACGCAAATCAGCGCCGCCAATTTAAAACGCCGATTGCAGCCTTTTCGCTGACACAGGAAAAAATGGCGACAATGGCATCGAGGCTGTACGCGATGGAAAGCTCTGTGTACAGAACCGTCGGGCTGTTTGAAGACAATATGAGCCAGTTTACAGCCGAAGATCTCAAGGACGGACGGCAAATTGCCAAGTCAATTGCTGAATATGCCATCGAATGCTCTCTGAATAAGGTATTCGGCTCTGAAACGCTTGATTATATCGTTGATGAAGGTGTGCAGATTCATGGAGGCTACGGTTTTATGCAGGAGTACGAAGTAGAAAGAGCCTATAGGGATTCAAGGATCAATCGGATTTTTGAAGGCACAAACGAAATCAACCGGTTGATCGTGCCAAGCACCTTCCTGAAAAAAGCGCTCAAAGGCGAGCTCCCTCTATTTGAAAAAGCACAATCGCTGCAGGAAGAACTCATGATGCTTATGCCTGAGGAGCCTGGCAGCGGCGTTTTAGAGCAGGAGAAATATATCGTCAAGCAAGCCAAAAAAATCGCGCTATTCGCCGCCGGCCTTGCTGCGCAAAAATACGGAAAAGCCATCGATCGCGAACAAGAAATTCTCGTAAACGTCGCGGATATCGTCAGCAATGTGTACGCAATGGAATCAGCCGTGCTCAGAACGGAAAAGGCCATTGCCGCACAAGGTGCAGAAAAAGCAGCGCAAAAGGTGCTGTATACGGAAATTTTCGTTCAGGAAGCCTTTAACGAAATTGAAGCGCACGCGAAGGAGTCCCTCATCGCAATGGAAGAAGGAGATTCACTCCGCATGATGCTTTCCGCTCTGCGCAAGCTGACGCGCGTAACGCCTAAAAACGTCATTCAGAAAAAGCGCGAAGCGGCAGCGGGCATTTTTGAAGCTGAAAAATATATTGTCTGATTGCCCAAGAGCTCCGCATGTGCGGAGCTTTTTTTAAGAAGCACCGTTTTAGGTTTTTAAAACAAACTGTGTTAAAATAACCTCGATTATTTTATTGAGGGGGAAGAAGATGTCGTTAACTTTTTACTGGTACCCTAAATGCGGAACGTGCCGCAAAGCAAAGAAATGGCTTGAAGAGCATGGGAAAGAAATAAACGAAATACATATTGCAGAGCAGCCTCCAAGCAAAGAAGAACTAAAAGCGATTTATGAAAAAAGCGGGCTGGATCTCAAGAAATTTTTCAACACGAGCGGCATGAAATACCGCGAGCTGAATCTCAAGGAAAAGCTGTATCATATGTCGGAGGATGAACAGCTTGAACTGCTGGCTTCAGACGGAATGCTGATCAAACGCCCGCTTACAACAGACGGCGAAAAAGTGACAGTTGGTTTTAAAGAAGAGCAATTTGAAGAAAACTGGGCTTAATGTAAATTTTTTTCGAAAAGTGTGGTATCTTCTTATTGTAGTGCTGTAAAAAATGGAGGGATTCAATTGAGCATACCTAAAGATTTGCGTTACTCAGGAGAACACGAGTGGGTAAAAGTTGAAGGAGAAAAAGCCAGAATCGGGATTACGCATTTTGCCCAGTCCGAGCTAGGCGACATCGTGTTTGTCGAACTTCCTGAAGTTGGCGCTGAAATCAAAGCGGACGAGCCATTCGGCAGTGTTGAATCCGTTAAAACGGTATCTGAGCTTTATGCACCGATTAACGGAACTGTTGTAGAAGTAAACGAAGATCTTGATGACAGTCCGGAATTCGTTAACGAATCTCCGTACGAAAAAGCATGGATGATCGTCGTTGAGCCGTCTGACGCTTCTGAAATTGAAAAACTGATGACAGCAGAGCAATACGAAGAGATGACACAAGAAGACTAAAACAGGATAGCTGTAAAGGCAATTGGACACGCTAACGTTATGGGAGGTGTCCAATATGGCTTTCAGCAAACAAAAGCTCGATGTTACCAATGATGTGACAGGCCGCTTTCAAAATGGCCGGCTCTCGTTATATCATGATAATGAGATGATCGGCCAAATGACAAGCATGGATGAATATGAGCTAAAATCCGGTTATTCCTTTGAAAATGAGAAATTTTATAAGACAGCCGATGTGGTCTCGGGAAACGACGAAAAATATGTGGATTGTGACTACGAAAACGGCTGGTGTTAATGTGGCGGTGAATTTCACTGCCTTCTTTTACAATCTGAACGTTTCAAATTTGACGCGGCAGGTGAAGAAGATGAAGATGGAAGAGCTGGAAAAGGTTATGATTGTCGAAGGGAAATCAGATAAAGAGAAAATCGAAAGCGTCCTGAATGAACCAATGCGCATTATCTGCACAAACGGAACAATCAGCCAACTGAAGCTTGAGGAATTGGCTGACGAGCTTTACGATAAAGACGTCTACATATTAGTTGATGCTGATGAATCAGGCGAGAAATTGAGAAAACAGCTGAAAAGAGAATTTAACGAAGCCTGCCATTTGCATATCGACAGAGCCTATAAGGAAGTGGCGGCTGCGCCCAGACACCATGTCGCCGCTGTATTGCTGCGCGCGAATTTGAATGTCCATACTATTTTTCTTGAAAGAAAGTCCCGAGGTGTATAGCATGAAAGAACTCCAAGAACACGAGCTTGAGCACATTGCTGATGATGTGTATCTCCTATATTTATATACTCCGTTTTGCGGCACCTGCCAGCTTGCAAGCAAAATGCTGACAGTGGTGAAAGAAATGCTGCCCGATGTCGCCTTCTATAAAAACAATGTCAATTACTCTCCGACATTCGCAAAAGCGTATCAAATTGAAAGTGTCCCTTGTTTTCTGCTGTTTAAAGGCGGAAAAGTGGTCGAAAGGGGATATGCGTTTCATTCCGTTTCTTATTTATATGAGCTGATCAAACAAAAATCATCTTCCGCATCCCATTTATGACATATTTCTCAACACATTTCAATGAAATTGTCGTTCGTTTTATAAAGGGGTTCTTGCGCCAGAAAGAGAAATGTGTATGTATGACCAACAAATAGGAGGTTGTACATATGGAGAAAGCGGAAGTTTTAGAAGATGAGTATCAGCATCTGTTTTTAAAACCCCTTTTGAACGCTTCAACATTGCTCATTACCTTCCAAGGAGAAACAGAAGCCTTAACCGTCTCAATAAACGAACAGGGAGAAATGAAAAAAATTTCTCCGCCCCAAACGTCCAACCTGACCTTTTACGGAAACCAAGCAGAAATCATTCATTTATTGCACGGAGACATTTCCCTTCAGCACCTGATCCAGAGCGGAAGACTAAAAGTGAAGGGGTCATTCAGAGCCCTGTTAAAACTAGAAGCCATTCTCTGGCTGACAAATGGATTTTTTCAGAGGATTTTGAAAAATTAAAAAATAGGAAATTATTATAATAGTAAAAGTTGACATCATTTATTTTATTGACATTTAATCATTCGCCATGCTATTCTACATTAAGAATTTCCGGACGAAAAAGACTATATATTTCTCTTATCAAGAGAGGTGGAGGGAAGTGCCCTATGAAGCCCGGCAACCATCAACGCTGTTGAAATGGTGCCAATTCACACGAAGCGTTCAGCTTTGAAAGATGAGAGAAAGGCATTTTTATATAAGCCTTTCTGCTCAAGTGTGCAGAAAGGCTTTTCTTTTGCAGAAAAACCCGGAAGATTTCTTAGAATAGTGTTAAGGCAGGTGATTGCTTTGATCAATCTTCAAAATGTTTCAAAAGTTTATAAGTCGAAACATGGAGATGTCAATGCTGTCCAAAATGTCTCGCTTTCCATTAAAAAAGGTGAGATTTTTGGAATTATAGGATATAGCGGAGCTGGTAAAAGTTCCTTAATCCGTCTGCTGAACGGCCTTGAGAAACCAACCTCAGGAACCGTGGAAGTGGCGGGAACCAAGATTAATGAAGTAAACGGACGCGGTTTAAGAAAAGCACGCCATGAAATCAGTATGATTTTCCAGCATTTCAATTTGCTTTGGTCGCGGACCGTCAGAGATAATATCATGTTTCCTTTAGAAATTGCCGGGGTGAAAAAGAGCGAGCGGATCAAGCGCGCCAATGAACTGATTAAACTGGTAGGTTTAGAAGGAAAAGAAAAATCTTACCCGTCTCAGCTGAGCGGCGGGCAAAAGCAGCGTGTCGGGATCGCCAGAGCGCTTGCAAACAATCCGAAGGTACTCCTTTGTGATGAAGCGACATCAGCATTAGATCCGCAGACGACAGATTCAATTTTGGATTTGTTGTCCGATATTAATGAAAGACTCGGTTTGACGATTGTGCTGATCACACACGAAATGCATGTGATCCGCAAAATCTGCAACAGAGTCGCTGTCATGGAAAACGGAAAGGTTGTTGAAGAAGGCGAAGTTCTCGATGTCTTCAAAAATCCGAAGGAAGAAATGACAAAACGATTTGTTCAGCAGGTGACAGAACCGGAAGAAACGAAAGAAACGCTTCAGCACCTTCTTGATGAAACAGCATCAGGAAAAACGGTTCAGCTCACATTTGTCGGCGATTCAGCTGAACAGCCTCTGATTACAGAGATGATCAGAAACTTTAATATCAGTGTCAATATTCTGCAAGGGAAAATCTCGCAGACGAAGGATGGGGCGTACGGTTCACTTTTCATCCACATTGACGGAGACGAGGAAGAAGTACACAACGTGATCCGGTTTATTAATGACAAACAGGTGAAAGCAGAGGTGATCACGAATGTTTGAAAAATACTTCCCGAACGTTGATTTAACTGAATTGTGGAATGCGACATATGAAACACTTTATATGACGCTGATCTCTTTACTGTTTGCCTTTGTCATCGGGGTGATCCTCGGTTTGCTGCTCTTCCTGACAAGCAAAGGGAGCCTTTGGCAGAATAAAGCGGTCAACTCTGTAATTGCGGCCATTGTCAACATATTCAGATCGATTCCGTTCCTCATTTTAATTATTTTATTGCTAGGGTTTACGAAGTTTTTAGTCGGCACCATCTTAGGGCCAAATGCCGCATTGCCGGCCTTGGTTATCGGCTCTGCACCGTTTTACGCGCGTCTTGCTGAAATCGCGCTTCGCGAGGTGGATAAAGGTGTTATTGAAGCCGCTAAATCAATGGGCGCTAAAACGTCTACAATTATTTTCAAAGTGCTGCTTCCGGAGTCGATGCCGGCTCTGATTTCTGGTATTACGGTTACGGCCATCGCATTGATCGGCTCAACGGCAATTGCCGGTGCCATCGGTTCAGGAGGCCTTGGAAACCTTGCGTACGTAGAAGGCTATCAATCTAATAATACTGATGTTACCTTCGTTGCTACTGTGTTTATTTTAATCATCGTATTTATTATTCAAATCATCGGTGATGTCATAACAAATATTATAGACAAACGATAAGGGAGGATTTACATTGAAAAAGCTATTTTTGGGTGCATTATTGCTTGTATTTGCAGGAGTTATGGCTGCCTGCGGTTCGAATAACGGCGCTGAATCCGGCAAGAAAGAAATTGTCGTTGCGGCAACAAAAACACCGCATGCGGAAATTTTAAAAGAAGCTGAACCACTGCTGAAAGAAAAAGGCTACACGCTGAAAGTGAAAGTGCTTAGTGATTACAAGATGTACAACAAAGCTTTATCTGATAAAGAAGTGGATGCGAACTACTTCCAGCACATTCCTTACCTTGAGCAAGAAATGAAAGAAAACACAGATTACAAACTTGTGAATGCCGGAGCTGTTCACTTAGAGCCATTCGGTATTTACTCTAAAAAATACAAATCATTAAAAGACCTTCCAGACGGTGCGACAATTATCCTGACAAACAACGTTGCTGAACAAGGTCGTATGCTTGCAATGCTTGAAAACGCAGGATTAATCACACTTGATTCTAAAGTGGAAGCAGTTGACGCAACTTTGAAAGACATTAAGAAAAACCCGAAAAACCTTGAGTTCAAAAAAGTAGCGCCTGAATTAACGGCAAAAGCATATGATAACAAAGAAGGAGACGCGGTCTTCATCAATGTAAACTATGCGATCCAAAATAAATTAAATCCTAAAAAAGACGCGATTGAAGTAGAATCAACGAAAAACAACCCATACGCTAACATCGTCGCAGTAAGAAAAGGCGAAGAAGATTCTGCAAAAATCAAAGCGCTGATGGAAGTTCTTCACTCTAAAGAGATCAAAGACTTCATCGACAAAAAATACGACGGAGCTGTGCTTCCTGTATCTGAATAAGACTGCAACCCCGGATGAGAAATCCGGGGTTTTTTTCGGGTATTTTCCTAAAAGCTGTTCATAATAAAAAGGAATGTTAAACAGATGGAGGGATTTTCTTTGAATCAAGACAGAGGAAGCATGCAGGACGCGCTAAAACAGTATAAATTAGGTTTAGGCACATTTGAACAAAAGATGCCGCTGATGGGAAGAAAGTTTAACGAGTTTACTGAACAATGCTTTGCCGGCAATTCTCTGACTGAAAGAGAAAAACAGCTGATCGCCCTCGGAATCGCCATCAATGCCCAGGATGAATATTGCATGATCTATCACACAAAAGGCTGTCTTGATGAGGGAGCGACAGAAGAAAACATTCTCGAAGCCGTCAGTGTTGCAGCGGCATTTGGAGGCGGCGCGGCTCTAAGCCAAGGCGTGACAGTCGTCCAGCAGTGCATAGAGGAATTCGGAAACACCACGCATTAAGAGAAGGAATATTCCGAAAAACCATTCTCATTTGATCTAAAAGGATGCTTTCGTCTCATCTGCCGCTATTTCGAGCCATATCCTTTTTGCGGCATCCATCTCAGCGCTGATACAATTGAAGCAAATATATGAAGGGATTGATTCATTATTTGCAGCAGCCAGGACAGACTGGACCTCGATTATACGTCAGAAATGGAAAAAGCGATGCAGCTGTCTCACGGAATTGGATACGAGGAATACGGACGCCGGCTGGAAACAAGAATGAAAGTAGAGCGGCAGAGAGAGCTTGATTATGAAAAAAGCAAGCGAATTTCTGCGGGAGCTTATTGAGAAAATCAATCTTTAAAAAAGGGTGGGAATCCACTCTTTTTCTTTTTCAATCGCTTTAATAAAGTGCCGATCTTTGTTAAACTTGAGGAATGTGCAAGACACGATAAAAAGTTGTATTTACTTTTCATTTGTTATAAAATTAGAATGAGAATAAATTGAGAATAATGATTATATATTTTTGGAGGTATAGATATGGCTGCTTCAACATTAACGATCAAAGATCTTCACGTTGAAATCGAAGGGAAAGAGATCTTAAAGGGTGTAAACCTTGAAATAAAAGGCGGAGAGTTCCACGCAGTAATGGGACCGAACGGAACTGGTAAATCCACTCTGTCAGCTGCTATTATGGGGCATCCTAAATATGAAGTAACAAAAGGCAGCATCACGCTTGACGGCAAAGATGTACTGGAGATGGAAGTGGACGAGCGTGCGCAGGCAGGTTTATTCCTTGCGATGCAGTACCCAAGTGAAATCAGCGGTGTGACAAATGCCGACTTCCTTCGTTCAGCAATCAATGCGCGCAGAGAAGAAGGCGATGAAATTTCTCTTATGAAATTCATCCGCAAAATGGACGAAAACATGGAGTTCCTTGAAATGGACCCTGAAATGGCTCAGCGTTACCTTAACGAAGGCTTCTCAGGCGGGGAGAAAAAACGCAACGAAATCCTTCAATTAATGATGATTGAACCGAAAATCGCCATCCTTGATGAAATCGACTCAGGTCTTGATATTGATGCTCTGAAAGTTGTATCTAAAGGGATCAACAAAATGCGCAGCGAAAACTTCGGCTGCCTGATGATCACTCACTATCAGCGCCTGTTAAACTACATCACTCCGGATGTTGTTCACGTTATGATGCAAGGCCGCGTTGTAAAATCCGGCGGTGCAGAACTTGCACAGCGTCTTGAAGCAGAAGGTTATGACTGGATCAAACAAGAACTTGGCATTGAAGACGAAACTGTAGGCCAAGAAGCGTAAGCGTTAGGGGGATTAATATGACACTAGGTACAAAACTATCCGTAGATCAGGAGTATCTCAAAAGCTTTTCCGAAAAGCATCAAGAACCTGCCTGGCTGAAAAACTTGCGCTTACAGGCTCTTGAACAAGCTGAGGATCTGCCGATGCCGAAGCCTGACAAAACAAAAATCACAAACTGGAACTTCACGAACTTCGCGAAGCATACAGTTGATAACGAACCGCTTTCTTCATTAGAAGATTTGACTGATGAAGTAAAAGCGCTGATTGATGTTGAAAACGAAGATAAAACATTATACGTACAGCGTGACCAGACGCCGGCATACCTTTCTCTTTCACAAGAATTGAAAGACAAAGGCGTCATCTTCACTGATATTCTGACTGCCGCACGCGAGCACAGCGACTTGGTGGAGAAATACTTTATGAAGGACGGCGTGAAGGTTGACGAGCATAAATTAACTGCACTTCACGCAGCTCTTGTTAACGGAGGAGCATTCCTTTATGTTCCGAAAAATGTTCAAGTGGAGACGCCGGTTCAGGCTGTTTATGTCCACGAAAGCAACGATACAGCTCTATTCAACCACGTGCTGATTGTGGCTGAAGACCACAGCTCTGTAACATATGTTGAAAACTACATCAGCACTGTAAACCCTAAAGACGCTGTGTTCAATATTATCAGTGAGGTCATCACAGGTGATAATGCCAGCGTGACATACGGTGCGGTGGATACTCTGTCTAGCGGTGTGACAACATATGTTAACCGCCGAGGTGCTGCGCGCGGACGCGACAGCAAAATCGAGTGGGCTCTCGGCCTGATGAACGACGGCGACACGATTTCCGAAAACACAACAAACCTTTACGGTGACGGCACATACGGCGATACGAAAACGGTTGTTGTCGGAAGAGGAGAGCAAACAGAAAACTTTACAACACAAATCATTCATTTTGGTAAAGCTTCAGAAGGATATATCTTGAAGCACGGTGTGATGAAGGATTCCGCTTCTTCTATCTTTAACGGGATCGGCAAAATCGAACATGGCGCTTCTAAAGCGAATGCGGAGCAAGAATCACGTGTGCTGATGCTCAGCGAAAAAGCACGCGGAGACGCAAACCCTATTCTTTTAATTGACGAAGACGATGTAACTGCAGGGCATGCGGCATCTGTCGGCCGTGTGGACCCTATTCAGCTTTACTACCTGATGAGCCGCGGTATTGCGAAAGAAGAAGCAGAACGCTTAGTCATCTACGGATTCCTTGCACCGGTAGTAAATGAACTTCCGATTGAAGGCGTTAAGAAACAATTAGTTTCTGTTATCGAAAGGAAAGTGAAGTAATGAATATCACAGATATTCGTGAACAGTTCCCGATCCTTCATCAGCAAGTGAACGGACATGATCTCGTTTATCTCGACAGCGCGGCGACTTCCCAGAAGCCGCGTGCTGTCATTGAAACACTGGATAAGTATTATAACCAATACAATTCCAATGTTCACCGGGGCGTCCATACACTTGGAACCAGAGCGACAGACGGTTATGAAGGTGCGCGTGAAAAAGTCCGCAAGTTTATTAACGCGAAGTCAATGGCTGAGATTATTTTCACAAAAGGCACGACCACATCACTGAATATGGTGGCGTTAAGCTATGCGCGCGCCAACTTGAAACCGGGTGATGAAGTGGTCATCACCTATATGGAGCATCATGCGAATATCATTCCGTGGCAGCAGGCTGTAAAAGCGACTGGCGCCACATTAAAATATATTCCGCTGCAGGAAGACGGAACGATTTCTTTAGAAGACGTCAGAGAAACGGTCACAAGCAACACAAAAATTGTTGCAGTGTCTCATGTATCTAACGTCCTCGGCACGATCAACCCGATTAAAGAAATGGCGAAAATCGCTCATGACAATGGGGCTGTTATTGTGGTGGACGGTGCACAAAGCACGCCTCACATGAAAATTGACGTGCAGGATCTCGATTGCGACTTCTTTGCGCTTTCTTCCCATAAAATGTGCGGACCTACCGGTATTGGTGTGCTGTACGGAAAGAAAGCCCTGCTGGAAAACATGGAGCCTGCCGAATTCGGCGGTGAAATGATCGACTTTGTCGGGCTTTATGAATCAACTTGGAAAGAGCTTCCGTGGAAATTCGAAGCGGGTACGCCGATTATTGCAGGAGCAATCGGTCTCGGTGCCGCCATTGATTTTCTCGAAGAAATCGGTCTGGATGAGATTTCCCGCCACGAACACAAGCTTGCAGCTTATGCGCTTGAACGCTTCCGCCAGCTTGACGGCGTGACGGTTTACGGACCGGAAGAGCGTGCCGGGCTTGTTACATTTAACCTTGATGATGTTCATCCTCACGATGTGGCAACCGTGCTTGATGCGGAGGGAATCGCTGTCAGAGCCGGCCATCATTGCGCGCAGCCGCTGATGAAATGGCTGGATGTAACTGCTACTGCAAGAGCAAGCTTTTATCTGTATAATACAGAGGAAGAGATTGATAAGCTTGTGGAAGCTCTTCAAAAGACAAAGGAGTATTTTACAAATGTCTTTTAATGCAAATTTAGATACATTGTACAGACAGGTGATTATGGATCATTACAAAAACCCGCGCAACAAAGGGGTTTTGAATGACAGCATCGTCGTGGATATGAACAATCCGACATGCGGCGACCGAATCAGACTGACAATGAAGCTTGACGGAGACATCGTGGAAGATGCGAAATTTGAAGGGGAAGGCTGTTCCATTTCAATGGCATCCGCTTCGATGATGACTCAGGCGATTAAAGGGAAAGATATTGAAACAGCCCTTTCCATGTCTAAGATTTTCTCGGATATGATGCAAGGGAAAGAATATGATGATTCTATAGATCTCGGGGATATTGAAGCCCTTCAAGGCGTTTCAAAATTCCCGGCCCGTATCAAATGTGCAACCCTGTCATGGAAAGCACTTGAAAAAGGAGTCGCAAAAGAAGAAGGCGGCAATTAAAAGGATTGGAGTGAAAATGGATGGCTAAAAAAATGCCTGATATTGGTGAATACAAGTATGGTTTTCACGACAAGGACGTTTCCATTTTCCGTTCAGAGCGCGGATTGACAAAAGAAATCGTAGAAGAAATTTCTCGCATGAAAGAAGAGCCTCAATGGATGCTTGATTTCCGCTTGAAATCACTTGAGCATTTCTACAACATGCCGATGCCTCAATGGGGCGGAGATTTAAACTCACTGAACTTTGACGAAATTACGTACTACGTAAAACCGTCTGAGCGTTCAGAGCGTTCTTGGGATGAAGTTCCTGACGAAATTAAGCAAACATTCGACAAGCTCGGTATTCCAGAAGCTGAACAAAAATACCTTGCGGGTGTTTCTGCTCAGTACGAATCTGAGGTTGTATACCACAACATGAAAGAAGATCTTGAAGCGCAAGGCATCGTCTTTAAAGACACTGACAGCGCGCTGAAAGAAAATGAAGATATTTTCCGTGAGCACTGGGCAAAAGTGATCCCGCCGACTGATAACAAGTTTGCGGCGCTTAACTCAGCTGTTTGGTCCGGCGGATCTTTCATCTACGTTCCTAAAGGCGTGAAGGTTGAAACACCGCTTCAAGCTTACTTCCGTATCAACTCTGAAAACATGGGTCAGTTCGAGCGCACGCTGATCATCGTTGACGAAGAAGCAAGCGTTCATTATGTTGAAGGCTGTACTGCGCCTGTTTACACAACAAACTCACTTCACAGTGCGGTTGTTGAGATCATCGTGAAAAAAGGCGGCTACTGCCGTTATACAACGATCCAAAACTGGGCGAACAACGTTTACAACCTTGTAACGAAGCGTACGATCTGTGAAGAAAACGCAACAATGGAATGGATCGACGGCAACATCGGTTCTAAACTGACAATGAAATATCCGGCTTGTATCCTAAAAGGCGAAGGCGCGCGCGGTATGACGCTTTCTATCGCTCTTGCGGGTAAAGGCCAGCATCAGGATGCGGGTGCGAAAATGATTCACCTTGCACCAAACACATCATCCACAATCGTATCAAAGTCGATTTCAAAACAAGGCGGAAAAGTAACGTACCGCGGAATCGTCCACTTCGGACGCAAAGCCGAAGGCGCCCGTTCTAACATCGAGTGCGATACGCTCATTATG
The DNA here is from genome assembly GCF_000332645.1 of Bacillus inaquosorum KCTC 13429. Taxonomy (GTDB): domain Bacteria; phylum Bacillota; class Bacilli; order Bacillales; family Bacillaceae; genus Bacillus; species Bacillus inaquosorum. Next base: position 83,203 of record NZ_AMXN01000007.1, read on the forward strand.
GATAACAAATCAACGTCAGACACAATTCCTTACAATGAAATCTTAAATGATAACATTTCATTGGAGCACGAAGCAAAAGTGTCTAAAGTATCTGAAGAGCAGCTCTTCTACTTGATGAGCCGCGGTATTTCCGAAGAAGAAGCAACTGAAATGATCGTAATGGGCTTCATTGAGCCATTCACAAAAGAGCTTCCAATGGAATACGCAGTTGAAATGAACCGTTTGATTAAGTTTGAAATGGAAGGTTCTATCGGTTAATGATGAAAACCCCTTTGTTTATCAAGGGTTTTAGAGATAGTTATCAATTTTAAAATGGCCGGCGTGCCGAATTTGATTGTAGAAGACGAACTTTTGAAGTTCGTCTTCTTTTATTTTTTTAGTGATATCAAAATAAGTATCCGCTGTTGTGTTGTTGTTTTTATGTCCTAGTCGATTAGATACATATTTCAGACTTGCGCCGGATTCAAGCAGAAGCACAGCATGCGTATGTCTAGAAACATGTGTACCTTTATATTCAACACCAGCTTTTTTACAGTAAACTTGGATTGTTTCACGAATAATAGAAGGTGTTAAATAATGTCCGTTATAATTTTGGAAGATAATGACATCTTCATTTTGTTTTAGACAATATCTTTTATTCGAATTATTCCCAGTCACCAGTATTTATCAATCCTTTATTTTTCTTTTTACCAAAGTCCTCCCAATACTTAAGTCTGGAAATTAGAAACTTCTTTCTTTCATCAGTTAGATCAGTATTTAAAATAGCTTCCTCTTTATTGTTAATTATATTTAGTTCCTCTGCAAATACAGGTCCTAGTCTAAAAGTTGGGGAAACATATTTTGCTGAATAATCACGATTTTTCACATGACAAGTAATTACATCCCTTCCTTTTATATTGGGAGTGAGACGATCATAAGTCATAAATATCTCATCGCTTTTATTTAATTGTGCTCTTTTTTGATTTAAGTGTGGCTTACCTTCAAATTCCTCTCTTAACCCATATATCAACACATAAAAAGGTTTAACGGATTTTCCCTCTATAATTTTCTTATCAATATCATAGTATTGAAAAAAAATAGATTGATGTATAGGATTTGAATACCATGTTTTCCAATCTTGTATTTGACTTTGAGCTTGAGTAAACTTAGCAGTTTGAGTACCATCTTGATTAAACCATTTTTTACTTGGAGCTTCGATTTCAATAAAAATTGGATAGATATTCAAACTATCAGAAGCAATCCATAAAAAATCAGGAACCTTTGTAATCAAACCCTGTAATACTGGTTGTGTGATTAAAACGTTGTTATACGGAGCGTGACCAGATTCTCCAAAAAAACCATAGGCTCCAGGTAGCATAGCAGGATTTTTTTCGAAAAAATCTTGAAAAACTTTTTCATTTTCACTTTGCTGTTGGAGTAGTATTCTATAGTCATCTAACACTTTCTTTTCATAATCTTCCCATTTGAGAGGTTCTGGTGAATCACTTACAAGATTATATGATTTTAAAAAAATACTCATTGTTCAAAACTCCAATCAATATTATTTTCGTTTAATCCACTAAAACAAGTTTAATCATATCTTTCTCTTTTTTGCACGTTTTTCTAATTCAGTAACAACAATAATTTAAATCAAGTTGCGATGCTTTTGCTCTATATTATCTTTCTGGAGTATTTTCAATTTATACTAAAGGGAGCATCCTGTAACAATTGAAAAAGTATATTCAATTATTTAAGTTTGTGGAATTATGCACTTAAGCTATTGGGTGCTTTAATTAAAGAAGAAATCTAAAGACCGCTGTAAAGTTGGTTTTTAAATTTATATACATCAAGAACGTTTGTTCTTATATAATGGTATCAAAGGAAATGATTCATTATAACAATACGTGACTGTGGAAAAATAAAATGGCAGTCGGCTTCTTTCGAACCACTAGCATTCGAAATGACCAGCGAAATGTTTAAGGATTAAGCTCGGACTGCTAAGCCAATATTAGACGAACATCAGACGGAAGAGTTTAACCTACGTATAGCTTACGCAACGGAATACAGCCAAGCCGTAAAGCTGACGATAGGGACGATGGATTTACTCATGAAATAACTGGGCATGTCCATTACGTCGATCCGATAACTTATGAGCTGCAGATTGAGGTAACGTCTGGAGAAAATGAAACAATGCGAATTAATATCAATAATAGACAGCAAATTTATATGAAGTGGCTTCATGGAACTCAAAGAACTCTTTTCACTTAGATATTCACGGTACTCTTTAAAAGTTTGTGTGGCCCCACTATTTATTTTTATTTGCTTTTGTTCAATTGCATAAATGTCTTCTAAATATCGGGTAATTGAAGATTGAACGTGATTTAAATATTCATCCATTGTTAAACTCATATATGAATAAGCCCCCTAAAATATTTGCCTTTTTTACTATATAATAATTTTTTATTTTAAAGAAAAAATTTATTCTTCCGTAAAATTTTTCTGCCTGTATCAAAGGATAGCATTTTTCAACCTTTTGTACTTCCTAATGTTCCTAGCTTAAAGACTAAGGAGTCTAAATTTCTTAAACTCCCATGAAAATAAAAACTGAAAAAAGGCATACAAAAAATATGACCAGGAAACCAGTTTTTTGGGGGTAATCCGGAAAATTTTTAAAAGCTTTCAAAGATTGTCCTAGAAATCTATTGTATAATAATGGTAAGTAAATCGAAGGGAGGAACCGGAATTGACTACAGATGGTGAAAAACAGGCAATAACAGAAGAAGTAGATCCCGCGGTAGTAAGATCACGGAAGAGGGAAGAAGGTAAAGAACGGTTGCTCAAAAACTTGTTATCCAACCGCTATGATACGATGTACACAAGAGTGGCTTCAGTTTTGAATAAACATAAAGAAGCGCGTAATAATGACCAGGAACTCCAGTTACGATATTGGGAAGCTTATGAAGGTTATCGTATGGGAAATCCTATCACTCCAGATGAATTGAAAAAATACACCCGTCTTACTTCACTTACACGCGCACGAGCCAAAATTCAAAATGAGTTTGGGTTATTTCGAGCGGAAGCAACCGTGGAGGGCTATCGTAAAGACTTGGCGGGAGAACATCGTCAGAGAGCAACTGCTGTTAAACCTCAAAGCAATCCATTGATATTTGTGTACGCGGACGAAAGTGGGAAAGCCGGCGGAGAGGCTTATTTAATCGTAGGCAGTGTTTGGTTTAATGATATGCAACGTCATGAAGAAGTACAGCATGATATGCGTGCATGGTTAGCAGAGTGCAGGGAGCGAGCACAACAAGAGCAGATTCGTTTTCCGGATGAGTTTCATTTCACAGAGATGAAGCGAAATCAACTTGAGTTATATAAACAATTTTTTGATAAAGTCATGCAATTTTCAGATATGGTTAGTTTTAAGGCAGTTGCAGTGAGAAAGAGTCAACTTCAATACAAAACGTTAGAACAATCCGTTTACTCCCTGTATTACCAGCTCGCTCATCTCGGGATTGAGCATGAAGTGCATAGTGGAAGGTTATCTCTCCCAAGAGGCATTTGCTATTATAAAGACGCAGACGACGGTTCTGACAAGCTTCACTTAGAGGAAACAAGACAATTATTGCGAGAACGATTTAAAAGCAATTACGAAGAGGAACTTCGCTTGGAAGCTCTTAATGGTATGCCATCTAAAACGTTTGTCGCAGTTCAAATTTCAGACCTGGTAACCGGCGCTGTTTCGAGAAAGCTAAACATGCCCGAAGGGAACAATCATAAAGACCAATTTGCAGAATACGTTTTAGAACGACTTAATGTGGATTATATACGGCACGAAGTCAGTGAAATTGACAATGGTCGAACCGCGGCCAATATAGAATTCAAGAAAGAACAAGATATGTTTTACGTCCATATATTTGAGTAGAGAGTGATAAACGATCAGACTTTTTATTCAAATTCAATCTATAACTTAAAGCAAAAGGGATAATATGAGCATTTTTAAGTTCTAACTAAATGGTACTTTGCAGAGAAAAGGCTAAGGAAAAGGTAGAACGTGGGGGATTTAATGAACGAATTATTTTAGAAAAGGTTATAGAAGATTGTATTGCAAATTTATTAGTAAAATGAAAAGAACCCACAGCGCAAACTGGGAGTTCTCAAGTTTTTAACCCTTCCCACAATGGTTTTTTACAGTTAATTTTTGTTCCGATTCCGTGCCGATTTTATGCCGAAATGCTTTTTTTTGCATTTTAAAAAAACGGTTAAACTTTTTTATAAAGCTATTTCTTTATAAATCATTTCAAGCTGTTTTACGCACAATTAATCAAGTGCAAATGGAAGGTTCTATCGGTTAATGATGAAAACCCCTTTGTTTATCAAGGGTTTTAGAGATAGTTATCAATTTTAAAATGGCCGGCGTGCCGAATTTGATTGTATAAGACGAACTTTTGAAGTTCGTCTTCTTTTATTTTTCAGATACATATCCACTGTTATTTTGATGGTTTTAATTCCTTATCGATTAGAATATTTCAGACCTGCGCCGGATAGGTTCAGTTCCTATATCACGCAACCATACAGTTGCTTATACTCAATATATGAATTGGAACAAAGACGCTATATTCAAAGCACTCGGCGATTCGACTCGGCGGCTTATATTAGACGAATTATCTGAACGCAACGAGCTGACGTTGTATGAACTTACGGTACGTCTCATTACGAAGCATAACCTTTCCATTACGCGACAGGCGATAGCTAAACATCTTTCTGTATTGGAAGATGCCGGGCTTGTAACATCAAAACGAAAGGGAAAATATCGAGTGCTTATATTCAACAAAGAACCGCTTAAAAATTTGCTGAAAGGATGGATAGAGTAATTTTATAAAACCAGTACTGAGTTTCTAACAAATGTTGGTTTGTTTTGCTTGAAGCCGGATTGTTTGCACAGTACCATGCACCATAAATATCAAAGGAGGCAACAACAATATGAAAATCATTGTGACTAGTATATTCGTGCAAGATCAAGACAAGGCACTGAAGTTCTATACAGAAAAACTGGGGTTTGTAAAAAAGGAGGATGTTCCCATGGGGAAATTCAGGTGGATAACGCTTGTTTCTCCAGATGATCAAGACGGAACCGAGCTTTTACTCGAACCGAATGAACATCCTGCCGCCAAGGAGTATCAAAAGAAGATATTCTCCGAAGGCTTCCCGGCCACAATGTTTGGCGTTGCAGATATTCAAAAAGAGTACAACCGATTAAAGGAAAAAGGCGTGACGTTTACGATGGAACCGACAAAAATGGGCGAAGTCACAATAGCTGTCTTCGACGATACATGCGGTAACCTTATTCAAATTGTACAGAAGTAACCGATTCAGTCGCGTCCTTTTTGTATGCAGAAGAAAAACCGCTGGCCGAGGGGCCGCGGTTTTTTACTCTTCTTCTATCTCTTGATTGTTGATTTGCTTTACAGATGTTTTGCTGTTATCCCTGTTCATCTCTTGTAATTGCGTATAGGCAGTGTCGAACTCTTCCTTTGTCATCTGCTTTGCGGCTAAAGCAGAGCATAATATAGCAAAGGCGATCGGCATTGTATCAATGTGAATGTCGATATAGACCTTTGAGTTGCCGCTGTTTTCGATCATAGATCCATTGTTAGGCATATCTTGAGTATGTCTGTTGATAGGAATGATATTCTCGTTCATTACTCTTCTCCGTCTTGAGACTGTGCCTGTGCCTGATCCTGATCTGTATTCACGTTGACTACGACTTTTGCATTGCCGCTGTTTTCAACTTTAGCAACTGATACATTGCGCTTTTGGTTTTCTTCATTTTCATGACGATTTTCGCTCATGGTATCATCCTTTCTCTATTGATAGTGACAGGATATTCGATAGGAGAGTGAAGAGATTGGACGAACTTCGCGGTTTTTCCACATTAGGGCAAAAGGTCGAAGGAAAGCACTCTATTTGGTAAAATGAATAGACATTATAATAGAAAAGGTGTTTGCATATGAAATCTTACATCATCGTCGGTGGCGGCATACTAGGTGCGTCGACGGCTTATCATCTCGCAAAATCAGGAGCTCGAGTTACTGTCATTGATCGGAACGAACCTGGACAAGCGACTGATGCGGCGGCGGGGATCGTCTGTCCTTGGCTCTCTCAGCGCCGCAATCAGGATTGGTATCAGCTTGCTAAGGGCGGGGCGCGATACTATGCGGATTTAATCAATCAGTTGGAAGAGGACGGAGAAACGGATACAGGATATAAACGTGTCGGTGCGATCAGCATTCATACTGATCTGTCAAAGCTCGATAAGATGGAGGAACGGGCGTATAAGAGACGGGAGGATGCGCCGGAGATCGGCGACATTACCCGCTTGTCTGCAAGTGAAACGAAAAAGCTGTTTCCGATTTTAGCTGATGGCTATGAATCGGTTCATATCAGCGGTGCCGCCCGAGTGAACGGAAGAGCGCTGTGCCGGTCGCTTTTAAGCGCTGCAGAGAAACGAGGCGCAAAGATCATCAAAGGAAATGCGTCCTTGCTTTTTGAAAACAGCACGGTTACCGGCGTGCAAACAGACACACAGCAGTTTGCGGCTGACGCGGTGATTGTGACGGCGGGGGCATGGGCCAATGAGGTCATGAAGCCTCTTGGCATTCATTTTCAAGTGTCCTTTCAGAAAGCGCAGATTATGCATTTTGAAATGACAGAAACGGATACAGGATCTTGGCCGGTTGTGATGCCGCCGAACGATCAGTACATTCTTTCGTTTGATAACGGCAGAATTGTAGCTGGCGCCACGCACGAAAACGATGCCGGACTTGATGATCTGCGTGTGACGGCCGGAGGCCAGCACGAAGTATTGAGCAAAGCGCTAGCAGCGGCTCCGGGACTTGCTGATGCCGCTGCCATTGAAACAAGAGTGGGATTCAGGCCGTTTACACCTGGGTTTCTCCCGGTTGTGGGCGCTGTACCGGACGTTCAAGGCCTTTTTGCCGCTAACGGTTTAGGCGCCTCGGGATTAACGATGGGGCCATTCTTGGGGTCAGAGCTCGCAAAGCTAGTTCTCGGAAAGCAGACAGAAATAGATCTTAGCCCTTATGATCCAGCGGGAGCGTTGCATAATAAGTAAAACCATAACAAACAAATATAATAAAGCTGTTCTGGCTTTTCTTTTCTGTCTGTGTTAGCATTTATCTTTAATGAAAAAGAGGACGTGAACTAATTTTGATAAAAATTGATATACCCGCACCGAATGTCACCATCACTGAACGACAGCAGTCAGCTAATGATAACGAGCCGAAAATAAAGGCGATTCACGGATTCATTGACTTTCACCAGATACCAAGGGATAAAGGCGGCATCTTCATGTTTTACAACATTCATGACGAGCTGCTGTTTGTCGGTAAAGCTAGAAAGTTAAGACAGAGAATTAAGAAGCATTTTGAAGACACTGTCTCACCGATCAAACATCACAGAGACGAAGTATATAAAATTGAAGTATGTGTAGTCGATGATCCAATGGAAAGAGACATTTACGAAACATATATCATCAATACACAGCACTCGAAGTACAATATAGACAAGGCATTTTTTAAATAAGACGTCAGTCTGCGGATTGAATAACGAAGCCAGAACTTATGTTAAGTTCTGGCTTTTGATTTGGGCACTTTCCGTATGTAGACCCTTTGTCTATCGTCTAAGTGGATTATTGAGAAATTTCAGAAAATAATATTGACAATCCTAGCTGTGGACTTTAATATAACAATATATAATGTTATATAACGTTATATAATAAAAATGAGGAGTGAAGGATTTGAGTCAAGCCACAGCAAAAGTAAATCGTGAGGTTCAAGCTTTCTTGCAGGATTTGAAAGGGAAAACCATTGACCATGTATTCTTTGTCGCATGCGGAGGCTCTTCGGCCATTATGTATCCGAGTAAGTATGTGTTTGACAGGGAGTCAAAATCAATGAACTCCGACCTTTACAGCTCTAACGAATTTATTCAGCGCAACCCTGTTCAGCTTGGTGAAAAGTCTCTTGTTATTTTGTGCTCGCATTCGGGAAATACCCCGGAAACAGTCAAAGCTGCTGCGTTTGCGAGGGGCAAAGGCGCACTTACGATTGCGATGACGTATAAACCGGAGTCTCCTTTAGCACAGGAAGCGCAATATGTTGCCCAGTACGATTGGGGTGATGAGGCGCTTGCAATGAATACGAACTATGGCGTTCTGTATCAAATCGTTTTTGGCACCCTGCAAGTATTAGAAAACAATACGAAATTTGAACAAGCAATTGAAGGTTTAGATCAATTGCAGGCTGTGTATGATGAAGCCCTTAAGCAGGAAGCTGACAATGCACAGCAATTTGCAAAAGCTCATGAAAAAGAAAGCATTATTTATACAATGGCAAGCGGTGCAAACTACGGTGTCGCTTACTCCTACAGCATCTGCATTCTCATGGAAATGCAATGGATTCATTCCCACGCCATTCATGCCGGAGAATATTTTCACGGACCGTTTGAGATTATTGATGAATCCGTGCCGTTTATCATCCTGCTTGGTTTAGATGAAACTAGACCTCTTGAAGAGCGGGCGCTTACCTTCTCGAAAAAGTATGGCAAAAAGCTCACTGTGCTTGATGCTGCATCTTACGATTTCACTGCGATTGACGATTCAGTTAAAGGCTACCTTGCTCCGCTCGTTCTCAACCGTGTGCTGAGAAGCTATGCGGACGAGCTGGCAGAGGCGAGAAATCATCCTTTATCTCATAGAAGATACATGTGGAAAGTTGAGTATTGATCTGAAAATGCGGAACCATTATGCATTAGACTATAATGTTATATAACATTATAGTCTAATGTCCAGAGGAGGCCAACCCTTTGAAGAAAATGTTGTTGTTCTTGATCATTGCAGCTGTCAGTATGCTCACCATCGCAGGCTGTTCGAGCCAAAGCAGTTCAGCGGACGGAAAGGTGACATTGAAATTTTTCCACAGATGGCCGAAGGAACCGGAAAAAAGTTATTTTGAAGAGGTTGTAAAAGAATTTGAAAAAGAGCATCCGGATATCGACATTCAAATTGAAGCCGTTTTGAATGACTCCTATAAAGACAAAATTAAGGTTATGCTGGGAACCACCAGCCCTCCTGACATTTACTTCTCTTGGAGTGACGAGTTTGCGTTTAAATTCATCAGAGGCAATAAGGCACTTGATCTCTCGTCCTACTACAAAAATGATACAGATTGGTCATCACAGATCGTTCAATCACAAATTACACCATTTACTTATGAAAGCAAGCAATATGGCGTGCCGTGGCAAATGGACGCTAAATCATTCTTCTATAATAAAGACATTTTTCAAAAGCTGAACCTTGATCCCCCGAAGACATGGGATGAATTAATCGATGTGTCAAAGAAGCTCAAAGAAAATGGCTACACACCGATCAGCTTCGGAACAAAGGCGACTTGGACAATCTCGCACTATATCGGCACGCTCAATCAGCGGATGGTCGATGAAAAAACACGACAAAAGGATTATAACGCCAAAACGGGTGAATTTACTGATGAAGGCTATGTGAAAGCACTTGAAAAGCTTCAGGAGCTGATGCCTTACTTCAATAAACATGTAAACTCCGTCGACCACGAGTATGTGAGACAGCAATTTAAGAGCGGAAAGTCGGCGATGATATATGCGGAAACAGCGGAAATCAAGCTGGTTGAACCGGTGAATCTGGGGATGTTCCCATTTCCTGAAATCAGCGGGCAAAAAGGTTCTTCAGAGGCATTAACGGGAGCGCCGGAAGGGTTCATGATCTCCTCAAAAACAAAACATCCGAAGGAAGCGATGGAATTTTTGCAGTTTCTGACGTCGAAAAAAATGGGTGAAAAGCTCGTCAAAGATGTCGGGAAATACAGTGCAGTGCAAGGAACGGCTACTGAAGAAAATTCTACAGCCATTCAGCGTGAAGCGGTTCAGCAAATTGTTGATGCCAAATCAATGGTTCCATGGTTTGATATGGATGTTGATGTTGAAATCGCAGACGCGTACCTAACGGGCGTCCAGCAAATGCTTGGCGGCGACATGACACCGGAACAGGTGATGAAAGCCGTTCAAAAAGCAGCGAAGCAAGTGAGGGCGTCAGCTGAATAAATCAAAGAAAAGGTGAGCTTTGCACCTTTTCTTTTTATAAAGGAGATGAGATATCCTTGGTCAATCAGAATAAAATAATCCCCTATTTGTTTTTGGTGCCCGCTCTCGTTTTTTTACTTTTCGTTTATATCCCGATTTTTGAGAATGTCTTCCTCAGCCTGTTTCAATGGAGCTCTTTTTCTCCGGAAAAAACGTTTATCGGCTTAAAAAACTATGTTGAATTATTTCATGATCCTGTCTTCTATCAGGCACTTACCAATAATGTGCTTTACGCAGTGATCTCTATTGTATGCCAGGTATTTGGCGGGTTGATTTTGGCGGCGGTGCTTGAGGATAAGCTGGTCAGAAAATGGTCGCCGTTTTTTCGCACCGTTTTCTTTTTACCGGTTGTCATCTCCATGACGGTAATCGCGCTTTTGTTTGATTTTATTTACAACCCTGAGACGGGGCTTTTGAATCAGCTGCTACAGGCAATCGGTCTTGATCAGCTGACGAGGGCTTGGCTCGGTGATGACAGCACGGCTATGCTATCTGTCATTTTTGTGTCTCAATGGCAATCTGTCGGTTATATTGCGATGCTGTACATTGTGTCAATTCAAAAAATACCGGATGAACTGTATGAAGCGGCCCGGCTTGACGGTGCGGGAAAAATTCAGCAGTTTTTTCATATTACCGTTCCCCAGACGAAAGAGATGTCTTTTGTTGCGGTGGTCATGACGCTGACCGGCGCCTTTACGGTATTTAATGAACCGTACATATTGACAGGCGGCGGGCCGGGAAACGCTTCAGAAGTCTTAAGCACGTTTTTATATAAAAGCGCCTTTACAAAGGATATGATGGGCTATGCGTCAGCGATTGCCACCGTTGTGTTAATCATTACGCTCGCATTGTCGCTCATGCAAATGAAGTTCTTTAAAACCGGAAAGGAGGACTAACAGATGCTGCCTCAGAAGAAGACAGATTCGTTCAGATTGGAGCCAGTGCCTGACCGGCACATTGAGATGAAAAGAAAACCGAGACGAAAATGGTACATCGGAGAAACGTCTGTGTGGGTTTTTCTGTTTCTTTATCTTATTGCGATCGCCTATCCGCTGTTATGGATGGTCATGAGCGCCTTTAAAAGCTCGGACGATATCTTTGAGCACAGCTGGTCGCTGCCGTCTTCGTGGCATCCGGAAAACTTTGTGTCCGCCTGGAATCAGGGGATTTCTTCTTATTTTATGAACAGCGTTATCGTCACGGCGCTGACGTGTGTGATCACTGTCTTTATCAGTGCATGGGCGGCGTACGGCCTTTCCCGGTTTGAGTTTAAGGGAAAAGGATTCTTTTTGGTGCTTTGTCTTGGCGGTTTGATGCTGACGCCGCAGGTCAGTCTTGTGCCGCTGTATTCTATTATTCAGTCGCTGGGCCTTTACAATACGTATTGGGCGTTAATCTTGCCGTATGCGGCTTACCGGATTCCATTCACCATCATTTTGATCCGCTCTTATTTTCTTTCTATTTCCAAAGAATTGGAGGAGGCGGCTTATTTAGATGGGTGTACGAGTTTCGGAGTATTTTTCAGAATTTTCTTACCAATGAGTGTGCCGATTTTGGTGACATCCGGCATTTTAACAGCTTACCATACGTGGAATGAGTTCATGTTTGCGATTATTTTCATAGATGATGAGAATTTGCGGACCATTCCAGCCGGGCTGATGCAGTTCAGAGACGCACTGCAGACAGATTGGGGCGTCCTGCTGGCGGGATTAACGATTTCAGCTGCGCCGATTATTATTCTATTTTTATTTATGCAGAAATATTTTGTCCGCGGGATTGCAAGCGGAAGTGTAAAAGGATAAGGGGGAAGCATAATGAAATTGATTGCGGTTGGAGATAACGTTGTTGATTACTATCAGGACCAAGAAACGTTCTACCCGGGAGGAAATGCCTTAAACGTCGCGGTGCTTGCCAAACGGCTCGGGCATGAGGCTTCCTATATCGGAATCGTCGGCAATGACGAAGCAGCGGCACATCTTTTGAACGTACTGAAATTGGAGAAGGTCAATGCGGATTATATCCGCCAGGCGCACGGAGAAAACGGGATGGCGATTGTCACCCTTGATGAGCAGGGGGACCGTATTTTTGTCAGATCAAATAAAGGCGGCATTCAGTCCCGTCTCCGTCTGGTGTTCCAGGAGAAAGATCTAGCCTTTATCAGCGGGCATGATCTGCTGCATACCAGTGTGTACAGCCGACTTGAGAACGATCTTTCGCAGCTGTGCGGACTGATCCCGGTTTCTTTTGATTTTTCAACCAATCGGGAGGATGATTATTTGAGGAAGGTCTGTCCTTATGTGACGTATGCGTTTTTTTCAGGAAGCGATTTGAGTGAGTCGGAGTGCGGTGAGCTTGCGAAAACAGCTCATGGGTATGGAGCCAAATTGGTTTGTCTGACCCGCGGGGAGCAAGGAGCAATCCTGTCTGCGGGAGGCCGAATCTATCATCAGCCGATTGTGGAAACTGATATAATAGATACACTTGGAGCCGGAGATTCATTTATAGCGGGCTTTTTGACAGCCTTTTGCGAGAAGCAGGACATAACGCGCGCTTTGCGCCAAGCGGCGGAAACGGCTGCGAAAACATGCGGCGTGTACGGAGCATTCGGCTACGGCCATCCTTTTCGTTTGGAGGACGGGGGAAGCAGTGAAAAAACGAGAATACTATAAGCAGTGTCTCGTTTTTTATGCCTGTTATGTGTAAGGGCTGTTGATCGTAAAAGTGACACGGTTTGTGTGCATCAAAAACAGTGAGCAGTAAATTGGCTGGTTGTTTGATGTAAAAGCCGTTTTATCAATTTCAAACAGTGCATCCCCGATATCGCAATCCAGGTATTTGCTTTCCTCCTGCTGGGCATATACAACATTTAATAGCTTCGTATTGTGGGTGGGAACAACTTGGTATTGCTGTTTCAAAATATCATGCATGGATACGCCGTCAGCAATAAAGGTATCAATGCCGGGAAACAAATCCAGCGGATAATGCGTCACTTCAAAGGAGAGCGGCTGATCATCGTTGTATAAAATCCGTTTTAATTCAACGACAGGGCTCTCGGGATGGATTTGAAGCTTTTCGGCGATGAGTTTTGACGCTGGAATGATGTCATGGGACAGCACCTGATGCTTCGGTTTTTTGCCGGTTGATTCCATAAATTCCGAGTAGCCGTTTACTGCGATCAGCTCTCGCTTTAATTTAGGGCTTTTAACGAACGTTCCCTTCCCCTGCTGCCTGATCAGATAGCCTTCTTCGACTAAATCAAGAATGGCTTTCCTGACAGTAATGCGGCTGACATTATACTTGCTGCAAAGCTCGTTTTCGGTAGGCAGCTTGGTGGTTGGGGAATACACGCCCTTTTTGATGTCATCAGTGATGATTTGTTTTAGCTGAATGTATAAAGGTGTAGAACTTCCGTTGTTTAACAAGGGGTAGCCTCCTTTTAACCTATTATTCATATTATAATGTATTATGACGTTATAATACAAATTTACATTTTTTATTTTAGAAATATAGCAAAAATAGGAATCGATTACTCTAAAAATAACAGAAAGACCAAGTTGTTTCCAGTGACGAAATAATGGATCAAAAGATAGGGGGACATTTCTGATGGCTTCATTAACATTTGAGCATGTCAAAAAATCATATCATTCACAATTAACGGTGAAGGACTTTGATTTAAATGTAAAGGATAAGGAGCTTTTGGTGCTGGTGGGGCCGTCAGGATGCGGAAAATCGACAACGCTGCGGATGGTGGCGGGACTGGAAAGCATCTCTGAAGGAAACCTTCTTATTGATGGGGAGCGGGTCAATGATCTTCCGCCGAAAGAACGTGATATTGCGATGGTATTCCAAAACTATGCGCTTTATCCGCATATGACGGTTTTTGATAATATGGCGTTCGGATTAAAGCTCAGAAAGATGTCGAAACAGGAAATTGCCGAGCGGGTTCATGCGGCAGCTAGAATTTTAGAGATTGAACATTTGCTGAAGAGAAAACCAAAAGCGCTCTCCGGCGGGCAGCGGCAAAGGGTGGCGCTTGGCAGATCGATTGTGAGGGAGCCGAAGGTCTTTTTAATGGACGAGCCGCTTTCCAATTTGGATGCGAAGCTGAGAGTGACGATGCGGACAGAAATCAGCAAGCTGCACCAGCGTTTGGAGGCAACCATCATTTATGTCACGCATGACCAGACCGAAGCGATGACAATGGGCGATCGGATTGTCGTGATGAATGAAGGGGAAATCCAGCAAGTGGCGAAACCTCATGACATTTATCATTACCCGGCGAATCTGTTTGTCGCAGGCTTCATCGGCTCCCCGGGAATGAACTTTCTGAAAGGCGTCATTGAAGAGCAGCATGGCGAGCTGTTTTTCACAAACCCTTCAATCCGGCTTCATATTCCTGAAGGAAAAGCGAAGAGCCTTAAGGAAAAAGGATACGCCCGAGAACAGATGATTGCCGGCGTCCGGCCGGAGCATATGACACAATTGATGGGAAATGATCAGCTGTTTGATTCAGTGTTTAAAGCGAGGGTGGAAGTGAATGAAAATCTGGGATCGGAGCTGATTGTGCATGTCACGGCTGGAGATGAGAGGCTCACGGTCCGCCTGGACGGAAACACGCGAATCGCCGCAGGCGATTCGATCCAGCTGTCAGTGAAAATGGATCACGTCGTCTTTTTCGATGCGGAGACGGAAGAGGCTGTGTATTAGGAAAGGTGCTCCTTAAAAGGAGCACCTTTTTCTTACGGCCAAATGTCGTCCGCCCATTCAGGGTGGTCGATAAATGGATTGCGGTTGTGCTGATATTTTTCATAAATGATTTCATTTCTTTTTCGCTCACGGTCATCAACTGGGTCTTGCCTATTCCATTCGAGCAGGGCAGATTGTTTTCCGTGGTAAGGGGCTGAGCCGTTGCCTGTTTTATCATTAAGCTCAAGATCAGGGTAGCCGTCATCACCTTCGTAACGGACAGCCATGTAAAACAGCATGCGGGCGACATCGCCCTTCACATCATCGCGGGGCTCCCATGAATCTCCGTCATAATAATTTCCGGGTGCTTTCGCATATTCAGTGCCGCCGTTGTCAAAATCCATATTTCCTCTGGCGCTGTTGACTTGAACATCAGCCGGGCGCAAATGGTGAATGTCGGTGCCAGGCCCCATGCTTGTACCAAAATCGCCATGGGATTTTGCCCAGACGTGCTCGCGGTTCCAATCGCCGACATTGCCGCCGTTCAGGTTTTTCGACCGCGATTCATTCGTATAGAGCAGGATGACGTTATTCGGGTTTGCCGGATCTTCATCGGTTTCTTTCAGCGCGTTCCATACTTCGCTGTAGGACAGCATCGTGTGTCCGCTGATGATGCGGTGCAGGGTGCTTTTTAGCGATTCTCCAGTTTTTCCTTCAGCCCCTTCATAATAGGTATCTGTGTCAGCGTAGGGTGCAGCGGGAGCGGTTAATGAGAGAAGGTCCCCGGTTCCTGAAGGGGAAGACGCCAATCGGTCGTTCAGGCTCAATGCGGTTTGCGCGCTTGCTGAAGCGGCGGGCGCAAACCATCCGGAAATCAGTAATACACAGACGAGCGGCAGAAACCTTGCTTTTTTTGTCATCACTTGCCCTCCTTTTATCAGATCATGTCTATTATCTAAAATTGAAATAAAGGATAGAAGTGTCATTTTGTATATTTTTCATTAAAATTGTAAATTAGTCCCTTTGGAGGAGGCGGATATCCACTGTTCCAATAACTTTAGGCCCCGTTTTTGCTCCGGCTTGTTGCATATTTCGGCGGAAGCGCGTCGCTGCTGTGAAGAAATGCCGGTATGCCGCTTTCGGCGAGTAAAAGAGACGCAGGAATGGTGGCGAGAAAAGAGCGCCTGCCCGTATACGGGCAGGCAAAATCGACGGCAGGTCCGCCGATGTGTGGCGGCAATTGAAGCACCGAGGAATACGCACGCCCGCATTGCTTCGGTGATGCCCAGCAATTCGTCCGGCGATTCTGTTTTGATCCGTTCGCGATCAGAAACGCTGCGATCTGCACATCGCTTGCCTCGCCAGAAAACATCGCTTCTCCCGCAAGTTTAGCTTGTTCCTATGAAAGGTGTTTTGACCCCTTTTTCTTTTGACTTTACATGAGAATAGCCCTGAGAGGTAGGGTGTTTTCTGGCCGCTTAATGCCGGATAGATACTGTGACTAAAAAATAAACGTTTTTTTGGTTAATCTGCCAATGAACTATCGTGTTCCTCCTTCTATAATGAAGTCACTATAACGGCCAGAGGGGGGAGTACATGGAAAAGCAGAAGCTTTCAGTAAAAAGCGGCATCGCAGATTATATCGAATGGCTCGCCCAATACGGCGCATCCGCTGACGACGGTGTGACGAGGCTTTTGTATACAAAAGAATGGATGGACGCGCAGCTTGCCGTAAAAACGGAAATGTCTTCATTCGGACTTGAAACAAGATTCGACGATGTCGGCAATGTGTTTGGAAGGCTTTCGGGCACCCAGTCTCCGGATGAAGTGATTGTAACCGGTTCACATATCGATACTGTCATCAGTGGAGGAAAGTATGACGGCGCCTATGGCGTCCTTGCGGCAATGCTCGCGCTAAAGAAGCTCAAAGAAATGTACGGAGCGCCGAAAAAAACACTCGAAGCGGTGTCCTTATGTGAGGAGGAGGGCAGCCGTTTTCCAATGACCTATTGGGGATCAGGGAATATGACGGGCGTTTTTTCATTACAGGATGGAGTAGAACCGAAAGACGAAACAGGCGTCTCTCTGCAATCAGCGATGTATGAGTGCGGTTTTGGCAAAGGTGTGTATCAGGCTCCGTACAGGACAGATATCAGCGCCTTTGTCGAGCTTCATATAGAACAGGGACAGACATTGGAAATGTCAGGTCGGGATCTTGGCATTGTGACAAGTATTGCGGGGCAGAGGCGATATCTCGTCACGCTGGAGGGGGAATGCAACCACGCGGGAACAACCTCCATGAAATGGCGCAAAGACCCGCTCGCAGCCAGCAGCCATATTATTCATGAACTGCTGCTGCGGTCGGAAGAGCAGCCGGGTGAGCTCCGTCTGACATGCGGAAAAATAACTGCAGAGCCCAATGTAGCCAATGTGATACCGGGACGCGTGCAGTTTTCAATTGATATTCGCCATCAGCATCAGCACGTGCTGGAGCAATTTCATGAAGACATGGCTGCTTTGATCAACGGCATTTGCCATCAAAAAGGGATTCGCGCTGTAATTGATGAATATATGCGGATAGAGCCTGTACCGATGGACGAAAGGCTGAAGGCTGCGGCTCTGGAAACAGCGGCAGAAAACGGCATCAGGTGTGAAGAAATGGTGAGCGGAGCAGGGCATGACGCGCAAATGATCGGAAGGCGCCATCCTGCTTGTATGCTGTTTGTGCCAAGCCGCGACGGCATCAGCCACTCACCGAAGGAATATACCTCAGCCAGACAGCTTGAGATCGGCGTCCGCGCATTGACTGATTTATTATACAAACTGGCTTACTGATAAAGGAGGAATGGCTGTGTCAGGCAGAAAAGAGTTATGTACACCGTTAAGAACGATTATGACACCGGGTCCTGTTGAGGTTGATCCGCGTGTATTAAGAGTGATGAGCACCCCGGTTGTCGGCCAATTTGATCCGGCGTTTACGGATATCATGAATGAAACGATGGAGATGCTTCGGGAGGTATTTCAAACGAAAAACCGCTGGGCATACCCGATTGATGGCACTTCACGGGCGGGTATCGAAGCGGTGCTGGCGAGTGTGATTGAGCCGGGAGATGATGTGCTCATTCCGATTTATGGGCGCTTCGGTTATTTGCTGACTGAAATTGCCGAGCGGTACGGGGCGAATGTTCATACGCTTGAGTGCGAGTGGGGAACGGTTTTTGACCCGGAAGACATCATACGGGAAATGAAAAAAGTGAAACCGAAAATCGTGGCGATGGTGCATGGGGAAACATCGACAGGTCGGATTCACCCCCTGAAAGCCATCGGCGAAGCCTGCCGCGCCCAGGAAGCATTGTTTATCGTCGATGCAGTCGCGACGATCGGCGGGTGTGAGGTAAAGGTGGATGAATGGAACATTGACGCGGCCATCGGCGGCACGCAAAAATGCTTGTCTGTTCCATCGGGAATGGCGCCGATTACATATAATGAGCGGGTGGCGGATGTAATTGCGGCCCGCAAAAAGGTGGAGCGCGGGATTGCGACACAAGCTGACAGGACAACGCTTTCAGGAAACCGGCCGATCACAAGCAATTATTTTGATTTGAGCCAGCTTGAGGATTATTGGAGCGAAAGACGGCTCAATCATCATACAGAAGCGACGACGATGCTGTACGCCTTGCGTGAGGGTGTCAGACTGGTGCTTGAAGAAGGACTTGAAGCCCGTTTTGAGCGCCATCGCTACCATGAGACCGCATTAGCAGCAGGGATTAAGGCGATGGGGCTGAAGCTGTTTGGAGATGACGGCTGCAAAATGCCTGTTGTCACCTGTGTAGAAATCCCTGATGGTATTGACGGCGAGTCTGTCCGCAACATGCTGCTGGTGCAATTCGGCATCGAAATCGCCAGTTCATTCGGCCCGCTGGCGGGGAAGATCTGGAGAATCGGCACGATGGGCTACAGCTGCAGAAAAGAAAACGTATTGTTCGTGCTTGCCGGTTTAGAGGCTGTGCTTCTCAGACATGGAGCAGGAATCGAAGCAGGAAAAGCGCTCCAGGCAGCGCTTGATGTGTATGAAAACGCCGGCCGCCAGGCTGCGGTATAAAGAAAAGCTTGCGGGAACTCCGCAAGCTTCAGCGTGTCGACAAACCCTCGCATTCGTTGTCAAGGCTGCGCTTCGGTGCTCACGAATTTCAACATTCGCTGTGCTCCGATGCTCGCCTTTTCTAGACTTCAAGGGTTTTCAATCACGCTGAAAAGATGACAAAATCCTAAAACTATAAACCGTTTTAGGATTTTGTCAACAATCTAAGCTTGCGGGAACTCCGCAAGCTTTTTTAGTTATACGATTTCGCTTTTTCTCCAATCTGTTTTTCTTCGTTTGACTCTTTTTACAAATCCTCTTTCTCTATGTTGCATTTTCTGACGAAGTATGAGTCATTTTTCCTTCCATCATCTATTCTTTATACAAGTTACCTATAAAACCACGCTGAACTAGTGGTTTCTTACAGCGATTTTTGAGAGGAGGATGCAGCATTGGGAAATTTGCACATGATATTAGATGCGCTCCTGAAAGATCAGGATGAGGCTGTGCTGGCGACAATTGTTCAAGTTGAGGGCTCCGCGTATCGAAAAGCAGGCGCCTCTATGCTCTTTAAGAAAAATGGCGAACGGGTCGGCTTGCTGAGCGGCGGATGTGTGGAAGAAGATTTATTCCAAAGAATTAGTGAGATGGCCGATCAGCTGACGTCAGCGCTGATTTCCTATGACATGCGGGCGGAGGACGATCTTTCCTGGGGCATGGGGGCCGGGTGCAACGGCATGATTCATATTCATGCGGAGCGAATCACTCAGGAAAGAAGACGGCACTATGAAATCGTGAGGGACTGCCTTCATTCAGGCAAAGCTGTAACAGCCGTTAAACAGATTAAATCCTCCCGTTATTTATTTCTGTCCGAGAAAGGGTGTTTTGGGAACTGGCCGGACGCGCCTCTGCAGGACATTCAACGTATCGCTTCTACGATTCATTTACCGCATTTTGATCCATCAACCAACATGTTTATTCAGCGAATTGAACCGAAGCCGCGTCTCATTCTGTTCGGAGCTGGACCGGATATTGTGCCGCTCGCCAATTTGGCGGCTGATACAGGGTTTTCTGTTATCGTGACAGATTGGCGTCCCGCTTATTGCACATCCTCCCTTTTTCCAAAAGCGGATCAGCTAATCACCGCTTTTCCGGAACAAATGCTCAGTGAATTTCAGTTTTTTCCGCAGGATGCAGCTGTTGTGGCAACCCATCATTTTCAGCATGATCAAGCGATCGTCGACTGCTTATTTTCTCAACATCTTCATTATATCGGATTGTTGGGTTCGGCAAACCGTACCAAACGGCTTCTGAACGGAAAACAGCCGCCGGCTCACTTTTACAGTCCGGTCGGGCTGAAAATCGGTGCGGAAGGCCCCGAGGAAATTGCCGTCAGCGTTGTCGCGGAAATCATTCAAATAAGAAAACGGCTAGCGGTTGTATGAGAAGCCCCTATATTATCGGAGTGTTTCTTGCTGCCGGCAAAAGCAAAAGAATGGGCCAAAACAAGCTGGCTTTGCCGCTAAAAGGAGAAACCATCGGATCGCTTTCTTTGAAAACAGCTCTTCTGTCCCGCCTAGATCATGTGCTGATCGTCGAGAGAACAGAACATGCTTCCCTTGAGTGGATGGGAGCGCCTTATCACGCTCCGCCTTTTCGAAAACGCTGGACCCTGCACGTTTGTCAAGACGCAGAAAAGGGTCAAGGACATTCAGTCAGCAGCGGGGTGAGAAAAGCAGAAAGCATGGGAGCTGAAGGCGTTGTCATTTTGTTAGCCGACCAGCCGCAGCTTTCCGTCAATCATCTCAATGCCCTTGTGGCAATCGCTCCTGAGTCATTTGCCGTGTCATCATTTTTAGGCGCGTTCACCCCGCCAATCTATTTCTCATCGGCTTGTTTTCCTTATGTAAAGGAGTTGAAGGGAGATGAGGGGGCTCGCAGGATCCTGAAAAGCGGACAGCTTGGAACAGGAGCGGTTTTGGAGGCGAAGGAAAGCGCGGAGTTGAAAGATATTGATACACCGGAGGAATACGACATGGTAAGGAGGGCGATGGTTTGAACGGCCAAGTGACAAAAGCAAGGATGAATATTCAATTATGGAGGCCGGCAGCGCTTGATGAGGCCTATTCGCTTTTGGAGCAGCATTCCCCGGATGTGTGTGCCGCATCGGGAAGCACACTGCTTCAGCTTCAGTGGGACAAAGGGATTCTTCCGAAACAGCATCTCATCAGTCTTGAAGGAATTGAAGAGATGAGAGGGATCAGCGCCAGTGACACCCACCTCTCGATCGGGGCACTCACAACGCTGAGTGAATGCAGAAAGAACCCTTTGATTAAGAGTGCGCTCGGTTGTTTCAGCGACGCTGCTTCCGCTGTCGCCGCACCCGGAATTCGTAGCCGGGCCACGATTGGCGGCAACATAGCGAGTAAAATCGGGGATTTGATTCCGCTCTTACTTGTGCTAGATGCTGAGCTTATCGTATATCAAAAGGAGCTGATCAGGATGCCGCTTGGCGATTGGCTCATAGATGAAGACTTTGAAACTGCCATCGTCACGCGTGTCAACATTCCGCATGCAAAGGGAGAGCGTGTGTTTTACCGCAAGCTTGGGAGGCGCCAGGCTTTTACAGGAGCTGTTGCTGTTGCAGCTGGACGTTTTTTAAAAGACGGCGGCATTCGCCTCGCCGCTGGCCATGCTGATATCACACCGGAAAGATTAGTGGAAAGCGAAGCGAAGTGGATGGTGTCAGGGTGGGATCCTCACGAGCTGTACGAAACGCTTATCAATGAGCTACCGTTTTCAGCAGATGCTTTTATGTCAGCGCCATACAGAAAAAAAGCCGTGGCCAACGTCATTATGGCAGAGCTGATGGCTGAGGGAGGAGAATAAATGATCGTCAACAAACCGTCAAGAGTGAGGCCGGATGGAAGAAGAAAGGTCACAGGGGAACTGAAATATATGACCGATCTCAGCTTTCCCGGAATGCTGTATGGCAAAGTGCTGAGAAGCGCTTATCCTCATGCGGAGATCGTGTCGATTTGCACCATGAAAGCGGAAGAAATGGAAGGTGTGCGGGCAGTCGTTACTCATAAAGACGTTCCCGGCTTAAACCGCTTTGGCATTGTCATCCCTGATCAGCCGGTTTTATGTGAGGACAGGGTGCGGTATGTCGGGGATGCGATCGCCGCAGTTGCTGCGGAAACGGAGGAAATCGCGGAAGCGGCGCTGGAGTTGATTCGCGTTGAATATAAAGAGCTGGAGGTCATTGATTCACCGGAAAAAGCGCTTCGGCCTGACGCGCATAGACAGCACGAGGACGGGAACATCCTTCACCGTGCGTTTTTTTCACACGGCGATGTGGAAGAAGGGTTTCGAGCATGTGACATAGTCCTCGAAGAAACCTACGTGCTGCCGCGTCAGATGCATACGTATATGGAAACAGAAGGAGGCGTAGCTGTTCCGGAAGACGATGGGGGCTTTACGATGTATGCAGGAACACAGCACGGCTATAAAGACCGTTTCCAGCTTTCCCGTATGTTTGACATTCCTGAAGAGAAGATCAGGGTTGTGTCGAGTCCGATGGGCGGCTCGTTCGGCGGAAAGGATGAGCTGAATATCCAGCCGTATGCTGCGCTTTTGGCCTTGAAAAGCGGACTTCCTGTCAAAATTCATCAGACCAGAAAGGAATCTGTACGCTCTGGCATTAAGCGCCACCCGATGAAGATTACGATCAAAACAGGTGCAGATCAGGCAGGGAAAATTTTGGCTCATGATGTGAAAATTGTGGCGGACACAGGCGCTTACGCTACGCTTGGACCGGCTGTTCTTGATTTTTCTGTCGAGCATGCTGCGGGTCCGTACCGTATTCCAAATATCCGGACGGAAGGGATCTCTGTGTTTACGAACAACGGGGTTGCGGGAGAATTCCGGGGCTTTGGCGGCAATCAAATCACATTTGCACTCGAAACCCATCTTGATCGTCTCAGTGATATGCTCGGCATCGATCCGTTGGAGCTGAGAAGAAAAAATATCAGAAAACCGTATGACTTGGGGCCGCTTGAGCATCGGATTGCACCGACTGACGGAGCGGCGCAGGTGTTGAATGCCATTTCTGAATCTCCCATTCTCACAAGAAAACGCCAGAACTCCGGGTATATACGGAGAGGCACGGGAGCGGCAATTACGATGCACGGCGGCGGGCTGGGTTATGGCCGAATGGATGCGGCAGGAGGCCGTTTGTCCCTTTCGAGTGATGGCAAAATCACAGCTTCGTTCGGATTTGAAGAATGCGGACAGGGGATTCTAGCGGCGATTGAACATATTGTCATGGATGAGCTGGGCTGTGCGGCAGAGGATATATCCATTGTCATTGGGGATACCGCAAAAGTGCCGAAGTCAGGCTCCTCCACAGCATCCCGCGGCACAAGCATGGTGTGGCACGCGATCCAGCGTTTGAAGAAGCCGTTTCTATCTCAACTAAAAAAACGGGCGGCAGAATGGAGCGGCTGTTCAGCGGAAAACCTTATTTTCGGTGCAGCGGGCTTGCGTGATCAAAACACAAAGGAACTCGTGGTGACGTATAGAGAGCTGGCTGAAAAAGGCCCTTTGGCAGAGGAAACAGCATTCGATTTTCCGACAACACCTGATCCTGTAGTCGGCGGCCATTTTCTCTACTCATTTGGAGCGGCTGCTGTTGAGGTGGAGGTTGATCTATTAACAGGCGATGTCAGAGTGATAGATTGTGAGCACGCCATTGCGGCAGGCCCGGTTGTCAGTCCGCAGGGCTATCGGGGGCAAATTGAAGGCGGCGCTGTCATGGCACTCGGCTATACGCTAATGGAGGAAGCTAAAATGACGGACGGCCGTTACGCGGCGGAAAATCTCGACCAGTATGTCATTCCCGGTGTGAAGGATGTTCCCGATATGAAGCTGACCGCGATAGAAGAGCTGTTGGAAGGGGATTTCTACGGCCCGCGAGGTGTTGGCGAAATCGGAACGATCGCCATCACCCCGGCGATTGTAAAGGCTGTACATGATGCGGTCGGCTGCTGGATAAATAAGCTGCCAATTTCAAGAGAAGAGCTTCTGACCGCGATAGACAGAAAGGGGCTGAAGCAATGGACGTAAAAGAAGCCGAGCCATTTCCTGTAAAAAAGGAAAAATTCCGAATGACTGTGAATGGGCAGGAGCGGGAGGTCTCAGCCGTTCCCACGGCACGTCTGATTGACCTGCTTAGAAAGGAATTTCAACTTACCGGGACAAAGGTGTCCTGCGGAATCGGCCGTTGCGGAGCATGTTCCATCTTAATTGACGGAAAGCTGGCCAATGCATGTATGACCATGGCTTATCAAGTGGACGGCCATTCCATTACAACCATCGAGGGAATTCAAAAAGAAGAACTGGATATCTGCCAAACTGCTTTCCTGGAAGAAGGCGGCTTTCAATGCGGCTACTGCACTCCAGGAATGATAATTGCGCTTAAAGCACTCTTTGAGGAAAAAACGCATCCGTCTGATGAAGACATAGAAGAAGGGCTGGCGGGGAATTTGTGCCGGTGTACCGGGTATGGAGGGATTATGCGGTCTGCATGCAGGATTAGAAAAGAGCTGAACGATGGAAAAAGGGAGTCCGGTTTTTAAAAGCGGGCTTATTAGTTTTCGAAATTGTAATATAATGAAAGAGCAGCCGGATGCGCCATCGCTGGTGCCCTTGCTGAAGCACTGTGGACGAGTAAACTATCATTAGTTAATTGCGTCAACCATTAATATGCCTTGGAGAAATGCATAAACGAGGTGTTAATTACTAAATGAATCGTATATTAGTTTCAATTGCTATAATTATATTCATAATTGAATATTTTATAGCTCCAC
Source organism: Bacillus inaquosorum KCTC 13429 (assembly GCF_000332645.1). Lineage (GTDB taxonomy): Bacteria > Bacillota > Bacilli > Bacillales > Bacillaceae > Bacillus > Bacillus inaquosorum. Next base: position 108,016 of record NZ_AMXN01000007.1, read on the forward strand.
TCACACATTTAGACACAGGAAAGTACGGTACGTTTATTGGTTTGATTTTATTAAGTATTGTGGTTCTAAGATTAGATGATGTGAAAAGGAAAAAAGGGCAGGGGTAAACCTGTTCTTTTTTTGTTTTTGAGTTAATAAAACCTAGAAGAGAATAAGAACTATTCGTATGTTGAAGACATTGCCTGTGAGACCGCAACTGCTTACGAAGCATCTTATGTTTATCATTTGTTTAGAATGTGGTTTGGGAACCAACTTAACAGAAAACCAAACACAATATACTTTTCATATTGCTTCAAATCGTCTTCAAAACCTTCTAAAGCGGAGGATCTTTTTTTATGTCTCAAAAACGATGTTTATATTTCCCTGATTCAGAAACTTTGTCAGCAAATCACATAGCAAAACGCCATAAAAATTCTTATGGCGTCTAGCCCGAACTGGGAGGTGCTTATAACATACTAAATTGGAACGCCTTCTGGATAGCCTCCAAAGAAAGATGCTCCAACAATGATTAATAGAATGAATAGCACCACGATCAAAGCGAAGGAGCTGCCATATCCATTTGAGTAACCCATATTGCCACCTCCTTTAATGAGGATAGTATAAGATATGGCAAAGGATAATTTTCGACATAGATTGAAGTCTAAATAAGAAAAAATGAATATTTTGTTTAAAGTCTTAATAGAAAATGCAAATCAAAAACTATTAAAACAAACTCAAATATGGGTGGTGACATGTAACAAGACCGGGAGATCCACGCAGAGACGAAGCCTTCAGTTTATGGGAAGAGAGCGGGAGGAACCGAGAAGTTAAAAGACATTTCCGAAGAATTAGGCGTAACAAGCAGCACTGTTCGCAAATGGAAAGCAAACAATAAATAGGAAGAAAACTTATTAATACAGGATTACACTGTGAAATAATCATGATCGATATCTTTAGTTTCCCTTTTGTGTCAAAAATATGAAATTATTACCTTGTGGAAGGGTTTGTCAATTAGGGCGAGTAACAAAGACTTTAATTTTAAGGAGGAGATTTAATATGAAAAAGTCGTTAGTATCAATGTGTTTTGTTTTGGTGTTAATCTTTACTGCTATGGGAAGTGCATCAGCCTATGAATTTAAAGGTATACTTCCTCTTAATGACAAAGTAAGTGGATCTTTTGCTGATGCCGCTGCTGCTAAAGAAGGAGATGAGTGGCAATTCCATCCGGGATCAGCTACAAAAGTAAAATTTTATTTGTCCAAAAGTAGTAACACAACCCCGTTAAAAGTTAGTATTTACAAAGAAGATATAAATACTGGAAAAGTAACTCTTGTGAATTCTTATGATTCCTCAGAATTATCGAAGCACACTATTGCAGTCAGTAAAAGCTATACTTATAGTATAAGGGTTGCTGGATATAGCACTGCAAAAACTGGTGGATCATACACATTGGAAAATTCCGTAATAGAATGAATAAAAGGGAGCATAGCTCCCTTTTATTCTAAGAATCCAAACGTATTTAGATTTTTGACAAATTCAAAGGGAAGAATGAGTGTATGACTTTTAAGAAGAAGGTATGTCTTATTCTGGGTTTGTCAGTCGTTTTAGTATGTGGTTTCGCATCCAGCTTAACAGAAAGTCAAACATATCGTATGATCCATATTGCTTCTGACCGTTTTCAAACATAAAAAAGGGGTTCCTGTATGAATTCTTAAAAAAGTGTGTCCCTAATTCTTGGGCTGTCATTGACTTTAGTATGTAGTTTCGGAACCAACTTAACAGAAAACCAAACTCAAAACGCATTTCATATTGCTTCAGATCGTCTTCAAACCTGAAGAACGATTACTCCTATAATCCCTCTATACGGAGGGTCTTTTTTTATGTCTTCAGCTCAACAGAAACGATTGAATCGAATACGATGTTTATATATCCCTGGTTCAAAAACTATGTCAAATATGATTAGTTAATCACGAGCATAACGCCATAAAAACTTCTTATGGCGTCAGCCGAACTAGGAGGTGCTACTACGGCGGAGGTTAGGCAAGAGTAAAAATTAATAACCACCAAAGAAAGAAGTACCAACAATGATTAACAAAATGAATAGCACCACGATCAAAGCGAAGGAGCTACCATAACCATTTGAATAACCCATATTGCCACCTCCTTTAGTGAGGATAGTATAGGATATGGCAAACGATAATTTTCGACATAGATTTAAGTCTAAATAAGAAAAAATGAATATTTTGTCTAAAGGCTAATAGAAATGCATAATTAAAAACTATTAAAAAACAAAATCAAGATAAATGGAACAGAATCTGAAAAGTAACGTTACTAACCCGTTGGTGCACCTAAAAAGGAATAAAACGCAAAAGGAAATAAGGGGAACAAAAGAGAGAAAGGATTCGTCGGGCAACCAAAACGCTAAATGGAAAATAGAGGCGGTGCAGCTCCAAAAGGAAATCAACAGTACGTACAGTTGATTACGAATCAATCTTATTTAATTTCATGGACGATATTTGGTCTTCGGAAGCGGCGGAAGCTGAAAGGCGGAGCGGAGTTTATCCCTGCTCTTTTGGTCATGTTCCATGAATAAGGTGTCTTGCTGCAGGATTTCGAGCCAGCGACTTTATTTCCTTCAATGTTATTACCCTAGGCTATCCCTGCCTCTACGAGTATGATTGGGAAGAAATTATGGGACGATACATGACACCTATAGGCGGAGGTTTCGGGAGAAAGTTTTTAAAAAAGTTATTTTCACACAATCGCAATAAATGGAATATAAAGTAAGCGAAAGGCGAATTCATTATAAGAAAGAGGTAATTTTTTATGTATCCAAATTATTATTACCCATATACGGGTGAAAGTCGTGCTTTTGAAGGTTTGGTCGGTACGTTTATATCGATTCCAGGTAATCTAACTTTGCCTAATGGTCAAGTGCTGGCTGCAGGCACAAGGGTGTTTATACACAGATCCAGTTTTACTCAAGCTGGCCAAGAACTTGTTACAATCGTCTTTCCTTTAGGAGTTGGCGGTAATTGTGTTGCTGGTTCCGCTCAAGTTTCGGCTTCTCAACTAGGAGCCGGCCCACAGGGAGGAGTTCAGTTTCTTAGATAAATCTATATATTAATAAAAAGTGTCATCTTTTAGGATGATGCTTTTTTGAAACTCGGAGATCATGTGAGATGAATATAAAAAGTTAACCCAGAAGTTTTTTAGGTTCCAACTTAACTCCTGAACATCATCTAAGCCCGCCTCACCGGCGGGCTTCCTCATTTTTCTTAACTCCCCCTATACACCTGATAACCAAACGGCGACAGCAAAAGCGGGATATGATAATCAGTATCTGGGTCTGCAAGCTGAAAACGGACGGTGACAATGGTTAAAAACGGCTGGCCGGCCGTACTCGCTTTTTTTCTCGCAAAATAGTCTCCTGCATGGAACTCCATCACATATTCCCCGGACACCAGCTCTTCACCAGCCAGCAGCGGAGCATCGACTCGGCCGTCATCGTTGGTGAATGCCTCTTTGACAAGGCTGCTGCTGCCTTCGCCCAGCCGCTTCAATTCAATTTTTACGTTCGCTGCGGGTTTGCCGCAGGTTAAATCCAAGATATGGGTTGTCAGCTTTCCCATTATGCCTTCAGGCTCCCTAAGGCTTCATCGGTTTTCCGTTTTTCTTTCTCGGCGTCCTCTCTTGTCACGGTAAAGCGCTGGAAACCAAATGGCGGGCGCGGTTCGGTGTAGACTTTACCTTTTGAGCCCGGGATCTCTTCGACGACCGTATCCCATGTGTGATTTTGAGATTGGAAGCTGACATCGGTGAGCTGCGGGAATCTCATTAATATTCTGCAGCCGATATGATAGATTAAGTTTTGGATTGAAGGGGTTTCGAGCTCGTGAAAAACGGTGCTCGCTAAGTCTCGGACTTGTTCAGCCGCAACATAGCGGGCGGGATCGGCAGCATATGCGTCATTTGTGTTTTCATAATGCCAGCTGATGTTTAAATGGACAAACAGCGGACGATTGCCGTCTTCCGGGAGTGTTGTATATTCGTCCCGGATAAAGCCGACGAAGGAGTTGCCGCTCACCTTGACGAGCTGAAGATCCATGATTTCGCTGTATTGCTCTGTAATCGTTATTGTATCCCCGGTTCGTTTCGCTTTCAGAACAGACCGAGCGCGTTCATTGCGCGATCTTCTGAAGACGACCTGACTTGTGCCGAGCTCTTGCTCTTCGTAAGCAGGCATCGCCTCAAATGGAATGTCTTCGCCGGTCAGAGTGATCGTGTCCATATGAGAATAGGTATCTAAAAATCGGTGAGCCACATAGTGTAAGAATCCCTCGGCTGTCGTCCCTTCATAGGAAGCGAGATGGCGCTGAATAAAGTTTTTCATTGAGTCTGTAGCTACGACGAGTGTATTATCTCCATCTGTAAATGATGGCAAGAAGGCATCTCCGCCAATTTCACATGTCACATCAACGCCGACAACGGTATTGGCTCTCCCGGTAAAAGATGACTCTGGGATTTGCTTCACTCTTGTGAGCGGCTTTAAAAACGTTCGGTATGCAAATACATTGCCTTTGCCGTAAGACATGGTTCTTTTCATCTGCGTCTCTCCTTTTTCAGTTATAATGTCCGCCAGCCGAAAGCGGGCGATTCGGTAAATTTCTTCAAGGGCCTGCTGGAACTCCGCTTCCCGTTCATTCTTCAGCCTTGCCAGCAGGGCTTGGTGAATGTCCTGTTTCGTCTTTCCCTTTACCGCTAAAATGAAAGGAAAGCCGAAGCGTTCATAATAGTGTTCATTCAGCTTGAGAAATTCTTCGTATTCCTGCTGTTCAAGCGTGCTGAGCCCCGCGTTTTGCTGCTCTCTTACCGAGGAAGCGCTCATTGTTTTCTTTGTTCCGAGACGAGGGTGCTTATTGATTAAATCAAGCTGTGTCTGGCGATCAGCGGCTTTTACAATGCCCGCCATTTTGTGGTGAAGGTCGGAAAGGGAAGAAAATGGCCGCAATGCCGCGGCTTTCTCCGCAATCCATGAAGAGTGTTCAAAAATAGATCCAAGCGTGTCTGTCAGTGTTTGTGTGTCCATTTGATTCAGGTCATCCATTGTGAACATTGGCATCTTCCTTTACGTTTTCATTTCAGCGCCATCCGGCTGTTTGGTTTGAAAAAAAGCGTGCAGTGCAATTGCCGTCAAACTGCCGATCACAATTCCGCTTCCTGCCAAGACTGAGGCGGCGCCCGGAAGAGACGAAAACAACGCGGGAACTGTTGTGGCGCCGAGCCCTAAGCTGACGGAAGAGGCAATGATCAGCAGATTGCCCTGCGAATCGAAGTCAACGCTGGAGAGCATTTTGATCCCGTAAGAAATGACCATGCCGAACATGACAATCATCGCGCCGCCGAGAACTGGGTTTGGAATCACTGTTGTCAATGCTGCGGCTTTCGGAACCAGTCCGATCGCCATCAGCATAATTCCTGTAATCGCGATGACGTTGACACTTTTCATTTTTGAAAGCTGAACGATACCGACATTTTGCGAGAAGGCGGTATAGGGAAACGCGTTAAATAAGCCGCCCAGCACAATCGCAAGGCCTTCCGCCCGGTAGCCCTTTTCCAGATCCCTCTCTGACAGCCTGCGGTTTGTGATATCAGCGAGCGCAAAGTAAACACCTGTCGATTCAACAAGGCTTACAATGGCAACGAGGAGCATCGTGACAACAGCCGGCAGCTCGAAGGTCGGCGGGCCGAAATAAAACAGAGACGGAACATGAAGCCAGGATGCCTCTATGACGTCAGAAAAATCGACTTTTCCCATGAAGAATGCGGCCGCCGTTCCGGCGACAAGGCCGAGCAAAATCGCAATGGAGCGGATAAAGCCTTTAAAGAAATAAAACATCAATAAGATAAAAGCTGTGACCCCAAACCCGAGGAGCACGTTGTCCAGTGTGCCGAAGTCTTTGCTTCCTTCACCTCCGGCCAGGTTATTCATTGCTGTTGGAATCAGGCTGATGCCGATGATCATGACGACTGAGCCGGTCACGACAGGCGGAAAAAAACGGACAAGCTTTCCGAAAAAGCCCGCAGCTAAGACGACAATCAGCCCTGCGGCGATAATGGCACCATATATCGCTGAGACACCATATGTGCTGCCAATGGAAATCATCGGGCCGACTGCGGTAAACGTACATCCGAGCACAACGGGGAGGCCGATGCCGAAGTACCGGTTTTTCCACAGCTGCAAAAGAGTCGCCGTCCCGCACATGAACAAATCGATCGCAATTAAATACGTCAGCTGCCCTGCATTCAGCCCGATCGCCGCTCCAACGATCAGCGGAACGAGAATCGCTCCCGCATACATGGCAAGCATATGCTGAAATCCGAGCATCATTAGCTGAAAGGAATTGTACTGTTCCTTCATGTCTTTTTACACCTCTTTTTCTAATGCAAGTGTATGGTCTAATACCGGAAGTTCTGGTTTCTGCGCTGTTGTTTCTTTTTTGCCGCGTAAGCTGAAAAATAGATTCAAAAAGATGGCGGTCAGGCTTCCGGTGATGGTGCCGTCACTGACCAGAATCCGGATTGGAGCGGGGAATTCAGCGAAAATCCCGGGCACCGTGCTGGCGCCGATGCCGAGTGCGATTGAGCATGCGATGGTCAGGAGGTGATATTGATTTGTGAGATCCGCTGTGCTGAGCATTTTGACGCCGGACGCTATCACCATGCCGAACATGACAACGGTCGCACCTCCAAGAACAGCTGCAGGAACAGCTGAAGCAAGGGCGGCAATCTTCGGAATCAGTCCGAGACAGACAAGGATACAGCCTGCGGTAACGACGACATTTCTCGTTTTCACTTTCGTCAGCTGCAATAAGCCGGCGTTTTGCGCAAAGGTGTTGTAGGGAAAGGCGTTGAAGAGCCCGCCGATGAGAATGGCGATTCCCTCCGCCCGATAGCCTTTGACAAGATCTTTTTCGGTTAAAGGTCTGCCGCATATCTTTCCGATCGCGTAGAAAACGCCGGTTGATTCTACAATAATGACGATTCCAACGATCAGCATCGTTAAGATCGGGCCGATTTCAAATGAAGGGGCTCCGAAGTAAAATGGCTTCGGAATTTGAAAGAACGGGGCTTCGGCGACAGCAGAAAAGCTGACTTTGCCCATGATGGCTGCTGCCGCTGTCCCGGCAGCGATTCCGATCAGAACGGACAGCGTTCGGGCAAACCCTTTGAGAAAGCGATTGAGGACTAGGATCAGCATAAGGACGCCGACAGAGAGAAGAAGGTTTTCGAGCGAACCGTATTCGGGATTGGCGCTGCCGCCAGCCATATTTTTCACACCTGTCGGAACAAGAGAAAGGCCGATCAAGGTTACAACGGTTCCTGTTACGACAGGAGGGAATAACACGGTCAGCTTGCCGAAAAAACGCGCAAACAAAAAGATAAACACACCAGCCGCGATGATTGAACCGTAAATCGCGTGAATGCCGTAATTCGCGCCAATTGCAATCATCGGGGTGACGGCTACAAATGAACTGCCAAGCATGACGGGAAGCCCGATGCCGATGTACGCTCCGCGCAAGGTTTGCAAAAGCGTCGCGACGCCGCACGTTAACAGGTCAATCGCCAATAGGTAAGACAGCTGTTCAGATGTTACATTCAGCGCCCTGCCGACAAGCAGGGGCACCAAAATCGCACCTGCATACATAGCCAGCACATGCTGAAGGCCAAGAGTAAACACCGCAAACGATCTTTGTTTCACTATAGCCCCTCCTTTTAAATGTGAACTTTAGTAACATGATAGCGTGCCGATTGTCGGGTGTCATTGGATACAGTAGCCGAAAAAGACAGGTGTTATTGCTGAAAGTGACGAAAAACGATTCGGTTTGTAAGAGAATGTGACAAACGTTAGCTGATCAGCCGCTGCATCCGTAAGGCAAGCCGTAAACGCATCGTCGTTTCAGGATCTTTTAAGCTTTTGCCCAGCAGCTCTTCGCATTTTTCAAGGCGGTAGATGACAGTATTGCGATGAACGTACAGACGCTTTGCCGTCTCGGAAATTTGGCAGTGTGTCTCTAAATAGACGGACAGTGTATGAAGGAGGCTTTGATCCTCCTGCTGTTTTTCAGCGAGGCTTTGAAGCGTGGAGTTGTAAAATTTCTTCAAATCCTCAACCGGGAGCAGGCGAAGAAGCTCAGGGACATCTTTGGCGTGATACACCTGAATAAACTCCGTGCTTCTTGACAAATGCCCCGATTGCAGAGCATCAGAAGCCTCTGTAAACGCGTCGGGAACATCAATGAGCTTTTGGCATATATTGCTGATCCCAAAGGACACGGTCCGTTTAAATTGGGCTCTCACCTGTGATTGGAACTGCTCTAAAAAGCTGATCACCGAGGCGTGCATTTCACTCCAGCTGTCTGTTGCTTCGATCAGAATAATGCCGACGTTTCCTTTAATAAAGAGGTGGGGCGGAAACGGGAAGGCTGATAATTCGCCTTCAAGAAATTCGAATACGCTGTCGGAGGCGAGCTGATTTTCTGTAAAGCTGATCGATTCGTCATTACGGTCAAGTTTTCCGGCAATGCACATGTATTTTTGATCCCAGCGCAGCTTGAATTCTTTCGCCCGGTTTTTAATTTCATCATCTGAAGAAAATGACCGCTCAATAAAATTGCTGAAAAACTCATTGCGCGCCCGCCGGCTGAATTGCTTCAGCGCATTTTCCTTCAGCAGTTCAAAGGAAATCACGTTGGCCGCTTGTTCAATCGTGAGAATCAACCCTTTGTCGCCGGCCTGCACCATGTCCGGTATCAGCAGGTAGCCGCAGTTTTTTTCGTGATTATAAATAGGAAGGACAGAATACGTTTTTTGATCCGAGATCGTAGAGAAACAAGTGAAAAACGGCCCGGATACGGTATTCAGGGTGCTTTTCAGCTTTTCGGTCTCAACTGAAATCTGATGGGACGCAGAGAGCATTTTGGCATGCTGGTCAAGAAGCAGCACGGGAAGCTGAAGGAGGTCTGACACCTTTTTGAGGAGAGATTGCAGCCCCTTGCCGCTCATAATGTGGTTTGTGAATTTTTTGTGCGCGTAAATGGCTTGCTGCAGCTCGTTAGAACGCATATCGAGAATGTGGCTGAGTGTTGCATTCACAATATCGCCGAGGCGGATGTGTTCCGGGAGCTCGATGATCGGAAACGCGTATGAATCAGCCAGTTCGATGATTTCTTTCGGGATATCCTCCAGATAACGCTTTGTTTTAATGCCGAGGCCCGCGCAGCCGCGTTTTGCCATTTGCCGAATCAGTTCAGATAACTGGTGGGGGGTATCCTTCAGGTGATACGCGGTAGTGACGAGCAATTCGTTCTTATGCAGAAAGTCTGCGATATCCGGAGCGTCCATCATATTGACATGCTGAACCTCTCTTTCTCCTCCTGCTTTTCCCGCGATTAAATTGGCGTTTTCATAAGCCGGTATTTTCATCACATCAAAAATATTCATAGAGCATTCTCCTTTTCTATAAAAAACATTGGTTAAGATGAATAATTTTCAATAGGAATTCTAGCGGTTTTGCTGATGTAATACGATCATAGTAGCAGTAAACTGTTGAAAATAGAACTGATTGTGTTACATAAACTGACATGAAAAATCGTTATCCTTACATGGAGGGATCAATATGGCTTACGATTTGTTGATAAAAGGTGCGAAGACAGTTACGCCAGATGGCATTAAAGAAGCTGATATTGCAGTTCAAAACGGTGTCATTGCCGAGATTGGTTCAGACATTGAAGCAAGCGGGGCAGCAATGATCCAGGCAGATGGAAAATACGTGTTTCCTGGTGCGATAGACTGCCATGTTCATTTCAATGAACCGGGCAGAGAGGATTGGGAGGGGATTGAAACAGGTTCGCAGATGATGGCAGCAGGCGGCTGCACCACCTATTTTGATATGCCGCTCAATTGCATTCCATCAACTGTGACGGCAGAACATCTTCTCGCAAAAGCTGAACTTGGCAGGCAAAAATCAGTCGTGGATTTTGCGCTATGGGGCGGCCTTGTGCCCGGCCATATCGAGGACATCCGCCCAATGGCTGAAGCGGGAGCGATCGGGTTTAAAGCGTTTTTATCAAAATCAGGCACAGACGAGTTCCGCTCTGTTGACGAAAGGACCTTGCTCAAAGGCATGACAGAAATCGCCGCTGCAGGAAAAATCCTCGCTCTTCACGCCGAGAGCGACGCAATCACAAGCTATTTGCAGATGGTCTTGGCCAATAAAGGAAAAGTGGATGCGGATGCGTACGCCGCCTCCCGCCCGGAGGAAGCCGAAGCTGAAGCGGTGTATCGCACGATTCAGTATGCGAAGGTGACAGGCTGTCCGGTCCATTTTGTCCATATCAGCACGGCAAAAGCGGTCCGGCTGATCAGAGAGGCGAAACAGGAAGGGCTTGATGTTTCGGTCGAAACATGCCCGCATTATGTCTTGTTCAGCCATGACGATTTACGAGAAAAGGGCTCTGTCGCAAAATGCGCGCCTCCGCTCCGGTCGCCTCGATCAAAGGAGGCGTTGATCGAGGAGCTCATTGCGGGGCACATTGACATGGTCTCCTCCGATCATTCCCCTTGCCGCCCGTCCTTGAAGCGGGAGGACAATCTGTTTTTATCATGGGGCGGAATCAGCGGCGGGCAGTTCACTTTATTAGGAATGCTGGAACTGGCGCTTGAGCATCAGATTCCGTTTGAAAACATCGCTGAATGGACAGCGGCGGCCCCTGCAAAACGATTCGGCCTTCAGCAAAAAGGACGGCTTGAAGCGGGGTGTGATGCCGATTTTGTGCTTGTCAGCATGGAGCCGTACACTGTCACAAAAGAATCGATGTTTGCAAAGCATAAGCAAAGCATTTACGAAGGGCATACATTTCCCTACCGCATTTCGGCCACTTACAGCAAAGGACTGTGCGTGTACAGTGATGGGGAAAAAGTCAGCGGAATTGACGGAACGTTGGTCGTTCCTTCGTAAACCCGGCGGTATTTACCGCCGGGTTTTTTTGATTTCCGCTGTTCTTGTTTTTAAAATTCAATCAACGTGGTATCTTTTTTAAAAGGGAGGCGGAGGCAATGGAACATGTCAAATACATACTGAAGCAATCATGGTCGCGCCATACGAGCTCTAAATGGACGGAAGAATGCCCGTCATGCGGCCAATGCGGTGTGACGGCATTGGTGATTCAGGGTTATTTCGGCGGCGCCATTTTTAAAACAAAAGTCGGTGAGAGCTGGCATTTTTATAACAGCATCAATGGCGTGATGTACGATTTTACGAGTGAACAGTTTCGGGCGCCTATTGAATATCAGCATATTCCTTCCTCAAGAGAAGAGGCGTTTTTAGATACGAATGAGGAACAATACCTGCATCTTCGTTCAGCATTTTCCCGCCATATGAACAGCATTTCCGAGGAAACCTGAAAACACGTGTGATAAACTGGGAGAGAGGTGAATGATTGTGATTTATATCGGACTGACGGGATGGGGGGATCACGACAGCATCTATCCGCCGAAAACGGCCAGCCAGAAAAAATTGCAGGCCTATTCCTCCCATTTTCCGACCGTTGAATTAGACGCGAGCTTTTACGCGATTCAGCCGGCGCGCAATAATGAAAAGTGGGTGAAGGAAACGCCGGAAACCTTCCAATTTATCGTGAAAGCGTATCAGGGCATGACGGGGCATCAGCGCGGCGAAATTCCCTTTGACTCAAAAGAGGAGATGTTTGAAGCGTTTAAGGTGTCTTTAACGCCATATTTACATAGCAATAAGCTTGCCATGGTGCTGTTTCAATTTCCGCCGTGGTTTGACTGCAAGAAGGAGAATGTCGCCTATTTGAGGTGGTGCAAGCATCAAATGGGAGATATCCCTTGTGCGCTTGAATTCAGAAACCGCTCCTGGTTCTCGCCGCCATTTTATGAGCAGACACTTTCATTTATGAAAGCGGAAGGCTGGATTCACAGTGTTTGTGATGAACCGCAAATCGGAGAAGGCAGCGTTCCGACTGTTTTGCGCGCCACCGATGAAAACAAAACGCTCGTCAGGTTTCACGGACGCAACAAGCAGGGCTGGATGAAGCCTGATGGCGGGAAAAACTGGCGGGAGGTCAGGTACTTATACCGCTACAACCAACAGGAGCTGGAGGATTGGAAAAAGCACCTGGATGAATTGCAGCAGCAATGTAAGGATGTTTTTGTCCTGTTCAATAACAATTCCGGCGGAGACGCCGCGGATAACGGCAAGCAAATGCTTGAACTGCTTGATATCGAGTACAGCGGACTTGCTCCGAGACAGCTCGATTTATTTTAGAAAAGAGGTTTTGATTGATGTCGTTTGTGATTTTGGCCGTACTGGGATTAATCGCAGGTACGGTAGGCAGTCTGATTGGGCTTGGCGGCGGAATTGTCATCGTGCCGTCTCTGATGTTTTTAAGCACAGTGACGCCGCTGTTTCAGGATGTGACGCCGCAGGTCGCGATTGGAACTTCGCTTTTGGTCATTATTTTTACGGGTCTTTCTTCAACTTTGGCTTATATTAAATATAAAACCGTTGATTATAAGAGCGGGCTCATTTTCTTTATTGGCTCAGGTCCCGGCAGCATTATCGGGGCTTACGTGTCAAAGCTGTTCAATTCAAACTCGTTTTCCGTATGGTTTGGCATTTTTATGATTCTTATTTCATTATCCTTAATGCTGAAAGCGAAAGCCCGGCCGATCAACAAAGCGCACAAAGGGATTATTCGGACATTTCAGGATGATGCCGGTGAGCCTTATACGTACTCATATCAGGCGCCTATCGGCATTGCCATTGCCTTTGTTGTCGGCTTTTTAGGCGGGCTTTTCGGAATAGGCGGCGGTTCGCTGATGGTTCCGGCGATGATGCTGTTATTCCTGTTCCCGCCAAAGGTTGCGGTGGCAACGTCCATGTTTATTATTTTCCTGTCCTCTATGACAGGATCTGTTTCACATGTTATTTCCGGGCATGTCAATTGGCTGTATGCCCTAGCGCTGGTGCCCGGCGCTTGGTTCGGCGGAAAGCTTGGCGCCGCCATCAACAGAAAAATGCAGACGAAAACGATCGTTATGATCATGCGGATCGTACTGATCTTGATCGGCTGCCAGCTCATTTATGAAGGCATTTTCAGCTGAACGATTAGGGAGAGATAATATGAAGGAGAAGCTCCGCTTATATCATACAAATGATTTGCACAGCCATTTTGAAAACTGGCCGAAAATTGTAGATTATATTGAGCAGAAAAGAAAAGAGCATCAGTCAGACAGCGAAGAGACGCTCGTTTTTGATATTGGCGATCATCTTGATCGTTTTCAATTCGTGACAGAGGCGACATTCGGAAAAGCGAATGTTGATCTTTTAAACCGTCTTCACATTGATGGAGCGGCGATCGGCAATAACGAAGGGATTACGCTTCCGCATGAAGAGCTCGCCGCACTATATGATCATGCTGAATTTCCCGTTATCGTCTCCAATCTGTATGACAAAACAGGAAACCGTCCGTCCTGGGCGGTTCCTTACCATATCAAATCATTGAAAAACGGTATGTCCATTGCTTTCTTAGGCGTAACTGTGCCTTATTATCCCGTTTATGACAAGCTGGGATGGACGGTAACCGATGCTCTTGAAAGCATAAAGGAAACCATTCAGGAAGTGAAAGGGCAGGCTGATATCATCGTTTTGCTGTCGCATTTAGGCATTCTTGATGATCAGGCAGTGGCTGAAGCGGTACCTGAGATTGATGTGATCCTCGAATCGCACACCCATCATTTGCTTGAAGATGGACAAGTAGTAAACGGTGTATTGCTTGCCAGCGCCGAGAAATACGGGCATTATGTCGGCTGTGTAGAAATCACAGTGGACAGTGTACAGCGAAGTATCATCAGCAAAACAGCGTCTGTGCAGAACATGGCGGAATGGCCAGGAGAATCCGCCGAAACTAAAGCGTTTCTTAATGAGAAAGAACGTGAAGCCAAGGAGCAACTGTCCGATGCCGTTGCGGAGCTTGCACAAGATGCTGAGGTGAAGTGGTTTGAAGAATCAGAGCTGCCTTTGCTTCTGGCGTACGCGTTAAAGGAATGGTGCGGGACGGACATCAGTATGGTGAATTCCGGTGTCATTCTCGGTCCGCTGAAAGCGGGTCCAGTGACGAAGCTGGATCTGCACCGCATCTGTCCTCACCCGATCAACCCGGTGGCTGTCCGCCTGACGGGAGAAGAACTCAAAGAGACCATTGTCCATGCCGCTTCAGAACAAATGGAGCAGCTCCGGATCAAAGGGCTCGGCTTTCGCGGAGAAGTGATGGGAAAAATGGTGTACGCTGGTGTTGATGTAGAAACGAAACGCTTGGATGACGGAATCACGCATGTCACACGGATCACGCTGAACGGGGAAGAGATTGAAAAACATAAACAATACTCCGTTGCGGTTCTCGACATGTTTACGCTCGGCAGGATGTTTCCGATCATCCGCGACGCCGCAGAAAAAGAATATTTTATGCCTGAATTTTTGCGGGATCTGCTCGCTTGGAAGCTCGCGCAATAAGGGAGTCAGCCCACAACAAGCTGTGCCCTTCATCATAAAGTGATGAATGAAGGGAGTGGTTGACGTGGTAAATCTGACACCAATCATGATAGAAGGACAGCCTTTTACAGCTGTGACAGTGAAGCTTCCAAAAACGAATTTTATGGCCGTCACCAATGATCACGGATACATTATGTGCGGCGCGCTTGATGTGGCGCTGCTGAATGAAAAATTAAAGGAGCGGGGCATTGTGGCTGGGCGTGCAGTTGGTGTACGAACAATTGACCAGCTGTTAGACGCACCTTTAGAATCCGTCACGTACGCCGCGGAAGATCTCGGCATCCATGCCGGCATGAGCGGCAGAGAAGCGCTTTTAAAAATGGTGAAATAAAAATTTGGCCCGGCTATTACTATGTCCCCTCTTACAAGCATACATTGTGATATGTAAGGGGGGATTTTCTTGCCAAGATATCGCGGCCCTTTTCGCAAGAGAGGACCTTTGCCTTTCCATTACGTGCTGCTCTTGTCAGTTGTCTTTTTTATTCTGTCAACAACAGTCAGCCTTTGGATGATCAATGGCTCGATTAAACCTGTTTTAATGAGCATCGGCGAGATGGAGACGAAGCGTGTGGCGACAGAGGTGATCCAGGATTCGATTGAGGATTATATGTCTGACAGTGAGAATATGAAAGATATGTTTCAAATGAATTCTGATGAAAACGGAAACTTAACGACAATCGATTTTAATACACAGGTTGTAAACAGTGTGAAAACAAAAGTGACAAAGCAGCTTCAGGCTCATCTGAAAGAGATGGAAACCCACACCGGACACAGCGGCGCCAGTGAAAATATTATGATCAACATTCCGCTGGGGCAGGTAACCGGCAACAGCCTCCTCGGAAACCTCGGCCCGAAAATCCCGGTCCGGTTCAATTTAATCGGTGACGCTTTTACAGATGTCAAAACCAAAATCAAGCCGTATGGCATAAATAATGCGCTTATTGATATCAGCATCTTTGTTGAAATTAAAGTGAAGGTCATTATTCCGTTCGCAAGCAAAACCGCTGTCGTCACAAATAATGTGCCTGTATCGATTAAAGCAGTGCAGGGCGAAGTGCCGCAGTTTTATAACGGAAGCGGCGCCTCGGGAGTCACGCCTTCTGTCCAGCTTCCAAGCAGCAAAGAAGAGGACAGTGCCGAATCGAAAAATGAAAAAAGCAGCAAATAGCCGCCTGTCGAAGAGGCGGCTTTTTGTTATTTCTTTTTTCTGTATTCATACCGCTCCCACGCTCTCAAATGCGGGTATGGATCAAACGACCATTCGGTTTTTCCGTTATCTTTGTACATGCCGTAGTGAAGATGCGGCGGGAATTTCCCAGCGGTTCCCGGCGGGCCGTATCCTGAGCTGCCGACTGATCCGATCACTTGCCCGGGCTCAACAATTTGTCCGGTTTTAATCCCTTTGGCAAACCCATTAAGATGGGCAAAATAATGATACGTATTGTTAATGTCTCTAATGCCGATTCTCCATCCTCCGAAGCGGTTCCAGCCCTTCATTTCAACTACCCCGTAACAGGTGGATCTGACAGGAAGGCCGTAATGGGCAAAGATATCCGTGCCTTCATGAATCCGTCTCCCCCCGAAGCCCCGGGCATCTCCCCACGTGCTGCGATAGCTGTAATCGGTTCTGATCGGAAGCGGAAACGCATGCTCGCCTAGATCAATATGGCCGTAGGCTTTAAACAGCTTCATGAATTCAGATATGATCCCCACTGTCTGATCACGCCGGTAATAATCCCAAAGCCCAATGCGGATGTTGTCCTCATCTGTGCCATACGACAGCAAGTATTGGCTGAACGTATACAAAATATCTTCATCATTGCTGACCTCGGCTTTCCCGTCTCCGTCACCATCCATTCCGATTCCGTCAAACACTTTAATGCTTAACGGCGCATCGTCTTTCGGATTCGGGTTTTCAGGCCCGCTCCAAATTTCATCCGGTATATAGATGCTGATGATTCCCGCTTTGTCAGGCAGATCTTTTCGGTTGCTCCGCACATTTTCCTCGTATTGATCTACAGCGGCGAGCGCATACCAAGGAATCTGCGTCACAGCCTCGACTTTATGATATAATTCCATCCGTTTCGACAGCACTGGATCTGAAAGCTCTTTTCCAGACGCATAAGGCTCAAGCGCAAACAAAAGGAGAAGAAGAGCGGTTAACAAAACTTTCACAAAATAATCTCCTTTCATATTGAATACACATAGTTTGCGGCAAGCCGGCTTAAAAATGTCAGTAATCATCTTCCCTTGTCGAGAAATTTTTCCTATGTTAAAGTGTCTAGAGAAAAGACTTTCTTTAGTTAGAAAAACATTATTTTTGTTGCAGAAATACCTTTCTCGTTTTCAGAATGTTTCGTGTCAGAAATTGAGTATATTGGATATTGGAGATGATGGGAATTGGCAAAGAAAGACGAACACCTCAGAAAGCCCGAATGGCTCAAAATCAAATTAAATACAAATGAAAACTATACAGGCCTCAAAAAACTCATGCGGGAAAACAACCTGCATACCGTATGCGAAGAAGCAAAATGTCCGAATATTCATGAATGCTGGGCGGTCAGACGTACAGCGACATTTATGATTTTAGGTTCTGTTTGTACAAGAGCATGCCGTTTCTGTGCTGTCAAAACGGGCCTTCCAACTGAGCTTGATCTGCAAGAGCCGGAACGCGTAGCGGATTCTGTCGCACTTATGAATCTGAAACACGCGGTCATTACGGCTGTTGCGCGTGACGACCAGAAAGACGGCGGAGCAGGCATTTTCGCGGAAACTGTCCGTGCGATCCGCAGAAAAAGCCCGTTCACAACAATTGAGGTGCTGCCGTCTGATATGGGCGGAAATTATGATAACCTGAAAACCTTAATGGATACACGTCCAGACATCCTGAATCACAATATCGAAACGGTTCGCCGCTTGACGCCAAGAGTTCGCGCGCGTGCGACGTACGACCGTTCGTTGGAATTTTTGCGCCGTGCGAAAGAAATGCAGCCTGACATTCCGACAAAATCAAGCATCATGATCGGACTTGGCGAAACGAAAGAAGAGATTATTGAAGTCATGGACGACCTCTTGGCAAACAACGTGGATATTATGGCAATCGGCCAATATTTGCAGCCGACAAAGAAACACTTAAAAGTCCAAAAATACTATCACCCTGATGAATTTGCAGAATTAAAGGAAATCGCAATGCAAAAAGGCTTCAGCCACTGCGAAGCCGGTCCGCTTGTCCGTTCATCTTACCATGCGGATGAACAGGTGAACGAAGCATCTAAAAAGCGTCAAGCACAAGCATAATGCCAAAACGCCAGATCATCTGGCGTTTTTGTCATTCCTATCGATTTTCATGTCCTGACGGGTTTCTCCGTTGGCATTTTCATTCTCTGAGACAGGGCTTCCTTGAGGGGAAGTTTTCATTTCTTGAATCGTCCCCGACATGATCTCTCTAATATCCCTTGAACCGGAACCGAGATTGCTGTAATTTTCGATGGATTGCATATGGTTTGGATTATCAGAAATATACACATGATAGTATCGCGGTATCACAGAAGCCGCCGTTTTCTTCACCTGATCGGCGGTCAGCCCGCGGTTTTTGGAATCGGTTTTGTACACGACAAGCGCTTCTCGATCGGTCACCAGTGTGGCAGCATCTTGAATATGAGGGAGCTGAACCGTTAAACTTGATATGATGTGAGCGGTTTCTTCCCGATTCATCACCGGTGCTTCCTGCTGTTCGCCGTCAAATTGTTCTTTTTGATAACGGACATAGCCAAATTGTTCGTTCTCATCATGCCGGTTAAAAGCCTCGTTGCGGTCTGACACATGAATGGGCCTGGTTTGATTCCGCGTCTGGTTTTGGACATTTTGCTCGGCATTATCTAATCCTGCGCCTCCGCATCCGGATAAAAGACCGGCCAACAGGCAGAGGCTGACAGCAGTTGGTTTCATTTATAAATCCCTCCTTATGTGTAGGGTAGCCAAATCGCATGATTTATTCTTTAGCAATTGATGGGGACGGGGCAATGAATTATGATAGGAATGAGTGAAAAAGAGGTGAGATCATGATTCTTATTCAAAATGCCGAATTTGAATTGGTGCACAATTTCAAAGACGGCTTCAACGAAGAGGCTTTTAAAGCCCGCTACTCCGATATTTTAAATAAATACGATTATATTGTGGGAGACTGGGGATACGGTCAGCTTAGGCTCAAGGGCTTCTTTGACGACCAGAATCAAAAGGCAACCTTCGAAACGAAAATCAGTACATTAGATGAATACATTTACGAATACTGCAATTTCGGCTGTGCGTATTTTGTCTTGAAACGGATCAGAAAATAAACATACACAAAGGGGATGCTGTCATGTATTTTGTTGACAGAAACAAGATCGAGCAAACACTTGGGTTCTTTGAGCACCAGCTGGCGCTTTTTAACTCACAAACAGACTGGCAGTCTGAAATCGGGGGACTGGCTCTTCAGCGTATAGGCCATTTGCTAATCGAATGCATTCTGGATACAGGCAATGACATGATTGACGGTTTTATTATGCGGGACCCGGGCAGCTATGATGACATTATGGACATACTTGTTGATGAAAAAGTTGTCACAGAACAAGAGGGAACGGAGCTCAAAAAATTGATCGCCTACCGCAAAACATTGGTTCAGCAGTACCTGCTCGCCGACAGCGCCGAGCTTTACAGGCTGATTACGGCACATCAGACAGCTCTGCAAGACTTCCCGCAACGGATCAGAAGCTACTTGGAAACAGAGCTTGGTCCTGTTTCCGCGTTTAAATAACAACTGGAGTGTTGGAAATGAAAACATATAAAGGGTATTTAATTGATTTAGACGGAACAATGTACAATGGCACGGAAAAAATCGAGGAAGCGTGTGAATTTGTCAGAACGCTGAAAGATCGCGGCGTTCCTTATCTTTTCGTGACAAACAACTCTTCGCGCACACCGAAGCAGGTGGCGGACAAGCTTATGTCTTTTGATATTCCGGCAACAGAAGAGCAGGTCTTTACGACAAGCATGGCGACTGCCCAGCATATTGCCCAGCAGAAAAAAGACGCGTCTGTGTATGTGATCGGGGAAGAAGGCATCCGCCAGGCGATTGAAGAAAACGGCCTGACGTTTGGCGAGGAAAACGCGGATTTTGTCGTTGTTGGTATTGACCGGTCCATTACATACGAAAAATTTGCTGTCGGCTGCCTTGCAATCAGAAATGGCGCCCGCTTTATTTCCACTAACGGAGATATTGCGATACCGACTGAAAGAGGCCTTCTGCCTGGAAACGGCTCACTGACATCTGTATTAACCGTATCGACAGGCGTACAGCCCGTATTTATCGGCAAGCCGGAATCAATTATTATGGAGCAGGCGATGCGCGTTCTCGGCACAGATGTGTCGGAAACACTCATGGTCGGCGACAACTACGCGACGGACATTATGGCCGGCATTAACGCCGGTATGGATACGCTGCTTGTTCACACAGGCGTAACGAAAAGAGAGCATATGACAGACGATATGGAAAAACCGACTTATGCCATTGACTCTCTGACTGAATGGATTCCATACATTTAAAAAAGGGCGCCCCAAAAGGGTGCCCTTATTCTGTGTGCCGCGCGCGGTGTGCGAGCCTGCTTGAGGCCGCGGCGGAAATCGCACCGACGATGTCATCCAGAAAGGTATGGCATTCGCCGGTTGATTTATCATTCAAATGTGTAAGGATTCCGGGTTTTTCTTTGTCGATGTAGCCGTAGTTCGTAAACCCGATCGATCCGTAAATGTTCACGATGGAAAATGCCAGAACTTCATCTACTCCATATAGGCTCTCATCTGTTTCCAGCATCGTTTGCAGCGGTTCAGACAGTTTTTTCTGCTCAGCAAGAACATCCAATTCAATGCCCGTTAAAATCGCATTTTGCACCTCGCGTTTTGCGAGAACGCGATTGACGTTCAACGTGCATTCATCAATGGTTAAATCCGGATGATATTTTTTCTGCAGAAAAAAGACAAGCTCGGCAATGTCTGACACCTCAACGCCGCGCTCCTTCATCCGTGCTCTTGCTTTTGCTTCCATCTGACTGATTTGTTCGTTTTCTGACATCAGCTTCACCCAATCTTTTTTACTAGTTTATACAAAATGTTTGAGATGTTTACGACTTTTTCTTGCACCTTCGTCGGATTAAAATATGTATTCATAATTCCGGACGTGTATGACTACGATGTGATGAGCCCTAATTCTACAGGCAGGTGATCATTGTGAAAGGTACAATAAAAGAAAAATACGGTATTCATATCAGGCAGCTTTCCATGTACCAGCACACATATCAATGCTTTCAGACGCCGAATTCATTCTTTCTGATTGTCCCCGTTTCCCAATTCTCAGATACGGAACTGGCGGAGCTTTATTACATGAGTCAGTATTTACAAGAACAAAGTGACCCATACGTTTCGGTTTTTATCTTTACAAAAGAAGGTGAGCTAACGTTTGAACATGAAGGAAAAACGTACGCTCTGCTGAAGGCGGCACCCCCTGTTTCAAACCGGGCGTTCTCCATTGGAGCGGAGCTGGCGGAATTTCACCGAAAAGGCCGAGGGTATCCGTATGAAGTGAAGGCAGCCGGAAGAATCGGCCAGTGGAAGGATCTGTGGGGAAAACGCATTGATCAGCTGGAAGCGTTTTGGCAGCGGAAGGTTCATACCCCTCCGCACGAGCCATTCGATAAAAAAATGATCGAGTCATTTCCATATTATTTAGGTCTGTCAGAAAACGCGATACAATATTTAGTGGACACTGAGCTGGATGACAAGCCCCAAGCCGCTGATTCAGGAACGATATGCCATCAGCGGATGGAAAGACATACATGGTCATCCGAATCCTTGCTTAGGATTCCGGCGGATTGGGTTTTTGACCACGCCTCACGCGATTTGGCTGAATATATGCGACATACGTTTTTGCATCACAGACAGGATTTTAATCAGCAGGGCTTTCTCTTTTTACAGGAATACGGGCAGGTCACGCCGCTGTCTTCGTTTTCGAAACGTCTTCTGTACAGCCGCCTGCTCTTCCCGCTTCATTATTTTGAAATCGTGGAGAGCTACTACATGTCGTCAGAATCAGAAAAGCATTATTATGAAGAGCAGCTTGACTTCATTCTTAGCGACTGCGGCCGCTATGAGCAATTTCTCAATACAGCGCAGGAATTCATGAATATGCGGGCGCAGAAACCATTTGTTCCCCGCGTGAGCTGGCTCGGCAAAGGCAGCCCAGGGTGAGGAGAAAATCTGACAAAAATAATTAGAAAATAAAGAATCTTGTCATATCAATGTGTTAAGCGTTTACATTCGTAAAATTCAGCCGATTGCTGTCTTGTCAAAACAGGAGAGGGCTTATATAATGTTTGTAACTTATATGTCTGTGTTGAGTTAACAATTGTCTTTTTCAAGAGGACAATCAATAGAAAGGTGGAGTTTTTTTGAAAGCGATTCGTGTAGGGCTTTTAGGTTTAGGTACCGTCGGAAGCGGTGTCGTTAAAATTATTCAAGACCATCAGGATAAGCTGATGCATCAGGTCGGCTGTCCGGTTACGATAAAAAAAGTGCTTGTAAAAGATCTAGAGAAAAAGAGAGAAGTAGATTTGCCAAAGGAAGTGCTCACGACCGAAGTGTATGATGTCATCGATGATCCAGATGTTGATGTCGTCATCGAGGTGATCGGCGGAGTTGAACAGACAAAACAATATTTGCTCGACGCGCTGAGATCGAAAAAGCATGTTGTCACAGCAAACAAGGATTTAATGGCTGTGTACGGCTCTGAGCTGCTTGCGGAAGCGAAGGAAAATGGCTGTGATATCTACTTTGAAGCCAGTGTTGCCGGCGGGATTCCGATTCTGCGTACGTTAGAGGAAGGTCTCTCATCAGACCGGATTACAAAAATGATGGGGATTGTGAACGGAACAACGAACTTTATCTTAACAAAAATGATTAAAGAAAAAAGCCCTTACGAGGAAGTGCTCAAGGAAGCGCAGGATCTCGGCTTTGCCGAAGCTGATCCGACTTCAGACGTGGAAGGGCTTGACGCCGCACGGAAAATGGCGATATTGGCGCGCCTCGGCTTCTCAATGAACGTGGATCTGGAAGACGTCAAAGTAAAGGGGATCTCCCAAATTACAGACGAGGACATCAGCTTCAGCAAACGCCTCGGCTATACGATGAAGCTGATCGGGATTGCTCAGCGTGACGGCAGCAAAATTGAAGTCAGTGTTCAGCCGACACTGCTTCCTGACCACCACCCGCTTTCTGCTGTTCATAATGAATTTAACGCCGTTTATGTATACGGCGAGGCTGTCGGTGAGACGATGTTCTACGGACCGGGAGCCGGAAGCATGCCGACTGCGACCTCTGTTGTTTCTGACCTTGTCGCTGTCATGAAAAATATGCGCCTCGGCGTAACCGGCAACAGCTTTGTTGGGCCGCAATATGAGAAAAATATGAAATCGCCGTCTGACATTTACGCACAGCAGTTTTTAAGAATTCATGTAAAAGATGAGGTCGGTTCATTCTCGAAAATTACGTCTGTGTTCTCCGAACGGGGCGTGAGCTTTGAAAAGATCCTTCAGCTGCCGATTAAAGGCCATGATGAGTTAGCCGAAATCGTGATTGTGACACACCATACATCTGAAGCTGATTTCAGTGATATCCTGCAAAACCTAAATGATTTGGAAGTCGTTCAAGAAGTCAAAAGCACATATCGTGTAGAAGGGAACGGTTGGAGCTAATGTGGAAAGGACTTATCCATCAATATAAAGATTTTTTACCTGTAACAGATCAAACACCGGCGCTTACTTTACATGAAGGAAACACACCTCTTATCCACCTGCCGAAGCTGTCTGAGCAGCTCGGAATTGAACTTCATGTCAAAACAGAAGGCGTCAATCCTACGGGATCATTTAAAGATCGCGGAATGGTCATGGCTGTGGCGAAAGCAAAAGAAGAAGGCAACGACACGATTATGTGCGCGTCAACAGGAAACACTTCCGCTGCTGCGGCGGCTTATGCAGCCCGCGCTAACATGAAATGCATCGTCATCATCCCGAACGGCAAAATCGCATTTGGTAAACTCGCTCAGGCTGTCATGTACGGAGCCGAGATTATTGCAATTGACGGAAACTTTGACGATGCGCTTAAAATTGTCCGTTCCATCTGTGAGAAATCACCGATTGCCCTTGTCAACTCAGTTAACCCTTACCGCATAGAAGGCCAAAAAACAGCTGCCTTCGAAGTGTGCGAGCAGCTGGGAGAAGCGCCGGATGTGTTAGCGATCCCGGTCGGAAACGCGGGAAACATCACTGCGTACTGGAAGGGCTTCAAGGAATATCATGAGAAAATCGGCACAGGCCTTCCGAAAATGCGCGGCTTTGAAGCGGAAGGCGCGGCGGCAATCGTGCGCAATGAAGTAATTGAAAATCCCGAAACAATAGCAACGGCCATTCGTATCGGAAACCCGGCAAGCTGGGACAAAGCTGTAAAAGCAGCTGAGGAATCCAATGGGAAAATTGACGAAGTCACTGATGATGAAATTCTTCACGCGTATCAGTTGATCGCCCGTGAAGAAGGCGTGTTTGCAGAACCGGGTTCTTGCGCGTCTATCGCAGGAGTGCTGAAACAGGTGAAATCCGGGGAAATACCGAAAGGCAGCAAGGTCGTTGCTGTGTTAACAGGAAACGGACTGAAGGATCCGAACACAGCGGTCGACATTTCGGAAATCAAGCCTGTCACATTGCCGACTGATGAAGACAGCATCCTTGAATATGTAAAAGGAGCGGCCCGTGTATGAACGAAGCCGACATGCTGTTCACTGTCACTGTTCCCGGAAGCACGGCTAACCTAGGCCCCGGCTTTGATTCAGTCGGAATGGCGCTCAGCAGATATTTGAAGCTGACCGTCTTTGAAAGCGACAAATGGTCTTTTGAAGCTGAAACAGAAACAGTCGCCGGAATTCCGGCGGGTACAGATAATATGATCTATCAAGTGGCAAAACGGACAGCAGATTTGTACGGCAAAGAAATGCCGTCTGTCCATGTGAAGATGTGGAGCGACATTCCGCTCGCACGCGGCCTTGGCAGCAGCGCCGCGGCGATTGTAGCGGCCATTGAACTGGCTGATGAATTATGCAGCTTAAAGCTGTCTGAAGCGGACAAGCTGCATTTAGCCAGTCTTGAAGAAGGACATCCGGACAATGCGGGCGCTTCCCTCGTTGGCGGACTTGTCATTGGCCTGCATGAAGAAGACGAGACACAAATGATCCGCGTCCCGGATGCTGACATTGACGTTGTCGTTGTCATTCCTTTTTACGAGGTGCTGACAAGAGACGCAAGAGACGTGCTTCCGAAAGAGTTTCCATATGCCGACGCCGTAAAAGCAAGTGCCGTCAGCAATATACTCATCGCTGCGATCATGTCCAAGGATTGGGCGCTCGTCGGGAAAATCATGAAGAAGGATATGTTTCATCAGCCGTACCGGGCGATGCTTGTCCCTGAGTTGTCCAAGGTAGAACACGTCGCCGAGATGAAGGGCGCCTATGGAACGGCTCTCAGCGGGGCAGGCCCGACGATTCTCGTCATGACGGAAAAAGGAAAGGGAGAAGAGCTGAAAGAACAGCTCGCGCTTCATTTCCCTCATTGTGAAGTTGACGCTTTGACCGTTCCGAAAGAGGGAAGTATAATAGAGCGAAATCCTTTATATCAAGTAAAAAGTGTATAGATCATGCCAAGCGTTCCTCAGCGTCAGCGGAGGGCGCTTTTTTTCTGATGGAGATAAAGGAGTTTTTATTTAGAAAAACGAAATACTTGTAAAAAGGAGGAGATGAAAATGAAAAAGCTGATAACCGCAGAAGACATCACAGCGATTGTCTCTGTGACCGATCCTCAATATGCCCCAGACGGCAGCCGTGCCGCATATGTGAAGTCACAAGTGAACCAAGAGAAAGATTCGTATACATCAAATATATGGATCTATGAAACGAAAACGGGCAGATCTGTTCCTTGGACACACGGAAAAAAGCGGAGCACTGACCCAAGATGGTCTCCGGACGGGCGCACGCTTGCCTTTATATCTGATCGTGAAGGCGATGCGGCACAGCTGTATATCATGAGCGCTGAAGGCGGAGAAGCGAGAAAACTGACTGATATCCCGTATGGCGTGTCAAAACCAATATGGTCCCCGGATGGCGAATCGGTGCTTGTCACTGTCAGTTTGGGAGAGGGGGAAAGTATTGATGACCAAGAGAAAACGGAGCCGGACAGCTTTGAACCCATTGAAGTGCAGGGTCTATCCTATAAAAGGGACGGCAAAGGGCTGACGAGAGGTGCGTATGCCCAGCTTGTGCTTGTCAGCGTGAAGTCTGGTAAGGTGAAGCAGCTGACAAATCACAAAGCCGATCATGGCGACTCTGCTTTTTCTCCTGATGGCAAATGGCTTGTTTTCTCAGCTAATTTGATTGAGACGGATGATGCCAGCAAGCCGCATGATGTTTATATCATGTCGCTGGAGTCTGGAGATCTTAAGCAGATTACACCTCATCGCGGCTCATTCGGACCAAGCTCATTTTCACCGGACGGAAGGTATCTTGCTTTGCTTGGGCATGAAAAGGAATATCATAATGCAACGCTCGAAAAGGCGTGGCTCTATGATATCGAACAAGACCGCCTCACATGTCTGACTGAGATGCTGGACGTTCATTTAGCGGATGCGCTGATTGGAGATTCATTGATCGGAGGTGCCGAACAGCACCCGGTTTGGACGAAAGACTGCCAAGGGTTTTATGTTATCGGCACAGATCAAGGCAGCACGGGAATCTATTATATTTCGATTGAAGGCCTTGTGTATCCGATTCGTCTCGAAAAAGAGTACATCAATAGCTTTTCCATTTCACCTGACGAACAACACTTTATTGCCAGTGTGACAAAGCCGGACAGACCGAGCGAGCTATACAGCATCCCGCTTGGGCAGGAAGAGAAACGGCTGACTGGCGCGAATGACAAATTTGTCGGCGAGCATGCGATTTCAATACCTGAAGATATTCAATTTGTCACAGAAGACGGCGTGACGGTGAACGGCTGGCTGATGAAGCCTGCACAGGCGGAAGATGAGACATCATACCCTCTTATTCTCAACATACACGGCGGACCGCACATGATGTACGGGAATACATATTTTCATGAATTTCAAGTGCTGGCGGCGAAAGGGTACGCGGTAGTTTATATCAATCCGAGAGGAAGCCACGGCTACGGGCAGGAATTTGTGAATGCCGTCAGAGGAGATTATGGAGGAAAGGATTATGAGGATGTGATGCAGGCTGTGGACGAGGCTATCAAACGAGATCCGCAGATTGATCCGAAGCGGCTCGGTGTCACGGGAGGAAGCTACGGAGGCTTTATGACCAACTGGATCGTCGGGCAGACGAACCGCTTTAAAGCTGCCGTCACCCAGCGCTCCATATCAAATTGGATCAGCTTTCACGGCGTCAGTGATATCGGCTACTTCTTCACAGACTGGCAGCTTGAGCATGACGTGTTTGAAGACACAGAAAAGCTCTGGGACCGTTCCCCTATAAAGTACGCAGCAAATGTCGAGACACCGCTTTTGATTCTGCATGGCGAGCAAGATGACCGATGTCCGATCGAGCAGGCTGAGCAGCTATTTATTGCCTTGAAAAAAATGGGCAAGGAAACCATGTTCGTCCGTTTTCCGAAAGCATCGCACAATTTGTCACGCAGCGGTCACCCGGGACAGCGGATCAAGCGTCTGAATTATATCAGCTCATGGTTTGATCAATATCTCTAAAAAAAGCCAGGCTGATGGAAATATCAGCCTGGCTGCTTTATTAAAAGACTTGTTCTACTTCAACGACACCCGGCACTTCTTCAAGAAGAGCGCGTTCAATTCCGGCTTTCAGCGTAATTGTTGAACTTGGGCAGCTGCCGCATGCGCCTAGAAGACGAAGCTTTACGATACCTTCATCTACGTCTACAAGCTCACAGTCACCGCCGTCACGAAGTAAAAACGGACGAAGTTTGTCCAGTACTTCCTGCACCTGTTCTTTCATTTCAACTTCAGTCATGACATTCGCTCCTTTCGTCGTCATAAAACCATTATATTCAGTGTAACAATAAAAATCTATTGTTTGGTTTGCAAAGTTGCTTTCCCTATTATAGCACATTCAGACTTGAACACAAAAACGGTTTTTTTCTATAAAAATGTCTCTTGGCTCTGTATACTGAATAGAAAGGAGAAGGAGGGTTTATCAGTGACAAAACCAGTCATGCTCAGCGTGTACGGGGCAGAAACCGTTTGTGCAAGCTGTGTCAATATGCCGACGGCCAAGGATACATACGAATGGCTTGAGGCAGCGCTGAAAAGAAAATATCCAAATCAGCCTTTTATGATGCAATACATCGATATTCATGAGCCGCCTGACAATGAACATGCGAAAGAGCTTGCGGAGAAAATCAGAAATGACGAGTATTTTTATCCGCTTGTGCTCGTAGAAGACAAAATTGTCGGTGAAGGCAATCCGAAATTAAAAGACGTTTATGAGGAAATGGAGAAGCATGGGTATGCAGAAAACCGCTGATATGATCAGCGGTTCTTCTCTATCATTAACCGTTATGGTGTTTGTACATCCACAGCAAGCCGGATTTCAGCATACGCGGAACACGGCCGATCAGCGGGCGGTCAGCAACAAGACCGAAGCCGGCTTTTTTACCGAGTGAACCGAGAACGCCTTTCAGCTTGAACTGCGGCATTGATTCTGGAAGGGCTTCTCCATTCCAACGTTTTTGCAAGATTTGGACAATCTGCTCTGCTTGAGCCTCTGCCAGCTGGGCGCTCGGTGCATGAGGAAGGCTGGCGCAATCGCCGACTACGTACAGATGTTCATCACCAGGAATATTGTGATGAGGCGTTAATACGATACGCCCTTGTGCGTCCTTCTCCACATCTAAGTCTCTGACGACTTTGTTGGGCTGGATGCCGGCTGTCCATACAATGGCATCTGCAGAAATCGGATCATCGTGGTTATACACAATGCCTTCTTCTACTTTAGTGATATTTGCCCTATTAATGATGCGGACACCGTGCTCTTCGAACCATTTTTGCACATATTTGCTCAAGCGCTCGGGAAAGCTTGATAAAATGAGATTGCCGCGGTCGAACAAAATAATGTTCAGGTCATCACGGCTTTCTCTCAATTCACTTGCAAGCTCAACGCCGCTAAGGCCCGCTCCGACAATGGCGACAGTGGCATTAGCGCTCAGGTTATTCAGCTTTTGATAGGTTTCGCGGGACTGGTCGATGGTTTGAATGCTGTAGGTGAATTCAGGCGCTCCCGGCACGTTGTGATATTTATCCTCACAGCCGAGCCCGATCACGGCGTCATCGTAAGAAATCGGTTCACGATCTTGGAACAGCACTTGTTTTTGTGCAATATCAATTGATGAGATATCACCGTATTGGACATCCAGGCGAGGGTGCTCTGGGAATGACACTCTGATATGATGGTCAGAAATTGTGCCTGCAGCAAGGGCATAATATTCTGTTTTCAAGCAGTGATAAGGATTTCTGTCAATTAACGTGATTGAAACATCATCAGGCAGCTGGTTTGGCAATAAGCGATGAAGAACACGCATGTTCCCGTAACCTCCGCCGATCAAGACCAATTTTTTCATTTGAATTCCCCTTTAATCCGAAGAGTATGATAGACACATTGAAGAAAATACGAACTATGTAAAATAACATCTAGAATTATATCGAATTTGATCTAAAATCACAATAATAGTTTCAAAATAACCTACAAATTAGCCTTTAATCACAAATTAGTAAAACGTTATTCAAGTAATGATATGTTACGATAATAAATTTTGATGAATCTGTTATCTTTGACGAATGGTAAAAAATTCGCGATAATGGACATATGTGAGGTGAAACCGCATGAATCCAATGATTGAATTTTGTGTCAGCAATCTGGCTCACGGCTCTCAGGAAGCCCGGGCGATTTTGGAGAAGGACCCAAACCTGGATGTTCTCGAATACGGCTGCTTAAGCTACTGCGGGACATGCATGGAGTCGCTTTTCGCTCTTGTAAACGGAGAAGTCGTCATGGGTGAAACGCCTGCTGAGCTTGTTGAGAATATATATACATTTATTGAAGAAAATCCAATGTTTTGAAGAAAAGGGCCTGGACAGGCCCTTTTTTATTTTGCCGTACAAAAGAACTAAAAAATGTGTAGACATCAAAAAATATTATTGTTATCGTATAAAAGATATTTTTTTAAATAAAATTTAAGAGGTGTAGGTGTATTCATGAGTGTTCTGTGGGGACTGCTCGGCGCAGTTGCGATCATTGCTATCGCGTTTTTATTTTCAGAAAAGAAAAGCAATATTAAGATAAGAACCGTCATCATTGGTTTATGCACACAGGTGGCGTTTGGATACATCGTGTTGAAATGGGAAGCGGGACGCGCTGTTTTTTTATGGTTTTCAAGCCGTGTACAGCTTCTGATTGATTACGCAAATGAAGGCATCAGTTTTATTTTTGGACCGCTTCTGAAAGTCGGTGACAGTCCGGCATTTGCATTAAGTGTACTGCCCGTTATCATTTTCTTCTCAGCACTGATCGCCGTTTTATATCATTTAAAAATCATGCAGCTCATTTTCCGTGTCATTGGCGGCGGATTGTCGAAGCTCCTTGGGACAAGCAAAACGGAATCTCTTGCAGCTGCTGCTAATATTTTTGTAGGACAATCTGAATCTCCGTTAGTGATCAGACCCCTTATTGCAGGGCTGACGCGCTCTGAATTGTTCACGATCATGACGAGCGGT
The DNA here is from genome assembly GCF_000332645.1 of Bacillus inaquosorum KCTC 13429. Taxonomy (GTDB): domain Bacteria; phylum Bacillota; class Bacilli; order Bacillales; family Bacillaceae; genus Bacillus; species Bacillus inaquosorum. The sequence continues at coordinate 138,518 of NZ_AMXN01000007.1, forward strand.
CTATCGGCTGTTGCGGGTTCAACCTTGTTTGGGTACGCGCTTCTCGGTATTCCGATTGAATACTTGCTTGCGGCCAGCTTTATGGCTGCTCCCGCGGGTCTTGTCTTCGGTAAATTGATTATACCCGAAACGGAAAAGCCCCAAACCGTAAAAAGCGATTTCAAAATGGATGAAGGCGAAGGCGCAGCCAATGTCATTGACGCAGCTGCAAAGGGAGCGTCAACAGGCCTGCAAATTGCTTTAAACGTTGGAGCGATGCTGCTTGCATTCGTTGCATTAATCGCCGTGGTAAACGGTATTCTTGGCGGAGTTTTCAGCTTGTTCGGCTTAAAAGGCGTCACGTTAGAAACTATCCTCGGCTATGTGTTTTCTCCAATCGCCTTTTTGATTGGCGTGCCTTGGCATGAAGCGTTGCAGGCAGGAAGCTATATCGGCCAGAAATTGGTGCTGAATGAGTTTGTTGCTTATTCTAACTTCGGTCCGCACATCGGCGAGTTTTCTAAGAAAACCGCTACCATTATCAGTTTCGCATTATGCGGATTCGCCAATTTTTCATCAATTGCGATTATGCTCGGTACACTTGGCGGTTTAGCGCCGAGCCGCCGTTCAGATATCGCACGCCTAGGCTTGAAGGCTGTTCTAGCGGGAACATTAGCCAATCTGCTCAGCGCAGCCATTGCCGGCATGTTTATATAAACGATAAAAGCTCCTTGCGTCAGTGCAAGGAGCTTTTATGTATGAAAAACGGGGGATAATTGTATTGTGTCCGTTTATAATAGCTTTTATACTAAGTAAAAGAAAAAAGTTGGAGGCACCTATGAACTCATTTCGATTTACCAAAATGCACGGCCTGGGAAATAGCTATATCTATGTGAATCAATTTGAAGAACAGCTTCCGGAAGAAAAACTGTCTGAGATTGCCGTTCAGGTTTCTTCTGTTTATACTGGGATCGGTTCTGACGGAATGATCCTGATATGCCCTTCAGATCAAGCGCCTGTCAAAATGCGGATTTTTAATAATGATGGGTCTGAAGGGAAAAACTGCGGCAATGGCCTGCGCTGCGTCGCAAAATACGCGTATGAGCATAAGCTGGTTGAGGAAACATCTTTTCTGATTGAAACCCTCTCCGGGCTTGTGAAAGCGGAGGTTCAAGCTGAAAACGGAAAAGTGAATGTTGTCACTGTCGATATGGGCGAACCGCGCCTGACAAAAGCCGAGCTCCCAATGCTTGGCAGCGGGGAAGAGCACACGATCAATGAAACGATGACGTTTGGTGAAGCCGAACTAACAGGCACTGCTGTTTCAATGGGAAATCCGCATATCGTTTTTCCGATCGCTGACATTGAACAGGCACCCCTGACGACACTGGGACCGGTGATTGAGAAAGATCCGAGATTTCCGGAAGGCATCAATGTGGAATTCGTCGAAACCGTGAATGAACATGAACTGCATTTCCGCGTCTGGGAACGGGGATCAGGCATTACTCAGGCATGCGGGACAGGAGCGTGTGCAGCGGCGGTCGCATCAGTGTTAAACGGCGTATCAAAACGAAATCAAGACATTACGGTGCATTTAGCAGGCGGAGACTTGGTGATTAACTGGAAGGACAACGGCCATGTGATGATGACAGGGCCGGCTGAGACCGTTTGTGAAGGTGTCTATTTTTTGTAAAACACCTTGTTTGAGAATTGAACCGATCATGTTTATAATAAAAGACAGCATCCGGTTTTTAAAAGGAGGTTCACAATGATGAGCAACCCGGTAACAATTACAGAAGCAGCAGCTTTGCATATAAAAGATATGATGAAAGAGCATGAAGAAGAAAACGCGTTTCTGCGTGTCGGCGTCAAAGGCGGCGGCTGCAGCGGCCTTTCTTACGGCATGGGCTTTGAGCATGAAAAGGGCGAAAAAGACAGTATGTTTGATCAGCATGGCATCACGGTTCTTGTTGACAAAGAAAGCCTTGATATCATGAACGGCACCGTGATTGACTATAAACAATCCATGCTCGGCGGCGGCTTCACCATCGACAATCCAAACGCCATCGCCTCATGCGGTTGCGGTTCTTCTTTTAGAACAGCAACGAATGCAGGTAAGCCTGAAGAGTGCTAGGCGCTAAAACCCGATATTTCGAGATATGAATCAATCATCTCACCAGTTTCGGAGGATTGCGTGATTGCGTCCCACGAGTAACCGTTAGATTGTTCATGACGCTTTTCTTAGCGATAAACCATCGTTAAGGGAGGCGTTTTTATTATGGCTTAAATAGACAAAATTCACTTTACGCGGCCTCCTTCATCTTCATTTATATTGTAAATGCAACAAAGTTGGGTTATATTTAACGTACGGTATTTTTATTGTATTTGCAACAAAAAATGCATGTGAGGAGTTGATGATGCGGGAGATTCTTCATGAAATTGGAGTGGCAGCAAGGGCCGTATCTGTACCTTGTCCGAATATGTACAAACCCAGGAATCTTCAAGAAAAGTTAGCGAAAGGATAAAGGTGGATCGAACAAAAAACTTTTTCCAACAGAGAAAGGAAAAATGTATTTCCATTTATAAAAAGAAAAAGTATAGAAAAGGACTGGAAATTTAGGAAAAACACGAGAAATTATTGATTATATAAAGGAGCGACATATTTAAATGACCATAAATATAAAAAAGTGCAGCCAAGAAGACTTAAAAATACTTCAAGAAATTAGTATTGAAACGTTCAATGATACATTTAAAGACCAGAATTCACCTGAAAATATGAAAGCCTATTTGGAAAGTGCATTTAACGCTAAACAGTTGGAAAAGGAATTATCCAATACTTCTTCGCAGTTCTTTTTTGTTTATTTTAATCATGAAGTCGCTGGATATTTAAAGATCAACACCGATGATGCTCAGTCTGAAGAAATGGGTAAAGAATCACTTGAAATAGAGAGGATTTATATAAAGAACAAATTTCAAAAACATGGGCTTGGCAAACATCTATTAAACAAAGCTATGGAAATTGCCTTGGAACGTAATAAAAAGAAAGTCTGGCTGGGTGTATGGGAAAAAAATGAAAATGCCATTGCTTTTTATAAGAAAATGGGGTTTGTTCAAATTGGAGCCCACTCTTTTTATATGGGCGATGAAGAACAAATAGACTATATCATGGCCAAAACACTCCTATAACTTGTTGAAAAGGGGGATTAACATGTATATTCCAAAGTATTATAAGGTTACAAATGTTGATGAAATTGTTGATTTTGTTCAAAATAATTCTTTTGGCACGATTGTCACAATAAAACAAGGGAAACCAATTGCCACTCATTTGCCCTTAGGATTCAATAAAAAAGGTGATGATTGCTATATTACTGGGCATATGGCTTATGGAAATCCTCAGTGGAGAACATTTGCAGCATGTGAAGATGTGCTTGTGATGTTTCAGGGACCGCACGCTTATATTTCTTCTTCTTGGTATTCCCGCGAAAATGTTCCGACGTGGAATTATCAGGCTGTCCACATGTATGGTAAAGCAAGCATTTTAGAGAAAGATGAATTAATTGAAGAATTAACAATAATGTTGGAAAAATACGAAAAACATCGAGAAAATCCAGTTTTATGGGATAAACTTTCTCCAACTCTTTTAGAAAGTGAATTGAAAGGTATAGTTGGATTTAAGATTAAGGTAGGAGACATTCAGGCGGCATATAAATTAAGCCAGAACCGAGATGAAACGGATTATACGAACATCATTAAAGAATTACAAAATGAAGGAAATCTAAATTCAAAACAAATGGCAGAATTGATGGAAAAGAGATTCAAAAAGCAAATATAAGCCCACTTTTATGAAACCCTCCGTATGCCAGTGGGCCTGAAGGTGCTAATAACAGTAAACGCCAAGTCAAGCGGCAAACCGCTGACTTGGCGTTTTTTTATGATTAATATTTATCCCCATTAAAAATGGAATTCTTCACAATCACATAATCCACATTTCGGATCGCATCAAGCTTTGTTCCGCCTGCATAAGAAATAGAAGATTGCAGATCCTGTTCCATTTCAATTAGCGTATCCTTAATTGAGCCTTTATGCGCCACGTGCATTTTTTTGCCTTCTACATTTTTCTTTTCGCCTTTTTGGAATTCAGAGGCTGAGCCGAAGTACTCTTTGTAGAGCTTTCCGTCTTTTTCGATCGTTTGGCCTGGTGATTCTTCGTGTCCGGCGAATAGTGAACCGATCATGACCATCGTTGCGCCAAATCTGATTGATTTTGCGATGTCGCCATGTGTACGGATGCCGCCATCCGCGATAATCGGTTTGCTGGCTGCTTTGGCACACCAGCGTAGCGCCGCTAATTGCCAGCCGCCAGTGCCGAAGCCGGTTTTGATTTTCGTAATACATACTTTTCCCGGTCCGATGCCGACTTTAGTGGCATCCGCTCCCGCATTTTCAAGTTCTCTGACCGCTTCCGGCGTTCCGACATTGCCAGCAATAACAAAGCTGTCCGGCAAATGTTTTTTTAGGTGCTGGATCATTTCAATGACAGCATTTGAGTGCCCGTGAGCAATGTCAATAGTCACGTATTCAGGAGCCAGATTTTCTTTTGCCAGCTGGAGGACAAATTCATACTCCTCATCTTTGACGCCCACGCTGATAGAAGAGAATAATCCGCGTGCGTTCATATCTTTAATAAAATCAATCCGTTTTTCAGGTTCAAATCGGTGCATCACATAAAAGTAGCCATTTTCGGCTAATGAAATCGCTAGTTTTTCATCTATAATCGTCTGCATATTGGCAGGGACGACGGGTAATTTAAATGTACGTCCGCCTAAACGTACGGATGTATCACATTCTGAACGACTATTTACAATGCATTTTGCAGGAATTAGCTGAATATCTTCGTAATCAAATACGTTTTCCATGGTTTTCACTCCTAAAAACGAATATTTAAAATGATATTATATGAAATGTTCGCCTTCTATAATGTACTCTGTTTTATTTAGGATGTCAAACGTTTTTATTTGCTGGCACGTATGTACAAGTGCCGAAGCTTGTCATGCTCAGTGAGTTTGGGTATCATAGTCTTAACGAAAAGTCTTAGAGAGCGGATCAAAACGCGAATGATATACGTTCAGCAAAGCTTGGTCGTTCAGCACCAGGCTTTCTTTATGACATGGACATGTGAAAGGAGCGAATGAGATGACGCAAAACGAAGAAAAAACACCGAAATCCCAAAAGATCCAAGACCGCATTATTATGGCAATGATCTGGATCGTCGCAGCCCTTGTGATTGCGCTGGTTCTTGGAACTGCGATGAATTATATAAATATCTTCAAATAAAAAAAGGAGCTGTGTCGCTGACACAAACTCCTTTTTTTATTATTTATTTTCAAAAAGACTTGTTGAGTGAAGAGGCTGTACGCGGGCTTTCGGATCCATGTAAGCTTTGGCGTTGTTCACTGCTGTCGGCGCCTCGCCGAAGCCGCTTGCGATCAGGTTGACTTTTCCTTCGTATGTGCAAATGTCACCTGCTGCAAAGAAGCCTTCGATGTTTGTTTCCATTGTTGATTTCACGACAATGGAATTTTTCTCGATGTCCAGACCCCAGTTTTTGATCGGTCCAAGAGATGAAACGAAACCGTAGTTGACGATTAAGTCATCGATTTCTAAAATCTCTTTTCGATCGCCTTTCACTTCTTCAAGCACAAGCTGTTCAATTTTGTCTTCCCCGATCAGCTCCGCAGGGACGAATGGTGTCAGGACATTAACCTTCGACGCATGAAGGTTTTCCACACTGTGCTCGTGCGCGCGGAATTTATCGCGGCGGTGAATGATGGATACTTCTTTTGCGATTGGTTCAAGCATAAGCGCCCAGTCAACTGCTGAATCTCCACCGCCAAGGATCGCAACGCGTCTGCCGGCGAATTTTTGCAAATCGTCAACGAAGTAGTGAAGGTTTTTGCCTTCATACTGCTCGGCATTTTCAAGTTCCAGCTTTCTCGGTTTGAATGCGCCGTTTCCTGCAGTAATGATGACTGTTTTAGAGTAGTGGGTTTCTTCATTTGTCACGAGCTTAAACACGCCGTCCGCTTGTTTCTCAACAGATTCAACCGCTTGCTCCAGACAAATGGTTTGGTCGAATTTCGCCATTTGCTCTTTTAGGTTATTGATAAGTTCTTGTGCGCGGATTTTCGGGAAGCCCGCTACATCGTATATATATTTCTCAGGGTAAAGGGCGCTAAGCTGTCCGCCGAGCTGAGGCAGGCTTTCGATAATTTTGACGCTTGCCTGTCTCATGCCCCCGTAAAAAGCGGTGAATAAGCCGACCGGTCCCCCGCCTATAATTGTAATATCATAAACCTTTGTATCCTCTCGCATACGAAAATTGCCTCCTAAATGAAAATTGTTATTAATTATACCATATTGCCGTTTAAATTGACGAGTCAGCAGAAAAAATCCTAAGTGTGTGGCGTGCGCATCCGTTCTTGAAAATATTTCCGCCGACCGATACGATGATAACCAAATGAATTGATCTTTTTCTGAATGTTTCTTGGGCCAGCCGGATAAATATGATAGTAGTGCTATGCGTGAAGACTTTACAAAAAACTTTTCAATATATTTCATAAAATCCCGCCAATAAGCTGAAGCTAACACAAATGATGATTTTATTATGCGTCTAACAAAAGCAAAAAAAGAGAAGGTGGATGTGATGGCATTGAATAAGCCCAAAATCGTGATTTTAGGTGCAGGATATGGCGGATTGATGACGGTAACTAGGCTGACAAAGTTTGTCGGGCCGAATGATGCTGATATTACGCTTGTGAATAAACACAATTATCATTATGAAACGACATGGATGCATGAAGCGAGCGCGGGTACGCTCCATCATGACCGCTGCCGTTATCAGATAAAAGATGTAATCAACCAGTCGCGGGTCAATTTTGTACAGGATACCGTAAAGGCAATCAAAATAGATGAGAAAAAAGTTGTGCTTGCGAATGGAGAGCTGCAGTACGATTATTTAGTCATCGGACTCGGCGCGGTGCCCGAAACGTTCGGCATTAAAGGTTTGAAAGAATATGCGTTTCCGATTGCCAACATCAACACGTCGCGCCTGCTGAGGGAACATATTGAGCTGCAGTTTGCGACTTACAATACGGAAGCGGAAAAACGGCCGGACAGGTTAACCATTGTTGTAGGCGGAGCCGGATTTACGGGGATTGAATTTCTTGGCGAGCTGGCAGCCCGCGTGCCTGAGCTCTGCAAGGAGTATGACGTTGACAGAAGCCTCGTGCGCATTATCTGTGTGGAAGCGGCGCCGACCGTTTTGCCTGGATTTGATCCTGAGCTTGTCGATTATGCGGTTCATTATCTTGAGGAAAACGGAATTGAGTTTAAGATCGGAACGGCTGTGCAAGAATGTACACCGGAAGGAGTCAGAGTCGGCAAAAAAGATGAAGAACCAGAGCAGATCAAATCGCAAACCGTTGTATGGGCGGCAGGTGTCCGCGGCCATCCGATTGTGGAGGAAGCCGGTTTTGAAAATATGCGCGGACGGGTCAAAGTGAATCCGGATCTTCGTGCACCCGGACATGACAACGTCTTTATTCTCGGTGACAGCTCGCTGTTTATGAATGAAGATACAGAGCGCCCGTATCCGCCGACTGCGCAAATTGCGATGCAGCAGGGGATAACAGTTGCTAAAAACCTTGGCAGGCTCATTAAAGGCGGAGAGCTTGAGGAATTCAAGCCCGACATTAAAGGAACGGTGGCTTCTCTTGGCGAGCATAACGCGGTTGGGGTCGTTTATGGCAGAAAGCTGAAAGGCACACCGGCTTCGTTTATGAAAAAAGTCATCGATAACCGCTCGCTGTTTTTGATCGGCGGACTCGGACTAACGCTGAAAAAGGGCAAGTTCAAGTTTTTCTAAAAACCCGCGGAAGCGGGTTTTCTTTATTAAAAAACGCCAAAATAAAAAGAGAACGAGAGGAAAACAAGTATGTTTCCGCTTACATCAAAAGATTTGTCACATGATCTGACTTTATTGTTGACAGCTCGATATGTTATATTATCAGAAAATTAAGAAAAAGGGTGATGATCAGATGAAAACTGCATCGACAACCGCTTCGCATACATGCCCATTTTGCTCAGGGAAAGGGTATTTTCAATTGATCCTCGGCGGTTCAGAGACTTGTCCGTCTTGCCAGGGGACAGGAAAAGACAGTCATTCTTTTTCCAGCCGTTGACTTTATTTCAGCCCCCGCGTTACACTAAAAATAACGCAGGGGGTGGGATAGGTTGATTAGTCTGCCAGTCGTAATCATCTCAATTGTTTTGTTTTTTGTCTTGTTTTTTGGAATCGGTTTCTTATTAAACATGCTGCTGAGAATGTCTTGGATTATGGCTGTGATTTATCCGATTGTATGCCTTTTCATTATCAGCAAGGAAAAGCTGATCAGCTATGTCCAGTCGCCGGGAGAATCCTTTGCCGGCCTGTTTCATCGTGTCGTATCATTAGCGGCTGCCGATGTGCTGATTTTGGCCAGCGGTTTGGCTGGCGCCATCGTGTCCGGTATAGCAATCAACATGCTCAGAAAAAGAGGATATCAAATGTTTTAAATGCCGCTTTCTTCTAAAGAAAGCTTTTTTTGTGCTTTCAGCTCATTCACCATTTTGAATATTGCTCTCTCCAATTGGGAACAATGATCCGGAGAGAGGTGAATATGTTGAATATGATCAGACGTTTGCTGATGACCTGTTTATTTCTGCTTGCATTTGGCACGACATTTTTATCAGTGTCAGGAATCGAAGCGAAGGACTTGTCAAAATGGGTGCAGGAACATCAAGAAAAGCACTTGAAGCATGCAGGACTGACATTAAAAGCATTGCAGCAGAAAAAAACACAAACCATGTCAGCGGCCAAGGATAAAACAAAACCGTTAGAAGAAGCATTTGACTGGGACGAGTATCCGGTCCAAAGAGTAACCGCAACAGGCTACACAGCAGGAGCTGAATCGACGGGAAAGAAGCCCGGCGATCCATTATACGGGCTTACATATTCAGGTGTGAAAGTGAAACGGGATTTATACTCCACGGTTGCCGCTGATCCGTCCGTTTTCCCGATCGGCACGATTTTATTCATCCCGAATTACGGTCTCGGAGTTGTGGCCGACACGGGATCAGCGATTAAGGGAAACCGCCTTGATCTGTACTTTGAAACCGTCAAAGATGTGTACAATGAATGGGGCAAAAAAAGCCTTGATGTATATGTGATTAAAAAAGGGACGGGAAAGATCACCGAGGATGAGCTTGAGAAGCTCAATGAAACAAAATCTTTGCAGGTGTTCAGAAATCAATATAAAACTGTGAAAGAATAAAACGCTCCAGCAACTGCTGGAGCGTTTTTTACATGAAAAAGTAAGCGAGTATCAATGTCAGTAAAATACCTGTTAAGCCTCCGAAAAAGACCTCGATCGGCTGATGTCCGAGAAGCTCCTTCAGCTTTTTTTGCTTTTCTTTATCTTTGGCCTTCGGGAAGTCCTTTGCTTCATGTACGAAGCGGTTAAAATCAACGACAAGCTTATTGATGACGGTTGCCTGCTCACCGGCATGACGTCTGACGCCAGTTGCGTCAAACATGGTAATGACGGCAAAAATGGCAGAAACCGCAAAGAGAGAGGAGCCTAATCCATGCTCCAAGGCTACGCCTGTAGAAAGCGCAGTGACCGCTGCGGAGTGAGAGCTCGGCATGCCGCCTGTGCTTGTGACCAGCGACCAGTCCAGTTTTCTGGACACGATAAACTGTATGGGCACTTTGATAACCTGAGCAAAAATAATCGCGGCCAGGCTTGATAATAAAGGAAAATTTGTTAAAAGTTCCATCGGCGACATCCTTTCTATTTAAAAAATCCTTCGTGTTTCAAAAGAAAAAAGCAAGTCTTAGACTGTTGTTTGATAAAATAAGTGTAATGGAAAGAATGTTTTTCCTATTATACCATTGTTCATTACAAATACCCATTACGTTAGGAGTGTAAGCTTATGTTTTATGCGGTTCAGCAATTAGAGCATACAGAAACCCTTGTGGTCGGACTTTTTCAAAAAAGCCAGCTGACAGGCAAAGCATTGGAAATTGATGAAATGCTGGAAGGCCATCTGACACAGCTTTTGAAAGATGGTGATGTCTCCTCGAAACCGAATCAAGTATCAAAAGTATTCCCTCCATCTTCTGCGGGTATGAAACGGATTTATTTCGTCGGTTTGGGAAGAGAAGCAAATTATTCGTTTGAACAGGCGAAGGAACGGTTTGCCCATGTTTTTCAAGCCATTCATAAAGACCGAAAACAAGAAGCAGCTGTCCTGCTTGACACATTTATTTCGGAAGACGTGCCTCCAGCCGATGCCGCTCATGCTTTAGCTGAGAGCTGCCTGCTTGCTTCCTATGAGGTGCAGGATTATAAGCACAAATCAAATGAGCCGGACAAACAAATTGAAACCGTGTACGCCGTCACAGATGAAGATACACAGGAAGTGCAGGCGGGACTTCGCGTCGGCCAGGCATACGGGCAAGGGACAAACTCGGCAAGAACGCTTGTGAATATGCCCGGAAATATGCTGACAGCGACTGACCTCGCTTCTTATGCAGAGGAGCTTGCGGCGAAATATGATTTTGAGTATGAGATATTGGAGAAGTCAGAGATGGAAGAGCTCGGCATGGGCGGAATACTTGCGGTAAACCAAGGCTCTTCCGAACCGCCGAAAATGATTGTTTTGAAGTATCAGGGCAAAAAGGATTGGGAAGACGTCGTCGGACTTGTCGGAAAAGGAATTACCTTTGACACAGGCGGCTACTCCATTAAAACGAAATCTGGAATTGTCGGCATGAAATCTGATATGGGAGGAGCAGCTGCGGTTCTCGGTGCTATGGAAACGATCGGAGAGCTTCGTCCCGAGCAAAACGTGCTGGCTGTCATTCCGTCAACCGACAACATGATCTCCGGAGGGGCGATGAAGCCTGATGATGTGATCGTATCATTAAGCGGAAAAACAATTGAAATTCTCAATACGGATGCTGAAGGAAGGCTTGTGCTTGCTGATGGCATTACATACGCGAAACAGCATGGCGCCTCAGTTCTTGTTGATGTGGCTACGCTTACCGGCGGTGTCGTTGTGGCATTAGGAACAGAAACAACAGGAGCTATGACAAATGATCAAGGCTTTTATCAGCAGGTAGCTGATGCTGCGGAAGAGTGCGGCGAGGCGATCTGGCAGCTGCCGATAACAGAGAAGGATAAAAAACGCGTGAAAAGCAGCCAAATGGCGGATCTCAGCAATTCGCCGGGGCGCGAAGGACATGCGATTATGGCAGGAACGTTTCTTGGTGAATTTGCTGAAGCAACACCTTGGGTGCATCTTGATATTGCGGGCACTGCGACTTCCAATAAAGCAACCTGCTTCGGGCCGTCCGGGGCCACCGGTGTTATGGCCAGAACACTGGCCACACTTGCGGAACGATTTACATTGGAAGAAGATAAAAGCGAATAATGATAAATCCCTGCTGTAGTATGCGGCGGGGATTTTTTCTTCCAAAATCTTTAGTTGACTAAAGTGTATCAATTATGATACGATACGTTCGTACTTTATTTATCTACTACATTAGCAAACTAAAGGATTTTTTTGGAGGGGTATCATGAATGCAGTCGTCATCGCGGTGCTGCTTATGCTTGTCTTAAGCCTGCTGCGTGTCAATATTGTTATCGCATTAATTATAGGCGCTCTGGCCGGCGGGTTAACAGGCGGGCTCGGTCTTGGCGAAACAGTTAAAGCTTTTACGGACGGACTCGGCGGAAATGCCACTGTTGCAGTCAGCTATGCCATGCTTGGCGCGTTTGCTGCGGCTTTAACGAAAACGGGTCTACCGGACGCAATGGTGGAAGCCTCTGTTAAATTAATCGGAAATAAAGAAGATTCTCGCAAAAAAGCACTATCTAAAGTTCTGATTGTGCTGATTATTTTAATTGTATCTTGTTTTTCGCAAAACGTGGTTCCGGTTCACATCGCATTTATTCCGGTGCTGATTCCGCCGCTTTTGAAAATCTTTAATGAACTTGAAATGGACCGCCGTCTGATTGCGTGTGTGATTACATTCGGTTTAACGGCGCCTTATATTTTACTGCCGGTCGGTTTCGGCCAAATCTTCCAGGGGATGCTCAAGGACAATATGGCGGATGCCGGGTTAAACGTTCCGCTTGCTGACATACCATATGCAATGATCATCCCTGTTGCAGGTATGGTTGTCGGCCTTATTTTATCAGTGATCGTATTCCGTAAACCTAAACAATACGAAACAAAAGACATTTCAGGTGCAGAAGCATCGCCTTATACGAAAAAAAGCCTGGCTATCGCGGTGCTTGCCATCGTCGTGTCACTCGGCGTCCAGCTCTACTTATCTCAGACTTTGGGAGTAGAAGGGATGATTATGGGGGCGCTGGCAGGTCTGATTATTCTGTTTGTCAGCGGTGTGATGAAGCGTGATGAAGCGGACTCACTAATTACTGATGGAATGGTCCTAATGGCCTTTATCGGTTTCGTTATGCTCGTTGCAGCCGGATTTTCAAATGTATTGACGAAAACCGGAGATGTCGAGTCACTGGTCAAAACGTCAGCTGGTTTTATCGGACACAGTCAGTCATTGGGCGCATTGCTGATGCTCATTGTCGGCTTGTTAATTACAATGGGAATCGGCTCTTCTTTTGCGACGATTCCTGTTATCACAACCATCTTTGTGCCTCTATGTATGCAGCTCGGTTTCAGCCCGATGGCAACGATTGCGATTATCGGAGCGGCTGCTGCGCTTGGCGATGCAGGTTCACCTGCAAGCGATAGTACACTTGGACCGACTTCAGGTTTGAGTGCGGACGGCCAGCATCACCACATTTGGGATACTTGTGTGCCGACATTTATATTTTATAATATTCCGCTTGTTATCTTTGGCTGGATTGCAGCGCTTGTTTTATAGGAAAAAGGCTCCCCTTTACTGGGGAGCCTTTTCTCATTATGATAAAAAAACCGTCCAATAGAACGGTTTTTACGTGGACGATATGTGATTTCGGTTAAAGCCGGTTGCTTTATGAATAGAGCGGTAGATCGCAGGGGCGATAAACGCCAGAATCACAGCCAGCGCCGTGTCTTTTACCATAAACCAAGTCATAAATCCCCAAGCTGTACCATAGCTCACCGGCGTATGAATCCAGAGATTCAGTGCAAGATACATATAAGTAGTCCCGATGATATACATGATGGCCGTTCCGATAAGAGAAGCAATCAGAAACCGGATTTTGCTTGGCTTAATTTTGCGTTCTAAGAACCATCCAGCTGCAAATGCTGCCGGGATGTATGAGATAATAAACCCGCCGCTTTTTCCCGCAAACGGTGCGAAGCCTGCTGAAAATTGAGCAAAAACAGGCGCTCCGGCCAATCCGACAAGTGCATATACAATCATGGCAATACCTGCTCGTTTGCTGCCGAGAAGCAAGGCTGCCAAGAGACAGAAAAACGGCTGCATCGACAGCGGAATGCCGGCTACTTGTAAAAAGGGTGCTACTGATGTAATGTTGGCGCCGACAGCCATAAGTGCGGCGAACATGCCGATCAGCGCCATATCTGCCGCACGAAGTTTACGTTGTTTCATAGTTGTTCCCCCTTAGGTTTACATACACAATCATAGAGTAATAAAGTACAAATGGATTGTCAACATAAATTAGAATGAGGTTAACAAAAAGGAGGGTTCTATATGTATTTCGGAAAAACAAAACAATCTGACCAATCTGGGAGAGTGCCGCCAAATCAAAACGTCACAACCTCATTTCCTGTGCTTCATACGGGAAATGTCCCGTATTACAAAGATATGGCCAAATGGAATCTGCAAGTATACGGATTGGTTGACCATCCGATGCTGCTAAGCTTTGAAGATGTTAAAGCCTTTCCTCAGTACGAATCGAAAAATGACATCCATTGCGTCACTGGCTGGTCAAGGCTTGATAATGTGTGGCAAGGTGTGCGGGCACGTGATATAGCGGAAAAAGCGGGTGTAAAAGAAGAAGCGGGCTACGTCATTTTACATGCGGAAGAGGGCTGGACGACCAATCTGCCGCTTGATGATTTTTTGGCAGAAACCTCACTTCTTGCTTATGCGCATAATGGCGAGCCTTTAACGCCTGAACACGGCTTCCCGCTGCGGGGCGTGTTTCCGCATCTGTATTTTTGGAAAAGTGCTAAGTGGCTGCGCGGCATCCAATTTACGAAAGAAAATCACCCCGGCTTTTGGGAGCAGAACGGCTATCACATGAGAGGCGATCCTTGGCAAAATCAAAGATTTACATGGGATTAAGGTTCTATTTTAAGCAGGACCATCTGCATCTTTTGTAGGTTTTTATTTCCATATCGATAGTCTTCAGGTACCTTATTTGATGAAGGTGCCTTTTTTATTCGGGAAAAAGTTGACTTTCTCTGGAAGAAAACCTATTATTTGAGTTGTCTAGTTGATAGTGAAAATCATTATCATACATTGCGGTTTAGTTTAAGGAGAGGAATGTCGTACTGCATGAATGAGAATACAACAGACCGGGCGAAAGGCGGGACACAAAACGCATTTACCATTCCTGGTACAGAAGTGCGTATGTTGTCTTCACGGAATGAAAACCGTGCCTATCAAATTTTTATCTCGAAGCCGAGTACGCCTCCGCCGCCCGCTGGTTATCCGGTTATTTATCTGCTGGATGCCAATTCTGTCTTCGGAACGATGGCGGAAGCCGTTCGAATACAGGGGCGCCGTCCTGAAAAAACCGGGGTGATCCCTGCTGTGATCGTGGGCATTGGCTATGCGACGGCAGAGCCGTTCTCCTCAGCGCGCCACCGGGATTTTACTATGCCGACAGCTCAATCGAATCTTCCTGTAAGGCCCGACGGCAAAGAATGGCCGGAGCATGGCGGAGCAGAGAGCTTTTTCAGATTTATTGAGGAGGATCTAAAACCGGAGATAGAACGAGATTACCAGATTGACAGAAACAGACAAACGATCTTTGGGCACTCGCTTGGCGGGCTGTTCGTGCTGCAGGTGCTGTTAACGAAGCCGGATGCGTTTCAAACGTATGTCGCGGGAAGTCCGTCGATTCATTGGAATAAACCATTTATTCTCGAGAAAGCGGACCATTTCGCCTCCTGCTTCAAGAAAAACAATCAGTCTATCAATATCCTGCTTGCAGCAGGAGAATTGGAGCAGCATCATAAAAGCCGGATGAACGATAATGCGAGGGAGCTTTACGAGAGGCTGGCCGTTTTATCTGAACAAGGCATACGGGCAGAATTTTGTGAGTTTTCAGGAGAAGGACATATTTCGGTTCTTCCTGTTTTGGTCAGCCGGGCGCTGCGTTTTGCGCTTCACCCTGACGGACCGCATATTTCAATGGGCTGAGACATTCTCAGCCTTGGTTCTAAAAACGTCACTGAAATTATATTTGACTGTCACATGACATTTGGATATGATTATTTTTATAATTGATAATGATAATCATTATCAATTGATTGCGCTTTTTCTTTTCGAGGCGCAGCAGTCTTTTTCGCTGGATGTCCGTTCGGCATCTGAGTGAAGAAAGGAATTGATGATATGAATGCAATGGGTATAAAGGGCAAAATTGCTTTTATAACAGGAGCTGCCCAAGGAATAGGTGAAGCTGTTGCGCGGACGCTTGCCAGTCAAGGCGCACACATTGCGGCAGTTGATTATAATCCTGAAAAGCTGGAAAAGGTTGTGAGCAGCCTCAAAGCGGAAGGCTGCTATGCGGAAGCCTTTCCCGCGGATGTAAGAGACAGCGCAGCGATTGACGAGATCACGGCGCGCATCGAACGTGAAATGGGGCCGATCGATATTTTGGTGAATGTAGCGGGTGTCCTTCGCCCGGGACTGATCCATTCACTCAGCGATGAGGAATGGGAAGCCACGTTCTCAGTGAATTCGACCGGCGTTTTTAACGCCTCGCGTTCAGTCAGCAAATATATGATGGACCGAAGATCGGGTTCGATTGTAACGATCGGATCGAATGCTGCGGGGGTGCCAAGGACATCTATGGCGGCATATGCCTCTTCAAAGGCAGCGGCAGTGATGTTTACGAAATGCCTTGGCCTTGAGCTTGCAGAATATAATATCCGCTGCAATATTGTATCTCCCGGATCAACGGAAACAGACATGCAGTGGTCATTATGGGCCGATGAAAATGGAGCGGAGCAAGTCATAAAAGGATCACTTGAGACATTTAAAACAGGGATCCCGCTCAAAAAACTGGCTCAGCCTTCAGATATTGCAAATGCCGTGCTCTTTTTGGTTTCTGGCCAGGCAGGGCATATTACGATGCATAATTTATGCGTAGATGGCGGCGCGACCTTAGGCGTGTAACTCAATTTAAAGGAGGTTCATGAGAATGTCGGAACAAAACGTTATATCACAAACAAAGGCGGAGCAATTGCTTCATGAGTATGAGCCGGGTGCTTTTTTCTTAGCTTCTCCTCATCGTGTACTGTTAGCGAAAGGAATTAGTGAAATCGTACCGGAGGCAGACGGGCAAAACCAAATAGAAACCCTTTCCGGCCGTATTGCAGAGACGCTGAAGCAAGCAAAGCAATCGGGGCAAAGCCGTCCGCTTGTTGTTGGTGCCGTTCCTTTTGATCATGTAAAAGCAGCTCGGCTCGTTGTTCCTGAAGAAGTGCGCTGGTCAGGACCGCTTCAGTTTGATCATGCGGAGAAGGAACAGCAGTCTGAGCATACATACCACATAGAGCCTGTTCCTGCACCAGAGGATTATAAAAATGGTGTGGAACAAGGACTGGCACGTATTGCCGATGGGACACTCAGCAAGATCGTCCTGTCCAGATCGCTGCATTTGACATCGTCTGAACCGATTCAGACGGATGAACTGCTTCGTCATCTGGCGCAGCATAACACGCACGGCTACACGTTTGCCGCGGACGTGTCCCGCGAAGCCGAAACGTCTTCCCGCCGAACATTGCTCGGTGCAAGTCCGGAGCTTCTCGTTTCAAGAATGGGAACTCAGGTCGTTTCCAATCCATTAGCCGGCTCAAGGCCTCGCAGTGATGATCCTGCTGAAGACCAGCGCCGGGCAAATGAATTGCTTTCTTCCGCAAAGGATCTCCATGAGCATGCGGTTGTGGCTGACGCGGTTGCCGCAGCGCTGCGGCCTTTCTGCCGGACGCTGGATGTCCCGGAAAAGCCTTCACTGATCAAAACGGAGACGATGTGGCATCTGTCCAGCGTGATTAAGGGAGAGCTTTCCGATCCGTCCGTGACCGCACTGGAATTGGCGGCGGCGCTCCACCCGACGCCGGCCGTCTGCGGAACACCGACTGATCTTGCAAGAGAAGCGATTCTCAGCATTGAACCGTTTGACCGCGGTTTCTTTACCGGCATGGTCGGCTGGTGTGACGATGCGGGTGACGGAGAATGGGTCGTGACGATTCGTTGCGCAGAGGCAGAAGAACGCTTACTCCGCCTGTATGCCGGAGCCGGTGTTGTTGCTGGATCAAAAGCTGAGGACGAGCTTCAGGAGACATCCGCGAAGTTTCGGACAATGCTGCGGGCAATGGGCGTGAATCACATATGATCAGAATGAATTGCTGGAGGGATACAACATGCTGAATGGATTTACTCCTTGGCCTGATGAGTTAGCTGAGACATATCGAAAGAACGGCTGCTGGGCCGGCGAGACGTTTGGAGATTTGTTAAGGGACCGGGCAGCCAAACATGGCGACGGCATCGCAATTACTTGCGGAAACACCCATTGGAGCTATCAAGAGCTTGATACGAGGGTTGATCGTCTGGCTGCCGGATTTCAGAAGCTCGGCATTAAACAGATGGATCGTGTCGTGGTGCAGCTGCCGAATATCGCAGAGTTTTTTGAAGTCATTTTCGCGCTCTTCCGTCTGGGGGCGCTCCCGGTCTTTGCACTGCCTTCTCATCGAAGCAGTGAAATTACATATTTTTGCGAATTTGCTGAAGCGGCTGCTTATATCATTCCCGACTCCTATTCCGGTTTTGACTACCGTTCACTCGCCAGACAGGTACAAAGCAAGCTACCGTCTTTGAAACACGTCATTGTCGCAGGTGAGGCAGAGGAATTTCTGCCCCTGGAGGATTTGCATACAGAACCTGTAAAACTGCCTGAAGTCAAATCTTCAGATGTGGCGTTCCTTCAGCTTTCTGGAGGAAGCACCGGCTTATCAAAACTGATTCCGCGGACGCACGATGACTACATTTACAGCCTGAAGCTGAGTGCGGAGGTTTGCTGGCTCGACCACAGTACGGTGTACTTGGCAGCATTGCCGATGGCGCACAATTATCCGCTGAGCTCGCCTGGGGTTCTCGGCGTATTATACGCCGGAGGAAGAGTGGTGTTATCTCCTTCTCCAAGTCCTGATGACGCATTTCCTTTGATTGAACGGGAACAAGTCACGATTACCGCTCTTGTTCCGCCCCTTGCGATGGTATGGATGGACGCGGCATCCTCACGCCAAGACGATCTATCCAGTCTTCAAGTGCTGCAGGTTGGCGGCGCCAAGTTCAGTGCTGAAGCTGCGCGCAGGGTAAACGCTGTTTTCGGCTGCACGCTGCAGCAGGTGTTCGGAATGGCAGAGGGGCTCGTCAATTATACGAGATTGGATGACCCTGAAGAGGTCATTGTCAACACCCAAGGAAAACCGATGTCCCCATATGATGAGGTACGTGTTTGGGATGATCAGGATCGTGACGTAAAACCTGGTGAAACAGGACATCTGCTGACACGGGGACCGTATACGATTCGGGGTTACTATAAGGCAGAAGAGCATAACGCTGCTTCATTTACTGAGGATGGTTTTTACCGCACGGGTGATATCGTCAGACTGACATCAGACGGCTATATCGTCGTTGAAGGCCGGGCGAAGGATCAAATTAACCGCGGAGGAGAAAAAGTGGCGGCTGAAGAGGTGGAAAATCATCTGCTGGCGCATCCGGCTGTCCATGATGCCGCAATGGTCTCTATGCCTGACCAATTTCTTGGCGAAAGATCTTGTGTGTTCATTATTCCCCGGGATGAAGCCCCGAAAGCCGCAGAGCTCAAAGCGTTTTTGAGAGAGCGCGGACTGGCGGCATATAAAATCCCTGACCGGATTGAATTTGTCGAGTCATTCCCGCAGACAGGGGTAGGAAAAGTCAGCAAAAAAGCGCTCCGTGAAGCCATTTCCGAGAAGCTTCTTGCAGGATCAAAAAAATAAAACAACAATTTGAGAGGAAGTGTTCAAATGGCTATACCTGCCATTCAGCCGTATCAAATGCCGACAGCGTCTGATATGCCGCAAAACAAAGTCTCATGGGTGCCTGATCCAAATCGGGCGGTCCTATTAATACACGATATGCAAAACTATTTTGTCGATGCTTTCACAGCTGGAGCTTCTCCGGTAACAGAGCTTTCGGCGAATATACGCAAGCTGAAGGATCGATGTGCCCAGCTTGGAATACCTGTCGTCTATACTGCACAGCCTGGAAGTCAAAATCCGGCAGACCGGGCGCTGCTGACAGACTTTTGGGGTCCGGGATTAAACAGCGGCCCTTATGAGGAGAAAATTGTAACTGAGCTGGCACCGGAAGATGATGATCTCGTGCTGACAAAATGGAGATACAGCGCGTTTAAGAGAACGAATCTGCTTGAGATTATGCGCAAAGAGGGACGTGATCAGCTGATCATTTCCGGAATTTACGCCCATATCGGCTGTCTCGTTACAGCATGTGAAGCATTTATGGAGGATATCGAAGCATTTTTTGTGGGAGATGCAGTTGCTGATTTTTCATTAGAAAAACATCAAATGGCGCTGGATTATGCAGCTGGGCGCTGTGCGTTTACCATAATGACTGACAGTCTTCTCGACCAGCTGAAGCAGGTGCCTGCTGCTGCTCAGAAAACGTCAATGACTACTGGCAGAGAAGTGTTTACATGTGAGAGTATCCGTAAACAAATTGCTGAGCTTCTTCAAGAAACGCCTGAAGACATTACAGATCAAGAGGATTTGCTCGACCGGGGGCTTGATTCGGTAAGGATCATGACATTAGTAGAACAATGGCGCCGTGAAGGAGCCGAGGTAACATTCGTGGAACTGGCTGAACGCCCGACGATCGAAGAATGGCAGAAATTGCTTACAACCCGCAGCCAGCAAGTGCTGCCAAACGCGGATTATCTATAAAAGGAGGGTAAACAAACGGATGCCTGATACAAAAGACCTTCAATATTCTTTGACCGGAGCGCAAACCGGCATATGGTTTGCTCAGCAGCTTGATCCGGACAATCCAATCTACAATACAGCGGAATATATAGAAATCAATGGACCAATCAATATTGCTTTATTTGAAGAAGCTTTGCGGCATGTGATAAAGGAAGCGGAATCGCTGCATGTCCGCTTCGGTGAAAATATGGACGGGCCTTGGCAGATGATAAACCCGTCTCCGGATGTACAGCTGCACGTCATTGACGTCAGCTCTAAGCCTGATCCGGAAAAAACAGCATTAGACTGGAT
Organism: Bacillus inaquosorum KCTC 13429; assembly: GCF_000332645.1. Classification (GTDB taxonomy): domain Bacteria; phylum Bacillota; class Bacilli; order Bacillales; family Bacillaceae; genus Bacillus; species Bacillus inaquosorum. The sequence goes on from NZ_AMXN01000007.1 coordinate 159,101, forward strand.
GAAAGCAGATTTGGCAAAGCCCGTCGATTTAGGATATGACCCTTTGTTCAATGAAGCTTTGTTTATAGCCGGGCCTGATCGTTTCTTTTGGTATCAGCGCATTCACCATATTGCGATCGACGGCTTCGGTTTTTCCCTGATTGCTCAGCGTGTGGCAAGTACGTATGCCGCGCTTGTGAAAGGACAATCAGCTAAAGATCGTTCCTTTGGGTCTCTTCAGGCCATTTTGGAAGAGGATACAGATTATCGCGCATCAGAGCAGTATGAGAAGGATCGTCAATTCTGGCTGGACCGTTTTGCTGATGGACCTGAGGTTGTAAGTTTGGCAGACCGGGCGCCAAGAACATCTAACAGTTTTCTTCGTCATACGGCGTATCTGCCTCTATCTGATGTAAACGCGTTAAAAGAAGCGGCGCGCTATTTCTCAGGAAGCTGGCATGAAGTCGTGATTGCGGTGTCAGCTGTTTATGTGCACCGAATGACCGGCTCTGAGGATGTTGTGCTCGGTCTGCCCATGATGGGACGGATAGGGTCCGCATCACTGAATGTACCGGCTATGGTGATGAACCTTCTCCCGCTTCGGCTGTCTGTAAGCTCTTCGATGAGCTTTTCAGAACTTATTCAGCAAATTTCCCGGGAAATCCGCAGTATTCGGCGACATCATAAGTATCGCCATGAAGAGCTTCGGCGCGATCTGAAATTGATAGGAGAAAACCATAGATTATTTGGCCCTCAAATCAATCTCATGCCGTTTGATTACGGTCTCGACTTTGCCGGAGCCCGGGGCACGACGCATAATCTTTCAGCCGGTCCTGTTGATGATCTATCAATCAATGTATATGACAGAACGGACGGCAGCGGACTGCGAATTGATGTAGACGCGAATCCTGAGGTATACAGCGAGTCTGATATTAAGCTTCATCAGCAGCGTATTTTGCAGCTGCTGCAAATGGCTTCAGCAGGGGAGGACATGCTGATTGGGCAAATGGAGCTCCTATTGCCAGAGGAGAAAAAACAAGTCATTAGTGAATGGAATGAGACGGCAAAACCTGAGAACCTGCTCAGCCTTCAGGACATGTTCGAGAAGCAGGCAGTTCTTACGCCAGAACGTATCGCTCTCATATGTGATGATGTTCAAGTAAACTATCAAGAGCTGAATGAAGAGGCAAACCGCCTCGCGCATCTGTTGATCGAAAAAGGCCTTGGTCCGGAGCAGTTTGTCGCTTTGGCGCTGCCGCGTTCTCCAGAGATGGTAGCTTCGATGCTTGCTGTACTGAAGACTGGTGCGGCGTATCTTCCGTTAGATTCGGAGTTTCCGGCCGACCGAATTTCCTACATGCTGGAGGATGCAAACCCATCATGCATCATAACGACTGAGGAAATAGCAGCCCGTCTGCCTGATGACCTGTCTGTTCCGCAGCTTGTGCTTGACCAGGCTGTTACACAGGAGGTTGTAAAACGCTATTCGCCTGACAATCCGAATGTATCGGTTTCTCTTGCCCATCCTGCGTACATCATCTATACCTCAGGATCAACAGGAAGACCGAAGGGTGTCGTTGTTACACTTAAAAGCTTAAGCAATTTCCTGCTGTCCATGCAGGAGGCATTTTCTCTAGGAGAAGAAGACAGGCTGTTGGCTGTGACGACTGTCGCTTTTGATATTTCAGCATTGGAGTTATATCTTCCGCTTATCAGCGGGGCGCAAATCGTGATCGCACAGAAAGAAACGATCCGTGAGCCACAGGCATTAGCTCAAATGATTGAATATTTCGATATCAATATCATGCAGGCGACACCGACACTGTGGCATGCCTTGGTGACGAATGAACCTGAGAAACTTCGGGGGCTTAGAGTGCTTGTCGGAGGCGAGGCGCTGCCAAGCGGACTTTTACAGGCGCTTCATGAGCTTCATTGTCCAGTCACGAATTTATACGGTCCGACTGAAACAACGATTTGGTCTGCAGCAGCTTTTCTTGAAGAAGGACTGAAGGGCGTTCCGCCAATTGGCAAACCGATTTGGAATACGCAGGTGTATGTGCTTGATAACGGTTTGCAGCCGGTGCCGCCGGGAGTTGTCGGAGAGCTTTATATTGCAGGAACCGGCTTGGCTAGAGGTTATTTCCGCCGCCCTGATTTAACGGCTGAGCGTTTTGTTGCAGATCCATACGGACCGCCGGGGGCTCGGATGTATCGGACCGGAGATCAGGCCCGCTGGCGCGCTGATGGGTCTTTGGATTATATCGGACGGGCGGATCATCAAATCAAAATTCGCGGATTCCGAATTGAACTTGGAGAAATTGATGCCGTGCTTGCTAAGCATCCGGACATCGAACAGGCCGCGGTTGTCGTTCGGGAAGATCAGCCGGGAGATAAAAGATTGGTGGCATATGTAGTCGCTGCTTCAGCTATTGATACTGCCGAGCTTCGCCGTTATGTGGGTGCCAGTCTTCCTGATTATATGGTGCCGGCGGCATTTGTAGAGATGGACGAACTGCCATTGACACCTAATGGCAAGCTCGATCGGAAAGCATTGCCGGCGCCTGATTTAAGCACATCTGTCAGCGATAGGGGACCGCGAACTCCTCAGGAAGAGATATTGTGTGACTTGTTTGCCGAGGTTCTCGGTTTGGCACGGGTCGGCATCGATGACAGTTTCTTCGAGCTGGGCGGTCACTCTCTTCTTGCAGCCCGTCTGATGAGCCGCATTCGCGAGGTAATGGGAGCCGAACTTGGTATTGCCAAGCTCTTTGACGAACCGACAGTAGCCGGACTCGCTGCCCATCTTGATCAGGCGCAGAGTGCACGTCCCGCATTGCAGAGAGCTGAGCGGCCTGAAAGAATTCCGCTTTCTTTTGCTCAGCGCCGGCTATGGTTCCTCCATTGTCTTGAAGGGCCGAGCCCTACTTATAATATACCGGTTGCTGTCCGTCTGTCGGGTGAACTGGACCAAGGAGTGCTGCAAGCTGCACTATATGATCTCGTCTGCCGCCATGAAAGCCTTCGGACGATCTTCCCTGAATCACAGGGGACATCCTATCAGCATATTTTAGACGCTGATCAAGCAAGGCCTGATTTACATGTTACTGAGATTACTGAGAAGGAGCTTTCTGAGCGGTTTGCTGAAGCCGTGCGTTACAGCTTTGATCTTGCAGCTGAACCTGCTTTTCGTGCAGAGCTATTTGTCATCGGGCCTGACGAGTACGTGCTTCTTCTCCTCGTGCATCATATTGTCGGGGACGGCTGGTCCTTAACGCCGCTGACCCGTGACCTTGGGGCGGCTTATGAGGCTCGCTGTCACGGAAAAGCTCCCGAATGGGCGCCCCTTGCTGTGCAGTATGCAGACTATGCGCTTTGGCAGCAAGAACTGCTTGGGAGCGGGGATGATCCAAATAGTTTGATTGCCGGACAGCTTGCTTTCTGGAAAGAAACCTTGAAGAATCTTCCTGATCAGCTTGAACTGCCAACCGATTATTCACGTCCGGCTGAGCCGAGTCATGATGGGGATACGATACATTTCCGTATTGAGCCTGAGCTTCACAAGCGATTGCAGGAGCTGGCTCGCGCAAATAGGGTGAGCCTGTTTATGGTGCTTCAATCCGGTCTCGCCGCTTTATTGACAAGACTGGGAGCGGGCACTGACATTCCGATCGGCAGTCCGATCGCGGGTCGGAATGATGATGCGCTAGGCGATCTTGTGGGACTGTTTATCAATACATTGGTGCTCAGAACCGATACGTCCGGTGACCCAAGCTTCCGTGAGCTTCTTGACAGAGTGCGGGAAGTGAATCTGGCAGCCTATGAAAATCAAGATCTGCCGTTTGAGAGACTTGTAGAGGTGCTCAATCCGGCTCGCTCACGGGCGACGCATCCTTTATTCCAAATCATGCTTGCGTTCCAAAACACACCAGACGCTGAACTGCATCTTCCCGACATGGAAAGCAGCCTGCGGATCCACAGTGTCGGTTCTGCCAAGTTTGATTTGACGCTGGAAGTCAGTGAAAACCGTCTTGCTGACGGGACACCAAACGGATTGGAAGGCCTGCTAGAATACAGCACTGATCTTTTCAAGCGGGAAACTGCTCAGGCTCTTGCTGACCGTCTGATGCGCCTGCTGGAGGCTGCTGAGTCTGATCCTGACCAGCAAATCGGAAATCTGGACATCCTTGCACCGGAGGAGCGCAGCAACATGGCGACAGATTGGCAAAATGTTTCTGAAAAGATTCCGCACGCAAGTTTGCCGGAGCAGTTTGAGAAGCAGGCTGCTTTAAGCCCTGATGCCATTGCCGTTGTTTACGAAGATCAGTCACTGAGCTATGCAGAGCTGAATGAAAGAGCAAATCGGCTTGCCCGAATGCTGATCAGCGAAGGCGTCGGTCCAGAGCAATTTGTGGCCTTGGCACTGCCTCGGTCATTGGAAATGGCTGTCGGGCTATTAGCGGTGCTGAAAGCCGGCGCGGCTTATCTGCCACTCGATCCGGACTATCCGGCTGACCGAATCGCTTTTATGCTGGAAGATGCGCAGCCTGCGTTTATCATGACGAACACAAAAGCTGCAGAACACATTCCGCCAGCGGAAAACGTGCCGAAAATCGTGCTGGATGATCCCGAACTGTCAGAGAAACTAAACACATACCCTGCTGAGAATCCGAATAATGCGGATAGAATTCAGCCGCTTTCTCCTTTGAATACGGCGTATGTCATTTATACATCCGGTTCAACGGGTGTTCCAAAAGGTGTGATGATTCCTCATCAAAACGTAACACGTTTATTTGCAGCAACTGATCACTGGTTCCATTTCAGCTCAGACGATATTTGGACCATGTTCCATTCCTATGCGTTTGACTTTTCTGTGTGGGAGATTTGGGGTCCTCTGCTGCATGGCGGACGTCTTGTCATCGTGCCTCATCACGTCAGCAGATCGCCAGAAGCGTTTCTGCGCCTGCTGGTAAAAGAGGGTGTAACCGTTCTGAATCAGACACCGTCCGCTTTCTATCAGTTTATGCAGGCGGAACGGGAGCAGCCGGATCTCGGACAGGCGCTCAGCCTTCGCTGTGTCATTTTTGGCGGAGAAGCGCTTGAACTCAGCCGTCTAGAGGATTGGTATAACCGCCATCCTGAAAATAGACCGCAGCTGATCAATATGTATGGTATTACAGAAACGACGGTTCATGTGAGTTATATCGAATTAGACCGAAGCGTTGCAGCTTTACGGGCAAACAGCTTGATCGGCTGCGGCATTCCGGATCTTGGCGTATATGTGCTGGATGAGCGCTTGCAGCCGGTCCCGCCGGGTGTTGCCGGAGAGCTGTATGTATCAGGAGCTGGGTTGGCACGAGGTTATTTAGGCCGGGCTGGATTAACAGCAGAACGCTTCATAGCTGATCCGTTCGGTCCTCCGGGCACTCGGATGTATCGCACTGGGGATGTGGCCCGCCTCCGCGCTGACGGCTCTCTCGACTATGTCGGCCGTGCCGATCACCAAGTGAAAATTCGGGGCTTCCGGATTGAACTGGGAGAAATTGAAGCCGCGCTCGTTCAGCATTCGCAGCTTGAAGATGCGGCAGTAATCGTGCGTGAGGACCAGCCGGGAGATAAACGTTTGGCAGCTTATGTCATACCTTCTTCAGAAGAAACGTTTGATACGGCGGAACTGCGCAAATATGCTGCTGAGAGACTGCCGGATTACATGGTGCCTTCTGCCTTTGTGATGATGAAAGAATTGCCGCTGACACCGAACGGAAAGCTTGACCGTAAAGCGCTGCCTGCTCCGGATTTCGCAGCGGCAGTAACAGGACGCGGACCGAGAACGCCGCAGGAAGAAATCCTCTGTGACCTGTTTATGGAGGTGCTTCACTTGCCGCGTGTCGGCATTGATGACCGTTTCTTTGATTTAGGCGGACATTCCTTGCTTGCTGTTCAGCTGATGAGCCGTATTCGTGAAGCGCTCGGCGTTGAACTCAGCATCGGCAACCTATTCGAAGCGCCGACTGTGGCCGGGCTTGCTGAAAGACTTGAGATGGGTTCAAGCCAAAGCGCACTCGACGTTCTGCTGCCGCTCCGAACAAGTGGAGACAAGCTTCCTTTATTCTGTGTACATCCGGCAGGCGGACTCAGCTGGTGCTATGCTGGTTTGATGACCAATTTAGGAACAGATTATCCGATCTACGGCTTGCAAGCACGCGGAATCGGACAGCGGGATGAGCTTCCAAAAACACTTGACGACATGGCTGCCGATTACATTGAACAAATCAGAACAATCCAGCCGAAAGGCCCGTATCATTTGCTAGGCTGGTCCCTAGGTGGGAATGTCGTTCAAGCGATGGCCACCCAGCTGCAACATCAAGGAGAAGAAGTATCCCTATTGGTGATGCTGGACGCCTATCCGAACCACTTCCTTCCTATAAAAGAGGCGCCGGACGATGAGGAAGCGCTTATTGCCCTTCTGGCGTTAGGTGGGTACGACCCGGACAGCTTAGGGGACAAACCGCTTGATTTTGAAACAGCGATCGAGATTCTTCGCCGTGACGGCAGCGCGCTAGCGAGCCTGGATGAATCGGTCATTTTAAATCTGAAGAATACGTATGTCAATTCTGTCGGTATTTTAGGCTCATATAAGCCGAAACCCTTCCGTGGAAATGTCTTGTTTTTCAGATCAACAATCATTCCTGATTGGTTTGATCCGATTGAACCTGATTCGTGGAAGCCTTATATTCACGGACAAATTGAACAAATCGACATCGACTGCCGTCATAAAGATCTTTGTCAGCCGGAACCGCTTGCTCAAATCGGCAAGGTTCTCGCTGTCAAACTGGAAGAGATGAATAAATAAGGGGGAAGCAATAGATGGCAAATCCTTTTGAAAATGCGGATGGCACATATTTGGTGCTGATCAATAAAGAGGGCCAGTATTCCCTATGGCCCGGTTTTATAGATGTGCCGAGCGGCTGGACAGTCGTTCATGAGCAAAAAGGGCGTGAAGCTTGTCTGGACTATATCCAATCGCATTGGAGCGATATGAGGCCAAACAGCTTAAAGCCTGTTGAAAATGTGTAATCGCATAAAAAAGAGACTGCAGCCGCAGTCTCTTTTTCTATCTTACGCAGACGTTTGGGTATGATCACAGTCTCTGACCGGGTTCCCGTTTTCATCTGTACACCACGATTGGGATAAAAACGCTAAAAACACAGCGGCCCACTGATCGGCAAATTGAATCAGAATGCCTCCGTCATGCCAAGAGCCGTTGTCTTTTTTCCAGCGGGTATCCATTGCATTCCCTTGATTCATATGGATATTGTGCATGCCGTTGGTCGGAGTAAAACCGAATATTTTATCCGGAGCCTGTTCCGGCCCAAATTTTGAACCGAATATATAAACCGGTGCTTTCTCGTCTTTCGCTTTCTTCATATACGTTTCAATAAAATCATTTAAATCATTATCTGGTCCCGTGATTTCATGCGGCAAAGGCTTCATTTTCCGCGGGTCAAACAAATTGCCCCGCACATAATCCAGCGCCACTTCACGGTTTGCCTCATTGATCCTTGTATATCCATACGGCATGTTCGGAAGGATGGTAATCGAGCTTGAATCAAACTGATCGTCAGCCAAATACAATACTTCAGATTCCTCAGAACTGGACATCACATTGATGGCGCACCTGTAATACGTATTCTCTTCACCGAGCACTTTGACTTGGAAATGAGGACTGTCATCATCGGTTTCACGCTTCATGTCTAAGACAATGCCTTTTAACACGCCATATTGCTGAACAGCCATATGAATCCTCCTTTATGATCAACTTCATAGTTTTAGTTCGTGAAATGGTCTCTTTTTTCCTTTTAAAAGATAAAAAAAGCCTGCAGAAATCTTTCTGCAAGCTCAATGTGAATTAAGCACCCGCCACAGATGACTCATCCTGTAAAGCTTTCTCGGCAGGCACATACTCATATCCTAAATCTTTTGCCACAGCCTCATAGGTCACGTGTCCGTTTGCTGTGTTTAAACCAGCTCTCAGTGCCGCATTGTCTGTTAGCGCTTTTGCTGCCCCTTTGTTAGCAATTTGCAGCGCGTATGGAACAGTAACGTTAGTCAGGGCGATTGTTGATGTACGAGGGACAGCACCCGGCATGTTTGCTACAGCGTAGTGGAGAACACCGTGTTTTTCATATGTCGGCTGATCATGGGTAGTAATATGGTCGACAGTTTCGACAATGCCGCCTTGATCGATCGCAACATCGACAATCACTGAACCTGGTTTCATTTGTTTTACCATTTCCTCAGTGACAAGAGTCGGAGCTTTAGCACCCGGAATTAATACCGCGCAAATGAGAAGATCCGCTTCTGCCACAGCATCTGCGATATTGACCGGATTAGAAATTAGCGTTTTAATCTGATGGCCGAAGATGTCATCAAGCTGGCGCAGGCGGTCTGCGTTTAAGTCGATGATGGTCACATCTGCACCGAGGCCGACAGCCATTTTGGCCGCGTTTGTGCCGACAACGCCTCCTCCGATAATCGTTACTTTTCCGCGGGAAACGCCAGGCACTCCGGCAAGCAGAATGCCTTTTCCGCCTTTAGGTTTCTCTAAGAATTGAGCTCCGGTTTGCGCTGCCATTCTGCCTGCAACCTCGGACATTGGCGTCAGAAGCGGCAATGTCCGGCCGTCACTAACCGTTTCATAGGCGATGGCCGTAACCCCTTTATCCTTCAAGGCCTGTGCAAGCTCAGGCTCAGCTGCTAAATGAAGGTACGTAAACAGCACAAGTCCTTCGCGGAAGTAGACATATTCTTCCGGCAGCGGTTCTTTGACCTTCATGACCATTTCGGCGTCCCAGACCTGTTTTGGATCAGCAATGATTTCCGCTCCTGCTGATTCATAGGCTTCATTTTCAAATCCGCTTCCAAGGCCCGCGCCTGTTTCAACCAGTACCCGGTGGCCGTTTGAAACGAGCTGAGAAACGCCCCCAGGTGTTAGTGCGACGCGGTTTTCATTGTTTTTTATCTCTTTAGGAACCCCTATGATCATATCTGTCTCCTCCTGTATCTGTGATGTTTTTAGTGTAGCTTGATTTTTTGGAAAATTCTTTGTTTGAATAAGAAAATAAAAAAACATGGATTTGTGAAATTTCACAAATCCATGTGCCGAAGCTTGATATCTAAATAGATGGTGAATTTTTGATTCACATTTTTTAAATCGATTTCAGCGATCTGGCTGATGCGCTTGAGACGGTAATTCAACGTATTAACGTGTATATTCAAAACCTTGGAAGCGGTATTCACGTTGCTGTCTGCTTCAATAAAACGCTCTAGCGTTTCTACCATATTAGACTGGTGATCGCGGTCATACTGTTCCAGTTTGGAAAGCGAATAATTAAAATATCCCGTCTGTTTCCGTTTTTCATCTAGGACATCCAAGTATTGATAAATGCCTAGCTCAGAAAAACTGAAAAGATGTTTTGTCTCTTCTGCGAACCGTTCCTTGGCTTTTAAGACGGATAATGCTTCCTGATAGGAGCGGGAGACAAAAGAAATAGTATTGTATATTCCGCCAAAAGCGATCGAAACGTCTTCTATTTTATAACGTTCCTTCAGCTGTTTTTGCGTACTGAAAGCAAACTGCTTTAAATCTTGAAAAGGGTGATCTGTTTTAGGAGCGGTTAAAATAATGAGTTCATTGGAATCTACTGTTGTCAGCAGAACGTGAACCTGCTGGGTTGTTTCCTGCAAATATTGCAGCTGCTGTTCGATTTTTTCTGTCAGCTCGCCGTTTATCCGGATGATCATAACGGAAAACTCAGAAGGGGCGACCATTCCAAGCTTGTGGAACCCATCCGCCATGTCTTGCTCCTGATAAATATGTCCAGTCAGCATTTTCCAGAAAAACTCTTGGCTGCGTTCTTCATTTTTCGTTTTTCTGATTTGGAGTTTGAGAAGCTTGTTTCTCACTGCTTTAGCCGCCATTTGCAGTGTCATCAGATCATCGTCAGACAATGTTTTTTGGATCTCAAGCGCCCATATGAAGCCCAGCACTTGGTTGTTTTTCCAAATGGAAATTGCAACGCGATTGCTCAGTCCGACTTCATCTATTTGCTTTACTCTGATCGGCTGGTCTGTTTTTAAAAGAGCTGGAATCGTCCCGTCTTTCCACAACTTGTTAATGACCTTCTCCGGTACTCTTCTGCCAATGATTGTAGACGTTCGGGCAGGATCTGTGCAGTCGCTGTGTGTGCTGTAGGCAAGCAGCTTGTGGTTGAAATCTTCTATAGTAATCGGGCAACGCAGAACGTCGCTGATATGATCAGCCACATCTTCAAGTCTGTCAAAACTGTATTTAAACGGATCATTCGGCATGGTCATAAATCTCCCTACTTTTCATGCTTGATTTCTCTTTGACATCTCATCCCCTTCCTTTTATTATGATTGTTGTTGTTTGTGAAAATCAACAACAAAGAGCGGAAGCCAAAAAAACAATTACATGGCATACTGAGAGAAACGTCTTATATATGATTGGCGGTGCATCGGCCTCTTTGCAGTACAGTTGTATGCCTTATATGATACGAAAGCTTATCCTATTATTCTTCTAAGAAAGTCATCGGGGGCGAGACTGATTAAGGAAAGAAAAAACTGAACCTTTCAGAAATGGTGCTCTAGCATCAAATTTTCTGAAAGGTTTTTTTTGGGAGTTGGAGAATCATTTGGGTCTTTTGGATTATTCGGAGGATGAAGAGAAGATTGAGAAAATGAACCTACCTATTTAACAATTTATGTCATTTTTAAGCGATTTGGGGTAAACCATTGGACTCATTTTGTAAAATTAAAACATATTTGTTTGACTGTACCGAAAAACTGTTTTTATAATAATGACGTTCTAAAAATAAGTGAATTAGCCCATATTTAGGCTGATGGCACAGGAGGTAATGAGGAATATGGCAGGATTAATTCGTGTCACACCCGAAGAGCTAAGAGCGATGGCGAAGCAATACGGCGTTGAAAGCCAAGAAGTATTGAATCAGGTTGATCGTTTAAACCGAATGATTTCTGATTTGAAAAGCATGTGGGAAGGTGCTTCAAGCGAAGCGTTCGCAGATCAATACGAGCAGCTCAAACCTTCATTTATCAAAATGTCAGATTTGCTTCAAGATGTGAATCAGCAGCTTGATCAAACAGCAAATACACTTGAGTCTACTGACCAAGACATCGCAAATCAAATCCGCGGATAACAGTATGAAAGGGAAGGAGCGCCTGATTCACGAGAAGACGGCGCTCTTTCTATGTAAGGGTGATCCTAAAATGTATATTGATATTACAATAGATTTGAAACATTATAACGGCAGTGTCTTTGATCTCAGATTGTCAGATTACCACCCGGTGAAAAAAGTAATTGATATTGCTTGGCAGGCTCAAAGCGTAGCTATACCTCCGCGCGAAGGGCACTGGATCAGAGTGGTTAATAAGGATACGGTGTTTTCCGGAGAATGCAAGCTGTCTGATTGCGGCATTACAAACGGAGACCGGCTTGAAATATTATGAAAGGATCTGGTTGAATGTCGGATAAACAAAAATCATATTTAGAAAACCAATTAGAAGCCGTTGCCGAGAAAACAGATGCCGGCTATACATTTACCTTTCAGCGGGAAAAAATAAAGCTTCTGGACGGTCTCGAAGCCAACGTGATCAAAGATGTAAATCCATTTTTTCATAAAGAGATCGATGTGACGGATGATGAAGTAATCATCACAATCCAACCTCCTCCCTCCTATAAAGCATTCCGCTTAATGAAAGCTAAAGATAAAAAAAGCAAATGGCAGTTCGCCTATCAGCTTGTTCAAGCTGTACAGCAGCACAATCTGTCGAGGCTGAATTTGATTGTCGCTCCTGAAAACATTGTATTCGATAAAGGCCTAACGCCTTATTTTCTCCATTATGGAGTAAAAGAAAGCATTCCTCCTTACGAGCGTGATGAGGAAAGAGTGTGGCGGGAGCTGAAAGCGGCAGCGGCTTTGGCAGTTGACGGCGCGTTTGCATTTGAAGACTACCTGAAATTCAATGATACGCTGACGTTCTCCGCAGAGGCTAAAGCGATATTGGATGCGGCGACCTATGATGACCTGCTCGAGCAGATTCAAACTCATATCGATGAGCTCGAAGCCAAAGCGAAAACATACATACATATCCCGAGAAAAAAGTGGAACATCCAGCGATATATCGGCCTGGGGCTCATTGTTTTGCTGGTGCCGGCCCTTATTTATTCGATGTACGCTTTATTTTTCGCACAGCCAAAGCACCAGGCGATAGTGGACAGCAACCGCGCTTTCCTAAACAAGCAGTACAGTGAGGTTATCAGCACACTGTCTAAATACGATGCGGAAAGCCTGCCTGAATCGGTGCAGTATCAGCTGGCGACGTCTTATGTTGAGGTTGAAAATCTAGGGAGTGCAAAAACGAAAAATATTGAAAATAATTTAGTCACTCTGCAATCAGATCCTCAGCATTTCTTGTATTGGATTGATTATGGCCGAGGGAATTACAAAGAAGCTATCAGTATTGGCCGTAAACTTGAGTACAATGATTATATTTATTTTGGCCTTGCTAAATATAAACAGCAGCTTTTATCTGAAGACACAAATGATGAAGAAATACAAAAAGAACTTGATTCAGTAAATAGTGAGCTTGAAAAAGCAAAAAAGGAACATGAAGACAATCAAGGACAGTCTAATACTGACACGTCTTTAGTCGATACAGCCAAAGAACAAACAGACGAAGAAAAACAAGCTGAAGAGAAAGCGGCAGAAGAAAAAGCCGCAGCCGAGGAAAAAGCGAAAAAAGAAGAACAAGCGAAGAAAGAAAAAGAAACAGAAAAGAAAGATGAGAAAAAAGATGATAAATAACGTGATACATGAAGCGCAGGTCATCGCATGCTGCTATTCGGCCGTAAGGAGGTTCGCCATTTGAGTCTATTATGGGTTTTTTACCAAAATAACGTTCAAAAACTGAAACTGACTGACCTCCCGTCGTCCCATCCGGTGACCATAGGGCCTGATGTGAAGGATTCCGTTACGATCGGCACCATTCCGTTTGAAAGCGGAGTGATTTCCCTTCAAAGAAAGGAATCCGGCGGCCAATACGAAGTTTTCCTGGGAAATGATTGTCTCGGCACGATTGAGCCGGATACATCATTTTCTCTCCAAACGGATCAGCAGGATATACGCTTGATATTGACGGGCAGTGAGCCTCATAAATCCGTTTATTTTACGGGGAATCGGGATGAAATCATATGCTCTTCAGAAAAGACAAATGCAGATATGTATCTGAATCCGCAAGATTTTGCTTTTGCAGAACAAAGCACGTTCTCTTTGCTTCGTGTCGGCGGAAGCTGGTCGGTTCGTCCTGAAAGCGGGACGATCTTCTTGAACGGAGAGAAGATCATCGACAATACACCGCTCCAGCCGGGGGATGAAATTTTCTGGAACTTTACGCAAATGAGAGTGACGGAACAAGACCTTTTAGAAATTGTTCATTTTGCCCCTTTTGAAACGGCATTAACAGAAACGGTCAAACCGAGCACAGAGATGCAGAAAAAATATCCGCAGTACAGAAGAACGCCGCGAATGGTGTACGACCTGCCGGATGACCGCGTTTCCTTCAGTTTTCCCTCTCAGGAGAGCGATCAAACCAATAGAGGGCTATGGCTCGTCATTCTGCCTCCGCTTGTGATGCTGATCGTGATGGGCGTTGTCGCCATCATTCAGCCGCGCGGCATATTCATACTCGTTTCTCTGGCGATGTTTATGATGACCCTCATTACCTCGACAGTGCAATATTTCCGGGATAAAAACCAGCGGAAAAAACGTGAGGAAAAGCGGGAGCGCGTGTATAAGCTTTACCTAGACAATAAGCGGAAAGAACTTCAGGCGCTTGCTGAAAAGCAAAAGCAGGTACTTGAATTTCACTTCCCTTCATTTGAACAAATGAAATACTTAACTAGTGAAATCAGTGACCGAATTTGGGAAAAATCACTTGAAAGCAAGGATTATCTCCAGCTGCGGCTGGGGACGGGAACAGTCCCTTCAAGCTATGAAATCAATATGAGCGGCGGAGACTTGGCCAATCGTGATATTGATGACCTCATGGAAAAATCGCAGCACATGCAGCGTGTCTATAAGGACATTCGCAATGCGCCGGTTACGGTTGATTTGGCGGAAGGTCCGATGGGGCTTGTCGGTAAATCACAAATTGTGAAAAATGAGATTCACCAGCTGATCGGACAGCTGTCGTTCTTCAACAGCTATCACGATTTGCGTTTCGTTTTTATTTTTCATGAAGAAGAGTATAAAGACTGGGAGTGGATGAAGTGGCTTCCGCAATTTCAAATGCCCCATATTTATGCGAAAGGTTTTATATATAATGAGCAAACCCGAGATCAGCTCCTGTCTTCACTTTATGAATTGATCAGAGAGCGCGATCTTGAAGATGACAAAGAAAAACTGCAGTTCAAACCGCATTTTGTATTTGTCATCACGAATCAGCAGCTGATCTCAGAGCACGTCATTCTCGAATATTTAGAAGGACAGCACGAGCATCTGGGCATCTCTACAATTGTTGCCGCAGAAACAAAGGAAAGCTTGTCGGAAAACATTACGACTCTTGTCCGCTACATCAATGAGCATGAAGGCGACATTTTAATACAGAAGAAAAAAGCGGTAAGAATTCCGTTCAGCCTGGATCATCATCAGCGCGGGGACAACGAACGGTTCTCACGCACGCTGCGGACGCTGAATCACCAGGTCGGCATTACGAATTCCATTCCGGAAACGGTATCGTTCCTGGAGCTTTTTCATGCGAAGGAAGTAAAGGAAATCGGCATTCAGCAAAGATGGCTGACGAGTGAATCGGCGAAGTCACTGTCAGTGCCGATCGGCTATAAAGGAAAAGATGACATTGTGTATCTGAACCTTCACGAAAAAGCCCACGGTCCGCACGGGTTGCTTGCAGGGACAACGGGGTCAGGGAAAAGTGAATTTCTCCAGACCTACATTTTGTCACTTGCGGTGCATTTTCACCCGCATGAAGCGGCTTTCTTATTAATTGACTATAAGGGCGGAGGGATGGCACAGCCGTTTCGCAACATTCCTCATCTGCTCGGCACGATCACAAATATTGAAGGCAGCAAAAACTTCAGTATGCGTGCGCTTGCTTCCATTAAAAGTGAGCTGAAAAAAAGGCAACGCCTGTTTGACCAGTATCAAGTCAATCACATCAATGACTATACAAAGCTGTACAAGCAGGGGAAAGCAGAAGTGGCGATGCCTCACTTGTTCTTAATTTCTGATGAATTCGCCGAGCTGAAAAGCGAGGAGCCGGATTTTATCAGAGAGCTTGTCAGTGCCGCGCGTATCGGGCGAAGCCTCGGCGTTCATTTGATTTTGGCGACACAGAAGCCGGGCGGCATCATTGACGACCAGATTTGGAGCAACTCGCGCTTTAAAGTAGCGCTGAAGGTTCAGGATGCCACCGACAGTAAAGAAATTTTGAAAAACAGCGATGCCGCAAACATTACCGTGACAGGACGCGGGTATTTGCAGGTCGGCAACAATGAAGTGTATGAGCTGTTTCAATCAGCCTGGAGCGGTGCGCCTTACCTAGAGGAAGTCTACGGAACAGAGGATGAAATCGCGATCGTCACGGATACGGGTCTGATCCCGCTTTCCGAAGTTGATACCGAAGATATCGCGAAAAAAGACGTTCAAACAGAAATCGAAGCAGTAGTTGACGAAATTGAACGCATCCAAGATGAAATGGGAATCGAGAAGCTGCCAAGCCCTTGGCTGCCGCCGCTTGCGGAACGTATCCCGCGCACTCTTTTTCCTTCAGAAGAAAAAGACCATTTCCACTTCGCGTATGTCGACGAACCTGATCTGCAAAGACAGGCACCGATTGCTTATAAGATGATGGAAGACGGAAATATCGGCATATTCGGCTCTTCCGGCTACGGAAAATCGATTGCAGCTGCAACGTTCCTGATGAGCTTTGCGGACGTATACACACCAGAAGAACTTCATGTCTATATCTTTGATTTCGGAAACGGAACGCTTCTGCCATTAGCGAAGCTGCCTCATACAGCGGACTACTTCCTGATGGACCAGTCAAGAAAAATTGAAAAGTTCATGATTCGAATCAAAGAAGAAATTGACCGCCGTAAACGTCTGTTCAGGGAAAAAGAAATCAGCCACATCAAAATGTACAATGCGCTGAGCGAGGAAGAGCTTCCGTTCATTTTCATCACCATTGACAACTTTGACATCGTCAAGGATGAGATGCATGAGCTTGAATCGGAATTTGTCCAGCTTTCCAGAGACGGACAGAGCTTGGGTATCTACTTCATGCTGACAGCAACGCGTGTGAATGCAGTCCGCCAGTCATTGTTAAATAACCTGAAAACAAAGGTTGTCCATTATCTCATGGATCAATCTGAGGGATATTCCATTTACGGACGGCCGAAGTTCAATCTTGAACCGATTCCGGGACGCGTCATCATTCAAAAGGAAGAGCTTTATTTCGCACAAATGTTCCTGCCTGTTGACGCGGACGATGATATCAGCATGTTTAACGGATTGAAATCAGACGTTCAGCATCTTCAGGAGCGCTTTGCTTCAATGGAGCAGCCGGCACCGATTCCGATGCTGCCTGAGAGTCTGTCGACAAGAGAATTTTCTCTCCGCTTCAAGCTGGAACGCAAGCCTTTATCTGTACCGATCGGGCTTCATGAAGAAACAGTCAGCCCAGTCTATTTTGATTTGGGCAAGCATAAGCACTGCCTGATTTTAGGCCAGACCCAGCGCGGGAAAACAAACGTCTTAAAAGTAATGCTTGAACATCTGATTGATGATGAAACCGAAATGATCGGCCTGTTTGACTCGATTGACCGCGGCTTGTCCCAATATGCGAAGGAATCAGACGTCTCATATTTGGAAACGAAAGAAGATATTGAGCAGTGGATCGAAACAGCAGAAGATATTTTTAAAACAAGAGAAGCCATGTATGTAGAAGCCGTCCGCCAGGGAGATGCGCAAAACCTGCGATTCTCACAAGTAGTGCTGATGATTGACGGGATTACGAGATTCCAGCAGACGATTGATACGAGAATACAAGACCGTCTGGCAAACTTCATGAAATCATACGCGCATCTTGGCTTCAGCTTTATCCCGGGCGGAAACCACAGCGAATTCTCAAAAGGCTATGACTCCTTGACGACAGAGATGAAGCAAATTCGCCACGCGATTCTGCTGATGAAAAAATCTGAGCAAAATGTCATTCCTCTCCCGTACCAAAGACAGGAGCCTGAGATTCAGCCGGGCTTCGGATATGTTGTGGAAAACGGGAAGGAGCAAAAAGTTCAAATTCCTTTATGTTCTGCTGAAAGGGAGAGTGCTAGATGACAGAACAACGAAAAAGTTTGATCAAGTTAATATCCGCCGTCATCATCATTTTGCTGCTGCCGGTTTTGTTTTTCCGCTTTATCGGAGACGATCCGACGAAAAAAGCAGTCAATTCCACGCGGCAAATCGCGGTGGTGAATGAAGACACAGGCGTATTGAGTGATGAGGTGAAGTCTGATGAAGAGGACAAATCCGCCCATTTCGGCAAGGAAGTAGCGGCCGTTCTGGGTGAACGTCCCGATTATTCGTGGACGGTCGTAAACCGAAGCGCGGCCGAGACTGGTCTCGCGTCAAAGAAATACGATGCGATCGTCTACATTCCCTCAGATTTCTCAAAAAACATTTTGAGCTATGACAAAGATCATCCTCGAAAAGCAACGCTCGAATTCAGCATTCAAGATAACCTGAATGCGGTCAACAAAGAAAAAGTTCAGCGTGAGCTTGAGGATGCCCAAAAGACAATGAACAAAAAAATGTCGGCCTTATACTGGAACTTTGTTTCGCAAAAAGTGGACAACATCAGAGGAGAATTTGACAAAATCGTCAATAAAGAATCTGAATTCCAGAATGTCATGTACAACTTTTACAAACCAAGCTCTAATGATTTAGCAGGTGAAATCAAACAGCAAAAAGACTTAATCGATGAGCTGAAGAAATCAATGAATGAAGCGCAGGGCACGACAAAAGAAAAAGCTTCAACAGCGGAGGAAGCCAAAAACACGCTGAAAGATTTCATTGATACTGTTGAAAGATACAAAGAATATCAAGAAAATCAGAAAAAACTGCTTTTGGCAGCCCAGGATTCAACACAGCAGCAAATCCACACAGGTCTGGATGCCATCCAAGCTCAGCAAAAGGCGAATCAGTTCAGCGAACGCATGAGCGGACTGGCAACAGGGATCAGCCAAGGGAAAACACAGCTTGGGCTTGCTAGTCTCGCGGTAGATAATGCTAAAAAGTCAAGGCAAGATCAAGTGCCATTGCAAGAAATGGGTATGGCGAGGATTCAGAGTGATTTAATTGATAAATTCCAAGCCCAAACAAGGCTAAATACGTTAAACAAAATTTATGAACAGCTTAAAGAGAAGCGTGCATGGTTAGCTGTTCCGGACAGTCAGGGTCCTAGCAATGGCTCTAACGATGACAACCAGAACAATGATAAAGAGCCGGAGAACGTAGATCCGGAAGACCTAAAAATTGATCTTGAAAATCAGCGAGAATTAATGAAAAACATTGCAGCTGACATTCAAGACATCTCAGACAGTCTTAAGGAGCCTGAAAAAGAGGATACGACGCCAGAGGAGCCTAAGACAGAGCCGGATACAAATTCCGGAAATAATGATGGAGACGGTACGACTCCAAATGATCAAAATGATAATTCTGGAGAAGACAATAACAGCAGTGGTACCGGGAATGACGGACAAACGGACGGCAATACTCAGGATCAAGACCAGCAGCAGAACGGCGATGCCTCTAATGGTGAGTCAGACAGCGGACAAACCGACACGGGCACATCTGCCGAACAGACTGCTTCATCTGACTCTGTCCTTCAATTGATCCAGCTGGCAAATGAAGACGGAACCGACGATGGCGCGACTCAGCCTGAGGACGAAAATCAAACAGGAAACGATGAGATTTCTGATATCGCAAAAGCAAAAGAACAACTCAGCAAAGCGTCTGAGCGAATCAAGCAAATTGAAGAAGAACTCAAAGAAAAAGAAACTGCTCATAATGAAGAGCTAGAAAAGAAATTAAAAGAATTGCAAGAGAAAATAGATGGTCTAAATGATGAAATTGTTAAATTGAAGAAACAAGTAAATGATTTAGAAGATCAGTTAAAAGATATGAAAGAACAAGTGTATGATAGTGGCATTTATAAAATGATCCTTGAACTAGAAAATAAAGACCAGCTCCAATTTCAAGGAGTCATTAACACAGTGAAAATTTCTGATTTAATGGATTATTATAAATATCTATCGGTATATGACTCTGTATTGTACGGTACTATTGATTATGATGCAAAGAATACTGTTCTTACCGACCAGCAAGGCAACGTCAAATCCATCCTGGCTCTCTCACCAGCAGAATCAGCTAGCTGGGAAGATCTCAAAAACAACATGATGCAAACCGATGAAGACATTAACAGCTTCATCGACGGCATGACTAAATTTGCGGACGATTACAGCGGCTTTATCCGTGACTCTCAAGCAGGTGTTCTGGACGAGCTGACGAAAATCTCTGAAAGTGCCGCAAAAGCGTCAGAACAGCTGGTAACTGGCGCAACACAGGAATCTGCGACGTTCAGTAACGATGGGCTGTCTGGCACAATGGCGCTGAGTGTCCAAGATACGGTCGGCCAGGAAGTGCTGCAAATGTCAGACATGATGGGTTCATTATCTGACCGCCAGTCAGGCATTATCGATTACACAACTAACATGCAGCAAAGCGTCAATGATGTACAGACGAAAGCTGACACCTTAAACAACAACTGGGGGAAAAATGTCGCCTCAACGAAACTCGTGCGCAATGACGTATACGGCATATTGGGAAATACATTAGTAGACGGGCAAAACAACGGCTATGTATATGATTACTTGGCGAATCCGCTTAAGATCAGCGGAGAGGTTCCGGAAGAAAAAACTCAAACGGTGCCGCCGGTTGTCATCCTTGTCATTGTGTTGATCAGCAGTCTGTTAATCGGCTATTTCAGTTCGTATTACCAAAACGCGCCGCTTCTCGTCAAAGGAGCGCTATTCGGAATTCTGAATATCCTTGTCGGATTGATGATCAGCTTGTTCGGTTTGAATATTTATTCACTGCCGGACGATCAGACGATTAAGTGGTCGGTGTTTACGATTCTATTGCTGGTCGCAAGCTCGGCCTTCATCCGGGCCGCATTCAGATTCGGGTCGATCCCTGGATGGGTGGCTTCAGCAGCAATGATTCTATTCTACGTCGCACCGCTTATTGATTTGATTATGCCGAACTTTACATTTGAAGATCCGGTTTCGAAAGTATATATCGACATCCAGTACGGCACTGGGCATTTGTTTGCAATGGGAATATCGGTTCTGCTGATCATTACGGTGATTGCCGCGGCTCTGCCGCTTATTATCCGGCTGATGGCAGAAAAAACAGCAGAAAGCGATGAAACGTATGAAGCGTAATCGCAGCATGGAAAAGGGGATCATGATTTGTATGCTCTCCTTTTCCCTTTTCATACCCTCTGCCGCCGCTGCCGAAACCGAAGAAAATACAGATGTCGCGCCAAACCAATATGAGAAAAAAGACATTGAAATCGATACGAATTATTTGCATGAAGATACCTACTATGAAGAAAAAACAGAACTGCCTGAGGAACAGAAGGATATCACCTTTGATAAGCCGGAGGATAAGGATGCAGAGCTGTTAAAAGATTTGTTTACATCAACAAATGCCGAGGAATCCAACACGATTGCGGCTCAATCGAAACAGCTTGGGATTACCTTTGCTGAAAAACCAATCACAAAGGCATCATCCACGGAAACAGAAGAAGAACAAGAAACATCTTCTCTGCTGCTTCCGATTATCTATGTCGTGCTGATCCTGCTCGGAATAGCAGGCATTGTGTTCCTCATCCCAAAAGTCACAGCGCAGGAGAACAAAAAGGCATAGGTTCCCGTGCTTGTGTTGAGTAAAAGCGGTACGTACAATAGGAACGGAAGGAGGAGGTTTCCAATGGAACTTTATATCATTACAGGAGCGTCAAAGGGACTGGGTGAAGCCATCGCATTGCAAGCTTTAGAGAAGGGCCATGAAGTCCATGCCTTATCCAGGACAAAAGCTGATGTCTCACATGATAAACTTACGCAGCATCAAATAGACCTCATCAATCTCGAAGAAGCTGAACAGCAATTTGAATCATTGCTTTCATCCATCAATCCAGATCGTTATTCAGGTATTACCCTGATCAATAACGCTGGAATGGTAACACCGATCAAACGCGCCGGCGAAGCGTCTCTTGATGAACTGCAGCGCCATTATCAGCTGAACCTGACAGCGCCTGTACTTTTGAGTCAGCTGTTTACAAGACGGTTTGCTTCATACAGCGGCAAAAAAACGGTTGTCAACATTACGTCAGGCGCCGCCAAAAACCCATACAAGGGATGGAGCGCGTATTGCAGCTCAAAAGCAGGGCTTGACATGTTTACGAGGACTTTCGGATTTGAACAGGAGGATGAAGAACTGCCGGTGAACATGATTTCTTTCTCACCGGGTGTTATGGACACTGAGATGCAAGCCGTCATCCGTTCTTCATCGAAAAAGGATTTCCACGACATTGAACGATTCCGGAAATTAAATGAAACAGGAAGCCTTCGCAGTCCGGCCTTTATTGCCGATACGCTGCTTTCTTTATTAGAAACAGGCGCGGAAAACGGCCGCATTTATGATATAAAAGAGTTTTTGTAGAGCAGAGATTTTCTGCTCTTTTTTTTATAAAAAGGCAACAGTCCGCGCACTTTGTTGAACAGCCGCATATACTGACTGAAACTCTGCTTTTAGGGTATAACAATGATGATAAGAAGATAAAATGATGTGACATAAGAATTGAGTTTCTCTGCAAATTATGTTAGGATTCTAAAAATATCTAAAGGAGGGGTTTCCATGAGAAAGGTTACATTAATGGATGTTTTCACCCATCCAATTGCACAAAAATATATGCAGCGCTCAGGCGTAGCACATGCGATTGCTTGCGCTTATCATGCATACAGGCTGTCTGTAAAGGCTGGCATCAACCCTGATTTAGCTGCAAAAGCGGCGCTGCTGCATGACATCGGCCATTATGAATGGTATACGGACGGTGAGTGGGATTATGAGAAATACAAACGAAATGACATCCATGCCATCAAAGGGGCGGAACGGGCGCATAAGCTTCTGATTCGGCTTGGCGAGGAACCGAAAGCGGCAAAAGAAATTGCCCTTGCCATTTTGCTTCATACCGATTCCTATTTGCCTGAAGGTGAGTTAGATAAAAACACGCTGCAGCAGATTGTCAAAAAAGCGGACGAACTTGATGAAGAGCCGGGCGGCCACCATCATTACCGTCAAATTGATCCTTCAACTGCACGTCAAAAAATAGAAAAGCTGGACAAATTAATCGACCAAGCCCAGGCATCCATGATAAAGCAAGTATAAGTCCGTTTTTTACACGGAACAGCGCCAGCTTTCTACGCTGTCTCCGCTTCATCACCATTTCCTTTACACCCGCTTCCAAACATATTCTCCTAAAATCCCCGCACCCCTCGTTTTATCAGGGAAGCCTGTGTCATTATCCATAATTGCGGCATAAGCTGAGATAAAACATAAAAAGGGGATTGAAGTATGGTCAACCAAGGTAGCCCGCAACTGGTCTCTTTAGTCGATCCTTATGTCTATCAGACCATTAAAAAGCTCATCGGCTCAAGGTTCGTTATACAGACAGTACGAGATACGGTCAGAGGCAGACTGATCGATGTAAACCCTGACCATATCACAATTGAAGGAGCCCGAAAATCTGTTTGTTTGATTAGAATCCAGCACATGATTTCCGTCACGCCAGATTACAGTGAGCGGGTTTAACAGTGCTTGCGCATGAAAAATAGGCGTACATCGGGACGTCCTATTTTTCAGTTAAGCGCTGCAAAAACGCACTGTGATACATCGATTCGTCAAGGTCAAAACCGGCAAATTCCTGATAGCCGCCATCTGAAAAACAAAAAGTGACACCGTACACTGTATAGCTGGAACGGACTGAAGCCTGTTGACGAACACGAAAGTGATAGCTGTCTGCATCTTTTACATATAGCCGTGATTTCCCGGCAAACGGGGCACAGAGCAGTGCTGCCTCACCAAAACATTCGAATCCGGCGATTTTGCCGTTTTGGCCGATATCCAGCAGGATACAATCATTGACTTTAAGCTCCTCTGACCGTACATTCCTGCTCTCTTTCGGATGAAGAAGGTGGATATAAACCAGTCCGGAATCTTTATCGTATGTCACAGCCTGCATCACCAACACTCCTTTCATCATATTAAGAGTTCTGATATGAGTTCATTTTTGTTACAATGATGGGGTATAAGTCCTTTTATCTGACACATTAAGAAAAACTAGGAGGAACAAAGCTTGTTGAAATCAAAAGTCCATTTTTGGACATTGCAGATTTTATTTGTTTTGCTGATTATTTACGTAGCAACAAAAGTTTCATTTGTATTTCAGCCGTTTATTGTTTTTATCTCGACACTGTTTTTCCCGATGCTGATTGCGGGAATTTTGTATTTCATTTTTAATCCGGTCGTCCGCCTGCTTGAGAAAAAAATTCCGCGGACATTATCCATTCTATTGATCTACTTACTCTTTATCGGTTTGCTTGCCTTCGTTTCAGCGTCGGTCGGACCTGTTATTACATCGCAGGTTACCGGGCTGTTTAACAATCTTCCTGATTATATAAAACAGATTCAGGCGCTGACAAAAGATTTGTCCCATTCCCAATGGTTTACCTGGATGATGAATCAGGATTATGTATCGATATCAAAAATTGAACAGTCGTTGACAAGCTTTCTCCAAAACCTGCCGCAAAATATCACGTCCAGTTTATCTGCGGTGTTTGGCGTCGTGACAAACATCACGCTTGTTATTATCACTGTTCCATTTATCCTTTTTTATATGCTGAAAGACGGACACCGCTTTCCGAACTTGGCAGTAAAAATTCTTCCGGCTTCATATCGGACAGAAGGCTTGAAGATTTTTAAAGATTTATCCGATACGCTTGCGGCTTATTTTCAGGGGCAGCTGTTAATCTGTCTTTTTGTCGGAACAGCGTGTTTTATCGGCTACTTAATAGCCGGGCTGCCGTATGCCCTGATTCTTGGGATTGTCATGGCGATTACCAATATCATTCCTTATGTAGGGCCTTTTCTCGGTGCTGCTCCGGCTGTCATTGTCGGTTTTATGGATTCGCCGGCCAAAGCGCTGTTTGCGATTATTGTGGTTGTCGTTGTTCAGCAGCTTGACGGGAACCTGCTGTCTCCTCTTGTGATCGGAAAGCGGCTGAATACGCACCCGCTTACGATTATTTTGCTGTTGATCGGAGCCGGAAGCTTCGGCGGAATTCTCGGCATGATTTTAGCAGTGCCGGTCTACGCGGTAGTGAAGGCATTCTTCCTGAATATTGTCCGCTTAATCAAACTGCGTCAGCGGTCACGTCTTGAAGAAAACGCAAAGCCCGCTGAATAGGCGGGCACCATTTGCGCCTCTTTGCATATGATGCTGTAAG
Source organism: Bacillus inaquosorum KCTC 13429 (assembly GCF_000332645.1). Taxonomy (GTDB): domain Bacteria; phylum Bacillota; class Bacilli; order Bacillales; family Bacillaceae; genus Bacillus; species Bacillus inaquosorum. The sequence continues at coordinate 183,825 of NZ_AMXN01000007.1, forward strand.
TCAATGCGGAGGTGGGGAAATGCCTGCGATTGTAGGTCCGATTTATATTATGTCCATATCAGGTGATGCAGCGGCCAGCTTTGGTGATGTGTTTGCGATTTCGCCGAAAAGCGTTGATCACACCGGAGCGGGATCGGGTGCGTTTCAATTAGGTGATTATATAAAGATCAATAATGAACACAGTAAAACCATCCTCAAAGATGCCGATATCATTGATGAAACAGTGTCGTTTAACGGGTAACAGCCTTTTCGGAGAGGCTGTTGCTTTTTTTATTGTATAATATGGTTAGTCTTTGAATAGTGAGGTTATGTTATGAAAATCAGAAAAGCGAATATCCATACGGAAACCGGAATGATCACGGACGTGTATCTGCATGAAAACAGAAAAGAACTGCGCACGCTTGTAGCGGTTCCGCAGCTGGAGTGGAGCACGATCATTTCTTATGAAGAAGATAAAGCATCTCTGCCTGAACGGCTGGAAGCTTCTTTGCGCCGGCATACAGAGGAAGGCCCGGCTGGTGAGCTGGCCAAAAAAATCATTCATTGGGTAACAGAAATGTAAACGGCCATTGAAAGTTTAGCTCCTGCCTGATCAGGTGATAATGAAGACAAACAAGACGGGAGGACGAGCTTTTGAGTGATGAAAAAATGGATCTCTATTTGCAGCAAGGAATGTATGGGCCCTTGGAGACAAAGCCAGACGAGCGCCATTTGTTTTTAGGCTCATTAAGGGAAAGAGTCCTTTTGGCACTGACAAAAGGACAGGTGCTCAGAAGCAAACCGTATGAAGAAGCGGAACACGCACTCAAAAACAGCAAAAACATCACTCTTTTGATTAATGGAGAGCTTCAGTACCAGTCTTACTCTCCCTATATCCAAATGGCGAACCGGAACGGAGTGAACTTCAAGATCGTATCTGATCTTCAGTTTCATACGCCTTTAGGCCTTGTAATTGCGGCTGATATCGCTATGAATCGTGAATTGATATATGTTCAGGACGACATTTTTAACCGGTCAGTGCTGAAACCTTAAGAGACAAACGGATCGTTTGTCTTTTTGTTCATGGCAATTCACTTACAACTGGAGATAAGATATAATGTTCTCATACTGATGGCGGGGAGGCCGGCTATGAAAAAAGCACTTATTTGTATTGATTATACGAATGATTTTGTGGCGAGTGACGGAAAATTGACCTGCGGGGAGCCCGGCAGAATGATTGAAGAGGCGATCGTCAATTTAACCGAAGAATTCATCACAAACGGTGATTACGTCGTATTAGCAGTAGATTCTCATGATGAAGGGGATCAATATCACCCTGAAACCCGTCTTTTTCCTCCGCATAATATAAAAGGCACGGAAGGAAAAGATCTGTACGGAAAGCTTTTGCCTCTATATCAGAAACATGAACATGAACCAAATGTTTACTACATGGAAAAAACGAGATATTCTGCTTTTGCGGGTACTGATTTAGAGCTCAAACTCAGAGAGCGGCAGATTGGCGAGCTGCATCTTGCCGGCGTCTGCACAGATATTTGTGTGTTGCATACAGCGGTTGACGCATACAACAAAGGTTTCCGGATTGTTGTGCACAAACAGGCTGTTGCCAGCTTTAATCAGGAGGGGCACACGTGGGCTCTTTCCCATTTTGCAAACAGCATCGGAGCGCAAGTGGCAGAGTAAGGAAGGGGAAAAACAGTGTTAGAGTACGGATTTAAAGATGACAGCCTGTCATTACATACAGACCTTTATCAAATCAACATGGCAGAAACTTACTGGAGAGACGGCATTCATGAAAAGAAAGCGATTTTTGAGCTTTTTTTCAGAAGGCTTCCGTTTGAAAATGGTTATGCGGTATTTGCGGGCTTGGAAAAAGCCATCGAATACTTGGAAAATTTCAAGTTTACGGATAGCGACCTGAGTTATTTACAGGGTGAACTCGGGTATCATGAAGATTTTATTGAATATTTGCGCGGTTTATCTTTTACAGGTTCTCTTTACTCCATGAAAGAAGGAGAGCTCGTCTTTAACAATGAGCCGATTATGAGGGTGGAGGCCCCCTTGGTAGAAGCGCAGCTGATTGAAACGGCTTTGCTCAACATTGTGAACTACCAAACATTAATCGCAACAAAGGCTGCCCGGATTAAAGGCGTCATCGGCGATGAAGTCGCACTTGAATTTGGAACAAGACGGGCGCATGAAATGGATGCAGCCATGTGGGGAGCGAGAGCAGCTTTAATCGGCGGCTTCAGCGCAACAAGCAATGTAAGAGCTGGAAAGCGCTTTAATATCCCGGTATCCGGCACGCATGCGCATGCGCTTGTGCAGGCTTACCGCGATGAATATACAGCTTTCAAAAAATACGCGGAAACGCATAAGGATTGCGTCTTCTTAGTCGACACGTATGACACGCTTCGTTCAGGCATGCCGAATGCGATTAGAGTTGCTAAGGAATTCGGAGACCGCATCAATTTCATTGGCATCCGCCTGGACAGCGGCGATTTGGCGTACCTGTCAAAAAAAGCCCGGAAAATGCTTGATGAAGCAGGGTTTACAGACGCGAAAGTCATTGCTTCAAGTGATTTGGATGAGCATACCATTATGAATTTAAAGGCTCAGGGAGCGCGCATTGATGTCTGGGGTGTCGGTACGAAGCTGATTACAGCCTATGACCAGCCGGCTCTCGGCGCGGTTTACAAGCTTGTTGCCATTGAAGAAGACGGGAAAATGGTCGACACGATTAAAATTTCGTCCAATCCTGAAAAAGTGACGACACCGGGCAGAAAGAAAGTGTACCGCATTATCAATCAGTCCAATCATCATTCTGAAGGCGACTATATTGCGCTTTATGATGAGCAGGTGAATGATCAGAAGCGGCTCAGAATGTTCCACCCGGTTCATACATTCATCAGCAAATTTGTCACGAATTTTTATGCGAAGGATCTTCATGAGCTGATTTTTGAAAAGGGTATTCTTTGCTATCAAAACCCTGAGATCTCAGACATACAGCAGTATGTGCAGGATAACCTCAGCCTGCTGTGGGAGGAATATAAGAGAATCAGCAAGCCGGAGGAATATCCGGTTGATTTAAGCGAGGACTGCTGGAGCAATAAAATGCAGCGGATCCACGAAGTGAAAAGCAGACTTGATGAAGAGCTTGAAGAAGAATAAAGAAAACTGGCCATTCGTTCGCGAAGAGGCCAGTTTTCTTTGTGTATATATTATTTTTCATGTTTAGACAATTTTCGTCAAATTATTTGATATACTTAGGGGTGAAAGCCGCGCGCATTGTAAGGGGGATAAACCAATGAGGGTGTTTGTTGCAAGACAGCCTATTTTTAATAGAAAAGAACAGGTTGTTGCTTATGAACTGCTGTATAGAGAGAGTGAAGAGAATGTGTATAGCGCTAAAGACGGCGATCAGGCAACAACAGATTTGGTGATCAACAGCTTTTTAAACATCGGTATTGAGAAGCTGACGGAAGGGAAACGCTGTTTTGTTAATTTTACGGAAAGCCTGATGTTCTCGAATCTTCCCACCTCCTTCAATCCGAAACAGCTTGTCATTGAGATCCTTGAAGATATACCGATCACGCCGGCCCTCATCTCAAGATGCAGAGAGCTGAAAAAAATGGGGTATATGCTGGCGCTCGATGATTTTTATGCCATAAATCCGCAAAATGAAGACTTACTGGAAAAGCTCATGAGCTATATTGATATATTGAAAATTGATTTTCTCAAAACAACACGAATGGAACGCAGAAAAATTTTGCAAACCTACGGCTGCAGCGGTTTGATTTTTTTAGCGGAAAAAGTAGAGACCCGAAAAGAATATAAACAGGCAGCCCAAGACGGATTTCAATTATTCCAGGGCTACTTTTTCAGCGAGCCGCGCATTATCAGCGGGCATGATCTGTCGACTCATTTCTATTCTTATTATGAACTGCTTAACGAATTGAGCAAAGAACAGCCTAACATAAAACGTGTGACAGAGTACATAGAGCGGGATTTATCACTGTCCTATCAAATCTTAAAATTTTTAAACTCATCCCACAGCAGACTGAGCCAGAAAATTGAAAGCATTCAACAGGCTATTATGCTGCTTGGCTTTAATGAAATCAAACGGTGGATATACATTCTTTCCTTTAAGGATTTAAGCAGAAAAGGGAATTCCAGCAAGCACGAAATCATTAAGATTTCTTTGATGAGAGCTAAGCTTTGTGAACTGCTGGCGAGAAAAACAGCCCGGCCGCAGCCTGCTTCTTATATGCTGATCGGAATGTTTTCTCTCATAGACACCCTGCTGCACAGAGAAATAGAGGATATTATTCAAGAATTGCCTTTAAAAGATGAAGTCGGGCAAGCGTTATTAGGCCATCAAAACGACTACTACCAAATGCTTGAGCTTGTGAAATTAATTGAAAGCAACAACTGGGACACCTGCATAGAATTAGGCAAAGAACTGGACAAAGAAGAAGCGTATGAATGTTATCTTGAGGCTCTGGAGTGGTGTCATAAGCTTATGGACGCAAAGTGATTGCGGTCTTCTGACCACCGCAAAGCAAGAATCATTCGGCTTTGCGTCCCGATGAGGCTGATGTAGATGCCGTCGGGATTAAAGACCGCATCCACTTCATGCCTGACGCCCATTTGTTTGATCAGGCGCTTTACAGTTTGTTTATCTGACTGCTCGGCTGCGGTCAGGATGCGGCGCGAGAGCTCCCGCGAGCCCGCAATGCGGCCTAAAACGAGCTGGGCATCGGCGATCAGCCCTGCGGCCTCTCTCGCTGAACGGATAAAGGTATCTGTTTGGACAGCGGGAGCAGGCGGGCGGCGAATCTCATACGGATAGGCGTAAAACCAAGGATAATGATATCTCATGGGAGCACCTCACACAAAAGGATGTTTCTATATGTATAGATCTCAAATAGCCGAATATGACAAAGCGAAAAGGCCACAACTTTAGCGTTGCGGTCTTTTCGGTGTTTGTCGGTCAGGATACGCCAAGAATCGCATATTTAATTTTGAAAATACGGTATGAAGGACTATAGTCTTGCTTAGTGAAAATGCGAAACACGTTAAAATCAAGGGAATTAAGAATCTTTCTCAATTTCAGGGGAAAGAAACGCTCCTCTGCATAGAAATATAGTCCCGTTCTCATTGTGATCCCTTTGAGCACAAGGACCTATTGATATTTGCGGTGTCACGCAGGACTTTTTTGTATACTTTTCGGTGAAAAATAAGCCAAAAGCAGATACACTATTAGTAACAGATCAAATACCTAGGACTCGTTCACCATACACAATTCATTGATCTTTCAAAAAAAGGAGTGTGGAAACGATGGAAAAGAAACTTGAAGAAGTAAAACAATTGTTATTCCGACTCGAACTTGATATTAAAGAAACAACAGATTCATTACGAAACATTAACAAAAGCATTGATCAGCTCGATAAATACAATTACGCAATGAAAATTTCGTAAAAAAGACTTGGAAACAAGTCTTTTTTTTTGTTCTATCCATACAATAAATGGATAAAGTATTATATGATTGTTAAATAACGAAAAACCTGCTGTCCTTTGGATAGCCCATTTAGTAAAATGGAAGGGGAGGGGGGAAGTCGTTATTGAGCAGATATGTTTAGATTCTGTCCGAATCAAGGAGAAAATGAAGGAGATTGTTAGCCAAAAAATAATGAATCATGACTTGGAACGATATCTTCAGAGTTTTATTGAGTCCAAGGATACTTTTGAGTTTGCTGATTTGGCTTTTCATCATTATCTAGCTTTTAACGGTCAGGACAAAAAAGCAATTGAATTGCTAGCTGCCGGAATTGAATTGCTTATACTCTCATTTGATATTTATGATGACTTAGAGGATAAAGACAATGTAAATGCTGTATGGATGAAGATTGACTCGTCTATCGCTTTAAATGCAGTAACAGCTCTTTACACCCTAAGTATACAAGTTATGTGCCAAGCTAGTCATGAACCAGAATTTTCACAAAAGATATTGACTTTTGCGTTACAATCAATTCAAGGCCAGCATGATGATATTGTGAATGCGCCGAAAACTGAAGAAGCCTGTCTTGAAATGATCAAAAATAAATCAGGAGCGCTAACAGCACTGCCCTGTGTTATGGGAGTAATGCTGGCAACCGGCAAATACGATCCCATTGTAGCTTCTTATTCTTATGAACTCGGCATTATGTCGCAGATCGATAATGATTATAAAGGTTTGTTTTACTTAAATAACGATTTTGTTCAGAAAAAAAATACATTGGCATACTTATACTTAAAAAAACAATTTAATGATGCTTCAGTTGAGCTACTAAGTTTATATCAAAAACCCGAGGAATTTGTTTCTATTAATACGAAGGCTTTGAAACAAAAATTAACAGAAGCAGGCGTTATACAATATTTGCTGGTGATGAAACATTTATCTCTCCAGAAAATAAAAAAAGAAATGTCACAATTAAAATTAGAAGATGGTAAAACTGAAAAATTATTGTCTGTTATGATTAAATAAGGAGGGGATTTATTATGCAAGAAATGGTAGGATACTTAATTAAATACCCAAATGTTTTAAGGGAAGTAATGGAAGGTAATGCTTGTTTATTGGGTGTCGATAAAGATCAATCTGAATGTATAATAAATGGTTTTAAAGGATTAGAAATTTATTCAATGATGGATTGGCACTATTGAGGGTTAAATGAAGTCTAGAACCAATAAAATTTCTGTATTGTTAGTTGTAATAAGTCTGTTATATGTTATTTATTTGACCTATATAAGCAATAATAATTTGTTAGTTGGAGCAACTGTTTCGAAAGGGAAGAACGGGGACGTTGTAATTACCAATGTAGATGAATATTCAATGGCATCATACAGCGGAATAGAAAAAGGGGATATCGTAAAGAGTATTAATAATCAAAAGATAAACACTAAAGAAATAAAAATGAATAAGCTTAAAAATGTAAGTTCAATGGTTGTTGAGAGAAATGGCAAGGATGTTGAGCTAAAGCTGACCTTATTTAATGATAAAAATTTTTCTACTTACTTAATACCGTTAATGTTTTATATTGTTTGTTTATTTTGTTGCCTATTTATATTAAAAATAAATGAATCGAAGGATTTACTATCTGCTTTAGTTTTAATTATATTTTTGTTATCTGCTTCTATTGCTTATATAAGCGCAGGAGTTTCTGTTAAAGGCGATATACTATGCAGATGTATTATGGTGGTAACATTAATATCTGTACCGCTAAACTACCTTCTCTTTCTTTATCATTATTTTAGAGAGTTAGGCACTACCTTATTTGATAAAAAAGTTTTCATTTTATATTTAGTACCGATCATAAATGTAGTGTGTGAAATGTTTCGTTCACATCTTTTCTTTCGTGATTATGTGCCTAAATTAAGTTTACTATCTTTTTTCTTTTTATTTATCATAGTAGTGATTTATTTCTGTATCATTTTAATTAAAAATAAAGATACTGAACAAGCGCATATTATTAAGGTCCTCACTGTTATTAATATCTTTTCTTTTGCACCTTTTTTGTGTTTATATTTGATACCTTATGTGTTTCTAAATGCGCACTATGTTTCTTCCTTTTTAGCAGCTTCATTTATGATGTTAATACCTTTCTCCTTGGTATTTCAATTTATGACAAATAAAATCTATAATGTGGATTTTATTTTAAGCAGATTAAGATATTATGGCTTTTTAGCTTTAACGCCAACAATTATTCTAATCTCTACAATTGAATTAATTAGTAGTCCTGAGAGTGATTTTTATAGTGTTAAACTAACATTTTTAATTTATATTATCATGTTGGCGGTCTTTTATTATAAAGAAGTACTTGATTTCAGGTTTAGATTAAAAAGGGTCTCGGAAAAATTCAATTATCAAGATAGTATATATAAATTTACGCAGCTGATTAGAGACTCAACATTCCTGACTCAAGTATTTGAAGAACTGAAAAATACTATACTTGAGGTCTCTCTAGTTAGCCGAGCATATGTATATGAAGTTTCAGCAGACGGAAGTATTAAGCTATATGATGATGAGACCGTAAATTCATTCGAAAAAGTCTATCAAAAAGAATTTAGAAAAGTAACATCCGAAATAGGAAAAATCGTTGAATTTAATAAAGGCTTTGTCATGAAGATAGGTGAACGCGGTGGTAAATCATTTGTGATTCTTTGTTTATCTAAAATGAATACGCCCCGTCTCACACTTGAAGAACTTTCTTGGCTGAAAACCTTGGCTTTTTATACAAACGTATCGATCGAAAACGTCATGAAAATTGAAGAGCTGATGAGTCATTTAGAAGAAATAAAACAACAAGAATCAAATCCAGTGTGGCTTAAGAAACTCATGTACACGATTGAAGAAAAACAACGTTCTGATCTTGCCCGCGATCTCCACGATTCCGTTCTTCAGGATTTGATTTCTTTAAAACGACAGTGTGAGCTGTTTTTGGCTGATTTTAAGAAGGATGATAATCCATGCCGGGAAGATGTGCAGGACAAGCTTGTACAGATGAATGAGCAGATGTCTGATGTGATTTCGATGACGAGGGAGACGTGTCATGAGCTGCGGCCGCAGCTTCTGTATGATCTTGGGCTGGTGAAGGCGCTGTCGAAGCTTGTGGCGCAGCAGCAGGAGCGGGTGCCGTTTCATATCCGTTTAAATACGGGCAGATTTACGGCTTCGCTTGATCTGGATTCGCAGCTGAATTTGTACCGGATCATTCAAGAGTTTCTGTCTAATGCGGTCAAGCACTCTCAGGCGACGGATGTGCTGATTATGCTCATCAGTATTCAAAACAAAATTGTTCTTCATTATGAGGACAATGGCGTAGGGTTTGATCAAGAAAAAAATAATGAGCATTCCATGAGCATGGGGCTTTCTGGCATTAAGGAGAGAGTCAGGGCTTTAGATGGACGCCTTCGGATTGAAACAAGTGAAGGAAAGGGCTTTAAGGCTGATATTGAAATCGAATTGTAATGGTTTTATAACGGAAACGACTTGGCACAGGCCAAGTCTTTTTTATAAAATGGAAATGAGTGAGTAAAAGGGAGGAAAACGTGAAAAAGATACTAGTGATTGATGACCATCCGGCTGTCATGGAAGGCACCAAGACAATTTTGGAAACGGATTCGAATCTGTCTGTTGATTGTCTCAGTCCTGAACCGAGCGAACAGTTTATCAAGCAGCATGATTTCTCGTCATATGATCTCATTTTAATGGATCTGAATTTAGGCGGCGAGGTCAATGGGATGGAGCTTTCTAAACAGATTTTACAAGAGAATCCTCATTGTAAAATTATCGTGTATACCGGTTATGAGGTCGAGGATTATTTCGAGGAAGCGATTCGTGCGGGTCTGCACGGTGCCATCAGCAAAACCGAATCGAAAGAAAAGATCACCCAATACATATACCACGTACTCAACGGAGAAATTTTAGTCGATTTTGCTTATTTTAAACAGCTGATGACTCAGCAAAAAACAAAGCCGGCTCCTTCCTCTCAAAAAGAACAAGATGTGCTCACACCTAGAGAATGCCTGATTCTTCAAGAAGTTGAAAAGGGATTTACAAATCAAGAAATCGCAGATGCGCTTCATTTAAGCAAGCGGTCCATTGAATACAGCCTGACATCGATTTTCAATAAGCTGAATGTCGGTTCCCGGACGGAAGCGGTTTTGATTGCGAAATCAGACGGTGTACTTTAAATAAGGGAGTTGTATATGATGGATATGAAACACACATTGCTTGAAGCGCTTGGAATCGAGATTGTTGAAAGCACGGCGGAACGATGCGTTGCGGTCATGCCGGTGGATCATCGGACGGTGCAGCCGTTCGGATATTTGCATGGAGGCGCTTCAGTTGCTCTGGCGGAGACCGCGGCGAGCGCAGGTGCGCAAAATCTGATTGATCACACAACACAAGCTTGTGTCGGTTTGGAGATTAACGCCAATCATTTGAAATCCGTAAAGGAAGGAACGGTAAAGGCAGTAGCCGAGCCTGTTCATAAAGGCAGAACGACCATTGTCTATCAAATACACATCTATGACGAGCAAGAGAGGCTGATCTGTATATCCAGATGCACGCTGGCTGTCATCAAGAAATAAAAAAACAGCCGGAACTCTGCCTGTCCGGCTGCTTATTTTTATAAGTAAGAATCCTCTTTTCGTTTAATCACAAAGTTTCTGATCCCGTTATAGTCATCCTGTACACTTCTCTCATCAAGCTTGACGCCGGAGTTGTACGCAGCACGGCAGATCAAGTGCCCTCCGACAGGCGACGTAATAAAGATAAACAAAATCCCGAGCAGGATTTTAGCCGATATTTCCCCGGTTATAAACCACAAAAAGAAGAAGACACCGAGCAGAACCATATTGACGCCTAATGTTGAGCCTTTAGAAGCAGCGTGTGAGCGTGTATACATATCAGGAAGACGAAGCGTCCCAAATGAAGCGGCAAGGCATACAAGAGAGCCGAGCAGAATGAATACAGCCACGACGACTTTAGCGATTTCGATCATTTTCGATAATCTCTCCTTTCTCCAGGAACTTAGAAAATGCAATTGTTCCGATAAACGATAAGATCCCCAGCAGCAAAATAATATCCAGAAACGCACTTGTTTTCAGCAAAATGGAGACAAGCGCCGTGATCGCGATCAGATTGATGCCGATTGCATCCAGAGCCACAACCCGGTCAGGCACAGTCGGCCCTTTAATGACACGAATGACATACAAAAGGGTAGACACTGCCATAATGCCGAGCGCGATTTGCAGAATCAGCGTAAACATCAGCGGCTCACCTCCTGTATGGCTTTCTCAAATGACTCCCGAATATCAAAAATGGCTTTTTCCGCATCCTCAATATCCATTGCGTGAATATAAAGAATCGTCCTGTCATCGGAAATATCCATCACCAAGGTTCCCGGCGTTAACGTAATGAGCAGTGACAGCAGGGTGATTTCCCAATCCTTCGTGAGCTCTGTTTTAAAAGCGAAAATGCCCGGTCTGATATTCAGTTTCGGCGATAGGACTGATTTCATCACACTGACATTGGCAAGGTACAGTTCCTTTAAAAAAATCAAAAAGAGTTTGATAATAGAAAACATTTTCCATAGATAAAACTGGCGGGTAAAAAAGCGCCGGAAGAAAAAGAGAGAGAGCATTCCCAGAGCATAGCCTGTGATAAATCCTGCGGCGCTTGGATCATTGCTCAAGAACATCCAGCAAAATGCGAGAAACACATTTAATAAAATTTGAAATGCCATGCGATCTACTCCTTCAAAACAGCTTCAATATATTTTTCCGGATTCAGCAGCGTCTCGGCCGCTTGATCAACGTAAGGGGACACCCATTCTGTGCCCAAACCGAAGAGCAGAGACAGTAAGAGAAAAATAGCTGCCGGATAAAGAAGTCCTTTAGCTGTTCTATAATTTGGTTTTGGTGTTTCTTTTTCTTCGCCCCAAAACGCATGTATAAAGATCCTCAGCACAGAGTATAGTACGAGCAGACTCGAAAGCAGAATCAGCATGGAAATCGTAAATTCACCTTCCGCGAAGCCGCCCTCCGCAATTTTAAATTTGCCGACAAATCCGCTGAGAGGCGGGATGCCCGCAAGAGAAATAGCTGAAATGAAAAACATCCATCCAAGAACAGGGTAGCGTTTGATCAGCCCGCCCATTTTATGCAGGCTCGCTGTTCCAGTCAGTGCGATCAGCGTGCCCGCCAGCATAAATAAAGCGCCTTTAATCAGCATATCGTGAATCAGGTAGTAAACTGCGCCTTGAATGGATGCAGGGGTATGAACTGCCACACCGAACAAAATCACGCCGACAGCGGTGATAATGTTGTAGATCACAATTTTCATGACATCCGCATAAGCGAGTGAACCGATAACACCGAAAATCACAGTCAGTGCCGCCAGCCAAATCATCAGCTGATGGGTAAAGGCTGTATCGTGAATAAAAATCAATGTGAAAACCCTCGTGATCGCATATAAACCGACTTTTGTCAGCAATGCGCCGAACAACGCGGAGATTGCCGCCGGAGGCGCGTAATAAGAGCCCGGAAGCCAAAAGTAGAGGGGGAAGATTCCGCCCTTCATACCGAATACAATCAGCAGCAGGACACCGATGACAGTAATCAGGCCTGTTTGCCCGGATTCACTGATTTTGGCGCTTAAGTCCGCCATGTTCAACGTACCGGTTACAGCGTATAAAAAGCCGACACCGATGACAAACATGGCCGACGACACGATATTAAACACAATATATTTAATGGACTCCCGCAGCTGAATTTTTGTGCCGCCTAATACAATCAGCATATAGGAAGCAATAAGCAGAAGCTCAAAAAATACGTACATATTAAATAAATCGCCTGTTAAAAACGCTCCGCTGACTCCTGCAAGCAAGAACTGCACGCCGGAGTAATAAAAGGAACGCTCCCGTTTTTCACCGACGGAACGGAAGGAATAAAGCCCAACCAATAAACCGATTACCGCTGTTGTGAGAACGAGCAGGCTGGCGAATTGGTCTGCGACGAGCACAATACCGTACGGCGCTTTCCAGCCGCCCAGACTGAGTGTCTGGATACCTTTTGTAAAGACAGTCTGTACGAGTATGCCGCTGATTACAATCCCGATTGCCGATGCCGCAGTGCTGAAGATTCGCATGAGCATCAGATTCTTCGTCATGAAAATCAGCAGAATGGCCGACAGGAGCGGGATCAGGATTGGCAAAATAACAAAATTATTCATGTTGATCATTTCCCCTCATTTGATCCATATCGTCCGATTTCAATTCCTGATAAGCCCTAAAGGCCATGACGAGGATGAATGATGTAACGCCAAATGAAATGACAATTGCCGTCAAAATCAGGGCTTGTGGAAGCGGATCGACAAATGATTTGGCATGCTCGCTCAAAATCGGAGCGGCGCCTTTCTTTAATCCTCCCATAGTCAAAAGCATTAAATGAACGCCATGGCTTAACAGTGCTGTCCCGATAATGACGCGGAGCAGGCTTTTAGACAGCAGCAAATACGTAGCTGCCATAAAAATAATACCGGCTAAAACAGCCATTAAGATTTCCATTATTCTTCCTCTCCAATCGTTTGAATAATGGTCATCGTAATGCCTACGACAACTAGATAAACGCCTAAATCAAATATCGTCGCCGTGGCAAGCTCCGTTTTCCCAAGGATCGGCAGCTGAAAATATCCGAATGTATGGGTTAAAAAAGGAGCTCCGAAGACAAAGGAGCCAACGCCGGTTAATACAGCGAGCAGAAGTCCGGCTCCCGCGACATAAATGAAATTAACCGGCAAAATCGAACGCACGGTTTTTAAATCATATGCCAGCAGCAATAGAACGATGGAAGAGGACGTGATCAGCCCGCCGACAAAGCCTCCTCCAGGCGCGTTATGCCCTGATAAAAATAAATAGAAAGAGAAAAGCAAAATGATAAAGGATACAAGCTTTGTCACGGTTTGAAGAATTAAGTCATTTGTTTTTTGTTCATTCACCGCTTTTCCCCTCCTCTTTTACTTTTGTTTTAATCATGCTGTAAATGCCAAGAGCGGCAATCGTCAGCACCGTTATTTCAAACATCGTATCAAAGCCCCTGAAATCAACGAGGATGACATTGACGACATTATCCCCTCCGCCGAGATCGTGGCTGTGTTTTGTGAAGAAGGATGCGATGCTGTCTTTTGTACGCTGGCTTGAAGATGCGATGCCGAGCAGAGTGACGATAATCCCGACGCCTAAAGAAATGATGAAATTCGTCATCCGGAATGTTCTCGTTTTCTTTTTCAGCCGCAGCTTCGGCAGATGGTAGAAACAAAGCAGAAACAGTGCGACAGAAATCGTTTCAATGACAAGCTGGGTCAATGCCAAGTCCGGCGCTCTGAAAATCACAAAAAACAATGCGAGCGTATAACCGACAACACCGAGTGAAATAATCGCCGTCAGTCTTGATCTGGCAAAAACAGTCGCCGCTGTGCCGCTGATCATGACAAGCGTCAGAATAATTTCGTATACGCCGATTTTAGCCATGCCTTCCGTTGTAAAGGAAAATCCGCCTTTGATGACAAAAGCTCCGCCCATCAGAATGATGAAACCAGCGAAGATGTACAGCAAATAATCCCTTAAAAAGCCGGTCATATATTGTTTGGTGACTCGGTAAGACCCTTTTTCCATCAGAGTCACAAGCTTGTCGTATAACCGATTGAGTGTGAGCTTCGAAGGAAATAGCTTATAGATTCCCTTCCACTTATTCATCGTCAAATATCCAATGGTGCCGATAACAATAATTCCTGCAGTCATCAGCACTTCCGTATTCAGCCCATGCCATTGCGAAATGTGAACATGGAATTTCTCATGGCTGTCCAGCAGTGTCGGATAGATCGAGTTCATCGCCGGCTCAATCAAGCTGTAGGACAGGATATTCGGGAAAAAGAAGAGACTGACAGCGAACGCGACCAGAATGACAGGAGATACGAGCATGCCAGCCGGCGCTTCGTGAGCCTGTTTTTCAAGCTGCTCAGGCTGGTAATTTCCCCTGAACGTTTTAAACAGCAATTTCATGCTGTAGATAAATGTAAATACGCTTCCGATCCAGGCGAGAACAGGAAATAAAGCGCCCCATGTCTGCACGTTGAACAGATCGAAATGTGTTACGCGAAGCATGCTTGTGAAAAACATTTCCTTACTCAAAAATCCGTTAAACGGCGGAAGTCCGGCCATTGAAAATGTCCCGATTAAGGAAATGGTAAATGTAATCGGCATAATCGCCATCAGGCCGCCGAGCTTCCGGATGTCCCGAGTGCCTGTTTCGTGATCGATAATCCCGACTGCCATGAACAAGCTTCCTTTAAAGGTAGCGTGGTTGATTAAATGGAAAATGGCAGCCATGGCGGCAACTGTATAATATTCTGTATGGCCGTAATGAAGAGCTGCGGCACTGACCCCAAGCATGGAGATGACCATACCGAGCTGGCTGACGGTTGAAAACGCCAAAATCGATTTTAAATCAGTTTGTTTCACGGCATGGAATGAACCCCATACCATCGTAAAGAGCCCAACGAGGGAAACGATCCAAAACCACTGAGCTGAAAAGGCGAAAATAGGACTGAATCTCGCAATTACATAAATGCCGGCTTTCACCATAGTAGCTGAATGGAGATATGCGCTGACAGGCGTTGGAGCTTCCATCGCATCAGGCAGCCAGATATAAAAAGGGAATTGCGCGGACTTTGTAAATGCCCCTAATAAAATGAGAATCATAGCTGGGATAAACAAGTCGTGTCCGGCAATTAATTGAACCTGATGAATCATCTCTCTAATACTGAAGGAATCTGTTATCAGATAAAGGAGAATAAATCCGCCGAGCATACACAGCCCGCCGCTGACCGTAATCAAAAGTGATTTGGCAGCGCCGTAGCGCGACTTTTCACGCTTATACCAATATCCGATCAGCAAGAAGGATGAAAGGCTTGTCAGTTCCCAAAACATATAGAGGACCATGACATTGTCTACAAGAACGACACCGAGCATCGCACCCATGAACATCAATAAATAGACATAAAAGGGCCCGAGCTGTTCTTTTTCTTTCGATAAATAAAAAATGCTGTAAAGAGTGACCAAAGAGCCGATGCCTGTGATCAGCAAGGCGAATAACAATCCGAGACCGTCTATATAAACGGTAAAGTTAATGCCAAGTGAAGGAATCCACTCCAATACCGACCGCAGTGTTTCTCCCGATTGTGTCATCCTGATCATTGGGAGAAAGTATATAAACAGCAAGACGGGCAGGATCAACACAAACCAGCCCGTGTGCACTCTTTTTGCGTATTTTGCCAAGAAGGGAATGATAATGGCAAATAAAAAAGGCGATAAAATAGCAAAATGTAAGAGCTGCAAAGATAAGACCTCCTTTTTCTCGTTCTCAATTAAAAAATGCGCTATGTATCAAATATACGGTCAAACGACCCAGTCCAAATTATATCGCACTTTTTTGGAAGCCGCCATGCTTCGAACTGCTGCAATAGGTTTTTATGAGTTCCTTTGACCTCAAAATAAGTCTAACAAAAATGATGTTATTTGTATATTTAAAATCAATCCTGATCAAGCTGAATGTAAGGAGCTGATCATGTGAAGAGCAAGGTTCTGATGTGCTCAGGTTTATTCTGCTCAGTATTCACAGGGGCATTCATTTTGAATCAATATGACGGACGCAGCAGTGCGGCTATTGATGAGTGGGAGCTGTATTTATTGGAGCACCACCTTTCAGCCAGAATGAGTGAAATGGAATCAAAGGATCTGCCGTTCGGTCCCCGAGAGTATATTCGAATTGTGAACAGATAAAAAAAGAGTTCCGCATATGACGGAACTCTTTTTCTGTTTATGAAGTGAAGAAACGAAGCAGAATTGTCGCGCAAATGACTGTACCTGCACCGCCGAGACGGGTGGAAATTTGGGCGAATGGCATAAGGCCCATTCTTCCTGACGCTGATAAAATCGCAACATCACCTGTTCCGCCTAGACCGCTGTGGCAGCAGGTAACAATGGCGGATTCAACCGGGTACATGTTCATCAGCTTGCCTACAAAATATCCAGAAGCAATCATCGCGACAACAACGGAAATACAAATGATGACAAACGGAATAGAAATCACAGACGCCACGTCATCCAATGGAATAAAGAGGATGCCGAGACCAACCATCAGCGGCCAAGTAAAGCTGGAAGAAATAAACTTATAAAGCTGGTAAGCGCCATCTTCCATTTTTTTCGGAAGAACATTCGCATACTTGACAGCCGCCGCTGAAATAATCATTAAGATCGCGCCCGGGATGAAGATGAATTTCTCCAATAACCCGCCGAAGATAAAGAATGTACACGCGAGCAGAACACCGGCTCCCATCAGTTTAAAATCAATTTTGGCTTCGGCTTCTTTTTGATTGAAAATCTCATTTGCTTTTTTAGATTTGACGAGACGGCCGTTTCCATTTAGGTCTGGACGTTTATCGCCAAGCTTTTTCATTAAGGCTGCACAGATGATAGCAAAAACGTTTCCGATAATAGCAGCAGGGACCAGCTGAGACACATACACATCAGCGGATGAACCGAGTATTTGTGAATAGGCGATCGAGAGCGGCAAAATTCCTTCGCCTATGCCCCCGGCAATAATCGGAACAACGACAAAGAAAAAGGAATCGTAGGCACTGTAGCCAAAAATAAATCCGACGAGTATGCCGGCCGCAACTGCTGCGATCGTTCCTGCAACCAGTGGAACAAACATTCTGATAAAACCCTGTATTAAAACAGTTCTGTTCATTCCGAGGATACTTCCCACAACAAGACAAGCGATATAGAAATAAAGGAAGTTAGATGTTTTCATCAGATTGGTTACAGCGTCTAAAGATGTTGAATTCAGCACATTGTAAAAGACTAAAAATGAAGGAACAAACAAAGATAAAATGGCAGGGCCGCCAATATCCTTCAATATCGGAATGCGCTGGCCAATGTCTCCAAGAAACACACCCAAAATCATAATGATGGCAAACCCGCCAAGCATATTTGCGGGCAGCTCATTGTAATAGGCTGCAAGAATAATAATAATAGCTAATACTGTGTATAATGGCAGAGGAATCACACCGATTTCCCAGGACCATATTTTTTGAAACAGGTTTTTCTCCTGTGTGACTTTTTGCTCAGGTGAAATTGTCCCCGTTTTTGGAATTGCTCCCATGTTATACACCCCCATGTATTGTTTGTTACAGTCTACAAGAAAGCGTTAACACTTCATATTTTTTTAAGTTAAAAAAGTGATAAACAACTAAATTAAGAGGGTCTTTTGGATTAGAAAAAATCCCCTGAGAAGCGTCTTCCCAAGGGAGAATGGTTTATCGTTTTCCTTTAATATAAGGCACACCATTGGCTTTTGGCGCATCAGCCCGCCCGATAAAGCCGGTTAAAGCGATAATCGTTAATACATAAGGCGCCATCAGCATATACACATTTGGTATGTCTTTAAAAAGAGGGAGCAGTGAGCCGATAATGCTTAAGCTTTGGGCGAATCCGAAAAACAGGGCGGCGCCCAGTGCTCCAATCGGATGCCATTTTCCGAATACAAGCGCTGCCAGGGCGATAAAGCCTTGCCCGGAGATGGTAGAGTGCGTGAAATCAAGCGCAATCGTGGAAGCATATACGCCGCCCCCGAGCCCGCCGAACAATCCGCTGATCATCACGCCGATGTAGCGCATTTTATATACGTTGATTCCCATCGTATCCGCCGCCATCGGATGCTCTCCGACAGAACGGATGCGAAGGCCAAACGGTGTTTTGAACAAGAGAAACCAAGAAATAAAGGCCAGTGCAATGGCGAGAATAGACGTATAATAGACATCCGAAAAGAAGATCTTTCCCAATACGGGAATGTCGCTCAAGCCGGGAATATTCGTTTTATAAAAAGGCTCAGGGATTTTATCTGTCTGCGCTTTGCCGTAGATCAGTTTTATGATAAATAAAGTTGCCCCAAGCGCCAGCATGTTAATGGCGACGCCGCTGACTGTCTGATCGGCGCGAAACGAAATCGCCGCTGCCGCGTGAATCAGTGAGAACAGCGCGCCTGCTGCCATCGCGGCAAGAAGCGAAAGCCAAGGCGCGGCGGCACCCAATTCCGGACCTAGAAATAAATTAAATAACACGCTGGTGAACGCCCCGATAATCATGAGGCCTTCAAGGCCGATATTCACAACACCTGATCTCTCAGAAAACACGCCGCCGAGAGCAGTTAAAATAAGCGGGGCCGCATAGACGAGTGTGGCTGGGACAATAATGGATAAAATCTGCACAAAGTCCACTTAGTTCGCCCCCTTTTTCTTCAATTTGTCCATGACAAAACGAATCGCGTAGCTTGAAGCCACAAACAGAATGATAATGGCAATCACAATATCGACGACCTCTGATGGAACGCCGGATTCAATCGGCATATTTAAAGCGCCGATTTTCAGGCCGCCAAGCAGGCATGCCGCCAGCACAACTCCGACAGCTGTGTTCCCCCCGAGAAGAGCGACAGCGATACCGTCAAAGCCTACGCCGGTAAATGCGCCTTTCACGGCTGCGTATTCGAATGTCCCAAGACCCTCCATGGCGCCGGCAAGCCCTGCAAAGGCACCTGAGATGAGCATGGAGGTCATGATATTCTTCCGTACGCTCATGCCCGCATATTGGGAAGCGTGCTGGTTGAATCCGACCGCCCGAAGTTCAAATCCCTTTGTTGTTTTGTTGATGATAAACCACATGACAACTGCTGCGAGAAGGGCGACGATGATCCCCCAATGCAGCCGTGAGTAATCGGTGATCTGTTCAAGAAACGGCGAGCGGAGGGAGGCGGATTCGTGAATTTTCTCCGTTTTATCCTGACGATCTGTCAAGACGTTTGAAATGATGTAATTGGTCATATGAAGCGCGATATAATTCATCATAATGGTGACAATGACCTCATGAACGTAGAAGCGCGCCTTCAAAACGCCGGGAATAAAACCCCATAATCCTCCGGCAGCTGCCGCTGTAATCAGTGCAAGCGGCATATGAATATAAGCCGGTCCGTCAAATGCCGTCCCGACCCAAACCGCTGCTGTCCAGCCAACGAGCAGCTGCCCCTCGACGCCGATATTAAAGAGCCCGGTTCGGAATGCAAAGGCAACAGCCAATCCGGATAAAATATAAGGCGTAATTTGCCGGATGGTTTCTCCGACATAATAGATTTCTCCGAATATCCCATTCCACAAAGCCGAATAGCCGCTGATCACACTGTATCCGCTCGCAAGCATAATCAGCGCGCCGGCCGCAAGACCGAGGATGATTGCAATGAGCGGCACGAGTAAATGAGAGAGTCGTTTAACCATTTGCTTTCCCCGCCTCCTTTTGCGTACTTCCTGCCATCAAGAGACCGAGCTCCTGCTCAGTTGTGTCCTGCGGATCGACGCTGGCTATAATGTGTCCTTCAAAAATAACGGCGATTCTGTCACTGAGATTCATAATTTCATCAAGCTCAAACGAGAGGAGAAGAACGGCTTTTCCGGCATCACGCTGCTCAATAAGCTTTTTATGGACAAATTCAATCGCTCCGACATCAAGACCGCGGGTCGGCTGGGCAGCGATTAATAAATCAGGGTTCCGGTCTATTTCCCGCCCGATAATCGCTTTTTGCTGGTTTCCGCCTGACAATGCCCGGGCGTGTGTATATTCATCCGGCGTTCTGACGTCGTACTCGCTGATCAGGCTGCGTGCTTTTTTATACATGTCGCCTTTATGTAACAAGCCAAATGCTGAATACGGCTTTTTGTAATAGCTTTGCAGCACCATATTTTCTCCGATTGGAAAATCGAGGACGAGACCGTGTTTATGGCGGTCCTGGGGAATATGCCCGATGCCGGATTCAGTGACTTTTCTGGGCGGCAGGTTTTGGATCTGTTTGCCATTTAAGGTGATTGTTCCTGAATCTGTTTTGCGGAGTCCTGTTATCGCTTCAATCAGCTCCGACTGCCCGTTTCCGTCGACACCGGCTATGCCGACGATTTCTCCAGCTTTAACAGAAAGTGACAAATTCCTGACTGCCTCTACTCCGCGGGTATCCTTTACGGTCATTCCGTCAATCGCAAGCACTTCCGCTCCCGGCTGAGCAGCCTTCTTTTCAGTTTTGAACGTGACTTCGCGGCCGACCATAAGACTGGCGAGCTCATCTTGGTTTGTATCACGGACATCAAGTGTTTTAATGCCTTTTCCTTTGCGGATAATGGTCACGCGGTCACAAACCTCCATAATCTCTTTCAGTTTATGGGTGATTAAGATGATTGATTTCCCTTCAATGACCAGATTCTTCATAATTTGCATCAGTTCTTTGATTTCATGAGGCGTCAATACAGCCGTCGGTTCGTCAAAAATCAGAATGTCAGCCCCGCGGTAGAGGGTTTTTAATATTTCTGCGCGCTGCTGCATGCCGACTGATATGTCAGCAATTTTTGCTTTAGGATTAATCTGAAGGCCGTATCGATCGGAAATGTCCTGCACCTCTTGGGCAGCCCGCTTCCGGTCAATTCTGCAAAACTTTTTTGGCTCTTTCCCGAGAATAATATTTTCAGCAACTGTAAAGGTGTCAACAAGCATAAAGTGCTGATGCACCATTCCGATTCCAAGGTCATTCGCTTTGTTTGGGCTGTTGATGTGCACCTTCTCGCCGCGCACCCGAATTTCACCCCGCTCCGGCTGATACAGCCCGAAAAGCACATTCATCAACGTTGATTTCCCCGCTCCGTTTTCACCGAGCAGCGCGTGTATTTCGCCTTTTTTGACCTGAAGATTGATATTGTCATTGGCGACGATACCTGGAAACTCCTTGCGGATATTGAGCATTTCAATGACATATTCCACTGATTTGACCGCTCCTTTATTCAATATAAAAGAAAAACAAGGGATAAGGGCTCGACCTCCTTATCCCTGCGATTCTTATTCAGCTTTGAAGGTTTTCAGCTCTTTCTCAGTTGCCGGCACTTCCAATCCGTCGATGATTTTTTTCTTCCATTTATCAACCGCTTTGATCACATCATCCGATAGATTTTGTTTAGATGGGGAAATGCCGACCCCGTCTTGATCAAGGCCGTAGGTGAGCGTCTCGCCGCCCGGAAACTTTCCTTCGCTTGCTTTTTTCGTTAAATCTTCAACCGCTGTATCTACTTTTTTGACCATGGAAGTGAGGGTGACGTTATCATCTGTTCCTTCTACCTGGCCTTCTGCGTATTGGTCTTTATCGACACCGATGACCCAGACATCGCGTTTCGGATCTTCTTTTTTCAGGTTTTTCGCTTCTGTAAAGACACCTGTGCCAGTGGCGCCTGCGGAGTGATAAATCACATCTACGCCTGATTTATACATGCTTTCAGCAGTGGCTTTGCCGACATCGGCTTTATCGAAACCGCCCGCATATTTTACTTGGACAACGGCTTTAGGGTTTACGGCCTGCACGCCGGCACGGAAGCCGACCTCGAATTTTTTGATTAACTCAGATTCCATGCCGCCTACAAATCCGATTTTTTGTGATTTGCTTGATAAGGCTGCGGCCACTCCGACGAGAAATGAGCCTTCCTGCTCTTTAAACGTAACACTTGCGACGTTGTCTTTATCGACAACAGCATCTATGATCGCAAAGTTCGTATTTTTGCGCTGGTCAGCAATTTCGCTGATTGAGTCCTCCATTAAGTAGCCGACGCCGTAAATCAAGTCGAAATTCTCACGTGCTAATTTATTTAAGTTTGTTGTGTAGTCAGCATCTGATTTTGATTGAAGGTAATCGTAACCGTTTTTGCCTTTTTCCAGCCCGTTCTCTTTCCCGAAGGCTTGAATGCCTTCCCAGGCTGATTGGTTGAAGGATTTGTCATCCACTCCGCCTACGTCAGTAACCATTGCCACACTGAATTTGTTTTTGTCAGTGTTTGTGCCGCTGCTTTTATCGCTGGTTCCGCATGCTCCTAAAATGGTGCCTGCTGCGATCACAAGTAACATCGCCAATCCGATTTTTCGTTTATTCAAGATATAACCCCCCAGAAAAATTTGGTTCAAAGCTGATCCGGTCAGTCATATGATGGGCTGTCCTGAACAATTTCTTAGAATAGATAAAATTTTCTGATAATAATAAATGGAATGCGCTGAGACAGTTCTGATCTTCCCTGAATAAGCGTGGTGTGAGTGTTTCCTTCGAAAGGCGGGGAAGAGAAGGATGCGGAAGGCATTCCGGGCGGAAAACCGTGACATCTTTTTCTGAAGTGAGACTTATGACTTAGTTTTTGGGATCAACTAACCAATCATAATTTATCATTTTACTTACAAGAAATAAATAGAATTCCGCATAATTTTTTAAAAAATATCTATTTTTAGAATTGTTTGATCAAAAGTGTAAAAAAGTCCTTTATTATTCTTGTATAACTTATCATCAATAGAATCAAGGACCTTGGCAAGAGATATGACAGAAAAAACCGCACTGCTCAGAGTGAACAGTGCGGTTTTTTATAGAAATTGCTTAATTGCGTTAAGGTTTCCTGTGTTGACGTTGTACTGAAACACAGGTCTTCCGATTGTTCCGTACGCCATTTCTACATTCAGAACCTGTATATCTTCAAGAAACTTTAAGTATTTTCGTATGGATACTTGAGAGATTTCTGTGTGCTTTGCCAGGTCTTCTGTCGTAAATGATTCATTTTCAAATGACTGGATACTGGACCAAATCAGCTTCAGCGTGCTTTTTGTCAGGCCTTTAGGAAGCTGCACTTTTTCTGTTGCTTCTTTCTTTTGAAAAAGCTCGGCGTCCAGTTCTTTTTGGCTCATGTTGCGATGGGTTGAATATACCTTTTGTTTTCGTCTGTAATCAGACAGGGCAGTTTGGAAACGTTCAAATTCAAACGGTTTGATTAAATAATCGACAGCTCCGTAACGAAGTGTTTTCTTGATAACGTCAAGCTCACTGGCCGCTGAGATGACAATGACGTCAACCGCTTCATTTTGGGCTCTCAGTTCCGTCAGCAGTTCAAGCCCGTTTTTACCCGGCATATAAATATCGAGCAAAATGAGGTCGATATGATGCTCTCCTAAAATATGCAGAGCGCTTTGAAAGGAAGAGGCGATGCCTTTCAGCTGAAAGCCTTCTATCTGGCTTAAGTATCGTTTATTTAATTCACCCACCATGGGGTCATCTTCAACTATTAGTACATTAATCATGATTTTCCTCCTTCGGTTCGTACGGGATGCGAAGACTGAATGTCGTTCCTTCATTCTCTTCGCTTGTGAGGATCATTTGGCCCTTTAAATTTTCGATGCTTTGCTGTGTAAAATAAAGGCCAAATCCTCGGTTTTTGCCCTTTGTTGAATAGCCTTGTTCAAATACTTTGGCTTGATCTTCTTCAGACATGCCTGCTCCTGTATCGGTAATTTCAATGTCTAGTATGCTGTTATGAAAACGCATGGACATGGTAATTTGTTTTTTCGGCATATTGGCAACGGCGTCCAAGGCATTGTTGATGAGATTTCCGATGATTGTAATAAGTTCATGAATGACTGAAGGATCTGCCGCGTTCGGGATGACACCGCTGCATTCAATATCAAGATTTGCGCCCTGCTCCCGTATGAAGCTTTGTTTTCCGAGCAGAAAACCAGCCAGCACGGAGCTTTTGACATCATTTATAATTTCGCTTGTTTCTGATTTTTGCTGAATCGCAATATCTTTAATATAATCTCCAAGATCGTCATACTCTTTCAGCTGGACGAGACCTAATATCACATGCAGTTTGTTCATAAATTCATGAGACTGCGCTCTCAGTGCGTTTGCATACATTTTAACACCGGAAAGCTGTTCAGCTAAATGTTTTACCTCGGTTTTGTCGCGGAATGTGGCAATCGCTCCGACGGTTTGTCCTTTCAGCTGGATGGGAACTTCATTAAATACAAGCTCTAATCCGTTAATGCGGACGTCTCTGTCTTGAAGAGGTTTCTTTGTCTCAATGACCTTTTTCAAGCGGCTTTTCGGCAAGATGTCATTTACATCCTGATCAACGGGATTTGTATTAATACCCATTTTCACGAATAGGCGCTTTGCTTCCGCATTGGCAAGTTTGATTTTGCCGTTTTCATCGACAGCAAGTATTCCTTCCTTCGTCGATTCCAGCATCGCGCTCCGTTCTTCAAGAAGAGTCGCAATTTCATAAGGTTCAAGTCCGTACATAATATTTTTCACCGTACGGGCGACGATAACAGCTCCCATCACACCAACGAAAATGCTGACGCAGATAATAAAGTAGAGCGGCCGTAAGCTGTGGCTGATCACTTCATCAATTTCATTTACAGTGATCCCGACCGCAACTGCACCGACCTGTTTTCCATTCTCGGCGTAGACAGGGACGAATGCTCTCTGTGATTTCCCGAGCGTGCCAGAGGCTGTGCTGATGTGGACATGTCCTTTTAGTACTTCGGCTTCATCACCGCCCATGAATTTTTTTCCGATTTTGCTTGGGTCAGGATGGGTTTTGCGAATGCCGTTCATATCCATGACAACGACAAATTCCGTGCCGGTGATTTTCTGAACCCGCTTTGTGTAGCTTTGCAGTTCCTTCTGGTTTTTTCCGCTCTCTAAAGCAGAGGCTGTGATCGGCGCTTCGGCTACCATTTCAGCGGTCTGCATCGCTGTGGCTTTTTCCTGATCTCTAATCCGTTTGGTGGTTTGGGCACCGACTGTAAAAAACGTAATGAGCAGTGCGATCAACACAACGATACAAACAAATATGGTGAGTCTGGTTTGCAGTTTCAATGTTTTTTTCATAGTAAACTTCCTTACGTTTTATGATTCCTGCGTACTACTTTACTCTCTAAAAGCTGCTTTGTGAAGATTTGGGATCGTAATTCGTAAAAAGGAGAAAAAATGGAATAATTTATCTTGTCAATGTGTTTTAAGTCCTCCATAATAAATGAGGTAGATTATAGAAAGGGACTTTTTTATATGAAAAATACTTATTTGACGGGATACTTTCCGCTGATTGCGATCCTGCTTTTTAGTTCGTCTTTATCCATTTCAACTTCACTTTATGCGTTGAAGATGCTGTCTTCATTTGGAATGTATGATGGAATGCTCGACTATTTTTCAGAGAAAGGGATCAGGCTTGCGTTATTTGCTGCCTTTGCACTTTTATACTTTATGGTTCTGTCCGCTCTGAAATTAATTGCGAATACCGTGACTGAGCTGTCATTGCTGTTTTTTGCTAACGATCCGGAAGGGAACAATCTGAAAAAAATCAGAATGGGTTCCATGATTTATTTAGGAGGCGGGATTTTATCCTTTGTGCTCTTGCAAAATGTCATCTGGATTGTGATTTGGTTTGCGGTCGTCACGCTCGCTTACTTTGTGTTTATCGTATACCGGATTTATTCAACGCTTTCTCTCATGTCATTAGTCGGATTCATTCTATTGGAACTGCTGTTTTGGTTTACCTTTGTTATCGGTATTCTGTTCATATTTATCAAGCTTTATAATAGCATAATGGCTAGCTTACCTGTGTAAGCTAGCCATTTTTTCGTTTACGGTAAAAATCTTTTTTTAATAGAAGGGGAGGGGAGCATACATTCATTTTTTTTGCCAAACCACTTATAGCGGTTTTTGGCAATGAAAGAATAGACCATATCTCTGACAGGCTTCGGCACTGCGAAAAACAGGACGAAGAGCCGCCATGGGCCCCGCAGATGCCTGAAAACCTTTATGGCTGCAGTTGACTTTGTGTAAACTCGGCCGTCTTCAATAAAGACAAAGCTGTCAAACTGATCAGTCGGGAGCCCGCTCTTTTTCAGCAGGCTCTGACCTGTTTCCGACTGCAGCGATGTAAAAGAAATCAATCCGTCCGGATCACGCTTAATGATAAATTGCACGGCGCCGTTGCATAAATTGCACACGCCGTCAAACAGCAAAACGCGATTTGGAATTTGTTCTGATTGCACGCCAGATCCCCTCCGATTCTTTAATAAGCCGTTTGCAGCGTTCCTTTCCAGATGGAAAGCTGAGGGCTGATGCTGTGAAGATACTCAACGCTGCTCGGTGTATCTTTTCCGACCCAAACACCCATTGTATACGTATCTGTCAGGCCGACGAACCACATATCGTGATAATCATTTGATGTTCCTGTTTTACCGCCGATGTAAGGCGCTTTAAAATATGCTTTTTTCCCTGTCCCGCTTTTCACAACGGAAGACATTAGTTTTTTCAGCTGCATGTTCGTGCGGACGCTGAATATTTGAGTCGACTTATCATTCCATTTATAAAGTGTTTTACCCTTTAAATCTGTCACCTTTGTAATCGCATGGCTCGGCGTATAGCTTCCGCTGTTGCCGAATGTCGTATATGCCTTTGTCATCTCAAGAGGCGTCATGCCGTTTGTAAATCCGCCAAGCGCCGCCGGGAGAAGATAGTCGCTGTCGACAAGTTTGGAAAAATGATATGGCTCAATATAACTGAATGCTCTTTGGATTCCCACACGGTCCAGCATTCTGATGGCCGGTGTATTATATGAATTTTTAAACGCTGTATCGAGCGTCACTGTGCCGTACGTGCGGTTATTGTAGTTTTGCGGACAGTAATCTCTGCTGCAAAACTTGCTGGCATCAATGGAGCTGCTTGCTGTCGCGCCGGTCTGTTCAATATAAGGGCCGTAATCAAGAAGCGGCTTAATGGATGAACCCGGCTGTCTGTATGCCTGGTAGGCGCGGTTAAAATCATATTTTTGATAGTTTTTCCCGCCGGATAGAGCGATGATTTGATGCGTCTGATGATTAATCACAGCCGCTCCGCCCTGTACGTCCGCATACGGGAGTTTGGAATTCATTTGTGCCACAACTTGATTTTGCATGTACGGATCAAGTGCGGTATAAATTTTTACGCCGTCTTTCATCAGAGTGCTGACTCTTGCGGACAGCTCGTTTTCGATCTTTTCTTTTTGTTTTCCTGACGCTTTTTGAAGACGTTTATCAAAGCCTTCTGATTCAGACACCAGCTGAGTGAATTCATCATTGACATAGGAAACATAGTCCGGATATTTATCTTCTCTTTTTTCAACATCCAGTTTGATTTTTTGTTTTACGGCTTTTTTCAGCTCTTTATCCGTAATGACACCGGCATTTTTTAACCCTTTAAGCAAACGTTCTTGACGGCTTTTCGTGTAGTCAAAATGCTTGAGAGGATCATATAATGTAGGGTTATTAGGTATAGCGCAAATAAAAGCCATTTCTCCCACTGTGAGAGATTTGAGCGGTTTGCTGAAATAGAATTCAGCCGCTGAACCGACGCCGTAAACGCCATTGTTGAAATAAATGGTATTTAAGTAAGCTTCAAGAATTTCATTTTTCGTATACTTTTTCTCTAGCTGATAAGAATACGCGAGCTCAGTCAGCTTGCGGCTGAAGGAGCGTTCGTGGCTTAAATACAAGTTTCTTGAAAGCTGCTGTGTGATGGTGCTGGCGCCCTGATCAATTTTTTTGTCTTTTACGTTAGAAGCAGTTGCCCGCACCATTCCCATAAAGTCAAAGCCTTTATGCTCGTAAAAATGTTTGTCCTCAGACGTTAAGAAAATCTGTTTGACTTCCTCGGGAATCTTGTCAAATGGAACGAGCACGCGGTTTTCGTGATCGCTGACGATTTCCGAAACAAGGGAGCCGTCCCTGTCATACATGTAGCTGTTCTGAACAAGGCTGATATCTTTCAGATTAATATTTTTATCAAGCACCTGATCCAGGGACTTCATTTGTTTTACTTCTTTTCCGGAAGCGATAACTGTAAATGCAAACAATGGGATTATGCAAAGGAGCAAAATCCATCCGATTATTTTTCGTAACATGGTCACTCTCTTTTCTCCTAAATTCTAGCCATATCGTACCATTCTTTTGAGTTTACGAGAAGGTTAAATTTAGAAGATTCCTTAGTTTTTTCTGAGAATCAGCTTGCTTTGGCATAAGAATCTTTCCGGAATTTCTGCATGATCCAAAGCAGGCAGGCGCCGGCGAAAAAGAGAAACGCTGTGACATAAAAGGCGGCCGAAATTGTAAAATGGCTCGATATGATTCCGCCGAGAAGAGGCCCAAGCACATTTCCTAAAAAGCGAAAGCTGACGTTGTAGCCGAGAACTTCTCCTTGGATGCTGCCAGGAGCCTGTACGCGGATCGCTGCCGTGATGCATGGCAGCAAGCCGCCCATCGCCATTCCAAATAAAAATCTGAAAACAAGGAGCACGCTGAGCGAGGACGCGAGCGCCTGCGGAATAAAAAAGATAGAGGCGGCGAGTAAAAGTCCGATTAAAATGCGGCGGTGGCCGTAGCGGTCGCCCAGGTCTCCCCATTTTCTAGCCAGCAGCAAACTTCCGAGTCCCGTTGCTGAAAATGCCATGCCGGAGAAAAAGGCAAGATTGACAGGTCCGTGCAGCTCATTTACATATAAAGCGAGCAGCGGCTGGATACTGAAATTTCCTGTTTGAATCAGCATGGTTAACAGCATCATGACCCAAAGCGCCGGCTGGTGAAAAATATAGGAGAGCACTTCTTTTCTCGAGTAAGACGTACGTTTGGCTGCCTTTTCTGCAAGAGGCTGTTCTTTGACACCGAATAACACGAGAAGAACAGATAAGAAAATCACAAAGGATGTGATAAAAAAGGTATACGTAAAGCCGAAACGATCAGCAAGCATGCCTCCCAAAAGCGGGCCGAACAAGCTCCCGGACACTTGCCCCATTTGCAGCGTGCCGAGGGTTTTACCGGCTGAGCTCTTCGGAGTCTGTGCCGAAATCATCGCAAGAGATGTCGGGATGAATCCGGTTACAAGCCCCATTGCCATACGCAGAAAAAACAATTGGTACACCGATGTAACAAAGCCCATGAATAAAATACTGAGGGCAATGCCCGTTCCGGTTGCCATGAGGATTTTCTTGTATCCGCGTTTGTCTCCGAACCGCCCCCAAAACGGGGATACCAAAAACGCCATGAGAAATGTAATGCCGAACACATAGCCGCTCCACCTTTGCACAAAGCCGTTTGAAAAAGTGCTGAGCGTCTCAATGTATAAGGAGAGAAAAGGAACGATCATCGTTGTGCTGGCTGATACAAAGAAATTCGCCAGCCACACAATGACAAAGTTTTTCTTACGGATAGAAATAACATCACCTTCTTATTATTTCGGGTTCCTTACTAATTATAAAGAAACGATTCACGATTTAAAAGAAACAAAGCGGCTGGGGAAATTCATTATTTTTAGAAAATGAAGAAAGGTCGAGAAGGGGAATTGATATACTATAAAGATAGCATTTTCTGATCGGAGGAAAGGCAGGTGTAAAAAGGTGACGACAAACAGCTTACTCATTATTGATTTCGAATTTACGATGCCTGATGGAAAGTACAGCCCGCAAAATTTCTTCCCGGAAATCATTGAAGCCGGAATTGTAAAGTCGGTTGATGATGAAGTAGTTGAGACGTTTTCGAGCTATATCAGACCGAAAAAATTCCCGAAGCTGACAAAACGCTGCAAATCGTTTTTAAAAATAACCCAAAAGCAGGTAGACGAGGGGATGAGGTTCGAGGATTTCATCCGCAAACTAAACGAGCTTGATCCTGAGAAGAACAGCACGATAATTACGTGGGGAAACATGGACATGAAAGTGCTGAAGCAAAACTGTATGTTTAACCATATTCCTTTCCCGTTTAAGGGGGAAATGAGAGATTTATCGCTTGAATACAAAAACTTTTTTGGAGACCGGACACTGACGGGTTTATGGAAAGCTGCCGAGGAGTATGGAGATACCGGAACCGGCACCCATCATAAAGCGCTTGATGACGCCCTCACAGCATATAAGCTTTTTAAGCTTGTTGAGCAGGATAAGCAGTATCTCGAAAAGCCAAAACCGCCGACAATCGGCGAAAGAATCGATTTATCCGAACTGTTTAAACGCGCAACTTAAAAAAACCCAATCTTTTGTCAGACTGGGTTATGGCCGGTTAAAATATTCTTTTTCTAAAACGTCCAGATTATTCAGGGAGCGCTTTGCCCACTCCGAACCATCCTCATTCAATTTGGCTCTCAGCTGTGCTGCCGCCTCTCGCAGAGACTCGGTATAATCCGGCACTTCGCCATCATAAGGCTTCACCATATGATGGGGGATATTGGTCTGTTCACCGTATGCGAGCGCTCTTCTCTCATGGAAAAACGGCACATCCGCCTGTTTTGGATGATGAAGGTCCCCTTGAGCGGGATGGGTGAGAACCGCTTTGACTTTCACTAAATAATGCTGCGGCCTGCAAGCAGTGATTTCTCCTATGTATACACCTGTTTTATAAAATCCTTTAACGATAGAGCCTGTCTCAAACGTGCTCATCTGTCATCACCTCGCATTTATTCTATTAAAGTTCCAATCGATTTGCTAGTGAGGAAGGTCGGCGGGAAGCTTAATCGTCACCGTGGTGCCTCTTTGGAAGCTGCTGTTAAACGAAATGGTCCCGTGATGATGCTCAATAATGGAAAAGGTCACGGTGAGCCCGAGTCCCGTTCCGTTCGTTTTTAATGAATAATAAGGTTCGCCGAGTTTTTGCATTTGATGGTCTGTCATGCCGACTCCATTATCTGAGATGTTAATCATGATCGTATGGCCGCTTCTTTTGGCTGATATGTGGATCATTCCCTTCCCGTGGGGAACTGCTTCAATGCTGTTTTTCATCAGGTTGATGACAGCCTGCTTCAGCTTTGTTGCGTCTCCGTATACTGAAAGGCCCGGCTCTGCTTCGGCCTCAACGGTTACAGACTTGTAATTAGCATACGACACCATAAGGGAGCTTGTCTCTTTGATAAGAGCTGATAAATCAAAAACCTCTTTTTCGTACAATTGCTGTTTGGCCATATCGAGATAGTTTGTAATAATGCCTTGCGCCCGGTCAAGCTCTGACAGTACAAGCTTTTTGTAATCTGTACTCGATTTGTTTTGAAGGGTTTCGTCATTAAAAAGCAGCTGGACAAACCCGCGGACAACTGTCAGCGGATTTCTGACTTCATGAGCGACGCTCGCTGCCAGTTCACTCACAATCGTCATTTTTTCTGAATGGATCAGCTGTGAACGCAGGGCGATATTTTCGGCGATGCTTTCAATAATATAGATGCTTAAAAGAAGAACGCTGGAGCGGAACAGCCCAGAGACAGCCGCCTCATAAAGTAAAATTCCTGATTTTTGAAAATTTAAAATATTCAAGGCGGAAAAAATCCAACTGGAGGCGAAAAATAAGAAGATCTCCAAGCAGCCGATCAATAAAGACAGCAGCAGTTTTCTCGCTTTGGACATGAATGGCCATTTTTTCTGAAATAATATTGGGATGATAGTAAGAAAAGGCAGCAAAGTGAAAACAAACATTGCGGAAGGTTCATAAAACAGCAGTTCAAAACATAAGACAGATGCGGCGACTGTAAGCCCGGAAGCAGTACTAACGTAAAATAAACAAATGATAACGGGAATCATCTGAAGGCCGTATTGTATGTAGTTCATTTCATGAATAGGGAATATAATGCATAAAATGGAGGCGCCGCAGGCGAATAACGTGACCAAACCGCTGTTTATTTTTGGCACAAGGATCGCCGGCTTTCCAAGCCAAAATACTTGGTAGAGAAGAATAGGAAACAAAATAAAGCAAATATGCAGGAGATAGTCTTTTAGAATTTCCATTCGTGTGAAATCCTTTCGTATAAAATATGAATCTATTATAACACTAAATATTAGAAGTAAAATATAAAATTCCTTTATAAAGAACGCCTTTACGAATGAAGACGTAAAGGCGTTTAACAGCTATATTTACGCTAATGCGGCTTTGATGCGGCGCAGGCCGTCCTGTAAGGTTGCGAGAGGGCATCCCGCGTTCAGGCGCATAAAGCCTTCTCCGCCAGGCCCGTATTTCGTCCCGGGCTCTAAAATAATTTTCCCCTTTTTCAGCATCCTTTGCTGAAGCTCCGCGTCGGACAAGCCGTAAGCGCTGAAGTCGAGCCAGAGCAGGTAAGATGCATCCGGCTTCATCATTTTGACTTTTGGGAGCTCGGTGCTCAAAAAGGCTTCAGCTTCGTTCATGTTTTTCTCAAGATAAGAGATCAATTCATCGAGCCACGGTCCGCCTTTTGAGTAAGCAGCTTCGATCGCCGTAACTGCAAATGCGTTCAGCCCGCCTAAACCATTGCGCTGTAGACTTGCGGAAAACTTGGCGCGCTTCAGCCGGTCCGGAATAATGATGGCCGACGCCTGCAATCCGGCGATATTAAATGTTTTGCTTGGCGCAGCACATGTCACGGATATCTCAGCGAAATCGTCAGAGAGAGAAGCAAACGGCGTGTGTTTGTTTCCGTACAGCATCAAGTCGGAATGGATTTCATCTGATACAACTGTAACGCCGTGCTCAAGGCACAATTCGCCGAGCTTCAGTAAATCCTCCCGGCTCCACGAACGCCCTGAAGGGTTTTGAGGATTGCATAAAATAAACATTTTAACGCTTGGATCACTGAGCTTCGCCCCCAAGTCCTCAAAATCCATTGCATATGTGCCATCTTTTTCTAGCAGCGGATTATGTAAAACGCGCCGGCCGTTTTTCTCAATCATATGGTAAAAAGGTGTATAAACAGGAGGCTGGACAACCACTTGGTCTTCAGGTTCCGTGAAAGCTTGTACCGCCATGCTCAAAGCTGTGACAACGCCCGGGCTGAATGTGATGCTTTCGGGGTTCACCTTCCAGCCGTGCCTGTTTTGCATCCATCCGCACACAGCATCCTTCGTTTTTTGATCTGGGTCCGTATAACCGAAAATCCCGTGGTCAAGGCGCTCTTTTAATGCTTCATTTATCGCTTCCGGCGCGCGGAAATCCATATCAGCCACCCACATCGGGAGTGCGTCTGTCACGCCGAATAATTCGCCTGTTTTGTCCCATTTGACCGATTGAGTACCTAGGCGTTCTTCTCGTTTATCAAAGTTCATTCTGTTACCCCCTCATGGTTTCTTCTTCTTAACGTAACTATGATAAAATAGAACTGCAAATCTTATTATAAGCGGTGATGATTATGGAAGAAAGTCAAGCGGTCAGGGAAATGATCAAGATCATTGCCAAATGGGACCCGTTTAAATATGGAGAAGAATTTTACGAAACGGAAGCTGTTGATGTCGTGCAGGCTGTCTATGATGAAGACGATCCCGACGTGTTGGCGAAAAGCATTCAGCATATATTTGAAGTTTCTTTTGAACAAACGCTGCCGATCGACAGCTGCCGGGAAGTGGCTGGCCAGCTTTTATTCATTAAAGACAGCAGCTCCTGCACGCCTTAAAAAACCGGTTCTACATCGGTTTTTTTGTTATTTAATAAACTCTGCAATATGTTCGGAAACGAATTCAGGCCGTTCCTCAGGCACCAGGTGTCCAGTCTGGCCAAGTGAGTACAGCACGGAATCAGGCAAATCTTCGTGCAGCCGTTTACCGATCTCCACAGGAACGATTCGGTCTTCCTCGCCCCAAATCAATAAAGCAGGCTTGTTCATTTTCTTTAATTGTTCGGGTTCTAAATCTCCTTCTCTATGGCGGATAAACCTTGTCATGGCTTTGAAAATCTGCCCGTCTTGAAACGGTCTGCCATAGCCGTCAATCATCTCTTCATCAATCAGCGATTTGTCATGCACAACATTTAATAAATTTTTCATCACGCCTTCTTTCGAGAGCCAGCGCTTGATATAAAGATGAAAATACGGGAGGTGGGTCCCGAAAGTGATTGTCGGGTGCGAACGTTTTAAATACCCTGAACTGCAAAGCAGCACAACCTTTGAAAAAAGCTCCGGCTTTTGCAGAACAGCAGACAGCGATATCTGTCCGCCCATAGAATGGCCGACAAGCGCAGCCTGTTTGACTTGCAAGTGTTCCAAAATCCCAATGACAAGCTTCGCGAGGTTTTGATAAGTATAGATAAATGTTTTCGATTTTTCGGATTGGCCGAAAGGAGGCAAATCAAGCGCAATGATGTCGTACTTGTCCCGGAGAAGTGGGATTATTTTTCTGAAGCTGAAAGCAGACGATAAAAAACCGTGTACGCAGACAAGCGTTTGCCTGCCCGGATTTTGATAATGTTCATAGTATACATTGACACCATCGACCGTAAGCCGCCTTATTGGTGAAACCCCCTCCATTCTGTGTCACTCCCTTTTATAAGATGTCTGTATTGTGCCCTTAAATTGACAATTCTAGCGGAAGTTTCTCCTTGTTTTTTTCTTAGCATTCGTCAAAAAACGTGATATAATGTCATGAAGATTTCTTGACATTGCAAAGGTGTGAATCGAATGAAATTGACAGAGAAAGAAACAGAAATATTAGAAATTTTAGACGAAAACAGCCGCGCCGATTTAGAAACAATTGCAAAGATGGCGGAGATCCCTGTAAATGAAGTAAAAACAATTATTGACAAACTGGAAAAAGAAAAGGTTATTATCGATTATTCCGCTATGATTGACTGGCGAAAAGTCGACGGGCATGAAGGCGTAACAGCCATGATTGACGTCAAAGTAACGCCGAAGCGGGGAGTCGGTTTTGATGAAGTGGCGGAACGGATATACCGGTTCCAGGAGGTTGAATCAGTTTACCTGATGTCAGGCGTGTACGATTTGTCTGTCGTGATTCGGGGCAATTCGATGTCTGACGTAGCGCGTTTTGTTTCAGATAAACTGTCCACACTTGATTCAGTTGTATCTACGACAACTCATTTTATCCTGAAAAAATACAAGCATGACGGCAAAGTGTTTGAAACAGGAGACGACGACAAAAGAATCGTGGTGTCCCCGTAAATGACTTCGTATTTATCTGACTATGTACAACAAATAAAGCCGTCCGGCATCCGCAAATTCTTTGATTTGGCGGCAACGATGGAAGGCGTCATTTCTTTAGGCGTCGGCGAACCTGATTTTGTTACCGCATGGAATGTCCGTGAAGCAAGCATTCTCTCGCTTGAACAAGGCTATACATCATACACAGCCAATGCCGGTTTATACTCACTGCGTGAGGAAATCAGCCGTTATTTGAGCAGCAGGTTTGACCTTCGCTACTCGCCAGACAATGAGCTGATTGTGACAGTAGGGGCAAGTCAGGCTTTGGATATTGCAATTCGCGCTATTGTGAATCCAGGTGAGGAAGTCATCATTCCTGAGCCGTGTTTTGTGGCGTACGATGCGCTTGTTTCTTTGGCGGGCGGCATTCCGGTTCATGTCCACACAACGGCAGACAAAGGATTTAAAGCAACGGCTGCGGATTTTGAAGCGGCAGTCACTGAAAAAACGAAAGCCATTCTTATCTGCTCGCCATCGAATCCGACAGGTTCGGTTTATTCGAAGGAAGAGCTGAATGAAATTGCTGAGTTTGCCAAAAAACATGATGTAATCGTCTTGGCTGACGAAATCTACGCTGAGCTGACATATGATGAGGAATTTACAAGCATAGCGGCATTACCGGGAATGAAGGAACGGACGGTTGTCATCTCAGGCTTTTCAAAAGCGTTTGCGATGACGGGCTGGAGACTCGGCTTTGCCGCAGCACCATCCGTTCTTCGGGATGCAATGCTTAAAATTCACCAGTATGCGATGATGTGCGCGCCGGCAATGGCGCAGTTTGCCGCTTTGGAAGGTCTGAAGAACGGCATGGAAGATGTAGAAAAAATGAAAAAAAGCTACCGAAGAAGACGGAATTTGTTTGTAGAAACGCTCAATGAAATCGGCCTTAGCTGTCATCATCCAGGCGGCGCTTTCTATGCTTTTCCATCGATCAAAAGCACGGGAATGAGTTCGGAGCAGTTTGCCGAGGAGCTTCTGACGCAGGAAAAAGTGGCTGTTGTTCCGGGAAGTGTGTTTGGTCCGAGCGGTGAAGGTTATATCCGCTGTTCATACGCAACCTCGATCGAGCAGCTTCAAGAAGCATTAGTCAGAATAAAACGCTTCCTGCACAAAACAACATAAAAAAAGATACGAACCTTTTGTTCGCATCCAATAAAAGGGGGGAATACTAGAAAGCCTTTGGTATTTTCAGTTTACCCCCTTTTTGCTGTGCATAAACCTGATTTTTTATAAAAAAAGTTTTCTTTGCGGAAATAAGACATGTGTGATATAATTTTAAATTGCGTATAAACAGATATTTAATTTAACTTAGGAGTTGTTATGAATGGCAGCAAAATTTGAAGTGGGCAGTGTTTACACTGGTAAAGTTACAGGATTACAAGCGTATGGTGCGTTTGTTGCATTAGATGAAGAAACTCAAGGTTTAGTACACATTTCTGAAGTGACTCACGGTTTCGTAAAAGATATCAACGAGCACCTTTCAGTTGGCGACGAAGTACAAGTAAAAGTACTTGCTGTTGATGAAGAAAAAGGAAAAATCAGCCTTTCAATTCGTGCGACACAAGCTGCGCCTGAGAAAAAAGAAAGCAAACCAAGAAAACCTAAAGCTGCGCAAGTAAGCGAAGAAGCTTCTACACCACAAGGTTTCAACACATTAAAAGATAAGCTTGAAGAGTGGATCGAAATGTCCAACCGCAAAGATCTTATCAAAAAATAAGCATGAAAAAAGCACCGGACAGGGGACTGACCCCCGTTTTTGAGACAGGGGTCAAAACACTTTTTAAACAGCCAATTGCCG
>NZ_AMXN01000008.1 GCF_000332645.1 Bacillus inaquosorum KCTC 13429
TCGGCGCCGATTGTCCAGGTAGGGAACATCTCCCAAATGGAGGCATCGAATCCAAAGCCCGCGTATTTTGCACTGCGGTCCTCCTCTGTCATGCTGAACGCGTCATGGTGCCAGAAGCACAGGTTCACAAGCGCATGGTGCTCGACCATGACACCTTTCGGCTGTCCGGTCGTTCCAGAAGTGTAAATCATGTACGCGAGGTTCTCCGCGTTTGTATCCGCCTCTGGATTTTCCTCATCGTTTTCATCTAGCGGCAGGCTTAGAATCGTGCGATCCCCGTCGAGAAGAATGACGTCTCCTGAGAAGCTATCCGGAACTGAAATGCCTTCCTGTTTCAAGAGAAGCTTCGCTCCGCTGTCTTGTAAAATATAGTCAATCCGCTGATCCGGATAATCAGGATCAATCGGCACAAACGCCGCCCCCGCCTTTAAGACGCCGAGCACCGCAGCGGACATTTCCAGCGACGGCTTCGTGAGAACGCCGACGCGCTCATCCGCGCTGATGCCGCAGTCGATCAGAATCCGCGCAAGACGGTTTGCCTTCGCATTCAGCTCCCCGTACGTCCATGACTGTCCGTTGAATGTGACAGCCGGGCGGTCTTTGTGGCGCTGAGCGGTCTCTTCGAATAGCTGATGAACGGTTTTGTCTGTCGGCACAGGCAGCGTTTTGCCCTTCCAGGCGTCCAGAAGCGTTTGTTTTTCTGTTTCATTCACAAGTGACAGGCTGGAAAGCGGCTGGTTCGGATTGCCTGTGACAGCATCTAGAAGCTGCATCCAGTATTGCTTCCATCGTTCAATCGTTTCCGGCTTAAACAGCGCTGTATTGTATTCGAGTACGAACGTAAGCCCTCCATCGGTTTCGTCAGCTGTCAGCGTGATGTCAAACTTAGCCGTTTTCCGTTCAAACGGATGCGGCTCCAGCTGAATCCCTTTCATCGTTAGATCCTTGATGTTCGCATTTTGCATTGAAAATACTGCATCGAATAACGGATTTCTGCTGGTGTCACGCTGAACCTGTACGTTCCCGATCAAGTCCTCAAGCGGGTAATCCTGCGCATCAAAAGCGCTGAGTGCCGTTTCTTTCACTTCGCTAAGATAGTCAGCAAACGTCTTTTCACCTTTCGGATACGTGCGCAACGCCAACGTATTGACGAACATTCCGATGACGCGGCTGACGTCCGCTTGGGATCGTCCGGCTACCGGTGAACCGACGATGATATCGTCTTGCCCGCTCAGTTTTGATAAAAACGCACTGTATGAAGCGAGAAGCACCATGTACATTGTGGAATCCGTTTCTTTTGCGAGTCTGCGCAGGGCATCAACTTTGCCCGCTTCTAATGAAAATGCAATGCGGTCTCCCTCAAATGTTTGAACGGCAGGCCGGCTATAGTCAGTCGGTAGCGTCAGCACCGGCAGCTCTCCGTCCAGCTCCTTCAGCCAATGCTCCTCTTGCTTCTTGTAAAGCTCAGACTGAATGAACTGCTGCTGCCACACGGCATAATCCTTGTATTGAATGCGGAGCGGCTCAAGGGTTTCTCCATCGTACAGCTTTGAAAGCTCCTCAATGAGCACGCCGACAGACGCACCATCAGAAATAATATGATGCATATCGAACAACAGCACATGCTCAGTGTCTGAATGCTTGATCAGCCCCATTCTGAACAGCGGAAGCCGATCGATTTTGAAAGGCTTGATAAACTCAGAAACGATCCGCTCTGTCTCTTCTTCTGCGGCTTCGAAATATGCCATCTCACATTCAGCCTCTTCCCAGATTCGCTGCACCGTTTCTCCATCTTTTATTTCAAACGTGGTTCTAAAGGCTTCATGACGCTTCATCAACTGCTTCATCACGCTGTTGAGCCTTTCAACATCAAGCTCACCTGTAAGGCGCAGAACCGCCGGCATGTTATAGCTCGTTTCCGCTCCTTCAAGCTGCTGGAGCACGTACATCCGTTTTTGCGGTGAAGAAACAGGATACGTATCTTGTTTCTTTGCAGGGCTGATGCTGATGACTGTCCGTTTTTCAGCAGAGTCAATCACCTGTGCCAAGCCTTCAACCGTCGGTGACTGGAAGAGATCTTTGAGTGACAGCTCAACGCCCAGTTCCTGATGAACCAAGGCAAGCATCTTCATACCTGCTAATGAATGTCCGCCGATGTCAAAGAATTGGTCATAAACGCCGACTTGTTCAGCCTGAAGCACATGCGCCCAAATGTCTGCGACTTTTTGTTCCGTTTCATTGCGAGGCGCAACATATGAAACACCTCTTGAGACGTTGGCATCAGGAAGCGGCAGCGCTCTCCGGTCGATTTTTCCGTTCCCGGTCAGCGGCAGCTCGTCCATTTGGATAAACACCGCAGGAACCATATAAGCCGGCAGATCCTTCGCCGCATGCTCTCTCAGCTCATGAGATGAGATTTCTCCCTCTCCGACAAAGTACGCGCAGAGCAGTTTGTCTCCCGCGCCTTG
Organism: Bacillus inaquosorum KCTC 13429; assembly: GCF_000332645.1. Taxonomy (GTDB): domain Bacteria; phylum Bacillota; class Bacilli; order Bacillales; family Bacillaceae; genus Bacillus; species Bacillus inaquosorum. The sequence goes on from NZ_AMXN01000008.1 coordinate 2,469, forward strand.
GTCAACTGCAAGCACAACACTCTCTTGCACGCGGTCGTGGGTTTGCATCTGATGTTCGATTTCTCCAAGCTCGATGCGCTGTCCGCGGATTTTCACCTGGTGGTCGATCCGCCCGATAAATTCGATATCGCCATTCGGCAGCCATCTGGCAAGGTCACCCGTTTTATACATACGTTCGCCGGATGCAAACGGATACGGAACGAATTTCTCCTCAGTCAGTTCAGGACGGTTGTAATAGCCTTTCACGAGCCCTTCGCCGCTGACGCATAGCTCCCCGGCGATCCCGGCAGGCTGCACGTGTCCCGCCCGGTCAAGGATGTATACTTCCGTATTGCTGACCGGTTTTCCAATCGGAACAGACAGCGTGTGCTCCTCCAATTCATCAACCGGATGATACGTCGCGAAAACCGTGCTTTCAGACGGCCCGTACATGTGAAGGAGCTTGCCTTTTCCGACAATTTGCAAAGCTTTTCTTACATGCTCAACTGAAGCCCGCTCCCCGCCAAACATAATCTTTCGCAGCGTTGACAAGCACGCTGGATTCAAGTCCACAAGCAGGTGGAACAAAGCGGTTGTAATCATAAGAATGCTGATGTTCTCCCGCTCAATAACGCGAGACAGGCGAGCCATATCCAAAACTGTTTCTTTCGGTATCAGCACAAGCTTGGCACCGTTTAACAAAGAACCGAACATATCAAACATAAACGCGTCAAATACGTAATTGGAAAGTCCGAGAATCGTATCCTGTTCTGTAATGCTGAGATAATTCGTTTCCTTCACCGTGCGCAGAATATTAGCATGCGTCACGATATTTCCCTTCGGTGTTCCTGTCGTTCCGGAAGTATACGTCAGGTTGGCCATCGCCGCAGAATCAAGAGGCAGTGCAAGATTTTGCACATCGGCATGATAGCTTTCTTCCTCATCTGCAAGCACGATAACGCCGCTAAATTCCGCTTCTTCTGCTAAAGCCTTTAATTTTTTCTGAGTGAGAAGCACCTTCGCTCCGCTGTCGCGGAAGAAATGCTGCATCCGCTGAATCGGGTGCTCCGGATCAATCGGAACATAAGCCGAACCTGTCTTTAATACCGCGAGGATCGACACAATCATGTCCATTGACCGCTCGCATAAGACAGCCGCTGTTCTGCCTTCGCCTGCCCCAAAAGAAAGAATGCCGCGCGCTAACCGATTGGCCCGTTCATTCAGCTCACGATAGGTAAGTGATTCGCCTTCATATTGAAGTGCCGGCTGGTCTGGCGTTTTCGCCGCTTGCTCTTCAAACAGCTGAACAATTGTCTTGTCTTTCGGATAAGGTGTTCTTTCCGGGTTGAACTGCTGAATTTGCGAAGCAGCCTCCTCTTCGGAAAGAAGTTTGTACTCAGAAATCTGTTTCTCAGGCTCAGCAGCAGCATCTTCAAGCAAACGCGCAAAATGCGTAAGCAGCCTGACTGCCGTGCTTTGTTTAAACAGCTTCGTGCTGTAGTCTAAATCAAGCTCAATGCCCTCATCGGTTTCTCTCGCCTGCATCGTCAAATCAAATTTTGCAATCTTGAAGTTAGTCTCATGAACAGACAAAGACAGATCGCCGACAGCCGGAATGCCCTCTGTCGCATTTTGAAGACTGAACATCGTGTCAAACAGCGGATGTCTGCTTACATCACGCGGAATGTTCAAATCTTCAACAAGCCACTCAAACGGATAATCCTGATGAGAAAAAGCATCCAGCACCTGTGTGCGGACACGCGTGATCAAATCGGTAAACGTCTCATCCTGCTTCACTTCGCTGCGAATCGCGAGCGTATTGACGAACATCCCGACAATGCCCTCTGTATCGGAGTGGTTTCTGCCCGCTGACGGCGTGCCGACAATGATGTCATCCTGTCCTGTATACTTTGATAAAAGCGTATAGTACGCGGAGAGCATCACCATATACAAAGTGGCGCCGTTTTGTTCAGCCAAACGATTTAGGCGATCCTTCAACCCCGCATCCAGCTTGATTGACACCCGGTCTCCTTCAAAGCTTTGAACAGGCGGTCTCGGGTAATCGGACAGAAGCTGAAGCACCGGAAGCTCGCCCGCAAAGGCTTCCTTCCAATACGCCCGGTCCTTCTGGTACCCTTCAGCAGCCTGTCTGCTTTGCCACACGGCATAATCCTTATACTGAAGACGAAGCTCAGGAAGCTGTTCGCCTTTATATAACCGTGCTAACTCCTCCAAAATAATGCCGATGGACACACCGTCAGAAATCAAATGGTGCATGTCAAACAGCAGCATATGACGGTTCTCTTCTAACTTCATCAAGCCGATTCTGAACAGCGGCGCTTTCGCCAAATCAAATCTCCGGACGAATGAAGTCATAATTTCCTCATCGGAGCGGCCGCCTCTTTCCATCAACTCGACTTTGAAATCGACACTGTCATGAATGTTCTGTCTAGGCGTGTTGTTTTCAAGAATAAATGACGTTCTCAGAGACTCGTGGCGGCGGATTAACCCTTGAAATGCCCGCTCCAGCTTTTGAATCTCTAAAGGCCCTTCCAAAATCGCTGCCGCCGGCATGTTGTATCCGACTCCCGCATCCTCAAACTGGCTGACGATATATGTTCGCTGCTGTGCCAATGAAAGCGGGTAATGCTCCTGTTTTTCAGCAGGTTCAATCGCTGCAAATGCCCGGCTTTCTCTGTGATCGGCTTCCTCTGCAAGAGCGGCAATTGTCGGATGCTCAAACAAATATTGAAGCGGAATCTCAGCGCCTGTTTCCTTATGAATCCTTGTTAAAAGCGTCATTGCCTTCAATGAATGCCCGCCCGTTTCAAAGAAATTGTCAAAGATCCCCGCTTTTTCAACATTGAGCACATCCTGCCAAATGGCTGCGATTGCTTTTTCCGTCTCATTTCGCGGCGCCGTATAGGCCGTTCCGCTGACTGCCTTCACCTCTAGTGCAAACAGCTTGCGGCGGTCGACTTTGCCGCTTGGCGTGAGCGGAATTTCTGTGATTTCTGTAAAGTAAGCCGGCACCATGTAGTCAGGAAGCTGTCTGGCCGCGTGTGCCCGCAGACTGGCTGGAGCAAATTCGCTTCCAAGCTTCTGCACAACATATGCGCTGACCTCGAGATTTCCCTGTTCATCAGGACGTGCCAAAACAACGGCTTTCGCAACGTCAGACGCCTGCTGAATAACGGCTTCAATTTCCCCAAGCTCAATCCGGTATCCGCGGACTTTGACCTGGTCATCCTCTCTTCCTAAATATTCGATTGTTCCATCTGGAAGCCAGCGCACCACGTCTCCGGTCCGGTACATCCGATCGCCTGGTACGAATGGATCTTGTAAAAACTTCTCAGCCGTCAATTCAGGCAGATGTAAATAACCTCGGCCTACACCATCGCCCGCGATATAAAGCTCGCCCGCCACGCCTTCCGGCTGCAGCCGGCCTTTTTGATCCAAAATATATAAGCGGTTGTTCCCCAGCGCTTTCCCGATCGGCACATACGCTGATTGAACAGCATTCTCCGGGATAACCGGATGAACAGATGCGTCCACACACGTTTCGGTCGGCCCGTACACATTGGTCAAACGCGGCGCTATGCCGGCTTCTTTAAACAGCTTCAGCAGCTTGTCCGCAACGACAGACGATAAACCCTCTCCTCCAATCAGCAGGTGCTTCAGCTTTAAGCCTTCAAAATCGCCAGCTGCTATCAGCATTTGCAGATGGGCCGGTGTTCCGTCCGTTGCCTCAATGCAGTGCCTGCGATAATACGCAGCTAGGGCAGATCCGTTCGTCACTGTTTTCTTCGGTACAATATAAAGGGTTTGTCCCAAAAGAAGCGACGCGAAAATCTGCTTCACTGACGCATCGAAGTGGAACGGCGCAAGCAATGCCATCCGCAGTGTTTGGCTGGCGCTTTGGTAAATCGTCTGCTGCAAAGACACAACCAAATGATGAACCTGGCGATGCTCGATCATAACGCCTTTCGGACGTCCGGTTGTTCCCGATGTGTAAATAATGTAGGCAAGGTTCCGTGCGTTTACATCTGCATTCAGGCTTTCGCCAGCACCTTCCGCAATCGCCTGATCAAAATCAATCAGTTCAGCATCGGCCGCAGGAGCTTCAATCTGCGATTCAGTCAGGATGAAGTCCGCTCCGCAGTCCTCCAAAATATATTGAATGCGCTCCGCAGGAAAAGCGGGATCAATCGGCACATAGGCTCCGCCGGCTTTTAAAATCCCCATGATAGACGTAATCATCCGTTCAGAGCGTTCAAGCAGAACCGCAACAGGACTGTCAGGGCCAACGCCTTTCTGTTTCAGCACATTGGCGATGCGTGCAGATTGCTCATGTAACGTTCGATAGGACAATGTGCGATCTTCAAATACAACCGCTGGATGATCAGAAAGCTGCTCAGCCTGTTCTTGGAACAGCTCTGGAATCGTCATATCCTTACGATAGCTGACAGATTCATCGCCGGCCCTCACAAGCAGCTTCTCTTTCTCCGCTTCAGAAATCAGCGTTAATTCATCAATGGTATGATCTGGATGCAATAATGCGTTCTCCAGCATCGTAATCATGCGTTCACAAACAATTTTGATTTCTTCACGTGAAAATAAATCAGTGCGGTAATCAAAATCAATGGTGAGTTTCCCAGTATCCCATCGATCCTTTACATGAATCGATACATCATTTAATCCGCTGCCGCTGAAAATCGGTTCAGTCAAAAAGGCCAGATTCTCTTCTTTCTGCCACTGCATCACCTGATATTCAAGAGAAACCGTAAACAGCTTGGTCAGAGAGCTCTTTGTTTCACGCAAATCGTTGATCAGGAGATTATACGGGTACTTTTGGTGACGAAGTGTTTTCATGAGATCCTTCATCCGGTCTTTGACAAAATCTAAGAACGCCTGCCCGCCGTCAATGTTCGTCCGCAGCGGAACCGTTGATACAAACATGCCAAGCATCTGCTTCTCTTTCGCATTTGTCCGGTTGCCCATAAAGGTTCCCGTCACGACATCATTCTGGCCGCTGACTCTGTACAAATAGGCGGCGAGCACCGATTGAAACACTGAAAGAACACTGACCTTGTTTTCCTCACAAAACGATAGAAGATGCTGATGAAGCGTTTCAGGCACATCTTTAGAAAACCGCTCAGCCTCTAAACTTCCTCCTGCAGAGACATTCCGTTTCAGGGAAACAAGTTCAGGCACCGTTTCGAATTGCTTGTTCCAAAACGCCTTGTCCTTTTCAAACCGTTTTGATTGAGCATAGTCCTGTTCAGATAAAACATGATCGATAAATGAATGCGAAATGCCCTCTTTTGTATCTGAGCCGCCGGCTAATTCTAAATAAATGTGCATAATCGCATTTCCGAGAATATTCATGGAAATTCCATCAGAAATCACGTGATGAACATTTGCGTAAAACCATACTTCATTTTCCTTTATGGTGAACAAGGAAAAACGGAACAAGTCACAATCGTACAGCGGCAGAGGTTTTTTTGTTTCCTCCCGGCCCCATTGTGAAATAGACTCTATCGCATTCGGATCTCCAGTGGTGTCAGTATGTTTTATATCAACAGGCCGATACTCGCTAATATATTGAACGGGCTCTCCGTTTTCATTGAGACGCAAACGAAGGCGCATGGCGTCATTTCTGCGGATAAACGCTTGAATCGCCTGCTCCACAAGCTTCCAATCAATTTTTTCAGTTGAAACCAGCTTACCAATCCCCGCAAGATTTGAAATACTTGTGTCAGGATAAAATTTTTCTGTATACCAAATTCGTTTTTGTGCATCCGTTAAAGGGTAAAAAGTTATTTCCATATTGTCATACCTCCCCTAATCTTCAATAACCAGTGAACATGTGCAGCATATTTTCCCTTTCTTATCCATATAAGCTTTTAATCCTTATGAACTAACAGCCGAAAAAGCCCAAAGTACTACGTTTAAAAAGCAGTGCATCCTAACAAAAAAACAGATTGCCGCTGTCAAAACAACTGCCATCAATCATCATTGCGGGGTTTAACACAAGCAAATAAAGACCGCAAGATCCCTCATCCAAACATGATACAGTTTTGGCTAATTATTCATTGTTTTCAATATTTTTTTACCTTACTACCGTTCACTTTAAATGAAAAAAATGTTTTTATCACCGAAAAATGGGTGAAAAGTTTCATGCGGGATACCGAAAGATTCCAGTTTATTTACTGGGATATTTTTGCGGGATGCCGCAATAATTTCCACTAAACATTATTTACAGAAAAATAAAAATTTTTAAAATGATCCTTTCCGCTTCATCCCATTTATTGTTGAAAGCCATTTACAATCTTTACATCCCATATGTTTACCGCGCAAAAACCGAAAAACAGGCAAAAAAAAGACACCCTTATTCAAGAGCGCCTACAATGATTCCTTTATGACATTTTTATCGATGTCAATCAGCTCCATATAGCCTTTCCCCCACTCATACATGGCATCAAGAATAGGCATCAGGCTTTCTCCTTGCGGGGTCAAGGAGTATTCAACCTTCGGCGGGACAACCGGATACACTTCCCTGTGAACAATCATATCCTGCTCAAGCTCTCTCAGCTGATTCACGAGGATCTTCTGCGTAATATCAGGAATCAAAGCTTTTAATTCATTGAACCGTTTCGTGCCTTCTTTTCCTAAATGCCACAAAATGAGCATTTTCCATTTACCGCCGATCACCGCAAGCGTTAATTCCTTCTCACAATTAAACCTTTTGTCGTCCATCCGGCTCAAAAGAAATCCCCCCTTAGTATATTTTTTGTATGTTAGATACGTATCATCACTTACTTACTTTTTTGCAGACTCCTTTTTATTATACTCACTCCTAAAACCAAGCGAAAGAAATCTGATTGCCTCTACTCACAGTATCCTCCAAGTAACTAGTTGACTTCAAAGTGCCTACTTCTCATCAAAAGAGTGAACCTATAGAATGAAAAATAATTCGAAAAAGGGAGTGGATCAACAATGGAATTACAGCTGGCATTAGACCTCGTCAACATCCCGGAAGCCATCGAGCTCGTCAAAGAAGTGGAACAATACATCGACGTGGTTGAGATCGGAACACCGGTTGTCATTAATGAGGGCCTTAGAGCCGTTAAAGAAATAAAAGAAGCATTTCCGCAATTGAAGGTTTTAGCAGACCTGAAAATCATGGATGCCGGCGGATATGAAATCATGAAAGCATCTGAAGCAGGCGCTGACATTATCACCGTTTTAGGGGCTACAGACGATGCAACGATTAAAGGCGCAGTAGGAGAAGCCAAAAAACAGAAGAAGAAAATCTTGGTAGACATGATTAACGTGAAAGATATTGAATCCCGTGCGAAAGAAATTGACGCACTTGGTGTTGACTACATCTGCGTCCACACTGGATATGATCTTCAAGCAGAGGGCAAAAACTCTTTCGAAGAATTAACGACAATCAAAAATACCGTTAAAAACGCAAAAACCGCAATTGCGGGCGGGATCAAACTTGATACACTGCCAGAAGTGATCAAACAAAATCCTGACCTTGTCATTGTTGGGGGCGGAATTACAAGCGCAGCCGATAAAGCGGAAACAGCTTCAAAAATGAAACAGCTTATTGCCCAAGGATAAATCATATGAAAACGACTGAATTCGTAACGGAAATTCTAAACGAGTTACACCGTTCAGCGGCTTATATTTCTAATGAAGAAGCTGATCAGCTCGCCGATCACATTCTTTCGTCCCATCAAATTTTCACTGCAGGGGCGGGGCGGTCTGGCCTGATGGCAAAATCCTTCGCGATGAGATTGATCCACATGGGCTTCAACGCTCATATTGCCGGTGAGATTCTCACTCCGCCGCTCCGCGAGGGAGATCTCGTCATTATCGGCTCAGGATCCGGCGAGACAAAGAGCTTAATCCATACAGCAGCAAAAGCAAAAAGCTTACACGGGATCGTTGCCGCTTTAACCATCAATCCGGAATCAAGCATCGGAAAACAAGCGGATCTCATCGTCAAAATGCCCGGGTCCCCTAAAGACCGGTCAAACGGAAGCTATAAAACCATTCAGCCAATGGGTTCCTTATTTGAGCAAACATTGCTGCTATTCTATGATGCAGTGATTTTAAAACTCATGGAGAAAAAAGGACTCGATTCTGAAACCATGTTCACCCACCACGCAAACCTTGAATAGCGTCACACAACCGGCCTGTAGATCAGGCCGGTTTTATTATTTTCTAAATAAAGCTTTAAACCCAAAAACCCGATAAGTAATATGACCTACAAATCACAAAAAGGAGGAATTATGTTGATAAAACAACTAAAGCTTAAGCTAGGAACAAAAATTCTCTGCATGGTTTTCGTGATTATTCTTTTGTTTTCGGTATCAGTCGGTACTGTAATGCTTAAGGAAATTACAGAAAGCATGAAACAAATGGCGACTGAAAAAGCGAAAGGCGATCTCGCTTTAAGCAGCGCTTATATTGATGATGTCATTTCAGGGGACTGGCAGGTAAAAAACAATAAGCTGTATAAAGGCAAGATCCAAATCAACGGAAATGAAGATATTGTTGATCTGCTTGGTGAAAAAACAGGTGATACGGTTACCATTTTCCAAGGAGATACTCGTGTTGCAACCAATGTCATGAAGAGCGGCGAAAGAGCTGTCGGCACTCAGGCTTCTTCTGAAGTTATTGACGCTGTTTTAAAGAGCGGAAAACGATTCTACGGACAAGCAGACGTGGCAGGCTCCTCTTATCAGACGGCATACATGCCTTTAAAAGATCAAAACGGGGACATCATCGGCATGCTGTATACCGGAGCCAACCAAAGCATATTAGCATCGCTTACCAAGTCACTCTTCACTCAATTCGCTATCGTTCTTGCTATCGTCATTATTGTATCAGTCATCCTTGTCCTGATTTTCACCAGAAGAATCAATAAGCGGCTCAACGCTTTAAAATGCGCCTTTGAAAGTGCTGGAAACGGAGATATGACAATAGAGGTATCAGACAAATCCGGTGACGAGCTATCAGAACTCAGCGTCTATTACAATAAGATGAGAATGAAACTGAACAATACCATTCAAACCGTGCAGCAATCAGCTCTTCAGCTTGCGTCAGCCTCCCAGCAGCTCTCAGCCGGAGCAGAGGAAACAAATCAAGCTTCAGAAAAGATCACAGAAGCTGTACAGCACATTGCAAATGGAGCCCAGCATCAGATGACTAGAATTGAAAGCAGTGAAAGCTCACTGAAACAAGCTTCAGCAGACATACGGGATATTTCTTCAAACACGGCTGCTATCGCTGACAAAGGACAGCTTGCGCAATCAAAAGCCGACATCGGGCAAAAGGAAATTGCAGATGTACAGGCACAAATGGATGCGATACACCATTCGATTCAGAAAAGCGGAGAAATCATACAGCAGCTGGACGGCCGCTCTAAACAAATTGAACAAATTTTATCCGTCATCACCCAAATTGCCGATCAGACAAACCTGCTTGCGCTGAATGCAGCGATTGAAGCTGCCAGAGCCGGTGAACATGGCAAAGGCTTTGCTGTTGTTGCCGATGAAGTACGTAAATTAGCGGAAGAGTCTCAACAGTCTGCAGGACAAATTTCAACATTAATTACAGAGATACAAAAAGATATGAACCAATCTGCAAGGTCAGTTGAGCATGTAAAAACAGAGGCTGCCGAAGGTGTCACCATGATCCAGCGCACAAAAGATGCATTTAAGGAAATTGCAGCCGCAACAGGTGAAATCAGCGCCGAGATCAGTGATTTATCAGCATCTGTATCAAACATTTCAGCCAGTGCGCATCAAATAAACGATTCCTTTGCAGCCAATACGGCTGACATTAAAGAATCTACAGATAATACCCGGCAGGCCGCTGCATTAACAGAAGAGCAATTTGCTGCGATGGAAGAGATTACTGCAGCTTCTGAAACGCTATCTCAATTAGCTGAGGAGCTTACTGGTATCATAAGCCAATTTAAAATGATTGATCAACCTGAAAACGGCCGATGACTTACTATCATTATTGTAAATTGGCAACGGTATTTTACTGAAAACAAATATTTCGACCAGCTAAAATTACGATTTCTGCAATAAACTGAGTGTAAAACATAAAATTTTAACCTTTACACTAAACGCTTTCTGGATTACTCTTGGATCAGTTTTTAAAGTTGCTAATTGCGGGAGGTGAACATCACGATGGACATCATAAAAACGATACTCCTCGTCATCGTCGTCATAGCAGCTGCAGCTGTCAGCCTGATAAAGGGAGACTTTTTCTCAGCTGATCAAAAAACGTCTCAAACGAAAGAATATGACGAAACAATCGCCTTCCCTTCTGACCGTTATCCCGAAACGGCAAAACATATAAAGGATGCGATAAATGAGGGGCACTCAGATGTGTGTACCATCGACAGGGACGGAGCTGAGGAACGCCGTGAGCAATCATTAAAAGACGTACCGCCTAAAACGGGGTATGACAGAGATGAATGGCCAATGGCCATGTGCAAAGAAGGCGGTGAGGGAGCTTCTGTAGAATATATTTCTCCCACTGACAACCGCGGTGCAGGTTCTTGGGTCGGGCATCAGCTTACCGATTACCCTGACGGCACAAAGGTTTTATTCACGATTCAGTAAACAGTTAAAAGAGGAGGAACAGCACATTGATCAAGTCATGGAAGCCGCAAGAACTGTCGATTTCATATCATCAATTTACTGTATTTCAAAAGGATTCCGCACCTCCTGTCATGGATTGGACTGACGAAGCGATTGAAAAAGGATATGCTGCGGCGGACGGAGCAATTTCCTTTGAGGCTCAGAGAAATACAAAGGCATTTATTCTTTTGCGCCTTAACAGTTCAGAAACTGTAAACTCCTACGAAAAAAAAGTGACTGTTCCTTTTCATGTCACAGAAAACGGAATTGAGATTGAAAGCATTATGTCTAAAAGGCTGTCCTTTGATCTTCCTAAAGGGGACTATCAATTGACATGCTGGACTGTGCCGGCTGAAAAGTCAGATCTGCACGCCGACACTTATATTATTGATGCTGTTTCTGTGTAATGAAAAATCCCTGAGAGAGTGACTCTCAGGGACTCTTTATAAACTTTCTCCATTCGTCTTGATTACATCCTGATACCAATAAAAGCTTTTTTTCTTCAAACGTTTTAAATCATGTGTATTTTCTTCATCGCGATTGACATATACAAATCCGTATCTTTTTTGGTAGCCATTCAGCCAGCTTAACAGATCAGTAAACGACCAGCTGCAATAGCCTATCAAATCGACACCGTCGCTGATGGCTTGTCTGCATTGCTCAAGATGCGAATGCAAATAATCAATTCGATAATCATCCTGTACAGTGCCGTCTTCAACCTTATCAAACTCACCCAAACCGTTTTCTGTGATAAACACTGGAAGCTGATAGCGGCTTGTAATTCGTCGAAGGCCGATACGCAATCCAATTGGGTCAATTGTCCAATCCCAGTTGCTCGTTGTCAGATGCGGATTTTTTTTCGTTTTAAATACTCCGGGTATCCCTGTTTCCTGGTTGGTCCCCTTTTGTCCTGTTGTATTCATTTTTCCTTCTGACACACCATCAAGCGGATTTCGTTCGTAGGTGATGGTCTGATAATAATTGACACCTACAAAATCAGGCTTCCCTTTGGCAAGCAGCTCCATATCTCCCGCTTTGATTGTCGGCGCCCAGCCCTGTTTTTCTAAATAGCGGAAAGGAATTTGCGGGTAGGTTCCCCAGCAATACATGTCAAGCCACCAATTGTTCATAAACTCTTCAGCATTTTCAAAAGCCAGTATGTCTTCTGGATGGCTAGATAAAGGATATGCCGGAGAATAAGCAAAGCTTGGACCTATTTTGCCTTCAGGCACATATTCCCTAAAAGATTCAATGGCCTTCGCATTAGCCAGGAACGCTATATGGTTTGCTTCGTAAAATCGTTTTCTATCTTTCACTCCAGGCGGATGCATGGCTGTAATAAATCCGTGATTAAAATTGTAGTTTTGTTCGTTTAACGTAACCCAATATTTTACTCTGTCTCCAAAACGTTTATAAAGAGTAATACAATAGTTATTAAAATCCTCGATGATATTTCTTGATTCAAAGCCGCCATACTCGTCCATAAGCGCCTGAGGCAAATCCCAGTGATATAAAGTCAGAACCGGCTCGATGTTATGAGAAAGCAACTCATCAATCAGGTTATCGTAAAACGCTAGGCCTGCTTCATTGACCTCTCCTTTTCCTTTTGGAAAAATCCGCGGCCAGCTGACGGAAAATCGATACGCTTTTAAGCCCATTTCAGCCATTAAAGCGACATCTTCTTTATAACGGTGATAATGGTCAACCGCAATATCGCCATTAGTTCCTTTGAACGTTTTGCCCGGTATTTTCGTAAACACGTCCCATACAGAAGGACCTTTGCCATCTTCGTTCCAAGCGCCTTCAATCTGGTACGCTGCCGAAGCAGAGCCCCACAAAAAATGTTTCGGAAAAGATTCTGGATGCTGGTGGATCATAGTGTTTATCACTCCTGAACTATTGATAAACCTATCATAGGTTATGAAACGCGTTTCAGATCAACTCGATATTAGTCGCGGAACAGCTCAGCCAATATTTTCATTTGCAAAAAACTCAAAAGCACCCAATTTCCATTGGATGCTTACCGTCTTAATGCCTTTTTTCAAATTTATGCGCATGAGGATGGGGCTTTGGAACAAAGCCGTTTTGTTTCATCATTTCAAAGTGTTTGTCCATGTGATTTTTGATGTGTTCTCCTCTTTCTTTAGGCAGGACGCCGTATTGCACATATTTTGAGATTACGTCTTTACGCTTTTTTAGTATGTCTGCTTCCAGCTGTTCAATTTCTTTCTTTTGCTGATCTGTCAGTGAAACATTAGCGGGAGGCTGCTGCTGTTTTTCAGCGGCTTCCGCTGTGCCGGTCAGAGAAATGACAGCCGCGGCTATGAACATTGTGATGATATTGATTTTTATTCGTTTCATCCAATTTATTCCTCCAATCCTATTTTTCATATGTTTTGCTGCATTTCATTTTTTATGCATACAAAATAAAAAGAGCGAACCATTATTCGCTCTTTCTGATCTGTTCGTCATTATCAAGTTCTTCTTCACCCGGTGACGCGTAAGTGACATACGTTCCCGCGATTAAATCATGCAGTGTTCTTTTGTCTTCTCGCACGCCGATCAGAATCAGGCTGGCGATCAAGCCGAGTCCGAAGGTGATGCCGTAAACCAGACCGGCAACAATAACCCGCAAAAACATCGTTAACAGGCTGACTTGTGATCCGTCTTTTTTTACGATTCTGATTCCGCAGATTCTTTTTCCGATAAGGTAGCCGTTCCAAAACACCGGCAGCAAAATAGAGTACAGCAGAACAATCAAACTGATGAACATGCTGTCATTCGGGTCTTTTCCTGTAATCAGCCAATAGATCAGCAAAAGAGGCACCGAGACAATAATGTAATCCAGCAATGAAGCACCCAGTCTGATCCAGAATCCGGCTGGTTTGTAAATATTCATTTGACTCCCCCATTATGTTTTCAATATAGCTTTGATGGTTTCCATTTTTTTCTTATTGAATATATCATATGCCTTATGGACATCAGCAAGACTTAAATTATGCAGAAGATCAACTACATGCTTCTTCACCATTTCATACAGTATTGGCTAATTTCGGGGCCTGCTACTTCCTTCACTTTCACATGCTCTTTCCCTTGATGTGTCAGTGCTTTCATCCTTAGACAACTCCTTTTTTATCACTCCTTCCCTTCATAGCCGCTTTTAAACGCTCACACGCTTTTGTACACACAATTCGAACTTTTTGAAAACATCATCAACATATTGCAACCCCTTATGTTCAATGCTATCTTTTTAGTTGATTAACAGATTGGGGGAAACAAAGGTGAAATCATTCATGCAATCCAAAGCCGTTATATTCAGTTTTACAATGGCTTTCTTTCTTATATTGGCAGCCTGTTCCGGCAAAAATGAAGCCGGTTCCAAGGATACAGGCTGGGAACAGATCAAAGACAAAGGGAAAATCGTTGTCGCTACATCCGGCACGCTTTATCCTACTTCTTACCACGATACCGATTCTGGTTCCGATAAGCTGACAGGCTACGAGGTTGAAGTCGTTCGTGAAGCGACAAAACGCCTGGGGCTGAAGGTTGAGTTCAAGGAGATGGGCATTGACGGGATGCTGACAGCGGTGAACAGCGGACAGGTTGACGCAGCCGCAAATGACATCGATGTGACAAAGGACCGCGAGAAGAAGTTCGCGTTTTCCACTCCATATAAATATTCATACGGCACAGCAATTGTCCGAAAAGACGATTTATCAGGGATTAAAACGCTAAAGGATTTAAAAGGGAAGAAAGCAGCTGGCGCGGCAACGACAGTTTACATGGATGTTGCGAGAAAATACGGCGCCAAAGAAGTGATTTATGATAATGCGACCAACGAGCAGTATTTAAAAGATGTCGCCAACGGACGCACTGATGTCATTTTAAACGACTATTACCTGCAGACACTTGCGCTCGCAGCATTCCCGGATCTCAACATTACGATCCACCCTGACATCAAGTACATGCCGAACAAACAGGCGCTTGTCATGAAAAAAAGCAATGCAGCACTTCAGAAAAAGATGAACGAAACATTGAAAGAAATGAGCAAGGATGGCACTTTGACTAAGCTGTCGAAACAATTCTTCAATAAAGCAGATGTATCAAAGAAACTGGATGTCGACGTTCAGGACGTTGATTTGTAATCGGACGCCATGATTAATAGCATTCAGTGGGAATATATTTTTAACACGAAGCTGGCAATTGAATCGTTTCCTTATGTCATAAGAGGCATTGGGTATACGCTGCTCATCTCTTTTGTGAGCATGTTTGCGGGAACGGTGATCGGCCTGTTCATATCACTCGCCAGAATGTCTCAGCTTGCCTTGTTAAGATGGCCGGCGAAGCTCTATATCTCATTTATGCGGGGCGTTCCGATTTTGGTGATCTTGTTTATCCTTTATTTCGGATTTCCTTATATCGGCATTGAATTTTCCGCTGTCACGGCCGCTTTAATTGGCTTTAGCCTTAACAGCGCCGCCTACATTGCGGAAATTAACCGTTCAGCCATTTCATCTGTTGAAAAAGGACAGTGGGAAGCCGCATCCTCGCTCGGACTTTCCTATTGGCAGACGATGAGAGGCATCATTTTGCCGCAGTCGATCCGTATTGCGCTGCCTCCGCTTGCCAATGTATTGCTCGACTTAATCAAAGCGTCCTCTCTCGCTGCGATGATTACAGTGCCGGAATTGCTCCAGCATGCGAAAATCATCGGAGGCAGAGAGTTTGATTACATGACCATGTATATTCTGACTGCTCTCATTTATTGGGCAATCTGCTCAGCAGCGGCCGTTTTTCAGAATATCCTTGAGAAAAAATACGCTCACTATGTTTAAACAAACGTTTCATTAAAAAAAGCCGCTCCGCAGGAGACGGCTTTTTTTCTATTGATTCAGCTTCCATTTAAACGGGTCCTCAAAGAGCGACCAGTCGGAATCAAATTCATACTCAGTCAGCAGGCATTGATCAAGCTCTTTCGTGATTGCTTCTTCATCCAAGTCTGTTCCGATAAACACCAGCTGTGTCAGGCGGTCACCGAATTCTGGATCCCAGTCCTCCAAAATTTCCGGCTCCTGCTGTTTGACTTGCTCCTGCTCAAGCTTAGGCAGCGCCGCCACCCAATAGGATACAGGCTCAATCGTAACCGACGGCCCGGCTTGCGACATCAGCAAAGCGAGGTTGTTATGAGATGCGCACCAGACGATTCCTTTTGCGCGAACCACGTTCTTTGGCATTTGATCCATCCAGCGATAAAACCGTGTAGAATGAAACGGCAACCGTCTCTTAAACGCAAATGAAGAGATGCCGTATTCTTCTGTTTCCGGGGTGTGTTCCGCATGTCCTGCCGTCAGTTCTTGAATCCAGCCGGCAGATCCGCTCGCTTCCTCGAAGTTAAATAACCCTGTATGTAAAATCTCTTGGGGTTTTACATTTCCTTTAACAGAACGAATGAATTTGGCCCTTGGCTGCAGTGTGCGAAGCACTTTTTCAAGCTGTTCGAGCTCTTGCTCGCTGACCAAATCACATTTATTTAAGATCAGAACATCGCAAAACTCGATTTGATCGATCAAGAGGTCGGCAATTTCTCTTTCATCCCCTTCCCCCAGTGCTTCTTTGCGGTCCAGAAGGCTATCGCCTGACTGATAATCATGCCAAAAACGGTTGGCATCAACGACTGTCACCATCGTATCCAGCTGACAGAATTTTGTAAGGTCGATTCCCATCTCTTCATCGATATAAGAAAAAGTCTGGGCCACCGGAATCGGTTCACTGATTCCCGTTGATTCGATTACGATATAATCAAACCGCCCTTCTTTTGCCAGCTTCTCGACTTCAATTAATAAATCTTCACGAAGCGTACAGCAAATACAGCCGTTTGACATTTCCACAAGCTTTTCATCTGTTCTTGAAAGGCCTCCTTCCTGCTTCACCAAGCCCGCGTCAATGTTCACCTCGCTCATATCGTTGACGATGACTGCTATTTTTAAGCCTTCACGATTTTGCAAAATGCTGTTCAGCAATGTTGTTTTTCCCGCTCCAAGATAACCGCTCAGTACGGTAACCGGAATTTTTTTCATGGTAATGTCCTCCTTATAAAATAGAATGATTACGATTTAAAATGTATGCTTCGCCGTATGTGCAATGGTGTAAGCAGCTTTTCGCGCTCCGGAAATATTTCTCGCTGTCGGCCCGATTTCTAATTCAGCAAAGGCTCCCATTACGTATAATCCTTTTCCCCATTGCAAATCCTGTCCGACAATCGGAAAACCGCAGCCTGCATAAGGCAGTTGCTCGGCTTGCGCCGCTCTCTGTACCCACTCGAACCGGCTGATGTCCGAGGTAAAACCTGTTGCCAGTGCGATACGCTCATATTCGTATGGCGATTCGCTGTTCTTACCGTGTATCTGTATCTTACCGTCAACTGTTTTTTGGCAAGAATCAATGTCATCCTGAATAACTTTTACTCTGCCCTCTTCCCTATAGACAGCAAGCGTTCTTGAAATGTCCTTTGGAAAAGAGCCGCGATGTCTCGCGCTTGTGATCCATTGCCTTCTCTTTTGATAGTCTGACGTTTTACTGAATGCTTTCATATATTTCGGACCAAGCCAGCCCGGATCACTGTCAAAGTCATAGATTCGGAACGGATGCCTCACTAGCATCGTGACATCATGGCCGTCATCTGCGAGTTTTATGGCGTAATGAGCCGCCGTTATCCCCCCGCCTACAACTGCCATTTGCACACTTTCATTCCTTACATCGTCCACATCTCTATCAAACACATGATAGATGCCGTCATTCTGAAATGGTTTTGCCCACTCCGGCCATGAAGGCTGATGAGAAAAACTCATGGCTAAAACCACTCTTTCACCCGTAATTGTTCCGGCGGCATCTGTCTCCGCTTCCCACAACCCGTTTGTCCTTCTCAAATCTGTCACTGTGCCTGTTTTCCATGCTTGCTCAATATGTATCTCATCCAGCACAGTCTCGCAGTGCTGATTGAAGAGCGACAGCGAGGGCCTCTTATACCTTCCAAAGAACACTTCCGGCCATTGGCTTTTATCCGCATACATTTGCAGACTGAACGGCTCTGTGTCCACGTGATGAACCGATGGAGAGCGCAAGTATTTCATCTGAATGCGGCCTGTGTTTCGTTTCCAGCATTCAAGAGGCCGTTCATGGGGATCAATGACAGCAAGATCCTTAATCGATGCCTTTCCGCTTTTCACCAGATGCACAGCCAAGGTAGTGCCTTGGATGCCGCCGCCAATGATCAGCCATTTATACATGGGAGAATCTCCTCTCTACAAAACGTAATTGTTACGATTTAAATCGTATGTTCTTTTTTCCTTTTTGTCAACCGCTTTTAGTTCAGCTGATCACAACTTTTGTATGTTCGGGGATGTTTTCATATATCCATTTCGCATCTGGAATGGTCAGCCTGATACATCCGTGAGATGCCTTCCCCCCAAGTTTTTGTGCCTCTTTTTCGATGACTTTTTTATCCTTTGTCATCGGCACACTATGAAATAAAAATTCGCCATGGTTTTTCCATGAGACCCAATATTCCGCGCCTTCCTGATATCCTTCAGAGAAAAACCATTCTCCCCGTTCAGGCTCTATATGAAAGGTGCCCTTTGGCGTAGCATCATCCTTTGTTTGATCAAGTCCTGACGAGACAATCATTGTATAGATGGTTTTGCTCCCTTCTTTGATGTAAGCCTTCTGTTCCTTCACGTCCACATCAATCCAGACATGCTTCTGCTTGATATCCGGGTATTCACCGCCTGAAGGCTTTGTCCAATCAATGCTTGTTTTTTCTGGTTTTCGGGCAGCCGTTATGTGCTCGTCCGTTTTCTTCGTATTTAAACTTGCGTGTTCTTACGTATGATAAGAACACGCTGACAGCAGGCTGGCCGGCACAAGAACTGCAACAATTAATAATGAGCGGTTTCATATTCTATCCACCTGTTTCGAAAAACGCAGCTTCGCGTAGGCATCGTGGAGATGAATCGATTCTTCATTGCGGCATTCAATCTCAAAGGCTGACACCCATTCAAGCTCATACAAATCCGCGGCAATCAGCCGGGCGAGATCCTCAACAAATCTCGGGTTTTCATATGCTGTTTCCGTCACGGCTTTTTCATCAGGGCGCTTCAGCACCGGATGCAGTTTCGCAGAGGCATTTGATTCTGCGGCGTGAAGCAAATCGGCTTTAAAATCGCTTGGCAGCGATGCGGCCGGATGAATATCAGCCCAAATGCTGACCGTTCCCCTCTGATTATGGGCACTGTATTCACTGATTTCCTTGGAGCAAGGGCACAGAGTCGTTACTTTCGCTGAAATGCCTGCACGCTGTTCAAACGGCTGATCTTCGCGATAGGTGACAGACATCAATATGTCAGCATGCATCAGACCCGCTTTCTCAAGCTTCGGGCTTTTCCGTTCGAAAAACCATGGAAACCGCACTTCGACTGAAGCAGAGGACTGGCCCATGTTTTCCGCAAGCTCTTTCGTAAATTGCTGAAGTGAGGAAAATGAGAGAATCCAGCCGTTTTGATGATAGACATGCAGAAGCTCTGTTAACCGGCTCATGTTAATCCCCTTCTGATTTCTCCGCAAATCACAAGTCATTGTAAATTTTGCAGCCGTTGTTTGCTCAGCAGGCGTCATAGCAGAAGTGATTGTGACCGGATGGAATACATTAGCGACACCTACATGCTGAATGTCAAAAAAATAATCCTTCCTGATATTTTGCAGATCCTTCATTTTCTCTTTTTCTACAGGTTTCTCGCCTTTTATCGGACTGACCGATCCAAAGTATTGAAGACGTTCCGGTTTTCCCGGAAGCGGCGTATGTTGATTCAATCAGAAAACTCCTCTCATTAACAAATCGTAATAATTACTATTTATTTTGATGGGTTCACTGATGAAAATCAAGAGAAAATAAAAAAGACACGCACACATGCGTGTCCGTCAAAGCCTAAATATCAGCGGGGCTGCTTTCCGTGCTCCAGCTTTTTCTCCAGTAATAGCCTGCGGCAAGCACGAGCGCAAACGCCAGCAGCGCGATACAGGAAAACGTGATAAAACCGATAGCATATGTGCCTGTCATCTGTTTTAGCGATCCTAAGATGTTCGGCAGAAAAAATCCTCCTATGCCGCCGGCCGCGCCGACAATTCCGGTCACCATGCCGATTTCTTTGCGGAAGCGCTGCGGTACGAGCTGAAATACGGCTCCGTTCCCCATTCCGAGCCCCATCATTCCGACAAACAAAAGAACGATGACCATTGAAAGAGACGGCAGGCTGCTGACTCCAGCCATACACAGGGCCACGATGACAAACAATACAGAAAGAACTTTCGTGCCGCCGACACGATCCGAAATCCAGCCCCCGACAGGCCGGAAAAAGCTCCCCGCCGCCACGCATAATGTAACGAAATCACCAGCGTGAATTTTTGAGAGCTGGTATTGATCGACAAAGAAAATAGATAAAAAGCTTGATAGCCCGACAAATCCTCCGAATGTGACGCTGTACAGCAGGCAGAAAAACCATGTTTCCTTTTGCCTGAACACATGGAGATAGTTTTTGAGCGGCTGCGGCGCCGGCTGTGCAGGAGAATCCTTTGCCATGGATACAAAAAGTACAAAGACGATCAGCAAAGGAATAAGCGCAATTCCCATGACAATATGCCAGCCGAACTGCTCTGCAAGACGCGGGCCAAACAGGGTTGCAAACAAAGTGCCGCTGTTCCCTGCGCCGGCGATCCCCATCGCAAGCCCCTGCAGATGTGGCGGATACCAACGGCTTGCCATAGGCAGCGCAACGGCAAAGCTTGCCCCCGCCACGCCAAGCAGAATTCCGATGGCATACAGCTCGGGCAGCGACCGGCCGCCAAATGTCCCCCAAAGCAGCGGAATCATTGTCACCAGCATCCCGATCACTGCCGTTTTTTTCGGTCCAATTCTGTCCGTTAATATTCCTAAAATGATACGAAACACAGATCCTGATAAAATCGGCACAGCCACGATAAGCCCTTTCTCAAAAGGAGACAGGCCAAAATCCTGAGAAATATAAACACCCAGCGCCCCAAGCATAACCCATATCATAAAACTCACATCAAAGTATAAAAAGGAACAGAGCAAAGTGAGTGGATGACCGCTAGTTTTCAGTTCCGACAGCTTCATAAGTTTCCCCTTTCTTGACCCTTGATTAATTTAAATTTTCTGAATTAAGGATATATGACCATTTTTTTCTGGAAAAGACATGTGTAAGTTTTTGTGACACGTTTAATGCGTTAACAATGCGTTGTGACATAATTTTTAATAGGAGAATCAAAGGAGGTCTGGCACATGAAGAAACAAAGATTGGTGTTAGCAGGGAACGGAATGGCCGGAATCCGCTGTATTGAAGAAGTATTGAAGTTGAATCGCGAAATGTTCGAGATTGTCATTTTCGGAAGCGAACCGCATCCCAACTATAATCGCATTCTCTTATCCTCTGTATTGCAGGGTGAGGCGTCACTCGATGACATTACATTAAACAGCAAGGGTTGGTACGCCAAGCATGGGATTACCCTTTACACGGGCGAAACGGTTGTCCAAATTGATACAGATCAGCAGAGGGTCATCACGGATCGGAAGCGCACGCTGTCTTATGACAAATTAATTGTGGCAACAGGCTCCTCCCCTCATATTCTCCCCATCCCCGGGGCAGACAAAGAAGGCGTATACGGGTTTCGAACAATAGAAGACTGCCAGGCGTTGATGACCATGGCCAAACACTATCAAAAGGCAGCGGTGATCGGAGCCGGCTTATTAGGACTGGAAGCTGCTGTCGGTTTACAGCATCTCGGCATGGATGTCAACGTCATTCACCACTCCGCCGGCATCATGCAAAAACAGCTCGATCAAACGGCGTCGCGGCTGCTGCAGACGGAGCTGGAACGAAAAGGCTTAACCTTTCTTTTAGAGAAAGACACCGTATCCATTTCTGGCACCTCGCGGGCAGACGGAATCCGTTTTAAAGACGGATCTTCACTGAAAGCAGACTTGATTGTGATGGCGGCTGGCGTGAGGCCGAATATTGAATTGGCTGTATCAGCCGGAATTGCAGTAAACCGCGGGATCATCGTGAATGACTACATGCAGACGAGCGAACCGAATGTGTATGCCGTCGGGGAATGCGCCGAGCATAACGGAACGGTATATGGTTTGGCAGCCCCGCTTTATGAGCAGGGAAATGTTCTCGCCAAACATATTTGCGGCGTTCTATGTAAGGGATATCAAGGCTCAGCACCATCTGCAGCTTTAAAAATAGCTGGAATTGATGTGTGGTCAGCCGGAAAGATTCACGAAGATGAACGCACGACGAGCATCAACATCTACGATGAGCAAGCCGGCGTTTATAAAAAAGCACTCTTTGAGGATGACAAACTGGCCGGCGTTATTTTATTCGGAGACACACGTGACAAGCAACGATTTCTCGACAGCCTGCTCAAACAAAGAGACATCTCCATTGTCAAAAAGCAGATCATCGAACCCGAGAAAACCGACACATTATTTGAATCCATGCCCTCCAGTGAAACAATTTGCCAATGCAACTCAGTGACAAAAGGTGGGATTGAAGAAGCGGTGCACACGAAAGGCTTAACAACTGTTGAGGAAGTCAAGCACTGCACCAAAGCATCCGGCTCCTGCGGAGGATGTAAGCCGCTCGTTGAAGATCTTTTGAAGCACATGACCAGCGGCGAATATACAGAGCCCGCCGGCCCACCTGCGTTTTGCGACTGCACCGATTTTACGGAAGACGACATCATTGCTGAGCTTCAGCGCAGACCATGCACTGATCCGGCAGAAGCGATGAGCCAGCTTGGCTGGAAAACGAAAAACGGATGCAGCAAGTGTGTCCCGGCGATTCAATACTACCTGGAAATGCTACACCCTGGTTTTGTTCAGCCTGAATCAGCCGCCGAAGATACATACACCTTGGTTCCGCAAATGTACGGCGGGCTGACGAACGCGGAGCAACTAAGAAATATCGCTGACATCATCGAGGCATACAGCATCCCTGGCGTATCCATCACTCACGGCCAAAGACTGAAGCTTTCCGGGATCAAACCTGCGGATCTCCCGAACATCAAAAAAGACCTGAAAATGCCCGTTTGCTCCAATGAACACCGCCGCGCACTGCAAAGTGTCAAAGCATGTACATGCGGACAAAACCGATCGATTCAGCAGCTTGCAGCCCAGATCGAGAGACATCTTGAGATGCTTTCCATGCCCGCCTATATTTCTATCAGCTTATCATGTGAAACAGACTGCATCGATGCCGCCATACAAGATTTCGGCGCGATTCGGACAAAAGCTGGCTGGGACATTTACATCGGCGGTGTCCGGGGAACTCATGCCCGTACCGGAGCCCTGTTTTGCGTGACAGACAACGCAGACAGCACTGCCGGCATGATCAAAGGACTGATCCAATATTATCGTGAAACGGCTCATTACGAGGAAGCCGTACATCAGTGGATGGACCGTCTCGGGATCGTGCATATCAGAGAAGTGCTATTTGAAGAGGATCTAAGGACACAGCTGATGGAAAGCCTCCAAATTGACCTGTCACTGATTCAAAACCCGCCCATAGAGGCAGGCGAACATAAGAAAGGATGAGGCATTTTGACTGAACGACTGCTTAGATATTTCCGCGAGAAACAGCAAGACATCCAATCAGAAAAAACGTATGACACCCAATGCCCGTTTTGCAGCATGCAGTGCAAAATGCAGCTCGTGGAACAAACCATCGTCACACGAAAAAAGTACACAGCGATTGGGATTGATAATCCTACGACACAGGGCCGGTTATGCATGAAAGGCTTGAACGCCCACCAGCATGCCCTGAACTCCTCCCGCATCACCCGGCCGCTGCTGAAGAAAAACGGCGAGTTTATGCCTGTTTCCTGGGAAGAAGCACTGAATCATATCAAAGACCAAGTGACAATGATCCAAACTGAACACGGACATGACGCCATGGCTGTATACGGAAGCGCCTCGATTACAAATGAAGAGGCGTACTTGTTAGGGAAGTTCGCGCGGGTAGGCTTACAGACAAAATACATCGACTACAACGGGAGACTTTGTATGTCCGCCGCAGCAACGGCAGCCAACCAAACATTCGGCGCGGACAGAGGCTTAACGAATCCATTATCAGACATCCCCCACACCCGTGTGATCATACTGGCCGGCACCAATATTGCGGAATGCCAGCCTACGATTATGCCATATTTTGAAAAAGCGAAAGAAAACGGAGCTTACATCATTGCCATTGATCCCCGTGAAACCGCGACAACGAAAATCGCCGATCTTCATCTGAAAATCAAACCCGGCACAGACGCCGCTCTTGCCAACGGTCTCGTCAAAATCATCATCGACGAACAGCTCATTAACGAGGATTTCATTCGATCACGAACAAGTGGGTTCGAGGAGCTGAAGCAGCATACTGACGCGCTGAGCCTGAATGATATCGCCGAACAGACGAGTGTCCCGCTGGCGCACATGCGAAAAGCGGCCGTGAAGTTTGCCAAGGAGACGTCCGGCATGCTGTTTACAGCCCGCGGGATCGAACAGCAAACCGATGGAACAGCGGCTGTGAAAGGCTTCTTAAACATGGTGCTGATCACAGGAAAAATCGGCAAACCTTACTCGGGCTACGGGGCGATCACCGGACAAGGCAACGGGCAAGGCGCCAGAGAGCATGGCCAAAAAGCCGATCAGCTTCCAGGCTACCGTTCTATCGAAAATGAAGAACACCGGGCGCATATTGCGAAAGTGTGGGGAATCCATCAGGATGAACTCCCGCGAAAAGGTGTCTCAGCCTATGAAATGATGGAAAAAATCAATGACGGCGACATCAAAGGACTGTTCCTCATGTGCTCCAATCCTGCTGTCTCCAGTCCAAATGCAAATCTCGTGAAAAAAGCATTAAGAAAACTGACTTTCTTTGTCGCAATCGATTTGTTTATTTCTGAAACTGCAACATACGCTGATGTGATTTTGCCCGCCTCCTCTTACTTAGAAGATGAGGGCACCATGACAAATGTCGAAGGCCGCGTGACATTAAGAGAAGCAAGCCGGCCGTGTCCCGGAGAAGCAAAGCATGATTGGCAGATCATTTGTAAGATCGCATCCGCTCTCGGGAAAGGCCGTTACTTTTCTTACACGTCAGCAGAGGATATTTTTAATGAATTAAGAGAGGCAAGCCGAGGCGGAATTGCCGATTATTCAGGCATCACATATGACAGGCTCAGACGTGAAGGCGGCATTCACTGGCCGTGTCCGGAACCTGATCACCCCGGAACCGGGCGCTTGTTTGCGGACTCATTTGCACATCCGGACCAAAAAGCGGCATTAAGTGTGATTCCAAACGAACCGGCTGTTCCAAAAGAGAAGCCGACAGCCGATTATCCGTTGTATTTAACGACAGGCAGGGTCATGTCTCACTACTTAACAGGCGTCCAAACGAGAAAAAGCGCCGCCCTTGCCGCGAGACATTTTGAATCATTTATGGAAATCCATCCGCAAACAGCGGCGTCTTTCCATATTGAAGACCGTGTTCTCGTAAAAATAGAATCCCCGAGGGGAAGCATCACTGTCCGCAGCAAATTATCGGAACAAATCAGAAAAGACACCGTTTTTGTTCCCATCCATTGGGCGGATGCTCAAAACGTGAATGATTTAATCGGAGAAGCCTTAGATCCAGCCTGTAAAATGCCCGGTTTTAAGATATGCGCGGTCCGAATCAAACCTATTTAATTTTTCATAAAATTTTTAGAACTTTTCGTATATTTTGTTACATTTTATAACATGTATCTTAAATATTCCTTTTTGCTGTGCTACGCTGGAAAAAACATTGATAAGGAGCGGATCATCTGATGGGAAAAAAACAGCTAGTCCTTGTTGGAAATGGAATGGCCGGGGTAAGGGCCATTGAAGAGATATTGAGTGTTGCAAAAGATGAATTTCAGATCACAATTTTCGGTTCCGAACCGCATCCCAACTACAACCGAATCCTATTGTCAAAAGTGCTTCAAGGCGATACCGACATCAAAGATATTACGTTAAATGATTGGGACTGGTACGAAGAAAACAATATTCAATTGTATACAAATGAAACAGTCATCAAAGTGGACACAGAAAACAAAACGGTCATCACAGACGCGGACCGAATCCAGCCTTACGACGAATTGATCCTGGCGACAGGCTCTGTCCCTTTTATCCTTCCGATTCCGGGCGCAGACAAAAAAGGCGTCACGGCTTTCCGGGACATCAAAGATACAGACACGATGCTCGCCGCGTCAAAACAATATAAAAAAGCAGCCGTCATCGGCGGAGGCCTGCTCGGTTTGGAAGCCGCGCGCGGACTGCTGAATCTCGGCATGGAGGTATCCGTCATCCATCTCGCACCATTCCTGATGGAACGCCAGCTTGATGCAACAGCAGGACGCCTGCTGCAAAACGAGTTAGAAAAACAAGGAATGACCTTTTTACTTGAAAAGCAAACCGAAGAAATTGTCGGTGATGACCGTGTCGAAGGCGTCCGATTCAAAGACGGCACAAGCATTGAAGCTGATTTAGTCGTCATGGCTGTCGGCATCCGCCCGAATACAGTACTTGGAGCCGAAAGCGGCATTCCGGTTAACCGCGGAATCATTGTCAACGATTAT
This sequence comes from Bacillus inaquosorum KCTC 13429, assembly GCF_000332645.1. Classification (GTDB taxonomy): domain Bacteria; phylum Bacillota; class Bacilli; order Bacillales; family Bacillaceae; genus Bacillus; species Bacillus inaquosorum. The sequence continues at coordinate 28,838 of NZ_AMXN01000008.1, forward strand.
ATGCAAACTGAAATCCCGCACATTTATGCAGTCGGTGAATGTGCTGAGCACCGGGGAATCGCATACGGGCTCGTGGCGCCGCTCTATGAACAGGCCAAAGTGCTGGCGAAGCATATGTGCGGCATCGAAACAAAACCGTATGAAGGCTCCGTTCTCTCTACTCAGTTAAAGGTATCAGGCGTCGAGGTCTTCTCTGCCGGTGACTTTGATGAATCAGAGGACAAAAAAGCGATTAAAGTATTCGATGAGCAGGACGGCATCTATAAAAAAATCGTCCTGAGAGGCAACCAAATTGTCGGTGCTGTTTTATTCGGCGACAGCAGCGAGGGCAACCGCCTGTTTTCTATGATTCAAAAAGAAGCCGATATCTCTGAAACCTCTAAAATATCAATCTTACAGCCTCTCAACCAAGAAGCAGGCACAAGCATTACCGCAGGGATGAGCGACGATGAAATCATCTGCGGCTGCAACGGCGTGTCAAAAGGTGACATTATTCAAGCCATACAGGAAAAGGGCTGCTCGTCAACGGACGAGATCAAAGCATGCAACGGTGCATCCCGCTCATGCGGAGGCTGTAAGCCGCTCGTAGAAGAAATCCTCCAGCATACGCTCGGATCAGACTTTGATGCGTCAGCGCAAAAAGAAGCGATTTGCGGCTGCACCACATTGTCGAGAGATGAAGTCGTAGAAGAAATCAAAGCCAAAGGGCTGTCACATACCAGAGAAATCATGAATGTGCTCGGCTGGAAAACACCAGAAGGCTGTTCCAAATGCCGGCCTGCTCTGAACTACTACTTAGGCATGATCAATCCAACCAAATACGAGGATGAACGGACATCCCGCTTTGTTAATGAACGAATGCACGCCAACATACAAAAAGACGGAACATACTCAGTCGTTCCCCGGATGTACGGTGGCGTGACCAACTCCACAGATTTGCGCAAGATCGCAGATGTCGTCGACAAATATGAGATCCCGCTCGTGAAAATGACCGGCGGCCAGCGAATTGATCTCATCGGCGTGAAAAAAGAAGACCTTCCGAAGGTATGGGAAGATCTTGATATGCCGTCAGGCTACGCGTACGGAAAGACACTCCGCACAGTAAAAACGTGCGTAGGTGAGCAATTCTGCCGTTTCGGCACACAAGACTCCATGGCACTGGGCATTGCGCTTGAGAAAAAATTCGAAGGGCTGAACACGCCTCATAAAGTCAAAATGGCCGTGTCTGCCTGCCCGCGGAACTGTGCGGAATCCGGCATTAAGGACCTTGGCGTTGTCGGCATTGACGGAGGCTGGGAGCTTTACGTCGGCGGGAACGGCGGAACCCATTTGCGCGCCGGTGATTTGCTGATGAAGGTGAAAACAAATGAAGAAGTCTTAGAATACGCAGGCGCTTACCTGCAATATTACCGGGAAACCGCAAACTATCTGGAGCGTACTTCCGCATGGCTTGAGCGCGTCGGTTTATCCCATGTCCAATCCGTGTTAAACGATCCGGAAAAACGGCAGGAGCTGAACGACCGAATGAATGAAACACTCTCTGTCCACAAGGATCCGTGGAAGAATTTCCTGGAAAACAAACAAACCTCTAAAGAATTATTTGAAAATGTCGTGACGACATCATAATGACAAAAAAACATTGAGGAGGAACGGACATGGTGAACAAAGACGTAACAAAAGTATGTATCGGAAAAATTGGAGAATTGCCTGAACAATTAGGCAAAACAGTGTATATTGAAGATAAGGAGCTTGCAGTCTTCAAGCTTTCAAATGGAAGCATCCGCGCCATCGAAAACCGCTGTCCGCATAAGGGCGGCGTTCTGGCAGAAGGCATCGTCAGCGGCGAATATGTTTTCTGCCCGATGCACGACTGGAAAATCTCCTTGGAAGACGGAATTGTCCAAGAACCTGATCACGGATGCGTCAAAACATACGACACGCTGATCGAAGGAGAACATGTTTATCTCGTATATTGATCAAAAGACCGGATCACTTTTCAAGTGATCCTTCATTTTTTACAGTGACGGAAGGATGACATGACCATGAAGAACGGAATCGTATATTTCGTGGGAGCCGGCCCCGGCGATCCAGGGCTGCTCACCATTAAAGGAAAACAGGCGCTGGAGGAAGCAGATGTCATTTTATATGACCGGCTCGCCAACCCGAAGCTGCTCGAATTTGCATCACCGGACTGCGAGTTTATTTATTGCGGAAAACTGCCAGACCGCCATTTTATGAAACAAAGAGAAATTAACGCCCTGCTGGTTGAAAAAGCATTAAAGGGGTTAACCGTCGTCCGTTTAAAAGGCGGAGATCCGAGCGTATTCGGCAGAGTCGGCGAGGAAGCAGATGCTCTCCATGAGCACGGCATCCGCTATGAAATGGTTCCGGGAATCACCTCTGGAATTGCAGCGCCGCTATATGCGGGCATCCCTGTCACGCACCGGGATTTCGCATCGTCTTTTGCCATGATTACGGCGCATGATAAATCGTTAAAAGGAACGCCGAATCTTGACTGGGAAGGACTTGCCCGGAGCGTTCAAACCCTTGTCTTTTACATGGGCGTCAAGAATTTACCTTATATTTGCAAGCAGCTCATTGCGTACGGAAAATCTCCTTCCGTCCCTGTCATTGTGGTCCAATGGGGAACGTGGGGCCGACAGCGGAGTGTGAAAGGATCGCTCGAGAACATTCAGCAAAAAGTTCAGGAACACCAGATCACAAACCCTGCGATTATCGTCATCGGAGATATCGTCAACTTTCAAACACACAGCTGGTTTGAAAGCAAACCACTCATCGGACAGCACATGATGGTTGTCACTCATGGCGAAGATGAAGACCCGCTTGCAGACAAGCTGCGCGATTCCGGTGCCGATGTCATCGAATGGCCGAAATGGCGGACTGAGAACATGCCTGTCAATGAAGAGATTCTTCAAAGAATCGGCACCTTTGAAGACATTTTTTTCACATCGCGCCGTGCGGTTTGTGAATTTTTCCAAACACTTGCTTCCAAGAAAATCGACATCCGCCAGCTGACAGCCGGACTGAGTGCGGCATCTGAACATGCAGAGCAAGAGCTTGAAAAACGAGGTTTTCGCGTCTCCGCCAGTCAGCCTGAATCTGAAAAACGTCTTGTTGTCGGGAGCCGCCATGCAGTGGAAAACATGCAGACGCAGAAGCCCTGTTCGCTTTATGTCACCCATGAAAATGTTATAGATGACCGGTTCACCCACATGATTCAGCGAACCATCAGTGAATCTCCGTTGCACATGATCATTTGTCCGAGCAAACCATCCGTTCAGCAATTGATCAGCGCAGGAGAACAAATTAGCATCTCGCCGGAACCGTCAGCAAGCCGACCTCCCATCGTCTGCATAGGCGATGACTCAGCTGCCGGCATTTATGGATTCACAGCTGTCCAAGAACAGGAGGAATTGTTTGCTCTCATTCAGAATCAACAGGCGGAAAAAAAGCTCCTTCACAGCTGATTGCAAGCAGCCCTTTTCTCAAGGGCTGTTTTATTTATGCACCAATTTTTTGTGATGGGTTGAATACATCGCCATATTCTCGGCCTTAGGGTCCAAATAAGCCTTCGCGCTGTTGACCGCTGTCGGGCCTTCCGTAAAGCCGCCGGCAATCAATCTCAGCTTGCTTTCATAAAAAGCCGCATCACCCGCTACAAACACGCCCGGAAGATTCGTCCGCATATGTCTGTCAGCTTTCACCCTGCCTTCTTCAATCTCCAGCCCCCACTCCTTCATCGGCCCGAGATCAATTTTGAACCCATGATTAATGATCAGCTCATCAACCTCTACGTCTTCCCTATGGCCAGACGCAGTATGACAAACGGTCACACTTTGGATTCGCTCATCATTGCCGCTCAGCTGCTCCAGCCTATAAGGAGTAAGCACCCGTACCGATGATTGTTTCATTTTCGTCACGCTGCTTTCCATTCCGCCGAATTCCTCGCGCCGGTGAACGACAGTCACAGACGCTGCAATCGGTTCCAGCTCATTAGCCCAATCGACCGCAGTATCTCCGCCGCCTGATATTACGACCCGCTTGCCTTTAAACGCATCAAGCTTCTCCACCCCATAATGAAGATTTTTGCCCGCGTACCGGGTCGCATCCTCACTGTCAAACTCATTGACCTCAAGTGTCCCCATGCCGACAGCTAAAATGACGGTTCGTGTATAATGCTTTTCTCCTTCAGAACCTGTCAGCACAATAGTGCCGTCATCAAGACGTTCAAAACCGATCACGCGCTGATTCAGCACGATGTCAGGGTCAAACGTCGCCGCCTGCTCCTTCAGCTGCTCGATCAGCTGCTTTCCCGCAATCCCCGGTATTCCGCCGATATCGCGAATGATTTTCTCAGGAAAGAATAAAGACACCTTCCCTCCAAGCCGCGGCAAAAATTCGATCACTTTCGTTTTCAGCTCCCGCATCCCGCAGTAAAAAGCCGTAAACAGCCCGATCGGCCCTCCGCCTATAATCGTAACGTCATATACCTCTTGATTCTCAGCCATCCGTCCTGCCTCCCGTACACATCTATATCAAATCATTTTAATTGAGAATGAATATCAATACAAAGTATATCATATTTTACGTGCCTTTGTTTATTCATTTCTTCTTCTTGTGGTAAATTGTTGAAAACCCTATAATAGGCAAAAAACAAATGGGAGAAACAGATGAAAAGACGAGTCAGAACGATCACTTTCGAAGGACTTACACTAGAATATTCTGTGACAGGCAAGGGAGCCCCCATTATGGTCATGCATGGCGGGCATTCAAATTGCTACGAGGAATTCGGGTACACGTCGCTGGTCGAGCATGGGTACTCCATCATCACGCCTTCAAGGCCCGGCTACGGACGAACGTCAAAAGAGATTGGAAAAAGTCTTGCCGACGCCTGCCGTTTCTATGTGAAGCTGTTAGATCATTTACAAATCGACAGCGTCCATGTGATTGCCATCTCAGCAGGCGGCCCGAGCGGCATATGCTTTGCCTCACATCATCCAGAAAGGACAAACACTCTGACCCTGCAATCCGCGATCACCAAAGAATGGCTCACCCCTCAAGACACGGAATACAAAGTTGGGAGAATCCTCTTCCGCCCTCCGGTGGAAAAGTGGCTGTGGAAGCTGGCTTCTTCTCTGAATAACGCCTTCCCGCGTTTGATGTTTCGAGTTATGAGTCCGCAATTCAGCACGCTTTCGTTTCAGCGAATCAAGTCCATGATGGATGAAAAAGACATAGAAGCATTTCGAAAAATGAACAGCAGGCAGCGCTCAGGTGAAGGATTTCTGCTCGACTTGCCACAAACCGCCGCTGTCTCTTCAAAAGAGCTGCAGGCCATCACATGCCCCGTACTGATAATGCAAAGCGTTTACGATGGATTTGTCGACTTGTCACATGCACATCATGCAAAAGAACACATTCCTGACGCTGCTCTCTGTTTGATTCACTCATGGGGGCACCTGATTTGGCTTGGGAAAGAAGCTGCTGAAACAGACAGAATCATACTCGAATTTTTGGAATCCTAAACAAGGTGAAACAATCCTTCCCCCTCCTCCGTCAAACAAGCAGTGCCTTTTTTCTGGTAACATAAGAGGCAGCTTAACATGAGCGGAGGTTTTATTGTGACAGCACAATCATCTTTTCTTCAGCTGAATTCTATTTTTATCAGCATTTTAATAGAAGCCATTCCGTTTATTCTGATTGGCGTCATACTTTCCGGAATCATTCAAATATTTGTTTCTGAAGAAATGATTGCGAGGATCATGCCGAAAAACCGCTTTCTCGCCGTTTTATTCGGTGCGCTGGCCGGGGTTTTATTTCCCGCCTGCGAATGCGGTATCATCCCGATTACGAGGCGGCTTCTGTTAAAGGGGGTTCCTCTGCATGCGGGCGTCGCTTTCATGCTGACCGCGCCTATCATTAACCCTATCGTTTTATTTTCCACTTATATTGCGTTTGGGAATAGATGGAGCGTTGTCTTTTACCGGGGCGGACTGGCGCTCGCCGTTTCGGTGATCATTGGGATCATCTTATCCTATCAATTTAAGGATAATCAGCTTTTAAAGCCTGATGAATCCGGGCATCACCATCATCATCACCACACCCTGCTTCAAAAGCTGGGAGGGACCTTGCGTCACGCGATTGATGAATTTTTCTCCGTTGGGAAATATTTAATCATCGGCGCCTTTATCGCTGCTGCTATGCAGACGTATGTCAAAACATCCACTCTGCTTGCGATCGGGCAGAATGATGTATCCTCTTCCCTCGTGATGATGGGACTGGCGTTTGTCTTGTCGCTTTGTTCAGAGGTCGATGCGTTCATTGCATCTTCCTTCAGCAGCACATTTTCATTAGGATCGTTAATCGCCTTTCTCGTCTTTGGCGCGATGGTGGATATTAAGAATCTATTGATGATGCTTGCAGCCTTCAAAAAACGATTTGTTTTCCTGCTGATTACGTACATTGTCGTGATTGTCTTAGTGGGATCACTACTGGTAAAGGGGTGATTGGATGTTTCGTCTATTGGTGCTGATGGGATTTACGTTTTTCTTTTATCATCTGCATGCCTCAGGAAATCTAACAAAATATATCAATATGAAATATGCCTATCTTTCCTTTATTGCGATCTTCCTGCTGGCTATTCTGACAGTCGTTCAAGCATATGTATTTATCAAGTCGCCTGAAAAAGGCGGGCATCACCATGATCATGATTGCGGGTGCGGCCATGATCACGAACATGAACAAAACAAACCATTTTATCAGCGTTATTTGATTTATCTTGTTTTTATTTTCCCTTTAGTGTCGGGCATCTTCTTCCCGATTGCGACGCTTGACTCATCCATTGTTAAAACAAAAGGGTTTTCGTTTAAGGCGATGGAGAGCGGGGATCATTACTCCCAAACACAGTATTTGCGGCCTGATGCCAGCCTTTATTACGCGCAAGACAGCTATGACAAACAGATGAAACAGCTGTTTAATAAGTATTCCAGCAAGAAAGAGATTTCTCTGACCGATGATGATTTTCTAAAAGGAATGGAAACGATATATAACTATCCGGGTGAATTTCTCGGGCGGACGATTGAATTTCATGGATTTGCGTACAAAGGAAACGCAATTAACAAAAATCAGCTTTTCGTATTGAGGTTTGGCATCATTCACTGTATCGCTGATTCCGGCGTGTACGGGATGCTTGTGGAGTTTCCGAAGGACATCAACATCAAGGATGATGAATGGATTCAAATTAAGGGCACGCTGGCCTCAGAATATTATCAGCCATTCAAATCAACGCTCCCTGTTGTGAAAGTGACTGACTGGAACACCATTAAAAAGCCTGATGATCCGTACGTTTACAGAGGATTTTAAGTGAAGACGAAACCAGTACAAGTACTGGTTTCTTTTTTTATTTCTTTTTCATCAGCATCAAATCCAGATAGAGCTGGCATCGCGTTCTGAAATCGCTTAAATCAATCGACGTCATTTCAGTAATCTGTTTGATGCGGTAATTCAATGTATTTTGGTGAATAAACAGCTGTTCTGCTGCTGGTTTTGTTTTGCAGTTGTTGAGGAGATAGACTTCCAGCGTTTTCAGGAGCTCGGTGCTGCTTTCTTGGTCCTTTGCTTTTAATAAAGCCAAATCCTTATTCTCGTATTCTAAAAACTCATTTTTCTGTTCAATGCTTTCTAAATAGCGGTAAATGCCGAGTTTGGCATATTCATATGGAATGTTTTCCTGGTTGCCGGTGATTTCTGCGGCTTTGATGACTTCAAGTGCTTCTGTGTAGCTCTTGCCTAGTTTTAAAAGGTGATCATATTCGTTTCCGATACCGATATAAATAGGGGTAGGTATTTTTTGAAAGTGAAAATGTGTTAACAGCTTGTTAATAAATTCTGAAGCTGCCGAGGAGACGGAGCTTTTTTGGGAAAAACTCGCTACGACGATGACAATATTTGATTCGATCGTTAAGACATGACTGACTTTATCCCGTAAATTCAGGTACGACCTGATATTTTCCTTTAAATCCTCAACCGCTTCCCCATCCCCATTTGCGGCGTGCAGGATGACAACTGAAAACATCGAAGGCAGCACGGTGTTGATTCTTTCGGCTTCCCGTCTAAGTTCCTTCTCAGAGATAAATTGCTGATAGATGGCCCGTTTGATGAGATCCTCTGCTTTTTCTTCCTTTTCCTGTTTCAGCTTGTTCGTTTTATAAATGATTTTCCCGACATGAAAAGAGGTCTCATACAAAAAGTCGAGCTCTTCGTCCGTCAGGTTTTGGTCCAGCTCCTGAACCCAGATGTAGCCCATAACTTCCCCTTTGTGCTTCGCACTCACGACCACCCTCTGGTTTAACCCAATGCTTTCAATTTTATTGACGCGAAAAGGCTCAGGTTCTGTTTTCAGTTTTTCAATGATTCCGTCCTTCAGAAACCTCTCAAAAATCTGAACCGGACATTTTTTTGAAAAAATAGTCTGCTGGTTGGCAGAATCAAAATGGTTAATATAGTAAGAATTATAGGCTAACAAAAAGAAATCCGCGCTTTCCAGTATGACTGGTTTCTGCAGTTCATAACTGATAAAATCAATCAGCTTATCAACATCTGAAAATGAAAAAACTCTCTCTAAAAGCTCTTCCATACCTTTTTCTCCTATACTTTTTTACTTTAATCATATCCATACGGGGGCTTTTTGTATAGAAAAAAATACGTTTGTTTCCAAAAGAAAAAACGTCCGCTTAAAAGGAGAAAAGAGGAAAAAGGGACAACCCCTTCCTCCTCCTTTCGATCTTTATTGAGACATTGTATCGTGGTAGTCGTTGAACTGGTCTGTGACAGCTTGTGACGGAGCCTGCGTCAATACACTGACGACAAAAACAGATAATAGACTCGCAGCAAAACCAGGTATCATTTCATACAGAAAGTCCGAAAGACCGGCATTCGCCCAAATGATTACAGTTGCTGCTCCCACAATCATGCCGGCGAGTGCCCCCCATTTGGTCATTCGTTTCCAAAACAGACTGAGCAGTACAACCGGCCCGAATGACGCACCGAAGCCCGCCCACGCGTAGCTGACCAATCCAAGGATCGTATTGTTTTTCTCCCAAGCCAGCAGTAACGCGATGATTGAAACAGCCAGAACAGCCAAACGGCCCAAAAACACAAGCTCTTTATCAGAAGCTGAACGTCTGAACATCGACTTATACAAATCTTCTACCAGAGAGCTTGATGTCACAAGCAGCTGGGAAGAAATTGTACTCATAATCGCAGCCAAAATAGCTGAAATCAGAAAACCTGTGATAAGCGGATGGAACAAAATATTCCCTAATTGAATAAAAATCGTCTCTGGGTCCTTCAGTGTCATGCCGCGCTGATGGTAATAAGCGATTCCGCCCAAACCGGTCAGCACTGCGCCGACTGCGGACAAAATCATCCAGCCCATTCCGATTCTGCGCGCTCTTTTGATCTCTTTGACAGACGTTATCGCCATAAAACGCACAATGATATGCGGCTGGCCAAAGTAGCCCAAACCCCAGGCAAACAAAGAAATAATGCCAAGGACACTTGTTCCTTTGAAAATATTAAACATATCTGGATCCACAGAGCGGATTTCAGCAACTGTATCACCTGCTCCTCCCGTGTGGAAAAACGTAACGATCGGAACAAGAATGAGTGCGGCAAACATAATGATCCCCTGAACAAAATCTGTCCAGCTGACTGCCAAAAAGCCGCCAAACAGGGTATATGCCACAACAACACCAGTCACAATCCACAATCCGGTGTGATAATCCATCCCCAAAATACTGTTGAATAAGACGCCGCCGGATACCATTCCGGACGATACATAAAACGTAAAAAAGACTAAAATCACAATTCCTGAAAACAGTCTGAGAAGCTTTGTTTGATCTCCAAAGCGATTTTCAAGGAATCCTGGAATTGTAATGGAATTCCCCGCTTTTTCAGTATAGGTTCTCAGCCGCGGCGCAACATAGAGCCAGTTCGCCCATGCTCCAAGGCAAAGTCCGAACACAATCCAAACCCCGCTCAGACCTGTTGAAAACATGGCGCCCGGGAGCCCCATCAGCAGCCAGCCGCTCATATCGGCAGCGCCCGCACTGAGAGCGGTTACAGCAGGACCTAAGGAACGTCCTCCCAGCATGTAATCCGTCAGATTCGACGTGCGCTTGTAAGCAAAGTAGCCGATCAGCAGCATCCACGCCATATAAATACAAATCGAGATAATCAGCTGTGTGTTTTCTATGGCACTTCCTCCTCTTTTTTATAGTATATGGATGAAATGGACATCCCCGCAGGGAGGATGCCCATTTAGTCCCGCTTTAGAACATTTCACTGATTGTTTTTGCCTGCATGTGCAGTGCCAAGTAATCCGGCCCGCCTGCTTTTGAATCCGTTCCGGACATTTTGAAGCCGCCAAACGGATGATAGCCGACGATAGCGCCTGTACAGTTGCGGTTGAAGTACAGGTTTCCGACATGGAATTCCTGTTTCGCACGCTCGATGTGCTTGCGGTTGTTTGTGATAACCGCGCCTGTCAAACCGTATTCAGTATTGTTTGCCACTTCTAAAGCTTCATCAAAGTTTGACACTTTAGAAAATGCAACGACAGGTCCGAAAATTTCTTCCTGCATGAGTCTTGCTTTCGGATCAAGGTCAGCGAAGATCGTCGGTTTGATGAAGTATCCTTTCGAATCATCACCAGTACCGCCGCTTACTAAACGCCCTTCCTGTTTTCCGATCTCAATATAGCTCATAATTTTATCATAAGAACCTTGGTCAATGACAGGTCCCATATAAACATCCGCACTGTCAGGTTTTGCTGTTACTTTTGATTCCGTAATTTCAATGACACGCTCTAACACTTGATCATACACTTTTTCATGGACAACTGCACGTGAACCTGCAGAACATTTTTGTCCCGCAAAGCCGAACGCTGATGTAAAGATGGATTGAGCCGCCAATTCAATATCCGCATCCTCATCGACAACAACCGTATCTTTACCGCCCATTTCAGCGATGACACGCTTTAAGTGCTGCTGGCCTGGCTGAACTTTCGCCGCGCGTTCGAAAATTCTCGTACCCACTTCTCTTGATCCCGTAAATGTGATAAGGCTTGTTTTCGGATGGTCAACAAGGTAGTCGCCGACTTCCGCTCCGCTGCCGGGAACAAAGTTGACTACGCCTTTCGGCAATCCGGACTCTTCAAGCACCTCAACGAATTTCGCAGCGATGACAGGTGTTGCGCTGGCAGGTTTTAGAACGACTGTGTTTCCAGTAACGATCGGCGCCACTGTTGTTCCTGCCATGATCGCGAACAAGAAGTTCCAAGGAGGGATGACGACTGTTACACCAGTTGGCGTGTAGACATATTGGTTTTTCTCGCCTTCACGGCTGTTGACCGGTTTTCCCTTTGCCAGTTCGATCATTTGGCGCGCATAATACTCCATGAAGTCAATCGCTTCAGCCGTATCAGCATCCGCCTCGTTCCACGGCTTTCCTGCTTCTTTTACAAGCAAAGCGGAGAATTCATGTTTTCTTCTGCGGACTTTGGCAGCAGCGCGGAACAGGACAGCCGCTCTTTCTTCCGGAGATGTGTATCTCCACTCTTCGAATGCTTTCGCAGCCGCTTCAATCGCTTGCTCAGCGTGCTCTTGGGAAGCTTTTGACACTCTGCCGACGACTTCTTCTTTATCAGCCGGGTTGATAGAAACGATTTTTGCTTCTGTTTCCACTCTCTCGCCGTTAATGACAAGCGGATAGTCTTTTCCTAAATATTCGCTTACTGTCGCAAGCGCTTTTTTAAACGCTTCCACGTTGTTTTGATCCTGGAAATTTGTGAATGGCTCGTGTTTGTAAGGTGTTGTCATGATAATCTCTCCTTTTTTTACTTCTTTGTCATTCCTTTGAAAGCAAATGCAATGTTCGACGGACGTTCTGCAAGGCGTCTCATAAAGTAGCCGTACCAATCTTCGCCGTAAGGCAGGTACACTCTCATGTTATAACCTTCTTTTACGAGGCTGAGCTGGGTTTGCGACCGCATGCCGTACAGCATCTGAAATTCAAACTTGTCATTGGCAATGCCATTTTCCTTGGCAAGCTGCTTTGTGTAGTCGATCATTTTGTCGTCATGTGTGGCAATCGCTGTATAGTGACCGTTTAAGAGCTGCTTCCGGATGATTTTTTTGTAATTTTCATCGACATCGCTTTTCTCCGGGTAAGCTACTTTTTCTGATTCTTTATAAGCTCCTTTTACAAGGCGAAGGAACGGGTTTAAAGAATCCAAATCGTCAATGTCTTTTTCCGTCCGGTACAGATAGGCTTGCAGCACTGTGCTCACATGCTCATATTTCTTTCTGAAATCTTTGAAAATATCAAGCGTTTTCTGGCATCTGACTTCATCTTCCATGTCAATGGTGACCATGATTTTATGCTTCTCGGCCGTCTGAAGGATTTTCGTCATATTTTCATATACCAAATCCATATCTATATCGAGACCTAGAGACGTCATTTTTAAAGAAACGTGTGATTTCAGCTGCTGATCAGCAATCGTCGCAATGGTTTGAATGCACTCTTCCGTACGCTCCCGTGCGACCTCGGCACTGTTCACAAACTCACCTAAATGATCGACAGTAACTGACAAGCCTTGACTGTTAAGCTGTCGAATGGTCGGGATTGAACTGTTAAAATCATTCCCGCCGATAATTTTACCCGCTGCTACCCGGCTTCCCCAGTTCTTTGCCATTTTATTGAGAAAGCCGCTTTTGGATAAAAATAAGAAAAAATCTCTTGTGATCACTTCCAACCTCAACACCCCGCAATCTAAGAAGTATTTGTATGAGTTTATTGTAAATGGACAAAACCGCGGTTCACAATATTCTCAAAATACAAAGATTCTGATAATTTTTGTGGGTTTGCCACAATCAGATAGTTAGAAAGTCGGGGGACATTCTGTCGAATAAAGGAGAAAAGGAAGCGACAAAAAACATCAGCTTCCTCCATCCTTCCACACTTCTTCAACCGTATTCAAAAGCAAACGATTCAATTCAGGTGTCATATCCTTTTTTTCTGCTTTCAGCGATTTTGCTGCTTCCATGATTCTTTCGATTTCCGTTTCAATGAATTGGTGAATGACATGAATTCTCGCTTCGAGATCAAGCTCTTCGCCTCTTTTTTTCCGTTCAAGCAAGGTTTCCATTTCTGCCTTCAGTTCGGGTTCAGTAACAAGTTCATCCATCAAAACCGTAAAATCCATTGGCGGAATGGTTCCGTGCTTTTCAATCCATTTGCAAGCCAAAATAGGCCGAAGCACGTAGAAATATTTTTTGATTTTGACCTCTTGCCCTTGAAGGTAATCCTTGACGTTCCTTCTCGCCATATTGATATAGTGATACACGCTTGCTTCAGGCTTAAATGCCTCCATCCGCAGTTTTCTTAACCGCTCTGCGGTCGTAAATGCTTCATAATACACAATGTCTGAGGACAGCCATTCAAGGAGCGGCGGGTTTGATTTTTTGAAGAGGCGCAGCGTCTTTCTCAGCTCCCAGCCGCTGATATCCAGCAAATCGTGAATCGGTTCCTCAATCACATCCCGCTCCTGCTCAATTGAAAAATACCACTCCTTTTTCGGCACATAAATAAAGCGGACATCATAATCACTGTCCTGCGACGGGAATCCCCATGCGCGGCTTCCTGACTCAACGGCATATACGATTTTGACTCCGTATGACTGCTCGATTCGTTTTAATTCATCAATGATCCTTTGTTTCATATCTATTCGTCTCCAGTCTGTTCTCATTCCGGCAGTTTGCAGAAAAAAACCGCCTGATGATACGCGGCGGCTTTTCCCGTTTAATCAGCCTTTAAGGTGCTGCTTAAAGAAAGCAAGTTTTTCCGTTTGAAAGGCAGGGATATACTCATGCCCGAAGTAGCGGTACACCTTTAGCTCTTTCTCTGTCTCCAAGTGGTTGTATGCGGCAAACACGGTGGACGGCGGCGTGACCTTGTCAATCAGACCGATCGACATCAAAACAGGCACCTTCACTCGGTCAGCGAGATTCATAATATCGAAATATGAAAGTGTCTTCATCGCCTGTTCTTCCGTTTCCGGGCTGCCATTTCTTCTGAAGAAGGAATTAATTTCAAGGTACGGCTGTTCAAGTGCCACATCAATGGCCCGTTCAAAGTTGCTTAAGTAAGGATAATCGGCAACCGCGGCTTTCGGAATGTCTGATAGAGCCGCTGCGGCAATGGTCAAGCCTCCGCCTTGGCTTCCGCCTGTCACACCGATTCTTGTTTCGTCAACTTCGTCAAAGCTGCTGATCACTTCAAGTGCCCGGACGGCGTCCAAATAAACGCCCCGGTAATAGTATGTATCTTTATCAAGAATTCCTTTCGTCATCCAGCCCAAAGCGTGACCGTGCGGAGAAATACTCGTATCCTCGCTGCTCTGCTGGCCGCGGACAAGCATGCCGAATGCGGCGTATCCGTGGAGCGCCCAGTTCACCATTTCATGAATCTCACCGTCATAGCTTGCGTTGTAGCCGTGATATTTAACGATCGCCGGATGCGGGCCTTCCTTGTCAGGCACCGCGTACCATCCGGCAATGCGGGCATTTCCAAAGCTTTTATATGTGAGGCGGTACACCTTTACTCCATCAGCAGGATAATCAACCGGCTGTAAATCAGGTGCTGCTTGGACTTTCGCAAGTTCATCCAAAGACGATTTCCAAAACTCAGAAAAATCTTTCGGTGCTGTTTGTTCAGGCTTATATGTTTGCAATTGGTCGAGCGGCATATCGAATAGTTGCATTTCCGATTATTCTCCTTTGTTTTATAAGATTTAGTTTGTATTCCTATACTACCACGTTCAGAACCTGTTTTCTAAATATTTTCACTTTTGTTTCCCAGACTGCCTTCATCAAACGTTTGTTTAAGACTTTCCCGGCTCAGTTCCATAAAGGCCTGAGCTGTCAAGCTGACGTAGCGGTTCTTTAAAAATACAAAGACGAGGGTTCGTGATGGCGCGGATTGAATAGATAAATAGATCACACCAGGATCTTTATCCCTTCTGACCATATTCGGCGCCATTGTCACACCTAAACCATTGGCCACAAGGGATTGGGCGGTTTCAATATGGCTCGTCTTAAAAGCTGTATTCGGCTTAAAGCCGCTTTCCGCACAGAGATCGAGAACTGTCCTGCGAAAACCGAAGCCTTCTTTTAACAGAATAAAAGGCACGTGCCTCACCATTTCAAGCGGCACGCACGGCTTGCGGCCCTCCTCTCCCTCCAGCGCTTTCTCAATCAGCGCGATCATTTCCGGCGGCATCCACCTTTGTTTTTCCTTCGGCACTGCGAGAACAATCGGTTCCGTGAGCAACGGTGTAATGGCGAGCCGTTCATCCTCGATCGGCAAGGATAAAACAGAAAGGTCAACCTCTCCCTTTGCCGTCATCTCTTCTAAAGATACCGGATCTTTTTCAACAAGCTGAACCTCCACATGAGGATAACGGGCCAAAAACTGCTTCAGCAGAGGCGGAAAGATATATCTCCCCGTTACAGCGGGAATCCCAATGGAAAGCTTGTGTCCGAGCCCCTGCGACCGTTCCTGCATCTCCCGGAGCAAATCATCTCTGGAACGAATAATGTCCTCGGCTTTTTCAATGAAACGCCGGCCGTGGGGTGTCAGCGTAACAGAGCCGTGGGATCTGTGAAAAAGGGTAAGCCCCAGCTCAGTCTCAAGCTTTTTGATTTGCTGGCTGAGAGATGGCTGAGCGATATGAAGATGCTCTGCTGCCTTTGTAAAGCTTTGGCGCCGGGCGATTTCCGCTGCGTATTCCATCACTTTAATATCCATTTCAGCCTCCATAGGTTGATCCTATCGTTTTTATCATTTTTATATCTTGGACGAATCATAACAGAAATTGCTAACATAATCCATATCATCATTTACAAAAAAAGGGGCTGGTTCACATGACAAATGAAACACCGTTTTCTATTAACGCCGAGATGTATCGGGATGAGAAGGTATTTGCTGAAGGCGAAGATTTGGGGTTGATGATCAAAACGGCAGAATGCCGGGCGGAGCAGCGGATGCTGGATATCGGAGCGGGTGCTGGCCATACGGCGCTGGCATTTTCTCCATATGTGCAGGAATGCATCGGTATTGATGCGACGAAAGAGATGGTTGAGGTTGCGTCCTCCTTTGCGCAAGAAAAAGGAGCGGGAAACGTACGCTTTCAGCAAGGAATGGCCGAGTCACTCCCCTTCCCCGACGATTCATTTGATATCATCACCTGCCGATACGCGGCCCACCATTTTTCAGATGTCCGCAAAGCCGTCAGCGAAGTTGCACGCGTCCTGAAAAAGAACGGACGTTTTCTCTTGGTCGATCATTACGCGCCTGAAGATCCCGTTCTTGATGAGTTTGTCAATCATTTGAACCAGCTCCGAGACCCTTCCCATGTTCGGGAAGACTCATTATCAGAATGGCAGTCAATGTTCACCGCCAATCAGCTGAGCTATCAAGACATCCAAAAGTGGAATTTGCCGATTCAATACGAAAGCTGGATCAAACGTGGCGGAACCCCCGCCGATCGGGAAAAACAGATTATCAGCCATTTACATCAGGCATCAGAAGAAGCACGTGATACGTTCTCCATCAAATTGAAACAAAACGGACAGCCCGACTCCTTTTGCTTAAAAGCCATTTTGATACAAGGCGTAAAATGATAAAAAAAGCCGTGCGCACCGCACGGCTTTTTACATTGGCTGATAAAGATCCCAGCCGATTTTTAATGTCTCTACAATATAATCGGCGACCTCCTCAGGAGAAAGGTTGTCTGTCGCCACTTTTGAATTGTGTTTGTCGTAAATGACTTTTCTTTCGTTAAACAGCTGTTCCATTTCATCCATTGAACGGTTATGCAGCACAGGGCGGCTCTCGATCAATAAGTCCGCGCGCTGCTTCCAGTTCTCCCATGACAGGTCCAGATGAAGCACGAGACAGTTTTCCAGACAGCACTTTCTGATTTCCTCTTGTTTAAAAGACCCGCCGCCCAGAGATACGATTTTGAATCGTTTATGATGGCAGATGTCTAAAATATATTCTTTCTCCGTTTTCCGGAAAAAGTCTTCTCCCTTTTCCTCAAACATCTCAGGAATTGTCATCTTGAAATCCTTTTCGATCTCTTGGTCAATATCGATAAAATCTCTATATAATTTCTTAGCGACCAATTGGCCGATTGTCGTTTTTCCTACACCCATGAATCCGATCAGGACGATATTTCTTTCTCTTACTGGGATGGCTCGTTTAGCGTTCATCTTCGGCGAAATCCTCCTAAGGAATGAAATTTTATATTCATTATATGCTTATTTTGCGAATATTTATATAGATACCGGCTTGCCCGTCCTTTTCCGTTCAAACGTTTTTGCCTGAATGACATTCATTGTACAACATTTCCACAGATATTTTAATACTTCGACGCAAAAAAGCATTAAAACCTTTCAAGCTCACTGCTTTTATTGTTTTTCCTGCTGACTCTTCGTTCGAAGGGTCTTTTTTTGTATCATAAGTGAGAAGGGAGAAATGGAGATGATCATTTGGATAAACGGGGCTTTCGGTTCCGGAAAAACACAAACAGCCTTCGAACTGCACAGAAGGCTGAAACCGTCGTACGTGTATGATCCTGAAAAAATGGGATTTGCGATGCGCTCCATGATACCTCCGGAGATCGCGGAGGACGATTTTCAAAGCTATCCCTTGTGGCGGGCGTTCAATTACAGCTTGCTTGCCTCCCTGACCGATACATACCGCGGCATCATCATTGTGCCTATGACGATTGTACACCCTGAATACTTTAATGAGATCATCGGCAGGCTCAGACATGACGGCCAGACGGTTCACCACTTTACAATAATGGCTTCAAAGAAAACCTTGTTAAAACGGCTGCGCACAAGAGCAGAAGGACAAAACTCATGGGCCGCCAAACAAATCGACCGCTGCATTGAAGGATTGTCATCACCAGTCTTTGCGGATCACCTCCAAACAGACAACATGTCGATTCAGGATGCGGCAGAAACCATTGCCGCGAGAGCCAAGCTTACATTAGACCCTGATACGAGAGGCAGCCTCCGAAGGTTCACCGACAGATTGATGGTAAAGCTGAATCATATCCGCATCAAATAAAGACCCTGCACATGACAAAAGCCCGCTCTCGGAGCGGGCTTTCTTTATTTATTTCCACCAGTCATCAAACATAGACGCCGGAACCTGACGTTTATGCTCAGTTATGCTGTAGCGTTTTTCCAGCGCTTCTGACACTTTCGCTGATACTTCTTTTCCTTCGAGATAATCGTCAATCTCCTCATAGGAAATGCCAAGCTCTGTCTCATCCGCCTGCTGCGGTTTTTCGTCGAGCAGATCGGCAGTTGGTTCTTTTAGGTATAAGCGTTCCGGTGCACCCAGCTCTTTCAGCAGGCTTCTTCCCTGACGCTTCGTCAATCCAGTCAGCGGCAGGAGGTCGGCTCCGCCGTCACCGTACTTCGTAAAGAAACCAGTGACAGCCTCAGCTGCGTGGTCAGTGCCAATGACAAGAAGGCCTTCTTGTCCGCCGATCGCGTATTGAGCGATCATTCTTGTTCTTGCTTTTACGTTCCCTTTATTAAAGTCAGTCAGCTGATCGCCCGTTTCCTGCTGATATTGATCAGAAAAAGCGCTGACGGTCGATTTAATGTCGAACTTCCATGATTTATCCGGCTTAATAAACTTCAAAGCAAGCTGTGCATCGTCTTCATCCTGCTGTGTGCCATGCGGAAGACGGACCGCGATAAATTGAGCGTCTCCGCCCTCCTCGCGAATGCTTTCCACCGCCAGCTGGGCAAGGCGCCCCGCAAGAGTTGAATCCTGTCCGCCGCTGATTCCCAATACAAAGCCTTTAGCGCCGGTTTTCTTTACATATTGTTTTAAAAAATGGATTCGGTCCTCAATTTCTTGCTTTGGATCAATTGAGGGCTTCACATGTAATTCACGCATAATCTTTTCCTGCATGCTCATCCCAATCATTCCTCCTGTACAGTTTCGCTGTTTCTTATTTGATCATTTCCCCAAGTTGATGAAAATGAATCATGACAGTTATGTATCCCTATTAAATATAGCACAGGTCTTCATTCACAGTGAACAAGAGAGATCAGCTGACTTCCACCCGTATTGACGTTACACTATCTCCATTGCACTTACCTTTTTCTATCGGGCAGGACGAAAACGCGACAACCAAATCCATTTCCGCCCGCAGCCTTACATAATCCCCGGCATTTGAAAGCGGCGTTTCCACAGACAGGTTCCCTTTCTGATCAAGGACAGTATTCATAAAAATCGCAAACGGGTAATGCATGTGGGGCTTCGGCACGCCAAATTGCTCAAGCGCACGGTTCATATTGTCATAGCACGTATCCTGAAACTCATCCTTTTGCTTGCCGTATAAAAGCCTGTTCATATCAGGACGGCAGGCGGGAAGCAGCAGATCATGCTTGCCGACCGTATCCTCAATCAGCGTCAGCATCGGTTTGTACAGATTGGAATAGAGATGGTCGTTGACCTTCACATGAATGGAATGATTGGCATCAATCGTCGCTCCCTGATCAAGGTGTTCATAAAAATCCTTGGCATGGTACGCGACAAAATCAGCAACCTGCTGGCCCTCAACATCAACCACCTTCAAAATCTGCCCCTTTTTCAGCTTCAGCCCAAGCCCTTTCTTCGGCTCTACGATATATCGCTGTGTCATCGGCTCGCTCCTTTTTTCCATTAGTATAAGCGTTCGCCGCCTTCTCCATGTAAAAAGAGGCAAAAATCCGATGTATATAAGCTTCGGGCGGGTCGCAATCTAACCTTAGATAAAAGGGGTTGAAATGATTATGAGTCAAACAAAACAAGATCAGCAAAAAGGAAATTTAGCTTGGTGGCAGCTGTCATTAATCGGGATAGGATGCACAATCGGAACTGGATTTTTTCTCGGTTCCAGCATCGCAATAGTGAAAAGCGGTTTTTCCGTTCTGCTTTCATTTCTAATTGGAGCGATCGGTACGTATTTTGTATTCGAACAGCTTGCCAAGCTGTCTGCAAAACATCCTGAAAAAGGCTCGTTTTGTTCGTATGCGAGGAAAGCATTCGGAAGATGGGCCGGCTTCAGTAACGGCTGGGTGTACTGGACATCAGAAATGCTGATTACCGGAAGCCAGCTGACAGCCATTTCACTATTTACGAAGCATTGGTTTCCTCAGGTGCCGTTATGGGTGTTTGCTTCAATCTACGCGGTACTTGGGCTTCTCATTATTTTCACCGGACTGTCTGTTTTTGAGAAGACTGAAAATGTACTGGCAGTTATCAAAACAGCCGCTATTTTTATGTTTATTGTCATTGCCATCCTGGCATTATGCGGCATCCTGTCCGGCGGAAGGCCTGATGTACAGGTTCCAAATAAGACGAGTGAATTTTTCCCTTTCGGCGCCATGGGGCTGTGGACAGGCTTAATCTACGCGTTTTACGCCTTTGGCGGAATTGAGGTCATGGGGCTGATGGCGGTTCACTTAAAGAAACCAGAGGAAGCGTCTAAATCAGGAAAACTGATGCTGGCGACGCTTGCGATTATTTATATTATTTCAATCGGGCTGGCTTTGCTTTTGGTTCCGTTACACAAGTTTACAGAACAGGACAGCCCGTTCATTACGTCGTTAAAAGGATACAACCTTGAGATCATTCTCGATATTTTTAACGGGATTTTCATTATCGCCGGGTTCTCGACCCTCGTCGCTTCGCTATTTGCGGTTACGACATTGCTTTGTACGATGGCTGATGACGGCGACGCGCCGAAATGCTTTACCTTAAAGGAAGGTAAAAAAATATGCTGGCCGGCACTGGGGTTGACGTTTGCGGGCCTTGTCTTATCCATTATTCTGTCCTTGGTGCTGCCCAAAAACATTTATGAGCACATGACGACAGCAGCGGGGCTTATGCTTTTATACACTTGGCTGTTTATCCTGTTCTCCAGCAAAAAGCTGACTGATCCTGAGGGAATGGGGAAAACGCAAATTTATTTAGCGATGATTCTGATTGCTGCGGCTGTGTCAGGTACATTGTTTGAAAAATCAAGCCGGCCCGGTTTTTTTGTGAGCATAGGTTTTCTCGCGATTATTGCCGTCGTTACCATGATCTATCAAAAAAAGCAGGGACATAAAGACCGCCCTGCCAGCTCGTGATTTATTTCATTTTGTTGAACATGTTCTTTAAATAAGAAAACGGGCACCTCGATACCTGTTTTTCGTCGTCACGGAGGAAATACTGTTTCCATTCGCGATTATCCTTTCCTCCGTACCAGCCTAATTGCGGGTGAATCGGAGCTTGATCGTAGGCCTTTAAACGGGATCGGATCAGCCTGCTCATGTTCCGGCCGGATACAGTTGAACCATTTAGGTCATCAAACACCCACCTTGGCTGAAACGCGATCATAAAATAGGGAAAGCTCCGGCTTCTTCTCGCCTCATGCCCCGGTGTAGCGCACAGAATAAAGTATGGCTCACCGTCAAAACAAAACTCCCATTTATAATGCTCGGGATCGGCCGGAATGTCTTCCGGCCACTCTTTTTCATCTTGATGACTCAGTCTATTTAAAAAGCTCCAAAACAGCTCTTCATACGCTTCAATCGAATAGTGCTCAGCCAAATCTTCCGGTGTATCAAACAACACAACGAGAGATGCATACTTTCCAGTGTCCCGCGATATCTTTCCGTACTCCGCAAGCAATGGAGCCAGTTCCTCCGCCGTTCGGTTTTCCCGCGGATCTCCGGCAAAAGCAATGCGAAGCTGATCATTCAGAAATGACTGGCGTCCGGGAATGCATGGAAACGTATCCGCGTCATCCGCCACAGTTTCTGCCAGCAGCTCAAAAGCGATTCTTTGCCATTCAGGAAGCTCTTCTTGATTACGTTCCAGAAAACTTTTGGTGTAAATCCCATTCACCATTGATCCACCTCCAGTATCATCTGGATACTATATTAAAACTGGAGGCGGCAGGTGACTGTCCTTCATGAATCAGCCCAGTAACTGTTTGATGCCCTGATAACCGAAGTAAAAGCCAAATACAAGGAGGGATACACCAGCGATTCCGGTCAATCCCCTCAATAGCTTTTCATGAAGCAGATTTCTGAACATACTGGCTGTGATAGCCATGCAAAAATCCCAGATTAAAATGCCGATCATGATGCCGGAGCTATAGATAAGAAGCTGATTCATATTGTAGGCCTCTGCTGTTTTCGCAAGTATGCTTCCGTAAATCCCAAGCCAAAAAAGGATGCTCAATGGATTTGACAGTGAAATGAGAAAACCCGAAGCGAACGTTTTCCTGTATGACGCTTTTCCCCGTGAGCTTCGCACATTCATCGGTTCTCTGACATTTTTCAGTGTTTCAATTCCGGTATAGGTCAGAACAAAAAAGCCGAAGAGCCACAAAAACGTTTTCACAAACGGAGCAGTCAAAAACTGCGACAGCCCGAAATAGATAAAAAGCATGTACAGTCCGTCCGCTGTCATGGCGCCTAAACCAAAAATCCATGCATGCCAAAAACCGTTTTTAATTCCTTTGTCTATTTGCGCCGCATTTACTGGTCCCACAGGCGCAGACAAGGACAGTCCCAGCACAATATAGCTCAAAAAAATGTTCACCGGCCCGTACTCCCTTCTCTTACGTAACTTGTACAATTTATTCGGGAACGGGCCAAGCTATGCACAATTTCGCTTACTGTTTCAAACGTTCAAGCTCTTCCTCCATGATATCGGCAGCTTTGCCTACGAAGCTGAAAATGAGTTCCAGTTCCTCTTCCGTATACTCGCGGCACAAATCCATCGTCGACTCTGACAGAGAGCGGAACAAATCCTTTACATGTTTTTTCGAAGCGGTCAAAGGGACGATCATGACTCTTCTGCGGTCGTTCGGGTCCTTTTCACGAGCCACATACCCCGCTTTTTCTAACCGATCAACAAGCGCTGTGACAGAACCTGTGCTGAGGCCTGTCTTTTTCCCCAGCTCTCCGGCCGTCATCGGTCCCGCTTCATTTAAGATGTCAGCTGATTTCAAATCGGTGGGAAACAGACCGAGAGCCTGAGCGGCTGCCTGATGAAACAGAACCGTTCTTGTGCCCAATTTCCGAAAAAGCTGAACGGCAGTCTTTTCCAACTCACTTCTGGAATTTCTTGTTGACAACTGACAGTCCTCCCTATAGAATCGAATTTATCTTGATAATCGAGATATTCAATGATCAAACTATTATCATGATATCAGAACTTACATAGAAAAGTAAGAGGAGGTAGAACAAATGGACACAACATCAGCAAAACAGGCTTCCACCAAATTTGTGGTCCTCGGTCTCCTGCTGGGCATCTTGATGTCTGCAATGGACAATACGATTGTTGCCACCGCGATGGGCAGCATCGTAGCCGATCTTGGGAGCTTTGATAAATTTGCTTGGGTGACGGCATCCTATATGGTGGCGGTCATGGCTGGAATGCCGATTTACGGCAAGCTTTCCGATATGTACGGCCGAAAACGTTTTTTCCTGTTTGGACTTATTTTTTTCTTAATCGGGTCGGCTTTATGCGGAATTGCACAGACGATGAATCAGCTGATCATCTACCGGGCCATTCAAGGGATTGGAGGCGGCGCGCTCCTGCCGATTGCCTTTACCATTATCTTTGATTTGTTTCCGCCGGAAAAACGCGGAAAAATGTCCGGCATGTTCGGTGCTGTATTCGGATTATCCAGTGTTCTTGGGCCGCTGTTAGGCGCGATCATTACAGATTCGATCAGCTGGCACTGGGTGTTTTACATCAATGTGCCGATCGGCGCATTGTCATTGTTTTTCATTATTCGCTACTACAAAGAATCTCTGGAGCCCAGAAAGCAGAAAATTGACTGGGGCGGCGCGGTTACCTTAGTCGTATCCATTGTATGCCTGATGTTCGCCCTTGAGCTTGGCGGCAAAACATACGATTGGAATTCCATTCAGATCATTGGCCTGTTTATTGTATTCGCTGTTTTCTTCATTGCCTTTTTTATTGTGGAGAGAAAAGCGGAAGAGCCGATCATTTCTTTCTGGATGTTTAAAAACCGTTTGTTTGCCACAGCGCAGATTCTCGCTTTCCTGTATGGCGGAACATTCATTATTTTAGCGGTATTTATTCCGATTTTCGTTCAGGCGGTATACGGCAGCTCAGCGACAAGCGCGGGCTTTATTCTGACGCCGATGATGATTGGATCAGTCATCGGGAGCATGATCGGCGGGATCTTCCAAACGAAGGCCAGCTTCCGCAATTTGATGCTGATATCTGTTATCGCTTTCTTTATCGGCATGCTGCTTCTTTCCAACATGACGCCTGACACAGCACGGGTATGGCTGACAGTCTTTATGATGATTTCAGGTTTTGGTGTAGGCTTTAACTTCTCCCTGCTGCCGGCGGCTTCTATGAATGATCTTGAACCTCGTTTTCGGGGAACGGCCAACTCTACAAATTCATTTTTGCGGTCATTCGGCATGACCTTGGGCGTCACCATTTTCGGAACGGTGCAAACAAACGTATTCACAAACAAGCTGAGCGACGGCTTCAGCGGCATGAAAGGCTCAGCGGGCTCAGGCGCCGCGCAAAATATCGGCGACCCGCAGGAGATTTTCCAAGCAGGAACACGTTCCCAAATTCCTGAGGCGATTCTGAATCGCATTATTGACGCGATGTCATCAAGTATCACATATGTCTTTTTGCTCGCTTTGATTCCAATTGTCCTCGCGGCGGTTACCGTTTTGTTTATGGGAAAAGCCAGAGTGAAAACAACAGCGGAAATGGCGAAGAAAGCAAATTAACAAAAAAGCAGTACATGGCTGACATGTACTGCTTTTTTCGATTACAATCCTAATCTTGCAAGAATAAACGTCCATATACAAATGATCAATAACAGAATCAGACTGTACGCCACTGTACGCTTAAACAGTTTAGATTCCTTGCCAGTCTGGCCGACCGCTGCGGCGGCAATGGCGATAGACTGAGGAGAAACGAGTTTCGCCATCACCCCGCCCGCCGTATTTGCAGCTAACAGCAAATCAGAACCCGCACCGATCTGTGCTCCGGTGACAACCTGCAAATGCCCGAACAGAGCGTTATTGCTGACAACAGAACCGGTAATGAACACGCCGATCCAGCCGAGAACAGGACTGACAAACGGGAACAAATCTCCTGTTTTCGCCAGTGCCAACCCAATTGAAGAGCTGAGCCCTGCGAAGTTGGCCAGATTGGCAAACCCCATTACGAAGCAGATCGTGATAATCGGCACCCACAGCTCTTTTCCTGTCTCCTTCAAGGAAGCAAAGGCATCCCGATAAGAGAAATTTTTGCTGAACAGCCCTGTCACGATGACTGCCGCTAAAATCGCTGTACCAGTCGCTGACAGCAGATCGACTTTAAAGACTGCATCTAACGGCATGGCAGATGGCGCAATCGGCGGCATTTTCATAATTTGCTGATGCAGAAAAGGCATTTTCAATAGCAGGGTTGTCTGGTATAACAGTCCGCCTTCTTGGAATAGCGCTTTGAAGGCAGGAAGGCTCCAGATTGTGATCGCCGCAGTTAAAATGTAGAAAGGGGACCATGCTTTCGCAATGTCAGCGGCACTGTATGCCTTTTTCTCACCAGTCTCGCCGGCTCCTTCCTCCCGGTAAATCTCTTTCGGCTGCCATTTGCGGAGGAAGAGCGCAAGCCCGCCCATGCTGAATAAAGCCGCCAAAATGTTTGCTAATTCCGGTCCAAGCACCGCCATTGTCAGTGTCTGAACCGCTGTATACACACCGCTCACAACCAACAGGGCAGGCCATGTCTGTTTGATTCCCTTCATTCGGTTTAATAGGAATACAAGCAGAAACGGAATCAAAAATGAGATCATCGGCAGTGTCCACATCAATGTCCGTGACAGCTCAAGAGCAGACAAATCACCAATCTGTGCCCCTGTGATTACAGGAATTCCAATCGCACCAAAGGCTCCAGAGGCTGCGTTCGCAATCAAACAGAGCGCCGCCGCTTTTAACGGTTTAAAACCAAGTTCGACGAGCAGCGCCGCACTAATCGCAATCGGAACACCAAAACCGGCCGCGCCTTCCAAAAACGCGTTAAAACAAAAACCAATTAATAATAGCTGTATTCTTTGGTCAGGCGAAATGCCGGCTATGCTGGAACGAATAATGGTAAATTTCCCGGTTTTCACTGCAATTTTATACAGCCACACCGCCATCAGAACGATGTAGCCAATCGGCCACAAACCGCTCCCGATTCCTAGTAAAACAGAAAAAATTGCTTTTTCAACCGGCATATGAAATGCCAAAACGGAGACGAAGAAACTGACGGCTAGGGTAAGAAATGCCGCAAGAATGCCTTTCATTTTAAAAACAGTTAAAGCCAAGAGAAAAAAGAGAATCGGAGTGAGCGCCACAAGTGCGCTCACATACTCGTTTCCAAACGGATCATACAACTGCTCCCACATTGACAATCAGCCCTTTACTCTATAGTTGCGATTAGTTGATCTTTTGTTCTGCAAAATGCGGTTTTAAGATGTTTTTAAGGACGCCGGCGCTGTGAAGGAACTGTTCTTTTTCTTTCTCATTTAAGTTCAGCTCAGTGATGCCTGCAACTCCTCCGCGGTTTACGACAGCCGGAACGCCGATGTACACGTCATCTGCGCCGTATTGTCCGTCCAAATATGTGCTGACAGTTAAAATGCTGTTTTCATTATGAAGAATGGCTTTTGTAATGCGGGCAAGGCTCATCGCAACGCCGTAATAAGTCGCACCTTTTTTCTCAATGATATGGTAAGCGGCGTTTTTCACGTCATCTACGATCTGGTCAAGCTCCTCTTGTTTGTACGCATCGTTTTTCTCAAGGAGTTCACTGACTGGCACTCCGCCGACATTCGCGTGGCTCCAGACAGGAAGCTCTGTGTCGCCGTGCTCTCCGATAATATGCGCGTGCACGTTTTGAGGAGCTGCACCAAAGTATTCGCTCAGCATGTAACGGAATCTCGCAGAATCTAGTGTTGTACCGCTTCCGATCACCCGCTCTTTTGGCAGGCCGCTGAATTTCCATGTAGCGTAAGTCAGAATATCAACCGGATTTGTCGCGATTAAGAAGATGCCGTCAAATCCGCTCGCCATGACTTCACTGACGATGCCTTTGAAAATCTTTAAGTTCTTTTCTACTAATTCAAGGCGCGTCTCACCAGGTTTTTGGTTTGCTCCGGCGCAGATGCAGACAATATCAGCATCCTTGCAGTCTTCATATGTTCCGTAAGATGTTTTGACCGGTTGCGGCGCAAACGCCTTTCCGTGGTTTAAATCCATTACATCGCCCATTGCTTTTTCTTTATTTAAATCAATGACCACAAGCTCATCTGTGATCGCTTGGTTAATTAACGCAAATGCATAACTGCTACCAACAAAACCCGCTCCGATTAAAGCTACTTTATTTACATGTTTATTCATCATTAATCATCCTTCCAGGGTATGTTTTTCTTTGATGTCTGTTTGTGAAGTATTTCACATTTATATTGTGCAACATTTCACAAACTATTGCAAGAGAAAAGTTTTGTCTGATTTATGAACAAAAAAAGAAACCATCTAGGATGGTTTCTTGGGGATTTTTCCTCTGATCGCTTGCCCTTAATGAGGCAGAGAACCGCTTAAGCCAGAGTCGTTATATAAACCATTTTGCACGTAATCAAAGCCAGGCTGGTTCTGTCCAGGCACTTGGGCGCTGCCATTATTAAAAATCACTTTGGCGTTGGTTGTATCCGTATCCGCCGGCAGCGTCAGCGTGTAAATTCCATCTGCATTCTTAGTCATTGCTTTTCCCGGCCAAGATCCGGTCAATTCTATCGCTCGGCCTCCATCATGTTTATAGATATAAGCATTTACTTGGCCCCAATGATTCGGATTTTGATAGCCAATTGTTTTGGCCGCAGACGGGTCTCGTTTTACAAAGCTGTACTCTTGGGCCCTCGTTACACCATCACTGTTCGTTCCTGTTAACGTGATGTTGTATGTTGTGCCAAATGGATCTCCTTTTCCGATCGTTAATTGGTCTCCATCCTTAAACGCTGTCTCTTGCCCATTATTGATTTGATACACGGCTTTTGCTGTATTCGCATCTGCACGCAGGGTGATCGTCAATTGATCATTGAAAGAATGGGTTACTCCTGTTTTGACATTCTCAAGGAAGACATGAGGTACATTTTCAATATTGTCAGGATAAAGAACAACCACTGATCTGGCATTGATCGTGCCTGTCAGTTTACCGTCCGTTACTTGAAATGAACCATCCCCAGCTTTATTAGCATAGCTGCCATCAGGTAATTTCGTTAAAGCATTGATGGTGACAGAAGATGAACCTGCATTTGCCAACACAACGCCATGTGAGCCGCGCTGATTCATGAATATCTGGTTATTTCCATTCGGATTCGAGAGTTCCTCAGGCTGTCCAGCCATTACATTGTGAAATGTATTGACCGCAGCGATAGCCTGATCTTCAAATAAAGCACTTCCGCGGTCGCCTATTTGGCTTTTCCCTGGGAATCTCACACCATTTCCGCCGCCCTCAGGTCTGGAAAAGAAGAGAGGCGTACTGCCTGAGCGAGAAGCAATGACTGCCCAGCCTAAACGAATATCGTCATCACTCATCCATGTAGACTCTTGATCATCATTGGCATACGTATCATGCGATTCCACCCATGTGACTAACTTGTCCGCAGCCACATCAGATGCATAATGGGAGATATTCGACACGCTAAGATTACGATTCTTTAAAGCGGACCTTATGGAATGTCCATAGTTAGATGCTGTCACATTTATATAATTCGCATATGCGGCATCTCTGGAGGCACTATCTTGCAGGATTTCTCCGTATTGGAACTCCGCAGATGTATTTGTGATATTCGGCCAAAATTGACTGCCGTAATTCCCATCATCGGGAAGTTCTATATGTTTGGCGGCATCAAATCGAAATCCGTCTGCCCCATCATTCAATGCTCTTTCTAAGAAACGTTTCAGATAGGACTGTACTTGTGTATTCTGTGTATTCCAATCATACAGCCCGAGCAATGAATTCTGCGTGACATCCCATCGATCTGACCAGTTTTTAATTTGTGTGTTTCCATGGGTCCAGTTTGGAATACTCTTAATCTCATTGGAAATCGCAGCATAGTCACTGGTGGTATGATTGATGACCGCGTCAACAATGACCTTTACGCCATATTCTTCAGCTGCTGCACACATTTCTTTAAATTCTTGTTTAGTACCTAAGTAACGGTTGCCAATTTGGTACGATGTCGGCTGATACAGCCAGTACCAGTTTGACATGCTTTTATCTCCTTGATTCCCTTCCTTTACTTGGTTAATCGGAGACGTCTGAATGGCTGTATATCCTGCATCATGAATATCCTTCATATTATGTTTTAACGTATTGAACGACCAATTCCATGCATGAAGAATGGTTCCGCTTTTGATCGACGGTGCTGTAAGCTCATTCGATTTGTTCGCCGTTTCAGCACTCGCAGCCGCCGGTCCTGCCAGAACCAAATGAAACAGCAATAAAAATCCAGCGAATAACGGCAGTAAAGAGGTTTTGAATCGTTTTTCAAACATTCTTGACACTCCTTATTTAGTTTTTGAAGACTTACTGCGGAGTCAAAAATCCCTCTTACTTCATCCTTCCGCTTCCTCCTTTCAAACGAATGTGAAGACTGGAGAATTTTGTTAACGCTTACATTTCAAATTATCACATTCACCCTATCAAAACAACTTGATAGAGAGAATTCAAATCTATATTCCTATCCTAATAAAAACGCTGCCCCGAACTGTGAGCCGTTTCCCTCGCTTTACAAACAAAAAAAGAAACCATCTCACTAAGATGATTTCTTTTCTACTTCTTCTTTTATCGCTCTTCTGTAAGCCAGCTTCACAATCACGTATCGAAGCAGAAACAAAGCGCCGCCGCAGACGATAAAAAGAAGGACCATTTTCAGCCAAGCGAAGAATGTATGGGGAAGCCCCCTGTCGTACATCGTAAGCACCACTACCGCAAAGGCGACCGCAATTGACTCTATTCGCTGCTGCTTCACCCGTTTTTGCAGTTCTTCTTCGGTGTCTATTCTCGGCATGAGCATCCCAGATGCTGCTGCCCTGATGCAGTAATATAAGATGATGATGAACAAAAACACAAGGCTTGCAGCCCATTCTTTAAACGGAAATTCAAACATAATGCCTCGGATGATCACATCAAGAAGCGCAAAAGCGCCCGCTATTATCCCAATCTCCGACCAGATTTTTTGTTCATTTTCTTTTACTCTCTTATTTTTCCCATTCACGCCTGAAAGTCTATTACGCAGATTATTCATGACCTTCCTCCCGCACTTTTACGAATGGCTTATGGCTTACATGTTACAATAACAGCCTGCGCTTCTGCAATGATTAACTCAAAAGCCCGCCGTACAAGCCGGCGGGCAGCAATCGTTAAAACGGCCCCCAATTGATCATGACGCCGATCACAATAAAGACAAGCCCGATCAAAAACCAAATCAAAGCAAGCGGCACCATAAACCGCAGCCACTTGACGTACGGAATGCCGCTGGCGGCAAGCACCGCCATGAGAACGCCGGATGTCGGGTTCACACAGTTGACGACTCCTTCTCCAAGCATAACCGCCTCCACTGCAACCTGTCTCGTAATTCCCATCAAATCAGCAAGCGGCGCCAGGATTGGAATAAATACAACGGCTTCTCCAGACCCTGAAGAGATGAGAAAGTGAAGAAGTGCACTGGCGATATACATACCGATCGCGCCGGCAATCGGGCTGAATCCGTCCAAAAGCGAAGCCAAGGCATTGACGACTGTATCGAGGAGCTTTCCATTTTCAAGAATGACGGAAATACTTCGTGCCATCCCGACAATCAGCGCCCCGTATACAAGGCTTTGGCAGCCCGTAATGAAGGTTTTAGCAATATCGTTTGCCGCAAGCCCGCCTATTAAACCGGCAAGGACAGAAATAAAAATAAACGTCGCAGCCATTTGGGAATCAGACCAGCCCAGCTTTAAAGCGCCGTACAAAAATCCGATCAGCGACAGTCCCGCAACAGCCAAAATCAGCTTATGGCGAACGGTAAACGGCACTGACTGATTTTCTTCTTTACCCGCTTCACCCATTCCTGCCGCCGGGAACCAATTTGTTCCTAACACACTGGCATCCTTTGATTTTTTTAATTTTCTCGTATACAGATAGATATAAATAATAGAAGAAAGCAAAAAGCAAATGTATATCACAATACGCAGGCCGATCCCCGAAAAGAGCGGCAGCTCCGCGATTGATTGCGATAAACCGAGCGGGGACGGTGATAAAATAGTAGAGTTAAATCCAGCGTAGCAGCCGATGTAAATAACAGCGGCGCCCGCAACGGCGTCCCATTTTAAGGATCGTGCGACTATGAGGCCGATGGGTATAAATCCGATAACTGAATTCACGACAATTCCGGTTGTCCCGAGAATGGAGAACAACGCGCCGACAATACAAATAAATAATAATTGCTTTGTGCGGAATTTGCTGATGACATTGTAAATCAGGCCGTTGATGGCGCCCGTTTTTTCTAAAATGGCAATGGTGCCGCCTGTGAACAAAATCAGAAAGATGATTGGTGCTGATCCGACCATTCCATCCTGAAGAGAAGTAAAAAAGCTGATCAGGCTGACCGGAGACTGTTCAATTGAATGATAGCTTCCCGGAACAGCAGTCGTGACATCTCCCTTTGTCACGCGGTCAAATTCTCCCGCCGGCACAATATACGAAGCAATGGCGCAAATGAAAGCAATCATAAATAAGAGGACATAGGCGTCAGGCATTTTAAATGTCGTTCGTTTTTTCTTAGGTTGTGTTTCGGCCGCTGGCATACTCATATTTCGATTCATCCCCTCTGTTTGAAAATATTCATTATTCTGAAAAGTAGCAATATGTGCTATATTATATACAGCCTATCTTCCTGTTTCAATATAAATAAAGTAAAGAAGGTAAAATTCATTTTGATAGAAGGAGGTACTTCTTCCCATGCAAAAGCTTTCCGAAGACATGAAACAAACCGTTATGGATATCTTCGAGCATCTGCACGCGAACCCTGAAGTCAGCTGGAAGGAATATGAGACAACTGCATTTCTCAAACTAAAGCTTGAGGATTTGGGATGCCGGACGCGCACTTTTTCAGACTGCACCGGGGTTGTTGGCGAGATCGGTTCGGGCTCGCCGGTTGTAGCTGTTCGCGCTGACATTGATGCGCTATGGCAGGAGGTCAACGGCACATTCCGCGCCAACCATTCCTGCGGCCACGATTCACATATGACAATGGCGCTGGGCACGTTAATGCTGCTGAAAAAACAGCCCGAGCTTCCGAAGGGCACGATCCGTTTTATCTTTCAGCCGGCTGAGGAAAAAGGCGGCGGCGCCTTGAAAATGATAGAAGAAGGCGTGCTTGATGATGTCGACTATTTGTACGGCGTTCACGTCCGTCCGATTCAGGAAACACAGAACGGGCGCTGTGCCCCTTCCATCCTGCATGGGTCAAGCCAGCATATTGAGGGAACGATTATCGGAGAGGAGGCCCATGGCGCCCGCCCGCATCTCGGGAAAAACAGCATTGAAATTGCGGCATTTCTCGTACATAAGCTCGGACTCATTCATATTGACCCGAAAATTCCGCATACCGTTAAAATGACAAAACTTCAAGCCGGCGGTGAAAGCTCTAACATCATTCCAGGAAAAGCGTCATTCAGCCTTGATTTGCGCGCTCAGACCAATGAAGCCATGGAGACGTTAATCGCCGAAACAGAAAGAGCCTGCGAAGCGGCCGCCGCTGCATTCGGCGCGAAGATCGAACTGCAAAAGGAACACAGCCTTCCTGCGGCAACACAAAACAAAGAAGCTGAAGCGATCATGGCAGAAGCAATTACAGATATCATCGGGGCTGAGCAGCTTGATGAACCGCTTGTCACAACCGGCGGTGAGGATTTCCATTTTTATGCGGTGAAAGTGCCGAACCTGAAAACAACTATGCTCGGACTCGGCTGCGGACTTCAGCCGGGACTCCATCATCCCCATATGACCTTTGACCGAAACGCGATGTTCAACGGCATTCATATTTTAGCGAATGCCGTACTCAAAACGTTTCAGAAGGCGGAATCACCCGCTGCCGCTAACGCTTCTTAACAAATAAAAAAAGCAGCCTGTAGCCAGGCTGCTTTCTTCATTATTTCTTCAAATCTTCAATTGAGTTGACGTTTTTCATATATTGAGGCACAACAAGACCCATCTTCACGCCAGTCATACTGGTGCCTATATCGTCATATTTGCCTTTGTATTTAGCGGCGTATGCTTTATGGGTATTCGGCAGCCATGCGGAAAGGGATGCGTCGGCGCTTCCCGTCGCAACCGCGGTCCACATTGGACCGGCCTCTACCTGAGTAAGCGTTACGTCATAGCCCAAGTCTTCTAAGACTTTGCCAACCACGTTTGTACTTGCAATCTCACTGTCCCACGCCACATAGGCAAGGTTGATTTTGTCTCCCTTCACCTTTTGAACGCCTTTTGTCCACTCCGCAATCTGATCTTTGTGTTTCTTCACATACTCAGCTGCGGCTTTGGCAGGTTTTTCGCCTTCTTCCACCTTGATCATGACTTCGCCCATGTCGTCTTGCGACCATTTAAACTGGCTCAGTAGCTTTACGGCATTCGGCTGTTCTTTGCTGAAGCCTTTGCGCGTGATCGTATGGATTTCCTCTGCGCTGCCATAAGATTGTTTCGGATCATCGAGATATTTCAGCTTATATCTGGAGAACATCCAGTGCGGTGTCCATCCTGTAATGATGATCGGTTTCTTACGGTCGTATGACTTTTTAAGCGTTGCAGTCATCGCGGCGCTTGACGCCGAAATCAATGTCCAGTCTTTCAGGTCATAATCCTTCATCGCTTTATCGGTCAGGGCCATAATCCCTGAACCGGGGTCAATCCCGATGATGGTCTTATTTACCTGTTCAGCCGCGGTTGCATTTTCATCGCTTTCCGCCCCGCAAGCCGCAAGTGAGAGCGCCAGCATGGCGGAAACGCCGATACCGATGATTTTTTTAAGCATCAGGCATTCCCCCTGCTTTTCTTCTTCACTTTAATATTTTGAGTAATGCGGTCCAGCGTAATGGCAACGATAACGATGGCGATACCGGCCTCTACGCCGACCCCTGTTTTCAGCTGTGTAACGGCACTGTATACTTCAGAACCAAGTCCAGGCGCACCGACCATTGCGGCGATAACAACCATTGATAACGCAAGCATGATGCTTTGGTTGATTCCGGCCAAAATGGTTTTTGTCGCAAGCGGAAGCTGAACTTTAAACAAACGCTGAGCTGTTGTAGAACCGAACGCCTCAGTCGCTTCAATCAGATCCGCCGGCACTTGTTTAATACCGAGAACAGTCATGCGGATTGTCGGCGGCATCGCGAAGATAACAGATGCAACAACACCCGGCACAACACCGATGTTGAAGAAGAAAATCGCCGGCAATAGATATACGAAAGCAGGCATTGTCTGCATTAAATCAAGAATAGGCGTTACAATACGGCGAACTGTTTCTTTCTGGGACGCCCAAATTCCGATCGGAACCCCGACCACAATCGAAATAATCACAGATGTCAAAACAAGCGCCAATGTTTGCAGCATTGGGTCCCAATATCCTAAATAATCAATCAGGAGGAATCCAATCAATGTAAATAACGCAATTCCCCTCGTACTGATCCACCACGCAAGTGCGGCGAAAATAATCGTTAACAAAATAGATGGGATAAATCCGAGTCCGCTGACAATTCCATTTACAAAAGCGGCCAATCCGTTTGCGATTCCGTCGAAGAATCCGCCAAACGTCATCGTAATCCAGTCAACAAAACGGTCAATGATATCTGCTAAAGGTATTCTAGGCAGTCTATCCATCTTACTTCACCTCCTGTGCAGAAGGATCTTGTGTTTGTTCGTCAGTGCCTTCAGCATTGATATACTCGTTATTGCCGGCAAGCGCGCCAATCAGTGCGCCTTTTACGACAATCCCTTTCATTCTTTGCTTCTCATCTACAACCGCAATTGGAATATTCGCGTCAGAAACAACGTCAAAAATCTCTGTCAAATACGTATCCTCTGGTACAGTCGTAAATTCTGTATTCAAGATATCTTGAAGTGACAAATCAGACTCAGCCGCTTTTTTCGCATCAGACGCATAGATAACACCTAACAATTTCTTTTGTTTATCCACTGCGTAAATTGAAGAAATTCCAAGGTTTTTCATCAGTGTCAATGCCACGCGAGGCCCTTTATCAATCCGCACTGTTTCAGCACGTTTCATAATGTGGCCTGCTGTGAGGACTTTAGATAAATCAACATCCTCGACGAATTTCTCAACATATTCGTTAGATGGATTCATCAGGATTTCTTCAGGCGTGCCGATTTGAACGATGTTACCGTCCTTCATCAAAACAATTCTGTCGCCGATCCGCAACGCTTCGTCCAAGTCGTGCGTAATAAAGATAATCGTTTTTCCGACATTATCGTGAAGATCAAGAAGTTCATCCTGCATATCTTTACGAATCAATGGATCGAGCGCACTGAACGCTTCATCCATCAGAAGAATGTCCGGATCATTTGTCAACGCGCGGGCAAGGCCGACACGCTGCTGCATCCCGCCGGAAAGCTGGTCAGGATATTGGTGTTCAAACCCTTCAAGTCCGACAAGCTTTAAGGACTCAAGCGCTTTTTGCTGACGCTCTTGTTTGTCTACACCTTGAAGTTCCAGTCCGTATTCTGTATTTTCAAGTATCGTTCTATGCGGGAACAGAGCGAACTTTTGGAAGACCATGCTGATTTTCTTCCGGCGGACTTCCCGGAGCTGATCTTTAGACATATTTGTTATCATGTCACCATCAATGTAAATATTTCCGGCAGTCGGTTCAATAAGCCGGTTTAACATCCGTACTAAAGTTGATTTACCGCTCCCTGATAGACCCATGATGACAAATATCTCACCATCATATACATCAAAATCTGCCTGATTTACCCCAACGGTTGATCCAGTCGCTTTCAGGATCTCTTTTTTTGTCTTTCCGTTGGCAAGCATTTGAACTGCTTTCTTTGTTTGTTTCCCAAAAATTTTAGAGACTTTCTCGACTTTTATCTTAATTGGTTTCTCATCTACACTCATATTTTCCCTCCATATTAAGCAATCTTTATTACCGTAACATTTATGTAACATCCCACACAAACAGCATATTCTCTTTTATTCTGTACCATTTCTTTATAAACATCCATGTAACGGCATGACCTTATTTATGCTTCTAAATGCTCTGTAATCCTCCTTTATGATTGTATTTTACGGGTGATATTTCGCCCATCTTTAGTTGAAAACGCTTTTACTGCATCTGAATTCCTCCTTCCTTTTATGACTTCCTGCTCCTTTACTGGAAAAATAAGTTGCTTTTCCAACCCCGATTTTGTATTATAGTTTCATGACTATGAAACAAACAGATGATCAAATCAGAGCCCAAATTTTTAAAGCCCTGTCTGATGAATCGAGGCTTGCCATTATTCGTACGCTTTATTACAGCGGAAAAGAACTCAGCTGCGGTGAAGTAGGTGAAAAATGCAATATTGTCAAAACCACAGCATCTTATCATTTTAAAACGCTGCGTGAAGCGGGATTGACGGCAACCCGGAAAGATTCGCGGACAAAATATGTCAGCCTGCGTGAAGACACATTTCAAACATACCTCCCAGGCTTTTTGGAAACCCTCTAAAACAGGGTTTTCTCTATACATATCTGTTTCATAGTTTCATACTTATAAAACTATAGGAGTGACAAAATTTGAAACATATTTGGCTTTTTTTCAGTGTGATGTTTGTCATTGGCACGGATACCTTTTTGCTTTCGCCGCTTCTCCCGCTTTTACAGGAACAGTTTCATGTCTCTACCGATTTGTCAGGCTGGATGGTCAGTGCTTATGCGCTCGGTTATGCGCTGTTCGCTTTGGTTGCGGGCCCGATCTCAGACCGGCTTAACAGGAAAACAGTCATGCTGTGGGGACTTGCAGGCTTTATCGTATCCACGTTTTTATGCGGCATCGCTCCCTCTTTTGCCGCCATGTGCCTGTTCCGTTTTGCCGCAGGCGTTAGTGCTGCGTTTGTGACGCCTCAAATTTGGGCGTCCATCCCTGTCATCGTCCCGCCTTCTCAGATCATAAAAAGCATGGGGATTGCGACAGCAGGATTGGCCGCTTCACAAATGCTGGGACTTCCCATCGGAGGGTTTTTCGCTTCCTTTACATGGCATACGCCATTTTTCGTTCTGTCAGCTTGCTCGCTTGTTCTTCTATTGATTCTGGCGGCGGCCATGCCTGATATTCGTCCTTCTTCACCCCGTCCGTCAATATTGAATCCATATCGGGAGCTGTTTTCACTGCCGAAAACAACGGTCATCCTGCTTGCCTATTTTCTCTTTCAAACCGGAAATTTCGCTTCGTTCAGCTTTCTAGGCACTTGGCTTTCTGCGGATTATCATTTAACCGTTTCACAAATTGGCGCTGCTATGCTTGTACTCGGGCTGGGGAATATGCTCGGAAGTCTTATCGGCAGCCGAATCTCAGCAAAGCTGGGCATGTTTCAGACATTGATCGGCGGCATGCTGCTGATGGGGGCTCTCTATTTCTGTCTCCCTTTCTTTCCTCACTTATTTTTAGTGGAAATGAGCTTTTTTCTCACTTTCTTTACAGCTGGCATTATCTTTCCGTTAATGATGGGTGTCTTTCAATCCATTTCACCAAACGCTCGAGGAACCATTGCTTCCCTTTCCAATGCCGCTATGTATGCAGGAACCACTGTCGGCACATGTGTTGCAGGTTTTTTGTATCAAAGCACACAGCATTTCGGAGCCGTCACAGGATTTACTGCCATTCTGTTCATACTGTCTATGACGCTCTACCAGACAATCAGAAAAACCGGAAAACGCCAAACTGAAGCCAGAGTGCAGATGTAAAAAAGCACCTCATTCACGAGGTGCTTTTCCTATTCAAGCTCCGTTTGTTTTGTTTCTTTTCCCATAATCAAAATACAAACAACCGCGAGCAAGATTGCGATGCAAAAGATTGAAAAGATGACTGAAAATGAAATATGACGGGCTGCGAGCGTTCCGACGAGCAGAGGCCCGAAGATGCCGCCGATTCTTCCGAACGCCGCTGTCGTTCCTGAACCTGTTGCGCGAATCGCTGTCGGGTATTGCTCCGGTGTATAGGCATACAGCACGCCCCACGCCCCAAGATTGAAAAACGATAACAGCATTCCAGCTGTAAGCAGAAGGCCTAAGGAATCCGCCGTTCCAAAGAAATAGGCGCTACCCGCTGTACCAATCAGGTAAATGACGAGTATCCACTTCCGGCCCGCTTTTTCGATCAGCCAGGCGGCAGAAAAATAGCCCGGAAGCTGAGCAAGCGTCATCAGCAGGACATATTCAAAGCTTTGAATCATGCTGAAGCCTTTTAGCAGCATGACACTCGGAAGCCACAGGAACATGCCGTAATAAGAAAACACCACGCAGAACCAAACGATCGACAGCATCACTGTCGCCCGTATATACTGTCTTGCCCAGACGCTTTTTACATTCTCCCACACCGATTTCTTTTTGGCAGAAAGCGACTCATATTTCGGTGAATCAGGCAGACTCGTCCGCAAGTACAGAGCATAAAAAGCAGTCAGCGCGGTTAACAGCAAGGCAGCCTGCCAGCCGAAGCTCGGGATCACAAAGTAAGAAATCAGTGCCGCTACGAGCCAGCCAACAGCCCAAAAGCTTTCCAGAAGCACAATCACTCTGCCCCTCTTTTCAGGCACAACCGCTTCCGAAACGAGTGTTGAAGCGACTGGAAGCTCGCCGCCAAGCCCCATTCCGATCACAAAACGAAGAATAAGAAATGCCGATAAGCTCGTCACAAAAGCTGAAATGCCGCTTCCGATGGAAAAGCACAAAAGGGTAATGATAAACACTTTTTTCCGGCCGATTCGATCAGCCAGCAGACCAAACAAAAACGCACCCGCAGCCATGCCGATGGAATTGACGCTTCCGATCCATTTCATTTCTTCGGGCGACAGATTCCACTCCACATGGAGCGCGGCGATAATAAACGATAATATTCCGACATCCATTGCATCAAACAGCCACCCCAAGCCGGCGACGCCCAGCAGTTTACGCTGGGATATAGGCTGTTGTTTTCCCATTGCCAACACCTCTGATATGCAAAATAATTACCGTTTAAGTTTACACCTGTCTTTACACATTGTCATTAACTAAATGATGTAAATGAAAAACCCCGCTTATGTTTCACAAGCGGGGGGTTTTTTATTGCTGCAATGCTGCTTTTTTAATATTATCCTGCAGCTGGGCAATACGTCTTGCGCCGTCTTCGCGAAGGCGTTTGTTTTCTTCTTCGATTTGTTTTGTTTCCTGCATGCCGCTGACGATCGTGTTCCAAGACGATTCGATCGTTTCAATATCTATGCTCGGTCTGCCGGCCATTCTGGCAATTTCAACACTTTGGCTCGAGATGTTTTCAGCATTTCGTCTCAGCATCTCGTTTGTCCGGCGGTCAAGCTCGCTCATGGAGTCAGCCACAAGCTTTTGGCGTTTCACGGTAACGGCCTGAATAATGCCGTTTTTGAAAATCGGAATGGTGATGATGAACGCGGAGTTGATCTTCCCGATCAGCTTTGCATTTCCGCGCTGCAGGAGACGGATTTGAGGTGCCGTTTGAAGAGCCACCATCCGTGCCATATCCAGATCATACACCCGTTCCTCAAGCGCCTGAATGCCGTTTCGAAGTGTATCGAGCTGCATTTGCGCCAGCTGATTTCCGCTTGCCGCTTTTTCTTCATATGAAGGAAGGATCGACTGCATCTCTTCCAGCTTCATTTGTCCGGCAACGACGTATTTTTCAAGCTCCATATAGTATTTGATATTGTTTTCATACATTTCATCGAGCGTGTAGTTCGTCTTCGTCATCTCATCTTTGTATTTCGAAATCTCAACGTTGATTTTTTCAATCTCTCCGCCAAGCGTCTGGTACTTTTTAAAGATTTTTTCAATCATGCTGCCGCCGCGTTTGAAAATTTTCGCCATCAATCCCTTTGGCTCATCAAAATCATTTTTGTCAAAGCGGTCCATGATTTTCCCAAGCTGAGTCAGCATTGTGCCGGAGTCTGTCACGCTTGTTGTTTTCATCATCCCCAAGATGCGGTCAGAGAACTTGGAAATTTCAACGGCCGGCTCCTTCCCGTACTCAAGCAGCTCCATTTGGTTTTTGACGTCAATTTGCTGTACAAGCCGCTTCACCTCTGGTTCTTGACGGAGCTGGAGACGGATATCGTCAGCTTTCTGCTGGGAAATTTCTTCGTTTTTATCGAGAACAAGCGGGTTTTGATTTTCTGTTGTCATGCTTTTCTTCTCTCCTTACTTTTGGGTAATCGTTCTGAACAGCCTTCTCACAAGCGAAGGCTCTTTATAGTCCTGCTGAAACACCATGTCGTCCAGCCAGTGGATATCATACTGATCCTCTTCAATAAACGGCTCAATGTCTTGATGGCCGGGTGGGTTATAAATGATGATATCGATTCCGATTTCATTCAGGAACAGCAGGGCTGCAGCATCTGAACGCGTGAGTCCGCCGCTCATTTCCGTATGATATAAAACGAGTTTCGGAACGGTTTGCGCATAATCGAACATTTGAATCAATTTCAGCAGTTTAGCAGGCAGGCTTGTTGTTTGTTTAAACAAGTAAATTTGAACATCCTTGACTTGCTCTTGATGCAAAGCCTTAAGCCGCGGGTGCCTGCACATTCTCGAAATCGTTTTGGCAATGGCAGTCTGAACGCCCGCCGGAAGCTGCTTGTACTGCCATACATTGCTTGCCATCAGCTTGTCAGGGTCAATGTTCCCCTCATGGTCAAGCGCGTGGCTGTAATGAAATTGATAGTTTGACTTTATTTCTTCTGTAAACGGAAAGCTTCTTACCATTTCTGTTTCCTGATAATCTGCTAATGTATGAAGCCTGTTCCAATATTCTTTATTGTCTTTCGACACACCCATTACCTTAGCAAATACATTCGGAATCTCGATGGAGTGTTTATCAGCTTTGAAATTCGGCCGAATAAAGGCGCGCTCTTTCGTGATTAAAAACAGTTCATCATAGGTCGTTTTCAACGTAACAGACATCGGCGTGTGATCTCTAAATTGCCATGGCTTATACAGCATGGATTCCTCATGATTCAGCACATGTTCAATTTCCTTTGTTGAGCGGTAGGCCACTGTTGATTTCCGGTCCGGTTTTTCTTTCGGAAACGGCTGAAGCTCCGAAACATCCGGGAGTTTTTCCGTAAAACTGAGCTCCTGCATCGGTTCTATAAGCGCCAGCTGATCGGTTCCCGCCGGATGGAACAGCAGAACATCGCAGCCGACTAACATCAGATAATATAAGAAATAGAGCTGGCTTTTCGTCGCATCTCCGTACCAAACAACCTTTGGCATCTCCCGCTCTATATCGGTTTTTTCCAGCCAAGGATTCAGGTGATTCAAAGAAAATTTCGAGACATCAAGCAGCACTCTGCGAAAATCAGGATGATTTAGCCCCTGCTCATGACTGTCCGCAAAGGTATGTAAAAGCGTCATCAGCGCTTTCCTTAAATGGCGGTGCATCAAGGGATTCGAGTGCTTCGCAATCAGCCTTTCCCCGTCCAGAAAGGCAACAAAGCGGCTGACCGACAGCCCTTTTTCCTGCTGATTGATGGAGTGAATATGCTGGAGCTTTTGAAATGTTTCCGGCTCAATTGTTTTATCAAGCGTTTCACTCAGAATGGTAATGAGATCGTTTACAGACAGCTCATACAGCTCGTTATAGTAGTCCGTCTCATCAATAGGCGTACCCAATATCTGCCCGGCAAGACGAGAAAAAGAAAGGCCTTGTTCTGTTTCATAGTGATCCCGCTCGGGCAAAGGCTGAAACAGCAGGCTTTTCCAATCCCCATCAGCCGGGACCGCTTTATGAATGGTTAGTTCTTCTTGTCTCATCATATCCTCCTTTCCGGTTTGTCATGGGACGATATTTCTGTAACAAAAAAGGAAGGATATTGAACCTCCCTCCTTGTTTTGTTTTATTCTTCTTT
The DNA here is from genome assembly GCF_000332645.1 of Bacillus inaquosorum KCTC 13429. GTDB lineage: Bacteria > Bacillota > Bacilli > Bacillales > Bacillaceae > Bacillus > Bacillus inaquosorum. The sequence continues at coordinate 71,219 of NZ_AMXN01000008.1, forward strand.
TGAAGCGGCTGTTTGTTCACGCACCTGCTTTTGTTTGTTGATGTAGTGAATGATAAAGGTTACCGCAAATGCAGCGATAATGATAATGAAGAATACAGAGTGCGGCATTTCGTAATGGAAAGCACTTGCCGCCATTTTCAGCGCGATAATTCCGATTAACACGAATGCTGTGTTTTCGAGCTCAGGAATTTTATCAATCAGGACAAGGAATACTTTTGCCACTGTACGCATCATTAGAATACCAAGCATACCGCCGATCAGAAGCACCCATACTTTTTCTGACACCGCAAATGCGGCCAGGATGCTGTCCACAGAGAAGGCAAGGTCCATCAATTCAACTGAAATAACAGTTGCCCAGAAGATACCGAATGTGCGGACCATCCAAGAATTTTTCTTAATGCCGTCCGCTTCCTCTTCTTTTTCGCCGATCCAGAAGTGCTTAATGACGAGCCAAGCGAGATAAAGCGCGCCAAGCACCTTGATCCACCAGAATTTAATGAGGAGCATACCGAGCCCGATGAAAATAAACCTGAAAATATAAGCTCCAAACAAACCATACGTTAACGCTTTTTTCCGCTGTTTTTCCGGCAGGTGTTTGACCATCACCGCAAGAACAAGCGCGTTATCGGCCGATAAAAGGCCTTCCAGAACAACAAGGGAACCGATCAGACCCCAGGAAACAGGATCAGACAATACCTCTCCCCACATTTTCCAATCGAAAAATGAAGCATACGTAGACATGATATGATGTAAAAAGTCCAAGTTTTTTCCTCCTATTAATTTAAAACGGTGACTTCTCTATTTGTCACTCGCTTACACTTGCAAACCGTAGTTCCGGCACAATGCAGCCAGTCCGCCGGAAAAACCGCTGCCGATCGCATTGAATTTCCACTCGCCGCCGTGTCTGTAAAGCTCACAAACGACAACAGCTGTTTCAATGGAGAAGTCTTCTCCCAAGTCGAAGCGAAGAAGCTCATTCTGCGTCTCTTCGTCCACAACGCGCACAAACGCATTGGAAACTTGTCCAAAATTTTGGCTGCGTGCTTCTGCGTCGTGAATGGTCACTGTGATGCCGATTTTCTCAATGTGAGCAGGGATTTTCGAAAAATCAACGATAATCTGCTCATCATCTCCGTCGCCCTCACCCGTGCGGTTGTCACCCGTATGGATGACACCGCCGCTCGGATGTTCAAGGTTATTATAGAAGACGAAATCGAGATCATTCACGCAGTTATCATGCGCATCAACTAAAAAGGCTGAAGCATCCAGGTCAAAATCGTGCCCGCCGGAGTACTTGTTTGTATCCCAGCCTAAGCCGATCACTGCTTTTGTGAGTCCTGGATTTGTTTTCGTTAAATCAATGCGCTGTCCTTTTGATAATTGAATGGCCATACTGCCTCTCTCCTTTCTGCTCTTCGTAATTGGTCTTAACCGACTTGCAAACCGTAGTCTGTTGCGATGCGGGCAAGACCGCCTTGGTAGCCTGAGCCGATAGCGGAGAATTTCCACTCGCCGTTATGTCTGTAAAGCTCCCCTGCAATGATTGCCGTTTCAATAGAGAAATCTTCCGCAAGGTCATAACGGATGAGCTCTTCATTTGTTTCTTCATTTACGATGCGAACGAACGCGTTTGATACTTGTCCAAAGTTTTGGCTGCGTGCTTCCGCTTCGTGAATTGTGATAACAAATGAGATTTTATCAATGTTAGCCGGCACAGCGCTGAGATTCACCTTTACATTCTCATCGTCGCCTTCGCCTAAGCCTGTCAGGTTATCGCCTGAGTGGACGACTGAACCGTTGCCGCCTTCAAGCTGATTGTAGAAAATAAAATCGTTTGGAGACGCGCATTTCCCTGCTGCATCTAACAGAAATACACTTGAGTCAAGGTCAAAGTCGTGCCCGCCGTCATACTTATTCGTATCCCAGCCTAAACCGACAACAACCTTTGAAAGACCCGGATTTGTTTTTGTCAAATCTACTTTTTGTCCTTTTGCCAATGAAATTGCCATGTTTCATCCACTCCTTTTTTTCTTTTACGCGTATCGGCTGATAATATCTTCTAATCTCGTATCATTTGTGCCTTCACCGATCGCCGCAAACTTCCACTCGCTGCCGCTGCGGTAGATTTCTGCTGTAATCAAGCTTGTTCTGCCGGCATAATTGTCTCTCAAATTGTATTTGAGCATTTCTTCATGATTAGATTGATCAACCACACGGATAAACGCATTTTGAATCATGCCGAAATCTTGTTTTCTTCTGACACAATCATAAATATTAACAACAAATACAAGCTTATCGATGTTTGCAGGCACTTTTTCCAAATCTATCATAATTTGCTCGTCATCGCCCGCACCGTCGCCTGTCAGGTTGTCGCCTGTGTGCTTTACACTGCCACAGCGGCTTTTCAGATTGCCGAAATAAATGACATTCTTTTTATCGGTGAATTTTCCGTTTTCCAGCATCAGCACTGAAGCGTCACAGTCGATATTCGCACCGCCTCCGCCAAGCAGTTTGCTGAAAAACCCTCCGCCTGAAGAAACCGGGTCCCAGCCGAGACCGACCATCAATTTTGACAGACCGGCTTTTCCTTTTGTTAAATCAATTCGCTGACCTTTTTCTAAAGAAATTGCCACACGATTCACTCCTACTCATCGAAATGTGAAGATAGTCACATTTATTTTTACGCTCATAAGGAAAATAAGCCGTAAATTATTAATATATACGTTTGTTATTATATCAAAGTTTCGTAAAAGTTAAGAATAATTGACGAAAATCCTCGAAAAAAAACTTCCATATTTGATATATGTTTTGCAAATGCTATGAAGTACAAATCTTAAACAAACCATTTGACGTGAGCGAGTCATTTTGCCTATTCTTGTGTCACATTCTAAAAACAGACAGAAAGGAAGCGGCCTTTTGATTCATTTAAGCATACTTGATCAGGCACCTGTTTCTAAAGGAAAAAGCCCTGTGACGACTCTTCAGCATTCGGTTGAGCTAGCCCAATTAAGCGAACAGTGGGGCTATAAACGTTATTGGTTTGCCGAACATCACAGCACGAAAGGACTGGCAAGCACAGCGCCTGAAATCATGATCGCCCGCATCGCAGCACAGACAAGCACGATTCGTGTCGGGTCAGGCGGGGTGCTGCTGCCCCAGTACAGCCCATTTAAGGTGGCCGAAACCTTTCGCCAGCTTGAGGCACTGTATCCAAACCGGATTGACCTTGGCGTCGGGCGTTCCCCCGGCGGCACGACAAAAACCCGTCTTGCCTTAACGGACGGGGTGAAAAAAAGCTTAACCGATTTTAACAGACAGCTGCAGGATGTCTCTTATTTTCTCACGGATTCGCTTCCTGCCGGGCATCCGTATGCCGGAATCAAAGCGGCGCCCCTTATTGACACTGCACCGGAGCTGTGGGTGCTCGGTCTCGGTGAAAACAGCGCAAGACGCGCGGCGCACCAGGGCATTGGGTATGTGTTTGGGCATTTCATTAACCCCGAACGAGGAGAAAATGCGTTTCGCGTCTACAGGGAAAGCTTTCAGCCATCAGCCCATTTCTCGTCCCCGTCCGCCTTGTTTACGATTTTTGTCATTTGCGCAAAAACAGATGAAGAGGCAGAAGAGCTCACATTAAGCCAGGATTTATGGCTTCTTCGCGTCGGAAAAGGCTTGGATAGCCGCGTGCCGACCATCGAGGAAGCAAAAGCGCATCCCTACACAGAGTCCGATAAAAAACTTATAGAGGAAAACAGAAAGCGGATGGTGATCGGTTCTCCAAACACTGTCAAACAGCAGCTTTTAGAGCTCACAGACCGCTATGAAACAAATGAAATTATGGTTCTATGCAATGTGTTTGATTTTGAGGCGAAAAAAGAATCTTATGAACGTCTTGCTGAATTGTTTCTATAAAAAAAGCAGTTTTCCCTAGGGAAAACTGCTTTTCATGTTACTGGCGCCCTTTTTTACGCTGGGCTTCTTTTTTGATAAACATCCAAACTCCCTGAACCACAAATCCGATCAGCAGGAGAACGATCAAAAGCAGGGTAATGGACGGCCCTGGCGGCGTTCCGAGCTGATAAGATGATGTCAGTCCCATAAATACGCTAAATAACGAAATGAGTATGGCTGTGATAAATACCATGTTAAAGCCCTTAGCAATTCTGATGGCGAATGCTGCCGGCAATACGAGCAGGGCTGATACAAGAAGAACCCCGATGATCGGAATAATGACCGAGATCGCAAGGCCTGTGACGATACTGAATGACATCGACAGAACGTTTGTGTTAATTCCGGATGTTTTTGCTGTTGCTTCATCAAATGTCAGCAGGTAGAGCGGCCTTTTCAGTACGATAAAGTAAAGCAAAATCAGCAGTGTAATGATGCCGATAATATACACCTGCTGCTGGTTTACTGTCACGAGCGATCCAAATAGATATTGATCGATGCTCATGTTGGCGGTGCCTTTTGAAAGGCTGATTAAAAACATCGCGAAGGACAAACCAGCCGCCATTAAGATGGCAATGGATACTTCTGAATACGTCCGATATGCCCGCCGCATGTATTCAATCCCGATAGCGCCGATGGTCACGACGACTATGCTCGCCGCGGTAATATTGGTGCTGAGGAAAAAGCCGATGGCAACACCCGACAATGAAATATGCGAAAGTGTGTCAGCCATTAAGGCCTGTCTTCTGAGAACGAGATACACCCCTAAAATCGGGGCCATGATGGCAATCATGCCGCCTGCTAGAAAAGCTCGTCGCATGAATTCCAAGTCAAACATTTCCATCCGCCTTTTTCTCCTCTCTCTAATCGAATCACTTTATCTAAAAATTGCTGTACTTCATTTTGTTCGTGAGTAACCATCACAACTGTGCGGTTGTGATTTTTCACGAGATGGTGCATAAATTCGTAAAATCCTTTTCTGCTGTCATAGTCAACGGCTGTTGTCGGTTCGTCCAGCATTAAGAGGTCCGGATTGCTGGCAAGCATTCTGGCGATACAGATTTTCTGCTTCTGTCCGCCTGATAAGTCGCCGATTTTCCGGTGGCGAAGCTCCCACATTTCCACCATTTTCAGCGCTTTTTCCACTTCGATATGATCTTCTTCATTTAAACGTTTAAACCATTTCCCTTTTGTATAGCGGCCTGACTGAACAAGCTCCAGCACCGTACTCGGAAAGCCAGCGTTAAATGAAGAAATTTGCTGCGGGACGTACCCTATTGTCAGGCGTTTTCCTTCTGTATTCCTTTTACTGATCGTCACCGTGCCTTCCCACGGTTTCAGCATGCCAAGCATCACCTTCATGAGCGTTGATTTAGAGGCGCCGTTTGGTCCCGTGATGCCGACAAACTCACCGCTTTCAATATCAAGTGATACTTTATCCAAAACAGGCGTGTGGGAATAGCCGAAAACGATATCTTTCAATGAGACGAGATTCATGTCAATCTTCCTTTCTCACAAAGAAATAGTGTGCACCCTCCGGCGCACACTATCTTATGATTTAACCAATAGTGAATCTTTCAGGGCATCGAGGTTTTGTTTCATAATGTCGATATACCCTAAACCTTTATCCTGTTCTTCTTTGCTTAAGCCTTCCAGTGTATTAAGCACTTCTGTCTTCGCGCCGATTTCACTGGCGAGCGTATCTGCGACCTTTGAGGATGCAATTTCTTCAAAGTAAATAACTTTTACGTTATGTTCTTTGGCATATGTTTTCAGCTTTGCCAAGTCGGCTGCGCTCGGTTCTTGGTCGGGCGAAATCCCTGCAATCGGAACCTGCGTCAAACCGTATTCTTTTGCCAGATAGCCAAAAGCTGTATGCTGCGTAATGAATTCTTTCTTCTCCGCTTTTTTTACGGTTGTACGATATAGTTTATCAAGATCCTGCAGTTTTGCAATATATTCTTTACTATTTTTCTCATAGTATTCTTTGTTATCCGGGTCCTGCTTTACGATTTGCGCCGTAATATTTTTAACTTCTTTCTGCGCCAGAACAGGACTGAGCCATACGTGAGGGTCCATTGCATGGCTGTGCTCATGCTCCCCATGTTCATGTTCCTCGTGCTCTCCGTGCTCTTCATGTTCTTCTTCAGAGCCTTCCATTAAATCAATGCCTTTGCTCGCATTAACGAAAACGGCATGGCCTTGGCCCATGCTTTTTTCAGTTGACGGCACCCACGTCTCCATGTACTCACTATTATAAACGAACAAATCGGCATCTTGAATGTTGGCAATGTCTTTCGGCGTCGGTTCCCAATCATGAGGCTCGACGGAAGATGGAATTAACAGATCCACATCTCCTTTGTCTTTTACAATTTGTTTCGTAAATTCATACATCGGGTAGAACGTTGTGACAATGTGCAGTTTATCACTCTTCGAATCCGCTGACCCTTTTGTTGATGAGTTGCCGCATGCTGCCACTAATAAAAAGCACGCTGCAATCACAAACAAACCGCTCCATTTTTTAAACATATTGTATATCCCCTCTTTTTCATAGTGACTTAAATCAAAATGATAACGATTTTGTAATCCTATATCATAATAAACCGAAGTCATTACGTTTTGCAAGATTAATTTTCATTTTGATTTTATTCTTCCCGTCTGCAGCATGAATATATGTACTTGAAAAAACCCGGCTGAAAAAGCCGGGTTGAGTCATTTGACTGTTTTGTCGAGAAGATACACTCTGCTCTCGTAAGGCTGAAACACCATTTCATCAGCAAGATCACCGTTGTTTTTATAATTGCCGAGAAGCAGGGATGATTGCTCCTTGCCGCAGTGCTTAGGCCATCGGAAAACAGCTTGGTCTTTTGAAAAGTTATTGACCGACAAAAGCTGCTGTTTGCCGTTTTCTCTCATGTATACAAACAGCTGCGAATCATCCGGAAGCAAAAGGTCATAGCTCCCTTTGATGAGGTCAGCGTACTGCTTTCTCAGGCTGATCAGCTTTTTGTAATAGGTTAAGATCGAATCAGGGTCTGTCTGAGCTTCCTCCACATTGATGGACGAGAAGTTCGGGTTGACCTTCAGCCAGGGCGTGCCGTCAGTAAATCCGGCATTCTTGCCGCTGCTCCACTGCATCGGTGTCCGGGCGTGATCCCTGCTTTTGGCTAAGATCGATCTCATCACATCTTCTGGATCATAGCCTTTTTCAAACACCCGTTTATGATACATATTGATCGTTTGGATATCTTTGTAGTCCTCAATCCGGGTAAACGGCGCGTTTGTCATCCCGATTTCTTCTCCCTGATAAATATACGGCGTGCCCTTCATAAGATAAAGAACGGTGGCCAGCATTTTCGCAGATGCTTTGCGGTATTCCCCATCGTCTCCGAACCTGGACACAATCCGGGGCTGGTCGTGGTTGCACCAATACAATGTATTCCAGCCTTGATGTTCAAGCTTCTTTTGCCATGTTGTCAAAACCGATTTTAAATCAGAAAGCTCAAGGGGTTTCAGATCCCAATGTTCTTTTCCGGGCTGCTGGTCAAGCTCCATATGCTGAAAATGAAAAATCATATTTAGTTCATGCTTATCAGTTCCCGTATACTTCAGCCCTTCCTCCGGTGTGACACTGCCAACCTCTCCGACAGACATGACATCGTACCGGGAAAATACTTCATCTGTCATTTCTTTTAAATAGTCATGAATTCGTTCGCCATTTGGCTGGAAAGGCTTCGGCTCTGCCTGCCTGATGATATAGTCCTCATACGAAGGAAGATATTCTTTCTTAGAGATGAGGTGGAGCTGGTCAATGCGCAAGCCGTCCACCCCTTTGTCGAGCCAAAATCTCATCATGTCAAATACCGCTTGGCGCACCTCAGGATGCTCCCAATTTAAATCAGCTTGTTTGACAGCATTCATGTGGAGATAATATTCCCCCGTATGCTCCTCGTATTGCCAAACCGGGCATCCATAGTCAGACACCCAGTCCGTCGGCGGGCCGTTCTTTGTGCCGGGGCGCCAAAAGTAATAGCTGCGATATTTGCTTTTTTTGTCCAGCTCCGCTTTTTTAAACCATGGATGCTCGACCGAGGTGTGATTTAACACAAAGTCCATCACCAGCTTTAACCCGCGCTGGTGCACCTGGTCAAGCAGCTCGTGAAAATCATCCATCGTTCCGTATGAATCCATAACCGTCTTATGGTCCGTCACATCATAACCGTAATCAACATTCGGAGAAGGATAAATCGGGCAAATCCAAATCACATCTGCCCCAAGCTCCTTTATGTAGTCAAGACGGGAAATGATCCCCCGCAAGTCTCCAATTCCATCTCCATTGCTGTCCTGAAAGCTCCTTGGATAAATTTGATACACCACCGCATCCTTCCACCACTCTGTTTTCATCCCGCAGTCCCCCTGTTTTGTGTTCTATTCAAGCTGAGACGGATAAAGTGTCATTCCGCCATCGACGAAGAGTGTTGTGCCGGTCACATAGCTTGCTTCCTCAGATACGAGCCAAGCAGCTGCTGCCGCCACCTCTTCCGGTTTTCCGAAGGCTTTCATCGGGATTTTTTTCAGTTGTTTTTGCCTGCTCTCTTCCTTTTTCGTATCAACATTTGATTCTGTGGCAATGGTGCCGGGTGCTATCGCGTTGACGCGGATTCCTTTATCCGCATAGTTGAGCGCAAGCGTTTCTGTCATCATCTTGATACCGCCTTTGGACGTGGAATACTGAACGTTCACGGGGCGCGGGATCTGCTGGTGAACACTCGAGATATTCAGCACATTGCCTTTGATATTGTTTTTCATCATGTGGCTAAGCGCTGCTTTTGCTCCCATAAAGGTTCCGGTGACGTTGACATCAATGACTCTCTGCCAATCTTCAAGGCTCATCTCATGCGGCATGGCCTCCGCGCCGTTAAAGCCGGAGTTGTTCACCATCACATCAAGTGTGCCGAAATGCTCTAAAGCGGCGTCCAAGAGCGCCTGAATCCCTTCTTCTTTTGACACGTCCGCCTCAACTGCGACGGCCTGCCCTCCGTTATTCTTAATGATGTCCACAGTTTCATCGGCTCCCGACGGATCGCTGTGATAGTTCACGACAACATTCATTTTCTCGTGTCCGAACCGTTCCGCAATGGCTCTCCCGATTCCTTTTGAAGAACCTGTCACAATCGCTGTTTTTCCGGTTAAGTCTTTATACATAAACGATATCCTCCTCTGAATTTTCATTATGCAGTGGAAAATACCCTATTTTTCCGGGTTGGAAACAGCATAAAAAAACAGAGAACCTGTATGTTCTCTGCCATCTTCTATTGAAAACGCTGCTCGGCAAGCGTTTTTTTAATGTTCATCAGCCTGCGGTAAAAGAATGCGGCGGACTTGTAGCGTTCTTGCTGATTGAAACGTTCCGCTGTATCATGCAGCAGTTCTTCAGCATCGGCAAGAAGCTGGCGGGATTCCAGCAGGTCAAAGCATTCTTCAAGCACGCTCCTGTCGCCGTCGCCAAGATACAGCTCATGAATGAGGCGGAATTTCGTTAAGTACATGTCATCTTCCCATTCAGCCGCGCTCTTTATCCCGCGGTCATACATCTCTACCGCTTTGTCGTATTTTCCCTGTTTACAGTAGATATGGGTCAGTGAAAAAACAGCTTGAACGGCCTGCTGAAAGTTGTGCTCCTCAAAAATGGCGGCGGCTCTTTTGAAATAGCCCTCCGCTTCACTGAAATCACCCAGACTGTACTTACAGTGTCCGACATTATAATGGGCAGCGGCGATCATATACGCTTCCTCAAGCTGCCTTGCATGATCTAAGGCGCTGCACAAGTGTGTCAGCGCTTTTTCATGATGATAAACATCGGTCAAATTTCCGGCGATGATAAATTCACACTGTACGCGGCGGCGCCCGTACAGTTCATATTTCGTATAGATATCTAGCGCCTGGCTCGCATAATTCATGGAAAAATATGTTTGTTTGATGTGATAATACACTTCGGCAACCTTAAAAAGAAACTCAGCTTTTTCGATCTCATCCTCGACATACTCGAGCTTTTCCTCGGCATGTTTATAATGGTCAATCGCTAATATAAAATTTTTCTGCTTAAATTCGTACATTCCTCTGAAATAATAAAAGTAGTATTCCAATAAGCCTGTGAGTTTTTGCTGATTGCTTTCAATTTCTTTCAGCATATCAGAGAACGGAGGCTTGGTGTCGCTGTCTTTCACCGGCATCAGCTTATCGAGCATGATTCGATGCCGGAATTCCATCAAAGAAAAATATAAAAGCAAGTCCTGATTTTCTTCCATGTCTTCTAAATCGTATTCAATCTCCTGCTTTAACGCTTCTGCTTGATCTGCTTCAAATGCGCGAATGAGCTTGTACCATTCGTTTAGCTTTACTGCTACTTCTTCAGATGGAATCTTTGCTCTCATCGGTCTGCCTCCTTCCTCCTGCTACTATTTATGTTATATTTTATCATAGCTGTTCTCTTTTAGAGAGAGTCAATCTCTTAAAAGCGTTAACATTCAACACATCATGAGAAAGTGAGACCGATATGAAATTATCCGCAAAAACATCCGTTATCTTATGTATTCTGTTTCTTCTTGATCTGTGTTTTAGTTATATACGGCACGAATGGCATTCTCAAAACGCCCTGCAGGATATGCCCGTTCCTTCGGCTCTTCATCCGATTGTGAAGCAGAATGCCGACGCTCTAAAGGCCGCAGCAGCGAATAAAGGCATTAGCGTTGTCATTACAGAAGGATTCAGGTCCTTTAAGGAACAAGACGAATTATATAAACAGGGACGTACAAAAAAAGGGAATATTGTCACCTATGCAAGAGGAGGGGAATCGTATCATAACTATGGTTTAGCTATTGATTTCGCCCTTCAAAAAAAGGATGGCAGCATCATATGGGATATGGAATATGACGGCAATCAAAACGGAAAATCAGATTGGCTGGAGGTTGTCGAGATTGCTAAGAAACTCGGTTTTAAGTGGGGCGGGGACTGGAAACGATTCAAGGACTACCCCCACCTGGAGATGATTCCTGACTAGACACCCTCACAGCCTTTTCTTTTTCCTTATGTGCGCATCAATATAGGAAGGATAAACCGGCTTATATACAAGTTTGTAATGCTGATCGCTGCCTGCTGTAAAATCAGGCTGCCATTCCAGCTTCACATCAAAAGCGGCTAAAAACGTTTCTCTCGCTTCTTCAGCTGAAACATCCGGCCTGTGATTTATTGTTTCTAATTGTTCAGGGTCAATATCCGGCGCCATAAAAGCGTCAATCTTTCCGGTTTCCGGATTGACAATGATGCGGGCAGCGCCGAACCGCAGCGGCACTTCTTTATACCAGACAGAAAAATGATTGCGGACCCTCCCTCTTTCATCAATTCGGACGGGATTCACTTTGAAAAACTCAGCCGCTCTTGGATAGAGGGCATACAAAAATTGAAGCGCTGTCTCCTGGCATTCTTCCGTTGAGCATTGGCTGGTGTTCCGCTGGTCCATAAAAGAGATCGCCGCTTTTAATTTTCCTGTTCTTTTATCAGTCTTCATTTTGATTGTGTTTTTATTTCTCGTTTCAAAATAGCTTCCTATGCTTAAATCCTTCCGCTCCGGCGCAGTGCCTTTGCGCCACGTGCTTCCCATTTCTTCTCCAAAGTCCTTTTCACTGACTTTCTGCATATCAGAGGTGAGGCCCAGCATGGCATATATATCGATTTCGTCCGTGTTCTGAAGCGGCGGCAGGGGCGCCCCGTTTTCTATTCTTTCATCTGCAATATGCTGGTCGGGCACGATTTCGTCTACATCCGCGGGATAGCTGTATCCCGGCAGAATCGGTTCATACACAAGCCTGGGTGACTGTTCGCCATCAATGACATCGTACATCAGCTGCAAAGACATTGTATTTAAGTAATGAGACACTACCTTCTCTTTTGCTACAAATTCCTTTGGAACTTCGGCTTTATGCTCTTCTCCGTAATATAAAAAATGGACAATCTGTCCGCTGCGTGTCATATCAATTAAAAAGCCTGAATTGGGAAGCGGAAGCCCCAGTTCCATTTTGGTATAGACAAAACGGACGTGCTGCCCCCGTTCTTCCTTGCCTTGAAAATGAAACTTCATAAATGTGCCGGGATGGTTGGCAGCAGCAAACTGAAGAGCCGTCAGCTTCAGCTCGGCATCTGGAAGTTTTTTGTCTGCCTCAGAGCGCACGGTTGTTGAAAAGGTGAGTAAAGCACCATCATTTCCGAGTTCAACTATAATGTGCTTTTCCGGATCTTCAGGGTCCTTCCAGATGAAATATGCCTGCCCCTTCTTCTTTTGCTTCTGGTCGTAATCTTCTATCTCAAGCTCATAATGAGGCGGTACATTCCCGATCTCTTGCGCCTTCTTTTTCAGCTGTTTAGTAACCAATGAAGTCATCCTTTCAAAGAGTCTACGACAAAGAGAATCCTGTTTATTATATAAAAAGACCTTTCTTCATTTAAAGTGAAGAAAGGTCCTTTTCTATTATTGTCATTGTTTTTCAATATCCTTTCTGCTACTTTCATCACATATCACCTTTTACACCTGCGGCATTTGTGTGACTTTTGACTGTTTTACCATGAACTGATAACGGGCTCTCCTGTATGGGCTTCAATAAAACGCGGATACACCGGTTTGTAGACGAGCCGGTAGGTGTGTTCTTCATCATCACGGTATTCTCTCTCCCAGCCCAGCTCAACTCTAAAATGCTGCCAAAAAATAGACTTGGCTTGTTCTGCAGAAATGGCCGGAACGGGATGAATGGTTTCCAGCTCCTTTGGGTCAATATCCGGTCCCATATAAACGGTAATGTGCCCTGTCTGGCGGCTGACGCAGATTCTGATCTGCCCAAACCGGAGCGGGACCCCGTGACAGTGCGCTTCAAATGTAAAACCAGCGACTGCGTTTTCTTCTTCATCCGGTGCATCGTACCTGATCTTAAAATATTGATCGGCATTCGGAAATAAAGCAAACAGGAAGCGAAGCGCAATTTTTTCGCACTCTGCCTCAGTTACTGTCAACGGCCCTTTTTTCTCCATAAATGACATGACGCCTTCGAGTTTTCCGGTTTCTTTGTTATGGATGGTTTTCAGCACTTGATGAGTCCGCCCTTTCAACCAGCTGTCCATGCTTTTATCAGCCGGTTGATACACAGGATCATCCGGATTCCGCCAAACGGTCCCGATTCTCCCGTCTCCCAAATCCGCTTCCCGCTCTTTGACAAAACCTTTTTCGATGCCGATCATGCTGCCAGGATCAGCCTTTTCGTGAATGCCCTCGAATAAAGGGAGAGGAAAGCTTTCCGGCTCCCTGTCATCGTCTTCATCAAATTCTTTTTCTTCTTGAACCAAATCTGCAGGTACGGTAATGGCCCTGCATTCAGGCTCATACACCAAATGCGGCTGATCGTCCCCGTTTTTGTAAACTGAACGATGGAGAACCTCAAACAAAAGGTCGAACTCCACGTCCTTCTTGATGAAGGCAAGCGCCTCTTCATAATCCGCGACCCGTTTTGGCTTGATGATGCTGCCCGCTTTGCCATAATAGCGGAAGTAAATGATCTCACCTGATAAGGAAACTTCAGCCATAAATCCGCTCATGGGAAGAGGAAGCCCGTCTTCTATTTGAACATATGAAAATCTCACTTTATCGTCGTATGTACGGTCATTTTCTTCACGGACAAAGGCAGAGAGCGCGCTAGGATAATGAGTCTCGACAAATTGGCGCATGATATCCTCTAATTGCTGCTCAGACAGCCTTTCTTCGCTTTCAGGCTCAATATCACGGGAAAGGGATTCCGGCTGCCCGTCCGTCCCAAGTTCCACGATAATGCCGATGTGTTCATCCTGAGGATCTACCCAACAAAAATGTGCTCTTTTCTCATCATCGCCATAATCTTCAATTTCCAGTTTTAAGTGTGTCGGCACCCGGCCGATTTCCAGTGCTTTTTGTTTCAGTTCCTCTTTTTTCACCAAGACGGCCCCTTTCATTATTCTTATGTCCCCTTCAACTAATCAAAAAGTAGTAGTCTAAAATACACAAATTTCTGAGTTTACCAGTTTTACCAGAACATTTTTCACCAAAAATAGTATGATGAACCTATTCAATATAAAAGCTAATAATCTTAAAATTAATTCCGTTGTAACTTTTTATAGGTCCATTCATGACAAAGAAGGGCGGAGTTTCCAGAAAATCCGGTGAAAACCGTGAGAAAAGAACTGATTTTTTTGGTTATATGATGCTAATCCATTCAAAAAGATCCATTTCTTAAAGACAAAAGACTCCCTTCCCTAAACCATTTGAGGAGGAAAAATGAATGTTTCAGAAAAAAACGTACGCTATTTTCCTAATTCTTCTGCTGATGATGTTTACAGCTGCTTGTTCCGGAAGCAAAACAAGCGCGGAGAAGAAAAATTCAGAAACAGAAAAAAGCTCAGATATAGCTCAAGTCAAAATCAAAGATGTCTCTTATACACTTCCGTCTCAGTATGATAAGTCCACTTCAGATGACCAGCTTGTGTTAAAAGTCAATGTCGCTGTGAAAAACACAGGAAAAGAACCGCTTAATGTAGACAGTATGGATTTCACTTTGTATCAAGGTGATACCAAAATGTCTGACACAGATCCTGAAGACTATAACGAAAAGCTTCAAGGCAGCACGATTAACGCTGACAAATCGGTTGAAGGAAACCTTTTCTTCGTTGTAGATAAAGGCGAGAAATACGAGCTTAACTATACACCGGAATCTTACGGTGATAAAAAGCCGAAATCAGTTACTTTCAAAATTGACGGAAAAGACAAAAAAATCCTTGCGACAGTAGACCAGCTCCAAGACTCTGCAAAAGCGTTATCAGCTTATGTTGATGTCCTTCTTTTCGGTAAAGACAACGCTGATTTCGAAAAAATCACCGGTGCCAACAAAAATGAAATTGTAAATGATTTCAACGAGTCCGCCAAAGACGGCTATCTCTCAGCTTCCGGCCTTTCCAGCACATATGCGGACAGCAAAGCGCTTGATAATATCGTGAACGGCATTAAAGCGGGATTAAGCAAAAACTCTTCCATTCAGGCGAAAACAACTTCGATCTCCAAAGACGAAGCGATTGTTGAAGCCACAATTAAACCAGTAGATGCATCTTCACTCTCAGACCGCATCGAAGACAGAGTGAAAGACTACTACAGCAAAAATGCTGGCGCAAGCTATGAAGAAGCTGTGAAATACGCGCTTCAAGTATATCCTGAGGAATTCAAAAAGCTCGGGCCGGCTTCATCTGAAAAAACGGTTGAAGTGAAAATGAAGAAAAATGACATCGACCAATGGCAGCTTGATATGGACGATTACAGAGCAGCAGAATTAGTCGAAGCATTCATAAAAGAATAAAACCCCAAAAGGAAATAGCCTCCAAGGCTATTTCCTTTTTTATGTGAAAATCTCACTGATGAAATTCGACTCATCTTCGGTCAGTTCTATGTTCAAGGTTTTCAGGTTATCCTTCAGCTGTTCCGGACGCTTAGCACCTGGAATGATGGCGTCTATCGCCGGTCTCGTTAACAGCCACGCCAAGGCGACATGTGCCGTCTCCGCTTGTTTTTCCTCCGCTACCGCTTTCAGCTTGTCTACTTTTTTGAGATTGTGAATAAACGTTTCTCCCTGAAATTGCGGCTTGTCCTTTCTAAAGTCTTCGAAGACCGTGTCTTTCGTGAATTTTCCTGTCAGCAGTCCGGACGCGAGCGGAAAATAAGGAATAAAGGAAATGCCGTGTTTTTCACAGTACGGAAGCAGCTCCTTTTCGGCATCACGCTGAATAAGCGAGTATTCTGCCTGAAAGACCTCCAAATAGCCGTCTGCATTACATTCCTGCAATTGCTGATAGTCGAGGTTCGAAGCGCCGATCGCTTTGATTTTCCCCTCATCCTTCAGCTCCTTCAGCGTGCCTGCCACTTCAGCGAGAGGCGTTTTGCCATCCGGGAAATGAACATAATACAAATCAATGTAATCTGTTTTCAGCCGCTTCAGGCTCTTTTCCACCTCGCCGCGAAGAAATTCACGGCTGTTGTCTAGTTCAATGCTGCCGTTCACTTCTTTATGGGCCCCTTTGGTAGCAATAATGAGATCATTCCGCACGCCGCGTTCCCGCACGACCTCGCCGATTAGTTCTTCGGAACGCCCCAGTCCATATATAAAGGCGGTGTCGATAAAGTTTACGCCGCCATCCAATGCCGTGCGCACCAAATCTTTCCCTGTTTCATCATTCAGGTTCGGAAATAGATTATGCCCGCCGACCGCATTCGCACCGAATCCGATCCGCTTCACCTGCAGCTTCGTCTTGCCAAGTGTACGTGTTTGATCCATTGTTCCTTCTCCTTTGAAACCAATTTTGATGAAAAATAGTGCAGGGTCACTTTCTGTATTAGATATCCTTTTTCTATTTTCCTTCTTTTTTCAGGATATACAAAAAGGAGAAAGTGTATTTCTCCTTTTGCAAGTTTATTTTGGCAGAACCCATTTATCTTTCAAGAAACAGGCTCTGGCTAGTAAATAGAAAATGGCGATAAGCACGGCAATGGTTCCTGACGTGCACAAAATGGCAACCGGGTCAACCATCCCGAATAAAAGCTGTTTGAATAACGCATGCAGGTTCAGAAACGGGATGACAAAGTACGATAAATCAAATTGGTTCGGTGCCTTGCTGAAGATGAAAAACATCGGGAACATAGGCAGAAAGACGACGAGAGACATATAGCTTTGCGCTTCTTTTACCGAGCTGGAAATGATGCTGATGAAAAGCTCCATCGCAGAGATCAGCAATGCAGAAAGCACGATGATGAGGGCTGAAGCACCGATTACACCCCACATACGATCTCCGAGCTGGAAGGCCGTCTTTAAATTATCGGTAAATAACACGGTGGACAAAATCAAAAACATCAAAGCCAATACACCTGAGGCAACTCCAAAAGTAGAAACCGCAAGCCACTTGCCGACCAGCACTTTGTTTCTGCTGACTGGCGTCAACAGCAGCGCCTCGATTGATTTCCGGTCCTTTTCCCCGGCCATGATATCAAGAGCAATCGGCATTGCGCCGGAAACAATGGATGTTAGGATCAGCATGGGCAGAATGGCAGAAATCATAATAGCGGAAGCCCCTTTCTCCTCGTCCGCTTCCTTTTGCTGAATCGTAAACGGCTGGATCACCGATTGATCAATATGTTTATCGGTTAAACGTTCCTGCACAATTTCATTTTTGTATTGATCTAAGGCAGACTGCACAAGCTGCATGGCATTTGACGACCCTTGATCGATTGAATTACCATACACATCAACCTCAAAAGGCGTCATGCTGTTGACATATGAGTTGAACTCTTTCGGGACGTTCAGATAGGCATCTGCTTTTCCATCATCAACCGCTTCTTTAGGCTTTGCAAATGTTTTTACGCTGATCTCGTCAATCGCATTGAGCTTGTTTTCCAGTGCGGGCGACAGAGAATGGCCGACAGCCAGTGTGTATTGCTCCCCTTTGTCGGACAGCATGCTTTCATAAAAGAAGACAAGCCCGAGCATTGTAATCATCGGAACTAAGATCGTGAGTAAAATCGTTTTTCTGTCGCGCAAAGCGTCGATCATTTCTTTTTTATAAATGTGGCTCAGCATTTAAGAAATCCCCCTGACAAGCTTAGACATAAAGATGTAATTCAAATCCTCACTACGCTCGCTCTCGTACAATGATTCAAGCGCTCCCCGGTAAATCACCTCTCCGCTGTGAATCATGATGACACTGTCACAGAGCGCCTGCACTTCCTCCATAATGTGGCTGGAGAAAAGAATGGTTTTTTGTTCTCTTTTCAGCTGCTGGATGAATTCGCGGAAGATGTTGCTGGATGTAATATCAAGCCCTGTTGTCGGCTCATCAAATAAAATGATGTCAGGATCGTGAATCAGCGCCCTGGCTATCGCGACTTTCTGCCTCATGCCTTTCGAAAACCCGCCCACTCTGCGGTTCATATAATCGCGCATGCCGAACCGTTTCGATAAATCTTCTATTCTCGCTTTGATCTCGTGACGGTTCAGTCCGTACAGCCTGCCGAAATATTGCAGATTTTCTTTAGCGGTCATCCTGTCGTAAAGCCCGGTTTCTCCTCCGAATAAGACGCCGATTCTTTTTTTGACCTCGGCCGGCTGCTTGACCGTGTCAAAGCCGGCTACTTTGATTGCACCCTGTGACGGTTCAAGCAAGGCAGCAATCATTCTCAGCATCGTCGTTTTGCCGGCACCGTTTTCTCCGAGAATGCCGACGACTTCTCCTTTTTGAATTGTTAGGCTTACATCTCGCACCGCTTTGACTACTTTTTTCTTATCATGAAACCTGCGGCTGCAATCGGTCAGTGTAATCATGTCACAATCTCCCTTTTCGTTATTTCTAGTAATGACTATATACGAAATGCTGGATTTGTTGGATAAAGTTGTCGCGAAGAGTTCTTTTTATGTCGCGAAATGGGATAGAATAAAGATGATTCTATGTAACTAGGGGAATGATAATGGTAAAAGTCGGACTTGTCGATGACTATCGAGTAGATTTAGAGAAACTGGAAGCGATTGTATCCAGAATGCAGGATGTCGAAATTGTCTTTTCCACCGATTCAGCGGAGGAAGCCTACAGCCGGGTGAAGACCGGAGACATTGATCTGCTGCTTGCCGATATCGAGATGCCTCATATGTCTGGCTATGAGCTTGCTGATTTGATCAGATCCCATTCGCTTGATGTGGATGTGATTTTCGTCACCGGCAACGGCGGCTATGCCGTTCACGCCTTTGACCTGAATGTCCATGATTATATTATGAAGCCGTACCATGCCGACCGGCTGAACGCTTCCTTCGAACGTTATTTGAAAAAGAAAACGGAAACGAGTTTGAATGGGCGGATATTGATTAAGCAAAAATCTGAAATGCACGTTCTGCAAAAAAAGGATATCATTTTCGCAGAACGGACGGGACGTTCGACGACGATTGTGACAACCGCCGAAGAAGTGCAGACGTATCAAACATTAAATGATATTAAAGGCGATCTGCCGGAGAAGGATTTTCTCCGTTCGCACCGATCCTTTATTATCAACATTCATTACATAAAACATTTTTCCGCTTATACAAAGCATTCGTTTACGGTTTCCTTTGAGGGAACGCCTAAAAAAGCGATGATCACCAAGCAGCAGCTTGATTATTTTCAAAACTATTATTTTTGAGGAGTTCAGGATGTGATTACCCTTTTTCAATGTCTTTATCTGTTTTTATTTAGTTTCATATTTTATCAGGGGGCTGCTGCTCTTTCGCACAGTACAGCCCTCTCTTGGCTCGCCGCTGCTTTAGGCGCAGCGGCAGCAGGATTGTACCTATGGAAAATGAAGCGGGTGTGGGACCGCTGTTCCTTCCAGCTTTGTGCGTGGATTGCTGTGATCCAATTGATGTCAGCGGCGGCTGTGCTGAATGGCGCGACTATATTACCGGCATTGTTTGTGATCGTGATATTTGCAGCATGTGAAGGGCTCCGTATCGGACAGTCTGCTTCGCTGGCTAGGTTTTCTGACAAAATTGTTCAGCTGACTCAAGCGGAACAGCATGCCAATCGGATGCTGATGGACGTCAGAAGCCGGAATCACGACACAATGAAGCATATAACAGCGATCCGATCTGCGCAGTCCAAGGCAGATACACAAGCATATATTCAAAACTGGGCGGATCAGTACAGTCAATATGACCGGTTTTTGAAGGGAGAGAATGCGTACGTTGCAGGAGTGCTTTATGATTTTCTTGAAAAAGCACGTGTTTCAGGTATCACGGTTTCACTGCATATGCATACACCGCTTTCTTCACTTCCGTTTTCACCAGCTGATCAGGTCAGCTTGGTCGGCAACATATTGGAAAATGCGCTCGACAGCGCGGCGGAGACCCAAGAAAAAGCGGAGATTAAGCTGGAAACCTCGCTGCGAAGCGGGCTTTATGTGCTGATTTGTGAAAACAGCACGCCTGGCATGGACCCAAAAGTGCTCGATACACTGTATCAATCGTTTGGCCGTTCCACGAAAAGCGGCCCTCATGAAGGCATGGGCACGTATATCATTCAAAAACTGGTGAAGAGCGCTTTTGGCAGGCTGGATTTTACCTACCGCCACCCCGTCTTCCGGTTAGAAATCAAAATTCCGTTTCAGAAATAAAAAAACCTTGAAAAGCCCGGCTTTTCAAGGTTTTTTTCATTATGAGGATAATGCTTGTGCAAAACGGTCCGCTTCATCCTGCAGTGTGCTTTCAATTTCTTTGTAACGGCTGGAAATCGTTGATGCGCTGACGCCGTATTTTTTCGCCAGTTTGGCTTGAGAAACGGACGCGCCGTTAAGAGAAATTGCATTCACATAATATTCAACTGCCGCCGCAAAAGCTTCCGGTTTTCTGATGACAGGTGATTTTTTCTCGCAGAATGTTTTCCAGATATCAATGACAGCCGGAATCAATTCAGTCGGATACTCATCTCCGCTCAAGCCTTCTTCGATAGCCGCAGCTGTTTCTTTCTCCATGTCGTTTGCCCACTCAACACTGCTTTCTTCCGCTGCTGTCTCTGCTTGCGGCTCTTCATCTTTCTCCGCTAACAGCGCGAACAGAACATTGTTGAATTCCTGCTTCATGAAGTCCTCCGGCGTTTTGCCGTTCTTCACAGCGGCATCCGCATATTTCTTCACCTTGCTGATCAGTGCTTCTGTTCTCTTCACCGGGAAGATCGTGAACTGCATGAAGAATTCCGCTTTTTCCGCTTCGTGGATTGGATATCCGAGAATCAGGCTTCCCACTGGCGGGAGGTCTTGGTTATTGGCGTCCATTTCCACTTCGAATTGTTTTTTCGTAATGACATCTTCAAAGTGAATGACACCTTCTTTCAGGTCTTGCAACAGCAATAAAGCAGGCGTCATGCTCTTCCATGATTCAACGATCTCACGCGTTTTCGGACGAGTGATCGAATCGCCTTTTTTCTGAAGGTACTCTTCGAAGATTGTCTTTTCACCAGCAAGCTGATGGAAGAAGATTCCCCAGATTCCTAAATTAAATACGCTGATGTCTTTCGTCTGTCTGTCCATAGCAGAAAGAAAATCATGCTGGTTGATAAAGCCTGAAATGCTTTCTCTATGTACTGTGAAGGCATACTCCACTAAGTCTTCCTGAATTTGTTTTGCTTCTTTTGCCGCTAGTTCTGTCGGGAAGTCGACAACTTTACTTCCGCAGCATTTTTTATATTTCTTGCCGCTGCCGCATGGGCAAGGGGCATTTCGTTTCACTTTTCCCACAATAAACCCTCCGAATTCTGTTGTAACTTTTCTATTTTAACAAAAATAACTTCTGAGGGCTTGGTTTCGGGCTAAAAAAGAATTTGGTAATATGATAAGTTGGCTGATGATGTCAATTTACCTATGACTTTTACACCAACTTTTGTGATTTAAGACTTATAACCTATTCCCACTTTAGGCCCTCTTTTTTACAATGGTTAGGTATTTATGTAAAATTTTAAGGAGTGTTTATGTTGGAACCAGCTGGTTTTATGCTGCGCGCCTGCGCTCTTTTACTTGATGTGATCATTGCCGCAGCAGTGATTTTGGCAGCCGGATTTACGTTTGGCGACGGGTCCGCCGGCGTCATTATTATCGCCATATTGATGTTGCTTGTGTATCCTTTGCTGATGCCGCTGACAAATTGGAGGGGTACACTGGGCAAAAAAATCATCGGGCTGCAAATCGTGAGAGACGAAACATATGAAAAAATATCCGTCCCACAGGCGATTGTCCGTTACCTGATAGCGTGGGTGCATGTGTTCTCCCGCCTGATCTATTTGACAGCCGCATTTACGAAGAAAAAACAAGCCGTTCATGATATGGCTGCGAAAACAATTGTGCTGAAAGCAGAATAACCTTGAAGAATAGCATTCTTCAAGGTTATGTATCTCGTTAGTTCGTATTTTGGCCTCCGCCGTTCAGTCCTTCTTTAATCAAGCTGTTGACTTGGCTGTTCATCAATAAACCGATGTGCCCAACACCATGAATTTGAACGTTTTTAGCACCGTCTAATCTTGATAAATAATTCATGACAATCATATCGGCACTGCTGTAAATGGATGTGTATAAAATCTTTTGATTCGGATCTGTTCCTGGGAGCGCCTTGTTTGTCACCAAACGGTTCGCGCCGCCAAGCGTTACGACATTTTCAATTTTATTTCCGCCGTCCAAATTTTTTATGTAGTAAAGTGTGTTCGCGCCCCCCATGCTGTGAGCGACAATATCCACCTTTTTCGCACCCGTTTCATCCAAAACCTTTTGCACAAATCGTGATAATACCGGGCCATTGTTATAATTCGTGCCTGTCTTGTCCCAAAAATCAACCGCATACAGCTTGTCCCGCGACCAGCCTTGAGACGCCAAATAACTCTTAATTCCCGCAAAATTGAATGACGCTCCTCCAATACCGTGAACCATCACGACTGGATTGTGTTCAGCGGCTTTTGCTGACGGCTGCATCGCAAACAGCGATGTGACTGACAGCATCAAAATTGTTACAAGTGCAATGAACTTACTTTTTACAAATTTCATAATATCCTCCTTTTTTTGTAACAAATTCTTCAATTATATTACTTTGACAAATTAATTAAGTAAAGGGTAATTTTTACTTAATTTTAATGAGATTTTAAGGTTCAGAGGAAATTTTGCTGTTTTTTGATCCTAAAATGCCCAAAAAAAGAAGGCCTTTTCGCCTTCTTTTCTTTAATACTCATTGAAATAAGCTTGGATCTTGTGTGGATCGTCTGTTTTGGTGAGCGCCAGCATCAGCAATATCCGTGCTTTTTGCGGGTTTAAAGAGTTCGATGCCAGCAGGTCTTTTTCCGCATAGTCTTGGTTTGGTGTCACGGCACCATTTCCCGTACGGGTTGAGCGCACCACAGTGACGCCTTTTTTGACTGCGCTGACCGCTCCTTTTTCGGCTGCGTCAGATAAAGACCCGTTCCCAGAACCAGCATAGACAATCCCTTTTGCTCCAGCTTTCACAGCCGCGTCAAACAGGTAGCTTCCGTCATTTTGGTATCCGTACATAATATCTACTTGCGGCAGCTGATCAAGATTAGAAACTGAGAAATCGGTATCCTTCGTATGCCTGCGGGTGATTTCATTATTAAAATAGATATCATCAGCTATCGTTCCGACGTATCCCATTTCTTCTGATTTAAATGTATCCGTTGCGGTTGTGTTTGTTTTGGTCACATAGCGGGCTGAGGCAATGCGGTCGTTAAGAACGACGAGCGCCCCTTTTCCTTTTGCCTCAGGTGTGCCTGCCACTTTAACTGCATTGTACAGGTTAGACGGCCCGTCGGCGCTGATGGCTGTGGACGGTCTCATAGAACCGACAACAACAACCGGTTTATCACTTTTCACAGTGAGGTTCAAAAAATAAGCTGTTTCTTCCAATGTATCGGTTCCATGGGTCACGACGATTCCATCTACATCATCTGAAGCGAGCAATTTGTTAATGCGTTTCGTCAGCTTCAGCAATATTTTATTATCAATGTTTGTGCTGCCGACGTTAACAATCTGCTCGCCGCTGACGTTCGCAATGTCCTTCATTTCCGGAACCGCCTCGATCAGTGATTCAACGCCGACGACACCTGATTTATATTCAGTGGTCGAGGTTTTCGATTTATCGGCCCCTGCAATCGTGCCTCCTGTCGCTAAAATTTTAATGTTTGGCCGGTCCTTTTTTCCAGAGGCGGAAGCCGAAGAGACTTTTTGCGTCTGCGGTTTTTCTTTCGGGGATTCTTTTGTTTCAGGAGATTGTGAGCATCCGGTAAAAGCCAGCAATAGTGCGGTAAAAAGAGTGAGTATGAGCAATCGTTGTTTTTTCATCTGTTTCTCTCCTTACGTCCTTATGATGTTTAATGATTGAATATTTTATTTATTCAGTCAAAAAACGTGTCAGCTTTTCTCTCTGCTTTTTTCAAGTTGTCATATACTTCTTTTTTTGTTTTTTCATACAAAGAATTTTTCTTGACAACTGATGGTTGAATCAAGATAATAGACCAGTCACTATATTTTTGATTGCAATTCAGTAAGGTGGGAATGTTATGGGTTATGGAGATTCCCGTGAAAAAATCCTTTCGGCAGCTACCCGGCTTTTTCAGCTGCAAGGGTATTACGGCACGGGGCTGAACCAGATTATAAAGGAAAGCGGAGCGCCTAAAGGTTCTCTTTACTACCATTTTCCGGGCGGTAAAGAACAGCTGGCGATCGAAGCAGTGAATGAGATGAAGGAATATATCCGCCAGAAAATCGCGGACTGCATGGAAGCCTACAACGATCCAGCGGAAGGCATTCAAGCCTTTTTGAAGGAGCTCTCCTGCCAATTTTCATGCACGGAAGACATTGAGGGCTTGCCTGTCGGCTTGCTTGCGGCTGAAACGTCATTAAAAAGCGAACCGTTGCGGGAAGCCTGCCATGAAGCCTACAAAGAGTGGGCCCTAGTGTATGAGGAAAAACTGCGGAAGACAGGCTACAGCGAGAGCCATGCTAAGGAAGCCGGCACCGTAATTAACGCGATGATTGAAGGCGGTATTCTTTTATCTTTGACGGCAAAAAACAGCACACCGCTCCTTCAAATCTCCAACCGCATTCCTGGTCTGCTGAAGAGATAAAAATGACATACTTATACAAGCTGAATGAATACATTCAGCTGACAGAGAGGGGTAATAATTTTGGAAACAGCAGCTAAAGCATCTCAGCAATACAAAGTGATGCCGATTATGATTTCCTTGCTGTTGGCCGGTTTTATCGGCATGTTCAGTGAAACGGCCCTGAACATTGCGTTAACCGATCTTATGAAGGAATTGAACATTACAGCGGCAACCGTTCAATGGTTAACCACAGGCTACCTGCTTGTACTCGGTATCCTCGTTCCTGTATCAGGATTGCTATTGCAGTGGTTCACAACAAGACAGCTTTTTATCGTATCGCTTATCTTTTCTATCATAGGCACGTTGATCGCGGCGCTTGCGCCAAGCTTCTCGTTTTTATTAGCGGCGAGGATCGTTCAGGCACTCGGAACCGGGCTTTTACTGCCGCTGATGTTTAACACGATCTTGGTGATTTTCCCGCCTCATAAACGGGGCGCGGCGATGGGAACGATCGGGCTTGTCATTATGTTCGCGCCCGCCATCGGCCCGACTTTCTCCGGATTGGTTCTGGAGCATCTCAACTGGCACTGGATTTTCTGGATCTCTCTTCCGTTCCTGGTGCTGGCGCTTGTTTTCGGTATTGCATACATGCAAAATGTATCTGACATTACAAAGCCGAAAATTGATGTATTGTCTATCATTCTGTCGACGATTGGTTTCGGCGGCATTGTATTTGGATTCAGCAACGCAGGTGAAGGCTCCGGCGGATGGTCCAGCCCGACTGTGATCGTCTCACTGATTGTCGGCGTTGTCGGTCTTATCCTATTTTCAATCCGCCAGCTGACGATGAAGCAGCCGATGATGAACCTCCGTGCATTCAAATACCCAATGTTTATTTTGGGTGTTATTATGGTGTTCATTTGCATGATGGTCATCCTTTCGTCTATGCTGCTTCTGCCGATGTATCTGCAAGGCGGCTTAGTCCTGACGGCATTTGCTTCTGGTCTTATTCTCTTGCCGGGCGGCATTTTAAACGGATTTATGTCCCCCGTTACAGGCCGTTTGTTCGACAAATACGGACCGAAATGGCTTGTCATTCCCGGATTTGTGATTGTTACTGTTGTCCTTTGGTTCTTCTCAAACATCACGACCACTTCAACGGCTGCGTTGATTATCATCCTGCACACTTGCTTGATGATCGGGATCTCTATGATCATGATGCCTGCGCAGACAAATGGTTTAAACCAGCTGCCGCGCGAGTTTTATCCAGACGGCACCGCTATCATGAACACGCTGCAGCAAATGGCGGGCGCTATCGGAACAGCGGTTGCGGTCAGCATTATGGCTGCAGGCCAGCATGATTATATGAGCACAGTCAAAAACCCTGCCGATCCGGCAGTCATCCCGCAGGCTTTGACAGCGGGCGTGCAGCACGCGTTTGTGTTTGCAATGATTGTTGCGATTATCGGTTTAATTGGCGCTTTCTTCTTAAAGCGGGTTAAAGTCGATCATTAATATGAAAAGCCCCTGACCTTGTGTTCAGGGGCTTTTTTATGTTTACATGTGGAGCGCGATTTCCGCGATTTCATCAATCGCATGACGCAATTCATCCTTCGTGTTATAAAAGTGAGGAGCGAGACGGATGACAGTGTCCCGCGGCGCGCAAATCACTTTTTTCTTCCTCAGCAGCGCCGCCGTTTCTGATGCCCGCTCATCCCGAATCGCAACCATGCCCGGCTGCTCTCCCGCTGATGCTATCGCTAGCTCCAGGCCTTTTTCAGCAGCATATTGAACTGCATCGGCACAGATCGTTTTTACATGTTCCCGGATATGAGAAACCCCGATATGATTCAGCAGTGATAAAGCCGCTGCCGCTGCGTATACGCTGATAAAAGCAGGGGTGCCTGTCTGAAAACGCCGCGCGCCTTTCGCATAAGAGGCGCCATCCCCGTTTTCCCGCCCGAACCAAGCTGATGCTTTTGGCTTCAGTGCATCCGCCAGCTCCTTTCTCACATAAAGAAATGCCATGCCCGGTATGCCGAGCAAATACTTTCGGGCGCCTGCCGCCAGTATATCTACGCCCCACGCCTTCACGTCAATGGGAATGTGCCCCGCTGATTGATAAGCATCCACAAATAACAAAGAACCCTTTCTCTTAGCAATGGCGGCGATGGCCTTTACATCCTGAATGCTGCCGTCACGGTAATGAACGTGCGGAACACATGTCAGCACTGTCTCATCCGTAATATGCGTTTCATATTGTTCGAGCGGCAGCTCACCGTCTATTGAAGGGATCACAGATACGTTATAATCGGATTGTGCCTGCAAAATATGAGACACAGCCGGAAAATCCATCTCTGTATACACAACATGCTTCTTTCTGAAAACAGACAAGGATGATACTGCAGAAACCAGCGCATCAGAAACTGACGGCACAATCGCAATTTCATCCGGTTCAGCCCCTATCAGCTTTGCAAACTCGATTCTGGCACTCTCTGTTTTTTCGATCGCTTCATTCCAGTTCGTCCCCATGTACAGCAGGCTGTCATGATAGTCTTTGATCGCCCTTGATACAGGCTCTGCCAACGCGCTCTGTGAACAGCTGGCAAGCATGGTATGTGTCTGCACGATTGGGAACAGCTGACGATACTCCTGCGGCAAATGCTCCATTGTGATTCACTCCTTTTCATTATTTTGATGAAAAACCCATAAATAAACAATAGAATAAAAGGAAAAAAGGAGATGGGAAGATGAGAAAAAAAGTGCTGATCACAGGCTTCGACCCTTTTGACAAAGAAACCGTCAATCCATCATGGGAAGCGGCGAAACGGCTGAATGGCTTCGAGACGGATGAAGCAATCATCACAGCAGAACAAATTCCGACTGTTTTTAGAACCGCTCTGGACACTCTGCGCCAAGCCATTCAGAAGCATCAGCCGGATATCGTGATTTGTGTCGGCCAAGCCGGAGGGCGAATGCAGGTCACGCCGGAACGGGTGGCGGTCAACCTTGCAGACGCGCGCATCCCTGATAATGAAGGACAGCAGCCGATTGATGAAGAGATTTCTCCTGAAGGGCCCGCCGCTTACTGGACAGGACTTCCCGTTAAACGAATGACTGAAAAAATGAAGGAAAACGGCATTCCAGCCGCGGTTTCCTACACAGCGGGCACATTTGTATGCAACTATTTGTTCTACGGGTTA
This sequence comes from Bacillus inaquosorum KCTC 13429, assembly GCF_000332645.1. Lineage (GTDB taxonomy): Bacteria > Bacillota > Bacilli > Bacillales > Bacillaceae > Bacillus > Bacillus inaquosorum. The sequence continues at coordinate 99,094 of NZ_AMXN01000008.1, forward strand.
ATGGATCACATTAGCCGTACATTCCCACACCCTCGCGGCGGGTTTATTCATATCCCTTACATTCCTGAGCAAACCATCGACAAAACAGCGCCGAGCCTCAGTCTGGACATGATTGTCCGAGCGTTAAGGATCGCCGCTGTTACGGCCGCACAGTATGATCAGGATTTGAAATCACCAGGCGGTACGCTGCATTAAGCGGCCGCCGTTTCGCTCGTCAGCCTTTTTTTGTAGACAAACGCCGATAGGGTGACACTTACTTCAAACAGGACAAGCAGCGGGATCATCACAAGAAAATCAGAAATAAAATCAGGCGGTGTAATCAATATGGACACGACGATCAGCAGAAAATAGGACAGCTTTCTCGCTTTGGCCAGCCGGTATGGATTTAAGATGCCCAACCTTGTTAAAAACATCACCACCAAAGGCATTTCAAACAGAAAGCCGAACGGCAGGCTCAAATTCACCATAAACCTGAAATAGCGGTCAGCCGTAAACATCGTTTCAAAATGGCCGGAAGACAAATGAGTCAAAAAGCTTAGCACGATCGGAAACAAGACGAAGTATCCAAAGGAGATGCCCGCCAAAAACAATGCAAACAACCCGGGTATGTACATGAGTGTCACCCTGCGCTCTGTTTTCGTAAGCGCCGGTGCAACGAAACGCCACAGCTGGTACGCGGCAACAGGGATGGTAGCCGCAATGGCACAAATGCCGGCAAGCATCATATACACCCAGAGGATTTCACTCGGGCCAAGCACAGCCAGCTTTCCGTCCAAATCTCTGATCAGCCAGTCATAAATGTCCTGCACAAACAAAAAAGCCGTGATGAGAAATAGAAGAAATGCCGCGAGGGTCACAATAATCCGGCGGCGAAGCTCTTCTAAATGCCCGATCAAATGGGTTTCTTTTTTATCCATTCAAAAAAGCCCTCCCTTTCATAAAGAAAGAGGCAGACCCGGTGTCTGCCTCTTCAGCACTCAGCCCGCGTTTTTGTCCTGCTTTACCGCTGTCAGCTCAGCTGATTTTTCTTCTTTTTCATCACCAGACACAAGTGATTTTGTGGCGCTTTTAAATTCCAGCAGTGTCCGTCCGGCGGCACGCCCGATTTCCGGCAGCTTGGAAGGGCCAAAAATAATGAGGGCGATGACAAAGATCAGAATCAAGCCCGGTATACCAATGTTTGAAAACATGTTTTTTCACTCCTTAATTCGTGATTTTTGCCCGTTTCTTAATCATTTGTTTTTCGTGGGCTTTGTTGTGAGCAAAGAAACGATCCTCCTCGACCTCATCGGATTGCTTCACCCCGCCTTGGATCGTTGTGGATGATACCTTTCTCAACCCGGTTTGGTCTTTCTGATAAACGAATGAAGCACGTGTTGAAATGGCTGCGCCCGGCTCTGTCACGAACGGTATCACCCGGTAATCAGCTTTCCACTGGTGAGGCGTCACTGTACAGCGGACATATCCGCGATAATCGTTAAAGAACTTGATATGCGGGTTTTCCTTTAAAATTTGATCAGTATCCGCCCGCTTATCCGCTCCGTTTCCTCCAGATGTGATTGAGGTGCCGACAAATTCAGCTCCGAAAATTTTTGAGCTTGTTTTATTAAAATCGACGTGGAGATTCGATGCCCAGCTTGCGTGTACATCTCCTGTCAGCACGACAACGTTATTTAGATTTTTGCTATTAATGAAATTGACGACCCGTTCGCGCTGAGCCGGGTAGCCGTCCCACGAATCCATGCTGTAGATCGGGCTTGCACTTGTCCCGAAATTCCACTTCGCAAAGAAAATCTGCTGCGCCAGCACATTCCAGTAGGCAGTCGAGCTGCTCAAATTGTTGAAGAGCCACTGCTCCTGTTCTTTTCCTAACAGAGTCCGATTCGGATTGAGCGATTCATCAGAAGGCGGCTTATTGCCGTCGTTATTGGCTTGGTCATCCCTGTACTGGCGGGTATCAAGGACATTGAAGGACGCCAGGTTTCCGTAGTTAAAGTGCCGGTACAGCTGCATATCCGGGCCATTCGGCAGAGAGGAGATGCGGAGCGGCATATGTTCATAGTACGCCTGATACGCAGCCGCACGGCGGAGCACGAATGCTTCAACCGACTGTCCTTTTTCCGGTATTTTATTGGCGTAGTTGTTTTCCACTTCATGGTCATCCCACGTCACAACCCAAGGGAACGCTGCATGAGCAGCTTTTAAATTGGCGTCAGAACGGTATTGGGCATGGCGGTTCCGATAGTCTTGCAGCGTAATGATTTCCGCGCTGCTGTGCGTGCGGACATTGCCTGTTTTTGATACATATTCATTTGGACCGTATTCATATATGTAATCACCGAGATGGAAGACAAGATCAAGTTTTTCCTTCGCCATATGCTTGTAGGCTGTATAATATCCATGCTCATATTGCTGGCAGGAAGCAAACGCAAAGGTCATTTTCTCCACATTGGCGCCAGGGGCAGGAAGCGTTTTTGTTTTTCCGACAGGGCTTAGTTCATGACCGGTTTTGAAACGGTAATAGTACACTTTGTTTGGTTCAAGCCCGTCCGCTTCCACGTGAATGGAGTGGGCGAGACTTGGTTTGGCCATTTCAGTGCCCTTTCTCACGATCTTGCGGAAATGCTCATCCTTTGCGACCTCCCATTTGACTGGGACCGCCTGATTCGGCATTCCCCCGCCGTTCAGCGGATCTGGCGCCAGGCGCGTCCAAAGCACGACACTGTCAGAAAGCGGATCTCCAGACGCGACCCCTAACGTAAACGGATAGCTCGAGAACTTAGGCGCAGCATTTACTTCAAATGCACCAACTGACTGAGCAATGGTTAATCCAAGAGAAAGTCCTGCAATCTTCCCCGCTCCTTGAATAAATTTGCGGCGGTCAAACGTACTGTTTTGAAAGCTTTCCTCTTTTAGTTTCTGTACCCATTCATCAAAACGACTGTCGTATGCCATTCAAGATCCCCTCTCTTCTCATTGATCGCCTCCATTATAGGGAATCATTGTTAAATGGCTGTGAAGAAGTGTGAACCGATTGTAAGCGCTGAACTACAGAAACAGGTCTTCACTCACAAACCTGCCGCTGAAACATGCCGAAAGCTGGCTAAACGGCGCGTTTTCTGCATGTTCTGTCGTTTGCAAGCCGCCCATTCGGACTATTTTTCTTCACATGATCTTAAAAAAACAAAAACACCGAGCCATTTCGCAAAATGACTCAGTGCCGTATCTGTTATTTCGAAAACAATCGGCTGAAAAAGCCCTTCTTTTTCGGCTTTTCAGCAGGAGGTTCTTGATCTCTTATAATTCCTTTTTCCTTCGCTTCTTTCAGCCAAAATGGAAATTCAGTAAGCAGAGCGTCGTAAAGCTCTTCATCAGAAATGGAGTCAATTTCTTCGATATGCAGGAAGTTTGTGTTGTCAACTGCACGCCCTTCTAACGTATCCAATGTATTGAGAAAATCGAAGTTTCCGTTTCCGATGCCGACAAACTGCCAAAACACCGGTTTATCAGAGGAAGCTTCAATGATCGGTTTGATCGACTTTTTACAGCCTCCGTCATTGATAAAAACGATGAAAGCGGGATATGAACTCGGTTCCTCCGCAACATATTTGCGCAGCACGTCTTTCATGACCGGCGGCTCATCATTTCTGCCGAATTTATGCAGACGGTCATTATTCAAAATTTCACGATCAACATAGCCCGAAAAATCTTTTTCAGAGACTGGCTTTAATCGGGAGAATTCATTATCATACTCCCATACATCCAGCAAGCCGTTATCATCAAACTGATCAGCCACTGCCAAAATCCGTTCCACCACGTTTTGAACCGTCCCGTTTTTGTAGAGTGTTCTCATTGAACCCGTAATATCAAGCACCAGTCCGACACGAGCCGTCACCTTCGTTAATTGCTTTTTCTCCAGTACGATCTTTACGCTTTTCTTTTGCAGGTCGATTGTTGCCATTCTGTCATCTCCGTCAGCTCTTTTTTCTCCATTGTATATCTTTTCAAAGAAAAACACCGCTCAATTTGAACGGCGTCCTGTCTCTAAAATGTGTTATATACATTTTCACACGTTTCCGCTGTCGGCTGATAAAAGCAGTGTGACTTAAATCTGGCCACAAACGGCTGGTTATACCACTGGGATGGACAGTTTCCCTCCGGCCTGAAGTACCACAAACTAAATTTTGCAGGCCAGCGTCTTTCACCGTTTATTGACCGGCGTGCCAGGCTCCGCTCGCTTTCCCGTGCTCTTTGATAAAAATATCCATGAGTTACAGCCTCAAACGCGTGCGGCTGAAAAATCATCTGCCTGATGGTCCGGAGGCCTTTAAAATCTGAGCAATTTGCCCGCAACCGATTGATTCCCACGTTGCCGACAAGCAGCATCCCCTGCTTGCCTTCACCTTCCGCTTCTGCTCTGAGCAGCCTTGCCAGCAAATCGACATCCGCACTCGTTGCTTTCACGACCGCCATCACGTCACCTCCCCTTGATCTCCCTTCATCATATTTCATTACTTCAAAAGTGATGACGGAGGGACAAGAGAAGTTTTTAAATTTATTCATTCGGATTTGCGACAAAGCCTAAAAACAACAGGCATTTTGTTTGTTCATCTGTGATGACAAAGAAAAATGGGCGATCCGCCGTCAAGGTAACATCTGGCGTGAGTGCGGACTCAACAATTTCAGCTGACGAGGCAGCCGCAGCCTCGGTTCCTGCTTCATCCACCTTGATAAATGTATGGTGATTCACATCATCGATCGAAACACCGCGGCCTTCAGTAAACATGCTGGAAAAGTCTGCATCAGAAAAGACGGATTTCATCCCCATATCGCGAAGAGCATGTTTTACGTTATACTTTCCTTTCAGCGTAAAACGGGGCAGGCTCAGCTCTACTGTTTTTGGCTGAAATGCGCTGTCCCATGCTTTTATGTTTTGATACGTGAAGAGAGACAAGAAAGAAGCCGGCTTTTTCTTCGGCAGAAATAAAGTGAAAGAAAGATGTTGATCTTCATATGGAAGCTTGACTGCTTGGAACAGTTCACTTTCTAGGTATTCGTGGCGTGCAGTCTGCTTCATCATCAGCAGTTTTTTGGCCGATCCGTCAGGCAGAAAAAAATGCTCCTCAGCGGTCACATGCTGGTCAAACGGCAGCGCCCACTTTTCTTGAAAGTAAACGGCGTTTACCAAAAGAGAAACAGCTTCCGGCGAAAGATGATCCACTATGTCGTCAATATGCCCTTTTGTTTGGTGAGCCGTCCACTGATTGATCGAGTCCTCCGCGGTCTGAATATTGTCATCCATTTTAAAGATACTGCCGGAGAAGAATTGTTTAATCGTTTGTTTAAAGTCTGGCTTGGCTTCAAGCCTTGTCCATACAGCATTGGCCGTCAGCAGATCACCTTCAGGCAATGACTCAAACCTTTTCATGAGTGCCAACGATGACTTATTTATGCTGCTGTCATGAAGGCCTGATAAATATAAAGCAGCTTTGATTTCTTTTAATGTATCTCCCTCCGCTCCATTTGCAGCCATCAGCAGCACTTGCTGCAAGCTGTATGGGGAGATCAGCAGATTGTCAGTGAATCCGTCTTTATCTGACATGTTTTGAAACAACTCGGTTCCGAATATACGCTCCGCTTCAATAAAACCCTCATGAATGTCGTAAGCTTTGTTTTTTGCAGCATCAGATGAAGCAGGTGATTGAGCAGATGATGCCGGTTCTTCAGCAGGTGGTTTGCATCCGCCCCCGAAAAGCATAAACATCAGCAGCACTGTGAACATCTTTCCTTTCATACAAGCGATTCACTTCCTTTACATGGACTGTAAAAACACAATCTAAGGTTTAACTTTCTGCATTTGAGGAATCATACATAACAAATCGAATCACAGAAGGAGGTACTTTGGAATGACACATGTGAAAGCGCTCGCGATTAAAGGTATTATGACGATTATTGTGTTGTATCTAGTGCTTGGTTTGGGCTTTGGTTTCACATTTGGTGATACGCTCTTAATGACGATTGTGTTAGGGGTTGTTTCTTATTTGCTGGGCGATCTTTATGTATTGCCGAGATGGAATAATATGATTGCGACGTTAGCTGATTTCGGTCTGGCCTTTCTCGTCATTTGGCTGATGGGCATGCCGCTTTCTATGGGGATGACTGGCGGTGAAGTTGCATTGGCGGCTTTATTCGGCGCGATCGCCATGGCAATCGGTGAATATTGCTTCCACTTCTATATGATGAGCAAAGAAATTGGCAAGAAGCATTATCTTGAAACAAGAACAGATTCATAGTAGATAGGCCGGTGCTGGCAGCATCGGCCTTTTATGAATATTGGGCGCCTTTGTTTACGCATCCTGCTTGTCTGCGTTCCTGATCGCCATGTAGGAAAAAACCAAACCAAAAGCCGCTAAAGATAATGGGATATAAACAACAGACGAAATGGAGAAACCCGGGCTTGTTGAACTGATGAGCATAACAATCACTACAGACGAAATGATGGTTGCCGGAACCGAGTGTTTACGCATCCCAAAAAAGATGGGAACTAAACTGGTTCCAGCGGCGCCAAAAGCGAAAACCGCCATTTTTATGGCCTGCTGAGAAATGATCTCGGAAGTAAGCTCTCCCGGTATGAAATGGTAGATCGAGTTCAGCCAAAAGAAGCCGGCGGCAATGAGTATGTTCGAAAGTAAAATCGTGATAAACGTCAGTCCGCCCGCAATCATGAGCTTAGCAGTGAGCAGTTTCTTACGGCTGATCGGGTACGTAAACATCACAAGAATGGTTTTGTTTTTATATTCCGAAATCACCAATTTTGCGATCAGCACTGCGCCAAAAACGATAAATACCGCTCTGACAAAAGTGCCGATGATGAGAAACGCTTCCTCCATGCTTTGGAACGAAACCCCGCCCTCGGCTTTTTCTGAATAACTGATCAGCCACAAAAAGCCCATGATGATCAGGTTGGCAATGAGAACACCTCTGACATACCAGCCCACCTTCATTTTTCTTAATTCAATTTTGATCAAATTCATCAACGTGTCTCTCCTCCTTTACGCACTGATGCTATTGCCGTTGATCAAGTTGATAAAATAATCCTCCAGCGACGTATACTTTTTGTTCATTGATTCAATGTCTACATCATTTAAAATCAACGCTTTGGATATGGCAGCCTGAGAGGCTTCAGTCTCGTAAATTCGAATCGTTTTCTCATTTAACATTTTAAAGTTAGTTAAATGCAGCTCTTTCTCCAGCACAAAGCAGGCCTTTGTCTGATTCGGCGTGACAAGCTCGATATATTCAGTGTTCTGGCCTCTGACATCTTCCATTGACACCTCTTCAAGCAGCCTGCCGTCCCGAATGACGCCGATCGTGTCCGCAATTTGTTCGATTTCACTCAGCAAGTGGCTTGAGATCAGCAGCGTCATACCGTACTCTTTGCTCAGCACTTGAAACAATTGCCTGATCTTTTTAATGCCGATAGGATCAAGACCATTCACCGGTTCATCCAAAATAAGCAGATCCGGCTTCGTGAGGATGGCACGCGCAATTCCAAGGCGCTGCTTCATACCGAGCGAAAATGTTTTGACGGGCTTCTTGTCGATTTGTTTTAAATTCACCATATCCAGCACTTCTTGAATGGCTTTTTTATTGTGGTACCCCATGTATTCACAATGCAGATCTAAATTTTCTGCAGCTGACAGGTTTTCATAAAAAATCGGATATTCAATCATGCTGCCGATGTTCCCCAGCACCTCGTATGACGTGTGGGTGAGCTTATTTCCTAGGATGCTGATTTCACCGCTTGTCGGTTTGACAAGGCTCGTCAGCATTTTCATAATGGTTGTTTTCCCCGCGCCGTTTGGGCCGAGAAAGCCATAGATTTCGCCTTTTTTAATATGCATGCTGACATTCGAGACGACTTCTTTGCCCTCATACGTTTTGGTCAGTCCGTTTGTTTGTACGATATAAGTCAACTTTGTTTCTCCTTCCCTCTCTTTTCCTGTTTTCTATTGTAGAGGCGGGCCCTGTCATTTTTATTTCTCAAATCTTAAGAAATTCTTACGTTTGTTAATATGTCATGCGTTTCAATGTGATCGTAAATGCAGTCCGTTCGTACGGCTTGCTTTGAACGGATATAGCGCCTCCCATTTTTTCTGTAAGCCGTTTCGTGATGGTTAAACCGAGACCGCTTCCTTGAAATGCTTTATTTCTTGATTCTTCAAGTGTGTACAGCCTCTCAAACACACGCTGCTGATCGGTTTCACTGATCCCTTTTCCCCGATCCCATACGGTGACGGCAATGTTCGTTTCATCATACGACAGCGTCATGCCGATAAACTTACCGGCCGCGCCATATTGAATCGCATTGGATAATAGGTTTTGCAGGATTCTGTCCAATGCCTCTTCATTCGCCTGCGCATACACCGGCGTATCCGGGATTTCGATGGCTGCTTGAAAGCCTTTTGACTGAACAGCGTCATAATAGTGCAGGATATTTCGTTTGCATATGTCGTTCATATGTATTTTGGTGATCGGGATGTCTTTATCTTCAGATTCTAATTTGGCTAAATCAAAAAAGGAGTTGATCATTTGAATGAGTTCATTTGTTTTCTGGCGGAGCTTCCCCAGCAATCTTTCCCGCTCTTCGTCCGGCATGTCCGGGTCACTTTGAATCGTTTCGATATAGCCAAGAATGACCGTTAACGGCGTTTTAAGATCGTGCGACATGTTGGTCAGCATCCGCTTCATGGAGTGCTCTGTTTTGGCAAACCGGGCGCTGACCTGCTGACGATTCTCAACGAAAAGGTTGATGTTAACAAGCAGATCTTTGAGTGCCTGATCGTCTGTATGAAGCAAAATTTGCCCTGCCGAATCCCGGTTGAGCATGGCGCCAAGCTGTTCTGCCATGTACGCCAGATTTCCGTCCCGCTTCTTTTTCATCATGAATTGAATCACATTCAGACACGCCAGAACGATGACAGCGGCCATCCATAACACTGTCATTCTAAAACTCTCCTAATTTATAACCGATGCCCCATAACGTTTTAATGTATTGTGGAGAAGAGGGGTCATCTTCAATCTTTTCTCTGAGCCGCCGCATATGTACGTTAATGATATTTTGATCGTCAAAGTACTCGTTATTCCAGACGGAACGGTAGATTTGTTCTTTCGTAAACACTTTTTTAGGATTTGCCGCAAATAGGCACAGCAGCTGCCATTCTGTTGACGTCAGCTGAAGCGGCTTCCCATTTTTCATAACTGAGACATTGTCTATATCTATCGTAAGCTGGTGAATCCGGATCACCTTATTCTCAGCCGGTTCCTCCGCCGAATATTGCGTCGCCCGCCTTATCGCGGCTTTTACTCTGGCTGTCAGTTCAATCATCGAAAACGGTTTGGCGATATAATCATCCGCCCCAAATCCCAGTCCCAATGCCTTGTCCACATCTCCGTCTTTTGCCGAAATCATTAAAACCGGAACGTTGCTTTTTTCCCGGATGATTTTCAGAAAATCCATGCCGTTCAGCTTCGGGAGCATGATATCAAGCAGAATCAAATCGTATGAATCCTGCTGAAACAGCCGGATGCCTTCTTCACCGTCGAAAGCATGTACCATCTCAAAGCCTTCTTTTGTTAAATAATGATCCACCATTTCACTGATTGAATGGTCGTCTTCTACTAGCAATATGCGCTGCATTCTCTCACCTAACCTTTGCAAAATCAAAAAACACACACGTGATTACACTTATTGTAATTGAAAAACGTGTGTGTTTTACAAAAATTATTCATTTTTACCTGTTTTCAGTTTTCTATATTCCATGCCCGTTATGACAATAAATACGGCTGCGCATCCAATCGTTTGAGTAAGCTGGAGCCGCTCACCGAGAAATAAGGCTCCAAAGAAAATCGTCAGGACAGGCCCTGCCATTGAAATAGTGGCAGCTCGCATTGCCCCGATTCGTTTTATGCCCTCAAGCATCAGCACAAATGGAATCACAGTGGAGACGACTGCGATGAACACAAACAAACCGTACACAGCAACCGGATATGCTGTCATTGGCGTATTCATGCCGATCGCCGCCTTTATGCCTGTGTAAAGCATCATGACCGCTCCGGCTGCTGTCATCCCGTAAGCATTGAGTCGGATGCCGCCGATTTGATGGACGAGACGCCCGGAAAGGACAAGATAACCTGCATAAACGGCCGAGGATAACAAAATGAATACAGATCCAATCATATTCGCCTGAAAAAGCTCAGCATTCCAGCCGCCGAGCGCAAAGAAAAAACCGATCATGACCATCAGCGCTGCGAAAAGGTCTTGGATGGAAACCATTTTCCGGTCACGACACGCGTTGAATCCGATCATAAACACCGGATAGCTCATCAGCAAAATACGCTCAACCATTGCGGATACATGGTTCAGCCCGATAAAATCAAACAAGGGAGACAGAAAAAAACAAAACACTCCCGCGACACACGCCCTCCATAGATCCCCTTTTTTCATACCGTCTGGGATTGGCGGACGGTATAACAAAAAAATCAGCCAAAACAGCGGAACAGCAAACAGCTGCCTGTATAACAATACCGCGTCTGGCTCAGCACCCATTTCATATGCGCATTTAATCCAAATCGACTTAGATGCAAAACAAACCGTTCCGATCAGCAAAAAAACCGTCCCTGCCGATGCCTTGCGAATCTCACTCTGCTCTTCTAATCTCATCTCAGCTCAGCTTTTCTCCTTTACTTGTTCAAATGCTTTTGTATAAAATCCAGAAGCGTATTTCCTTGAGCCGTCAGAATGACACCCTTCCCGCCGCAAGCTGGACATGGGCTGCCTTCGATTTCTCCTGCTCTTTCACACTCAGGGCATGCGACCTCAAGATCATCAGTTGCAATGACCATTTGACATCCTCCTTTCCTATTTTCTGTTATGCACCACCAGCCATCATCCATTGGCCGTCACCTCCTTTAAGACACAAAAAACCCCCGTCCTATGCAAAGGACGAGGGTCTCGCGGTACCACCTTTATTAACAGCTATACGCCGTTCACTCTCAGTACAGAAAACATCCGTTTCGATACTCCTCTCTTGGTAACGGGGAGAGAATCCCGGCATCGCCTACTATCCGTTCAGCAAAGCAATTCAGAAGCCCATTCGGCATCAGGGGAGGGTCGGTTCACACCTGCCACCGACTCTCTGAACCTCCACACTGATACGTACTTACTCTTCCTCACGATTGTTGATCCGTTCTTTTGTTAGTAAAATTTATAATACTCGGTTAATTTAAAGAAGTCAATTCTTAATCCGATTTTACGCCGAGTGCTTCCAGCGCCATATTGATGTGCTCCTCCTGCTGTGTCTGCAGAGCAAACTTGGCAACTTCCAGCGGATATGCCGCCTGCATCTCTGCGATGTGTTCCTGCATTTTTGCCCATATGCGGCCGCCTGCTTGACGATAGTATTCAAGCAAACGGGCGGTTTCCTCTTCCCCAAACAGCATTTGATAAAAGATAAAATCTTTTGCCGGATCAGCGACTTTGGATTCTGTCCAATCCAGAAGGCCTGTGACATGTTCGTTTTGGCCAATCAAAATATGCGCCGGGTGGAGATCGCCGTGTATCAGTGCGGAAAATCCCGGCCAATATGCATCATCATTTATCCACGTTTGCCATCTTTGCCAAAGCTGTTCAGACACTCCAAGCTTGTTCTTTACGTCATCCATAGATTCAACTGTGTTTCGCCTGACTTCTTCCGGACTCATCACTTTTATACCGGATTGGCAAGCGTCTGCTGGGTTCACTCCATGTAATTCAGCCAGTATCCCGGCAAGTGTCCGTATAAAATGGTCTGACGGCGGCTGATGATTCATATTCCATACATACTGTTTCTGTTCCAAATCAATCCCAGCAGCTGGCGTTCCTTTTAACATTGGGTAAGCAATCAATTCAGGTGTATGAATTTTCCAATCTGGCACATCAGCTGTAAGAACCGTGCGGAGAAAGGCAAGCGTTCTGCCTTCTGAAGCTGCTCTTTCAACAACATCACTTCGCCGCGGTTTTCGCAGCACCCATGGCATACCTGTATCGTCCTCGACGAATACAACTTGAAAATCCATTCCAGTTTCATTTAATTTCGCGTTTTCAGAGTGAACCGCCAAACCTTGATTGCGTGCAAGCGCGACAGTCTCTGTGATCAGCTGCATGTCGTTCTGGTTTGTCATCTGTTTTCCCCTTTCTCATGCTCCGCCTGTCGTTAGAGAGAAGGGATGTTTTGAAGGCGCAAAAAAGAGGGCAGCATTGCCACCCTCTTTTTATTACGATATAAGGGCTTATACATAGGCAGATCCATCCCGATTCTCCGCATTCAGGCGAGAGTCGTTCACTATTGAATTCGTGTCAATCGGAATCTAATGAATGCCATGCTGTAACCCCTCCGTTCTTTGTACGTCGATTTCCATTTTACATCATATTCCAAATTTGATCTACTAGAACAATGAATCAAGTCACTGGAGCAGGATTAAACAAGCACAAATCATTATGAAGGCCCCAACGGTCCGCCCACGTTTGTTTGCGGCCGCTTGCCACATCCAGAATCGTCCTGAAGATCTCCCAGCCTACGTCTTCAATACTGGCCTCCCCTGTTGCGATTCGCCCGGCATTGATATCGATTAAATCCGCCCAATGCTCTGATAATGAATGCCGTGTCGATACTTTCAGCACTGGTGCAGCGGACAAGCCGTACGGTGTTCCTCTTCCTGTTGTAAAGACTTGGAGATTCATGCCCGCCGCCAGCTGCAGGGTACCGCACACAAAATCGCTTGCCGGTGTCGCCGCGAACAGCAGGCCTTTTTGCTCTGCCTTTTCACCTGGGCCGAGCACGCCGGAGATGGGGCTTGTGCCTGATTTCGCTACCGAGCCTAACGCTTTTTCCACCACATTGGATAATCCGCCTTTTTTATTGCCTGGCGATGGGTTCGCGCTTCGGTCTGCTTCCCCCCGCCGGAGATAGCTGTCATACCACTTCATTTCTTCGATCAGCGAATGTCCGACCTCTTCACTGACAGCCCGAGGCGTTAATAAATGAATTGCATCCCGCACCTCTGTCACTTCAGAAAACAAAACCGTTGCCCCTGCGCGAACCAATAAATCAGCCGCATACCCCACCGCAGGATTCGCCGTCACGCCAGAAAACGCATCACTGCCGCCGCATTGCATTCCGATGACCAGATCAGAAGCAGGGCAGGTCACACGGGTTCTGCTGTTTAGCCTGATTAGCCGTTCCTCCGCCATTTCCAAAATGGATTGAATCATCGCCGCAAAACCTTTGTGATCTTGGAGTGATAGGATATCATCATGATTCCGAGGCGCAATTCTTGCCGGGAGGAGCTTTTCACATCCCAATCCGATCACCATCACTTCCCCACCGAAGTTCGGGTGTTTCGCCAGATTTTGAATCGTGCGAATCGGAATGACAGCGTCCGGCGCATTGATGGCCACACCGCATCCGTATTGATGATGCAGCGGCACGACATTATCGACATTTGGATATTTCGGCAGCAGCTCTTCTTTTATCCGTTTGACCGCATAATCCAAAACGCCAACGACACATTGAACACTTGTGGTGATACCGAGTATATTTTTCGTCCCGGCACTGCCGTCCGCATTCCGATACCCTTCAAACGTGTATCCTTCAAGAGGCGGCAGCGGTTTGGGCACTCTGTTTGCGAGAGGAAGATCGTCTAAAGCCGGAGGAGCGGGCATTCTTACCAGGGCTCCCCGAATCCAGCTCCCGCATTTGATCGTCTCATCAGCAAATCCGATCACCTCTCCGTAACGCACAATCTCATCCCCTTGATTGAGATCGGTTAAGGCGACCTTATGGCCTTGAGGGACATCCTCTTCAAGTACGAGCCCGCATGAAAACACAGTGCCTTTTGGCAGCCCTCCATCATTGACAATAATCGCCGTGTTATCTGTTTCATTCACTTTGATGTAAAGGGGCGCTTGGTTCTGCCTGAGGTTCATCGCCATAAGAAAATCACTCCTCATATCATAGTAAGCGTTTTCTAAATCGGTTCAAAAAAAGCCGCAGATCTTACGTTTCAACTGCGGCTGTCTCAACAATTATTGATCATCCATGCCCATCAGAATTTTGTCACGGACAAATTTCAGATGCTCATACATGTGGTAATGCGCTTTGTAAGGGTCTCTTTTGGCAAGAGCGTCGTAGATTTTTTTATGATATTCAACCGTTACATCCCTCTCCCTGTACGGAATCTGGCTGTCAATTTTCGCATGGGTGATCAGCAGGGATTGAATCATCCCTTCGACAACGGGATTATTGGCACTTAACGCAATAATTCGATGGAATTCTTTATCTGCTTCACCATAAAGATTGTCAGTGCTGTTGGCGATGTCGTCGATCGTTTTCTGCAAACGCTGAAGTTCATCCTCATTGATTTTTTCCGCGGCAATCGTCACGAGTCCGAGTTCTAACGCCATCCGCGCTTCAATGATCGCCGGAAGATTATCAGTCGCCAAGGCAAGCATGACGGAAAATGGCTGCATGCCGATTTTATCGTTGAAATACGTGCCGCCGCGGGTTTTTCTCGTAATCACACCAAGTGTTTCTAGTGAACTCAGCGCCTCCCGAAGCACGGGCCTGCTGACATGCAAAATGTCCATCAGTTCCATTTCTGTCGGCAATTTGTCTCCGGCCTTTAACTGTCCGCTCGACAATAAATGGACAATCCGTTCAATGACTTGCTTGGCTAATGTTTTCCGATTGACTGTATCGACTTTCAGATCTTCTAAACCTTCGTACACGAACAACTCTCCCTTCAGTTGTTCAATTGTAAGACAAAATAGCCGGTATGACAATATTTACAATCAAACTTATCGCACAAGACACGGGCGTTTCCGGTCGAACTCCCAGTTGCTGATCAGAAACTGCATAGGGATCGCGTCATTTCGTGCGCCTAAATTCATTTTTCGATAGAGATCATGCGCTTTTTCGACTTGTTCCATATCAATGTCGACGCCAAGACCGGGCTTATTTGGCACCTTGACACAGCCATCAGCAATCTCAAAAGGCTGTTTCGTTAAACGCTGCCCGTCCTGCCAGATCCAATGGGTATCAATCGCCGTGATGCGCCCCGGAGCCGCTGCTGCTACATGGGTAAACATCGCAAGGGAGATATCAAAGTGGTTGTTGGAGTGGGAGCCCCATGTCAAACCCCAATCATGGCACATTTGCGCAACCCGCACCGAACCCTGCATCGTCCAGAAATGAGGATCAGCCAGCGGGATATCCACCGCATGAAGCTGAATCGCGTGACCCATTTCCCGCCAGTCGGTCGCAATCATATTTGTCGCAGTCGGTAGCCCTGTCGCACGGCGGAATTCAGCCATCACTTCACGGGCGGAGTAGCCATTCTCATCTCCGCACGGGTCTTCCGCATACGCGAGCACATCATGCTTTCCTTTGCATAATGCAATGGCTTCCTCTAATGACCACGCCCCGTTCGGATCAAGGGTGATCCTTGCCTCCGGAAAACGTTTTGATAATGCGGTGACAGCTTCAATTTCATCCTCTCCTGACAGCACCCCGCCTTTCAGCTTGAAATCCTGAAAGCCATAGCGCTCCTGTGCGGATTCGGCAAGACGTACTATTGCCTCCGGCGTCAGCGCTTCCTCATGGCGGAGACGAAACCACGCACAATCTGACTGCTCATCGCTTTGATACGGCAGGGTCGTCCGCTTTCGATCGCCGATGTAAAAGAGGTAGCCGAGCATTTTTACTTCATCACGCTGCTTCCCTTCGCCGAGCAAAGCCGCGACCGGTTCCTGAAGAAACTTTCCAAGCAAATCTAACAAAGCCGCTTCCAGCGCTGTAACGGCGTGGACCGTGGTACGCAAATCAAACGTCTGGATTCCGCGTCCTCCCCTGTCCTGATCGGCAAACTGCTTTCTGACCGTTTGCAATATCGACTGGTACGCACCAATGGATTTTCCCACAACAAGCGGCTCTGCCAGCTCCAGTGTGCGGCGGATGTGTTCTCCGCCAGGTACCTCGCCGACTCCCTGATTTCCGCTGCTGTCGGTTAAGATCACGATATTCCGGGTGAAAAACGGGCTGTGTGCGCCGCTCAGATTCAGCAGCATGCTGTCATGTCCCGCAACAGGGATCACCTTCATCTCACGAATTGAAGGAATATTCGCTCTCTTTTCCTTTTGAACCTGCTCTTGTATTGGTGAACTCATGTTTTCTCCTCCTTATAAAGCGCTTTCATAAATATTAGACAGGCAATGATTGATCGGGGTCTTGCTCTTGTTTCTTTAACACGACCCGTTTGATCGGCCCGACCAGCAGCAAGTAGCTGAGGATCGCCGCAATCGCGTTAGCACCGACAAACACGAGCGCGCCATTAAAAGATCCTGTGGCATTCACGATGTAGCCGATAATAATCGGTGTGGTAATCGAGGCAATATTTCCGAAAGTGTTGAACAAACCGCCGCTTAATCCTGCACACTCTTTCGGAGACGTGTCCGACACGACAGCCCATCCCAGTGCGCCGAAGCCTTTTCCGAAAAACGCGAGTGACATAATAACAACGACGAGCCACGCTGAATCCGTGTAGTTGCAGACAATCATACTGCAAGACAGCAGCATGCCGATAATGATCGGCACTTTTCTTGCAAAGGTGAGCGAACGGCCTTTTTTGAGTAAGATGTCTGACACAATGCCCCCAAGCACACCGCCGGCAAAACCGCATAGCGCCGGCAGGGAAGCGACAAACCCTGCTTCAAGGATGGACATGCCGCGGGCTTGAACCAAATATACCGGAAACCATGTGAGAAAGAAATAGGTGAGAGTTGTAATGCAATATTGCGCGATGTACACGCCAATCAGCATGCGGTTCGTTAACAGCTGTTTGATATAAGGCCATTTCGATTCTGTTTCTTGCTTGCTTTTGCTGTCATCCATGGAAATCAGCCCGCCGCCCTGTTCGATATAAGCAAGCTCAGCTTCGTTGACCTTCGGATGTTTTTTCGGTTCATACACCGTTTTTAGCCAGATGACAGCCAGAAGAATGCCAGCGGCACCCATGACAACGAAGACGGAATGCCAGCCGAAAGAGTGGGTGAGCCAGCCCATTAAAGGAGAAAAAATGACGATTGCGAAGTATTGAGCTGAATTAAAAAAGGCTGAAGCTGTCCCGCGCTCGGAGCTTGGGAACCATGAGGCAACAACTCTGCCGTTTCCGGGAAATGAAGGCGCTTCGGACAAGCCTACCAGAAAACGCAGTGCAAACAGCAGGATAATCGCTGTGCCGGCGGAGAAAAAACCAATCGCCCCTTGCAGCAGCGTAAAAAACGACCAGAAAAAGATGCTTAATGCAATAACAGTCTTTGAACCAAAGCGGTCCAGCAGCCAGCCGCCCGGAAGCTGCCCGATGACATAGGCCCAGCCAAAAGCAGAAAAGACATAGCCCATAGCGACCGAGTCCAATCCCAGATCATGCTGGACGGAATCTCCGGTGATGGAAAGCGTGGCCCGATCCGCGTAGTTAATAGAGGTCACAAGAAACAGCATAAAAACGATGAACCAGCGTACAGACGTTTTTTTGCCCGCCGGTGAAACATTCGCATAGTCTTTTTTCATAGTATCTTCTCCTTTTCAAAGTAGAGAATCATATGCTGGCTGTGATAAAGCTGGGAAAGAGACGTCCGCCTCTTTCCAGCACCATTACGGCTTCACAAAAACGGTTTTGATCGCAGTGAAAAAGTCCTTCGCCGCCTCACCCTGTTCGCGGGAGTGGGAGCTCGACTGCTTCATGCCGCCAAAAGGCGCCTGAAGCTCAACACCCGCGCTTTCTGCGTTAATCCGGACTAGCCCGGCGTCAATTTCATCAACGAATGAAAGCATTCGGCCGATGTTTTGCGTGAAAATGGATGCACTTAAGCCGAACTTCACATCATTGGCGATGTCCAGCGCCTCCTCCATCGAGTCCACCTTGATCAAGGCGATCACCGGGCCGAAAATCTCCTCTTGGGCAATCGTCATCTCAGATGTCACATTGTCAAAGATGGCAGGCTGAACATAATAGCCGTTTTGATACTTTCCATCCTCCAGCTTTTCTCCTCCGATCAAAAGGGAAGCGCCCTCCTGTTTGCCTTTCTCAATGTACGACAGGCAATTATCAAGCTGACTCTTGCTGGCGATCGGTCCCATCCAGACATCCTCTTTTAAGCTGTCTCCAATCGTAATATCCTTTGTGTGCTGGAGCAGTTTTTCTTTAAAGCGCTCGTAAATTCCGCTTTGCACGATGACGCGGCTTGTCGCGGTGCACTTCTGGCCGGTTGAACGGAAGGCACCCGTAATGACAGCTTCGGCCGCAGCTTCAAGGTCAGCGTCATCGGCTACGATGACCGGGTTTTTGCCGCCCATTTCAAGCTGATATTTGGCTCCTCTCGCTAAAGCGGCCTGCCCGATGATTTTTCCGACTTGATTGGAACCGGTAAACGTAACAGCGTTTACCCCATCATGCTCAGCAAGCCCCTGCCCGACAACAGAACCTGGGCCTGTCACCAAATTGATGACTCCTGCCGGGAGCCCCGCTTCTTCAAAGCAAGCAATGATTTTCGCGCATGTCACGGCTGTTTCTGTCGCCGGTTTGATGACAACGGTATTGCCATACACCAATGCCGGGGCCATTTTCCAAATCGGAATCGCCACCGGGAAGTTCCACGGAGAAATCACGCCGACCACACCGAGCGGAACACGTGTGGTAAACATGAGCGCGTCTTTGTCAGTAGACGGAATAACGTCACCCGTTTTGCGCATGCCTTCTCCGGCGTAATAGCGAAGAATGGCAATCCCGCGGGCTGTTTCCCCTTTCGCTTCCGGCAGTGTTTTTCCCATCTCACGTGTTGCGCAGGCGGCGATGTCTTCCAAGCGCTGCTCCATAATATCCGCTGTTTTGTATAAAAATTGGCCCCGCTCGGCCCCCGTCAGCTTTCTCCAAGCCGTTTTGGCTTCATTGGCGGCGGCGACAGCCCGTTCCACATCTTCAGCTGTTGAATTCTGTACATAGCCGACAATATCGTTTACATCCGCAGGGTTTACAACCTTGACCATATCGCCTGATTGAGACTTAACCCACTCTCCGTTAATAAAGTTGAGATACGTGTTTTGTTCCGTGATCACAGACATGCCCATTGCCCCTTTCATATTTTTTCTGTTCATCAAACCGTCGCGGCTTTTTTCGGAAAACGATCCGCCGCCTGCTTCAGAATCGCTTCTAATTGCTGATAGTGATCTTTTTCAACCGGGCCGACAGGCGGTCTGGCTGTGTTTCTCACATTCAATCCCATGATCTCCATGCCCGCTTTAATCAAAGATACGGCATATCCTTTTCGTTGTTTGCGAATGTCGTTGATCGGGAGAATCACATGCTGATAGAGCTCCTTCACAAGCTCGTCGTTTCCATTTTTCAATGCATCATAGAACATCCGGGAAATATGCGGAATATAATTTGAAATCGCTGAGGAATAGGAGTGAAACCCGATCGGCAGATAAGCTGGCATCGTCACTTCAGCCATCGGCATTCCGTTGAGCCATCCTAAGCGGTCGCCGAGCGTATAGACGAGGTTAATATTCAAATCCATGTTCCCCACCCCGTCCTTCACACCGACAAGCTGTTCACATTCGGTCAGCCGCTTGATCTGTTCAAGAGAGAGAACCGCGTTATCGCGCTGATAAAGAATCGCATTCAAATCGGTGCTTTCAATAATCGTTTTCGCATACTGATACAGCCCCTCCTGTTCGCCATGCACCAAATACGGAGGCAGGATCAAATACCCGTCGGCGCCTTTTTTCTCCGACAGCTGCGCCCAGTCCAGCGCTGTGCTGAGGTTGCCGCCCACCCCCGTGTAAACCGGCACCTTTCCTCCGGCTGCCGAGACTGCGACTTCCACCATTTGCTCGTATTCTTTTTGGCTGAGAGATTGAAATTCACCAGACCCGCAAGCGATAAAAATCGCTTCCAAGCCTTCTTCCAGCAAAAATTCAATGTTTTGAAAAAGAGCTTCTTCCTCCAGTTTTCCTTGTGTATTAAAAGGTGCAACCGGAAAACCTAAAATTCCAGCGGGTGCTTTTCTGATACGGCTCATCAACATAACCTCCTGTTATTTGGATATACAGCCCCTGACTGAAAGCGCTTTTATTATTTTTTCTTTCATATCCGCTCCTTCCCTATATCCTTTTGTTTTATTGTAAGACAAATAAACAATAAGTCAATATCTTTATTTTCTGATATTTTTCAGAACCCAGGAAAAACGCTGTCTGGCCGGGGTTCTGCATAACAAAAAAACAGCCGGTACTGCCGGCTGTTTTGGTTTACATGCTCCTTTGTTTCATCGTCTCGTGCAAAAGCTTCGCTTCCAAAAAGAATACGTGGATGAATTTTTTCATATTCACTCTTGCAGGGGCGAGAGGTTTTGCATCCTTTGATTGGAGTTCTTTCATTTTCTGGCTGACAACCGGAAAATCAAAGAATTTCGATGCATAGGTTTCAAATTTCGGATTGGAAAAATCCGTTGTGCCTAATGAAGCAAAATGGTGCAGCGAATGGATAATTGCTCTGCGGATGCGCTGCTCCGAGGCTTTCATTTCGCGATTGACTTCCGTTTGGGATGCTCCTGCGCCCAGCTTCCGTTCCGATACTTGGATGAAGATCTGTTTTAGCGAAGGGATATGTTTTTCGTACGGCTCAGATTGCTCATGTTCTGCTAAATACTGCAGCACCGCCATGAGATCATGAGCGCCGCCTTCCCCCATCATGCCAAGCTCGGACAACAGGAATGTTCCTGCTTCTTTTAAGCCGCTGTCACTCTTCTGCTGAGGACGCGCTTTCCGTTCAGTCCGGTTGACAAGCCGGCTCAGAGAGTGCTGAATATCCCCAATCGAGTGCTCAAGCTCGATCCGTTCCTTCACCTTTTGGAGAACCGTGACAATTTCAATGCGGTTAATTGGCTTATGGATAAAATATTCGATGCCGAGCGAGTATGCTTCTCCGACCATTTCCTTCGCTTCCACTTGAGAGATCATCACGATCTTTCCGGAGTACGTATCCTGAAGCTGGCGAATCGTTTCAATGCCGTCCCGTCCGGGCATTAACAGATCGATTAATAAAATATCAATCTGCTTAAATTGCAGCATATGACCTTCCACCTGGCTTCCGTCTTCTGCTTCACCAGCAGCTTCCCCCAGATCCTCATCCTCAATGATCTGTCTTAAAATCGACCGTACCGCACGGTCATCATCAGCGATAAAAAAACGCATAGCTTTCGGTTCACCCTTTCTGAATCAAATGCCGGACAGGCAGCCTGATAGCAAACACCACTCCCCGCTGCTGATTATCGAACCTGATATCTCCTTCTAGCTCTGTCACGATTTCCTTCACGTAGGAAAGTCCGATTCCGGTAGAAGGCGTGCCAAATTCGTCATATTTTGAAGTAAAGCCCGGGTCAAACACAATGTCTCCGATTTTCTCAGAAATGCCGGGGCCATTGTCTTCCACCTGGAATTCTACCATACTCTCATTTGGCTTATGGAGCCTCAGGCTGATCATTCCCTCTTCTCCCATTGCCTCTACCGCATTTGCCGTTAGATTATTAATGATCGAAAGCACGATAAATACGTGATAATCGTCATGCTCCCCTTCTATCGAGCAGTGAAAATCAATCTGCTTCCCAAGTGATTCAGCGTACTTTTCATTCATTCGAATCACAAGCTGCAGCAAATCAGAAGCCCTCATATAATCTCGCAAGCTCTCATTCGAAATCAGTTTTGAAAGCCCTGCAAATATCCGCTGGTTGTCCTTTTTCACTTCATGAATCTCCCCGGCCAGCCTCAGGATTCTGCCGCTGAGCTGTTCATCCTTGCCCTTCACTTCCCGATAGAGCTGATACGAATCATTCGTCACTTGCTCTGTCGTCTTCAATGTCTTTTTTAAATGCACCGTTTCTTCATATAAATTCGAAACGATCATTAGCATGTGCTCATGCTGCCGCCTTGTCTGTTTTTCTCTCGATTGCGTTTCATACAGCTTCAGCACACTGTAAAAGCTCATGACGATAAATGTGTGAGAAATTGCGATCACCGCAATGTCTGTGATTTTCTCAGGCGTCACAACCGTATGGAAAATGAGAAACTGAACAGCCAGCTCGACACAATCTGACACAATTTCAATCATAAACCCGATGAAACCGAGCATAACCGGCCGTTCCCGAAAACGATTAGCCTTCAATACGTAAAACAGACAGGCGTAAGTCATATAAAAGAAAAAGCCAGACGCTTGGTCATACAGAATTGGAGCCAGTCCATCATGTCCCCCGCCCCATAATCCCAGAAAGACGCGAAAGATGAAAACTGCCGCTCCAGTCAAAAAACCCGGCAGCACAGCGGGCACTTGCCGCAGCAGCGATAAGAAGAAGAAAAAAACCGGTGCGCCAAAGCTGATCCGGAACTCTTCATTAAGGGGATAAAATTTCAGTTCACCGGCCAGCGGCACTGTAATCAGCATGAGAGCCAGTATATATCCATCTTTTTCAAAAAAACGTTCCAGTTTTATGATGATCACATCCTCGCTTCTATTTTGGGGAAACAGCAGAAAACCTGCAAATTTCTTTTGACCCAGAACATGAGCTTTTTATAAATCTTACGGCTTATTTTCAAAATATTTTTGTCGTATTTTGTATGATTCTGTAGTCGTCATTATACAGTAAATATACCTTCCGCTTTTATGAAAGCGTTTAATGCCCCTTCAGCCTTCGTTTTGATAAACCTCAGTCCTTAAAGAAGAAAAACAGTGAGGAGGAATTCGATGAAAGAATTGATAAAAGAGCCCCAAATAGAAATAGACCCGGCGTCACAGCTGCATCATTGGGTTGAGCACTATCGCCCCTTTGCCGCCAATGGACAAAGTGCAAACTATATCCCCGCTTTAGGAAAAGTCAATGACTCACAGCTCGGCATTTGTATATTGGAGCCTGACGGAACAATGATACATGCCGGCGATTGGAACGTCCCTTTTACCCTGCAAAGCATTTCAAAAGTGATCAGCTTTATCGCCGCCTGCATGAGCCGCGGCATTCCCTATGTGCTGGACCGCGTAGATGTCGAGCCGACAGGTGATGCCTTTAATTCAATCATTCGGCTCGAAATCAACAAGCCGGGAAAGCCGTTTAATCCTATGATCAACGCGGGTGCCCTTACCATCGCATCGCTTCTTCCGGGTGAGTCGGCACACGATAAGCTCGAGTTTCTTTACTCGGTGATGGAAACCTTAATAGGAAAGCGGCCAAGAATTCATGAGGAAGTGTTCCAGTCAGAATGGGAAACCGCCCACCGCAACAGAGCGCTGGCCTACTATTTAAAAGAAACAAACTTTTTAGAAGCAGATGTAGAAGAAACGCTTGAGGTTTACTTGAAGCAATGCGCCATGGAGAGTACCACAGAAGACATTGCATTGATCGGCCTGATCCTTGCCCATGACGGCTATCATCCGATTCGCCGCCAGCAAGTGATTCCAAAGGACGTGGCAAAGTTGGCCAAGGCGTTAATGCTGACGTGCGGCATGTATAACGCTTCAGGCAAATATGCGGCGTTTGTCGGCGTGCCGGCCAAAAGCGGCGTCTCCGGCGGCATCATGGCTCTCGTTCCTCCAAGTGCCAGAAGAGAACAGCCTTTTCAATCTGGATGCGGCATCGGCATTTACGGGCCGGCTATTGACGAATATGGCAACAGCCTTACTGGCGGTATGCTGCTGAAACATATGGCGCAGGAGTGGGAGCTCAGCATTTTTTAAACATTAAAAAAGAGGTGATTGTATGCAGCAAATCCTGGAACATATCGTCGGTATCGCAAATGATCTTTTATGGTCAAAGCTATTAATTGTATTGCTCCTTTCTCTGGGAATCTATTTTACGTTCAGGCTTAAGTTTTTGCAGGTTCGCATGCTGAAGGAAATGGTGAGAGTGTTAAGAGAAGGAGCTGCTTCTCGGTCGAAAAACAGCATTTCTCCGTTTCAAGCCTTTTGCATCAGCATGGCAGCCCGTGTCGGCACGGGAAATATTACGGGCATTGCCATCGCTATTGCGCTCGGCGGGCCCGGTGCAATCTTCTGGATGTGGATTATCGCCATTATCGGATCAGCATCAAGCTTTGTGGAAAGCACACTGGCTCAGATTTATAAAGTAAAAGATGTAAACGGCTTCCGCGGCGGGCCGGCTTATTACATGGAAAAAGGGCTGAACAAAAGGTGGATGGGCGCGCTGTTTGCCGTATTAATCACCTTATCGTTCGGTATCGTCTTTAACTCAGTTCAATCAAATACAGTCAGCCTCGCCTTCGAAAACGCGTTCGGCACAAACCGCCTGACTTTGGGACTCATTTTAATTGCTGTGTTCGGCACGATTATTTTCGGCGGTGTAAAACGCATTGCGAAGCTGGCTGAATCCATTGTCGTCGTATTGGCTGTCCTGTATATCGGAGTTGCGTTTTTCGTGATTTTCACCAACATTACACAGTTGCCAGACGTGCTTGCGCTTATCGTGAAAAACGCATTTGGTTTTGACCAGGCCGCTGGCGGCGCCTTGGGAGCAGCGTTAATGCAAGGCGTCAGACGGGGAATCTTTTCAAACGAAGCGGGAATGGGAAGCGCACCGAATGCCGCTGCCACCGCAACAACAAGCCATCCTGTCAAACAGGGGCTGATTCAAGCTTTTGGTGTGCTTACTGATACGCTGGTCATTTGTACAAGCACCGCCTTTATCATTCTGTTTTCAGATGCCTACCATACTCCGGGACTGAGCGGAATCGCGCTAACTCAAGCCTCTCTCAGCGCCCATGTCGGATCGTGGGCATCAGGCTTTCTCGCCATTCTGATTTTGTTATTCGGATTCTGTGCTTTAATCGGAAACTATTATTATGGCGAAACCAATATCGGCTTTTTGAATAAAAGCAAAAAACTGATTTTTATCTACCGTATCGGCGTGCTGGCGATGATTGTGTTTGGCTGTGTTGCCAAAGTTCAGCTCGTATGGGATCTGGCTGATTTGTTCATGGGCTTGATGGTCGTCGTGAATTTAATCGCGATCTTCTTATTATCCAAGGTCGTTTTTACGGCGCTGAAAGACTATACACGCCAGAAAAAAGCAGGCAAAGATCCGGTCTTTTATAAAGATGTACTCAAAAACCATAATGGCATTGAGTGCTGGCCGCTTTCTGACACAAAGGCTGACACACACAACAAACAAATATCATAAAAAAAGGGTGTTCAGACATACGGGCTGAACACCTTTCTCTTGTTCGTTTATTGACAAACATGTAAGCGTCCATTACGATTTTCATATCTTTTTCAAAAAAATCTGAAAGAAGGCATCGGTACATTCTATGAATCCTATCCAACACATTCTTGATACATACCCGCTCATCGTATTAGACGGCGCAATGGCAACCGAGCTTGAACGCAAGGGCTGTGATTTGAACGACAGTCTCTGGTCGGCAAAAATTCTGCTGGAAGAGCCGAACCTGATTAAACAAGTTCATACTGATTATTTCGCGGCAGGCGCTGACTGTGCGATTACCGCCAGCTATCAGTCTACGTTTGAGGGCTTTGCCGCACGCGGGCTGAGCGAAGCGGAAGCACGCCGGCTCATCGAGATGTCCGTCACCATCGCAGCTGAAGCACGTGATGAATTTTGGGCGGTTGGAGAAAACCGTCTGAATCGGCCAAAACCGATTATTGCGGCTTCTGTAGGCCCTTATGGCGCTTATCTTGCGGACGGCTCTGAGTATCGCGGCAACTACGGAATCTCAGAGGATGAACTGGTTGAATTTCATCGCCCCCGCATGAAAGCGCTGATCGAAGCCGGAGCTGATGTTTTGGCATGCGAAACGATTCCGTGTCTGACCGAAGCAAAAGCGATTGTGCGGGTGCTCAAGGAGTTCCCTGAAACATATACGTGGATCAGCTTCAGTGCAAAAGACGGTCTGCACATCAGTGACGGAACACCTGCCGCTGACTGTGCGTCATGGCTTGATGAGCACCGCCAAATTGCAGCGCTCGGCATTAACTGCACGCCGCTTCAGCATATCCCTTCCTTGATAGAGGAGTTAAAAAAGCAGACATCAAAACCGATCATCGTCTACCCGAATTCAGGCGAGCAGTATGATCCGGAAACAAAAACGTGGAACGGCGCAGCATGCGCAGAGCCTTACGGAACAAGCGCCAGCACTTGGCATGAAAAAGGAGCGAAGCTGATTGGCGGCTGCTGCCGGACAAAACCCGAAGATATTCAAGAAATTGCGGCTTGGGCGCGCTCATTAAAAACAACTTGACTTATCGGAATTGTTTGTATATTCTATCTAAAAGCCGGTACGCCGGAGTCTCGTGTCACTCGCTGACATGAGATTTTTTATTAGGAAGGAAATAAATCGCCGATAGAAAGTTGGAAAAAGATGAACTCTGCTCACAACAAGAATGAGACAAACTTTCAGAGAAGTATGAAAAGCCGGCACCTCTTTATGCTTTCCTTAGGAGGTGTCATCGGAACCGGGCTGTTTTTAAGCTCTGGCTACACCATTCAGCAGGCAGGCCCGGCAGGAACAATACTCGCCTACCTAGTCGGGGCCGGAATCGTCTATTTGGTCATGCTGTGCCTTGGTGAGCTGTCAGTGGCCATGCCTGTAACAGGCGCCTTTCACACCTATGCAGCCAAATACATAGGGCCGGGCACCGGATTTACGGTCGCTTGGCTGTACTGGCTGACATGGACCGTGGCATTGGGATCAGAATTCACAGCAGCCGGCCTGTTAATGCAGCGCTGGTTCCCCCATACGTCCGTTTGGATGTGGAGCGCCGTCTTTGCGCTGTTCATTTTTTTGCTGAACGCATTTTCGGTCAAGTTTTTCGCTGAATCAGAATTTTGGTTTTCCAGCATCAAAGTATTAGCCATTGTATTGTTTATTCTTTTAGGCGGCTCTGCCATGTTCGGCATCATCCCGATCAAAGGCGGAGAAGCCGCTCCGATGCTGTCCAACTTCACAGCGGAAGGCGGGCTCTTTCCAAATGGATTTGTCCCGATTTTGATGACGATGCTGTCTGTCAATTTTGCCTTTTCGGGTACTGAGCTGATCGGAATTGCCGCAGGAGAAAGCGTTGATCCCGACAAGACGATACCAAAAGCGATTAAAACAACGGTCTGGCGTCTCTCACTCTTCTTTGTCGGAACGATTTTTGTGCTGTCAGGGCTGATTCCGATTCAAGAAGCTGGCGTCATCAAAAGTCCGTTTGTTGCTGTCTTTGACAGAGTCGGTGTCCCGTACGCAGCCGACATCATGAACTTTGTCATCCTGACAGCGATCCTGTCAGCGGCTAATTCCGGACTCTACGCTTCTTCCCGGATGCTGTGGTCTTTATCAAAAGAAAAAACGCTTCACCCGACATTTGCAAAGCTGACGTCAAAAGGAACCCCATTTAACGCGCTGGTGTTCAGCATGATCGGCGGCATTCTGTCATTGCTGTCCAGCGTATTTGCGCCAGACACTGTATATGTTGTGCTCGTATCGATTTCCGGTTTTGCGGTCGTAGTTGTATGGATGGGAATCGCCGCTTCTCAATTCATGTTCAGAAAACGTTATGTCGAAGCGGGAAACAAGGTTGCCGATCTGAAATACCGGACCCCTTGGTATCCGTTCGTGCCGATTGCCGCGTTCCTGTTATGCCTGGCTTCCGTCATCGGCATAGCCTTTGATCCAAATCAAAGAATCGCACTGTATTGCGGCATTCCGTTTATGGCCATCTGCTATGCAGTGTATTATGCGAAAAACCGCAAAAGCCAGCCGACTGCTGATATGACTCATTCAAAATAAAAAGAACCTGCCTCCGGGCAGGTTCTTTTTCATCTTCAAACTTCCACCGTCCAGTTGAACGGCCCTTTTACTTTGCCAAGCTGAATATCTGTTATCGTTTCATACAGCTTTTTCGAGATGTCTCCGATTTGTCCGTCGCCTACAATCACCGTTTTTCCATGAATATTGAGTTCACCGACAGGCGTAACAACCGCTGCCGTGCCCGTTCCGAATACCTCTGTCAATTCCCCGCGTACAGAAGCCGAATAAATCTCATCAATCGAAATTTTCTCCTCACGAACCGGAATGCCCCAGCTGCGAATCAGTTCAATCGCAGACGCACGTGTTACTCCGCTTAAAATACTTCCGCTTAAAGCCGGTGTGACAGCTTCCCCGTTAATGACGAAAAAAATGTTCATGCTCCCTACTTCTTCCGCGTATTTCTTTTCAATGGCGTCCAGCCACAGCACCTGGTCATAGCCCAGCTCATTCGCTTTCCGCTGCGCCTGAAGGCTGGCCGCGTAATTTCCGGATGTTTTTGCGCTGCCGACTCCGCCGTTCACCGCCCGAACGTACTCATCTTCGACGTAGATTCTAACTGGCTTCATCTGATCGCCATAATAGGAGCCGACAGGAGAAAGCACGATCATAAATGTATAGCTTTTGGATGCCTTCACACCGAGACTCGGTTCTGTGGCAATGACAAACGGACGAATATACAGTGACGTTCCCTTTTCCTTTGGAACCCAATCTTTCTCCAGCTCAACTAATTGCGTCAATGCCTCAAGCACCAGCTCTTCGTCTAAAGGAGGCATACTCATGCGCTCACACGATCTGTTCAGCCGCTTGATATTTTGATCCGGCCGGAACAGCAGCACCCTGCCATCTTCCGTTCTGTACGCTTTTAACCCCTCAAAGACAGCCTGGCCGTAATGAAAAACAGATGCAGACGGATCAAGCGTAAGCGGCGCGTACGGGGCAATTCTCGGATGATGCCAGCCTATTCCCTCTTCATAATCCATCACAAACATATAATCTGTAAAATATTTTCCGAATCCTAAGGATGACGGGTCGGGCTTTTCCTTATGAAATGCAATTTTTTCTCGTTCGATAAGCTTATTCAATTTGATCAGCACACCTTTCACACCATAATTGTTTAAATATTCAGTCTTTTTAAAGCTGCAAAAAGTATACAGCCTCTCCTTTTATCATACGCCGCTTCAAACCTATAAATTTCAGAATATTCTTTAGGATCATCAGCTATTATACACCACATTCATTGTCAAATGAAGATGAAATAAAAGAAAAACAGCCAGATTCATTCCGGCTGTCTGATTTAGATTGCTAAATACAGGACGACAATATGGCAAATCAGTAAAATATACACCGCAATCACAAATTGCCAATTGATCTTCTGCGCCCATGCAAACACCACCATCAAAATAGGAAGTATCACTATTCCTGCCAGCTTGTTAACCGTCATATCCGGACTGTTCGTTCCATCATAATGAATCGGCATTTCCGCCGGCAGAAACGGGTAAAACACGATTGAAAGGATGAAAGCAGCAATGACAGCCCCCCACAGCACTTTTCCATTCGTCAATAAAAACATAGAACCACCATTCCCTTCTTAAAACACATTGCTTTATGAATGATATGACTGTTCAACGGTGAATTTCGTTCGGTCTCCCCGCGTAATAATTTGCGCATATTCCACCACATCTTCATTTTTATCATAGGTGAGGGATTCTGATAAAAACGCAGGCGCTCCGACATTGGTTAACAAGTGGCCGCTGATCGTTTCATCCGTTAAAATCGGCTCGATCGATTCCGTGCCCCTGCTGATTTCAATATTGTATTTTGTCCTTAACAGTTCAAACAGCGAGCCGGTGCACTCTTCCTGCGCCAGCCCCGGTGCCGCTTTCCAAGGAATATATGAGGTGTGATACTGCAAAGGCTCCCCCTCGGCGTATCTGACTCTGACAAGCTTGTTGACAGGTTCATTCTCTTTCATTTTCAAAAGCTCGGCAATGGAGTGATCAGCAGGGATCACCACGAGTTCAAGCACTTTTGATTCAGAACGCAGGCCTCTCATTTGTTCTGCAAAGCTCGTAATCTTGTGCGGAATCGGCGTTTGTATTTTTGCCGCCGAAACAAAAGTTCCTTTTCCTTGAATCCGTTTAATATATCCCTCAAGCTCAAGCTGCTGCAGGGCCAGTCTCACAGTTGTTCTGCTGACATCATATTGCTCGCAAAACTCGCTCTCCGTCGGCAGCTGATCATTCGCCTGATATTTGCCCGACTTAATTAATTCAATGATTTTAAACTTGATAACAGAATATAAAGCTGTCATTTCATTCTCCCCATTCTGTATGCAACCGTTCTTTTTGATTGAGACCATAATATCACTTGCCTTCTAAATATGAAAGATTTGTATCCTTCTTTTATAACAAATTTTCAGAAATTAATATTGACAGTTTGATAATAGCGGTGCTAAATTCGTAATGACAACTGTCATAAATTGATCATAACAAATATGATGCTTGTCTATCTCTTTGAGGGGGTGTCACATGAAGATTCTTATCGCCAATCACTATGAAGAACTCTGTAAGTTAAGCGCTAACATTATTAAAGAACATGTACAGGCTAAGAAAGATGCCGTACTCGGCCTGGCAACAGGAAGCACGCCGGTCGGCTTGTACAAGCAGCTGATTTCAGACTATCAAGCAGGCGAAATCGACTTTTCAAAGGTTACTACATTTAATTTGGATGAATACGCAGGTCTCTCTCCATCTCATCCGCAAAGTTATAACCATTTTATGCACGAGCATCTTTTTCAGCATATCAATATGCAGCCTGATCATATCCATATCCCGCAAGGAGACAATCCGCAGCTTGAGGCTGAATGCATGGTATACGAGGATCTCATCCGTCAGGCGGGAGGCATTGATGTTCAAATCCTCGGCATCGGCGCCAATGGCCATATCGGTTTTAATGAACCTAGATCTGATTTTGAGGATCGGACACGAATCGTTAAGCTGTCAGAAAGCACAATACAGGCAAATGCCAGATTCTTCGGCGGCGATCCTGTCCTGGTGCCGAGACTTGCGATTTCAATGGGCATTAAAACCATCATGGAATTCAGTAAACAAATTGTGCTTTTAGCGAGTGGCGAGGAAAAAGCAGACGCCATTCAAAAGATGGCTGAAGGCCCTGTCACGACAGATGTACCGGCCTCAATTCTTCAAAAACACAATCATGTAACCGTTATCGCCGATCAAAAAGCAGCTCAAAAACTAAAGAAAGCATCATACTTATAAAGGAGACTGTCATGTTTAAAAAGGCATTTCAAATTCTGCAGCAGCTTGGCCGCGCGTTGATGACTCCGGTTGCCGTCCTCCCGGCAGCCGGTCTTTTGCTCCGTTTCGGTGACAAGGATTTACTGAACATCCCTATTATAAAGGATGCGGGCGGCGTTGTATTCGACAACCTGCCGCTGATTTTCGCCGTGGGGGTCGCGATCGGTTTAGCCGGCGGCGAAGGTGTAGCCGGACTTGCCGCTGTTATCGGATACTTAATTTTAACCGTCACCCTCGACAACATGGGAAAATTGCTCGGCCTTCAGCCTCCGTATGAAGGAGCCGAGCACCTGATTGATATGGGGGTATTCGGAGGAATCATCATCGGGCTTCTTGCCGCATATTTATATAAGCGTTTTTCATCAATCGAGCTGCATCCGGTCCTTGGATTTTTCTCAGGAAAACGGTTTGTCCCGATTATTACTTCCATCAGTTCATTGGTAATCGGCGTGATTTTCTCATTTGTTTGGCCGCTGATCCAAAACGGAATTAACGCAGCCAGCAGTTTAATTGCCGATTCAACGATCGGCCTGTTCTTTTATGCAACGATCTATCGTTTGCTGATTCCTTTTGGCCTGCATCATATTTTTTATACACCTTTCTACTTTATGATGGGAGAATACACAGACCCGTCAACAGGCAATACCGTAACCGGCGACCTGACAAGGTTTTTCGCGGGAGACCCGACAGCTGGGCGCTTTATGATGGGGGATTTCCCTTACATGATTTTCTGTCTGCCGGCAGTTGCTCTTGCCATTATTCATACAGCGCGTCCGGAAAAGAAAAAAATGATCTCCGGCGTTATGATTTCTGCGGCGCTCACATCTTTGCTGACAGGCATTACAGAGCCGGTTGAGTTTTCTTTCTTGTTCGTTGCGCCCGTGCTCTATTTGATTAACTCTATTCTCGCCGGCGTCATCTTTGTCGTTTGTGATTTATTCCATGTTCGCCACGGCTATACATTCTCAGGCGGCGGAATTGACTACGTCTTGAACTACGGACTGTCGACAAACGGCTGGGTTGTCATTCCTGTCGGGATCGTGTTTGCATTCATTTATTATTATTTGTTCCGATTTGCGATTTTGAAATGGAACTTGAAAACACCCGGCCGTGAAACAGATGAAGCCGATCAGACTGAGGCAAAAGCTCCTGTCGCAAAAGACCAGCTTGCCTTTCATGTGCTGAAGGCCTTGGGCGGACAGCAAAATATCGCCAACCTGGATGCGTGTATTACAAGGCTTCGCGTGACCGTTCATCAGCCGAGCCAAGTCAGCAAGGACGAATTAAAACGGCTTGGCGCCGTAGGTGTGCTGGAAGTCAATAACAACTTCCAGGCGATATTCGGAACAAAATCCGATGCTTTAAAAGACGACATCAAAACGATCATGGCCGGAGGCGTCCCGGACACCGCCGCCGCACTGGATACAGAGCCTGACAAGCAGCAGAAGCACGCTTCCGAAGAGACTTTTATTTATCCGGTTAAAGGAGAAACGGTCTCTCTGACAGACGTGCCTGATCAAGTCTTTTCAGAAAAAATGATGGGCGAGGGCTTTGCGATTGACCCATCAGAAGGAAAAGTCGTTGCCCCTGCAGATGGCGAAGTTGTCTCCATTTTTCCAACGAAGCACGCCATCGGCTTTATGAGCGCCGGCGGCACCGAAATCCTGATTCATGTCGGCATTGATACCGTCAAGTTGAATGGAGAAGGCTTTGAAGCTCATATCACGAGCGGACAAGCCGTCAAACAAGGCGAACTGCTTCTCACATTTGAACTCGATTACATCAAGCAGCATGCCGCTTCGGCTGTAACACCGGTTATTTTCACAAATGCATCTGAAGAAGAGATGAAGCACATCCACATGAAGTAAAAAAGTCCCCCCTGCTGCGGGGGACTTTTTCGCCAACATAATGAAAGCGCTGTCAAAATAAAATAATTTGAAAAAAGGTGTTTGCAATTGATTCACGAATGATATGAATATGCCTAAATCTTATCATTCTAAAGGGGGATTCATTTGAAAAAATTTATCGCATTTCAAATTTTAATTGCTTTGGCAATCGGCGCAGTGATCGGCCACTTTTTTCCTGATTTCGGGATGGCACTGAGACCTGTCGGAGACGGATTTATCCGCTTAATTAAAATGATTGTCGTGCCGATTGTATTCTCTACCATTGTCATCGGAGCGGCAGGAAGCGGAAGCATGAAAAAAATGGGCAGTCTCGGCATCAAGACGATCATTTGGTTTGAAGTGATTACCACGTTGGTATTGGCGCTCGGACTCCTATTAGCGAATGTCTTAAAACCGGGTGTCGGACTTGACCTCTCCCATTTGGCGAAAAAAGATATCAATGAACTTTCCGGCTACACAGACAAAGTTGTTGATTTCAAACAAATGATCCTCGATATTATCCCTACAAACATTATTGATGTCATGGCCAGAAATGATTTGCTTGCCGTTATATTCTTTGCTATTTTGTTCGGTGTTGCAGCGGCTGGCATTGGCAAAGCCTCTGAACCAGTGATGAATTTCTTTGAATCTGTCGCTCAAATTATGTTCAAACTCACGCAAATCGTCATGGTGACTGCTCCTATCGGTGTGCTTGCCCTGATGGCAGCCTCTGTAGGCCAATATGGCATTGAACTTCTCCTCCCTATGTTTAAGCTGGTCGGCACGGTATTCCTTGGTCTGTTCCTGATCCTCTTTGTCCTCTTTCCGCTTGTCGGTCTCATCTTTCAGATTAAGTATTTCGAAGTATTAAAAATGATATGGGATCTGTTTTTAATTGCATTTTCCACCACCAGCACCGAAACCATTCTTCCTCAGCTGATGGACAGAATGGAGAAATACGGCTGCCCGAAACGAGTGGTATCATTTGTCGTCCCCTCCGGCTTGTCACTGAACTGTGACGGCTCCAGCTTATACTTATCGGTTTCCTGTATTTTTCTGGCGCAGGCCTTTCATGTAGACATGACATTGTCCCAGCAGCTGCTCATGATGCTAGTGCTTGTGATGACCAGTAAAGGCATTGCAGCTGTTCCGTCAGGCTCGCTTGTTGTTCTTCTGGCGACTGCCAATGCTGTAGGGCTGCCGGCAGAAGGCGTTGCCATTATAGCGGGCGTTGACCGCGTCATGGACATGGCGAGAACTGGCGTGAACGTACCGGGACATGCGGTGGCCTGCATCGTGGTGTCGAAATGGGAGAAGTCCTTCCGCCAAAAAGAATGGGTATCCGCAAACGGAAAAACCGAAAGCGTGTAGAAAAAAAGAACACCTCATTCCCGAGGTGTTCTTTCTATTATTCAGCAGCAGCGTGTTCTTCTTTTTCAATCACTGCCAGTCTTGCGTTCACTTCTTCTTCTGTCATATTATGCTCTTGAACATACAGGTTTCTTGGGTTCGTGCGGCATTCGTGGCTGCAGCTGCGCATATATTTATACTCATTTTCCGGTGTGCATATCATTTTCTTGTTGCAAGATGGATTTGCACAGTTCACATAACGCTCACACGGTTCACCTGTAAAGTAGTCTTTTCCGACAATCACATGCTCGACACGGTTGACAGGCACGCTGATTCTTTCATCGAAAACGTAGCACTGGCCGTCCCAAAGCTTGCCTTGCACCTCAGGATCTTTTCCGTATGTTACGATTCCGCCGTCAAGCTGTGATACATCTTCAAAGCCTTGCTTCATCAGCCATCCTGAAAATTTTTCACAGCGCACGCCGCCCGTGCAGTACGTTAAAATCTGTTTGCCTTCAAGCATGTCTTTGTTTTCCTCAATCCACTCAGGCAATTCACGGAAGGCTTCAATGTCAGGACGGACAGCGCCTCTGAAATGGCCAAGATCATACTCGTAATCGTTACGTGCGTCGAGTACAATGGTGTTTGGATCCTGCATTTTCTCATAAAATTCTGCAGGCTTCAAATGCTGCCCTGTTGTTTCATTCGGATCCACATCATCTTCAAGACGAAGCGTCACAAGCTCTTTTTTATGACGGACGAAGATTTTTTTGAACGCATGCTCTTCTTCTTCATCAATTTTAAATACCATATCTGCAAAGCGAGGGTCAGCTTTCATTGTTTGCATATATTTTTCAGTCTGCTCAACCGTACCTGATACCGTACCGTTAATTCCTTCAGAAGAAACAAGGATACGGCCTAACAAACCAAGCTCCTTACAAAAAGCCAGATGCTGCTCTCTAAACGCCTCTGGATCTTCAATCGGAACATATTTATAGTAAAGTAATACTCTGTATTGTTTTTCCATGATTTAAACACCCTGTTCAATTATAGTTAGTTGCTATGCACACTCTTACTATATCATACAGGAAAATGCCGCAAAGATGAACATATCCGCACAGACTGATAAAAATATCCAAGCTCTTACAAACCCACGCGGCACAAGGGTTTATTAATAACAAATAGTATTTTCCATTAACTTACTAATAAAAGTAGTTGTCTGAAAACTATTTTTGTAGTTCCTCTTCAAAAGATAAATTTACCGGTTCATCTAAAAGTTCTCCCGGCATTTCAAGGTTTGTTGAAGGAACGCTCTCATCTACCTCTTCAAAAACAACATGATCCATCCACACCTGACCCGGCCCAGATAATTGGACACCAAAAGATATCACAGCGCTATTTTCAGGGACATCTAAAACGACAGCATAATGATTCCAATTGGTTGTTCCGGTAATAGGTCTGTTGCTCATATTATCAAATTGGAGAACATCATCAGCAGCACTGTCAACCCGCATCCAAAGTGAGGCAAAATGCTGCACTCCTTTTGTTTTGATAAAACTTGATAGACGAAGCCTTTTTCCTAGATAGCGATCTGCTTTGAATTGCTGCATCATCGTCGCAAATTCACCGATATCCTGCACCATCGTTGACTTTAAATATCCTGAAGCTTTTCCCTGATGTACATTTTCCCGGTCAACTCCCATTTCGAATTGGAACGGATGGCTCCCGCTCAATACCCACCCCTTCATTTTTTTCTCCATGTAAGATTCCTCCTTTTTTGAAGTGAAACGCTTCATAAATGTTCGATATGCGCCAGGCGGCATGTGATACAGCTTTTTGAACGTCCTCGTAAATGCTTCTTGAGATTCAAACTGATAATACAAAGCAATATCAATAATACGAAGATCTGTATAAAGCAAAGCTGCCGCTGCATTCGCAAGACGTCTTAACCGAATATAAGAAGCAACTGACATGCCGACTTCTTTTTGAAAAATCCGATGAAAATGGAATTTTGAAAAGCCTGAAACGTTTACAATATCCTCATTTGATATTTGCTCATGTAAATGTGATTCAATCCAATCGATCGTTTTCTGGACAGCTTTTTCATAATACATTGCACGCTTCAATCTCCTTTCTGTTTTAGAATAATGGATCACGGCTTATATGTTTTGATTATTTTTGCGATATGTAAAAACCCCCTGTTATACCACAGGGGGACACTGCTCACTTGATAATGGCAGATGGCGTGATATGCTCCAGCCAAATGACACCGTCATATTGTTCCTTCAGGATCATCTGCTCTTCTTTGTCCCCCCAATAGAGTGCTGTCCGGGGGGTGTACATCCACGAAGTGCCTTTCTTGTTTTTTGTATGGAGAAAATCAACAAAGACAGCTGGATGGTTCGCAGCTTTCAGCAAGGCTTCGAGACTTCCAGATGGCGGCGGGCTTGTGACCGGCATAACGGTCTTATTATCTGAACTATCCAGACTCGCACCTGAGTAAGCATAAATGCCAATCGTATATGTTTGTTTTTTCAGCCGCTCCGGCAAATAATCACCCATGTTAGGGCCGTTTAGCTGTACCCAGTCCTTTATCATTTTGGTATTCTGTTTACGAAGATGGTAGTTGTGGCCCCAGACAATGATTTTCTTTTTGGGATAAAGGGTTTCCGCAACCCACTGAAATTGTTCAGCCATCATGCGGTCTCTCATAAAGAATGAAAAATCCTCAATATTCTCCGGATAATCCTCTAGTTTTTCTTTCATTTCTTCCAGCATATACGTTTCCATTACGTTAATTCTCAGCTGAAGGGAATGCATAAACATCTCATAAGCTTTCGGCTCTTTCGGAAGGTGGGCTTTTAGCTCTGAAGCATGTGTTTCAGCGAACTTAATCAGCCCCTTATAGTTTTTCACAAGCTTTTCCTTCTTTTGCATAAATTCATCAAACGTGTTGCTGTCTGTCACCAATTTAGAAAAGTCATTTTCTGATTGGGAGAGCAGCTCTGCTTTTTCAGGGTCCACCGCTTTTACCCATTGATTTGCAGCATCATTGAATGAATTCCTCATGCTTTGAATATCAAATCCCGTAAGGATAAGCGGATCGCCTTTCTCTTTTTGCTCTTTCATGTAATCAAACAGTTCAACGACATCTTCTGTGTGCCAAACAGCGTAAATGGAGTTTTTCATCGTGTTTTTAGAGGTTAGTTGGTCCATATTAAGGTAGGATGCATTTGTATCGGGAAAGCCAGACTCAAAGGCCAATACATCGTATCCCAGTTCTTCGTGGAGGTATTTGATCATGCGGACCTTTGTTACATTGATTTCGCCAGCGCCATGTGTGGTTTCTCCTAACTGAACGATTCGTTTTCCTTTCAGCACCTTCTTGAGAAAGCGAAGGTCTTTGTTTGAGGCATCGGAAGAATCCAGTGGATGTGCATGTCGTTCAATCCAGCGTTCCCAATGTTTTTCTTCAGAAGCAGCACGGGCTGAGGCTGAAAAAGAAGAAAACACCAAACAGACAATCAGCAGCGGCAGAGCCATTTTCATTATCATTCGTTTCAATTCTATCTCTCCTTTTCTTCTGGGTTCTCTAGTAGTTACGAGATAGATATAGAAAAAGTTTCCTATATTGACCAACAAAAAAAGCTTCTCTACTGAAAGAAGCTTTATCTCGATCCTCTCATCACTTGATGAAAGTAAAACCGATACGTATTTCGTAAGAATGTCTCAACCGGAAGCTGCACATCGGCTTGGTATTTGCTGATGATGAACGGAAACCGCTCGATTCCTTTCTCACGCAAATCACTCGCTTGCTCTTCATCTGTTGCCTTCTCTTGCAGAACCGCTTCAACGATTGGCCAGCACGCTTCCCGCAGTTGTCTCAGGACGGCTTCGTCTCCGGTGTTCTGATAATCTGTGATCCAGCTGATGATTTGTTTCTCCATGAGTTTCACCTTTCTTCAAAAAAAGAGGCGCTGCGTTTATGCGAGCTCCTCTTTTTACTCTTCGTAACCTATCAGTTCTCCGACTTGGACTTCTTGGCCTTCTGTTAAATTGGCGGAAGGCTGGAACGCGTCTTTTTCAAAAATCAAAATGACGGTTGAGCCGAACGAAAAGTATCCCAGCTCCTCGCCGATCTCCAGCTCGTCCCGTGTACTCGTCTGCACGATAGAATTAATATTCATCGCACCGACAGGAATCATCAGGACACTTCGGCCGCCGCCATTCAGCTCGTACACAAACCGGTAATTTTTCGACAAGACATCTTTTCCGTATTTCAGCCCTAATTGATTGACCGGGTATGAGCGATTTCCAAGCTCGGCCAGCTTTTGATACCTGCAGCTGATCGGGGAATGGAAACGGTGATAATGCCGCGGGCTTAAATACAGAACGACAAAGTACCCGCCGTTGTATTGATGGTCTGCGCTTTTACAGCCGGTCAGCTCAGCGAATGAGTAATCTTTTCCCTTTACCGTAAAGGTTTGATTCGGGTTGATTTTCCCCACTGTCTGAACCACCCCGTCAACAGGGCTGACTACCGCATGAGCCTCTTTTGACACCGGGCGCCGCTCCAGATTAATATGTCGAATGAACAATTCGGACAGCGAACTGTAATCAGCGGCCGTACCATTTACATCATCCCAATTTAGCCGAAAATGTTTTGAGAAAAGCGGAATGACCGGTTTGCTGATTTTAGACTCGCAAAATCCTTTAATCAGATAGGATGACAGACGATGATTCGTCAGCTCTATCAATGATCGATACAGAATCTTTACAGCCGTATTAAACATGAATAATCCCTATAACCCTTCCGATTGTAATAAAAATAAAGCACCATAAAAAGGCGCCGATTGCCGCAAACACAATATACGTTTTCAGCTCCATTTTGCCGATTCCCGAAAAGTAGCATGTCACATGTCTGACGCCGGGAATAAAATAACCTAAAATAAGAGAATATGGACCGTATTTCTTCATCCATTTTTCCACTTTCATCATTCTCTTTTCCTTCAATCCAACCCACTTGCCGTACTTGTCGATAAACGGGCGCCCGGCTTTTCTGCCAATCATGTAGCTGATCAGCATACCTAACAAAGCCCCGAAAAAGCTGATCAATATTGAAAGCTCATAATTCAGCACGTCAGTATGTGTGAAGTAACCGACGACGGTCATCATCACTTCATCTGGAATCGGCAACCCAACGATCCCCAAAACCAGCATCAAAAAAATAGCGAGATAACCGTAATCCGCTATGAGCTGCTGAACTAATTCCATCTCTCGGACTCCAGGTTTTCTGCCGCATGTTTTTTAAAGTGAGGAAATTTGATTTTACTCACCATTAAATATGAAAGTCCGCAAGTCCCGATTGCCAGCAGGATCGGGTTATAGACGAAGCTTAGAATAACGAGACACATACCCGCAAATGGAATCGGCATTCCGATAAAGGTCGGAAGCTTGCTTTGCTCAGTGTTAAATTTAGAGAGGCGAAGCATTCCGCAAATGCTGTACGTCAATGCGCATAAGATCCCGATAAATGGAAGGGCGTACAATGCGACACTGTAAGCAAGCATAGAAGGAGCCACGCCAAACGTAACGAGATCTGCAAATGAATCCAGTTCTTTTCCCATATCAGAAACGGCATTCAGCTTACGTGCAGCCATTCCGTCAAAGAAATCAAGAAACATGCCGGTAAAAATGAAAAGCACTGCTGAGTGAATGTTGTGATATAACAAGGAATGAATCGCCAGCAGTCCGCAAGTAAAATTTCCTATTGTAATCATACAGGGGATATAATTCACAGTGTAACCAAACCTCCAATTGTAAAACCATCTATATCATTCGACGATATGGATCGAATAGCGTTACAGGAAAAATTTTCTCTATTAAGCATAATAACATAGAATGCCCCCAAAAAAGCAGCACTCAAATTCTATTATTATACAACATTTGTTACCTTTTGAACAATGAATGCCATTCTTTTCATGTTTCTGACAATTTTATTCCTCGCTTAAAAAGGACAAGACACGTTGATTGACGTACTCTGCCTGCTCCAGAGATAACAGATGTCCGGCGTTCTTCACAATTTCTGCCTGAATTCCCGGCACCAATACCGAAGCCCGTTCTAAAGCCATTTGCTGATGGTACATGACCTCGTGCTCCCCGAACATCAGCAGTAGCGGGACCGCAATCGATTTCAATTCCCGGTCTGTGAACACATATGGAAAGCCATTTTCTGTCGGCTTCAGGCTTCTTTGTTCATCCTGCCAATCCACACCCGCCACAATTTGTTTTTGCAGCAGAGGATGCAGATCATAACGGCTATCCGTGATCCACTTGATATATGCCTCAGCCCCCCTTGCCCCTGTAAGCCCCGCAGCGTATTTATAGACATCCGGATGAAATGATATAAACGCTTCAGCAGGACTCATAACAACTGCCCGCTCTACTCTTTCAGGCGCTTGAAGCAAGAAATTCACGATATGGGACCCGCCAAGCGAAAGGCCGGCCAGATGTGCCGTCTGAAGTCCGAGCGAATCAAGAACGTCTTTCAGCCAGACTGCGCAATCAACTCTGTTATCCAAAGGAGCTGATGGTATACTTTTATTTTTGTCTCCTATTATATCGACCGCATATGTACGATAATGACTGCTCCACGCCGCAATATTCGGATACCACATAGCAGAGCTGAAGAGCCCTCCGTGAAGCAAAACGAGCGACGGTGCGTCCTTTGGCCCACTTGCAATGATATGTGTTTTTCCAAAACGAGTAGAAACATAGAATGCTTCCGACCCAATCGGCCACAAAGAAAGGCTTTGATCATATGCCTGGTAAAAGCGAAGGCCGCTTT
This sequence comes from Bacillus inaquosorum KCTC 13429, assembly GCF_000332645.1. Lineage (GTDB taxonomy): Bacteria > Bacillota > Bacilli > Bacillales > Bacillaceae > Bacillus > Bacillus inaquosorum. The sequence continues at coordinate 140,456 of NZ_AMXN01000008.1, forward strand.
CTGCCGCGGCAAGCTGCATCGAATCTTGTGTCATCTTCTTCTTTTTCCTCCGGGTTTGATTGATATAAAATAAAGGATAATGCCCCTTTTGTCTCGTAAGAAAAAATGCCTATTTCTCATTATCTCATATTATAAATTTCCAGTATATAGCTTGGCTTCCTGTGAAAATAAAAAAAAGGCAATTTCCCTTAAAATCAGGAAAACCGCCTATTCTTTGAAAACTAAAGGAATAACCTTATCTTTTTTATCCTCTGTTAATGAGATGTGATGGGTTACTGATTTTTCACCCTTCGTCAATGCGACGGAGTAGTCACCTTTTTTGCCGGTGTCCCATTTGATGTCTCCGTTTTTGTCTGTTTTACCGAGTATCTCGCCAATCTCTGTACTCGGCTCCTGGTCTGAGGCCGGTGCTTTAACGATCGTCACTTGAACCCCTTCGATCGGCAGCCCCTTGGCATCCTCCACATGAAGTGTGACAGGAATAGCCGTTTCTTTCTGAGCAGAATGCGTCTGTGAACTGCATCCGCATAAAAACAAAATAGATATGAAAATGGCTAGTTTGCTGTATTTATTGATTTGCCCAATATTGAATATTGTTGAATACATCGTTCGTCACCCTTGTTCCCAAGTTATATGACGATCCCCCGTTCGTGTGAATCGCAATAGCTGTCTGCCCTGTATCACTGTAGTTTCGATAAACTGGCGAGCCGCTTTGGCAGCCGTACGTATCAGTTGTATAGGTCAGCTTATACGTTTCAGCGGAACGAATCGGCTTTGTATCAGACCACATCGTGCCAAATGTCTTGTCACACGGGAATCCTGTCACTGACGAGGAAAGGCCCACGGGACTGCTGCTGTTTGTTGTCCGATAGCCGTACCAGCCAACCGTGTTTCCAGGAGAACCGTTTAATTTAACAGCTCCGTAATCATAATTGGTGTTTTTGCTTTCCGTCCATCCTTTGACGGAGTAAAACATCGTGCCAGAATAAGTTCCGTATGGATATGACGAATCATTGCGTCCCGGCGCGGCGGTTATCGACGAAGCCCATCCGTGATCCTGGCTGTACACACAATGTCCAGCCGTTACGACTGTATTCGGATTGACTAAAAATCCGGTACATCCATAAGTGCTTGAGGTGTTGGGATACTTGATTGACAGTTGAACAGTTGCTCTGTAAGGAAAAGATGTAGTACTGGAGATTCTAGTGCGTTCATCGGTTCCGATGATACTTGAAGGCTGTAAGGTTTTAATGTTTTTTTCCAGTTCCGTTTGGCCGTATAGCGATTTACTTGTTTTCCCAGTTCCCTCATAAGGGGCGGAAACCTGTTCTGCTTTTGACGTTTGGTTTTTCTTGACATCAGCTTCTTTACCGGTGTTTGAAACAGAAGTTTGCGGGTTCTCTGCCGCTTTTGCCGGTACTCCGAAAGATACCGCCGCTGCCAAAGCCAAGCACAAAACCGTTAAGTAAGCGAAGCGTTTTTTTCTGAATGTTGAAACTAATTTCATTTTGTCATCTCCCTCCTTTTGTGTCAACCACCCTTATTGATGGAAGACTTTTACATTATAATCAGGTTTCTGATTCTTATGATAAAACTTTTATGGAGGATGAAAAAAACAGGCCTTGTCCAAGACAAGGCCCGCTCAAATTTTATTTTATAAATAGCTGATCCAATGCCTTCTTTGCGTTCTCTCTCGCTGTTTCAGCTGTATCAGCCGCAGAAAGCGCAACCGCCATACGGCGTCCGGCTTTCGTTATCGGCTTACCAAATACGCGAACTTGTGTCTTCGGAACTGCCAGTGCGTTTTCCAGTCCTTCAACAGTGTAATCCACTGATTCTTCCGGTGCTTTGAGGGGCCGGCTGGCGCCAGGAGAAAGCTGTGTGATTTCTGTAATCGGAAAGCCGAGAATCGCACGAACATGCAGCGCAAATTCTGACAAATTTTGCGTCACCAGCGTGACAAGGCCCGTATCATGCGGACGAGGTGATACCTCACTGAAATACACCTTATCTTTCGCAAGGAACAGCTCAACGCCAAACAGGCCGTATCCGCCAAGCTCATCTGTAATGGCTTTCGCAATATGCTTCGCTTCTTCCATTTGCTGCTCTGTCATATGATGAGGCTGCCATGATTCGATATAATCTCCGTCCTTTTGCACATGACCGATCGGCTCACAAAATGTCGTGCCGTTTACCGCACGTACGGTTAAGAGCGTAATTTCTGATTCGAATGGAATAAACTCCTCAACGATCACGCGGCCGTTTTTCACCCGTCCGCCTTCCATCGCCGTCTCCCAGCAGCTCTCTAAATCTGTTTCAGAGCGGCACACGCTTTGCCCTTTTCCAGAAGAACTCATCAATGGTTTAACGACACAAGGGAAGCCGATCTGAGCTGCCGCTTGTACAAATTCCTCATATGTATTCGCGAATTCATAGCCAGCGGTCGCAAGTCCGAGCGTTTCCGCCGCTAGCCGTCTGATGCCTTCACGGTCCATCGTCAGCTTCGCCGCACGCGCATTCGGGATGACGTGAAACCCTTCCTCTTCAAGCTTCAGCAATTCATCCGTCGCGATGGCCTCAACCTCAGGCACAATCAAATCCGGCTTTTCTTTCTCAATAATGGTTCTGATCTGTTCGCGGTCCAGCATATCAACGACATAGCTGTTATGCGCGACCTGCATCGCCGGAGCATGCTCGTAACTGTCAACCGCCACCGTCTGTACCCCAAGACGCTGGGCTTCAATCACTACCTCTTTTCCTAACTCACCTGAACCTAACAATAAAACCTTCTTTGATTGATACATCTTTGCCCCTCCTATCTGTTTCCCAACCATTATAACTGAAATATTCGAAAAATAAATTTTTATTAAAAAGACAAAATAATAACGGCCTTAATTTGTATCTTGAGCAAAAAATATTCACAAATGTTGTGCAGATAAAGTTATTATTGAAGAATAAAAATCTTTGCATTCTTAATCGAAAGCAGACCAATAACGGGTCTGCTTTCTCTATTCCAAACAGCAACATCATACAAGAAATCCCCAAAAATCATGCTACACTTAACCCAAGACCACCACACCGACAGGAGGCATCCCATGCAAAACGAAACCCGAACACTGCAACTTGACCCGCATCTTCATATAGAAGCCTACCGCTTCAAGGGGATTATGCAAAAATTCCCGAACCACTTCCACGATTATTATGTGATTGGCTTTATTGAAAAAGGACAGCGGTATCTGGCCTGCCAAGATCAAGAATATATCATCAATCCAGGTGATCTTCTCCTCTTTAACCCCCGTGACACGCATAGCTGTGAGCAGATTGACGGGCGGACGCTTGATTATCGGTGTATCAATGTGATGCCCGATGTCATGGAGAAGGCGGTCGAAGAGATTACGGGCGCCGGGCATCTCCCTTATTTCTCCCAGCATGTGTTATTCCGCCACGAGCTGACATCCAGCCTGCAGGAATTGCACATTCTGATTTCCGAGAAAAAGCAGGCTTTGCGCAAGGAGGAGCTGTTTCTTCATTTGCTGGAAGAGCTGATCCGCCGTTATTCAGACGTCACGTTCCTCAACAGCATTCCGGAACCATCCGACGAAGTCAAAATGGTTTGCGGATTTCTAGAAAAACATTACGCTGAGAACGTTACGCTCAATGATTTGAGTGAATTAACAGGCTGGAGCAAATATCATTTATTGCGTTCATTTACAAAACAAAAAGGAATTACGCCTAATAGCTACCTGGAGACAATCCGGATTAATCAAGCGAAAAAACTCCTTGAACAAGGGGTAAGACCGATCGATGCGGCATTTCAGACAGGATTCAGCGATCAAAGCCATATGACGAAGTTTTTCAAACGGCAGGTGGGGCTGACGCCGAAGCAATACATGAAGATTTTTGAAAAGGAGCTTCAAAGATGAGCATCACACAAAGAGAAACGGCCGGGCATACCGCAGCCATTGTGACCATTCTGATTTGGGGGACGACCTTTATTTCGACAAAGGTGCTGCTGGCTGATTTTACGCCAATGGAAATATTATTTTACCGGTTTTTGATGGGCTTTATTGCTCTTATTCTCGTACGTCCCAAAATGATTCCATTCAAAAACTGGCGGAAGGAGCTGTTATTTGCCGGGGCAGGTTTATTTGGCGTAACACTTTACTTTTTATTAGAAAATATAGCCCTTACGTATACATACGCTTCAAATGTCGGCATGATTGTGTCCATTATCCCGATGATTACTGCTGTACTGGCTCACTTTCTGCTTGAAGGCGAAAAATTGCGGCTGACTTTTTTCATTGGATTTGGGGCAGCACTGATCGGGCTTTTATTGATTACGTTCAACGGCAATGTCGTACTGCGTCTGAATCCGTTCGGAGACATCATGGCAGTCGGTGCCGCTCTCGTGTTTGGAGGCTACTCGATTTTCATGAAAAAATTAAGCGCGTACGATTATCACATCATCGAGCTGACACAGAGAGTGTTTTTGTACGGTTTGTTGTTTATGGTTCCCGCTTTATTTTTGTTCGACTTCCATTTTGACCTGAGCCGATTTTCATCCGCTTCAAATGTACTCAATATGCTCTTCCTCGGCATCGGTGCTTCCGCCCTGTGTTTCGCCACATGGAATTACTCAGTCGGCGTGCTCGGCGCCGTCAAATCCAGCGCGTATATTTACATGGTCCCGGTCATCACAATCGCCGCTTCCATCCTGTTCCTGCACGAAAACATGACCTGGATCGCTCTTCTGGGAGGTGCGCTTACACTTTTAGGCCTCTACATTTCAGAGCTGAAACCGAAGGCGAAGCTGATGGAGAACGGATTTAAAAAAGATGCTTATATCAGTCATCACAAGAAATAAATGACCTTCAACAAAGATCCGCCAGCTTAGCACGGTATAATCCACCTTAGTATAAGAAAAAATACAAAAAGGCATCTCTGAATAATACAAAACCAGAGATGCTCCTTCTCTTTATCCCTTCTCCACAACAGCCGCACTGTCACGTATGACCGACGCGGGCTCCCTCAGCATCGCATTCATCACGCTCGCCAGCACGAGCATCCCAATCGACAAATAAAAAGCCAGTGTATACTCACCCGTTACAGTATAGATGACGCCGGGCACATATGCGCCGAGTGCCGAGCCGATTTGATGGGCGAGTGACAGCCAGCCGATCATGAGGCCGATCGAGTAGTTTTGAAAGTACTGGGTGGCGAGCATCTGAGTCGGTGCTACCGTTGCGAAGTCCACTAATCCAAACAAAATGGCAAAGGCTAACAGCAAGTAGGGCTCGTGGCTGTAAATCAGAATCACGATCGACAGCGCGCGCACCGCATATAAAAAGCACAGGATTTTCCGGCTGCTCCACCGATCAGCAACAATTCCGGACAGTAAGATTCCAGCGATATTAAAGCCGGCGAGCAGACTGACAGCTGCACTTGTGACTGTCGTTGAAAAGCCGTGATCATGAGAAAACGGAATCAAATGGGTATCCATCAGCCCAACGGTCGTAAATCCGCAAATCAAAAACGGCAAAATCAAAAACCAGAATTGTCTCATGCGAAACATCCCGGTCACTGAAAGAGCTGTTGTTTTGGGTGCTGTTTCTTTTTCCGCTTCAGCCAGCCCGCCTATTGGCTCTGCATTCTTTTCTGAAGGATTGTTCCGCAGCAGCAGTGCAGCCGGAAAGACAATCACCATTAACAACAACCCCAACACTACAACCGTCAGCTTCCAGCTAAACCAATGGATCAGCATGAGTGAGCCAGGAACAAGAAGCATCTGCCCCGCCCCAAAGCCTGCTTCCATGATCCCAAAGGCTAGTCCCCGCTTTTTGCTGAACCAATTGACGACTAATACACTTGCGGCCACATTCGACGCTCCGCCAACGCCAAGCGAGACACCCAGCCCATAAAGCAGAAACAGCTGCCAAGGCGAAGTGACAAAGTATGTTAAGAAAATGCTGACTCCTGTCAGTAACGCACTCCATGACAAAACTGCCCGAGCACCCCATTTGTCCACAAGCCGCCCGATCACAGGCTGTGATATGCCATAAACAATAAAACTCAGCGTAGAAATCAGCGAGATGGTGCCTCTATCCATTGAAAACTGCCGTTCCCATGGCTCCACAAATGCACCAAACGACAGACGCACGCCCTGAACGGCCAATAAGATCAAAAAGGTGACGGAAACGATGATCCAAGCATAGTGCAGTCTTTTCATGACAGCTCCAGATCCCACCGTTCTTCTGTCAGACGCTGTCCCCATAATGGCGCTTCTTTTTTCACTTCACTTACCCTGAATCCAAATTTTTCGTAGAGCGGACGAGCCTCAGCCATGGTGCTCACCGTCCAAAGGAAAATGCGTTCAAACTTCATGTCTCGGCAGTATGCAAGTAGATGCTCCATCAATTGAGTGCCGAGCCCTCTGCCTCGAAAAGCGGCATCAACGAGGAACCATCTGAGCTGCACTGTCTGTTCATCATGTTTGACCAACCCGACACATCCGGCAAATTTCCCGCCGCTTTCCGCGATCCATATGTTTTCGATTTCCGCATCAAATGTCTCATGAAGATAAGCTAAAAACGTGTCGTCCCAGCCATGAGCCTCCGCATAAAAGTGTCTCTGTTTTTCGATGAGAAGCTGAAGATCATCCGAAAGAAAATAATCTCTAATCGATATGTCTGGCGTTCTGGAAGAAAGCGACTGTGAAAGGATCGCTTCAATTTCTGCCATCGCTTCCGCAAGCTTGTGCTGGTCCTTTTGGTCAATTTCATTCAGCATCAGTTCCACTTGTTCGTTGGCTTTCTCCTCCAGCTTTTTATAAATCGTTTTCCCCGTTTCCGTGACATAAATATAATGGTGGCGGGCGTCATCTTTGCTCCTTTGTTTATAGATCAAATCTTCTTTTTCAAACTGTTTCAAAATCCTGCTGACATATCCCCGGTCAAGCCCAAGCTTATCCTGAAGGGCTTTTGCGGTACAATGAGGCGTATTATAAATTTCAAATAAAATCCTTGTTTCTGTTAAGGAAAACGGGCTGTCGTAAATGTGCTCATTAAGGAAGCCAAGAACATTCGTGTAGAATCGATTGAACTTTCTGAATTTTAATCCGACAGTTGATTCGCTGGTTTTCAAACTCATCCCCACTTTCTTATATCGTTGATTAAGTCAATTATAATCAAATATAGTTGCCATAGTCAACGATATGTTAGAAAGTGGGGCATTTTCATTTTCCTGAAGCTTTTCTTTTCCTGATCACAATCAATGTGATATAGGATAAAGCCAGCGAAACCAAGCTATAGACAACAACCCACCCTAAAAATGATTCGTTAAAAATGGTAAAAGTGAGCACTAACGAAATGAGCAGACTAAGCATTGGCATGAGATACACGTTTTTACAAACACAAGTCCCGGCAACCGATATCAATATAATCCCTAACGGTAAAATACCGAATGCAATATCTAATTCATCCACCTGCAACAGCCTCCCTCCAAATTTTTATGCTGCCTGCAAAAAAACATAACCGCAATAAGTAAGAAGAATTTTAAAATCCAATTAGAAAATTACCCGTTTACAATCACTCCGGACTATGATAATTTAAGAAAGCGCTATCACGATAAGTTAATAGCTTGGATGGAGATGAGGAGAGCCAGGAATCAATCCCCTTTTTAACAAGGGGTGTTTTCTGGCTCTTTTTATTTTTCAGAAAGGAGGCACACCACACATCCAGCACATACAGCAAAGGAGGATGATTTTGATGTTTCATATATTTAAACCGGCTCCTCATATTGAGAGACTGGATGATTCAAAGACGGATGCGGCTTATAAAAGACTAAGGCTGCAAGTATTCATTGGTATTTTCATCGGCTACGCAGGCTACTACCTGCTGCGGAAAAACTTTGCCTTTGCCATTCCTTATCTGCAGGAACAGGGGTTTTCAAAAACAGAACTGGGCTTAGTGCTGGCCGCTGTGTCGATTGCGTACGGTTTCAGCAAATTTATTATGGGCATGGTGTCTGATCGCTGTAACCCAAGGTATTTTCTTGCGACAGGCTTATTTTTATCAGCAATTGTTAATATCCTTTTCGTTTCAATGCCTTGGGTGACTTCGAGCGTCACCATCATGTTTATCTTTATGTTTATCAACGGATGGTTTCAAGGAATGGGCTGGCCGCCATGCGGAAGGACGATGGCCCATTGGTTTTCCATTAGTGAACGCGGCACCAAAATGTCGATCTGGAATGTCGCCCATAACATAGGCGGCGGAATTCTCGCACCGCTTGTCACTCTTGGCATCGCGATGTTCGTGACTTGGAAAAGCGTGTTTTTCTTCCCTGCCATCATTGCCATTATCATTTCATTTTTGATTGTTTTATTGGTGCGCGATACGCCTCAATCTTGCGGACTTCCGCCAATTGAAGAGTATCGGAATGACTATCCAAAACACGCTTTTAAAAATCAGGAAAAAGAATTAACAACAAAAGAAATTCTTTTTCAATATGTACTGAACAATAAATTTCTTTGGTACATCGCGTTTGCCAATGTATTTGTTTATTTCGTGCGGTACGGCGTGGTTGACTGGGCGCCTACTTACTTAACAGAAGCCAAAGGCTTTTCTCCTGAAGACTCGCGCTGGTCGTATTTTCTTTACGAATACGCCGGCATACCGGGAACCATCTTGTGCGGATGGATCAGTGACCGATTCTTCAAAAGCCGACGGGCACCGGCAGGCGTTTTGTTTATGGCGGGCGTTTTCATTGCCGTATTGGTGTACTGGCTGAATCCGGCCGGCAATCCGCTGGTAGACAACATCGCCCTGATCAGCATCGGCTTCTTAATCTACGGACCTGTTATGCTGATCGGCCTGCAAGCGATTGATCTCGCGCCTAAAAAAGCAGCCGGAACTGCAGCCGGTTTGACCGGATTTTTCGGATACATCGGCGGATCTGCTTTCGCAAACGCCATTATGGGCTTTGTCGTTGACCGGTTTGATTGGAACGGCGGCTTTATTATGCTGATCTCTTCCTGCATTCTTGCTATCGTCTTTTTAGCTATGACGTGGAATACAGGAAAACGGGCTGAGCACGTTTAAGAAAGAAACATAAAAGATTAATAGTTTTCCAACACGCCGTTTACATCTGTTTTTTAATATGAAAGACAGGTACTGCCTATCTATAAGGAGGAGAAATCATGCAAAAAAATAGAATACTGGCCCTGGTTCTTCTGTCGCTGGGCTTACTCTCATTTATGGTAACACCAGTGTCGGCAGCGTCAAAAGGAAACCTGCTGTCACCTGACCGTATCCTGACGGTTGCGCACAGAGGGGCTTCCGGATATGTGCCTGAGCACACGATCCTGTCTTACGAAACCGCTCAGAAAATGAAAGCAGACTATATTGAACTGGATCTACAAATGACAAAAGACGGCAAATTGATTGTCATGCATGATGAAAAACTGGACCGCACCACAAACGGAACGGGCTGGGTGAAAGACCATACGCTTGCGGACATTAAGAAACTTGATGCCGGTTCTTGGTTTAATGAAGCCTATCCGGAAAAAGCAAAGCCGAAGTACGCCGGCCTTAAAGTTCCTACATTAGATGAAGTATTAAACCGTTTCGGAAAACACGCGAACTACTACATTGAAACAAAATCGCCTGACACCTACCCAGGCATGGAAGAAAAACTGATCGCTTCTTTACAGAAACATAAATTACTAGGCAAACATGCTAAGCCCGGCCAAGTAATCATTCAATCGTTCAGCAAAGAAAGTCTGGTAAAAATCCATCAATTACAGCCAAACCTGCCAACTGTTCAATTGCTGGAAGCCAAACAAATGGCGTCAATGACAGATGCTGACCTGGAAGAAATCAAAACATACGCTGTCGGTGCGGGTCCGGATTATAAAGCACTGAATGCTGAAAACGTCAGCATGATCCGCAGCCACGGCCTACTGCTTCACCCTTACACAGTCAATACAGAAGCAGATATGCGCCGCCTGCTTGACTGGGGAGTGACAGGAGTGTTCACAAATTACCCTGATGTCTTCCAGCACGTTAAAAAAGACTACAAAAAAGCTTAGAATCCTAGGATTCTAAGCTTTTTCTTATTGATTTTCACCAATAACCGCTTCAGCAATATTCACCGCATGATCTCCGATACGCTCCAGGTTGCTGATCATATCAACAAAGACGATGCCTGCTTGTCCAGTGCACAGCCCTTCATTCAGACGGATAATATGCTTTTTGCGAAGCTTCCGTTCCATTTTGTCAATATCATCTTCTTTTTCAATGACTTGTTCAGCTATCTTCACATCATTGTGGCGCAATGCTTCCATAGACGCCTTCACAGTAGAAATCGTCAAATCCATCATTTCCGTTAAATCCGCCATGGCAGATTCAGTGATAACCACACGATGCGCCTGCTGATATTCAATCAGTTCAATCACATTTTCGAAGTGGTCGCCGATTCTTTCAATGTCTCTGACGGTGTCCATCAGCATATGATGCTCCTCAGACTCGTGCTCTGAGAGAGAACTTGAAGAAAGCTCGATCAAATAATCGGTAATTTTCCGGTCAAGATTGTTAACCGCATCCTCTATCTGATAAGCATTCGCCGCGTATTTTGTCTGTTTTGTCACTAAAAACTGTTTTGTAACCTCCAGCCCCTGCACCGCAAAGTTCCCCATTTGCAGCACTTCTTCTTTTGCTTGTCCGAGAGCAATAGATGGAGATTGCTCGATAAAAATCGGATCAAGGTGTGACTTGTATTCCACCATTGAATCCTTGCCCGGAATCAGCTTTGTTACGATCAAAGCCAATAACCCGACAAAAGGAAGCTGTATAATCGTATTGGTTGTATTAAAGATTCCGTGTGCGAAAGCAATCGTCATCTTCGGATCAAGCCCCATCGAAGTCTGAAGCGATAAGATTAGTGCGGTAAACGGTTTAAGCAAAATCAGGAAAATCGCTGTTCCGATAAGGTTAAACAGCACATGAGTAGCCGCGGCACGTCTCGCTGCAACAGATGCGCCAAGAGACGCAAGCACCGCTGTGATCGTCGTCCCGATATTATCCCCGAATAACACCGGCAGCGCGCCGTTAATATCAATCAGCCCATCTGAAAATAAACCTTGCAGGATACCAATCGTGGCACTGGAACTTTGCACGAGAACCGTAAACAAAGTCCCAATGACAACACCCAGAACCGGATTGGTGCTCATACTAACAGTTAAATCATGAAAGGCCTCAAGTGAACGGAGCGGTTTCATGCCGCCGCTCATTAGCTCCAGCCCATAAAACAATGCTCCGAACCCAAACACAATCTGGCCCGCATTTTGCACATTTTTATGCTTAAAGAAAAACAGTAAAAATCCGCCGACAGCAATAATCGGCAATGCATAGGCCCCTATGTCAATTCCGATAATAAACGCAGTAACCGTTGTTCCAATATTGGCTCCCATAATGACGCCAATGGCCTGGCGAAGCGTCATAAAGCCCGCACTGACAAGCCCTACAGTGATAACCGTTGTTCCGGAACTGCTCTGAATCAAAACCGTCACAATGATCCCTGCCAATACACCCATCAGTGGATTGCTTGTAAAACGGTCTAAAATATTTCTTAATCTATCTCCAGCCGATTTCTGAAGTCCGTCTCCCATGAACTTAATCCCAATCAGGAAAATACCAAGACCCCCGAGAAACTCAAACAGTAATGTTTGTACATCAATCGCCAACGCTTTCACCTCTGTCTCGACATATTCAGCAAAACTCCCTACGATTATGTTTCAAGTTCATATGATTGTAAATGAATCCTCGGACAAATTTACACTAAATTAACAATCGGCCTTTTAAGTCCAAATCACATTTACATTGGTGTAACATTTTGCGCCTGACGATGACCAAATCGGCACAAAAAAACCTTGCGCTGTGGGCGCAAGGTTTTTTCATTTATTCTTTTCCAGCAGCAGCTTCTGACTGTCCGTTAAACAGCTGAGAATTAATCTCTTTCGCATCCTTTAAGTATTCTGTCTGATAGCCGCTCTTCAACGCCCACACATAAAATACAAGTGATACAACCGCAATCAGAACCATATCCCAGCCGTAATGAATGACATTCAGGCCGCCGAATTTATCACTGCCCAAATAAGATATAATCATCATGACCAGCAGATAAAACACCATCCAGACGCCGGCCTTAAAGTTTTGGCCAAACCCTTTCCATTTCTCCTTCGCCTGATAATAGAAATAAATTGGAAGACCGATCAGGATAATAAACAGAACCTGTCCTGTTAACGGCCAGCGTGCCCAATACAGCACCAGCGACGCAAAGATAAACCCAAGCGGCGCAATCACGCTTAAGCCTTTTAAACGAAGAGGCCTGTACAGGTCTTTCCCCGTCCGTCTCAAAGTCATTACTGTAATCGGGCCGGTGATATACGAAATTAACGTGGCGACAGAAATAATTTCCGCTAACACGCCCCACCCTCTGAACAGGAACAAAAAGATGAACGAAACAATCAAGTTAAAAAACATCGCTTGGCGCGGAACGCCGTAAATCGGATGAAGTTTCCCGAATATACTCGGCATGTATTTGTTTTTCTCCATTCCGTAAATCATGCGGGACGTTGTCGCTGTATACGTAATCCCTGTGCCAGACGGTGACACAAACGCATCCGCATACAACACAATGACAAGCCAGTTAATATTCAGCGCAATCGCCAAATCAGCAAAAGGAGAATTAAAATTCAGATGGCTCCATCCGTGAGCGATATCAGAAGGATTCACCGCTCCGATGAAGGCTACCTGCAGCAGTACATAAATCACTGTCGCAACGATTAGGGAGCCAACAACCGCAATCGGAATCGATCTTCCCGGATTTTTCGCTTCACCCGCCATATTGATCGGACTTTGGAAACCGTTAAATGCAAAGACGATACCGGAAGTTGCAACAGCCGTCAGCACACTCGCCCAGCCATTCGGCGCAATACTTTGACCGGCCGTAAAGTTTTCTCCGTGAAACCCAACAAACAGCAAAGCTCCAATCGTCAGGCCCGGAATAATAATTTTAAAAATCGTAATGAATGAATTCGCTTTGGAAAATAGATTGACTGTCCAATAGTTCAGCAGAAAATAAATGAGAAGCAATACAGAGGCAAATGCGAGTCCTTCCCCAGTCAGCGTTCCATTCTTCACTAAACCGCTTGTCCATTTCGCCCATTCCCAAGGCCACGAGCTCATATATTGAACAGAGGCCACCGCTTCAACCGGAATAACGGACACAATCGCAATCCAGTTGGCCCAGCCTGCGATAAATCCAATAAACGAACCGTGTGAATATTGCGTATATTTTACCATTCCCCCGGCTTCAGGGAACATAGAACCTAATTCACTGTAAGAAAGAGCAATAAATAAAATCACGACCATTCCAATAATCCATGAAATAATAGCAGCTGGTCCTGCTATTTGGGCCGCACGCCAAGCCCCAAACAGCCAGCCTGAACCGATCATCGATCCGAGCCCGACCATCATGAGGGAAAACGTTCCCATTCTTCGATGCAATTGATTCATATCGTAAACACCTTTCATGTATGATGACATTATCTTGCTAATTATATTATTATTCTGATTACTTCACTTTGTCAATATTTATCGAATTGTGGCTAATAATGATAATAAGTCAATGTATATTACCTTCCAATACAGGAATGAAGTCATTAGTTTCTTTCTAAATGGAATTTACTTCAAATATTAATAATAAAAACACAATAGGTTTAGCCATAAGCAAAACGGGAATGATACAGGAAACACTACTCTTACAATAGAAAGGAGTATTACCATGAAACAAAAGCTGTTACTTTCAGGTCTCGCTGTTTCAACCGTAGGCATCACTTCTTATCTATTAAAAGACCCGTCAAATCGCCAAAAGGCAAGAGAATTCATTCACAGCATGAAAATGAAAATGACCAAACAGCCAGACATGGACACGTTCCCAGTCGATAAAGCAGGACACCCGCACCCAGAAGATATCGAAGACAACAAAATGGTATCAGAAGGCTCAATGTACCCCGTCCAATACTATGATGAAAAAAAGAAGTAAACAAAAAAGCTCTCTTCATAAAGAAGGGAGCTTTTTTGATTTAACTCTTCCGTCTAATGCCGCTCATCACAAAGCCGCTTTCAGGCAATGACGGCATTCTGGCAAGACTGTAATGCAGCGATTGTTCCGGCACGTCGTATTCAATCTGATTGATGAGAAAATCCAGGCTCGCTTTCATGACTTCAATTGTAATGCCTTCCCCTGGACAGCGATGGCCTTTCTCGGCGTGCCCCCCGCCTTGAGGAATCAAATCAAACGGATTTTCCTCCCGCTCCGCAAATCGCTCCGGCCGAAATTCTTCAGGATGATCCCATAACCGAGGATCGTGATTCGTTCCATAAACATCAAGCAGTACCGATGTGCCCTTCTTAAACTCACAGTTATTCCATTCAAAGTCCTTTTTGACAAGCGCCCCTACAAACGGGCCAAACGGATAATATCTGCGGACCTCCTGCACAAACATTTCTCTTTCCCGGCTGCTTCCAGACCGCAGCCATTCCTTATACTTCGGATGTTCATGAAGCGCCAAAGCTGAAAACACAAGAAAGTAAGAAATAGCAACAATAGGCCTCAGTACATTAATCAGCTCAATGGCTGCCATTCGGGAATCTAGCTGGCTTCCACCTTCTTGTGTATGAAAAGCCATCTCATGTAGTGCTGTTCCGGCAGATGTTTTCAGCAAGCCGGCACGAACATCTTCAATCATTCTTTCAATCCACTCTTCCGCACGCGGCCTTGCTCGTCTTCCCTTCCAATGCCGCGGCCCCACAGCACCAAACGCGTCGACCATATCAATGAAGTCATCTGCCCGCTCTTTGACTTCCGTTTCCTTCAACGGAATACCTGCCCAATAGCACGCAACCCGGCATAGAATTTCTTTTGCTTCTTCAAATAACACTACCTGATCTGCCTTCTCCCATCTCGTGACTGCCGCTTCCCACTCCTCTGTCATCAGCTCAGCCAGCCGCTTTTGATGCGGCGGTGTCATTAATGATAGAAAAAGCATCTTCCGATGGATATGTGCGGTACCATCCATCGTCTGAATCGCATTTACGCCAAACAGCGTTTTCTGCACCCGCTTCGGCACAGCGCTCTGCCGCTGAAACCGCTCAGTATCATAAAACACCTTCGCGGCCTCAGCACCGGTCATGCATATAAAGGTTTTTCCCATTAAACGAGCCTGAAACAGATCTGATTGATAGCGCTCTGTTCTGTTTTTAATAAACAAATACCCTTCCTGCATCAGCGTCAAGCTGTTGTCGAGACTTTTGTCATGTGGAATCTGCTCATTCATTCGGTTACCCTGCCTTCCTTTTTACCCTCTTTTTACACGTTATCTTACGAGAATAAACCCAATAACAGTATTTGTTTACGGAATCAAATTTAAGCGCTTTTTGAGCACTTTTTAAAGGAAGAAAAGAAGAAATAGAGAAAAGGTAGTTGATCAAAACAAAGGGGAGAACAAAATGAAGAAATGGATATATGTTGTGCTGGTGCTGAGTATTGCAGGGATCGGCAGCTTTTCCGTCCACGCAGCAACGTCTGCCTATGAAAAACACCTGAATGTCAGCCGAATGAATGTCGATGACGAATTCAAGGATACGGATGGAACCTTCATTCTTCACGATGTGCAAAAGGATAAGACCTTTGTCTACAACAGAGAACGGGCAAACAAAAGACAAACCCCGCAGTCCACCTTTAAGGTCGTAAACGCCTTAATCGGTTTGCAGGTAAAAGCTGTTCGGGATGAATACGATGTCAAACGGTGGGACGGGGTCAAGCGCGAATTCGAATCATGGAACCGCGACCATACGCTAGGATCGGCGATGCGTGAATCCGCAATCTGGTATTACCAGGCATTAGCGAGAGATATCGGCGAGGAAAGAATGAAAACATGGCTTCATACGCTGTCATACGGCAACGAAGATATCAGCGGGGGAATCGACCAGTTTTGGCTGCAAAGCTCTCTGACAATATCTCCGTTGGAACAAGAAGCCTTTTTGGAGAAACTTTTTAAAGAGGAGCTTCCATTTGACAAATCGGTGATGAAAACCGTCAAGCGCATGATGATTCAAGAGGAAGGAGATCACTACACGCTCTACGGGAAAACCGGAACCCGCCTGACAGACATGGGATTAGGCTGGTTTGTCGGATTCATCAAAACAGAGCATGGCTCTTATATTTTTGTCACCAATGTCGATGATTCCGGCACAAAAGCCAAAAACATCACAGTGGATATCCTGAAAAAGCATGGCCTGATCACATCCTAAATGAAGGAGCCCCGCAAATAGGCAGGGCTCTAAATCTCATGCTCAAAACAATAATGATTCACTAGCTCTTCAATCAAATCATGATCCGGATATTCTCCGTTAAATTCAAATTCGATTTCTTCCACAAATTCTCCGTGATGGTACACATGGATGGCTCCATTTTGACGGACGACGCTAAACTCCGGCTGAAATGTATATCCGCTTCGTTCAATTGCTCCCATTTCTTCCCCGCCTTTCAAAGCAGTAATTCATACACCTCGTTTAATTCCTTGGCCCGTTTTTGATCCTGTTCATTCTGGGCATACTTAATTTCTTTCTCTAATACATGGTTCAAAAAAGACATTTCATTGTCATCTAAGTCTTTTACAAATTCCTCTTCATTCACATACCGCTTCGCCAGCATCTTCTTGCAAATCCGCTGGCAGACTTCATTTTCAAGATGGTTTGAAAGTGATTCGCGCAAATAACCGAGTGTAACATCCATTTTTGAACACCTTTCCTTCTGCTATCTTTACCCTATAGCTTGCTGAAATAGGGAAAATCCATACGCCAAAAATAAAAAAAGAGACATCCGTGAATGTCTCTTTTTTCTATGGTTATTCAGCCGCTTGGCTGCTTTTTGTCAAATTGGCCTGCGCACGTTTGCCAATCCCAAACACATAATAACTCATGACCACAAGCGCTAAGAATATCACGCCTACAATCAGAGAAATACGAGTATCATCATTAAACCACATGCCAACCAGAACCATCAGCAAGAAAGCAATCGTCAAATAGTTTGTGAAAGGTGCAAACGGCATTTTGAATGGATGTTTATCTAATGCAGCGCCCTTCGCTTTTCTGAATCCGATGTGGCTGATCAAAATGATAAACCAAGGAATCATGCCAGGCAGCACGCTTGCGCTGTATACATATACAAAGATCTTCGGCGGCGCAATATAGTTCAGCACAACACCGACAGCCAAACCGATCAGTACCGCAATTGTGCCATACAGCGGCACACCGTTGCGTGAAATCTTCTTAAAGAATTTCGGCGCTTGTCCATTGACGCCTAATGTATAAAGCATACGGCCCGCACTGAAAATACCGCTGTTACAGCCGGACATTGCCGCTGTAATCACGACAAAGTTAATAATGCCGGCGGCTGCCGTAATTCCGATTTTCGCGAACGTAGACACGAACGGGCTTCCAAGTGAATTGAGCTCATCCCAAGGATAAACTGTCACGATCACAAAGATAGCGCCAATATAGAAAATCAAAATACGCCAGATAATACTTTGAATCGCACTTCTTAGCGTGTTTTGCGGGTCCTTCGCTTCACCGGCTGTAATCCCGATCAGCTCAACTCCTTGATAGGCCGCAATGACGAGAGACAGTGCAAAGAAGAAACCTGAGAAACCGCCCGCAAAGAAGCCCCCGTGAGACCACAAGTTCGACAATCCGATCGCATCTCCGCTGTTGCCAAACCCGAAGAAAATAATCCCGATTCCCGCAATAATCATCAAGATAATCGTCACGATTTTAATCATCGCAAACCAAAACTCAAATTCGCCAAATGACTTAACAGAAATTAAGTTCGCCGCACCAAGAATCACCATTGCCACGATACCAGGTATCCAAGCAGGTAAATCCGGAAACCAATACTTCATATAAGAACCGACAGCGATAATTTCTGACATGCCGACGATAATCCACTGGAACCAGTTGCTCCAAGCTGTTATATAACCTGCCAGCGGATGAATATATTGATGGCCGAATGTCGCAAAAGAACCCGTGCTCGGCTCGACATAAAGCATTTCACCCATCGCACGCATAATAAAAAAGATAAAAATTCCGCATATTGCATAAGCCAGAAGGACAGACGGGCCAGTCCATGAAATCGTGCTGGCAGAACCCATAAACAACCCAACACCGATCGTACCGCCTAAGGCGATCATCTGAATATGACGCGCGCCAAGGCCCCTCTTTAATTCTTTATTTGCCACTCCTCTTCCTCCTCTTAACAAAATACTCGAAAATGAGAAAACAGCAGGTCTGCTTGCCTCCACATCTTTCTCATCAATCAGTTATAACAATCAGAAAATTCAAACTTAAAATTGTTATATAATCTCCAAAATTACTTATTTCATCATAATAAATTTCTCTGGAAAATACAATTGTTTTTTTCAGGCAAACACCTTCATTCAAAGTTTTTCATCGAAACTTCGATTAAAATCTTTTATATGAATATAATTAAATTATTTGAATATTAAAATTATATTTCTTCTATTGATTCTCATAAAAAATAAGCTGTTCACAATGAACAGCTTTCTAATAATTCACACCCGTTTGGTGCTTTAATGTCTCAAGCCACCCGGTATCTCCGGTGCCATAGCCCTTGCTTTGCCCCATATCTCTTAAAGATCCATTGCTGTAGTTAATTGATAAGATGAAATCAGGAATCGTATCATACCCGGCTTCCGCAATTTTACCGAGCTCTGAACGGTAGTGAGATATAGCATAAGAAGCCGTTTGTTTTTGCAGAGGATTTTTTTCAAGCTCTTCTTTATATACGTCTAATAAGTCACGTCCATCAGGCGTTACATACCGTCCGTCAATCACTTCTAAATCCTTCAAATGATAGCCTGTGACTTCATACATCTCACGAGCAGCCTGATACTTTTTATATGCCTCTTCGGAAAATTGTGTTGAATCACTGCTTTGGCTTTTCATGATATGTAAAAATAGCTCTTTGCTGTTGTCTCCAGATTGCAGCACTTGCTCAATTTGCTCAATCAGTGCCTGATCGTCTGTCCCGCTCACCTGTACCTTATAGTCAATCGGCGTAATCGTAAACGTCAGCTCTGTCCCCTGCGGAATGTGAATATGGTTTCGGTTCAACAGCACTTGCAGCTGTTGGTTAACCTGGCTTCGCTGATATACCTTTGCATTCTCAGCTTCCACTTCTCCATTAAACGTGACATTGCGAAACGCAGCATCCTGAAGGTTATAGTTTTGCGCCTTCCCTTTGAATAGCCATTCTGTTTCATTATCGTAAGCAGCCTGTCTTTCTGCAGCTGACAAATCACTTCTGAAATAAGGCGACTTTGAATTTTGGTACTTATCCTTAATGTAGCCTAATGGATCAGACTTTGTTTTGTTAATCGCATTCATCCTGCTGTATTTTTCATCTAGTATTTTGATTCTGATATCACTCTCAGATTCATAGGGGTTTTTGGATTGAATCACTGTTTCTTCCCCTGTGTCTGTCACTGTTCGATCATTCGTTGATTGATACACTTTGCTGAAAGTCCCGCCGTTTCCCGCCACACTGGTTTTAGAATAATTGAACTGGTTGATTCCCTCATTTGAAGATCGTGCCTCAAGCCTGCTGTATGCCTTTTCCAGCACCGCCGCTGTATTTTCAGACGTATTCTCGCGTTTAGTAGCCGCATTCCTATTCAATATGTTCTGTGCCATCAGCTGGGTGCGGATAAATTGCCGATTCAGACGCATTGGATTCCCTCCTGAACAATTCTCTCTTACCCTTTTTTATCGGCAACTCAATGTATATATTAACCTCAAAAAACATTTATTTACACATGAAACTTTAATATGTATGATGGAAATAAAAGGAGGTTGTTTGCATGACGAAAAAATGGCTTATTCCATTCGCTATTATGCTGTCTGTCTTATTCACCTTTACTTATTCGGCATCAGCTGCCAGAGTCACTGCTATTACAGGAAACAATTCATTTGATACCGCAGCACCGATCGGATATTGGAAATATAAGAATATCGATACAACGATACTGGAAGCCGGACAAGATGAAGCCTATTTCACTTTTACAGCTAATAAGGGAGAAAAAGTATACGTGAGAAGTACATATCAGAGCGCGTACACAGGCATGAAAATTGAAATTTACGATAAGTACAGAGTACCTGTTTCACAAGGTACAGAAGTCATTAATCCTAACACTTTTTCTTCATTTATCTATGCCAATGCTGACGCTCAAAACACGACGGATACCTTCTATGTGAAAGTGTCACGCGGCACCTATACCGGGAACATGTATTTCACACTTTCAATTGAAGACCGAATCAAATCCGGCAGCGGAACGTTCCAGTTCAGCGGCGTTGCTGAAAATAAAGGAAACACAAGCCTTAGTCCCTCAGGTTCTGACTCCAGCGTGATCAAGGTTGATTTAACAAATCAATCTGGAATACCGCGCGATGCCATTGTAACCAGAGTACAAACAACCACCACTCAAACACCAAGCCAGGGAAATACACGCCACTTCATCATGACGAGTGAAAACAACGAATGGCGCCGTGCTCTTGTGAATAGCTCGACTTCAGGGTCTTATGATATATCCTTGTCAGATCAACTCAGTGTAGCAAAGGTATGGAGTTTTAAATATAATACATTAGCGACTGCTAAATCGACGATGAGTAATGTAAAAGCAAAAATAGATTATGAATACGATGTCACAAAGCAGTTTTAACTTATACCGAGCCGGTTATCCGGCTCTTTTTTATTTTTAGCCTAGAAGGCAATTGTTTTGATAAACTATAATCAGTACAACCAAGGGAAGTGCAGACATGGCATTAAAACAGCTAAAAAAGCTCCTTTTTGACCGCCCTCTAAAGGATGGCGTTATCCTGAATCATCAATACAAAATTGAAGAATGCCTCGGCATGGGCGGCTATGGCTTGGTTTATTTGTGTACCGATGTCCATACTCAAACCTCTTATGTCTTAAAACAGCTACGGCCGACAAAAGCGAAAAAGGAAAAAGAAAGAGTCCGGTTCCAGCAGGAAATGAAACTGCTCAAAAGCATGCACCACCCGCAAATCCCGGCCTTCATAGAAGATTTCATCATTGACGGACAAGCTTATTATGTCATGCAGTTCATTGAGGGAGATAACATAGAAGAATTACTATTTTTTCGAAAACAGCCATTTACAGAGCTCATGGCGTTACAGCTGATTTCACAGCTCCTTGAGATTGTAGAATACCTGCATGAACGCCTGATATTTCATAGCGACATCAGAACGCCTAATATCATCATCAATGACGGCAGGCTCTGCCTCATCGATTTCGGCCTTGCCAAACAATTGACTCCTGAAGAAACGGAGGAAGTAAAGGTGAGGAAACAGGATGACTTCTTCGATCTTGGAGAAACGCTGTTGTTCCTGCTGTATTCTCAATATAAAGGAAAAAAGAAGAAAAACGGCACCTGGATGGAGGAATTAACGCTCACAAAAGAAGTAACCCTGCTGTTGAAAAAATTATTAGGCATTGATGAAGAGTATCAGCACACCGCTTTCATTCGCGAAGATTTAAACCGAGCCATTCAATCGGTCACATAAAAAAACCCTTGTCCCAAAAGCGGAACAAGAACTTTTTTTGGATTAACTGCTGCTGTAGCTCCGGCGTTTGTAACGATGACTGCCGCCATAACGGTCGTAGTGTCTTCTTTTGCCTGAGCTGCTGCTGTAGCTGCGGTAATGTCTGCGCCGGCTGCTGCTGTAATGCCGGTGTCTGCGATATCGGTCACTAGAGCTGCCTGAGAGGTACTTGATCGTTTTGATGATTTTTTTAAACATTGCTGATCACCTCATTTCTTTCTTCCTATTATATATATTTTATGGGAGAAAGAAAAACATCAGCGGGGTCACTCTTTTGAAAACAAGAACCCTGTTCCATTCTCATTTGTCTGCAGCTCATAAGTAATCGCGAGAAGTCTGCATATATCCTCAATAATCTTTAACCCAAGCCCCTCATTGTTCTCGGTCTTATCAAATCCAATACCGTCATCCCGAATAGAAACAGTGCCATGTTCAATCGTAACTTCCATCTTTTCAGCTTTTGAATGCTTTAACGTATTTTGAAAAATATTATCGAACAGCCTTTGCATCCATAACGCGTTGCTCATCCATATCACTTCTTGATCTGCTGGCTTATAGTGCAATTCAATCCCATTCATACTGTATAAATAATCCCACTTTTTCACCGCTGTTTCTAATAGCTCGTTTAGGCGCACTTCTTCATTTACGATATAAGAACTTTCTAACGTCTCAGCGGAATATAGATTGAATTCATTGGTTAGTTCCGAGATATATTCGATTTGCTGATACAACGATTCGAATACGGCCTGATCATGACATTGGCCTTCCAAATAAAACAACTGCAGCCTGAGAGCGGTTAAAGGTGTATTAATGTCATGACGCAGTTTTTGCAAAAGTTCCTTTTTGATTTCCTCCTGCTGTCTTAATTCCAGTTCACGGTATGTCGTCCGTTCAATTAACAAATTGACCGATTTGGTCAGTTCCCCGATTTCATCAGCGCGTTTCACTTCTATTTTATCGGGCACCTTTTGATCACTCGCCAGATGCCGAATGGTTTGATTTAATAGATTGATTTTATGCAGCAGGGAATGAATCGACTTTGAAAATAAAAAAGCTAACAATAAGAGTGATAACAAAAATACAACGAGCATTGCCGGATACGCAAAAGACCTGTGAAAAGGCATACCATGATTCATCGGTTTAAACATGCTGTCATAAATTACAGACATCAAAATACTAACCGCCAGCAATAGCACCGGAACACTAATAACGGCCGTACATAATAACAGCTGATATTTTGTCTTTAGCTTCATTTCTTCACAACGGTATTCAGCCGATACCCTTCTCCATATATATTTTCAATAATCTCACCCGCTTGATCATTGATTTTGGCTCTTATTTTTTTAATGTGCACATTGACGATATTCGGGTTTCTGTCTTCGAGCTGCCACAAATATTCAAAGAAATGTTCCTTTGTCAGGGTGCTGTCCCTATTTTCATATAAATAAAAGAAAATTTTCCGCTCAATCGCAGTAAACAACACCTCATCATGCAAGCTTTCATTGAACACTTTTTTGGTTTCCGCATCAATATACAAATGTTTGATTTGCGTAAAGGTGCCATAATGATGCTCAAGCATATTCTTCATTCTTAATAGCAGCTCTCTCGGATCAAAGGGCTTCACCATATAATCCTCGCCGATCTGCAACCCTTGAAGCTTGCTGTCCATGTCATTGCGGGCCGAGAGAAAAATGACCGGAATGCGCAGCCCCAGCTTTTTGATTTTTGCAGACATTTGATATCCGTCTTCACCCGGCAGCATCACATCCATAATGACCAAATCCACCTTCTGAATTACCGAAAGTACATCCGCTCCATCTGTTTTCCACATCACATGATATCCCTCACGCTGCAAAATCTTTTGCAGCAAATCACCAATCATCACATCATCTTCAACGATTAAAATATGATAACCCTTCATCCTAGCGAACCTTTCTCATAAACTCCATGGAAAGTTTATATATTTGATCAGGCTGATATAAATAAATACTGTGTGTTCCCCTCAGTTCCTTTATATCAGCTGTATTAAATTGAGCCGCAAACGCTTCATAATCTTTTCGGTTTTGTATGGCGTACTTTGAATTTCTATTTTGGTCAGAGACCGCATCTAAAATCAAGACGGGAGTTTCTTTTGGCGCCGGCAGATTCACAGATTTCCTACCGTTTTGGTAAGACTGTAAAAGCTCATGCTCCATATCTGCATTAAAAAATTGCTTAAAATTAATGGCTTTATAGATTTCTTTTTCTTCATCAGTTAAAAACGACTGCCGAATCACCTCAGGATTATATACTGCGGAAGACATAAACCGATGAAAACCAATCGAAGTTAACAGATGGAACCCTCTCACTTTCAGTCTGTCAATCCCGCTTAATTTATACGTGACATACTGCTGAGGCAATCCAATATCCATCGCAATAATCGCCTTAATTTCCTTAGGATATTTCTGCGCCCAATACATCGCTTCAATCCCGGATATGGAATGAGGCATTAAAATATAAGGAGGCTTATTTCCGCTTTTCATAAGCGCTTTCCTCGTCTGTTCCAGTACCGTGTCAATATCTCTGTCATCATTAGACACATCACTGTATCCATAACCAGCCCGATCAACGACAGCAATCTTGTTTTCTTTTGAAAACTTACTGTACAAACCTTTCATCTCATAAGCAGGCGCAGCAATCCCCGAACCGGACATAAACACAAACGTATCCTTCCCGCTTCCCTCTTCATACACATTCATCTTTTTACCGTCAACATCGACTACTGTGCCTTTACCTTTGAGCAAGGCTGCCTCCTTATTTAGCTGGTAATGGTGATAAATAAAAACGGAGACGGAAACAAACAAAACCAAAGCAGCCAAGCCGCCTAAAACGAACTTTAGGACTTTCCATATTGTTTTCATATGATGCTCCTTTCACGTGATACGGAAAGGATACGACATGAAAATAAATTTCTGATTAATTTTGGGTCGATTTTATTTAGACATTTGACTTTGCCCTTACGGAAAGGTGTACATTTGGAGCATGGAGGTGATCGTTTGCTATCGATCGGTGAATTTTCAAAGATATGCAAAGTATCAACAAAAACACTGCGATACTATGATGAAATCGGATTAATCCACCCCGAAGACATTAACCCTGAAAATGGATATCGATATTATTCTATCAGGCAGCTGAAAGAAATGCTCTTGATTAACCGTTTAAAGTCGTATCATTTTTCTTTAGAAGAAATCAAAACCATTCTCGATTTGGAAGAGGATCAGGCTGAAGAAAAGCTTGGTTCTGCCCTTCAGCGAAAAAGAAGAGAAGTACAGGAAAAGATCAATGCTTATGAATATACCCTTACACAATTGAACCTCGATATTCTGCGTGCAGAGAAAGGCAAACCAATGATGTCATGGCTTGACGATATAGAAGTAATGCTTGCTGAAACCCAGCCAATGAACATCCTGTATTTACGCAAAATGATGAGCAGTAATGACTATGCCCTAGGATACGAAAAGTATTTTAGCAGGCTATATGAAAGAATTGCTGTTGATAAACTTACCTTGCTCGGCACGCCCATGACCATTTATCACAGCCCTGAGTACAACCCTGCCGGCAATGATACAGAGTTTGCGATTCCAATAGAGGAGACGGTAAAAGGTACAAGAGGTTTGCCCGGAGGTCTTTGCGCAAAGTCTGTTTTAAAAGGTCCCTATGCAGAATTGACCTCGATATACGCTAAGCTGAGAGAATGGGTCGAAGGTGAAGGCTATGAATTGGCGCAATCACCGTATGAAGTGTATGCAACCGATCACCACCAAGCTGGTGTGCCAGAGGATATTGTGACTGAAGTGTATTTTCCAATAAAGAAAAAAGAGAGGTAACGTCATGCAAAGAAACGACTGGCCAACTGCAGAGCCGGCAGCCTTGGGGATAGACGCCGATAAACTGTCTGAGCTTGACCCTAAAATAAAATCCGAATACAGCAATATAAACGGTATCGTGGTTGTGAGAAATGGATACATCGCTTATGAGCGCTATTATCATGGTTATGGACCGAATGATACGCATCATGTTGCCTCAGTAACCAAAAGTATCATGTCAGCTCTTATTGGAATTGCGATACATGCAGGATACATCAAAAGTGTCGACCAAAACGCACTCGACTTTTTCCCAGAATACGTCCCGGGTCCTTATAATAAACAAAAACAAGACATCACCCTTCGCCACCTTCTCACGATGACAGCTCCATATCCATTTGAAGACTGGCACGAACCACTAGACAAGATGTGCATGCAGCCTGATTGGATCACCTATACGCTGGATATGCTGGGCCAAGGAGGCACAATCGGCACATTTAAATACTCCACCGCAGGTGCACACCTGCTATCAGCCATCATCACCCGCAGCACAGGCAAGAGCGCCCGCGAGTTTGCCAACGAGCACTTGTTTAAATCGATCGGCATGAAAGAAATCCCCTATTATGGTATGAAATCATTTGGCTTTGACGATCTATTCGGAAAAAACATGAAGGGATGGGTAAATGACCCGGACGGCAACTCAACCGGAGGATGGGGACTTACGCTGACTCCACGGGATATGGCTAGGTTTGGTTATCTTTATTTAAATCACGGTACTTGGAACAACCAAAAGATCATTCCTGAGTCATGGATTGACGAATCAACAAAGATGAACGCCAATAACTATGGTTATCTATGGTGGCTTTGTGATGAGGCCGGTGTTTTCTCATACTCAGCACTGGGTGATGGCGGGAATGTGATTTGCTGTGTTCCGGAAAAAAACCTGATTGTAGCAATCGCATCGGAGTTCATCATGAATGCTCGTGACAGATGGCAATTGATTAAGGAGTATTTAGTTTCTCAATGAAATTATGAAAATTGACAAACGAGAATTCCTTATTGGCAGCCTGCTCTAAGGAACACGATATTGAGAAGGCTGCCATTCTTTCTTAGGTCAATTAAACTTTCACAAAACAGAATTCCGCAATATTTTATCCATGTAGTAACATAAAGTCACCATAAAGCCTTTTTTTCTTCCTCCTGCTCAATAAATAGATAATTTTCAGGGCTGCCTAAAACAGAAAAAAGCGCCAAAAGCAACTTCCATCCCCGGATTGGACTTCCGCATCTAAACTTCAACACTTCTCCTTCCGCTAAAGTAAACCTCAATGTTTGGCTTGTACACCAAGCAATTTTCACTTGAATAACATGTTCACCAGGCGGCAAAGCAATTCGCATCCTCCCTCCATCTTTGATATTTCCCATCTCAGCCCCATCAATTAGCACTGAATACCCTCTCAATTTGTTGATGTACTGCGATGTCCTGCTAATTTCAATGTACGTCTTTTGATTCACCGATGACACATCCTCAAAAATAATGATCTTACAAGCGAGAAGCGTTAGAACCCTCTCACCATACCGTTATTTCTCAATCCTAGTATATTATAACTTGCTGTGCTTCGGCTCTCCGTCGGCAAAAATCCTTACAGCTTCAGTGTGCCTTCTGCATGACGGATTTGAAAAGCATATAAAAAAACACCCGCTTGTATAACGAGCGGATGTTAGATCTTTCGAAATGAACCTATTGAATTTTAAGAACTAAAACAACGCACTGCATTATTGATTGATATCTTTTAGCGCTTGTTTCGGTTGCGAATTGAAAATCAACAATGATGAAATAATGGCAATCATAACCCCTAACGCACCAATCCAGGTAATCGAAGCCAATGATACGTTTTCTACAAAAACGCCCCCTATCCCTGCGCCAACTGCCATAGCGAGTTGCATCATGGACTGATTAATACTGAGCAAAACACCTGACATTTCCGGTTCTATTGTAGCCAGGTGAAATTGCTGTGTCGGACCGGTAGACCATGCGGCAAACGACCATAATATGAGAATCATCAACACACCGATATAGGAATGAGTGACAAATGACAGCCCAACCAGTGTGATGATATGCAATGTCATCCCGCCAACAAGTGTAAAGGGCACTCCCCATTTATCGGTGCTATATCCCCCAAACTTCGATCCAACCAAACTGGCAATTCCAAATATAAGCAAAACACCGCTAAGCAGCTTGCCGCTTATTCCTGAAATGTTCAAGAGATACGGTGACAGATAGGTATAAGCAACAGAATATCCCCCGAGCCAGAAGAAAGTGATTGATAATCCCATCGCCACTTTCCGTTTTTTGAAAAGAGCAAGCTGTTGAAGCAAAGGTACAGGCTTATCCCCTTCAGTATGCGGAAGAGTAAAGAATATAACGGCCATTGCGATCAAACCCATCAAAGCAATTGCACCAAATACAGACTTCCAACCTAATGCTACTGCTATCATTCTTCCAAGCGGAACACCAATGATTAAAGAAGCGGTAAATCCCATAACGACAGTAGCGATGGCACTGCCTTGCTTCCCTTCCGATGCAATCTTAGCGGCAATCGTTAATGCGGTGACAACAACCATACCTGCTCCCATCGCCATAATGATCCGCGCTGCAATAAACCATCCATAACCAGGCAGGACAAAGGCCAAGATATTGCCGAACACAAACAAACCGAGAGCATACATCATCAATTTGCGTCTATCCATACTTGCTGTCAATGCCATAAGAATGGGTGTGGAAAGAGCATATACAAGTGAAAAGATCGTAATAAGCTGGCCCGCGGCAGCCAAAGTTATCCCGAGTGTATGAGCAATGTGATCCAAAATACCGGAAATGATGTACTCTGAGGTTCCTACTAAAAAGCTGACAATGGCTAAAATGTAAATTTTCCAAGTGTTAGACATAAAGTTTCACTCCTTAATCATTAATAAACATATCACGAAATATCGATATGTTAATTCAAAAAAATAAACACATCGTAATATGTCGATATATATGGCGTAAAAATAAACATCTTTTGATGTTTATTTTTATATCTCTGTTTTAAGAAAGTCAGCAAGTTTCCCAATGGCTTCTTCATCTCTTTTGTAATAAGTGTACTTTCCGATTCGTTCCGCCTTAATCAGGCCGGCTCTTAAAAGGATGGTGAGATATTGGGAAGCCGTAGATTGCGTCATTTTCAATTTGTCTGTTATTTGACTGACACATACCCCGATTGTGTTCATATCAATCCCTTCATGGGGTGCAAAATGACGATCAGGCTCCTTCAGCCATTGTAAAATTTGCAGCCTTGATTCATTTGATAAGGCTTTGAATACTTCAATTGGTTCCATACCGATTATTATATCGTTATATTCCGATATGTCAATTCGTTTTTTGATGCTAGCTTTTTTAGGCTTATTTATGACTAATTCTGTGAAATGAAACTGAGGAAAGCATCCCAAAAACCAAAGACTTTTGTTCCTGCTTAAATGTATCATAAAGCTTTAGAAATTGGTCTCTAATCATGGCATTGTACGCTTTGGGGAACCCGGCAGTGGCTTTGTTAATTTTGGCGTCCGCTTAGATTGTGAATTAAAACAATGATGGCATAACTCTAAAAAAAGAAGCGGAAGTTGATTATGTTCAATCAGCTTCCAACCTCTTTGACAAACATTTAATTCTTTATATTAAAGATTTTTCTCTAAATCATTACATAATTTAAATACCATCACTCGTTCACCTGTCCGGGAGCTTAAATCAGTATGAAAACTTTTCACTTCTTCTCCAGTTATCGTAAGGATAATATCCTTAAGACCTTCTATACCTGATTCAACTAGCTCTGAACGAGTTTGTTTGATAGATAACATCCCCTCTTTTGATCCACAAACTGCGTATTCAGCTGGTGTTAAAATTCCTTTTAAATTAACAATGATCATATCCCGCAGTATATCAGTTTTAACAGATACAGACCCACGCCCAAGATAATCCTTCTCCCATTGAGTAATGGACTTACTGATCTCTGATTCAATAGAACCTTTCGTTTTTTTCATATATAACACATCTCCTGGCAAAAAAATTGGCATATTCTATTAGTTATTTCGTCTCATTAATATTCTCTTACAACATGTCCTTCATATACACCTTCAATATCCAAATCAGTTTTACCGTTTCTTGAGACCACTATCATTTTGGATAACATATTTTCTTCCATCATAGAGTGGACATGCAAAAATCGAACGCTCCCTAAATGGGTTTCCTCAACCTCTTCATAGGATTTTAAATGATAAAAATCGATTGCTTTTCTAATTACTTTTTTCATACATTCCATATTTTCTCGATCAAACGAGCTCATTTCCTCTATTGTTTTCGTTACAAAATCAGTTAAATTAGCGTTCATACAATCTCCTTAGAACTGCTTCTTTCTCCATAGATGGGTGCGTTTAGAAGCTGAACCTTCATTTCATCATGACAAGCAATGATCAGGTAGGGCTTGACCTGTTTTAACATCAGGAACCTCCACAATTGAGGCTTTTCCATCCTTATGATGAACGAGTAAACCTCTAACTTTAACATATGACGGCACTAGTGGATGCTGACGAATGATATCAACACTTTTTTCAACACTAGTACTATTTTCATTTAGCCATTCATCGACCGTACCACCTAAAAATTCAGGCCTGCAGTTTTGAAATAGATAATCCAATGTTTGTATTTTATCTTTCATTGTTTCCAGTTGAGTTAGTCCATTACCTGTGGAAGTCCTCTTATCTTTTGTTCCTACCACAACAACCTCCTCAACATCTTCCTGGTAAATCGCAAAAATAACAGACCTCATTATTTCTCCATAAGGATGTGAGATACCGGCACCATAGCTTTGTATAGTCAGCATATTTTCTGCTGGAGTGTTAGTCACTTCTTGTAAAATAGGCTCCAAGCCGTTTTCAATGTCCGTCAAAAATAATACTTTTTTATTTTGATTTCCATTCATATAGCACACCTCTTCTAAATGTTTTTCATCTTTATATTGAGTAACAAATCCATTTGATAATGTTTAGATTCATAATTACCAGCTTTCCCAGCATCCCTCTGGATCAATACTAGCCAGTCGGACCCACCCATTCTGAACTTTTTGCAGAAATACTGAGTCATTATTTAATAACCGTTCTACATATTCTCTAGGTGCTTGGATGACAATTAACAAACGAAGAGGAGAATGATAAGCCTCATAATCTGATTGCATGACGGATTGCCAAGGCAGTCCGGCTAACAAGTCACTTGCATTCCCCTGCATAACTCCGAGACCTGCAGTAACGGTTTGAGTTGCTTTATTTCCGCTGCCATAATAATGAGGTGCTACCGTTGATGCGTAATATTGTAAATTAATCCATTGGGCCACAGTTCCAGGTCCTGCAATAATATTTGCTAGGAGTTCACCGCTTTCGTCCTGCTTCCAATCATAATTATGAAGGAAGGCTCTTCCTTCCAAATCACAATCCTGAGTTAGTTCACGTTGGCCGATAATAAAAGCGGCATTACGAGCCAGTCCCCATTCCGGACGTATCTCACTCCAATCTTCCGCAAATCGGTGTGCCTCAGCCTTCGGGTTTTTAAGTTTCGATTGGAAATTCGGTAATTGGGCTAGACGTTCTGCATTTGCATTATGTTTCACTTTCGGCATAACAGCTTCGATACGTTCAAATGCTTCTTGTGCAGCTTCAGAAAGCTTTGGTACATAAATCCAGTGTAATTCATCCACCGTTGTATTATGTTCAGCGGCAGCAAAAACCGTATCCTCAGGGATTTTAATTCCTTCAGTTAAAAGAACTTCTCTTACTTCTGAAAGATTACATAATGCAGCTAAAACTCTTGCATTGAATCCACCGGCCGCTCCACCGCAGGCACCACAGTCAAGAGCTGCCGCATAAGGGTTATTGATACTTTGGCTGCCATGCCCGCATATCACGACCAATGGTGCGAAATTCTCTGTTAATCCCATCATTTTTAGAGCTTGCCGAGCATGGTTCACTTTTTCTTCTTCAGTAAAACCTACAGGTATTTCTGCCTCTGTGTCATACTCATGATGAAGCGAGAGTTTTGTATCAGGTTTACGTAACCAAGTCTCACGGAGATTACGAATGAAACGATCCGTTTTTCTTGGCACAAAGCTACGTGCTACCATTTGCAGACTAAGCCAAGGCCCGCTTAGCTCAGGTAAAAGCAAGCTCGTAAGTACATTCTGTTTCATCTTTTTAAATGTATGGCTTAATGAATGAACCGCTTGCGTGCGTTGGTTGTATTTTTCGAGTACATCTTCATCTGCAAACTCTTTTATTGTATTTTGCGGTTTTTGTATGACCGGCAAGGAGGCATGACTGTGTTTACTGCCAAGTTCACAAGTTGCAATCGGCACCCCAAAGAAACCAGCAATACCAATCGTTTCAAATGGACCTTCTTTTTCTAGTTGACGACGAAAAGGCTCTGATCGTACATCGATGCAGAATGCCAATTGAGCTAATGCAGATTTTTTACCATTGGTTTCACGTTGTTTTGAGATGATCTTCTGACTTAATCGATCAGTGTATGTTTGTTCCCAAGCTTCTAACCAAAGTTTCCTGCGAAGTTTCTCATCAAAGCTGTAGGCAAATGATAAATATTCGTTTTGTTCATCGGCCGACATCTGTGGCCATTTCTCTAATGTAAGTCCCCCCCAATGAATCCAAGCTGCTATAAGGGGAGCAATTGAAATTTTATTCTCAAATCGTTCATTATGAATAGGTAAATATGGCTTTATAAGAGCCCACTCCATGGATATTCGGACCGCTAAATATTCTGTCAGGAGTGCATGTTCATGGCTCGATTGTTGGGAGCGCCAAAGCATCATCCCTGCCCATCCAGGTAAGGAAAGTAAATGACCTTCAATATAACGCTGGATTTCTGATTCGGGGATTTCTAGTGCGAATAACGCTTCTTGTAAAGCCAAATGTGCCTCTTGCGGCCAACCTTTTAACCTTTCACGCTGCTTTTTACTAAGTGCTGGATCATACTGAATGAGATGCTGCCAGGCACGATAGAAACCTTCCTCACGATTGGGCATTGTCCAACCTGCTTGAGAGTCATCAAGATATAATTTACACCACTTAATGACATGATGATCTAGGATATTGACTAACCTTTCACCATCTTGATTCTCTATATATGAACTTATTGGTTGCATAAAAACATTTTCGATATGATCCAATCCACTACATTCATTCACCAATTTCTCCAGCTTATGTGATGATAAAAGGGTGGAAGGCAGTGGATCTAGTTTTAATCCAGCATGGCAAAATCGCTCTGCCACGTCCCGCGGGATGTTAAAGGAATGTGAATCAAGCCAGCACTGCAGCCCCATTTCCACAAAATCTTCATCAATCTCACCTTTATTCTTTGCTGAACGGATCATAGATGCACTAGGGTATATATCAACATCCCGAGAGTTTTTCAACCAACCTGCAACCTGATCAAAAGATTGGTTTTCAAGCCCCATCCACGGATTACGTGCAGCAAATGTGGAAATAGGCCAAAGTGGCGCAATCACTCGGCTGGCGGATGTAATTAAAACGTTAAGATCACTTTGAACATCAATATCTGTATCTTTCTTTTTTACATTTTCTTTCGTTAATACGGATGTAATGCCCATCTCAGATTAGCTCCTTATGATAAATATTGTTTAAGGTAGTCTGGGTGACTCTCTATTGTCTTTGGTTTTGCTTCACCTAATCGCACTAACCAAAGATAGATTACCGCGAAGAGCACTGAAGAACGATGACGAGCAACCCACGTACCTAAAGCACTGCCAAATAGTAAGAGACATACAACAATGATGACAGCTGACATTGGAGGTTGAACACTTTGAAAATCGATTGTATGCAGCCACTTATAGAAGAGGTTATGAATGATAAAATATACGAGGGCTGCTCCTCCTAAACATATTAAGCCAACAATTCGGCCAATTTTCCCCTCTCCAAAAGCTACGAGCTGAGTCCAAGAAACGGACAATGACCACCCTAAGATCAGCGCACTAATGAATTGATACCCCTCTCCAGGAGCAGCGAGCCAAAAAGCAACGCCTATCACTAAGGCTAACGTACGGCCAGCCGCGATCCATAAATAGGATGATCCCTCATTAGCCCGAGTCGATCCTTCATGCCGCTGTACTGCTGAACCAGCCTGTAAAAACAACGTAGCTTTGAATAAACCATGTAAAATAAGATGAATAATGGCTGCTATATAGGCTCCTAATGCACACTGAATGAGCATAAAACCCATTTGTGCAATCGTGGAGCCTACTAGCTGGCGTTTATAGTCAACCTGGACCAAACTAATACCAGTTCCAATCAATACAGAGATGCCAGCAAGCAGAAGTAAAATAATCGATGCTATACCACCATTAAATAGAGGTGAAAATCGAGTTAGTATAATTCCGCCTGCGTTTACTAAACCTGCGTGCATAATCGCAGAAACAGGAGTTGGAGCAACAATAGACTCAATTAACCATCTTTGGAATGGCCATTGAGCCGCAGGAATGATCACTGCTAACACAACCAATAAATCAATCCCTGTTCTCTCCCAAATCCCCAGTTGAGCTAAACTTTCATTTGTTAAAACCAACGATAACCGCCATTGACCTGTGACTTGAAAAAGCCAAATCATCGCGAAAAACAAAGAAAACCAACTTAACAAAAATAACCGGCCAGAAACCTTGGCTGCTTCACTAGCCACATGCCAAGCACTGTTTAACCTAATAAGTAAGGTTAAACCGACAAGAGTTGCTCCCCAAAATATAACCATCAAGCGGAGATCGCCACTTAACCATGTAATTGAAGCAGCACCTGTAGTGAAAGTGAAAAGCGTAAAATATTTTCGATATGATCGATCTCCCATTAAGTAACGTACAGAAAAACGCTGAATGACGAAACCAATTGCAAGAACAAAGAAAGTCATTAAACAAGCTAAGGAATCTAAGTGCCAAAGGCCAATATCTCCACTCACACTACTATTGGCAAGTAGCAGGAAGGAAACCAAAAGCGGTAAAGCCAAGATCCCAATATGAATGCGAACATAACTCAAGGGTACTCGCGGATGTAAAAACAATAGTCCACTTATCCCAGAAGCAATAAGCATAATAAAAAATAATGTTAATAATGATGACAAACTCAGCGAAACTAACATTTCAAATTCTCCCTTAGGTAAAATTCTGTCTGTAATTGAATATACATTTCTTTATCTCTTTGAATAATTACTTATTTTTTCCAATAAAAAAGCCGACAACTTCAAGATTCAATGATTATCTTAGTCATTGAATCTTGAAAATTGTCGGCTTCACTTCAACTAACTTCAGCAAAGTTTTTTGAAGAGCTACCTTATGATTGGTCATTTTACTATATACAATATTTTAAGTTCCGTCTAAAGGAATGGAATATCGTTAATTTAGTACCTTGATTTATAAATTAAATCGACTTATGTTACTCTTTGTTTTTTATTAGGATACTTTTTCACCCTATCAAAATTTAAAATGAAATATTAAAAGAATGCTAAAGGCCTAATTTTAATAACAAACAAAAATAAACATCTGCGCCGATTATTAAGTTAAGTATAAGATATGCTAAATTTTAAACATTGTCAAGATGTTGGAATACGGAGAATGAAGTATCAAATCCTTCTTTCCCTTTAAATATACATCCTGAATCTTTAACCAAGGCCTATGATATCTACCATTCTAATTTTTTTGTAGAAATACAAGAAAAATTTTATAATCATTTTCTATTTTCTTGTTTAATAAATAACTGAGTTCAATTAGTAACTATAAATGAATACTGGTTCCTACTTTATTTTCGACAGCCTTAACGACCAAAAAATTGAACTAGTTGTTGTGGATATTGTTATAGCTAGAATTCCCCAATTTCTCCGTAGATGTCACTTTCCTTGAAAATACCTTCTTTATATTTTCATATTCTTATGGCAATCTTAAATATCTGTAAAACTAAACATAGCCATCTTTAAAACAAAAAACCCCTTTGGCTAAAACTGTAGCTTTGAAATAAAGGATGATCAAAAATAACACATGAACCTTCAGTTTACGGCAAATTTAAAGAATCCATTTAGAAAAAAAGATAGATCAAAATGGATTCTACAGTTTTGAATACAGATGGAATCTTTATAAAAGAGTTTGATCATTTTAGGTTACGATTTTTTGAACATTAGAACCCGATTGTTGAATAAATCTAAAAATTTTTTGACTTGTTTTCCTTTCTTTTGAAGCGATAAAGAAGCATGTTTTCACATTTTTCATAAATTTTTATGGTAGTTTGAATAACTTTTAGTTTAGGGAATGTTAAATATATAAAAGTTGAAACTGCTAGGCTTATTAATACTCCTGCTAAAACATCAAAAGGATAATGAACCCCAACCCATATACGGGAGACTCCCACAAGAACAGCTAACAATACCCATAAAATTGACCAGCCTCTCTTAAAGAGCCAGAATGAAATACAATATGAGAAGAATAAAATTGTATGGTCACTTGGAAAAGAATTGTCTTTTTCTTTATGTATCAGTTTATTAACCTCTCCCAATTCAACAAAAGGTTGATAATTCGAGTGAAATGCCCCTGCAACCTTCCCTATCGTAAAGGCACAAATGAAAGCGATAGATGCACAAAGAATCATAATTCTATTATCCGTATCTCTTGTAAACCAAATAAAAAGAACACTTAGTGCAAGTAAAAAAACCATATATTCAGCAATAAAACTAAATACAGGATTCAAAAAGGGATGTTCTTTTCCTAAGTCATTAACTAGTCTAAACAGTGATATATTAACTTCTGAAATATCCAAACCCAACACCATCCAATCTCTTTTTAGAACATAGTAAAAGAAAATTAGATGACCTGCCATCGAATCAAATTACATTATTTGAGATTAAAGTTACATTTTTGTAAGATTGGTGTCACATCATTTATGTAAAAAGGGGACCCAAAATCAATTGGAATCCCCTTATAATTTTTAGTAACCTGCCTCTTTTGTTAAAATAGAAAAATACCCTTAGACAAAAATTATCTAAGGGAAAAAGCATCGCAACATTTTTATAAACGTCGTAACTTTATTTTAAACATCACATCTTTTTTACAAAAATCGTGACTTTATTTCAAAGCAACAAAAACAACCAAAGGGGTTAAACAATTTATTCCACAGTAACACTCTTCGCAAGGTTACGAGGTTTATCAACATCACAGCCGCGATGCAGTGCAGCATAGTAAGCGATCAGCTGCAGTGGAACAACAGACACCAACGGAGCAAGCGCTGGGTTTACTTCCGGCAGTACGAATCTGTCATCCGCATCGTCTAGGCCTTTCAGTGAGATGATGCATGTGTTTGCTCCGCGAGCGGCAACTTCCTTGACGTTTCCGCGGATGCTTAGGTTTACGTGCTCTTGTGTTGCCAGTGCGAATACTGGTGTACCTTGTTCGATCAAGGCAATCGTGCCGTGCTTCAGCTCTCCGCCGGCAAAGCCTTCTGCCTGAATGTAAGAAATCTCTTTCAGCTTCAGTGCACCTTCGACACATACGAAGTAGTCAAGGCCGCGTCCGATGAAGAAAGCGTTTCTGGATACAGTCAGGTATTCACGGGCGATCATTTCCATTTCGTCTTTCTGGTCGCAAAGGGCTTCCATTGCGTTCGCAGCGATACCGAGTTCTTTGACGAGGTCAAATCCGATATCGATGCCGTTTTTGTCAGCAGCCACAGATGCAAGAACCGCAAGAACTGCGATTTGTGCAGTGTATGCTTTCGTTGACGCAACAGCGATTTCAGGACCCGCATGAAGCAGCAATGTGTAGTCAGCTTCACGAGAAAGTGTTGATCCCGGTACGTTTGTGATTGTCAGGGCTTTGTGTCCGAGTGCTTTGACTTGAACAAGTACCGCGCGGCTGTCTGCTGTTTCTCCGCTTTGAGAAAGGAAAATGAAGAGCGGTTTTTTAGACAGAAGCGGCATGTTGTAGGAGAATTCACTCGCTACATGCACTTCAACCGGCACGTTTGCCCACATTTCAATATATTGTTTACCGACAAGTCCTGCGTGGTAGCTTGTTCCGCAGCCAATGATATAGATGCGGTCCGCTTCCGCTACAGCGGCAGCGATATCGCCAGGCACAGACAGTTTGCCGTTTTCATCTTGATACGTTTGGATGATTTTGCGCATGACAACAGGCTGCTCATCCGTTTCTTTCAACATGTAGTGAGGGTACGTGCCTTTTTCGATATCACTGGCATCCAGCTCAGCGATATAAGACGCACGTGTAATGACGTCACCATCAAGATTTTTGATGACAACTTGATCATCAGTGACGATGACCATTTCTTTATCCATCAGCTCTACGTATTCGTTGGTTACTTGAAGCATCGCCATCGCATCAGATGCTACGACGTTGAATGTATCTCCAAGACCGACTAATAGAGGGCTTTTGTTTTTCGCTACAAAAATCGTTTCTCTGTTTTCGTTGTCGAATAAAGCAATTGCATAA
Source organism: Bacillus inaquosorum KCTC 13429 (assembly GCF_000332645.1). Classification (GTDB taxonomy): domain Bacteria; phylum Bacillota; class Bacilli; order Bacillales; family Bacillaceae; genus Bacillus; species Bacillus inaquosorum. Next base: position 178,649 of record NZ_AMXN01000008.1, read on the forward strand.
GAGCCTTTTAACAGTGTAAGTGTTTTACGGAACGCTTCTTCTGTATCAAGTCCTCCGTTGACAAATTGCTCGATTACTTGAACAACTACCTCTGTATCGGTGTCACTTTTGAGCTCTACATCTTGTAAATACTCTTGTTTCAGCTGAACATAGTTCTCGATCACGCCGTTATGAACAAGTGTAAAGCGGCCCAGTGCGCTTTGATGCGGGTGAGCGTTTAGATAGCTTGGTTCGCCGTGTGTTGCCCAGCGAGTATGGCCAATTCCGGCTTTCGCTTCTACATTGGCATCCACAACTTCACGAAGATCCGCAATGCGTCCTTTTTCTTTGAACACATGGATTCCCTGTTCGTTGGCAACAGCGATACCAGCAGAGTCATATCCGCGGTACTCAAGCTTTTCTAACCCTTTCAGTAAAATTTCCTTCGCATCAAGCTGACCGATATAACCTACGATTCCACACATATTTTTCTTCCTCCTAAGATTGTAAAAGGAGACGAAGAAAGTCAAATTTCAAGGGGACTTTCAATCGTCCCCTCCTACATGTTTTTTGGAAGATCATGTGATTTCTCTTTGTTCAAGGAGTCACCCCCTTGGTTTGAAGAAATCCTTACGGCTGTGATCTGCATACTCAGCCGGGAGGCATCCGCCGAAAATTCGATAACCTCCATCCTCGTCAACTAAGCCTTTTTCCGGGCGCTTAGTTCGGGCGCTATCATTATAGGTAAAGCAATAATCCCGTCTTTTCTTCCTCAGAGAAAACAAGAACAAGACAAGCTTGATTTTACAGCATGTGCCATGAACGGTCAATTGTTTTTTAAACAACTTTGCCACATGTCTCACAATTATCATATGTAAATCTCGCTTGTCTTGTTCGCTCTCTAATTATAGACTTCGTTACTCCAATCCCATTTCTGACCGGACGACTTCAGCAATGCGATTTACATATTCATCGCACAGCTCTTTCGTCTTCGCTTCAGCCATGACACGGACGAGAGGTTCAGTGCCTGAAGGGCGCACCAAAATCCGGCCGTCGCCGTTCATTTCTTTTTCAACTTCAGAAATAACAGCTTTTACTTTTTCGTTTTCTTCGACTTTATATTTATCAGTTACTCTCACATTGACTAACAGCTGCGGGAACTTCTGCATTTCAGCTGCAAGCTCTGACAGCGGCTTGCCTGTCGCTTTCAAAGTGTTCATCAGCATAATAGCAGACAATAATCCGTCTCCTGTCGTGTTGTAATCAAGGAAAATAAGGTGTCCTGACTGCTCTCCGCCGACATTGTAGCCGTCTTTTTTCATCGCTTCTACTACGTAGCGGTCGCCGACAGCTGTCTGTACGCTTTTGATGCCTTCTTTTTCGAGCGCCTTATAGAAGCCGAGGTTGCTCATCACGGTTGAAACCACTGTATCATCCTTCAAACGGCCCTCTGATTTCAGGTGTTTTGAGCATATGTACATGATTTGGTCGCCGTCAACGATATTTCCTTTTTCATCGACAGCAATCAGGCGGTCGCCGTCACCGTCGAACGCAAGGCCCAGATCGGCGTTTTTCTCTTTGACAAACGCGCTGAGCGCTTCCGGATGAGTCGATCCGACGCCGTCATTAATATTTAATCCGTTCGGGGAAGTTCCCATTGTTGACACATCTGCATCTAAATCAGCAAACAGGTGTGTCGCCAAGGACGACGTTGCTCCATGAGCACAGTCAAGCGCTACATGAATACCTGTGAAATCTTCGTCAGCTGTCTGTTTTAAGAATTGCAAATATTTTTGGCCGCCTTCGAAATAATCATTTACAAGCCCAAGATCAGCTCCGACCGGTCTTGGCAGCTTATCCTCCGGTTCGTCCATCAGGCGCTCAATTTCAGCCTCCTGTTCATCAGAAAGCTTAAATCCGTCTCCCCCGAAAAACTTGATGCCGTTATCCTGCACTGGATTGTGAGAAGCAGAAATCATGACGCCTGCCTCTGCATCCATTGCTTTTGTTAAATAAGAGACACCAGGTGTAGAAATGACACCCAGACGCATGACTTCTGCGCCAATGGATAAAAGTCCGGCGACAAGGGCTCCCTCCAGCATATGGCCGGAGATCCGTGTATCGCGGCCTATCAGCACTTTTGGACGTTGTTTGTCTTTAGTCAGTACATAACCGCCGAAACGTCCGACTTTAAAGGCCAGCTCAGGTGTAAGCTCACTATTGGCGACACCTCTTACACCGTCTGTTCCAAAATACTTGCCCATTTTATAATCGCTCCTTTTTTATTCCGATGAGGATTGTGAATCCGCAGTGGATTCGTCCTCATCCTGATCTTGGTTTTGATCTTTATTTTCGTCTTGTTTTTGATCATTGCTGTCTTTATCAGTGTTCGTTGTATCTTCTTGCTGCTTGTTATCTTGATCATTCGTTTGTTTATCTGTGTCATCCTGGTTTCCTGATGTATTGCCACTGTTATCATTAGTCGATGTATTGCTTTTTTTGGACGTCAGCTTGATTTTGGCGTTTTTCTGCCCCAAGGACCAGGTTACATTCTGAGGCCCATTTACTTCAAGCTTCACGCTATGCTCCCCATCATCTAAATCTGAAACATTCACATACAATTCAATATCAGATTTCTTCAGATTTTTTATATTAGCGGGAGAGCCTTTAGCCGTCACGTCTATCGCCTGCGATTCAGGATCTAGAAACTCAATGTTTTGCGAGCTGCTCAGCCCTATAGTCTTAATAAGGACATTCTCAAATTTTTGATCCGCTTCACTATCAACTTCAATATGCAAAGTCACCTTTGACGGCGAGATTTTTTTGACGCCGTCAGGAAGCGGGATGTCTGCCTCGATATCGGAATCCTTGTTAATTTTGCTTAAATCTAAGCTGACGCCGTCAATAAATTCAAGAGAATCCAACACATCCTGAGAGCCGTAAACTGTTACCTCACTAGGGCTGGATTCAATATTCGCTATGCTGACACCGTCAGGAAGGCTTCCTGTCCGTTCAATTTTAAAAGGCACTTTTTTACTCGGGCTTGTCACCGGAACGGTAATCTTGATGACCGAGGGCTCCACGTCGACAGGAAGCGCGTTCCCGTCTTTATCATAAACAGTCACTTTCGCTTCCTTTTCAATCGTTTCATCTGCGTTTTCCAAATTCACTGAAGCTTTCACAAGAGAAATGTTATCAATCACATTTTTAGATCCCGTAATCTGCACATTTTTCGGACTGACAATCGGCTGCTCCGGAGAATAGCCTTTTTTCATCTTGTTTTTATTGTAGTACTCCACTTCTACGGGAAAGCTTTTGGTCGTCCGTTCTTGAATGGTCACTGTCGTAACAGACGGATTGATCGAGATTGTCAGCCCATCTGACACGTTTTTGGCCTTAAGCTCGACCTTATGTGTGCCGGTTTTTAAATTTTCCATGTCGGCATAAATTTCGAAGTTCTTTGTCTGCCTAGCCTTTTTCACGGCGCTTGTCGAGCCTTTTATCGTGACATTAACCGTTTGCGGGACACCTGTCACGACGTAATTTTCATCATCATAATACGCTTTGACCGGAATATCGGTCAGTGTTGCTTCATCAATTGTTGATGTCGGAAAGAAAGATTCACCCGGTTTTTTCGGAGTCGGTGCTTGATTGCTGTTAACCGCCACATAAAGCAAGAGCGCGAAAAGCAGAGCAATGATTTTCACAGCCCAGCGGTTGTTTAAGAATTTATCCATTTTTCTTGCCCCTCCAATACCAGCGGTTAGAAGAAGTGTCTCTGGTGTTTTTCTTAAACTCGGCTTCAAGCATTTCTTTCAGCGCTTCTTCCGTCAGCTCTCTGTGAAGGTCGCCGTTCTTCGCCACACTGACGCCGCCGGTCTCTTCAGACACAATAATCGTCAAACTGTCTGTTACTTCACTAATGCCGACAGCCGCCCTGTGCCGCGTACCCAGTTCTTTTGAAATAAACGGGCTTTCAGAAAGCGGCAGATAACAAGCGGCAGCGGCAATTTCATTATTCTTCATAATCACCGCACCGTCATGAAGCGGAGTGTTCGGAATAAAAATATTGATCAGCAGCTCAGAGCTGACCTTGGCATTCAATGGTATGCCGGTCTCAATATAATCCCCCATTCCAGTATCCCGCTCAATGGTCAGCAGGGCGCCTATACGGCGTTTCGCCATATAATTGATCGCCTTTGTGATTGCCTCAATCGTTTTCTGCTGCGCTTCCTCTACAGGCGTGCCGCTCCTTGAAAAAAAGCGGCCGCGGCCAAGCTGTTCAAGCGCTCTTCTCAGCTCAGGCTGAAAAATAATAATAATTGCTAAAAATCCCCATGTTATCGCTTGGTCCATCAGCCATTGAAGCGTGCTGAGGCCCAAGTATTGGCTGGCCATACGGACAAGCACGATCACTACAATTCCTTTTAACAGCTGAACCGCTTTCGTGCCGCGTATCACCATAATCAATTTATATATCACATACCAAACAAGGAGAATATCAACGGCATTGCCGAGGTACTGCAAAAAAGGGATATCCTCAAAAGCCATTTCCTCGTCCTCCAAGATTTCAGTCATTTCGTATTTTGTGTTTTACGTGTTACGCATATGTACTTTACATAGCGAGCCCATTATACCACAATTCGATTTAGCAAGTGAAATGTGCCCGCCCTCTCAGCCCGTAAAAAAAGAGCAAAGCAACTGACGCGCTTTACTCTTTTCCGTTTGGATCTAATGCATGGAGTACACTTTTCCCCGCAGACTTCATTTTGTACCATGTCCAGTCGAATAATTGATTGATTTCTTCAATCTGACCGGTGACTTGTCCAGCAGAGGCCATATACTTTTCGCCGTTTACGACGGTTACATCCCCGTCTATTTTTCCTTTAATAATCAGCTTGCCGTTTTTAACAGTGACATCACCTTTGACCGTCTCACCCTCAGGCACGATCACAGTGTTGTTATGCACCACAAGATTCGGCTGCTTGGACACGCTGAAATTGTGGTCATTATGCCAGCTGTTTAAAAAACCTCCGCCCATCAAAATGATGAATACCGCAGCAGCTGCGATAACGGGATGGGATCTGAACCATCTTTTCACAGAAGCTCTTTTCTTCTCCTTAGGCAATTTTGCCATGACGTTAGCGGTAAAATTCGCGGGGGCTTCAACATGCGATGTGCTCCGGACGAGCGCTATGGATTTTTCCATCTCATAAAAATGCTTTCTGCATTTCTCGCATGTCTCAAGATGTTCCTTTAATACGTCTTCATCTTTTGGAAGGATATCTCCATCAAGATGCATATGCATAAGCTGCACAATTTGTTCAGGACAGCTCATTTCATCACCCCACTTAAAGATCCCTTAATTGTTTTCTGAGAGCCTCTCTGCCTCTGTGAATCCGCGTTTTTACAGTCCCCACAGGAATGTTCAGAATCTCGCCGATTTCAATTAATGAGAGTTCGTCAATATACTTTAATACGATGACTGTTCTGTATTTGTCAGGAAGCTTTAAAATCTTCTGCTGAATCGTGCTTGAGAGCTCCAGCGACACTACTGCATCTTCAGGCAAAACCCCATCTGCGGCGATTTGTGAATACATGGTCAAGCCTTCCGTACCAGCCACCTCTGCATCGAGGTAATAATCAGGCTTCTTTTTGCGAATGCGGTCAATGGTCAAATTGGTCGCGATTCGATAAAGCCAAGTTGAAAATTTCCGGTTAATATCAAAACTGTCGATATTAACGTACGCTCTGATGAAAGCCTCCTGTGCAATATCCTCCGCCTCATGCACATTGCCAAGCATACGGTAGCAAAGCTGATAAATTTTATCCTTGTAAATATCTACGATGTCCGCAAATGCATTTTGGTCGCCTTTTTTGACTTGCTTAATTCTCTTTTTAATCATCATTTCCATATTTATCTAACCTCTGCCTTCACCGGTCTGTATGTATACGAGCTTCGTTTCAAAAGGTTTCAACTTTTTTATAAAATAAGTTTATCAAATTTTTGGCAGGGTGTAGATGGTAATTCGTGAATAAACTACCTTAACATATTTTTAAAATTACTATACAGACTGAACAGTTAGAAATTGGAATGATTTTAAAAAGAAAAAAAGACACCTTTTGGTCAAAGGTGTCTGTGACTGGGCTAGCTGGATTCGAACCAACGCATGACGGAGTCAAAGTCCGTTGCCTTACCGCTTGGCTATAGCCCAATAATGGTGGAGGGGGGCAGATTCGAACTGCCGAACCCTGAGGGAGCGGATTTACAGTCCGCCGCGTTTAGCCACTTCGCTACCCCTCCATATAGATGTAAGAAAAGAGTGCCGGCAAGAGGACTTGAACCCCCAACCTACTGATTACAAGTCAGTTGCTCTACCAATTGAGCTACACCGGCAAAATGGTGGAGGATGACGGGCTCGAACCGCCGACCCTCTGCTTGTAAGGCAGATGCTCTCCCAGCTGAGCTAATCCTCCAAATGGTGACCCGTACGGGATTCGAACCCGTGTTACCGCCGTGAAAGGGCGGTGTCTTAACCGCTTGACCAACGGGCCGTTTGTGTTCTCGTCGAGCTGACAAAAGTTATTATATACAGGTTACCCCCTGTTTGTAAAGAGGAAAATTAAATTTTTTATTTTCAAACTTTTTAACTCCTTTTTTAACTGAAAAAGCCTCCCAACATTTATCATTTCTTTTATGATAGAGACAAACAAATCAAGAGAGGAGAAACCAATATGATTCTAGTCAGTTCTTGCCTTGGCGGCATTGAATGCAGATACAACGGCTCTCATGCCGCATCGGAGAAAATCAGAAAACTCGTCGAAGAAAATAAAGCAGTTATGGCATGCCCCGAGCTTCTCGGCGGCTTCTCAACTCCCCGCGAACCTGCAGAGATCATCGGAGGCAAAGGCGAGGATGTTCTCAATGGAACCGCGAAAATCGTGACAGCTTCAGGAGAAGATGTAACAGAATTATATATGGAAGGCGCCGCTAAAACATTAGCTTACGCAAAAGAAATCAATGCCTCTGCCGTCATATTAAAAGAAAACAGTCCATCGTGCGGAAGCAGTTTTATCTATAACGGCACATTCTCTGGCAAAAAAATCGCCGGCAGCGGAGTGACTGCCGCACTGCTAAAACAAGCGGGCTACCGCGTCATTTCAGAAAACCAGCTAGACGACATATTGTAAGGAGGCCGCCACATGACTCAAGACATTTCTTTATCCTTCTATAAGCCTGAACATTTGCCGGAGCTTCAATCATTCACGCTAAATAACGATGACAAACGCTTTACCTCTCTCCCCAAAGAGGTGCTGACTCAGGCCCTGGGCATACAGGACCGATATCCAGTTGTCATCTTAAAAGACGATCTGCCAGTCGGTTTTTTCATTTTACATACATCAAAAGAAACGCTTGCACCCTATTCTAACAATCCATTTGCTTTACTGCTCAGTTCCCTGTCTTTAAATGCTATGCATCACGGGAAAGGCTATGCCAAAAAAGCAATGCTTCAGCTTCCCTCTTTTGTGAGCGGTTATTTTCCATGGTGCGATGAAATGATCTTGGCCGTCAATCACCTGAACACACGAGCAAAGCACCTTTATATGAAAAGCGGGTTCCTTGATAAAGGACGGCGAAGAATCGGGCCGCTCGGGGAACAGCTGATTCTTCATTATTTCTTATAGTCTTGCATGAAATAAAATTTCAAAAATACAAAAACATAGTTGAAATATCATGACAGAAATGAATATACTGAATAATAAGATATATTATTTTTAAACAGGGGGGCATCCTCATGTCAGAACCATTAAACCTTCACCGTCTTACAACGGAATCACGTAATAGCCAAACAGCGGAAATCCACAAAGCAAACACGCTCGGCATCCTCAAAATGATTAATAACGAAGATTTGAAAGTTGCTGCCGCCGTTCAGCAGGTTCTCCCCGATATTAAAACAGCTGTCGACTGCGCGTACGACTCGTTTCAAAATGGAGGCCGCCTCATATACACAGGCGCCGGCACAAGCGGCAGACTCGGTGTCATGGATGCTGTTGAATGTCCTCCCACCTACAGCGTAAGCCCAGATCAGGTCATCGGAATCATGGCTGGAGGCCCCAAAGCATTTTTGCAGGCAGCAGAGGGCATTGAAGACAGTGAAGAAGCAGGAGCTGAGGATTTAAAAAACATACACCTCACTTCAAACGACACCGTCATTGCCATCGCAGCAAGCGGGCGCACACCCTATGCCTCAGGCGCCCTAACATACGCCCGCAAAGTCGGAGCACACACCATCGCCCTTACTTGTAATGAAAATTCCGCCATCAGCAAGGATGCGGATCACAGCATTGAGGTTGTCGTCGGACCTGAGGCCATTACAGGATCAACACGTATGAAAGCCGCAACCGCTCATAAAATGATTCTAAACATGATATCCACCGCAGTAATGGTCAAAATCGGCAAGGTTTACGAAAACTTGATGGTGGACGTCAACGTCAGCAACAAAAAACTAAAAGAACGTGCCATCAGCATCATCCAAAGCCTCACAAACGCTTCATACGACACAGCCAGAAACACACTGGAACAAGCCGATCATCACGTCAAAACGGCAATCGTCATGCTCAAAACACGTACAGATCAGGAACAAGCTAAGACATTGCTTAATGAAGCAAACGGTTTTATAGACAAAGCAATCGAAAATTACCATTCATGATAAGGAGAGACAAGAATGGCAGCAGGCGGTTTAGCCATCATCCAATCAATGAAGCACAAGCTCCCTCCATCCGAGCGTAAACTTGCAGATTACATCCTAACTCATCCCCACAAAGCAATAGAAAGCACTGTCAGTGAAATCAGCGCCTTAGCCAATTCAAGTGACGCTGCCGTCATCAGGCTCTGCAAATCACTCGGATTAAAGGGATTTCAAGATTTAAAAATGAGAGTAGCAGGGGATCTGGCAAAGCCTACTTTACAAGGTTACCGGGACATTTCTCCCCACGAACCGCTACACTCCATTTCTGAAAAGACAGCCGGCAATGCCATTCAGGCCATTCAGGATACTTCAGACCTGATGGACTACAAAGAGCTGGAACGAGCGGTTTCTCTGCTTCTCAAAGCTCACACTGTGCATTTTATCGGCGTCGGGGCTTCCGGCATTGTCGCCAAGGACGCCCAGCAAAAATGGCTTCGCATTCATAAACAAGCTACCGCGTTCTCAGACACTCACCTTGTGGCATCTTTAATTGCAAATGCAGATAAGGATGACATCGTCTTCGCCATTTCGTTTTCGGGAGAGACGCAGGAAATCATTGAACTGCTCACCATGGCTAAGGAAAAAGGCATCACAACGATCAGCCTCACACAGTTCAGTCAGACATCCGTCTCTGCGCTAGCTGATGTCCCATTGTACACAGCACATTCCAACGAAGCCCTGATTCGAAGTGCAGCCACTTCCTCACGCCTCGCTCAGCTTTTTATGATTGATGTTTTGTTTTTAGGCATGGCTGCTGAGCAGTATGAAGAAACAACCGGCTATATCGATAAAACGAGAGCAGCCATACAATCTATGAGAAAAAAATAAGGCATCTTGAAGAGGAGGGGTTTTGATGAGCAAAGAAAATTCCTACAATCATCTCGCAAAGAAAATCCTTGAGCTATGCGGAGGAAAATCCAATATTTCCTCATATACTCATTGCATGACACGCCTGCGTATTACGCCTTACGATGAAAACAAAACAGATATTCAGGCCTTAAGAGACCTGGACGGCGTATTAGGAGTCGTTGAAGCTGAAACCTTACAAATCATCCTCGGCACCGGAGTCGTCAATCATGTCACAGCCGCTTTCTCAAAGCTCGTGTCAGAAGAAGGTGTCGATGTCAAAGAAGCAGCTGCCCAAAAGAAAGCAGATATAAATCGGAAAAACGCCACTCCTTTTAAACTATTCTTACGTAAAATTGCCAGCATCTTTATCCCTCTTATTCCCGCACTCGTCGCTTCCGGTTTAATCACTGGGATTACCAAAGCAATTATACAAGCCGGATGGCTCTCTGCAGAATCACAAATCGCTGTTATCCTGACAGTCATCGGATCAGGACTGTTCACATATCTCGGCATCCTCGTCGGCATTAACGCATCGAAAGAATTTGGCGGTACACCCGCTCTTGGGGCTTTGGCAGGGATCTTGATTATTAATCCGGAGATCGCAAAGATCAGTTTATTCGGAGAACAGCTTCTTCCGGGCAGGGGAGGTCTGATCGGAGTTCTTTTCGCAGCCATATTCATTGCTTACACCGAACAATTTATCCGCCGTTTTATTCCTCAATCTCTCGATATCATTGTCACCCCAACCGTTTCACTATTAATCACCGGAATCGTCACATATGTCGTATTTATGCCTTTAGGCGGCTTCTTTTCTGATGCCATTACATCTGGCCTTCTGTCCATCCTGGACTTCGGCGGCATCGCTGCAGGCTTTATTCTGGGCGCAACCTTCCTTCCTCTCGTCGTGACCGGACTGCATCAAGGCTTGACGCCTGTGCACATGGAACTGATCAATTCAATCGGCAATGATCCTTTGCTCCCTATTCTGGCTATGGGAGGTGCAGGACAGGTAGGCGCGGCCTTTGCCATCTTTGTGAAAACGAAAAAAACAACATTGAGAAAAGCGATCGCCGGAGGGCTTCCTTCGGGGCTGCTCGGCATTGGTGAACCGCTTATTTTCGGAGTCACGCTGCCGCTCGGCCGTCCGTTTTTAACAGCATGCCTAGGTGCCGGAATCGGCGGCGCTTTTCAAGCTTATTTTCAGGTAGCCACCTTTGCGATCGGTGTCTCCGGGCTGCCGCTTTCCTTTCTCGTCCTGCCATCACAAATCATCCTATATATCGTCGGGCTCTTTATTTCATACGCGGCCGGCTTTTTATTGACCTACGCATTCGGGTATAAAGATGAAATGGCTTCTCAGTTCGATTAAATTGTTTCTGTTTTTGGGATAGTAACGGGATAGAAGCACGGAAAGGAGCAAGCCTGTGAAAACTAAAACATTGTCCTTACTCAGTGCCATTTTAATCCTATCTATATTGACGCCAAATGAAACCTTCGCGCAAACAGCAGATTACCAAGTTGAGCCGAAAACCATAAATGCAGAAACTGCACAATTCTCGTCGAAGAAACTAAGGAAGGTTGATCAGATGATTGAACGGGATATTGCAGCAGGATTTCCAGGCGCCGTTCTTGTCGTCGTGAAGGATGGCCGCATCATAAAAAAAGAAGCATACGGCTACAGTAAAAAGTACGAAGGATCAGAACTGCTGCGCCGTCCGGTAAAAATGAAAACCCGCACGATGTTTGACTTAGCCTCTAATACGAAAATGTACGCAACTAATTTTGCATTGCAGCGCTTAGTCAGCCAAGGAAAACTCGACGTCTATGAAAAGGTTTCTGCATATTTGCCTGATTTCAAAGATCAGCCGGGAGACCTTATTAAAGGAAAAAACAAGATTCGTGTCATCGATGTTCTCCAGCACCAGTCCGGGCTCCCCTCAAGCTTTTACTTTTACACGCCGGAAAAAGGCGGCATGTACTATTCTCAGGATCGGGACAAAACGATTGAATATTTGACAAAAATCCCGCTCGATTATGAAACAGGGACAAAACACGTATACAGTGACATCGGATATATGCTCCTCGGCTGTATTGTCGAAAAACTCACCGGTAAACCGCTTGATATCTACACGGAGCAAGAACTTTACAAGCCGCTGGGACTGAGACATACCTTGTACAATCCGCTGCAAAAAGGCTTTAAACCAAAGCAGTTCGCAGCTACTGAACGTATGGGCAATACGCGCGACGGCGTTATTCATTTCCCTAACATCCGCACAAACACGCTGCAAGGAGAAGTTCATGACGAAAAAGCGTTTTACTCAATGGGCGGCGTGTCCGGCCATGCCGGATTGTTCTCAAATGCTGATGATATGGCCATTCTGCTGCAAGTCATGTTAAACAAAGGATCACACCGCAGCGTTTCTTTATTTGATCAAAAAACAGCCGACCTATTTACAGCACCTTCAGCAACAGATCCGACATTCGCATTTGGCTGGCGGCGAAACGGAAGTAAAAGCATGGAATGGATGTTTGGCCCTTATGCCAGTGAAAAGGCTTACGGGCATACTGGCTGGACAGGGACAGTTACCGTCATTGATCCAACCTACAATTTAGGCATCGCATTGTTAACAAATAAAAAGCATTCACCAGTAGCTGATCCAGAGGAAAATCCAAATGTGTTTGAGGGTGACCAATTTCCAACAGGCAGTTATGGGAGCGTCATTACCGCGATTTATGAAGCGATGGAATGAATGATTCAACGATAGGAGGAAGTTTCTATGAAACCTGTCTTTCCGCTTATCCTTTCAGCCGTTCTCTTTCTTTCATGTTTTCTCGGCGCCAGTCAGACAAAAGCCACTTCATCCAGTGGCTCAGCCGACGCCAAGCAGATTGTCAATCGCATGACATTAGATGAAAAACTCGGCCAGATGCTGATGCCCGATTTCAGAAATTGGCAAAAGGAGGGCGAGTCCTCTCCGCAAGCCTTTACAGAAATGAATGAGGAAGTCGCCGGTCTCATCAAAAAATATCAATTCGGGGGCGTCATTCTTTTTGCAGAAAATGTAAAAATAACAAAGCAAACTGTACAGCTGACAGACGCTTACCAAAAGGCGAGCCCTAAAATCCCGCTGATCCTGAGTATTGACCAGGAAGGCGGCATCGTAACGAGATTAGGGGAGGGCACTAATTTCCCAGGGAATATGGCGCTGGGCGCAGCCAGAAGCAGAATCAATGCCTATCAGACCGGCACCATTATTGGGAAGGAGCTTTCTGCCTTAGGCATTAATACAGATTTCAGCCCTGTTATGGACATTAATAATAATCCTGATAATCCAGTAATCGGCGTACGGTCATTCAGCTCCAATCGAGAACTGACAGCACGACTCGGTTTATATACGATGAAGGGTTTGCAGCGGCAAGATATCGCCTCTGCCCTCAAACATTTCCCGGGACATGGAGACACGGATGTTGACAGCCATTACGGACTGCCGCTCGTTTCCCATAATCAAGAAAGGCTTCGTGAGGTCGAACTCTATCCTTTTCAAAGAGCAATTGATGCCGGTGCTGATATGGTGATGACAGCTCACGTTCAATTTCCTGCCTTTGATGACACCACATACAAAAGCAAACTCGATGGATCGGACGTTTTGGTTCCGGCTACACTCTCGAAAAAAGTGATGACAGGTCTTCTTCGTCAGGAAATGGGCTTTGATGGCATCATCGTTACCGATGCTCTCAATATGAAAGCAATTGCAGATCACTTTGGCCAGGAAGATGCGGTAGTCATGGCTATAAAAGCCGGCGTCGATATTGCATTAATGCCTGCCTCAGTTACTTCACTGAAAGAAGAACAGAAATTCGCACGTGTTATTCAAGCCTTAAAAGAAGCCGTGAAAAACGGAGACATTCCTGTACATCAAATCAACAAATCGGTTGAACGAATCATTTCCCTGAAAATAAAACGCGGTATGTATCCAGCTCGAAATGACGACAGCCTAAAAGAAAAAATAGCGAAAGCCCAGAAAATCGTAGGAAGCAAGCGTCACCTGAAAGCCGAGAAAAAAATAGCTGAAAAAGCAGTGACCGTATTAAAAAATGAACAGCACACCTTGCCGTTCAAACCTAAAAAAGACAGCCGAATCTTAATTGTCGCGCCTTACGAAGAACAAACTGCTTCGATTGAACAAACCATTCGCGATCTCATCAAGCGAAAGAAAATCAAACCCGTGTCCCTCAGCAAAGTCAATTTTGCCAACCAAGTATTTAATGCCGAGCATGAAAAACAAGTAAAAGAGGCTGATTATATCATTACTGGCTCCTACGTCGTGAAAAATGATCCTGTCGTCAACGACGGTGTCATCGACGACAGCATATCAGATTCAAGCAAATGGGCCACCGTCTTTCCGAGAGCTATGATGAAAGCCGCACTGCAGCACAACAAACAATTTGTCTTAATGAGCCTGCGCAACCCATATGATGCCGCCAATTTTGAAGAAGCTAAGGCACTCATTGCTGTCTATGGCTTTAAAGGATACGCAAACGGGCGTTATCTTCAACCTAATATTCCGGCCGGAGTTATGGCGATATTCGGCCAGGCAAAACCTAAAGGCACACTTCCAGTTGACATTCCATCAGTCACCAAACCGGGAGACATCCTTTACCCATATGGCTACGGGTTAAATATCAAAACGGGAAAACGGCTTTAACAAGGAGGGGCACATGCGAAAAACAATATTCGCTTTTCTTACAGGTCTCATGATGTTCGGAACGATAACAGCTGCCTCAGCATCACCCGATTCCAGGAATCAAACGGCTAAAAAACCTAAAGTCCAGACCGGCATAGACACGCTTTTCCCGGATTATAAAAAGCAGCTCAAAGGAAAACGAATTGGATTGATCACCAACCCAACCGGCGTAAACCCATCTCTGAAAAGCAGTGTCGATATTCTTTACGAGAACCCTGATATCAAGCTGACAGCTTTATTCGGTCCTGAGCACGGCGTTCGCGGCGACGCTCAGGCGGGAGACGAAGTAGGCTCTTACATTGACGAAAAAACCGGAGTTCCTGTATACAGCCTCTACGGAAAAACGAAGAAACCGACTCTAGAGATGCTGAAAGATGTCGATGTTCTTATGTTTGACATTCAGGATGTCGGGACCCGTTACTACACGTACATTTATACAATGGCATACGCAATGGAGGCCGCTAAAGAAAACGGCATTCCATTTATGGTGCTGGACCGCCCGAACCCTCAAGGCGGGACACATGTTGAAGGACCAGTCTTAGAGCCTGAGTATGCCTCATTTGTCGGACTGTATCCGATTCCGTTAAAGCATGGAATGACTATAGGCGAATTGGCTTTACTGTTCAACAAGGAATTTGGCATCAATGCCGATTTGACAGTGGTGAAAATGAAACACTGGAAGCGAAAAATGGATTTTGACGACACCAGACTGCCTTTCGTCCTCCCGTCACCGAACATGCCGACGGTGGAGAGCACATTTGTTTATCCCGCAACCGGGCTGATTGAAGGAACGAATATATCCGAAGGGCGGGGAACGACAAAGCCATTCGAATTGATTGGGGCTCCCTTTATCAAAAGCACAGAACTTGAAGAAGCATTAAACAGCCTTAATCTGCCGGGCGTGACATTCAGGGCGGCTTCCTTTACGCCGACATTTTCTAAACATCAAGGAACACTTTGCCACGGTGTGCAGCTCTATGTGACAGACAGAGAAAAGTTTGAAGCAGTAAAAACAGGTCTGTCACTCATTAAAACAATACACGACCTCTATCCTGAGGATTTTGAGTTCCTATCAACAGGTTCATTTGATAAACTGGCAGGCAACGGCTGGATCAGGACAAAAATTAAAAACGGCGCTTCTATTGAAGACATCATTGACAGCTATGAAAAACCACTCCAACAATTCAGCAAAACTAGAAAAAAATATCTGATCTATTAAGACGTAAGCATCGTATGTTACACGTGTAACATATTCTTACCGAACAAAAGACCCTTACTTTCACATCTGAGTAAGGGTTTTTTCATGACAAAAACCCACCCGCTTTATATAGGAAAACTTTCATTTATTTGGTACAATCTTATTGAAAATGATTATCAATTGAATGTTTCTGAAAAGGTGGTCTACTCTTGCAAAATACAGTGATTTATCATCCCATACAAATTGAATATCTAAAAAAAACAAGTGATCTCTTCTCAGAACAGCAATTAACCGATTCATACGTGCTGATCTTTCATTTAAAAGGAAACGGCCATATTTCGATCGGAACAAACATCAGTCCTCTGCAAAAAAAGACGCTTTATGTTTGTCCGCCTCACGAGACCTTCGGCTTTACGCCCGCAGGCGAAGGACATATAGATGCCTGTCTCATCAGGCTTCAAAGCTACATAAAGGAAACCGGGCAAGATATCTTAACACCATGTACAGAAACGGAATTAGCCAAACTGAAGCTTGTGAATGTTTCACATATCGAAAACCTTACAGCCCGGCTTCAAGAGCTTGCAGCGCTATGGAATGAATCGTCTCAGCTTTCACAGCTAAAATGTGTGATTGAAGTACAAAGCCTGATTTATGACCTCTTCACTGCCAGTTCAGCTGACCAGACGGATACACATTCAGCAATCGAAAAAACAAAACAATACATCGAAACCCATGCCGATACAAAAATTACACTTGCCCAGCTGTCGCAAATGGCAGGAATCAGCGCCAAACACTACAGCGAAACCTTTAAAAAATGGACAGGTCAAAGCGTAACAGAATTTATCACAAAAACGCGAATCACCAGAGCAAAACGGCTCATGGCAAGATCAAATTGCAAATTGAAAGAAATCGCTCATCAAACCGGCTATCAAGATGAATTTTATTTCAGCAGAATCTTTAAAAAACATACAGGCTGTTCACCTACAAGCTATATGAAAAAACGCCGAAAAAAAATTGCCGCATATGGAAAGGGCACAATGGGCCACCTTATCCCTCTTCATCACATACCGTTTGCGGCCGCGCTGCACCCAAAATGGACATCTTACTACTATCGGCATTATTCGACAGATATCCCCGTCCAGCTCAGCGCATACCGGTTTAATGAAAAATGGGAAGAAAACCTGAATATGTTATCGCAGGCTGAACCAGATGTCATTTTCAGCATGGATACGATTTCTCAGGAAGAACAAAGTCACCTGAATCGCATTGCAGAAGTGATTTATCTTCCTTCAGAAGAGAGCTGGAGAACTCACTTTCTGCAAACAGCTTCATTCTTAAAAGAAGAGACCGAAGCAGAAAAGTGGCTCGCGGCTTATGACCAGCAGACGGCGGCCGCCAAAAGAACACTTCAGCACGCCGAAGGGCTGCGTTTTCTCTTTTTAAGGCTGCATAAGCAAGACTTTTACCTGGCACATAATCGAAGCGTCCGCGAAGTCTTCTTTGGAGATTTAGGATTTCGCTCGGCAAAAACGGCAGACACGCCTTCAGAGCAAGCGATTTCGTTAGAAAATATCGCAAATTGCCAAGCTGACTGCATGATGCTTTTTCTATTTAAAGAGCCTGAAACCATTGCTTATTACCAGCAATTGCAGCAGACAGAAGCGTGGCAAAACCTAAGCGCGGTGCGGAATAACCGTGTTTATCTTCTATCCTTTGACCCGTGGAATGAATACTCAGCTTGCGGGCACGAACGGATCGTTCAGCAAACGATTTCTTTACTATCCGGTGATAGTCCATGATAAATATGGAATTTGTCCATGGTGTTATATCTGTTCATTCTCTATAATTCCAATTGATAATAGTTATCAATTGAACAGGAGGCTCTATAGATGAAAAAGATATCTCTTACCTTATTAATCTTGCTTCTCGTGCTTACGGCGGCAGCTTGCGGCAGCAAAAACGAATCGACTGCCAGCAAGGCAAGCGGCACAGCATCTGAGAAGAAGAAAATTGAATACCTTGATAAAACATATGAAGTAACTGTACCGACAGACAAAATTGCCATTACGGGAAGCGTTGAATCGATGGAAGACGCGAAACTGCTTGACGTTCATCCGCAAGGCGCGATTTCATTCTCCGGCAAATTCCCTGAAATGTTCAAAGACATCACTGATAAAGCCGAAGCAACCGGAGAAAAAATGGAGCCAAACATTGAAAAGATTCTTGAAATGAAGCCAGACGTCATCCTTGCTTCAACAAAATTCCCGGAAAAAACACTGCAAAAAATAAGCACAGCCGGCACGACGATCCCAGTTTCTCACATCTCTTCAAACTGGAAAGAAAACATGATGCTGCTTGCCCAGCTGACTGGAAAAGAGAAAAAGGCGAAAAAAATCATCGCAGACTATGAACAAGATCTAAAAGAAACAAAAACAAAAATCAATGAAAAAGCAAAAGATTCAAAAGCGCTTGTCATCAGAATCAGACAAGGCAACATTTACATTTACCCTGAACAGGTGTACTTCAACTCCACACTTTATGGTGATTTAGGCCTTAAAGCGCCGAATGAAGTAAAAGCTGCAAAAGCGCAAGAGCTGATTTCATTAGAAAAATTAAGTGAAATGAATCCTGACCATATCTTCGTCCAATTTTCTGATGATGAAAATGCAGACAAACCTGAAGCATTAAAGGATTTAGAGAAAAATCCAATCTGGAAAAGCCTTAAAGCAGTCAAAGAAGATCATGTGTACGTCAACTCAGTAGATCCTCTCGCACAAGGCGGCACAGCTTGGAGCAAAGTCCGCTTCCTGAAAGCGGCTTCTGAAAAATTGACACAAAACTAATTCAGAGTAGGTTTTTTTATGTATTCAAAACAGTGGACACGTATCATATTGATTACTTCTCCATTTGCTATTGCACTGTCGCTGATGCTTTCAATCCTATATGGCGCAAAGCATCTTAGCACAGATATTGTTTTTACATCTCTTATTCATTTTGATCCGGGAAACACAGACCATCAAATTATATGGCATTCCCGGATTCCAAGGGCTGCCGGCGCTCTGCTCATAGGGGCAGCCCTTGCTGTTTCTGGAGCGCTTATGCAAGGCATTACGCGCAATTATTTAGCTTCGCCCTCCATTATGGGCGTTTCAGATGGTTCCGCGTTTATCATCACGCTTTGTATGGTTTTGCTCCCGCAATCGTCTTCGTTTGAAATGATCATTTACTCTTTTATCGGCTCAGCGTTAGGAGCTGTGTTAGTATTTAGCCTTGCCGCCATGATGCCTAACGGGTTTACCCCCGTGCAGCTTGCCATCATCGGCACAGTCACAAGCATGCTGCTCAGCAGTTTATCAGCCGCCATGTCGATTTATTTTCAAATCTCACAAGATCTCAGTTTCTGGTACAGCGCCAGACTTCATCAAATGAGTCCTGATTTCCTGAAGCTAGCCGCTCCGTTTTTCCTGATTGGCATCGTAATGGCCATTTCTCTCAGCAAAAAGGTGACCGCTGTATCATTAGGCGACGACATTTCTAAAAGTTTGGGGCAAAAGAAAAAAACCATTAAAATCATGGCGATGCTTTCAGTCATCATTTTAACCGGCAGTGCTGTAGCGCTGGCCGGAAAAATAGCGTTTGTCGGATTGGTTGTTCCGCATATCACGAGATTTCTCGTCGGCTCTGATTACAGCAGGCTGATTCCGTGTTCCTGCATTTTGGGCGGAATCTTTTTAACCCTGTGTGATGTAGCAAGCAGATTTATCAATTATCCGTTTGAAACACCGATTGAAGTCGTGACATCCATTATCGGCGTGCCTTTCTTCCTTTATTTGATTAAACGAAAAGGAGGGGAGCAAAATGGCTAAAAAATATGCCGTGTTCATCGCTTTGATTCTCGTTGTCAGCTATTTCAGCTTAACGAGCGGATCATTTTCTGTTCGTCCGGCTGAGCTGCTCTCCACACTTTTTCATATCGACCCGAATCCGCAGTATGAAATTTTGCTGTTCGATTTAAGACTGCCGCGGGTTGTCATGGCAGCTATTATCGGACTTGGTCTTGGCATTGCAGGCGCCGTCATCCAGGCCATCACACGAAACGGACTTGCAGACCCGGGAATTCTCGGAATCAACGCAGGGGCGGGAGCCGGGATTGTTGCATTCATGCTCTTGTTCCAGGGTCAGAAAGAAGTGACATCCATTGCTGCAGCGATGGGAATGCCTTTTTTCGGTTTGATAGGCGGACTGATTGCAGCGATCCTGATTTACATATTTGCATGGCACAGAGGCAATTTAGATTCAGGAAGAATTATTTTGGTAGGAATCGCGATCAATTCAGGATTCAGCGCACTGTCTTTGTTTTTATCATTAAAAATGGACCCGCAAGACTATCAAATGGCCATGGTGTGGAAAAACGGAAGCATCTGGTCTGCCAACTGGACGTATATCACAGCCGTTCTCCCATGGATGCTGCTGTTTATACCGATTCTTATCGCCAAGTCCCGCTTGCTCGACACCATTCGTTTTGATGAAGATACAGTCCGAAGCCTCGGTATTTCATCAAATAAAGAAAAAACCATCCTGCTCGTTGCCTGTGTAGCAATCATCAGCGCCTGTGTCTCCGTAGCGGGAAGCATGGCGTTTGTCGGCTTAATTGCTCCCCATATTTCACGGAGGCTGGCTGGTGTCGAACACCGCTACATCCTGCCACTGAGCGGTTTAATCGGCATGCTGCTTGTAATAAGCGCAGACTTTGCCGGAAAACTGTTTTTCCAGCCCGCGGAAGTGCCCGCAGGCATCATTTTGGCGATCCTCGGTGTTCCTTATTTCTTATATCTGCTTTTTAAGCAAAAAAAGGGGGAGAATGCTTGAACGGATCCCTTTCAGAGCATAAAGCCGGGAAAAGGAGGTTCACGCTGTACCTCCCTCCTTCCTACAGTCCAGGCAGCAGGGCATTTCCTGCTGTTTACGTACAGGATGGCAGTTCTTTGTTTCAAGACCAAATCGAATTATTAGAAAGCGCATTTCAACAGCGAAGGCTGCCTGAACTCGTGCTGATCGGTATCGATCCCGAAAACCGGCTAAATGAATACACGCCTTGGCCGGCTGCATCACTTAGTGATCGGTTCCCGGACTTCGGCGGAATGGGATATCACTATCTGTCTGATATAACGAACCAGTTCATTCCGCTTATCGAAGAAAACTGGAACGTCACCAGGGAACCGCAGTCAAGAGGAATGATCGGTGCCTCATTAGGCGGCCTCATCTCAATGTTCGCCTTATTAAAGTACCCGTCGGTGTTTGGAAAAATAGGCTCTATCTCAGGTTCATACTGGTACGAGAACGCACCGGAAACCGTTCATTTATCTTCTTTAAAGCCCGGCACTTCACGTATTTTTATGTCTGTCGGCAGTGACGAAGGCCGTGAGAAACAATCCATTCAGCGGAATATGCTGCAGAATACAAAGCAAGTGCACCAAAGTTTAAAAGAAAAAGGCTTCACTGAAGAGCAACTGTGTCTTTCAATTGAAAAAGGGGCGGTGCACCACCGCAAGTACTTCTGCAAACAGTTCATCATCGCGCTCAAATGGCTATACGGAAAAAACCGCTCAACCCTATGAGCGGTTTTTTTCATGCTTTCTGCAATACAGGTTTTAATTCAAAGCGATTCAGCATATAGCCAAACAAAGCAGCCAGTATCTGCTGAAACAGCATGCCGATGACAACGGGAACGGCAACCTGAGACGGGAAGAACGTAACGGCAAGAACTGCGCCGGCACTGATATTTCTCATGCCTCCCGTAAAAATGAGAGAGACAATTTCCTCTTGGCGCCTTTTCATCATTTTTCCGATCAGCCAAGCAGCGGCATAGCCTGTTAACGCGATAAAGAAAACCGTCATAGCTATACCTACAAATCTCAAATCAACCGCTTTGAAATAAGGGGCAATCGCTGAACTGTTAATCGCAATCACTGCCATCAGGCAAAGCTTTGAAAAAGGAGACAGCGCACTGCTCACAGATGCCGTTCTTTCTGGAGATGACAGCTGATTAAACAGCATGCCCAGAAAAGAAGGAATCACGACCATCACAATCAGCCCTTTCATCATGCCCCACACATCCATATGAACCTGAGCGCCGGCAAGCAATGAAAGGCTCAGCGGTACGATTAGCGGTGACAGCACAGTATCAACTAAGATAATTGAAAGCGTCAAACCGACATTCCCTTTGTACATCGCTGCCCAAATCAAGCTTGTAATCCCCGTAGGAATCACAACAGCCAATGTTAAACCGGTGATCGTCAAAGGATCGCCTTTAAAAATAAGATGGCCGCTGCCCCAAGCAAAAAGCGGCATAAAAATATGAAGAACAAATAGTGCAAGAATCATAGGTAGAGGATGAGACAACGCGTGTCTCAAAGATTGAAAGTTAGCGCTCAAACTGCCTGCAAACGTAATAAAAGCAAAGATCCAAGGCACAGCCCATTCATACCCATTTAAAAACTGAGACAGCAGCACGCCCAGCACCACACTAGTCGGCGTTAAAAGCGGCATCACTCTCCCCAATACACGGTTCAGCTTCTGAAGCATCATATGCAAGTCCCCTATTTAAAATTTCTCTTCTCTCTATTATATCAATGCTGTTCAACCGTATGTTATATAAAAAAGCCCAGATCTCGTTCATCTGGACTTCCCTATTTTATGTCATCTGTTTCATAAGGGCTTTACTCGCATTGTTCAAACCTTTTAACTCAGCTTCAATGCCTTGTTCTTTAAATTTCGCAACAATCTTATCAAGCGCTGCCGCTCCTGAATCATCCCAAACGTGAGATTCAGTTAAGTCAATCACGACCCGTTCAATATCCTCTTGATAAATAAACGCATTCGTAAGATCAGTCACTGACGCAAAAAAGATTTGCCCCTTCACTTGATACGTTCTCAGCTTTTGATCCTCTGCATGTGAAACAATTTTCAGCTTCGAGATTTTTGCCACAAAGAATACGGCACTTAAGAGAACGCCGACGAATACGCCTTTAGATAAGTCATCCGTCACAACAACCGTCATCACAGTCACAACCATGACAATCGAGTCGGTGAGCGGCGCTTTTTTAAGGCCTTTTATAGAAGACCAATCAAATGTGCCGACAGAAACCATCACCATAACAGCCACTAACGCAGCCATCGGAATTTTCACTACAACCTGACTTAACACCGCAATTAAAAACATCAGAAATGCACCGGCAACAAATGCTGACAAGCGTCCTCGTCCGCCCGCTTTCGTATTAATGACAGATTGTCCGATCATAGCGCAGCCAGCCATACCGCCAAAGAACCCGGTCACGATATTCGCAATTCCCTGTCCGCGGCTCTCTTTATTTTTGTCACTATCCGTATCCGTCATCTCATCAATAATCTGTGCTGTCAGTAAAGATTCTAGCAACCCGACAAACGCTAAAGCGATGGAATAAGGAAAAATGATTTGCAGTGTTTCAAAGGTAAACGGAACATCCGGGATTAAGAAATGAGGCAATGAACTAGAAATATTCCCCATATCCCCGACCGTCCGCACATCCACATGGAAAGTGACAGCAATAATCGTCATCACAATAATCGCGACAAGCGGAGACGGAACCGCAGTCGTAAACCTCGGCAGCACATAAATAATAACCAACGACCCGGCAAGCATCGCATACATGCTCCAAGAAGCACCTTCAAACTGAGGGAGCTGCGCAGAGAAGATAAGGATCGCCAGCGCATTCACAAACCCGATCATCACAGAACGCGGGATGAATTTCATTAATCTAGCTATTTTACTGATGCCTAAAATCACCTGAATGATTCCTGTCAAAATCGTAGCCGCAAATAAATACTGAAGCCCATGATCAGCAACCAGCGACACCATAACGACCGCCATTGAGCCAGTCGCAGCTGAAATCATGCCTGGTCTGCCGCCAAAAATAGAAATAATAATGGCTATACAAAATGAAGCGTAAAGACCGACCATCGGATCAACACCGGCTATAATAGAAAAGCCAATCGCTTCAGGTATTAACGCTAATGCAACTAAAATGCCAGCAAGAATGTCTTTTCGGATATTTCCGAACCATTGCTGTTTTAATGTAAAACTATTATTCAAATATAACGACTCCTTTTAAAAAAATAAATCCGCACCGTATCTGTTGTATTGGGAGCTTTCTTTATTTCACGGGAGAAAGTGAAAAGGAAAACGATCGGAGAAAAAGGGGAAACGTTGAGTATATTGTATTGAGGCAAGGAGTTATTATACAAAGAGTATCATATTAAATTTTATTCAAATACGCAAGGTGAATGCTGAAGAAAAATATGGCTCAAACTAAGTTTGAGCCATATCGCTGCATTATATCATATCCGGATGGGAAACAAGAATCGTTTTAACTGCGGCAATATCTTTTCTCTCATTTGACAACGGATCTATGCCCATCAATTCCTGGATGGCAGCCTCATAGTTCTCAAGCGGGGTTTTCTCCGTAATCAGTTCAGAAAGCTGAGGCATGTCCGCGGCACATGATACCGCATCCTCCATGATTTGTCGAGCCTCTCCGGTTCCAACAATCGTCACCCCGTTAGAAAGCAGCTGAAAAGGCCTGATTTTCATTTCATACGTATCATCAAACCCCATCGGCACAAGCCTTCCGCCCTTGTCAATTAACGGATATGCCCAATCAAGCTGATTGCCGATCGCGTCAAAGATCACATCAAATGTTCTTCCTTGGTTAATCCGCCTGACCTCATCTGCCGTTAAATCCTGCGGGTGATAAACATAGTCAGATATCCGGCGTGCCGCTTCTGACCGATACTCTCCGATCTCGGTCGCAACGGTCAGCCTTGATAGTTTTTTCACCATCATTTGAACAAGCAGCCCAATCGGTCCTGACCCTAATACAAGTACAGAATCGTCAGGTTTTATTGCAGCCCGCTCTATCACATTTAATACACAGGAAAGCGGCTCAATCAAAGTGGCTCGTTCCCATTCCATATTGTCCGGGATTTTATACATAAAACGGTCCTCGCCTACGTAATAATCGGCAAAAGTGCCATGCGCCCCTAATCCCAGCTGCCAGTCTTCAAACGTTTCACAATAACAAGTTAAACCTTTCCGGCAATAATAACACTTCCCGCAAAACTGAGTCGGATCAATTACCACGCGATCACCAGGCTTAACGTTTTTAACATCAGGCCCTGTTTCTGTCACCACTCCCACAGATTCGTGTCCTAGGATCATATTGTGAGTCGCATGCATCTTTCCTTTTAGAACATTTAAATCCGTTCCGCAGATGCCTGTCCCGTATATTTTAACTTTCACATCGTTCATTTTTTTGATTTGAGGTTCTTCTACTTCTTGCATTTCAAGCCGATCATTAGGAGTCCAGACCAACGCTTTCATATGTCTCTTCCTTTCTGTCCCAGCGAATTTGATCCAGCAGCTTCTGATGCAGCTCCTTCGTTGATGCAGCGATGCATGACTGCTGGTTATTGTAGCTAAGATCCGTCAGAAGTGTATCATCCAAGGACTTTCCATACGCATCAGTAATCACAACACCTGCTTTTTTCGCCAAAAACACACTTGCGGCAATATCATATGGAAACAGATGCAGGACCTGCCCATTCCCCACATCCTGAAAATCTTTCAGCAGCGCAGGATCGTCTTTTAATAAACGATTGCCGATATCCACATAGGCATCCATCTGCCCTGTAATAATCCTGGAGATTGAATAAGAAGCGCTATTGAAAACAAATACGCCGCCATTATTCGCTGACTGATCAATCAAATGACCGTAAGCATCAATCATCAGGTGCGCGGGATGCCCATTAAACTCAAGGCTCCAGAACATATGTTTAATGTCTGTCACTTTGCTCAGATTTGGCAGGGTGCCACGATAGCCTTCATAATAAATCCCTTCAGAATAAACATCCGCGTACATATAGGCACCTGTTTTCAGCTCAAGCAGAAAAGCAAATTCAATATCCTTAATCTTTGCATCAGGCTTGTATGCAGCTAATGCGATAGAGATACAAGACATTTCAAGTCCTGCAGCTGCCGGGCGGGTGCCGTCAATCGGATCAACGATCAAAATATATTGAGGATTGTCCCCAAATACCTTCAGGCCGCCATCTTCCGTATAAAACGCAACTGATTCCTCTTTGCTATTCACATATTCCAGCACTGCATTCTCGGCAGCGGCATCAATGTTAAACTGTGCATCTCCGCCTGGGGAATACCCATTAACTAACCGGTTTTTCAGTGTTCCTTTCTGTCCCTTCACTTCTTCATAAACAAATTTTCCAAGCTCTATAATATATTCTTTCACTTGATATCCTCCAATAGCTTACGAAGTTTGAAACAAAGCACCTCAGCCTCACTAAGTGTAATCGTGAGAGGCGGACGGATTTTAAATACATTTCCGAATCCATAACGGGAAGTCCGTAAAATTAACCCATAATCCATAGCCCGTTTCGCAATGTAATTGGTCAGCTCTACATCAGGCTCATTATTCTCTTTTACAATTTCAACACCGATCATCAAACCTACGCCTCTGACGTCAGCAATAAATGTGAATTCTTTCTTCATGTGCTCTAAGGAATCCATAATGTAATTCCCGACAGTTGTTACATTTTCTAAGAAGCCCGGCCGCTGCATGATTTCGATTGTCTTACAAGCAGCTGCCGAGGCCATCACGTTCGATCCATAAGTAAATGAGTGATTGTGGCCGGCTAATCCCATGTATTTTTCTTCTGTGAGGGTGGCGGCAACCTGGAATCCCGTGCCTCCCAATCCTTTTGCAACAGTCATCATATTCGGTTTCACATCAAAGTAATCAGCGGCAAACATCTTGCCTGTCCGACCGAATCCGGTTTGAATTTCATCAAAAATAAGTGCAATATCATGCTCATCACAGAGCTTTCTTAATTGCTTAAAGTACTCCTTAGGCGGAACGATGTTTCCTCCGTTACCGGAAATCGGTTCAATAATCATCGCGGCAATTTTTCCGTTACTCGCATATTCAATAAAATCATTAATTCTTTCTACACAAAGCATTCCGCATGAATCTGGCTTCTGATTGTAAAAACAACGATTGCAATAGGGGTCAGGTACCTGTAAGCCAAAAGAAAACTGAGGGGGGAATGGCTCTCTTCGAAATGAATTTCCGGATAACGCAGACATCATATACGTTTGGCCAAGGTGGCTTCGGAATAAAGAAATGACATCTGTTTTTCCAGAATAGTTTTGAGCCATTTTAATAGCTCCTTCATTCGCAGCAGAGCCGCTGCTAACCTTAGGGTGAACTTTAGTGAGATTGTCGGGGGAGATTTCTACAAGTTTTTCAGCTAGTTTATTAACGGCGTTGGTTTGGTAGGAAGAAGTGACGTGTATCAGCTGGTCAGCCTGTTCTTTGACTGTATCAATAACTTCTTTATTGGTATAACCTAAATTTAAGTTGAAAGTAGCAGAGGCACAATCAATATACTCATTGCCCTCTGAATCGTACAAATAGATGCCTTCACCTCTTTCCATGACAACGTCATCCACTTTGTAATACAAACTGTCTGGATTCGTAATTTCTTTAGTCCCCACTACCAACACCCCTATTCTTAAAATATGTAAAACTCGTTAATCATCGTATAAATTCTAGAAATTAATGTCAACTAGATAAATAGTAAAAATTGTTAACTATTTGTTAACGTTTGCATGGGGGGTTTCTATTCAAACTTCATATGTTATGATAGAAATAAATGGGTTTATTGTAAAAAACTAAATACAAACAGAGTAAAAAGCTTATTTTTACTACCAGTCCTATTATGTAAATCCTAGGTGAGTATTATTTTTATTAAAGGAGATTAATGAATGAAAACTCGTTTACTGTGGATTGGATGTTTATCTTACGGATCAATCGCCTTTACTCTCGTTATCCTTGGTGCTGTCCTGCCGGAGTTGCTTTCCCATTACGCACAAAGCTACAGTAACGGCGGAGTATTAGTATTTTCGCAATTTATGGGGTTTTTAATTGGTGTACTGGGAATGCCTTATGCAGTAAAGAGATTGGGCCGAAGAAAAGTAGTTGTTATTGGACTTGCCATGATCAGCTGCGAATTGTTTATTTATTTCCTTCCTCCATGGCCTCTGCTTTTTCTTCTTGTCAGTATGGCTGGACTTGGCGCCGGACTCGTAGAATCTTGTGTAGGAACAATTATCCTAACAGCAATTAAAGAAAAACAAGCAATTGCCATGAGTAAGATGGAAGTAGCGTACGGTTTAGGAGCCCTTTTCATGCCGTTGCTGTCTGGTTTCTTAATCAGCAATAATGTATGGGCATTGGCCTTTCTTGTATTGGGGTTAAGTTCATTTCTTTTGATGCTTGTTTGGAGCCGAATGAGTTTTGGCAGTTTAGACGATTTACTCATCCGTCAAACAAACACTTCGGGCAATGGTAAACAACAAGCACCTATCAGTTTTCGAAAACATGGCTTACTGTTTATTTCTTTAGCAGCTGCTTACTTCTTTTTTTATGGAGGCAGTGAAGTATCGATTGTTCACTTTATCCCTTCCATCTTCGCTGAAAAGTGGGAGATCTCTAACTCCTTAGCAACATTGACGGTAACAATATATTGGATCGGCATGATCATTGGCCGTTTACTGACTGGCCCGGTTTCCGAAAAACTAACCTATCATCGTTATCTCAGGCTGATTAACATCGGCGGCCTCATTTCACTTTGTATTTTAGCAATTAGTAATACGGCTTTTACAGGGTTTGTTCTGTGTTTCTTCTTAGGGTTATTTATGGCTGGTATGTTTGCCATTGCTTTAATTATCACCAATCAATTCTACCCTGGAAAAACAGAACAAACGACAAGCATGCTGCTCGCTGCCAATGGATTAGGCGGTTCTATCCTGCCAATCGCAGTCGGATGGAGTCTAGATGAGTTCCCCGTACAAACTGCATTTTGGTTATTTACGACTCTCATGTTGATCATGCTGGGGATTGTATTAGTATTAAAAATATTAGAGAACTTGAAAAGCAGAAAGCTCAATAAAATGAATACTGAAGAAAGCAAATCAGTACAGATATAAAACAAAAAAACCCAGCTCA
>NZ_AMXN01000009.1 GCF_000332645.1 Bacillus inaquosorum KCTC 13429
CATCTTATGGGGTCAGTCCCTTTAAGACTGCGCTTTTTTGTTACGACATGAACGGCACCTTCACACAATAAAACAGCACGCAGAAGAACATCGCAGCGCTTCCGCCTAATACAAAGCTGTGCCAAATGGCGTGATGGAAGGGGATCTTTTTCCAAATGTAAAAGATGGTTCCGACAGAGTATAAAATGCCGCCGAGAAAAAGAAGGCTGAATCCCGCTCCGCTCAGCGAAGCATATAAAGGTTTAACCGCGATAATCATCAGCCACCCCATGATCAAATACACTAAGGTTGACAATAGGATAAAGCGTTTCACGAAGAAAATTTTAAAAACGATTCCGCCTAGGGCGAGTGACCATACGATAACCAGCAGGGTGAAGCCGAGCGTGCCTTTCAGCGGGCCCAGCAAAAAAGGCGTATAGGTTCCGGCGATCAGAACGTAAATGGCGCTATGGTCAATAATCTCCAAAATATCCTTCGTTTTTTTATGTGTGATGCTGTGAAGCAGTGTGGAGCTTAGATAAAGCAGCAGCATAGAGACACCGAATATCGTAAAGCTGACAATATCCCATGCGGAGCCGTAATTAGCTGCAAATATGATCAGAAACACTAGTGCGGGTATGGATAAGAGTACACCGATGCCATGTGTAATTGCATTGGCGATCTCTTCTTTGATTGTAAACAAGTGCATTCTCCTTTCGATCGCTAGATCATTTGATTTTTCAGCGTTTCTAAAAAGCTCAAGCCCTCTAACGTAATTTTAGTGCCGGCGCGTCCGCGGCTTTTTGTGACATAATCTTTTTTCTCCAAATAGTCGAGTCGGCTTCTGACCTGCTGAGGAGTTAACGACGTTTGGGTGTTTTTGCTGTGTTCGGAAATGATCCGTCTGCTGGCTGGCTCTCCTTTTTCGTTTAACGCTTTTATTGTTTCCAAAATAAACAAAAACTCCGCTTTTTCCATTAAAGTCAGCAGCTTCGCTTTTTTCTTCGACGCTTTTCCGTCTATTGCGCCCCTAATGTATGGCGGGACGTCATATGAATGAATTGTTCCTCCGCTTGACACTGCTGCCATATAATCTGCGGCGTTTTTTAATTCTCTGACATTGCCTTCAAATGTGTGCTGCTCAAGCATCGGAAAGACTGAGGGATCAATTAACAATTGCTGACCTGAATTTGAGAGAAAATACTGTGTCAAAAGCGGTATATCGCTTTTTCGTTCAGACAATTCGGGAAGTGTGAGCGTTAAAATATTCAGTCTGTAGAATAAGTCTTGTCTGAATGTATGTTCCGCGCATCCGTCTGCGGAAGCACAGATCATTCGCGGTTTTTCCGTGTCTGAATCAAGCGCTTTTAGCAGCTGAGCTTGTACAGAAGCAGGCATACGCCATACTTCATCAATAAAAAGGGTTCCTCGTGCCGTTTTTTGAAACGCTCCTGAGTTTCCGTTAGGACCAAAAAGCTCATGCATAAGGTTTTCTTCCGAGTGGGCGCTGCAATTGACGCTAATAAAAGGTTCGTTGTTTCTCGAAGATCTCTGGTGTATGGCTTGTGCGAAATGATCTTTCCCTGTTCCGATTTTTCCTGTGATCAGGACGGGAAGCTCCGATAATGAGAACTGCTTAGCGATTCGCTTCGCTTCCAAAAATGTTTGATGTTCTCCGATTAGGTTATGAAATGTGTTGAGTGTTGGTGCGGTATTCATCAATTGGCTCCTTTTGGTTCTAATTGGTTTTATTATATCATGTCTTTTGGCTGAAAACACCTATTATTTACGATCATCTTTTTTCTTGGGTCAGCAGGATACTGATGACGCAGATGTTACAACAGGATGTGGTGAATATAGTCTGTATTTTTTTAATTATTAAATAAAAATAATTGTCTTATTTTTTGAATATTCGTGTTATAATGGCATATTAAATAGGGATTTAAAACAAGAAAGGAATCTGTACATGAAACCGTTGCTTAAAGAAAACTCTCTCATCCAAGTGAAAGACATTTTAAAGGCTCATCAAAACGTGAAGGATGTTGTGATTCACACACCTTTGCAAAGGAATGACAGACTTTCTGAGAGATATGAATGCAATATCTATTTGAAACGTGAAGATTTGCAAGTTGTCAGATCTTTTAAGCTCAGAGGGGCTTATCATAAAATGAAACAGCTTTCCAGCGAGCAGACTGAGAACGGAGTTGTGTGTGCAAGTGCCGGAAACCATGCTCAAGGTGTGGCGTTCTCATGTAAACATCTCGGCATTCACGGGAAAATTTTTATGCCGTCTACAACACCGAGACAAAAAGTGTCTCAAGTTGAACTGTTCGGAAAAGGATTTATCGATATTATTTTGACAGGTGATACGTTTGACGATGCGTATAAAAGCGCTGTTGAGTGCTGTGAGGCGGAATCCCGGACGTTTATCCATCCGTTCGATGATCCGGATGTGATGGCGGGCCAGGGAACGCTGGCAGTCGAGATTTTAAACGACATTGATACAGAACCGCATTTTCTGTTTGCAAGTGTCGGAGGCGGCGGCCTTCTCTCAGGGGTAGGTACATATTTGAAAAATGTGTCCCCTGATACAAAGGTAATTGCTGTTGAGCCGGCGGGTGCGGGATCCTATTTTGAATCAAACAAAGCCGGGCATGTCATCACACTTGATAAAATTGATAAATTTGTAGATGGAGCCGCTGTTAAAAAAATTGGGGAGGAAACGTTCCAGACGCTGGAAGCGGTCGTGGATGACATCCTCCTTGTGCCTGAAGGGAAAGTATGTACATCCATTCTTGAATTATATAACGAATGTGCGATTGTTGCTGAACCGGCTGGAGCTCTTTCTGTTGCCGCGCTTGATTTGTACAAGGATGAAATTAAAGGCAAAAATGTAGTGTGTGTGGTCAGCGGGGGCAATAACGATATCGGAAGAATGCAGGAAATGAAGGAGCGGTCCTTGATTTTTGAGGGACTTCAGCATTATTTTATCGTCAATTTTCCGCAAAGAGCGGGGGCGCTCCGCGAGTTTCTTGACGAAGTCCTCGGGCCTAATGATGACATTACAAGGTTTGAATATACGAAGAAAAATAATAAAAGCAACGGACCTGCTCTTGTCGGCATCGAGCTGCAGAACAAGGCAGACTATGGACCGCTGATTGAACGGATGAATAGAAAAGCGTTTCATTATGTAGAGGTGAATAAGGATGAGGACTTGTTTCATTTGCTGATCTAATTTTTTCACACAACCGCGCAAAATGACAGACAGCCTGGCTGGCATTGTATATAATAGAAGAAAAACAAAAAAAGAGGATTGATAGCTTGTTACTCAAAAGCCTAGAGTTCAAACGCAGTGACGGGATTCAGGTGAAAGTGACAGAAATACCTGTTTTAAAGGAAGATGAGCACTATTTCTTTATGTTACATCACCATTTGCAGTTCTACTTAAAAGAAGTGTTTTCATCAAACAGCAGGGCAAAAGTGTATTCTTTCCGACATTATATGAAGCGCCGGATGAAATGGGCAGATTATCAGGCTGTTTTTCATCAAGAGGTGTTAAAGCACAACGCGTGATATGGCGTTTATACCTGTGTGTCCCCCTTTGTATTTGTAGATTGGGAGGCATGCAGGATTTTTTTTGACCGGTATCGAATACAAACATGGGACGCAGCAGGTAAGAACTGTTTTAGAAAGCGTTTTATGCTGGCTGGAAAGGGTGAAAGTCATGAAGGTTATCAAGAGTTTAACGGCAGGGCTGTTTTTTCTGCTTTTGTGTGCCTGCGGAGGACAACAGATTAAAGATCCGCTCAATTACGAGGTGGAGCCTTTTACATTTCAGAACCAAGACGGCAAGAACGTTTCGTTAGAGAGTTTAAAAGGAGAAGTATGGCTGGCGGATTTTATTTTTACCAATTGTGAAACTATATGCCCGCCAATGACCGCTCATATGACCGAGCTGCAAAAAAAACTGAAGGCTGAGAATATAGATGTCCGCATCGTATCCTTTAGTGTTGACCCAGAAAACGATAAGCCAAAACAGCTGAAGAAATTTGCCGCAAATTATCCATTATCTTTTGATAACTGGGATTTCCTCACGGGATACAGCCAGAGTGACATTGAAGCGTTCGCGCTTAAGAGCTTTAAAGCAATTGTGAAGAAACCGGAGGGAGAGGACCAAGTCATTCATCAATCTTCTTTTTATTTGGTAGGCCCCAACGGTAAGGTGCTGAAAGATTACAATGGAGTGGAAAATACACCGTACGATGATATCATCGCGGATGTGAAGACAGCCAGTACACTCAAGTAAGCTAGGAGACTGGGCATTTGCAAATCTTCTAAAACATGATACACTTTCCACTAGTAGAATGGGAAGGAGCAACAAGATTGAAGCTGCGCATTTTTTCACTCATGGCCAGTTTGATTTTGCTTCTTACTGCTTGTACGAGCATACGTACAGCATCTGAGGGAAAACAAAAAGCCCATGAAACGAAAACGAAAGAGCACATTGTCATTGCGGCTGTCGGAGATTCGCTGACAGAAGGTGTCGGAGATCCTGACGGAAAGGGATACGTCGGCAAGGTGGCGGATTCTATCCGGTCAGATAAACAAGTCAAAACGGTAGACGTAAAGAATTATGCCGTGAAAGGGAACCGTTCGGATGATTTGTTAGAGAAACTAAAAGATAAAAAGGTTCAAAAAGGCATAAAGGACGCAGATTATGTCTTTTTTACCATTGGCGGTAATGATTTGATGAAAGTCCTTCGCCAAAACTTTCTCCAATTAACCGTTGAACCGTTTCAGGAAGCGGAAAAGCCGTATGAAAAGCGTTTTGAAAAAATCATTTCTGAAATCCGGGAGCTGAATGATCACGCTGAGCTGATTTATGTCAGCATGTATAATCCGTTTACGTTCACGCTATCTGAATTAAATGAAATAAACGGAGTCGTCACTGATTGGAACCATATTGCTGAAAAAGAGCTGAAAAAAGATAAACATGCAAAAATCATTCAAATTGAAGACTTGTTCAATCAAAAAAGTGACAGCAGCCGAATTTCTGAGGAAGATGATTTTCATCCTAATGGTACGGGCTATTCCCTTATCGCGAAGCGGGTCTATCAAGCCATTAAAAAAGAAGGATTACCGAAAGAGTAGGGTGACATCATGAATAAGTGGAAACGACTGTTTTTTATATTGCTTGCAATCAATATTGTCCTAGCCGCTGGGTTTGTGACACTTGTTATGCTGCCGGGAGAACAAGCTCAGGTGAAGGATTCATCTCAGAGCGAGTATGGATTTCAAGTGACAAGCACAAAAGAATCATTAGCTGCGTTTGTCAACTCATATTTAAACGACAAAGCAGCAAACAAGCTTGATTATAAAGTAGAGATAGATGATGATGTTCATGTCGCAGGGAAAATCAAGGCTTTTTCCACGTCCATTGATGCGTTTGTCGCTTTTGAACCGACTGTGAAAAAAAATGGCGATGTGGAGTTGAATGTCACGAAATTTTCGTTAGGGAAATTGAGTATACCGATTAGCTTTGTGTTAAATTATATGGACAGCTTTTACGAATTGCCGTCATTTGTCCACGTTCATCCCGGCGATAAAAGCATTGAAGTGCGTCTGTCAGAAATGCCTTTAACGAATGGAATGTATGTCAAAGCGGATAAAATAAATTTAGAAAAAGATGAAATTGAGTTTTCCTATTACCATCCTAAACAATAGAGGTGACTGAAAATGAAACGGATTTACCAGTATTTCAGTTTATTATCCTTTATATTTTCCCTGTATTTTGGCTGGCTTGCTTATCATCATCTGGCCACTGAAGATATGGATCAAATGTATTTGAACGTTTCCTATTGTGCCTTGTTCCTAAGTGTGATGGTGTTTACATTTGGTATGAGAGACCGGAAAAAAACCGATAAATCATGAAAAAAGAGACATGAAACAACGTCTCTTTTTTCGTGCGCCTGAAGAAAATTTGAGAACACGAGGAGAAAAAATGAAAGCATACGATTTTACACAGGGGAACGTGCTGAAACAGCTTGTGCTGTTTTCAATGCCTATTATGCTCGGAAACGCATTGCAGGTTTCCTTTCAATTTATAGACAGTTTGTGGATCGGAAATTTACTGGGGGCAAAGGCCCTTGGGGCAGCCGCGGTATCAAGCACGATTGTATTAACCGTGCTGTCTTTTATTTTGGGCCTTAACAATGCGACGTTAACGATTTTGTCACAGCAAAAGGGAAAAGATGATGAAAAAGGAATGGCGTCGTATATTAACGCATTTGTTGTTTTATTAACAGGCCTAAGCATCGGATTCGGCGCGGCCGGTTTTTTTCTGTCAGAGCTTTTGCTTCGTCTTCTAAAAACGCCGGAGTCGATGATTCCGCTTGCTGAGACCTATTTACAGATTCAATTTATCGGCATTTTATTTTTGTTTGGATATAACTTTATCAGTACTGTGCTTCGGGCGCTTGGCGACAGCAAAACACCTCTCCGGTTTATTGCGTTTGCCGTTGTGCTGAATACAGTGTTGGCACCGCTCTTTATTTCTGTGTTCCGCATGGGAATAGCGGGAGCTGCTTATTCGACGATTTTGTCACAGGGCATTGCGTTTCTGTATGGGTTGTTTTATGTCATCAAACACAAGCTTGTGCCGTTCTCTATTCCGCGCATGCCCAAATGGGAAGAGTCCGCGCTGATTTTAAAACTCGGGATTCCAGCCGGTCTGCAGATGATGGTGATTACAGGCGGCATGATGGCGATTATGAGTGTTGTCAACTCATACGGAGAGCACGTTGTGTCAGGCTTCGGCGCGGTGCAGCGGCTCGACAGCCTCATCACGCTTCCGGCTATGGCTGCCGGTACGGCGGTCAACAGTATGGCAGGGCAAAATATCGGAGTCGGAAACTTTAAAAGAGTGGGAACCATTGCGAGGCTTGGTGTGATGGCTGTTATTTCTTGCATGCTGGTGATTGCAGTTATACTTTGGGTATTTGGTAAATACCTCATGAGGTTATTTATCAGCGAGCCTGATGCGGTCGCGTTTGGTGAACAATATTTGCGCTGGATCGCGTTTTTCTATCCTTTTATCGGAATTAATTTCGTACTGAACGGAATCGTCAGGGCAGCGGGAGCGATGCTGCAGGTGCTGGTTTTAAATTTGATATCGTTTTGGGTTTTGAGATATCCTTTCACAGCCCTATTTTCAGCTTGGCTTGGACAGAAAGGAATCGGGCTCGGAATCGGAATGAGTTTTTTATTAAGCAGCTGTGCGGCTTTTTTGTATTACAGATACGGCCGCTGGAAAACAATGAAACTGTTCACTGCAAAATAAGTGAGCGCTGTGAAAAGCACATACCCATATATAGCGGTATGTGCTTTTTTTCACCGTTTTTTATCAAGTTTGCTGAAGAGCTCGATTAATGAGGCAAGTTCGGCATCACTGTAGCAGTCAAAGCGTTTAAAGAAATATTCCGTTTTTTTCTCGTTGAAATGCTGAAGGACTTTTTCACCCGCTTCAGTGATATGAATGCGGATGATGCGTCTGTCTTCCTTCGATCTGATTCTCGTAATCCATTCCTTTTCTACCAGCGCATCAGTCACAGCCGTAATGTGGCTTGCCGATACCTCTAAAATAGGCGCAAATTCAGTAACTTTTTTGGGCCCTTGTTCACTGAGGATCCGCAGAATCGTAAATTCATTCCGTGACAGCTCTTTATCTAGAATTTCATTGATTTCGTTGCGTATTTGTTTAAAGACTTTACGGAGTAAAGTTTCCATATCGTACATCATCTGTGTTCTTACTTTCAAATTTGTGAACCTCCATTACATAAGCATATTGCTTAAAACCTATAGATTTTATTGAAAAGCAGAATCATTTTCATTCTATTATTACATGCTATAATATAATAATACCACGTATTAACAAAGGAGGCACCAGTATGTCTGAAAAAAAAGAAATCGCCACATTTGCAGGAGGCTGTTTTTGGTGTATGGTTAAACCTTTTGACGAACAGCCGGGAATTGAAAAAGTGGTGTCCGGGTATACAGGCGGCCATACTGAAAACCCTACGTATGAAGAGGTGTGCAGTGAAACGACAGGTCATCGTGAAGCGGTTCAAATCACGTTTCATCCTGATGTGTTCCCTTATGAAAAACTGCTTGAATTATTTTGGCAGCAAATCGACCCGACAGATGCCGGCGGCCAGTTTGCAGATCGCGGCACCTCCTACCGTGCAGCCATTTTTTATCATAATGAAAAACAAAAGGAGCTTGCGGAAGCTTCCAAGCAGCGCCTGGCAGAAAGCGGCGTCTTTAAAGACCCGATTGTAACGGACATTTTAAAAGCTGAACCTTTCTATGAAGCGGAAGACTACCATCAGCATTTTTATAAAAAGAATCCAGGACATTATCAGCGCTACCGGACAGGTTCTGGACGAGCCGGATTTATCAGCGAGCATTGGGGGGCGAAATAAATGGCGTACAATAAAGAAGAAAAAATGAAGTCACTAAATCGCATGCAATATGAGGTGACGCAAAATAACGGCACGGAGCCGCCGTTTCAAAATGAATATTGGGATCATAAAGAGGAAGGGCTGTATGTAGAGATTGTGTCAGGCAAGCCATTGTTTACATCCAAGGATAAATTTGATTCCCACTGCGGCTGGCCAAGCTTTACAAAGCCGATTGAAGAAGAAGAAGTGGAAGAAAAACTAGATACGAGCCACGGCATGATTCGCACAGAAGTGAGAAGCCGCACTGCTGATTCTCATCTTGGCCATGTATTTAATGACGGACCGGGGCCAAGCGGGCTGCGTTACTGCATAAATTCAGCGGCGCTGCGTTTTGTGCCGAAGGATAAACTGAAAGAAGAAGGGTACGAAAGCTATCTGCATCTCTTTGATAAATAAATCAAAAAAACAGGCCTGCCTAATGGATAGACAGGCTTGTTTTTATGCCTTTTTTTCTTGATGCAAATCTTCAATATCTGGGCAATTCTGTCTTTTGTAATAAGTGGGGCTTGATCTGATTGATACCCAGGCAGATTGACTTTGCGAACTGGAAGGGGCATATAAGATTGCCCCATTCATACAGTGATTCAATTTCATGAGGGGATGTTAATTGTTTTAGGTTTTGTTGTATAAACAATGATTTCGGTTTTTTTATTTGACTTTGTAGGTTCTTCTTTTCTGGCTTTCCACCAGCATCCAAATCCCTGTCTAGTCCAATTGTCGGACAACTTGGATGACAGCGGATAGATTTCGAAATTTGTCGAAGATTTCTATACATCAGCAAAATCTCTCAGATGAGGAACCTTGATTTTTGCATAAAAGAAGATTTTAAGATGAACAACCTCGTGTGTTGTAAAAAAATAAGTGAACATCTACACGTACAATACTGGAGTTGATACCTTAAAAATCTCGCCATCTCTTATATAAAAACGAGGGACGCGGCGGCTTAATGTAGACACCACTTCATAGTTAATCGTATTGAGCATTTCAGCAACTTCATCTACGGGAATCTCAGCTCCCCTTTGCTGACCATAAATCACGACTTCCTCTCCTTGTTTACCTTCACCGCTCTCTCCTAAACTAACCATTATCATATCCATTGTCACTCTTCCCACTACCGGCACTCGTCTTCCGCGATGAAGAACAAATCCGCGATTGGAAAGTGCACGGGAATAACCGTCAGCATAGCCGACCGGGAGTGTAGCGATTACTTCCTCAGGTTCCGCGATGTATGTAGCACCATAACTAATGGTCCGCGGTTCTGTTCGCATCGTTTTCACATAAGCGATACGCGCCTTTAAACTTAATGCAGGTGTAAGCCTAACGAGGTTAAGTTCTTTTATATATGCTGAAGGATATAAACCATATAAGCCTATACCTAAACGAATCATATCAGCACTAAATTCAGGAAAAGCGATAGCGGCAGCCGTATTGCTCATATGCACGGTGGGCAGCTCAATGCCTTGCTTCTTTAAAAAGCTGAGAAAACTGACAAATTTATCGTGCTGCAGCTTGGTTAGTGTGGTGTCTGGTTCATCAGCTGTTGAGAAATGTGTAAAAATACCTGCCCATCTTAGGGATTTACTTGCTGTTAGTGCTTTCACTACTGCTAAAAGTTCTTCTTTTGTACGTACACCTAATCGGCCCATACCAGTATCCACATTAATATGTATACCCAATCGGTTAGTACTTGCTTCATTTTCCAATATTTCGTTAGCTTTTTTAATCCAATCAACCTGAAATGCGGATAACTCTATATTCCAAGCTGCTGACTTTTTCACACAACTAAGGGATGTAAAACCAAGCACAAGAATAGGTGCTGTAATCCCTGCTTTTCGTAAAACGATTCCTTCCTCCACGCTGGCAACAGCGAGCTCACTCGCCCCGTGTTCCAGTGCATGGCGCGCTACTTCTACAGACCCATGACCATAACCGTTCGCTTTTACAACAGCCATAATTTTGCTCTTTTTTGGTATATGATGGCGTATGGCTCGCAAATTTTTTTTAATGGCGTCAAGATTGACTTCGATCCAAACTTCTCGGCAAAGCTTTGTCATCAACGATTCCTTCCTTCTTATGGAATAGTACAAACCGCATTTAGCCGCAATAATCTTAATGTTAATTGTTGGATGATTCCAATTTTATTTTTATTCAACTTTAACTGAAATCATTCAACAGCAAATTCAGGATTTACGAGAAGGTGCTCATCGATGCTCGAGTTAATGAAAGCAACCACTAAAAAAATTTAGGGGTATGATCATGAGAATATTCTAACTAAATAAACAATGTACTAATTATTCATTTCGGTTTATTTCACACCGTAAAAGCAAATCTGACGGAGTCATTTCCACGTACATCGTAAGGAATAGCGATTTATGAGTCAGAAACACTATAAAAAAAGGGTTCATTTTCCTCACAGTTAAAGACCTGTATATATTTTACAATAGAGAGTGATGGTGATAAAAAGGAGGTATTCAAATGAAGGTTTCAAAAACAATGCTGCTAAGCACTGCCGCGGGTTTATTTCTTAGCCTGACAGCAAACTCGGTGTCGGCACATCATGTAAATGAGGAACAACATTTTAAAGTGACGGCGGAAACGGAGACAGATCCAGTCGCTTCTGGTGATGACGCAGCGGATGACCCGGCCATTTGGGTTAATGAAAAGCATCCGGAAAAAAGCAAGTTGATCACGACAAATAAGAAATCAGGGCTAGTCGTGTATGATTTGGACGGCAAACAGGTTCATTCTTTCGAGTTTGGCAAACTCAATAATGTCGATCTGCGCTATGATTTTCCATTTAGAGGCGAAAAAATTGATATAGCTGCCGCCTCCAACCGGTCTGAAGGAAAGAATACAATTGAAGTATATGCAATTGACGGGGATAAAGGAATATTGAAAAGCATTACAGACCCGAACCACCCTATAGCCACTAATATTTCTGAGGTATACGGATTCAGCCTGTATCATAGTCAGAAAACAGGAGCATTTTACGCATTAGTGACAGGCAAACAAGGAGAATTTGAGCAGTATGAAATTGTTGATAATGGAAAGGGTTATGTGTCAGGGAAAAAAGTGCGTGAATTTAAATTGAATTCTCAGACCGAAGGCCTTGTCGCGGATGATGAGTACGGGAACCTGTACATAGCAGAGGAAGATGAAGCCATCTGGAAATTTAATGCTGAGCCTGGCGGAGGATCAAAGGGGCAGGTTGTCGACCGTGCGACTGGAGAACATTTGACAGCTGATATTGAGGGACTGACGATCTATTATGCGCCAGAGGGTAAAGGATATCTCATGGCTTCAAGTCAAGGAAATAACAGCTATGCAATGTATGAACGGCAGGGAAGCAATCGCTATGTAGCCAACTTTGACATTACAGATGGCGAGAAGATAGACGGTACTAGTGATACAGATGGTATTGATGTTCTCGGCTTCGGGCTTGGCCCAAAATATCCGTACGGGATTTTTGTGGCGCAGGACGGCGAAAATATTGAAAATGGACAAGCCGTCAATCAAAACTTCAAAATTGTGTCGTGGGAACAGATTGCAAAGCATCTCCGCGGAAAGCCTGATCTTCATAAGCAGGTGAATCCGAGGAAGCTGAAGGACCGTTCTGACGGCTAAAAAAGAAAGCAGCTGAGTAAGCTGCTTTTTTCTGCAGATCAAAAAATCGTTCATATCAATGAACGATTTTTCAAGAAAGCGCCAGATGAATCGCCTTTAGTTTTGCAGGAAGCTCATCATACGTATTTGCGGGTACGGTCTCTTTGTAATTGGCTGCTGCTGCTTTATGCCGTTCCTCAGGATGGTTGATATAGAAAGCGGCTTTTTCCTTAAAATCGTTGATGTTGTGATAAGAAATAAAGGATGAAAAAGGATGTGCCGCGGGTAAATCTGTTAATTGAAATGCTTCACATGCAGCGATATCAAACGTTCTGTTATTAAAACTGGCATTTTTGATGCGGAAATGATTTTTGTTGAAAGCAAAATGATAGGGCCGATGCGCATTGATCACGATGTCTGCCCCATTGTAATAATGAACGGCCTGTTCGGGCGGAACCCACGTGCTGACGACATCGATATGCGGCTGTTTGAGCACTTTTTTAGGCAGATATTTTCTCCATTCCTTTCCGATTACTCGAACCGTGAAAGGCAGATGTACCGCTTCTTTCATAAGCTGAACCCGATTAGGGTAAGGATAGCCGATGATAAGCAGATTTGAATGAAAAGAATGTTCTGTGTCCATTTTTCTAAACAGCCGATGATTAACTGGAATCGGAACATAATAGACGTGCTGGCAGCCAAGCTCCCGGTAATAGAGAGCGGCATTTTGTTCAATCGTTAATATGGCGTCAGCGTGCTTAATCACCTGAAGACTGATATCAATATAAAATGGGTCTTCGGTTAGCCAAACATACACGGGGATACCCTTACCCTTTAACCAGGTCAGCCAGTCGTGAGGAACGCGGTCTCCTACCATCATAAGTGCGAAGTCCGGCTGAAACGTTTCGATCTTCACCAGAGATTCTGCCTCCGGTGTATCTGCAGACATATACTCTGTATGAGTGTTCCGAAAACATTCTTCAGC
This sequence comes from Bacillus inaquosorum KCTC 13429, assembly GCF_000332645.1. Taxonomy (GTDB): domain Bacteria; phylum Bacillota; class Bacilli; order Bacillales; family Bacillaceae; genus Bacillus; species Bacillus inaquosorum. The sequence continues at coordinate 13,087 of NZ_AMXN01000009.1, forward strand.
CCAGCGGTCAAAATAACTGTATATTCCTCCGTATCCCGACTGGATATACAAGACTTTCATCAGATGTTACGAAAAGAACGTAACGCTTTCTACTTTGTCTACATCAATTAATGTTGTAGCTTGACCTGCCGGAGTGACGGAGCTTTCCTGTGTTACAAATACGATACCGTGAACTTGATCGAAAGCAACGAAGACAACCGGGCCGATCATGTCACCGGAATCAGTCACAATACTGATTGTAGTGCCTGGCGTAACTCTGGCAAAAATCCATCTTGCCGGAAGGGAAGTAGATTCAGCCGTAATCATATCACTTTCATCTACTTTTTGATCGATGGCAGCTTCAAGCATGTCTTTAAGATTATTATCCACGTTTACTCCTCCTTCTGTTGAGAATAAAGGGCTTAAAAGGGTCTTAATCAAATCCTTTTTTAACTGTGCATTTTCAGAGCTCATTACACACACCTCCTATCCAATAGTGAACTCACGTTAATCATATTCTTCGGATTGCCAATTGGTATGAGTCGAACGCCGTACCTGATCTATTTTTCTTACATTTAAGGAAAATGCTGATTTTTTAAATGAGTGGACATAGCCTATACCATAAATCAAAGTCAGTTCATATTGTGAAACAGAGTATAAGGATAAGGGAGAGGGATTGTTTGGATTTAGAGAAACACGTGAATCAAGAAGAAAATCAAGATGAACTGCATTTTATTCTGCTTTTGCTGATTCTGCTCATACGTCAATCATCTTCTGAAGGAAATCCATCTGATCTCAGACGGCAGCTCGTATTTGCAAAAGAGCTTGGCGTACCGGTTTCAACAGTTCATCTGTTGAATGGAAATACGCTTCAAAACGTCATCGTAAAAGAAGTTCTGACTGATTTGGTTATTTTTCAAAACCCGTTAAATAACACGAGATCTCATGTCGCACTCTCAAGTATTGTAAGCTGGGGTGCTTTTTAAATGATGACAGAGGCTCTGCTTGCTGCGGAGCCGTTTTTATGTTTGACGATAGGAGGGTGTATAGATGGGAGAGAAAGTGTCCATTATTTTAACGAGTTACAACAAACCTAATTATCTTCAAAAAGCGATCGAAAGCGTCATGAAGCAAACATATGATCACTGGGAGCTATTTATCATGGATGATCATTCTAATGAAGAAACAACTGCGGTGATTCACAAGTACCTTCATGACCAGCGCATTCGTTATCAAAACAGTTTCGTACATCCCGCAGAACGACTAAAAACAACCCGTTATGCCACATTAATTAACAGCGCGCTCCCATATGCCGACGGCGATTACATTTCCTATCTCACCGATGACACTGTTTATCACCCTGAGCGGCTGAGCCGTATGGTGCAGACGTTTTCACATAAGCCTGAGGCACAAGCTGTCTATTCAAAACAAAAAGTTGTACATGTAAACGAAAGGGGAGAGGAAATTTCCCATTTCTATAGAAATGCCAATGCAGTGCTTGATCAGGCCGCTTTTCAAGTTGATCATTGTTCAGTTATGCATCGCCGTTCGCTACTTGATCGTATTCAACATAAATATGGAAGCTATTGGGATGATGATATGAAGCATTGGAATCATGGCGACTCAATTTTTTGGGCCAGGATCAACAACTTTGCCCCATTTTTGCCGATAAATGAAGTATTAGATACAACCTATAAAACCCCCGATTCATTTCAAAATGCATATCGGTTTCTGCCCGCTGATTTGATTGACGGTTCTTTTGTAAAAGGTTCAGATCAAAACGTGTATTTTCTTGATCAGGGTGTAAGGCATCCTGTCGGGGAAAGGTGGGGTTCTTTGTATCTAAATCGGACTGTGGCTGTTCCGGACCCGTATTTATTCCAATATAGCATTGGAAAGATTTTAAACATTCCGAACTATATATTAGTAAAGGAAGCTGACCATCCAGCAATATTTTATATCGAAGCCGGAAAAAAAAGACGGATTATGGGCCAGTATGCTTTTCAGTTTTATCAATTTAAAAGAAAAGACATATTGACAATTGAAAAAGAAGAACTGGAGGCGCTGCCAGAAGGGCTGCCAATTACGCGGGAACGATCTGGATGGATCGAAAATCCGCCTGGGCGAAGGCTGTTTTTTATAGAACGCGAGCCGTTTTTGTTTCTAAACGGCGTCTTTCACCCGATTAGTGAGCAAGTAGCAAGGAAATTCTTTTTACATCAGAAGCCAATATCCGCTTCTTTCCGAAATATTCAGCAATTTCCAATTGGAAAGCCGTTTTATCCGGTGTACGATGAGATTATAAAGAAATTGAATATTGCAACTGAGTAAAGGTATAGGTCATAAAAAGGAGACGTTCATGACAGGACATTATTCAAAAACGGAACATCAATATATATTGTTAACGTCTGAATCAGCATCGTTTGATCATTACAGCGTATATAGAGATCCGGAGCTTCCGCAAATTTTTTCTCATAACTTTGTTCAGCTCCATGATACGTTTCCATTGGAGCGGTTACTGGATTTTTTGCCATCCGTACCAAAGCTTCTTGATGCGAATTATCTTCATTTAAAAGCGTCCCCGCAGCATGTTTTTCCGCTCGGTTTGAAGCAATCGCTTGTAAAAAGCGGATTTGTTGTCGAGGATGAGCTGTTTTATGACATGAAGCTTGATGACTGGAAGGGGCAGACGGGACATCCGTTAACGGCATGGGGGACGGCAAAAAGCCTTAGCGACGGATCTTCTATCATGAAAATTTACGATTCCATTTATATTGGAGAAGCGATCGCTGAACAAAAACTAAATAGAAAATATCCCTTTTACAAAGCGGGTACGATTATCCTGGTTGTTTGTTACAGCGACCAGGAACAGAAGATTCCCATTGGATGCGGGGAGCTGTTCATTCATCCGCAAGAGAAAACGGCCAAAATCGAAGAAGTGGCAATTTTGGATCAGTTTCAAAGGAAGGGCTATGGCAGTATCTTAGTGAAAGAAATGCTGTCCATCGCCAAATCACTAGGAATGGAAGCGGCCTATTTAGTGGCTACAAGCATTGACGGAGCAACCCATTTTTACGAAAAGCTGACGTTTAAAAAATATGAGCGGGTGCATACTGTTTTTCATTATTTCCTTACATGAAATAGGCGTTCGCACAAACCATTTGGGACTTGGCCCGCATAAAATGCCGTATATCGTGATAAGAAAGGATGAAAACAGCATGCATAGATACCCTGGATACGGTTACGGATTTGGCTGCGAGAAAAATACGTTTGTATTGATTGTTGTCTTGTTCATTTTATTAATTATTGTCGGAGCCGCTTTTATTTGCTAGAAGGTGAAATTCAAAAAGAGCCTTTCCGTTCAGGAAGGCTCTTTTTTTGTGTGAAAAAGTTTTTGCGGGGAACGTCATGCCGCAAATTGAACACTCATACAATATAGCAAATGGGTTTTTGAGGTGGGAGCATGAGCAGTTATTTGATTAAGCCGGAGCTTAGTTCGGCCTATCCGGTTGTCAGCTATGCGAAGGGTTCATATGTTTATGATCAAACTGGAAAAAGATATCTTGATGGCTCATCAGGTGCGGTGACATGCAACATCGGCCACGGGGTTCGTGATGTGACTGAGAAGCTGAAAGAACAGCTTGATCAGGTGTCTTTTGCTTACCGCTCACAGTTTACGAGTGAGCCCGCCGAGCAATTAGCCGCTCTCTTGGCGCAGGAGCTTCCGGGAGATGTGAATTGGTCTTTTTTTGTCAACAGCGGTTCAGAAGCAATAGAAACCGCTATGAAAATCGCCATTCAATATTGGCAGGAAAAAAAACAAACGCAAAAATCCATCTTTTTGTCGCGATGGAGCAGTTACCACGGAATAACTTTGGGAGCGCTTTCATTATCTGGTTTTTATGAAAGGAGATACCGGTTCACCCATCTAGTTGAACGATATCCCGCTATCTCAGCTCCTCATGTTTATCGGCAGAATCATAAGACGGAAGAGGATTTTGTTCAGGCTGCCGCTGATGAACTCGAAACGGCCATCAAAAGAATCGGAAGCCAATTTATCGCCGGCTTTGTGGCTGAGCCTATCATCGGAGCCGCAGGAGCAGCGATCACCCCGCCTCCGGGATATTATGAAAGATTAAGTGAGGTATGCCGCACACACGAAGTGCTCTTTATTGCAGACGAAGTGATGACAGGGCTTGGAAGAACAGGAAGAATGCTTGCGACAGAACATTGGCACACCGTTCCGGATATTGCTGTACTGGGGAAGGGCCTCGGTGCCGGGTATGCGCCAATTGCCGCTGCCGTTGTATCTGACTCTATTATTGAGACGATAAAACAAGGCTCAGGTGTGATTATGAGCGGCCACACATATAGTGCACACCCCTATTCTGCCAAAGCTGCTCTTGAAGTTTTGCGATATGTGTTAAAGCATGACTTGATCAAGCAATCAGAAAAAAAGGGGGCTGCGCTGAGAAAGCAGCTTGTTGAGGCAGCATCTCAAAGCGAGATCATTGGTGATGTGCGCGGTAAAGGACTGCTATTAGGCATTGAATTTGTATCTGACAAGAAAACGAAGAACGTTTTTCCACCAGAGCAGGCGGTTACCCAGCGCATGATCGGCGAGGCGAAAAAACGCGGGCTGATTGTTTATCCTGCCAAAGCGGGAATAGACAGCGGGGAAGGAGATGCTGTCATTATTGCTCCTCCTTTTACCATTTCAGACGGTGAGGCTAAAGAGCTTATATCTATTTTTTCAGAAACAGTTGTAGCGGTCGAAAAAATACTGAAAAAGGATTGAAATCAAATGGCGCCATTTCAAAAAACAATCAGCATCGAAACAGCAATTGCAGATATTCAGGACGGATCGGTCCTCATGTTCGGCGGTTTTGGCGGAGTCGGATCGCCTCCATCATTGATTGAAGCTATATTGGACAGCGGTGTAACGGATTTAACCGTCATATGCAACGATGCTGGGTTTCCGGAAATAGGGATCGGTCCGCTTATTGTCAATCAACGAGTCAAAACCCTGATCGCATCGCATATCGGTTCCAATCCTGTAGCAGGTAAACAGATGACTGACGGGACGTTAGAGGTTCAATTTTCACCACAGGGAACGCTTGCAGAACGGATTCGTGCCGGCGGAGCGGGACTCGGCGGCATTTTAACCGACGTCGGTATTGATAATCAAATGGTTTGTGAGGAAAAGGGCATCGTGTCTGTGGCTGGAAAGCGATATTTGGTTGAAGAGGCGCTGACGGCTGATTTTGCTTTCATCAATGCGCGCATTGCAGATGAATTCGGCAATTTAACGTATGACAAAACAGCGCGCAATATGAATCCGCTTATGGCAATGGCCGCCAGTAGAACCTTTGCCGAAGCTGAGCAGATCGTCCCGATGGGAGAGATTTCTGAAGAAATGATTGTTACACCGGGGGTTTTTGTCGAGGGGGTTGTGAGAAGCGAAGGAGTGAAGTGGAAATGGGCTTGGGAGTAGCAGAGAGAGAACAGATCGCAAAACGGGCCGCCTCTGAAATCAAGCCGGGCATGATTGTAAATCTCGGTATCGGCATTCCATCCTTGGTGCCGAACTTTTTGCCGCCTGACATGCAGGTCATGCTGCAGGCGGAAAACGGTGTGCTCGGCATTGGCGAAAGCCCTCAAAAGGGAGATGAGGATGAAAATTTATGCAACGCAGCGGGATTTCCGGTCCGGGCTGTAAAAGGAGCGTCTTATTTTGATACAACGATGTCTTTTGCGATGATCAGAAGAGGCAAAATTGACATTACGATTTTAGGCGCCCTGCAGGTGAGCCAGTCAGGCGATTTGGCAAATTGGCTTGTCCCGGGAAAAAAGGTGCCGGGCATGGGCGGTGCGATGGAACTGGCCCAAAAAGCGAAAAAAGTGGTTGTCGTCATGAGTCATACAGATCAAAAGGGGAGGCCTAAATTAACAGAAACCTGCACGCTTCCATTAACTGCAGCAGGCTGTGTAGATATGATCATTACTGAAAAAGCCGTTCTTGAGGTCGACGGCCATCATTTCATATTAAAAGAGCTGATGAATGGCTCGACAATCGACGAGGTGACGAGGTTGACTGAAGCTGAAATCAAAATAGATATGCCTTTTTCTTAAAGGGGGAATGAGGATGCAGGGTATTGAGAGAAAAGTAATCGAGTGGCTTGATCAGCATTCGGCCAAAGCCATTCGTCTTCTCAAAAGGCTGATTGGAGAAAAAAGCACATTAGGCTCAGAATTTAACGCCCAAGCTGTTGTGCTTGAAAAGCTGCGGCAATTTCATATGGACATAGACGTGTGGGAGCCAAGCCTAAAGCAATTAAAACAGCATCCCTACTTTAAATCAGACCGTTCCGATTTTCATGAGAGCCCGAACATCGTTGCAAAAAAAACGGGAGCGGGCGGGGGCCGGTCGCTGATTTTAAACGGTCATATCGATGTTGTGCCTGAAGGAAGCGTAAGGGATTGGAAGTATGAACCGTTTCAAGCTGTCGAAGAAAACGGTAAAATATACGGCCGCGGCTCAACGGATATGAAGGGAGGCAATACAGCCCTTCTTTTTGCTTTAGAAGCCCTGCACGCTTGCGATGTCAAATTGAAGGGAGATGTATTGTTTCAAAGTGTTGTAGATGAAGAGTGCGGCGGCGCTGGAACACTGTCTGCCATTATGAGAGGCTACCGTGCTGACGGCGCGCTGATTCCGGAACCGACGAATATGAAACTTTTTATAAAGCAGCAGGGCTCGATGTGGTTTCGGATCACAGTGAAAGGATTAGCGGCACATGGGGGCACACGCTATGAAGGTGTGAGCGCGATTGAAAAAAGCATGCACGTGATCACAGCCATACAAGAGCTGGAGAAAGCCCGCAATGCGAGAATTTCAGATCCGCTGTATGACAATGTCCCAATACCGGTACCGGTGAATATCGGCACCATCTCAGGCGGTGCGTGGCCATCTTCAGTTGCAGACCGTGTCGTCATAGAAGGGAGATGCGGAATTGCTCCCCATGAAAAGCCTGAAGCTGTAAAAATAGAATTGGAAAACTGGCTGAGGGATTTAGAATACCGTGACGAATGGTTTAAACATCATCCGATTAAAGTAGAATGGTTTGGCGCTCAATGGCTTCCGAATGATTTACCAGATGACCATCCTTTAATCTCAGTGCTGCAATCAGCCTATCAAAAAATGAAACAGACAGAGCCAATGATCGAAGCCTCGCCATGGGGAACAGACGGAGGGCTTTTATACCATGCAGGAGATACGCCAGTGATCGTCTTTGGGCCTGGAGAAACAAAAACAGCTCATCAGGCAAACGAATACATTGAGGTTGAAGCCATGATAGAATCTGCTAAAATTATTGCACTTTTTGTTATGGATTGGTGCGGGCTTCATACAGACGGGGAGGATGCGGATGCTCAAGTCAATAAAGAGTAACGGTGTCACAGCGGTTTTGGACCATGACGACTTTAACAAACGAATCAGAGTAGTTCGTTATGACGGAGCCATTGAGAAGGCGCTGCCTGATATCGTGGCAGCGGCAAAAGAAGAGGATGCGGAAAAAATCATCGTCTATACGAAACAGCATGATGAGGCAGTGCTTGCCAAACACTTATTTGTGCCGGAGGGTTTTCTCAAGGGCTATTATCTCGGCCACCCGGCTTGCGTCATGGTCCGTTACCTCACAGAGAAACGGAGACAAACAGATTCTTATATAGAAGAACAGGAGACCATCGAAGCCTTATATCGCACAGCACCTCACCACCGCAGCGAAATTACCCCCGTTTTTACGATGAGAAAAGCAGAAACAAACGACATGTACCAGCTATCCATGCTGTATAAAAAAGTATTCCGTACGTACCCGACCCCCGTATTTGATCCTGCTTATATTGAAAAGACGATGAATGAAAATACGATGTATTATGTCATGTTTGATCATGATCGTCTGATCAGTGCAGCAAGCGCAGATATCAATCCAGAGCTGGGTCATGCGGAAATAACCGACTGCGCTGTGCTCCCGGAATATCGGGGCCGTTCGCTGACAAGCCTTTTAATCGGGGCTTTAGAAAAAGAAATGGCCGAGAAGGATATCTTTCATGTATTTTCTCTCGCCCGTGCTGCGTCTTTTGGGATGAATGCTGTGTTGTACCATTCCGGCTATCAGTATGGCGGAAGGCTGATCAACAATTGCTATATAGCCGAAGGTCTTGAAAACATGAATATTTGGTGTAAGCACCTGTAAGGAGGAATTCATTTGGCAAACAAATGGCATAAACCGAAACGGCATTGGAAGGAGATTGAGTTATGGAAGGATGTTCCAGAAGAGAAATGGAACGATTGGCTTTGGCAGCTGACACATACGGTAAGAACGGTAGATGATTTAAAAAAAGTCATTAATCTGACTGAGGATGAAGAGGAAGGCGTCAGAATTTCGACCAAAACGATCCCCCTAAATATTACACCTTACTATGCTTCATTAATGGATCCCGATAATCCGAGATGCCCGATCCGCATGCAGTCTGTGCCGCTTTCTGAAGAAATGCACAAAACAAAATACGATCTGGAAGACCCGCTCCATGAGGATGAAGATTCACCGGTACCCGGTCTGACGCACCGCTATCCCGACCGTGTGCTGTTTCTTGTCACTAATCAATGTTCCATGTACTGCCGCTACTGCACAAGAAGGCGTTTTTCCGGACAAATCGGAATGGGAGTCCCCAAAAAACAGCTTGATGCTGCGATTGCTTATATCCGGGAAACACCTGAAATCCGCGATTGTTTAATTTCAGGCGGTGACGGGTTACTAATCAATGATCAAATTTTAGAATACATTTTAAAAGAGCTTCGCAGCATTCCGCATCTGGAAGTGATCAGAATCGGAACAAGGGCGCCGGTCGTCTTTCCACAGCGCATTACCGATCAACTGTGCGAGATTTTAAAAAAATATCATCCGGTCTGGCTGAACACTCATTTCAACACAAGCATCGAAATGACAGAGGAATCCGTTGAGGCCTGTGAAAAGCTGGTGAACGCAGGAGTGCCGGTCGGAAATCAGGCAGTCGTGTTAGCCGGTATTAATGATTCAGTTCCAATCATGAAAAAGCTCATGCACGACTTGGTAAAAATCAGAGTCCGTCCGTATTATATTTATCAATGTGATCTGTCAGAAGGTATCGGACATTTCAGAGCCCCCGTTTCCAAAGGTTTGGAGATCATTGAAGGGCTGAGAGGCCATACCTCAGGCTATGCGGTTCCTACCTTTGTCGTTGACGCGCCAGGCGGCGGGGGGAAAATCGCTTTGCAGCCAAACTATGTACTGTCGCAAAGCCCTGACAAAGTCATCTTAAGAAATTTTGAAGGCGTCATTACGTCATATCCGGAACCGGAGAATTATATCCCTAATCAGGCTGACGCCTATTTTGAGTCCGTTTTCCCTGAAATCGCTGACAAAAAGGAGCCGATCGGGCTGAGTGCCATTTTTGCCGACAAAGAGGTTTCTTTTACACCGGAAAATGTAGCCAGAATCAAAAGGAGAGAGGCATACACAGCGAATCCCGAGCATGAAACATTAAAAGACCGGCGTGAGAAAAGAGACCAGCTAAAAGAAAAGAAATTTTTGGCGCAGCAGAAAAAACAGAAAGAGGCTGAAATCGGAGGGGATTCTTCATGAAAACATGCGAATGGTGCGGCGAGCTTGAAGCAGTACCCGGCAAAAACACGGTGTACTGGGAGCTCCCTGACGGAACAAGAGCCATAGAACTGACAGACACCCCCGCCATGGTGTGTGCTTCCTGCGGAATGACCTATCAAGAGGAAAACACGATTAAGGAGATTGAGGATCAGCTGCTTTTGATTCAAACAAAAAAACTGCCTGAAAGCCTGACGTATCAACAGCTCATGGAGACAGAAAGAATTCTGAAACGCAACTATTTTGATTTCTCCTGAATGATGTTTCGGTATTCTTTTGTTGTAATTTTACACTTGAACTGTATAATAGAACAACAAAAGACAGACACCAGGAGGGGAAACCCATGAAATCCTTTTATCACTATTTATTGAAATACAGACACCCTAAGCCGAAGGACAGCATCAGTGAATTTGCCAATCAGGCGTATGAGGATCACAGCTTTCCGAAAACCTCAACCGATTATCATGAAATCAGTTCATATTTAGAGCTGAACGCTGATTACCTTCACACGATGGCTACGTTTGATGAAGCTTGGGATCAATACGAGGCTGAAGTGCACGGCAGATAATAGCTGTTCCATCCGCAGATCACTGCGGATTTTTTTATGTCCTCACCCATACCAGAATTGGATATTTCCTTTGGTTTTCATGCCCATGCGAATTGGCGTCACCCGGCATACGATAGCGTATGAGAAATGTTGCGGCGAGGGGGAGACACCGTGAAGCAAAATAAACCGAAATTCCAAGTAGGGGATATCGTAGTCGTCATTATGTATGGAACAGTCGGCACCATCACAAAAGTACACCAAATTGATAAACACTATCTATATGAAGTCAATCATAATGAAGTCTTATACTTTGAGTCGTCCATTCAGCTTTACAAAGATTATGAGGGTGTCATTGTCGACATGGAAAAGCTTGATATTGAGTATGAATTCCTTATTGGGGACGTCGTTTATGTAAAAGATTATGGAAAAGAACTCTTTCGCATTATCGGCCACAGAACAGAAATTTGGAGATATTTAGAAGATGGCTGGGAAGATATCATTTATGAGCTGACCCGTTTAAAGGATGGAGAGTGGCTTGAAACGGAGGAAGAGGATCTCACGCTGGTGCTAAGAAAATATGAAATGGACCAGTTTGTACATCAGCTTTTGTTTGTCCACTATGTCGGAGAAACTGCCCAAGAGATCGGCGAAGATATCGCATCGTCTGCTCTTCTTCAGTTTGAAGGTGATGATGAAGATCAAGATACCCTTCACATCCTTGCTGTATCAATTGTTGATGAGCTTCTGGATATTTATAATGACTACAAAATTCTGTACGAAATGTTTCAAGATGAAGAATATAAAGATATGATGATGTTTGTTCTGGAAAGTTTAAAAGAGCACTTCAGTTAGTTTGTGAACATACGGATCAAAACATATAAAAAATAAGGCAGACAGCCCCAAATCATCACTTGCGTCATTCCTTTGAGCGTTTTTTCCATTATGATATCAAATCTTTCTCCGTCCAGTGCTTCCATCATTTTAGCGATCATATAGTCAGCCTCCTATGGCTTGTTTTTTATTCAATGTATATGACCGAAAGAATTGTTTAGAACACCGGGTATAATTCAGCCTGTTTTTTCATAAAACATAAAAAAGGAGGCGGTACGGAGATGAAAGAAATAGATCTTGTGATTGATACGGAAGAAATCGCTGAATTTTTTTACAGAGAGCTTGCAAGACGGGGCTACATACCGAGTGAGGATGAGCTGTTTGAAATCGCTGATATTACCTTTGATTATTTGATAGAAAAATGTATGATAGATGAAGAGCTGGACGAAGATGATTGAGGCTTGAAACCGGAGCGGCCAGCTCCGGTTTTGTTATTCATGTTCTATGACTTCTGTGAAAATCGAGGTGGTTAAAATGTTGTACAAGCCCGTTAGTCTGTTTCTTTTCTTTCTTTTTCTAGCTGCGGTCATTCATACAAATGCTGTTCAATCTGCAGATGAAATGATAAGCAAGGCAGCTGTTTTGATTCGCCAGCCATGGCTTAATGATGCCATGGCTGGGATCACGCATCTTGGAGCTTCTTCTTTCCTGTTCCCTCTTATCCTGATCATTGGAATAGGGCTGTTTTTTTACAGAAAAACATGGGACGGGCTTTTGATGCTTTTGGTATTCGGTGCAGATCGACTGTTAAACAAAGTGTTAAAAGAATGGATCGAGCGAGTGAGGCCTGATTTTTCACCGCTGGTTCATGAATCATCCTTCAGCTTTCCGAGCGGCCACGCTATGAACGCTGCCTATGTCTATCCTGTTATTGCCTACTTTTTAGTAAAACACCTCCCGTTTTTGTCCAAACATAAAAAAATGGTATACACCATAGCCGGCGTGATCACGGTTTTGGTCGGCATAAGCAGAGTCTATCTGGGTGTGCATTTTGTAACCGACGTGCTAGGGGGCTTTAGTCTCGGCCTGCTTCTGTTTTTCCTCGTAAAAGGTTTTGACGAAAAGATTAAGCGGTTTCGACAAAAATAGAGAGAGGAAAAACGGACAAAAACGCTAATATGTTAAAGAAATAAAAGGGAGGGGATCTTGATGATGTTATCCGTGTTTAAAAAGAAGTCTTGTTCCTATGACGTGACAATATTTCAAACACCCCGGTTTGGCGAAAAAAAGGGCTACAGACCCGTCTATCGAACTGAACTGAACGGGAGCGATCATCAAGACGTGCTGAAAAGAGCATTCTCTTTGTTTAATGTATTTGACACTGTTCCAAGTGATTATGATGCGAGATTTATGGCCACAGGGGACGTGATTCTGATTGATGAAGGAAGAAAAGGGAAAACATATTATAAACTGCTTCCCGCCGGATGGAGGAAAATCAATCGTCTGATTGTACAAACGACAAAATGAAAAGAAAACTGCGGATTTCCGCAGTTTTCTGCAGTTTAAGGCTTGCGTTTGGCAGCGGAATACTCTTTCTCGTGCGCCTCTTCAGCTGCAATCACGTCTTTTGCAGGTATGTGGTTGTTCTTTTTTTGGCCGGTGATCCGGTTACGCTGTTTTTTACCCATGTCCCATCCCTCCTTCCTGCGGTTAGGTTTTCAAATAAACACCTCAATTATCCCGTTTTTCTCCGGAAGTGCCCAAACGGCCCCGGAACATTTCTTTTTTCGCCATATTCCTTTATAATCAATGCTGAAGTTTGTCTCATCATGACATTCGTTGTAAAATGAACGGACTGGATGATAATTTAGATTTACAGGAGGATATGAGATGAGTGTACATATAGGTGCTGAAAAAGGACAGATTGCGGACACAGTGCTTTTGCCGGGAGATCCTCTCAGAGCAAAATTTATTGCTGAAACGTATCTTGAAAATGTAGAATGCTACAATGAAGTTAGAGGCATGTATGGATTTACGGGTACATATAAAGGCAAAAAAATCTCCGTGCAAGGCACGGGAATGGGCGTTCCGTCGATTTCAATTTATGTGAATGAATTAATTCAAAGCTACGATGTGCAAAATTTAATAAGAGTAGGTTCTTGCGGCGCTATCCGTAAAGATGTCAAAGTGCGGGACGTCATTTTGGCTATGACCTCTTCAACTGATTCTCAAATGAACAGAGTCGCTTTCGGAAGCATTGATTTTGCGCCTTGCGCAGATTTTGAGCTTTTAAAAAATGCCTATGATGCCGCAAAGGATAAAGGCGTGCCGGTCACTGTAGGAAGCGTATTTACAGCTGACCAATTCTACAACGACGATTCGCAAATCGAAAAGCTTGCAAAATACGGTGTCCTGGGCGTAGAGATGGAAACGACTGCATTGTATACATTAGCAGCGAAGCACGGAAGAAAAGCGCTGTCAATTCTCACCGTGAGCGATCACGTATTAACAGGAGAAGAAACGACAGCGGAAGAGCGTCAAACGACATTTCATGATATGATAGAAGTGGCTTTACATTCCGTATCACAATAAAATAAATCAAGAGGCGTGCTGGGTGCCGGCAGCCTCTTCTTTATGAATGCGGAAACGATTGATAAAAGGAAGGTAATGTAATATGAAAAAGTCCGGTAAATGGTTTTCACTGGCTGCCGCTCTGAGTGTAACGGCAATAGTCGGAGCCGGCTGCAGCATGTCAAACGGAGATGCTCAAAAGGATACGAAAACCACAGCAGAAACAAAGCAAACAGAACAAAAAACAGCTGACAGCAAAAAAGCAAACACTCAGGACAGTGCGTTTTCATTGGAAAGCAAATATTTCAATAATATTAAAAAAGTGGACGGTCTGGAAACCATTCAAAATCCAGAAAACATACTCGCGCTTGTCAATAAAGAATACGCACTGCCCGGAAACTATGAACCTAGTGATCTAGTCATACCTGATGTAGAGTTCTCTTTTGAAGAAAAGATTCAAAAACGTTACATCAGAAAGGAAGCGGCCGACGCATTAAAAACGATGTTCGATGCTGCGAAAAAGGAAGGCTATGAACTGGCAGCTGTTTCAGGATACCGTTCGTATGACAGACAGCAAGTCATTTTTAACAATGAAGTCAGCCTAAAAGGGGAAAAGAAGGCAAGGGAAGCGGTCGCTTATCCGGGTGAAAGCGAGCACCAAACAGGCCTTGCGATGGACATCTCGAGCCGAAGCAACGGTTTTCAGATAAATGAAGCGTTCGGCAGCACGGCAGACGGAAAATGGGTGCAGGACAATGCTTATAAATATGGCTTTATCATTCGCTATCCAAAAAATAAAGAAGATATCACCAAATACGAATATGAGCCATGGCACTTGCGCTATGTAGGCAAAAAGGCCGCAAAGGTCATCCATGATAATGATTTAACGCTGGAAGAGTACTTTGAAAAAGTGAAGAAAATCTAACAGTAAAAGCCCGCTTACATTTGATAAGCGGGCTTTATTGTGTTTGGTGAATCTAGCATTTGTTCATACATTTATTCTATGCTTACCAGAAGAATAAACCAGCCAGAGCCACTCCTGTGATTAAACCGAGGGAAATACCGTAAGCCGCTCCGTATCCCCAATAACCGCCCCAATATCCGTAGCCAAAACCTCTTGGCCCTCCGCCAGTCGGAGCTATAAAAACTTTGTCTCTTGTTACACGGGTAATTCTGCCGACGTGAACTCTTCCGCCTCTCTCTGTAATTCTGACGACTTTACCTTGATGGTTTCTGCAAAGATGGTAATATCTCTCCAATATTGTTTCCCTCCTATACTGACTTTCTATCAGCATATGATAGATAGGATAAAAAGGTTGGACGAAAACAGGGGGCGATACGCCGTTTTACTTATGCGCGACAAAGATACAATGTCCCATGAACTCGCTATATATCTGCATGAGTTCATAATGTGTTTGAAGCGTATCGTAGTAGATAGGAGCGATCGTTTGCGATAAATCCATTTCTGTGGTCGGTTCAAATTCCATGTCATCTGGAAGAAGTGTTATCGCTTCCGTTTTTTGAAAACCATAAGACCTAAGAGTTTTATGCCACTCGGTTTCTTCATGTAAACAAGTAAAACCGTAGAAATCCATCATTCGCTTTTTTTCTGCAGGCGGCATCGGTTTTTTTAAAGCTGCTTCAATACCAATCAGCATCCCGCCGGGCTTCAACACTCTTGAAATTTCTTGGAGAGAGGGCGTCAAATCGGAAAAACTGAGGACCGATTCTGACAGGACGCAGGAAAAGGACTCAGAAGAGAACGGGAGATGTTCCAGCTCTGCCTGATATGCAGTGATGGCAAGCCCTTCATTTGCAAATCTTTTTTTCGCTTTCTCTAGCATGATAGGGTCTTTATCAACGACTGTTACAGGATACAGTAAATGTCCTAAGTAAGCCGCTGTTTGGCCTGTTCCGCATCCGGCATCAAGAATCGGCTGATCTGGGGAGGGGGCAGCTTTTTGCAAGACCGCTTTTGAAAAAGCCAGCCCGCCTGGATGCGCCCCTGCGACACCGAATAAGGACAGCATTTCTAAATATCGGCTCAATATCGAATCCTCCTTTTTCTTTATCATATGTCGTATAAAGACATAGGTTTATGAAAAGCGAAAGAAGGGCGTTTTCTCTTTCATTTCTGCTCCGAGTTGACGAATAAGAATTCGTCCATGATAATAATGTAAGAAGAAAAAGGTGGTGTTTAATTGAAACGGCAATTAAAACTGTTTTTTATTGTGCTGATCACTGCGGTTGTCGCTTCAGCGCTTACTTTATTTATTACGGGCAATTCCAGCATCCTGGGCCAGAAATCAGCAAGCATGGGAGACAGCGAGTTCGACAAATTAAATAAAGCGTATGAGCAAATCAAAAGTGATTACTACCAAAAGACAGATGATGACAAATTAGTAGACGGAGCAATTAAAGGAATGATTGAATCTCTGGATGATCCGTATTCCACATATATGGATCAAGAGGAAGCAAAATCATTCGATGAGACGATTTCCGCATCCTTTGAAGGCATCGGAGCCCAAGTAGAGGAGAAAGACGGTGAAATCCTTATTGTATCGCCGATTAAAGGTTCACCTGCTGAAAAAGCCGGAATCAAACCGAGGGACCAAATCCTTAAGGTGAACGGAAAAAGCGTCAAAGGCATGAATGTAAATCAAGCTGTCGCTTTAATCCGCGGCAAAAAGGGCACAAAAGTGAAGCTTGAGCTGAACAGAGCGGGAGTCGGAAATATCGATCTTTCCATTAAGCGCGATACCATTCCTGTAGAGACCGTCTATTCTGAGATGAAAGACAACAACATCGGCGAAATCCAAATCACTTCTTTCTCTGAAACAACTGCTAAAGAGCTGACGAGTGCGATTGACAGTTTAGAGAAAAAAGGCGCCAAAGGCTATATTTTAGACTTAAGGGGCAACCCGGGCGGCTTAATGGACCAAGCGATTACAATGAGCAACCTGTTTATTGATAAAGGGAAAAACATCATGCAGGTTGAATACAAGAACGGTTCTAAAGAAGTCATGAAGGCTGAAAAAGAACGAACAGTGACCAAACCGACCGTCGTTTTAGTGAATGACGGCACAGCCAGCGCCGCCGAAATTATGGCCGCTGCCCTTCACGAATCGTCAGGCATACCATTAATCGGTGAAACGACATTTGGCAAGGGCACAGTGCAGACAGCAAAAGAATATGATGATGGCTCTACCGTCAAACTGACCGTCGCCAAATGGCTGACTGCCGACGGTGAATGGATTCACAAAAAAGGCATCAAGCCTCAAGTGAAAGCAGAGCTGCCTGATTACGCGAAACTGCCGTATTTGGATGCGGATAAAACGTACAAGTCAGGTGATTCAGGCACCAACGTCAAAGTAGCTCAGCAAATGTTCAAAGCACTTGGCTATCAGGTGAAAGTGAACAGTACGTATGATCAGGATTTTGCATCTGTGGTCAAACAGTTCCAGAAAAAAGAGAAGCTGAAAGAAACTGGTGTACTGACTGGCGATACAACAACGAAATTAATGACAGAACTTCAAAAGAAGCTGTCAAATAATGACACGCAAATGGAAAAAGCAATTGAAACACTGAAAAAAGAAATGTAAAAAACCCATACGCGGCTACCGCGTATGGGTTTTTTTATGCACCCTTTTGATTCGGGTTTTGGTCTTGTTTATTACCAAATAAACCTTCAATAACAAGATTGGACCGTGCTTTTTTGACGAACAGCGGGTTGAGAATAACCACAGCGATGATATTGGCGGCCAATCCCCAGAACCCTTCATAAATACCATGTGCGGATTGAGTGGTATACACAATAAACGTAACCGCAAGGCCGACCAATAATCCGATAACTGTCGCTTCTTTCGTTTGGTTTTTCCAGAATAGGCTGACAGCAATCGCCGGGAAGATTTGCACCATGCCGGATACGCCTAATAACTGGAGTGTCACTAAGGCAGTCGGGAACAGCATTCCAAACAGAAGCGCAAGGCCGATGACAACAAACACCATTGAACGTGTGACAAGTGTCAGCTTGCTTTGAGACACATTCGGATGAATCAAATCCCGATATAGGTTATTTGCAAATAAGTTTGATGCCCCGATTGCCATGATGGAACAAGGAATCAATGAAGCAAGAGCGATAGTGGAATATGCAAAACCTTGTGCCACGCCGCCGTAAGATGTTTGAATCAAATGCAGCAGCGCCAGTCTTGGATTTGTATCTTCCGGCAGAACAAGAAATGCGATAAAACCAAGAAATATGACCAAAATTAAAACAATATTATAAAGCGGTAAAAACATGCTGTTTTTTCTTACTGCATCGGCGCTTTTCGCTGTGAAAACTCCTGTAGCGGCATGTGCCCACATAAAAAGTGCCAGAGCGGAAACAATAGATGCTGTGATAAACCAAGGAATGCCTTTTGGCCCATCAGCCGGTATCGTCAGCATTTGAGGCGCTTCCTTTACTAACGTGTCAATCATTGGCGTCCAGCCGTTAAAATGAATGAGAGGAAGGGACACCACCATAAACAGCATAATAACCCATACTAAAATGTCTTTAATGATCGCTGTAAATGTAGGACCTTTAATCCCGCTGAAGAATGTGTAAAGAGCAACAAGAATAAATGAGATGATGACAACGAATTTTACATTAATATATCCGGTGCCGGCAACCTGGAGCGTATCTTGAATGCCGCTCAGCTGAAGGCATATGTACGGAATAAGCATCAGCACACCGACGATGGCAACAAGGCTTGCTAAAAGCTTACTGTCAAAACGCTCCCGGGCGTAATCCGCAAGTGTCGTTAATTTATGAATTTTCGCAACTTTCCAAAGTTTCGGCAGGAAGAAGTAGGCGATAAAGTAGGCCAATACAGAATAAGGAATGGCGAAAAATGCAACACTTCCGCCCGTATAAGCAGTACTGGTTAACCCTAAGAAAGTATATGCCGTATAGAGGTCAGCGCCTACTAAAAACCAGACGAGAAGGCCGCCAAAGCGTCTGCCTCCGACAGACCATTCTTCCACCGAGGTGCGTGAGGATTTGTCTCTTCCGGCGAGAAATCCGATACAGACAACGGTTAAAACGATAACAGCTGTAATGAGAAGTGCAGTGAGATTCCCTTGCATTATTCAAGCCCTCCATCTTTTTTTTGCATCTGGTAAATGCCAAACGAGCATAACGGCGTAATGATAATCCACAACAGCAGCCAAAGGTGGAAAAACGGAAGGCCGAACATAATCGGTTCAATTCGATTCACAAGCGGCAATAGCGCAAGTTGGGCGAATGGCAAAAGAATGAGAATAACAATAAGTGCTTTTTTAACCATTTACTTTCCTCCTGAAACATGATAATGCTCACTATAATAGCAGTTGTAAGATAAGATCACAAGATAATTATTAGAAAAAAATGATTTTTTCAATTATTTAATCAAAACACATCGTTTGCATCCTGCTTAATAAAGGTTTAAAATAATAAATATCTTGAAATCGAGATAAATAGGAGTGGGAAAATGAAAACAGAAGGATTGCACCATGTCACAGCATTCGCCAGAGATCCGCAAGAAAACTTGCGATTTTATACAGAAGTGCTCGGGCTTCGGCTTGTCAAAAAAACAGTAAACTTCGATGATCCCGCAACGTATCATTTTTACTTCGGGAACCAAAATGGAGATCCCGGTACAATTATGACCTTTTTCCCGTTCCAAGGAAGCGGACAGGGAACGGTAGGCAAAGGCCAAGCGGGCCGGGTGTACTTTTCAGTTCCAAAAGGCTCCTTGTCTTTTTGGAAGGAACGTCTTGAGAAAAACGGGCTGAAACTGGAGGAAAAAACGATATTCGGTGAAAGGGCGCTTGTTTTTCATGATACGGAAGACCTTCCGTTAGCGATCATAGAGGATGAGAAAAGCGATAAAAGTGAGTGGACACCTGACGGCATTTCAGAATATGAGGCGATTACGGGAATGAAAGGCGTGCTGCTGTATTCCTACGACCCGCAGGCGACCATTCAATTGTTAACGGAAAGTCTCGGATACTCCAAAGCGGCTGAAGAAGACAAGATTGTCAGACTGATATCCTCAGCGGCCATCGGGGGCGTCATTGACGTACATTTACACCCTGAAAAAAGAGGGGTGGGAGGTTATGGCACGGTCCACCATGTAGCGTTTCGGACAACGAAAGAGGAACAGGCGAAATGGCTGCCGATTATTGCGGAAAACCACCTTCCTTCGTCAGAAATCCTTGACAGAGAATACTTTACATCCATTTATTTCAGGGAGAAAGGCGGTATCTTATTTGAAATCGCCACAGATGAACCGGGCTTTATGACAGATGAAACGTTTGATGAGCTGGGGACCTCATTAAAATTGCCTGTATGGCTGGAGAAACATAGACAACAAATAACAGACATGTTGCCTGAACTTTAAAAGGGGGAATTTACGATGAAGCATATTTATGAAAAAGGCACATCTGACAACGTACTGTTGCTGCTACATGGAACAGGCGGTAATGAACACGATCTGCTTTCATTGGGACGGTTTATAGACCCTCATGCCCATTTGCTTGGTGTCAGAGGATCGGTGCTTGAAAATGGAATGCCGCGATTTTTCAAACGCCTGAGTGAAGGTGTCTTTGATGAAAAGGACCTCGTGGAGCGGACAAGAGAATTGAAAGATTTTATCGACGAGGCTGCAGAAATGCATCAATTTGACCGCGGCCGAGTGATTGCAGTCGGTTATTCAAACGGCGCAAATATTGCAGCAAGCCTGCTTTTCCATTATAAAGATGTCTTAAAAGGGGCTATTCTGCATCATCCGATGGTTCCGGTTCGCGGTATCACGCTGCCTGATATGACTGGACTCCCAGTTTTTATCGGTGCCGGGAAATACGACCCTCTCTGCACGAAGGGAGAATCAGAAGAGCTTCACCGCTATTTACGTGACAGTGGGGCATCAGCCTCCGTATTCTGGCAGGATGGGGGCCATCAGCTGACGCAGCATGAAGCTGAACAGGCTCGCGAATGGTACAAAAATGCGATTGTATAAAAAAACCTTAGTCCGTATTTCGGACTAAGGTTTTTCATATCCTTACAGCCAAGTTGACACTTTTGAAAGCGATAAGCGGTTGCTTTGATGGGCAGGTTTCAATGCTTTTCCGATTGAAATAAGCATAACCGGAACATAGCGCTCACTGATATCAAATTGCTTTTGGAACTGCTCTTTGTTAAATCCGCCGATTGCGCACGTGTCATAACCCTTTGCTTTTGCGGCAATCATAAGCTGCATAGCGGCTAAAGAAGCATTTAAGAAAGCAGAATCACGTGCGAATTGCTCGCTTTGGTAGGCGCCGTTAATTTGGCCGAGCAATGTTTGTTTGATTTCATCTGTAATATAGCCTTGGCTTGCCAATTCAGCGTAAACTTCTTCACCGTTTTCATTTGCCTTTAAATCGCCTAAAATAGCGACAACAGCAGAAGACTCAACGATTTGTTTTTGATTATACGCTACAGGAAGAAGCGCCGCTTTTGATTCATCGCTGTGGAATACTGTGAAATGCCAATGCTGAAGGTTCCAAGCTGAAGGCGCTTTAGCGGCAAGGTCCAATAGCTCAGTCAGCTCTTCCTTAGAGATCGGGGCATTTGTATCATATTCCTTTACAGATGCACGTGCTTTTAAAACATCCAGAGTATTCGTCATAGTGTTTCCTCCTTCGGATAAACGTGGTATGATAATAGAAAAGTTAGAAGCTTACTAAATGTAACTTGAAAGATTATTGTAATGGATCATTGAATACATGTCAATCAATAGATGAAGGGATGAAGACTTGTGGGAAATACAATGTGCCCTAAAATGGAATCCGCTTTTTCATTGCTGGGAAAACGATGGAACGGTCTGATCATCCATGTGCTAATGGATGGGCCGAAACGGTTTAAAGAGATAACGGAAACAATACCGATGATCAGCCAAAAAATGCTTGCGGAACGCCTTAAGGAGCTTGAACAAAACGAGATCGTCCAGCGGCAGGTTCTCCCTGAAACGCCGGTCAAAGTCATCTACACGCTGACTGAAAAAGGAACAGCGCTTCAAGCTGTATTCCAAGAGATGCAGGCGTGGGCCGATCAATTTTGCGAGCCCGGTGAAACAGTGTGTGAAGAAGAGAAATAAGGAAAGAGGCGTCCGGGAAAGAGTCTTTATTTCAATAATAAAGTCATGTAAGGGGTGGTGGTTCATACCGTTTACATGACTTTTTATATTTGTCAAAATGGCTTTTACAGGTTTACAAAGTAATGTGAATATGAAGTGAATATACAAAAATAGGGAATGTTCCAATCTGTGAAAAAATGATTAGCGCTAACCTATTGTTAATGGGGATCATCATTTATCTCGTTTTGCAAATCGGCAAAACGGAACTCTATCTGCCTGAATTTTATATTTACTGCCAAAAACCAGTCAGCTTCCATTGGAATTACATTGGCATGAAACTGGATTTAAAAAAGGAGATCCAGGTTCTATCCACCAAATTTGGGATTTCCATTTTTATCAAAAAGAAATGAGAGAATTAAAAAAGAGAGCTTCTGATGAAGCTCTCTTTTTTACTATGTTTCATTATTTTATAGTTTTCCATTCAAAAATTGCGCCTCACCAAGACCAAAACTCCAGTCTGCGTCACCATTCTCGGTAATGGAAACCATTAGGTCTTCTGGGGAAATACCGCATTCTGCTTCTAGCTTTTCAGCCAGCAGGGCATACAATTTTTCCTTTTGGCTTTCTGTTCTTGTTTTGCTCGTTATACTGATGATGACCAGATCCTTAGTTCTTTGAAATCCTAATCCTGTATCCTGGATCATAAGCTCGTTTGCCGGATGCTGATGGACAATTTGATAACGGTCTCTTTCCGGAACACCAAACGCTTCGACCATCGCTTTGTGAGCAGTATCTAATAACAATTGCAGTGATTTTTCGTCACGCCCTTCAATTACATCAAAACGTAATAATGGCATGTGAATTCCTCCTCTTGTGAAGTCTGTTTTCATATTGTTCGATTTGCTTCCAGACAATGGATTGATATGAAAACTGGCTGCTAGCTTGATAAAAAACATAACATATAACCAAAAGTTAATCAACATGTAACTAACAAATCGATAGGATAGGCGTTAGATAATTGAGAAAAACTCATAAAAACAATTGACAGTCATTGATTAGGAGATTAGTATGAATACACTAGTTGATCAAAAGATAACAATCATATAACCAACATTTTTTAGTTATTAGTGAAAGCGTTTTCTGTTTGCTGGGCTTAAATAGTGCCGAATTCATTTTTAAAACACATTTGGAGGGGTACCATGCCGATTTTAATCGTTGCTGTCGGAGTGCTGATTCTGTTATTTCTCATTATTAAAGTGAAATTAAATACCTTTGTCTCACTTATTGTCGTTTCATTTTTAGTAGCCATCGGACTTGGGATGGATATCAATAAAATCGTTCTTTCAATTGAAGCGGGTATAGGCGGGCAGCTCGGGCATTTAGCTTTAGTGTTTGGGCTTGGTGCGATGCTCGGAAGGCTCGTCTCAGATGCTGGGGGCGGCTATCGCATTGCCATTACGCTGATTGACAAATTTGGGAGGAAACGAATACAGGCGGCGGTGGTCATTGCCTCGTTTATCATCGGCATAGCCCTGTTTTTTGAAGTGGGTCTTGTTCTGTTGATTCCGATTGTTTATGCGATTGCCAAAGAATTAAAAATGCCTTTTCTCTATTTGGGAATCCCGATGGCAGCCGCCTTAAATGTCACTCACGGATTTTTGCCCCCGCATCCTGCGCCAACTGCCATCTCAGTCGCATACGGCGCCCATATTGGTCAGGTGCTGCTTTTTGGAATCATCATCGCTGTTCCGACGACTGTGATTGCCGGGCCCTTATTTAATAAATTTGCGATGAAGCGGTTTCCCGGTGCGTATCAAAAGCGCGGAAATTTATCGGCGTTAGGGCCGCGGAAAGAATTTCAGCTGGATGAAACACCAGGCTATGGGATCAGTGTTGTCACATCTTTATTTCCAGTTATCTTTATGGCCATTGCGACTGTTTTTTCTTTATTACTCAAAGAACATTCAAGAGGAAAAGACATCATAGAATTTATCGGCACTCCGGGGACGGCAATGCTCATTTCACTTTTGCTTGCGCTCTATACGATGGGATATGCGCGTAAAATACCTATGAAGGAGATTAGCAAATCGTTATCCGAATCGATTTCACAAATCGCGATGATGTTGCTTATCATAGGAGGGGGAGGGGCGTTTAAACAGGTTCTGATTGACGGCGGGGTCGGTGATTATGTTGCTGATCTTTTCAGTCAAACAAACATGTCGCCGCTGCTCGTTGCATGGATTATCGCTGCGGTTCTGCGCCTGTGTTTGGGCTCTGCTACTGTGGCTGCGCTTACCACTGCGGGAATGGCAGCTCCGCTTATGGAGGCAGGCAGTGTAAACCCGGCATTGATGGTACTGGCAACCGGAGCGGGAAGTGTCATCGCATGTCATGTAAATGATGCAGGATTTTGGATGGTAAAGGAATTTTTCGGTTTGAGCATGAAAGAAACCTTTCAAACCTGGACGCTGCTTACAACAGTTCTCTCAGTAACAGGGCTCGGTTGTGTGTTATTGGCAGGGCTTGTGATGTAACAATACCCAGATTCAGTCCATAGCCCAATCGTTTTTCTTCCTTGTTGAATACTTTACGTATAGGCAGATATAAAGGAGGAAAAATCATGTACCCTCATCATTCATATTATCGCGGGAACCCAGATCCAGCCGGATATCCGGCGCGCAATCCTTTCTTGTTTGGCGCTCCTTTAGTCGGTGGTTTATTAGGCGGTTTTCTCGGGAGTGCTCTGTTTAACGCACCTCGTCCCTATGCTTATCCGCCTGTCCCGTATGGTTACGGAGGCGCACCGTACGGTTTTGGTGCCGGCGTGCCATACGGCGGATATCCCGGTTTCTATTAACAAAAACGGCCTGCATCGGTGCAGGCCGTTTTTTATCGGATGATTTCTACCTCGGACATATTGTAGTCTTGCTGCTTTTGAAACATGACTTCCAGAAGGCCATCCTTATAGACGGCTTTTGTTCCTTTGCGTTTGACTAAACAAGGCAGGCTTATTTTTTTCGGATGATCCAAATTCGGAAAATTTTCTATCATTAATGCGTGAGAAGTGTGTTTGATTTTCAACTGTTCCAGCTGGCTTTCGCTGATTGGCACCTTTACAAACACATGGTCTGTTGTTTCAAATATATCTATATCAGGTTTAGCAGATTTGGCGGGCTGTTCTTTTTGGGGGAGAGGATCGCGGAAAGGAAATTGAGCCGCATAATCACTGCCGAACACACTTTCCATTACGCGATTTACATACGTTTCAACTTCTTTTGGATCTGCTTTTTTTAATGCTTCCTTGGAAAATTGATTGTGGAAAGGAAAGTACTTGTTCCACTCAAACATCGTCGTCACACCCTTTCTTCACGGACAAAATAGTATATGCCCGCCCGATCTTTCACGTGATATAATATAAGATGCTCTAAAGAAAGGCGGGGATATAAATGCAATACTCAGAAACAAAAAAAGGCGTTCTTTACACAGCCGTTTCCTTTCTCATGTGGGGGCTCTTTCCGCTCTATTGGAAGCTTCTCGAACAGCTGCCGGCCCTTGATATTTTGGCTCACCGTATTATATGGTCTTTTGTTTTTATGTGTATCGTGCTTTTTTTCTTGCGGCAATGGAAAACAGGGTGGCAGGAGCTGCGCTCTTTGAAAAAGAAAGGCGGCATCCTTTCTTTATTTCTCGCTTCTGTCCTGATTTCGATTAACTGGTTTGTATACATATGGGCTGTCAACCATGGCTTTTTGCTTGAGGCTAGTCTTGGCTATTACATTAATCCGCTTGTATCAGTGCTCCTTGGAATTTTATTTCTAAAGGAAAAACTGAATCGCCTGCAATTGGTGGCGGTTTCGATTGCGGCGGCCGGCGTCATTATCTCGGCGTTCCAATACGGCTCCATTCCTTATGTTGCGCTTCTGCTTGCATTCAGCTTCGGGCTGTACGGGTTAAGCAAAAAAAGAACAAGCCTGTCAAGCGCCATTGGTTTAACGCTGGAAACATTCATGATTATGCCGATTGCTTTGGGATATTTGCTGCTGAGCGGCCATATCCAGCCCGCGGGTGCAGAAAGCGGGGGGGCGTGGATGCTTCTCTTTTTTGCCGGTGTATTTACGGCGTTGCCGCTATTATTGTTTGCGGAAGGAGCGAAACGGCTGCCGCTGTACCAAGTCGGTATCTTACAATATATTGCACCGACCATTACTTTGCTGATCGGGCTGTTTGTTTATCATGAGCCATTTTCAAGCTCGAAGGCTTTTACATTCAGCTGTATATGGGCTGCGCTGCTCTTGTTTACGTTTTCACAAGTAAAGTGGAAACGGGCGTCAAAAAGCCATTGAGGCCTTTGGCTTTTCAGCTGAACCATATATTATGTATAATCATTTCATGTATGTAAGACATAAAGGAGCAAGACGATGGACAATGATAAAGAGGTAGTGAAAGCCTACGCTTCACTTTGGAACAACCGATCTTTCGCTAGTGATGACGCAGAAGCGGTAGCAGAGGCGATTGATCTTGAGCTCTTGGATAAACGTACACATCCGAGACTCCGGAAACCGATGCTGGAAAAATATTTTGCCGCGCTCCAGCGCATTGTGAATTCACAGCTCGAACCGGCTGTGAAATATCAGCTGGTCAAATTACATACAGAACGCGCAGAGCATTTAAAAGAAGAAAGAGGGGAGCAATCATGAAAGCAATCATAAAAGAAGATGTGCAAGCATCTTTAGAACGATATGCGGACCGCCCTGTATATATCCATTTAGAAACCACAACCGGTTCTTATTCAGCGCACTTAAATGAAAAAAACATGACGGTTGTTGCATACATCCGCAATGCAAAAGTTACCTATCATCAGGCGAAAATTAAAGGCAACGGCCCTTTTCGGGTTGGTTTAAAAACAGAAGACGGCTGGATTTATGCTGAAGGCTTGACTGAATACACGGTAGATGAAGAAAATCGTTTATTATTGGCAGGACACCTGCCGGGCGGTAAACTGGCTATTTCTCTGCAAATCAGTGAAAAACCGTTCACAGTTTAAAGAAAAGGGTGAAAAATAATGAAAGAACATGTACTTGTAATCCTGCCTCACCCTGATGACGAATCATACGGAGTGGCAGGCCTGATTGCCTTAAACAGAAAAAAAGACATTCCGGTTACGTACGCCTGCGCCACTTTAGGTGAAATGGGCAGAAATATGGGCGATCCATTTTTTGCGAATCGGGAAACGTTGCCGCTATTAAGAAAACAAGAGCTTATTAACGCATGCAAAGAAATGGATATCAATGACCTTCGGATGCTTGGGCTCCGTGACAAAACGCTCGAATTTGAAGACGATGAGTATTTAGCTGATATCATGGAAGAGATCATAGATGATGTAAAACCAAGTTTAATTGTCACATTTTATCCTGGACACGGCGTGCACCCTGACCATGATGCATGTGGGGAAGCGGTTATCCGTGCATTGTACCGTAAAAAGAAAGAAGACCGTCCGCGTACGCTCTGCATGGCCATTACACGCAACAGGGAAGAAGTTCTCGGCGAAGCAGATGTCGTACTTGATATCAAAGAAGTAGCTGATATTAAAATGAATGCATTAAGAGCTCACCGCACTCAAACAGAAGGCATGCTCAGAGAGCTTGAAGAAAAATTGAAAAACAATGAACCTGTTATGGCAACATGGTTTGAAGAAGAAGTATATTGGACGTATCAATGGAATGATTAATCAAAAAGGTATAAGGCCTTTAGCCTTATACCTTTTTTAATTTCAAGTCAGATGCAATCGCTGAAGCGAGGGTGGATCTCAGGGAAATATCTTCGAAAGACAAACCAAGCTGAACCGCTGTTTGCGCTATTTCAGGGCGGATTCCCGACAAAGTTGATGAAACGCCGATTAAACGAAGCGCCTCAATCAGGCTGAACAGCTGGTGGGCAACCATCGTATCAATAACAGCTACTCCTGACAAATCAATATACAGCTGTGTCACCTTTTTCTCCGCACATTGATGCAGTGTGTTTTCCATAATCAGTTTGGCGCGGACTGTATCAATATCTCCGATTAAAGGCAGCAGCCCGACGCTGTGAAACAGCACGATGACCGGCGCGCTTAATTCAGTAATCATATCTTTTTGGGCTTGAAGCTGAAGACTTGTGTTTTTGTACATTTCTTCTATAAAAATATGAATCACAAGATCAAACGCTTTTATAAGGGCGTGATAAAGATCTTCGGCTTCTTCGCCTTTCACAGTGTCCTGATTGATATGGACAAATTCTTTCACATAGGAAACATATAAATCTCTCACTCTGACAAACTCCCGGATAATATAGTGGATAGGAGTCTTTAAATGCTCTTGATCCTGTGTGACTTCAAAGGCCCATTCTTTCAGTATAGGCAGGTACACATCTTCATCATCTATAAAAATACGGTTTATTTTATAGTTGAAGGCAAGATTCTGGCTCTTTAAATTGTGAATGACAGCAGGGTCTGTTGATGCATATATGGAATTCGGATCAGTCTCCTCAATTGTTTCATACCATGTTGAACTGATGGTCTCCGCATGCTGAGAAAGATATTCGTATAATTTTTTATTTTTTGCCATGTATGATCACCTCTTTTAACTGTATTGTTTTTGCGAATAACGTTTTTGCAGTTTAGCCAGCCTGAAAAACAGCCCAACTGCCCCGGCGGCGAGTCCTGCAATTAACCCGATCCAATAACCGAACGCGCCAAGGCTTGTAAACGTACCGACCGCATAACCGACAGGAAGGCCAATGACCCAGTAAGAGACAAATGCGGCCGCAAGCGTATAGTTCACATCTTTGTATCCTCTGAGCGCTCCCTGGATAGGTGCGGCCACAGCATCGGAAAGCTGAAAAAACAGCGCATAAATTAAAAAGTGCTGTGTCAGCAGGAGCACATCGGGGTCAGAAGTGTACATGCCGGCAATTTGCGCTCTAAATGACAGGATACAGGCTGCAGTTAACAAAGAAAAGCCAATCGCCATCATGATGCCGATCAAGCTATATGAGCGTGCATCTTTAAATCGGGCTGCACCGGCTTCAAAACCGACAACAATTGTTAAAGCCATGGACACGCTAAGCGGCAGCATATATAAAAGCGAAGCAAAGTTCATGGCCGCCTGGTGGGACGCGATGGTCACTGTATCAAAATGGCTCATCAGAAGCGTGACAGCTGCGAAAATGCTCGTTTCAAAAAACACGGCGAACCCAATAGGCAGCCCGATTTTGAGCATATTTTTACACGCTTTCCAAGAGAACTTATACATTGTAAGGAAAATCCCGTATTCGGAAAATGGCGCGGCTTTATGAATAATGAAAAAACTGATGATGCAGATACACCAATATGTAAGCGCGGACGCTAGCCCGGCACCGACGCCGCCAAGGGCAGGCATTCCGAATTTCCCAAAGATGAATACGTAATTCAATACAAAATTGATCGGAAGAGAACTGAGTGTAATCATCATTGTGACTCTCGTTTTCCCTAATGAGTCAATGAATGATCTCAAAACAGTGTAAACAAATAAAGGGAAAATTCCCAGCGATAAAAACCCTAAAAAGTGTTTGGCAATCTGATGCACGTGAGCCTCAAGGTCTAATCGGCCAAGAATAAGGTCAACTGCAGCATATCCAATCGCTAAAACGGCGATGCTAAGAAGCGCGGCCACGTATACAGCCTGTAAAACAGTAAAGGGAATCTTCTGTTTTTTTTCAGCGCCTAAAAGCTGAGCGACAATCGGGGTGACCGCCATTAATATGCCTGCAAGTCCTGTATAAACAGGGGTCCAAAGACTTGAGCCAATGGCGACACCGGCTAAATCAGCGGGGCTGACTTTCCCTGACATTACAGTATCTAAAAAAGTCATAAGAGATAGTCCCGCCTGGGTAATTAATATCGGAATTAAAATGTGCAAAAGCTGTTTGATCTTCTGCCGGGCGTTTCGAGTTTCTTTCATACATTGATCTCCGTTTCTTTTTCATAACGAGAGAAATTATAACATTTTATGTATAAAAAGCAATGAACGCCAGGCCTATTCTTTTTTTGTCGGTTTCGTTTTTCTAAACATTTGGGCATAAATAAAAGAAAGCGAAATCACGCCTAAAAAGGTGCAAATATACTGAATGATTCTTTCGATTTCCATTCTTTACATCCCTCCTTTACCAATAGAATGTGCATCAATAAGATAAGCATGCGTGAAAGGTTGGAAATTTGAAAAGGAGATGAAGGTCTATGCGTTATGAGCAGATGTCAGAAAATGCATTCAAGGGGAAAATACAAGTGTACTTAGAGCAAATATTAGGTGATGCATCGCTAATTTTGAAGGCGCTTCACGAAAAAGACCAGTGCCTCCTTTGTGAATTAGATGAATTGGGGCATATTTTTCAGGACATGCAGGGGATCGCATCATCCTTTTATTTGCAATCATACATTGAGGAATTTACGCCGGCATTTATTGAGCTGGCCAAGGCGATTAAAGCCTTATCGGAACATAAGCATGGTGCTTTAATTGTGATTGAAAGAGTGGACCCTGTTGAACATTTTATTCAAAAAGGAACATCCCTTCATGCGGAGATCAGCGCTTCATTAATTGAGAGCATCTTTTTCCCCGGAAATCCTCTTCATGACGGCGCTTTATTGGTAAGGGAAAATAAACTCGTATCAGCAGCTAATGTACTCCCACTGACAACAAAGGATGTGGATATCCATCTGGGAACCCGGCACCGCGCGGCTCTTGGAATGTCGGGGTATACGGACGCGCTTGTGCTTGTTGTTTCAGAGGAGACAGGGAAGATGTCGTTTGCAAAAGACGGTGTATTATATCCGTTAATTTCGCCAAGAACGTAAAAATAAATATAAGGGCCTGATAATGAATCCTATCATGAGACAAAATGACTGAATTCGGATCTTTTTTAAAGCATTCACTTCAAGCTGAATGCTTTTTGTCTTGAAGGCAGGAAATATAAACTGGTAGAAAAGTTATATCTAATGAATATTAATTAAGTTAAATACTTTACCTAATTATGTATTTATAGTACCGTATAAAATATTACATAAATTTTTAAAGGAAGGGTGTTGCCGCATGGCTAATGTATTAATGATCGGCTTTCCCGGTGAAGGGCATATTAATCCGTCTATCGGTGTAATGAAGGAGTTGAAATCACGGGGAGAACATATTACCTACTACGCAGTGAAGGAATACAAAGAAAAAATTGCAGCTCTTGATATTGAGTTTCGTGAGTATCATGATTTCCGGGAAGATTACTTCGGAAAGAATGCAACCGGAGATGAAGAAAGAGATTTCACAGAAATGATCTGCGCTTTTTTGAAAGGCTGTAAGGATATCGCGACTCATATTTATGATGAAGTCAAACATGAGTCGTATGATTATGTCATATATGATCACCACCTACTGGCCGGTAAAATCATTGCCAACCTGTTGAAGCTGCCGAGATTTTCACTGTGTACAACCTTTGCGATGAATGAGGAATTTCTAAAGGAAATGATGGGTGCATACATGAGAGGATCATTTGAAGATTCACCTCATTATGAATCTTACAAGCAGCTTGCAGAAACATTAAATACTGATTTTCAGGCAGGGATCAAGAAGCCATTTGACGTTTTTTCTTCAGAGGGGGACTTGACGATTGTCTTTACATCAAGGGAATTTCAGCCAATGGCTGAGCAATTCGGCGATCAGTATGTATTTGTTGGCCCTTCAATTACGGAAAGAGCCGGAAACAATGATTTCCCATTTGAGCAGATTGACAATGAAAACGTGCTGTTTATTTCGATGGGAACCATTTTTAACAATCAAAAGCAGTTTTTTAATCAATGTCTTGAGGTTTGTAAAGACTTTGACGGTAAGGTTGTGCTTTCCATCGGCAAGCATATCAAAGCAAATGAGTTAAACGACATTCCGGAGAATTTCATTGTACGCCCGTATGTCCCTCAGCTTGAGATCCTGAAAAGGGCCAGTTTATTTGTGACCCACGGCGGAATGAACAGCACAAGTGAAGGTTTGTATTTTGAAACTCCGCTTGTTGTTATTCCGATGGGAGCTGACCAATTTGCCGTCGGAAATCAAGTGGAAAAAATCGGCGCAGGGAAAGTTCTGAAAAAAGATCAACTATCTGAAAGCCTTCTGAAAGAAACGATTCAAGAAGTGATGAACAATCCTGTGTATGCTGAAAAGGCAAAAGAAATTGGACAATCACTGAAAGCGGCAGGCGGTTCTAAAAAAGCGGCCGACAGCATTCTTGAAGTTGTGAAACACAAAACTCAATCAGCCAACGCATAATATAAATGCCTGTTCTTATCAAAAGAACAGGCATTTTGGAATTTTCGTAAGAAAGCAGAGGAAGGGATTTGACACGCCAATAGAGAATTGATAAGAAAAACAGACAAGGAAGGAGGAAAATCTGCTTCGTTCATCAATAGAAAAACATCATTTTTGCCCCCGCTTAAATAGTTCTTTAGACTTTCGAAAAATAGATGCAGGTTATGTAAAATGTTAGGTGTTTATTTGAAGATTTAAAGGTCGAACGATGCTGAAATTGCTGCCGAATGTTTGAAAAGGATTTAACTTTTTGAAGAAGTGACGATAAAACTGATGTGCGCCATTTTTGGAAATAAAATACTATCTGTTTTTTGAGCAATAAACAGTTTAGGAGGTTGAATGAATGAAAAAGAAGATTGTAGCCGGCTTGGCTGTTTCTGCAGTTGTTGGGTCATCGATGGCAGCAGCGCCCGCGGAAGCAAAAACGATAAAAGTAAAAAGCGGTGATTCTCTTTGGAAACTTTCCCGCCAATATGATACGACAATATCCAAACTGAAATCCGAAAACAAATTGAAATCGTCGGTGCTTTATGTCGGACAAAGCCTTAAGATTCCTGAAAACAGCAAAAAAAGCACGACACCTTCATCAAACTCAAGCAAAACGTCAACGTACACTGTTGCATATGGTGACTCGCTATGGATGATTGCTAAAAATCATAAAATGAGTGTTTCTGAGCTTAAAAGCTTAAACAGCCTGAGCAGTGACCTGATTCGTCCAGGGCAAAAGCTTAAGATCAAAGGGACAAGCAGTTCAAGCGGCTCAAATGGATCAAAGAAAAACAGCGGTTCCAATTCTTCAGGCTCTTCAAAAAGTACATATACAGTTAAGCTGGGTGACTCACTGTGGAAAATCGCAAACAGCTTAAATATGACAGTAGCTGAATTGAAAACATTAAATGGCTTAACATCAGATACGCTTTATCCTAAACAGGTACTCAAAATAAAAGGAAGCAGCTCACCCAAGAGCGGAAACAGCGGTTCCAAGAAGCCGTCAAACTCTAATTCCTCCAAAACAACTACATACAAGGTGAAAGCAGGCGATTCGCTGTGGAAAATCGCGAATCAGCTCGGAGTCACTGTGCAAAGCATCCGTGATAAAAACAATTTATCATCTGATGTGCTGCAAATCGGACAGGTTCTGACTATCTCGGGAACAACAAAGTCTAACAATTCAAATCAGACAAAGCCAAAAGATAACTCAGGGTCAAACATTCAAATAGGCTCGAAGATTGACAGAATGATAACAGAAGCGAAAAAATATGTCGGAGTGCCGTACCGCTGGGGAGGAAACACGCCTGCCGGTTTTGATTGCAGCGGCTTCATTTATTACCTCATTAATAATGTATCATCGATATCAAGATTGAGTACGGCAGGGTATTGGAATGTCATGCAAAAAGTCAGCCAGCCGTCAGTCGGGGATTTTGTTTTCTTTACCACATATAAATCCGGCCCGTCTCACATGGGAATTTACCTAGGCGGCGGAGACTTTATTCATGCAAGCTCATCGGGCGTAGACATTTCCAATCTCAGCAATTCTTATTGGAAACAGCGCTACTTGGGAGCAAGAAGCTATTTTTAAAAACGAGTATGACAAAAAGCCTTTTTATAGGCTTTTTTTGTTTATATCAGACAATGATTGACCACACTGTTAGAAAAAACAAGGGGGAGACAGTATGTACCGTCTCTTGCTGTTGATGATGGTGACGGCGCTGGGAGCTGCGGGATGCGGACAAAACCCTCCTGACCCTCCTAAGCGGGTACCGGAAAAAGAAGCGGTTGAAACGTCTGCGTTTGGTCATCATGTCCAGCTGGTTAATCGTGGAGGCAAAGCAGTAGGTTTTATAGAACTCAAAGAATCAGAAAACGAAGGACTCGACATTCATATTTCCGCAAACAGCCTGCGCCCCGGCGCTTCACTCGGTTTTCATATCCATGAGAAAGGTTCATGTGTCAGGCCGGATTTTGAATCAGCGGGAGGTCACTTTAATCCGCTGAACAAAGAACACGGCTTCAACAATCCGATGGGGCATCATGCCGGAGATCTACCGAACCTTGAAGTCGGTGCTGATGGAAAAGTAGATGTCATTATGAATGCGCCGGACACCTCACTGAAAAAAGGAAGTAAACTAAATATTCTCGACCAGGACGGAAGTGCGTTTATTATTCATGAACATGCCGACGATTATTTGACGAATCCAAGCGGGAATTCAGGTGCGCGTATCGTCTGCGGAGCCCTTTCAGGCAATAACGAAAAGCAGTAATATCATCCAAGCCCTTTTGTATTGAGCATACAGGGGCTTTTTTAGTATACTCGTTAATGGAATACGAATAGGAAAGGGAACCTGTCTATGACAACTCAATTACAGCACTTAACATTGCCGGAAGATATACAAAAAAAGCTTTTATCATATAAAGATCAGCCAATTTCCCCAGAGTTTCAGTCACTCATCGGGACATCAGGCTATGAGGCGGAGGATGAAGCCATTTTATTCGACGCCATTATCGCATTAGCCATGGGAAAAAATGTCCTGCTGAAAGGGCCTACAGGCTCAGGAAAAACAAAGCTGGCAGAAACATTGTCCAGCTATTTTCATAAACCGATGCACAGTGTCAACTGTTCAGTTGACTTGGATGCAGAAGCCTTGGTCGGCTATAAAACAATTGAAAATCAATCTGGCCAGGCGACGATCGAGTTTGTTTCAGGACCTGTCACAAAAGCCATGAAGGAAGGCCATTTTCTTTATATAGATGAAATCAATATGGCAAAGCCGGAAACACTGCCCATTTTAAACGGTGTATTAGATTACAGAAAAATGATGACAAATCCGTTTACAGGCGAGGTCATTCGGGCTAAAGGCGGATTCGGAGTTATTGCAGCCATCAATGAAGGCTATGTTGGAACTGTTCCGCTGAATGAAGCATTGAAAAACCGTTTTGTCATCATCGATGTGCCTTATATTAAAGGCGAGCTGCTGAAACAAGTGCTTATGTCTCAGTCAGCTCTGCAAGATGAGAAATTGATTGACCGGTTTATCACGCTTTCCTCTGACTTGATTGTTCAGGCTAATAACGGACAGGTGTCTGAAGAAGCCGCATCCATCAGAGCTTTAATCGATACATGTGATTTAGCCGCTTATATTCCGCCGCGTCGTGCCATCGAACGGGGAATTGTAGAGAAGCTTGATGATGACCGGGAAAAGGCGGCCGTTCGAAATATTGCAGAAACTCTGTTTGAATGAGGGAGCTGCGATGAAATTTATCAAATTTAACGACAGCACAATTGATTCGTTTTTATTTATGATGCTGACTGATTTGGCCAAAACACTCACCAAGAGTGAAGCGGTAGAAGTGGAGTATGGCGTTCAGTCCTATTACAATCCATTTGAAAAGAAAATCTATATGAGCCACTTTTGGAAAGACAGAGCAGCCGAGGACATGGAGGCGGGTCTGAAAAGCGACGTCTACCTGCGTTCGGTCGGAACGAGATATAGCTCGCTGCAAGAGTTTGCGAACTTTTTGGATGATATCCATCGGCATCTTACGTTCAAAAGCTTTGCCAAGCAGCTGTTTATGCTGCTTGAGGACATCAGAATTGAAGAATGCATCAAACACGAGCGTCCGGGTACAAAACATGTATTTGCGAAGCGAAAAGACATGTACAGAAAACACTTCTCTACCCAGCTGACCTTAAATTTAGAACGAAGCATTTTTACGGATGCCCTCTTTTGTGCGATCTATGTCAAGCTAACAACGGAATCGCCGCTCGAGACCCTTCCGTCTATGCGTGAAGATATTGATCTGATGCGCCCGTTTATTGAGCAGCAGCTCCTTCGCGTGTATGAAGCAGATTCGACACGGCAGATTCTGAAAATTGTTGAAGACCTCATGGACGGGCTTGAAGAGGTGCTCGATAAGGATATGCTGAACACCTACTTCTTTTTACCTGAGCTTGATTACGCAAAAGCTGCGGAACAGCCGTTATTTGAAGAAGAGAAAAAAGCGCCTAAGCTGAGTGATGACATCACGCTTCCGAAAAAATCAGACGGTGATGAGGATATTCATGAAGAAGAAATGCCGACGTGGCACCGGGAAACAGAAGCACCGGCTAAAAGCTTCCTTCAATTCGATATTGAACACGGCGCAAAATCAGATTTAGGTAAAGACGCTTCAAGGGAAGGCGACGATGGAGATCAAGCCCTTGGCTCTGTCCAAGGATCAGCCAGACAAACAAAACGGAAAGACTATTCCAAGCTGGAAGCGCTGGAGTCCCAAAAAGACCAGCCGAACGGAGCGGGTATGGCTGACGGCAAAGAAAATAAATACGCATTTCCGATTTACAAAGAACCTCAGCCGGCAACCAGTGAAGAGGAGCTTTCCTATAAACAGCAGGCAAAAACGATTGAGTCGTATCAAAAGCGTTTAAAACAAATGATTCAAAAAACGCTGGAGCATAAAAAAACATTGCCGAGAACAGACCTTCATGCCGGACGGCTGAACAATAAGCTTCTGCGCTACTTCACTGAGCGAAATCCGCGTCTATTCTACAAAAAGCAAGAACCGTCTTCAGAAATTGACGCAGTTTTTACATTGCTGGTCGACTGTTCAGCCAGCATGTTCGACAAAATGGACGAAACAAAACGGGGAATCGTGTTGTTTCACGAAGCGTTGAAATCGGTAGCGGTTCCGCATCAGATTGTCGGCTTCTGGGAGGACACAAACGATGCAACCGAAACAAGCCAGCCAAACTATTTCAATACGGTTATTCCTTTCCAATCGTCATTAAGACAAGATGCTGGGCCTGCAATTATGCAGCTCGAGCCTGAGGAAGATAACCGTGACGGCTATGCGATCCGGCAGATGACGAAAAAATTGCTGCAGCGCAGCGAGGCACAAAAGTTCTTAATCGTTTTCTCAGATGGAGAGCCGGCTGCATTTGGCTATGAACAAAACGGGATTGTCGATACAAGTGAAGCGGTTATTGAAGCCCGAAAAAGAGGAATAGAAGTGATAAATGTTTTTCTCTCCAACTCAGAAATAGAAGAATCGCAAATGAAGACCATTCAGGATATGTACGGAAAATTCAGTATATTTGTCCCGGATGTCGATCAGCTCCCGGATGTTCTGTATCCGCTGCTGAAAAAACTGCTCCATAAAAGCATAGGATAGCCCTTTATCCTATGCTTTTTGGCGTTTCTTTTTTCAAATGATTAAATTTTTTGTTTTTTATAAAGGTTTTTTACTATTTTGTGAACAATCAAGGTAGAATCAAATTGCAAACAGTGGTAAAATATCGTTGGAAGCGTTTTTATTACATAATTTTGGACACAGTGTTCGAAAGTTATTTTAAGATAGTGAATCATTCACTTGATTATCTAAGTTGGGGGTAATATTCAAATGTTTCAAAATAGTATGAAACAACGAATGAATTGGGAAGATTTTTACGGTCCGAACCTCGGCTATGCGCTGGAGCTTTACGATCAGTATACCCAAGATCCGAACAGCATTGATCCGGATCTAAAGGACATGTTCGACGAGCTCGGTGCTCCGCCAAGCGATATAAAAGAGGCCTCGGGAACAAAAGAAAAGGGACGTGTTACAGCCGATCTGATTCAAAAGATCGCATCCGCAGTCAGACTTGCAGAAGATATCCGAACCTATGGCCATTTAAACGCTTCCGTCAATCCGCTCAGAAAGGATGGGAAAAAGAGCGAACTCTTTCCATTATCCGATTACGGGCTAACAGAAGAAGAAATAAAAGCAATACCTGCGTCAGTGATTTGTAAAGACGCTCCTAAAAACATTACGAACGGTCTAGAAGCCATTCAGTATTTACGAAATACCTATAAAAGAACGATCTCATTTGAATTTGACCATGTGCATGACTTCAAAGAGCGTGAGTGGCTGACGAGAAAGATTGAATCTGGCGAGCTGTTCCAGAAGAACTCAGCTGAAAAACTGTCGGCTGTGCTGGAGAGACTGACAGAAGTAGAGGGCTTCGAGCAGTTTTTGCACCGCACATTCGTCGGACAGAAGCGCTTTTCCATTGAGGGATTGGACGCGCTTGTACCAGTGCTGGATGACATTATTGCACAATCTGTCAAATCAGGTACGACCAGTGTCAACATCGGAATGGCGCACAGGGGGCGCCTGAATGTATTGGCTCACGTGCTCGGCAAACCGTATGAAATTATTTTCTCTGAATTTCAGCATGCGCCGAACAAAGACCTTGTCCCGTCTGAGGGATCAATCGGAATCAGCTACGGATGGACAGGGGATGTGAAATACCATCTGGGGGCAAATCGGGAGCTTCAAGACGCTGAAACAAAATCAGCACGCATTACGTTAGCAAACAACCCGAGCCACTTGGAATTTATCAATCCAATTGTTGAAGGCAGTACAAGAGCGGCACAAGAAACAAGAACACAAAGCGGATACCCGGTGCAGGATGAAACAAAATCGCTTGCCATTTTAATTCATGGAGACGCTGCATTCCCTGGGGAAGGAATTGTTGCTGAAACATTGAATTTAAGCTCTTTAAAAGGGTATCAAGTAGGCGGTGCGATTCATATTATTGCCAATAACATGATCGGATTCACAACAGAAAGCGCTGAATCAAGATCGACAAACTATGCCAGTGACCTGGCGAAGGGCTATGAAATTCCGATTGTTCACGTAAATGCAGACGATCCTGAAGCCTGTCTTTCAGCTGTTAAGTTTGCGGTCGAATACCGAAAAACATTCAACAAGGACTTTCTAATTGACTTGATCGGGTACAGACGCTACGGACACAACGAAATGGATGAGCCGTCAACCACTCAGCCAATGCTGTATGATGCTGTCAGAAAGCATCCGACCGTCAAACAAATTTTCGCCGAAAAGCTTGTGAACGAAGGCGTGCTTACCGAGGAAGTTGTTCAAAACATCGAAAAATCGGTAACGAAGCGCATTGAGGATGCTTATCAGAAAGTGCCGGCTAAAAAGGAACATACCGCCTGTGAAATTGAACTTCCAGAGCCTGTTTCAAACGGTTTCCCTGATGTGGACACCTCCATTGATTTTGATGTGCTTCGCAAGCTGAATGGCGAATTGGTCAACTGGCCGGAGTCGTTTAACGTTTTCGGCAAGCTAAAGCGCATTTTAGAAAGACGCGCAAAGGCGTTTGATGATGACAGAAAAGTGGAATGGTCTTTGGCTGAATCACTTGCGTTTGCTTCTATTTTGAAAGACGGAACACCGATTCGTTTAACAGGACAGGATTCCGAGCGCGGAACGTTCGCCCAAAGAAACCTTGTGCTTCATGACAGTGAGACGGGTGAAGAATTTGTGCCGCTTCATCACTTATCTGACTGTGGCACATCGTTTGCTGTTCATAACAGCCCGCTGTCTGAAGGATCGGTTCTCGGCTTTGAATACGGCTATAACGTGCATTCACCGGAAACGCTTGTCATGTGGGAAGCGCAGTACGGAGATTTTGCCAACGCTGCTCAAGTGTATTTTGACCAATTCATTTCTGCCGGACGTGCGAAATGGGGCCAAAAATCTGGATTAGTTATGCTGCTTCCGCACGGTTACGAGGGACAGGGGCCTGAGCACTCAAGCGGAAGAATCGAGCGGTTCCTGCAGCTTGCCGCGGAGAACAACTGGACGGTTGCCAATCTGACAAGCGCTGCACAGTATTTCCATATTTTAAGAAGACAGGCGAAAATGCTGCTTCGTGAAGAGATCAGACCGCTCGTCATTATGACGCCGAAGAGCCTTCTTCGTAATCCGAATACGGTTTCGGAAGTGCAGGAGCTCAGCGAAAGCCGCTTCCAGCCTGTTTACGAACAGTCCGGACTTTCTCATGACTATGAAAAAGTAACCAGACTTGTATTATCCAGCGGTAAAGTGTCCATAGACATCAGTGATCATTTCAATAAATTAGAAGACGGTAAAGAGTGGCTTCACATTGCGAGAATTGAACAGCTGTATCCATTCCCGGCAAAAGGAGTCAAAGAATTATTTGCAAAACTTCCGAACCTGAAAGAAATCGTTTGGGTGCAGGAAGAGCCGCAGAACATGGGGGCTTGGAGTTATATCAGCCCGTATTTGACAGAAATTGCACCACAGGGAGTAAGCGTTCAATATATTGGACGGAGAAGACGATCCAGCCCTGCAGAGGGAGATCCGACAGTTCATAAAAAAGAACAGGAACGTATTGTATCTGATAGCTTGACTCGCAAAAACTAAGGGGGAAATGAAAAAATGGCGGAAATTAAGGTACCTGAATTAGCAGAATCAATCTCAGAAGGAACAATAGCCCAATGGTTAAAGCAGCCTGGTGATTATGTAGAACAGGGTGAATATCTGCTTGAACTAGAAACGGACAAAGTAAATGTTGAATTGACAGCAGAAGAATCGGGTGTACTTCAAGAGGTATTGAAAGATTCGGGTGATACCGTCCAAGTCGGAGAAATTATCGGTACTATTTCAGAAGGCGCGGGTGAAAGTTCTGCCCCTGCTCCTTCAGAGAAAGCTGAAAGCAAGGAAAGCGAAAAAGTAGAGAAGCAAGCTGAACCAGCGGCACAAGAGGTGAGCGAGGAAACGCAAGCCGAAGCAAAATCAAGAACGATTGCTTCTCCTTCAGCCCGTAAGCTGGCAAGAGAGAAAGGAATTGACTTGTCTCAGGTTCCAACGGGAGATCCGTTAGGAAGAGTGCGCAAGCATGATGTCGAAGCGTACGAAAAACCAGCGTCAAAACCGGCTCCTCAGCAAAGACAGCAGCCTCAGGCTCAAAAAGCACAGCAAAGCTTTGAGAAACCTGTTGAAGTGCAAAAAATGTCACGCCGCAGACAAACGATTGCAAAACGCCTTGTAGAGGTACAGCAAACATCGGCGATGCTGACTACATTTAATGAAGTAGACATGACGGCTGTCATGAATCTCAGAAAACGCCGCAAAGATCAATTCTTTGAGCAAAACGAAGTGAAGCTCGGCTTCATGTCTTTCTTTACGAAAGCGGTCGTAGCTGCGTTGAAAAAATATCCGCTGCTGAATGCGGAAATTCAAGGCGATGAACTGATCGTTAAGAAATTCTACGATATTGGGATCGCTGTTGCGGCTGATGAAGGCCTTGTCGTTCCGGTTGTACGGGATGCGGACCGCCTGACATTTGCAGGAATCGAAAAAGAAATTGGCGAGCTTGCGAAAAAAGCAAGAAACAATAAATTAACCCTTAGTGAGCTACAGGGGGGCTCCTTCACCATTACAAACGGAGGGACTTTCGGTTCACTGATGTCGACTCCGATTTTAAACAGCCCTCAAGTCGGTATACTGGGCATGCATAAGATTCAGCTGCGCCCTGTGGCAATTGATGAAGAGCGCTTCGAAAACCGTCCGATGATGTATATCGCTTTATCTTATGATCACCGGATTGTAGACGGTAAAGAAGCGGTTGGTTTCCTAGTGACAATCAAAAATTTACTAGAAGATCCTGAACAGCTTTTATTAGAGGGCTAATAAAAAAAGGTACATCACGATAAAAGTGATGTACCTTTTTTGTTTGCGTATTTAAAGAGACAGATCGCTGCTGTTGGCTGCTGTTTGTTTCCTTTTCGCTTTTTTTGACCAGTATGTTGCAAGCATGGAACCTGAAAGGTTATGCCACACACTGAATATCGCGCTTGGTACGGCAGATAGCGGTGAGAAATGAGCCGTGGCTAGTGCCGCCCCA
The DNA here is from genome assembly GCF_000332645.1 of Bacillus inaquosorum KCTC 13429. Classification (GTDB taxonomy): domain Bacteria; phylum Bacillota; class Bacilli; order Bacillales; family Bacillaceae; genus Bacillus; species Bacillus inaquosorum. The sequence goes on from NZ_AMXN01000009.1 coordinate 54,924, forward strand.
AGTCCTGAATTTTGCATGCCGACTTCGATTGCAATCGCTTTTTGAGACGGATAATCCATTTTTAAAAGCTTTGCGCAAAGAAATCCAAGCAAATAACCGATACCGTTATGCAGGATGACAACAGAAAAAATGAGCAACCCTGATTGAAGCAGATTTTCCCGGTTGCCGCTGACGACAGCTGAGACAATTGCAACGATGCCAATGACAGAAACAAGCGGAAGGGCATGTACGGCTTTTGCGACTTGTTTTCTGAAAAACATTTTGACGATCAGGCCTGCAATGATCGGAAATAACACAGCCTGTAAGATTGAAATAAACAAAGACCCCGGCGAGACTGGAAGCCATTCCTTTGCAAACAGCATAATCAAAACCGGTGTTACAACAGGTGCCAACAAGGTAGATATTGTTGTAACAGCAACAGAAAGCGCCGTATTTCCTTTTGCTAAAAATGTCATGACATTAGATGCAGTTCCCCCAGGGCAGCAACCCACAAGGATAACACCCACTGCAATTTCAGCTGGCAGATGCAGTCCAAATGCCAATCCAAAAGCAACGAGCGGCATGATGGTATACTGAGCAATCACTCCAATGATGACGTGCCAAGGCTTTCTGAGCAGCTCTTTGAAATCATCGGCTTGCAATGTAAGACCCATTCCAAACATGATAATGCCAAGAAAAATCGTAATATAAGAACTGATCCACGTAAATAAAGACGGGAAAGAAAATCCCAGCACGGCAAAAACAATGACCCATATGCCGAAGGTTTGTCCCGCGAAATGACTTATTTTTCTAATGATGTCCATAAAAACACTCCTTACACATTTATCAAGAACTTCAGCGGAAATTCTCACAAAATTTTAAACATTCTCTTATTATAATTAATTTTCTGAATAATTCAATATCAATAGACGGATTGGCTTTAAATAGATGACAGTAGATATATTATGTAAACTAATTAAAATGTTCTTGACTATATAGGAAGATATTCTTACAATGAATCTTTATAATGGTTAGATAAAATAGGAGTGATAGGGTGAAGGAAGCGAATCAATGGTCTTCGAAGCTCGGCTTTATTTTAGCCGCGGCAGGATCAGCTATCGGGCTTGGCGCGATATGGAAATTTCCATATGTAGCAGGCACCAGCGGAGGAGGCGCATTTTTACTTATTTTTATTTTATTTACGGTTTTAATCGGACTGCCTTTATTGTTAGGTGAATTTATCATAGGCAGAAAAACACAGAAAGATGCCGTTCAGTCCTATAAAACACTTGCTCCAGGAACGAAGTGGCATTGGATCGGTTATTTAGGCATGGCGACGTGCTTTATTCTCTTATCTTTCTACAGTGTCGTTGGCGGGTGGATTTTAGTTTATATTATCAAAGGCTTCACTGGCGGTTTATCGCAAACATCTGGTTTTGATACGATATTTGCAAGTACGATTTCGAATCCTTATTTGGCTGTAGGAGGCCAGCTGCTCTTTATGGTGGTGACAATTTTAGTTGTTGCAAAAGGGATAAGCAGCGGAATTGAAAAAGCAAGCCAAGTATTAATGCCGGCGCTTTTTATATTATTTGTCATATTAATGGTGCGTTCCATTACACTTGATGGCGCAATGGAAGGTCTTAAGTTTTTCCTGATGCCTGATTTAACCGCAATTGATGCCAATACGATTTTATATGCGATGGGACAATCCTTTTTCTTACTAAGTGTTGGTGTATCTGTCATGGTAACGTATAGCTCTTATTTAGAGAAACAGGAAAATCTGGTGCAATCCGCTGTATCTGTAACTGTATTGAACGTGCTTGTTGCTGTAATGGCCGGAATTGCGATTTTTCCAGCTGTCTTTTCATTCGGCCTCAAACCAGACCAAGGGCCGGTCCTGTTATTTAACGTGCTGCCGACTGTATTTAATCAAATGCCGTTCGGAATTATCTTTTTATTAGCATTTTTACTTCTATTTTTATTTGCGGCACTAACATCCGCTTTTTCAATGCTGGAAATTTTGGTCGCGGTGCTTTCAAAAGGCGATGTCAATAAAAGAAAACGATTCGCTTGGTTAGGCGGAATTGCTATTTTTATTGTCGGAGTGCCATCTGCATTATCATACGGTGTCTTAAGTGACGTCTCTATATTTCACTTGTCCATTTTTGATGCGGCAGACTATCTTGTAAGCAATATTTTAATGCCGTTAGGCGCGTTATTGATTTCTATTTTTGTTCCGTTAAAAATACCGAAACAGGATTTGTTCGACGAGCTGAAAAGCGGTTCCAGCCTCAAACGAAAGTGGTTTGCGGTTTGGCTCCTGCTCATTCGTTATCTTTCACCTGTTGCCATCATTATCGTATTTTTACATGTGTTAGGCATTTTTTAAAACAAGAAGCCCCCGGGAAAAGGGGGCTTTTTTTAATAGAGTTTCCAAACAACTTCTTTTGCTTGCTCAAAACGTTTTTCTGCCTCGCGCCAATCCACGACATTCCACCAATGTTCAACGTAGCTCGCCCGGTCATTTTTATATTGCAAATAGTAGGCATGTTCCCATACATCAAGCGGTAAAAGAGGGATCACATCCCATTGGCTGAAATGCTGGTGCTTTTCTGCCGTTAAAATCTCCAACCGTCCCGATCGAGGTGCCCAGACCAAAATGGCCCAGCCGACACCTTCTACTTTTTTAGCGGCCTGCGTGAAATGTTCTTTAAAAGCGGAATAGCTTCCAAATGAAAGATCAATCATTTGGAACAATGCGCCCGTAGGACGCCTTTTTCCGTTTGGATGCATTGAAAACCAGAAAATACTGTGCAAATAATGGCCTGCTCCATGGAATGCAAGCTCTCTTTCCCAATGAATGACCAAATCAAAATTCTTTGATGCTCTCGCTTTCTTAAGCTCTAATTCTGCTTTGTTCAGACCGTCAACATAGCTTTGATGATGCTTCGTATGATGAAGGACCATAATCTCGCGTGAAATATAAGGCTCTAAGGCGGAATATTTGTACGGAAGCTTTGGCAGCACATGTTTCCCTATAGGGACATAAGCGCGTCTTTCACTTGTATCATCTGATTCTGTAATATCCCGATAAAGGGCAGCAGCCTGATTATACCAATCTTCTTCTGTTGTTTGATCATCTTCTAGTGCTTCAATCATCTTGTCGATTTGATCTTCAAACTGATCAAGCTGTCCTCGTTTTTGAATCTGATCCTTCAGGGTTTCGCACCAATTGAACATCTCCGTTTGATAAGATTCACGTTTCATTTGCTGTCTCCTTTTCAATAGCATTCAAATACTTCCCGACAGCCAGCAAAGAGAATACATATGGATAGCTGTGATAGCGGATATAAAATTGCTTTGGCAATCCGATTCCTGCTGGATAGGCCAGACTATCGGCGCCATGAGAACTGCTGTCAGTAAGGTATTGCATACCTTTCACAATAGATGGGTGTTCGGGATTTTCGTAAGTGAGCAAAGCGTCTAAAGCCCAGGACGTTTGTACAATGGTTCCTCTATGCAGCGATACGTACGTTTTGATTTCGGCGCTTTTGCAGGATTCTCCCCAGCTGCCGTCATCAAGCTGTATGGACTTGAGCCAGCACAGGGCCTTTTGTATAGCAGGGTGCTTTCGGTTAACCCCGCAGGCATGCAAACCTGTTAGAGCAGCCCATGTGCCGTAAATGTAGCAAACCCCCCATCTCCCGTACCAAGACCCATTTTGTTCTTGATGTTCGAAAAGCCAGTTCACAGCGCGCTGAATATGTTGATGTTTCTCTGTAAAACCGGCTTTCTCGCCTAAAAAGTGCAACACACGTCCGGTGAGGTCGGCGGTTGAAGGGTCAACTGCCGCGTCCTCGGCGGATTCAAGCGGGAGAAGGCGGATCAGAGGATGGTTCACATTTTTTTCAAAAGCAGAAAATCCGCCGTCATTGTTTTGCATTGATAAAAGCCAAGACAATCCTCGCTCCCAAGCTGAAGGAGAATAACTGCGGGGTATCGCTTTTAATACGGCTGCAGTGTCATCACAGTCAGGGTTATTTGTATTGATGTTTGAAAATCCCCAGCCGCCGGGAGGTACGTCCGGATTTTTGACAGACCAATCTGCTATTTTGGTATGCTGTCGTTCTAGCAAAAAGGCGGATGCTTTTGTAATAGAGCTGTCTGTTTCGGCCACGCCGTTTTTTTGAAGGGCATAGCTGATCAGAGCAGTATCCCAAACAGTTGAAGTAGAGTTTTCAAGATAAGGAATCCGGCTGCACTCTGTCACTAGCGATTTGATGCCTTTAATTGCTCTCCTAATGATAGAAGAGTGGCGCGACACGCCAAGTGATAGAAGGCTGTAAACCATAAATATGGTTGCGCTCGCATAGCTGTATAATGTTCCGTCTTTTTCAATCCGGTCCAGCATATACGTTTTAGCTGTCTGTAAGCCCAGCTGCTGAAAAGCAAATGGTGCATGAAAAATGCGTTTCCAATGTGACAATATAGACGTGAGATCTCTTTCTTCAAAAGCATCGGATCGAAGCCAAGTGAAAGGGTTTTTTGTCATGTGCGGATCGAGATGATGAAGAGATGGAATATTGCGGTTTTTAAGAACAAATCGCTGATTGAGTGTTACAGCCATAGGAGCAAAATGAATTCGGGCATATGCGCTGAACTGATAGAAATGAACCGGTAATGTTGGGGGGAGCGCCATGAGTGATAATGGTAAATACAAAACAGGCCAAGGGTACAGCCCGTTCGCGGCAAGCATCCATTTTGTCATGAAATGAACATGTTTCAGGCCGCCATGTGAAATGATAAATTGTTCAGCCTTTCTCATGTGCGGGTCAGATCTGTGAAAACATCCTGAAGCCAGCATCCCGACATATCCTTGGACGGTAGCCGTTATATTTCCGCTCGTTTCATCGGGATAATTGATAAATGTGCCGTCGGACTGCTGTTTTTCGCGAATGCCCGCTGCCAGCGCTGATATCAGTTCTTTTTCATTCTCCCCATCATCAAGTGAGGTGAGGAGCAAAATAAAAAAGGAATTTGTCATGATTGGTCCTTCAAAGCAAAATGTCCACGAACCGTCAGCGTTTTGCCTGTCTCTTAACTCTGCAATGGTTTTCTTTTGATAACGCCTCACTTTCTCCTGAAGTGTGCCCATCACGCTCAACTCCTTCAGAAGCATATATATTCAGCGTTTTTTACCGCCATTACAGAAAGAAAAAAACTGCTGGCAGGCAGCAGTTTTTTTGACATGCATGTTAATCTTCGAGATTAATCCATACACTTTTGACTTCTGTGTAGTTATCTAAGGCATAGGATCCCATTTCTCTTCCGAGTCCCGACTGTTTATAACCGCCGAACGGAGACGCCGCGTCAAACACATTATAGCAGTTAACCCAGATGGTTCCCGCTTGAAGACGGTCCGCGATATAGTGGGCCTGCTTGACGTTCTCTGTCCATAGACCGGCCGCGAGTCCATATTCTGAATGATTTGCTCGTTCAATGACTTCATCGACTGTTTCGTACGGAATGGCAGTCAGCACCGGTCCGAAAATTTCTTCTTTTGCGATGGTCATCTCATCTTCAACATTCGCAAACACAGTCGGTGCGACAAAATATCCTTCTTCAAAAGGACAGCTTCCGCCAGTCACTGCTTTTGCTCCTTCATCTTTTCCTTTTTGAATATAGGAAAGAACGCGTTCGTGCTGTTCCTTGCTCACGAGAGGCCCGATTTGTGTATCTTTATGAAGGCCCGCTCCTTGGCGAAGTGATTCAGCATAGGACACCATCTCATTAACAACTTCATCGTATTGGTCTTTATGAATGAAAACGCGCGAGCCCGCACAGCAGACTTGGCCTTGGTTAAACATCACACCGTTTAAAGCGCCTGGGATCGCTTTTTTCAAATTGGCATCCGGCAGAAGAATATTAGGTGATTTTCCGCCCAGCTCCAATGTAACACGCTTAATGCTTTTCGCAGCGGTAGACATGATTTTCTTTCCGATTTCAGTGGAACCGGTAAAGGCAATTTTATCAACCGCTTCGTGGTTCGTCAGCGCTTCTCCCGCATCTTCACCGAATCCCGGAATGATATTGATTACACCGTCAGGGAAACCGGCTTGGTCAATTAATTCAGCTAAATAAAGAGCTGAAAGCGGCGTTTGTTCAGCGGGTTTGAGCACGATTGTACAGCCTGTTGCAAGAGCCGCACCCATTTTCCACATCGCCATCAGGAGGGGGAAATTCCATGGGATGATCTGGCCGACGACGCCGACAGGCTCATGGCGCGTATAATTAAAATAGGCGCCGGAAACTGGGATCGTCTGTCCTGTTATTTTTGTGCACCAGCCGGCGTAATAGCGCATATGCTCAATAGCCAGCGGAATATCTCCATTAGTCGTTTCATTTATCGGTTTACCGTTATCGAGTGTTTCAAGCTGAGCAAGCTCAGTTTTATGCTCTTCCATTAAGTCTGCCAGCTTATACATCAGTCTGCTTCTCGAAGCTGGAGACATTGTTCTCCATTCGCCTTGGTCAAAGGCTTTCCGGGCAGCTTTAACCGCTTTGTCCACATCCGCAGCCTGGGCTTCATACAGCGTCATCAAGGTTTCGCCGGTTGCCGGGTTGGGAGTATCAAAGGTTGCCCCTGAGGCACTCGGAACAAACTTTCCATCAATATAAAGCTTCTTTGTTCCCTGTAAAAATGTCTCCAGCCTTTTCGTCACTTGCATCGTTAAAGAACTCATCCGTAACAAACCTCCAGTCAATTTTTATGGTCTGTTTTGAGATTCTTGGTGATAGCACATTAATTCCTTGATTGAATAGCAGAAATAAGCTGTGTTATTTACAGTAAGAGTAAGCGTATACAAACATTCTATAATAGAAAACAAGGCAAAATCAATGAATAACCGATATTGCAATTTACAAAAGAAAAAAGCTACAATAAGCTTATAGATAAGTAAAGGAGATTTCATCATGATTCATAACAATTGGCTTGAAAAAGAAACAATCAAAAAGGTAAAATGTGTGCAGACAAACGCAAAAAAATATATCGTGAACCGCGTTTTAACTCCGGGAAAAGAATATGAAGTGAAAAATGAAACAGAGGAGTTTCTATTTGTGATCGACAATACGAATAAAGTCGGCGGCTATTATAAAGAATACTTCGAAGAGGTTTAATGCCTGAATATAGCCGAGGATATAAAAAACCGCAGCTGAGCTGCGGTTTTTTATGGTTAAAACAGGAAAAATAAAACAAAATCAATAAAAACTTTAAAACCTTTTTAAAAAATATTGCTGAATATTGAAACTTTTTTCTCTAAACGTGCGTATTACTTGATGACAACAGCTTAAAAGACGAAAAACAAATCAAAAATTTGAAAAATGTAATCTGTTCGTAATGGTTTAAATGTCTTCTATGTCGTATTCTTATATAGGGATAAAGGACTTATTTTTATGTAATGAATGATAAAACAAATAGATAAACGCAGAAAGAGGGGTTCTTCATTGGGTATTTTTTCTGTTAGCAGATCAACGGACGCAAAGAAGCTTGAAGCTTTGCTCGTTGAAGGGGAAAGAATAGAATCGATTTATAAGCTCCGGGTTGACCAAATTTGCTTTACAAATAAACGGATTATTTTCTTTGACAATAAAATGTTTTCTAAAAAGAAAGTTCGTGTATTTCTTCCATATAAAACAATTGAAAGCTTTGCGATCCAAGAAGCGGGCATGTTTGATCCAGACACTGGGCTTTTACTGATGACAAGAAGCAAAACCTTTGAATTAGAATTTGCAAAAGACACCGATTTAAGCGAAGTTCAAGCGGTGCTGACAAAGCATTTGTGCAGCTGAATATTTGACGAGCCAGCCGTTCAAAAAATGGTTAGGCTTTTTTTTATATAAATACAGAGCAATGCGCACATGCTCGTTCTGTTTACACGACTAAGAAGGACAAAATGCGCCTTAGAAATCCCACATTACAATCCGTTCAAAAAGACAGTAGCTCAACTTTCCATCAAAGTTCCCATGTTTGACAGAGGGCGAAACGGGAAACAGGATAGAAAGGAGAGGATACACATGTCACTGACAAAAGAACAAACACAGCATCTCTACCATAAATTGCTCGATATGCAAAAAGAATTATCTGACGAGAAAAAGGAAACAGAATCAATGACGGAAGAAGTGGGGGAGCTTTCAAATGGGGTTGACAACCACATGGCAGATCACGGAACGCTCGTCACAGACCGGATGACAGACCAAACGGTGAGAGAAATAGACCGGGAGCTGTTAGAGGAGGTCAACCATGCATTACAAAAGATGAAAGACGGAACTTACGGAGTGTGTGAAAAAACTGGCCAAGACATTCCCTACGAAAGGCTCGAAGCTGTTCCTTATGCAAGAATGACAGTTGAAGCTCAAGCTGATATGGAGGATGAATTAGAGACAGATGCTCCGTCATTTGAAAGAGAGTTTCATGAACAGGTAAAGGATCTATCCAATAAAGAAACAGTTGATCAAAAAAGCTCACAGACGTATGAGATTTTGGATCGTGAACAAGATTCAAAGTAAAAATGATAAGCAAGTACACCGATATTAGGTGTACTTGCTTTTTTTTGAAAAAAAATCTCATATTCAAAATAAAGTGATTGACTTCGAGTAAAAAAGAAAGTAACATACTATTTGTAAGTAAATATAAAAAGTTTACCGGGAGGAAATACAAATGTCTACAGTATTATTTGTAAAATCAAGCGACCGTACAGCTGAAGAAGGCGTTTCAACTAAACTTTACGAAACTTTCTTAGCTGCTTATAAAGAAAACAACCCTAATGATGAAGTGGTTGAATTAGATCTTCATAAAGAAAACCTTCCTTACCTTGGAAGAGATATGATTAACGGAACATTTAAAGCAGGCCAAGGAATGGAAATGACAGAAGAAGAGAAAAAACAAGCTGCAATTGCTGACAAATATCTGAATCAGTTTGTAAAAGCTGACAAAGTTGTTTTCGCATTCCCGCTTTGGAACTTCACAGTGCCGGCAGTGCTTCATACTTATATTGATTACCTGTCTCGCGCAGGCGTTACTTTCAAATACACACAAGAAGGACCAGTTGGTTTAATGGGTGGCAAAAAAGTTGTGCTTCTTAACGCTCGCGGCGGCGTTTATTCTGAAGGACCAATGGCTGCACTTGAAATGTCATTAAACTTCATGAAAACTGTTATTGGTTTCTGGGGTGTTCAAGACTTGCAAACAGTTGTCATCGAAGGACATAATGCAGCGCCTGATCAAGCACAAGACATCATTGAAAAAGGTTTACAAGAAGCAAAAGATCTTGCTGTAAAATTCTAATCAAGTCAAAACTCCTATCCATGCGATAGGAGTTTTTTGTATACATATTATATAGAAGAAAGTGATCATTCCTTTTCGCTATGATGGCTGTTTTTCTATTTTGATATATTTTTTGTTTGTCGAATTATCAGATATAATAGCGAAATAACAGTTTTAATGGCTGAAAAAAAGTTTTTCTAAACAATTGTTCTGACCCCTTGATAAAAAACGACTGATGATGTACTATATAAAAGAAGCTACTTTGTGCGTATTGTTAATTAAGTTTTAACCTTTAAGCTGTAATAGGGAGTTTTATATCGAAGCCGGAATGTCATGCCTCCATTGCAGAGGACGACAGGAACGTTTCTGCAAACACCCACTTTGAGGAGTGGTGGTTTAAAACTTTCTTACTTGCATACGGCAAGACGTAGCGAAAGCCATTTCCTTTTTGGAAATGGCTTTTTATTTTATCTAAAAAAGGTAGGTATAGTGAAAATTCAATTTCTGTGTGAAAGAAATGATGGCCGCTTTTTTATGATATGATGGGAGAAATTCAAGGAAAAGCGAGGTTTACACGTTATGTTACATAGAGCCCAATCCCTTCTGGCCCATTATTTCGGTTATGAAAAGCTCCGCATCGGCCAGGAGGAAGCGATCCGCTCGGTGACGGAAGAAAGGCAAAACACGGTCTGCATTATGCCGACGGGAGGAGGCAAATCGATTTGCTATCAAATCCCGGCACTGATGTTTGAAGGGACAACGATCGTCATTTCGCCTTTGATTTCCTTGATGAAGGATCAAGTAGATGCGTTGGAAGAAGCGGGGATTAACGCCGCCTACATTAACAGCACACAATCCAATCAGGAAATATATGAGAGGCTGAACGGGCTCAAAGAAGCGGCTTATAAGCTTTTTTACATTACACCGGAGCGATTAACGTCTACGGAGTTTATTCGGATTTTGCAGAGCATTGATGTTCCTTTGGTCGCAATAGACGAGGCGCACTGTATTTCTCAATGGGGCCACGATTTTAGGCCCAGCTACAGAAATATTGAAATTTTGTTCCGAGAATTACATGACAAACCTGTCATCATGGCATTAACAGCAACAGCAACACCCGAGGTTCATGAGGATATTTGCAAACAGCTGCATATTCAAAAAGAAAACACGGTATATACCGGATTTTCCCGTGATAATTTAACCTTTAAAGTAGCAAAAGGAGAAAATAAGGATCGTTTTATTGATGAATATGTGCAAAAGAACAAACATGAAGCTGGCATTGTCTATACAGCGACCAGAAAAGAAGCTGATCGGATTTATGAGAGATTGAAACGAAATCAGATCAGTGCAGGCCGGTATCACGGAGGCTTGGCTGATGATGTCAGAAAAGATCAGCAGGAAAGGTTTCTTAATGATGAGCTGCAAGTGATGGTGGCAACGTCTGCTTTTGGAATGGGCATTGATAAATCAAATATCAGATTTGTTCTGCATGCACAAATTCCGAAAGATATGGAAAGCTACTATCAAGAGGCTGGACGAGCTGGGCGGGACGGTCTTGACAGCGAATGTGTTCTCCTGTTTTCACCGCAGGATATTATGGTGCAGCGTTTTTTAATTGAACAATCAGAACATGAAGAGAAACAAAAGCAGGATTTAAAAAAGCTGAGACAAATGGTCGACTATTGTCACACGGAAGATTGTCTGCAGCGTTTTATCCTTATGTATTTCGGAGAAAAGGAGCCTGATGCGTGCGGACAGTGCGGAAACTGCACTGATACAAGGACGGCCCATGATGTGACACGGGAGGCGCAAATGGTCTTATCTTGTATCATTCGCATGAAAGAACGGTTTGGCAAGACGATGGTTGCCCAGGTGCTCGCCGGCTCTAAAAATAAAAAAGTTCTTGAAAATGGCTTTTCCGACCTCTCAACATACGGGATATTAAAACACCAATCAGTAGGGGAAATCAGTGATTTTATTGAATTTCTTATTTCTGACGATTTCATCAGGATGTCAGACGGAACATTTCCGACTCTTTTTGTCAGCAGTAAAGGAAGGAATGTGCTGAAAGGAGAATTATCAGTAACGAGAAAAGAAGCATTAAAAGCGGTTGCGATTACTGAAAATGACGAGTTGTTTGAACGATTGCGCATGGTTCGCAAAGAAATTGCGGCAGAGCAGGGGGTTCCGCCTTTTGTCGTTTTTTCTGACCAAACGTTAAAAGAAATGTCAGGCAAACAGCCAGCAAATGATGAGGAACTTTTGTCTATAAAAGGCGTCGGAGAACAAAAAAGAGCAAAATACGGCCGGCTTTTTTTACAAGAAATACAAGCTTATGCAGGGATGACAGACTAAAAAAAAAGAAAATCAACCTTTTTTTCTATAAAAAACACATTTTATTTTCTCTTTTTTGGTTCAAATCAAAAAGACTTGCGAAGCCTATTATATCAAGGGTTCAGCAAGTCTTTCCAACACAGAGAAATCCTTCATGTAAAGGAACTGTAATCTAAATCATATCTTTTTGTTATTGATTTGACATTTACGTGTGTTACGATATCACCTGTTAGCCGCCAATAAAAAGCTAACAAGGGAGGATTTACTTATGAAGAAGACGATTATGTCCTTTGTAGCAGTTGCTGCACTTTCAACAACTGCATTCGGAGCTCACGCTTCTGCAAAAGAAATCACGGTGCAAAAGGGTGATACGCTCTGGGGAATCTCTCAGAAAAACGGAGTGAACCTAAAGGACCTAAAAGAATGGAACAAGTTAACTTCTGATAAAATCTTTGCAGGAGAAAAACTGACCATTTCTTCAGAAGAAACAACCACTTCTGGGCAATATACAATTAAAGCGGGAGATACGCTTTCTAAGATTGCTCAAAAATTCGGTACGACAGTCAACAACCTGAAAGTTTGGAATAACCTAAGCTCTGATATGATCTATGCTGGATCTACACTTTCAGTAAAAGGTCAGGCAACAGCAGCAAACACAGTTACTGAGAATGCGCAAACAAGCGCACCTCAAACTGCACCAAAACAAGAGGCTGTGCAAAAAGAGCAACCTAAACAAGAAGCTGTACAACAGCAACCTAAACAAGAAACAAAGGCTGAGGCAGAAACTTCTGTTAACACAGAAGAGAAGGCTGTTCAATCAAATACAAATAATCAAGAAGCTTCAAAAGAACTAACAGTTACTGCTACTGCTTACACTGCTAACGACGGCGGCATTTCCGGCGTTACGGCAACAGGCATCGACTTAAATAAGAACCCGAACGCGAAAGTCATCGCGGTTGATCCTAATGTGATTCCACTAGGTTCTAAAGTCTATGTTGAAGGCTATGGTGAAGCAACAGCAGCAGACACTGGCGGCGCTATTAAAGGAAATAAAATCGACGTATTTGTACCAAATAAAAGTGATGCATCTAATTGGGGCGTCAAAACTGTAAATGTAAAAATCTTAAACTAATCATATAGATTGTGAGAAAAGACGCGAGCTTTTGGCTTGTGTCTTTTTTCGTTCTGTTTAGAGATGTTTATATCATATGCTGATAAAAGAAAAGTGGTCCCGATGTTTTCACGTGTAATAAATAGGTTTTATTGGAGGAAGGACTAAGCTCAACTGACGGCTTTCCATACTGAAAAACTCAATTCAATTGATATCAGCAATTCGGAAGGTGTGCAGTGGCCGACGATTATAGGGCTATTAGTCAATTTATAGGGCTGGTAACCAAGCGATCGTTCTGCAGGCATTAGGAGCGAAAAAAATTTAGCTGAAGGACAAAAGGGCGCTCTTTTAGAGGGTTTCTTTAAACTCATCGGCGCTTTTAGTTACTCGTCCCCGGAGTGCTTGCCTTTCAATTTATGGGGCTGAATTGAGAACGCTGACAGTGTATAGTCTCCGCCGATTGCCGATTTATTGCCATAATGTATTCGCCGCGATATTAAGCTATTACCATGAGCATGTTTACTCTGGACACATACAACTCGGTATATGTAACATGCAGATGAACTTGTCTCATCAAAACAGGGCGGCTTTTCGTTGCAGTTCTTGGGATTGTATCGATAGGATTGCACTATACGCCCACAAGGGCTATACAGCTATGTTCAAGAGATATACGGCTTTTAAAAGTGCCGATATTAGCAGCAGTCGTCATCGGTTTCTTAAAAACAATATTGTTTTATACGGCTTATCAAAAATCTATTTAGAACACATTTATTTTCTATACATCCTTGCCGTACTTTTTCCATTTTCAGTGGCTGTTAGCTTCTGACAGAATATAAACTCGATCACAATCCGCAAGAGAATCTAACACCTTGAAACACGTAAAGCTGGGGTTACAAAAAGGATCTTGGCATCAGCCAAGATCCTTTTTATTTAAACCAGCCTTTTTCCTTTGACCGAGTAATGGCTTCAATTCGGTTTTTCACTTCAAGCTTTTCCAGAATCATTGAGATATAATTTCGCACCGTCCCGCTTTTGATGCTGAGTTCCTGAGCGATTTCTTTTGTGTTTTTACCGTCAGCCACAAGTTCAAGCACTTCTTTTTCCCTATCTGTAAGAGGGTTAGCTTCGCTGTACATGTCCTCCATCAGCTCAGGTGCATAGATGCGTTTTCCGTTCATGACGCTTCGAATGGCGCTTGCGAGTTCTTCGCTCGGACTGTCTTTTAACAAATAGCCTTTAACGCCTGCTTTAATGGCTCTCTGAAAGTAGCCAGGTCTGGCAAAGGTGGTTAAGATAATAATTTTGCAGCCTGTATCCTTTAACTCCTCAGCAGCTTCAAGTCCTGTTTTTCCGGGCATTTCAATGTCCATAATGCATACATCAGGCTCATGTTTTTTGACAAAATCAACAGCATCTTGACCGGTTGAACCTTTGCCTACGACTTCCATATCGTCTTCTAAGTTTAGAAGTGATCCTAAAGCGCCCAGCAGCATTTGCTGATCTTCCGCAATAAATATACTAATCATGTAAGTCATCCTTTTTGTTTATTTTGAGTTATTAGGAATTGCCATGGTAAGCCGGGTGCCGTTTTTAGTATCGATGTGAAGGCTCCCGTTTGCAAATTCAAGCCGTTCTCTCATACCGAGTAAGCCATGACCTTTTGAATAGAATTTTTCTTCTCCTTGGAATGTTCCATCGTCAGACACTGTAATGACAACTTCCTTCCATAGCTGCTGAATGTCAACTCGGCAAGTTTTAGCCTGACTGTGTTTGACGACATTTGTGACAGCTTCCTTTAAGCACATGCTCAAAATGTTTTCATTAAGCAATGAGATATTTTCAGGCCATTTCTCTTCTTCATAGATAAACGTAATGTCAGCTGCTTCGAGAATTTGTTTGATGTTGATCAGTTCATCCTTGAGCCGGATGCCTTTCATAGAGGATACGATCTTTCTTACTTCATTTAAAGAAGTTCTCGCTGTTTGCTGTACACTTTTCAGTTCACGTGCTGCTTGTTCAGGATCTTTGTATATCAATTTTCTTGCCAAGTCGCTTTTTAAACCAATAAGAGAAAGCTTTTGCCCAAGTGTATCGTGGAGGTCGCGGGCAATTCGCTGCCGCTCTTCTAATTTCACCAACTCGGCAATCCGTTCATTTGCATCCTCGAGTTTTTCTTCCAGTCGTTCGCGCTCCTTGCGGATTCTTATACTAAAGGGCAATAAAATCGCGCTGATGAGAGTAATAACGACGAAAGGAATTTGAGTCAGAAAGAATTCCTTTTTTAATACGAGGCTGAAATTAGTTGCGACGGCTGCGCTTATTAAATGGACGTAATATAAAATATGAAAGGGAACGCGGTCCTTTATGTTTCCAATAAAATACGCGATAAAAAAAGCAAAATAAATATAACTGAACAGCGTAATAGAGGCAGTTGAAATGCCAATTAACAAAAACGCCCACAAATAAATGGCCCAGCCTTTAGAGACAAAAGCAAACCGATATACCGAAAAAAATAAAAGCGTCAAAATGATGCCGACGATAATAACAAACATAGAAGATGATTTAAATATAAAGTAGAAGGGCAGGATGAAAAATATCGTCCATATATAAGGCGTGATCCCGCTTAGTTTTTGAAATGTAAAATGCTTTTTAAACATAATATTACCTCATTTTCTGCTTTTCATCTTACATGTAACTTTACCATTGCGAAAGCCAGAATGCACCCTCGAACAATAAAAAGGAAGCCTTCTTGTGTATAAGAGAAGACCTCCTTCATTGTCAGGCGTTCTTCCGCAGCTTCTGTTTTTCTGTTGAATCAGGCGGAAGGCTGAAAGGTATATGTTTGATATCCCGAAATGACACAAATTGTTTTTTATCTTCATCCCAAAGGCGGAATGCAAGTGATTGCAGGCTTGTTTTTAAGGTGATTGTCGGTACATTTTTTAATGGTTCGTGATGTTCATGAGCAACTTCAAGCTTATAATTAGGCACTTTTGGACTTAAATGATGAACGTGGTGGTAACCGATATTGCCTGTCAGCCATTGAAGCAGTTTCGGAAGTTTATAAAACGAACTGCCTTCCACAGCAGCCTGAACGTAGCTCCAGTTTTCATCTGCTTCAAAATAAGAATCTTCAAATGTATGCTGAACATAAAACAGCCACACACCGATTGAACCTGAGATCAGAAAAATTGGGCCTTGCACCAGCAAAAACGATTGCCAGCCAAAGATCAGACAGCAAGCAGCAGCCAACGCCGCAATGGCCAGATTCGTAAGGTATGTGTTTACACGCTCCTTACGTCTTGCACCTTTTTTGTTAAAACGGTTGGTGATTAGAAAAACATAAATCGGTCCGAGAATAAACATGATAAACGGATTTCTATAAAGTCTGTAAGCAAGCTTTGTTCGTCTGGATGCAGCTTTATATTCGTTTACTGTTAACATCCAGATGTCACCCGTTCCGCGTTTATCCAGGTTGCTGCTTGTTGCGTGATGAATCGAATGGCTGTGCTGCCATTGAAGATACGGGAATAAAGTCAGAACACCTGTCAGAAAACCGAGAATATGGTTATAGCGCTTTTGTTTGAAAAATGATTGATGGCAGCAGTCATGGAAGATGATAAAAATTCTTGTCAAAAATCCTGCGGCAATTACTGTTAATGCTAACGTAAGGAGATAGGAGACGTTGAGGCTGAAATAAGCCAGAAACCACAATCCGAAGAAAGGAATAAACGTGTTCAAAAGCTGAATCAGGCTGTTTTTTGTTTCGGGCTTAGCAAAAGCGGCGACTTGCTTTGTAAGCTGTTTTTGTTTATGTGCAATGGTTTGTTCGGTCATAGTAAGTATCCTCTCATTGTGTGTCTCAGTTCAGTATACGCGAATGAGAGAAGTCCTTTGTAGTAGCACACATCATGCATGATATATGACATTTGTCATGTCCTCGTGCGGCTGCATAAATGTTTACGCTGAAAAAGCTTGTAAAAAAGAAATTTACAAGCTGATTAATGTTTATCGATCCATATTCGTGATGTACCCGAAACAGCTTCAATCCTGCATGTTCCTCCTATAGGAAACGTGGCAATTGGTGAGGTGTGTCCGGCATTTATATTTGCGATGATTGGGAGGCCGGATAATTCTTTTTTTGTTCCAATCATGGCTTTCACAAGATCTATTGATACGTTTGATGCTTTCTGAAAT
The DNA here is from genome assembly GCF_000332645.1 of Bacillus inaquosorum KCTC 13429. Lineage (GTDB taxonomy): Bacteria > Bacillota > Bacilli > Bacillales > Bacillaceae > Bacillus > Bacillus inaquosorum. Next base: position 71,870 of record NZ_AMXN01000009.1, read on the forward strand.
CTGCCGATCATAATTGCCTTAACATTTGAGAAGGAGGGAAGATGGATGAGTGATTGCAGATCGCGGTCAAACATGTGGATGTCTGACATATAATCATCTTCAATCAATAAAATGGTATGTTCTGTTTCAGGAAAATACTCCGTACCCTGCAGCAAATTAAGTGTGCAAAGGTTTCCGCCAATCAAAGTGCCTTCTGCATAACCCTCTTGGATTACAATAGGGCCGTTATTAGGATAAAATTGCCTGTTTTCTTGATCCAAAAACCAGCGGTCATCGCTCCACTCGCTTGAAGGGTGAATCTCAAACGGATCGTCCGAAGCGCAGCAAGAAAGAAAATACTCTTTTGTATAATCGAGCCCTTTTTTCATTGCAAATGTTGAAAAGTGGGGACCTGAATAAGTAACAAGGCCCGTTTTTTGATAAATGGCGTTGCAAAGAGCCGTTATATCGGAATAGCCGCACAGAATTTTTGGATGCTGTTTGATTTTCTCGTAATCAAGATAACGCAGCAGCTGATTTGAATTGAAGCCGCCGAGTGTCGTTAAAATTGCTTTAACACCTGGGTCGAAAAAGGCAGCGTGCAGATCATGAACTCTTGACTCAATAGAGGATGAATCAAATTCGTTACATTCATTTGCGTGTTCAGCGATGGTTACCCGATAACCTAAGCGTTCTAACGCCGTTTTTGCTTGAATTTTTGCTTCATTTGATAATATAGACATGCTGGTCGCGGGAGACACGATCCGGATTTCGTCTCCCTTTTTCAGTTTTGAGGCGTACATAGAATCCTCCATCAATGGTTTTACACCATTACAGCACAACTTGGCTCATTCTTCCAGACTTTTTTTACAAATCAACCCACTTAATGCTGCCTGATTGTGTATCATGATCAACGCATACTTTGAATTGATGTTTTTCATAAAAATGAATCAGTCGGTCTACATGATTCCAGTCCCGCTTGGCAATGTCGCCGGTGACTTTCGGAATATTGTGGTCTCTGGCGATATCTTTTAAATATTTCATGCAAATGGAACCAAACCCGTGATTCGGAGGGCCTTTTATGTCGCCGATATGAATGACATCGTCCTTGTAAGACGCTACAAGTGAAAAACAGCCTTTTCCTCTATAAGCCGTTTTACAATCGGTAAGCATAATTTTGCATGTTTGGCCATCATCAATCGAGGAAACAATCATCCACTCATCATGTTTCGATTGATCAATACCAAGCACTTTGGCATCTTTAGATAGATCCTTCATATTCTCCTGCATGCGGTAAATTTGAAATTCTAAATCATTTAGTTCTTCTTCAAGTTCTTGGCGATTTTTTTCTTCAGCAGTAAACAAGATCAAACTCCTTTCAAAATCAGCTTAGAAACACAATTATCAATTGTATTAGATGAGAAGGGCATTGTAAACAACAAATCCATTATTACTAGAATTTAGCGCAAAGTAAGGTTTGACCGTTTTTAAGAGAGGAAAAAGAAAACTAACCTGTGAAAAAGGAGGAATCGGAATGGCGATTGATTCATTGATTAAGAAATTACAGTATGTCCGATTGGAGCCGCCGGATAAAATTCTCTCCCTATATCTCAATACAGACATGAGGGATCCAGATCAGCAGGGGGGAGAATGGAAAATTGCCTTAAAGTCGGGATTCGGCAGATTGAAAGAGTATTTGGCAGCAAGTGATCCAGAGGAAGAGAAGTGTCTGGATGGAATCAGAACGAAAATTGACCAATACCTCAATGAAATGGGAAAAGACATGCCCCGCAGTCTCGTATTTTTTGTTTCTGACAGCGGCATATGGGAACCAATTAAACTTCAAATCCCTGTAGAAACAAGATTTTACTGGGAAGAAACAGCTGTTCTGGATCAGCTGAAGGATCTGCGCCAAACGTACCCAAGTACGGCGTTTATTTTAACTCAGCAGCATGAAGTGAAAATTATTGAAACCATTTTAGGTAAAATTGAGGAGGTGGAGCATTATGAGTATGATATCATCAATGAGTCTTGGGAGAATTGCCATTCCTCTGTAAACAAAGCGGCACCATTTGAAGAGAACCAAATGAGGGAACATGTAACGGAGAATCAAACGAGACTGTATAAGCGTCTGGCTGCCAATCTTGATCAAAAAGCTGCCACAAAAAGATGGGAACGAATGGTCATCGCCGGTGATAAAGAAACGGCCGATATCTTGGATCAGCATATGAATAAACCGATTCATTCAAAAATCCAAAAGAACCTGCTGAATGAAAATGAATATAAGGTCGTTGAGCATTTGATCAAAGAGGCATAAATCTAACAGGGCCGGGGCTGAAAGCCGCCGGCCTTTGAAGTGTGTCTAATTTCTGACGAAGCAATCGAAAACGTTGACATCTTCTTTGAATTTGCATACGATTTGGATAGCCAGTACAAATTAGGAGAGGTCATCAAATGAATCAAACAGAAAATAAACCGAAAAATTATACGGGGATTGTCCTTACGCTGACAGTTCTGATTAACGGTTTAATCGCAGTGCTGTTTTTTATGCCTAAATTAGATCAGTTCAGCCATGCGAATATTCACATTTTGCCAATGCTGAATGCGATATTCAACAGCTTTACATTTATCTTCTTATTGGCCGCGCTGATTATGATTAAACAGAAAAATATCAAAGCTCATAAACGCTTTATTTTAGCCGCTTTCACAACAACATTACTATTTTTGATTTGCTATGTTACTTACCATTCGATTGCGGAGAATACGCTTTATGGCGGAGAAGGTATCATGCGCCCGATTTACTTCTTTATTTTAATTACACATATCTGCCTTTCTGCAATCATTGTGCCGCTTGCACTGTTTACGCTGATCAGAGGCTTCAGCATGCAGGTGGAGCGCCATAAAAAAATTGCCAGATGGACAATGCCTCTATGGCTGTATGTAAGTCTTACAGGCGTTATTGTATATCTGATGATATCACCGTATTATTAAAAGCCATACTGAGTATGGCTTTTTTTGAGCTTGTAAACATGACAAAAGCCCAAATCAGTTTTTGGGCTTTTGTCAGTAAATTGATAGACTCCTATTCATGAGCCTTTGATTCCATGGTTTCAAGTGTTGCAACCTGCAAAGATTCTTCAACAGTTTTTGTTTTTTCTTTTACTTTTTCTGCATACGTGTAATCACCGTAGCAATACGGATAGCGGAAATTATTTGCATTTCCCCCGCAAGTATACAGCTCGGGATTTTTTTTGACTTGCTGCTCGGAGTATTGTTTTGCCAATTCCTCAGTATGCGTTCCTCCATGTTCAGCTACAAAATCAATATAACCTGCCCCCATGTTGTAGCTTTGAATTATTGTATCCAAATCTACACCTTTTTCCTTACCGGTCTTGTACATGAGGGTAAATTGCTTGATGCCTTGTTTAACACTGAGTTGAGGGTCTGTTATCTCATTGCGTTTTAACCCCAGAGATTCAGAGGACTGCATGGGATCATTGCCTTTTCCTTTTGACTCCTGATACATCATGCCAAGTATGAGTGATGTATAATTAGAGAGTCCTTGGTTTTCAAGCTCGTCTTCCACCAGCGGTTTATAATCGGTTAAACGTTCCAAAACAATCGTTTTTGTATCGATCGGAAGTTTTTTGATTAAATCCCGGTTGAAAAAAAGCAAGACCAATAAAAAAGAGGCGATGACAAAGACAAAAATCATCATAAAACCCGCAGCAGCGAAACAGCCTTTTCTCTTTTTCTTCACTGTGTTTCACCCTCAATGTTTGGAGCAGTATGACCTTTTTATTATGACACAGAACGGTATATCAGACCAAGTAAAAACCTGATTTGAAACATAAATTTAAACTATGAGATTGAATTGGAACACGAGCAAGCTGGTTTGCACTCAAGCACATTTGTTATAAGATAAAACTATGAATAAAGAAAGGTGATACATATGACTGAATTTAGAGAAACGGAACGGGCGGCTGCTGATCTGGACGAGGAGACGCTGTTTCTCGTCGCGCAAACATTCAAAGCGCTTTCTGATCCTACCAGAATCAGAATTCTCCATTTATTATCCCAGGGTGAACATGCTGTAAACGGAATTGCAGAAAAGCTGAATTTACTGCAATCCACAGTTTCCCACCAGCTTAGATTCTTAAAAAATCTCCGGCTTGTAAAATCGCGCAGAGAAGGAACATCTATTTATTACTCTCCGGAGGATGAACACGTTTTAGATGTTCTCCAGCAAATGATCCATCATACACAACACGATTAAAAAAGACACCCTTGCTCAATCGCTGCTAGCGGGCAAGGATGTCTTTTTCTTTATCGTGTCCGTTCTGATCGAGTTCGTTTCTGCTGAGTTTGATGACAAAAGAAGAAAACCCGATATAATAAACGGCTATCAGAAAAAAGACGCCAATTGTCAGAGGATCAGTTCCGATTGACTGACTGTAAGAGCCAAGGCTGTTTAGATCAGGCGAGGTAAGATAAAGCTCTGTCACTCGATACAGAAATCTTGATAAAAACAAGGTTAAGAGTATCACTTCTACCCAAATATGAGTCCGAAAATAGATTTTTCCTCTGCGTTTTTCAAAGGAGATGTTTTTCTTAGCGAAAAAGACAAGGAGCCATCCGCCAAGAATGCCCAAAATGAGAGATCCATATAAAAAAGGGTGAGTGATGCTGAAGACCGAAAGACCAAAAGCAAACAGCGAGAAAAGAATCATACGGGTGAACAGCCAGTGAGGTTTCAGCGGCTGATATCCGATGGACCTTTTAATTTTTTTATACAGAAAAAAGATAATAATCATGGCAGGATAAACGCTCTGAAGTGTAAGATGCATGATGTGAAATCCCCTCCGTTGAGAAGTGTATGCTTATCCGGTTCGAAATAGTAGTTGAAATCAAATACTGAACATAAAAAAGAAGGGGAAACCCCTGCTTTCATAACATATGCGAGGTGTCTTTGGGCCGCATAATAGATATGCCCAAGCTTTATAAAAATGTTATGATTGAATTTGTTGGAAATGAAAAGAAGAAAAGGTGCACAGAATGAAACTGGAACGTTTGTTAGCGATTGTTGTGTTATTAATCAGCAAAAAACAAGTGCAGGCTGCTGAACTTGCTGAGCTATTTGAAGTATCCGTCAGAACAATTTACCGTGATATTGATACGATCAATAGAGCTGGTATTCCGATTGTGACCTCACAGGGCGCCGGGGGCGGAATTGGCATTATGGAAACGTATCGGCTTGAGAGAGAGTGGCTGAAAGAGGAGGAGCTGTTTGCGATTGCGTCCGCTTTGCAGAGTGTCTCTTCCATGTGTGAACCTGCTTCTCACAGCACAGCTTATCAAAAAATTAAGCACCTCATACCGGAGCAATCTGCTGAAGCATTTAAGCATCAAACAGAAAAATGGTTTATTGACATGACGGCTTGGGGCCATACTGAGGATCAAAAGGCACTTCGTGAGAAAATCAGTGCCGCCATCGATCAATTGTCAACGATATCATTTACATATACGAACGCAAGCGGGGAAACACTTCTTCGTGAAACAGAACCCTACACATTGGTTTGCAAGGCAGGGCGCTGGTATTTATACGCCTATTGTCTGGTTAGAAACGATTTTCGCTTTTTTAAACTTAACCGGATGAAAGATATGGCCATTTTACAAAATTCCTTTATCAGAAAAGACATTCAGCTGGATACCTTGCCGTGGGATAGGAATTGGTACGAAAAGGACCGTTTAACTGAACTGGTTATTCTTGTTCAGCAGCCAGCACGTCAGCGCATACGTGAATGGTTCGGATCTGAGGTTCTTCATTGTGATGAAGATGAAAACTGCCGGGCAGTGATTTCTCTTCCAGAAGATCAATGGCTGATCGGTTTTTTGCTGCAGTTCGGAAAGGATATTGAGGTTTTGGAACCTCTTCATATACGGGATAAAGTAAAAGATACCATTCATCAAATGCAAAAAGTATATGAAACCTGACACACTGCTGTCAGGTTTCTTTTTTTATAATCTAGGTAAAAAGGAGGGAACATATGAGTTTTTCACATATAACAGACTTAAAACAGAAACGGTTTGCCGGACTATCACAGCGGACAAGCAACGCATTGGAAATGACAGAAGAAAGGCGGATCCCGGCCCTATGGGATCAATTCTGGCAGCAGGATATGAGGATTCTTTTCTCACAGGCTGAAAAAGATCAAAGCATTATCGCCTTATATTCCAATTACGAACAGGAGACGAATGGGTTTTACACATTTTCAGTCGGAGCGTTTCAGGAGGACAGCGGGACTCTTCCGGAACCGTATGAAAACATTGATTTGCCGGCTTCCGCTTATGCCGTTTTCACTTCCAGAATCGGCCCTATTGAAGAGATTGTGTATGAAACGTGGAAGGAAATTTGGACTTGGGATAAGCGTCATCTGCGTACATTTACAGGCGACTTTGAGATGTATGATCAAAGTGCAGCAGTACCTCAACGGGCGCAAGTTAATATATATGTCGCCATAAAAAATTGAAAAACTCTTGAAAAACTAATGGTGTTAGTTATAATGAAACTAATGCCATTAGTTTTTTGTTAGGGGGAATAAAAAGATGAGAGTTACCCAGAATCAAACGGTTTGGCAGCTGACTTTTTTTCCAGTTTTGTTTCCGGTCAATTGCTATTTAGTAGAGGAAGAAAACGAAGTCACCCTTATTGATGCCGCAATTCCAGGCAGCTATAAAGGAATTATTCAAGCTGTAAATCAGCTAGGAAAACCGCTTCAGCATATTTTACTGACCCATGCACATGGGGATCATGTCGGATCACTGGATACATTGACACAAGCGTTTCCTCATGCAAAGGTGATGATCTCAGAACGGGATTCTTTTCTGCTGCAAGGTGATACATCCTTGCGTCATGATGAGCCGCAGACACCTATAAAAGGAGGTATTCCGAAACACGTGCAAACAAAGCCTCACCAGCTGCTGACGGGCGGTGAAACAATTGGTTCTCTGCTTGCAATTCCAACACCGGGCCATACACCGGGCAGCATGTCATTTCTTGATACAAGAAACGGCATTATAATAGCAGGAGATGCCTTTCAATCACGCGGAGGAATCGCTGTATCAGGACAGGTAAAATGGACGTTTCCTTTTCCTGCCTTCGCCACATGGAATAAGGAGAAGGCCATCAAAAGCGCACAATTGCTCGCCGACAAGGCGCCTTCCTGTCTCGCTGTCGGACATGGGAATTTTCTGAGATCACCCTCAGAGCGGATGCGACAGGCGATACAAAAAGCAAAGAAAGGATGATAGCATGTCACCCAGAATAGGATTGAACCAAAAAATGATTGTAGACGCGGCAGCGGAGATTGCCGATCAGGAAGGCTTGAATAGTGTCACGCTTGCCGCACTGTCTAAAAAAATGAATGTTCGCCCTCCATCGCTGTATAATCATGTCAACGGGCTGCAAGCGGTCAGAACAGAGCTTGCTGTCAGCGGGCTGACAAAGCTTTTTGATCAAATGGCAGCCTCTGTAACCGAACAAAAGGGAGATGCCGCTCTGCTTTCTTTAGCTCATGCATATGTTGATTTTGCAGTTGAAAATCCCGGATATTATGAGGCGGCTTTGCTTAAGATTCAGGACAAAAGAGCGGAAATCGTGTCGGACCAAATTGTCCAGCTTGTGACGAATCTGCTCATTGAAAATAGATATGCATGCGAAAAGACTGCCATTCACGCGACAAGGGGGCTCAGAAGTTTGCTTCATGGCTTTACTGCTTTAATCGCAAAAGAAGCATTTGAACGTGAAGAGGATATTTTAGAAAGTCTGTCATTTTCAATTCGGACGTTTTTGTCAGGATTATCGATTAACAATAAAAATATTATGTAAACTAATAAAAAGATGTCTTATATTTCTGAATATTGTATAATGTATTGGTAGTATACATAGGGGAGAGACATTATGCTATGGATGATATTCATAAAATTGAGCAGTTAGCGGCAGCTTCATGGCCGTCTTATATTCAGAAAAGCATGGGACAATGGCTTCTCAGAGCCAACTTTGGCGTAACCAAAAGGGCGAACAGCGTATGGACTTCTGCGGATATGCCTGAAGGAGATTTCCAGCAAGAGGTCGAGCATTTTTATAAAAGCTTAGGCTTGCCTGTTTGTTTTCATATCAGTAATGCATCTCCGAAAGGGCTTGATGGCGCATTGGCAGACAGCGGATATGAAAAGGCAGATGAATGTTTTCAAATGACTGCATTGTGCCGGGACATTATGAACCGTACAGAAGACAATCGCCGATTGACATACAAGTGGGAACAGGTACCGTCGTCTGTTTGGATTGATAATTTTATAAGATTAGAAGGATTTTCGCCGAAGCGGCATCAAGGCTATTCAAACATTTTCAAACGCATGCCGCCGTGTAAAACCTTTTTCACGATGTATGACCAAGGGAGCCTGACAGCGGTTGGAACGGCTTCTGTCATTGATGGCTATGGAGGACTCAGTAACATCGTTGTAGCCAAGAAGCATAGAGGGAAAGGGGCAGGAACTCAAGTAATCAGGGTGTTGACTGAATGGGCAATCAGCAACGGAGCGAAGCACATGTATCTGCAAGTGTTGAAAGAAAACCTTGCGGCAGTTTCTTTATATGAAAAAATCGGATTTTCACCTATATCGGAACACCATTACCGGATCAAAAAATGACCAAAGGAAGGGGCTTGCTGATGGACTCGCTTCAAGAGATTATTTGCGAAAAACGGACATATACACGACTTTATCATTCACATAAGCACGCGTACAGCCAATTTCTTTTTCCGCTTGAAGGGAGTATTGATCTTGAGACGGAGGGGCGCGAGGTGACATTAAAGCCGGATCGGTTTTTATATATTCCGGCTGAGTGCGAGCATCGTTTCCGTTCAATCGGGAGAAATGAATGTCTTGTACTGGATGTTCCGCTATATGCGTTGAAAATTGATAAATTTCATGCAGGGTCGGGAATTGAAGCCTCACTTGATCCTTTCTGGTCTTCGATCAGGTACTTATTGACGGAGGAAGCAAAGGCCGGTACAGCAAACTCGCTGCATATGCTTGTTCAATACATAAAAGAAAAGCTGCAATCCCATACCTACGACTCAATTGCCTACATTCACAGCCATTTATCTGAGCGGCTGACGATTAAGAAGCTGGCAGAAATCGAGCATTACCACCCAGCCTACTATTCAAGCTGGTTCAAGAAGCAGACCGGGAAGTCTCCGCAGAGCTATATTGCCAATCTTCGTCTCGAGGAAGCGAAACGAATGCTGATAGAGAAAAAGGAAACCCTTACTAACGTGAGCGAGGCGCTGGGCTTTCAAAATCTATCTTCATTTACAAGATGGTTCACGAAAAGTACAGGCATGCCGCCCCGGCTATATCGAAATACCTTATATTCGGATAAAAAATGATGGTCCTTTGGTTAAACAAACCTCATACACCTCTTTTATAATAGGAGAAAAAGGAGTTATTGATATGGCAGTCATTGAAGATTTTGAGAAATTGGATATCAGAACAGGCACTATTGTAAAAGCGGAGGAATTTCCTGAAGCAAGAGTCCCGGCGATTAAGCTTGTGATTGATTTTGGAGCAGAAATCGGCATGAAACAATCAAGCGCGCAAATCACGAAGCGTTATCAGCCGCAAGATCTCATCAACAAGCAAATTATAGCAGTCGTCAACTTTCCGCCGCGCCGGATCGCCGGATTTAAATCGGAAGTGCTGGTCCTTGGCGGCATTCCCGGCCAGGGCGACGTCGTCCTATTGCAGCCGGGGCAGCCTGTCCCAAACGGCACAAAAATCGGATAACACAAAAAAGACGTTTGCCTTAGGCAAACGTCTTTGCGTATTGAGGCGATGCACCACACGCCACATTCGTGTGTGCCGCAAAGGGCATGTACATCGGCTTACACAATTCAGCTCATCGCTATATGAATATAGCATGGCGGCTGAAGGAATGCAAGGGTAACTTTTTAATTGTGAGTAAATCTGTCTAATCGTGTCGAATATAATCAAAAATTTACAATGTTTACTGTATTATTGTTTAATTGTATGACAAATATTACATTACTCCTTGTCATCAACAACACTGAATGTGACCCATACTGTGACCTGGGTGTGACCTAGAACACCGTATTGTGAATGTAAATAAATGCTGTTAAATCAATAAAAACGTACTAAATAATAAGGTGAATACAGGGGAGTAGTGTGACCTGGATTTCTAATTCAGGTCTTTTTTATGCACAAAAAATGCCTATGATCTCTACATAGGCATTAAATATTATTATCAATATCTTCATTTATTTTTTGGCTAAGTTTCTGAACCTTCTTTTTAACATTTGAAACAGCTCTTTTTTGAATCTCATCAAAGTTCTCTTGAATATAGTCCATGACACTTCTTATTAAAACTTCACTTTCAAAATTGAATATCTCATTTATTTCTGACTGTTCTTCATCTGTTAGGTGATGATATTGAAGTTGTTTAGCATTTACTTCAGCAGCAACATCAATCCTAACTTTAGTTGTTCTAGTAATAGGTACTGTCCATCCGAATCCTCTAATTACCTCTTTGGAAATTTCGTCATCTTTAATATTAAGAAATGATCTAATTTCTGGATCTGTATCTGGAATGTCTAATACTTCAAATATTATTTTAACTGTAGCTATACTATTTGCTCTTTTACCAAACTTTCCATTCTCTATATTAGAGATTGTAGCCTGACTTACACCAACCATGTTGGCAAGTTCTGTAGTAGAGAAGCGTTTAACCATTTTTCTATGAGTTTTTATTAAGTTAGCGATTTTTTGAATCACTTGTTCACTCATCATATTGTTCCTCCGGTATTAACTATTTGCTCTCATAATAACATAAATAATAAGTTATTAAAATAAAATGAATAAATTATAAATTATAAGATAAAATATATTGATTAATAATTTTGATTAGATTATACTTAAATCAATCCCAGAAAAGTCGATAAAGTATATACCATATTCCTGCCAATTTTAATGGGATCATATGTTCTATTAGAGTGATTTAATTAGGAGGCTATTTCATTGACAGTTAAAGAGAGAGAAGTTGAAAAAACGAATGTAGATGTAAAAGTACAACTTGAAATGTCAGATATCAATGAACAGTGTGAACAAACTGACACATTGATTGAACAATTAATCAATAGCAGCTGTCCAATTGAACGCGAATGGGCTGCGATGTATCAGATCAAACGTAGACAAGACAAAGGCGATTAAACGCACATCAGGCACTTAAAGCAATTGGAAAGCTCGATCCCAAGACACAGGAAATGAGGGTATTTACATACATAATTCCATTGTATTACTACCTTGAAGTGGCAGAATACTCTAATCTTGCAGAAATGTCGACTATTGTAGATCTTGATTTAATCGAGAACAATGATGATATTAAAAGCTACTTTTATAACCGTCTGATGGCTCTGCTAGGTGCTTCAGCGTTCAGTCAAAATAAAATGACTCAAGCACGCTTTTACTGCTCCTACGGCATTAATTTAAAGAATATTGATAGATTGGTTGCATACAGCTGTCTGACAATGGGGAACACGTACATCCTTGATGATTATGAACGAGCGAAAGAATATTTCTTAAAAGGTTTGAATCATACTGATAATAACCATTTGGCAGAATTACAATTAACTAGAAGTCTTTGCTTCTTGGAGAATCACTGGCGAAAAGAGAACTTTTGGCTAAATCCTGATTCGGAAGAAACCACAGACATCCAAGAAATTGCACATTATCACATCAAGAGAAACAATCTAGATTATGCTAAAGAAATTTTAGATTACCTAGAAGAAATACCAAGCATCGATAATGACTATGGCATCCATTTCTATCTAAAAGGACTCGCTTATAAGGACAAGAGATACTTTTATAAATCGATTAAACATTTCAAGCTGTCCGGTGATTTATTCTGTGTTCGCTTACCTTTAGATCAATTAAGGGAAATGGGTGAGGATGCGCAGATTTTGGATTTGCTTGCCCTCTAAATCGTTCGACATCTAACGATATCACTTGAAAGGAGGTGAACATAATATGAAAAAAGTAACTATCGGTCTGACTATCGTAGCTGCACTTGCAATTGGTTTTGTAGCTGGTCAACAAAGTGGTCTTCATTCTGCATCAGGTAACGAAACATTCCATGTAGCTGGTTTTGGTCGTGGAGCATAATCCATACAGCCTTTAATGGCTTTCGTTCCTATTAAACTATTTAGAATAAAAATAAAATTAGTGGAGATTTATTTGATTGTAAGAAGAAGCGTATGAATTGATTTAGGCCAATGGATTTAAGCGGATCAGAGAAGATAACCCGTTTTATTATAACCAAAAACATAATGCAATACTTAGCACGATGGTTACATAGCAGAGATTATTAGCCCTCAACCATATAATTCAGTGGTAGTTGGGTTGCCTTACATATTGCGTGATGGTGTTTGCAAGAAAGTTACATATAGAAAAGTCATCGAAAAAATGATATTAAAGGATAATGATTGATAACCTGGATAAATTCTCCTCTAACGGTTTTCATCAAATGACTGTTACAGAATGCTTTGATACCGCTTTAATCAAGTTATCTTCCTCATATTGTCTCGAAGTCTATGTGGACGTTTCAAGCTTCAACGACATCAATCGTGAAACTGGTGAACAACTGTGGTGTAAGCTTGAAGTTAATGAAAACAGAGCGCCAATTGTTGCAGATAACAAGAACAGTAAGCCATCAGACACTTACATATATGACTACATATCTGACTGGTCCTTAACTGGATGAGTCCTAACTTTATAAAAGGAGAGAGTGCATATAAAAATAGAAGCTTTGACATCAGGGAAAACGTTTAAAAATTATAAAATCCTTTGCGGTGAACTTGGAATAGAAATAAAACGTTCAGGAGATAGCCGTAAAGCTCAGTTTAGAGAACTAGAGAGATATTGTACATATAGTAAAGTTGGACATTCCATAATAATAGATAAAGTGTTTGAGCAGCCCTTAGAAAAAACAAAACGCAAGGGGAATAATACAGTCTATAGTGAGTTCATACAGCTTCTTATACTTGATATGCTTGCTCTAAGCAAGAATGGAAATATGTCTATAAGTAAAGGGATGTTAATTAAATCAGTAAGTCTTGTTAATCACAACTATAAGTATTGCTTTGAAAAAAGAAAGTCTCTTGCTAAATATGCAAACACAGACACCGAAATTGTTAAAGATTTCTACGACAGCAGCAACAATAGCTTTAAAAAGGCTATTGAACAGGCGTTAAACAAGTTGGTTGAGAAGAGGTTAATAATGTATGACATCATTATAAAGGTTTGTGAGAAAGGGAAATTCAGACCACGTAAAGCATCGTCAGCCGAGAAGAAAATGATTATGACGTGTGAGAAACAGGTGCTTGATGAACTAGGTTATAAAGAAATCCGTCATGTAAGACTGTCGAGACATTGGTCTGAATTTAAACGAAGATCACAGACGCTGATAAATGAATGTAGCAATCTCAAATATTACTTCGCAGCTTATGACATTACTGCAAATGATAAATACATTGAGAATGAGTGTAAGGAGCTTATAGGTTTCTTATTAAAAGAAATTGAGCGTATCGACTATAAGAAAAAGCTTAATCAAACAGCTTGTTCAAAGTTATTGAAGAATGCTGAGAGGAGACACAAAAGATCACATTCAATCTTTAGAGAGAACAATTATAGAATCAGTGAAAATTACATTCATGATTTCAAGAAGTTAATTGACCTCCTAATTAATGAGGATGCTGAGAGTATAAGCAATCAAATTGAACAGATGGAAGTCCAGGATGATCTAACCTATGATATTGACCATTCTTTGCCAAGTGGGCTATAAAAAATAACGGTTTAAACTTCCTATATTATAAACCAATACAATAGGAACATTAAACCGTCAAATTTTTTTAGTTTAAGTCATATATAGAAGAAAAAGTGTGAATACACCAGTCTGAAGGGGGTTTGGGGGATGGTTGGCTGAAAGTTTAATAATTTGTAGCGTAGCGGAGGATTATTAAACCTAAAGCATCCCCCAAGTATGCTTTAATCATTGAAATTTAGGAAGAGCCTAGATGTACAAAGTAAACTTTGTTCATCTTCTCATCATGATTAACAAGTTAATCATTCTTCGGAATAAACAATTGGAGGATTACTTATTGGAAAGTGAAAATTTGACTAAATCAGTGTTTGTTTACTCTTTGGATTCATCTGCACTTTATAACGATAAAGAAGAAAAATTAAATCAGATTTACTTCAACCTCACCTTTATAAAAAGTTCTTGCAAAGCTAAAAAAATGGTCAAACTAAAAGACTCAATTTAGCATGACTGGTACACACCTTGAAGAAAAGGTTGTATGGAGTTGACACATTCATTAATTAGTTTTGGCTTTATCGGATATGTATGTATATAGTATCTAATTCCAAATAAAATTCACATTTTATTTAAACCTGAAAGCTGCTTGAATACATCCTAAATTTAAAGTATCCTGTATATGTATCATAGTTGGTGTATCAACCACTATAGGCCAGAGAGTTCCCTCACATACTCTCTGGCTTTTCTTCTAAGATAAGCCTCAAGTAAATTAACATCACCGCTTGTTTAATTTCCAGCACTACTTTGAATGAAACTTTCCGAACTTAAAAGCGTATATGTCTTGGAGAATCATTACATAGCCCATAGGAGGGAATACCATGAGTGAGTTTTGGGAGAACAGTGAATATGATCCTTTTAGGTTAAAAGACATTAGTGAAGATGAAATAAAGAATGTTGAACTAGAGTTAAACTTAACTTTGCCTGAACAATATAAAAAATTGATCATTCAACAAAATGGTGGATTGATTAATTTTAATGCGTTCCCAACAGATCAGGAAACATCTTGGGCAGACGATCATATTGAAGTTGATCATATTAGAGGAATAGGAAAGGATCTGGGAATCTTAGAGAGTGAGTACCTAATTAAAGAGTGGGGGTTACCACAAAGATTATTGTTAATACAGGGAGATGGGCATAATTGGGTTGCATTAGATTATCGCCTAACTAATGAAAATCCACCTGTCCATTACTTTGACCTAGAATTAAATAATGATTTTAAGATTGCAGATTCATTTGATGAATTCTTATCTAAACTATATACACACGAATACGAAGAAGTTCAAGAAGACGAAAATTTAGATTTTGATGAAATTCCAAGTATTGATCCAAATGATCCAGAAGCTATTCAGAAGGAAGAAGTCGAAAAAATTCTGGCTAATAAGAACCCTATGGAGATTCATAGGATTTCTCTTTTTCCAATCCAAAGTGTTGAAGACCTAAAGTGGTTGGTGAACATTATTAAAGATAATTCCATAGGAGCACAAGGTGACATGGCTTTTGAATTGGCTGACGTATTGATGTCAATTGTTTCTTCGTACTCGCACCAAATAAAGTCAAATAATCTAAGAACTGTTGTACAAGAAGCTGCTAAAGAGTTAGGAAAGTCCAAAAATGAAGATACTGAGATTATACTAGATCAACTAAAAGACTTTTTGTAAAATAAGTATTATTTTCCTCTTTTTGTTTATTTTTAACATCATTTGTACTAGAATGGAAGTGTGTTAAAAATCCTGAAGAAAAGAGGGAATTAATGAAAAGCTATCAGAAGGTTTTGAGTGTCGTTTTGAGTTTGCTTCTGCTGCTAACTTTTGTGTTGCCGAACTTTGCTGAAGCGCAGTCAATTGAACAGCCGGTTCAACCTGGAACAGAGTCAGTTCAAGGATCAGATGAAAATCCGATTGATTCCGAGTATGAAGAGTATGAGGACGACTTTAACTACGAAGAGGATACATACGAAGATTACTCTGATGTTTCGGAAGATTCGTATTATGATAATTTAGCAGGTGCTCCTGTCTATGAAGACGAGAATTTATTAGAAGATGGAGCTACTGAAGAGGAAATCATTGAAGACGAAAGTGTTCCTGATAGTGAATTTGAAGAGAATGTTGTAACTCCGACTGAAAGCGCCACTGAACCTGAAACTGATGATGTAGGTGAGGACGAATCTTATCACGCTCAGTGGGCTTGGTTAATTCCACCTGCAATTGCTGTTGTTAGTCGTGTCGGTGGTAAGCTCTTAGTCAAGCAAACGTTAAAGTCAACTACAAAGAAAATTGCAGTCAGAAATGGTAAGCTTGCAGGAAAGAAGCACCCTAAAACTGGAGTGAAATTTAATTCTAAAGGGTTTCCTGTTTTCGCATCTAAATACAATTACAACCTCCCTATGAGTCTAATTAAATCCTCAAACGGTACTCAATTTAAAAATGCAAATGCATCTTTGAAGAAGGCAATTAATACTTGGGAGCATGCGAAAAAATTCAATAAGTATCAAATCCAAGACATTAAAAACGGGAAAACCCCACGAGGGTATATATGGCATCACCACGAAAATACAGGCAGACTGCAATTAGTAAATAGAACTATACATGAAAAAACCGGACATACAGGTGGTAAATCTATCTGGGGTTCTCTGTGAATTTATTCCTCTTCTCTTTTTAGAGAAGGGGTTTTTTAAAGTGTTTCCAAAAACAGGTTTTGTCGATAAAATGAACTAAAAGGTAAATAATCATAGGAGGAAGTTATGTTCTATAAAATTGGCATTATTGAGAATATGAATGAATATGGTAGCTTAAATCTAAAAACAACTAGAGAGTTTACGCAAGAAGAGTACACAAAATATGTTAAAACTGTTGATTATCTTGCTTTACATTTAAAAAACAAGCATTTATATGAACTGATTGT
Organism: Bacillus inaquosorum KCTC 13429; assembly: GCF_000332645.1. Classification (GTDB taxonomy): domain Bacteria; phylum Bacillota; class Bacilli; order Bacillales; family Bacillaceae; genus Bacillus; species Bacillus inaquosorum. Next base: position 88,698 of record NZ_AMXN01000009.1, read on the forward strand.
GAGAAATGGAGAAGAATTGGAAAAGTTTTTAGAAACGTTCAAAGATGAAAACCCAACTCCAGCTACACTAGAAAACCCAGGGAATATCTTGTTTGAAGCTAATAGATTGCTCATGAATTATCTATCAATGCTCAGGACATACAATGATCTTATTCCTTCAGCTCTATCAAAAACTCTTAATTCGGATGTGAAGAAAGAGTTTGAAAAGATTTTGTCAAAAATGTATGACGATTTTTTTGAGTTTCGATTCTTAATTAGACTGAGGAATTATGCACAACACTTTAATATTCCATTCACTTCTATAATACCTGGATATGATGGTCTCCAAGTCGCAATAAATCAACGAGAATTATTAAAGTATTCAGGATGGAGTGCTGTAAAAGAAGAAATAGAGGAGATGGAAGAAGCTATTGTAATGGATGGTTTCGCTCACACTATGAATAAAATAATGAAGGAAGTATTCGTTCTAACAACTAAATTTTATATTAAATATATTACCGATTCGGGGGAATGGATTTCTTCATTACAAAAAGAAGTTGGTGGTGAAGAATTAGTTCTTGTTTATTCATATTCAGAAGAATTATTTGAAGAAGGAAATGTTAAGTTTAGTATTATGCAAAGTCCCGATTATATCGAAGCGATGGATGAATTAAAAAGGCTATCTTGAGTACAAATAACCCCACTTTGAAAGGGGTTATTTTTTGTATCTAACTTATTCGCTACAGGATTTATTCCAAGGCATGAAAGGGGATGCAGGAGGATAGGTATCAAGTTCTTATATACGGTTAGTCCAATCAGAGAAATAAAAATCGTTGATGTTTATGTTGCATTATTTGAAGAAGGGTTAATGGAAAACTCGATACAAATATAAAGCAACGTAAATTGATAGGAATTATTACTGGAAAGTCAATTTAGGTTAAAAAAGTATTGATAATTATGAATTTCTGTTTTTGAATATAAAAGTCCAAGTCTTAGGATTTTTACAAAAAAAGAAAGCCACAATGGGCTTTCAATTATCGTTCACATGCATAGTTGTCATGATCCCTGTCCATTTTAGATTGGTAAGCAGGGTGGGAGCTAGGCACTCCATTCGGATATTTCTTTCTTAACTCTGTACAATTTTTAAATGTTTCTGTTTCTCCAGTTGACTCTGAAGAAGCTTCGTTTTCAGTTGTAGTCGAAGTTTCACTTGATGCCTTTGGAGTTGTCGGCTGTGATGTTGCTGGTTTAGATGTTGTTGCTTTTTTAACTGCAGTGGTTTTCTCTTTCACACACCCATTAAAACCTCGGTCAGTCACATATCCATTCTTACTCCAAATTGAAAGCTTCTCTGATTTTGCTTCCTGCTCGTCTTTCTTAAATTGGTCTATGTATTTCGTATTTGGCTCGTATACATATGCTACTCTGGCCAATCCTTCTTTTAACAGCGTTTCCTGAACAGATTTGCCATCCACATAAACATAAGCTAATAGCCTTCCATACTTATCTCTGTGGTCACCTTTATCAAATTCAAGCTGCAGCTTACCACTGCTGACCAATTCTTTATTTCGTTTTGATGCATCTTCACCGTACGGTTGAACACATGAATCTGGTTTCTTCGTCTCAGGTGTGTCTACAAGCAAGTAGCGAACTGTGTCTATATTTCCGTTGTAGCTAACTTTAATTGTGTCACCATCAACTGCTCTAACTAGAGTAACATCGACCAATTCCTTTTTGTCTTTTTCCTTAGATTTGTCAGCAGTTTTTTCTTTAGTAGATTCCTTTTGTTCTGTTTTCTTTTCTACATCCGTAGACGCTTGTGGTGTTTCTTTTTCCGTGCTTACTTTTTCAGAATCATTTGAGCTGCAGGCTGCCAATGATAAGCTCAAAGTGAATGCTGCAAAGCCTAATATCACTTTCTTCAACTTCATTTCCCCTTTTTAGAATGGTTGTTCTCTATCTATATCGGTAGACCATCAATAATTATAATCCTTTATCCAATCTTTTCAAATTGATTTTTAAATAAAATCTTACATAAATAATAGTTTAAAAGTGAGCAAAAAGCATTGTTTGAAATAAAGGTCAGTGGTACTATTTTTCATGAGAGGAGGTATTAAATGTAAAAAAAGAAAAATTATTCATCTGTGAGTTTTCATAAGAGGTTTAAATTTGACATTAAAGGAGAAACCGTTATGAAAAAATTTGTTCCACTAATTTTATTTGCAGTTTTATCATTCACCATGTTACTCTTCTTAAACACTAAAGAGGTTGAAGCAACTTCATCTAATTCTGAGAAGGATGTCACCTCATTGTTTAAGGGAACACTTAAATTTGAAGTTGATGAAAATAAAAATGCCAAATTGAAAAAAGTCGATCTTGGAAATGAAAAAGAACAAATTAAACAAGCAGATATTGTCGCATCTGAGTTAAATCATGATTATCTCTACAACTACGATTCAAGTATTTCAGGAGATCGAGTTGATCTGTATTCTAACAAGGAGACCAAAATAAAGAATAAAACTAAAGGAAAAGTACCTGGCCATGTAGAAGTACAAGTTGAAACATTATTAAGTGAGAAGAACAAATCAATAACAAACGTCATTAGAATCACTAAAGTTGTTGGCACAAAGCCTATGTACGTGAATGCTTCAAATAATTTGTTAGCCAATAAATCCGTAAATGGAAAGTACATTAGAGTTCTTGCACACACTAAGAAATTTATGCTTGGAGAAATAAAGGCAGGAGCAAGTTCTTCAAAAAGTTTTAGAGTCGGTGGGACTAGCTTCTATAAGAGAGAATTTTCGGCTTCGGTTGTATGGAAAGATTCTCCTCCAGTGGTTGACTCTAAAACGTCTTCACCATTTCTTGCAAATAAAAAAGCGGTGTTATACCCATATGCAAAAAACAGTCATAACAAAAAAGTAATGCCGGCACCTGCTTATGCTAACATGAAAGTTATCCCAGTTGAAGATAGAGAGAAAAGGGATAAAAAAATTAGAGACAAATATAAAAGTTGGTATAAAAAGAAATATGGAGATCCAAAATGGAATTGGGATGATTATGAAATCCACCATATTATTCCTCTTCAGTACGGAGGGGATAATGATATGAACAATTTATTCCCATTGAAAAAGGATTTCCACCGGAAAACTGTGTCTCCTTGGTGGGCTGGATACTAACAAGTGAGTGGGGGATTTATTTGACTAACTTTGTTCATAAGACTGTAAACGGTTTGAAAAGTCTCTTAGATGAAAAAGGAGCCATTAAATTGTTTTGTTCTGAAGGAGATACCATGGAATGTCTTGTTACTTTTTCACCGGACAAAGCAACCCTTAACGAGATTCAAAGCTTTGAAGCTAAACATCAGATTACCCTTCCCGAGGATTATCAGAAGTTTATTACACTACATAACGGTGCGAAAATTTTTGAGATTCTTTCTGATGGGGAGAATATAGGTGGAGGACTTCAGCTATTTAGCCTTGAAGAGATTGAAGAGGAACTAAAATATGAGGATTTGTTTGAAGGTATCAATGGTATCCCAATTGGCTACTTATTGGAAGAATGCCATTTAATGATCGATAAAGATAAAATTAATCAAGGTGATCCTAACTATCTCTATATATTTGAAAGTGGTTTAGAATATAATCCATTAAATTTAAACTTTGAAATATTTTTAGACCGGTATATATTGGCTAATGGGGAACCTTTTTGGGATTGGCGCTACTATACCGCAGAAAATTATTATAGAACAAGATAGTGTGATGTATAAGACAGTCATTTTGGCTGTCTTTTTCTGTTATTCAAATAGATGATTGTGGTAAAATTTACATAGAGTAGGGCTAGGAAGGAGAATGATATGAAGGTATTTGAGGCTGATTCATTACTCTCTGAAGCAGATAAAAGAACCAAAGAGTACAAGGAACTAAGGTCACAAATGGTGAAGCTCAGAAAAGCGTTTAAGGACGTAGCTGACCTAGATGACAGCGAGTTTTCAGGTAAGGGTGCAGACAACATTAAAGCATTTTATCATGACCATGTCGGCGTTACAGATCAATGGATTGATCTCATCGATATGAAAATTGCTTTCTTAAGCAGTATTTCTGCAAAACTTGAAGATGCTAAGATGTCTGATGCTTACATAGAAGAATCTTTTTTAGAACATGAACTTGTCAATGCATACACAAAATCAAAATCCATTATGTCTGAACAAAAGAAAGCAATGAAAGACATTTTAAATGACATCAATGATATTCTTCCACTTGAAATATTCTCAACAGAAGACTTCAAAGACAAACTTTCTTCTGCAGATGACAAACGTGAAAAAACAATCGATAAGCTAAACAAGCTTGATGAGGATTTAAAAACAGAGTACGCTGAGACTGAACCAAATGAACAATTTATTCAGCAAGATTTTAAAAAGCTGCAGGAGTCAACAGGTAAAGGGAAAAACGCCACTCCGATACACTATAACGCTAAAGCGTACAGAGAAAGTGACATACATAAGAAAAAAGGCGATATTGAGAAGCATTCTGAAGCTTACTTAAGCGTGAAGAAAGAAGAAGCAAAGGAACGTGAAATCAAGGAATTAAAGAAAAAACTTAATGACGGTGTTTCTGACCCTGATGAATATTTAGAGATTGCTAAGAAAGTAGGGTACGAGAATCTTGAACCGGCTCAAGTACAGCTTGCAGTGCAAATTGAACAAGCGAAGCAGCTAGAAGGAGCAGGAGAAATCACCTGGGATATCGTAAAAGGTGTAGGAGTAGGTTTATATGATGTAGGAAAAGACACTGTAACCGGCATATGGGACTTCATCACCGATCCGGGAGAAACACTCTCAGCGCTGGGCAATGCAGTTCTTCATCCAGTAAAAACATATGATGCTGTTTCAGCAGCAATAGAAGAGTCATACCAAAAAGATATGGTGAATGGGGATGCCTACTCTAGATCAAGATGGGTGACCTACGCTGTTGGTTCAACAGTTACAGCAATTGTTGGAACAAAAGGTGCAGGAGCCATCAACAAAGCAGATGTAGCAGGTAAGGTCATAAACAAGGCAGGGCAAGCAGGGAAGAAAATTAAGAATGTCAATATTTCAGATTTGTTGCCTTACAACCCTAAGTATAAGCTTGCTCTAGCTGATAACGTACCATACAATGTGGTTGATAGCCAAAACCTTAAGAATGAACTTTTGACTAATGCGAAGAAAATACCAGATGGAACAAGAAAACCGTTTACTGGCCAAAAGATAAGTCCCCCATGGCTAAATAAAGAAAAGTATGAAGCGTATGAAATAAAGGGGAAGGTAAAGGCGAAGGGGAAAGTTAAAGATGTAAGTCGAAGAGTGTATACTATGAAAGATATAGATATTAATCAAAAAACAGAATTCGGCGTTACAAATCTTCAGCTAATGAAAAACGGGAATGCCCCTTATGCAAAAGATGGCACACAGATTAATTTACATCACCTGATTCAAGAAGAACCTGGCCCAATGCTTGAAATCCCGAACAGTTTACATACAAAATATAGTGATGTCATTCATAAGCTTAAGTCTGATGGTGAAAGTTTTAGAAATGATAAGGTTTTAAAAGCACAATACGAGAGCTTTAGAAAGAGATATTGGAAGTGGAGAGCGAAACAATTTGAGAATGGAAATTGAGGTGTTTAAATGATTTATTCGAAGGTTGAAAACTTTATTAATGAAAATAAACAAAATGCTATATTTACAGATGGCGCAAGTCATAAAAACATTGAACGCATTGAAGAAATCCTCCAATGCGTTCTTCCCAATAGCTATAAATGGTTTTTAGAAAAATACGGTGCTGGTGGTTTATTCGGTGTTTTAGTTTTAGGTTACAACTTTGATCATGCATCAGTTGTAAATAGAACTAAGGAATATAGAGAACACTACGGCCTTCCTGATGGACTTGTGGTTATTGAAGATGTTGATTACTTTGCTTACTGTCTAGACACGAATAAAATGAAGGACGGAGAATGCCCAGTAGTTGAATGGGATAGGGTAATTGGTTATCAAGATACTGTTGCAGAAAGCTTTATTGAATTTTTTTATAATAAGATTCAAGAAGCGAAAGATGACTGGGAAGAGGATGAAGACTGGGACGACTAAAACTGAAAAGAAGGTCTTTAACTCATTTTTCCATACATATGAAGGGGTAAATAAAGTGAGCTTCTATAATATCAAACAAAAGTTGAAAGAGTTTTCAATTGATGCAAAAACAGATCCCAGCATCAATAAAAATGAACAACTCAAAGAAATTGAAATGAACATAGGAAAACAATTACCTTCCGATTATAAGGATTTTTTGAAGGAATATGGCGGCTGTTATCTAGAAAGTAAAAAAACAACAGATGAAATTGAGTATGACGTTTGCTATAAACCTTTAGAGAAAGATCCTTGGATGGGTAAGGACGATGATACGCAATTGTTAGAGGATTTTTACGGTTTAGCGAACGATCATAGCAGTATTCAAAAAGCGATCGATACATATTCTGATCGTTTTCCTAGAAATATAATTCCTATTGCAAGCTCTGCAGGCGGGAATGAAATATGTATGGATATCGATAATGAAAAGATATTGTTTTGGGATCATGAGTTAAGTCATCCAGATAAAGACTTTTTCCTGATTGCCAATTCGTTTGAGGAGTTTATCTTAAGTTTAGTTGATGAACCAATTGAAACTGATGAAGAAGATGATGGGATTCTGTATATTGAATTAGATGATGACTTACTAAACAGTTAAGAAAAGATATTGCAAAGATAATGTTTTAAGCTCTCAATAGGACAGCTTTTTTATTAAAGAATAGCGGTAGTTTAGAATGTAGCCGGGATAAAAGGGGGCAGTTTTATGTCGGTAAATTTATTAGAAGATATTCGCAAAAAAGAAGCAAAGTATGGAGATGAACCAAACTCCTCTGCTACAGAAAAAGAAATTAATAAATTTGAAGCGGCGGTTGTAGGCAAGTTTCCTATAAATGAGATTCCTACAGGATATAAGGAATTCCTTCAAAGTGTAAACGGATTAGATTTCAATGGTTTAGTGATTTACGGAATCGACAATGATTTATTGGAAGAAGAAAATGATGAAGAAGTTTATGGTTTTATTGAAACAAATGAACAGTGGCACGAAAATGATGAGCAGAAAAAATATCTGTTTTTTGGTGACTCAGATACAGCTTGGTATTGTTTAGATGTAATTGAGAATGAATACTTAGAGCTTGATAAACCCTCTGGAACGCCGATGAACAAATTTGATGATTTTAACACCATGCTAGCTGATGCATTGAAAGTTAGTTTAGACGACTAAGCAAAAGTATTGCAATTGTATGAGATCTTGCAGAAATAAGCATCTCCAATTCAATAAAATAATGGTTTTATCCATAAAACAAAAGTTTTGCAAATTATTTCAATGGTTTCACTTAATGTGTTATAATCAGAACTGTAAGACATTTGATTGGTTACAGGCGTATTTCTTTCTTAAGAAATGCATAAAATAAAAAGAAGACCAGGGGTGCGCCAACACCCACAGGTCATTGTTTGTACTAAAGCTGCCCACAAAAGGGCTTGCTCAGATCTACCGAATAGACCATCCCTTAAACTTTTCCAGGGCTCAAGGGAGGTCTATTTTTTTATATAGGTCAACAATGCAATTATAAATGACCCAAATCCAAGCATGAGTACTAATACTTGAAAAGTTGACATTGGCCTCACCTCCTCTGTTTGAGACATGGAGGTGAGCAAGACTCCCTTGAGTGAGCAAACTTTATGTACAGGAAATATTATACTATACATAAATGCCCTTGTCGTTAAAAATTCACAATAAATTGACAATATGAAAAGAACTTGCAAAATGCAGGTTCTTTTTTTATTTCAAATATTAAACAATTCTCTTCAAATGACGATATTTAACATGTAAACTTGTACCAAGGAGGATTTAGGAAATGAAGAAGAGAATTACGTATGTGCTGCTTGCTCTTCTAGCAGTAGTAGCTTTTGCTTTCACTGATTCATCAAAAGCCAAAGCAGCTGAAGCAACACCACTTTATTATCTTCAAATTACAGGGATAACATCAGATGGAAACGACTTTGCTTGGGATTACATTAACTTTAACCAAACCAAAGCTCCAAGTGTTTTAAAAGGTGATAAACTTCACGTTAGGGCTCGTTTTATGGGGTATACAAAGTTAACAGTTATCACGGGTAAAGATGGGAAAAATCTGTTATATGATGGTACAGCTAGGATGTACAAATCCGATGCCATTCTTGGTCAGAATAAGGTGGTTATAGGCTGGGATAAATATTTTGAGATTCCAATGGACGCACTTCAAGATAACTCTATACAGATTAAAGCATTAAGCTCAGGCACCACTTTTGTTTACAGCCAAAAAATTGATTTTGAAAGAGAGTGAACCAGGTGATTAGCACTTCTAATTATGATGTAACTAAAGATCCAAAGTTCTTAGCATTTTGCAGCTTGGCTACAGAAGGATACGGGGGGAATAACTCAGCTCCTAGTAGATCCATTGGTTTTAGTGAATTCTGTGAAAAACTTGAGAAAAATGAAGTAGTTAAACCCGAGAACAAAAAAAGCTCACTTGACCTAAATAAGTCTTTAGACTATTGGAAATCAAGATTTAATCCAGGAGGCAATCTCTCTGTATTAGATTCACAGGTATTAGATATTATTAAAAAAGCTTACAACTTAGGCATGGTTAACAAAAATAATATGTTGTTGCGAAACGAAGCAATTAATGCTTATAAAAATTCAATTTAAATACGAAACAGTGCCCAGCTTAATAAGTGCTGGGCGTTTTACTTATTGAGATTATTTTCTTTCAAATATTCTTGATGTTCTTTCTCCAGCTTATCAATATCATCTTTGAATATATAAATCTTATATTTTTCCTTGGCTTCTCTAGACAGATTATGTTCTAAATATTCACGGAGCTTTGCTTCACTTTTGGTTTGATCCATGCCAATTGTAATTGCCGGATCTGTTATTCCAATTTGAAAACTAAATAAACCAAATTCATCCCAAGCACTTTCTAAAACTTCTACAGGGGCTTTTTTGTTTGATTCGATTAAAGTTATACCCGACATAATCAAAGCAGGAACTAAGACCAAAAATCCAATTAACCTCTTCTTCATTCACCATCGCACCCTCCCTCGTCGAAAAGAATCTCTCCTTTATTAATACTACGGATATCATTATTAACCTTTATATTTTATTACCAACATTTACATCGAACCTTTGTTCTTATCTATATTGAATAAAGAACGTTTGTTCTGTTAATATTAGATCAATAAAGGAGTGAGTCGATATGCTTAGAGATCGAGGAACAATCAAATGGACATCAATGATGCTTCCAGAACATTTAACACAGCTTAAACAAGATTTGATTGATGTATCAAAAATTGAAAAGCCATCTTTAGATGACCAACAAATTGAAGAGATGGATCTTCTCGTCTCTGAGGCACTTGAATTTAACAAGGAATTGCAATTCAAGCTTTTTAACGATGGTTTTGTTGAAAATGTTACCGGCAGAGTACATTACATTAATTTTGAACAACAAAAGCTTCACGTAAAAGACCAGAACGACAATACAGTTTATATCAACATGAATAACATCATAGGAGTTACATACAATGATTGATTACTCACAATTTCCACGAAAGAATATACTTTGTGTCGATATGAAATCGTTTTATGCTTCTGTATCGGCTGTAACAATGGGGCTTAATCCTTTAACATGTTATCTTGCTGTTGTAGGGAATACGGATAGACAGGGAAGTGTAGTATTAGCTGCATCTCCTGCACTTAAAAAAGATTTTGGAATCAAAACAGGATCAAGACTTTTTGAGATACCTGAAGATCCAAGAATACACATTGTAAATCCTCAAATGAAGCTTTTCATCAGAGTTTCAACTGAGATTACAAAGCTGTTTTACAGATTTGTTCCAGAAAAATGTGTTCATACGTATTCAATTGATGAATCTTTTTTAGATGCAGGAAAAGAAGATCCAGAGGAAATGGCCAAAGCAATTCAAAGCAGCATGTGGAGAGAATTTGGTTTGATGTGCACAGTAGGTATTGGAGACAATATGTTACTCAGCAAGCTTGCACTTGACCTGGAGAGTAAGAAAACGAAGAGTGGTATTGCACGTTGGAGATATGAAGATGTGCCAAATAAACTCTGGAAGGTTCACCCGTTGTCTAAAATGTGGGGAATAGGAGGGAGGATGGAAAGAAACCTGAACCGAATGGGGATATCAACTGTAGGTCAGTTAGCTAAATTTCCTTTAGAGCTGCTTGAAAAGAAGTTCGGAATAATGGGGAACCAGCTGTACTACCATGCACATGGAATTGATTTATCAGAAATAGGTGCTCCATTGATGCAGGGTCAGATTAGTTTTGGTAAGAGTCAGATTTTACTGAGGGATTACACAAGGAGAGAAGAGATTAAGGCTGTTCTTCTGGAGATTTGTGAGGAAGTTGCAAGAAGGGCACGTACACACAATAAAGTTGGTCGAACAATAAGCCTGGGAATTGGATACAGCAAGGATGAGCTTGGTGGTGGATTTCATCGAGCAAAAACAATTGATCTTCCCACAAATATCACGATGGATATTTATAGATGCTGCTTGATGCTTTTTAATAAGTTTTACTCGGATAAAACAGTGAGAAGTATCTCAGTTACGTTATCAAATATTGAGGATGATGTGAATCAGCAGCTGAGTTTATTTGAGGTGGATAATGAGAAGAGAAGGAAACTCGGGTTTGTGATGGATGGAATTAGAAGCAAATACGGATCGAATGCGATTCTAAGAGCAGTTTCTTATACACCCGCAGGGACAGCAATTCACAGAGCTGGGCTTACTGGGGGACATAAATCATAATAAAGGAGCTGACTTTTTACAAAACAAAGTAGTTTGATAATCTCTTCACTCTTGAATATATTTTTCTGGATTAATGAAATGTTGGAAAATATTTATTATAATTAAGAGAAAGTGTTTCGTTTTGCAAAAAGTCAATTTGTTTTTAGATACGATAAAGCCTGCTTAGCATTTGTTATAATGTGCTAAACAGGTCTTGATTTTGAGAAGGTAGGTATTAAATATGCTTGGTAGCAAAATCAAATCCTTGAGTAATAGACTTCCGATTTTATTTCTATTGTGTTTTCCTTTGCCAATTATTTTATCTTTATTGTTCGTGTTGTTATTTCATGAAATATTACGTAATGCATTTTTTTCAGACTTTTTAGTGATATGTGGTTTTTTATTTACTTCAATTTCGTTATTGTTGGTTTTTATATTATATAATAAGTACTCCCATGTAGATTTTGTTAAAAATAAAACTGACATAGTATACTTAAACGGAAAAGCAAAAACGGAGCTCATGCAGTCTTTAAAGGATATTGGTGAATGTATCTCTAAAGGTAATGTTACAAACACTTTTAAAAAATCTTGTTTGAACGTTCTTCATATATATAAACTACTAGATAAAACTGAGGGAGAGCTGTACTTAAAACCATACCGAACAGAGATTAGAAACTTAGTAAGTCTTATAAACAAAAATAAGCTTACGTCTGAAGAATTGATTCATTTAGAAGGAAATAAAAATAAAGAGGTTATTGATAGATTAATATATGATCTTTTAATGTATTTGGAACGTATGAAAGAAGGGGTTGATTGAAATGAATAGTTTCAAAAAAGAGGACATAAAAGTATTAGAGAAGATTTATAAAAACCGCGATAAATATGAATGGACTACTTTAGAAGATGATGAAATTTGGAGAGGTATTGACTTTCCTACTGAAGCAGAAAACAGAGGGCATGTTTTGTCAGTTGAATTAAAAAAAAATTTTTATGTTTTAACAGGAACATATCAAACTCGTTTTTATTATGAAGAAGAGAAATATTCATGGGATAAGAGAACTTTTGTTTCTTTTATTGTTTACAAGTATTCTCATTCAAACAGCATTGCATTTATTACTGACGAAGATTATCAGAAAGAATTAAGAGACAAGGATCAATTTCACTTCCAATTGTCTTTTTCCTCTTCTTCCAAACCAAACATAGTTGAAGAGATCTATAAATCTGCTAACCGTATTGCTTATGACATACCTAGTATTTATGATGATATTCTTAATGAAGATGATTAGGGAATGCTTAAATAGTTGAATCACAGAGATTTATGCTACATGTGTAAAGTGATTTTGAAAATCCATATAACATCTGTCAATGATGTTATATCATTCATATAAGCCTACTGAAGAATAATGTACTCAATTTTCAAATGCCCTCTGATTCATATGATATAAGCCTTTAGTGAAAGTTAACCATTAAATTTTATTTTAAAGACAAAAGACCGCACTATAAAATACAATAAGTGCGGTCTTTTTAATTTAATGAGTTAACAATTAATCAAGAGTTGGCAATTGGTAGCCCTCATTGTTCAATAATATTTCTAATGGGTTTAACATTAAACAAAAAACTTGGTTGGTTGAATAGAAGTTATATTCCTTTTAGCTTCATGGAACTCTTTGTCATTCGAGGATGAAAAGCCACTAAAAATTGATAATCCAACGACAACTGACAAGGTGGCTAATGCAAGTTTAAATTTCATATAAACACTCTCCTCTTTGTATTTGGATTCGGGCATCCACCATAACGGCAAAAAAGGTGGTTGAGTTTTCAAATTGCCCTATCTCCTTACAATAATTAGCCGTGTCGAGTGCTAATTCCTCTAAATCTGGATACATAACATTATCTTTTAGTACAGAAAAAGTTCGAAAAACTGTGCGTTTATCTATAGAGTCGATATATAAAGCCTTTAAGTAATTAAACTCAGCAACTAAGACATCATCGTTTATGGCTTGTGCTTTCTCGATTCCTTTTTTATAAAGAATAAAGGCTTTTTCAATATCCTTCATTTTGAAGTAAATTTGTGTCAGTGTAAATAATGTATGAGGGAGAAGATCACTTTTATCGTTTTCGTACAATGAGACTGCTTGTTCAATATATTCAGCAGCTTTGCCATACTCTTTCATCTTATAATAACAGTTTCCCAAATTATATAATGATGCCCCTATTAGTTTGTGCTTGTTTATAGCTTTCGAATCTTTCAAAGCTTTCTGAAGGTGTGGAATAGCTTTTTCATGACTTTCCAAATCATCGAAGTTCCCTGCTACAACAAATGCACATTGAATTCTACGAACAGTATAAGTTTTTTGGCCTTTATAAATGTTAAGGGCTGCTTCTGCATAGTGCATTGATACATGGGTTTGTTTCATGTGATAATACACTTCAGCCATTTTGAAATAAAACTCAGCTCGTTCAATTTCGTCTGTTACTAAAGCGAGCTTTTTCTCAGCAATTTTATATGACCTTATTGCTTTTATATAATCCTTCTTATCAAATTCGTACATTCCTCTAAAGAAATTGCAGTAATATTCCAGGACACCTTTAAGCTTTGTTTGACTGCTTTCGATCTTTTCTAATAAGTCTGAAATTTTAGGACGTTCTTCATTCAATGACTTAGGTTCAAGGTAATCCAGCATTAGCTGATGACGAAAACACATTAGAGAATAATACAGCAATAAGTCTTGATCTTCCTTCATATGTTTTATTTCTTCTTCAACCTCTGCTTTTAATATCTCTGCATCTGGAACGGCGAACATCCGTATGTATTTATACCACTCATTGATTTTAACTCCAACTGTGGATGACGGAATTAATTGCTCCATTGAAATCCCTCCCTCTATGTATCCAATAGACTAATATGTAATATTTTATCATATTTAAATGAATAAGGAAGATTAATGTTTTCTTAAAAGGCGAAAAAAATACCCTCCTCAATTAAGAGAAGGGCAGGGGGTTATCTCGGTGAATCATAATTCATTGCTTGTTCACTATCAGAAATACCTTGAGTTGTTGGGTCAACCACAATTCCCATTGCAGTTAAAAAAGTTAGAAGGGCATTAAATTTCTCTGTTAAGTCGTCACCAAATACAGTCAAGTCATATAGTATATCTGTAACATGCGTATCGTAAAAATTTATAAAGAACTAAAAAAGACAGTAAACATAAAGATTTTGATACTTTAATTAGTGAATAGGAGGTAAACGATCGTAAAACATAAGCGGGAGTAGGGGAAAGTGGTTGTTTTAAGGAGATATTGATAAAAAAGGGAAAATTTCAAGAAGGAAAAACGTTGATACTATAGGCTTTTACGATAGCGATTACGATGTGAAAAAGGGTAATTTTGATGTGGAATTAGGAAAATGAAAATTTGGATAGGGTGTGGAAATGGAAGTGCTGTGGGTACATTTGTTCTTGCTTTTGAGTATTTGGATGTTAATATACCCCCACATATTGGTAGTTAAATCCCTATATAATAAGTCTTATACCTGCTTTTCAGTAACAAATATTGGATTTTGAGATTTTTTCGGCTGATTCACAAATTCGAATGAAAATCAAGGGCGAAATTAAAAAAATGAATAATTAAGAGGGTGTATAAGGCTGAATATTATTAATCGTTAATCGTTATCGTAACAGCAAAAAATGAATCGAAGACTTATTTTTATACAACTTAACGAATATCAATAACGATCTTATTCAATCATAATATCTAATAACCTAGAGCAAAGGCTGAATATATGAAAGGGTTATTTTAGATGGGCATATATAATAGAAGAAACTCGTCATAGATAAATCATTTAGATGGACGGTGAGGAACTTAAATAATCTGCAGAAGGGAAGATATGAAGTTGTTCTAATACCTGCTCATTTGCAATTATGGCTTTACAATCAGGGGCACTGATACCCAAAAGATCAAAGACATGCTCATAATTGTTTCGCTTATACTCTCTGAATCCAAATCTTAAGTACATCTTATGTAACACCTTATCAATGTCGCAATCCGTAATGACATTATGCTCTTTAATCTTTCCTTTAAAATAAGTATCCATTAGGTGTTTATTATAGTACAACCGCTTACTAATCTGTTCTTTTGCGGTGGTCATTTCATTTGAAAAGAAGTCAGCAAATGGAGAGCTTATCTTTATCTTTAACATGCTTATAGTCTAATAAAGAATGTTGTAAGGTGTCTAATTGTACAGAGCTTCGGCCAATTCGTTTTGTGGGAATAAATAATGGATCTTTCTCATTTTAATAAGTGTGTTAACAAGATCTTTTAGGACAAGAATGTCTTTAAACAGAGGAACATCAACACCAAGTTTAGTCAATCTTGTTTTATAAGCTGATGATTCAAGAACAGAAAAACCCACTTGATTATACCATCGATTCAGTAAGCCAGGCAGTCGATCATCGGATCTTATCTCTGTATTCTCAATAGAGTTAAGCATCCATTTATCTACGTCTGACTTTAAAAAGTAAACACGCTCACCGATATTTCTATGTAGAACTCTAGCCTTATCAAACAGTTCTTCCGTAAGACATCGAAGGACATAAGATTGAGTATATTTGTAAACAACACCTTTTGTATTTTTTCCTTTGTTTACTCTTCGTTTGTCCTTTCTTCTGCTTGTTTCTTCTAGTGGATTGCTTATGTTATAAACTGTGTGATGTTTCTTATATTCTTCAATTGTCTGGTACTCTAATATACTGAGTCTGCATTTTGTATCATGAGTTGATATTGTGACAAATTCAAATGATTTTTCACCATACTTATCCCAATCTTTCTGCAATAAGTAATTATGATGTTTCCCATTCCTTAAATCTCTTTTATGTCCTTGGTGTCTTGATTCAATATTAACCGAGCTTCCAATGTAAACTTTAATGTTTATTTTGTTAACAATTTTGTAAATACCACGTATCTTTTTATTTGTCATAAGGGTTTGATGCTCCTTTAAAGAATAGAATGGAAGGCTAGACATAACTTCGCATAACTGTAATTATGCGAAATAATTCATTTACTTATGCGAAACACAGTGCTAAGATTTAATTATAAAAAGAATTATTTATAAGAGACTCAATTTCGCATAAGTTATATGAGGAGTGAACCGATGCAAGAATACAATAGCAATTTAATAGAGGATTACATATTTCAACTTAGAAAAGCTGAAAACACAAAACAAAGCTATAAACGTGATTTGCAGCTGTTCAATAAATACTTGAGTGATGACGAAATTAGAATTGACCGCTTATCGTCTACAATTGTTCAATTATTTATTGATTCACTAGAAAACGGAACAATCAAAACAAATAGAGGGAAGCGATACAGAGCGGCAAGTATAAACAGAATATATGCTAGTATACGTTCATTTTGTATTTATACTGAACAGTATGAAGCGTTTAAGGATATTCGTATCACTAAGACGCAGCACATCTCAGAATTGGCTCCTAAATCAGTTGATGTTAACTACATTGAATCCATAAGAAAACGGATAGGTGACAGGAAGAACAAACCAAAGCTAATCAATTATAGAGACTTGGCCATCATTGATATGTTGCGTCTTACTGGTATGAGGGTTTCAGAGCTTGTTGATCTAAAGAAAGCAGATATGACTTTGAAAGGGAATCCTTATCTAATTCACATTAATAAATCAAAAGGGAAGAAAGTTAGAGACATTCCAATAAGTAAGGAGAGGTTTCGATATATTCACCGTTATCTTGAATCAAGAAATGATGATTCCGAATACGCCTTTGTAAGTAGATCAAATAAGAAATTAACAACCAGGACAGTTCAAATGCTTTTGAAAGAATACGAGATAACACCTCACATGTTACGCCATACGCTTGCTACTGAATTGGCTAAGAGAGGTTGGGACTTATCTACAATCGCTAGGTTCTTGGGGAACACTGTGGCGGTTGTACAGCGTTATACAATACCTACAGAAAAGCAAATGGCGGATGCAGCAGCAGATGTTTATACTATTGAATGAAATTAATGTAGATAAATAGTCATTATTTGATTAATAGGATAAAATAGGTTTAGAGCTTATTTTCATTGAAAGGGAGAAACAGATGCCAAAGAGTGTGACCCTATATGACTTACTAATATCTTGTCCTTCAGATGTAAAAGAGGAATTGAAAATCATTAATGAAACAGTAGATGATTTTAATAGGATGTTTGGACATGCAAATAATGCCATTATTAATACTAAACATTGGAGTAAGGATTCTTATCCGCAATCAGGCGGAAGGCCACAAGAATTATTAAATCAACAGTTTGTGTTAGAGTGTGATGCAGCTGTAGCAGTTTTCTGGACAAGGTTCGGAACACCTACAGATCATTATGGTTCAGGAACTGAAGAGGAAATTGTGGAACTAATTAAAAGTGATAAGCAAGTATTTCTTTATTTTTGTGAAAAGCCAATTAATCCTTCAGAGATTGACTTTGAGCAGTATCAAAAAATCAAACAGTTCAAAGAGAGATATGGGAAATCTAATATTTATGATACTTTCACAAATACTGAAGATTTTAAAAAGAAATTCCTTAACCATTTGACTCTGCATTTTTTAAGACGATTTGAAAAAGGTGGTGAACAAGCTACAAAAACACGGAGCGATTTGTCCATTAAAGGTGCTTATAATGGAGGAATAACGGAAAAACCAAATGCAACAGAAAATAATTATACAACTTCTAAATATATGTTAGATATGAAGAATGAGATTATCGGTAAAATAGACAAAATACAAAAAATGGAGAAACTCAATTTTCCTGTTGGTCAAAAAGAAGTTCATAACTCAATACAATCTTCATTTTTCAGAAAAGAAAGAATAACAATTAATGATTCTATAAAAGAAGCCATTAATAACTTTTGTATACATCAGAATATAACTATCGACGAAATGGATTTCTATAATGTTGGCCATCTTGAAAAACAACAAAATCCTCTTGGTGCGATGGCTATAGGATCATCCTCAAGAACATCGTATGAATTAATAGGTAAAGACGAAGAGAAGGAAAAATACGCTCTACTAAGGAGATTACATTCACAGATTAAGCTTTATAATGAATGGCTGATTTACTTCAATGAACTGGATCAAAAATATGTGCTAAATTTATGTCTTTCTAATACCGGAACACAATATGATGAAGATATAGATGTGAAATTATTTTTTGAAGAAGGATTATTATGTAAAAAAGAAGAGTTACCAATACCAGGAGCTAACATACTTCGGCAATATGATGATTTTGATTATGTGGATGTTATTTTCAAACCTGAAAAAACAGTATCTATACAAGAGTATGACGGTTATCAAAAAACTTCATATGCTTCTCGATTCGATTGGTCGGATTATGATGATCATAAGGAGGAGTATATAGAGGCACTAGAAGAACTGTTTGTTTACGAATACTATAATGAAGATGGTTTTGATATTATCAGCTATAAACAAAATTATCTTAAACATAACACTAATGTTTATTTGCCTTCGGTGTTATACTTTAATGCTGCGCCAAATGTATTACGATATGAAATTTCATCTAAATACTCAGAAATCACTTTTGAGGGAGAATTAGAAATAGAACACTAGTATCACCGTTCAATTAGAACGGTGACTTCTTTTTTAAAAGTTTAAAAGATGTACTTAGGATTATTAATCTCTTTAAAATATGACTTTTATTCAGTTTCCCACTTCATGAGATACCCTTACACATAAGAATAAAGCGTCTCATTTTCACAATCCATATATGCTAATGAGTCAAGCGGGTTTTCAGAAACAACTTTGAAACCATATTTTTGTTCAATTTTATACAGCATCAAATTCATTTAAATCATCAATAGAGGACATTAATGAACCTCCGATTTTGAAGATTATTGTAAATTTTCGCGGGGATTTCACTGAGTAGACTAAAAATGATTTAGAGAGTTTTCGAGGGTTAAATCAAGTTTGCGTATTTCTTTTCTTTTAATATTTCCGATACGGTTCTATACGGTTAATTGAACGTGACACTAATATACCGTGCGACATTGAAAAAGTCTTCCGGGTCAAACAAGTTATACCCCTCATCTTCAAATTTTTGTCTAAGTGAGATGATTTCTTTTGCATTTTTTTTTCTATTTTAGACTTTATTCTCTGTTTGGTGAGTATTTCACATATGTTTTCTTGTAAGACAGGTTAGATTATCAAGATTATTATTGTATGAAAAGCAGTCTATATGGTGAACATCAAGATTGTTTTCTTTTAAAAACGAGAGGGGTTTCTTTTCTTTAACGCTCCAAATAACCTTGTGTAAGGCTACGTTAACAATTTTCCCATTGTCAACTATTAAATTTACATAAACATAGCTATATTAAAGAAAATATGAAGTGACTAGCATCAGCAATGGACGGAAGAGGGAAAGGAACAAAGGATATTAAGTTCTGAATAAAACAGCAGTTTTAATTAGTTAAGCTCTCACTGTATAATAAAGGAAACGGTAAGGTGGTGGGGGATCGTTATGAAAATCCTAAACTTTAAATTTGATAATTCTTTCTTTGAATTACATGCAGCGTTTACTACTGATTTGGCTCTTTTAACAGATTATGATATCCAGATGGATATGCTCATGGTGAGTAAAGCGATACTCAAAACAGCAGGTTACACAAATTTCTTAATTCAGGATACATACTTTATAGTTGAAGATAGCAACTCTGTTTACTGTTCATATCACTTTGAAAGAAAGGATAGTGAATTTACATAATATTGGGTGATCTGCAGTAAAACTTAATAATTAGGAGTGAAAACATGAGTAGTTTATTTATTATAGGCAATGGTTTCGACTTAGCACACGGTTTACCAACAAGGTATAAAGATTTCTACAATTATTTATTGGAGATGTATCCTAATGCTGTAGAGTTAGATCCTTCATTTGGTATTCAACCTTCTGAAATGCCTGATGGCTCACTAAAGTTTAACAAAGAAGAACTTGTTGCATTTCTTATCAATATAATCTCAGAAGTTAGTGGAGAGGATTGGAGTGACTTTGAAGCTAGTCTAGGTAGATTAAATTTTGATAACCACTTATATGCTATGTCAACTTTATTCGAAGACGAAGATGATGATTCATCCGATTTTAGAATGGCTTATAGAAATGAAGATGCTACCTCCAACTTTTACTTAGCATCCTTAGAAATAAAAGATTTGTTTTCTGAGTGGATTAATACTATTGATATAGCTGAAGTGGAATCAAAAGAATCTTTTGAATTTCTAATGGACCCATGGAAAGACACTTTTTTAACTTTTAACTATACACCTGTATTAGAGTCGGTTTATGATGCCATTCCCGTATATCCAATACACGGACAACAAAACAGTGAAATAATAATTGGACACGGTGAAGATGACAAAGAAATAATAAATTCTTTTACAGGATCTGAATATTCACTGTCTAAAATTCATTCAGCATTGAGGAAAAATACAGAAGAAATAATAAAATTAGCACAAGAAGAATTCTATGAATTACTATCTGGTGATATAGAAAAAGTATACTCGTATGGTTTTTCGTTTTCAGATGTTGATCTTCCATACATTAGAGAAATTTGCAAAAGGTTAGATACAGAGAATCTTACATGGTTTTTAAATGATTTTAATTATGAAGAAACTGGAGAATCATTTAAGAATAAAATTAAAGAATGTGGTTTTAAAGGTGAATTTAGTGTGTTCAGTGTAAAAGAAAACTCACCAACATAGAAAACTAAGTCTGAATAAAACATGGATTTTAAAGTGATTTTAAGGAGGGATCTAGACAATGTTGAAGAAGCTTCTAACATGAAAGGGGTTATAAACATGCGAGTTTTAAGGATATTTATTGTGCATGTCTTGTCTGCATTATCAGCTGCTGTTGTTTATGTTTTGGGCATTGATTATGATGGCTATATTCCATACTTCTTAATAAGTGTTATTCTCTTTATCCTCTATTTATTCTTTGCAGCACCTGTTCAATATTTCTTGAATCGCAAACCAAAAAGATTTAACTTGAAATATTTACTCATATACATATTCTTTTCCTTCTTAGTGTGGTTAATCTTTGCTGTAACTACTGATCCAAAGACCACCATAGACTCTCTAATGGGATACGAAATTTACTTATTTAGCATCTCATTTGCTTTAATCTTTTGGATCTGGGATTCAGTTTTTCTGCAAAACAAGGCAAAGAAAGCAGCTAAGTAAGAACGTCATAAAATTTCTTCCTTATTAAGAAAAAAGACCGTCCTTTAATTACCAATTTATATTATAATTGGAATAAAAAGGGGAGAGGGAATGAAAAAATTAATCGTTCTGACTTTGATTTGCCTTGGCTTTATGTCGAGTTTTAGTATTCCAAATGCCGAGGCAAAGCTTACATTAGAGTACAAAAATGTTAACTTTCACATGAGTGAGGATTCAGAAAGTTTTTCTATGGCAGATTATTTTGATCGTGATTATGACCGTACTTGGCTATTTTACAAATTCACAATTCGCAATGCTGAAGGTTGTACTCTAAATATGAAAATCAGCAGAATTACTCTTGCTGGCTGGGTATTCCCACGTAGTGAGAAAGAATTTACCGGAAATTATTTAGACTATACTGCTACAGACCGAGTAGAGGGAGATGCTAATCGTAATCACGTGTTAGAGATTACAAAGAATCCAGGTTGTGGAGATGTTTGGATAAACGGTATTTATGGATTTGAACATGAAGAGCCTGATGAGTATTAAATTCAGCGAGGCCAAGGAGAAAAAAGCCTTGGCCATTATTATTTATTTAATGATCATTTTAAGTGATCAGAAATAACCAAGAGGTGAGAACGTGATTAAATCAAATTTAAAGCCCTTATTAGACGAAAGGAAGATCAGCATCAGGCAGCTATCCAGAGAAATTGATCATGAGTATCCGACTGTCAGAAAGCTATACAGAGATGAAATGGAGCGGTATCCAAGAGAGCTGTTAGATAAAGTCTGTACATATTTAAACATCGAGCTGCATGAGTTATTGATTTTCCAAAAAAGCCATAACCATATCGATCACTCAGGATGAAAATGGTATACTAAAGTTGCAAGCATAGGAAGGAATTACAAGTTTTCTAGGTCTACATAAAATCGCACTTTTATTGTAATGGAGGAAAACATGGAGATAAATAGAGGATATGTAAAGCTGATTAGGTTCCATAATAATGGTTTTAATACAACTCCTTATAACTCTTCAACCTTTTGTCACTCACTCCCGTTTATAAATTTTGAAGTAACTGATTTGGGAATGAAAAATGAAATTATAAAAGAGCATAATGTTATAAGACCTAAAATTAATGATCAAAAGTGGAAAGGATGCTTTGTTTTTCTGGAGGAGTATGATAAGCAACTATTGAAAAAAGGTGCACTGGTTATGCGAAAGAACCATAAAAAGAACATCTCTTTTTTGAAAGTAGAGAACCAAACCATATGGGTGCGAAACACTCCTCACACTGGAAAAGAAGATTGTTATGTAAACCAATATACTGAAGTTATTGAACATGAGGGTGAAAAATATAGTTTCAATAAGTACCTTGGAACTTATTCTAATCTCTACTGGGTTCAGATGAAAATTAATTTAGCTTTAAAAAGATTAGTTTTGGGCAAACAACATTTAGGATATGTGCCTGAATGGTTGTCGGAGGCTTATATTACGGATGATCAAGTTAATTGCTTAGAATCATCAAATTTATTCGTATTAAAAGAACATGTTAAAAGGGTAATGAGGGAAGGCCCACTATTTTTAAAAAATTCACGAGGTAAATTTAATGACAAATCAAAAATGGCTAGCATCTAATATTGGACATGCGTTTAAGAAATATCGAACTGATATGAGGATGTTGTGGGACTCTTACACATTAATTGATTTTTATTTTCCACATATTAAGGAAAAGATAATAAAAAACGAAATTGACTTAGTTAAAGCTAATCCTACCTATGGACAAACTACTGTAAGACAGCTAGATAGGGGAGAAACATTGGGGAGAATAAACAGATTACTTGAGAAGGAAAACCCGAAGAGAATTTTAATTGACGCTGTTGCTAGATTTGAGTTTTATTGGGGAGAGATAGTAACAATGGTTTACAAAGCTTATCCCCATAAGCTGCAGAGTAATAAACAGTCAAGCAACAATGTAACTGATGGTACCAAACTAATGAGTTACATTGTTGAAAGTATCAGCCGTGAAGAAATTATTAATAAAATTATAGAAGAAAAAGTGAGGAGTCTTTTCTATGGTAAACCAACAGATTTATTCACGAAAAAATCTTTTAAATTAGAGTTTGCCGATCATTTTGAAACAAACTACAAAAAGGAATTAATGTTTTTCTCTGAGATAACAGCGAGAAGAAATTTATTCGTACACAACAACGGAATAATTGATAGCAAGTATATAAAAGAAGCATCAAATAGCAATTATAATATTGGTGAAAAAATACCTTTAACTGAAAATTATCTAAGAGGAGTAATAGCTCTCCTTGAGGGTTTAAGTGCAGAAGCTACTTCGATAATCATTGAGAATATTTGTGGTGAAAGAGTAAAAGGCGGAAGGCTTAAATTTTCTAGAAAGTCATTTGCATATTCAGTGAAAAATAATTATTACGAAAAGCTTTTAACATAATAAAACCAGTCTTTTCAAGAGGAAAGGTCAGATACTATGAAAAAGAAATTACAAGTATTTGTTTCATCTACTTATACCGATTTAGTTGAAGAAAGGCAAATAGCTGTAGAGGCAATACTAAATGCTGGTCATATCCCAGCGGGTATGGAGCTTTTCAAAGCTGGGGATGAATCTCAAAAAGAAACCATTAAACGTTGGATTGATGAATCAGATGTTTATATGTTAATACTAGGCGGGCGTTATGGTGAAATTGATGATGAAACAGGAAAAAGCTATACACATTGGGAATACGATTATGCAGGAGAAGTTGGAAAGCCACGGTTTGCAATAGTTATCCAAGAAGACGCTCTAGAAGAAAAAATACAGCGTTTTGGAAGCAAAGTAATGGAAAAAAAGAATCCTCGAAAGTATGAAGAATTTAGAAAAGAAGTATTAGCTAAAATAAGTAGATTTTTCAGTGATGAAAAAGATATAAAAATTGCTATTTTAGAATCTTTAAAAGAACAAGAGGATAATAAGGAATTAAAAGGTTGGGTTTCGGGAGAAAACTCGGCAAATCTGGAAAATATTCTTCAAGAGAATCTTTCATTGGTTAAAGAAAATATAAAACTAAAAGAACGTATTGAACAAATGCAACAAAAAAGAGAAAGAGAAAGTAAATTCGATGGTTACTCTTATGAGGAGCTTATCAATTATTTAAACCACAAAAAGATAAAATTACCAAATCTAACTGCTTTTGAAAAAGTTGCTGGTGAAGAAATGAGCTTATTTAACTTATTTATGTTTTTTAAGGATGATTTCTCTATAGGTATTCAGAATAGCTATGGAATGAGTGATATTCAGAAATTTTGTTTTTTTGATGTCGCACCTCCACTTTTGGCGTTGAACTTACTGGAGAAACAAAAAGTAGCAGGAAAAGTTTATCAAAGAATACAGCTTTCTAAAAATGGTCAAAAATTTATTGCTGCCTACGAAATGAAGCAACATACAAAACCAGTTTTTTAAAAGAGCCATGTTAACAAGGAGGCGAGTCGCAGTGAGTTGAGATATATAGTCCTTCTTTTAATTTATGTCCTTTGTTTAGTTGTACTTGCCTTCATATATAAACTTGCTCTTTTTAAATTTTAAATAATACTTAAAGTTGTAGACTTTAATCAAAACACTAATTTATGTTATTTTGGGAGGATGCGTAGTGACAGGCTATGATGAATTTAAAAATCATAAAGACTACACATTAGAATATGAGAGTATTTCGAATGAAATTTGTAGTCATGGCAACAAAGTTACAAAAACAACGAGAAAATATTACCATAATAATTCCTTAAATAATGACAAAACAGTGTACCTTACTTCAGGCTGTAGACAGTGCGAAGGTGAGAAAAGAAAACGTCGCCCAATTCGAAGTTTATGGGAGTGAAAAAACTATATTTAGAGAATGAAAAGAGCATTACACTAAATGCTCTTTTTCATGCCACACCTTCTGCATTCACGCAAGAATATTCCACTCTTCACAGAGCTTTTGAACAAAGTGTAATCCCGATTGTCGCAGCGACCGTATTTTACATCAGGATACTCTTTGTAATCATAAACGATTGAAGTATCATACCCGTTTGTTTCGTATTTTTCTTACACAAGATCACCTACATAATTTATTCAACATATTAAAAAATAGCAAATTTCGTTCGATATAGGGAAGGAACAAATGATTGGATTAGCTTATTTTTTAATTATCTGGCTTGGAATTGGGCTATTAACCGGCATTAAGTTTATTTTTGTTGATCAGGTCTATGATGAAGAGTTTAAAGAACTCATGGATAAAGAAACAGCAGCGGGCATGGAAAGAAATTTGGCCAGCCTGTTTTTCAAAAATAAGCTTAACGTTATTGCCTTTTTCATGTTAATGGGGCTACTGCCATTAGCTATGAGGATTATAAAATTATTTAAAAGAGGTTGATTTATGCCTTTGGTTGATTATTTTTATGTACTGCAGTTTGAAAACAAGGAGTACTTCAAATCATTTAAGTTAGATGAGGACGGTTATTTGACATCTAACGACCTACACGGCGCTTCTAAATTGCAAACAATGTATGAAGTCATTGAGGTAGCAAGTGAGCTCAAAACAAAGTGTAATGTGCAATGTGAGGTAAGAGAAATTCAAGTCGTAAAGCGTTAGGAGTGTTCAGGTGTATTGGATAGAGTGGATTGAGGATGAGGAAAAGAAAAGCATTGTTGAAGAAGGTTGGATTGAATTGGCTGCCAGACTTGAAGACTTGTATCAGATACGGTTTGAGTATGTTGAATGGAAGAGACTTTGAAAAAAGGGGTTGAGTGCTATTAAAAAATTAGTTTTATTGTCCAGCTTTTTCGGGATTGTGCTATCAATTATTGGGCAATTATTTGGAGTTCTAACAGATTTCTTTATTCCGGGTATTGCACGGGTTATGGGGGTTTTAGCTGGTATCCTAGTATTACTTTGCTTGAAGTCAAGAAACACAGATATGCAGGCATTTATAGTGGGTTCAAGTACAGCGTTAGGAATAATGGGTGCAGGGATTTTATATTCTCCAGCTGCGATTGTCAATGTCTTAATTGGGTTCAAACTAAACAAAAAGTTAAAAGAAGAAAACACTAAGGAGCAGTTCTGAATAGACTGCTTTTTGTTTAGTTTGACCATGGAAAATTGTAGTATAATAGTAATAAAATAATCATTATATTTAAAGAAGAGTATACTCAATTTTAAAAGGGGAGTAAAATTTTGTCTTTCATACTAGACCCAGTCTCAAAAAATAGGGAGTATAGAGAATTAGTTCACCAAAGGAAACAATGTACTTTATGTCAAGGAGTTAAAAATCCAGCTGTAATTTTAGATGGAAGATATGACTCAAATCACATTAATCCATGGACTAGATGGTGCGGTAATTTAAATGCTAAGGTGATGGTCATAGGTCAAGATTGGGGTCATGCTGAGGCATTTATTAGGAACAAAGGACAAGTTAATCCTTTAAATAAAACAAACAATAAACTAATTGAAATGTTATCCCTTATTGGTGTTAATGTGGAAGACACTTACTTGACAAATGCAATACTTTGTATGAAAGAAACAGAAAATTTGTCCGGGACAACAAAAACTGCTTGGTATAGAAATTGCGGTGAACATTTTTTAAAAAGGCAAATTGAAATTGTTACTCCTAAAATCATTATTACCTTAGGAGTAAAAGCCTTTAGGACTGTTAAAAGAGTATATAACATAAAATGCTCAAATTATTTGAGAGATGTGGTGAAATATGGGGAACCAGTAATGATAAATGAGACAAAGTGGTTTCCTGTTTATCATATTGGAAAATTGGCACAAAGCTCAAGACCCTTAGATAAACAAAGACAAGATTGGGTTCGAATAAAGAACTTTGTTTGAATAAAATTAGTTAAAAGAATCAAACTGTCCAATTGAAGGGGGAAATATCTTGAAAGATAGATCTTTAAAAGAAGAGGTTAGATATATAGAGTATAGCTTAAACGAAGGTAAAATTGAATCTGTGCCTATTGTTCTTCATGAAGATATCCAAGAACCTTATGTTACTTATGACATCAGTAAGGTAGGGCAATTACAGGCGAAAATTCCAGATGGTAACTTGTCTACTATGCTATCTGAACATTTAAAAGAAAAACACAATTGCATGATCGAGATAAAAACTGATGAAGATCATTCATTTTGTACATCCATTGAGGTAGATAATAAACTTAATACAATAATGATTACCTTAGATCGTAAAAAAACAAATCTAAAAAAAAGTTGTGTTTTAAAGTGAATTTATTTGGATTCAATGATATTGGTTCTGAGAAAGTGCGAAACCAGGAGTTTGATTTGCATTATCACCTTGGTATAAGCAAAGCGGAGGTTAAAGAGTTGCTAGATAAATTCTCTGGCTCTCCAAAGATGGAATTAAAAAGAACAGTATATTATCTTTACCAGCAATTTTTGTAGTGGAAGTCATCGCTTGATTTATACAAATAGTTAAATATTAAGGAGAATTGAAAATGACTACAGATCATATAACAAAAAAGCGTCTTAAGACTCTGGAAAAAGAAAACGAGTCTTTTAAGACACTTTTGCTTGAGTTTATTGGGTATGAAGACGAATGGTTACTGACTAAACAAGGGTTAAAAAAGAATTACAAAAAAGACTATTTAATTGAACATATTCAATATCAAAGAAAGCTCATAAGGGAGCTTTACAACAAGTTAGATGATAAAGCAAAAGAAGAACTTAAAATAAAGGTGGAAAGCTGTATTTGGCCAATTATGCACAATGAGGATTAACCCTCATTGTGTCTCAATAAAATAAGAATTTTAAAGAAATTTATTTGAATAATGAAATTATAGTCCGGTTAAAAACTGACTATATCCTTCATAGTTTATAATTAGTTGCTGATTTAAACAAAGTGTGGGTATTTCTATGATCCATAATTTTATTATATATAATTCAGCATCCGAAATTAAGGGGACGTTTTCTCCAATTACTTGTTCTCCTTTCCTAAATGATTGATCTTATTGCCATTCATTTTTTCTTACTCATAGCCCTCTCAAACAATAACTGTGCGATCTCCTTATAAAACGCTTCTTCATCATCGCTGCCATTTGTTTGCTCAATAAACCTTATTGAATAATTCTTATTATGAATAACCTTGGTTGTTTTCTTCTTCAGTTCTTCATATTCTTCATAATACATTTCTTCATTAGACAATTTAATTCACCTCTCAGCTTTAATACTCTAGCTGCAGATTTCCTTCTGTTAAGTATCATTGTTCTTCATTTAAATTTCTACGTTTAAATTATTCCTAGAAAAAAAGAGCCTCAATCAGGCTCTGATATTTGCAATACTTTTGTTTAAGAAAATTTGTCGCAATCTAATATTTCAATGGTTTTGTTTAATAGTAAAATTTTAAAATATTGCTCACTTGCAATACTCTTGGTTAAAACTGTTCAAATTTATCCTCTACAAACTCTACAACTTCCTGTATTGGACACTCTAGATATTCACAAATCTTATGTATCACAGAAAGTGCTACATATTCATCTTTATTTAACTTAGCAAGCGTAGCAGGAGCTAATCTCAAATCGGCTTTTAAATCCTGATTAGTTTTATCTTTCATAATCAAAGTGAGTTTTAATGGCTTATAACTCAATTTTAGTGGTTTCATTTTTTATATCACCTACGAGAAATTCATTTTGTTGAATTTATTATAACACAACATGTATCAGAATAATGTTAATGAATAAAAAATGTTCAAAAAAGTTATTGACGTTAATTTCATTTAGGTATATCATAAATTCATTAAAGTGAATCATAATTCGCGAAAGTGGAAAAAGAGGATGTTAAATTGAAACACACGACTTTATAAGGCGCACTTATTGATACCGTCAGCTTATTACATTAGAAGGCTTTCAAATCTTAGACAAAAACAAAACATACTAAGGGGATAATGACAATGCAAATTAATCGACACACTGTAGGAACTAACGTAGCGAACTTAAAGGTAATTAAAATTAAAGATCGTTTTGAGGAAATAACTGAAAAGTTTCATCATTTTATCCAGAATAACAAGTCAGAAGAAGTTAATTTCATTGAAACAAGTAATAATGGAGCACCAACAAAGCGCTTCAACATACATACTGATATCATTATTCCTGTTTCCTTCAATATAGATGGTGAAAGTAAAGAGGACGCAAGAGACAATTTAGAGTCAATGTTGCAAATGGCAATTGATCATATACATGTGATGTTTGAAATGGCTGGAGGACAAACAGTTATCCCTAGAGTTAGCGATAATTTATGTAGAATTGGTGAGTATGACGTAGAGGAAGCTGACGCTGATGAATAAAACTGAGGTACATAATGAGCGATTCTGTCAGATGGTTATTGGAGTATTGTTAGTAGCTGTACCGGCTATATTTATGCAGTTTGTAGCATGGTTTGGGTGATTAGGGAGTGCGATCACACTCTCCTAATCAGTAAAGGGTTGATACCTTCCCATTGTATTGAAACATAATAATTTAATCAAGGGAATGAATTGAATGAAAACGAGCAAATCCTATGAATTAAAGTCTTACAACAGACAGAATAAGCTTTTGATTTAATTGTTTTCTTCAAGTTACGA
Organism: Bacillus inaquosorum KCTC 13429; assembly: GCF_000332645.1. Lineage (GTDB taxonomy): Bacteria > Bacillota > Bacilli > Bacillales > Bacillaceae > Bacillus > Bacillus inaquosorum. The sequence continues at coordinate 118,408 of NZ_AMXN01000009.1, forward strand.
AAGACATCTTTCGACCTTTATAGAACGGACTAAAAAGAAACATCCTGATGTTGATGTAATTGAATGTATGGTGGTTGAGAACCATGGACAAACGTTTCAAAAAGAGTATGTAGACATCTTTACTTTCTGGAAAGCAGCAGATGAAGTGTTAGCTGTTGTTTAAATAGACGATGTCGTGTTTTGCGACGATGAGGGTGGGGAGTTAAATTCACTTCCTCTATAATTATATAAGTCAGTCTTATGCTCCTGAATTAAGGTGTTGTCTTTAGTGATGCCTTTTTAAAGATCAGACTGCTGTGGAATTCGACTAACACGTAAAACTTGACAGGGTAGTGACTCAGCCGCTGCAATAAATGAAGATGGTATGCTTTCTATTTTTTCCTTTTTAATAAAGGCGAATTAAACGATACACCCATCCTTCGTCAGCACTTAATGGATGATGCAGGACAAGCCACAAGTAGGAGAACGTAATTTTCCGCCGTCCGAACCTGTTAGGGACACTTGATACAGTAGTCTCAACCAATCAAGCGAAAGATCAAAACAAAAATCAAGACAAATAACACTAATTTTAAGAGAACTTGTAGTTAAAGACACTTTGAGCAGGAGGTTAAAAAGGGGGAACGAAAATTTAGTGATGTATCTCATTATGATGGGAGACAAAAGGTTAGCCATATTACAACGTAAGTAGGAAGGATACATCATATCAATCATTGCCATTTTTTATTCATGGTTGAAACTTGTCTCTCATGATATGATTCTTTTCATACAAATTAACACCATTGTAAATACAGCTTAGAGAGTGAGAATATGACAGAAAAAGATTTGATACAGAAATACAATTTGAAAAATTGCACTGTTACATATAGTAATGAGCCAAATTTAGAGTCAATGGCAAAGGCTTTTCTTGATTACCAGAGAAAACTTTATTTAGAAAAGAGAAAGTTGGAAAGTAAGTTAACGTGACTATAGATGAGCTATTCAAAAAGTACAACCTTCAAAATTGCACTGTGAAATATAGAAACGAGCCGAATCTTGAATTGATGGCAAAAGCTTTTATGGATTATAAAAGAAACTTTATTTAGAAAGAAAAAAAGTTGAAAAAGAAGATCAACATAATAATTACAATTAGTGTTTTGGACAGAGAAAAGAGACTCTCTGTCCTTTTTATGTGACTTCTTATAAGCGTATTATTATAATTGTCTTTAGTACGTTTTCCCTTGTGTTCGCTTAAATAGGTGAACAGAATGACGAAAATTAAAAAAGACGACAAAACAGGGACATACTATTTTGTTTATTCAGGTGGAACACATCCAATAACAAAAAAGAGGATTCAGCGTAAAAGAAAAGGGATTAAGACTTATAAAGAAGCTGAACAAAAATTAAAGCAAGTTATCATTGAAGTTGAGAAAGAAAAACAATATTTGCCGAAGATTACAGACACCTTTGGTGAGTATGCCCTAACATGGCTAGAGAGCAAAAGAGTGAAGAGGGCAAGCACATACATTAATTATAGAGAGATATTGGAATACAACGTGCTGCCATACCTAGCCGAATATAAATTCGATGAACTAACTGAAGAGATACTACAGAAACAGATAAACACTCTTTATTTTGTTAGGAAAATAGCACCAGATGGAATAAGAAGAGCAGTCCAGTTAACCAGGAGCATATTTAAGAAAGCAGCAAGAAGAAGAAAGCTTGATGTAAGCATTTTTGATGAATTAAATTTGCCTAGTGAAAATAAACGAGTGGAAACATGGACACCTGAGGAAATAACACGATTTTTAGATCTCTCACAAATCAAACGGCCATCAAGACATTTCATTGCTTATGAAATATCCATTAAAACAGGTATGCGAATGGGTGAGGTATTGGGCTTAGAATGGAAAAGCATAAACTGGAAAGAACGGTACGTCACCATTCGTCAAACATTGTGTAAAATTGATGAGAAAGGGAATTATGGCTTACAACCAGAGGTTAAGACCGTTAATTCTTATAGGAAGATAAGTATTCCAAAGTCACTTTGTGAAAGCCTGCTGAAGCATAAACGCCTTGTTGAAAAGGACAAGAAAGAAGCAGGAGCAAAATACAATGATCTAGACTTAGTGGTATGTACGAAATTGGGGAATTGGTTACCACCTTGCAATTGGAGAAGGGGATTTCATTCAATACGAAAGCAGCTAGGATTACCTAAAATAAAACCTCATGCATTAAGACACACACATGCTACGTATCTCATAAGTATTGGAGTAAATCCGAAAATTGTACAAGAAAGGCTAGGTCATTCTGATATTAAACAAACATTAGGAACATACAGTCACGCTCTTCCATCAATGCAATTAGAAGCAGCGGATAAGATGGATTTATTGTTAAAATCGTGACCTCACCTGTGACCTAATGAAATAAAAAATAGCGATAAACTATGGTATGTAAGGGTTTGTAAAACCTCTTTGAACACGCCACATTCGTGTGTGCCGCAAAGGGCATGTACATCGGCTTACACAATTCAGCTCATCGCTATATGAATATAGCATGGCGGCTGAAGGAATGCAAGGGTAACTTTTTAATTGTGAGTGAAATAGTTATAAAAACTATATTACCAAATCAAGAGCAAATAAAACGCATGAATGATATTAACGACCTGATAAAGCTTATCGGAAGCATTGATAGACGTATTTTCTTTTGTAAGTCAAAGGATCGTGTAGCTTATTCCAGATTTAAAACAAAGCTGTTCTTCGTTGATGATTACACAGGGGAAGACGTTTAGCCATACCAATTAGGCTATAGAGCAAATGGGTTTTCACATGGCGGTAATATTTGGGAGTTAATCAATAGCTTTAGACATTTCATCATCACAGGGAAATCCGGTGAATTAAGAGATTATAAAGAAATTTAGGTTTACAGCTATGAGGGATGTATGAAAACCCGTCAGACGGCAAAAGAAATAGGGTCTATAAAGACTGTCGATTATCCCTATAGCTTCGATGAATGGATGAAAACTAATTGATCCATGTACTAAATTTTCATTCAACTTTAAAGGGTTTTGCACTAAGGAGGTATGTAACGGAGAGATTATACTCTCCAGGATTCGAAGGAAGGGATGCGGAGTTTACCATGTTTAGTCTTAAATCTGTGCTTAACTTTACATAAGATAGGATCAATAAATACATATTCGTCAGATTCAGACTTTACTTGTTTCATAGAGTGGAACTTAGTTCGCTCTGCATGTTGCATAAATTCCATAAACCCAGTTGCTGTTCCATCAGGATAAGACAGATTATCCTTTTTGGTATAGCCGGTTATGAGAACTTCAGTGTAATCATAATTGATCACTTTCAGCCAATTATTTGAACGTTTATTAATTTCATAAGAGGATTCAACATTCTTGATTACGATCCCCTCTAAATTCTTTTCTTTGGCCAGATTGAAGTAAGCGAGTCCGTTTCCTTGTATTCCTTCGATAATACAAACATTTGGATGATTCAGTTCAAGTGAGTTCAGAACTGTCTTACGCACAGTGAGCGGCTTAGAAGCAATTGACTGACCGTCTTTGTAGATAACATCGAAGACACAGTAAACAATCTTATGAGCTGATTTTTTGGACATGAAACGTTTCAAAGTCAGGAGCACCACCTTAAGCAGCTACAATGACTTCACAATCTCTAATGTATATCTCCTTTATACGAAATGGTTTTAATGGGGATTATTTACAGATATTACTCCATCAGATAAAGAAACAAGAATTGTGATTCTACGAAAAAAGGATCAGACTATGGCGGGACAAGACCACTTATAATGTGATTTTTAGGAATTTGTAATTAAATTACAAATATTCTTAATATTCATTCGTGAATTCGTGGTATTATCTTGAAGAGGACGATCAAAAGCTTTGGCGTTAGTAATTAAGAATGTTTTAAATATATACGAGTGCTACCTCATGTCAAAATCAGAAAAAATATTATGGGAGGTAACATATGTTTAAGTTTAAAAAGAAATTCTTAGTTGGATTAACGGCAGCTTTAATGAGTATTAGCTTGTTTTCGGCAACCGCCTCTGCAGCTAGCACAGACTACTGGCAAAATTGGACCGATGGGGGCGGAATAGTAAACGCTGTCAATGGATCTGGCGGGAATTACAGTGTTAATTGGTCTAATACCGGAAATTTCGTTGTTGGTAAAGGTTGGACAACAGGTTCGCCATTTAGGACAATAAACTATAATGCCGGAGTTTGGGCGCCGAACGGCAATGGATATTTGACTTTATATGGTTGGACGAGATCTCCTCTCATAGAATATTATGTAGTGGATTCATGGGGTACTTATAGACCTACTGGAACGTATAAAGGTACTGTAAACAGTGATGGGGGTACATATGACATATATACAACTACACGTTATAACGCACCTTCCATTGATGGCCCAAGCACTACTTTTACGCAGTACTGGAGTGTTCGCCAGTCAAAGAGACCAACTGGAAGCAACGCTACAATCACTTTCAGCAATCATGTTAACGCATGGAAAAGTCATGGAATGAATCTAGGTAGTAATTGGTCTTACCAAGTCTTAGCGACAGAGGGATATCAAAGTAGTGGAAGTTCTAACGTAACAGTGTGGTAACAGATCATCTATAATCAGGGGTAGCTAACGGGCTGCTGATCGTTCCTTGAGAAATTTTATAATCATTGTTATTGCGAGTTACTAAGAGGCGACGGTCTTTTAGTTGGAATCCCAATATGTGCTTCGAGTATGGTAAATGATTATTAAAATCGTTAGTAATGGTTAAAGGTCGTTTTCTACTAGGCGAACGGCCTTGGCATTGCTGGAGGTAGGGTATTCTCCATCAGGTTTTAAAACTTACCCTATAAAATGAGAATGCTATCAATTTTTTGTTTAATAGCGGTATTTTTTGTAGTCAGCGCTTGCTCTCAAAGACACCTTCACATAATCCTTCTTCATCTAACAATTTAATGCACCTCTTAGCCTCTATACTCTAGCTGCAGATTCAAGTAGTAGGTTCTTTATAGTAGGTACTAGAGAAGACCTGAAGGAAGCTTTCCAATTTGCTGCAGACGGTAAGGTTGTACCTAAAGTGACAAAGCGTCCAATCCAAGATGTTAATGATATATTTGATGAAATGGAACAAGGCAAAGTTACCGGCCGTATGGTTATAGATTTTACTGAGTAATAGATAAAAAATAAGAGAGTCCTAGATTATTAAGCCTGTCGATTCATTAACGGCAGCCTTTGGTCTTCATTCTTTTTAAAATGAAGAGCTCTTTGAAGGCCTCCTCGTTATTTTATTTTTTGCCTTCAAGATTCTTGATTCAATCAGCTTTATCACAAGATGCCAGCCTGATTTAAGGTAAACGATTGACTTCATACGCGGCACGGATTGCTGATTCGATCGCGCCTTGCATCCACGCGTGAGTGAGTGAGACATGTTCTCCAGCGAAATGAATTCTTCCCTCAGGGACAGGGATATAAGGATAAAGCTCTAATTCTTGTCCTGGTTCGAAAGCTGTAAAGGCCCCCGCAGAATAAGGATTCTGACTCCAGCTAAAAGAGGCGCCGGACACAAATTCAGACCATACAATATCGCCATATATTTCAGATAAATTGAGTAAAGTATACTGAATACGCTCATCTTCTGAAAGACTGTCCCACATCAGTGCCTCATCTGCCCATGTATAACTCGCCAGAACAACAGCATGTCCATTTGCTCCAATACCAGTGCTTGGATAATACGAAAATCGAATCGGAAGATCAGTAATTGATTTGCCGCCGCGTTGCCCGGCTTTTTCCCAAAATCGGCTTTTAAACTCTATGCCGATTTTTGTTGCGCTCATATAGTTTAGTTCGCGGATTGCCCTCCGTTTATAGTAGGAAAAAGAATGGTATGGTTCGATCTTCACAAATCGCAATGTGGAAAAAGGAATGGTTACAATAGCAAGATCAGCTGTGAACGCTACATGTTCTGCTGTTTGTTGATGCTGACAATGGATCGTAACGCTGTTCTCATTTTGAGAAATTTTCATCATTTTTTGATGGTATAGAATATTTGTTTTTAATTGAGGAAGAAACGCATGAGGAAGTCGATCCATGCCGCCTGTTATCTCATAGAATTGAGATGGCGATGTAAAAAAGATTGATTCCCGTAACGCTTCAACAAGGGACATACCCATATACGCTTCCATATCCAAAAGTACACCAATCATATCGATTGCTCCATATGAAAAGAAAGTATTTAAGAATGAGCTTAACGATTCATTCTTGTATTGTTTTTCAACAATCCGCCAATTTCTTGCAGGATCTTGATTAATAAAATTTAATATTGGCTGCAATACAGAAAGCATTAGCTCTTCAGCCGATTTCCCTTGTTCGTTCGGTGCAACAGGGTATCTTAATATTTGAGGATTTCGTTCAAAAATATGGAGACGTGTTAGGATTCCATTCGTATAAATGATGTCCATTGGGGTTCTGTTGATAAATACATTTGTTGGCAGACTGAATTTTTTTATATATTCTAAGGTTAGCAAATGGTTATTCGGTATGCGCATCGGACCAACGTTCAAGTACAAACCATCACTAAAGGGAGATCTCAAAGTGCAGACACGGCCGCCAGCTCTGCCGCTCGCTTCAAGAATCGTCACTCTGTGACCGGAATTTTTTAGCAAAGATGCTGATACAAGCCCGGCCAATCCAGCTCCCACAACAATAATATGCTTTGGATGATGCGATGCGCTAAGGCCATTTCTAATAATCTTCATCATGTCTTCATTCATTAGAGAATTCACTTTTGGGAGGCACCTCTTTTTTGAATTTATTGCATTATATTCAATGAAAAGGGCGTCTATCACGATCTGTTCATATCTTTTGGAATTTGTATGCCAAAAGGGACATTTATTCTCGTTACAAGAACAATAATGGGGTGATGTATTTGACTAACTTTGTTCATAAGACAGTAAACGGTTTGCAAAGTCTCTTAGATGAAAAAGGAGCCATTAAATTGTTTTGTTCTGAAGGATATATCATGGAGTTCCTTGTTACATTTTCACAGGACAAAGCAACTCTGAATGACATTCAAAGCTTTGAGGCTAAACACCAGCTTACCCTTCCAGATGATTATCAGAAGTTTATTACACTACATAATGGTGCGAAAATTTTTCAGATACTCGCTGATGGGGAGAATATAGGTGGAGGACTTTATTTATTTAGCCTTGAAGAGATTGAAGAAGAATTAAAATATGAGGATTTGTTTGAAGGCATCAATGGTATCCCAATTGGTCACTTATTAGAAGGTTGTCATTTGATGATCGACAAAGATAAATTGGATAAAGGGGATCCCAACTATCTTTTTATATTAGAAATAGGGGAGTATACACCATTAAATTTAAATTTTGAGCTATTTCTAGATCGGTATATACAATCCAATGGTGCAACTTTTTGGGAATGGCGCTATTATACCGCAGAAAATTATTATAGAACAAGATAATACGATGTATAAGACAGTCAGATTTGGCTGTCTTTTCTGTTATTGAAATAGTTGATTGTGGTAAAATTTACATAGAATAGGCTGGAAGGAGAATGATATGAAGGTATTTGAAGCTGAATCTTTACTCTCTGAAGCGGATAAAAGAACCAAAGAGTATAAGGAACTAAGGTCACAAATGGTTACGCTCAGAAAAGCATTTAAAGCTGTAGCTGACCTGGATGACAGTGAGTTCTCAGGCAAGGGTGCTGACAACATTAATGCATCTTATCATGATCATATCGGTGTTACAGACAATGGATTGACTATATCGATATGAAAATTGCTTTCTTGAGCAGCGTTTCTGCAAAACTTGAAGACGCCAAGATGTCTGATGCTTACATATCTTTGGCCGAGTATGGCGATTATAAACAAGCATTAGCATCAATACTGGAAATAAGCTCACCCCTTTCATTAGGAGATGAGCAAGACTCCCTTGGGTGAGCAAACCTAATATACAGGGGATATTATACTATACACAAATGCCCTAGTCGTTATCATTTCAAAATAATGTTGGTTTGGAATAAAGTTTGATCATTTTCTGCTTCTTGCCTGAAATTTCAAGATTATTGCCGATTCAACAATAAAACACCTTCATTTATATTTTATATACGGAATTCGTTTTAATTATTATTTCCGCAAAATCTTCTCCATCGCTTTTCCCTTTGCTAACTCATCGATCAGTTTATCCAAATAACGAATTTCCTGCATAGTTGGTTCTTCGATGTCTTCCACTCGGACACCGCAGACCACACCTTTGATCAAAGCTCGTGAAGGATTCAGTTGGGGGGCTTCCGCAAAGAAGGTCTCAAAGTCTGCCTGTTTTTCCAGTTGCGCTTCTAACTCTTCCTGGCTATATCCTGTCAACCAACGGATGATTTCATCGACTTCTGTTTTCGTACGTCCTTTTTTCTCCACCTTCGTAACATATAGGGGATAGACCCTTGCGAGACTCATTGTATAGATCTGATGTTTTGTCATGATACATCCTCACTTGTATGGTTTTCTTTAATATATCACGAAACATATAAAGTACAAACAAAGTAGCCGTTTGTAGACGTCAAGATTCCCTCGGCAATCATGTCCAAAAGGGGGGGGGAGGAGTGCAACTTTTTTATATACGGTATAACGGTGTGGGGGAAATAACACAGCTCTAGTAGATCTATTGGTAATTCTGTGAAAAACTTGAGAAAAATGAGGTAGTTGAACCCGAGAATAAAAAAAGCTCACAACTTAGGCATGGTTAACAAAGATAATAGGTTGTTGCGGAACGAAGCGAAAACAATACCTAGTATAAAAATTGGATGTTGTTTTGATTATTGATCATCTTTTTCTTGTAAATACTTTTATTGCTCTTTCTCTAGAATAAAGTTCCTATAAGGGATCGGGACTTATTACTCGTAATAAGTATATCTAGGCTATGTATTTTAATCACTATGAGTCTCAAATAACTCGAAGTTCCGTATACAAAAACTAAGTCGGAATATTAATTTATAAATAAGGACTCAACTAACAAAGCAAGTTAGTTCAAAAGAACCCAACTTCAGGATTCCCTTAGGGGATTATGCAGTAACGGAGTCGGCGCGAACCAAGTTTTTTAATGTGATTAATGGTAGCAGGAAATTAAGAAAGAACCTGATAAAATTACTCAGGTTCTTTTTATATTGCACAAAAACAGACACGCTGATATAATCAGACTACGTCTGTTTCCTTATAAAGCACATAGATATCCATTATATATTTTAATTATATCATGCTGGGAAGCTCTTGTCAATTTCTTTTGAAGGGGAGATGTAGAATGAGTTCAGTGGTTCTCGGTTTTCAGGAAATGGAAAAAACACAGCTTATGGTTGTTGGCGGAAAAGGGTTAAATTTGGGAGAATTATCAAAAATTGAAGGGATCCAAGTACCCGAAGGATTTTGTGTTACAACCGTGGGGTTTCAAAAAGCCATCGAACAAAACGAAACGTATCATGCTTTGTTGGATCAGCTAACCATGTTAAAAGTAGAAGATCGAGATCAAATCGCTGAAATCAGCGGGAAGATTCGGGAAATCCTTATAAAAGCGGAAATTCCTTCCGATGTTGTGAAAGCAGTTGCTTACAATATCTCCCGGTTTGGGGAAGAACATGCTTATGCAGTGCGTTCTAGTGCGACTGCTGAAGATTTACCACATGCCTCTTTTGCCGGTCAACAAGATACCTATTTAAATATCATCGGCGTTGATGCCATCTTGCAGCATATCAGCAAATGCTGGGCTTCCCTATTTACGGATCGCGCGGTGATCTACCGTATGCAAAATGGATTTGACCACAGCCAGGTTTATTTATCCGTTATCGTTCAAAGGATGGTTTTCCCACAGACTTCGGGGATTTTATTTACCGCTGATCCAATTACTTGCAACCGAAAGGTGTTATCCATCGATGCCAGTTTTGGACTTGGTGAAGCACTGGTCTCTGGCTTGGTATCTGCCGATTGTTATAAAGTACAGGATGGGCAAATCGTCGATAAGAGGATAGCAGCCAAAAAATTGGCTATCTATGGACGAAAAGAAGGCGGAACAGAAACACAGCAGATCGATCCTGACCAGCAAAAGACCCAAACACTGACTGATGAACAAATTTTACAACTGGCATGCATCGGAAGACAGATCGAAGCTCATTTCGGCCAGCCGCAAGATATCGAATGGTGTTTGGTAGACGATACTTTTTATATTGTCCAGAGTCGGCCCATCACGACTTTATATCCGATCCCTGAAGCGGATGATCAGGAAAATCACGTCTATATCTCTGTCGGTCATCAACAAATGATGACGGATCCCATAAAACCACTGGGATTGTCTTTTTTTCTGTTGACGACTTCTGCACCTATGCGTAAAGCTGGTGGAAGGTTATTTGTTGATGTCACACATAATCTGGCATCACCTGAGAGCAGAGAATTTTTATTAAATGGCATGGGACAACACGATCCGCTCTTAAAAGACGCACTTATGACCATCGTAGATCGAGACTTTATAAAATCATTACCAAATGATCAAAAAGAACAGAGTCTCGGTAAAAGTAATAAAAGTATGTCGTCTGCGGGATCTCAAGTACTAATCGAAAACGACCCCACCATCGTTTCTGATCTGATTAAGCGCAGTCAAATATCGATAGAAGAGTTAAAACAAGACATCCAAATTAAATCAGGATCCGATTTATTTGATTTTATTTTGGAAGATATTCAGCAATTAAAGAAGATTTTGTTTGACCCGCAAAGTTCGGCTGTGATTATGGCTGCTATGAATGCTTCATCATGGATCAATGAAAAAATGAACGAATGGTTGGGTGAAAAAAACGCAGCAGATACGCTTTCTCAATCTGTCCCCAACAATATTACTTCGGAAATGGGTCTGGCGCTATTAGATGTCGCTGATGTGATTCGTCCTTATCCGGAAGTCATTGATTATTTACAACATGTAAAAGATGATCATTTTTTAGATGAACTGCTTAAGTTGGATGGTGGCCAGGAAACCCGAGATGCTATCTATGATTATCTCAGCAAATACGGAATGCGATGTGTCGGGGAAATCGATATTTCTAGAACTCGTTGGAGCGAGAAACCTATTACACTTGTCCCGTTGATTCTTGGTAACATCAAAAACTTTAAGCCTAATGCCAGCCATCGGAAATTTGAGCAAGGGCGACAGGAAGCTTTACAAAAAGAGCTAGAGTTATTAGATCGATTGAAGCAATTACCGGATGGTGATCAAAAAGCCAAAGAAACAAAACGGATGATCGACCTGATCCGGAATTTTAGCGGTTACCGGGAATATCCAAAATACGGCATGGTTCATCGCTACTTCGTTTATAAGCAGGCTTTACTGAAAGAAGCCGAACGTCTCGTACAAGCGGGCGTTATTCATGAAAAAGAAGATATATTCGATCTTACGTTTGAAGAACTTCACGAAGCCGTACGCACAAATCAACTGGATTACCAGATCATCAGCAAACGAAAAGACGAGTACAAGTTATACGAAAAACTAACACCACCACGTGTTATCACGTCTGAAGGTGAAATCATTGTAGGTCAGTACAAACGAGAAAATCTCCCATCCGAAGCCATTGTAGGTCTACCCGTTTCGTCCGGAGTTATAGAGGGACGAGCACGTGTCATCTTAAACATGGAAGATGCTGTTCTAGAAGAGGGAGATATATTAGTGACCTCCTTTACTGATCCTAGCTGGACACCATTGTTTGTATCCATAAAAGGCCTAGTCACCGAAGTTGGTGGATTAATGACTCATGGAGCAGTTATAGCGCGTGAATATGGCTTACCAGCAGTTGTTGGAGTTGAAAATGCTACCCGACTGTTAAAAGATGGGCAACGAATTCGTGTTCATGGAACAGAAGGCTACATTGAAATATTATAATGACTGATGTGTGTAGCGAGCCATCAGATATCCCCCCCATATGCCCCTAACTAGGAGTTGCAGGCTGATGGAATTAGCAAAGGAAAATTAATATTATCTTAAAAACGAAAAACCCCTCCCCAATCAAGAAAAGGGTGGGGGTTTTATTAAGGTGAATCATATTCCGTTGCCTGTTCACTATCAGAAATTTCTTGAGTTGTTCAAGTAAGGAGCCATATTGTTGAATAAGGATAGTAATTAAAGAGGTTATTGTTGTCTTAATATCGAAATAAAGATTGGGTTTAAGTATTTTTGATGGGAGTTACTTTAATGCATATAACAACAAAAAGGTTACTGATACGTGAATTTGAATTCAAAGATTGGCAAGCTGTATATGAGTATACATCAGATATTAATGTGATGAAGTATATACCAGAGGGGGTTTTTACTGAAGAAGATGCAAAAGAATTTGTAATTGAAAACAAAGGTGATAACGCTGAAAAATTTCCAGTAGTACTAATAGATGAAGGTTGTCTTATAGGGCATATTGTTTTTTTAAAGTATTTTGGTGAACATACATATGAGATTGGATGGGTGTTTAATCCAAATTATCAAAATAGAGGGTATGCTTCTGAAGCAGCACAAGCTATCTTGGAATATGGTTTTAAAGAAATGAACTTACATAGGATTATAGCTACGTGTCAACCTGAGAATATTCCATCATACCGAGTTATGGAGAAAATTGGAATGAGAAGAGAAGGCTTTTTTAAAAAATGTATTCCCAAAGGCAATGAATGGTGGGATGAATATTATTACGCTATTTTAAAAGAAGAGTGGAAATGATCTATTAAGTTTTAAGTCTTACTTCTTCAACAAAAGGTTCTTTTATTGAATACAGCAACATTGGCGATACAAACAAAATATCACCATAATAAAGCAATATGGTAGTGGTACTTAATCGGATTCAATGAGCTCTGGCGAATTGTTTTTAGGTGAGTTCACTAATCAAGGTATATGGATGTTCCAGAGGGCATGGGGATTTTCGAGGTAATTAATACTTTAAAGCCATTTCAGATTATGATCTTTTTTTTCAAATAATGAAGCATTCGCAGCATTAAACAAACACATCAAAGAAGAGGGTGGAAAATAATCTAATGAAACTGCCCATCAGAGACTTACTTAATTGATATTAAAAATAAGCCAAGGGTGATTCAATTAGTTAAGATCGGCTTTTATGTAAACATTGAATCGTTACTATATACATTTTACTTTACCATTACTCAATTCGCTTATGACGCATTCTTTGTGGGAGCTCTCGAGGAATAAATTAGCCCTTCATAAACTGACATATGGCGTTGCTCCCATGAGAAAGTTAATTAAGTACACTAATCAGGGGTTCACAGCTTGTGCTGGGACAATGCAAAGTATTTTGGAGGTAACTGTGAAAGATCCAGAGATGTAATTACATCAGAAATTAAATACATATAATTTTTTAATCACGAAGGGTACATATAAAATCGTCCGGTCTAGCGCCACGGCTGATGATTTGCCCGTTAATACGATCTTCCAGCCGTCGTCGGGAGTAGAGAACGCATCGAAAGAAATCAAAGATGGCCAGCGGATCAGGGTGAATGGTGCGTAAGATTATGTGAGATTCTAGATCTTGATGAATGGATTTTAAGTTCAGCTGCAATGTCAAATAGAACATGCACCCATGACTTTGCAGAATAAAAATCCACTAGGCAACCACCCAATTATACAGAGACAATCACCTAAAAAGGGTATAGATAAGTATAATATTGGAAACTGAAAAAGGAGTTGAACATGTTGTATTATTACCCGTCTTTCCATTTGTATCAGCGACAAGAATATAGTCCTTATCCATGGACTTATCCAGGAAGCTCCCCCTATGTATATGAACGACCTCCCTTTTTTAATTCTCCATGTTACAGAGAGTGTATAAGAAGCGGAGCGGATAGTTATTTCTGCTGCTATATCTGCGGTTTCTGTTAACAAGAAAGACTTATAGAAGTACCAAAGTATCTTGTCTTTTGCTTCAGCGGGAATTGATAGTAAAAGAGCGCAATGATAAACGGTTGCATTTTTCTTATGATTGGTTTTATAAATGTCCCGGATGATAGCCATTTAAATTTTGGGAAGGTCGGGATATTTGTTGAGTATTTCTTTCATTTCTTCTATAAATAATGCTAATCTTTCACCAAAAATTTTCCGCATAAAATAATATAAAACTATCATTTTATTTCGAATTCGAAAAGAATTGTTAAGTTTTCCTCTCCATATGCAAACCCAAAAAGCAATGTTATAGGATTTTCTTAGTTTATGCTGTAATTATATTGGAGGCATACCGTCTTAGTATTTAAAAGTTTGAGCAGTTAGAAGATTTTAAGAAAGATTCAGCAACTAGAAGATAGAGTTATTAAGTACGAATAATCTGGAATGGTGGTATATGTCCATATATTGAGAGATGAAGCGCATCTGCAGCAGAAAGCAGAGCGCTTTTTTTAATGAGGAATCTCAATAAAAACAACAATTTTAATCAGAAAATAAGGTGAGGTCAAATAAAGTGTAAACAATGTGAAAAGCCGATCTCAACGAAAATGGGGTTAAATGATATTAGAGATGATAAGTGTTTTATAGAGTTGCCAAAAGATCAAAAAGAGATTGATAAAGTGTTCGGTATCTGTGACTGAAATGGAAAGCTGTATGCAAAGAGGGTTTGTCAATAAGCTGAAGAACAAAGAAGCCGGGGAACATGAAGTTCTTTAAACGTCAACAAAAATAAAGAAGGAGATTACCTCACATGTAATGAATTATTATAGTAGGAAAGAGAAAAATTTTACAACAAAGGGAGGAATGAGGTAGTAATGAAGGGTTTTATCAAAGGTGCTGTTCTAACTGCTGTTCTAGGTGTTGGTGCTACTTTATTTGCAGGTGATGTATCTGCACACGGGTATATAAAAGAGCCTGCTAGTCGAGCGTATATGGGATCATTAGAAAAACAAATAATTGGTTGGACGGCAGCTACTCAGAAATATGGTTCCGTAGTTGATAATCCTCAATCGGTAGAAGGACCAAAAGGGTTTCCGTCCGCGGGTCCACCAGATGGGAAAATTGCATCAGCAAATGGAGGCTCGGGTCAAATTGATTTTGGGTTAGACAGGCAGACTGCAGATCATTGGGTAAAACAAAACATACGTGGGGGTCTAAACACCTTTACTTGGCACTATACTGCTCCTCACGCAACATCAAAGTGGCACTATTATATAACCAAGAAAGATTGGAATCCAAACAAACCTTTAACAAGGGATGAGTTTGAGTTAATTGGAACTGTAGATCACGATGGTTCAAAGGCTGATACTAATCTATCTCATAAGATTTATGTACCAACTGATCGCAGTGGTTATCATGTCATTCTAGGGGTGTGGGATGTTGCGGATACCTCTAATGCCTTTTATAACGTAATTGATGTAAACCTAATACGATGATATTGAACCTCTACAGTATTAATAGCTAACAATAGTTATGACTATACGGAAAGCGATAAGTGTATCAGGTAAGCCATCACCAGCTAGTGAAGTGTTGACTGTAGCAACGAAGGGAAATGTAACGGAACCGGGAGAACACAGAGTGTTTGAGTATGGAAGTTACAGAATCATTACTTAGCACAGAAGGAATTATTGATTACAATGGAGTTCAAGATTTCCCCGAGGGATACGTCCTAATTGAATATCATTATGATGGAAGATATGTCATTGACACCAACAAATCAAGAAACGGATTAGGTTATATGTTATATCTAGATTCAATTGATGATATTGAAGATGCGGTTAACTTAGATTCCAATTTTGAGATATGGTTTGACACGTTAGTGTCTTCTAACGGAACGAAGTATTGGGAAGTGAGTCCGAATAACTAAGAGTATTATAAACTGGTTTCAGAATAAGAAGACTCCAAAAAGGAGTCTTCATCTACTATTTGAGATCGTTAAGGACGACTTTTGCAGCCTCAGCGATAAGAGCATTATCATAATGAGCATCTTTCGTAAACCGGTTTGATAGGATTGCCAAAATAATAGGAGCTCTATTAGGCGGCCAAACGATAGCAATGTCATTTCGTGTTCCGTAATTTCCGGCTCCAGATTTATCGCCGACTTCCCACCCTATAGGAGCGCCTGCCCGAATCAGTTCGTCACCAGTAGCGTTCCCCCGCATCCAATCAGTTAAGATCGTGCGCTTATCAGTCGTGAGAGTGTTATCCACAGTGAAAGCTTTAAGGTCGGTTGCCAGTGCTTTTGCGGTGCTAGTGTCACGAATATCCCCAGGAACTGCAGAGTTTAGATCCGTCTCGAATCGATTAGCCCTGGTTACATGATCCCCAATCTGTTTCAGTGACTTTTCGAAACCTTTAGGGCCGCCAAGTTGTTGCAACAATATGTTCCCAGCAGTATTATCGCTGTAATGGATTGCAGCTTCTGAGATTTCCTTCAGGCTCATGCCTGTATCTACGTGTTTTTCTGTGATTGGAGAATATGTAACAAGATCGTCTTTGCTGTAGTGGATGACTTCATTAAGTTTTTCAATTGAGTTTTTCTTCAGGACAGCAGCTGCGGCTAGAACTTTATAGGTTGATGCGTAAGCAAACCGTTCATTCGGCCGATAGGCGATAGTTTTGTTTGTACCTGTGTCAATTGCATAAACGCCAAGCCTGGCATCAAATTTTTTCTCAAGTTGAACAAATTTTTTAATAGTTATACGGCTTGTCATTTTTGTGTCTTCTATGGCTTTTGCTTCAGCATGCGTTGATCCGTCAAAGGGTTTGAAACCAGTAAGGCTTAAACATAAAAGTCCAATACATATTCCAAGTTTTAATGTCGCTTTATTTTTCAAATTAATCAAGGCCTCCTAATTCAATTGATTTTGTATTCACCTTCTATTAATACCACAAAAATAGGAGTAAAATCGATATATTCCTATGAAATGTCCTCATGACAGTTAGTTTAACAAAACTCTTTTCATTCATTTCGTTTTCTTATTTTTAATATGTTAAGAGAACTAGGGTCACGAGGGAAAAGAGAGGAATAAGAAAATAGAAAAACACCAATTTTAAAGGTAAACATTATGTGAAATGTTACATCATTGATAATAGGTTAGGTGTAGCATGAGATTTTATAATTGTTCCTATTGCCACCCGTATGGCATTATTTAAAAGGATGGGCACGAAGTCATTCTAATGGGCTTTATCAATTGGGATTGGAGTGTTATGAGTGAAAACAAAAAAAGTTTATCTTTATGTATTTCATACAATGTCAGACTGGGAATATGGATATTTGATTGCTGAACTAAACTCAGGGAGATATTTCAAAAAAGATGTAGCACCTTTAAAAGTAATTTCAGTAGGAGTTAATAAAGAAATGATTACGACGATGGGAGGGCTCAGCATAAAACCAGATATGTCCCTTGATGAGTGTACGCTTGAGAGTAAAGATCTCTTAATTTTACCCGGAGGGAATACTTGGGGAGAAGATACTCATCAACCGATCTTGAAAAAAGTTGGCGAAGCTTTAGAGCTTGGCACGATTGTTGCTGCCATTTGTGGTGCAACCCAAGGCCTCGCGAATTATGGATACTTAGATTCTAGAAAGCATACAAGCAATGACTTAGAGTATATGAAAATGGTCTGTCCTACTTATAAAGGAGAAAAATTATATGAGAAGAGACCTGCAGTATCTGATGAAAATTTGGTTACTGCATCAGGAATAGCTCCCCTGGAATTTGCGATGGAAGTATTGAAAAAATTAGATGTATTTGCACCGGATACATTGCATTCATGGTATAAGCTAAATAAGACCCATAAACCTGAATATTTCTTCGAGTTAATGAATACAATAAATGGATAGAATCATTGCCAAATGCCCCTAAACTTAGGGGGGCATTTTTTTATTATAGTTTTTGAATAACCTGGAATGTTGTTATATGTCCTTTTATTAGGAAATCATATAATAGCAGATCGCTTTTTCATGTAGAATTTAAGTCAGAAGGAAGTAGGGTGATGCAGAAATTTGAAACAATAACTGCATCTGGAACGTATCGAGATAATAAAGTTTAAATATAAGTTGCACAATTTGCTTTTTTGTTTAGTGCTTATATAAAGATGTGAAAGGGGTATCCAAATGCACCTTCATCATACCCAAAGCGGAAAACAAAACAATCATCCAAAATGGTTGGTAACTATCTTGCTCAGCTGGGGAACGTTCGTTTTTGCTTTGTTTTTTGCTACATTAATCGGTTCAATGGCCCGCCAAGCAGGTGCTTCCAAGCTTTTGCAGCAAAGTATCCAAGCAGGTTTAGTGACCTTAATGACTGTCCCGTTGCTCTACATTCTTCTTAAGCGGTTTTCTAGTAGACCATTTTACTCTATCGGACTGTCTGGGTGGCGGCAAGCCATTCCGAAAGCCATTATGGGAGCAATGTATGTGATTATTCTATCCGGATCCGGATTCACTATTGCCCATTTATTGGGCTGGATCAAAGTTGCACAATTTCACTTCTCTGCCCATTTGGTTACAGTATTGCTCTTAAACATGATTATCGCTTTCTTTTATGAAGCTTTTCCAGAGGAATTAACTTTTCGTGGGACAGTGTACAATGCTCTAAACAGGCGGTTTAACTGTTTCATATCTTTACTCCTTCAGCCGATCCTGTTTGTGCTTGCACCATTAACTGTCAGTGGTTTGCAATATATAGCAGGAATTGAATCACCTGCTATCACATTAGATTACATTGTTTTATTGTTGTCTTTTGGATTCATCCTTCAACTTCTGCGCATTGTAACAGGAAGCTTATGGACGTCTATAGCCTTTCATCTAGCCTTTCTCGAAAATTCTCGGTTCTTCGTCCTGCAGGGGGATGAACGCTTTATTACCTATGAAGAAATTGTGCCGGGTACAGGAGCGTTGTTTGTAATCTTTTTTATGTTGCTTATTGTTGGTACTCTGCTATTAATACCTGCAGTAATAGCTCGCCGAAATACTATTCAAAGGCACAACAAGAATAAGAGAGATGACCAAGATGTTTAATTATTTGAGATTGAATCAGTTCTAATCCTTCCGAATTTAATCAACTAGACTATGATTTATAAAATGATAATGAAGTATGGTGTGTAAAAGATGAAAATTCGTAATGCATGATGCAGGTGAGTTATGAACCGGAATCGATTTATTAACAGAATACAAAGTGCCAAGCAGTTTTGAACTTATTGAAGGTGATGAAGTCGAAATAATTGTTAAAAGAAAATAAATGGGATTTGTACATAAACAAAATAATGGATAAAGTCTGTGAACATCGAGCTACTGTATAATCAATCCAGAAATAAGGGAAATTAACTAAAAAAATTGTGAGGGATATCCAGTGAAACGATTTATTTTAGTTATATCCTTATTGTCTGCTGTTGTTGCTTATCCAACTCAAGTAAATGCTAATTCAATGCCTTGTAGTGTAATACTGGAACCGGTGGATCAAAACCTTAAAAATGCAAAAGGTGTGGCATTAATCTATAAGGTGCAATTAAATCCACCGAGTGCTGCCAGAACGAATATAAGCATTCTTGCTGTCCACCTTCCCGAACCATCTTCTTATGGAAATTACGACAGTTATGAAGGATTTGCTTCTAAACCCGGTGAAATTAGTTGGCGGTTTAAACTTTATCCCACTCCTGAGGAAGAGAGCCCTAGTTGGGCGGGAAGATTTGACTTAATTACAGCCGAAATGAAGAATGTTAAAGTTCAAGTACGTCTTTCTCATTCTAGAACTCAAAAGTTGGGGCCAAGTGTACTAACGAGTAATATTGAATCTTGTAATTAGAAGTTACTTGAGGACGCAAGCGTGTAAAACAAACTTGGAATGAAGTGAATGATTAAATCGATTATTTTGCCTGAAGAGAATGCAAAAATAACTTTCGAAAAACCGATAAGCGAAGAATCGATAATGAGCATTGTCGCTGCGGTAATGTATTGGTTCTGGGACTCCACATTACTTTGTTTAACTTAAATCACGTATTTTACAACGTTCACAACAAGTATAAAGGCCGCTGATCCGAACAACAAATACCCTGACCTTGTTTGTTTATTTGAAAGTGATTCCACTCCCACTAAAACAAAGAGAAGTGCAACTAATACTTGGAGAGAAACCAAGAGGAATTCACTTTGGCTATATAGAGAATACACACATAGTATCAAAGCTGCACATGAAATAAAAATTTTGAAGCTTTAAGCAAAGAACCACTCCTAATGAAGTTTTTATTAAACCTTAACACGTTACATTCTTTTATTGGAGAGGCAAAGGGATCAAGATAAAGAAGTATTTTAAACAAATTTAAAACAAAAAGAGCATTAATTTACATGCTCTTTTTCATTTTCCCTGCATCAGATCCGACCGTCTTATTTGCTCAAGCCGGGTTCCTGATTGAAGCTGTATGAAATAGTTTCAAATTATTTTTTGGATTGATGTATTTGTCGTTTTCGGTTTTATGAAAAACGTTGTATAAAAATCTTTCATTTTCTCTAAAGGCTTTGGCAAATTGTTATTACTAAATATCACTCCCGAGAAATGTATATGCATTCACACTTTCTGACGTGAAAATTTAAATGTATTCATAAAGATGCCGCAGCATATCAGCATTGCGCCGATGATGATGTTTATGGTGATCTGTTCGTGCAATTGCAGCCATCCAAAGAATAGAGCCAATACGGGAACGAACATTAGTGCCATGGATGCTTTTGACGCTTCGATTTGATTGAGCACCCAAAACCATACGACAAATGTAAAGCCGGTAGAAAGCAAACCATTAAACACCAATGACCATACCGCCTGATATGTCCACTTGGCTGAATGGACCGGTTCCAATATAAAGGAGAAAACCAATAACATGACGGCTCCCATCAGAAGATGCCAGGCATTCATATGAATGATATCGATATGCTTGAATTGAAGTTTGCTAAACACATTTGCGATTCCCCAGCTAAGCGCTGCCGCAAGGACGCATAGTTCTCCAAATAAAGCGCTTTGATCGACATGCAGCATTTCTTTTCCAAATATAAATAAAAGTCCAAAGAAGCCGCTTATCAGCCCGATCGTTTTATACACATTCATTTTTTCGTTTAATGTAAAATGGCTGATCACCGTAACAAATATAGGCATCGTATACACCAAAACAGAGGTTTTTCCTGAATCAACAAATTGCATTCCATACGTTAAGATCCCCATATAGCCCAGACCCATCAGCAGGCTCATGATGATATAGCTTTTGACATGTGCTTTTCCTATTGAAAGTTTCTTTCTTTGAATGAAGAGAATGAGAAATAAAGGAACCGCCCCGATAAACAGGCGCAAAGCCGAAAACAAAAGCGGAGGGATGTCATGTATTCCTACTTTCATCGCTACCCAAGTATAGCCCCAAATAAGTGTGACAGATATGATTCCCAGCATGACTTTTACCATTATAAAGCCGCCTTTCTTGTTTAAATATTCGTGCTGGTTTCTATCATATGTTACATTTATATATAACTGAAATACATTTTTATTATTGGGGGTATAACCAAATGGTTATGAATATGAACCATCTTCACATATTTGTAAAAGTCGGGGAGAAATTGAATATTACAGAAGCGGCAAAAGAATTGTTCATCTCTCAGCCAGCGGTTAGCAAAGCGATTAAAAATCTGGAAAGCTCGCTGCAGCTGAAATTATTGATCAGAGATAAACATCATGGTTTAATGCTGACTGATGTCGGAAAGGAAATTTTACTGCTGGCGAGGCAAATGAAGGGGATTGAAAGCAAAATATATCAAGTAGCCAACCGGGAAAACAAGCTGCTAAGCGGGAAGGTGAAAATCGGTTCATTTCCTGCTGTTTCAACAATTATCATGCCGCAGGCGATTGCGGCATTCAGATCAAATTACCCGCTGATCCGCATAGAATTGGTCGAAGGGACCTCTGATCAAATCAAAGGATGGGTCGAGGATCGGACGGTTGATATTGGGGTCGCAGCATCTCCATTTGAACCGTTTGACCATCAACTATTGTGCAAAGACTATATGGTGGCTGTCATCCCGCCGCAATATGACGAATTAAAACAGGAAAAGCATGTCGACCTCAAAACATATCAAGATGACCTTATTTTTTGCAAAGGCGGTCATGAAATTGCGATGTCAAACACGTTTCAGCAGCACCGCATTGAATTAAAGGAAAACTTAACTGTGCAAAATGCCGAAACCTTGATCAATATGGTTAAAAACAACTTGGGCATAGGCATTATTTCAAACTTTACACTGTCATCTGTCCCGCATCAATTGATCAAAAAAGACATCTTTCCGCGGATCACCCGCGATATTGGCGTTATCGCGCATTCATTTGATGAAATAACGCCGGCGGCGCAAGAGTTTATCAAGGTCTTGAAAGCAGACGTGATTTAAATCCGTACACAAAAAAACATAAGGCGATCAATCATAAGAAAAAAGCAACAATTCGAACGTTGCTTTTTCCCAGTATCTTATTGAAACTTTGTGCGCTAGGAGAGCTTCAACCTGAAAAAGTCTTGACCCTGCCATTCGTAGGACCAAGACTTTTTTAAAAAGGGTTTTAACAGTTGTAGAAATTGGCAGTTTCTGCCTTTGTGGGATTCTGTTCCTTTACTTGTTTTAACGTTGCAACTATAAGAAAGCTAACAATTACTAATAAGAGCCATGAACTCACCTTTCCTAGATGAACGAGACTCCATGCATTGGTTTGGTTTGGGTATGTCCAAGCCCCGAAAAATGTTGCGATATTTTCGGCTATCCATATAAAAAATCCGATGAGCACAAAAGAAAGTGCAAGCGGCATACGGTAGCGAGTTCCATTCACCTCGTATATGACCCATGATTGCCAAAAGACAATGATGACAAGTCCAGATAACCACCAGCGAATGTCAATCGAATAATGGTGGGTGAAAAAATTCAAATAAATCGCAGCAGCAAGCGGTACAACTACAAAAAACGGCGGCCACTTAACCAGTTCAACATTAAGCCTTCTCCACGCCTGGCATAGATAACTGGCTACACTTGCGTACATGAAGCCGCTATATAAAGGCACCCCAAACATTTTGGAATATCCTTCTTCTGGATAAGACCAGGAGCCCATATGCACTTTGAAAAGTTCAAGAGCAAGTCCAATTAGGTGGAACAAGGTGATCACTTTTAATTCATCCCGTGTCTCAAGACCGGAACGCACCATCCACAACTGCATGAGAACGCAGATGATGAGCAGCCAGTCATACCGCGGCAAGAAGGGAAGAGGGATGATTTGTGTAATAGCCAAAGAGGCAAAAATAACGACAGGAAACAAACATGAAAGGGCCTGTTCCCAACCAAAACGAACGAGTTGTTTTAGGGCTCTCATGATGTGTGCCTCCAAAGTTTTTTTCTGAATATATGTAAGGCACGCTTAGATGGACATAGGGTTACGTCCATAGGATCACCGCCAAATCACTTTATTTTTCTTTTGATGATAAATATCTTTTCTTTATGAATCCTGTGTGTCTTCTTCATTTCGGTATTCCAGAATATCTCCTGGCTGACATTCTAAAGCCTTACAAATCGCTTCTAAGGTTGATAATCGAATGGCCTTTGCTTTTCCGTTTTTCAATATAGAAAGATTAGCCATCGTTATGCCAACCCTCTCCGAAAGCTCTGTTACGCTCATTTTCCTTTTAGCAAGCATCACATCAATATTGATAATAATTGCCATGTTCATCACCTCAGACCGTTAAGTCATTTTCTGATTTTATATCAATCGCTTCTTTTAACAGTTTTTGAAGAACAGCAGCAAAGACTGCTATCACCATTGAAGCAAAAATAATGACCAATCCGATGACAATGATACCCGGGGCGTCGTCTACCTCGGCCATGAGATAAAAGAATGGCATGCCTGCCGCAAACAAGATACTGATAGTGACCGCACAGTATTTAATATTCTTTAAAGCTCTTACAGAAATTTTAGAGAAAGCTTTGTTCTTGTCGATATAGCTTAAAAGCTTAAACGCTTGATAAAGAGCAAAGTAAAAAGGTATCGCCGCTCCATACAAAAAGATGAAAACGAGATATTGTATATAAGCCATATTTGGAAATAATTCTGCTGTATAATTGGCTATCCTAGGCACCACAAAAATGCACAAAGCAAGAATCGGAATTCCAATTAGAATAACAGCAATCTTTAAAAAGAGTGTTGACACTCGATTCATAAAAAGCACCTCACTTATTTATTGTCAAATTGAATTTAACACACGATTTATCGTTTTACAATAAAAAAATATTGAAAAGGATTATTTTATTGTTGTTATAAAATGATCTTTTTATTTTAGACAGTCACAAAAAGGCATCCTCATGCGAGGGAGATGCTCTATCATTTTAAACTTGTTCAACGATTTAAACCGTGTGTTTCAGTGAGCTCGGGGAATTGATGTGAACACTTAAAGATATAGCTCTCTATGAGGGTTTTTTTATTGCTTAAAAATAAGTAAATCAGCATCTAAATATTCAAACAAACGATGGGAAGAAATACATCAAAGGATAAGCTGCTGTTCATACTAATGGTCGGGAGGTAAACCGACTTATGATACAAATTTGGATCACTGGCCTATTATTATTGGCTCAGCCGAGCGAACAGCCTGACAGCTTAACGATCACACAAGAGGGACGGACGATTGCCACTGTTAACCGTGAAAACTTTACGATGCCTCTTCCCGGTACGCCGCTGATTGACCATGAAAAGTACCGTAAGTTCATCTTGCAGCTCGATCAGCAAATTTACCGTGAGCCGATAAATGCTGCAGTTAACGATCAGGGGAGCATCACCCCGGGCAGGGTTGGTTACAAACTGTATCAACAGGCGTTTATGGAAAAGTTTTATGCTTATTTCTATGGTCAAGGCCCCTCCAAGGTAGAAGTACCTGAATTGAATATTTATCCGAAAGTTGACAGCGAATTGCTTGCTCACATCAGTACGCAGAAGCTCGGTCAGTACGTAACTTATTTTAATTCGAGCAATGAAAGCCGTTCCCACAATATTTCACTTTCTGCTAAAGCAATTGACAACCATGTTGTTTTCCCTAATGAGACGTTTTCATTTAATCAAGTTGTTGGAATGAGAACACGGGACAAAGGCTATAAGAGTGCGCCCGTTATCGTTAAAGGTGAGTTATCTGAAGGCGTGGGCGGAGGAATTTGTCAGGTATCATCAACACTATTTAATGCTGTTGATCGTGCGGGGCTGCGAATTGTTCAGCGCTATTCTCATACAAGAAGCGTGCCATATGTTCCTCCCGGACGTGATGCTACAGTAAGCTGGGGAGGTCCAGACTTTCTCTTTCAAAACCAATATAATCAACCAATACTCATTCGGGCAAAACGGAGTGGGGGGAGTATGGTTGTTACGCTCTACTCTTCTGATGTGATCAATAACAAACTGCGAAAAGTTCCTAGAGCACCATCTCAAATACCGAAAGAAATAAATGACGAGCGGTAAGGCACATACCCTTAGATGGTTAAGAGCTTGTAAACTGCTCAACATCATGTCTAAGACACACTTTTATTGAAAAGCGAATGAAAAAGAAAGAAGGGATAAAAAAAGTGAAAAGGGTATTATTTTCCTTATGTGTTTTAATATTTGGATTTACCTTTGTTCAATCAAAAGCGCAAGCCCTGACTTTTACGGTGTTGCCCATTACACAAAAAACAGACCAGTGGTTAGTAAAAGTAAGTGAAGCAAAGAATGTAAAGGAATTTGCGAGCCCTCAAAACGGGGAATATAAAGTATATTCCTTGGAAGTCAAAAACATAGGGGGAAAAGCAGCTACAGTGGATGTGCAACTGTATAGAAATGACCCTGATTCAATCACAAGGTTTTCACTTTTTGGTTGTCCTGATGAAAATTGTATAAAACAAAAAGAAGATTCTAAAACGTTAGCTGACAGTTTAAACGATGGTTCGCCGTTGAGGTTCAAGCATTTTATGCTGGCAGATAAGGCTTCTGAATTAGAAGTTGATATTATTTGGACACAAAAGGGGAAAGAAGGACGCCATTTAAAACAAACCTTTAAATTTACTGAAGATGGGGTTAATTAGGCTTTAAAGCGGCATACTTCCAGAAAGGAAAGGGGAGAGTAAAATAAAAATGATGGGAGGGCTTTGATGATTAGATCCATTACTTTGCCAGAGGAAAAAACGAAAATAACAGTTGGAAAACCAATCAAAGATGAGTCAAACGTCAAAGTTACTGCGATTTATGACTATAGAGAAGAACCAGAGGAAGCGTTTTGGATACACTTATCCGATGGAAGTGAAATGTTTGTCGATGATCACAAAGTCTTTATTGAATACGAATAAAGAAAGGTATCGAAATGACCAAGCCGATGGATCATTTCCTGCAGCTTAAAATTACAAAGAAAAAGACAGTTACACCTTTGAAAAACATGCAACGCAGTTAAACATGAAAGCCGTCAATATCAAAATTTTCTAAGTCAAGATTTAGGTTTTTCAATTGTTTCAACAGAACTTGAAATTTTAAGCAATCACCGTTTTTATATTCTTCAGGAATATCTTCAGGATGAGCAATTTTCATACCAGACTCAATCCATTGTTTACGATACAATTGAAATGCAGCCTCGATTAAATGATCCGGAGTTACAATAAAGCCTAAGCTGACATCATGATCCTCACTGTAGCCAAACTCAAAATCACAGCATGGACAAATATCAAACGTTTTTTGATACTCGCCTTTATACAAAGGATTTTGACTTAATCCCTTATATCCGCAAATTAAACATGAATATAATTTTTCTTTCAAATTAATCCCTCTTTTAACTGTTAATAAGTCGTGATAACATTTTATCATTTTGTAGTTCTCTGATAAGAATTAAAGGGTCTAATTATATAATAGGTACTTATTCGCCTTAAGATGTAGCGAGTTTGGAGTAATGAAAAAACAAAAAGCCCACTCTCATGAGGTGGGCTATATTCATTGATCTTTTCCTTAACCTCCGACTGGCCTTTCAGCAACTTGGATGCTAGATGGTGAATCTGTACTCAATTGCGTTAAAGCTGCTCCACTTAATATCACAGTTAAAATAGACACGCAAAGCACTAGTTTTTTCATAAGATTCCCTCCACCTGATTCATTTTCTGTTCAGCCCAAATCTTTTCATTGAAAAAGCCTGCAGCCTCTTCAAAAGCACCTATTGATTCAAATCTTTTTGCGGCTAAGTAAGATAATTCATCAACACTTTCAAGGTCATTTTGTTGTTTCAAAAATTCAATATGATCTATGCAATTTTTAAAGTTGTTTTTTAATTCACCGCAATAAAGGTTGTATAAGATGCTGATTTTGGCTTCGTATATGTTATTCTCCATTGATATGAGTCTTTCCTGTGCTTTATTGTAAAAATGAATGGCTTTCGCTTTTTCGTCAATTTTAAATTGTTCTTTAATCATCATGAATATTGAATGGATATAATAAATTGAATCTGCCCAAGATTCCTCTTCTAAAGCCTTTTCAAGAGACTTAATACACTCATTGGATTTGTTCCAGTCAGAATAAACGATACTGAGATTGTGATATAACTGTGCTTCCAAAAATTCATCATTTACTTCCTTAGCAATGTTTATTGCCTCCAGATAATATTCTTCTGACTCTTCAAATCGTCTAATATCAGCATAGTTTGCTGCTGCAATCATTAATGATACAGCCAGTTTGCACTTGTAATCAGGGTATCGCTTATATATAGCGATGGCATTTTTTATGTAGTGTTGCGATACAACACTTTGTTTAACGAGAGTGTAAAGGTAGGAGACTTTGGAGTAAAATTCTGCTGCTTCGATCTCATCTGGAATTTCTGCAAGTTTTTTCTCTGCTAATCCGTATAAATTAATAGCTCGATCGTAATTTTTGTTATACGCTTCGTACATGGCTTCAAATAAATAAAAATTGTATTCCAATTTGTCGTTGGTTTTCTTAATAAAGGCTTGATTGTCTTCAGTAAAGTAAGTGTGCTTTTGTAATGGTTCTCCTCGTGATGAGTGTAACAACATCTTATGTCTTTCTTCTAATAAACTGTAATATGCAAGAACCTCCTGATCTTCTTCCATATTATCAAATTGTTTTTTAATCTCTGAGTAATACTTGATTGATTCATTAACCTTCTGTTTCTTTATAGCAATGTACCAATCATTCAGCGCAGTAGCAACAACTTCTGAAGCAATCTTGCTCATCTAAACCCCTCTTTCTTAAAATTCAAAAATATCTCACAAAGATATTACCACAATCATAGGGAATTTTGTTAAAGAATGTAATCATTTTGAAGGTAATTGACTCAATGAAATAAAAAATGCATTAAAGAGCATGTTATAAGTTTTAATCTTGCCCCTGTAACGCTTTAATTTAAGTTCTTATTAGTAACATTTTGACCCCATTTTCCTACTAAGTATGAGGGAAGTGAGGAAAATCATGAGAAAAAAGAACAACATTAAAAAATGGCTATTGATGATTGCTGCATTCTTAATAATCTGCATCGTAGCAATCATTGTAATGATCTCAGGAAACAAAGTGAAATATGAGGGCAGCGGAAAAAGCGGACTGTGGGTTTCTAACCTTGAAAAATCAGACAAGACGTCAATTGGATCTAATTACTTTCTAAATTTGTATTGGCAGGGGAGTAAGAAAGACGAAAAGAGGACTGTTGTTGAAAAAATCACCTTGTTCATAGATGGGAAAAAGTATGATGACAGAGAAGATTATGCTTTATCAGAGTATACAGGCGAAGAAATGCCAGGTGGAGGACACATGGAAGACCATATCGCTACCTTTGATTTTATGCCTGAAGATGAAGTGATAGGACATGATGTATTAGTTAAAGTGGAGTGGAAGACAGACGAGAAAAAACAAACAGAAGAAATCAAATTACATAAGAAGCTATGGTATAAAAGATAACGGTGATGATGGCCACTTTTTTATTTGCGGATCTCTAGGCACAGCAATATGAGCCCCTGCATAGGCTGAAATAAAAAACTTGTTGAGGTGTTTACTGTTGGAAAAGCAGCCAATCAATCATGAAGACAGAAACGTGCCGCAGCCTATTCGAAGTGATGGAGCCGGAGCTATTGATGCGGGACCGCGTAATATGATGCGAGATATTCAAAATCCAAATATACTTGTTCCGCCTGTTACAGACGAAGGTATGATTCCTAATTTGAGATTTTCATTCTCAGATGCTCCGATGAAATTAGATCACGGCGGCTGGTCACGTGAAATCACCGTTAGGCAGCTTCCGATTTCGACCGCAATTGCAGGAGTAAATATGAGCTTAAATGCGGGAGGCGTACGTGAACTTCATTGGCATAAACAAGCGGAATGGGCTTATTGCTTTTGGGACGGGCCCGCATCACCGCAGTTGACCAAGAGGGGCGAAATTTCATTGCTAATGTTGGTCCAGGCGATCTTTGGTACTTTCCCGCAGGAATTCCGCACTCCATTCAAGGATTAGAACATTGCGAATTTCTGCTCGTCTTCGATGATGGAAACTTTTCTGAGTTTTCGACGTTAACCATTTCAGATTGGCTTGCACACACGCCAAAAGATGTTCTGTCTGCAAATTTTGGTGTCCCAGAGAATGCTTTTCACTCTCTTCCTTCAGAACAAGTCTATATTTATCAAGGAAATGTGCCGGGATCAGTCGCCAGTGAAGACATTCAGTCACCTTACGGAAAAGTCCCCTTGACTTTCAAATACGAGTTATTAAATCAAACCCCCATTCAAACGCCTGGGGGAAGCGTACGAATTGTGGACTCTTCTAACTTCCCGATTTCAAAAAACATAGCGGCAGCACTTGTTCAGATTGAGCCTGGCGCGATGAGAGAGCTTCATTGGCATCCCAATAGCGATGAATGGCAGTATTATTTGACAGGACAGGGACGCATGACAGTATTTATCGGGAATGGGATTGCCCGCACATTTGATTATAGAGCGGGCGACGTTGGATACGTGCCTTCTAATGCTGGACATTATATACAAAACACTGGTACAGAAACGTTATGGTTTTTAGAAATGTTCAAAAGTGACCGCTATGCAGACGTGTCACTCCATCAGTGGATGGTATTGACCCTAAAGAATTAGTGCAAGGCAACTTGAAGGCTGGATCAGTGATGCTCGATTCTCTGCGTAAGAAGAAAGTGCCTGTTGTGAAATATCCCAGCACGTGAAGAAGTTAACCGATCACACAATGGATTTCACTATTGTTACGTTAAAAGCTGCAGTAGGGGTGAATGTTCATTAAAATACGATACACTGATATTAAAATCCCTATGTAAGATACGTTATATAGGGTTTTTCTGCTTGCATAGTATTGTTGTGAACTTTAAAATGTTTATGTGGAAATGATAACCATTATCTAATTGGCTACGGAGGCGAGAATGAAAGCACTCACGATATTATCCAGTATTACTGCTCTTGGAATTTCAATCTTTGGACAATTACTAGGAGTGCTAGATGATTCTTACGCTGTTGGAAATGCCTGGTTTGCAGGTGTTTTAGCTGGATTGATTACACTTCTTATTTTAATTGACAGTCAAGTGATGACCAAAAGCTACATAGTAAGTTTAAGTACAATTTTAGGCATTCTGGGAGTAGGATTTTTATATGTCCCAGCTGCAATAATCAACATTTTCATAGGTATTAAATTGGATAAGAAAAAGAAAGAAGAAGGCCTAAGATAAAAAATCCCTTAATTTATTTCTTAGGAGGGAAAGTGTATGGATTTACCCACATGGGCTAATATCATATTTACAATCATAGGTGCTGCAGGCTTCATAAGTTTAATGTGGTTCAGTTATTTTTCTGACAAAGCTGATCAATAAAGCGATTTTCTGCAAAGGTTAAGTTTAAATAAGCAATGTAAACCCTGTTGTAAAGGGGTTTACATTGCTTATTTATTTACGGTTTACATAATAATATTATTTTTCAGTAATGAAATTATCAATCGTATTAAACAACTAAATGATCTGTGTACTAAATATTCATTAAAAATGGAATAGATCGGCACTAAGGACTAAAGCTTATTTACAAAATCTTATGATATAGAAACTCAATCATTACATACGATTCTGTGCAACAAGAAGCTCAGGTGAATTATTTTTAGGGGAGTTCACTAATGATGAAACCTGATATGCTTCCATGTCATCAGCATCATAAGGCACAAGTAAGCTTTGCAGATAATCAGGATTTGTATGTTGAGGATTCAGCCACTCTTTTTCATGATCATGAGTCAATATAACCGGCATTCGGTCGTGTATATCTTTCATGAGTTCATTAGGCTTAGTTGTTATGATTGTGCAGGTGTAAAGAGGGGTCCCTTGGTTTGTTTTCCACTTTTCATATAAGCCTGCAAACGAAAAAAGAGCAGATGATTTCAGCTTGATCCGCATCGGAATTTTCGTTTTGGGATCAAGCCGTTTCCATTCATAAAAACTGTCGGCTGGAATGATGCAGCGTTTGCTGACAAGCGGTTTTCGAAAGGCCGGTTTCTTGGGTAATGTTTCAGCTCGTGCGTTGATCATTTTATAGCCGATCTTTTCATCTTTTGCCCAGGGAGGAATAAGACCCCATCTAATCATGCCTAGGCGATTATTTGATCCATCATTGATGATTGCCAGGATGCTTTGTGATGGAGCGACATTATAGCTTGGATGGTATTCGTCTTTAGGTAAAAATTGATTGATGTCAAAGTGGTCAATAATATCTTCAAATGCAGAGAATAAAGTAAACCTGCCGCACATGTCCATCATCCTTTTTGGGGTTTTTGAATATTGTACAGGCTGGATAGATGAAAATCAAAAAGGCGAAATGCACTGCAAGCTAACGGTTGAAGGTAGAAGCAATAAGGGCGGAAAAAATGTTCAATGAAAAAAGGACAGGCCAGTACCGATTTTGTTTATTGATTTTAAGATTCTGTAAACTTGATTGAATAGAGGTTCCACTATTTGTATAATGACTTTGCAGCTTAGACTTTACATAACGAATGCGATAAGGAGGAAAGTGAAATGAAGAACATTGTGTGTGCTGTGTTGATGTCATTTTTCGCTTTTATCAGCTTAGTTCCAACAGTTGATGCTGCTGTCATTGATCATGACAAAATATTAGGGTTCAATGAAGTTGTCCCAACTACTATTTCTCAAAAAGCCGCAAAACGGTTCCAGCCGTATTTGAAGGTTTATAGCGGCTGTGTGCCCTTTCCGGCAGTAGACGCACAAGGCAATACGAGTGGCGGGTTACAGCCGACTGGAGCGCCTGAAGGGGGTTGCAGCAAACATACCGGACAAGTTTATTCACGTTCAACTTGGTATAATGGCGTGTGGGCCATCATGTATTCTTGGTATTTTCCGAAGGATGAGGCTTCTCCAAGTTTGGGTCATAGACATGACTGGGAAGGCATCGTAGTTTGGGTCGACAATCCTGCTAATCAAAATCCACAAGTTTTATCAATTGCATACTCTGGACACGGAAAATTTACAAATGTTCAACCGAATGATAGCAATATGAAGGATACACATCCATTAATTGCTTACGACAGCACATGGCCCTTAAACCATGAATTACATATTAGTGATCATGCAGCAGGGGGCACTCAACCATTAATCGGGTGGGAAGACTTAACTCCAGCAGCGAGAAATGCTTTAAATATAACAGATTTCGGTAAAGCAAATGTTCCTTTTAATGATCCCAATTTCACGAATCATGTAGTGAAGGCATGGTTTAGATAATTAATGAAGTATGATGCTGGATTAATCATTAGATTAGTTCAGCATTTTCATTACAGGATGTGTGAATTGACCCTAAAGACTTATTTATCAAAGTTTATATTGATCAAAGCTTCATATTCCAATATATTGAAATAAAAAGGCTTGGGGGAATCTAAGTGAAAAAGTTCTTCACGTTAATCTTAGCTTTGTTTTTTATGTCAATCAGTGCAGGGAATGCTTCAGCAGCTATTGTAAAAAATGAGGAAAAAGTAAGCTTTACGATGACAGAAAATCAAAAAGAGTTCATGATGTCCGATGATTCAAATCCAAATAGGTTTCCGTCTCAGTTCGGCTACAGATTCACAATTTTTGATGCGGAAGGATGCACAATTCATGCTAGACTGTTTCGCCTTTCTTTATCAGGAAATGAAATCACGCTAAGTCAGAAAGATTTCACAGGCAACCATTTCGATTTCAGCGCAACTGATCAAGCAGAAGCGATGCCGTACAAGAATCATTATTTAGAGTTAACGAAAGATCAGGGCTGTGGAGAAGTGAAAGTTAAAGGTTTATATGGTTATCAGTTTGATGAGTTATATGAATATTAATAAAAGATTGAACGTTAAGGCCGGTCTAATACTTGGCCTTTTTTTACGTGTCTAAAGATAAGATGAAAAGGACATTGATTGAAATGTTTTTTTCGCGTAGAAAAGCATGCCCGGCATAATTATCCCTCTGATATAGCAATTGGGGTGGGGAGCAAGTTCGGACGAATGATTTTAAATAAGAGCAAACCTAAGCAGTTTACATGATGTGGAGAAAAATTGATTTGTTAAAATAAATATATAGTCACGTTAACTCATTGCGAAAGGGGATTATTTATGTCCAAGACGGCGATAGTTACAGGTTCTGCAGGCGGATTAGGGAGAGGCATCGCAGAGAGACTATGTAAAGATGGTTTTCGTGTAGTGCTGCACGATATCAATGAAGCATTGCTAAATGAAACGCTTTCGGATTTTAAAGAGAAACACTTTCAGGTGATTGGTGTGAAAGGTGATGTATCAAAACGTGATGACCAATTCAATTTGGTTAAAGAAACAGTAGATCAGTTTGGCCGTTTAGATGTTTTTGTAAACAATGCGGGGATTGAAGCTGTTTCTCCATTTTTGGAAATCACAGAAGAACAACTGAATAGATTATTTCAGGTTAATGTGAATGGAGTTGTCTTTGGCACTCAAGCAGCCGCTGACCAGTTAATCAAACAAGAAACAAAGGGCAAAATCATTAACGCATGCAGTATAGCGGGTCACGAGTCATTTGAAATGCTGGGCACATATTCAGCGACGAAGCATGCGGTGAAGTCTTTTACACATTCAGCTGCTAAAGAGTTGGCGAAGTATAACATAACAGTGAATGCATATTGTCCCGGAGTCGCAAAAACAAAAATGTGGGACAGAATTGATGAAGAAATGGTGAAACATAGTGATGATTTGCAGCAAGGAGAAGCTTTTGAAAAATTTTCTTCGGAAATAGCCCTTAAAAGATATCAAACACCTGAGGACGTTGCTAATTTGGTATCATTCTTAGCTTCAGATGCTTCAGATTACATTACAGGCCAAGCCATATTAACTGATGGCGGTCTCGTTTATAGATGATAAAAATCAATATATTGAAACTTTATAATATGAATTCTTTTTACTTGTATCAAACTGGTATAATAAAAACCGTTGAGAAGTTATCGTGAAAAAGTCATAAAGAGGAGCAAAAGGAATTGTTTCAGTACCTTCATCCAATCTGATGGAGGGAACAAGACCGCTTTAAAATAGCCTATAAGTAAAAAAGAGGCTCGGCGTTATTTTACGCAGGCCTCTTTTGTGTCAGTAGCCAAATACCAGTGTTGTACTTTGTGATCCGGCGTATTTCGTGACAAATTCTTTTGTATACTGCGGCGTTTGGACACGGTAGCTGTAATTAGATCCGGGATTCCAGGAAGTCAGCGGAGAGGTTTGCTTGTTGAGAGACGGATAGCTGCCTGTATCCTTGAAATAACCAGTGCCCTTGTCATCAAGGATCCCGCCTTTTTCACTGCCTTTTCCAAAGTAATTATATTCGGAATATATTTTTGCTTTTGTGGCAATCGTAATCGCCTGGTTAAAGTTGTTGCTGTAATTGTTTTTAACATGAAAGTATCCGTATCTCATAAGACCCGGGCCTCTTACATACAGGTTCTCAAAATAATTGTTGGCGATTGTCATGTGGGGATAGCCGTCATATTGATGCTGCGAATCATCTGGGTATCCTAAAATCAAACCGTATTTATGATTCGCGAATTTTGAGTTGCTGATCGTGATATAATCTGCTGATTTTCCGATATACAGGAGCTTGTCCAAATCACTTCCGATTGCACTATAGCTGTGGCCTGAGAATGTGACGTGGTCAATCCAATAGTTGATGCCGGAATCTAAATAAAGCTGGATATCATTATTTCCATTAATCTGCGGACTGTGTTCAAAAGTCAGATTTTGAAAAATGACGTTTCCAGAGGCAGATGACGTTGTTAAATAAATATTTTTTAGCGTTTTTTTCGCGTATGAGCCTACGAGTGTTTTATTTGAACCAATGGTGACTGTTGTTTTCGAAGATGCGGAAAGATCATTTTGAAGCACTAAAATTTTCGGAGTAGATCCTCCTAGATGGGTTTTTAAATCACTTACGCTTTGAATGTAAACAATCTGACCGTTTTTTCCGCCCGTTGTGCTCGCTTTAGAAATGCCTTTTTCATTTTTAGCATTTCCGGCAAATCCTAAAAGGCCATTCGTTGAGGTATTTGGAAAATCGACGGCGCCTAACGCTTTTCCAGGCAAAAGAACCAATAACAAACTGAACATGGCCAACCATAAACAAAATCGTTTCATCATAATATGCTCCCTTTCAATTTTAATAAATTTCCTCGTGGGGATTATTATTACAGTTAATGGAAAGGAATAATAGGTTCTATCTTCCTAAATTAAAGCCGGGTTATTTAAAAATATACGATCGCGTTTTAAAGACACACTTTTAATTGAAATAGGAAAGGATTGATACACCGTTGACTGCAGCAGCTTATCGAAACACCTTGCTTTCGCTTTTATGTTTAACAGCTGGAATTGTGGATGTAATCGGGTATTTAAGCTTGGGACATGTGTTCACAGCTAATATGACGGGAAACATTGTATTATTGGGGTTGGCTATCGGCAAATCCCTTCAGGTTACTGTTTTTAATTCTTTGACTGCGCTAATCGGATTTATATGCGGCGTGATTATTTCAACACTGATGGTCGGAAAGGCAGAAAATACCCTTTGGCCTTCTGCTGTGACAAAAGCGCTTGCACTTGAAGCATTCATTTTATTTGTTTTTGCTTGTCTTTCTTTTTATTCGTCTTTTGTTCCTGTATACATCCTTATTATTCTCTTGAGCATTTCCATGGGGATTCAAACAATAGCAGCAAAAAAGCTGGGGATCGCAGGTATTTCTTCAACTGTGTTGACCGGAACATTGGCTTCTCTGTTAGAGGATTTGTCCGGCCGTTTGTTTTTTAAAAAGCAGAAAAAGACATTTTTAAGAGATGCTGTGTTAAGAGCGCTGGCCATTATCTTATATTGTGTAGGGGCTATTATTGTGGCTTTAGCTGAGCCTGATTTTTATTACATCATCATTTGGGTTCCGATCGTGCTGATATTTGGCATCATGATGACAGCTAAGTTAAAACTGAGCGGGGAAAAATAATTTTTCCTGCTTGGCTGTTGTCAGGCTAAAAACTCGTTTTATTTCGGTTATTGCTATAGCTCAGCAAATAAAAACAAGTCATTCGGCGGATGAGCATACTCGTTCATTCGTATTGATTTTTTCATCAAACACTTCCTTGGATATATGTATGATAGAGAATCTGTCATAAAATATCTATGAATCTATTTCCTCTTTCAAACCAGATGGATTGAGTCTTACAATGATAATGATTCTCATTTAAAGTCTGGATTGAGGAGGGCAGGTATGAAAAAGAAAATAAGTGCAGTTGTTGGCATGTTTTTGTTGATGATCCTTTGTTTTTCCCCGCAAGCTTCGGCAGCATTTGATGACCTGCATGAAGGCTATGCAACGTATACAGGGTCAGGTTATTCAGGAGGAGCTTTCCTGCTGGATCCCATTCCTTCTGATATGGAGATTACTGCAATAAATCCGGCAGATCTCAATTACGGAGGAGTGAAAGCGGCACTTGCAGGTTCTTATTTGGAAGTCCAAGGGCCAAAAGGAAAAACAATTGTCTACGTTACCGATCTATATCCTGAAGGCGCTCGGGGAGCGCTCGATCTGTCACCTAATGCCTTCCGTAAAATCGGCAATATCAAAGACGGAAAAATCAATATTAAATGGCGTGTTGTCAAAGCCCCAATCACGGGCAATTTCACGTACCGGATCAAAGAAGGCAGCAGCAGGTGGTGGGCTGCAATCCAAGTCAGAAATCACAAGTATCCTGTTATGAAAATGGAATATAATAAAGACGGAAAGTGGATCAACATGGAGAAAATGGACTATAACCATTTTGTCAGCACTAATTTAGGGACAGGCTCTCTCACAGTCAGAATCACTGACATCCGCGGAAAAGTTGTGAAAGACACGATTCCGAAGCTGCCTGAAAGCGGAACGTCCAATGCATATACAGTGCCGGGACATGTACAGTTTCCTGAATAAAAAATACGAAACTGCGGACCTTTTCCCGCTGTTTTTTAGTATGAATAGATATCAATCATCAACATCCGCATGTAAAAACGCTTTAATCATGTTCACTTGCTGCTGCTTTGGATAACTTGTATACAGTCTGCTTGAAATCCGAATAGGATCTCCGAAAAAGTATCTTTCGTAGTGAGTTTCCCTTGTTCCGAATGAACTCATTGTTAAATCCCAAGCCAAGCGGAAAATTTTCACACGTTCTTCAGCGTTTGTATTGGTTGCTTGGAGGTATTGATCAAGATCTTCCCGTATCTCTGAGTCAAACGCATTTTCTGTCGGCAGCGTCACCATTCCGCTAGCGCCAATTAACTGAATAATTTCAGTGAATCGAGGATATAGAGTAGGAATGATCGTACTGATGACTTGAAGAGGAATCAAACTGGGACGCATATAGCCGAATTCATCTAACTGAGCGTCATTTTCTGATTTCTCAATGAGTGCTTTGATGGTTTCCAACCCCACAATGATTTCAGAGAGTTTTTCTTGTATGTGCTGATATTCAGAAACATTAATAGTGTCGACAAGAAGCTGTGCAACTCCTAATAGAAATTCAACCTTTATCATTTGCCTAATGACGACCTGATGAAAGGTAAAGGCATGAAAGGAGCTTTTTGTCATAAAATCTTTAGCTGCTTCAACATTATCATAAAAAAACACACGATTCCATGGCACTAGTACCTGATCAAAAACAACGATTGAATCCATTTCTTCATACCTTGAGCTTAAGGGATGATTAAAGGATGATTCGCTTAATACAAATGATTCTCTTGTGATGAATTTAACGCCTTTTGTATTAGATGGAATTGAAAAAGCAAAGGCTTCATCTGTTTCAAAGAAAAATTTAGGTGCCGAAAAAACCAGGATTTCATCCGTTAACCCGCCTTGGGTTGCAAGCAGACGCGCGCCTTGTACAATTAATCCTTTTTCGGTCCTATCAATGACTTTAGCAGATATTGGTTTTTCACTGGAGCCAAAATAGGACTGTGACCGGTTCACTTGGGGAGTAATGAATGTATGGGTAAAGGAAAGATCGTGTTTAGCAGCTTGTTTATACATGTCTAGTATATGTTCCGGAAAGCAATTTTCTTTATCTCTTAAAAGCTCTGCTGAGGATGCAAAGCTCATCATGACCGTATTCATATAATCCGGACTTCTCCCCATCATTCCGTGAGTATGTCTAGCCCAATGTTCAATCATGTTCCTTCTTTTTCTCAAATCATTCTTGGTTTTAGGCTGAAGATATGAGAGACCGATTGGGTCATGTTCTCCAGGAAGGCAATAAGTCATTTCATTCATTAACTCATCCTTCGTTTGCAAATTATAAAGCGAGCTTTTGGTTTTGATTATTCCTTTAAATGCAGGATGATCAGAAATGTTACCCTCAATTTTTTTGCCATCATACCATATTTCGTTTTGTAGTTTATTTAATCGGTCAATGAATTCTTTTCCATTGATGATCCCCATTTGACGTTTCGCTCCTTCACATCATGTTGCGTATTGTCATTATATTTTCGAAAGAACAGCCTGTTCAGCCAATTTGAGATAGGAAAAGCCTTTTTTAGTATGCCTTAATAGAAAAAGTGAAAAAGAGAAATTCAAATACTACGCAGACAAGTCAGCAAATTAAAGAATTGGCTTATTTACCGAGTAAGACATCACTATAAAATTTTATAAAACATGTCGATATTATTGTCATGGGCGTAAGCGAATTGCATGCCAACGCTTGAACATTATTATGTCAATCATTACATCGTGCAGAAAGGGAAAACTACACATGAAAGTGAAAACAAAATTGCTGGGGATTATATCAATATTAGTTGTTTCAATGATTGGAATTGGAGGCTCCTCTGTTTTTATGATTTCTTCTACTGTAAAAAAGAATGAAGAACTTAAAGACAAAATGGAATTCCAAAAAGAGATGAAGCAGATCCAATATCGATTGACCGGGTTATCAAATGATGAAAGAGGCTTTCTGATCACCGGAGACAAAGAATATGACGAGGGAATGAAGGAAAAAGCAGAAGATGTCTTAAAGAGCCTTGATCGGATCAATGGCTTGATTGATGAAGAGAAATATCAATCAAATATTGAAGACATTAAAACAAGTTTCACTCAGTATAGAGCTTTAAATCAGCAAGTATTAACAGCCTACTCTTCAGATCCTAAAAAAGCAGAAACCATCCATTTTAGGGAAGAAAGAACGTTAAGAAAAGACGTTGTAGATCCGGCTGTCGATAAACTGACAGATCGCCTGGATCAAGAGGTGGAGGATCTAAAAGGCGAAATACGCGGCAATGGGAAAATGAGTCAATGGTTCATCATCATTGTCACAGGGATATCAGCAATGGTAGGCATTGTTTTAAGCTTATTGCTGTTAAAGTCCATTATGGTTCCATTGAGAAGTATGAATAAGCAGATGGAGGAAATTGCTCACGGAGAGGCTGATTTAACGAAAAAAGTCATTGTTAAAAATAAAGACGAATTTGGTCAGCTTGCTCAATCTTTCAATTCTTTTACCCAATCATTAACTCAAATTGTGAAGCAGATCAGCAGCTCATCTGAACAAGTCGCCGCATCTTCCGAAGAATTATCAGCAAGCGCGGAAGAATCGAAATCAACTTCTGAACAAATTTCCGGGGCAATGCAGATGGCTGCCGACAGCAATGTGAAGCAAAGCTCAATGACTGAAAAGAGTGCGGAATCTATTACTGAATTATTAGACAGTATATCATCTGTTGCTTCAAATACAGGTAACATAGCGGATCTTTCTTCTTCGATGAGAGACAAGGCTGAAATAGGGTCTAAATCCGTCAACAAAATGTTAGATCAGATGAAATTCATTGATACATCTGTAGATTCAGCCGGCAATGGATTGCAGGCATTGGTAGAGAGCACAGCTGAGATTAGCGATATTTCTTCACTGATCACAAATATTTCCGAGCAGACAAATTTATTAGCTCTGAATGCAGCGATCGAGGCGGCCAGAGCCGGAGAGCAAGGAAAAGGATTTGCTGTGGTGGCAGAAGAAGTTCGGAAATTAGCTGATGAAACGAATAAATCTGCAAACCACATCCAATCGGTGGTAACAACTATCCAAAATGAATCCATTGAAACGGTGAATAACATCAAGGTTGTTCAAGAAAATGTGAGCTCAGGTATTGTTCTTTCTCAAGAGACAACAGGAAATTTCAATGAAATACTGAACCTGGTGGAACAGGTCACTTCTCAAATACAAGAAGTGGCAGCGGTAACACAGCAGCTTACATCAGGCGTTGAAGTCATTCAGCATACAGTTCATACATTGGCCGCTGGTACAAAAGAAACATCAGCAAATTCAGAAGCGGTTGCAAAATCTTCACAGGAGCAGCTTAATTCAATGGAGGAAATCTCCTATGCTGCAGAATCTCTATCCCAATTGGCGGAAGAACTTCAAACCGTCATTAATCGTTTTAAATTTTAATGTGGTTACATGACGTAAAAACCCCATCTTATTCGGTGGGGTTTTACTAACCTTCCTGCGGTTGTTTCTAAAAACAGAGCTAACATGCTTTTAGCCTCGTTTGATAAAAACTAGTCCAAATTTTGATCGATTGTCCCTTCAAAATAGTCATCGCTGACTTGTTCATGAGTTTCAGCCAATCCTTTTTCCAATTGCGTGGTTCCTTTATAGTCCGAGGGATCAAAATATTTTCCAGCTACATCCGTGGTGTCATTAATGTTTTCTTTATTATGAGTTTGAGTATCAGCGTTTACATTCTCTGTCTTACCACTTTCATTTAAAGATTGCTGAAAATCATATTCCTTGTCTAATGAAGAAAATCTTTTGTAATCATCCGGTCTGTCTGCTCCATTTTTTTGAGCCACTTTACTCACTCCAGACTATTGAAATTTTGCGGTGTCTATGCCATTAAGGCCAAAAACTTATTTC
Source organism: Bacillus inaquosorum KCTC 13429 (assembly GCF_000332645.1). Classification (GTDB taxonomy): domain Bacteria; phylum Bacillota; class Bacilli; order Bacillales; family Bacillaceae; genus Bacillus; species Bacillus inaquosorum. The sequence continues at coordinate 159,860 of NZ_AMXN01000009.1, forward strand.
GTTCTTTTAGGATCGGAACCATGTTTTTTAGGATCATCTGCTTTAAAAGCTGTTTCAGTCTCATGGTCATTTCTTATTTGTTCAATACTTGAATTTTGAATTCCTTTTTTACTCATTGATGTCACCCCTTTACGAAAAGTGTTTAAATATCAACTCTTCTTATTCTGTCTGTTCGGCAGCTATTCATTCGCTTTTTTTCGTTGACTCTTCCCCATTAGGAAAAGAGCCAGTTATGCCAGGCGTGCATTTGATTTTTGAAACCTTTTGTTAGTACATTGCGTATATGAAGAGGCTGTAGAACTGGGAACAAATTTGTTAAGGTGAGTAACATTCTTTCTTATCATAAAGGGGAGATATGGGAGATGAGTCTGGTGAAAAATGGAGATTCGAAAAAGTTGTATTTGTGTTTCAAAAAAACGAACAGATTGAAGAAGTTGAGCTTAACTCAGTGCAGCTGTCTGCTTTATTACACTCAAAACAGGTATGGATCGAAACATTCAGCCAGAACCTCAAAATTGAAAACACCGTTTGGTCTTACGGCAATCGTCATGTATCTTTGCAAGTTTACTTAAAATAGAAAATGATGTTTTGATTGAGAGGATTAGCAGCGATATTATTTGCTTAATGTGTCTTTAGCCGTTAATGGGTTAGATAGGGGCTGGACAAGATATTGCAATGCTTCATAAAGCTAAAAAAGATTATTGAAATCTTCACAGTTATCTTTACAATAGCCTATATAGAGCGCTTTCCAAATCGTGCATTTTTTTAGGTTACTTGTATGGAGAAAGAGGTTTTTAGCAAAATGAAAACTACAATCTACGATGTTGCAGAAAAAGCCGGCGTGTCCATTTCAACAGTTTCAAAAGTGATCAATCATCAGCCGGTCGGGATGAAATCAAAACAAAAAGTGCTAGATGCCATGCAAGAGCTGAATTATAAGCCAAGTGTGCTCGCATCAGCATTAACAGGGAAACGGACTTCGACAATAGGATTTCTTTTACCGGATATAGCTAATCCTCTGATTGCAGAAATGGCACGGAGAGTAGAGGATCGGGCACACGAATATGGATTCAATGTCGTCATTTGCAGTACGGATTTCAAGTCAGAGAAGGAAGAGAGATACGTCTCATTATTAAGGCAGAAACGTGTTGACGGGTTTATTTTAGCTGGGGGGTTTAGGAATAAAGAGGTTATTCATGAGTTAATCAGCGATAACATTCCTGTTATCCTTCTTTCGGAATCACAGCCATACTCATCTCTTACAACGGTTACAGTTGATAATTTCTTGGGAGGGTATGAATTAACAGCATATTTAATTTCGCTTGGCCACTCAAGGATTGCGGTGATTGCAGAAGACAATGCAAGCAGCAGGGAACGAATTCGCGGATATTCACAGGCATTACAAGAGTCTGATCTTGATATTCACGAAGATCTGATTGTTGTAACAGATTCAACGGCCGAGTCTGCACAGTCTTTGGCCTCTTCATTATTACAATCTTCAAATCCGCCCACAGCTATGATTTGTTGTAATGATATCTTAGCAATTGGTGCGCTCCTTGCAGCAAGGGAGGAACATGTGTTGGTTCCTGAAGAACTTTCTATCACAGGCTTTGATAATACACTGATATCAAAAAGTAGTGATCCCCCTTTGACAACAGTTGAAGTGCCTGTGCAAAGCATGTGTTCACAGGCAGTGGATTTACTAATTGATGAAATAGAAGGAAAAGCCTCAGAAAAACAAAAAATTTTAGTATTGCCGAAATTAATTGTCCGAAGATCAACAAGCCGTTTTCATTAAAGATGTGTGTTCCAAATCAATATATTTGTTTAGCAGCTGGAAAGTCCCCGCTGCTTTTTTGTGTTTCACCATAGAATGACAAGAATGACAAAAGGGAAGCAAGAAAAACTCAAAAAAACAACATTGATAGGTCGGAATATCCTTTTTTAAAGTTGAAGATGTATATATATTGGTATATTGTTGATTATTTTCTGAAAGGAATTTCAAAAAAACGTTTACAAAATATATTGAATATTATACAATCAACTCACAAAATATAAAGCGCTTTCTATATACAGGGATATAATTAGTAAAAAAGAAATCTATTTGCTTTTAAAAACGGAGTGTAAAGCGCTTTATATCATTTGTTTCCGGTTTTAGTTAAAGTGCACGATTAAGAAGAGAAGATCATCTCGGAGAACCGAAATGAACGTACTTTTAAATCCAGTTAAAAGAAAGCGCTTTATTTTTTGGTTGCGATTCATAATTCATTTGATTAGAGGTGTCTTGGATGAGTATTCACATTGCTGGCGCGCCGTGCTGCTGGGGCGTTGACGATCCGAAAAATCCTTATCTTCCTCCATGGGAGAGAGTGCTGCAAGAAGCATCACAAGCTGGTTATAAAGGGATTGAGTTAGGTCCATACGGCTATATTCCGATGGATATCGAACGTGTCCAAGCAGAGCTTTTGAAAAACGATTTATCCATTATTGCCGGTACGATTTTTGATGATTTAGTATCAGAGTCGCACTTAGGAAATTTGCTGGAGCAAGTTGATGAGATTTGTTCTCTGATTACAAAACTACCTTTCTCTTTTCAGGATAAAGAGGAGCGCTTTCGCTTTTCACCTCCTTATTTGGTCCTGATTGACTGGGGGCATGACGAAAGAGATTATAAGGCGGGGCATCCTGATCAAGCGAAACGGTTATCTAAAAAGGAATGGAACCGTATGATGTCTCATATTCGGACAATTGCGGAACGGGCGTGGAAGCAATATGGCGTACGAGCCGTCATCCATCCTCATGCAGGGGGATATATTGAATTCGAGGATGAGATTCAGCAATTACTAAAAGATATACCATATGATATTGCGGGGCTTTGTCTTGATACAGGACATTTATATTATTCAAAGATGGATCCGGAACAATGGCTGCGGGACTATGCGGACCGTGTCGACTATATCCATTTTAAAGACATTGATGAACATGTTTATCAACAAGTAATGGGTGAGCATATCCGCTTTTTTGATGCTTGCGCAAAAGGAGTCATGTGTCCGATAGGCCAAGGAATTATTGATTATGAAGCGATTTACAAGTTGCTAAAAGACATTCACTATCACGGCTATATTACGATTGAGCAAGAACGTGATCCGAGAAACTCTGATACTAGTTTAAGAGATGTCAGTCAAAGCCTTGCCTATTTAAAAAATGTTGGTTACTAGTGAGGGAGGAATCAAAAATGATTAATGGTGAAAAAAAGGTAGATAGACCGATACGCTGGGCAATGGTAGGAGGCGGCCGGGGAAGTCAAATTGGATACATTCATCGCTCGGCTGCCTTGCGTGATCATCACTTTCAGTTGGTTGCAGGGGCATTTGACATCAATCCGGAACGGGGAAAAGATTTTGGGATGAATCTTCATGTTACTCCGGAACGCTGCTACTTGGATTTCCAGCAAATGTTTGAAGAAGAAGCAAAACGAGAAGACGGTATTGAAGCTGTTTCTATCGCAACTCCAAACGGCACTCATTATGAAATTTGTAAGGCGGCCCTGAATGCCGATTTGCATGTTGTAAGTGAAAAGCCTCTTTGTTTCACGTTTGAAGAAGCAAAAGAGCTTGAGAATTTGGCAAAGAAAAAGAACAGAGTTGTCGGCATTACATATGGTTATTCTGGGCATCAAATGATTGAACAGGCGCGCCAGATGATCGCAAATGGAGAGTTGGGTGACATCAGAATTATTAATATGCAATTTGCACATGGTTTTCACTCAGATCCTGTAGAAATGAATAATCCAAGCACGAAATGGCGTGTAGACCCGAAATTTGCCGGTCCGAGCTACGTGTTAGGAGATTTAGGAACTCATCCGTTATTTTTATCGGAAATCATGATTCCGGAACTGAAAATAAACAAACTGTTATGTACTCGCCAGAGCTTTGTAAAAAGCAGAGCGCCTCTTGAAGATAATGCTTATACGATTATGGAATACGATAATGGGGCGGTCGGCACGGTGTGGTCTTCATGTGTAAATGCCGGATCAATGCATGGCCAGAAAATACGTGTGATCGGTTCCAAAGCCAGTGTTGAATGGTGGGATGAACAGCCTAACCAGCTACGGTTGGAAATACAGGGAAAACCTGTACAGATTTTGGAGCGCGGAATGGGGTATTTATATCCGGAAGCATTACAAGATGACCGGATTGGAGCCGGCCATCCAGAAGGTCTGTTTGAAGCGTGGTCAAATCTTTATTCACGGTTTGCCGTAGCAATGGAGGCTGCAGATCAAGGGAAAGAATTGAATGACATGTGGTATCCAGGAATTGAAGCAGGTGTGGAAGGTGTACGCTGGGTGGAAAACTGCGTTCGATCCGCGGATAAAGGCGCAGTATGGGTGGACTATCAATAACATGTAGCGATTGTAAGTCCTTTCAAAAGGAGGAGAAAAATGGACCATTGTGAAAAAATTGATACTGCAGGCGGAAATACCTCGTGTAAACATAAAAAATTTTTCCGCAAGATTACCATCATTTCTACATTCGGAGGCCTTCTCTTTGGTTATGACACTGGAGTAATCAATGGAGCGTTGCCTTTTATGGCACAAAGAGGTCAGCTTGATCTAACTCCCTTCACCGAAGGTCTCATCACAAGTTCCCTCCTTTTCGGAGCCGCATTTGGCTCCCTGACTGGAGGACGGTTAGCAGATCGTATTGGCAGGCGGAAAACCATCTTAAATCTAGCTTTCTTGTTTTTTATTGCTACGATTGGTTGTTCGTTCGCACCAAACACATCTGTTATGATAATCTGCCGAAGTTTACTTGGTCTTGCAGTAGGGGCAGCATCTGTCACAGTACCGGCCTTTTTAGCTGAAATGTCGCCAGCGGAACAGCGGGGCAAAACAATTACTCAGAACGATCTGATGATTATTTTAGGTCAGCTTCTTGCATTTACATGTAATGCAGTCATTGGTACATCAATGGGTGAATATGCGCACGTTTGGCGATTTATGCTTATCTTGGCAACACTGCCGGCCATTTTTCTGTGGTTCGGGATGCTTATTGTACCAGAGAGCCCGCGCTGGCTGGCATCGAAAGGGAAGGTGGGGGAGGCGTTCAGAGTTCTTAAGCATGTAAGGGAAGAAAATTGTGCCAAAGCTGAGCTGACTGAAATCAAAGCTTCAATCAATCGAGAGACTGAAATAAATCGGGCGACACTGAAAGACTTGTCAGTCCCATGGATTCGCAGACTTGTAGGTCTTGGAATAGGAATCGCTATAGTGCAGCAAATAACCGGTGTTAACTCCATTATGTTCTATGGCACGCAAATTTTGCAGAAAGCTGGTTTTGCCAGAGACGCAGCACTTGTCGCAAACATTGGAAATGGCGTTATTTCAGTGATAGCCTGTACATTCGGCATCTGGATTGTAGGTAAAGTCGGGAGGCGGCCTCTTCTCCTTACAGGACTTGCAGGCACAACAGCTTCTATTTTGCTTATAGCGATTTGTTCCATCACACTTCAAGGAACTCCCGTGCTGCCGTTTATCGTGATTGGCCTGACAATTACGTTCCTGGCTTTTCAGCAGTCAGCGGTATCCGTGGTTACGTGGCTCATGATTTCAGAAATATTCCCGCTCAGATTGCGAGGGCTCGGAATGGGGATTTCAGTGTTTTTCCTTTGGATGATGAATTTTCTTATCGGCTTAACGTTTCCTGTGTTACTAGATCAATTGGGGATGTCGTCAACGTTCTTCGTCTTCGTTGTTCTGGGGGCTTCTGCGATTCTTTACGTGAAAAAGTATCTGCCGGAAACAAAAGGTCGTACTCTAGAAGAGCTTGAAAACGACTTTAGAAGCAATCAAGGTGTTCGAAAAGCATCATCGGGCAAAGGAGAAATAAATATGTAAACGCTCTCTTTTATTATGATTAAAAAGGCGTTGCTTTTGAAGCAAGCCTTTACTTTCAAATGTTTTCCATTAAACAACTAGCAAATCCCGTTTTTCTTAATACTAACTTCATCCTGTTGCTTTTTGACTAATGCAAATATCCATTCTATTAAACTTTGTTTTTGCACATACTTTTTCCCGTTGATTTTAATGTAAGGCAGGTCTGTCATGTCTCCGGCTAACTGTTTTGCCTCAGTTGTCGTTATTCCTAAAAAATGTCCGATGTAAAAGTAAATATCTCGTTCTTTTATAAGCAAGGTATCACTTTTTTCATATGCTTTTGGATGGTTCATTTGCTTTAAGCCTTCACCGATAAAATAGCCAGCCAAAGCAATACCGATTCCTAAAAAAACGTCCATATGCATGCCTCCATTATGTCGATGTTATGTTATACGGGCTTGGCATACTCCGGGTTTCATTATCAACCAAAAAAAACCGCCAGAACATGTTCTGGGCGGTTTTTTCGTTTATGCTTTTTCAATCTGCACGCGTCCTGAAAAAAAGGTGGCGCCGCCGCCCATATCGGACAAGCGATCTGGGGTAAGCGCGTTTACAAGCTGTTTTTTTCCCGGTTCATCCGCCCATAATCCTTGGCTGACTACGACACCTGGCAGCACTTGTTCTCCGACTGCAGCGTTCAGCTCGCATTCTCCCCGGCTGTTCCAAATTCGTACAGGATCCCCATCAATGATTCCATGTTCTTCAGCATCTTTTGTGTTAATAAAGAGCTTTGGTGTCTTTTCAAGCTTGATGTGTTTTGCATTGTTAGAAAACGTTGAGTTTAAGAAATTATGGTTTGGCGCCGGAACATACATAAACGGATGTTCATTATCGGATACAAGAGGCGTATATGTCGGTAAAGCTGGGAAACCGTCTTGTTTCATTTTTTTCGAATATAATTCTATTTTTCCGCTTGGAGTCGGAAGTTTGCCCGGAAACAGCGGTTTTTCGCGTTTTGCTTTCATAAATGAATGCTTTGTAAGTGAATCGTAATCAATCTCCGCCAAATATGGATTATCTGGATGGTCAAGTGCCTGGCGGATTAATTCTTCATCTGAATCTTTGAGCTCCTGGTCTGTGAACCCCATTGCTTCAGCCAGTAATCGGAACACTTCAGTGTTAGACTTGCTTTCACCATATCTCTCAATCACCGGTTGCTGAAGCTGAATGTAATGGTGCCAGTAGGAGGTATAAATATCAGTATTTTCAAAAGCGGATGTTGCAGGCAGGACAATGTCTGCGTATGCAGCCGTTTCCGTCAAAAACAAATCATGAACTACAGTAAATAGGTCTTCCCGCAGCAAGCCCTGTCTGACTTTGTTCGCTTCCGGCGCGACAACGGCCGGGTTCGTCCCGTAAATAAAAAGAGAGCGAATAGGCGGATCTGTTTCCAAAAGCACTTTGCCAAGCTGATTCATATTAAACGATCTCGGTGTGCGCCCTTTCAGTAAGTCAGGGCGCTGCAAGGCATTCGTGTTATATTCTAAAATTCCGCTGTTATGCTTAATTGCGCCGCCCCCTTTGTGCAGCCATTGGCCAGTGATCGCCGGAAGACAGGCAATTGTCCTTACAATCATCCCGCCGTTATCGTGATGCTGGATTCCGTTTCCGATTCTGATAAAAGAAGGGGAGGATTCGCCGTACATTCTTGCCAGCTGATAAATATCTTCAGTGCTGACACCGGTGATCAGTGACACCTTTTCCGGATCATACTGTTTCACGTGTTCACGGAGATCTTCATAGCCGACCGTGTATTCGGACAGAAATGCTTCATCATGAAGGTTTTCTTTAAATAAAATGTGCATGATGCCAAGGGCAAGTGCACTGTCGGTTCCGGGTTTTATGGGAATAAACCAATCTGCGAGACGCCCTGTCTGATTTTTATGCACATCAATCACGACAATTTTGGCACCCTGTTTTCGTGCTTTTTGGGCGATTGTAATTTGGTGCATGTTTGTGCTGACCGCGTTGATTCCCCAAAAAATAAATAGTTTCGTATGAATGGTTTCCTCAGGATCAATTCCCGCACTTATACCCATTGTATATTTATAGCCCTCAGATCCCGCTTTGCTGCAAATTGTCCGTTCGAGCTGGCTTGAACCCATGCGGTAAAAGAAGCGGCGGTCCATACCTTCAGCTGTTAATTTTCCCATATTTCCGTAAAAGCTGTACGGGAGTATGCTTTCAGCTCCCTCTTCATTAATCAGCTGTTTCCAGCGGGAGGTAATGGTATCGATCGCCTCTTCCCAAGAAATCGGTTCAAATATTGCTTGGCCTTTCGCACCAGTCCGTTTGAGCGGTGCAGTCAGCCGCTTTTCATCATAGATGCGCTCCGTCATGTTTCGGACTTTGTTGCATATGTTTCCGGCCGTAACAGGATGGTCGGGATCACCTTGCACTTTCACAATTTTTCCGTCTTTTTTATGTATTAATAATCCGCACTGATCCGGGCAGTCCAGCGAGCAAACGGATTTGAAAATGCCGTTTTGTTGTGTTGCAAAAGATTTCATGGCCCAGTTCCTCTCTCTAGTTAGATATTTTGTAAGAATTATAACATTTCGGATGATAACGTCAATTCTGAAAAAAAGAGATTGACATCAATCTGAGACTTCTTTATGATAAACGTATTCTTTATTCAGAAAATTACATACTCAACATTTTCTATCCAGAGAGGTGGAGGGACTGGCCCTATGAAACCTCGGCAACATTATTGTGCCAATTCCAGCAAGCGTCAGCTTGAAAGATAGGAAAGCAAGGTTTATACCGGCGTCTGTCTGTAACAGGGCACGCCTATATATGAATCTCTTTCCATCTTCGGAAAGAGATTTTTTTTATGAAAAAATATGATGAAAAGGATGTTTTGCACCATGACGGTTTTGGTTACAGCGCCGTACAACGAAGAAGGACGCAAAGAGCTTGAAAAATTGTTCGGCTCGGTTGCTTATCACACCTGGAAGGAGCAAGGCCGGGCATACCGGGAAGATGAAATCATTCAGCTATTAAAAGCAACAAATGCGACAGGCTTGATTACTGAGCTTGATCAAGTAACAGACAGCGTATTTGCTTCTGTTCCCGAACTTTCATTTGTCGGTGTGTGCAGGGGAATGCCCTCCAATGTGGATGTGGCCGCAGCATCAAAAAGAGGCATACCCGTTTTTTATACACCCGGGCGGAATGCGCAAGCCGTTGCTGAAATGTTTATCGGGAATGTGATTTCCTTTCTCCGCCATACCAGCACCTCGAATCAATGGCTGAAGGATGGAAAGTGGAAAAATGATTATTTGCAGGCTTATGTCAAATTTAAAGGAAATGAATTAACGGGAAAAACGGTCGGCATGGTTGGGTTCGGCGCGGTTGGTCAAAGGATTGCAAAACTGCTGACTGCGTTCGACTGTAAAATAAAGTATTACGATCCATACGTACAAGACGATCATCCTCAATATGAAAAAGTATCTCTTAAAACGGTTTTTTCAGTCAGTGATATCGTTTCTGTCCATCTGCCTCGTACCGAGGAAACACTTGGACTGATTGATCGGGCATATTTTGATCTGATGAAAGAGAGTGCGATTTTCGTCAATACTTCAAGAGCGGTTGTGGTAAACCGTGATGATCTTTTATCTGTATTAAAAGAACATAAAATCAGAGGAGCAATTTTAGATGTTTTTTATCATGAACCTCCAGAGGAATCGGATTACAAATTGATTTCATTGCCTAATGTTCTGGCAACACCGCATCTCGCTGGAGCAACCTTTGAAGTGGAGGATCATCACGTGACGATCCTGAATGAAGCCCTCAAAAAATGGAAGGTTGAAAAAACTCTTAATATTCCGACGTTGTATAACAAAGATAAGCTAAAAACAGAGGCATAAGAAAGGAGGCTAACGGAATGAAAAAACAAAAAGGCTATCTCGTTTTTGATATCGGTACAGGCAATGCGAGAGTAGCGATCGTGAGTGTATCAGGCAGTGTTCAAACGGTTGAACGGGAGGACATCGTGTATGCCACCGAGACGCTTTACCCGGACAGCCGTTATTTTTCTCCTCAGGTGCTGTGGAAACAAGTCATGAGATTGGCAAAACGTGCGCTTTCACGTTCGCATGATATTGACATAATAGGTTTGACATCGACGAGTCAAAGACAGGGGATTGTTCTGATCGATCAGAACGGCGACTCTTTTCTAGGGCTGCCGAACATTGATAACCGCGGCCGTGAGTGGGAGGAGAGCATACCCAATCAGGAAGAGATATCCAGCTGCACAGGGCGCCTGCCGACCGCACTTTTTTCTGCGCTCAAGCTTTATGGTTTAAAAGAACGCCAGCCCTCTTTATGGGAAAAAACGGCAAGCTTTACAAGCATCAGTGATTGGGTGACGTACCAGCTGAGCGGAATATTGACATATGAACCCTCACAGGCAACCGAAACCCTGCTGTTTGACGTGAAGCAAAACACTTGGTCAGAAGAGATGTGCGGCATATTCGGCTTCTCCCCATCAATCCTTCCGCCTCTTGTAAGAGCGGGAACAGCGATTGGAACGATAACAAATGAGTATGCGTCCGAATTAGGCCTTTCTATACATGCAAAGGTTATAGCAGGGGGCGGAGACACACAGCTGGCTGTAAAAAGCACCGGCGCTGCTCTTAAGGACATCGTCATCGTATCTGGGACAACAACGCCAATAACCAAAATTACTGCTGATCATGACGACACAAAACATAAAGCCTGGCTGAACTGCCATACAGAACATGGCCAATGGCTTGTGGAAACAAATCCGGGAATTACCGGCCTGAATTATCAAAAATTAAAACAGATTTTTTACCCGAATGAATCGTACGAAGTGATGGAGGAAGAGATTTCTGCACTTGCTAAAGAAGACAATGCATGTGTGGCGGCTCTCGGTTCTTATTTATCGGCAAAAAAGAATGCGTTAACGAGAGGCGGTTTTCTTTTTGATGCCCCGCTTTCAGCGCATTTAAAAAGAGCACATTTTGTACGTGCGGCGCTGCAAGAGATCGCATTTTCTATCAAATGGAACTTTGATATATTAACAGAGATTACTCCGTTTGAACGTGACTATGTTTGGGTGTGCGGAGGAGGATTCCAAAGCAAAGCGCTCACTCAATATATCGCGGACCTTCTTCAGAAAAAAATCTATGTCCAAGAGGGATATCATCAGGCATCTGTCGTAGGGGCTGCAGTCATTTGCAATGAAACCTTTCAATTGACGGAAGAGATGTCAGCAAATGTCCGGGTAATAGAACCGCAGGATAGTCAGGCCGAACTGGCTTTATATGAGGAATGGAAGCAAACACAGCGCTTTTTTTCAGGTTCAGAAAGCAAAGTGTTGTTATAAGGCGGCATTTGCTGCTGTTTTGAGGAATTATCTAATTTTCAGCTTTAATGAGGTAATACGGTAATTGATATTAGCATCTGAGGAGGAGACAGATATGTTTGATAAAATCGGAATACCAAAGCGGCTTGCCTGGGGGTTTTTAGGAGTTGTTTTGTTTATGATGGGAGACGGGCTTGAACAAGGCTGGCTCAGCCCTTTTCTGATCGAAAACGGGCTTACCGTTCAGCAATCCGCTTCAATTTTTAGCATTTACGGAATTGCGCTTGCCATAGCTTCTTGGTTTTCGGGTGTATGTCTTGAAGCATTTGGCGCAAAACGGACGATGTTTATGGGGCTGTTGTTTTATGTGATCGGTACAGCTGCCTTTATTGTGTTTGGATTTGAACAGCTGAACCTTCCTGTGATGTATGTGACTTACTTCGTAAAGGGTTTAGGCTACCCGCTTTTTGCTTATTCTTTCTTAACATGGGTCATCTACAGAACACCGCAAAACAAACTGAGCACTGCTGTCGGCTGGTTTTGGATTGCATATTGCCTGGGCATGTTTGTGTTCGGTGCTTGGTACTCAAGCTACGCGATCAAAGCGTTCGGTTATTTGAACACGCTTTGGAGCTCTATTTTCTGGGTATGTCTTGGTGCATTCTTCGCATTGTTTATCAATAAAGACCGTTTTGAAAAGAAGAAAAGAAAAAGATCAGAAACAGCTGAGGAGCTTTTAAAAGGAGTTACCATTCTTTTTACGAATCCGCGGGTGCTTACAGGCGGAATCATCAGAATTATCAACAGCATTGGTACATATGGTTTCCCAGTCTTTTTGCCGATGCACATGGCTCAGCATGGAATTTCAACCAATGTGTGGCTGCAGATTTGGGGAACGATTTTTCTGGGGAATATTGTGTTCAACCTTATCTTTGGAATTGTCGGCGATAAGTTCGGCTGGAAAAATACCGTTATTTGGTTCGGCGGAGTCGGCTGCGGCATTTTCACCGTCCTATTATATTATGCACCTGTTTTCTCCGGCGGAAGTTTAGCGGTTGTCAGCGTGATCGGCTTTATTTGGGGAGGTTTGCTGGCAGGCTATGTGCCGATTGGTGCAATTGTGCCGACGGTGGCCGGAAAAGACAAAGGAGCGGCCATGTCTGTATTGAATTTGGCTGCAGGTTTATCAGCGTTTGTCGGCCCTGCGCTCGCTTGGCTGTTCATCGGTTTCATCGGGGCGCAAGGTGTTGTCTGGATCTTTGCGATCCTTTATCTTGCGAGTGCGGTCATGACGAAATGCATTCATATACCTGAGGAAAAAGCAGTACAGGAGGAAACGTCTCCTCAATATGCATCTTAATCAGAAAGCGCCCTGTTTCAGGGGCGCTTTTTATCATTTATTCAGTAATGTAAGGATTTCCATGCTTGCAACAGCATTTACCACTATGCATCTTTTTTACTTGTTTCAAAGTTTATTAACTTTGTAAGTTATATAAGTATAAGAGGTGAAAATCTTGAAGGAAGTGATCAAGAATCAAGATGTCATAGCTGGTGCAGGTCCTGAATCGGACATTTAAAGGGAAGGGGATGTACATGCAGATCGAAAGAATGCCGTCCGTTCATTCTCTTGATTTTAAAATAGAATACACATTTGTATCATAAGGGACTCCATTTTGATACATGTACTGTCTTAAGACCCCTTCTTTTTGAAATCCCATTTTTACGAGCAGGCGATTTGATGCTTCATTTTCGGTAAATACAACTGCGCCAATACGCGTCAGTCCAAGGGCAGAAAATCCGTAGGATACAACCTTTGAAATGGCTTCTAATGCAAATCCGTTTCGCCAATGCGCCGGGACGATTTCATAACCGATCTCTGCACGCCTATGCTTTTGGGCCAAAGCATGAAAGCCAATTGTTCCGATCAATTCTTTAGTGTCTCTTCTTTCAATTCCCCACCGTATACCGCGCTTTTCTTGATAAAGGCCGGCAAACGTTTGAACCATTGAAGTTGCCTGTTCTATAGATTTCATGCTTTCAAGTCCGTAATAGCGTGTCACCTTATCGTTTGAAAAACAAACAAAAATGGCTTCTGCATCTTGATCTGTGATTTGCCTAAGTGTAAGCCGATCCGTTTCTAATACAGGAAACATTCAACCACTCCCCAAGTTTGTGTTTTCGTTTATGATATCCCTTTTATTTCCTCTTTTCTATAGTGAAATCAAACCTGAGGCAGCAAAGGAACAAATTTGTCTTTCTAGTTGCTCTTTGTTTTTGTTGAATTGTTTCAAACGATGGCCGTTTGCGCCTGATGGGTGGGGAAAGCCGCGAAGGTAAAATAAATTCCGGATGCAGTGCTGGCTGATCAGTGTATCACATACTGTTTCGGCTGCTTTTCCCAGCGGTATGAGAAGAGCCGGTTCTGTCAATTTATTGAGCTCCGCAGGGAAGTGCTCAAAAGCATAGGTGCTTAGGATAGGAGAGCGAGAAATAGCCGGCCTGTAGCCGGTATAGTTTTTTAGCTGAAAGAAGACAGGATATTTGATAACAGAAGTGGTATGAAGCATATGCCGCAAGTCTCCAAAAAGCTGTGAGGCGCTTTGAATGCCTAAAGCCTGCGGCAGCCCGCATAAATCCAGCATGTTGATCAGGTTATGCCTCATCGAACCGGAGAGACCTGCTGCTTTTTTCGTGTCTACCGCCATTTGCTCAAGAGACCGGCCGCGCCGCAGACTTTCTGCGGCTGTTTCGTATGCTGTTTTCATCTGAAAAAACCCCGGCGTGATTCCCGCAATCACAATTGTGGCAGCACGATTGATATATTCATTATGAGGTGAATAATAGATGCCAAGTTCGTTTTCTTGATGGAGACGAAATGGAGAAATGAGTAAATCGGACTTTGTAGGAGATGAAGGAAGAGAATGTAGCTTCTCTGCGAACTCCTTTAAGCAGCGGCGGTTTACAATCATGCATAGTCCTCCTTAAAAATGATACCCCATTGCCCATTCTGATCGTAACAACGGGATATCATTCATCTTTATCTGCTATTTAAATGTCCTGCCTTCCACACCTCTTTGACTGCTTGAGGAACTTCTTTCACTTCAGCTGTTGTTTGTTGAAATACGTTTTTTTTCATTTGGACATCCTGCTGAATCTTCTTTTGTTTTTGCGTCAGCAGCTCCGCCTCCGTCTTTAATCCTTCGACTTGTTTTTGCATTGCCTGCGTAACAGAGGTGAGCTCTTTTAGTGCGGGATCTATTTTTTTCTTGTTTTGAATCACATTAACCCCTAAGAAAATGATAGAAATAGCCAATACGGCGATGCTGATATAAACAATAACCATATGTTCACTCCTTTTCTTATGTCATTACCCTGTTTCCGCTTTTTTAATCAAAAGAAATGATATTTGCACAGGTCGTTTGATTTGCGTATTGGATTTGTTGTACTTATAATGTGATATCGTACATATGTAAACAAAGAAAGGGTGCTTCAATTGCAAAGTTTACAAAATAAAACTGCTCTTATCACAGGCGGAGGCAGAGGGATAGGCCGCGCAACAGCTCTTGCGCTTGCGAAAGAAGGCGTGAATATCGGGTTAATCGGCCGGACTGCCGCAAATGTTGAAAAAGTGGCTGAAGAAGTTAAAGCACTTGGTGTAAAAGCTGCATTTGCTGCTGCAGATGTAAAAGATGCCGACCAGGTTAATCAAGCTGTAGCTCAAGTGAAAGAACAGCTCGGTGATATCGATATCCTCATTAATAACGCTGGAATCAGCAAATTTGGCGGTTTCTTAGATCTGTCAGCTGATGAGTGGGAAGATATTATTCAAGTCAACCTAATGGGTGTGTATCATGTCACTCGCGCGGTGCTTCCGGAAATGATCGAACGCAAAGCCGGAGACATCATTAATATTTCTTCTACAGCGGGCCAAAGAGGAGCAGCTGTGACAAGTGCTTACAGCGCTTCTAAATTTGCGGTTCTCGGGTTAACTGAGTCTCTTATGCAAGAAGTGAGAAAGCATAATATTAGAGTCAGTGCGTTAACGCCAAGCACTGTCGCTAGTGATATGTCTATCGAATTGAACTTAACAGACGGTAATCCTGAAAAGGTTATGCAGCCAGAAGATCTTGCTGAATACATGGTGGCACAATTGAAATTAGATCCACGAATTTTCATCAAAACAGCGGGATTATGGTCAACAAATCCCTAAAAAATGAGAAGCCTGTCTTGCGACAGGCTTTTTTATTTGAATGTAATCCGCACTGGTAAGAAGACGTGAAAACCAGCAATCGTTTTTAATTGAAGATAATAGTGAAAATCAGCTATAATAGAACTAAATAAACTATGTACTAAATGTTCATTTGTTATTTTATATTCCGCTCCACATATAAACAGCTAACATTAGATTTTTGGATTATCAGTCTTTAATATAAAGAAGGAAACCAATAGATTTAAATTGAATATTTAGTACATAGTGTTCTCAGTTGACAGAAGAAGGAGTGCATATGATGAAAGAAGAAAAAAGAAGTTCAACTGGTTTTTTAGTTAAACAGCGTGCATTTTTGAAACTTTATATGATAACGATGACAGAGCAAGAGAGACTCTACGGATTGAAGCTGCTTGAAGTGCTTAGGTCTGAATTTAAAGAGATTGGTTTTAAACCAAATCATACAGAAGTATACCGATCTTTGCATGAGCTTCTTGATGACGGGATATTAAAGCAAATCAAAGTAAAAAAAGAAGGGGCTAAGCTCCAGGAAGTCGTCCTCTATCAATTTAAAGATTACGAGGCTGCCAAACTATATAAAAAACAGCTGAAAGTTGAGCTGGACCGCTGTAAAAAACTGATTGAAAAAGCGCTCTCAGATAACTTTTAAATATAAACAAACACCCGGCACAGCAGTATGCATCGGGTGTTTTCTGCTTTTCATTATACATATTTGTCGAAAAGAAACAATACAAATCAATGATGACCTTCAAACTTGACATCATTTCCTCACGTGGTAACATTTTAAACGTGTGAAAATGCGAACAAAAAAGCGAACAAAGGAGATGTTACCGATCTTTGATCAAAAGAAAGTAGCCTTTATAGGAGCAGGATCTATGGCGGAAGGAATGATATCAGGTATCGTTCGTGCCAACAAAATCCCGAAACAAAACATCTGCGTTACAAACCGCAGCAATACAGAGCGATTAGCTGAACTTGAACTTCAATATGGAATTACTGGCGCTACGCCCAATGAACTTTGTATTGAAGACATGGATGTACTCATTTTGGCAATGAAGCCAAAAGACGCTGAAAGCGCTCTGTCATCACTAAAATCACGTATTCAACCCCATCAATTAATATTGTCGGTCCTTGCCGGCATAACCACCTCTTATATTGAACAATCATTGCTTAATGAACAGCCGGTTGTCAGAGTGATGCCCAACACATCCAGTATGATTGGCGCTTCTGCAACGGCCATTGCGCTTGGCAAGTATGTGTCAAAAGACCTGAAAAAGCTGGCCGAAGCATTGCTCGGATGCATGGGTGAAGTCTATACAATTCAAGAAAATCAAATGGACATTTTCACCGGAATTGCCGGCAGCGGCCCCGCGTATTTTTATTATTTAATGGAATTCATTGAGAAGACAGGCGAGGAAGCAGGACTCGATAAACAGTTATCTCGAAGCATCGGAGCACAGACGCTTTTGGGTGCCGCAAAAATGCTCATGGAAACAGGCGAACAGCCTGAGGTCTTAAGGGACAATATCACGTCACCGAACGGAACGACCGCTGCCGGGCTGCAAGCCTTGAAAAAGAGCGGCGGCGGAGAAGCCATTTCTCAAGCGATCAAGCATGCGGCTATGCGTTCAAAGGAAATCAGCGACGATATCGAAAAAACAGCTGCCCCGCTATCAGGAGTGATAAAGTGACGTCCGATACTAACATGAAAAGAGTCGTTGTGAAAATTGGGAGCAGTTCATTAACAAGCCTTCATGGAGAAATCAGCATTCGAAAATTAGAAGCGTTGGTCGACCAGATCGCCAAACTTAAAGACGCCGGCTATGAAGTGATTTTGGTCTCTTCAGGCGCAGTGGCGGCAGGATATCGGAAGCTCGGATTTATCCAAAGACCCGAGAAGCTTCCAGAAAAACAGGCATCAGCTTCAATCGGCCAGGGCCTGCTGATGGAGGCTTATTCAAAGCTGTTTTTGGCGCATGGCTATGTTGCGTCCCAAATTTTAATTACGAGAAACGATTTTTCTGATGAATATCGATATAACAATGTCCGGAATACAATGAATGTACTGCTCGAACGCGGCATCATCCCAATTATAAACGAAAACGACACAGTTACCGTCAATCGGCTCAAGTTTGGCGACAATGATACACTAGCGGCAAAAGTCGCCGGATTAATTGATGCGGATATGCTTGTGATTTTATCAGATATTGATGGCTTATATGACGGCAATCCGCGCACAAATCCAGAAGCAAAAAGGATGCAGCGGGTGAGTGAGATAACGCCTGACATCGAAGCGTGCGCAGGTGATACTGGCAGCGGCGTCGGTACCGGCGGCATGCGCTCTAAGCTTGATGCGTTTAAAATCGTAATGGCTTCTGGCATTAAAGGATTTCTTGGTCAGGCAGATGCAAAAGATATTCTATATAAAGCTGTTCATCAAGAGGCAGAAGGCACCTATTTTGAAGCAGAGGGAACGCTTCCGTTAAACCATAAAGAGCAGTGGATCGCTTTTAATTCGGGCCCAGAAGGTGAAATGATTTTATCAGATGATTATTCACGAAAAATAACAAACGGGCAATCGAGTTTATATCTGGACGGTGTACAGGAGATTAAAGGGAAATTCAAAAGCGGATCAGTTGTTCGGCTGATGGATTCTCAAGGGGCAGAAATCGGGCTCGGAATCGTCAATTATTCTTCTGTACAGCTTCAAGAACTCGATAAGAAAAAAGAGCTGATGAACAAAGCAGTAATTGATCAGGAAGCATTTGTGTGCCATGTGGATTTATCTTTGCCTGTATATTAATCTGACAAGAGCAAAAAACCCGAAGCTTCTTTATAGAAGCTCGGGTTCGTTTTTTTATTGATACTGCTCCAGCTTAGAGAAGAATTGAATGACAAACTCATAAAAGTCATTCGCAGACGGCGCAAGCTCTCTGTTTTTCGGTTTAATAATTCCGACAGTCCGTTTCACTTGAGGGAACTCAATTGGAATTTTCACAGTAAAACGAGGGGTTGTTTCAGCAAACGTGCTTTCAGGCAGAAGGGTAACGCCCATTCCCGCGGACACCAAGCCCTTAATGGCATCCAAATCCTCACCCTCTGTAGAAACGAGAGGGGCAAAACCGGCTTGTTTGCAAGCATCAATTGCCATTTTTCTAAGCACAAATCCTTCCGGAAACAAAACAAATTGGTCATTGCGTAAATCGATTAAATGAACCGTTTTTTGTTTGGCAAGCGGATGATTTAATGGAACAAGCGCGTAAATTTTCTCTGTGAATAAAATTTTTCCTGTTATGTTCGGAAAGTTCGTCGGCACCGGCCCTAATAAGGCCAAATCAATATCGCGGGTTCTGACAGCTTCAATCAGAAACTTATAGGAGCCTTGTCGCAGCAAAAATTCTACGTGCGGATATTCTTCTTTAAATGCTGAAATCACAGTCGGCAAAAGCTGGCTGGCGAGGCTTGTAGGAAAGCCGATCTTTACCGTCCCGCGATGCGGGTCGAGATACTCATCAATTTGTTCTTTCGCATAATCGATGGCTTTCATTGCCGTTTTCACATGAATCAAAAATTCTTTTCCGATCGGCGTGAGTTTGATATTTCTCCCTTCACGCTCAAATAAAGTCACATTTAATTCTTCTTCAAGATTTGCAATTTGTCTGCTGATTGCTGATTGGGCCACATGCAAATGATCAGCAGCTTCTGAAACGTGTTCACGTTCAGCCACCTCCATAAAATAGCGCAGTTGGCGCAGCTCCATGTTTGTCTCACATCCATCTATCTCATTTTGAGATTCTTTTGATCTAAATTATATATTGTTTATATCGTTTTGAAAACCTACAATGATTATAGAGTTGTAAGATTTTATGACCGGTATTATCGGAAATTGATCGGGGGAGAGGAATTATGACGTACAATCAAATGCCAAAAGCTCAAGGTCTCTACCGTCCTGAATTTGAACATGATGCATGCGGAATCGGCCTATATGCGCACTTAAAGGGCAAGCAGACTCATGACATCGTCAAACAGGGGCTTAAGATGCTTTGCCAGCTAGACCACAGAGGAGGTCAAGGCAGTGACCCGGATACAGGAGACGGAGCCGGCTTACTGGTTCAAATCCCTGATGCTTTCTTTAGGAAAGAGTGCAAAGACATCAATCTGCCGGAAAAAGGGCGTTACGGGGTAGGAATGGTCTTTTTCTCACAGAAGGAAGATGAAAGAATAAAAATCGAAAAGCAAATCAATGCACTGATTGAACAAGAAGGCCAAGCCGTTCTTGGATGGAGAACTGTACCTGTAAATGTCGGAAAAATCGGAACAGTGGCACAGAAAAGCTGTCCGTTTGTCCGTCAAGTATTTATCGGCGCAAGTTCTGATCTGAAGGACAATTTGTCTTTTGAACGAAAATTGTATGTCATTCGTAAACAGGCTGAAAACTGGGGAGTAACGGAAGGTCTTGATTTTTATTTTGCCAGTCTTTCAAGCCAGACCATTGTTTACAAAGGCCTTTTAACACCTGAACAAGTTGATGCGTTTTATTCTGATCTGCAAGATGAAGCATTCGTTTCTGCTTTTGCACTTGTCCATTCACGTTTCAGCACCAACACATTCCCTACATGGGAAAGAGCGCATCCAAACCGTTATTTGGTTCATAACGGTGAAATTAACACCCTTCGCGGAAACATTAACTGGATGAGAGCGCGTGAGCAGCAATTTGTTTCTGAAAGCTTCGGTGAGGACTTGAACAAGATTCTTCCGATTCTGAATGCTGACGGCAGTGACTCTTCCATTTTGGATAACGCATTTGAGTTTTTTGTAATGGCTGGACGCAAACCGGCACATACAGCGATGATGCTCATTCCTGAGCCATGGACGGAAAATACGCATATGTCTAAGGAAAAGAGAGCGTTCTACGAGTACCATAGTTCCCTAATGGAGCCTTGGGACGGACCGACAGCCATTTCATTTACTGACGGAAAACAAATCGGTGCGATCCTTGACCGGAATGGTCTCCGTCCGGCCCGTTATTATGTAACAAAAGATGATTATATTATCTTCTCATCTGAAGTAGGCGTTATTGAAGTTGAACAGGAGAACGTTTTATATAAAAACCGTCTAGAACCTGGAAAAATGCTGTTAATCGACCTGGAAGAAGGCCGGATTATCTCAGATGAAGAAGTCAAAACACAAATTGCAACTGAGTTCCCGTACCAAAAGTGGCTTGAGGAAGAGCTTGTCCAAGTAAATCCTGATCCGGAATCAAGAGAGGAAGAACAATTTACAGATCTTCTTACTCGTCAGAAGGCATTCGGATACACATATGAAGATATCCAAAAATATTTAATTCCTGTCATTAAAGAAGGCAAAGATCCTCTTGGTTCAATGGGGAATGACGCGCCGCTTGCTGTTCTGTCAGACCGCGCGCAATCACTGTTTAACTACTTTAAGCAGCTGTTTGCACAAGTAACGAACCCGCCAATCGACGCGATTCGTGAGCAGCTTGTGACATCTACGATGACTTGGCTAGGTGCAGAAGGGGATCTTCTTCACCCAAGTGAGCGAAACGTTCGCCGGATTAAACTATATACACCTGTTTTATCCAATGAACAGTTTTATGCATTAAAAACGATTGTTCATCCTGATTTAAAAAGCCAAAAAATCGATGTGCTGTTTTCAGAGGATCTTGAACGCGGATTAAAGGACATGTTCACACAGGCAGAAAAAGCCATCAGCCAAGGTGTAAGCCTGTTAATTTTATCAGACAAAAAGATGAACGGACGCCTGACACCAATTCCGCCGCTTCTGGCAGTCAGCGCGCTGCATCAGCATTTAATCCGCAAGGGGCTGCGTACAAAAGTCAGCATTATTGTGGAATCAGGAGAAGCGCGTGAAGTGCATCACTTTGCAGCTTTAATCGGTTATGGTGCGGATGCGATTAATCCTTATCTCGCTTATGCGACTTACAAGCAGGAAATTGATGAAGGCCGTTTAGATATTAGCTATGAAGAAGCGGTCAGCAAATATGGAAAAAGCATTACTGAAGGTGTCGTAAAAGTCATGTCCAAGATGGGGATTTCAACTGTACAAAGCTACAGAGGCGCCCAAATCTTTGAGGCAGTAGGAATCAGCCGCGATGTGATTGACCGCTATTTCACAGGAACTGCATCACAGCTCGGCGGCATCGACTTGAACACAATTGCAGAAGAGGCGCAGCGCCGCCACCGGGAAGCGTATCAGGATGATTACAGCAAAACGCTTGAACCGGGAAGTGACTTCCAATGGAGAAACGGCGGAGAGCATCACGCGTTTAACCCAAAAACGATTCATACCTTGCAATGGGCGTGCCGAAGAAATGATTACAATCTGTTTAAACAATATACAAAAGCGGCAGATGAAGAGCGCATTGGATTTTTAAGGAACTTGTTCGCATTTGACGGAGACCGCAAGCCTCTGAAATTGGAGGAAGTTGAATCCGCTGAATCGATTGTCAAACGCTTTAAAACGGGTGCGATGTCATTTGGATCCTTAAGTAAGGAAGCGCATGAAGCTTTAGCAATCGCAATGAACCGTCTTGGCGGGAAAAGCAACAGCGGTGAGGGCGGAGAAGATCCGAAACGCTTTGTTCCAGATAAAAACGGCGATGACAGAAGAAGCGCGATCAAACAAATTGCATCCGGACGTTTCGGTGTCAAAAGCCATTACCTTGTTAATGCAGATGAGCTGCAGATTAAAATGGCGCAAGGCGCTAAGCCGGGTGAAGGCGGACAGCTGCCTGGCAACAAGGTATATCCTTGGGTTGCCGATGTCCGCGGATCAACGCCTGGTGTCGGATTAATCTCACCGCCGCCGCACCACGACATTTATTCGATTGAGGATTTAGCCCAGCTGATCCACGATTTGAAAAATGCCAACCGTGACGCAAGAATCAGCGTAAAGCTGGTGTCAAAAGCAGGCGTTGGCACAATCGCTGCAGGTGTTGCCAAAGCAACCGCAGATGTCATTGTGATCAGCGGTTACGACGGAGGTACAGGTGCCTCTCCGAAAACCAGTATTAAACATACAGGGCTTCCGTGGGAGCTTGGCCTTGCCGAAGCACATCAAACGTTAATGCTAAACGGACTCCGTGACCGTGTTGTATTAGAAACAGACGGAAAGCTCATGACAGGCCGAGACGTTGTGATGGCTGCCTTGCTCGGCGCCGAAGAATTCGGTTTCGCAACGGCTCCGTTAGTTGTACTCGGTTGTGTCATGATGCGTGCCTGCCATTTGGATACATGTCCTGTCGGTGTAGCGACACAAAATCCAGAGCTTCGCAAAAAGTTCATGGGCGATCCTGATCATATTGTGAACTATATGCTGTTCATTGCTGAAGAAGTTCGTGAGTACATGGCTGCGTTAGGCTTCAAGACATTTGATGAAATGATCGGACGCACTGACGTACTTCATGTGAGTGAACGGGCGAAGGCGCATTGGAAAGCAAGCCAGCTTGATTTGTCTACACTTCTTTATCAGCCTGAAGGCGTACGGACGTTCCAATCGCCGCAAAATCATAAGATTGATCAATCACTTGATATTATAGCGATTCTCCCGGCCGTACAAGAAGCCATCGAGTCTGGAAAAGAAGCGGATGTTTCTATTCAAATCAACAATACAAACCGTGTAGCCGGAACGATAACAGGCAGTGAAATTTCGAAACGCTACGGAGAAGAAGGGCTTCCTGAAGATACGATCAAGCTGCAGTTTACCGGATCAGCCGGACAAAGCTTTGGAGCCTTCGTTCCTAAAGGGATGACGCTTTATTTGGACGGAGACTCAAATGATTATGTCGGAAAAGGGCTTTCTGGCGGAAAAATCATCGTCAAGTCACCGGAAGGATTCAATTCCGCTTCAGATGACAACGTCATTATCGGCAACGTAGCTTTCTACGGCGCGACAAGCGGAGAAGCATATATTAACGGACGTGCGGGTGAACGCTTTGCCGTTCGGAACAGTGGTGTGAACGTGGTTGTAGAAGGTATTGGCGACCACGGCTGTGAATACATGACTGGGGGAAGTGTTGTCGTACTCGGAGATGTAGGCAAAAACTTCGCGGCAGGTATGTCCGGCGGAATCGCTTATGTACTGGCCGAAGATGTAAAAGCGTTTAAACGCAAATGCAACCTTGAGATGATTTTATTTGAATCATTAGAGGATGAAAAAGAAACCCAGCAAATCAAAGCAATGCTTGAAAAACATGCTGCGTATACAAACAGCCAAAAAGCTACAGACCTGCTTGATCAGTGGGAAGACAGCGTGAAAAAATTCATCAAAGTCATTCCGAAAAACTATAAACAAATGCTCGCAAGTATCGAAGAGCAAAAAGCTGCAGGCTTATCAGATGAAGAAGCTGTCATGTACGCATTTGAAGCCAACACGAAGCCAAAGCAGAATACAGCGTCATCGGGACAAAAACAAGCGGTAGTACAGTAAGGAAGGGGAGAGGAACATGGGGAAACCAACTGGATTTATGGAGATCAAACGAGAAAAACCTGCTGAGCGGGACCCTCTCACTCGCTTAAAGGATTGGAAAGAATATTCTGCTCCTTTTTCAGAAGAAGCATCGAAACGGCAGGGGGCGCGGTGTATGGATTGCGGTACACCGTTTTGCCAGATCGGTGCAGACATTAACGGATTTACATCCGGCTGTCCGATTTACAACTTAATTCCTGAATGGAATGATCTTGTCTACCGGGGCAGATGGAAAGAAGCATTGGAACGCCTTTTGAAAACAAACAACTTTCCTGAATTCACAGGGCGGGTATGTCCCGCTCCTTGTGAAGGATCATGTACATTAGCGATTTCAGACCCGGCCGTATCCATTAAAAATATCGAACGGACCATTATCGACAAAGGATTTGAGAATGGTTGGATTCAGCCTAGAATTCCTAAAAAACGAACAGGCAAAAAAGTGGCCATCGTTGGATCAGGCCCGGCCGGACTGGCGAGTGCTGACCAGCTGAATCAAGCGGGGCATTCCGTCACTGTGTTTGAACGCTCAGACAGAGCGGGCGGCCTTTTAACATACGGCATTCCGAACATGAAGCTTGAGAAAGGCATTGTAGAACGCCGGGTTAAATTGCTGACGCAAGAAGGAATTGATTTTGTCACGAACACAGAAATTGGCGTTGACATTACAGCTGATGAGCTGAAAGAGCAATTTGATGCTGTGATTCTGTGCACAGGCGCACAAAAACAACGGGATCTATTAATTGAAGGACGCAACTCAAAAGGAGTCCATTACGCGATGGACTACCTGACACTCGCAACAAAAAGCTATTTAGATTCTAACTTTAAAGACAAGAAGTTTATTGATGCAAAAGGAAAAGATGTCATCGTAATCGGGGGCGGAGACACAGGAGCTGACTGCGTGGCTACTGCTCTGCGACAAAAAGCTAAAAGTGTGCACCAATTCGGCAAACACCCGAAACTTCCGCCAGCCCGCACGAATGACAATCAGTGGCCTGAACAGCCGCACGTCTTTACGCTTGAATATGCGTATGAAGAAGCGGAAGCAAAATTCGGAAGAGATCCGAGAGAATACTCCATTCAAACGACAAAAATGGTTGCGGATAAAAACGGAAAGCTGAAAGAGCTTCATACCATCCAAATGGAAAAAGTGAAAAATGAGCACGGAAAATACGAGTTCCGCGAGCTGCCCGGGACGGAAAAAGTATGGCCTGCTCAGCTTGTCTTTATCGCTATCGGCTTTGAAGGCACAGAACAGCCGCTGTTGAAACAGTTCGGTGTCAATTCTGTAAATAACAAAATCAGCGCAGCATATGGGGATTATCAAACAAATATCGATGGCGTATTTGCCGCAGGGGATGCAAGAAGAGGCCAAAGCTTAATCGTATGGGCGATTAATGAAGGCCGTGAAGTAGCGCGCGAAGTGGATCGATATTTGATGGGGAGTTCAGTTCTTCCGTAAATAAAGGGGATTATTATATAAAAGAAACCGGTCTGATTGCCAGCCGGTTTCTTTTTTTTATTCCATTACGATTCCGATGTTGCCAAACTGTCTGCCTTCCTGCATTCTGGTATATGCCTCACACGCTTTTTCTAAAGGATATGTGCGGTCAAGTACAGGGCGCAGCTGATGTTTTTCAATGAAAGCGAGCATATCATGAAATTCTTCACAGCTCCCCATCGAGGTTCCCAATACATTGATCTGAGGAAAGAATAAAGAGCGCACCGGAAAACTGAGGTCGTCACCTGAGCTTGCCCCAAAGCTGACAATACGGCCGTTCGGTTTAACATGGCGGAAGTATTCCGAAAAGAGGGCGGGGCCTATGCTGTCAAGAACAACATCAGCCTTTTCTCCCTGCAGCTGTTCATCCCAATTGCTGTAGCTGTCAAATGCGTAATCAGCACCTAATTGCAGCGCTTTTTTTCTTTTCTTCTCACTGCGAGAGGTCACACTTACTTTCGCCCCGATCGCTTTAGCCATGAATAAAGCGTAGGTTGCAACACCGCTGCCGATGCCGGGTATCAATAGATGCTCGTCTTTTTTCAATTGGGATTTTGTAAACAGGGCCCGATATGCGGTTAAAGCGGATAAAGGCAAAACGCCTGCTTCTTCCCAGGATAAATAAGAAGGTTTTTTGATTGCATTTTGTGAAGGGATGATCACGTATTCAGCAAGCGTTCCGTCAGAAGGGCCGCCCAAAATCTCCGGAACAGGCGGCACATTCTCTGTCAAATCCCAGTTCAATGTCGGGAAAATGATTACTTCTGTTTGAACAGCAACGTTTTTCACGCCTTCACCAACCTCTTCAATGATACCGGCGCCGTCAGAGCCCAGTATCACATGAGGATCTCGTTCAGATTTGTTATTCATAAGAAACAGGTCGCGATGGTTTAGACCTGCAGATTTTAATTTGACTTTTACCTCTCCGTATCCAGGCTTTTTTGATGGAACGTCTTGAAAGGATAACCCCTGAAGTCCGGTTTTTCCGTTGTGAATTACAGCTTTCATGCTGTCTGCCTCCTCATTGAATTGTATTTTCATATCTTTACATATTTTACATAGCGGTTTTCTTCGAGTAAAATGAACAAATATGATAGCCGATATCACTTTTTATCATAGCAAGAAGGTGAGTGCCTGTGGAAAGCGGAGATTTAAGGATTTTTCGGGCTGTTGCCCGTGAAGGAAGTATAACGAAAGCAGCCCGAATGCTGAATTATGTTCAATCGAATGTGACAGCCAGAATACATAACCTTGAGGAAGATTTGAAGATCAAACTTTTTCATCGAACGAATCGCGGGATGAAACTGACAGCTGCCGGAGAAAACCTATTGCAATACGCAGAGCAAGTATTATCACTGCTGGACAAAGCTGAAAAATCGGCACAGGTGGGCCAGCATCCGAAAGGGCCTTTGCGGGTCGGATCGTTGGAAACAACAGCGGTAACGCATCTGCCCGAGCATGCGGCCTCCTTCCTCAGGCGTTTTCCTGAAGTTGATTTATCAGTGAACACAGCTGATACACACAATTTGATTCAACAGGTTCTTGATCATAAGGTTGATGGCGCTTTTGTATACGGACCGGTTGAGCAAACGGATATCAGACAAATCCCTGTTTCCCGTGATGAATTGGTTTTGATTTCATCACGGGAGGGGACGGCAGAAGACATGCTTCGGCAGCCGATGCTCTTTTTTGGAGCTGGCTGTTCTCATCGTGCCAGGGTCAAGAGATTGCTGAAGGAAGCAGGTATTCAAAATCAAAAAATCATAGAGTTTGGCACATTGGAAGCTATTTTAAGAGGAGTATCCGCCGGTTTGGGTACGGCGCTGCTTCCGAAGTCCGCTGTTGACTGCTCTACCCATGGTGCAAATGTATATATTCATCAGCTGCCAGCAGCGTATCAAGACTTAGAGATCGTATTTATATACAGAAAGGACTTTTTTATGACGAGTGCGTTTCAGACATTTATTGATGAGGTAAACGAAATGAAAAGATGAAGACTGTTACGCTGCATAAGCTGAACTAAGAACGTAGCCGATTGTCAAGAAAGCCGGCATATGGAGTATCACCAAACCGTATTAAAGGCATTCGGATTGATATAGGCAGGAGGATGTTGTTTCCGTTCTTATATAAAGGTCGCATACAAAAAAACTGTACTCAATTGAAGCGAGTACAGTTTTTTTCTTTTATTTCCGTTTTAAATCAATGCCGATCGCCGCGCCGTTTCTGCTTGAATCAGCTACGCCTTTAAAGGTGCCGTTTTCATGGTCGATAGAAATGCTTTGTACGTTTCCGATATCCACCGGGCTTTTGCCGAATTTGTGGCCCATGCCGTTTAGTTTGCTGAGAACATCTTCAGGAACTCCGTCTTCATAGCGGTAAGAGCTCATGCTGTTTGTGTAAATTCTCGGCTCTTCAACAGCTGCTTTTAATTCCATGCCATATTCGATGTGATAGAGAATGGTTTGCAAAACGGACGAAATAATGGTGGCCCCGCCAGGAGATCCGACGGTGAGGACAGGCTTGTCATCCTTAAATAAAATGGTCGGGGTCATGCTGCTTAAAGGCCGTTTGTTTGGCTGTACTTCGTTGGCTCCGCCTGGAACCGCATCAAAATCTGTTAGTTCATTGTTTAAAATGACGCCGTAATCAGGGACCATAATACCCGTTCCGAATAGCTGTTCAATTGTCGTCGTATAGGAAACAACATTTCCCCAGCGGTCGGCAACTGTAAAGTGGGTTGTTTGGCCTTCTACTTTGTCTTTCGGCTGTTCGACTTGCTTATAGTTTGCCGATCCTTCTTGGTATTTCCAAGGATCACCGGCTTTCGGTTTTTTATTGACTTGATCTAAGTTAATTAATTGCTGGCGTTCTTTAATATAATCGGGGTGAAGCAGGCCTTTGAGAGGAACGTTTACAAATTCGGGATCACCTGCATAAGACGCACGGTCGGCATAAGACAAATGCATCGTTTCAGCAAGCAGTTGATATTTTTCCCATGAGCGGACATCGTATTGTGAAAGGTTAAAATCATCAAGTATTTCCAGCATTTGCAATAAGAAAATACCGCCAGAGCTTGGAGGAGGAGTAGTGGCGATTTGATAGCCTTGATAGTCTCCCCAAATCGGTTCATCGATTGTGATGTCATAATTTTCTAAATCCTTTTTCGTCATTGATCCGCCGAAATCCTGTACAGTGTCAGAAAGCGCTTTGGCGAATTTTCCTTCATAAAAAGCGTCAGTGCCTTTTGAGCGAATGAGCTTAAACGTTTTTGCCAAATCCTTTTGAACCAGTGTATCGCCTTCTTTAAGCGGCTCGCCATTTGGCAAAAATACATCTTTTGCAGCAGTCCGTGACAGCTTTTCCTGATAATCAGAAATCGCATCCGCCAACACCGAATCAATCGGAAAGCCTTTTTCAGCGAGTTTAATAGAAGGGGTGATTAATTGCTTCATTGAACGGGTTCCCCATTTATCCAGAGCTTCTTCCAGCCCTTTCAGCGTACCTGGAACACCGACGGCAGTACCTTTTGTCACACGTTCAGAGAAAGGAATCGCTTTGCCGTCTTCATCGAGAAACATATCAGGAGTTGCACCTGCTGGAGCGCGTTCACGGCTGTCAATGATCGTTGTATCCTTTGTTTTTCCGTCATACACCATCATAAAGCCGCCGCCGCCAATGCCTGACATCATCGGCTCTGTTACATTGAGCGCAAATTGAATGGCAACTGCCGCGTCAATGGCATTTCCTCCTTTTTTCAGTACATCAGCACCGATTTCCGATGCGAGAGGATGTGCGCTAGCAACCATGCCATCTTTCCCAACATCTACTTGTTTGTACTCGTCATAGCTTTTGGGCGGCTTTTTCGCTTCCGCGTGAAAAGGGACACTTCCAGCGACTAACAGAACACTAAGCAGAGCTGTTAAACAGACGTTCCACGTTCTTTTCATGTTCTCCCTCCTATATGAAGCTGTTATGTTACAATCTTAGCGTAAAAAAATTACAGCGTTTTCACAAGTGACAAATGGTATATTATATAGAACATTCACCCGCTTTTCTGTGTGAAATTGATTATATTGTTATGAGCCATGTGCTATATTAGAATCAGCATACGGATTAAGAAAGGACTGCTATATGTATTTAACGATTAAAGAAACAGCAGAATATACAAATCTTTCAGAGGATTATATTAAAAGTTTGGTGCAGGGAGGAAAAATCAGAGCCGTTCATGACGGTGAGCAATTTTTAATTTTTAAGGGGCAGTTCAAAACGCATCTCGAACAGCTGGAGAATTACAGAGCACTCGTGCAGGAAATCTTAAATGAACCAATCCCGGAAGATATCGATGTAAAGGATGAGGACTAGGACACAATTTCAAATTGTGTCTTTTTTTGTATATCTTTTTCAAAACAGCGAAAAAACCGAAGCGTCAGATTTTTTTCTAAGAGGCTTTTTGATGATAGATAGGGGAATATGTATCAAATAGGTTAAAAGCTTTATAAGAGGCTTTAAAGCTCATTTAAGAGGGAGGAGGTTCTGAAAAGCTTTTTCACCAGCCTATGTAACACTATGTATATTATGTTACATAAACGCCGCCGTACTTTGACTTTCAACGTTTTTCAGCTATAATAGTAACATAGACCTCAAAACGTTACATAACGGTTTTTAAGGAGTTTTTGGATGCATATTGTACAGCCGATTCGCAGTTTAGAAAAAATTCAAGATGTAAAACAGTATTTGCTAAACAAAAACAAGCGGGATTATTTTCTGTTTATTTTCGGCATCAACAGCGCGCTCCGCATTTCTGATATTCTACCGCTTCAAGTGAAGGATGTTAAAAATAAAGATCATTTATGGGCGACTGAAAGCAAAACGAAAAAGAAAAGGAAGATACTGATTTTAGAATCGCTGAAACAGGAAATATACGAGTATACGAAAAATATGAAGGAAAACGAATATCTTTTTAAATCTGTCCGGACCAGGAAGCCGATTTCCCGTATTCAGGCCTACAGGATTTTAAGAGAGGCCGCCGCGGCGTGCGGACTCGAGGAGATAGGGACGCATACGCTGCGGAAAACGTTCGGCTATCATTTTTATCAGCGGACAAAAGACATTGCCGAGCTGCAGAGAATACTGAATCATTCATCACCCTCGATTACAATGCGGTATATCGGTATTGATGAAGATACGACAAGGGCCGCGTATAAGGTTTTTGGAGGGCTTTAATACAAACCGCTTGAAAATATTTATCATCAGAGCTACTATATAAATACCAAAAGCTCTAGTAGCACAGCGGATAGTGCAGCAGTTTCCTAAACTGCAGGTCGGGAGTTCGAATCTCTCCTAGAGCGTTATACTTACAAAAAGACAATGGGCTTTTAGCCTGTTGTCTTTCTTTATGCCAAATAAAAAAACGCCCGCTTATGCAGGGCGTTTTTTCTTATATAACTGCGTCAAATTGATTGACTTTCCATTTTTTATTTTCTTTTACAAATGTCACTTTCCGTTTCGCTGCAGGTGATCCGTCTAAAGTAGGAACGGTAAATTCGTATGTGACTGTGCCGCCTTTTTTAGAGATCAGTTTAGCAGTTGATTTTTTCCAATTTAAAAGGTTGTCACCGTCGCCGATTGGCACGGCTAGTTTTCCTTTTGAAACAGTGAAGTGATAGTCTTTAAAGCCTTTTTCGATTGCTGTTTTTGTGAAAATAGGAGTTAAGTAATTCACTGCTTTTGCTTTAGTGCCTAGGTCACTGCACATGTACACGTATTGAAGATTTTGATACTCAAAAGTGCCTGATGGGCAAACTGCTTTTTTCGCTTTTGGATTGTGGCCGCTCATTGTGTTCCAAAAATGCTCTCTTGCTGATAACGCCAGCTGCAGTGCTTGTTTTTGTGATAAATCACCTGAAGTATTTTTCGCAAATGCATTTGTGCTTAATGACAGAATAAGTGCAATCGTTGTTAGAAATAGAAAACATTTTTTCATTGTGGTTCACTCCTTCAAAATCTCTTTCTCTTATGTTACAAATGTTACAATAATTACGGATAGATTACAATACTTTTGCATAAATTATTTTTTATTCTTTTACTCACAAGAAAAAAGGCTGTTACTTGCTAGTTTATTCTTCATAAGCTAAAAAGATGTGTAAAATTAGAAGAATCGGGAAGGGTTTCATATGTACAGTGATGAATAATAACATGTTACATATCCTGTTTTTGTCAAAAGAATAGGGTCATGTTTACAAACGAATTCAAATAAAGGAGCTTTCAATATGGAAACATCACAAGAACAACTTGTAACTCAGAAGAAAAGCAATCCATCTGTCTGGCGGTCTATGTCACTCTTTTTAGTTCCGCTTCTGCTAAGCAATGTACTGCAATCAGTCGGCCAGTTAGTCGGGATGATGGCTGTAGGCAGATGGCTTGGTGTTGATGCGGTTGCAGCTGTATCATCCTTTTTCCCGTTATTTTTTCTTTTAATCTCATTTACAATTGGGATCGGTTCAGGAAGCTCGATCCTGATCGGACAAGCCTACGGGGCGAAAAATGAGGAGCGGTTAAAGGCTGTTGTCGGGACGACGCTCACGTTTACGTTTTTATTAGGGGTTGTGTTAGCCGTCATCGGCAGTATTTTCACCTTGGATATTCTTCGTTTAATGGGCACGCCTGAAAATGTAATTCATGTCAGCGCCAGCTATGCACGTATTTTATTTTACGCGATGCCGTTTATGTTTTTATATTTTGCTTATACAACATTTTTGCGTGGAACTGGGGATTCTAAGACACCTTTTTATACGCTGATTGTGAGCACGGTCATTAACATAGCGCTTTTGCCTGTCTTGATCCTTGGCATGTTCGGTTTTCCGAAACTGGGCATATACGGCTCCGCATATGCAACCGTCATTTCCACGATTGCGACTTTTATTGTGTTAATGGTGTATTTGCGAAAACGAAACCATCCGCTGCAATTTGATAAAACAGTGCGCCGTTATTTGAAAATGGATAAAGAACTGCTGGCTCTCCTGCTGCGCCTTGGGATTCCATCAAGCATCAATATGATTCTCGTCTCATTATCAGAGATAGCGGTTATTTCATTCGTCAACCATTATGGCTCTAATGCGACAGCTGCATACGGCGTGGTCAACCAGGTAGCCAGCTATGTGCAGATGCCGGCCGTCAGCCTTGGTATTGCGGTGTCTATATTCGCCGCGCAATCGATCGGAGCGAACGAGTTTGGCCGCCTAAAACAGGTAATTCGTGTCGGGATTTGGCTGAATTATATCATTGGCGGTGTGCTGATCATTCTGATCTATGTTTTTTCACATCAGATTTTAGGATTATTTTTAACAGAACAAGAGACGCTTTACATTGCGCATCGTCTCTTGATGATTACATTGTGGAGTTACTTACTCTTTGGAAATGCCCAAATTATTTCTGCGACGATGCGGGCAAGCGGAACGGTTTTATGGCCGACCGTTATCAGTATTTTTGCCATCTGGGGAGTAGAGGTGCCTGTCGCGTTCGTACTTTCCCACTACACAAATCTTGAAATACTCGGCGTCTGGGTTGGCTATCCGGCTGCGTTTGCCGTCAGCTTGCTGTTGATTTATGGGTATTATCAATTCGTTTGGAAAAAGAAACAGATTACACGTCTCATCCAATAGCATCCCGAATCACACCGTTCAACAATTGAACGGTGTTTTTTGTTTGATAAAGAGAAAACATAAATGGAGGAAATATGGCACATTACATTGAATTCTTATACAAGCAATGAATCAAGGAGAGGTTGAGTACACATGGCAAACGATATTGAGAAGATTACGTATTTAGGAACACCTGCCATCAAAGCAGGCAACGAACATATAGAAATGATTGTCGTTCCCGAGTGGGGGAGCAACGTCATTTCTCTTGTGGACAAAACGACACAGCTGCAGCTTTTGCGTGAACCGGAAACAGCAGAAAGCTTTCATGATACACCAACATTGTATGGCATTCCGATCCTGTTTCCGCCTAACCGGATTAGTGACGGTACATTCAGTTTCCGGGGCAGAACATATCATTTTGATATCAATGAAAAGGATAAACACAACCATCTTCATGGGTTTCTTTATCAGGAAAAATGGAACGTAGTGACCATGAAGCAAACTGATGAAGAAGTGATCGTTGAAACTGAAATTGACCTTTCAGAGCTTCCCCATGTGTATAAGCAATTTCCGCATCATGCCGTCGTTCGGATGACATACACGCTAAAGGGGAATACTCTATTTAAACATGCGACGGTCATGAACAATGGAAAGGAAGCGTTTCCATGGGGAATCGGCTATCATACTACATTTGTTTTTCCAGAAGAAAGCTCGTTATTCTCCCTGACAGCAGATCAGCAATGGGAGTTGGATGAGCGCCTGCTGCCGACCGGGAAACTGATGGATGTACAGAATAAAGAAGCCTTGCATGAAGGGATGGATTTACGCAGCCAGCAGCTGGATGATGTCTTTTTATCTTCTTATCAGAAAAGGGGCGGAGAAAATCAGGCAGTCATTTATCATCAGCATGCACATATAAGCATTATTTATAAGGCAGATGAACAATTTAAACATTGGGTTGTATACAACGCGGACGGAAAGCAGGGATATTTATGCCCTGAACCTTACACATGGGTGACAAACGCTGTGAATCTTAATGTGTCTCCATCACTCACTGGTGTACAAGTGCTGGAGCCGGGAGAAGAAACGACAGCCAAAAGCAGTATCACCATTGAACTGAATCATCAATAGCCCATGATGAGGCGCAGAGAGGCGGGGTAAAAAAATGAAAAAAAGCATAAAGCTTTATGTTGCTGTTTTGCTGCTTTTCGTCGTTGCTTCGGTACCTTATATGCATCAGGCTGCGCAAGCGGCTGAAAAACAAGGTGCACTTGCCGGGCAGATCGATAAGATTTTAGCTGATCATCCTGCACTCGAAGGCGCAATGGCCGGCATCACCGTTCGTTCTGCGGAAACAGGCGCTGTTCTATATGAGCATTCAGGAGACATCCGAATGAGGCCCGCCTCTTCTTTAAAACTTTTGACAGCGGCCGCATCACTTTCTATTCTCGGAGAGGACTATTCCTTTACAACCGAGGTCCGGACGGATGGCAAATTTAAAGGGAAAAAGCTGAATGGAAACCTTTATTTGATAGGGAAAGGAGATCCGACACTTTTACCATCTGATTTTGAAGAAATGGCTGAGAAATTGAAACAATCCGGCGTGAAAGAGATCAAAGGCAATCTGATCGGTGATGATACGTGGTATGATGACATCCGATTATCGCCTGATATGCCGTGGAGTGATGAATACACATATTACGGCGCGCAAATCTCCGCTTTAACAGCGTCTCCGAATGAAGATTATGATGCAGGCACTGTGATTGTAGAGATCACCCCGGGTAAAAAAGAGGGGGAAAAGCCTGCCGTTTCTGTATCTCCGAAGACGGATTATGTAACGATTAAGAACGATGCCGAAACGACTGCGGCTGGCCAAAAGAAAGACCTCACGATCGAAAGAGAGCATGGAACAAACACGATCACAATTGAAGGGAGCGTACCGGTTGACGCAAGCAAGACAAAGGAATGGATTGCTGTCTGGGAGCCGGCTGGATACGCTTTGGATTTATTTAAGCAGGCACTAAAAAAACAAGGAATTACTGTAAAAGGGCACGTCAAGACAGGCACTGCGCCCGGTTCTTCAGACGTGTTAATCTCTCATCGCTCAATGCCTCTGTCAAAACTATTTGTGCCGTTTATGAAATTAAGCAATAACGGACATGCCGAAGTGCTCGTAAAAGAGATGGGGAAAGTGAAAAAAGAAGAAGGAAGCTGGGAAAAGGGACTTGAAGTATTAAACAATGCGCTTCCGGAATTTGGTGTTGATCCCAAATCACTTGTCTTAAGAGACGGATCAGGTGTCTCCCATATTAATGCTGTATCCTCAGATCAAATCTCACAGCTGTTATATGACATTCAAGATGAGAAATGGTTCTCAGCTTATCTAAATTCTCTGCCGGTTGCGGGCAATAGTGACAGGATGATAGGCGGAACACTGAGGAACCGGATGAAAGACACTCCTGCACAAGGAAAGGTAAGGGCAAAAACCGGATCGTTAAGCACAGTCAGCTCTTTATCCGGGTACGCAGAAACCAAGAGCGGAAAAACCCTTGTTTTTTCTATTCTTTTGAACGGATTGATTGATGACGAGGATGGAAAAGATATCGAGGATCAAATCGCTGTCATCTTGGCAAATCAATCATAGCGTCAGACCTGTTTTCCAAGGAAAACAGGTTTTTTTATGTCTTCAATAATATTCCGGTCGCATCTGCCAACAAATAGAAAGATTACGCGCAACAGCAAATTAGCACAATTGAAAAATTAGTGTGTAAGACCCGAATCAGAATGATACTTTTATCACTTTATATTAAAAAATTTGATGAAGAAAGAAACCAAAACTAAAGAAATAATACTATATTCAAAAAAATGTTATAAAAATTTAATATTTTTTATTGTACTTTAAAAAATATCCGTTAATATAGTGCATATATGGATTATATAGTCATATAATTTCTTTTATTGTCATTTTTCTACTTTTTTCTTACTCTCTTATTATGAGAACTGGAGGGAATCCGTTGAGCCAACATACTTATTCTTTAACCCATGCCCAAAGGAGAGTGTGGTTTACCGAACTGCTGGAGCCAGGTACCAGCATTTGCAATCTTACGGCCTGTGTGAAATTCAGAGGCAATATTGATCTTGATGTTCTAGAGGGCGCGCTGAATCATTCCATCTCCCGCAACGACGCCATCAGGTTTCAGCTGCTAGAAGGAGAAGAGCTTGAGCCGCGATTGTACCTTACTGAATATAAATATACTTCATTGGGAATAATAGATTTTTCAAATGTTGAAATGATAGAAATAGAGCAATGGATACAAGAACAAGCGAGAATCCCATTTAAACTATTCAACTCGCCTCTTTATCAATTTTATCTCCTTAGAATCCACAATCATGAGGTTTGGCTGTTTGCTAAATTCCATCATATTATAATGGACGGCATCTCCTTAAACGTGATGGGAAATCAAATTATAGATCTTTATTATCAAAAAATGAAAAAGCAAGATCCTTTACCCGATCAGCCTGAACCTTCTTACTTGAGCTACATCGAAAAAGAGAGTCAATATTTACAGTCTTCACGTTTTGCAAAGGACCGTTTATTTTGGACTCAAACCTTTCAGAATCCGCCGGAATACCACTCGTTAGCCGGCCAGACGTCTTTACAAAAACAGAGCACATCCGCATCCAGAGATACCATCACCCTTTCACCTCATCTAGGGCAAACGATTCGAATCTTTTGCGAAGAACAAAAGATCAATATCACTTCCTTATTTATGGCTTCATTTTACATATGCATCAGCCGGATCACTTCTAAAAAAGATCTTGCCATCGGCACCTACTATGGCAACAGAGGGTCAAAGGCTGAAAAAGAAATGCTCGGCATGTTCGTCAGTTCTCTTCCCATCAGAATAACGGTTGATCCTGACGCGGACTTTCTATCCTTTGTCCGTAGAGTAGGCAGGGAACAGCTTTCCGTTATGCGTCACCAACGGTTTCCTTATAATTTGCTTGTAAATGAGTTAAGAAAAGAACAGAAGGATTTACACAACCTTATCGGTATATCTATGCAGTATCAACCGCTCCAATGGCACAATGCAGACGGTTTTGACTATGAAACGGCGCTTTATTTCAGCGGATACACCGCGAACGAGCTTTCTGTTCAAATACAGGAACGGACAGACACCGGAACTATTCAATTAAATTTCGACTATCAAAATACCTTGTTTTCTCTTGAGGATATTAAGCGAATACAGAACCATCTGCTTACGTTACTGGAAAACGCCCTTCAACATCCGCACAGTTTCATAAAAGAATTAGATATGACTAATATAAGAGAGAAACAAAAATTGTTGTATGAGTTTAATAAGACGGAAGCTGTTTCGCCTGAAGCCCCGACCCTGCACGGACTGTTTGAACGACAGGCGGCTTTCACACCGGAGCGGCCGGCCATTCGCTTTTCCAGCGGTTCGCTGACGTACGCTGAGCTTGACATGTATGCCGGCCGTCTGGCCTCGCGCCTCGCGGCACGAGGCGTCACGAAGGAAAGCATCGTCGGTGTCCTGTCTGAGCGGTCACCTGAAATGCTGATAGCTGTACTTGCTGTCTTGAAGGCAGGCGGGGCGTATTTGCCGCTTGATCCTGCATATCCAAAGGAACGGCTGAGCTACATGCTGAAAGACAGCGGGGCCGCGCTCTTGCTGGTACAGCCGGGATGTTCCGCACCGAGCTTTTCCGGAGAGATGCTTGAAGTGGACATGGCATCTTTTGCGAGCGAAAAAGCAGAAAACGATGTGTTTACTCCTGCTGACGGCGGTTCTCTCGCCTATGTCATCTATACGTCGGGCTCCACCGGGAAGCCAAAAGGGGTAGCCGTTGAGCACCGCCAGGCTGTTTCCTTTCTGACTGGCATGCAGCGTCAGTTTCCGCTTCAGGAAGATGACATTGTCATGGTGAAAACCTCTTTTTCCTTTGATGCGTCTGTGTGGCAGCTGTTTTGGTGGTCCCTTTCCGGCGCTTCGGCTTATCTGCTTCCGCCCGGATGGGAAAAAGACCCGGCATTGATCGTACAAGCCATTCATCAGGAAAGTATTACAACGGCCCATTTTATTCCGGCTATGCTGAACAGCTTTCTGGATCAAGCGGAAATGAAAGCGCTCGGTGATGGGATAAGCCTGAAGCGTGTATTCGCCGGAGGTGAACCGCTTGCGCCCCATGTGGCAGCCCGTTTTGCTTCTTTATTGCCGCAGGTATCGCTGATTCATGGCTACGGGCCGACAGAAGCGACGGTTGACGCGGCATTTTACGTGTTGGACCCAGGGCGGGACAGGGATCGCTTTCGGATTCCGATCGGAAAACCCGTACCCGGTGCGCGTTTGTATGTTTTAGATGCGCATTTAGCCGTACAGCCTTGCGGTGTCGCCGGCGAACTGTACATTGCCGGATCGGGTGTTGCCAGAGGTTATTTGAATCGGCCGGCCTTAACGGAGGAGCGTTTTCTTGAGGACCCGTTTTACCCGGGTGAACGCATGTACAAAACCGGGGATTTGGCGCGCTGGCTCCCTGACGGGAATATTGAATTCCTCGGCCGTACGGATGATCAGGTGAAAATCCGCGGCTACCGGATTGAGCCCGGAGAAATTGAAGCGGTGCTAAGAGGCATAGAGGGCATCAGGGAGGCAGCCATTACCGTACGGACAGACAGCGACGAGCCGGAATTATGCGCCTATGCAGAAGGGCTCGGAAGAAACGAAGTGCGGGCGCAGCTCGAAACACTTTTACCGGGATACATGATCCCAGCCCATATGATAGAGATGGAACAGTGGCCAGTTACGCCAAGCGGAAAGCTGGATCGAAACGCCCTGCCAGCTCCTGGCGGAGCTGCAGATGCGGAGACCTACACGGCGCCGAGCAATGTGACAGAGATGAAGCTTGCCCAGCTGTGGGAGGACGTGCTGAAAAATGGTCCTGTCGGGATTCACGACAACTTTTTCGACCGCGGAGGACATTCCTTAAAAGCAACGGCGCTTGTCTCCCGGATCGCCAAAGAATTCGATGTACAGGTGCCGCTGAAAGATGTGTTTGCCCATCCGACTGTTGAAGGACTGGCTTCCGTTATCCGTGAAGGAACGGACAGTCCATATGAAGCGATGAAGCCGGCTGAAAAACGCGAGGCCTATCCGGTTTCCTCCGCTCAAAAACGGATCTATGTCCTTCAGCAGCTGGAGTACGGAGGGACAGGCTACAATATGCCGGCTGTGTTAGAGCTGGAAGGGAAGCTGGACCCCGAAAGGCTGGACAGGGCCTTTAAAGAGCTAATCAAGCGCCACGAGTCGCTTCGGACATCCTTCGAACAGGACGAAAGCGGCGAGCCGGTGCAGCGCATCCATGACGTGGTGCCGTTTACACTACAGACAGCAGTCTTCGGCGAACAAACCGAACAGGAAGCCACAGCCGCGTTTATCGAGCCGTTTGATCTCAGCCAAGCGCCGCTGTTCCGTGCCCAAATCGTAAAGGTATCAGATGAGCGGCACCTGTTGCTGGTTGATATGCATCACATTATTTCAGATGGTGTTTCCGTCAATATTCTGATTCGGGAATTCGGAGAGCTTTACAACAACCGGATCCTTCCGGCGCTTCACATTCAATATAAAGA
>NZ_AMXN01000010.1 GCF_000332645.1 Bacillus inaquosorum KCTC 13429
CGGCAATTGGCTGTTTAAAAGGTGTTTTGACCCCTGTCTCAAAAACGGGGGTCAGTCCCTAAAGACTGCGCTTTTTTATGCACGTAATTGCTTTTCATTTGCAGGTATATAAGCTTTTGAAAATGACAATTCAATGTCTGCCGGTTTTAAACGTTTAAAAATCGATCCCTTTTGCAGGTCATCTGTCCCTTTCGTTTCCACCATCACCAACGGAAGATGATAGCGGGCCGCAAGTTCAACAGGATCTATAGAACCATCTAATGAAAGAATCAGGCTTTGTCCTTTTTCAAGCTGTTTCGTCACATCTTCATATACCTTTTCTGAACTGCCGTCTGCAATCACATCCATCCGATTAAGCCATTGCCCGATAAAAGGCAAGCGAAATAATTTTGGATTAGCGATAAAGCCGGCCGGTTCCTCAATATATCCAGCAATTAAGGCCAGTTCAGCTAAACGCAAACGGGGATGCGCATACAAAACAGGACCGCGCGGTATTGGTTCAAGCTGATGGATCGTCACAACTGAACCGGTGATGCCGATGCAGCCTTCCATAAACGCCTTTGGCTGTTCATAGACAAGAGTCATCTGTTTTTTGTATGACAGACGGGGGTCAAGCATCGTTTGATTAAATAATTGTTTCATATTTTTTAACAGCATATACACAATATAAACCACTAGCAAGCTGTAACGAACCAATTAAAATCCTCCCGCTTCAGAAGAATTCTTTTTTTCATACATTAGAAATTCGTAATCGTACGGGTTTTTTTCGTCCTTGATCCCCTGCTCAGAAGAAACCAGCTTCCAATTGGTTTCATCAAATTCAGGGAAGTGACGGTCACCCTCAAACTCGTGATGAATTTTGGTCATATACAGTCTGTCCGCATAAGGGAACAGCGCTGTATAGAGCTGAGCCCCTCCGATCACAAAGCATTCCTCAGAACCTGAACAAATGTCCAGCACATCCTTTAATGAACTGACAACCGTGCATCCCGGAAATTCTGAAGCCGGCGCTGAAGTGACAACAATATTTTTCCGGTTTGGAAGCGGACGTCCAATGGATTCATATGTTTTTCGGCCCATAATGATTGAATGGCCCGATGTTACTTTTTTAAAGTACGCAAGATCATTGGGTAAATGCCACGGCAAATCATTGTCTTTGCCGATAAGCCTGTTGGCATCCATCGCAAAAATGAACGAAATCATACGCTTACCGCTCCTTTGATATGAGGATGCGGATCATAATCCTCGATGATAAAGTCCTCAAATGCAAAGTTGAAAATAGAATCAATCTCCCTGGCGAAACGAAGCTTCGGAAGCGGGCGAATGTCTCTTGTCAGTTGCAAATTGACTTGTTCAATATGGTTTTGATAAATATGGACATCGCCAAATGTATGAATAAACTCTCCCGGTTCAAGCCCAGTCACATGAGCAATCATCATGGTTAGCAGGGCATAAGAAGTAATGTTAAACGGCACACCGAGGAAAACATCGGCAGAGCGCTGATACAGCTGACAGGACAGCTTGCCGTCAGACACGTAGAATTGGAACAGGCAATGGCACGGCGGCAACGCCATTTTATCAATTTCAGCAACATTCCAGGCACTGACGATTAAGCGTCTGGAATTCGGATTTGTCTTAATATCCTCAATAAGACGGGAAATTTGATCAACGGTTTCCCCGTCAGCTCCCCGCCAAGAACGCCATTGTGAACCGTATACAGGCCCGAGTTCACCGTTTTCATCAGCCCACTCATTCCAGATCCGCACTCCATTTTCCTGCAGATAGCGTACATTGGTATCCCCTTTTAAAAACCAAAGCAATTCATGTGCAATTGATTTAAAGTGGAGTTTTTTAGTGGTCAGCATCGGAAAGCCTTCCTGTAAATTAAATCTCATTTGATACCCGAAGGTGCTAATTGTTCCGGTCCCTGTCCGGTCTCCTTTTTTTTCGCCATGCTCTAAAACATGCCTGCATAAATCCTTATACTGTTTCATTTTTTTCATCCTTTAAAAGTAGTCTTCTAGTAGTGTAACACAATAAAAAATCATTTCTGAACCCAGAAATGATTTTTTTATAGTCAGCTGACGACAGGCTTTTCATCCTGTTCTTTTTCTTCATCTTGCAGATCCTGATGCGTATGGGCAATCCTGCTCGCCGCTGCTGCCGCAAGTGCTGCCACAATATCATCCAAAAAGGTATGGATACCGTCTGGACTTTCATCAAGTTCCTTAATAATTCCAATCTTCTCTTTATCTAGATAACCGAAGTTAGTCAAACCGATCGACCCGTACACATTGACGATTGAAAGCGGGATAATTTCATCTATGCCGTAAAGCGGTTCATCCGTTTCAACAAGGTGCTGCAGCGGTTCAGGAAGCAATTTCTGCTCAGCAAGCTGATCAAGCGCAAGTCCTGTTAATACAGCATGAATAATTTCACGTTTGTTCAGCACTTTTTCTACATTCTCCATACATACACTGAGCTGCAGATTTGGATTATATTTTTCCTGAAGCTTTTGAACAATCTGCGCAATATCTTCTATCATAACGCCCCGTTTGTTCAGCATATCTTTTGTTATATCGACCATTTCATTCATTGTGTACTTTTTCATGTCTAATGGCATCTCCTTTACGCACTCATCCAGTTGGGAGGCGTGTTGCGGTCCCAGTAAATACTCCCAAGCTCATGATGTGATTGAAATCCATCTTCTGCTGTATGATAGTGAAAATTAAACCAGTAGCCGT
The DNA here is from genome assembly GCF_000332645.1 of Bacillus inaquosorum KCTC 13429. Taxonomy (GTDB): domain Bacteria; phylum Bacillota; class Bacilli; order Bacillales; family Bacillaceae; genus Bacillus; species Bacillus inaquosorum. The sequence goes on from NZ_AMXN01000010.1 coordinate 2,745, forward strand.
CATGAGGCGGGTGGTCTCTGCGCACATGGAATCTGAGGAGATCTTCTCCAGTTGTCCGATTGTAAACGTTGAAAATTTTTTCCGTTTTGCCTGCTGAAGGCTTGCTCGAGATCACAACATCCTGATATGCCTCATCATCTTGCAATGTCGCTAAAAAATCGCTAATCACATTTTCGATTTTCGGCAGGATCTCATTCCGATAGTCATCCTCAATGACAGGAGCGATTTTGCTGCCGAATTTCAAAAAGGACTGATCCTCAACGCTGTCAAGGAGCTGTTCCCTGTACGATTGAAAAAGCAGTTCAGGATCGCGCCTGTCTTCCGACTCATAATCATCGTACAGGTCATGCTCATCATAAAAAGCGGTGTAATCATTCTGCTCAAGACTGCTCGGCTGTCCGGAGGGCTTGTCCGCCATAAGAGCAGCCGGAGGAGATACGAGCCCGAACGTTACGATGGTAAATAAAACCACAAGGGTCTTTCTCATCCACAATTTCATGACTGCTTATTCCTCTCTATTTTATTGTCATGTTTCTCTTATTTTAGCACACCCGAAACATGCAAGTCATGTACTATATGAAACTGATATGGAAATTAGGAGATTCGTTGCTTTGCCGCATGTGTAAAAACGCTTACAATATACTATGAAAGGAGGCTTTCCGCATGATTGACGCTTTGTTTGCCACAGTTTCACTCTTAACATTGTTATACTTTGTCGTCATGGAAGTCACCGATTAACAGAAAGCCCGTGAGAGTAATCACGGGCTTGTTTTACTTGCAGCTTGAATGACGCCATAATGAAACAATGCTGTTTTTCTTTTCATGACGTGAAAACCAAACTGTTCAAATCGCGGGCTTTTCCAGTGGTCTTTAAGCACTACGCTTTTTCTGGCAGCGCGCACCGCTTCTATGATACACCCTTCATGCAAAACTGAATCCTCTGCCAAATCCCGTAAAGGTGCGATGCCGTCAGATGTCTCTACAGGCTCATGAAACATTGGATCGAAATAAATTACATCAACAGAGTCGTCGGGAAGCTGCTTGATATATTTAAAGCAATCCCCATTCTCCACTTGGATTCTTCTCATTGCAGCTTGAAGCTCTTCTATGTCCGTTTCCCATGAATGCAGTCCCGTCCTCACCAAAACGGATACAAGATGGTTTTTTTCGATCCCAATCACAGAGCCTGTTTCGCCTACTGCCATACTTGCGATAATGGCATCCGAACCCAGTCCGAGTGTGCAATCTAAAAACGTATCCCCTTCCGATAAACCAGCTGCCCGAAGCATCGGCTCTTGCTCCCCCCGTAAGAAGCGTTTGGCTCTAAACATCGCTGTATTCGGATGAAAAAAGAATTTGGCACCTTGTTTCGTATAAAGTTCAAACCGCTCTTTGCCGACCACAAGCAAATCACGTTCTGCTGACTTCAGCAGGTTTTCAACGGTTTGTTTATTTCGGCCGCAATATGGCATGCCCAGCTCTTTTGAAAGCTGCTTTGCGGTTTTTATGGTGTGTTCAGTCGGTCTATAGCTTGTTGTTATCATCTTCTATACTCCCAAAAAGAAAATGCCCGGAAAACGGGCATTTAGCAGTGTGCATCGAAGGCAGAGGTCAGATTTTTCATGATCTCTTCCATATCGTGTCCTTCAATTTCATGACGCGGAATAAAATGTACGACTTCTTTGCCTTTCAAAAGAGCCATTGACGGTGAAGAAGGCTCCTGGCCAGTAAAATACTCACGCATTTTTGCAGTAGCTTCTTTATCTTGGCCCGCAAATACAGTCACTGTATTGTCAGGTGTTTTATCGTGCTGGAGGACTGCCTGTGTTGCCGCGGGACGCGCAAGGCCTGCCGCACAGCCGCACACAGAGTTAACCACTACAAGAGTTGTGCCCTCTGCCTTTTCCATAAAGTTTTCTACTTCTTCCGCTGTTGTTAATTCTTCAAAACCTGCTCCAGTCAGCTCGCGGCGCATCGGTACGACAAGCTGGCGCATGTATTCTTCATAAGCCATTGACATAAAAAAAGCCCCCTCTATTATCCTTCATCTGAAGTAAAGGATACTATAGAGAGGGACGGATTTCAAATGTTCACGACTTAAAATAGGAGAAAGTGATTCCCGCTGTCTAGATTTTCATGATACCGCCAGTGTTGGCGCTTGTCACCAGTTTAGAATAACGGGCCAAGTAGCCAGTTTTCACCTTAGGCTCAAAACCTTTCCAGTTCGCTTTCCGTTTTTCCCATTCTTCCTCTGGAACTTGTACATCCAAGATGCGTTTTTCAATATCAACGATGATATGGTCTCCGTTTTCAACAAAGGCAAGCGGTCCTCCCTCTGCGGCCTCTGGTGATACGTGGCCGATCGAGAGGCCTCGAGAGGCTCCGGAAAAACGCCCGTCCGTAATCAATGCCACTTTTGGCCCGAGTCCCATCCCAACGATCTGGGAAGTAGGCGCCAGCATTTCCGGCATTCCAGGTCCGCCTTTTGGCCCTTCGTATCGGATGATGACGACGTCGCCTTCTTTTACTTTCCGGTTGATTATGCCGTCAAGCGCCTCATCCTGAGAATCAAATACGACAGCCGGACCTTCGTGTCTCGTAATTCCGTTCTGTACGCCGCCCGTTTTAATGATAGCGCCGTCTGGAGCCAGATTGCCAAATAAAACAGCAAGGCCGCCCTTTTCAGTGAATGGTTTATCCAGCGGATGGATGACGTCAAAATCCTTCACTTCATGTCCGGCAATGGTTTCTCCAAGTGTTTTTCCTGTAACAGTCAGCGCGTCTAAATGAAGCGCTCCTTCTTTCTTGGAAAGTTCATTCAGCGCCGCTGACACGCCGCCCGCTTCATGAAGATCTTCAATAAACACATCTGATGCAGGAGCCAGCTTGGCCAAATGCGGCACGCGCTCAGCGACTTCGTTAATGCGTTCTAAAGAGTATTCAACGCCGGCTTCGTTTGCTAGAGCAAGCGTATGAAGAACGGTATTTGTTGAACCGCCGAGCGCCATATCGAGTGCAAAGGCGTTATCAATCGCTTTTACTGTGACGATATCACGCGGTTTGATATCCTTGCGAATTGTTTCCATTAATTGCGCAGCCGATTTTCTGACAAACTCTTTTCGTTCCGGTGATGTCGCGAGAATGGTTCCATTACCCGGCAAAGCTAGTCCAAGTGCTTCGGACAGACAGTTCATTGAGTTTGCTGTAAACATTCCAGAGCAAGACCCGCACGTTGGGCATCCAAACTGCTCTAGTTCTTGAAGCTCGTTTTCATTGATTTTTCCGGCTTGGTAAGCGCCTACCCCTTCGAATACTGAGGAAAGGGAGATTTTGCGCCCGTCACTTGTTCTTCCTGCCGCCATCGGCCCGCCGCTGACAAAAATCGTTGGAATATTGATGCGCATTGCCGCCATAAGCATTCCCGGCGTGATTTTGTCACAGTTCGGAATACAGACCATTCCGTCAAACCAGTGCGCGGATACGACCGTTTCCACAGAGTCCGCAATGATTTCACGGCTCGGCAGCGAATACCTCATACCGATATGCCCCATCGCGATGCCGTCATCTACTCCGATGGTATTAAATTCAAACGGTACGCCCCCGGCTTCTCTGATTGCTTCTTTTACGATTTTTCCAAACTCCTGCAAGTGAACATGACCGGGAACGATATCAATGTATGAATTACAAACCGCAATAAATGGTTTGCCGAAATCCTCTTCTTTTACACCTGCTGCACGAAGCAAACTGCGGTGCGGAGCTCTATCGATTCCTTGTGTGATCATGTTACTGCGTAATTCTGCCATGGTGATCCTCCTAAATACTTTCAATTGTTAGACTGGATTTTATTTTAACAATTTTCAGTTTATTTGTGGGCTGTTTTTGCAAAAAGATAAAATACAGGCCGCCCTCGCCTTAATTGTTTCCTTCATGTTTTTATATTTATATAGTTTTCTGTCGATGTGAACCCTCCAACTATTAATATTGTTACTTACTATAAATAGTTTTCGGGCATTTTTCAACAATATTCGAAATAATTTTTATAAAAAGTGAATTCACAAAAAAAGGTGCATGATCTGCACCTTTTTCTTTCTAGTCTCCTTTTTTTCTGCTCTCTGTCATTTGTTTCCAAACCGAACCTTTTGCTTCCTCTCCATGCTCAATACGCTCAAGCGCCATTTTCACTTGAAGGCTGACCTCAAATTCGGGATCATCTTCGGCAGCGCGCAAAGCTTCAATTGCACTTTCATCGCCGACTTCGTACAGGAACATAGCCGCACGCCAGCGAACAAGCTTGCTGGAGTCGCTTAACGATTTGATCATAGCGGGAATGGCTTGAGGGTCGCCGATATCAGACAGGCAGTCTCCGGCCGTTCTTCTCACTGAGACAGCTTTGTCCTCAAGTGCCTTATACAATAAAGGAAGAACATCAGGTGTTTCAATCATCCCTAAATACACAACAGCCTGTCTTCTGATGGACACCTTGGGATCATCCAATGCTTTCTGTAAAACCGGGATATCCTCCTCTTTCGGATCCATCTGCTCGAGATGTGCATAACGCTTTTTCCAGTCCTCATCATCCAGCATATCAAGCGTTACTTTATACGCTTTGCGCTGTACAGCTTGTTTTGTTTCGCCCTTTCCCTGAGCTGCTGCTTCTGTCAGCCGTTTCAGCCGTTCATCACTATATGCGGCCTGAAGCTCTTCTGTCACGTCATGACCGATTTCATTAAAGTCGCCGAATCTGACGCCTTGTTCTTTCCAGGCCCGTTCAAACACAACATTTGAAGCTTCAGACCTGAGTTTTAAGATCGCCTGCTGAAAGCGTTCAGGTAACCCGAAGCGCTCTTCTCGCTCCCCATCCGTCAATTTGACCTGCATAGGAATGCCGCTGAACATCTGTACAAAAACTTTCACCTCTCCAAAAGACTCTTGATCAGAGCGGTTTTCTTCTGCACTTTCAGCACTTTCCATCCCAAATGCAGAGCGGACTTGCGGTAAAATGTCTTTCCAGTCGTATCTTGCGTTCCGTTCAACAGCAAGAAAATCAGCGACATGGTAGACACCTTTAACCCCTTCTATTTTAAGGATTTCCGCTATAACAGGCGGTGCGCCTTCTGCTTGATCCGGTTTATAGTTATTGCTTTTGCCTGCCGGAAGCTCTTCCGTTAAGATGACCTTCATTGTATTCGGGCTTGGCGTAGGTTCAATTGATTTTATCTTCATGATCGTCCTCCTATAGCATATCTGTGACTTATTCTATCATAGTCACAGCAAGCCTTCTATTACGACGTTTTGGCATCAATCCCGGGTATGTCTTTTTCTAATTGGCGGACAAAATGGATCATAAAATCATGTTTTTCTTCTGCCAGTTCCCGTGCAGTGTCTGTATTCATCATATCTTTCAGCCGCAGCAGCTTATGAAAAAAATGAGCGTAGGCGCTTTGATCATCTCCATAAAGGCTGTGGCCTTTTGCGCCCGCAAACATAAAAGTTCTCGCAATACCGACAGCACCGATCGCATCAAGCCTGTCAGCGTCCTGTACGGCTTTCCCCTCAATTGAGAGCGGCTCTTCCGCCAGCTTTTCCCTGTCCCGAAAGGACATCCTTGTGATAATATCAATCACTTTGTCAGCAGCCTCTTTTCCAACTCCGAAAAAAACGAGCTGTTCATAAACTTCACTCACTGAAAGCCTGACCGTGTCAGGCAGCTTGACATCAATTAAATCATGAACCAAAGCCGCCGTTTCAACAATGAACAAATCCGCATTTTCCTTTTCTCCAATATACACAGCAAGATCTGCAACTCTTGATACATGATGCCAATCATGTCCAGAGCTTTCGCCGGTTAGGACAGATTGAACCCATGTCCTGATTTGCTCTGTCTGCTTCAATTCCTTCACAAAAACACCCTCTTTATTGCCCTAATAGCTTCACGATAACGTCTTCCAGCTCTTTCGGATTTGTATTGGGAGAATATCGGCCAACGATTTCTCCATTTCTGTCCACAATAAATTTTGTGAAATTCCACTTGATCGCCTTAGTTCCCAGCATCCCTTTCGCATGCTCTGTCAAATACACAAACAGCGGGTGGGCGTTTTTCCCGTTTACTTCTACTTTTGAAAACATAGGAAACGTAACACCGTAATTTGTTTCGCAAAAATCCTGTATGTCTGCCTCGTCACCAGGCTCTTGGTTCATAAATTGATTGCAGGGGAACCCTAATATCTCCAGGCCCTCCTGCTGATATGTATCATATAACTCCTGAAGCTGCTTCAATTGCGGAGTAAAACCGCATTTACTCGCTGTATTCACGATCATCAATACCTTTCCGGCAAAAGGCTGAAGTGTTATGTCTTTCCCTTTTATTGTACGTACCTTCATATGATATATAGACATGTAAGTCCCTCCTATGTCCCTGGTGCTGATTATTTTACCTTTTTTATATCTCAATTCAAAATGTAAACATCATTTATCAGAACTCTTAAGATAAGAGTCAAATGAACCTTAAATTCATGTGGCTCATTTTTTATCTTAATCATTCTATAAAACATTACATTTACCTTCTAAGATACATCATGGAAAATCATTTTACAGTGAAACCAAAAGGCGTATCTATGCGTTTTATTTAAAGAGTTTTCCGTTGTTGCCCCATCAACCCTTATAGATAGATTGAAAATTGGCGTGAAAATTCCTATAATGAAGAAAATTAAACGGGGAAATGATGGAGGTGGCACGTTGCCTATTAATATACCAACACACCTGCCGGCAAAACAGGTGCTTGAGAGTGAACATATATTTGTAATGGATGAAAGCAGAGCATTTCATCAGGATATCCGGCCGCAAAAAATTATCATATTGAATTTGATGCCGAAAAAAATCCAAACAGAGACTCAGCTTCTCAGATTGCTTGGAAATTCGCCTTTACAGGTTCATTTTACATTTTTAATCCCAAGCACACACACGCCGAAAAATACTGCAAGAGAACACCTTGACGAATTTTACACGACTTTTTCCAATATCCGTCACAAGAAGTTTGACGGCATGATTATCACCGGTGCGCCGATCGAGCATTTGGCGTTTGAAGAGGTTTCTTATTGGGAAGAGCTCAAAGAGATCATGGAGTGGAGCAAAACGAATGTCACTTCAACCTTGCATATTTGCTGGGGCGCTCAAGCAGGTTTGTACTACCATTACGGTGTGGAAAAAATTCACATGCCGAAAAAGATCTTCGGTGTGTTCGAACATTCCGTTCTTTCAAAACACGAAAGATTGGTAAGAGGTTTTGACGAGCTATACTACGTGCCGCATTCCCGGCATACAGATATAAATATGGAACAGCTTCAAGCAGTGCCCGAGTTAAATATTCTATCCGCATCAAAGGAAGCTGGGGTTTGCTTAATTGTGTCAAAAGACGAAAAACAAGTCTTTTTAACAGGGCACCCCGAATATGATACAAATACGCTTCTTCAAGAGTATGAAAGAGATCTGGAGCGAAACCTTTCTACTGTCGAGGCGCCTAAACATTATTTCGCAAAAGACAGCGAAGAGCCAGTGAATCGCTGGAAAGCGCATGCGACATTATTGTTTATGAACTGGCTGAATTATTACGTTTACCAAGAAACTCCTTACGAATGGGACTAATTTTTCTTTTTTTAGTGATACGCTGAGCAAAAAATATGATAAAATACATCTGATTCAGTCTGCGTATAACAAAAATTTAAAATACTGGAATCCAAATCATTTAAAATTAGCTTAATTTTTTCACTGCATTAATAATTCAATTATGTATTTGTGTTATGTTTATGTATAGACAATAACTCCTTACGATGCATGAAGCTTGCTTGTTGTTGATTACATTGAGGTGAATTTACTTGAATACCAATAAAAGAGTATTAATTTTGACTGCAAATTACGGAAATGGACATGTGCAGGTAGCCAAAACACTTTACGAGCAATGTGTACGTCTCGGCTTTCAGCATGTAACAGTTTCTAATTTGTACCAAGAGTCAAATCCGATTGTTTCAGAGGTAACTCAGTACCTTTATTTAAAAAGCTTCTCAATCGGGAAACAGTTTTATCGTTTGTTTTATTACGGAGTTGACAAAATCTATAATAAACGTAAATTTAATATTTACTTTAAAATGGGTAATAAACGATTGGGCGAACTTGTCGAGGAACATCAGCCCGATATTATTATTAATACATTTCCGATGATCGTCGTGCCGGAATACAGACGCCGAACAGGAAGAGTCATCCCTACCTTCAACGTTATGACTGATTTTTGCCTTCATAAAATTTGGGTTCACGAAAACGTGGATAAATATTATGTGGCGACAGATTATGTGAAGGAAAAACTGCTGGAGATCGGCACTCATCCAAGCAACGTGAAAATCACCGGAATTCCAATCAGGCCGCAATTTGAAGAATCCCTGCCGGTGGAGCCGATATATAAAAAGTACAATCTTTCACCAAACAAAAAAGTGCTTCTTATTATGGCAGGCGCCCACGGTGTTCTAAAGAACGTAAAAGAGCTGTGTGAAAATCTTGTCAAAGATGATCATGTGCAAGTGGTTGTCGTGTGCGGGAAAAATACGGCTTTAAAGGAATCTTTAAGCGCGCTTGAAGCAGAAAACGGTGACAAATTAAAAGTTCTTGGCTATGTGGAGCGCATCGATGAGCTGTTCCGGATCACAGATTGCATGATTACAAAACCTGGGGGCATTACTTTGACAGAAGCAACTGCCATCGGTGTGCCTGTCATTCTGTACAAACCCGTGCCTGGCCAGGAAAAAGAAAATGCAAACTTCTTTGAAGATCGCGGAGCTGCCATTGTCGTGAACCGTCATGAAGAGATTCTCGAGTCAGTCACTTCCCTTCTCGCAGATGAAGATACCTTACAGCGCATGAAGAAAAACATTAAGGAGCTTCATTTAGCAAACTCCTCTGAAGTGATCTTAGAGGATATCCTGAAGGAATCAGAAATGATGACATCCAAACAAAAAGCCAAAGCGCTATCTTAATGATGTTCATAGAGAGCACACGAAAATCGTGTGCTCTTTTTATTTATATTCACCCATCTATAAAAGCGGTTACATTTTTTTGTGAAACTTGCCCTTCTTTTGAAAAATAAGCAGTTTCGCAACTTGACGGGTGCTCCCAGATGGTGTATAGTTGAACCATCATTTAACAATGAATCAACGTTAAATGATGACAAAATTTTTTTTAGCACACGGGTGCTACAGTACTAGGAGGAATTAAGCAATATGCAAAACGGTAAAGTAAAATGGTTCAACAACGAAAAAGGATTCGGCTTCATTGAAGTTGAAGGCGGAGACGATGTATTTGTTCACTTCACAGCTATCGAAGGAGAAGGATACAAATCATTAGAAGAAGGACAAGAAGTTTCTTTTGAAATTGTCGAAGGTAATCGTGGACCTCAAGCTTCTAATGTTGTAAAACTCTAAACTCAATACATGACGACAAATAGAGGAGAGGCATTTGCCTCTCCTATTTGATTTTCATCTGAATTTCAATAGCCAAAATATTTTGTTTGCACCTCTGTTCAATCTCTGCAACATGCTTTTCCATTGATGGCTTCCCTTTTTTCGCGATATCCGCCAGTTCTTCTAAATCACTGTATATTTCTATAAATGTTTTGTGAAGGATCGACTTCAAGTCTTTATCATCCATAGCTGCGTTCCCCTTCTCTTCCAAGATACCCCAAATAGTAAATCAGACCTATTTATTCCGGTTCAATAGTTATATCGGCTTATTTTCATTTTATTTTCTATTTTGGTACATAAATTTCAAAAAAACTCTGCAAAATAGTTGCGGAGGTGTTTTTTGTGACATCAGAATTTCATAAAGAGGATCAGGCTGGATTTACTGATAAGCGGCAGCTGGAACTAGCGGTGGAAACAGCGCAAAAAACGACAGGAGCTGCGACGAGAGGCCAAAGCACAACATTAGTCGATTCCGCATACCAAGCTATTGAGGATGCAAGAGAACTGTCACAATCTGAAGAGCTGGCAGCTCTCGATGATCCTGAATTTGTTCAGCAACAACAGCAGCTGCTGGATGATAGCCAGCATCAGCTTGATGAATTCAAAGAATAAAAACCGCAGCTTCTGCGGTTTTTATTCTTTAGTGATTGGTTAAAACATCGCCGTATGCTTTCAGCTTTTCACCCACCGTACATTTATTAATGCAAAATGAATGCGCATAGGTTTTGCCAAATTCCTTGCGAAATTGCTTCTTAATAAAACAATCCTTGCAGTATTCATCGTGCAGTTCTGTCAGTTCTTTAAAAATCATTTTCTTATCCAATATCGTCATCTCCGTTACGGTCTAATTTCGTGTGGCTTTCTACGAATTGATGGGATAGAATCTTTTTAGCGAGGCCGTCAGCTTCCTGGTTGTCTTTCCGCTGTATGGTTTCGTAGGTTGGGGTAAGCTTCAGCGATTCAAGGAGTGCTTCTATTTTGTCCAGCCATTCATTATGCGATGGATCATAGCAAGGCCAGCTGCCGTCAAGCTGATTCAGCACAACAAGTGAATCCCCTTTGATCGTAATTGAATTTCTGCTTGCCCCAAGCTCTCTTACTTCTCTTATTGCTTCATATAGCGCCGCGTATTCAGCTTCATTATTGGTTTTCAGCCGGAAGCTTTTATTTTTTCTCAAGCGATGCCGGATTCCTCCCAATGAATAATAAATGACGATTCCGAGTCCGGCCAGTTCGCTCTCCTTATCGAAACTGCCGTCAAAGTAAACAGTAATATCATCAGGCTCTTGAGCAAGCTCCTCGGTTAGCTTTTCCAATTCCTTCAGCGTCCAGCTGCCGCCTTTCTCGTCTTCAAACTCGAGCTCTTTCATGTATGGAAAACGGCTGAGTTCTCTGGCTAGCATACGTGCTTGCTGAGCAGTCAGCCAGTCTTCACCCAAAAATGAGACGGATCCCGTCCCTTTTGCTTCTATTTTCATATGCGGTCTGAGCTTCATTACGATCACCTTACCATTCATTAGTTGCCGGGCTTGTGCTATAATCAAACCAATCTAATCCCGGAAAGGAAGCTTTTTCATTTTGTTTAATAATTCGTTTTGGATCATTTTTGCGATCATTCATTTTATCATTGTTCTTTTATTTTATAAAGGATTTGGCAAAATGGGACTGTTTGTTTGGATCGGTTTTGCGACAGTCTGCGCCAACCTTCAAGTCGTCAAGACAGTCGAACTGTTTGGCTTAACAGCAACGCTCGGGAATGTGATGTACGGCACAATCTTTTTTGCGACAGATGTGCTGAATGAAAAATACGGACCGGCTGAAGCTAGAAAAGCGGTATGGCTCGGATTCTCAACGCTCCTGACGCTGACATTTGTCATGCAGGGCGTGCTGCTTTTCGAACCGGCTTCCAGTGACATATCACAAACAGCGCTGGAAACGATTTTCGGCTTCCTTCCACGAGTTGCGTTAGGAAGTCTGCTTGCCTTTATCTTCAGCCAAACGCTGGATGTTTATGTATATTCGGCAATTAGAAGGATATTTCCTTCTGATCGGCTTTTATGGCTCAGAAACGGCGGCAGTACAGCAGTCAGCCAGCTGTTTGATACACTGATATTTACTGGTGTCGCTTTTTTCGGCATTTATCCGGCAGGCGTTTGGCTTCATATTTTTATTTCTACATATTTGATTAAGTTTGCGGTATCTTTGATCTCATTGCCTTATGCTTATGCAGCGAAAAAAATGATACCGAATGATGAAAGGAGTTCATAATGCCTACAGAAATTTATGTAGACGGCGCAAGCGCCGGTAATCCCGGGCCTTCCGGTGTCGGCATTTTTATCAAACATGAAGGAAAAGCAGAATCTTTCTCTATTCCAGTCGGAATGCATACAAACCAGGAAGCGGAATTTCTTGCATTAATTGAAGGGATGAAGCTATGTGCAGAGCGCGGGTATCAATCTGTTTCCTTTCGAACCGATTCAGATATTGTGGAACGGGCCGCTGAGTTTGAAATGGTCAAAAATAAAACATATCACCCGTATGTGGAAGAAATCATCCGATTAAAAGCGGCCTTCCCTCTTTTTTTCATCAAATGGATACCGGGCAAGCAAAACCAAAAAGCCGACCAGCTGGCAAAAGAAGCGATTCGGCTGAATGATAAGAATTAAATCTCGATCAATGGTCATCCTAATGACGAGGTGAACAAACATGAAAAAGAAAGATAAAGGCCGGCTGACCGGCGGTGTGACTCCGCAAGGCGACCTGGAAGGCAATACACATGACGACCCTAAAACAGAGCTTGAGGAAAGAGCCAAAAAAAGCAATACAAAACGCTAGAGAAGATCTTACACGATCTCTCTAGCGTTCAGCTTTTCGAGCATACGCTCAATTCCTTTGATTTGGTGGCGGCGAAGCATGTCAGCCGCCTGCTCCATTTGCAGTGTAAATAGAGCGTCTTTCAGTGTGCAGACCAGCGGCACAGAGCAATGAATTTCAGCAAGCTTCCTCGACATCTCCAAATCGCTCAAACCTTGCTGAATTTTCCCCTGCTGCCCCTTCGGAAGAAAAGAAAGATTTTCTAATAAACGGTCAATCGTTTCGTATTCACGAATCAGTTTGTAGGCTGTTTTTTCTCCAATCCCTTTGACGCCAGGATAGTTATCACTGGAATCACCCATAAGCGCTTTAATATCAATCAAAGCTTTCGGCAGGACGCCTGTTTCTTCATAAAAAGTCTCTTTTGTATAGACTTTATAATTTCCGATTCCTTTTTGGAGCAAGGCCACACTCACTTCATCCGTTAACAGCTGAAGTAAATCCCTGTCCCCTGTTACGATCGTAATGTCAGCTTCATTTGCAAATAAACCGGCAAGAGTTCCGATACAATCATCCGCTTCATACCCGGCAAAGCCGATGTTCATAATCCCAAGCTCAGCGGCCGCTTCCTTTGCCAAATCAAACTGCGGAATAAGCTCTACAGGCGGTGCACTGCGGTTCGCCTTATAATCTTGGAACAGGTCATTTCGATACGTTTTGCTCCCCATGTCCCAGCAGCAGACGACATGTGTCGGCTGGAATGTTTCCACAGCTGTGATCAAATGCTTTAAAAACCCGTTGACGCCGTTCGTCGGCACCCCGCTGTCATTTATCATAAAGTTGCGATGCACGGCCGTGGCAAAAAACGCCCGGAATAAAAGAGCCATGCCGTCAACTAGCAATAGTTTATTATTATTCATAAGATAACTCCCTTTTCTTTCATTCTTTCTATTTTACCATAAAGCAGCCTAAAAATAAAAAACAGCATCTCTTCGATTAGAGATACTGTTTTAATAACATCAGTCGTTGTGTCTTTTGTTGCTGGCGATCAGCTTTTCAGCTTCGCGTCCTGCGTAAGAGTCAAAATGGGTTTGAAATCCGTTTTTCTTTTTGGCATTGTTATTCGCCTGTGCATTTCTGTTTCCCAGCTTTGTTCTGCCCAACATGAATCCCCCCTTACGTCGGATACACATAGTATATGCTTCCGGCAGGAGATTCACTCGCGACAGGATCATCCAGCTTACATACGGCTTACGTATTCTCTGACCATTTCCGTTGATACAAGGCGTCTTGTCGGTACGATCCCTTTTTTGGCGAGCTGATTGATCTGCTCGGTAATTTCATTAATCGCATCTGTAGTAAAAGGCTCATCGTTTTTGCATTTTGAAACCGCTTCTTCAATGGCCAGTTCACGCATGTTTTCAAGACGCATAAATGCTTTGATATGCTCGTGCTGTTTTGATGAATGTGCTGAAATTGCTTTATGTACCTCTGACATGAATCGTTCATCTCGCTTTTTTCTATTTAGTCTATCATGACTTGAAATACAAGCCAACTGAATTTTACATTTTTATTGTATTGTCTGATCTTTGCCAGGAGATGCATGCTTGGTATGCCTTTTCAATTTCTTTCGCATGTTCCCCTTCCCCATATCCTCCTAAATACGTATCTTTTTGATCTTTTATTTGTGTCATTGCTTTTTCAGCCATATCTTCCTGCAAGCGCCTGAGGTGATCTGTGTAATGAGAGATAAGGCTTTCTTCTTCATTTTTCACCCAATCCTCTGTGATTTTCGTGAGCTTCATCCGTACAGCTTCGATGAAGGCCGCTTTTCCTTTTTGTTCAAAAAAGTGCTTCGGTGATTTGACCTCTTTTTGTTCCTGCTCGAAGGCACGTACATCTATTTTCGGTTCAACTTCCTTCAGCTGTATGCCGGTCGAATGCTGATCACCCGCATAAATGGAAAAATAACCGTCCGCGTTTAATGTTTTTTGAAAGCTTTCCAGCCACTCTTCGGTGATATGCCGCTCGATGAAACCGCTCATACGAACATCAAGTGTTTTGATTTCCTGAACATATTCAAACTGATACTCATGTAAGGCGGTTTTCATTGCCTTCCCGACGTTCTTTTTCCAATCCCCGTTCTGAAGCCCCGGATGAAATGCTGATTTTAGTAAATCATTCGCAAAAAAAGATAGTCGCTGTGTTATGTGATAAAGCTGCTCTCTTGTATCTTTTTTTACCTTCTCAATGATGGTTTCTGAGTTCCGCCGTTTCTCGATTTCGGCTGCTGTCCGCTCAAATGACAGCATAAGGCGCTGTTTCTGCGCTTCCTTTTCTTCCTTGGACTGATGCTGTGATTGGTGAAGCTGGAAAACAGTTTCGCATAGTTTGTCTGCTTCCGAACTGAGTTGTGCAGCTGCGGCTTTTTTTACATCAACTTCGATAAACCGGTCTAAGTGCGTTCTTACTTTCGGGAACTGGTTATAAAATGATTCCGATTTTCCCAGCAGTTCCTCCTTACTTGATACGGTAAAGAGCTGCGGACTATGAATCCCTTCTTTTACAAGCTCTGTGCTGACATAATCGGTCACTGTTTCCAGCTCTGATTTATCTTTCGCAAGGTCTGCTGCATTAATGACGAAAAACATTTTATCCATGCTGAGCGATTCTTTCACCAGCCCGAGCTTGCGCAAAAACGAACGGTCTCCTTTCGAGAAGGAGTGCTGATAATAGGTCATATAAAAAAACGCATCGGCATCTTTAATATATTGGAACGCCAGCTCTGTATGCCGTTTATTCATGCTGCTCGCGCCGGGCGTATCAACTATTGTAATCCCTTTTTCAGTCAGCGGGCATGTATAATAGACCGTTACCTCTTTCACAGCGCAGGCCGTTGCCTCCTCTGCCACATACGGCTTTAATTCAGACAGCGGAATCGTTAATTTCTTTTGTTCCTGTATATATTGGTGATACTTTTCGTATGCAAGCAGGAAGTTGCTGATTAATTTAATGTGTTCTTCCTGCATCCGGCTTTTTTTGACTGCCTTTTCCCACTTCTCTGTGAAAGAACGGCCTGTCGGTTCTTCTTGTATCCCGGTGAGCTGCAAAATGTCAGCCGTTATGTCATCCTCCGTCTTAAACACCACATCCGCTGTTTTGTTGATGTTGCCATTGGCTGGTTTTGTGATTTTGTTAATTGTGGCTGTGGTTGGCGTTGGTGAGGACGGCAGCACCCTTTCGCCGACAAGCGCATTGGCAAATGATGATTTCCCCGAGCTGAATCCTCCAAAAAGCGCAAGTGTAAATTTCCGTTCCTCAAGCCTTTTAATCCTTTCCCGAAAGGCTGAGGTTTGCTTTGACAGCATGCTATACTCGCCTAAACGGTCAGATAATGTGTAAAAACGTTTGATCTGGTCTTGAAGCGGCAGTTCTTGTTCCATTTTGATTTCTGGTTTCTGTATTGGCTGCTGTGTCTGCTGGCCTTGACTTCGTTTCTGTTCTGGAGCGGCCACTGTTTTTTTCTTCGTTTTAAACCAGTCAGTGTCTATGTGCATTGGGCATGCAGACTCTTCTTCCCAGATGGCCCATAAGCGATCGGCTTTCTCGCGGGCATTATTCTCTAAACGGGCCTGTTCTTGGAGAAGGACAAGTTTTTCTGATTCCTGAATGAGCCGGCCATTGATCGTTTGCACGTCTTCGGAAACACGCTCTTTCAGCATCGCGGCCAGCGCCTTTGTGATGTCTGCCGCTTCTCTCTTCGCCTCTTTGCGGATAAGCTCTGCCAAGTCTTTTGTATATTGCAATACATATTCAGAAGAAAAAGCTGCACCATGCTTGACCGCGCGTTCAATGATGTCAATTTCAAGCGGAGTGCGATAGGCCTGAATCTGCTTTTCACTTTCAGCTGTATGAACATCATATGTCTTGGCGAGTTTATGGAACGTGTCTATCATGTGCCAATCCGCTTCGGCCTCTGTTCGTTTTGTCACATCAGAGAATAAAGCATTCCGTCTTCTATCTCGTTCCTGTGCAGTTTTTGCTTTAGAAAAGAAAAAGCCGGTTTTAAAAGAAGGCTCTCGCGATTCTAGAAATGCAGCTGCCAATTCACGCATTTCAAAAGGCGTCAGGTTGGCGTTTTTTAAAATTCGATTGATTTCTTCCTGCATCCTGTTTTCTGCCTCAGTCGCTTGTTTTGCCGCCTCATCCAATTGATTACCCAGCGATTGGACCAGATCAGTTTGTGTATCAAGCTGTTCAGCAAAGCTTGGACCGTCTGTTTCGTCTTTCAAAAGCATTTCGGTATGTTCCTTCAGCAGATTGCGGACTTTTTGTTCTGTTAAAGCCTGCAAATTGCTTTTTGATTGTTGTTTTATTCTTTTTAATTCTTCTCTCAGGCTCCCAATCTGATTGAACGGATGATTTGGTTCTGTTACTGACGTAAAATAAAGTGATTCCTTTGAAATGCCTTCATTGCAAAGCATCTCCTCTACCTGTGTTTTATAGTCTTCAAAGTGTGTCTCCTTCTCATCATGCCGGTCAATTTGATTAACGATAAAATACACATTCGGAATGCTTTCTTTTATAGACCTGAGAAACTTAACATTTTCCTCAGCGTGCACGTGATTATAGTGAACGACGTAAAACAGCGCATCCGCCTGATGGAGTATAGACGCCGCCGACAGAAAATGCGCATCATCTGTTGAGTCAATCCCGGGGGTGTCAATATACGCAACTCCGGAGTCGATCTCAGTATACCGGTCAAAAATTTCAACGCTTTCAATTTGCTCGCCGTCTTTGCAATATTGCTGCACCTTGTCTTTCTGATAAGCCCCCTTCAGCTCAGCGTATGCTCCGTCTGTTGTATGAAGCCGAACACGCTTTTCCCCGTTTCTGATCACAACAAGGTTAGCACTTGTCGGAATCGGGCTTGTCGGCAAAATATTCTCCATTAACAGGCAGTTCAGCAGTGAAGATTTCCCCGCTGAATAATGCCCGGTAAATGCGATATAAACCTCTTCATCAGCCGCTTTTTTCATGACTGCTGCCAGTTTAGCAGCCCTTTGTTCATCTTGATTCTCGATGAATTGCTTATAAATTTCACCTGTTTTGTGCAAAAGCTCTTTTCTGTTTTGTTCTGTCATAAATCTGAACCCCTTTGTGCCGTTTCAATTGTGAATCTTTTTCGAAAGATCTGAATACATTCCCTTTCATTTTACACAAGAATGAGCCAAATTTCTTTAAGAGAATAGAAAAAAGCCGCCATTACGGCAGCTTCTATAAAAGAAAATCTGCAACTTTGACAAGTTCCAGATTCATTAAACAGATTTATTAGAGATTCCTTTTAATACAAAACCAATTAATACACTATATGTACAAACCGCCCCAAGCAAAAACAACATTGTCATTTGCTTCACCATCCTGATTGAGAATCTTTTTCAAATTCATTTTAACATGAATGAGAATGATTTTCAATCGCTATTTTATGCTGTATTCCTCTAATGCTTTGTCTTCTGCACGAATTCTGACGGTTAACAAAACGGCATTTAAAATGGAAAACAGACACATGGTGACGTACGCTTGATATAGCAGCGGAATCAATAAGATTTCTAGTATAACAACGGTATAGTTTGGATGCTTCATCCATTTATAAGGGCCTTTTTTTACAAGCTCCACACCTGGAACGACAAGGATTTTCGTATTCCAATATGCTCCTAAAGAACAAAGCGCCCAATACCGCACTGCCTGCACGATTAAAATAACCGCAGCGATACCGATCCACCAGCTTGACGGCTGTTTGTTCATCAGCAGCACTTCCGCAATTAAAGACAGGAAAAAAAGGATGTGCATGATGATGATATACGGATAGTGGCTCTCACCGAATTCGATCGCCCCTTGTTTCTTTACCTTTTGTTCGTTTTGTCTGGCTACTGCCATTTCAGCTGCTCTTTGAGCGATGAGAATGGCGATTAACAACCAAAACATGAGTCAAGCCCCCTTTTCCCAGCTGAATAACAGCAGCTCTGATGAAAATCCCGGCCCTAATGCGCCAATCAGTCCCCGTTCTGCTTCCTTTTTATGTCCGTACAGCAGATGGTCTTTGATCACATACAATATTGTGGCTGAAGACATATTTCCGTGCTTTTGTAAAATGCTTTGTGCAGATGAAAGCTTTTCCGGTGAAAGCTCGAGACTTTTGATGTATGCTTCAATCACTTTTTTTCCGCCAGGATGTGCAAAAAAAACACTGATATCAGTGAATGACAGCTGATGTTTGTCTAAAAAAACCTGTACATTTGTTTTGAGCCATTTTTCTACTAAAGTCGGAATATCTCTTGAGAAAATGACTTTGAATCCTTGATCTGTAAAGTCCCAGCCCATGACATCTTCTGATTGTTTCATCAAAACAGATTGGGAATCTGTTACCTTTGGCGCAAGCTTCAGTTTTGACATCCTGCGGTCTGCCTTCTCCCCGCATAATAAGGCTGCAGCAATGCCATCGCCAAAAAGCGAGGTGCCAATAAGATTGCTTTTCGTTTTATCTTCCGGCTGGAATGTCAGGCTGCATAGCTCAGCAGCAATGACGAGCACGAAAGCCTCAGGATATGCTTTGCAGTATTCGGCTGCGCGCGCAAGTCCGCTGGCCCCTCCTGCGCAGCCTAGGCCCCAAATCGGAATCCGCTTCGTATATGGAGAAAATGGAAGTTCATTCATGAGCCGCGCCTCAATGCTCGGTGTGGAAAGGCCCGTGCTGGAGACAAAAAAAACAGCGTCCACTTTCTCATAAGGGATGGCTTCTTGAAAAAATCCAGGATGAGAGAGGCACTCGCGAACAGCCTCTATGCTGTGCTTAAGTGTTTCTTCTATGTATATTTGATTTTTTTCTTCGAAGCTGTGACCCTCTTTATACCATTCAATCGGCTTGACAAATTGCCTCGTTTGAATTTGCCCGTTTTTAAAGGAGGTTAACAGCCGGTCAATATCTTTAAAGGAATGCTGAAACATATACCGGGCAAACTCAGCCGCTTTGTCTTGGTTTACATCGTACGCAGGAAGACTTGTTCCGATGGATAAAATAAACGCCATGCGATCACCTCTTTGCATACATTGTTCCGCAACGATCTTTTTTATATGCAAAAAACTCCGCCGCGGCGGAGTTTAGACTGCTGTTTTTTGCTCAGTGATGTCAGCTGTTTGTTCTGTTTTTTTGGCTTTAGAAAATACGTTATATACAATATTCAGAACTACTGCAGTGAAGCTGCCGGCGACAATGCCGTTTGTTGTAAGGAGCGTTAAGGCGCTCGGAAGCTGCTTAAAAATATCCGGCACAACTGTCACACCGAGACCCAGTCCTACTGAGCAGGCAACGATCAGCAGATTTTCCTGTTTCGCAAAATCAATGCGGCTGAGCATTTTGATTCCATAAGCGATCACCATTCCAAACATCGCCACCATTGCCCCGCCCAAAACAGCAGATGGAATAATGGTCGTAAAAGCAGCGATCTTCGGAAACAGCCCAAATGCCATTAAGATCACACCCGTGACAACAATTACGGCATTTTTCTTGATTCCTGTGAGCTGTACGAGCCCGACATTTTGAGAGAAGGCCGTGTAAGGAAAAGCGTTAAAAATACCGCCCAGCAGCACAGCCAGCCCTTCAGCGCGATAGCCTTTTGATAAATCTTTCTCTGTCAGACGGCGGTTCGTCAGGTCACCTAAGGCAAAGTAAACACCAGTTGATTCTACAAGGCTGACAATTGCAACAATGGACATCGTAATGATAGGCGCTGTGTGAAAAGACGGCGCTCCGAAGTAAAACGGCTGAATCATTTGAACAACTGCCGCGTCCGAAACGTTATCAAATTGAACTTTTCCCATAAAATAAGCAATGAAGGTGCCGATCAAAATACCGATCAAAATCGAGATGGATTTGATAAAGCCCGTCGTAAAACGGTATAGAAGCACAATAATACTCAAAACGATGAAAGCGAGAGCAAGATTGGAGAGATCTCCGAAATCTGCACTTCCTTCTCCGCCGGCCATGTTATTCATGGCTACCGGCATAAGTGTAATTCCGATAATCGTAACAACTGAGCCTGTCACGACGGGCGGGAAAAACGATACGAGCTTCCCAAAGAAAAATGAAATGAGAATGACAAGAATACCTGAGGCGATAATACTTCCGTAAACCGCTGAAACCCCGTACTCAGACCCAATCGCAATCATCGGCGATACTGCTGTAAATGTACAGCCAAGCACAACCGGAAGCCCGATCCCGAAAAATCGGTTGCTCCACACTTGCAAAAGTGTAGCCACGCCGCACATAAAAATATCAATCGATACTAAGTAGGTCAGCTGTTCGACAGTCAGGCCCATTGCTTTTCCGACAATCAGAGGAACGACAATGGCACCGGCATACATGGCGAGCACATGCTGTATCCCTAAAGACAGCGTTTTGCCAAATCCGTTTTTCATGAATGAACCTCCTGTACGAAGGACACTTTTCCTTCTTCTAATGATTGAATTCTTGCCAAAGATTCCACCCGGTAGCCTAGCTTCACAAGTTCATCTCTTCCCGGCTGAAATGACTTTTCGATGACAATGCCAAGTCCCGCAATAGAGGCTCCCGCCTGCTTCACAATCGACACAAGCCCGTGCGCTGCTTGTCCATTTGCCAAAAAATCATCGATAATCAGAACATGATCCTGATCCGACAGGTGGGTTCCTGAGACCGCAATTTGGCTTTCTGTTTGCTTCGTAAAGGAATAAACAGACGCTGTCAGCAAGTTGTCGGTGAGTGTTAAAGATTTATGTTTTCTCGCGAAGACAACCGGCACACCCAACTGCAAACCCGTCATCACAGCAGGAGCGATTCCAGATGATTCGATTGTCACAATTTTAGTAATACCGTCTTTTGCAAATCTGGCGGCAAATTCGTCACCGATTTTCTGCATAAGCAGCGGATCAATTTGGTGATTCAAAAAAGAATCCACTTTCAATACCTGATCAGATAATACGACGCCTTCTTCCTCTATTTTCCGTTTCAGTGCTTCCATCCTGTCTTACCTCCGTTATGAGAATAAAAAAAGCATTGCCCGCTCAAAAAAGAGCAAGCAATGCTGATATAATAAAAAACCGTACACGTGCGGTCTCATTGCTCACTCATAGTCGAACATTTACGGTGTCCGGTAGAAACTTGCGTGCCATATCCACGCGATTATATGAGTGTTCCTATGATATTGTAATAAATTATATCAAAATTCTAATCTCTTGCATAGACAAAAAAACAAAATTTCCGAACTTTATTTTTATTTTCTTGATAATCATTCGTCTTTTATGTATTTTGATTCTAAAAAAGCCTGACGGCCGCACCGCCAGGCTTTTGATTACGACAGATAGAGATTTGAATATTTGTTTGACAAATAGTCAATCAAATAACGTACATTCAGCTCTTCTCCTGTTCCATCTTTAATAATGTCTAACGGCTTTTTCCGTTTTCCGTGAATGTGTACCTTTTCCGTCAGCCATTGTTTTATCGGATGAAATTCCCCTCTTTCCAAAAGAGTGTCAAACTCAGGCAGATCCTCGAGCATTTTTTGTTTCAGCTGAGCCGCATACATGTAGCCAAGCGCATAGGATGGGAAGTAGCCGAAATCTCCTCCTGCCCAATGGACGTCCTGTAAAATCCCCTCTGCGTCCGTCTGTGGTGTAATCCCTAAGTAATCCTGGTATTTTTGATTCCAAAGCGACGGCAGTTCTTCTACAGACACTTCATTGCTGAAAATCGCTTTTTCAATTTCATATCGGATGATAATATGAAGAGGATACGTTAATTCATCCGCTTCAACCCTGATGAAGGAAGGTTTTGATTCATTGATTGCACGGACAAAATCATCCAGCGAGATGTCCTTGAACTGTTTAGGTGATGCTTCTTGAATCTTCTTATAGTACGGTGTCCAAAAATGCTTGTTGCGGCCGATAAAATTCTCGTAAAATAATGATTGAGATTCATGGATTCCCATTGATGCACCGTCTGACAAGTTCGTGCCGCTCAGTGCTTCGTCAATATTTTGCTCATATATCGCGTGACCGCACTCATGAATGGTGCCGAAGATCGCCGTACGGAAATCTTTTTCATCATATCTCGTCGTGACCCTAACGTCTCCGCGGTTCATCGTGGTCGCAAACGGATGAACAGTTTCATCAAGCCGTCCGCCATCAAAATCGTAGCCAAGCTCCTGTAAAAAATACAGGCTGAGCTCTTTTTGCTTTCCTTTAGGGAACTCTCTTGTGATAAAGCTTGTATCTGGTTTATTTCCGGAAGCTGTCACCTGTGTAACAAGAGGAATAATTGCTTCCTTGAGCTCGGAAAACAGCTGATCAAGCACCTTTACCGTGACACCCGGCTCAAACAAATCAAGCAATGCATCATAAGGATGCTCTTGATAACCCCAATATGTAATAAAACGTTTATTGAATTCAATCAGCTGCTCTAAATATGGGGAAAACAAGCTGAAATCAGATTTCCCTTTCGCTTCTTCCCACGCGGTTTCTGCCTTTGAACACAGAATCACGTATTCCTTGTATTCAGCCTCAGGGATTTTTTTATTCTCTTCATACTCTTTTTTCGCTAGCTCCACTGCCTTTTTCGTATCTTCAGATAAGTCATCAAATCGTTCATACAGGGCATCAATAAGCTCCTTCATCCGATCTGAAGTTTGGATATTGAATATATCTGTTGAAAGCTGTCCGATACTTTCGGCACGGTCCTCTGAGCCGTTTTTTGGCGCACCTGTTCTGGAGTCCCAGTGCATTAACGCAACTGCTTCGCTGTAATGTGAGATTCTTTTTAAAAGATCAAAAAATTCCTTTTCATATGTATGTATCTCCATATCCATTCCCTCCCTATTTTAGCCGTTCCATTACAGGCTAATGGAAGGGGGTATGAAAGTCAAATTGTTTGTATAAGAGGCTGCCGGTATTTTTGACGGCAGCCTTCTTTGTTCAGTTGATCGTCATTTGATTTTTTGGCGGCGGTGTTTTCCGCTTTTTCTCATTGATTTTTTTATCCACCCACACTGTTGCCAGCGGGGTTAGCAGCGAGGTGACAATAACGCTTGTCGCTATGATTGCCGTTGCTGATTCAGCAACTGGCGCAAACGAAGCATTCGCTTCCGCTAATGCGTATGGCACGGCTACAGCCGCCCCCGCCGTAGAAGAAGCTGCCACTCCCGCGACGCCGTCTCCCCGCGCGACAAAACGATCAAGCAAAAACAAGGAGCCGCCCGATAAAATAACGACAGAAACACCGATAAAAATGCCGAGCAGCCCTGATTGGATCAGCATTCCAAAATTCAAGGTGTTGCCGAGCGAAAAGGCAAAAAACGGGATGATCGCCGGTACAACCTTGCTGAATAAGTCTCTGAGATCATGATCAAGATTTCCAAGTATACAGCCGAGTAAAAACGGGATGACTGTCGCTGCCAGCGTTTCCCACGGGAATGCCGCAAGTCCCGTCACACCAAACGTCACCATGGTCATAAAAGGCCCTGATTCTGTACTGATAAACGCGAAAGCGCCCGCATCCTCTTTTCTTTCCATATGGTTCATAAGCGCCAAATACAGGCCGCCGTTCGTTTCATTCATTACCGCGACAATTGCTAAAACAGAAAGACCTGCAAAAAAGCCGGATTGTATGCCTTCATCAGGTATAAATTGCGCTGCGATCACGCCGAGCAGCGCCGCAAATCCGACCTTCCCCAATAATAATGTGATTCCTTTCCTTGCGATATAGCCTGAAGAACGAAAATCAATCGTCGCTCCTACGCAAAAAATAAAAACACCCAGTATCGGCAGCGTTCCGGTAATCAAAGCACCCGTAAACCCTCCAAAGAACTCCGCTGTTCCAGGCGCAAACGTATTGAGCGCCGCTCCCAGAAACAGCGGAATAATCATCATTCCGCCAGGTACCCGTTCAATTGTCGCTTTGATTTTCATATGTGGATTCTCCCATCCTCCGGTTATGAAAAAACAATACCCCTTACACTTGGAAAACAGCCTGCAAATCTTCTTTTGAACAGTTGCCCAGCTGGCTACCGACACCGACGGCGCCAGCTCCGGCTTTGAGCCAATCCGGCACTTCAGACGGATGTATCCCGCCTGTCGGAATAAAGGTCACCTGCGGGAAAGGGCCCGCTAAATTTTTCATAAACGGGATGCCAAACACACCGCTTGGGAACAGCTTTAATGTAGTAAAACCGCAT
This sequence comes from Bacillus inaquosorum KCTC 13429, assembly GCF_000332645.1. Taxonomy (GTDB): domain Bacteria; phylum Bacillota; class Bacilli; order Bacillales; family Bacillaceae; genus Bacillus; species Bacillus inaquosorum. Next base: position 27,325 of record NZ_AMXN01000010.1, read on the forward strand.
GTCAGCGCTCCCATAATTTCGCTCGGAGTCAATACGCCAGGGATATAATGTGTCTTTAAAAAAGAAAGATGTTCAGCAAGGTCAGCTGAAAAACCCGGACTGACAATAAACTGCGCGCCAGCCTCAGCAGCTTCTCCCGCTTGCTGCGCAGTGATAACCGTGCCCGCCCCGATTAAAATATCTTCTCTATTACGGAAGGATTCGATAATATCTGATGCCCCTGGCGTCGTATAAGTCACTTCAACTGCACGAACCCCTTTATCAAGTAAACTCTCAATCTGCTGACAGGCCTCCTGTTTATCCTTTGAGCGAATGACTGCAATCAGCCTTGCTTCTTTCAGACGGTTTTCAACGATTTTGGACTCCATATTAATAATCCCCTTTCTTTTGGTAAACCGTTCTTTGAGCAGATAAAAATGCAGCTAATTTCTCCCTCGTCGGCAGTCCGTCCATATCCCCCGGTGCCTGAACTTGCAAAGCACCAATCGCATTTCCTCTTTGCACCGCATCCTTGTATGACAAACCGTCAAGGATGCCGCTGATCACACCGACTGCAAATCCGTCTCCGGCACCGACTGTATCAACCACCCGATCGACCCGGAAGCCTTCTGCAAATCCTTCACTTTCCCTCGTTTTAAAGTAAGCGCCTTCTTTCCCGAGTTTAATAGCGACAAAGCTGACCCCTTTTTTCAGATAATAGTCGGCAATGCCTTCAGGTGTTTTTTCTCCGGTCAATAGCTCCCCCTCTGCGATCCCCGGGAAAAACCAATCTGCAAGACCAGCCAGATCATTAATGGTATGGGCCATCGTTGCTTGATCAGGCCAAAGCGAAGGCCTTAAATTGGGATCTAACGATACCGTTTTCCCAGTATGTTTCATATCCTTCATTACGTGGTAGGTAAAATCTTTCATTTCAGCAGATAAGGCCGGCGGAATGCCTGTCACATGCAAATGGCCTGCGCCTTGAAAATACTCTCTCGGATATTCAGCAGAAGTTAGTGTGCTTGCAGCTGAGTTTTTCCTGTAATAGGTAACTTGCGGATCGCCTTCTTTCACTTTTGACTTCAGCAGAAGACCGGTGGGATTTCCGTCCTGCGATCGGATCACGCGGGACACATCCACCCCCTCTTTTTTAAGCGCCTCTAAAATAAATGTTCCGAGCTGATCATTGCCGACCTTGCTCATCCATCCCATCTGAAATCCGAGTCTGGCCAGGCCGCAAGCAACATTGCTTTCTGCCCCGGCCAGCCCTTTAGAAAAAGTGGATGCTTCATGAAGGCCCCCGTACTCATTTGCGTAAAACATGGCCATCGATTCCCCGAATGTCACCGCATCAAGCTTCATCTTTTCCCAACCTCCTCTTAGTTGAGGGCACCTAGGATTAAAGTGACTTTCTCATGATGACTTCTGCCTCTAATTCAATGGTTTGAGGCGCTCCCTTGTCACCTTCAATCCTTTTTAATACACGTTCCATCGCCGTCCTGCCCATATCATGTGACGGCTGGGCGATCGTTGTAATGCCCGGACCGATCAGTTTGTACCATTCCGTATCGTCGAACCCTGCAATCCCTATATCTTGGGGGATGTGCAGTCCAAGCTCTTCCATACAGCTGATGATTTTCAGCATAATTAAGCCGTTCAAGGCCAGAATCGCTTTTTTTTGCTCTGGCATATCCTTGTAAAAAGAACGAAGCGCCGCCTTAAGCTGCTCCTTGTTTTTCACGTCAATTTCATACATTCTGACAAGCCCGTTCACATTTTGAGCCGAAGCCATTTCTTGATACACAGCTGCTCTTTCTGCACGAGGACTGATAGATGAAATCGGTTCGGTAAACAGCGCGACATCAGTGTACCCTTTGCTGTAAATCTTCTGAAGAATCTCTTTTGTGATCCTTCTGTTGTCAGTCGTTACCGTATCCAGTTTCAGATCTGGAAGTTTCCGGTCAATTAATATCGTTGGAATGTGCTGTTCGGCAAAGGCGTTCAGTAGATCCTTATTTTCTCCGGTTGCGTTTAAGATCAGCCCCTCAACCGAATGGGCTTCAAGTTTTAAGAGCATTTCCCGCTCTTTTTCAGGACTGTTATCTGTGTTGCACACCATAATGCTGTAGCCATATTGATCACAAACCTCTTCGACTCCCCTGAAAGCCGCGACCGAAAAAGGATTTGTAATGTCAGCTACAACAAATCCGATTAATTTGCTTTTTTTTATTTTCAAACCTTGCGCCATTTTACTTGGCCGATAATTCAACTCTGCAATTGCCTTTTTAATATTTTTCACTTTTTCAGGAGAAATCGCATCAATTTTTCCGTTGATATAGCGGGAAACTGTCGATTTCGAAACTCCTGCACATTCAGCTACGTCTTTGATGGTCGTATGGCCTGTTGTTTTCTTTTTCATTCAAGTGCTCCTGTATCTCATATATTTGAAACCGATTTCAAAACCGTTACAACAAAAGAATACCATATTTTTAAAATTTGGAAAGAGTTTTTTTAATAATGTGCTTATTCACAATATTTCCGTTGACTCTTTTCACTATTTATCCTAAAATTTTCTTTGAAACCGTTACCAAAATATTTTCATTCAAGTGAGCCGAAATCCTAACCAAGGGGGAAATATAATGGAAAATCGTTATTCTGTACACCCTGAACAAGTTAAACGCTTTACAACAGAGGAGCTTCGCAGCCATTTCTTAATGGATACTTTATTTACGGAAAATAAACTAACGATGTATTACTCACATGAAGACCGGGTTGTCATCGGAGGAGCAGCTCCGGGGCAAAGTGAACTGAAGCTTGATGCCGGGGATTTCCTTAAAACAGACTTCTTCTTGGAACGGCGTGAAATTGGGATTATTAATGTTGGCCAGCCTGGTGCTGTCAGAGTCGGCGATGATGAGTATGTACTTCAAACAAAGGATTTTCTCTATATTGGAATGGGCAATCAGGATGTAGCGTTTACAAGCCTGAACGGAGAAAAAGCTAAGTTTTACTTTATCTCCGCTTGTGCTCATCAAAGCTATCCGACGCAAAAAGCCGCTCTTTCTGAACTGACACCGGACCGCCTTGGTGATGATGCAGCGTCTAATGTCAGAAGCCTGTACAAAGTCATTCATCAAGATGGCATTAAAAGCTGTCAGCTTATGATGGGAATTACGATGCTTGATCAAAACAACAACTGGAACACCATGCCGGCACACGTCCATGATCGCCGGATGGAGGCTTATCTTTACCTTGATCTTGAGAAGGATTCGAAGGTGTTTCACTTCATGGGCCAGCCGGACGAAACACGCCATCTTGTTGTCGGAAATGAGCAGGCTGTCCTTTCTCCTGCCTGGTCTATTCACTCTGGCGCAGGAACATCAAACTACAGCTTTGTATGGGCAATGGCCGGAGAAAACTACACATTCACGGACATGGATGTCGTTCCGATGGATGGGCTGAAATAAGATGAGTTATCTACATGATGCCTTTTCATTAGAAGGAAAAACAGCGCTGGTAACGGGACCGGGAACGGGAATCGGTCAAGGAATTGCCAAAGCACTTGCCGGGGCTGGCGCTGATATTATCGGCACATCACATAAAAGCAGCCTGTCTGAAACACAGCAGCTTGTCGAACAGGAAGGCCGAACGTTTACGTCTTTTACAATGGATATGAGCAAGCCTGAAGCGATAAAGGATACTGCAGCTGAGCTGTTCGAAAACCGGCAGGTCGACATCCTTGTCAATAATGCCGGCATTATTCACCGGGAAAAAGCGGAACATTTCCCAGAAGAGAACTGGCATCACGTACTGAATGTCAACCTAAACAGCTTGTTTATTCTGACACAGCTGGCAGGCGGACACATGCTGAAAAGAGGTTATGGAAAGATTATTAATATCGCCTCTCTTCTGTCTTTTCAAGGCGGTATCCTTGTTCCCGCATATACAGCGAGCAAACACGCTGTTGCCGGTTTGACTAAATCATTTGCAAATGAGTGGGCAGCGTCCGGCGTTCAGGTGAACGCAATCGCCCCGGGCTATATTTCTACAGCCAATACAAAGCCTATTCAGGACGATGAAAAGCGAAATGAAGACATTTTAAAGAGAATCCCTGCCGGACGGTGGGGCAAAGCGGATGACATCGGCGGGACTGCAGTCTTTTTGGCATCACGTGCTTCAGATTATGTAAATGGACATATTTTAGCAGTAGACGGCGGATGGCTATCCCGCTGACAAATAAAAAAGCTGACGAACACGATCGTCAGCTTTTTTCTATTACATCATATGCGGTTCAACAGGAAGTACCTTTTTGACCTCATCAATGATGCGTTGATTTTCTCCGCCAGCGTAAATGTGAATCGAGCCGCTGTCTTGAGTCGAACGAATCAGACGCCCGATGCCCTGTCGCACGCGTAATAACATATATGGCAGATCAACTTCTTCGAACGGATCTTTTTTCGCCCCGTTGCGTTTCGCTGTAAATACAGGATCATGAGGCGGGAATGGCAATGACCAAATAGTAACATTCTTCAATGCGTCTCCAGGAATATCGAGTCCTTCCCATAAGTGAACCGAACAAAGCACTGTTTCCTCTTCCTCTTGGAATTTCTCCACTAAGCTGCTGATTTCTTCATCACCTTCAAAGAAAATCGGATACGGCAGCTCCCAGGCCGCCGACAGTTGCTTAAACTCCTTTAATTCCTCAAAAGAAGGGAAAAGCACCAGCGTTCTGCCTTTATAACGCTTGATCGTTTCAATCGTTTCAGCTGTTTTTTGTTCAGCGGTCATTTCTGTTTTTGCATATAGATTAACGGTCATTTGCTCGTCATAATCATAAGGAGAATCAACGGTTAACGACAAATAATCATGAATCCCGAGACTGTCGGCAATATAATCAAATGAACCGCCTTCTGATAGCGTAGCAGAAGAGAAGATATAAGGAATTTTCTTAGAAAACACTTTTTCGCCAAGCACTTCTGCCACCGTTCTCGGCATTACAACAAAGGTTGATTCTGCTTCCTTTTTCTCCAGCCAGCTGATCGCATCCTTTTGATATAGAGATAATGAATACGCCATTTGTTCAACATATTCTTCCACAACTGACAGCTCGTATTGATCAATCGTGTACATCTCAGACTCGAACACGAGAGCCTCCCCGATTTTATCGAGCAAACGGCAAAGCTCGTCCGCCGCCTTTTTGACACGCTGGTCATTTTTTATTTCTAGACGGTGTGAACCGGCCACTTCTTTTGATTCTTCAGAAAGAACATAGAAAAATTCGTCGTTCGCAGCAAGCGCATCTTCAATCAGTTCAGCAAACTCTTCTCTGATGTCATTTTGAAGCAAACGTTCTAAAAACAATTCAAGAGTAGACTGCTTCACTCTGTAGGTTAACGCTTTTTGTGCGGCAAACTCTAACAGATGCCCTTCATCAAATACAACCGCACTATGATCAGGCAGCAGCGGCAGCTGGCCCTCTCGTTTGCGTGACTCTTCCGTCCACACATGCTCCATATAAAAATCATGGGAACAAATGATCAAGTCCGTAGACTTTCGGTAATAATCTCTGGAAAGCGTCAAACCGCATCTGTGTCTCATATCACAAGTCAGACAATCCTGAAACGAGTCATAGCTTACTTCAGACCATTGTTCATTCGATAGATTTGCGTACTGCTTACGGTCGCCATACGGATAAAAGCGCTGCATCGCCTGTGATTCATGGACAAATGACGGTAATGACTCATAAAGATCCAGCCATTTATCTTCATCAGAGCGCTGCATTGTTTTTTCAAGCTTCTTCAAGCATAAATATTGCTCATGTGACTTCGAAAGCCTTGTATCTATTTTCAGATCCAAATGTTCCGCCAGCTTCGAAATATCGCCCTCTTTTTTCACAAGCTGTTCGATTAATGTTTCATCAGCACAAGCAATAATGGCTGGTTTGCCGACATATCTTGCATAGCTGATCGCGAAAAGAAGATAAACCAGCGTTTTCCCCGTTCCCACTCCAGCTTCGGCAAACATGACTTTTTTCTCTTTAAACGCCCGCTCCAGCTGAAAAGCCATAAATACTTGCTCATCCCGAAGATCAAACCCTTTTTCGGGAAGGATATCGTAAAACACGTCACCAATCCAATTGTTCAATTCTTCATAAAAATTCTTTGTTTTCGTTAAAGAAAAAGGCAAACGTGATGTTGTCACCTAGTTCCAACCCCCAACTATTCGACATTCAGACCATCAATAATATCATTTCCTGCTGATGAATACAATAAAAAAACTTGGCAATGCCAAGTTTTTTTGCAGCTTACTTTCGATTGATCACATGCGACGATAAAAAAGGATGGTCTGTTGAATAAATATGTTCCACCGCTTTTTCTAAATCATTTTGCGCATGCGACATCACAGACGGAGACGAATCAGCCCCGAGCTCCTTCAGCTCGTTTGCTGTTGCGTCAAGCGCCCTTTGAATAAGATTAAAATGTTCGCTGTTTAGCATGAGATCACCTCTGATGGAAATAATCATCATTGTATGCGAACTTTTCATTTTATATACATGCTTTCCGCATGTTATTACCGAAACATGCACAAACTACATTCGATATTCCGTATACCCGGATTATCCGTCTTATCAACAATATTCTATCAGGGAGTGATGTTGACATGAGTTATAGAAATCGATTAGATCAGCATTCTGAACTGTTTCATCACAATTGGACGCGGCCTAAACGTTCTAAGTCTCAAGTAAACGGTCACACTGAAATGTCCCAAACCAACATTATATTGAGAAGCAACGCGAAAGCTCACCGTTGGTAACGATAGAATATGGCTGAAAGATGAAAGAAGACGCATGCAGAGCGTCTTCTTTTTATGCGTTTTCTGTTTTCTTGCGCTGCGGTCTTACTTTTGACCAGTATTGATAATAATCCGTTTTAATAAATCCGTTAAAGAGCTTTCGTTTCTTCGTCGCTTTTCTGCCGTAAGCTTCCTCAAAATTCTCGTTTGATGTCAGCATATACACAGACCAGGTATCAAGCGGTTCGAACGCCTGTCCCATTTCTTTGTACATCTGCTCAACGGCTTTTTTCTCGCCGAGACGCTCTCCGTATGGCGGGTTACCGACAATTACGCCAAACTCCAGATTTGTCGTAAAGTCCTTGACCTGCATCTGCTTAAATTCGATTAAATCTCCCAAGCCTGCTTCCTCTGCATTCTCTTTTGCGATTTGAACCATGCGGTGGTCTATGTCGCTTGCGAAAATCGTAAGCGGCTGGTCATAGTTGGCCTTTTCTTCGACTTCAAGCCGTGCTTTGTCCCACAGATCTTTACCGATCCATTCCCAATCCTCTGAGACAAAATCGCGGTTAAATCCAGGGGCGATGTTTTGACCGATTAACGCGGCTTCAATCGCGATCGTTCCGGAACCGCAGAAAGGATCGACAAATGGACGGTCCGGGGTCCAATTGGTTAATTGCACTAAAGCGGCAGCAAGTGTTTCTTTAATCGGCGCGCCGCCCTGATCGACACGATATCCTCGTTTGTGGAGGCCTGTCCCCGACGAATCCAGTGTAATAATTGCTTGATCTTTTAATAAAGAAATTTCCACCTTATACTCGGCACCTGTTTCTTCAATCCAGTCATTGGCTTTCCCTGACTGGAGCTTGAGCTTTTCGACAATTGCTTTTTTGACGATCCGCTGACAGTCAGGAACGCTTGCTAGTGTTGATTTCACCGATTTCCCGATGACAGGGAATTTCCCGTTTTCAGGTATAAATGAGCGCCAGTTAATCGCTTTCGTTCTTTCAAATAGTTCATCAAATGTTTTCGCTTTAAAAGAAGCAACCTGAACCTTTATGCGGTCGGCTGTTCTAAGCCAAAGGTTCGCGCGGCAAATGGCAAGCGCATCACCTTCAAAAATAACTTTTCCATTATCAACCTTGCATTCGTATCCTAAATCTCGTACTTCCTTTGCGACAACAGCTTCAATGCCCATCGGCGCCGTTGCAATTAGTGTATACTTCTTCATCGTATCACCCTGTCTTTTAAAACTTTTCTTTTCTCAAGATAAAAGCTCTCCTTATACGGGAGAGCTTGTTTTCATCATTTTAAATGTAAGTGATCTAACGTTCTGTAAGCCATGTTTTGTTCCGTCGTACTGCAAACGGCTATCACCTCGTACTCAGGCGGCAATCATCTATCTACAGAAAGCATTCTGTCCTTCTCTCCGTTGAATTCCGTCAAGAAGGTTCCCCTACCAAAATTTGGGTTTCTCGCTCGAGGGGTTTACCGCGTTCCACTCTCACCATTTCTAGTGAGACTTCGTCACTGTGGCACTTTCAAGGATACTCAGCCATATCCAAAGGACGTAGGCTTTTTTCCTGCCGTCAGCCTTTCAAGGCTGCCCTAGCTTATGACTTCGCTAGGCACGAACACTACGGGCATCTCAGCACCGTGCGAGCATGGACTTTCCTCTACAGATTCAAGATCTGCAGCGATTACCCGAACGTTAAGAACATGAATTATTATATAACAACTGATTGCAATTTACAAGCGCCATTTTTTTCAAGCCCGATCAATCATAAAGCTTGCTGCCAAACACGTGTTTTTCTAAGTTAGACAGCCGTTTTAAAATATCAAAGTTGGTTGTGTTAGATTGCACAGGCTGTTTTTTGCTGGCTTCTTCAAGCTGCTTTTTCAGCTGCAGATTTTCCTGCTGCAGTTCTTCGATTTCTTGATGGAAGGTTTCATAATCCTTAATAATCATATCTAAAAATTTGTCAACGTCTTCTTGCTTGTAGCCTCTAACGCCTGTTTTAAATTCTTTTTCCAAAATTTCTTTCGCAGAAAGCTTTACTTTATCAGCAAGCATCTTTTTCACCTCGTATCGTGAATCATCACCTTATATTTTTTCAGAAATCTGTACGGTTGTCAAATTTCTCTTTCTTTGTTACAAGTAGCTGTCTTCCTCTACCGTCACTCTCAGATCATCCATTGTAATAAAGTAGATGGGATAGCCATCCTGTTCGCGCCTTTTTTCCGCTGTCCCAAGCATATACTTAGGGGAGCCTTCCTTTTCCGGGTCATATAAAAGCAGAAGCCCATCGGACTTATCAATGAAGAACTGATTTTTTTGTTTAAATTGAAGCGGGCTTTCATACGGACGGTGAGTCAGGCTTGCTTCATAGTCTGCCTGAGCCAGAACTGCTTCATACAGTTCCTTATTCGGTTCTTTCCAGTTCTTTTCCTGCTCGTAAAATGGCGTGATGACAGCTACCTTTAAGTCAGGGTATTCTTCCTGCAAATCATATGCAGCTTCGGCCGCCCATAGTTCCGTCCCAAGCTGACCTGAAATTAAAATCCATTCTAATCCTTCATCCAAAAAAGCAATCAGCCGGTTCTTAATGGCTTTTTTTATGTAATACAGCGCCTTGTCATCCTGTTTAAATATCCCGAGTTCAAACGGTTTATAGCCCGTTATTGCCAATACTTTCATCATTTCACCTGCTTTAAAAAATGGGGCTCCCGTTGGGCCCCATTTGATGTGCTGCATTGTTTACACCATCAAGCTGCACGTTTTCCATACTAGTAGTCGCAGCAAGGTTTTCCTGCTTGAAAATGCTGATGCGTAGCCGGATCAACATTTGAGAAAGTGTGTGGAAAGTAGTGAACGTGCTGAAAATGCTGGTGGTTTACGTTTGTTGTATGCTGTGGATGAATGTGCGGCACGATAGTCTTCGAAAACGTATGGTGTTCACAGCAATGAGTAGGATGGACAATTGGCGCCACCATATGCGGTCTGCAGTGATGCATGATAAAATCCCCTTTCCATAAACTTTATTACAATACTAAGCTATGAAAAATTAGGGGTACATGTTCTAATACAAAGACCTATTTTAAAAGTGTGCAATTAAGCTGTCTTTAAAGTTTGAAAACACAAAAGCAATCAAAAATACCACAACAAAGAACAAGTAAAAAACACCCTTATACATACCAACTCTCCCTTTAAAAATAACTAACGTCATTTTACAGGATTCGCCGCTATTCTACAACAAAATCGATGTGAATTCAGCAAAAAAAATTCATGGCGAAACAAGTCGTCTTTTGCGCTTTCCCGGGGAATATTTAAGAGGAATATTTCCTCTTCAGCCGGGTGATTCTCACATGCAGTTTTTCTGTTTCTTTTTCTGATAAGAATGCCACATCGCTAAGTAATTGTTCAGTTATATGCAATGCTTTCCCGAACGCTTTTTCCTTATGCTCAAAATATTTCGCAAGCTCTATCACAGCATCATATCTGCACTTCTGATTTTGGGAGCGGGACAGCTTTTCCCAAAGCGGCACTGCTTCTGCCAACCGGTTTTGTTTCTTGTACAGGTGCGATAAATCGAGCAGCGCTCTGTCCTGATCCTCAAACGGCTTTTCTTTAAGCGTTTCAAGCTGTTTGACCGCCTGATCCGTTTCTTTATGGGCCATAAACCATTTCGCCATTGCATAAGCTTCACTGTGCTCTTTTGGCGCATGTGATTCTGAAAGAATTTTTTTAGACATATGAATGTACAATGAAATAAGCGATAGCACATCCATTTCATTATGATGCAGGACACCTTTTAGAAGATCCGGCTCTTGCGCCTTGATAAAATGAAAGTAAAGCATTGGTGCCAAATAGCCCGGTGTATCTTCTTGTCTGCGGATGCCGAGCTCCTCTTTTTCAACCGTGCCAAGTGATACACGGTCCATTTTGTGTTTCCACAGGCGTCTTGCTCCATGCAGAAGGTCAAAGTGGCCGAACTCCGGGAGCTTCGGAAGTCTGTCGCGGATCAATGTGTGCCTTGTTTTCACCTGCGGCCAATCAAAGGCTTTTCCGTTGTACGTAACAAGTGATGTAATGTCAACCTCGCTTAAAAAGCTTTGATACAAGGCGACATCATTCCCCGGTTTGGGCAAAAGATGCTGTTTGACTGTCACTCGGTCTTCATATACTCTCGCATGACCAAGCAAAAAAATAGTATTTCCGGCTCCGCCTCCAAGACCGGTTGTTTCTGTATCAAAGAAAAAGAGGCTGTTTTTCTTATACCCTTTTGCTGACAACGTATGCGACAGGCTGCTTTGATTCCACAATGTGATCACTTCATCTAGCTGAGAAAAACTGTACAACCCATGGCGGTGAGAAAGCGGATATTCTACTTCCCTGATGAGACAGTATTCATCTTCGAAGAAAAAAGGCTTCATGCCAAAAGCCTCCCACTCTTCTAAAAACGGAATTTCAGCATGGTTTTCAACGCATTTGTTTTCTTGTTTGCCCGCTTCTATTTTATGTTCCCCTTCATCAAGCACCATATGCTTTTTCATTCGCTGGAGTTTCCCTTTTAATGACATATCTGACCTCCCTCCTTACGACATTTGATCCAACAGCTGCAAAATTCTTTCCTTTGCTTTTATCCCGTCTATTTCGGTACCTATACAAGACGGACAGCCGTCATGGCAGGGACATTGTTTAATCAGCTGTTTCGCAGCTTCATTAATATCTGCAAATCGTTTGAAGACTTCCTCCGCCAAACCGATACCGCCCGGATAATGATCATATAAAAATATGGTCGGCAATCCGGTATGGGCTGCTTTGATTTGAGAAACGACATGCACATCGTTTCGGTCACACATGATATACACAGGGACAATATGCTGCAGCACATTCGAAATGCCAAGAAGCAGCTGTTCCAACGTCTTTTCCCCGATGTCTTCGTCTGCTGTTTTGATTTCGAGCCAAGCTGCACTTGTATGCAGTTCTTCTTCCGGCAAATAAATAGGACCAGAGCCAATATTTTCGAAAGTGGTCATTTTTATTTTTTTAAAAATGGTCGGCAGGGCATTGACAGTGACGTCACCATAGTGCAGTGACGTACGGCTGTTTTCTGTCGTTTTATCAACTTCTAATACTTTTAGCTGAACTGCCAGGTTGGCATCCGTATAATATTCAACATCGACTTTCCTGACATAAGCCTTTTTATGGTCCCAATCGAGCTTCTCTACTTGGTATTGGACCCCTTCATGCAAATAAATCGCTTCATCATGCAAAAGCGTCATCGCGCTAAATCGATCCATTTCACCGATAATCCTTACATTTGCAATATCTGACTGATCAACAATGACGACGTTTTCTTGTGATGCGGAGCGCAAACTGATATTTGAAGCAGGGAACGATTCGCTTGCCCAATGATACCGTTCGCCATTGCGGTGAAGAACAGCCTCTTCCTGAAGGTACTCAAGAATGTCACTGACATCCATCGGCCCAAACTCTTCATCAGCTCTAAAAGGAAGCTCATACGCCGCACACTTTAAGTGGTCTACTAAAATAATCAAATTCTCAGGATTGATTCTTGCAGATTCCGGCGAACGGTTAAAGAAGTATTCTGGATGGCGCACAATATATTGGTCAATCGGCGTTGAATTGGCGACCATGATAATCAAAGACTCACCGTGTCTTCTGCCGGCTCGTCCCGCCTGCTGCCATGCACTTGCCACACTTCCAGGATAACCCGTCATCACACACACTTGCAGCTGTCCGATATCAACACCAAGCTCTAAGGCATTCGTACTGACAACTCCTAAAATCTCGCCTTCTCTTAGCCCTCTTTCGATTTCTCTCCGCTCTTTCGGAAGATAGCCTCCCCGATAGCCTCTGATTGACTTTGTCCCGATCTCTTTTTTCACAAGCTCTTGAATATGGCTTAAAATAATTTCCACCCGGACTCTGCTTCTGGCAAAAACAATGGTCTGCACTTTGTTTTTCAGAAACTCTTTCGCCAGTTCATTCACTTCTGCTGTTGCACTCTTTCTGATATTCAGCGGTTTGTTCACAATTGGCGGATTATAAAACACAAAGTGCTTCCGTCCGCTCGGGGCACCGTTGTCATCGACCAGCCGCATCGGTTTGCCCGTCAGCTGCTCCCCCAATTCCTTCGGGTTGGCAATCGTAGCGGAAGTGCAAATAAAAATTGGATCGCTTCCGTAAAACCGGCAGATACGCTTCAGCCGCCGGATCACATTCGCCACATGGCTCCCGAAAACACCGCGATACGTATGAAGCTCATCGATGACGATATACTTAAGGTTTTCAAACAAACTGACCCATTTCGTATGATGCGGAAGAATGGCAGAATGCAGCATATCGGGGTTTGTAATGACAATATGACCTGCTTTTCTCACTTTTTGTCTGATTGCCGGAGACGTATCCCCGTCATATGTAAAGCTTTTAATATCAATGCCCATTTCATCAATGATTTCATTTAGCTCGCTCTTTTGGTCCTGTGCCAGCGCTTTAGTCGGAAATAAATATAGCGCCCGGTTTGTTTCGTCTTGGGCGATGGACTGCAGGACTGGGAGGTTATAGCATAACGTTTTTCCTGATGCGGTTGGCGTTACGGTAACGATGCTCTCTCCTTTTTGCACACATTGAAAAGCGGAATATTGGTGGGTATATAGTTCATCAATGCCCCTATTCGAAAGGGCTGTCTTTATTCTCTCGTCTATACTTTCAGGCATCGGCCTTGTTCTTGCTTCACGAGGCTCAATTTCATGCCAATTCACAACGTTTTCATTTCCTTTTAACTCAGAAATGAGCTCAGTTAGTGATTTCTTTTTCATTCTTTACACCTCTTTGTCAAATACAGTTTACCGAATATTTGTTTGCATGGCTAGGTGCAAATTTTATACAATCAAACAAAAAAGCAAGGCATACGCCCTGCTTATTTCGCTTTTATTGTGAGGAGCTTTGTTTCACCTTTATGCGCAGCTTTTTCGCCTGCCGGCACAATTGATCCTACAGCTTCACCATTCATTATAACGATCGGGATGACTGTACTGCTCGCTTTTTCTTTTATTAATTCCAAATCACACGTAATCAGCGGGTCACCGACCTTCACTTTGTCCCCTTCTTTAATGTGGGCAGTAAACCCTTCTCCGTTCATATTGACCGTTTCCAGCCCGACATGAATTAACAGTTCTATTCCCGAGCGAGTCCGAATGCCAACGGCGTGTTTGGTGTGGAAAATCTGAATCACTTCACCTTCAGCAGGTGAAACGATTTCACCGTTTGAGGGTTCCACCGCTATTCCTTCACCCATCATTTTCTGTGAAAAAACAGGGTCCGGCACATCCGTCAAGTCCATTACCGTACCGTCTGCCGGAGAATAAATAACCTCTTCTGTTACTTTTTCCTGAGTTTTGCCCATTCCGAATAATTTTTTCAGCAATGTGTTTTCTCCCTTCTCATTCACTTCAACCGCTATCCCTTCATTCATCACTATTTAACCACACTTTCAATTTTGCTTCAATTTATAACAACATCTGGCACAGGCGCATAATCTGGTTAAAAAAGGCGGTGGCAGATTTGGAATTCAATGATGACAAAAAGAACGAACTGCAAAAGAAAGAAGAAATCATTACACAGGCAATAGACCATCTTTTTCAATCCTCAGCGTTCGGCAACCTTTTAAACGGATTTCAGAACCTGATCAACTCGAGTTTAAAGGATGTGCAGACGACCATACAGCTCAGAGAAAGAGATACAGGGCTGTATGTCGATATCACGATTCCGTCGACGTTTCGAGACGGCGACATCGTGGTTGATATTAAATCTAGGTATCTTCATGTCACACTTCAAGAAAAACAGCAACAGCAATATGAGGCCACTTTGACAACCATGACGAGAACGGTGCAGCTGCCTTATGAAGTTCGCCAAGAAGATATGGAAACATCTTGGAACGAGCAGACAATGACGCTTTTCTTTCCAAAAAATAAGCATGAATGAGCGATTCATTCATGCTTCTATCATTTGAAAAAGCTAGTAAATCCCTTTATTAAAGATCCGACCTGATTCATTGCACTCATCACTTGACCTGTCGTATCCATCATTTTATTAAAATCAAACTGCCCATTGGCTTTTTTGAATTGCGACATAATACTTTGAAATTGTGAGGGCTGCTGCTGATTTGGCCTTGGGATTGGATAAGGGTTGGTAAATACAGGCGGCTGCATTGGCATAGAATGGATCGGAGCATACGGCTGATAATAATCCTGCTGCCCATAATGCTGCTGCGGCAAGTATTGCCCAGGTGCAGCCTGCTGATAATATCCCTGCATTTGTTGAGGATAATAATAGCCCATTTGCCGAGGATAGCTTTGAGAACTCCAGTTCATTGCGATTCCCCCCAAACTCAACATGTTTCTCTTCTATATATGTATGAATGAAGTCTATTGTTTGTGTCACAGGTCCTGATCCGTGTTTGTCAAATTGTGTCGAAAGTTTAAATTTTTTAAAAACAGAAAAAAGTCGAATCATTGTGGTACCATTTCTTCAATACAGATGAGAGGGGATGCACCATAATGAACGTATCATACTTAAGCAAACGTTTTGCAGAAATGAAGAAATATGAAACAGACTGTATGAATAAACTGATGGACTTTGCCAAGTTCCTCTATATTCAAGGACATCTCAGCACAACTGAGTTTCGTAACAGTATGAAGGTTCTCGAAGCAAATGGAGCAGAAAGCCCGGCATATGAGCTGAATTAACGTCCGGCCCCCTATAACAAACGAAAAGAAGACAGCCTTTACCGGCTGTCTTCTCTTGCAATTTCATCCTTTACTGCGTGCAATGTGTAAAGGACTGACTCAGCGATATCCTTGAATCGTTTTTTATGAATATGATGAACATATGATTGAAGGACCAATTCCTGAAAATTATCCTTTGCGGTCTCGATCTGCTCTCTATGCACATATTTCGGGCGGCGGGCTTTTATCAGTTCAAGCGCCCCTTGCGCCCAGCGAGCTGCCAGAACATCATTCTCTTCAACTGCTGGCTTTATCGTCTCAAAAAAATCATAAGAAAGATCACTGTCTTTTCCTTCCTGATATCGATCAGCGCCTTTTTCAGCAGCTTCAATCATTTGCTCGGTCATTTCCAGTAATGTTTGTGATTGCAACACCCTTCACCTCAATGCATATCGTACCAAATTTTGCTCGCAAATTCAGCCGATGCGGTATACCTTTTCAAATGCATACCTGTGTTCAGGCGAGTGATACAGCTCATTTATACAAATATGAAGGTCCATGATTTCTTCTTCCAGCACACTCAGGCGCTCGTTTTCCGTTTCCCGCATCTCAGCCTCAAATGCGTTTAAAGAATAATTCAGGCTCTGCTCAGCTCGGGTTAATTCGTCTTCTATATCAGAAAGCATACGGAGAATATCTGTCTTGCTTACGTAACCGGACATTCGTGTACCTCCCTTTCCTCGTCTCTCCTGGTTAACATTCTTTGCTCTTCAGGCTCTTTCCTTCCTCATGACAAAACTAGAAGCAAATCGCCAAACAAACACGTATTCCACGAAAAGCTGAAGTTTTCGACAAAAACACCCGCAAAAATTGTATGATCTTCTCCTTTAATGCAAACGATACTTGTGAGGAGGTGCCGTATGAAAACAAGACCGAAAAAAGCCGGCCAGCAAAAAAAGACTGAATCAAAAGCAATCGATTCTTTAGATAAAAAACTAGGCGGCCCGAACCGCCCTTCTACGTAAGAAGCAAGGATATCCCTTGCTTCTTTATTTTTTCAGCCAATGCTGAACCGCAAAAAGCGCATGAAGCTGGCGTTTTTTATGTAAATACCATTCTGTCAATTCAATCTGCTTCGGTAATTCCTCCCGCCTAAAGAACGTTTTCTTTATCTTTCCATGAAACCAATCTGTTTTCTTTCCGTCTAATGAGTGGATTAACTCAGGGTAGCATGTCCTTAGCATAGGAGATGTTCTTTTTGTAATCCCGATCATTTTTTCCATATCAAAACGGGAGCCTGTATGCGGCACTGTGTGCAGAAAGTGATAAAAAGAGGAGAACAATTCCGGACTGAACAGCAATTGAGACAGCTGCTTTCCCAGTCTTATCCTTTCCTCTGTCTTTGAGAAACGTTTCACTGAAATGCCGTAAAGAAACCCGTCTGCAGCTGGAAAAATAACGGTGTTGAAATGAAACCAGTCACTTAAATAAAAAGGAATCGTGTCAAAAACGTTCTTTTTAAACGAAGGATTTTGTATAATAGGTGTTTGGATAGTGTTTTGTTCATTTATAATGAGGGCATACATCAGCCGCTCTGTGTTTCGCTCATGCCAAAAACGGGCCCATTCTTCCGTCATAAATTGTGAGACGCCAAACACATGCAGATGATGAAACAGCGGTTTCCCGATTTTTTTTGACCAGTGATACAAAAGAAGCTGCGGATAGGCATCAGAAAAAATGAGCCAGTTCGCTCTTTCATAGGCTAAAAAGAACCACCTTTGCTGTCTCTCACGGAGTCCGAGCTGAAACAGACTGCCTTTTAAGTCAGTCATTGACCAGCCGGCATTGCGAGAAACGAAAGATGCCAAGAGCGACCATTTGATTTCCGGATGACGGTCATAAAATGATTTATACGCGTTCGTTCTTGAAATGTTATCTGCGTTTTTTGCTTTTGTCTGCCGCTCAATTCGGCTCAAAAGCTTTCTGATGGTCTGTTGTTCTTGCACGTTCATTCACTTCCGTCATGAATAGTTTAATAAGGAGGATGAGAAAGTGATTCGGTATCCTAACGGAAAAACGTTTCAGCCGAAACATTCGGTTTCATCCCAAAACAGTCAGAAAAGGGCCCCGTCTTACAGTAATCGCGGAATGACCCTCGAAGATGACTTAAACGAAACGAATAAGTATTATCTGACAAACCAAATTGCCGTCATACACAAAAAGCCGACACCTGTTCAAATTGTAAATGTCCATTATCCAAAAAGAAGCGCCGCAGTGATTAAAGAAGCTTACTTTAAACAATCATCGACAACAGATTATAACGGGATTTACAAAGGGCGATATATTGATTTTGAGGCGAAAGAAACGAAAAACAAGACCTCTTTCCCCCTGCAGAATTTCCATGACCATCAAATCGAGCATATGAAGCAGGTAAAGGCTCAAGACGGTATTTGTTTTGTTATTATATCCGCTTTCGACCAGGTTTATTTCTTGGAAGCCGATAAGCTGTTTTATTTCTGGGACAGAAAAGAAAAAAACGGCAGAAAATCAATTCGTAAAGATGAGTTAGAGGAAGCGGCGTATCCGATTTCTCTTGGATACGCACCTAGAATTGATTATATTAGTATTATTGAACAGCTTTATTTTTCGCCTTCATCTAGTGCGAAAGGTTGATTAACGAAAGGTTGAGATGTTTATGTCAGATCAATTTAACAGCCGTGAAGCTCGACGAAAAGCGAACAGCAAATCGAGTCCTTCACCGAAAAAAGGCAAGAAACGAAAAAAAGGCGGATTGTTTAAAAAGACTCTTTTCACTTTACTCATTCTGTTTGTTTTAGGCATAGTCGGCGGTGCCGTTACATTTGCCGTCATGGTTTCAGATGCGCCTTCACTAGACGAAAGCAAATTGAAGACGCCTTATTCATCAACAATATACGATAAAAATGGAAAAGAAATCGCTGAAGTCGGTGCCGAAAAACGGACCTACGTCTCGATAGATGAAATTCCCGATGTTGTAAAAGAAGCCTTTATCGCGACAGAGGACGCGCGTTTTTATGAGCACCACGGGATTGATCCTGTCCGTATCGGAGGCGCCTTAGTTGCCAACTTTAAAGACGGCTTCGGAGCTGAAGGCGGAAGTACGATCACCCAGCAGGTCGTCAAGAACTCCCTTCTTTCTCATCAGAAGACACTGAAACGGAAGGTGCAGGAAGTATGGCTTTCAATTCAGCTGGAGCGCAATTACTCTAAAGATGAAATTTTAGAAATGTATTTAAACCGGATTTATTTTTCTCCTAGAGCATACGGAATCGGAAAAGCGGCGGAAGAATTTTTCGGCGTCACAGATTTAAGCAAATTGACTGTAGAACAAGCTGCGACACTTGCGGGTATGCCGCAAAGCCCGACAGCGTACAATCCCGTTAAAAACCCGGATAAAGCGGAAAAAAGACGGAACATCGTACTCAGTCTGATGAAAAAGCAAGGATTTATTTCTGATTCTCAATATAACAAAGCGAAAAATGTAGCAATGAAAGACGAAGGCGTTGTGTCACAGAAGGAATATGAAAAAGCAAGTTCAAACAAATACAGCGCGTTTGTTGAAGAAGTCATGAAAGAAATTGATGAAAAATCTGATGTCGATCCATCCGCTGACGGATTAAAGATTTATACGACATTAGATACAAAAGCACAAGACAAACTAGATGAATTAATGGATGGAGACACTGCCGGATTTACTGAAGGCATGCAGGGCGGCGTGACGCTTCTCGATACAAAAACCGGTGAAGTCCGTGCGATTGGTGCCGGAAGAGATTCTACGGTTGGCGGCTTCAACTATGCTACTCAAGGAAAAACTCAGCCTGGTTCTACTATTAAACCAATTTTAGACTATGGGCCAGTTATTGAAAACAAAAAATGGTCTACTTACGAGCAAATAGACGACTCGGCTTACACGTATTCAGATGGAACACCTATCCGTGACTTTGACCGCTCGTATAAAGGACTCATGTCTATGCGTGAAGCACTTGCCCAATCTCGTAACATTCCGGCTTTAAAAGCATTCCAAGCAGTTGGAAAAGATGCGGCAGTTGATTTTGCTAATGGATTGGGGCTCGGATTAAATAAAGAAAAAGTGTATGAATCGTATTCTATCGGAGGATTCGGCGACGACAACCCAGGTGTCTCTTCGCTGACTATGGCAGGAGCATACAGTGCATTCGGAAATAACGGAACTTATAATGAACCGCATTTTGTGAAGTCAATTGAATTCAACGATGGAACAAAGCTTGATTTAACACCTAAGTCAAAGTCAGCGATGAGTGACTATACAGCCTTTATGATTACAGATATGCTGAAAACAGCTGTTAAGACCGGTACTGGACAGCTTGCTCAAGTCCCGGGAGTGGAAGTCGCAGGTAAAACAGGTACAACAAACTTTGATGAAGCGACTATACAAAAATACAATATCGCATCAGGCGGTGTACCAGATTCATGGTTTGTAGGATATACACCTCAATATACAGCTGCTGTATGGACAGGTGTAGATTCTCAAAATAAGATAGGAAAAAAATCTTTAAATCATACAGAACAGCAAGTTGCAAAACGTCTATTCGCCCAACTCATCGCCGATGTCGATGACGGAAGCGGATCATTCGAGAAGCCTGACAGCGTAGTGGAAGCCACTGTAGAAAAAGGCTCTAACCCTGCAAAACTGGCAGGACCTAATACGCCAAGCGATAAAAAGCTCACAGAGTACTTTGTAAAAGGCACAGCTCCTTCTACTGTTTCTAAAACATATGAGAAAGAAGAAAAAGAAGAAACAGAAAAACTGTCTGGTTTAAGTGTGAAATATGATAAAGACAATCAATCATTGACATTAAGCTGGAATTACGACGGAGATGCGACCTTTGCTGTTAAGCAATCTGTTGATGGCGGCAGCTACTCAGAAATTCAAAACAGCTCTGCAAAAGAGGCAGTCATTTCAGGCGTGCAGCCAGGATCTGTATACAAATTCGAAGTGACAGCCGTCAGTGATGATGGCAAAAGTACAGCTTCCACATCCTATGAAGTGCCGAAAGCTGAAGACGACGAAGATAAAGAAGATCAGCAACAAACGGATGATGAAAATCAAGATGATGAGAAGACTCAGGATGACACACAAACTGACGATTCTCAAACAGATGACAGCCAGACGGATCAAGATCAGACAGATGATTCAACAAACGATCAAGACAAAAAACAAGACAACACGAACACCAATCCGTCCGACAACAGTAACCAAGACCAATCTAACGATAACAGCAACAACAATAGCAACAATCAGGATACGTCGGATGATAATTCGAACCCAGATACAAATGATTCATCAGGTTCTGATCCAAATAAAAACAAAACAGACACTACCGACAAAACACAAACGAACTCATCATCAACAACTGAAAAAACAAATTAAACAAAAAGCCATCACCTTTAGGTGATGGCTTTTTTCTTTTAGAAAAAACCTCCCCTTTCAAGGGGAGGTTTTTATCGATTCATCGCATGATATTTATAAAAATGCTTTTTCATTTCAGTAAACAGCTCATCAAGCTGAATAAAGCAATGGTATTGAGTTGGCTTCAGGAGAATAAACTCCACCCGTTCAGCCCAATTGATCGGCTTTGCGGGAAATGATTTTTTCGTCAGTTCTGACCAATCGAGCGACTTCACCCGCTCGCCTGCTGTCCAGTGAAACGAAGCAAGCAAACACACAATGCCCTTTAGCATTTCGTTTTGGTCACATCTCGATTTTCGTGTTTGAAAGACTGGGAGAAGTGATGCTTTGATGTCATCCCACACTTCAAATAAATGCGGAACGTACTTGCCGCTGTCCTCCCATGGCAAAACGCCTTTAAATTCCGTGCAGAAATCAATATACACGGGGTTGATTCGCAAGGCTTCTTTCATATCCGAGGAGCTCATCTGGCCAAGACTGCGCAAGTATTGCTCATAGGAAGCCAACACTTCTTTTGCTTGCGTCATCGTTTCACCAGTCCTTTTTTATCTCTCTTCTTTCCCTCTCTGCACAGAGAAAGCAGCGGACATTCCGCACAGCGCGGAGACTGCGCCTTACAATGATATCTGCCGAAGAAAATAAGCCGGTGATGCGTAACGGACCAGTCTTCTTTTGGCACCTTGCGCATCAGCGTCTTTTCAACTTCCAGCACCGAGTCCTTCCACCGGCAGATTCCCAAACGCTTGCTGACTCTCTCCACATGGGTATCCACGGCGATGGCCGGCACGCCAAAGGCAACGGATACCACGACGTTGGCGGTCTTTCTTCCGACACCTGGCAGTTTGACAAGCTCATCACGGTCTCTCGGCACTTCTCCGCCGTAATCTTCAATAATCATTTTGCTCAGTTTTTGGATATTTTTCGCTTTATTACGGTACAAACCGATTGATTTAATATCCTGCTGAAGCTCTTCCAGTGAAACAGCCAAATAGTCTTCCGGCCGTTTATATTTTTGAAATAATGTTTTGGTCACTCTGTTTACAAGTGCATCTGTACATTGCGCAGATAAAGCGACTGCCACCACTAATTCAAAAGGATTGGAATGAACCAGTTCACACTCCGCGTGGGGAAACATGTCGCCTATTTTGTCTAAACAGAATTCAATTTGTTTTAGATTTAACACGATTGTCACCTTTTCACTTTATTGTTCAAGCCAATTGTAAAAAGGAACCTGCCTTTTATACTCTTTTTGCGGTTCATTCTGCTTTGCTTGTACCCGCCGGAATTTTTGGCTGTGGATTTTTGCCTGCTCCACAGTTTTCAGCCCGTTTTTCTTCCACTCAAACAAAATCCGGTCAATGTAGCGGAAACTGAGTTTTCCTGATAGTACAGCCTCTTTTAACGCGTGTTTAATCAGCTGTGCGTCATGCTGGTCCTGGTCCTGCCAGATAGCCAGTGTTTCACACTCTAAAGGTGATAGTGGTCTGGCGAACTCTTCCTCAAAAATGGTATAAAGGCTTTTTTGTTCCCCTTCTGCTTTTCTTTCCTGTGTTTGATTCTGTGCAAGCTGTATAAACTCGTACAGCTTCCCCCATAAAGGCTGAAGCGAATACTTCTCAAATTTGATGCCGTTTTGGTCTTCGCATTCTTCAATGAACAGAAAACCTTTTTGAATAAACATCCGTAATCTGTTTGTGCATTCCTCAACAGAAATTGACATACCTTCCTGCAGCTGATTCGGTGTAGGAAAATAAGATCCTTTTTCTAAATGCATTTTAATTTTTAGCAGCAGAATAAGTTCTGTTTCATTAAGCCCGAGCTGTTTATAATGCGTGAGCAGAAGATTGGGAATTGTTGACGTCCCCTGTTCCTGCATATCAATAAATTGATGTTTTTTCATCGTTACACCTCTTACTGTAAAGGATCGTGATATCCCCTTTACTGTAAAAAGTCTCCCTTGCAGGAGACTCTTTTTTTGTTTCATTTGAATGTATTACGGATACAGACGGTTTAATAGTCTTGGGAACGGAATGGTTTCACGAACGTGAGGCGCTCCGCTGATCCAAGCTACTGTCCGCTCTAATCCAAGGCCGAAGCCGGAATGAGGAACTGATCCATATTTTCTAAGTTCAGCATACCATTTATACGCGTCAGAATCCAGTCCATGTTCTTTAAGACGCGCTTCCAAAAGTTCCATATCGTGAATCCGTTCAGATCCGCCGATAATTTCACCATAGCCTTCCGGCGCAATCAGGTCAGCACAAAGCACGACATCCTCGCGGTCAGAAGCCGGCTGCATATAAAACGGTTTTAAGGAAGTCGGGTAGCGAGTGATGAAAACCGGTTTGTCATAGTGTTCGGCAATCGCTGTTTCATGAGGCGCTCCGAAGTCGTCTCCCCACTCGATATCGTCAAAGCCTTTTTCTTTCAGAAAATCAATCGCTTCATCATACGTAATTCTTGGGAACGGAGCTTTGATTTGCTCAAGTTTTGACGTGTCTCTTCCTAATGTGTTTAATTCAATTTTGCAATTCTTAAGAACAGATTGCACAATGAAAGAAACGTAATTTTCTTGTACTTGAAGGTTTTCTTCAAATTCTACAAACGCCATTTCCGGTTCGATCATCCAGAATTCGATCAAGTGGCGCTTTGTTTTAGACTTTTCCGCTCTGAATGTCGGCCCGAAGGAGAATACTTTTCCTAAAGCCATTGCCGCTGCTTCCATGTAGAGCTGACCGCTTTGAGACAGGTAAGCATCTTCATCAAAATATTTTGTCGCAAAGAGCTCTGTTGTTCCTTCAGGTGCGCTTCCAGTCAGAATCGGCGGATCCACTTTTACGAAGCCTTCGTTATTAAAGAATTCGTAAGTCGCGCGAATGATTTCATTACGGATTTTCATGATCGCATGCTGGCGTTTTGAACGCAGCCATAAATGTCTGTGATCCATCAAGAATTCCGTACCGTGTTCTTTTGGCGTAATTGGATAATCAGTAGCTTCGTGAATGACTTCAATACCTGTCACAGCTAGTTCATAACCAAGCGGAGAACGCTCGTCCTCTTTGACAATCCCTTTTATATAGAGTGACGTTTCCTGCGTCACTGATTTAGCTGTTTGGAAAATGCTTTCTTCCACTTCCGCTTTTACTACGACACCTTGAATAAAGCCAGTACCGTCCCGCAGCTGTAAAAATGCGATTTTCCCGCTTGAACGCTTATTAGCGACCCAAGCTCCGATCGTTACTTCCTCACCTACGTGCTTGTACACCTGGTTGATTGTTGTTTTCAACATATTTCCCTCCAAAACAAGAAGACATTCGGAAGCTCATTGCCCCGAACTCTATTATCATCACTTTATTATACCCGCTCTTAACTAACCGGGTCAATGCAGATAAAAAGCGGCTTTTCTGTCAGCCGCTTTTTGATCTGTTAGCTATGTTTTTCTACAAATCGTTTGATTCTTTCAACTGCTTTTTCAAGAAGTTCTAACGATGTTGCGTAAGAAAGACGGACATTATCAGGAGAGCCGAAACCGGATCCAGGAACAATCGCAACTTTTTCCTCCTCAAGAAGCGCTTTAACAAATTCATCTACATCTTTGAAACCGCAAGATTGAGCTGCTTCTTTTGCATTCGGGAACAAGTAAAAAGCGCCTTCCGGCTTCACACAGCTGAACCCAGGGACTTCTATGAGCTTTGCATAGATTGTGTTTAATCTATGTTCAAATGCTTCTCTCATTTCTTCCAGCGGCTCAGAAGGCCCGTTATAGGCAGCAATTGCTCCGTACTGGGCGATTGATGTCGGGTTTGACGTGCTGTGGCTTGCTAGGTTAGTCATCGCTTTAATAATGTCTTCAGACCCAGCTGCATAACCGATTCTCCAGCCCGTCATACTGTGTGACTTCGACACGCCGTTAATAATAACCGTTTGCTCTTTCAGTCTGTCAGACAGCTGTGCTATGGAAACGTGTTTCTTTCCGCCGTATGTAAGTTTTTCATAAATTTCGTCAGACACAATCAGGATGTCATGTTCAAGGCACACTTCACCAAGCGCAGACAGCTCTTCTTCCGTATACATGACACCAGTCGGGTTGCTTGGAGAGTTAATGACGATCGCTTTTGTTTTTTCTGTAATCGTATTTTTCAGCTGTTCAGGAGAAATTTTGAAATGATTTTCCTCAAGCCCTTCTACATAAACAGGATTTCCGCCTGCGAGTTTCACCTGCTCCGGATAGCTTACCCAGTAAGGCGTTGGAATAATGACTTCATCTCCTTCATCCAAAATCACTTGGAAAAGGGTGTACAGAGCATGTTTGGCACCAGTACAGACAATAATTTGAGACGGTTTGTATTCAATATTCTGGTCACGTTTAAATTTCTCTGCAATGCTGTTTTTTAGTTCAGCCAGACCACCTGATGGCGTGTACTTCGTATGGCCTTCGTTCATTGAACGCACAGCCGCATCAATAATGTGCTGCGGTGTATTGAAGTCTGGTTCGCCGGCCCCTAGGCCGATGACATCATGGCCTGCCGCTTTCAGTTCTTTCGCTTTTGCTGTGATTGCCAGTGTGGTAGATGGTGTTAATGCGGATACTCTTTTTGCCAGTTTCAACTTGAACTCCCCCTAATTCGTCTTAAGGCGTGATATTTTTGAGAATCTTTCCAGTTGTAAAGTCCACATAACTTAAACTGTATTGACCTTCTTTGTCTAAGTACGTTACTTCCCAAAGCAGGACATTTCCTTCTCTTGCCAGGTGAACCTCTTTTTGCTTTGAAACCAGCCCTTCATCCTGTATGATTTTCGCCGCTTTGTCTTCCGAGATTCCCTCTTTTGCTTCTTTTGAGAGAATTTTTGCTTTTTTATCAGCAGGAACCCAGACATATAATTTGCTGCCTTTGTTGTCCGTTCCCTTTACGACATAATATTTTTCTTTTCCGACAAATGTTTCGACTTGATCAACGCTGGTGAGATCGGTTTCTTTTTTAGCTTCAGCAGCTGCTGCTTCGTGCCCCTCTTCCTTTTGTGCCATGGCCGATTTATAAATGCTTGCCGAGACAAGAAGTACTGCTAAAAAAATAATACCAAAAATGACGGTAAATATTAATGCTTTTTTTCTCATCTTCTCACCTACGTACGATAAATGGTAAAAACGGCTTGGTTTTTGTTTTCTTCATTCAGCGCAAGGCCGAACATCAGATTGTCTCTTTTCAGTGTCCGATTCAGTGTGTCTACAATTTTATACAGGTCATCAGAATGCTCTACATTAATTGTTGAAAGAATTTCGATTTTGCTTTCCATTATTTCATCCTCCAGTTTGAACAAATATTGTTAGTCATACTCCATTTCAGGACACGCCATACTAGTATCACAGAGCGGCAAAACCGCTTTTAAATAAAACACCATCCTACTCCCACACCGGAAAGCCGCTTTATGCGGCTTTTATTCATTTTTCCCTGCAACATAAGCCTCAAGCTCGCTGTCAGTCATTTCAGATACGGAGGTTGTCGGCAGGGCATCAAGAAACAGCTGGCCGTAACCAGCCGTTTTAATCCGTCTGTCCAATATGACAATCGTCCCTTTGTCCCCCGCTGTCCGCAGCAAACGGCCGATTCCTTGCCTAAAGGTCAGCACAGCTTCCGGAAGTGATACTGTTTGAAACGGATTCAGCCCTTTTTTACGGGCAAGCTCACATTTCGCAGCATGAAGCGGATGATCAGGGGACCGGAATGGAAGCCTCACGATCATTACTGTTGTCAGCTCATCACCAGGGAAATCAACGCCTTCCCAAAAGTGATTTGTGCCAAGCAGGATCGCCTGATTGGATGTTTTAAAAGTTTTCATCAGCTTGCCGGGACTTCCGCCTGTAATTCCTTGTGCCAAGACCTGAATTCCGGAAGCACTTATCGCTTGCTTAAGCACCTGATGAACCTTTTTCAGCATATCATGGGATGTAAACAGCACAAGGATTTTGGGCTGTTTTTCCTTTGCCATTAGCTCGATATAACGGGCCGTATCCTGTATAAATTCAATTTGCCCCGTATCTTGAATTGATTTCATTTCTTTTGGAATCATCACACGCATGCGCTCATCGTAAGAAAAAGGCGACTCAATTCTCATGGTCCGCGGGAAAAAGTCACCCAGTCCCAGTCGTTCAATCATAAATTGAAAAGAACCTTCGACAGTAAGAGTTGCAGATGTTAGCACCACACTATTTTTGCGCGCGAAAAACTGATCAGCCAGAAGTTCACCAGGTTCAAGCGGCTGTGCGTAAATGGCC
Source organism: Bacillus inaquosorum KCTC 13429 (assembly GCF_000332645.1). Taxonomy (GTDB): domain Bacteria; phylum Bacillota; class Bacilli; order Bacillales; family Bacillaceae; genus Bacillus; species Bacillus inaquosorum. The sequence continues at coordinate 54,615 of NZ_AMXN01000010.1, forward strand.
ACCGCATTTTTTGCTCCCTTTGCGTCTATTTCAATCCAAACCGCTTCATCGTCATCAGACTCAAAGAACAGCTTCTGCAACGTTTGACAGTAACGCTGCAAACCTTTCATGCTTCTTTGATATTCATCGGCTAAAAAGACGGTTTTGTTCTTCATACTAGTTAGGTGTTTTTCCATCAGGGCAGACTGTGCCTCAAAAAGCTGCTGCAAATGTGTCAGCATGGAACAAAGCCTCTCCGCTCCATCCGTTAAAATCGGCCAGCTTTTATCTTGGCTTTCTTTGTTCACCTTAAAGACTAGACGGTTTAAGTCTTCTTTAGGTTTTCTTCGTTTGACAAAAGAATGCACAGAGCTGAAGAAAGCATCACTTTCTGCTTGAATGTGCTGAATCCACTCTTCCAATTCGAAAAATGAATCAACCGGCAGGCTGTTTCGCTGAAATAGCTGTCTCATCTTTTTTAGAAGTCCCTGCTCCTTCAGAGTGCCGATTCTGCTCAATTTAGAATGCAATTCTATGTACGTGGCTCTTTTGCCTAAATGTTCGCTTGCAGCCCGTTCAAAATGATGTGCTTCATCGATAATAAATGTACCGCTTTCCGGTAGCCTTTTTTTCTGGCTGCCTTCATCGTTCAGCAAAAGGGAGTGGTTGGTGATCACCAAATCGGAGCGCATGGCAATCTGTTTGGCCCGCTCATAAAAGCCGGTCACACTCTCATTGCGACTTCTTTTGTAGGAGTCATCGTCATAAGCCAATCTGTCCCACAGCAATTTTCCGCCTGAAGGCAAATTCAGTTCAGCTACATCTCCTGTGTTTGTCTCTGTCAGCCAAACGAGGAGCTGTGCCTTTGTCAATACGGCATCATAATTATCATCGTCTTCATGAAGAACCTGCTCGAATTTATACAGGCATAAATAATGCGATTGCCCTTTTAAAATTGCCGCTGTTACCGGAAATGGAAACAGGTCTTGGACAATCGGCAAATCCTTTGTCAAAATCTGCTGCTGCAAAAGCGTTGAATACGTGCTGATAATAACCGGCTTTTTTGATTTCTTGGCAAAAAGCGCAGCCGGAATAAGGTAGCCAATCGTTTTTCCAATTCCCGGAGGAGCTTCAATCAGCGCATGCTCACGATTAGCAAACGCTTCAGCCACCTCTTTCATCATCATCATTTGGCCGTCTCTTTTTTCATACCCAGGCATTAACTCAGACAGCGCTTTTTCATTTCCCGCTTCCCAATTTTCGATCTCAAATGAGAAGTTCCCGTCTTCATTGACACATCCATCGATAGATTCAGGTTCTCTGACAGAAAAGGAAGAAAAGCGCGCATAGCCCGTTATTTCGGTATGTCTGTTTTCATAAATGAACATATCCAACAAATGCGTCAGATCACTGATAAAATGCTGCGAAAGCCTTCTTAACTGTTTTAATGTCGGATAAGGAAGCTGCCGCAGCTTTTCAAGGATTTCCAAAAAAATAAGCCCTGTGACTTCAGCGTCGCTGTCAGCCCGATGCGGCTGATCGTGCCGCAGTTGAAGCTCCTCGCTTAATTCGGTCAGCTTATATCCCTCAAACCCCGGAAAAACAATCCGGGAGAGCTCGACAGTATCCAGCACTTCACAATCCGGAAGCTGAAAGCCCGCCTTATGTAACTCATACTTGACAAATCCAAGGTCGAAATGGATATTGTGGGCGACAAAATAAGCGCCATCAAGCAAATGGAACACTTCTTCAGCCACAGCTTCAAACGGCTGTTCATGCTCTACCATTTGATTGGAGATTCCAGTAAGCTGCTCAATAAAAGCAGGAATGGATTTATTTGGATTAATGTATTTTGAAAACCGCTCAGTAATTTGTCCATTTTCGATTACAACCGCTGCGATTTGTATGATTTTATCGCCTTTCTTCGGCGAATTCCCTGTTGTTTCTACATCTATAACAACGAACCGTTGCTTATTCATTAAAATGGACACCTCAATTCTTGCATACGACAAAAGTGTAACACGTTTTGTGCGGAAATGGAGCGGCAAAACCGTTTTACTCTCAAAATCTTAAAAGAAAACCCCCGATAAAGGGGGCTTTTCTTCTACAAAATTGTGTGGGCTGGTTCATTCCCCAGCATTTGTTCAATTTTGTTTTGATCATTCAGAACAGCCACTTTCGGCTGGTGGCTTGCCGCTTCTTGATCAGACATCATTTTGTAGGAAATAATAATGACTTTATCGCCTTCCTGCACAAGGCGTGCGGCTGCACCGTTTAAGCAGATGACGCCGCTTCCGCGTTTACCAGGAATAATATACGTTTCCAGTCGTGCTCCATTATTATTATTTACAATTTGCACTTTTTCATTAGGAAGCATTCCCACTGCATTAATGAGGTCTTCATCAATTGTAATGCTTCCCACATAGTTTAGGTTTGCTTCCGTAACGGTTGCCCTGTGAAGCTTTCCGCTCATCATCGTGCGATACATATTATATTCTCTCCATTTCTCGAATATCAATAATGATATTATCTATTAAACGCGCTTTTGAAAAAGCAACTGCAACAGCCAGAATCATCTTTCCTTCAATGTTGTTCACAGGCTCGAGTTCCGGATAGGAATAAAGCTCTACATAGTCAATGGTGCCGCTTGTCGTTTCAATGATTTCTTTCGCAGCATTTATCACCGCTTCAGGATCTCTTTCACCGGCTCTGATCAGCTCCGCACTTGTTTGAAGTGCCTGATAGAGCTTAGGCGCTTCTTTTCTTTCCTCAGCTGTTAAGTATACATTGCGGGAGCTTTTGGCTAAGCCGTCTTCCTCTCTGACCGTATCGACAGCAACCAATTCAATATTCATGAAGAAATCGCTGATTAAGCCATCAACAACAGCCACCTGCTGTGCATCCTTTAAACCGAAATAGGCGCGAGTCGGCTGCACAAGGTTGAACAGCTTCGTCAGTACGATTGCAACCCCGTCAAAATGTCCTTCTCTTGAGCGACCGCATAAAACGTCTGTGCGTCTTTCAACGTGAATTGTGACATTCTTTTCACCAGGATACATGTCATGAGCATCAGGCGTAAAAAGAATATCGACTCCGGCGTTTTCTGCAAGGGCCGCATCCCGCTCAATATTGCGCGGATATGCTTCAAAATCTTCATTAGGACCGAATTGCGCAGGATTCACAAAGATACTCATAACGACGGCGTCATTTTCTTGTCTTGCTTTGTCTGCCAAGGTTAAATGCCCCTCATGCAAAAACCCCATCGTCGGAACAAATCCGACTGACTTCCCCTCTGATTGATATTGTCTTATGGCTTCTTTCAGCTGTGAAATATCTGTAATCTGTCTCATCTTATTTTCCTCCATACAAGCCGTCAAGCACTGTCTGGTTCATTTGAAAGGAATGCTTTTGTTCAGGGAAAGCACGATGTCTTACATCATGGACATATCCGCTGATTGCTGTTTCGATTGTTTCGTCAATTCGCGTATATTGTTTTACAAATTTAGGTGTTCTTTCAACACCGTGGCCGATAATATCATGATAAACGAGAACTTGTCCGTCCGCTTTCACACCAGCCCCGATTCCGATGACCGGTATGCTTAGCATTTCGGCAATTTTGGCTGTGAGTTCTGCAGGAACACATTCCAGTACAAGCATCATAGCTCCTGCTTCTTCGCATTTTATACTGTCTTCTATTAATTTTTTAGCGCTTTGTTCGTCTTTGCCCTGTACTTTATATCCGCCCAATACACCGACTGACTGCGGTGTCAGGCCTAAGTGACTGACTACCGGAATGCCTCCGATCGTCAATGCGCGAATGGATTCAAACACGCCTTCTCCGCCCTCAAGCTTCAGCGCGTCAGCTCCGCTTTCCTGAACGATCGCAGCCGCATTTTTCAGCGTATCTTCCTTAGACAGGTGATAAGACATAAACGGCATATCCGTTACGATAAATGTATTCGGCGCGCCCCTTTTAACCGCTTTTGTATGATGGATCATGTCCGCAACTGTCACACCGACAGTTGAATCAAGGCCGAGGACGACCATTCCGAGTGAATCACCGACTAAAATCATGTCGACTCCCGCTTGTTCAGCCAGCTTAGCCGCTGGATAATCATAAGCGGTCATCATCACAATCGGTTCTTCAGACTCCTTCATTTTTAGAAAATCCAATTTTGTTTTCATCATGTTTTCTCCTCCTCATGTTTAGAGGAGATGAGCTGCCGTTTTCTTCTACAAGCCAAAAAACCTTCCGTTACAACGAGAAGGATTCTTCACTTTCTAAAGTTCGGCGAGTTTCATCCCTCTGTCCCAGTCCTTTTTTGGATCAAGGCAGACTGCTGCAATGTCTATCTATTTTTATAATAGGTGCAGTTCGCAGGCGATACTGCCCAATGGAAGTATACCAAAATCAACGGGCTTGTACCAACACATTAACCCAATTCAATATCGGCAGAATAGATTTTTTTAATGCCTTCGTTCGTTTCTAGCAAAAGAACGCCTTCATCATCTATACCTAGCGCCTTCCCGTAAAATGTTCCGTTTAACGTTCTGGCCCTCATATTAGTGCCGATTCCCAGCGCATAGCTTTCCCATAAAAGCTTAATCGGTGTAAAACCGTGATTCATATAATCCCGGTACCGTTTTTCAAAGCAAAGTAAAATATGCTGGATGACGCCGGCTCGGTCAATTTTTTCTCCGGCAGCTTGGCTAAGGCTTGTCGCGATGTCCTTCAGTTCATCTGGAAAATCGTCCGGCTGCTGGTTAACATTAATGCCCATCCCGATGATGACTGAACGTACGCGGTCTTCCTCGGCCTGCATTTCTGTTAAGATGCCGACTGTTTTTTTTCCGTTAATCAAAATATCATTAGGCCATTTAATGTCCGTCTGGATGCCTGCTGCCTCTTCTATTCCCTGCACAACAGCTATTGCAGCAAGCAGTGTGAGCTGCGGTGTTTTTTGGAGCGGAATGTCTGGCCGCAAAATCAGGCTCATCCAAATGCCGTTTCCCTCTTGAGAATGCCACACCCTAGACATTCGACCCCTTCCGGCTGTTTGTTTGTCAGCCACCACGAGGGTGCCTTCCAGTGCGTTATCATTCGCAAGCTCATGCGCCGTTTTTTGCGTGCTCGAAAGAACGTCATGATAAATAAGATGCTGGCCCATCACATCCGTTTTCAGTCCGAAGCGAATTTCGCTTTCACTGAGTTTCCCGGGCTTTTTAATGAGCCGATATCCTTTTCTTCTGACGGCTTCTACTTCATAGCCCTCTTTCCGAAGCTCTTCAATATGCTTCCACACAGCAGTTCTGGAACAGCCGAGGGCATCACTGATTTTTTGGCCGGAAATAAATTCATTTCCGGCCTGAGAAAATAATTCAATAAGATCTTTTCTTAATGTTGACCGCATGTCTTCAGCCACTCCTCTATGTGGTTCTTTTGATTGGAGAGCTTTCCCGTCACAACTGCCTGCTCGATCTGCTGTAATTCTTCCGACACCCATTTTCCAGCAGGCCGGTTTCGAAGCGCAAGCAAATCCTTACCCGTGAAATCAAGATCCTTGAGGCTTTTGATCGGCAGGCTTTGATAAGCGTTTTGAATGTCTTTCAGTTTTTCTTCATCCAGTTTTTCATTTTCCCGAAGCTGCGCTATTTTGGCTGCTGAAAGCAGTGCCTTTTCCCCAGCCTTGTACATTGACATATCGTCAAGGCTCTGGCCAAACGTATGGGCAATGTGAATGGCTTCCTTCATCACCTTTCCCGGGAGCTTCCAGGCTTTCAGGAAAAGCGGCGCATCTTTCAAGTCTATGTCAAGGTCAATTAAAAGCGCAGCCCAAAGCTCCTCACGGGATGTTAAAAAGAAAAATGGAAAGTTACTCGCCGCAATCAGGTTCTCTCGTTTATGGTAAAAACCAGGAAGTTCCTCATACAGCCCCGTTTGAATGAGCGTTTGAAGCGCTTGGCGGGACGCTCTTCCCTGCAGCAGCTTTTCGAACTCTATAGTTTTTCGCTCTACTGAAACATGGGATAGGAGTGTTTTTTCCTTCGTGATCGCTTCTTCTGTTTCAAGTGAAAGCGTAAAGCCAAGCTGACTCATAAAGCGTACGGCTCTCAGCATGCGAAGCGCATCCTCTTGAAATCTGTCCTCAGGCTTTCCGACGGTTCGAATCAGCCTCTGATCAATATCTTTCTTACCGCCAAAATAATCAAGCACCTGCCCGTCAGCTGTCATGGCCATCGCATTAATCGTCAAATCTCTGCGTTTTAAATCCTCTTCTAAAGATGTGATAAATTGTACATCTGATGGCCTTCTATAATCTTCATACTCTGATTCAGTCCGGAATGTAGTGACTTCATAGGTTTCATCTTCCCAGAGCACAATAATGGTCCCGTGCTCTTTTCCTACATCAACTGTTCGCTGAAACAGCCGTTCTACTTGATCCGGAGCCGCATCAGTCGCGATATCGACATCTCCGATCGTTCGTTTCATATAGCTGTCACGAACTGCGCCTCCGACAAAATAAGCCTGGTGGCCCGCTTCGAATAAAGTGCGGAGCACGGGAAGCGCTTTGATAAAAACTTGTTCCATGTGATCACTCCGGTTCTGCTAAATCGGCATAAATCTGTTCATACTGGCTGACAATTTTTTGTGAAGAAAATTCATTTTTGAGCATTTCCATTGCCGCCTCTGTAAACCGCTTGCTTAGCTGTTCATCTTCTAAAATACGCATCGCGCTGGCTGTTGCGGCTGCAACATCGCCGACATCCACCAAAAATCCGCTCACATTATTCTTAATAACCTCCGGGATACCGCCAATGTTTGTTCCGATACAAGGCACCCCGCAAGCCATCGCTTCAAGCAGGACAAGGCCAAAGCTTTCTTTTTCAGACAGCAGCAGCTTCAAATCGCTAATGGAATAAAGCTCCTCAACACGATCTTGATTTCCAAGCATTAAGACTTGGTTTTCCAATCCATATTTTCTGACAAGCTCACAGGCTGTCGATTTCTCCGGGCCGTCTCCGACTAAAAGCAATTTTGCTTTCGTTTTGCCGGCGATATTCCGGAACACACGGATGACATCCTGCACACGTTTGACCTTTCTGAAGTTAGACACGTGGATGACGACTTTTTCGTCTGGTAAAATACCATGTTTCTCTTTAATCACCGCTGTGTTTTTCTTCAGATACACGCGCTCGTCTATAAAGTTATAAATCGTTTCGATTTTTTTCTCCGGTTTAATTAAATCGTATGTTTCAGCTGCAAGCGCTGAGGAGACAGCTGTCACCCTGTCTGATGCCTCAATGGCAAAACGGATCAGTTCTTTTAGAGACGGGTCATACCCTAACACCGTGATATCCGTACCATGCAAAGTGGTCACAATGCCGATATTGCGTTTTAGCATCTGCTTTGCAAGATAGGCGCAAACCGCATGCGGGAGAGCGTAGTGAGCATGGATAATGTCTAAATTCTCCCGTTCCGCCACCTCGGCGATTTTGCTTGCCAATGTCAAATCATACGGCGGATACTTAAAAACAGCATATTGATTAACCTCAACTTCATGAAAATGAATATTGGGATGATATGTATTCAGTCTAAACGGAATGCTTGACGTGATAAAATGGATTTCATGTCCTTTTTCAGCAAGCTGCTTCCCCAGTTCTGTCGCAATGATACCTGAGCCTCCGACGCTCGGATAGCATGTGATCCCTATTTTTAGTTTTTTCATTGTTCGCCCCCAAGCACATCATGATCAAGCATCAGCATCCGTTTGGAAAAGAAACCTTCGGCATACCCCACTCCCGCTTCTTTACCGTAAAGCTTTTCTCTCGCTTCAACGATCTCGATATAACCATTTGTCAGAGGTGTTGAAACTGAATCCTTTGACGGTATAAACTGGCTTTTGTAGGCATTAAGGCTTTGTTTCTTGGCCTCTATTGTATCCGAGATATCAATAACAAAATCCGGCTGATGAAAACCATTTATCATATAATAGTAAACCTTGCTAACTTTATGCGCGGGAAGGCTTTTTTCGTCTTTATATTTATGGATTCCGGCGGAAAAGATTGCTTCTTCCACCAGTGCTGCCGCATTGCCGTGATCGGGATGGCGATCCTTTTTATACGGCATAAAGACTGCTTTTGGCCGGCAGGTTCTGATGACACTGACTATCGCCCGAATTGCCTGATCACTCATCATCAGGCCGCGGTCTGGAAGCGTCAGCTGAATTCTTTTTTCTGCACCTAATATTCGGGCTGCTTCCGCTGCTTCCTCTTTACGTAAGCTAACCGTTCCGTTTGAAGAGAGTTCCGCTTCGGTTAAGTCGCATATAATAACTTTTTTCCCCTGCTTGACAAACTTCGCTATAGTGCCGCCCATTCCGATCTCGACATCATCACTGTGGGCGCCAAAAGCAAGAACGTCAGCATTATACATTCGGCTCTTCTCCCCGAAGAAGATTGCGGAATTCAAAAACACCTTCATCAAGTGTGCGGACAAGAATTTCCGCAGTACCCATATTTGTGGCGAGCGGAATGGAATACACATCACATAAACGGATTAATGCCGAGACATCCGGTTCATGCGGCTGCGCGGTCAGCGGGTCGCGCAAAAAGATGACAAGATCGAGTGCATTGGCTGCGATCAGCGCACCGATTTGCTGGTCTCCCCCTAAAGGGCCGGATTGGAAACGTTCAATGTGAAGGCCTGTCGCCTCTTGAATTTTCAACCCTGTTGTTCCGGTTGCGTATAGATCATGATGACTCAAAATATCCCGATAGGCAGTCGTGAATTGAACCATATCCTGTTTTTTCTTGTCATGCGCGATCAAAGCAATTTTCATCATTTCTCCCCCTGTCTAATCAATGATATTTTCCAGTCCGTACACAAGCTGATCAATCTTCATGACTTGTTCGACTGACAATTTAACACCTGACATGAAAGAAGCGCGGTTATAGGAATCGTGGCGGATCTGAAGCGTTTGACCATCCATGCCGAACATGACTTCCTGGTGTGCAATCAGTCCCGGAAGACGGACGCTGTGCAAGCGGATACCGTTTTGCTCCGCTCCTCTTGCTCCTGGGAGAATTTCTTTTTCATCCGGATGTCCTTGCTGCTTTTCTTTACGAACCTCTGAAATCATTTCTGCTGTTTTAAGCGCCGTTCCACTTGGTGCGTCAAGCTTCCGGTCATGGTGAAGCTCAATAATCTCAACATCCTCAAAGTAGTTTGCAGCCATTTTCGAAAATTTCATCATCAGTACCGCACCAAGCGCAAAATTTGGAGCGATGATGGCTCCAATTCCCTTCTCTTCTGTTAAAGACGTGAGCTCTTTTAAATCAGCTTCTGAAAATCCAGTTGTTCCGACAACTGGACGAACTCCGTGCTCTAATGCAATTTTTGTATGTACTTTTCCGATTTCAGGCGTAGTCAAATCAATTAAGACATCCGGCTGTGTTTCTGTAAAACAGGCATGGATATCTGTGTAAATCAGGGCATCTGACTCAACAGACATCACATCAGATAATTTTTGCTGGTCATATGTATGATCTATGGCCCCGACAAGGTCAAAATGAGGTGTTCGTTCCGCCAATTTAACAGCTTCCTGCCCCATTCTTCCACGCGGTCCTGCAATGACTACTTTAATTGTTTCGTTTGACATCTTAATCTCCTCTACTTTCCTTCTTCTTTTCTGGTCCAGCGATCTTTATCTCTCGTATTAAATTTATGCATAACTCGATCGTGGGCTTCCTCTAAAGAGATATCTAAAGAGTTGGCTAAACAAACCAATACAAACAGCACATCGCCCATTTCCTCTTCCATGCTTTTATCATCTTCAGTCGCTTTTTTTGGTTTTTCTCCATAACGATGATTGACTTCTCTGGCAAGCTCGCCCAGTTCTTCGGTCAGCCTCGCCATCATGGCAAGCGGGCTGAAATATCCTTCTTTAAATTGGCCGATGTAACGGTCCACTTCAGCCTGTATGTCTTTCATTGTTTTATCACTCACTGCACGAAACCTCCTATCATCCTCTTACATGTTAGCTAATTCAGATACGTTTGACAAATGTTTAAGCACGTTTGCTGTTTTCTTTTTCATCCACTATAATATAAACGCTATCTAATGGAAGGAAAAGGGGTTTTGTGTGATGCTTGGAGAAATTAGATTAAAAAACATATTTTTTATTTTAATCGGTGCGGCGATTTTTTCATTTGGCTTGGTTCATTTCAATATGCAGAACAATCTGGCTGAGGGCGGGTTTACAGGTATTACACTTTTGCTTTATGCCCTTTTCCACATCAGTCCCTCTATCTCGAATCTGGTTTTGAATATTCCGATCTTTTTTATCGGCTGGCGTTTGCTTGGCAGGACAATGTTTGTTTACACCCTTGTAGGCACTGTAGCATTGTCTCTGTTCCTCAGCATTTTTCAGCGATATGAAATACATATGCCTCTTCAGCATGACTTAGCGCTCGCTGCTTTATTTGCCGGCGTGTTTATCGGAGCCGGATTAGGCATTATTTTTAAGTTCGGCGGTACGACAGGCGGAGTTGATATCATTGCCCGTTTGGTCAATAAGTATTTTGGGATTCCGATGGGCAGAACGATGTTCGCTTTCGATGCCTGCGTCATCATTTTGTCTTTGCTTACTTACCTCTCCTATAAAGAAGCGATGTATACCCTGGTGGCTGTATTTGTAGCGGCAAGATTAATTGATTTTATTCAGGAAGGCGGATACGCTGCTAAAGGGGCGACCATCATCTCTTCGAAAAACGACCTGATCCAGAAAAAGATTCTTGAAGAAATGGAACGGGGCGTCACCATTTTGAAAGGACAAGGTTCCTATACAAAAGAGGATATAGATGTACTTTATTGTGTGGTGCCGAAAAACGAATTGGTGATGCTGAAAAGTGTGATTAACTCCGTTGATCCTCATGCCTTTGTGGCAGTAAGTGATGTCCACGATGTACTCGGAGAAGGATTTACGCTTGATGAAAATAAAAATCCGCTTCCCCGCTGACATTTAATAGAAAAAAGGCGGCTGCCGCCGCCCCTCATGCTCATTTAGGGTAGTCCCGTTTTTTCAGCTTGTTTTTCTCCGCTTTGTACTTTCTGTAGCCGACATAGGTGAGAGCCGTAATGATAATACTGCCGGTTGTGATGATCACCCAGAGTAAAGACGGATCGGCATCATCCTCCTCCACCCTGTCAAATACATTTTTCAGATCATGCTGAAGAAGAGAAAGCCGTTCAAGCTTCGTGCTCTCAGTCATTTGCTGAAATTCCTCTTGCTCAATGACGTCTATATGTTTTCCCACTGTTTCAAGCTGATCCTCTGATACATCGATTGTAAGACTTGGATAAATCAAATCATATAAACTGATAAATTCATTCCATTTTTCATGAAAGCTCGTACTTTCATTCTTTTGGACATCCTGCTTCAGTTCAGCAAAGGCTTCCATAATCGGTTTTTCCAGTGATCCCCAAAGCGGATCAGACCGATTCTCCACCGCATCCATCAGCATTCTGAACTGCGCGGCTGCTCTGAGTTTTTGTGTATCTGATGTATCAGCCTGCTTTAAACTCCGTACCATATCGTTATAGCCCAGTGTGATTTGACGGATTTGGGCTCCGGTTAGCATGGGGTCTTGCTGTTTTTTTTCAGCGGATTTTAAAGTTTTTTCAAAGTAAGCAAGGACTTGCAGCGCCTCTTCATATTTCGACTGGCGGGTCATTTGAAAGACCGTATCGGATAAATCGTTCAATTCTTCGAGGCTTCCCCGCTCTGCAGCCTTGGCATTTCCATTATAAAAAATAAGAGCAAGCAACAAACAGATCGTCAGCTTTCGTTTCATGCAGGTCCCTCCCACTCTCTCTCCTTACAGAATATGAAGAAAGGGACAAGGATAGACCAACATTGTCTTTACATCAGCTCAAGCTTTGATTGCTTTTTCGAGACCACAAGAAAGTAAGCCAGCCCGATTGAAAAGATGCTCAGCCAAAATGTTCCGTACCCTATATCAGTCATATAATCAGAAAGCATAGAGTACTTCGGCATCATTTCAAACAAGTAATCAATGACATCGTTATGCAGCGTCCAGACGGCAGCAATTGCAAGATGCCAAAAAGAAAAACGAAAATACGGACTGTACAATACGCCTTGGACTGCCATTGCAAAATGCGAGACAATCAGCATATAGCCCTCCCACGGCAAGTCACCTGTTACAGCTAGTACAAGAAAATTCATAACGACCGCCCATAGGCCATACTTTACGAGGGTGACTAGCGCAAGCGCCTCAAAGAGCGGGGCGTTCCGTTTCATGATAAAGGCGAGCAGCACAAACAGAAAGAAAAACGTTGCTGTCGGACTGTCCGGGACAAAAACGAGGAAACGGGCCGGTGTCTCCAGAAGCTGCGGCAAATACCAGTAGTATCCGTAAACCGTTCCCAGAAAATTGATGGCTAAGACCAGAATAAGCACCGTCCGCTGTCCTAATACATATTGAAACCATTTCACATCATATCAACTCTCAGTCTGTAAAAAATAATGTGTCCATATAAAAAAGCTGACGCCGGGTCAGCTTTTGATAATAAAAGTATATCCTTCCATTTCGCAATTCACAATACGTTATTTTGCGGTTGTTTCAGAAATGAATTTCGCAAGTTCTTCGAGCTGCTTATCATTCCCTTTAAACACACCCGCCGGCATTTTGCCTTTCCCTTCAACAGCGATTTTTTTGATTTCTTCCGGTTTCAGTCCGCTGTCAACCAATGAAGGCCCGGCCGCTCCCCCTTGGAGGTTATCCCCATGGCAAGAAATACAGCCCTGCTCCTTAAATACCTTATATCCCTCTGCATTGGTGTCAATGTCAGCTTCTTTTGTGATTTTCCCCTGTTCTTCTGCCTTGGCCCAGTCATGAGTAGCAACTGACTGCCACGTCAAAAACACAGCAGCAGAAATGGCCAGAAGCATCATACCGACAGCAACAGGGCGCTTCCACGGCCTTCTTTCTGTTCCTCTGTCAAGGAATGGCGCCAAAAGCAGGGCGCCAAAAGCGAGTCCTGGCATAATCATGGCGCCGACGACTGTAAAACTCCCGGCGGCGTATTCATACTTCAACAGCTGGTATAAGAAAAGAAAATACCAATCCGGCAGCGGAATATAACCTGTATCAGTCGGGTCCGCCATCCGCTCCAAAGGCGGCTGATGCACAATCGTCAAAACAAGAAAACCGATCAGAAAGACAGCTCCAACCATCCATTCCTTCAACAAGAAATTCGGCCAGAAAGCCTCTGTTTTACCGGGATACTCCGAATAATCCTTCGGTATATTCGGCTTTTTTTCAGCCGGTATCCTTGAGTCGCCTACAAATTTCATCCCTTTGCCCCGGTGCATGTCATCCCCTCCCTTTTATTTGCAGATCAAGAGTTTAAAGCGGTCCTGAAATCCCCTGCTTCCGGATCATAATAAAATGTGCAGCCATCAGCCCGAACAATGCGGCAGGAAGAAAGAATACATGGATCGCAAAAAACCTAGTCAGCGTTTGGGCGCCTACAATATCCGGGTGCCCCGCAAGGAGTGTTTTGACTTGCGTCCCGATCAAAGGCGTGGCTTCAGCGATCTGCAGCCCGACTTTTGTTGCAAACAGAGCCTTCATGTCCCAAGGAAGCAAGTAGCCTGTAAAGCCAAGCCCGAGCATGACAAAAAAGATCAGCACACCGACAATCCAGTTCAGCTCGCGCGGCTTTTTATACGCCCCTTGGAAAAAGACCCTCAGTGTATGTAAAAACATCATCACAATGACCAGGCTCGCACCCCAGTGGTGCATTCCCCTGACGATCTGGCCGAATGCCACTTCATTTTGCAAATAATATACCGATTCCCAGGCATTTTTGATATCAGGCACATAGTACATCGTTAAAAACATTCCAGATAACACTTGGATAACGGTTACAAAAAACGTCAGTCCCCCAAAGCAATACACAAACGCAGAGAAATGATGGGCGGGATTCACATGTTCCGGTACTTCGTGATCGGCAATATCCCTCCACATCGGTGTAATATCAAGCCGCTCATCTACCCAGTCATAAATTTTGTTCAGCATGTCACCCTTCCCCCTTAGGCTTTGCTTTTCCAAGATACAGGAAGCCGTCTTTTACTTCTTGCTCATAATGATCAAGAGGCGAAAGCGGCGGCGTGCCCGGGACATTGGTGCCGTCCTTTTCATAGAGTCCGTAATGGCATGGACAAAAGAATTTATTCGGGTTTTTAGGATCACTATTCCAGTTCACCGTACACCCTAAATGCTTACAAATTGGCGAAAGTGCTACAATTTCATCCCCGTTTTTGAAGACCCAGGCTGATCTTGACTCTTCTGACTCATACCAGGCATCGACTTGATTAATTTTGAAATCAAAACGCTGCGGCTCTTTTGTCAGCTCATCTACGCTGACAACCTGAACCATGTCCTGCTTTCCTGTCGATTTTAATACCGGGTCGAGTGCAAAGCGAACCATAGGCATGAGCATACTAGCCGCCATAAAACCCCCTACGCCTGTGAGCGTATAATTCAAAAATTGACGTCTGGATATATCATGTTTTCCGCCCATCTCTTCTCCCCCCTCTAGGTCACCCCTGCAAACTGACTAAAATAGAAAATATTGCAATAACTCTAGACACCCTCATAATATATGAATCTCTCAGCAAGGTCAATATAGCCAAAATATTGTTCATAAGGAAATGTAAGTGTTTTTACGAGGTGCTCCATAACTGTAACAAAACGTTCAAAATTTCAGCAGTGCGTTCATCTAATATTTTTCTTTTTAAAGAGTCATTTAAATGCTCTAACGGAACAGACGGTGTCACAATGATTTTGCCTAACGCATCCTCACTATTCCAATTTTCGTCAGACGTGAGCAGTACAACATGCGGAAATTCTGATATAAGCTCTTCCCGCAGGTCCTTAAGTCCTTGAACGGTTTTTTCATTTCTATCAACATATGTATAAGGGGGCAGTAAATATACCCGTCCCTTTAACTGCCTTTCTAGTTCATCTGACAGAAGCTGTGTGAATTCTCCTTTCTCTGCCGTTATTTTGAAACGCGCACCTACTTTTATGTTAATTAGTGGAATGACAGCGGTATCAATGTAATCTTTAGCTTGTAAATAGTCCTTGGCATCAGTGATTCTCCACCTCATCGTTCTCCCCCTTTACAACAACAAGCCTTGCAATACGCTGCAAGGCTGGTCATATTATGTGAGCTGATTCAATTGGCGCGATAATTGTTCAAATGCTTCTTTATCATGACGATCTAGCGCGTCGTCAATGTCTTTTAATAATTTTTCTCTTTGGAATGTGGAAATAGCGTGCTCTAAAATTTGTTCAGCCAACCCCTGATCTTTTTTGTTCTCAAACAGATCCTTCGGAATATGAGGGTTAGACTCCAGCACCGCCGCATACTCAGGTGAGCTGTAAGCTGAACGGAAATTAAGCTGGATAAACAAATCCTGCTGTTTATTTAATCTAATATCATGAAAAGATTTTTCCGCGTCGGTTGTCATGACATTCTCTTTATAGAACCGAAACGGAACTTCTTCAACACAATGTGTTGACATTATAATGCCTCTCGGGCAAAATTCTGCCTGCTCCACAAAATGAACCTTCTCCATGAGAGAATCATGGCTCATTAAGTAGTTCAAGATCCAAACGCACTCTCGGCGCTTTAACTGATAATGGTTTAAAAACCAACGGATAAAATCCTTTTTCTCATTGACAGAAACAGGGGTCTGCATGTAATTCCCTCCTCTATCGTTCGTATAATCTATATACTTATATGTTCCACACGAATGGTGAATATTCCTGCTTATCTAGAAAATTCATCCTCGATTCGCAAAATCGTTTCTTCCAGCTCTTCATTGGCTCCGTCAATTTCGAGAACCTTTTTCAAAAGCGGCAGTGCTTCTTTTTGAAGTCCTTCTTCTAATAGGAAGCTTGCGTATTCATATAAGAAATCTCTGTCCTCACGGTAGTGAAGAAAGGCAGCCTCAAAGGATTGTTTTGCTTCCTCGTATTGCTCTAATTCCGTATATGCGCTCGCAAGATACCAATTGTATTTCGGATCTTCTTCCCCGTAGCCGCGCACCTCTTGAATAAGATCAATGATCTGTTCATAATCCTCTTCTTTATGATACACGGCAAGAAGTGTATGAAGTGCCTCGACGAAGCCCGGATCAAGCGCAAGCGCCTCCTGAAGCAGCTGTTTCCCATCTTCTGACTTCCCGATTTTCAAGGCCATTTTTGCGGCATAGAGAAAAAGCTCTTTGTTATATTCATCATATCTGATACCCTCTTTTGCCGTTTTTAATGCCTCTTCATACATTCCTTCAGCTTCATAGCTTTTCGAAAGCGGCATATAAAGTGAAGAATAAGATGGATCAAGCTCCTTTAAATCAGACAGCTGCTTAATAGCTGTTTTAACAAGCCCCGCCTGTAGGGCTGTAAACCCATAGCCGAAAATCATATTAGGATCAGGATTCTCATCAACAGCTTTCTCGTACCACGGAATGGCATCCTCAAATTCACCTGAGGCACTTAACGATTCTGCCAATCTTTGATGGACATTAACGCCTCCGATCTCACTCTGCTCCTCAGCCGTTGTTTTAAAATATTGAACCGCTTTTGCATAAGCTCCCTGAGTAAAATAAAGTTCGCCCAGCGCAAAATCAATTACGGGTTCATTGTCCAGAATGGACTTTGCCTGTAAAAGCTTTTGTTCACTGACTTCGAATAACCCCTGCATTTGATAAAGATCCGCCATAAGCAGCAAACTTTCCGGGTATGATGGATCTGTTTCCGGAATGGTTTCCAGCACAGCAAGGGCTTTTTCTTCTTCGTCAATATCTATTAAAAGTTCAGCGTAAAAATTCGTCAGTTCTGTTTCATTTGGATATAAATCATGTAAATCACTGATCAGTGAAATTGCTTTTTCTACATTGCCCCACTCGTAATAAAGCTGGGCAGCGATGGCTTTATCTTCATCATGGAGCTGTTTTTCAGCCTTCGAGAGAGTGTTGAGGCCTTTTTCTGTTTCACCTGCTTCAACTAATTTTATGGCTTCTTGAATCAATGTATTCAAATCGGACCGGTCCTTTCTTTTCCTATACAACATCAACCATACAAAAAATCTTTATTTGTTCGGGTTAATCTTATCATAATTCAGACGAATGTCCTCGGCAAATAAGATGCTTGCTGTACGGCAGGGAATTATTGAGTCTTATTAGTTTACCAAAAGATCTTGAGATAGAAAATGAAAAAAGGAAGATCGCCCTCTGTACAGTAAAGCAGCTCTATGACCTGCCGGCTTGTAAGTAAAGCGCATCCCCCCTTTTCGTTTTTCTTTTCCCTCTTAAGACAAGCTATGTTTTTTTCCCTCGAATTATGATTCTTACAGTCAATCTGCACAACAAATCCTGAAGCAAGAACTTCAGGATTTGTTTGAAAGCTTATTTAAATGCTCGAAGAAGGTTGGATAAGAAACATGAATGGCATCTGTCTGCTCGATTTCAATTGGCTCCTCCGTTATACAGGAAGCGATACCAAGCATCATTCCGATCCGATGATCTCCATGGCTGGACACTGTTGCGCCGCCTTTCAGTGTTTGTTTGCCATAAACCTTCATTCCATCTGCTGTCGGTTCAATCTCAGCACCCAGCTTACGAAGCTCGGAAACCACGGTGTCAATGCGGTTTGTTTCTTTTACTTTAAGCTCTGCCGCATCCTTAATAACGGTAGTTCCTTCCGCCTGAGTTGCAAGAAGCGCAATGATAGGGATTTCATCAATTAAACGCGGAATGATATCTCCTCCGATTTCAACCGCTTTTAGAGATGACGTTTCTATGACCAAATCTCCATAAGGCTCTGCACTGTCGGCAGCAGACGGTTTGACTTCAAGTTTTGCCCCCATGTTTTGAAGGACGTCAATGATACCTGTCCGAGTCGAATTTAAACCTACGTTTTTCAATACAATCTTGCTGTTTGGAACAATTGCGCCCGCAGCAAGGAAAAAAGCCGCTGAAGAAATGTCTCCAGGAACAAAAACATCTGCAGCTGTCAGTTTCTGGCCTCCTGCAATGGAAACACTCGTTTGATCTTCAGAAAGTTTAACGCCAAATGCAGAAAGCATCCGCTCAGTATGGTCCCGAGATTTATGAGGCTCTGTGACGGTTGTTGTGCCCTCAGCCTGTAATCCGGCCAGTAAAACAGCAGATTTAATTTGCGCGCTTGCAACAGGTGATACATAATCAATTCCTTTTAATGAAGAGCCGCTCACTGACAGCGGTGTAAATTCTCCGCCGGCTCTGCCGTCGATTTTAGCCCCCATTTGTTTCAAAGGCTCAGTGACACGTTTCATCGGGCGCTTCGCAATGCTCTCATCTCCAGCTACCGCGCTGTAAAATGGACGGCCCGCCAAAATGCCGAGCATCAGGCGAATCGTTGTACCTGAATTTCCGACATCTAAAAGGCTTTCTGGCTCGCTCAAGGAATCGATTCCTTTTCCGTGAATCACTACATCGCTGCCGTTTTGCTCAATTTCAACACCCATTTTTCTAAAGCAATCAATCGTGCTCAGACAATCCGCACCCGGCAGAAAGTTTTTAACAGTTGTTGTGCCTTTCGCTAGTGCACCGAACATGACGGAGCGGTGTGAAATGGATTTATCACCAGGAATGTGTATTTCTCCGTTTAAGGCCTGCACCTTTTCTCTTTTCATTATTTTCCACCTCAATCAGCATAAAAAGTTTCATATTCCGCCCGGGCTTCAATGCATTGTTCAGCCCGTTTGCGGTCATCATCAGACTGAAAACTGATTCTTAGAATCCCGTTAATATCTTCTCGTGTTTCAATAATGCGGATATTCGTGATACTGATGCGCTCCGCAGCTAAGATAGCCGTTATCTCGGAAATCACACCCGGATGATCGGGAACATCCACGTATAAATCATAAAATGCAGGTATCGCGCCCTTCTGCCGAAGCGGCAGACCGTCGCGATAATCCTTGGCCGTTTTAAAATAACGAAATAGATTTTCCGCATCTTCTTGTTCTACATATGTCCTAATCTTCTCGATTTCACGAATCCACTCATCAAAACGGTCCAAAATTTTATCTTTATTATGTAATAGAATATCCCGCCACATTGCCGGGCTGCTTGATGCAATCCTTGTAATATCCCTGAACCCGCCGGCAGCAAAACGCTTAACAAGCGGATAAAGCTCTTCCGAATGATGGGTTTGGTGAACAAGGCTTGCTGCGACAATATGCGGAAAATGACTGATCACGCTTGTAACGCCATCATGCTCTTCTGGTGACATTTCCACAAAATGGGCATTCGTCCCCTCCAGCAGGCTTTTTAACTGCTCTACCGCTTGTCTGTCCGTTTTATGGCCTGGCGTTAAAATATAAAATGCATTTTCAAACAGGAACTCCTTCGCAGCGGCCACTCCTGATTTGTGTGAACCTGCCATCGGATGCCCTCCGACAAATTGATAGCGGCTAGGCAGCACTTTGTCTGCGTAATGAACCACTTTTTGCTTTGTGCTTCCTACGTCGGTAATCAAAAGCTTATGTTCAATTCCTGAATGAGCCAGCTCATCAAGCATAAGCAGCGTTTGCGCGACAGGCGTCGCAATGATCACTGTAGCCGCCTCTTTCGCACCGCTAATAAACGAATCAGCACGCTCGTCTATCACACCTAATTTTAAAGCGGCAACCACCTGTTCATCAGAGATGTCGATTCCGATAATCCGTTTGCCGGGATGCTTTTTTTTGATCGCTAACGCAATCGAACCGCCTATCAATCCGAGACCGGCGAGCAATATTGTATCTTTGATTTGGTTCATATGTCATCACCTGATTTATAGACTAAAGAGGTGATATTTGATCACCTCTTACAAAATTTCAGCTAAAATTGCAAGAATTTCTTCATTTTGCTCTTTTGTTCCGATCGTAATCCGGAGTGATGTCGGGAAACCTAATGCATTTCCCGACCGGACAATATAGCCTTTTTCCAGCAGAGCCTGAAACAGTTCATCGGCCGGACGGTTAAAGTCAATTAACACAAAGTTTGTCTGTGAAGGGTAGCACTTTAAACCATGAGTCTTCGCAAAATCATAATATTGCTGGAGACCTGCTTTATTTTGCTCGACACAGGAAGCAATAAACGCTTGATCATCAAGCGCCGCGATCGCAGCAGCCTGGCCTAGACGGCTGGTGTTAAACGGCTCTCTTGCCGGCTCAATCTGGCGAATCAGGTTCTCGTCAGCAATTCCGTATCCGACTCTGAGCGCAGCTAGACCGTAAGCCTTTGAAAATGTCCGTAATATCATCAAATTGGAGTACTTGTTTAAGAGCGGCACAGTCTCCGGGTAATCCTCTGCTGTTACATATTCATAATATGCTTCGTCTAGAACAACGAGGACACGAGATGGAACGCGCTCCAGAAATGCGAGTAATTCCCCTTCTGATGTATAAGTGCCTGTCGGGTTATTTGGGCTGCATATCCAAACGACTTGTGTCTGTTCGTCAATCGCTTCAAGCATGGCGTCTAAATTATGTGAGCCGTCGGGCCGAAGTGCGATTTCACGAACTTCAGCACCTTCAATGACCGCATTATGTTTATATTGCGGGAAAGTCGGAGCAGCAGTAATCGTGTTCGTTTTCTCGTTTAAAAATGCCCGGCAGATGATCTGAATGATTTCATCTGAACCATTTCCGAAAATAAGTGATGTTTCGCTGACATTGAGGTGCTCACTGAGCCTTGTGCGCAAAGCGGCGCTATATCCGTCCGGATAAAGCGCAAGCTGTTGAATTTCATGATGAAGCGCCTCTTTTGCAGCTTCTGAACAGCCGTACGGATTCTCGTTTGAAGCAAGCTTCACAACTTTATCCAAGCCATATTCTGATTTCACTGCTTCAATTGGCTTTCCAGGCTGATAAGGCTTCAGCTGTTTTAAATGTTCTTTGATACGCAAATCCAGTCACCTCATTTTAAACTGTACAAGCCGCCAAACGCCGTTGCGTAATCTTCAAACTCCTGCAGCGCTTGATCTCTCGTTTCAGCACTGATGAGCCGGTCCTTTAATTCTTCTATTTTTCTGACGAGCGCACTTCCCACTACGACACCGTCACAAATTTCATTCATCTTCATGACCTGTTCGCGGTTGGATATACCGAACCCTACAGCAACCGGCACAGCGCTAAGATCCTTCACTGTCCGGATGAACGGATACACGGATGAATTGAACTCATTGCGGACACCGGTCACACCTAGAGAAGATACACAGTAGACGAAGCCCTCGGCTTGTTCAATAATGGTTTTCAAACGGCTTTCGCTTGTCGGCGCAACCAAAGAAATATACGTCACCTCATGGTTTTTGCATTCGGCTTGAAGGCTGGCGCTTTCTTCTAATGGCAGATCCGGAACAAGCAGACCGTCAATATGATTTTCCCGCAGTAAAGCGAAAAAGTATTCTTTGTTCAATTGTAACACAGGATTATAATACGTAAAGAGGATAATCGGAATATTCACTCCGTTTTTTTTCATTTCTCCGCCTAATTCGATTGCCTTTACGATATTCATTCCATTGTTAAGCGCCCGCTTCGAAGCCCGCTGGATCACCGGACCGTCTGCAAGTGGGTCTGAGTATGCAACACCAAGCTCCAGTGCCGTGGCACCCGCTTTTTGGAGAGACTTCGCCAGTTCAACCGAAACCTCAGGCAATGGATCGCCCGCCGTAATAAACGGGACAAACAATTTTTCTGACGCTTGAAGGTCTAATTTAAACATGCGCTTTCACCTCTTCTTCCAATACATTCATTAAGGTGTTGACATCCTTATCTCCCCGTCCTGATAAACAGACGAGAATCATTTGATCGCGATCCATCTCTTTAGCAAGTTTGAATGCTTTCGCTAACGCATGGGCAGATTCGATTGCCGGCAAAATCCCCTCTTTTTCTGACAAGAGTTTTAATGCATCCACCGCTTCTTCATCTGTGATACTGTCATAAGTGACTCGGCCGCTCTTATGCAAATAAGCGTGTTCCGGTCCGATTCCCGGATAGTCAAGTCCTGCTGAAATGGAGTAAGGCTCAATAATTTGCCCGAACTCATCTTGAATGAGATAAGTCAATGAACCGTGAATGACACCTACGGTTCCTTTCGAAATAGTAGCGGCATGAAGAGGGGTATCAATTCCTTTTCCGGCTGCTTCAGCGCCGATGAGTTCAACATCTTCATCTAAAAACGCCTGAAACATGCCCATCGCATTGCTTCCTCCGCCTACACACGCCACCACCTTATCTGGCAGAGCGCCTTCAATGCGTTTCAGCTGATTCTTCGCCTCCTCACCGATCATTTTTTGAAATTCACGGACGACCTGCGGATAAGGGTGCGGTCCGACAACTGATCCGATCATGTAAAAATGATCCTCACAATGCTGAACCCAGTACCGGATCGCCTCATTTGTGGCATCCTTCAATGTGCCGTTTCCGCTTGTTACAGGCACAACCTCCGCTCCAAGAAGCTTCATTCGGAAAACGTTAAGAGACTGGCGGGCAACGTCTTCCTCGCCCATAAATACAGTGCAGGAAAAGCCGAATTTAGCTGCGACTGTCGCAGCGGCAACGCCGTGCTGCCCGGCGCCAGTTTCAGCAATGATTTTCGTTTTGCCCATTTTTTTAGCAAGCAGCGCTTGGCCTAGTGCATTATTGATTTTATGAGAACCTGTATGGTTTAAATCTTCTCGTTTCAAATAGATTTTTGCACCGCCTAAGTATTCAGTGACTCGATCAGCGTATGTTAATGCAGTAGGCCTGCCGGAATAGTCATTTAACAGCTTGTAATATTCGTCACGAAAAGCGGGATCATCCTTGATCTCTTTAAATGCACGTTCAATTTCTTCTAATGGCTGCATGAGTGTTTCCGGAACAAATTTTCCGCCAAAATCGCCGTATCTTCCTATTTCATTCGGGTATGGATACATATCGGTTCATCCTTTCTTCTAAAAGCCTCATCAGATTTTGATCTTTTTGTCCGTTTTTTTCGATTCCACTGGCAAGGTCAATTCCTAACGGCTGCCATTTCAATAGGTCTGTGATGGTGTCCGGATTCACGCCGCCTGCGATAAAGCAGCGTTTGCCCGCAGCCGCCTGCTGATATTCCGGCACACAGTCCCAAGAAAAAGCAACACCAGTGCCGCCTCTTTGCCCTTTTACAGATGAATCAATCACAAAGCCGTCCACACCACCTTTAAAACAGGCTATTTCTTGAATTGTGTTCTCATGATGGTGAAGCGCCTTCCATATTTCGCAACCTGTCAGCATGCGAAGAGCATCGGCAGCCGCCGGTTCCTCATCACCGTGAAGCTGAATAACGTCGAGATTCAAGTCTTCGGCAATGCGTGACATTGTCTCTATCGATTCATTAACAAAAACACCCGCAACCTGTTTTTCGACATGAACTTGACTCAGCCACTTTTTCACATTTTGCGGAGATACTTTCCGTTTGCTTTCAGCAAAAATAAAGCCCAGATAATCAGCCTGTGAATCCGCTGCAAGCTGCAAATCCTGCAGTGACCGTATGCCGCAATATTTTAATGCCGGTTTCTTCACAACCTTACTCCCCAAACAAAGCATGGATTGCTTTTTGCTGTGATGTTTGTCTCATCAATGATTCACCGATAAGCACAGCTCGTGCTCCATGTTCTTTGACAAATGTTAAATGTTCTAAAGAACCGATTCCGCTTTCGCTGACAAGCAGGGATTCTTTCGGTACGAGAGATGCGATTTGTTCTGTCTGCATTATAGAAGTTTCAAATGTTTTTAGGTTTCGGTTGTTTATGCCGAGAATAGCAGGCATAAATACTTTCAATATTTGTTCAAGCGTTGATGCATCATGAACCTCTACTAACACATCCATCTCCTTTTCGCCTGCTTCAAGATATAATTCATGAAGATGTAAGGGATCAAGCACCTCGCCGATTAACAGTATGGCATCCGCTCCGATTCTTTTCGATTCCTCCACTTGAAGAGAATCAATAATAAAATCTTTTCTGAGTACAGGAATTGATACAGCACGCTTTACGTCTGATAAATAGCTGTTTTTCCCTTGAAAAAACGGGGTGTCTGTTAATACGGAAAGCGCATCTGCCTGCGCAGTTTCATAGTCTTTTGCAATCTGTACAGGGACAAAATCCTCTTTAATAAGCCCTTTTGACGGTGACGCTTTCTTCACTTCGGCAATCAATCCGATAAACCGATTCGGACTTGCCAGCGCCTCTTTAAATGAACGTTTTTCGAAAAGCTGCTCTTCCGGCAGTACCAGTGTTTTTACTTCTTCTTTCTTTTGTTTAATAATATTTTCAAGCATAGATCTCTTCCTCTTTCTGCTTTAGTCGTTCAAGCTGCGCGGCAGCGCCTCCGCTTGTAATCGTCTCTAACGCGAGCTCCGTACCTTCCTTCAGTGAGGCGGTTATCCCCGCCGTGTATATCGCAGCCCCTGCATTAAAAGCAGTAATAGATAAAGCGGAACTGCTGCTTTTATTTTCAAAAATATTCTGAATGAGACAGGCACTCTCTTTCGGTGACTGCACTTGTAAATCTTCAATTCTGCCATTTGTAAAACCGAAATCTTCGGGTGAAACGGTGTATTCCCTGCGCTCACCGTCCTTTAATTCAATCACATCGGTCGGTGCCGTAATTGAAAGCTCATCTAAACCGTCGCGGCTGGATACGAACAGGACATGCTTCGGCTGAAACGTTTCCAGTGCGCTTGCCATCAGTCCCGCTTTTTCAGCGGAATAGACCCCGATCACCTGACGCTTCGCCTGCAAAGGATTGCTGAGCGGTCCAAGCAGATTAAATACCGTTCTGAAACCTAGTTCTTTTCTAGTACCCGCTACATGTTTCATAGACGAATGATAAAGCGGCGCAAAAAGAAATCCCATGTTGTTTGTTTCAATGCTGCTTTTGACCTTTTCGGGAGTAGTTTGAATTGGAACCTCTAGTTCCTCTAAAACATCAGCGCTTCCGCTTTTAGAAGAGACAGAGCGATTGCCGTGCTTAGCGATTTTCGCACCGGCTGCTGAGGCAACAATTGCAGATGCCGTTGAGATATTAAAAGTAGAAATACCGTCTCCTCCAGTTCCGCATGTATCTACAACATCAGGAAGTCCATCTACGGTAAGAGCGCGCGCCCGCATCGCCTTCACAAAGCCCGCAAGCTCTTCTGGCGTCTCTCCCCGATGAGCAAGAATAGACAATATACCGCCCATTTCAGAAGGAGTCATTTCCGCTGTCATCATCATATTCATCAGCGTTTCTGCCTCACTGGCAGTGAGTGTTTTTCCGTCAACGCACAATTGTAGAAATTTGTTCATCAGCTTTATCCTCCTTGCTATGGAACATGTCTTCTGCAATATGAATCGTTTTCAGCAGCGCACCGGCTTTATTACAGCTTTCTTCGTATTCGGCTTCCGGAACAGAATCCGCAACAATACCAGCACCTGCTTGTATCGATGCAACACCGTCCTTTACGCTCATAGTGCGAATCGTAATACAAGAGTCGATATTACCGTCAAATCCGATGTAAGCGATGCAGCCTCCGTATGTCTCTCTCGGTGTTGGCTCCAGCTCTTGCAAAAGCTGCATGGCACGGATTTTTGGTGCGCCTGTTAACGTTCCCGCCGGGAAAGCGGACATCAGTGCATCGACAGGATGAACCCCTTCTTTCAATCGGCCTGTAACCACCGAGATAATGTGCATGACATGTGAAAAGGAGACAATTTTTGTGAACTCCGGCACAGATACAGATCCATACTCTGCTACTCTGCCGATATCGTTCCGGGCAAGATCAACGAGCATGTAGTGCTCTGCTTTTTCTTTTTCATCCTTCATTAGCTCAACTTTGAGTTTTTCATCTTCCTCTTTGTCTGCGCCCCGTTTTCTCGTTCCGGCAATCGGATGGATTTCCAAGTGCCCGTCCTGAACGTGGATTAACCGTTCCGGAGAGCTGCCGACTATTTCTCTGTCTTGGAGTTTCATATAATACATATACGGAGAAGGATTGACGATCCGCAGCACTCGGTATAACTCAAAGGCATCTGCTGTTATCGGAATCTCAAATTTTTGTGACAAAACGCCTTGGAAGATATCGCCCGCTTTTATATATTCTTTGATTTTTTCTACATCAGCCATAAAAGCCGATTTTTCATAATTAGAAGAGACAGTCTCAAAGCTGGGCGTCTTATATGAATCAGCAGAGAGAAACAGCTCTTTTATGTTTTTTTGATCCATCATTTTTTCAATGAGGTCTTGGAGCTCTTGATGATTTTGATGAAACACATCGGTTTTTTCGTTTTCAGTTTCCTGGCCATTGAGTCTTGCATATTGGATAAAGTGGACATTTTTAGTTTCATGATCATACGCAATTATTGTCCGGCAAACAAACAGCATACACTTTTCCATTCCTGTTTCTTTTGTATGCGGAGGAACAGAAGGCTCAATCAGCGGGATCATATCATAGCTTAAATACCCAACAGCTCCGCCGACAAAAGGAATGCCAAGCTCTGGCGTTTTGATTTTGTACGTGGAATTCATCCAGTTCAGAACTTCTTTGAGTTCACTTCCTGTATAAAGAGCTCTGCCGTCCTGATCAGCGGCTGTAAAACGGCTCTGCTCTTCTTTAATTGTGAGAAATGGATTCAGGCCGACAAACGAATATCTCGACCAATTGGATGTATCATCCTTGCTTTCAAGAAGATACGTAATCTCCCTGTCGAGCTTCTCTATCATTTGAATGGGTGTCAGCGTATCGACTGTGAAGGTCTCCACAATCGGTATGGTGTGGTTGGACAAGCTGTCCTGTAAAAATGCAGAAATGTTTGATTGGAAATTCATTGCTCTCACTCCTTATGGCAAGGAGAATGAGAAGATGGCATGAGAGGATAAACTATTATATAACAAATAAACCCAAAAGAAAGGCTTCTTTTGGGTAGAATAAACATACATGTCTCAGCTCAACTAAACTCATTCTCTGCTACCCTATTCTCTAACTCAACTCATTCAATGCTTTATACACACTCTTGTGTATTTCTAAGCTGTTCCTATCGTATTACAATTCAGTATTTTTTGTCAATGATAAATCGGGTCTTAATACGACGGCTTTTTCTAAATATACATGTCTGATCTGATCCTGAGGAACATCTGTCTGGACGGTCATCATGACTCTTATGCACTTTTTCAGACCGCCGGTTACGTCCATTTCCTGCATACAGGTTACTGGCACGTACTGCCATCCTGAAAGCTGACGAACAGCTTTTGCCGGGAAAACGGAGTGCAAATCAGGTGTCGCCGAAAGAAGCATTTGAACAACATCTTCGGGCTTTGTTTTGTTTTCTTCTATGATTTTTTCTAACAGCTGTTTTGTTTTTTGTAAAATTTCTTCTTCAGTATCCCGTTCAACTGTAGTTGCTCCGCGAATTCCGCGAATCATCATGATGTCTCCTCCAATCGCCATTTGTTCAGCCAGCTCTCAAGTTCATTTCTGGAAAATGTGTGATCAGCAACTTTTCCTAATTCGTTGAGCACGATAAATTGAATCTTCCCGCCGCGGGTCTTCTTATCATTCATCATACGGTCTAAAAGAACCGAAGTTTCCGTCTCTTTTTTGATTTGACTTGGATAGCCCAGGCTTTTTAGCCAGCTGACCAAACGTTTTCTGTCCATTTCACAGCCCACTGTCTTTTCGCTTACATATAAAGCAAACTGCATTCCGAGGGCTACGGCATCACCGTGAGTGATCTGTCCGTATCCATATTCCGCCTCAACGGCATGGCCGAGCGTATGTCCAAAGTTTAAGTAGGCTCTTATCCCCTCTTCTTTTTCATCCTGCTGAACGACAGACGCTTTAATTGAAATGCCTTTAAAAATCATGTCATTCAGCTGATCACTTGTGATATCGTGCAGTGAGCGGATATTCAGCAGCTCTTCCAGAAACGCTCTGTCATAGATAAAAGCGTGTTTAATCACTTCTGCCATTCCGGACCGAAGCTCTTTTTCTGGGAGAGAACGCAGAAAGTCTGTATCGTAAAGCACGGCTTTGGGCTGATAAAACGCACCGATTAGATTTTTTCCGAGCGGATGATTCACGGCTACTTTTCCTCCGACTGCGCTGTCATGTGCCAAAAGCGTCGTAGGCATTTGAATGAAATCAATGCCGCGCATAAAAGTGGCAGCCACAAAACCGGCAAGATCTCCTACAACACCGCCACCGAATGCGATGATGCATGAGGAGCGATCCATATGAAAACGAATCGCTTCACTCTGCAGTTTTGTGTACATGTCCATGGATTTCGCCTGCTCTCCGCTCGGCACCGTCACTTTTTTCACAGGCCATTTTTCTTGCAGCAAATGAAGCATTTCATCACCATACAGGCGATCCACCTCTTCATCCGTGACAAGCATAATCCGTGTTAAAGGCCTGTTTAGAGAGGTTAATAGTTCGCAAGCCTCTTGTCTGATGCCTTGCCCGATAAAAACAGGATACGACGAGGAAGCGGTTTGAACATGCAGTGTTCTCATTAAAATTCCCTCGACAGTTTTCTCATATTCTCCACATTTTCTCTAATGCGGTCGATTTGATCTAAGCCGAATTGTTCAACGACTGCGTTCGCAATTTCCCATGCAACAGCAGCTTCAGCTACTACACTTGCCGCAGGCACTGCACAGCTGTCTGAACGTTCAATACTGGCAGAAAACGGTTCTTTCGTTTCAATATCCACACTCTTCAACGGTTTATATAAAGTCGGAATCGGCTTCATAACTCCGCGGACGACAATCGGCATTCCTGTCGTCATGCCGCCTTCCAGACCTCCAAGTCTATTTGTAGCGCGAGTATAGCCCTTTTCCTCGTCCCAAATGATCTCGTCATGGACTTCGCTTCCATTTCTGCCGGCCGCTTCAAAGCCGATGCCGAATTCCACACCTTTAAATGCGTTAATTGACAGCACTGCAGCAGCAAGCTTACTGTCCAGCTTGCGGTCATAATGGACGTAGCTGCCCACGCCTACCGGCATTCCCTCGACAATGACTTCTACAATTCCGCCGATGGAATCTCCGTTTGCCTTCGCTTCATCAATGGCAGCCATCATTTTTTTGCCTGCTTCTTCATCGTAGCATCTGACCGGAGACTCCTCCGTTACACGCTGCAGGTCTTCAATTGACGTATATTCTGTTTTTTCAGCTTTAACTGCGCCAATTTGCAATACGTGGCCCGCTACCTTAATGCCAAGCTCAGAAAGAATTTTTTTAGCGACAGCCCCTGCTGCCACTCTGACAGTTGTTTCCCTTGCTGAAGAACGCTCAAGCACATTTCTCATATCACGATGATTATATTTAATCGCACCGTTTAAATCAGCGTGCCCAGGTCTCGGTCTGGAAATTTGGCGTTTCATTTCCTTTTCTTCATCTTCTGTAATCGGAGCTGCGCCCATGATTTTTGTCCAATGTTTCCAATCGTTGTTTTCTACAACGAGAGCAATTGGCGAACCGAGTGTGCGGGCATGGCGCACCCCGCTCATAATTTTGGCCTGATCTTTTTCGATTTGCATGCGGCGGCCGCGGCCGTGGCCTTTTTGGCGTCTGGCAAGCTCAAAATTGATATCTTCCTCCGTTATGTAAAGCCCGGCAGGCACACCTTCAATAATGGTTGTCAGTTGGGGGCCGTGTGATTCTCCGGCTGTTAAATATCTCATGACTTCTTCTCCCTTCATCGCATTAACGCTTTTAAGTAAAACTACTATAACATATTTTTCAGCAAAAAGTCAGTCTATCTTTTTTGATAAAAGAATGTATCGGCTGGAGCCAGGCCAAATTTCTCAGGATTAAAGATTTGCTCAGTGCTGCCGACAAAGAGAACTCCATTCTTTTTCAGGCTATGTGCCATTTTCAAATAAAGTTCTTCCTTCGCGCTTTCTGTAAAATAAATAAATACATTGCGGCACACGATTAAGTCAAAGTCTTGTTCATAACGATCCGCCAGCAGATTATGCTTTTTGAATGTAATATTTTTTTTGATTTCTGCTTTTACTTCATAGCTTCTATTTGCGTTTTGAGTAAAATAACGATCCTTCACAGATGATGGAACTTCCTGTAAAGACCGCTCCTGATAGATGCCTTTTTTCGCTTTCTCCAATGCTTTTTCATCAATATCAGTCGCCAGAATCTGAAAGCCGGGAAGACTTTTTTGCTGATCCAAAAGCATGGCAAGCGTATAAGGCTCCTCACCCGTTGAGCAGGCGGCACTCCATATCTTTAAAGGCTTAGAGTGCTTGATTAACGGCAGAATAGCAGTCTCAAGAACTTCCCATCTTTTATAATTACGATAAAATTCTGAAACATTGATCGTCATTCTGTCCAATGTTTCATTTAAGAGAGCTTGATCCTTTTCCAATGCCGCCGCAAACTCCTTAAAGCTCTGATACCCCTTTTTCTCATAAAGCGACGTCAGCCTTCTTTTCATTTGTGCTTCTTTATATAATGTCAAATCGACTCCGGTTAATTGCTTCCATTTTGTTGTAAATACGCTGTATGTATCCATCTCTACTCTCCCAGTCTCGCTGTCTTTTTGTCCTAGTATAGCTTGTTTTATCAGGAAATTGTATTGTTTCAATAAAAAAATCAGCTTTTCAGCTGATTTTAGATCGGTTGGGAAAGGCAGGAGTCTGATGCACACTGCCGTTTCACCCTTTATTCACTTTAATGTAAACCTTTACAAAACAGAATGAAAACCGGCGGCATTACATGGTGCCGGCTCTGTTACTTATTTTCATAATGATTAATAGATCCAGCCTGCCATGAGCTGTTGATATGATACTAATTCTTCATTCTTAAAGAAAATGTTAATCTCGCGTTCAGCACTTTCGAGAGAATCAGAGCCGTGGATGATGTTTTTCCCGACAAACATGCCATAATCTCCCCGAATCGTACCAGGCAAAGCTTCTTTTGGATTTGTCTTTCCGATCAGCTGTCTCGTCACTTCAATGACATTTTCGCCTTCCCAAACCATTGCGAATACAGGTCCTGAAGTAATAAACTCAACGAGCTCTCCGAAGAAAGGCTTCCCTTGATGTTCGGCGTAGTGTTTCTCAGCCATTTGTTCTGTCACTCTCATTAACTTGGCGCCAGCTAATTGTAAGCCCTTACGCTCGAATCTGGATAAAATATCACCAATGAGCTGACGTTGGACACCGTCTGGTTTCACCATGATAAAAGTCTTTTCCATCACATTCTCCACCCCATCATTATGTATGTATAGGCTTTCACACTGCACACCGAAATCGTAACATCTTTCTGATAATTAATCAATCCGGGGCGGAGAAATTTCTTAATATCTACAAAAATTAAAATTTTCTTTTACCGATATATTTTGCGATGGCCGCAAGAGACGAACGTGCACGTCCTCTCGGAAGCGTGTTTAATTTCTGGAAAGCTTTCTGCAGATACATTTCGCTTACTGCCATAGATGCTTCAATTGCATCTGTTTTTTTGATTTCTTCAATGATTGGTTCAAGCTGTTCCTGCGTAGTCTCGCTGTTAATCAATTTAAGCTGGTTTCTTAATGCTGGATTTTTCAGGGCATACAGCACTGGCAATGTGACATTCCCTTGAAGCAAATCTCCTCCAACAGGTTTGCCCAGCTCTTCTTCAGTTGAAGTAAAATCAAGAATATCATCAATAATTTGATAAGACATGCCGACGTAATACCCAAACCAATACAGCGCCTTATGAATCTTTTCATCAGCTCCGGACGCAATGGCACCGAGCTGGCAGCTGACTGCGATCAGGAGCGCCGTTTTTCTTTTGATGCGGCGGAGATACGTTCTGAGATTTTGTTCCATGTTGTATTTGTCTTTGATCTGCTCGATTTCCCCAAGACAAACTTCAACAATAGTCTGTGACAAAATCCTATGGGCTTTCGGTTCGTTAATTCTCGTCATCATTTCAAGTGATCCCGCAAGCATATAATCGCCTGTGTACATCGCAATGCGATTGTCCCACTTTGCTTTGATTGTCGGCTTCCCTCTGCGAAGCTCGGCATCGTCAATAACATCATCATGAACCAAAGATGCCATGTGAATCATTTCCAGAGTGACGGCGACATATTTAATCTTATTAATATCGTAATCGCCAAACATGCCGGAAAGCAGCACGAAAACAGGCCGAATGCGCTTCCCTCCTGCCTGCAGCAGATGAAGACCCGCCTCGCTTAAAAGCGGGTAATCGGAACGTACGGTTTGTTCAAGTTCTCTTTCGATTACATCAATATCGTCATTTAAAAAAGAGTAGGCCATTTTAAATTTCATATCATTCACCCAAACATCTGTGTTTTCATTTCCATCCGATATGCGTGGCAGCGACTCCGCCAGTAAACGAATGATATTTGACATTTTTCAAGCCCGCCTCTTCAAACAGGCCTGCCAGTTCCTTCATTCCAGGGAATTCTCTGGCTGATTCTTGAAGCCAAGAATATTCTTTATAGCTCTTCGCAAACAGTTTCCCGAAAAACGGCATAATATACTTAAAATACATAAAGTAGGCCTGTCTGAATCCGAACATTTCCGGCTGGGACGTTTCCAGACATACGACCTGTCCGCCCGGCTTCACCACACGTCTCATCTCTTTCAGTACAGTCAAGTAATCAGGGACATTGCGGAGTCCGAAGCCAATCGTGACATAATCAAACGTATCATCATCAAAAGGAAGCTCCATCGCATTTCCGTGCAGCAGTTCAATTTGGCTGAATCCGCCGTTTTTTACTTTCTGCTGGCCGACACTCAGCATATTTTTACTGAAATCCAAGCCCTTGATCTCGCCGTTTTTGCCGGCTGCTTTTGCAAGAGCGATCGTCCAGTCAGCCGTTCCGCAGCAAACATCAAGTGCCTTGGCACCTTCTTTCACATCCATGATGCGCATCGTTTTTTCGCGCCATTTTTTATGCTGCTGAAAACTGATGACAGAGTTCATTTGGTCGTAGTTTTTAGATATTTTTTCAAATACTCCATGAACGCGCTGTTCTTTTGATTCCTGCATAATGGTTTACCCTTCTTCCACTTTCTGATGATAGGTTTGATCTTGGCTGATTGTCTTCAGGCGGTTTAATAAAGCATGCTGAATAGGTGAATTTAGAGGCAAAAGTGACTCAATGCTGTTTTTCGCTTTTTTAAAACAATCTTCTAATATCTCTTCTTTTGTTTTTCCCAGCTGTATAAAACTGCCGATCACATCCAGAAATGTATCATTTCCGTTTATAAGCCGCTTAAATACAAAAAAATCACTCGACAGCTTTTTCCAGCGCGGGAGGTTGAAGTGTTCCGCCACCCGATGGAATAAAGCTGATTCAACGATGCCGACACTTTCGAAAAAATCGTGTTCATCCTTGAAAGAACGGTCATAGAGACGAATTTTATGTTCATTGATTTCTTTGATGGCTGTAGCAAGCGTCCGAATCATGTAGATATCCTTCATTTCAGATAACAAAGAGTAGTACAGCCCGCTGAAATAATCGCCTGCGAGAACAGTCAATTGGCGGTTTTTGTTTTCGTCTCGTTTTATGACTCTGGCTGTCGTCACTTCATCATGGGTATCAAGGGCGCTTTGTACAAGCATCGCTGTTACAATATAATTTTCTCTGTCGTTGTTTTTTATGTCGGCTTCCTCAAATAAAGCATGAAAAAGAAGAAGCTTATCCTCATCAATCTTTGGCGCAGAAATATGCTTCGCTAAATAAGGATGAGACAGCTTTTGTTTTAATTTCGTGTTCAGATTGGCTAAAGTTCCGTAGATGTCTTGCAAAAATATCACCCTTGTCCCCAAATTCACATTTATTTCTTAATCTATGTATGAGTTTTATCTTTTCATTCGCTTACGCAGGTATCATTATAGCATAAAAAAAAGAAATTGGCTGTATTCACCCGCTGTTTGCGAGCATTTGCGTTGAACAGCGGGAACAGCCAGCTTATTTTTTTTCGCTTTTCATTTCTCCGTATGCGGTTTGAATGAGTGCCTCTCCTCTGACTTTAATGGCAGAAGTATGCTCTGTAAACTGAGCGATGATTACTTCTCCCTTGTCGAGTTTTTCGGAATGGTGAAACTTTGTGTCTGTTCCTCTTGTCAGGCCGATCACATTCACTCCGTCCTCAACCGCTTTAATGACGACAAAATCACTTGAATGCTTTTCGTTCATTTATAGCACCCTCTATCTTTATTAGTCCTGGCGTTTAATATGTTCCAATACTTCAGCACGGGCAGCGGCATCATCTTTAAAAACGCCTCTGACTGCTGAAGTAACAGTTTTTGCACCCGGTTTTCTTACACCGCGCATCGTCATGCACATGTGTTCTGCTTCAACCACTACCATTACGCCGTGCGGGTCAAGCGTTTCTACGATACTTTCCGCAATTGTAGAAGTGATGCGTTCCTGAAGCTGCGGACGCTTTGCAACGGCTTCAACGGCACGTGCCAGTTTGCTGAGGCCTGTGACCTTTCCGCCTCGCGGTATATATGCAACGTGTGCTTTTCCATAAAAGGGAACAAGGTGATGCTCACACATAGAATGAAACGCGATATCTTTTACAAGAACAAGCTCCTCATGGTTTTCACCGAAGATAGTCTGGAAATGTTCTTTCGGATCTTCATTCAAGCCGGAGAATACTTCGGCGTACATCTTTGCGACTCTTTTCGGAGTATCAAGAAGCCCTTCTCTATTCGGGTCTTCTCCGATCGCTTCTAAAATTTGACGAACAGCTTGTTCGATTTGCTCTTTATTAACTTCTTTCATGTTCTATGTCCTCCACCAATGAATACATTTAATTTCGATTCTAGCACACATGCCCCGCTAAAAGCAAAGTGAATGCCCTGCCAGGAAGCCCATGCTCTTGAAATATGAAAAGCCCCTTAGAAAGGGGCTTTTCTGTGAAGAAATAAAGTGTATGTAAGCTAGATGCATACACGATCTATATTCACAATTATTTTCCGGCAACTGCGTCTTTAAGCGCTTTACCTGGTTTGAAAGCAGGTACTTTGCTTGCTGGAATTTCGATTTCTTCACCTGTTTGAGGATTGCGTCCTTTACGTGCAGAACGTTCACGCACCTCGAAGTTACCAAAACCGATCAGTTGAATTTTATCACCGTTTTTAAGTGCATCTAAGATCGTATCAAAAACAGAGTCAACTGCTTTTGTAGCGTCTTTTTTAGACAATTCGCTTGCTTCTGCAACCGCATTGATAAGTTCTGTTTTGTTCATGCCTTTCACCTCCTCCCAAAAGGAATACATTCAGTTCGTTTATTATCATTTCTTCACAGTTCAGTCTGATTCTAAACCTGTCTCAGAAAAAAATCAGAGCAGGCAAGAAAGACAATTAAACGGCTTTTTACGAAAAACTGCACTCTGAGGAATGTTTGTCCAACAAAGTGAAGAATTTCTGTATGTAGAGTAACACATATAAAAAGCCATATCAAGCATTTTAAAGCGTCAATCCCTTGCTCGTCAAGGATTTAACGTGATTTATCGAACAAATATTCCTTTTTTTACTTTTTTCATCCTATTCTTTGATCCTTTTCCATTATTAAGAGCAAAGAAAAAAGACCTCCCATTCTATAAAGAGGTCTTGCGGTATTACAGGATGATGGCGATTAAGCCGCCTGAGCCTTCGTTTATAATTCTTTCTAACGTTTCTTTTAATTTGTACCGTGCGTTTTCAGGCATTAATGACAGCTTTGCCTGAATCCCCTCTCTTACAATTGAGCTCAGCGATCTTCCGAAGATATCGGAGTTCCAGATGGAGAGCGGATCATCCTCAAAGTCTTGCATTAAATAGCGTACAAGCTCTTCGCTTTGTTTTTCCGTTCCGATAATCGGCGCGAACTCGCTTTCGACGTCTACTTTGATCATATGGATCGACGGAGCGACAGCTTTCAGCCTCACACCGAATCGTGAGCCCTGCCGTATAATTTCCGGCTCATCGAGACTCATATCTGTTAAAGCAGGCGCTGCAATGCCGTATCCCGTCTGTTTGACCATTTTTAAGGCATCGGACACTTGATCATATTCTGTTTTCGCATGGGCGAAGTCCTGCATGAGCTCAAGCAGATGGTCTCTTCCTCTGATTTCAACGCCCACCACTTCTTTCAGGATTTGATCATATAATTGGTCCGGCGCGTACAAATCAATTTCAGCCACCCCTTGGCCCAGCTCGATTCCGGCTAACCCGGCACTTTCAATGAACTCAAACTCGCTGAATTGGCCGACAACCCTGTCTACATCCCGGAGACGCTTAATATCCTTAACGGTTTCCTTCACGGATTCCTGATAGCTTTCACGCAGCCAATGGTTTTCTTTCAGCACCATTACCCAGCTTGGGAGATTGACATTCACTTCAAGCACCGGAAACTCGTAGAGGGCCTCTCTGAGCACATTCAGCACATCTGTTTCCCGCATGCTTTCTACGCTCATTGCCAATACCGGGATATCATATTTTTCGCTTAAATCCTGGCGCATGGCTTCTGTTTCCGGGTGATACGGCCTCACTGAGTTGATGACCATAATAAAGGGTTTGCCAACCTCTTTCAGCTCTTCAATAACTCTTTCTTCAGCCTCTATATAGTCACTTCTGGCGATATCCCCAATGGTGCCGTCTGTCGTAATGACAACTCCGATGGTCGAGTGTTCCTGAATGACTTTTCGTGTGCCGATTTCAGCAGCCTCATGAAATGGGATCGGTTCTTCGTACCAAGGCGTATTAATCATCCGCGGCCCGTTTTCATCTTCATATCCTTTTGCACCGGGAACTGTGTAACCTACACAATCTACTAATCTTATATTGACATCGAGTCCGTCTGACACATGAACAGACATCGCCTGATTCGGAACAAATTTAGGCTCTGTAGTCATAATCGTTTTGCCGGCTGCGCTTTGCGGCAGTTCATCCTGCGCACGTGCCCGGTCTGCTTCGTTACTGATATTCGGGAGCACCACAAGCTCCATAAATTTCTTAATAAACGTGGATTTTCCTGTACGGACAGCACCTACGACTCCTAAGTATATATCGCCTCCTGTTCGTTCAGCGATATCCTTGAAAATATCGACCTTTTCCAAGTGATCCCCTCCCGGACTTCCTATCCTTCTCAATTTTATTAAGCTCTTTCAATCAAACACAGGACACTATATGTGTATGACGTTGTCCTATTTCAATATGACATCTTTAGAAAATTTCCCATCCACAATCTATTAAAGTATAAAAAAACCTTTCTCCCTATTTGTATGCAAGGGAGAAAGGTTCATTCCTTTTTCATATCATTTTCTAAAAAAACAGGTTCCTGTTTGTCATTTACCGTATATTTCACAGAAAACGCGGGGACAAAGGGGGTTTCTTGCCAAATCATATCCTGGATTTCAGAACCGGGTTTAAACGTTTTTTTGCTTTTTTTGAGGCAAGAAGCCAGCTCAGTCCGGTAATCGGCATATATTTCTCCGTCTCCGTCAATCATAAGCGGCAAGGAATTCCCTGAGATTGGGCTTGTCACTGTAAGAGAGCTTCCATCCCCAAGCTTCTTCCCATCGAGTGTAAATAAATCACGTGATAGCACATCCTTGTAAGGCGGATATTGATGCTCTTGGCGGTACATTTGGACGCGCAATTTCACATCGCGGATTTTTTCAGCCATCTTTAGATCAATCAATTTAACAGTCGGATCGTTCTCTACGTCAACAAGCACATATTGATAGTCTCCTCCGCTTTCATATGCCGTGCTTGGAGGTTCGGCTATATATCTCGGCGCTAAACGGTTAAAGTCTATCGGATACTTTTGATATAGCGGTGTCGACATATCTTTTGTTTGAATGGGAAGCAGCCCTCCATTAGCCTTTTGAAATTCATCAACAGCAGACTGAACCTGCTTTAGCTGGTCCTGATAAGGAATGGCATGTACACTGCTTTTCCGCTCATTCGGATATAAACACCCCGATAAAAACACGACTGCCGCAAAAATTATAGCGCACTTCAGTTTACCCATACAGCACTTCCTTTTACAGCTTTATTCATTGACGGGGCCGCTGAATACCACGAAAAACACAATAATTCCAGATATGAGCATACACATGTAAGCAAAAGACGATACCGCAATCTTCAGAAACCGATTTTGAAACTTAAACCGGCTTAAATAGATGGAAGCTACAGCCAGAAACATCAGACCCATGGACCCCAGTGCAAACCACATTTTCATCAATGCCAGACTCAATGACCTGCGCCTCCCCGATATGTATGATGTAAGCGTTATATTTTAATTTTAATATACAGCCCCGGAAAAGATCAACCAGATTTTCCATCCTTTGATAGAACAAAAAAAAACTGAAGCAAAGAGGGGGACCTTCACTTCAGTCAAATTGACTATATTCACCTGCACGTTTAAGAAACACTCTCTTGGACTTCGATGCTATAGTATGCGACTTCACACACAGATGCATCCTCTATTGCCTAAATCGGCAAAATGTTTCAGGAGATCCCAAGACTTGGGTGTTCTTCTGTTTTTCGAGCTTTCGTTCAATTAAGATATGCGGTCCTCAATACGATTGACACTTTTACTTCACTTGATTTTCAAACGTATTGACCAGATCCTCCATCTCGTGGGTTTTGCCCCTCGCCATTAAAGATTCAACAGCAGTTTCCACTTTTTGTCCGTTAAATAGAACTTGATGGAGTGCTTCTGTAATCGGCATTTTCACATCATATTTCTTCGAAAGCTGGTAAGCCGCTTTTGTCGTGCGGACGCCTTCGACTACCATTCCCATCTCTTCGAGAACGTCTTCAAGCTTGTAGCCCTTTCCAAGCAAATTGCCGGCACGCCAGTTTCTGGAATGTACACTTGTGCACGTAACAATCAGATCGCCTACTCCTGTCAATCCAGAAAACGTCAGGGGATTCCCGCCCATTTTCGTTCCGAGTCTCGCGATTTCGGCAAGTCCGCGTGTAATCAAAGCCGCTTTGGCATTGTCGCCATACCCTAAACCGTCTGTAATTCCTGCGGCGAGGGCAATAATATTTTTTAAAGCCCCCCCGATTTCAACTCCGATAACGTCAGGGTTTGTGTACACCCGGAAATTGTGATTAATAAATAAATCCTGCACCTCTTCTGCTGCCCGCATGCTCTTTGAAGATGCAGTAACGGTCGTCGGATGCCGCAGCCCCACTTCTTCCGCATGGCTCGGTCCGGAAAGAACAACAATATCCTTTCTGGCATCGCTCGGGAGCTCAATTTCCATAATCTCAGAAATGCGCAGGAGCGAATCAGGTTCTATGCCTTTGCTGACATGAACAAAGACTGCCTTTTTCGTTATAAAAGGCACAGCCTGTCTCAGCACTTCCCGAATCGCTTTTGTCGGAACCGCAACGATAATGAAATCTGCATCCGAAACAGCTTTCTCGATATCCGTTGTTGCCTCTATTGATTCAGGAAGCTTGACGTTCGGCAAATAATCCTTATTTTCATGGAGATCATTGATTTGATGAATCAGATCTGCACGGTGCCCCCACATGGTTACATTGTGATGATTATCGGCTAACACTAAAGCCAGTGCCGTCCCCCAGCTTCCCGCTCCGAGCATAGTGACTCTTTTCATATTTGCTTCACACCTTTTTATTTTCTAGCTCTTGCAAATATTTTAATTGGTGTCCCTTCAAAACCGAACGCATCTCTGATTCGGTTTTCTAAAAAGCGTTCGTACGAAAAATGCATCAATTCCGGATCGTTTACAAACACAACGAAACTCGGCGGCTTCACCGACACTTGAGTCGCATAATAAATCTTCAAACGAGAACCGTTATGAGTCGGCGTCGGATTCATTGCCACAGCATCCATAATGACATCATTTAAGACATTCGTTTGAACTCGAAGTGAATGGTTTTCGCTCGCTTTAATAATCGCAGGCATCAGCGTATGGATCCGTTTTGTCGTTAAGGCTGACATGAATAGGATTGGTGCATAATCAAGAAATTGAAAATGATCACGGATATTTTCTTCAAATTCTTTCATCGTGCTTTCATCTTTGTCAACAGCATCCCATTTGTTTACGACAATTACGACGGCCTTGCCCGCTTCGTGTGCATAACCGGCGATGCGCTTGTCCTGTTCAATAATGCCTTCTTCGCCATCCAGCACAACCGCAACGACTTCTGAGCGGTCGATTGCTTTCAGCGCGCGCAGCACACTGTACTTTTCAGTCGTTTCATAGACTTTCCCTTTTTTTCGCATACCGGCAGTATCGACAATGACAAACTCCTGCTGGTTGTACGTAAATGCCGTATCAACAGCATCTCTTGTCGTTCCCGCCACGTTGCTCACAATGACGCGCTCTTCGCCGAGCATCGCATTCACAAGTGAGGACTTTCCGACATTCGGGCGCCCGATCAGGCAAAATTGAACAACTTCTTCATCATATTTCGTTTCAGGAATGTTTTTAAAATGCTCTGCAACGGCATCCAGTAAATCACCCAGTCCGAGTCCGTGTGTTCCCGAAATTGGATATGGCTCGCCAAAGCCAAGCGAATAAAAATCATAAATATTCGCTCTCATTTCTGTGTTATCCAGTTTATTAACTGCCAAAACAACAGGCTTTTTCGTGCGGTACAAAATTTTTGCTACTTCTTCATCAGCAGCTGTTACGCCTTCACGGCCATTCACCATAAAAATAATGACGTCCGCTTCATCCATGGCGATTTCAGCCTGCTGGCGAATTTGCGCTAAGAACGGCTCATCACCGATATCAATACCGCCAGTATCAATCAAATTAAAATCATAATTCAGCCATTCAGCCGAGCTGTATATCCGATCCCTTGTCACTCCAGGGGTATCTTCTACTATTGAAATTCTTTCTCCCGCAATCCGGTTAAAGATTGTGGATTTTCCTACATTTGGTCTCCCGACAATGGCTACGACAGGTTTACCCATAGTACCCTTCCTTTCGATCCAGCCGCTTTCATTTTTACATAAATTTTCAACCGGTTATTAAAATCATTTCATTCACTTTTATGAAAAGAAACCCTTCAGAGGAAGGGCTTAACTCATTTATTATATCAGTTTTTACTGGG
Organism: Bacillus inaquosorum KCTC 13429; assembly: GCF_000332645.1. Taxonomy (GTDB): domain Bacteria; phylum Bacillota; class Bacilli; order Bacillales; family Bacillaceae; genus Bacillus; species Bacillus inaquosorum. The sequence continues at coordinate 95,788 of NZ_AMXN01000010.1, forward strand.
ATCACAACTATTCTTAGAAATGTTTCACGATCAAATACACGTCATCTCCAATTCTATGCGCTATTCCATCAAGGATCGCCTCAAGATTTTTAGCGAAAAGCTCCATCTCCTTTTGGTCATTGCAAAAAAAGACAGGCGCTCCTCCCGCAGCCCGGTTTCGGTTAGTCGTGATCACAGACAAAATCACTTTCGTGAGAGATTCGCTCATCCTATCACCTTATCCTGCTTTTTGATAAATTCTGTCGGCATTCTGATCGCGTTTTCCAAGGTTGGAACATTGCCGATGATCTGAACAGCCGTTTCGGGGTGGTTAATTTGCGGCAGAACAAAAACTGCCACTCTCCCGTCATTTAAATCCCGTTTTGCAATGGGCGTCAGAGACGGCTCGCCTGAGTCCCGATAAACCCCGAGCACATTGGAAACATCAAATAAAATCGCCTGGCGCTGCCCTAAGTTGGCAATCGTCGCTGCTGAATTAAAGTTTTTCGGCGTTAAAATAAAGCCCATGCCATGCTTTAAAATCAGCTCCTGTTTCTCCGGAAGCCCGATATTCATCATATAAATATTATCAACAAACAGTCCCGGACCGTCAAAGTGAGGCTTTATGTACTCGATGTCTACAATATCCTTCAATACACTGCCCGACATAAATTTCATTGCCAGCAAAAAACAAACAATAGCCGCTATAATTGCAGCCCAAATGGATAAAAACACATACGCAGAGGTTGTCAAAAGCGCTGTAAAGATCACAATATAATTTCTGCTTTCAAACGCAATGGCAATTCCCTCAATATATGTGCTTCCCCTTGAGACAAGTTCATACGAATCCATTTGCGTCAGCGTGTTCCGCTCCATGTTTCGGACATCTCTAAATTGCGTCGCGGCCAACGTTAAAAATGTGATGGCCGTAAATTCCTCCTGCAAAAGCGCCGGCATAATAATTGCCCCTAAACCAGCCGCGATCAGCCCTAGTGCGATATGAATGACTTTCCCATGAATATAGGTCGGATACTGGCGGTAATCCGTTTTCAGCATATAAAGCCGTGTTGCTACTCCGGCAATGACCCCAGCAATAATCGGATAGATGTAATCACTCATGACATTTTGGTAGCTCCTTTGTTTGATCTTTTGCTTTTTTGACCAATTTGGCTTGCGAGCTGTTCGTATTTGGATATGCCAAACAGTAATATCATGCCCGCAGAACACGCATTCAGCCATTGAAAGCCGCCGACAGCCAATCCCCCAGCCAACTTCTGAATCACAAACGAATACACCAGTTCGCCTTGGCACATCCCTAGGACAAATAAGGTAAGCTGCTTCTCGAAATCCCTTTCAACTGAAGCTGTCAAAAGCACTAATAATATAACGGCAACCCACTCAGGTTTTATGATGAACCAAACCGGATCATATAATGCAAAAAGATAGACAAACGCATACCCGCCAACAAGCGTCAGAAAGACCATGAGATAACGAAAACGATACATTCCCAAATACCCGGCATAGACACACCCGCAGACGAAAAACATCATATAAGCAGCATTCAGGGAAAAATATAAAGTAATGTCATGTATGCTTAGGATTATATTAGTCAAAATAAAGACAGAGACGGCAAATCGTCTTTTCGTCTTTTCAAAAATAAATGTTGTCAGGACCCACAGAAACCACATTGACCAATAGTAATAAAATTGTTCCATATTGCTTCCTCCATACTCCCAGTATGGAACCCAAGCGCTTTTTTTAAACAATCCATCTCACATTAAGGAGCATGATCATGGGAAAAGACAGACAGGAGAAAAAACTCAAAGCTTCTGGCAGAGTCGAATCAGACCGAGACCAGTCCATTCACTATGACGGAGCGACAAGCCTTGAACAAAACGGAAGCTTCAAAAAGCGAAAATCATAAAACAAAAAGCCCAAAACTCATAAGGTTTTGGGCTTTAATATTTATCGCACACTATAGCTGGACGTATCGATCCCTCTCTCTGTAAGCCAATGATGGGTTTCACCTTTGATCACAAGAGGCGCCTTTTGCAAATCAGAAATCGTTCTGGCGCCCAGCACGGTCATAATCATTTTCAATTCCTCAAGGATCAGCTGAATCTCCTCAAGCAGTCCTTCCTCGCCGCTGTCAGTCAGTGCTTTTAAAAAATGTCCTGCCATTCCGGTGCAAGAGGCCCCAAGCGCAATTGCCTTCGCCACATCAAGCGCATCCTGCAGGCCGCCGGACGCAATCATTGTGCTTGCGGGAAACGAAGAGCGGATTTCCGCCAAACTTGCGGCTGTCGAAATGCCCCACGAGTCAAAAAAAGTAATTTGCCGCTGTCTTCGGAGATTTTCTATTTTCGAAAAATTTGTACCCCCGTAACCGCCAATATCAACAGCTGCCGCTCCAGCTTCATACAGCTTCCCTGCTGATTCTTTGCTCATACCGAAGCCGACTTCTTTCACAATGACTGGTACACTGACCTGGCTGCAAATTTGTTCAATGCGGTTCAGAGCGCCGCTAAAGCTTCGGTCTCCTTCAGGCATCACAATTTCCTGAATCACATTTAAGTGAATCTGCAGCGCATCCGCTCCAATCATATCAACTGCTTCCTTTGCATGATCAGCTGTCGCCTCGCTCCCCAGGTTGGCAAAAATCAGCCCGTTTGGGTTTTCCTTTCGAACGATTTCATACGAAACACGCTCTGAGGGATCTTTTAATGCGGACATTTGCGATCCGACAGCAAGAGGTATTCCAGCCTGACGAGCCGCTCGTGCAAGCGATTTATTTATTTCATATGTAAGTTGTCCGCCGCCGCCAGTCATTGCATTGATAAAAATCGGCGAACTGCTTGAAAGTTCGCCGATTTTTGTGGAAATATCTACTTGTTCTAATGCAAGATCGGGCAGACTGACATGAACAAACGTAATATCATCAAGACCCGTTTCCCGCTTTTGGCCGGTGGACAGGGCATGATTGATGTGTTGTCTTTTCCGTTCTGCTCGAGTCACGTTTATCACCAATTATTTTAGTTTATTCAGCTTATCTCCGATCAGATCTCCAAGCTGGAAGCCAGTGCTTGTTTCTTCCTTCGCCTGATATTGACGGTAATCTTCCTGATCGGCTTTAGGCGCTTCTTCAAGTTCACGCATGCTTAATGAAATGCGCTCCTCATTTTCATTCACATCAAGAACCTTCACTTTTACAGTCTGTCCTTCTTCAAGGACTTCATGCGGCGTGCCGATGTGTTTATTAGAAATTTGAGAAATATGAACGAGACCTTCAACACCTGGAAGGATTTCAACAAAGGCACCGAAGCTTACTAGACGCTGTACAGTTCCTTCAAGCACATCACCAGGTTTCACTTTCTCGCCGATTTGGCTCCAAGGTCCAGGCAGTGTATCTTTGATAGATAAAGAAATACGTTCATTATCACGGTCAACCGATAATACTTTCACTTTTACTTCCTGTCCCTCTTCGACAACGTCAGACGGCTTCTCTACATGGGAGTGGGAAAGCTGTGAAATGTGTACAAGTCCGTCGATACCGCCGATATCAACAAACGCGCCAAAGTCAGTCAGGCGCTGTACTTTTCCATCGAGTACACTTCCAACTTCAAGAGACTGAAGAAGTTCTTGTTTTTTATTCGCTTGTTCACTTTCAACAACGGCACGGTGTGAAAGGATCACGCGGTTTTTATCACGGTCAAGCTCTACAACGAGCAGAGACAGTGTTTTCCCTTTATAGTCAGTAAAATCTTCAACGAAATGCGCTTCAACAAGTGATGCCGGGATAAAACCTCGAACGCCGATATCAACGACAAGGCCGCCTTTTACGACATCTTTTACTTCAGCTTCAAACACTTCTTTTGTTTCAAATTTTTTCTCAAGGTCTTCCCAAGCGCGGTCTGCATCAACAGCACGTTTAGATAAAATCAAAGCATCGTCTTCCACTTTTGTTACTTTCAGGTCAAGCTCGTCGTCTACTTTTACAACATCCGATGCTTTCTCTACATGAAGACTTGATAATTCACTGATTGGAATAATGCCGGACTGTTTGACATTGATAATTTCAACATCCACATGCTTGTCCTCTACCTTTGTCACAATCCCTTTAACTACATCTCCAACCTCTGGCACTTGAACATCAATTTGATTCATTTCCTCTGTCATTTGAATAACCTCCTTGGTCCAAACCTACACAGCTTAATTAAAACGGTTTGAAAGCTGAACATATAAACATGCCCGCTTTTAGCCGAATATGTATTAAAGAATCATCCAAAAAAGTTTTTTGAATGATCAATAAAAAGTTTTATTAGTATTAACTTCTAATAAAAGGACAGGTTTGTCAAGCAATAACATTCTTTCTTCGTTGAAAAATTCAAAAAAAGTGGCATTCGCCTTAATCAGCGGGACTTTTGCTCCACTGCCTCAAGGATTTTATCAGCTACTTCTTGAATAGAAAGAGATGTCGTGTCGATTTCAAGAGCGTCTTCTGCTTTGCGCAGGGGAGATACTTCGCGCTCTGAATCAAGCTTGTCTCTTCTTGCAATTTCCTCAATTAATGTTTCGTAGTTGACATCGAAGCCTTTTTTCACATTTTCTTCATAACGGCGTTTCGCTCTCTCTTCAACAGATGCCAAAAGAAAAATCTTCACTTCTGCATTCGGCAGCACGTGAGTCCCGATATCACGTCCATCCATGACGACGCCGCCTTTTTCCCCAAGCTGCTGCTGGCGCTTCACCATTTCTTCTCTGACGCTTCTATGCTTGGCCGCAATTGAAACTTGGTTGCTGACTTCATCTGTTCTGATCGCCTCGGTTACATCGGTGCCGTTAACGAGTACTTTTTGTCCTTCTTTTGTTGTAATCAGTTCAATGTTTGTCCGCTTTAGCAGCTCAGCCAGTTTTTCTTCATCTGTCAGATCAACGTTTTCCTGTAAAGCCGCGTACGTAATCGCCCGATACATCGCTCCTGTATCAATATATATGTACGATTTTTTCTCAGCCACAATTTTGGCAACGGTGCTTTTCCCCGCAGCTGCCGGGCCGTCGATTGCAATCGATAATTTCTTTTCCATAATTCCTCTCCTTGCTCTTTTCTCCTCTATGGATTGTATCACGAACTTTATGAAAAAGGGTGAAAAATTGATGAATAATTAATGTTTGAAGGTTTCAATCTTATTGTCCCCCTCCATGTTATCCACCCCTTCATATTGAATCACTTTTGATACATAAGGTTCAATATGCTGATAGTGAAAAAGAAATTGGACACTAAGTAAAATGATGGCCTGAATAAACAATATTTTAATTAGCAGCCGTTCAAATGTTTTCATCGGAGCACCTCCATCACAAATAGTATGGAAGTGTTTGCCGATGTTTATTCCATCCGGGCCTTTCTTCTCTTATTTAACTGGCGCCGGATGCAATATTGAAGCAGGAACTGCTGGTCACTTGCTGCGATTCCCGTATACTCAATGGTCATTTTACGTTTCCTGGATTTTGGATCATTAAAGATTCGTCTGACAACGGCTGCTGTTTCTATTTGACGTGTGTTCTCCTCTTCAGAAAGACTGATGATAAGGCGCAATGATTCTCCGGATTGAAAAGAACGGCCATCAGCTAAAATCACGGCGATGCCGCCTGCACTGATGTTATAGGAAAGTGTGTGGAACCCTTCTTTTTCATCTGCCGGCTTAATTTGCACATCCAATACCGCATCAGACCTTACATACTGGCGGCGCTGGATTCGTTTCATTTTTTCACGAGGAGGCACTTCAAGACAGATCATTTGAAGTTTGTCCTTCACTTTACCTTTTATGCGGCTTGTAAAGCGGTAAGGAACTTCGTCTTTGCCCACAAACTCTACCATTACTTCCATATCGTTATGTAAAATCACAGTTCGCCCTGTAACTACATCAACAGGGTACGCAATCAAAAGCTCATTGTTTTCGATGCTTACTGCCTTGCTCTTTGCTTTTTTCAATTCATTTTCTTCTATATATTCTAAATGTACATTTTCCCCAATCTCTATCATCATTGACTTCACTCTTTCGTATTCAAATATACTCACTTTTTATTAAAGCATGTAATGAAAAAAAGGAAAAGACATTTAGTCCTTTCCTCCTATTTTTTATAGGTCTTTATATATAGGTTCGGCATTTTTTAGTTTTTCAACCTTTTCTTCCGATCCGTCTTTAGCATTAATATACATCCTGAATGTGTCGTTTTCAATGGTTCCGAGCATTTCATAGCACAACACTTCTTGCCCAACTTCATTTGTAATCAAAGCGAGCCTTGTTTCCCTCACTTGTACATTTTTATTTAATTTGGATTTTGCTTCTTCTTCAGTAATGGCTGGCTTAGCTATGTTTCTTTTTCTGTGGGATGTTAGGAAGTCTCTTGCTGAAAAGCCGACAACCTCACCGTCGTCCAAGGCTACTTTCATGCGAATCGCTTCTGGGTACATCCGGACTTTATTTTCAACAGGAACATATGAAAATACGCCGATTTTATCATATTGGGCACTTTCATCAATTTCCAAATCATCTGTTTCAAATCCGTTTTTCTTTAAAAAGGCGAGCGCGCGGTTCGATCCGTCATTCAAACTGATTTTCTGATTTTTCACTTCTCTGTTTTGGATCAAATATACCGGATGCCCGCCCTTTTTCGTAATATCCATATAAATCGCTGCTTTATGGTCTGGGTCTTTCATGCTGATGCTATATACGTCGCGATTTGTTTTTTTCCCGCTCTTTACCACTTTAATTGAATAATTATCATCCGGGGCAAATCGCTCAGCAATTTGTTTTGCTTCCTGTTCGGAAATTTGTTTTCCTTTCAGATGGCCGAAGCCTTTCTCTTCTTTTTTTGTGCTTGTGAAACTCGGGCCTAGATCAGTTCCAGTGGAAAATGCACCGACATTTTTTTCGACAGTTTTAAAGCTGTTGATAATCGTATTATCACTTTGTTTTTCGTCAGAAGCCAGCGCCATCTCTACGTCCATCCAGCGAAGGTTTTTGCTCATGACAAGGTGCTGAACATGACGCAGTTCATTTTGTATATCTTCGGATTGCTGATATAGCTTATTTAGTGAAGTATACTCTTTTTTATCAAGCGGCTTTTGGTCCAAATCTCTGACTGACGTTTTATAACTGAAATCGCCGATCTTTGATAATAGCTCTTCTGTTTTGTTAAACGGCATTAATGTAAGCGGCAGCTGACTGACACTGTTATGTGCTTCAGATGTAATCCTCCACACATCTACCAATGCAGGTGACAGCGATTTTTGGCTGTTCATAGCAAGTGTTGTTCCGATTTTATCATGAAGCTGATCCATCTGATAGGTAAGTTCATGAAACGCCCGCTGATAGTTATTTTCAGCATGAAGAAGAACTGCGTCTTTTTCCTGGTGCTCTTTGTATCCCCAGTAGCTTGTACCGACAATTGCAATACCGAGCACGGCGATTAAAATTCCTCTGATCATTTATCACACCTCTTTTTATGCTTTCTCATGTCCTGCTACTCACAGAAAATGTGTTTACCGATTCTTTTAATCTGCGGACGCCCCCAAATCCACGGACTTGTAGCTGTATCCGGGTTAAAGTAGTACAGCGCTTCCTCTGATGGGTCCCAGCCATTGATCGCATCCAATACTGCTTCTCGGGCCGTTTCATTAGGCTGCATGTAAATTTGCCCGTCGGCTACTGCTGTGAAGGCAAGCGGCTCAAAAATAACCCCGGCCACAGAATTCGGAAATAACGGGCTGTTCAATCGGTTCAAAATGACTGCTGCAATGGCAACCTGCCCCTCGTACGGCTCGCCCCGGGCTTCGCCATAAACTGCCTGAGAAAGCAGCCTGATATCATTGTTGGAAAATCCGCCAGGCATGTTGGCAGCGACCGCATCCTGTTTTCTTGCTTTTGCAGGTGTATTGTTTTGCTGTTTATTCGCTTTAGGCTGCTGCGTTGTTTTTTCCGCAGGCTGTTTCTGCCGCGCCTCTGCTTGCTGTCTTGCTTTTTGTGTTGCTGCTTTTGATGGTTTCGTCTGGTATTTCAGCGGAATTTTTCCGTAATGCGTGAATGTATTCCCTTTTTGAAGCTGCTGCATGACATATTCACGATAGTATTTAGATTTAGATATTAGGGTTTGCTTTGTTTTAGCTCCGACAAGGCCGTCAACCTCTTTTAACCCGAATTGATCCTGAAAATTTCGAACTGCCCAGTACGTTCCCCATCCATAAACCCCGTCAATTTTTCCGTTATAGTATCCATTGTATTGAAGGCGCGCCTGGAGTTCGACCACATCGTCTCCTGTTGCCCCTCTTTGAATGACCTGATTCGAAAAGGCAGCGATGGTTTCAGTATTGATAAACGTCGTTATTGTAAAGGAAAAAAGGATGAGACATGCCATAATCGATCCTTTGGACTTCATCTTTTTCAAGCCTCCTACAGCAAATTTTTAAGTGTAATCGTATTTTCTGTAACGAGGTTATTTTTATACACTCTTTCCTTGTTATCCCTCAAAACATAAAATCTCATTTGATAAATCGGCACATAAAAAAGCCGCACGGTTTCTGTGCGGCTTCTATATTTGCATCATATTGACGGAACGGGCTTTTTTCGCTTTGCGTAAACCAAACCACCATAAAAATAACATAAATGGAAGCATATAATAAATCCAATTGCTGAGTGCTGTGAGGATAAAATCATACGATCCATGCAAAAGTGACGGGACTGCTAAAGAAAGAATAAGCCACTTCACACGCGTCTTATCAGCGGAAAAACGGGCTTTCCCAAGGTAAAATCCCATAATAACGCCTATCAAGGCATGGCATGAAACGGGCAGCAGCGCCCTGACGAACGCATGCTCCACGCCGTGACCGATTAAGTATAGAATATTTTCGAGGGTTGCAAAACCGAGCGATACACTGGCCCCGTACACAATCCCGTCATAATGCTCATCAAAGTGGGCATGCGGGTAAACACTGACCATCAAAATAAACCATTTTAATGATTCCTCCAAAAACCCCGAAGATAAAAAAGAAACGAAAAAGCTTCCGCCTCCCACATTCTCTTTTTCAAGCACGTACTGGATAAACATCGTGGGAAATACAAGAACAACCCCTAGAAAAAACGACCGAAGCACCATATGTACAGGTTCATTATCATACTGATCTTTTAAATAAAAATAACTTAACAGCGCGATGCCAGGGGCAATTCCTGCAGAGATGATTGCAAACATCAGGCAACCTCTTTCCTTTATATTCCTAAGTCTATCCTACCATGTTGTTTATGATTTTACATCTGTCTACACTTAAAAAAACAAAAAGAGCATACGAATTCATCATATGCTCCCTTTCTTTAATGATTTTCTCTTTTTGCGATTTCCTCTGCGATATGTCCTCCATGAAACCTGCCGTTTTCAATAAATATTTCATTTGCATTGTTCCCCGCAGCAATAACCCCGGCAATAAAAATACCTTCAACGTTTGTTTCCATCGTTTCTTCATTGAAAAACGGACGTCCTGTTTCTTTATCAATTTCAACACCCATTTTTTCAAGGAATTGATGGTCGGGATGATAGCCTGTCATGGCAAATACAAAATCATTTTTAATGGTGATGATTTCCTTCTCGCCGGAGCGGAATACAACTTCATCCTCGGTGATTTTTTCTACACAAGCGCCAAATTCCATACGGATTGTTCCGTTTCTGACTAGCGATTCAAACTCAGGCAGAATCCAAGGCTTAATGCTTGGCGAATACTCATTGCCCCTGTATAAAACTGTGACACGCGCTCCAGATTTCACGAGTTCAAGCGCAGCGTCTACACTTGAGTTTTTCCCGCCGATGACGACGACATCTTTGTCAAAGTACGGATGGCCTTCTTTAAAATAATGGAATACTTTCGGCAAATCCTCACCGGGTACGTTCATATAGTTTGGATGATCATAATAGCCTGTTGCAATAATACAATATGGTGTCGTGTAAGTTCCTTTTGACGTCTCTATCACGAATGTATTGTTTTCCGCCTTCGTCACTTTATGAACCATTTCAAACGCATTTACACGGATGTTTTTCCGCTTGACCACTTCCCGGTAATACGACAAAGCCTGAATTCTGACAGGCTTTCTGTTTTCCGTAATAAATGCCACGTCTCCGATTTCAAGCTTTTCACTTGAGCTGAAAAAGGTTTGATGCGTCGGGTAATTGTAAATGCTGTTAACGACATTGCCTTTTTCGATGACGAGGGCATCAATGCCAATTTGTTTTAGGTGAATGGCAGCAGATAATCCGCAAGGTCCTCCACCTATAATTATTGCTTTTTCTTGAATCATTTCCGTCAACTCCTGCGATTGGCATTTCATCATATTTTTCTATTTCCGAATAAAAAAATCTCCTATTTTATCATAGGAGATTTTTTATTTTTATGCAAATCATCAACTTATATCCAGCCTCTAAAACGCGAAGCTTCAGCCATTTTGCGAACGCCGACCATATAAGCAGCGAGTCTCATGTCAATTCTTCGGTTTTTAGCCATTTCATAAATATTGTTAAATGATTTGACCATCATTTTTTCTAATTTTTCTTCTACCTCTTCTTCACTCCAGTAGAAGCCTTGGTTATTCTGAACCCACTCAAAATAAGAAACCGTTACGCCGCCGGCACTTGCCAGCACATCTGGTACAAGCAGAATGTCCCGGTCTGAAAGAATTTTTGTTCCTTCAAGTGTCGTTGGCCCGTTTGCCGCTTCAACGACAATTTCAGCCCGGATATTATGGGCATTTTCTTCAGTAATTTGATTTTCAATCGCAGCAGGAACGAGGATATCACAATCCAGCTCCAGCAGCTCTTGGTTCGTAATGGTATCGTTGAAAAGCTTTGTTACGGTACCGAAGCTGTCGCGGCGATCGAGTAAGTAATCGATATCGAGTCCTTCTGGATCGTAAAGTCCGCCATATGCATCTGAGATGCCGACAACCTTTGCCCCTGCATCGTGCATAAATTTCGACAAATAGCTTCCCGCGTTTCCGAAGCCTTGGACAACGACACGCGCACCTTTAATATCGATGCCTTTTTTCTTAGCCGCTTCTTTAATACAGATGGTTACACCCTTTGCTGTCGCAGATTCTCTCCCGTGAGATCCGCCAAGCACAAGCGGCTTGCCTGTAATAAATCCAGGCGAATTAAATTCATCAATTCTTGAATACTCATCCATCATCCAAGCCATGATTTGTGAGTTTGTAAATACATCCGGCGCCGGCACGTCTTTCGTCGGACCGACAATTTGGCTGATTGCTCTGACATACCCTCTGCTCAGACGCTCCAGCTCTCTAAACGACATATCCCTTGGATCACAAACAATTCCGCCTTTACCACCGCCATATGGAAGATCAATTATGCCGCATTTTAAACTCATCCAAATAGAAAGCGCCTTCACCTCTTTTTCTGTTACGTTCGGGTGAAAACGTATCCCGCCTTTCGTCGGACCGACAGAGTCATTGTGCTGCGCACGATAACCTGTGAAAATTTTTACTGAACCGTCGTCCATACGAACAGGTATTTTTACCGTTAATAATCTCATCGGCTCCTTTAACAGTTCGTATACTTCTTCAGGATATCCCAATTTCTCCAGAGCCTTATGTATTACGGTTTGGGTTGATTTTAATACATCAAGTTTGTCCTCTTCTGTATGACCGGTGTTTCGATCGGCTGCCATTTGAGTTAACCTCCTAGAATCTTCTGTTTCTCACATGCTCCCTTTCAGAGAATAGTATACACCTTCATATGATCTGTGCATAGAATAAACGTTATGTTTTTCCATGTTTTTTAACGAAAAAAAACTGCTGTGAAATCAGCAGTTTTTCGTGCGTTCTTATGAAAAATGAGTCTGTATCGTCTCGACGGCATTACCGTCCATAATGAGCTTACCATACTCTTGCAAGCGATAAATCGTTAAAGTTGTCGGATTGCCGTATTCAGCAAGAACCGCCACAACCCCCTCAGCCGTATGTGATCCCAGGTCTTCAAGGCTTAAAAAGTACTGTCCGTCATAGTGGTAGACAGTTCCCCCTGTGATACCGATTCGCTGTAAGCTTTCTGAAAGCTGAATGATATCTTCAAAGGAATGGAATTGATAAATGATGTCCGCGCTTTCATCAAGCTTGACTTGCATTTCGATGTAATCATCATCATACTCATCGTCTTCTGAATCGGCGTCTTGGTTCTTTGTTACGATCACTACCATCCCTTGTGCTTGGAGAGAATACACTTCCACTGCAATCGGTCCATTCGCTTCAAAGCCGAGCTCTGTATTAGCTTCATTCATCATATCTTTAAATAACTGGTGGACTTTAAATGAGTCCTTCCAGAGGTCTTCTTTTGTCAATCCCCGGTCTGTCAAATCATCGAGGGTTAAAAAGATTTTGATCTTATTATAATTCAGACGCTCAAGCCGCATAACGTTCCCTCCTGCCTCTACTTGCACACAAATCATATAACACATTATATGAGATGATGAGTCATAGGTTCTTAATTGTTATCAGTTTACACTGAGTTCACTAGTAAGACAAGCACAATGCAGTTTTTATTGCCTTATGGATTTTTGCTTTTGAGAAGTTATTCTGGCGCGCAAAGAGTCACAATGTGCGTTTCCGGCTCAGCACCTAAACGAAGAGGCACTTTTGTTGTGCCATATCCATTGCTGATCAGGTACGCCGCATTTTTAATCATGCCTGTTTTTCCAAGTTCATACGGGCCGAATTTTCCAAACCTGATCTGACCGCCATGGGTATGTCCGCTGAATATCGCATCAATACCATCAGCTTCATTGATTTGTTCATGGATCTCCGGGTTATGGCAAACCAGAATATTCAGCTGGCTTTTATCGAGTTCTTTAATGGCTTCCTCATAATGATCCATTTCCATCCTGATATCATCAACTCCGGCAATGCCTATCGTATGGCCTTTGTACGAAAACGGAACTGACTCATTCCTCAGAGTGATGACACCATGCACTTTGAATATAGAATACAGTTCATGCTGCCTGACTTCATAATCATTATTCCCCCACACAAATACGACAGGGACCCCGATAGCCGCGAGCCTTTTGATGTTTTCCTCGATTCTCGTACTAGACACTCCGCCCTCAGCTAAATCACCGCCGATGATAACAAGGTGAGGGGCATGGCTTCGCGCTTTTTCTAAAAGATCTTGATCGATGAGACGCTTGTGAATGTCTGAAATAAAAAAGATTGTAAGAGGCGGCTTGCCCTTCATTTTTGATAAAGGAAATGTATGTGTTTTCAGATGGTTGCCTTTTGCTGTTGAGTACATTTTTGCCGTCATTGCCGCTGCCGCCACAGTTAGCACTCCGGCAATTTTCACTGATAGCTTCATAAAAACTCTCCATTCTTTTAGAACTTATCAATAAGACGGACAATAAAAAAAGACGTTTCTATCGTTTGAGAAAACGCCCCATTTTATTTACTTTCAAAATATAGATTTATGTCATATTTGTGCTTCATCATTTGAAAGACAGACTCTCTCGCCTTCCATTTATCCGGCTGCGGCCAAAGGTCAGTGCTTTTCTGAATAATTTCGCATCTCAGTTTATGGAAATCACCCTCAGCTTTTTCTTCCTTTTTCTTAAAATAATATGAAGTGCAGTATGCAAAAGCGGTTGCCATCATCCAAAATAAATAAAAAGTATGGCTAAGCATTTCTTGAAGAACGAGCTGAGGCGCCGGGCTTTTGATCATGATCATCAGACATAATAAACCCAGGCAAATGAGTGAAGTCCATCGCCACCTGCGGCACTGTGCTGCATAATTTTCAAATTTTCGTTTTCGTTTCACCAGTGCTTGGAGCATCTGTTTGGTCGGCGCGTCTGTAAACTGATCCAGCTGATTCCATAAAGATTCCATACGCTTCACACCTTGTCCATTTTCATTGCTACAATATATGTGTGTAAAATAAAAAAATGCCCTTTAATCCACCAAGGGGATGTCCAATACTTGTCCGGTGTAGACATCATTTCCATTTAGATGGTTATACGCACGAATTTTTTCTTCTCCTGACCTGCTTTTATAATACTTCATGGAAATGCGGTACAGCGTTTCTTTCTTCTGGACGGTGTGCTTGACAACGCGTTTCGGCTCGGGTTGAACTGGTTCAGCCGGCTGTTGTTCTTGCCGGGCTGCTGTTTGTTGAGAAGAGGAAGCAGCCGCGGCGGTTGCTTCCTCCTTATTTGCTGAGTCTTCTTTTTCCGCTACAGCAGGCTGTTTCTGATCAGTTGTTGTTTTTGCCGGCTCTTTTGCCCTTGTATCCTCAGACTTTTTTTTTGACTCTTGCTGCAGTGCAGTCTCTTTGGTCTCTTTGGTCACTTTGGTGTCTTCGTTATCTTTTTTATCCGCTGATTTCGGCACAACCTCATATTTGCTTTGGCTGCTGTCGATAAAAACATCTTCATAATCATCATGATTATCCGGGTGGCTTTTGAGATAAAATAAGGTCACTAAAACGATAACCGGCACAAATACAAATAATACAGCGAGTACAGTGAATAATGGCGTTTTTGTTTTGCCTTGCTTTTTTTTCTGTTCTTTTTGATTTTTTACAGATTGTCTTGTCGGAAGGCTTTCTCCATCATCATCAACATAATCGTCCGCCAATGCGGCGGCGTTTTGATCTTCATAAAGATTCTGGGCTTTTCTTCTCTCTACTCTCGACATGTTCGTCATGTATATCCCTCCTCACATGTTCAAAACGAATCTGGCAGGCAAACACAGCATCAATGATAAAATGTGCCGTCACCGGAACAAATAAGTTACCGGTCCATTCATATATCAGGCCTAGCAAAAAGCTGACTGCTGTCACCATGATAAATAACAGCCATTTTGACAAATATCGAAAGTGCAGAACGGCAAATACAATGCTGGCCGCCCATAAACCGATATGAGTCTGAAGCACTCCTCTGAATAACATTTCTTCCGCGAAAGCAATCAGAAGCGTTAAAAATATAATATGAGGGATTGACCTCTTACTGAATATTTTTTTATTGATTCCGCCGTCATCATATAAATGAGGCGGACACCATTTCATTACTGCCATATCGGCTAAAATAACAATAACCGCAACAGAAACACCATACCATATGATTCGCATATCGCTAATATCCCAGAGCTTTAGTACGTCCCTTGCATCCGCAAAAAAGAACAATCCAGCTCCAGCTGCGACGATGATGATCAAAAGCTGCGTCAAATATAACTGCTTCAGCATATCACGGTCAGACATATACTGAATGAAATCCTTTTGCTGTTTCAGTTCAGCTCACCTACAGTCTGCAAGCTGAATATCCGTTGCAATTCCGAACTCCAGCTGTCTAATGGCGCCTTTTTACTCCGTTCTCCTTTTTGTTCATACAAGGATAGATCAAAACCGCAATGTGAACAGCACGGGAGGTTTCCGTCATCAGGCTCGTATGATTCATCAAAATAGGTTAACATAGATTGCCTTAAACAGCCATCACGCTGAAGCAGAAAAGATACGCGGCGCATTTTTTCCAGCTTCAGCTCCATGCGATATGAAATCTCCCGCTTTATCAGTTCAACTGATGTTTTCCCCTGCATAAAGAGATGAATCATCATACGGGCTTGTGTCTCTCCGACACCATACTGCATTAAGACATCACGCAGCCTTCTCTCATCCCGCTCCTCCGTCTCCTCAAGCACACGGATCACATTGGCGATTTCCTCATCTGTAACACTCTCCATTTGGATAATCTGCTCCTGCAATTCAAAATCCCCTGGCGCCCGCAGCAAAATGCTGACACTAGGTTTTCCATCGCGTCCCGCTCTGCCGATTTCCTGCATAAAAGCTTCAGCCGTCTGCGGGAGGTGAAAATGAATCACATATCTGATATCAGGTTTATCGACACCCATTCCAAACGCATTCGTACAACATATCACATCAAGCTGGTTATGAATAAACTGCTGCTGAATTAAAATCCTGTCGCCAGACTCCATACCGCCATGGTAAAAGTCGGCTCTGCTGCTCGTTTTGCTTTTAATTTCACCCGCTAATTCCTCAGCCCATTTCCGTGTCGGGCAATAAACAATTCCCGGACCTTGCAGGTTTTCAACCAGCTGAATGACCCTATTTATTTTTTCGGCAGTATCTGCCGCATTTTCCACCCTGAGAGCGATGTTTGGGCGATTGACTGAGTTGAGATGCCGTTCGGCATGCTGCAGCTCTAGCAGGTTCATGACATCTTGCAGCGTATCCTTTGTAGCTGTAGCGGTCAATGCCAGAACGGGCGGGTGCCCAAGTTTTTTTCTCAGCTGCCCGAGCTTTGAATAGTCAGGTCTGAAGTCGTGTCCCCATTCAGATATACAATGCGCTTCATCAATTACGAATAAGCTGATCGGGACACTTTTCAATTTTTCCAATACATATGGCGACCGCAAAGCCTCAGGAGACAAGTACAAAAATTTATAGCGATGAATATGCTCCAAAACGAATTGTCTTTCCTGCCTGCTAAGCATGCTGTTCAAAGCGGCCGCACGCTTCTCACCACGTACTTTCAGCTGCTGTACCTGATCCTCCATTAAAGAAAGCAATGGAGAAACGATTAATACCATGCCGTCAAGCATATAGCCAGGCAGCTGGTAGCAAAGCGATTTTCCTCCCCCAGTCGGAAGCATCGCAATGGTATCCTTCCCGCTAAGTATGCTTCTAATAATGTCCTCCTGCCCTTTTTTAAAGGAAGTAAAACCAAAAAACTGATATAACGTTTGCTGTAATTTAGTCATATTGCTGCACCTGCTTCGTCAATGCCAGTCTGATTTGAAAGTAGCTGAATTGCTGCTCCAGGCCGTCGCGAATTTGTTTGATTTTGTTCGTCCGCATCCGCTTGGCAAACGCTGCAATGTGGAGCTGGTCTTCCGCTGATACATAGTCATCAATCATAAACGCAGGCTCATGGAGAGAAATCTCGACAATATGGTCTTCGATCGTCGCTGTTTTCAGCTTTCTGATTTCGGCAATTCGCTGTATCGGGATCCCTTGTTTGACCATCTGCCATGTTTTCCTCGTTGACTCTGTCAGGGCATTCTCTAAATACACATCAGAGAGGAGGTCCTTTAACAGAGAATGCTCACACTCCGGAAGAGAATGAATAAAATAATGTACCGAAGCCCAAAACATGACATAAACATACCATTCATCTTCTTTCAGCTTGTCAGCAAGCTGCCTGCTCGTATAACCGATCCTATCATGCGAGGTTAAGGAGTAGACAAAAATTTGCGCTGCTTTGTCATCAATCTTATGCAAATTCTCCTCCAGCATAGCAAAAAGGCTGTTTGCCATCTTTATATGATCCGTATTCCGGGACAGGTATTTCTTTACCCAGTGAAGTGTCTTATAATCGTTTGTGACAGGGATATACTGCCTGCTCCCTCGCTGTTTATGAGATAAGACTTGCACAAGCAGCGAAAGCCTTTTCCAAAGTACGCCAGCAGCCTGCTGGTAATAAGCGCCGTGGCAGTGAGCGGGCCATGGCCGCTCATTGAGAGCATGACTCAAAGCTGCTGCGCCGCTGGCTGTCACCTTGTATGTATCTGTTTCAGGCATTGGTTCGAGATATGAATGCTGTTCAAGCTTGGTGAGTGACGCTGAAATATCGCTTCTCGAACATTGCTGAGCCATTCCAAAGTATTTTGCAGTCTGAAATAAGCCGGCATCTTGAATGGTTTGTGACGATCTTTTGCCTTTGAATAGGTGAAAAACAGCACTTCCCGACCGTTCTCCGTTTATTTTGCAAAGGCAATCGAGAACCATAATATCGAAGTAATTTAATGACAACCTATCCACCCACATTCTTCCTGACAAAAATCGTTGATTTGCTCTTTTTATTTTAACAGATTTTAAACAGAAATCGACGTTTAAAGTCATCATTAAGGGGGATGTTATGTAGATAACCCCTTATATGATAAGCATTCTCAATCATTTTTCTGTTGAAATGTGGCAGCAACATCATTACAATAAGTAAGAGGAATAGGTGTTAAATTGATTAAATATAAAGATTGATCCATTTGTTCCACCAAGAACAATCTGGGAGGTTTTATTCATGGCAAAGTACACAATCGTAGACAAAGATACATGTATTGCATGCGGCGCTTGCGGAGCTGCTGCACCAGACATTTACGATTACGATGATGAAGGCATCGCGTTCGTAACGCTTGATGAAAACAAAGGCGTTGTCGAAGTTCCTGAGGTACTGGAAGAAGATATGATTGATGCATTTGAAGGATGCCCTACTGATTCCATCAAAGTGGCGGATGAGCCATTTGAAGGCGACCCGCTTAAATTTGAATAGAAGTAACAAAAAAGCTCCCCTGCGGGAGCTTTTTTTATTTAATGGATATGCGCGCTTCGCTGCTGTTCAATCCATGGCTTAAGCTTGATGAAAATAAGTGAGAATACTATTGTAATCACAATGCCTTTTATGATGTTAAACGGCAGGATACCTGCGACGACCGCTGTTTTCAGCGCGCTGTCAGATAATGCCGGTGAATGTAAAAACCACGTGTACGCCGGAAGAATCAGAACATAATTTAAAATACTCATTAAAATTGTCATCGCTGCAGTTCCCAGAAGCAGACTGACAGCCAAGCCCTTTGCTGAGTTCAGCTTTTTAAATAGGAAAGCAGTCGGCAATATAAAGAGTGTTCCTGCGATAAAATTCGCAATTTGTCCTACAGGAACTCCGGCCATGCTTCCTTGAATGATATATTGAAGAACGTTTTTTATCGCCTCTACGGCAATACCCGCCAAAGGTCCGTAAATCAGAATGGCAATAATAGCGGGCACATCGCTAAAATCAATTTTTAAATAATCCGGAAGACCCGGAAACGGGAAATTTAACAGCATCAAAACAAATGCAATGCTGCTCAGCATACTAATCACAACTAATTTTTTTACTTTCACTTTACTCTCTCCTTTTCGATCACATCTTACTCGAAAACGGAAAGGTTCTTTTCCAGCCAATAAAAAAACCGCTTCATATATAAAAGCGGGGTTTCGAAAATTAGGCTAGGCAAAGAAACGTTTGAAAATCTAATTTCAAAACGCTTATGAACCTCCATCTTCTCCCATCCAGACTATACTGTCGGCTCCGGAATCTCACCGAATCCTGCTGTAAAAACAGCTCGCGGGCTTAGAGCCATCGGCTCATCACCGCCGGTAGGGAATTTCACCCTGCCCCGAAGATTGATCATATGAATTTAGTTCCATTATAAACGATAACTGGTTGGCTGTATAGAGAATTGCTTCAAATTATATATAATACTTGAAAGCTGTAAAAACATTGATTTTCAAGCTTTGCTTTTATCCTTTACTGCGTCAATACACGTTGACACTCTATTGAGAATATGTTAAATTATCAGATATTTAGTTTGTCAATTTAGGAGGAAATCTAACGATGTTTCGAGTATTGGTCTCAGACAAAATGAGCAACGACGGCTTACAACCACTTATTGAATCAGACTTTATTGAAATCGTACAAAAAAACGTAGCAGATGCAGAGAATGAATTACATACTTTTGATGCTCTTTTGGTTCGGAGCGCGACAAAAGTAACAGAAGACCTTTTCAAAAAAATGACTTCTTTAAAAATTGTCGGAAGAGCCGGTGTCGGTGTAGATAATATCGACATTGACGAAGCGACTAAACACGGGGTAATCGTGATTAACGCTCCAAACGGCAACACCATTTCGACAGCTGAGCATACATTTGCGATGATCTCTTCTTTAATGAGACACATTCCTCAGGCTAATATCTCAGTGAAATCCAGAGAGTGGAACCGCACAGCTTATGTCGGTTCAGAGCTTTACGGAAAAACACTTGGGATTGTAGGATTAGGCCGAATCGGAAGCGAAATCGCACAGCGTGCGAGAGCGTTCGGTATGACCGTTCACGTTTTTGATCCCTTCTTAACTGAAGAAAGAGCAAAAAAAATCGGCGTAAACAGCCGTACATTTGAAGAAGTGCTTGAAAGCGCGGATATTATTACCGTACACACGCCTTTAACAAAAGAAACAAAAGGCTTATTGAATAAAGAAACGATTGCAAAAACGAAAAAAGGTGTTCGCTTAATTAACTGTGCGCGAGGCGGTATTATCGATGAAGCAGCACTTCTCGAAGCTTTGGAAAACGGGCATGTTGCCGGAGCGGCGCTTGACGTTTTTGAAGTTGAACCGCCAGTTGACAATAAACTCGTTGATCATCCATTAGTCATTGCCACTCCTCACTTGGGAGCATCGACTAAAGAAGCTCAGCTGAATGTCGCGGCTCAAGTGTCAGAAGAAGTTCTGCAGTTCGCAAAAGGTCTTCCTGTGATGTCAGCTATCAACCTTCCTGCCATGACAAAAGATGAATTCGCTAAGATTAAGCCTTACCATCAAATCGCAGGAAAAATTGGCAGCCTCGTATCCCAATGCATGAAAGAGCCGGTACAGGATGTTGCCATTCAATACGAAGGCACAATTGCCAAACTTGAAACATCGTTCATTACAAAAAGCCTACTGTCAGGCTTTTTAAAACCGCGCGTTGACTCAACTGTTAACGAAGTCAATGCCGGGGGTGTCGCAAAAGAACGAGGCATCAGCTTCAGTGAAAAAATTTCCTCTTCTGAATCTGGATACGATAACTGCATCAGCGTAAAAGTGACAGGAGACCGCAGCACCTTTACTGTGACGGCTACGTATATTCCTCATTTCGGAGAGCGTATTGTCGAGATCAACGGATTTAATATCGATTTTTATCCGACGGGTCACTTGGTATATATCCAGCATCGGGATACAACAGGTGTCATCGGCCGAGTAGGACGTATTCTCGGAGATAACGATATTAACATTGCAACCATGCAGGTTGGCCGTAAAGAAAAAGGCGGAGAAGCCATCATGATGCTTTCCTTTGACAGACATCTGGAAGATAAAATTGTGAAAGAACTAACAGATGTTCCTGATATTGTGTCTGTAAAGCTCATTGACCTTCCATAATCAAAAAAACTCAAGCTGTATAGCTTGAGTTTTTTTGATTGTTCTATACTCGTATGTTTTTGTGCAAAATGTCTAAGACACTCCTCAGCTCAGAAACAGGTATCTGACCAGGTGCCGACGCCTCTTCTCCCGCCCCAAAAGTGCAAGCTGATCCAAAAACCTCACCGCTCAGCCTGCTGATCAGTCCTGTTCCAGCCATTGACATTGTAATGATTGGACGGTCTGCATATTTTGTATTCATTGTATACGTCGCATCAAGCAGCGTTAAGAGATCTCCTGTATCATTCGGCATGACAGCCATTTTTGGAATATGCGCCCCTAAATCCTGCATTTTCCGAAGTCTCGAAAGAATCTCATCTTTCTCAGGCGTTTTCTCAAAATCATGATTCGACATCACCACATAAACATCGTTTTCTTCCGCCAGCGATACTAACGCTTTCACATTTGCATCTCCTGAAAATAATTCAATGTCAATCAGATCGATGTTTTTTGTTTGGACTGCCGCCTCCAGCAAAGCAAGATAGGAGCTTTCGTCCATTTCCATGCTCCCTCCTTCTTTATGGGTTCTGAATGTAAATAGAAACAGCTTGTCCGCTAAAGACTCCCGAAGCTTAGAAATCATTTTTGTGACGGCTTCTACGTCATTTGCTTTTTCAAAAACGTCGACTCGCCACTCCACTATGTCCGGATTCAGCAATTTTACAGCTTCTGCTTCATTCAAAATTTGTTTTTCCGTTGTTCCCATCAGCGGAACGATAATTTTCGGCATCCCTTCTCCGATGGAAACTCCTTTGATTGTTAACACGTTCACTCGTCTCAAATCCTTTCAATCGTTACCTTGTTTTATTATACACGCACAACTTTTTTTTGAAAATTTCTATTATATGCAAAGCAACTAAAAAAGAGCCTGAAAGGGCCCTTTTTTAGTTTATGGAAATCGGATTTGGAGCAGCTGGTACCGGAATAGCATCCGATACGTCATATCTGCCGATTTTTTTTGTTCTGGTTTCCGTAAAGGTCACTTCTGTAAAACCAAACTCCTTTGCTGTTAAAAGTAGTCCCTCAAGCATTAAAATACCGGCAATAGAATCCTCAACTTCTGAGTCTTTTGAGAAGTTGATATATAAGTGTTTCTGTTTCTTCGTTACAGATTGGACAGCCCCCTCCTGAATAAGAGGTGTTGTATCTTTTTGGCTGCTCGATTCCATTTCCTTAACCGCTTCTTTTACTGTATCGAATGTTTTTTCTGACGGAACGAGAAAGTCTTGTCCTTGTTTATTTTGGTACAAGTAGTAGGCTCTTTTCGACTGTTTTGGAATAGGAATTTCCGTAAAAGTGCCATATGAACCAATAACGGCCCCGTCCTCATTTTTTTGATCCGATAAAAATTTTATTTTTTCATAAGGACTCCACTTTAAGGATTCTTTCAGCAGTTTTTTTAACAGTGTATCATCTTTTACAGAAAAAGCCGTAATGAGCTGATGGACTCGTATACTTAATTCCTTTTGCTTTGGTTTTTCCTTTATCTCTACTTCATCTATGAAGGATGGAATCGTAATAGGATGATCAAGGATATCCAATTCACTACTTTTAGACAGCATATCCTGTATCGTTTGGTCTGCGTTTGTTTTTTTGATGCTGATGGGTATAATTGCGGATGTTTCGGCATCAGCAATCGCTACAGTGGTGTAATTGTTCTGTTCCTTTTCAGGAACAACAAACGATGTCTGATCCAGGGATAATGCAGCTTTTGGGCTGTCTGCTGTCTCAGTTTTCATCACAGCGTTCTCTTGGGACGCATCTTTTTGTTGAGGTTGTGCCTGATCAAAGAAATGAGGAGAAATAATGAAGGCGATATAAACCGCAATTGCAGTGGCACACGCGGGGCCAATCCACCTAACAGCGGGCTTTTTTTTACTTTTAGCCATCGTCAGCAGCTTGTAAATATCCTGAGGCGAACGATGGTCTTTAACTGCCGGAAGTTGACTTAACAACTCCTTTATCTGTTCTTCGTTCCAATCTGACTTCATCATCCATTAGCTCCTCCCTCAAAAGCTCCATATGTTTCCGAAGTACTTTGAGCCCTCTGTGTTGGGTCGTTTTGACTTTGCTTTCCGAGAAGCGCAGAGCATTGGCTGTTTCCTGAATTGAATATCCCTGAATAAACCGCAAGATAATCACAGCTCTTTGATCAATCGTACATTGATCAAGCGCAGCATAAATTTCCCGGACATTCTCATGTTGAACCGCAAGTTCGTCCGGAAGCAATTGCTGATCTCTGACATCCTGTGTATCCCAATCAAACGTGCCGAGTATACGCTGTCTGATCGTCTGCTGTTTACGGAACCAGTCTATCGCAACATGGCGTGCGATCGACAAAAGCCATGTTTTTTCACTGCTTCTTCCTTCAAACGTATGGTAAGAATTTAATACCCGGATATAAACCTCCTGAAGAAGATCTTCTGCCTGGCTTTTATCCTTTACCATATAAAATAAAAATTGATACAAATCTTGATGATATGTTTCATATAACAATTGAAAGGTTTCTTCCATTTGAAACCCCTCCGTTCACTTTTTTGTCGTATTAATAGCTTGAAAAGTTACATTACAACTATATTACGAGAAACTGGAATTTGGAAGGGAATTTATATTAACATATCCTTAAATTTTATTAATATTGGCTTTTAAAAAAACACCCGCTTAATCAGCGGGTGTTTCTTATGGAACAAGATTCTTCGGCAAATTCAGACCAGATTTTATGGTTTTGTCGGAATATAAAATGTAAATGTCGTTCCTTTATCCATTCGGCTGTGCACCGTAATCGAACCGTTGTGGGCTTCTACGATATTTTTAACGATAGCCAGCCCAAGCCCGGTTCCTGCTCTGCCTCTTGTCCGCGCTTTATCTGCCTTATAGAACCGCTCAAAGATAAATGGTAGGTCTTCTTCCGGTATGCCGGATCCAGAGTCTTTGATATCAAATTTCAATCCATCCTTCACAGAATGGACTGCAATGGAAACACTGCCCCCGGATGAAGTATGCCGTAGCGCGTTATCGATCAAATTGGTAAATACCTGCTCCATCTTGTCTTCATCAAACATAAACTCCTCTTCTGTGAGAGAAATATCTTGATGTAAAGCAATATTTTTTTCTTTAGCAACGCCGGAAAATTTCCGAATGATCTTCTCTAAAAATTCATTGACGTTGATATTTTCGTAATGCAAGCCTGTATGGCCTGATTCCATTCGGGCTAAATCAAGCAAATCATTGACTAAGCGGCCCATTCGCAGCGATTCATCATAAATGATTTGGGCAATTTCTTTCCGGTCTTCCTCGGAGCTTGCAATGTCATCGACAATTGCTTCACTGTATCCCTGAAGCATGGAAATCGGTGTTCTAAGCTCATGGCTGACATTTGCGATAAAATCTTCACGCAGCTTATCAAGGCGGCGTTCTTCAGTCATGTCGCGCAGCACGGCAACCGCTCCTCTGACATGCGATTCCGCATAAAGCGGCGACATCAAGAGCACCCATGATCTGCCTTGCAGCGTCATCTCAATCATTTGTTCTTTTTCAGTGCTGACAGCGTTTTGGAACAGCTCTTTTGCTTCAGGCGGAAGGTTATCGCCTTCTTTGATATTCATATTCTGCTCATAATACCAAGCCTGAAGAAAACGTTCAGCCGGCGGGTTTGTCACAAGAATCGTACCGTCAATATTAATGGTAATAACCCCGTCAGCCATACTGCTCAAAATGTTAGAAAGCTGTTCTTTTTCTTGATTGAGCGCATTAATATGAAAGTTAAGCTGCCGGCCCATTTGATTAAAAGCGGTTGCCAGTTCACCGATTTCATCCTGAGTTAAAATCGGGATTTTTGTATCGAACTTGCCTTTCGCCAAGTCTTGTGCGCCCTCTCTCATTTTTCGAAGCGGATACGTGACCCTGCTTGATAAAAAGAAAGCGAAAAACGTTGTCAGTACAATTGCAATTCCCGCGGCCAGAAAGATATAGCGGGTCGTGTGTTTTGTTGTATCTTTAACGGCAAGCAAAGACTGGGATAAAAAGACCATGCCTTTCTTTCCGTCTTTTTCATACGGGACACCTACAATCAGGCGTTCATTATCCGTGTCTGTATTGCTCAGCACCGTTCGTTTGCTTACTTTTTTATGATCTTGGAGAGCATTATTTAAATCTTTGTCATGCTGTATTTGCTCAACCGTAATGGACGACAGGCGATTTTTATCATTCGGAGAATACCAATACTTTTTCTCATCCTGAATGATGGCAATGCTTGTTAAGTTATCAGCGAGCTCCCAAGTGATTGATCTTGCCAGTGCCTGGTCCTCGTGATTTTCTATGATGACAGCAACTTTATTCGCAAGCTGTGTTAAATCATTCTCGGCTTCTTCCACATGGTAATTTTCAATAAATTCGAGCAAAAGAACCGTCAAAATGAATAATACGATCAAGACGAGTGAAAGGATCGTAAACCACAGCTTGCCTACTACGCTTTTCCAAAATTTCATTCAGCGCCTACCTCAAATTTATAGCCTACACCCCATACGGTGACAATTTTTTTCGCAGCTTCCGGAGATACCTTATTCAGTTTTTCTCTCAAGCGTTTGACGTGAGTGTCTACTGTCCGCAGATCACCAAAAAACTCATATTGCCACACTTCTTTCAGCAGCTTTTCCCGATCATACACTTTATCAGGTGTTTTCGCTAAGAAGTATAGAAGCTCATACTCTTTAGGCGTCAGACTTACTTCTGTTCCATCAGCCGTTACACGGTGAGCATCATGGTCAATGGACAGATGTGAAAACACGAGCACATTTTTCGTCGGTGTATTGGCATTGAAATAAGAGGTTTGGGATGCTCTTCTCAAAAGGGCCTTTACCCGCAACACGACTTCTCTCGGGCTGAACGGCTTGACAATATAATCATCTGTTCCCGCTTCAAACCCCTGCACCCGGTTTGCTTCTTCTCCTTTTGCGGTCAGCATGATAATTGGTGTCGCTTTTTTTTCACGAACTTGCCGGCACACTTCAATTCCGTCAGTCCCCGGCATCATCAGATCAAGCAAAATTAAGTCATAATTGGCTTCAAGCCCTTTGGCAATGGCTTCATCACCATTTTCCGCTTCGTCTATGACATAATTTTCACGTTCAAGATACATTCTTAAAAGGCGGCGAATTCTGGCTTCGTCATCAACTACTAATATTTTGGTTTCGTTCGTTTGGTCCATCGTTTTCCCCCTGCTTTCCTTCTGTTACTTTCATTTTATCAAATCGTGAGAAAGTTTGAGAATTGTGTCGCTTTCTTAGGACTATGCATAAGAATGAAGTCCGGCAAGCACTAGATTTACGAATATTAAATTAAACATTATAATAGCAAAACCGATTACGGCCAGCCATGCTGACTTCTCACCGTGCCAGCCTCTTGACAGTCTTAAATGCAAGTAAGCGGCATAGAACAAAAACGTGATCAGCGCCCATACTTCCTTCGGGTCCCAGCCCCAAAATCTGGTCCACGCGAGCTGAGCCCAAATCATCGCAAAGATCAGCGCCCCGAGCGTAAAGATTGGAAATCCGATCGAAACGGCCCTGTAGCCAACTTCATCCACCAGATCAAGATTGACGTTTTTCACCAGCGGATGTAATAGAGCGCTGATTCTTTTTCTGATGATCAGACGAAGAACTCCGTACAAAACAAGGCCTGCTCCAAATGACCAAATGACGGTGTTCACCTTTCTGCCTGAGAAAAGGGCGGGAAGCTCAGCAAGCGGCTCCATTCTCCCCTCGGTCAAAAGCTCTCCCTGATGCGGGCCGACAAGTGCAGGCATTTCGTACACCATCACACTTTTTTCTTTATTTTTATCCACCCAGTTAAACTCCGCTTCATAGCCTGCAAGACGAAATGCCGATGTGATCGCAATAAAGGCGACGGTTGTGACCAGGATAAACATAATCGCTTCAAGCCAGAACGTTTTTTTGCTTGGTTTTGTCTGGTCTACATGCTTCAAAAGAAAGATGACACCTGCGACAAAGCTGATAGCAAGTATAGCTTGCCCAAGCGCTGCTGTTGTTACGTGAATATACAGCCAATTGCTCTGCAGCGACGGAATTAAGGGCGAGATATCCGTCGGAAACATGCTGGCGTAAGCAATCAGCAATAAAGCAATTGACAGCGTAAACAGACCTAATGAAGGCAATCTGTAGATAAAATAAAGAATAATAAACGCCAAAACAAGCATCATGCCAAAGGCGGTGGTGAATTCAAACATATTGCTGACTGGTGCATGGCCGCTGGCAGCCCACCTTGTGATGAAATATCCCAGATGGCAGAGAAAACCGATAATAGAAAGGGTGATTCCAATGTTGGCCCATCGGTTAGGCTTGCCCTTTTTACCTTTATTTCCGCGTATGGCCCCGCCGAAAATCGGGACAGCGATTAAATACACGAGAAAGGCCGCATAAAGAAAATTTCCGCTCAACTCCGCCATGACATCACTCCCTTTTCGCCTATTTCTGTGTTTTGATTAATTCTTTTTGGTCCTCCGGTTCAGTCAGTCCGGAATCAGCCAATGCAAAGGCTAAATCCTTCTTCAGGCCATACCAGTTTTTATTCGTATGCCCTGCCACCATGACTGCGCCATCCTGTGAGTGAAGCCAGATTCTTCGGTGCTGCCAGTACATACCCTGAATAACACCGATCATAAAAATGGCTCCGCCGACAGCAAGCACCCAGAGTGTCAGATCCTTTCTGACTGTGAGACCGGTAATGTTTTTCGTTTCTACATGGTCAAATTTCAGCTTATATTTATTGCTGTCTGAGCCTTCGATTGTTTCTTGGATGGCGACAAAGCTTTTCTCACCCTTCGGTTTGTCCGGCGTTATGATATTAAAGACAAAAGCCGGATTGTTAGGGATCTTTGTTTTCGTGCTAGGCTCTCCGTCCTGATTAAAATAGAAGTCTGGCAGGTAGCTGGCGATTTCCACTTTGTAACCGTTGCCAAGATCATAAACCGAATCTGGATCCAGAAGGTTGACCTTTAAGCTCCCAAAGGATTTTTTTGTTTTTTTGTCTATCAGCTGAAACACCATTTGATCAAGCTGATTCTCTTTATAATCCACCTGGTAAACGGAAAAAGAATCAAAACGCAGCGGCTGATTGACACGAATGTCCTCTTCTGTTACTTTTTTCAGCTTCGGCTTCTCACCATAAACAATTTTTCCTTCTCTCTTGTAGAGTACGGCATCTGTTTGAAAGTTCTTTGCCACTTTCCCGTCCCCGACTCTGTCAATCGCATCTGCGAATACCTTTTTTTCCGTTTTGCTGTTATAGGTCTCTACGCTGAATTGATTGTTTTTCAAATAATATTTTCCGTCTGTTCCCGGAATGGCTGCGGTTTCGCCTTCTCTAACCCAAAGCGTCTCATCGACGTACATGCCAGGCACAAATCTCAGCATTGCACCGATCAGAAAGATAATCAATCCAATGTGGTTGACATACGGGCCCCAGCGGGAAAAACGCCCTTTTTCGGCAAGAATGCTGCCCTCTTTTTCTCTGATTCTATAATGTTTTTTCTTTAAGAGAGCAACAATCTGTTCTTTTGCTTCTCCGTTAAGTACAGTATCCGTTTCACTGAACAAGCGCTGCCTTCTTAAAAAAGCAGGACTCCTGCGGACACCTTGGTTTTTTAACGCTCTGTACAACGGAATGACCCGGTCGAGGCTGCAAATCACGAGTGAAATGCCGATTGAGGCAATGAGCAGCAAATACCACCAGGAACCATATAAATGATGAAACCCGAGCAAATAATAAAGCTGGCCAAACGTGCCGTACTGCTCTTTGTAATAGGTATCAGCCTGTGCACCCGGAGGCAAATAGGCTTCTTGGGGAAAAATGGTGCCAAACGCTGATGCGGCAAGGGTTATGACGATAAGCCATATTCCCACCTTAACCGAAGAAAAGAAATTCCAAATTTTATCGATGATCGTTTTGTTATAGGTTTGTGAACGCCTTGCGCTTCCGTCATATCTCATATCAGCAAGCGGAGGCTGAGTTTCCTGGAGAGCTCTTCCGCACGATTCACATAGAACGGTTCCGACCGGGTTTACATGTCCGCATTCACATTTGACTTGCTTCATCCCGAAGTCTCTCCGGGTTTTATCAGATTCATATAATCATGGATCATGCTTTCTGTCATAGTGCCGGTCACCACCTTGACAACTTTTCCTTCCGGATTGATTAAAAAGGTTGTCGGAAGCGGAGATACGTCATAGGCATCAAGCACTTGGCGATCCGTATCCAGAACAACCGGAAAATTGACTCCGTAGGATTTCATAAAATTATGTACTGCTATCTTTGACTCCCCAACATTTATCGCGACAACTTCAATACCTTGGTCTTTAAAATGCTTATATTGGTTCGCCATATAAGGAAATTCTTTCTTGCACGGTTCACACCATGTACCCCAGAAATTCAAAAAAACACCTTTCCCTTTTAAGTCACTGAGCTCGATACGTTTCCCATTCGTATCTTCAAGGACAAAATTCGGTGCGTCGGACCCTTCGGATATACTCTCTTTGCCGGCAAATACAGCGTTGTAAATTGTATAGCCAAGTGCACAGATTAAAACGAGAAGGATGCCGGTCCGAATGAATAAACGCCTTTTTTTCTTCATTGTCCACTGCCCCCTTCCCCCTATTGCAGATCCATTCAATTATATCATTGCACGTTCATTTCACATTTCTTACTTTTTGAAGGTTATGTGAAATTTAGAAAGCGTTTTTACCGTGCTCCGCCAGCGCTCTAAGTCTTTTAACTTCATGCGGCGTCAGCTCTCTGGCATCTCCCGTGTGCAAGCCTCGCAGGTTTAAAAACGCGTATTCTTCACGCTTCAGCTTGATTACCTCATGCCCGATCGCTTCGAACATGCGGCGCACCTGTCTGTTGCGTCCTTCATGGATGGTCAGCTGAATAATGCTTGTTTGCTTTTTCTTATCCAAAGACAGCAGCTTCGCTTTAGCAGGCGCCGTTTTGCCTTCTTCCAGCCTAATTCCGCGCTCCAGCTTTCTGAGCAGCTCTTTAGGCGGGATCCCTTTCACCTTCGCCACGTATGTTTTATCTATTTCATACTTAGGGTGCATCAGTTTATTGGCAAACTCGCCGTCATTGGTTAACAGCAAAAGACCGCTCGTATCATAATCCAGACGCCCGATCGGGTAGATGCGCTGCGGGATTTCTTTAAAAAAGTCCGTCACGACTTTGCGCCCTTTGTCATCTTGGGCTGCAGAAATAACGCCTCTTGGTTTATATAAGAGAAAGTAAACCGGCTCTTCGCGTTCAACCTTTAACCCGTTTACCTCAATCTGATCAGAACCGGTGACCTTAACACCAAGCTCTGTTATTACTTTGCCGTTCACCTTTACTTTTCCTTCTTTAATCAGCTCTTCTGCCTTTCTGCGCGATGCAACTCCGGCATGAGCAATTACTTTTTGCAGTCTTTCCATGTCTTTCACCTCAAGTATTATCTTACTTTTTTCAACCTTAACAAACAAGCTTTTTCAAATTTCTGTGCCAAATCCAAAAAAACGCCGTTTTCAGGCGCTCCCAAATAATAACGTAACGATGATGATAGATGCAACTACACCGATTAAATCAGCAAGAAGTCCCACCTTTAACGCATCACCCATTTTTTTAATGCCGACCGCTCCGAAATACACAGTCAGTACGTAAAGCGTGGTATCTGTTGATCCCTGCATGACGGAAGCCAGCCTGCCGATAAAGGAATCGGGCCCGTATACTGCAATTAAATCTGTCGTCATGCCGAGTGCGGCCGTACCAGAGATCGGGCGGATCAGCGCAAGCGGAACCACCTCAGCAGGGATGCCGATAGCGGAGAAAACCGGTTTTAAAAGGTCCATTATAAAATCAAGCGCGCCTGATGATCTGAAAACTGTAATGGCGACAAGCATTCCGACTAAGTAGGGGATAATGGAAAAAGCGATTTCTATCCCTTCTTTTCCGCCTTCAACAAACGACTCATATGTGGGAACCTTTTTGATTGTTCCATAAAGAAGAATTCCGGCAATAATGATCGGAATCATGGCTAAAGACAGCCAGTTGATGATTTCCATCCGCTCACCTTCCCTTCTTTTTGCGGCGGTAATAAAAATACCGGTCAATGATAATGGCGCCGATTCCAGAAATGAGTGTCGCTAAAATGCTCGGTCCGACAATATCTGTCGGCGTTTTGGAGGAATAGGCCATTCGAACAGCAATCACCGTTGTCGGAATGAGCGTGATGCAGGACGTATTGACAGCTAAAAAAGTAATCATCGACCGGCTTGCTTCCGATCGGTTTCCATTCAGCTTTTTCATTTGCTCCATTGCTTTAATGCCAAGCGGAGTTGCCGCATTCCCGAGGCCGAAGAAGTTCGCCATGAGATTAGATAAAATGTAGCCCATCGCCGGGTGATCCGGCGGTATATCAGGAAAAAGCTTAGATATAAAAGGCCTGCACATCCGGCTGAAAATATCCAAAAGCCCCGCCTGCTCGGCTATTTTCATTAAGCCAAGCCAGAAAACAAGCACGCTCATCAGTCCGAATGAGATTGTAACGGCTTCCTTCGCACCCTTAAACACGGCTTCATTTACATCTTGCAGAGTTCCGTTGCACATCGCAAAAACAAGTCCGATCACAGTTAAGCTGACCCAAATTATATTGACCATTTTGCCCCGCCAGCCGCATTCAGAAAGATGGATTTAAACGTTTCAAAAAATTGTTTTTTCGGTTTTTGATGTCGTTCATTTTCATAATAGATCGGCACTTTTGCGATGGTTTCATCGTTGAACATGATCTTCATGTGTCCTACGATGTCGGGAATTTTTGATGCATCTTTCTCCCATGCTTTTTTCGGCTTAAGCAGCGTGGTTCTAATTTCGACATCTTCTTTTTCTTCTTCGGTTAGCAAAAAGGTGATGTCACGTTTGATAAAAGCCTTAGATTCATAAAATGTGCCTTTCAGCTTTGGAATGTCCCCTTTTTTCGCGATTAAATAGGTTTTATAATGATCAAACACATAGTTAAACATATTCATATGATCATCCCAATCGTCAGGGTCATTTATGGTAACGGCGATCAGGTCAATGCCGTCCTTTGAGGCTGTTGAGACCAGTGTCCGTTTTGCAAGTTTTGTATAGCCTGTTTTTCCTCCTGTGCTGTATCGATAAAGCATGGTCAGCAGTTTATTTTTGTTTTTCCAGACACTTTCCATCGTTTCTGCTTTGTATATTTTTGTGCCTGAAATTTTTTGATAGTCTTTCAACTTCATAGCGTATTTTGTTAAGATGGCCATGTCATAGGCTGTTGAATAATGGTTTTCATGGTCGTCCAATCCGTGCGGATTTTGAAAACGGGTATTCTCCATACCAAGCTGCTCGGCTTTTTGATTCATCATATAAACAAATCCATCGAGGCTTCCCCCGACATGCTCGGCAATCGCAACAGCGGCGTCGTTTCCTGATCTCAGCATCAGGCCATACACAAGATCTTTTAATTTCACTTTTTGCCCTTCTGTTAAATAAATGGCAGAGCCTTCTGTTCTGACAGCATTTGCCGAAACCGTCACAGTTTCCTCCATTTTGCCGGATTCAATGGCGAGAACGGCCGTCATGATTTTTGTGATGCTTGCAATCCGCCTTTTTTCATGCTCATCCTTGGCAAATAACACTCTGCCTGAATCTCCATCAATTACTATCGCGCTTTTTGCACTAACATCTATAGCCGCATGTGCTGTGTTCACATTTACATTTGCAAATAGAAAAAAAATCATGACCATGAAGACTGCTTTTTTGAAAATGCGCATGTTTGCTCACGTCCTTGTGGTGGTTTGTACAAGTTTATGCGCATGTCCATCAGTTATGAATAACAATTATATAACGGCGGACAAACATAAAAAAACTCTCCCTGAAAAAGGGAGAGTAAACGTTATCTGATTGGCGCCATGCTTGATCCGGACGCTTCGTAATGAGCCAGCTCTTCTCTCATCTTCAGAAAGGCTGCGCTCAACGGCAATAATAATTGCTCAAGCGACGCAGGAACAGCATGGTAAAACTCAATTGCGCTGACCCCCGTATAAGACGCCCGGCTATTTTCACACCACGTGTCTTTTTTCGGCATAAAGAACTCTTCAATGCATTGGTGATACACATTGTACAGTGTTTTCTCCGCTCTGGCATCCTGAAAAGGCTCCTGCATCAAGAGACGGCGGCACGCTTCTGCGCCTCCTTCACAAAATACTGCCATTCTTCTCAGAGTGCTCAGCACATCACAGCAGTATCCTTTCTCAATAGGCAATTCAGCCTGTAAGGACTCCAGCGTCGTTTGATTTAGATAATCGTTAACGGTATTGACAACCATTGATAAGAATTCGCCTGTTTTTTGAGTCTGCACTCGCACAATCGAATGTCCCATTTCGTTTGGTATCTTCCCCTCATGTCTTTGTCTCTCACATTTTGCTTCTTTCATGATAGCTTCTTCCTTATATCTTATGATGATGAAAAAGCGCGATTCATTAAACTTCTATTTTATATCTTCGAAGGTTTGGTTAAAGTTTTCAAAAAATAAATCTGCTTCTTCTTGAAGAACGTCTTCTTCCGCATTTTCAGGAAGCGGCGGAAGCTCGTCCAGCGTTTTCAGACCAAATTGTTCAAGAAAAGTCGGCGTTGTGCCGTATAAAATAGCCCTTCCCGGACCGTCAGCCCGCCCGACTTCACACAATAGCGCCTTCGCAACGAGGCTGTGTAAAATCCGCTCTGATTTCACGCCTCTGATTTCTTCAATTTCTGCTCTTGTAATCGGCTGTTTATATGAAACAATGGCCAGCACTTCTAGAGATGCTTGAGAAAGGCCCTTTGACGGCACTTCAATCAGTTTTTTCAAGTACGGAGCAAAGTCTTTTTTGGTAGAGAGCATATACGTATCTGCATATTCAATAAGTTCAATGCCCCTTGTATCCCCGCGGTATTCATCTGCTACATCCGCCATAATGGTGTTCAGTTCAGGCTCTTCGATTTCAAGCACTGTTAACAGCTGCTTTTTTGTGAGCCCTTCATCGCCTGCCGCATAAAGAAGGGCTTCCACTATAGCTTTCCAATTCACGATATCAAGCCCCATGAATGGATTCACTCCCCGTAATGTAAATATCTGAAAAATTGTGCTCCTGTTCAATGAGAACCAGCTGATTTTTCATCAGCTCGAGAACGGCTAGAAAGGTCACTACCAAATGTTCTTTTTGCTCATACGGAAACAGATCCATAAAGTTGATTCTCGTTCCTCTTGATTTCAGACTGTGCACGATTTCGTTCATTCTGTCTTCGATTGGTATTTCCTGTCTTGTAATTGTTGTTTCCATCGGCCTTGTTATTTTTTTGCGTTTGAGCACTTTTTGAAAAGCCCCGATCATATCATAGACCGTGACAGAGAGCTTTTGCTCAGACTGCTTTACTTCTTTTGCATATTCGCTCAAATCACTCGGCGGTTTCGTGAACGATTTTTGTCTTTCTTCTTCCCGTTCTTTTAAATCCTTCGCCGCATCTTTATATTTTCTATACTCAATCAGCTTTTCAATCAATTCTTCCCGCGGATCTTCTTCTTCAAGTAATTCATCTTCAAAAAGCTCCTCCTCTTGCTTCGGGAGCAGCATTCTGCTTTTAATGCTGAGCAGCGTGGCAGCCATGACCAAATACTCGCTGGCAATATCGAGCTCAAGCACACGCATCGTATGTACATATAATAAATATTGTTCAGTGATCTTCGCCACAGGTATATCATATATGTCAATTTCAAGACGATTGATTAAATGAAGCAGCAGGTCCAATGGGCCCTCAAACGTATCAATTTTCACTTGATATTCTTCCATCATCTCACCATTTTCAAGTATCACTCTCATTGCCGGATAAACTGGCTACCCTTTAGTATAAGCCACCAAAAAGCTCTCGTCCAATACTATTTCATTTCCTGTTTTGAAGCGGTTTGTACAGAATATTCAAAACAGGAAATGCATTCGCTCAGACCATAGCAAAGGAGGTAGGAGAAAAAAGACTTAGCGGCGGTTTCCCTTTCATTGTCGAGCTAAAACAAAGAAGCTGCCAGGGCTGGGCGTTCTTTTTCCTTTTAACCTTCCTGTGTTACACTAAAGGCAGATTAAAGGAGGAAGCATCTTGTACCCGAAAGCTTATATTGATTATCTCGTTGAATTTCACGCGACGCGGGATTATTTTGAATGCCATGAAATATTAGAAGAATATTGGAAGGAAGATCCTCCAAACCAACGAAAAATGTATTGGGTCGGTTTCATCCAGCTTGCGGTCGCTTTGTATCATCACAGAAGGAAGAATACTGCCGGGGCAAAAAGACTGATGGCGAACAGCATCCGGATTCTTCAAGCGGAAAAACAAGCGGTCGAATGCTTGGGGCTTGATCATAGCGGTTTACTCGAGCTTATGCAGTCGGTTTACGAACAAATCGAAACGGGCTCTTCCTATAAAAGCATCATGCTGCCGATCAAAGATGAGAAGCTTGAGGAAGCATGCCGCGTTGAATGCAAGAAAAAGGAGTACACATGGGGGCAGCCCAGCACACTCACTGATACATTTCTTATCGACAAGCACCGTTTGCGGGATCGGACTGACGTCATCCTTGAACGTGAAAAAGAAATAGAACGGAGAAAAAAAAGCAGAGGCTGATTACAGCCTCTGCTTAATTATTGTATGAAATGTCTTGATCCTGCTGACCTTGACAACGTTCGAAAAAGCTCTGCGTTAATTCATTCGGAACCAGTACCTGCGTTTTGAATAAATGCTTTAGAGCATCCATCATCTGTTTTCCGATTCCTTGATGGCGATGAGAAGGATTCACACTGATATGCCGGATTTCAACCTCAGAATCCTTTTTTTCGACTCCGATTGCTCCGACGATATCCTCGTCCTCTTTCCAAAGAAAGAGCTGGCGGTCTGTATCCGTTTCGTAGTCCTTAATTGTCTGCTGAAGCTGCTTAAGGTCTTTTTCATTCGGCATGAACGAAAGAAGTCCCATCGCAATCTTTTCAAACGATTTTTTATAACGAATTAACATAAAAACCCCTCTATATCCAAAATGTCCAGTCTGCTATTAACGGATACGAATAGGTGATCCGTTTTCTCACATTATATCATTTTCGCCATATTTTTAAACTGTTTTCAGCAAATTATTCAAATGAACGGTTTAAATTTGCCATTTCTATGGCAGAAACAGCACAATCTACACCTTTGTTGCCCGCTTTTGTGCCGGCACGCTCAATTGCCTGTTCGATGTTTTCAGTTGTCACAATTCCAAAGATGACAGGTACGCCTGTAGTGTTTGCTGCTTGCGCGATGCCTTTGGCAGCTTCATTGCAGACATAATCGTAATGTGTTGTCGCGCCTCTGATGACTGTGCCCAATGTGATGATGGCGTCATATTTTTTTGTTTCCGCCATTTTTTTCGCAGCAAACGGAATTTCAAATGCGCCTGGAACCCAAGCCACATCGATATCATTTGTGTCTACGCCATGTCTGAGTAACGCATCTTCTGCACCGCTCAGCAGCTTACTTGTAATAAAATCATTAAATCTTCCTACTACGATTCCGATTTTAAGACCTGTACCAACTAAATTTCCTTGTATGATATTCATATGATTCCCATCCTTTTTTGTGATATTTGTGATTAGAAATGAAGTAAATGACCCAGCTTGTTCATTTTGGTTTGCAAATATTTTTTATTGTGTTCTTTTGCCTCCATTTGAAGCGGCACTCTTTCTGAAATACTGAGTCCGTAGCCTTCAAGGCCGGCAATTTTGCGCGGATTATTCGTCAAAAGCTTCATATTCCGCACACCGAGGTCGCGTAAAATTTGTGCACCGATGCCATAGTTGCGAAGGTCAGGCAAGAACCCGAGCGCTTCGTTGGCTTCTACGGTGTCATAGCCTTGTTCCTGAAGCTTATAAGCTTTTAATTTATTGATTAAACCGATGCCTCGGCCTTCTTGGCGCAAGTACAAAAGCACCCCCCGGCCTTCTGCGGCAATTTGCGTCAGCGCGGCGTGCAGCTGCGGGCCGCAGTCACAGCGATGAGACCCAAACACGTCACCTGTGAGACATTCTGAATGCACCCGGACCAATACCGGTTCTTCTCCGAACGGCACATCTCCCATCACAAATGCGACATGCTCTTTTCCGTCTACCTCATTTGTGTAACCGTAAACCTTAAATGTGCCAAAATCAGTAGGGAGCGTAATGTCGACTTCACGCTCGACTAGTGTTGTTAGATTGTAACGGTATTGAATCAAATCTTTAATGGTGATCATTTTTAATTGATGCTTTTTCGCAATTTCAATAAGCTCAGGCACTCTTGCCATTGTTCCGTCTTCATTCATAATTTCACAAATGACACCGGCTCCTTGAGATCCGCAGGCTTCGGCAAGGTCAACAGCAGCTTCTGTATGGCCCGCTCTTTTCAGGACACCTCCTTTTTTCGCAATCAGCGGAAAAATGTGCCCCGGACGCTGAAAATCAGACGGCACGGATTTACTGTCCAGCAATGCTTGAACGGTAAAAGATCTTTCTTGAGCACTGATACCCGTTTTCGTATTACGGTGGTCAATACTTACCGTAAATGCAGTATGGTGAGAATCTGTATTATGCTCAACCATGGGGTGAAGATCCAGCTTGTCTGCGATTTCCTCACTAAGCGGCGTGCAAATCAGCCCTCTTCCGTGTGTCGCCATAAAGTTAATGACTTCTGGAGTTGTATGCTCAGCAAGAGCCACAAAGTCTCCTTCATTTTCTCTGTCTTCATCATCTACAACTATGATGACTTCGCCTTTTTTTAAAGCGTCTAGTGCTTCTTCTATCGGATGAAACATGCAAATCTTCCTCTCTAAAAGCCGTTTTCGCTTAAGAAGGCTTTTGTAATGGTTTGTTGGGTCTTATTTTCATTGGCTTTATGCAAAAATCGATACATATATTTTCCGATCATATCGCATTCGATATTCACTTTAGAGCCGATCGTTTTTTCTGAAAAAATCGTTTCGCTGATGGTATGCGGTATTAGAGAAATTGTCACTGTATCTTCTGTCAGGCCGAATATTGTTAAGCTCACGCCATCAACGGTAATTGATCCTTTTAAGACCAATGTTTTTGTTAAAGATGGATCCATCTTTAAATCATAGTAAACAGCGTTGCTTTTCTCTTCAATACGTGTAATTTCAGCAGTTCCGTCGACATGGCCTGAGACAAAATGGCCTCCGAAACGGCCGTTTGCCGCCATCGCTCTTTCCAGATTTACTTTGCTTCCTTTAGATAGATCATTCAGTGACGTAGCTTTGACTGTTTCAGGCATAACATCCACTGTGAATTGATTCTTTGTAAAATCAGTGACAGTCAGACAAATGCCGTTAACTGCAATGCTGTCACCCAGATGAACATCCTCTAAAATCTTTGAGCATTTGATTGTTAAGGCTATTGAATGCCCTGCTTTTTTCATGGATTCGATTGTGCCTGTTTCTTCAATTATTCCTGTAAACATGGTCACCATCCTACTCGTTTATCGGTTTTGCCGTCAGTTTGATATCACGGCCGATTTGGGTTATATCAGTGAATTGTAATAAGGGGACATCTTTCATTGATTGAAAACCTTCACCGGAGATTAAGCTGGGAGCATGCAATCCTCCGATTAGTTTAGGGGCAAAATAGAAGATGATTTCTTGAAAACAGCCTTCTTTGACAAAGCTTCCGTGAACAGCTGATCCGCCTTCCACATACACCGACATGATACCTTCTTCCGCAAGGATTTTCAGAACATCGGGAACTTGAATGCGTTCAGTTTCAAGCGTAAATATGTTCACACCAAAAGCTGAAAGCCGTTTTTTCTTTTCCTCGTCTGCTCGTGCCGTTGTAAAAATCCATGTCGGCGCTGCTTGATCGCAAATCACTTGAGCGTCCTCAGGAATCGAGAGTGCGGTATCAAGTATTACCCGAACCGGCTGTTTTGTCACATTCGGCAGCCTGCAGGTTAAGCTTGGATTGTCAGCTATCACCGTGCCAACTCCGACTAGAATACTTTGGTGTGTTTTCCTGTACTGCTGAGCATCCT
Organism: Bacillus inaquosorum KCTC 13429; assembly: GCF_000332645.1. GTDB lineage: Bacteria > Bacillota > Bacilli > Bacillales > Bacillaceae > Bacillus > Bacillus inaquosorum. Next base: position 135,005 of record NZ_AMXN01000010.1, read on the forward strand.
GTCTCGCGGCCTCTGAGGTGATCCATTTGCTGTCGCCCGTGCTGGTAGCTGTCTTTCCGTCAAGGCTTGCAGCAGCTTTTAGAGTGACGTAAGGGAGGCCTGTCCTCATGAAGTGCAAAAATTTTTCATTCAGCTTCTCCGCCTGATCTGCCAGGATGCCTTCCTTTACTTCAATACCGGCTTCTTCAATCATGCTGATCCCTCTTCCAGCCACAAGCGGGTTAGGATCTCTCATCGCCACAAACACTCTTTTGATGCCAGAGTTGATAATCAGTTCTGCGCATGGCGGTGTTTTTCCATAATGGCTGCACGGTTCGAGTGTAACGTAAATATCAGCACCCATTGCATGGGATCCGGCCATATTGATGGCATGAACTTCTGCATGAGCTTCGCCGTATTTTAAATGGGCGCCCATACCGACAATTTGTCCGTCCTTTACCACAACAGCGCCAACGAGCGGATTGGATTCGGTCTGTCCTTCGCCCTGCTTCGCAAGATCTAATGCCAGCTTCATATAATTCTCTTCCATTTGTTTCCCTCCCCTCTTTTATTGATTTACCGTCAAAAAAGCCCCGAATTTATAAAAAATCCGGGGCTTTAGGTATTTTACGCAATAGGAAATAACACTATGCATATTTAAACTTTTTGCATAGCGGCTCATCATCCTTCTCCCATCCAGACTTTCACTGTCGGCTTCAGCTTAAACTGAATCCACCGCGCGCTTATGCACACGGGTCACGGGCTCTAAAGCGCATTCGCTTTACTACCGCCGGTCGGGATTTCCACCCTGCCCCGAAGGATACAATCTTTATTCATTTGTCCTTAATGGCTATTATAGCGATCCTTTTTAAAGGACGCAATGAAATAAACTTACAATTTGAGAAAAACAAAAAAACACCCTTCGATCGGGACTGACCCCCGTTTTTGAGACAGGGATCAAAACACCTTTTAAACAGCCAATTGCCGATAGCTTATCGGTGATTGGCTGTTTAGTTTCGTTTGAATACGAATGTTGTTATAATAATAAATGTATTCTTTGACAGTGCGTTCTACGATG
>NZ_AMXN01000011.1 GCF_000332645.1 Bacillus inaquosorum KCTC 13429
TTAGTTTTCAAAGATCATTACTGCCGCTTAACGAAGCAGCTTTATTACTATAACATTTAGCTTCTTTTAAGTCAACAACTTTTTTCGAAGCATTTAATGAAGCTTTTAATTGTTGTCAGCTGTTTATCAGCGACGAATAATAATATATCACGGATATTATCAAAAGGTCAACAACTAATTTAAGCTGCATGTGAAGAGACATTTTATCGGTTATATTCAATTGGCCATGCTCATAAGATGTAATACAAGAATGATGGACAAGATAAGGAGGCATCATCAGTGAATCACTTCTATGTGTGGCACATTAAACGAGTGAAACAATTTATCATTATACTTATCGCCGCATTTGCAGCAGCCAGCTTTTTTTATATCCAAAGAGCTGTCCCGCTTCCCGTGTTTTCAACTGACACCGGACCTAAAGCCATTTATAAAGGAGAAACAGCTTCGAAAGACATTGCCCTTACTTTTGATATCAGCTGGGGTGATGAGAAAGCAGAACCCATTCTTAATACCTTAAAAGCAAACGGGATTAAAAATGCGACGTTTTTCCTTTCCGCTTCTTGGGCAGAACGCCACCCCGACACAGTAGCGCGTATCGTAAAGGATGGCCATCAAATAGGGAGCATGGGCTACGCCTATAAAAACTATGCCAATTTAGAGAGCAGCGAAATAAAAAAGGACATTAACCGTGCGCAAACTGCTTTTGAAAAGTTAGGGATCAAAGACATACAGCTATTAAGACCCCCTACAGGACAATTCAATAAGAATGTTCTCACGGTCGCAAACCAATACAATTACACAGTCGTTCATTACAGTGTAAACTCTCAAGATTGGACAAATCCCGGCGTTGAGAAAATCATCGACAATGTGACCAAGCAAGTTTCAGGAGGCGACATTATTCTTTTACACGCCTCCGACTCGGCAAAACAAACAGAAGAAGCGCTGCCTGATATCATCCATCAGCTGAAAAAAAAAGGATTAAAAAATGTAACCGTAGGTGATCTCATTGCAAATTCTGATGCCAAATCCGCAGAGGTAAAGTAATTTACTTCGCTGCAAACTTCGGCAGCATCAGCAATTGGAAAGCATTGCACGCCATTAACGGAAAAAGCATTAAATAAAGCCAGTCCTCATCATTTACTCTTAATGCAGGGAACCATTCTAATGCAGTAATCACAACCATCAAAAACAACGATGACACAAACGTTTTTCTAGAGGACTGCTTTTGCTTTATATAAGCTGTAATCACCCCAAAGATCAACAAAAATACCGGTAACCACGCATAACCAGCCATCGATTCTCCGCTCTCTCCAAAAAATAAAAAACGCACGTACATGAGATCAAAAGCAACAAACAGGATGAAAAATAACTGAAGCAAATTCCACAATGATGAGGATCTTAATATCTCAAGTGCAAACCGGTGAACTGTTAAAAACACGAAAAAGCCCATTTGGCTGATCACACTGAAAATCATACCTACTCCGATAAACCAAAATAAAACAGAGAAAATCTGTCCAGCTTCGAAAGCAAGAAACAGTCCCTTATATTCTCCCCATTTTAAAGCAAAACCCACAATACTCGTGATAAGCGCTCCGACAGCTAAAATAGAAAAGAAAAAACGAACTAGACCACGGCTTTTCATTTCTTTATTCATCCCCTCAAAAATCGCAGACCGCGATATTTTGTTATGTATAAATCCAAACAGATGAATCATATTAAAAGTAAGACAAGTATGTGAAAGGAGCTTAAGCATGTCAAAAGCCAAAACGCTATTGATGAGCTGTTTTTTGTTATTATCTGTAACAGCTTGCGCTCCAAAAGACCAAGCAGCGGATATGGACTATGATCAGACCAAAAAAATGGTTGTTGATATATTAAAAACTGATGATGGAAAGAAAGCCATTAAGGAATTATTAAACGATGATGCGATGAATGAAGCGCTGGTGATTGACCAAGATGCGATTAAAGGAACAATAGAAAAAACACTCACCTCTAAAAAAGGTGAAGAATTTTGGAAAAACATCTTTGAAGACACTGATTTTGCCGAAGGCTTTGCCAAAACTCTTCAGACTGAGCATGAAAAAGTGATTAAAAAACTGATGAAGGATCCGGATTACCAGAAGATGCTGATGGGCGTTATGCAGGATCCGGGCATGAATAAAAAGTACAGCGAACTTGCAAAAAGCCAAGAATTCCGAAGTTATTTAGAAGAGGTTATTAACGAAACACTTTCTAGCCCGCTTTACAAAAAACAGTTCGAAGATGAGCTGAAAAAAGCAGCAAAAGATACTGCCAAAGAAAGTGAATAAAGGGAAGGCCGGGATATAGAATCCCGGTTCGCCTTTTTTTATACTTGCACTGACATTTTTGCGATTATTTTTTTTGCAATATCCTGATATATTTCTCCGATGGGATGATTTTCGTCATAAACAGACGGCGCAAATTGATCCTTATCCCAATCAGGCTGTTTCAACGGGATTCTGCCGAGCAAAGGCACGTTTAGTTCCTCAGCTAGTTTATCTCCGCCGCCTTTACCAAAGACATATTCTCTTTCCCCAGTCTTTGCGCTTTCATAGTAAGCCATGTTCTCTATGACACCAACAACCTCATGATCGGTTTTAATCGCCATAGAGCCCGCTCTGGCCGCGACAAAAGCAGCTGTTGGATGCGGCGTCGATACGATGATTTCTTTGCAGCTCGGAAGCATTGTATGTACATCGAGAGCAACGTCCCCTGTCCCAGGCGGAAGATCAAGAACGATATAGTCTACTTCTCCCCACTCTACTTCGTGGAAAAAGTTATTCAGCATTTTGCCAAGCATCGGGCCTCTCCATACGACGGGTGCATTTTCTTCTACGAAAAAGCCCATTGACATCACCTTTACCCCGAAGCGTTCAACAGGAAGAAGTTTCTCTCCCTCAATGGTTGGACGCACAGTGATACCCATCATATCCGGCACACTGAAGCCATAAATATCAGCATCAATTAAACCGACCTTTTTCCCAAGACGAGCCAGAGAAATAGCAAGGTTTACTGACACAGTAGACTTGCCTACGCCGCCTTTTCCGCTTGCTACAGCAAGAAAGACTGGCGGGTTATCCATATTTAACAGTGTTTTTTTCTCAGCTGACGGCGCCCGGAATTTAGCAACCGTTTCTTCCGGCAGTTCTTCAAATCGAAGGCCGACCGTCTCAGCGCCTGCCCCTTTTAAGACGTTTACGATCTCTTGCTGAATCTGCATTTGCTCTGCAGTTCCGGTTTTGGCAAGAGCGACTTTTACACTGACATGCCGTTTTTCAGGCTTTATTTTAATTTCCTTAACGGCATCCAATTCTCCCAGAGGTCTTTGAAGAAAAGGTTCGCGCATTTCACCGACTAGTTTTCTTACTTCATCTTCTCTTATCATCGAACCTCACCCTTTTGTGTATTCGTTTACAATCATTATTATATCATACATAAATGGCGGGTGTCTTATGCTTAGAACCATACGAAAACCCTCCTTTACTCAGGAGGGTCTCCTTTTTCTGTGAAATATCGCAAAATGCCTTTATATATGGAAGATGCCACCTTGTCCTGGTATTTCGGTTTCCCGAGCAGCATTGCTTCGCTTGGATTGGATAAAAATCCGACTTCTACAAGTGCCCCCGGTTTGGTGACGTTTTGCATTAAGTAGATACCATGAATCCGCTTTGCCTTCCGGGTTGTGTTTTCCAGGTTTCTTCTCAATTCATCCTGAATGTATTTTGCGACTTTCTCATTTTCCGCATATTTTCCGTAATAAAAGCTTTGGGCTCCGCTCCACTTTTGTGATGGAATCGCATTGAGGTGAATGCTGATATAGAGTTCAGCCTCTGAATGGTTTATTAATTTGACTCGCTGTCTTAAGTCTTCCGCTTTTCGTCTGCTGTAGCCCTTCGTTCCTTCTGGAGCGAGATCGGTATCACTTTCCCTGGTCATGATGACAAGCGCTCCTTGTTCCTGAAGGTAATCCCTGACCCTAAAGGCCACTTCCAAGGTTACATCCTTCTCTAACATCTTTCCGCCGACTGCTCCGCCGTCAGGCCCGCCATGACCTGGATCTAGATATATAATTTTTCCGCTCAAGGGCAGGCTCCACGGCTTCCAAGAATCGTTATTGCTGAACTGATACTTGAATAGAAATAGTAATACGATGAAGCCTAGCAAAAAACTGAGCCATTTAAGCTTTTTCCTCATCCCTTCCCCTCCCGCTTGTCCGTTATTACATAACTATGGGACAGGGCCGGGAAATATGATTATCGCATGCGAAGCTTACACTGTTTTTCTCTTTGGACAAATCCCTCTGTCCACCAGTCTTTAATGAACTTGCATGCTGCTTCATAGACCGTATTTTTATCAAATGTTGCGTATTGCTCGTGTATCCAATTATAAAGATAATCAAAAAACTCCAGACGAAGCTCTTCTTCTTCTCTTGCTGAGCGCGCACTGATGCTCTGCATGGATTCTCCGTAATAGCCGAATATCCCAAAACGTCCGCCTAACAAATAAGCTTCTATAGCAAAATCAATACAGCCTTCGCTAATAATATCTCTTTCATCATGTAAAAACGGAAATAATGGTTCCAGACAGTCTTTAACAGACTGAATGATTTGCCTCAGAGAGAGTTCTTTGAGCAAGTTCTTTTCTAATTCAAAATCCTTTTGGCGTTTCACATCCATAAAAGACAGTACCTCTGCCATACAAATTCACTCTCCTTTTACCGGTTATTTTGAGGTTTGGATGGTGAAACCATGCCCGAATTCGGTTGGAAATTCGCCCAAATGAAGGTGCAGAGATTGATAAAAAGAAGAGGATTTAGCAGCTTTCTACAGATTTCGGAACAAGTGTTCTGCAAGTGATTACTAAAAAAGCAGCTCCTCTAATAGGTCGCTGCTTTTCATAATTTCACGCTTCTTGTTGCAGAATATGTATGAATATATTGGTCCAATACAAACCCGCCTTTATCTTCATAAAAACCAGTGACGATAAAACCGGCATCAATTTGGCCCTTGATTTGGTCTTCTAGAGAATGGCCGAATTCCAGAGCCTCATTATTTTCAATCAGTTTTTTCACTTTATGTTTTGGAAGATCTTCTGAGTCGGCATATGGAATGGAGTGTTTTACTTTTAGAATACCTTGCTGTTCTAACTCTACATCAAATAGGAATACGACTGGATTTACAAAACCTGAAATTAGGGTGCCGTTTCTTTTCAGTACTCGGTGCGCTTCCTTCCAGACCGGGAGGACATTCTCAACAAAAACATTGGCAACAGGATGTACAATGACGTCAAATGATTCATCCTGAAATTGACTGAGATCGTCCATGCTTCCTTTGACAGTATGTATTGTGAGGCCGTCGCGTTCAGCAACCATTCTATCCTGGTCCAGCTGTTTTTCCGAGTTATCTAATACAGTGACATCCGCTCCTGCAGCTGCCAAAATCGGACCTTGCTGGCCGCCTCCTGATGCTAAACAAAGCACCTTTAGTCCTTTGACAGGGGGAAACCAATCCTTCGGAACATCTTTCATTGGTGTTACCCTTATATCCCAATTGCCTTTTTTCGCTTGTTCGATGACATGCTGCTCAACAGCAACAGTCCATTCATTGCCTACCTCTACTTTTTGATCCCAGGCTTTGCTATTATGTTTTAACGCATTCATGAATCGTTCTCCTTATTTTATTGTATAGAGTATAACAAATATTTCTAGATTGATATCGCTTTCCCTTTGCATATTTAGAAAAAAATTCATAAAAACGCAAAAAAATCACAAAGGAGATATGTGATTTACGTCAAAAGATTTACACTTATCTCATCAAATGATGTCATTAGTGAAGAACTAATATTCATCCGGACAGATGAAGAATCAGCTGTGAGATTGAACAGGTGGGAGACCAGTTGTTAAAATGAACTGGATTGGCGACATGGCCATTAAAAACTTTGACCACCTTTCCAATCATCATTCAAGTAAATTAGCTGGTAATGAAAATGAAAGATACCATGATTATTACAACAGGGCTGTTTATAATCAAGCAATTTGCTTAGACTTTATTAAGCGTTCATTTATTTATTTTTACTGAATGCGGGGGTATGCCAAGAATTGCATATGGGCATTTTATGAAAATAAAAAAGCTCCCAACACAGGGTCGAGAGCTTTGAAAACGTAAAATTAACGTTTTGAGAACTGAGGTGCACGACGAGCGCCTTTAAGACCGTATTTTTTACGTTCTTTCATACGAGCGTCACGAGTCAGAAGACCTGCACGTTTAAGAGTTGTACGGTATTCTGGATCTGCTTCAAGCAAAGCACGAGCGATACCGTGACGGATTGCTCCAGCTTGACCAGATAAGCCGCCTCCATGTACGTTTACTAAAACATCATAAGTGCCAGCTGTTTCAGTCAAAGTTAATGGTTGTTTGATATCTTCGATTAGAGCTGCAGATGGGATGTGTTCGCTGATTTCACGATTATTAACGACGATACGACCTTCTCCTGGAACTAAACGCACACGCGCTACAGAGCTTTTACGACGGCCAGTACCGTAATATTGAACCTGTGCCAAATTGGTAACCTCCTTTTTAATTAACCGCGAAGTTCGTAAACTTCAGGTTTTTGTGCTTCGTGTGGATGCTCAGAACCACGGTATACGTTCAATTTTTTGAACATTTGACGACCTAGAGAACCTTTTGGAAGCATGCCTTTGATAGCAAGCTCAAGCATTTTCTCAGGGTAGTTTGTACGCATTTCAAGAGCAGTTCTTGATTTTAATCCGCCTGGATGTTGAGTGTGACGGTAGTAGATTTTGTCAGTTAACTTTTTACCAGTTAACTCGATTTTTTCAGCGTTGATGATGATCACATGATCTCCAGTATCAACGTGTGGTGTGTAAGTTGGTTTGTGTTTTCCGCGAAGGATAGCTGCAACTTCTGAAGAAAGACGACCTAAAGTCTTGCCAGCAGCATCAACAACTAACCACTTGCGTTCAATAGTACTTGCGTTAGCCATAGGTGTTGTACGCATTGAATTTCCCTCCTAAATGATCTGTCATTTTCAATAAACTTCGATTACGTTCTATTTCACAACACAATAAGTTCCGGGGCTTATCGTGGGGTTGAAATACATACCATATGATATCTTATAACTTTATGCAGACTCTGTCAAGAAAATATTATACACCTGGTTTAGTTGTCATAGTAAACGTTCCATAAATATAGTCCATGCCCCGGTGCTGTGCGCCCTGCCGCTTCGCGATCCTTCGCTTCCAGCATGGATTTCACATCTTCGGGAGAAATTTTTCCAATACCTGCATCAAGCAAAGTACCCGCAATAATTCTGACCATATTATATAAGAAACCGCTGCCTGTGATCCGCATTTGCAGACCGTCATCCGTCTCAGTCCAATCAAGTTCGTAAATCGTTCTTACCTTGTCCTGTACTTCTGTTTTAGTCGCGCAAAAGCTTGTAAAATCATGTGTTCCTATAAGATGCTTTGCCGCTTCTCTCATGTTCTGCACATTAAGGTGATATGAAAAATGGTAAGCGTAATGCCGTTTAAATACGTCCGGGTGTTTCTCCGTGTATACAAAGTAGCGATATTCTTTTTTGACTGCGCTAAATCGTGCATGGAACCCATCATCCGCAATTTCTGCCTGTTTGACTGCGATATCGTCTGGAAGCAGTGCATTTAAGGCATACGGCCATCTCTCCGTCGGGATAGACAACGAAGTATCAAAATGAATCACCTGTCCGGCTGCGTGAACCCCGCTGTCTGTTCTTCCTGACGAAACGACCGGAATTCTGTCTTTCGACTTATGCAGGACAGCCAAGGCCTTCTCAAGCTCATCCTGAACCGTTCTTTTGCCCGGCTGTACCTGATATCCATTAAACAAATGTCCGTCATAAGAAATCGTGCATTTCAGTCTCATACAGCACCTCTAAGTCCTTAAGAAAAATAACAAAGCAGCCAAAATCATCAAGCTGACAATGACAGAAGTGTCTTTTCCTGTCCATACCAGCTTTCTGTATTTCGTACGTCCCTCTCCGCCTTGATAGCCCCTTGCTTCCATTGCCACAGCAAGCTCTTCGGCGCGTTTGAATGCACTGACGAAGAGAGGGACAAGAAGCGGGACAATAGCCTTCACTCTGTCTTTGACAGGTCCGCTTGTAAAGTCAACGCCTCGCGCCATCTGAGCCTTCATGATCTTATCTGTCTCCTCCATCAAGGTCGGAATAAACCGCAAAGAAATTGACATCATAAGAGCGAGCTCGTGAACAGGAAGCTTTATTTTTTTCAATGGATTCAGCAGCTGCTCCATTCCATCAGTAATCTCAATCGGTGTTGTCGTCAGCGTTAATAGGGTTGTGATTAAAATCAGATAGACGAATCTAAGAGAAATGAATATCCCTTGAACCAAACCGCCCTCGTAGATTTTGAAAACGCCTAATTGAAAGATAACCGGCCCTTCATGTGTCATTAAAATGTGAAGCAAGAACGTAAATAGGACAATCCAGATGATAGGCTTTAACCCTTTCATTAAAAAAGAGAAAGGAACTCTTGTTAATGAAACGACGCCTACTGTAAATAATCCAAGCAGCACATATGTCTGCACATTATTGGCTAGGAATACGATACAGACAAATAAAAAGATCGTGATAAGCTTTGTTCTTGGGTCAAGCCGATGTACAAGTGAAGAGCCCGGTACATACTTGCCGATAATCATGCTGTCCATCATAAGGTCTTCTCCCCCTGAAAAAGAGCACGGATTTCAGCAGCGGCATCTTCAATTGTGAGCATAGGCTCTTTAAATCTGACACCTAGTGCAGCTTCCAGCTGTCTTTGGAATTTTATCGTTTCCGGAAGATCCAGCCCCCAGCCAGCCATCTCTTCACCTTTTAAAAATAAATCACGCGGACTGCCTGATGCTTGGATCGTGCCTTTATGCATGACAATCATTTCATCAGCGTATGCGGCTGCATCCTCCATGCTGTGTGTCACAAGGATCGTCGTCAGGTTCCCCCGTTGATGAAGCTCATAAAACATGTCCATAATCTCTTTTCGCCCTCTTGGGTCCAATCCTGCAGTCGGTTCATCAAGAACAAGCACTTCAGGATCCATTGCAAGTACGCCGGCAATCGCAACTCTGCGCATTTGCCCTCCACTTAATTCAAAAGGCGATCTGTCCAGAAGCTCTTCTGATAAACCTACAAGCTTCAGCATCTCTCTTGCCCTTTGTTCAGCATCCTCTTTTTTCACACCAAAATTCATCGGTCCGAACGAAATATCTTTTAGAACTGTTTCTTCGAATAATTGATGCTCAGGAAATTGGAAAACGATTCCGACTTTTTTACGAAGGGTTTTCAGCTCTTTATTCTTTTTCCCTGCCTGAATAACAGTGCTGCCTAGTGATATCTGTCCCTTCGTCGGCTTCAAAAGACCGTTCAAGTGCTGAAGAAGAGTGGACTTACCAGAGCCTGTATGCCCGATAACAGCTACATAGCTGCCTTCTTTAATCGATGCATTGATATCATACAGTGCAAGGCGCTCAAACGGCGTCTTCATCTGATAACGATGCTCTACATCTTTGATTGTAATGTCCATAGCTCTTTCACCAGCCCTTCCTGGGTCAAATGATTTTCTTCCAAAGCCAGTCCATTTTCTCTTAAAAGCTGGCTAAGCTGGAATGAGAAGGGTAAATCAAGCCCGATTTGAACAAGTTCCTTATTCAATTTAAAAATCTCTTCAGGCAGCCCTTCGGCATATTTTTTACCGCCATTCATGACAATGATCCTGTCTGCTTTTGCTGCCTCATCCAGATCATGTGTGATTGAAATGACAGTCGCCATGCCCTGCTCCTTTAAATGTCTTACCGTTTCAAGCACTTCTTCTCGCCCGATCGGGTCAAGCATAGATGTTGCTTCATCTAAGATAATAATATCAGGACGTGCGGCAATAACCCCCGCAATCGCAACTCTCTGCTTTTGGCCTCCGGAGAGATGGTGCGGCTCTTGATCGAGAAAATCTTGCATATTCACCTGTTTTACTGCCCAGTCTACTCTCTCAATCATTTCTTCCCGCGGTACACCATTGTTTTCTAAACCAAAAGCCACATCATCGCGAACTGTCGTTCCGACAAATTGGTTATCCGGATTTTGAAAGACCATACCTATTTTCTTACGCACTTCCCAAACCGAATCCTCTGTCAATTGAATCCCGGCAACCTTTATGTCGCCTGATTCAGGAAGGATTAAACCATTCAATGCCCGAGCCAGTGTTGATTTCCCTGAACCGTTATGACCTACAATTGCAAGCCATTCACCCTCATACACCTGCAGGGAGACGCCGTCTAGTGCTCGTCTTTCTGCGTCTTTCCGATATCGAAAAACGATATCCTCTACCGATATCAACTGATTTTGATTCATGGAAAACCGGCCTCCTCTCAGCTAATGCTCTGCTTTTCTCTCTATATAAAAAGTTGCAGTATCTAAAAAAAGGGCATAGATCCAGTTAGAAACTGTCCCGCCCTTCTTTAGATACACAAAAAATATGTGATTAAACCAATTCGATAATTGCCATTGGTGCTCCGTCACCACGGCGAGGACCAAGCTTCATAATACGTGTGTATCCACCTTGGCGCTCCTCGTAACGAGTTGCAATGTCAGAGAATAATTTTTGAAGTGCATCTTGGTTATTTTCTTCGTTTGCAACCTCGTTGCGGATGTATGCAGCAGCTTGACGGCGAGCGTGAAGATCACCGCGTTTGCCAAGCGTGATCATTTTTTCAACTACAGAGCGAAGTTCTTTCGCACGTGTTTCAGTTGTTTCGATTCTTTCGTTGATGATCAAATCAGTTGTAAGATCACGAAGCATAGCTTTACGCTGTGCACTCGTACGTCCTAGTTTTCTGTATGACATGTGATGTCCCCTCCTTTATTGAAATGCTGTATCTGAATAATAAACACACGAAAATCCTAGTTCACAAGGGAAACTAGTCAATCGTCTTTGCGAAGTCCGAGTCCAAGTTCTTCTAGTTTCGCTTTCACTTCTTCAAGTGATTTGCGTCCTAGATTACGAACTTTCATCATATCTTCTTCCGTCTTGTTCGCAAGCTCTTGAACCGTGTTAATACCCGCACGCTTTAAGCAGTTGTAAGAGCGAACAGAAAGATCCAATTCTTCAATTGTCATTTCAAGAACTTTCTCTTTTTGATCTTCTTCTTTTTCAACCATGATTTCAGCATGCTGAGCTTCGTCAGTTAAACCAACGAATATATTAAGGTGTTCAGTTAAAATCTTTGAACCAAGCGCAATGGCTTCTTTCGGTCCAGTGCTTCCATCAGTCCAAACATCAAGTGTAAGTTTATCATAGTTTGCAACTTGGCCTACACGAGTGTTCTCTACCTGATAAGATACACGAGAAACTGGCGTATAGATAGAATCGATCGGAATCACGCCGATTGGCTGATCGTCTCTCTTGTTTGCGTCAGCAGGCGTATACCCACGTCCTCTTTGAGCAGTAAGGCGAACTCGGAAACTCGCATTCTCACCAAGAGTTGCGATATGAAGATCAGGATTTAAGATCTCTACATCACTATCGTGTGTAATATCAGCTGCCGTTACAGTTCCTTCACCCTGTACATCAATTTCTAGCGTCTTCTCTTCATCAGAGTAGATTTTCAATGCAAGCTTTTTAATGTGTAAGATAATCGTTGTAACATCTTCCACAACGCCTTCAATTGTCGAGAATTCGTGCAGTACACCATCTATCTGGATTGATGTTACAGCGGCACCAGGGAGTGAGGATAAGAGGATACGACGTAAGGAGTTACCCAGAGTTGTACCATATCCACGCTCAAGTGGCTCTACGACAAACTTACCAAATTTGGCATCGTCGCTGATTTCAACCGTTTCGATTTTTGGTTTTTCAATCTCGATCATTACTTAAAACCCTCCTTCAAAACGTCGAAACCTCGAATAGAATCATATGAGATTCCATCCGAAATTCCCCATTGTTTAGTCCCGTATGTGCTCAGGCAACGAGTCGGTGCATTCGTTTCATAAATAACTGTATCATAACCCATTATTGACAGGGACACAAAATCTATACAAACAAATTACACGCGGCGACGTTTTGGTGGACGGCATCCGTTATGAGGAACAGGAGTTACGTCTCTGATAGCAGTGACTTCTAGTCCAGCAGCTTGAAGTGCACGGATTGCAGCTTCACGGCCTGAACCAGGTCCTTTAACAGTAACCTCTAGAGTTTTAAGACCATGTTCGATTGAACCTTTAGCAGCTGTTTCTGCAGCCATTTGTGCAGCAAAAGGAGTAGATTTACGAGAACCTCTGAATCCTAAAGCTCCGGCACTAGACCAAGAAATAGCATTACCATGAGTGTCAGTGATCGTAACGATCGTGTTATTGAAAGTTGAACGAATATGAGCAATTCCAGACTCAATATTCTTTTTCACGCGACGTTTACGCGTGTTAGATTTACGAGCAGCAGCCATTGTTTAAGAACCTCCCTTACTTATTTTTTCTTGTTAGCTACAGTACGACGCGGACCTTTACGAGTACGCGCATTGTTTTTAGAGTTTTGTCCGCGAACAGGTAATCCTCTGCGATGACGGATTCCGCGGTAGCTTCCGATTTCGATCAGACGTTTGATATTAAGAGAAACTTCACGGCGAAGGTCACCTTCTACTTTCAGTTTGTCAATAATATCACGGATTTTACCAAGTTCTTCTTCAGTAAGATCGCGCACACGAGTATCTTCTGAAACTCCAGCTTCTTTTAAAACTTGCTGAGCCGTTGTGCGGCCAATTCCGAAGATGTATGTTAAAGAAATAACAACACGTTTGTCACGTGGGATATCTACACCAGCAATACGAGCCATTCTCTGGGCACCTCCTTATAAATTATCCTTGTTTTTGTTTATGCTTTGGATTTTCACAGATCACCATTACTTTTCCTTTTCTGCGAATAACTTTACATTTTTCGCAGATTGGTTTAACTGATGGTCTCACTTTCATGTGTTTCCAACCTCCTTCAGTTTCCGGAGTGCTTTATTTGTAACGGTACGTAATCCTGCCACGAGTTAAGTCATATGGAGATAATTCTACCGTAACTTTGTCTCCAGGTAAAATGCGAATGAAGTGCATGCGGATTTTACCAGATACGTGAGCCAAAACAGTGTGGCCATTTTCAAGTTCAACTTTGAACATCGCGTTTGGCAGTGTTTCGACTATCGTACCTTCCACTTCAATTACATCGTCTTTCGCCATTCAAGTGTTCTCCCTTCTTCAAATCAGTAACTTGCTTTCTGACAAATTTCAAAAGAAGTTTGTCACACGCCCTGTTTCGTTTATACTGTTCTGAACTTCCGGAGATACGCAATCATAAAGGGTTAAATGATTGATATTCTTTTTCTTAGGAGAATGTAATGTACGCATTTCTCCGTCTGCTGTTAGTACATTGATGATGGTCAACAATTCCAATGACAACGGCAAGGTGAATTCGGTCCTGCCAATGTTCATCCAAACTTTCTGCCCTATCAAGCCGGAAAAACATCTGTCTTCAGAATTATTTTCATCACCTAGACTCTCGTCAGTATATCAAAACCCGTTTCCGTAATCGCAATCGTATGTTCAAAATGAGCACACTTTTTCCCATCTACCGTTACAACCGTCCAGTTATCAGCCAATGTTTTCACGTAGCGGCTGCCAGCGTTCACCATAGGTTCAATAGCGAGAACCATGCCAGGTTTGAGCCGTGGTCCTTTATTGGGCGGACCGTAATGAGGAATTTGCGGGTCCTCATGCAAGTCTTGACCAACACCATGTCCGACATACTCCCTAACAACTGAAAACTGCTCATTTTCGACATACGTTTGTATTGCGTGGGAAATATTCGACAAACGTTCACCTGGTTTTGCTTCCTGCAAGCCTTTATATAAAGACTCCTCTGTCACTTCCAGAAGTTTTTTGTCATCATCGCTGATGTTTCCTACCGGATATGTCCATGCAGAGTCACCATGATAACCATTTAATTTAGCACCGATATCAATACTGATGATGTCACCGTCCTTCAGCACCCTGCTGCCAGGAATACCGTGAACGAGTTCTTCATTAACTGATACGCAAATGCTCCCGCGAAACCCATTATACCCCTTAAAAGATGGGATTGCACCCTGCTTCTTAATAAAACGTTCGGCAATTTGATCCAATTCTTTTGTCGAGATTCCTGGTTTAATGTGCTTTTTTAACTCTTCATGAGTTAAAGCCACGATTCGCCCTGCTTCCCGCATTATACCAAGTTCACGTGGGGTTTTACAGATAATCATTTTTTTAATCCTCCAAGAAGATCCTTCACATCTGCATAAACGTCTTGAATGTCCTGTTGGCCATTCACGTTTGCAAGATACCCTTTCTCAGAATAGAAATCGAGTAAAGGCTGAGTTTGCTTCATGTTTACCTCAAGCCGTTTAGAGACGGTTTCCTCATTATCATCTGCCCGTTGATAGAGTTCGCCTCCGTCTTTATCACAAATACCCGGCGTTTTCGGCGGATTAAAGACTAAATGATAGGTTGTGCCGCAAACACTGCAAATTCTGCGTCCAGTCAGACGTTCCATCAGAGCATCTTTGTCGACTTCAATGTTAATGACATAATCAATCGGCTTGCCGTATTCCTCAAGAATTTCTTCAAGAGCTTCGGCTTGAGCGACTGTTCGCGGAAATCCGTCCAGAAGAAAACCTCTTTCACAATCGTCTTTGCCAAGTCTTTCTTTTACAATTCCGATTGTGACTTCGTCAGGTACGAGCTCTCCCTTATCAATATAAGATTTTGCTTCGAGTCCGAGTGGTGTTTCTTCTTTCATAGCAGCACGGAACATATCTCCTGTTGAGATATGAGGAATCCCATAATCCTCAACAATTCGTTCGCCCTGTGTGCCTTTACCGGCACCAGGAAGCCCCATTAAGACTAAGTTCATTCGGATTTCCCCCGTCCTCTCTTTATTAAGAGGGAATGGATAAATCCATTTCCTCTAGTTTTTCATAAATCCACGGTAGTTTCGTTTCACCAACTGGCTTTCTAGTTGTTTCATTGTCTCCAAGGCTACCCCGACAACAATTAACAAAGATGTTCCGCCAATTTGTGCACTTTGAGGCAATCCAGCGAATTGAATGAAAAAGATAGGAAGAATGGAAATCACGGCTAAGAATATAGAACCCACAAACGTAAGTCGATACAAAATGCTCGTAATTCTATCTTGAGTCATTTTCCCTGGACGAACCCCCGGGATATAGCCACCCTGTTTTTTAAGGTTATCAGCCATTTGTTCAGGATTAACCTGTACAAAAGCATAAAAGTACGTAAAGGCAATAATCAACGCAACATATATCGCCATACCCACCGGATGCGTATTATCAAAGTAGTTTTGAATCCACTTTGTCACATCGTTTGTTCCAAAGAATGACGCGATCGTCCGCGGCGTTATCAAAAACGCAACCGCAAAGATTACCGGAATAACCCCTGCAGGGTTCACTTTCAATGGAAGGTGTGTAGACTGACCACCGCCAGCAGGTGAACGACCTGTGCCTTTAGCATATTGAATCGCAATTTTCCGTACGGCTTGCTGAATGAAAATAACTCCAACAATAACTGCTAAAATCGCAATCACAAGAAGTGCGACTTTCACAATATGAATAAACAACTGATCGTTGCTGCCGACAAATTGAGTCTCATATATTTGTCCAATCGTTTTTGGAATACTAGCCACAATCCCCGCGAAGATAATGATCGATATTCCGTTGCCTACTCCATGAGACGTAATTTGTTCTCCAAGCCACATTAAAAAGGCAGTTCCGCCAGTGAGCACTAAAGCAATGATGAGATATGTTGATATACCGGATTTTTCAATCAGCATACCGTTTGCCAGATTGTTGAATCCGTATGACATACCTAACGCCTGGATAAAACCAAGCACAATCGTAAAGTACCTTGTGAACTGAGCTAATTTACGGCGGCCAACTTCACCTTGCTTAGACCACTCGGTAAACTTCGACACAACATCCATCTGAAGCAGCTGAATGATGATCGAAGCCGTGATATAAGGAGTAATTCCCATTGCGAAAATGGAGAATTGGTAAAGCGCACCGCCGCCAAATGTATTAAGGAGATCAAAAACACCCATTTGAGACTGTGCCTGTAACGCTTCAGCGTTAACATAAGGCACAGGAATAAACGCACCTATGCGAAAGACGATAAGCATGAGTAAAGTGAATATGATTTTATTCCTGATATCACTCACACGCATAAAGTTGGAGATTGTTTTAAACAAGTTAGATCACCTCAGCTGTACCGCCAGCAGCTTCAACAGCTTCTTTCGCAGAAGCAGAGAATTTATTGGCTTTTACAGTTAATTTTTTCTCTAATTTACCGTTGCCAAGAATCTTTACTCCTGCATTAAGTTTGCTAATAACACCAGTCTCAAGAAGAAGTTCAGGAGTGACTTCCGTTCCTTCTGCAAAACCGTTCAATTTGTCTAGGTTGACTACAGCGTATTCCTTGCGGTTGATGTTAGTAAAACCGCGTTTAGGAAGACGTTGGAATAAAGGCATTTGTCCCCCCTCGAACCCTGGGCGTACACCGCCGCCAGAACGAGCGTTTTGACCTTTGTGACCTTTACCAGCTGTTTTACCGTTGCCAGAACCAATACCACGACCTACGCGATTACGCGTTTTGCGTGAACCTTCTGAAGGTTTTAATTCATGAAGTTTCATTAGGACACCTCCTTATCCGATCAATTATTTTTATTGTTCTTTAACAGAAACTAAATGAGATACTTTATTAATCATGCCACGGATCGCAGCGTTGTCTTCATGAACAACAGTTTGGTTTGTTTTCTTTAAACCAAGCGTTCTAACAGTAACGCGTTGATCTTCCGGGCGACCGATTACACTTCGTTTGAGGGTAATTTCTAATTTAGCCATTAATGTTCCCTCCTTATCCTAACAGTTCTTCTACAGATTTTCCACGAAGCTTCGCAACCTCTTCAGCACGCTTAAGTTCACTTAAGCCTTGAAGTGTTGCACGAATCATGTTGATCGGTGTGTTAGAACCTAAAGACTTAGAAAGGATGTCAGATACACCAGCAAGCTCAAGTACCGCACGTACAGGGCCTCCAGCGATAACTCCAGTACCTTCAGAAGCAGGTTTTAACAAGATGTTACCTGCACCGAAACGTCCGATGATTTCATGTGGAATTGTAGTTCCAACCATTGGTACTTCAATTAAATTCTTTTTCGCATCTTCAACAGCTTTGCGGATCGCTTCTGGTACTTCTTGTGCTTTACCAGTACCGAATCCTACGTGTCCGTTTTTGTCACCGACAACGACTAGAGCTGCGAAGCGGAAACGACGACCACCTTTAACAACTTTCGCTACGCGGTTAACCGTAACTAAGCGTTCTTCTAACTCTAATTTGCTTGGGTCAATACGACGCATAATCATGTGTCCCTCCTTCTTTTATTAAAATTTAAGTCCAGCTTCACGAGCGGCATCAGCCAAAGCTTTTACACGTCCATGGTATAAGTATCCGCCACGGTCAAATACTACGTCAGAAACGCCTTTTTCAGCAGCGCGTTTTGCAACTAATTCTCCAACTTTAGTAGCAGCAGAAGTATCTCCAGTGCTTTCAACGTTCAAGTCTTTATCGAGAGTAGATGCACTAGCAAGTGTAACACCATTTACATCATCGATGATTTGAGCGTAAATGTGCTTGTTAGAACGGAAAACGTTCAGACGCGGTCTTTCAGCAGTACCGGAAAGTTTAGCGCGAACACGAGCATGTCTTTTAAGACGAGCAGCATTTTTGCTAGTTTTCGTAATCATCTAGGTCACTCCTTTCTTCACTTTAAGCGATCTTACTTAGCAGATTTACCTTCTTTGCGGCGAACAACTTCACCTTCGTAGCGGATTCCTTTACCTTTGTAAGGCTCTGGAGAACGTACAGCGCGGATGTTAGCAGCAATAGCTCCTACACGTTCTTTGTCTGTACCTTTTACAACTACTTTAGTTTGAGAAGGAACTTCGATTTCGATGCCTTCTTCAGGAACGATCTCAACAGGGTGAGAGTATCCAACGTTTAAAACAAGTTTATTTCCGGATTTAGACGCACGGTAACCGACACCGACTAATTCCAAACCTCTTTCAAATCCTTTAGATACACCTTCAACCATGTTGCCAAGCAGACTGCGAGTTGTACCATGCAGTGCACGGTGCTCTTTTTGATCAGAAGGACGAGTGACTGTAAGCACATTGTCCTCTACTTTAATTTCCATATCAGGGTGAAACGTACGAGTTAATTCTCCTTTTGGTCCTTTCACAGCTACAGTGTTGTTATCGTTTAACGTTACTGTAACATCAGAAGGAATCTCAAGTAACTTCTTACCTACACGAGACATACCAAACACCTCCATTCATGTTAAACTTCTTACCAAACGTATGCTAGAACTTCTCCACCAGCTTGTTTTGCACGGGCTTCTTTGTCCGTTAAAACACCTTGTGATGTAGAAATAATCGCGATTCCAAGACCGTTAAGTACGCGAGGTACTTCATTTGATTTAGCATAAACACGCAAACCAGGCTTGCTGATTCTTTTAAGACCAGTGATAACGCGCTCGTTGTTTTGTCCGTATTTCAAGAAAACGCGGATGATACCTTGTTTGCTGTCTTCTACGAACTCAACGTCACGAATGAAACCTTCACGCTTTAAAATTTCAGCAATTTCTCTTTTCAATTTAGAAGCAGGAATTTCAAGCTTCTCATGACGTACCATGTTTGCATTGCGAATACGAGTTAGCATATCTGCAATTGGATCTGTCATAACCATTATATAATTACCTCCTTCCCTTTCTTGGGGATTACCAGCTGGCTTTTTTCACGCCAGGAATTTGTCCTTTATATGCAAGCTCACGGAAACAAATACGGCAAAGTTTAAATTTACGAATGACTGAATGCGGACGTCCGCAGCGTTCACAGCGTGTGTACTCTTGCACTTTAAACTTTGGTGTACGTTGTTGTTTCGCAATCATAGACTTTTTAGCCACGATTTCGCCTCCCTTTCATTGATTATTTCTGGAACGGCATACCTACTTGAGTTAATAGCTCACGAGCTTCTTCGTCAGTATTAGCAGTTGTTACGATAACGATGTCCATTCCGCGAACCTTTGTTACTTTATCGTAGTCAATTTCAGGGAAGATTAACTGTTCTTTGATACCAAGTGTGTAGTTACCGCGACCGTCGAAAGATTTTTTAGAAACCCCGCGGAAGTCACGTACACGCGGTAAAGATACAGAAATAAGTTTATCAAGGAAATCATACATGCGCTCTCCGCGAAGAGTTACTTTCGCACCGATAGGCATTCCCTCACGAAGACGGAATCCAGCAATTGATTTCTTCGCACGAGTAACGACAGGTTTTTGACCTGCGATAAACGTTAATTCTTCAACAGCACTGTCGATTGCTTTCGCGTTTTGAACAGCGTCACCAACACCCATGTTGATTACGATTTTTTCGATTTTAGGCACTTGCATGACTGAATCATAGTTGAACTTAGTCATTAAAGCAGGTGCAATTTCTTTATTGTACTTTTCTTTAAGGCGGTTCATGAGATAGACCTCCCTTCCTTTTAATACTATTTATCTAGAACTTGCCCAGATTTTTTTGCAACACGAACTTTTTTGCCATCTTCCACTTTGTATCCTACGCGAGTCACTTCACCTGTTTTAGGATCGAGCGGCATAACGTTTGATACATGAATTGGCGCCTCTTGATTAGAAATACCGCCTTGAGGGTTAGCTTGAGTTGGTTTAGAGTGTTTCTTTACCATGTTAACACCTTCAACTAAAACGCGGTCCTTTTTAGGGAAAGCAGCAAGGATTGTTCCTTGTTTGCCTTTATCTTTACCAGAGATAACCATAACTTTATCGCCTTTTTTTACATGCATCCTGATCGCACCTCCTTGAGTAAGGCATTTATTTCATTAGATAACTTCTGGAGCTAGAGAAACAATTTTCATAAAGTTGTTTTCACGCAATTCACGAGCAACTGGTCCGAAGATACGAGTTCCGCGTGGGCTCTTGTCGTCACGGATGATAACACATGCATTCTCATCGAAGCTGATGTATGAACCGTCACTTCTGCGCGCTCCGCTTTTCGTGCGAACGATAACAGCTTTTACGACTTCACCTTTTTTGACAACGCCTCCTGGTGTTGCTTGTTTAACCGTGCAAACAATTACATCACCAATGTTAGCTGTTTTACGTCCAGAACCACCAAGAACTTTAATAGTAAGTACTTCACGTGCGCCAGAGTTGTCAGCTACTTTTAAACGAGTCTCTTGTTGAATCATTATTTGTTACCTCCCTTCGGAAAAAGAATT
Organism: Bacillus inaquosorum KCTC 13429; assembly: GCF_000332645.1. Classification (GTDB taxonomy): domain Bacteria; phylum Bacillota; class Bacilli; order Bacillales; family Bacillaceae; genus Bacillus; species Bacillus inaquosorum. The sequence goes on from NZ_AMXN01000011.1 coordinate 20,462, forward strand.
CCGAACTTTATTAGATAATAACAGCTTCTTCGACAACTTCAACTAGACGGAAACGCTTAGTTGCAGACAATGGACGAGTTTCCATGATCTTTACGATGTCACCGATTTTAGCTTGATTATTTTCATCATGTGCTTTGAATTTTTTTGAGTATTTTACGCGTTTACCGTAAAGTGTATGTTTTTTGTATGTTTCAACAACAACAGTGATGGTTTTATCCATTTTGTCAGAAACAACACGGCCTTGGTAAACTTTGCGTTGGTTACGTTCGCTCATGCTCACGACCTCCCCTCAGTGATTATTTATTAGCAGCAATTTCTCTTTCACGAATCACAGTTTTCATGCGCGCGATAGCTTTGCGCACTTCACGAATGCGAGCAGTATTTTCAAGTTGTCCTGTCGCTAATTGAAAGCGAAGATTGAAAAGTTCTTCTTTAAGAGACTTTACTTTTTGTTCAATTTCAGCAGTGGTAAGGTCACGAATTTCATTAGCTTTCATTTGATTCACCACCAATTTCTTCACGTTTTACGAACTTCGTTTTAATTGGCAATTTGTGAGATGCAAGACGAAGCGCTTCACGAGCAACCTCTTCAGACACACCAGAAATTTCAAATAAAACTTTGCCCGGTTTTACAACAGCTACCCAACCTTCTGGAGCCCCTTTACCGGATCCCATACGTACCTCAAGTGGTTTAGCAGTGTAAGGTTTAGAAGGGAAAATTTTGATCCAAACTTTACCGCCACGTTTCATGTAACGAGTCATCGCAATACGTGCAGCTTCGATTTGACGGTTAGTGATCCAAGAAGCTTCAAGAGCTTGGATACCGAATTCACCGAAATGTACTTCAGTACCGCCTTTCGCACGACCACGCATTTTTCCGCGATGCTCTCTGCGATATTTAACGCGTTTTGGTAATAACATATTATTTTCCTCCTTCCTCAGTTTTCTTCTTAGTAGGAAGAACCTCTCCACGATAGATCCAGACTTTTACACCAAGCTTACCGTAAGTAGTATCAGCTTCTGATGTTGCATAGTCAATGTCCGCACGTAATGTGTGCAATGGAACAGTTCCTTCACTGTAATATTCAGAACGAGCGATATCTGCACCGCCAAGACGACCAGAAACCATTGTTTTCACACCTTGTGCTCCAGCGCGCATAGTACGTTGGATTTGTTGTTTCTGTGCACGGCGGAAAGAAACACGGTTCTCTAATTGACGAGCGATGTTGTCAGCAACTAGCTGTGCATCAAGATCTGCTCTTTTGATTTCAAGAATGTTAATGTGTACACGCTTGCCAGTAAGGCTGTTAAGGGCTTTGCGAAGTGCTTCAACTTCAGAACCGCCTTTACCAATAACCATACCAGGCTTAGCTGTGTGGATCGTAATGTTAACGCGGTTTGCTGCACGCTCGATTTCTACTTTAGAAACAGAAGCGTCAGAAAGGCGTTTGCTAATGTATTCACGAATTTTTAAATCTTCGTGCAGGAAGTCAGCGTAATCTTTACCAGCGTACCACTTAGATTCCCAATCACGAATGACTCCGATACGAAGACCGACTGGATTTACCTTTTGACCCACTACTTATCCCTCCTTCTTTTCTGATACAACGATTGTAATGTGGCTCGTACGTTTGTTGATTTGGCTCGCACGTCCCATAGCACGTGGGCGGAATCTTTTTAACGTAGGGCCTTCGTCAACGAATGCTTGAGAAATAACCAGGTTGTTAGCGTCCATTTCATAGTTATGCTCAGCATTTGCAATAGCGGATTTTAATACTTTCTCGATAATTGGAGAAGCAGCTCTTGGTGTAAGGTTCAAGATTGATACTGCCTCACCTACTTGCTTGCCTCGAATCAGGTCCATTACTAGACGTGCTTTACGAGGAGCAATACGGACTGTTCTTGCAACAGCTTTAGCTTGCATTTAAAAGCCTCCTCTCTTAGCGTCTTGTTTTTTTGTCATCACTAGCATGACCTTTGTACGTACGAGTTGGAGCGAATTCACCCAACTTGTGCCCTACCATATCTTCAGAGATGAATACAGGCACGTGTTTACGTCCGTCATATACTGCGATTGTGTGACCAATAAACTGTGGGAAAATAGTAGAACGACGAGACCAAGTTTTTACGACTTGTTTCTTGTCTGTTTCATTTAATTTCTCGATTTTTGTCATCAAGTGTCCATCGACAAATGGTCCTTTTTTCAAACTGCGAGCCATTTTGGAACCTCCCTTCGTGATTGCACTACGGTCCGAAGTGAACCGTAGACAACCCCGTTATTTATTTTTACGACGACGTACGATAAATTTATCGGATTTGTTCTTTTTCTTGCGTGTCTTGAATCCAAGAGTCGGTTTGCCCCATGGAGACATTGGTGATTTACGTCCGATTGGCGCACGTCCTTCACCACCACCGTGTGGGTGATCGTTAGGGTTCATTACAGAACCACGAACTGTAGGACGGATGCCTTTCCAGCGAGAACGTCCAGCTTTACCAATGTTGATAAGTTCGTGCTGTTCGTTACCTACTTGACCGATAGAAGCACGGCAAGCAGAAAGAATCATGCGAACTTCTCCAGAGTTAAGACGTACAAGAACGTATTTACCTTCTTTACCAAGAACCTGAGCAGATGTACCAGCTGAACGTACGAGCTGTCCGCCTTTACCAGGTTTTAATTCAATGTTATGCACAACTGTACCAACAGGGATGTTGATAAGTGGTAGTGCATTACCTACTTTAATGTCAGCTTCAGGACCTGACATGATTTCAGTACCCACTTGAATTCCTTTAGGAGCAAGAATGTAACGTTTTTCTCCGTCTGCATAGTTGATTAGAGCGATGTTAGCTGAACGGTTTGGATCGTATTCAACTGTAGCAACGCGTCCAGGTATACCATCTTTATCGCGTTTGAAGTCGATAACACGGTATTGGCGTTTATGTCCGCCACCTTGGTGACGTACAGTCAATTTACCTTGGTTGTTACGTCCACCTTTTTTGTGAAGGGGAGCAAGCAAGGATTTTTCCGGCTTGTCAGTCGTGATTTCAGCAAAATCTGAAGTTGTCATGCCACGACGTCCATTAGAGGTCGGTTTATACTTTTTAATCGCCATTTTGAATTTCCCTCCTTCTTTTTACAGATAATTAAGCTTCAAAAATTTCGATTTCTTTGCTGTCTGCAGTAAGTTTTACGATCGCTTTTCTGCGACGGCTAGTCATACCAGTGTAGCGTCCGACACGTTTTGATTTACCTTTGTAGTTCATGATGTTGACTTTGTCAACTTTCACACCAAAGATGCTTTCAACCGCGTCTTTCACTTCTGTTTTGTTAGCTCTTACATCAACTTCAAAAGTATATTTCTTTTCAGCCATTAAATCAGCAGAACGTTCAGTAATGACGGGGCGCTTTAGAACATCACGAGGATCTTTCATTATGCAAGCACCTCCTCTACTTTTTCAACCGCTGCTTTTGTAATCAGAAGCTTCTCGTGGTTGACAACGTCTAAAACGTTGATTCCGTTAGCTTCAACTACAGTAACTCCAGGAATGTTGCGAGCAGATAAAGCCACTGCTTCGTTAGCATCCGCAGTTACGATTAAAGCTTTTTTCTCAACAGATAACCCTTTAAGGATAGCTGCCATTTCTTTTGTTTTAGCCGTATCAAGAGTAAGATCTTCAAGAACGATGATGTTGTTGTCGTTCACTTTAGAAGACAATACTGATTTGATTGCCAAGCGGCGAACTTTTTTAGGTAATTTATAAGAATAGCTGCGTGGTGTTGGGCCGAATACGACACCACCTCCGCGCCATTGCGGTGAACGGATAGAACCTTGACGGGCACGTCCAGTACCTTTTTGACGCCATGGTTTACGACCTCCGCCGCGTACTTCAGAACGATTTTTTACTTTATGAGATCCTTGACGTAAGGAAGCTCTTTGCATAAGAATAGCGTCGAATACAACACTCTCATTTGGTTCGATACCAAATACAGAAGCGTTTAATTCGATGTCACCAGCAGTAGAACCGTTTTGGTTGTATAATGCTACTTTTGGCATGATCAATTTCCTCCTTTCCTAAGAGAGTTATTTAGATTTAACAGCACTTTTAACAGTGATTAAAGATTTCTTCGCACCAGGTACGTTACCTTTGATCAAAAGAAGATTGCGTTCTGCATCAACTTTTACGATTTCAAGGTTTTGAACAGTGATTTGCTCTCCACCCATACGTCCAGGTAATAATTTACCTTTGAATACACGGTTAGGATCTACAGGTCCCATTGAACCAGGACGACGGTGGTAGCGTGAACCGTGAGACATAGGTCCGCGAGATTGTCCGTGGCGCTTGATCGCACCTTGGAAACCTTTACCTTTAGATACTCCTGTTACATCTACGATTTCTCCAGCAGAGAAAATTTCAACCTTGACTTCCTGACCAACTTCATACGCATCCATTTCCACTCCGCGTAATTCTTTAACGAAGCGCTTAGGAGCAGTTTCCGCTTTTGCAACGTGCCCTTTTTCAGGTTTGTTAGAAAGCTTTTCACGCTTATCGTCAAAACCAAGCTGGATTGCTTCATAACCGTCGTTTTCAGTTGATTTCTTTTGAAGAACAACGTTTGGAGCAGCCTCGATAACAGTTACCGGAATAAGATCACCATTTTCAGCGAATACTTGCGTCATACCAATTTTTCTTCCTAAGATTCCTTTGGTCATTCGTCACACCTCCTATTAAGATCATTCTATATTTTAGAATTAAAGTTTGATTTCGATATCGACACCAGATGGTAAGTCTAATCGCATGAGAGCATCAACAGTTTGTGGTGTTGGGTTCACAATATCGATTAAACGTTTATGTGTACGCATTTCAAATTGCTCACGAGAATCTTTGTATTTGTGCACCGCACGAAGGATTGTGTAAACTGATTTTTCAGTCGGTAACGGGATCGGACCAGATACGCTAGCACCAGAACGTTTTGCCGTTTCAACAATCTTCTCTGCAGATTGATCAAGGATTCTATGATCATATGCTTTCAAACGAATACGAATTTTTTGTTTTGCCATTATTTTCCCTCCTTTTCGCCTACATCAAGTTAGACAGTTCTCCGTGAGAAAAACCTGAACACCTTGCCATGGCAAAGCGGCCGGGTGTGTCAGCAACCTCTCACTTCATCGCAGTCAAAGACCAACATACACCATTATACAGAAAATAGACGTATGTTGCAAGACTTATTTAGAATATGCATGGTTTGCACACTTTTTTTATTATACAGGTGTTTTTCTTATTTATCAAGGATCTATCATAAGTGGTGCAGTGCGTGGCTACTCAGTGTGCTTGCGAATAATGACGGCTCCTCGATATGCGGGGTGTGAGCCGAATTCTCAAATTGAAGCCAGCGCTTTTCAGGTGCCTCAAGCACTTGATAATACTGTTTCGATATTTCAGCAGGAACAATTAAATCATGTCTCCCCGAAATGAAAAAGCACGGCACTTTAATAGAAGGAACTGATTTGAATGCATTAAAATTGTACAACTCATCAGTTAAATGTATTTTTGTGAATCGCTGTCCATTGAGGAATTTGTGCATGTTTTTTATTCCATACTCATTACCATTAAGCATTTGAAATAATATAGCAAGGCTTTGACGACGATGGTGAGTAAATCCTCCCCTGCCCATCTCGACACAAAACCGATAGATAATATGCTGGATATCCTTCTCCCAAGGCGGAGGGCCAATGAAGCGTATAAGCAAAGATACTATACTCACTCTCTTTGTATCAGACATTTCACGTAGATAATGATAAGCAGCTGATTCTTCATAGTGAGGGTTAACAACCTGGCTGATTCCATAATACGCATAAAACAAATCCGGATGCTGCTGCAGTACATGGAGTGCTAGCAGTGAGCCCCAAGAATGGCCAGCAAGATATAGTTTTGTTTTTGAAAAATGGTCTAGGAGCCATTGAGTGACTTGAATTGCATCTTTAACAAAATGGCTGATTGTCATGGAGTGATGAGGAATTCGTTTTGAATAAGAAAGCCCGGATCCTCTTTGATCCCAATGTACTACTGTAAAACGCTGTTCAAGCTCTTTTTGATAATGCCTAACATATCCGCTTTGGGGGGTCCCCGGTCCGCCATGTAAAAAAAGCAGCAATGGATTTTTTACATCAGCCCCATTAATCATCAGCATTTGTTTTGTATTTTCAATGCTCAGTTCTTTCATGATTGCGATTGATCTCTTTTCAGGAATCATAAAAATTAGCCCCTCGGATATGATAGGTCTTATTATACAAGAAAAAGACAAGTAAACAAAAAAACGAGACCCACAGGGGGTCTCGTTTATCAACATACTATTACTCAGTGATTGTAGAAACAACGCCTGAACCAACAGTACGTCCGCCTTCACGAATAGAGAAACGAGTTCCTTCTTCGATAGCGATTGTAGAGATAAGTTCAACGTTCATTTCAGTGTTATCTCCAGGCATAACCATTTCTACGCCTTCTGGAAGATGGATGATACCAGTTACGTCAGTTGTACGGAAGTAGAACTGAGGACGGTAGTTAGAGAAGAATGGAGTATGACGTCCACCCTCTTCTTTAGAAAGAACGTAAACTTCAGCTTTGAATTTGCTGTGCGGAGTGATTGTACCTGGTTTAGCAAGTACTTGACCACGTTGGATTTCTTCACGAGATACACCGCGAAGAAGGGCACCAATGTTGTCACCAGCTTCAGCATAATCAAGAAGCTTACGGAACATTTCAACACCTGTAACAGTTGTTTTCTTGTTCTCTTCTTGAAGACCGATGATTTCAACTTCGTCACCGACTTTAACTTGTCCGCGTTCTACACGGCCAGTTGCTACTGTACCACGACCAGTGATTGAGAATACATCCTCAACTGGCATCATGAATGGTTTTTCAGTGTCACGTTCTGGAGTTGGGATGTACTCATCAACCGCATCCATAAGTTCGAAGATTTTCGCTTCGTACTCAGCGTCACCTTCAAGAGCTTTAAGAGCAGAACCTTTGATTACTGGTACATCATCACCAGGGAAGTCGTATTCGCTAAGAAGATCGCGAACTTCCATTTCAACTAGTTCAAGAAGCTCTTCGTCGTCTACCATGTCGCATTTGTTTAGGAATACAACGATGTATGGTACACCAACGTTTTTAGAAAGAAGGATGTGCTCACGAGTTTGTGGCATTGGGCCATCAGCAGCAGATACTACAAGGATAGCTCCGTCCATTTGCGCAGCACCAGTGATCATGTTTTTAACATAGTCAGCGTGTCCTGGGCAGTCAACGTGTGCATAGTGACGAGTTTCAGTTTCGTACTCAACGTGTGCAGTAGAGATTGTGATACCGCGCTCACGTTCTTCTGGAGCACCATCAATTTGATCGTACGCCATAGCTGTACCTTTACCAGATTTCTTATGAAGTACTGTTGTGATAGCAGCAGTTAAAGTTGTTTTACCATGGTCAACGTGTCCAATTGTACCGATATTGGCATGTGATTTGGAACGGTCGAATTTTTCTTTAGCCATTCTAAAATCCTCCTTAAGAGCTTTTAATTAGTAATGTATAGAGTGATAGGAAGTGAAAGAAAGCTTTCACTTCCTCATCTTACAATAGTAGTTATACTTGAGTTAAGCGGCAAAATCAATTATTCGCCTTTATTTTTTTTGATAATTTCTTCTGCAATGCTCTTCGGCACTTCTTCGTAGTGATCCATGTGCATAGTAAACGTACCGCGACCTTGCGTATTAGAACGAAGTGCAGTAGCGTAACCGAACATTTCAGCAAGAGGAACCATAGCGCGAACAACTTGAGCGTTACCGCGTGCTTCCATACCTTCTACGCGTCCGCGACGTGAAGTAACATCACCCATGATATCTCCCATGTATTCTTCTGGAATAACCACTTCTACTTTCATGATTGGTTCAAGAAGAACTGGGTTACATTTGCTGACTGCATTTTTCAATGCCATAGAAGCAGCAATTTTAAATGCCATTTCGTTTGAGTCAACATCATGGTAAGAACCATCGAAAAGTTTTGCTTTAATGTCGATAAGCGGGAAGCCTGCTAGTACACCATTTTCAAGTGAATCTTCAAGACCTGCTTGAACAGCTGGGATGTATTCACGAGGAACTACCCCACCGACAATCGCATTTTCAAATTCAAAGCCAGCGCCTTCTTCGTTTGGTTCGAATTCGATCCAAACGTGTCCGAACTGACCGCGTCCACCAGACTGACGTACGAATTTACCTTCAACTTTTGCACCGGAACGGAATGTTTCACGGTACGCAACCTGAGGAGCACCAACGTTGGCTTCTACTTTAAATTCGCGTTTCATACGGTCAACAATGATATCAAGGTGAAGTTCACCCATACCAGAGATGATCGTTTGGCCAGTTTCTGGGTTTGTTTGAGTACGGAATGTAGGATCTTCTTCAGCAAGTTTCGCTAAAGCGATACCCATTTTATCTTGGTCGGCTTTTGATTTAGGCTCAATAGCAACGTCGATAACTGGTTCTGGGAATTCCATTGATTCGAGGATAACAAGATCCTTCTCATCACATAGAGTATCTCCAGTAGTCGTATCTTTTAGACCTACAGCAGCTGCGATATCGCCTGCGTATACAGTAGAGATTTCTTCACGGCTGTTAGCGTGCATTTGAAGGATACGTCCAACACGCTCACGTTTGCCTTTAGTAGAGTTTTTCACGTATGAACCGGAATCAAGTGTTCCAGAGTACACACGGAAGAACGTCAACTTACCAACGTAAGGGTCAGTCATAACTTTAAATGCTAATGCAGAGAATGGCTCATCATCAGAAGAATGGCGCTCAATCTCTTCATTTGTATCAGGACGTACACCTTTGATTGCAGCAACGTCAGTTGGTGCAGGAAGGTAGTCAAGAACAGCATCAAGTACTAGTTGAACACCTTTGTTTTTGAAGGCAGAACCAACAAGAACAGGGTAGAATTCAACATTTAATGTACCTTTACGGATACCTGCTTTTAACTCGTCAATAGTGATTTCTTCACCCTCAAGGTATTTGTCCATAAGCTCTTCATCAAGCTCACATACAGCTTCAATGAGGCTGTTGCGAAGCTCTTCAGCTTGCTCTTTGTACTCTTCAGGGATTTCTTTCGCATCAGAGCGAGTTCCGAGGTCATCTTCGTAGAAATACGCAACGTTTTCTACAAGATCGATGATACCTTCGAAGTTATCTTCAGCACCGATCGGCAATTGAATTGCATGAGCGTTTGCTTGAAGACGGTCTCTTAAAGTTCCTACAGAGTAAAGGAAGTCTGCACCGATTTTGTCCATTTTGTTAACAAAAACGATACGCGGTACTCCGTAAGTTGTTGCCTGACGCCAAACAGTTTCTGTTTGAGGCTCAACGCCTGATTGCGCGTCAAGTACAGCAACAGCACCATCAAGTACACGAAGAGAACGTTCAACTTCAACTGTGAAGTCTACGTGTCCTGGAGTATCGATGATGTTTACGCGGTATCCTTTCCACTGTGCAGTTGTCGCAGCGGAAGTGATTGTGATACCACGTTCTTGTTCCTGCTCCATCCAGTCCATTTGTGAAGCTCCTTCGTGAGTTTCACCAATTTTGTGGATACGACCAGTATAGAACAAGATACGTTCTGTAGTAGTCGTTTTACCGGCATCAATGTGAGCCATGATTCCGATATTACGAGTATTTTCTAAGGAGAACTCTCTTGCCATTGGGTAATTTCTCCTTCCTTATTAGGAAATTGTGTTTTTTAGTATATAAATCCTACCAACGATAGTGAGCAAATGCTTTGTTTGCTTCAGCCATTTTATGAGTATCTTCACGTTTCTTAACAGCAGCACCAGTGTTGTTAGCTGCGTCAAGGATTTCGTTAGCTAAACGCTCTTCCATCGTTTTTTCTCCGCGAAGACGCGCGTAGTTAACTAACCAGCGAAGTCCAAGAGTCGTACGACGTTCAGGACGAACTTCTACAGGAACTTGGTAGTTCGCACCACCTACACGGCGTGCTTTTACTTCAAGTACAGGCATGATGTTTTTCAATGCTTGTTCGAAAACCTCCATTGCATCATTGCCAGTACGTTCTTTAATGATATCGAATGACTTGTATAGGATTGTTTGAGACTTACCTTTTTTACCATCGATCATCATTTTGTTGATTAGACGAGATACAAGCTTAGAGTTGTAAATCGGATCAGGTAAAACGTCTCTTTTTGCTACAGGACCTTTACGTGGCATCTGAATATCCTCCCTTCATCAATTATGCGTATTTTCGTTTATTATTTTGCTTTAGGTTTTTTCGTACCGTATTTAGAACGGCCTTGTGCACGGTTTTCAACTCCAGCAGTGTCAAGCGCACCACGAACGATGTGGTAACGTACCCCTGGTAAGTCTTTTACACGTCCGCCGCGGATAAGTACAACACTGTGCTCTTGCAGGTTGTGACCGATACCAGGAATGTAAGCAGTAACCTCGATTCCGTTAGTTAAACGAACACGAGCATATTTACGAAGTGCTGAGTTCGGTTTTTTCGGTGTCATTGTACCAACACGAGTACATACCCCGCGTTTTTGTGGAGAAGATACATTAGTGTGCTCTTTTTTAAAGCTGTTGTATCCTTTGTTAAGTGCAGGAGACTTTGAGTTTTCTACTTTACTCACGCGTCCTTTGCGAATTAGCTGATTAATTGTAGGCATGATTTTTTCCTCCCTTCGTTACGTTTTATAACCCACATACCCAGGTGGTTCATCAAAAGGCAAAAAACAATGTCTTTACATAAGATAAATCTCACGTAAAAACAAAAGTACGTTATAAAATAATGGCAACAGCGGCTGCTCCTACCTCAATTCCGCAGGCTTTGCCGAGCTTTTTCATGGATTCAACCATTAAGACAGAGATACCTTGATCTTCCGCAAGTGAAACAACACTTGACGTGAGGATCGGATCTGCGTCTTTTGCAACGACTACTTCCTTTACTGAACCTCGTTTTAGAGCTTTCACTGTTTGCTTCGTACCAATAATAATTGATTTGGCCTGTGATACTTTATCATAAGACATAAACATATCCTCCAAAGTAACAGGTTTATTTCGAGCACCTTGGTTATATTATCATTCTAGGAGACGAATGTCAACAAGGTATGACATTTTTTAGTTTCGTACTTCTCATAGATAGAGTGATTTTTTATTAAAAATATCTGCTGAAAGACTGTTTTGGCAGTCTTTCAGCAGCTTTAAATCAGTTATTCAACCGGAACCATGTCTTCAGTCGGCTGAACATTTGAAACTGGTTTTACTTTACGGTATTTCATCATACCTGTACCAGCCGGAACAAGCTTACCGATGATAACATTCTCTTTCAAGCCGAGAAGCTCGTCACGCTTACCTTTGATCGCTGCGTCTGTAAGAACACGTGTTGTTTCCTGGAAGGAAGCAGCAGATAAGAATGAATCAGTTTCAAGAGATGCTTTTGTAATACCGAGTAAGACAGGACGGCCTGTAGCAGGACGATTGCCTTCAAGCAATACCTTTTTGTTCGCTTCAGTAAATTGGTGAATATCAAGCAATGTACCTGGAAGCACATCAGTGTCACCAGCGTCAATCACGCGGACTTTGCGAAGCATCTGGCGAACCATTACTTCTACGTGTTTATCACCGATTTCAACACCCTGCATACGGTAAACCTTTTGAACCTCATGGAGAAGATACTCTTGAACAGTTGTCAGGTCAGTCACTTTAAGAAGCTCTTTCGGATCGATTGAACCTTCTGTCAGTACTTGGCCTCGAGTAATTTTATCTCCTTCCGCTACTTTCAGGCGGGAGTTATAAGGTGCCGTATAAGAACGTGTTTCCACTGCGCCTTGAACCACAACTTCCTGTTGCTTATCACGAACTTCATTGATCTCAACGACTGTACCGTCGATTTCTGTAATTGTTGCCTGACCTTTCGGATTACGCGCTTCGAAAAGCTCTTGGATACGCGGAAGACCCTGTGTGATATCGTCTCCGGCAACCCCGCCTGTATGGAATGTACGCATTGTTAACTGTGTACCAGGCTCACCGATTGATTGGGCAGCAATGATACCGACCGCTTCACCGACTTCAACATCGGAGCCAGTTGCAAGATTTCGGCCATAGCATCGTTTACATACACCATGAGGCGTATTACATGTGAAGGCAGAACGGATCCACACTTCTTCAATGCCGGCTTCTACAATCTCCAGTGCTTTATCTTCATCGATCAGTTCGTTTTCATTTACAAGCACTTCACCTGTTTCAGGGTGCTTCACTTGTTTTCGTGCAAAACGGCCGATTAAGCGTTCTTCTAAGCGCTCAATGGTTTCAGTTCCTTCTTTAAGTGGCTTAGCAAGGATGCCTCGGTCAGTTCCGCAATCAGTTTCACGGATGATAACATCCTGCGCAACGTCAACGAGACGGCGTGTAAGGTAACCTGAGTCAGCAGTTTTAAGGGCGGTATCGGCAAGACCTTTACGCGCACCGTGAGTGGAGATAAAGTACTCCAATACTGTCAGACCTTCACGGAAACTTGATTTGATCGGTAATTCAATGATACGTCCAGCCGGGTTGGCCATCAGGCCGCGCATTCCGGCAAGCTGCGTAAAGTTAGACGCGTTACCACGGGCACCAGAGTCACTCATCATGTAGATCGGGTTGAGCTCATCAAGTGATTTCATCAGTTTGCCTTGGATAACGTCTTTTGCAGCACTCCAGATAGAGATAACTCTCTCATAGCGTTCTTCTTCTGTGATTAGACCACGTCGGAATTGCTTCATGACGTTATCAACTTTGCTTTGCGCTTCCTCAAGAATTTCTTGTTTATCATCGAGTACGACGATGTCAGAAACCCCAACTGTAATACCAGCTTTTGTTGAATATTTGAAACCTAGGTTTTTCATGCGGTCAAGCATTTTAGACGTTTCCGTGATATGGAATCGTTTAAAGATTTCCGCGATGATTTTACCCAGAATACCTTTTTTAAACGGTGCATTGATTGGCTGCTGTTCAATGACAGCTTTAACATCAGCACCTTTTTCTAAGAAGAAACGGTCAGGTGTTTTCTCTTCAATGTTGCTCTTCGTTGGCTCATTCATGTAAGGGAATGATTCCGGAAGAATTTCATTGAAGACAAGCTTACCGACAGTTGTAATTAACAATTTTGAGCGCTGTTCTTCGGTAAATGTCACATTCTTAAGGGAGTTAGCTGCAACAGCTACTCTCGTATGAAGGTGAACATATCCGTTTTGATAAGCAAGAAGCGCTTCGTCTGTATTCTTGAAGACCATACCTTCACCGACAGCACCGGCACGCTCAAGTGTCAGGTAATAGTTACCCAGTACCATATCCTGAGACGGTGTTACAACCGGTTTACCATCTTTAGGGTTCAAGATGTTTTGAGCAGCAAGCATCAAGATGCGTGCTTCAGCTTGTGCTTCAGCAGATAATGGTACGTGAACCGCCATTTGGTCACCGTCAAAGTCAGCGTTATAAGCTGTACATACGAGCGGGTGAAGGCGGATTGCGCGTCCTTCAACAAGCGTTGGTTCAAACGCCTGAATACCTAATCTGTGAAGTGTAGGGGCACGGTTCAGAAGTACCGGATGCTCCTTAATAACTGATTCCAGTACATCCCATACTTCAGGCTGTACGCGCTCAATTTTACGTTTCGCACTCTTAATGTTGTGAGCAAGACCTTTTTCAACAAGTTCTTTCATAACGAAAGGTTTGAAAAGCTCAAGCGCCATTTCCTTCGGTAAACCGCATTGGTACATTTTCAAATGAGGACCAACAACGATTACAGAACGTCCGGAGTAATCGACACGTTTACCAAGAAGGTTTTGACGGAAACGGCCTTGCTTCCCTTTCAGCATGTGAGAAAGAGATTTTAACGGTCTGTTACCAGGACCCGTTACAGGACGTCCACGGCGGCCGTTGTCAATTAGGGCATCGACAGCCTCTTGAAGCATACGTTTTTCGTTTTGAACGATAATGCTAGGCGCACCAAGGTCCAAAAGGCGTTTCAAACGATTGTTACGGTTGATGACACGACGATAAAGGTCGTTCAAATCAGAAGTCGCAAAACGTCCGCCATCTAGCTGAACCATCGGTCTAAGCTCAGGAGGAATAACAGGAAGCACATCAAGGATCATCCAAGATGGCTTGTTTCCTGAGTTACGGAAGGCTTCTAAAACTTCAAGGCGTTTGATCGCACGAGTACGGCGCTGTCCTTGTGATGTTTTCAGCTCTTCTTTTAACATATCAACTTCTTTTACAAGATCGATATCTTGAAGAAGTTTGTGAATCGCTTCTGCACCCATTGATGCTTGGAATTTATTACCGTATTTATCGAGATAAGCACGGTATTCTTTCTCAGACAGAAGCTGTTTCTTTTCAAGCGGTGTGTTTGCAGGATCAGTTACAACGTAAGAAGCAAAGTAAATGACTTCTTCTAAAGCACGAGGTGACATATCCAGCACAAGACCCATACGGCTTGGAATACCTTTGAAATACCAAATGTGGGAAACTGGGGCAGCCAGTTCAATGTGCCCCATTCTCTCACGACGGACTTTAGCCCGTGTTACTTCGACTCCGCAGCGGTCACAAACTACGCCTTTATAACGAACTCGCTTGTACTTCCCGCAATGACATTCCCAGTCCTTAGTCGGTCCGAAAATGCGTTCGCAGAATAGACCGTCCTTTTCAGGTTTTAACGTACGATAGTTTATCGTTTCAGGCTTTTTCACTTCACCAAAAGACCATGAACGGATTTTATCCGGTGAAGCAAGACCGATGTTCATATACTCAAAATTGTTCACATCTAGCAAGGGGCCTACCTCCCTTTTTATCTTCGGATTAACCGATGTCACTTGCCTTTATAACTAGAGATTATTCTTTTGTTACTACATCGCGTTCAACGTCTGCAGATGCTGTTTCTTCCGGCTCTTCATCACCTGATAATGCCAGACCGTCAGCTTGTTTCGCATCTTCTTCGTCTTCTAAATCTCTCATTTCTATTTCTTCTTCATCACCGGAAAGGATTTTGACATCCATACCTAAGCTTTGAAGTTCTTTGATCAATACTTTGAATGATTCCGGAACACCTGGTTCTGGAACGTTGTCGCCTTTAACGATGGCTTCATATGTTTTCACACGTCCAACCACGTCATCAGACTTAACAGTCAGAATTTCTTGAAGAGTGTAAGCCGCACCGTAAGCTTCAAGTGCCCAAACCTCCATCTCACCGAAACGCTGTCCGCCAAATTGCGCTTTACCGCCAAGAGGCTGCTGCGTAACAAGTGAGTAAGGACCTGTAGAGCGTGCATGAAGTTTATCGTCAACCATGTGAGCCAGTTTAATCATGTACATGATACCGACAGATACGCGGTTATCAAACGGCTCTCCAGTACGTCCGTCGTAAAGCACCGTTTTGGCGTCACGAGACATGCCGGCTTCTTCAAGTGTTTCCCAAACATCCTCTTCACGCGCTCCGTCAAATACAGGAGATGCAATGTGGATGCCGAGGTAACGAGCGGCCATACCCATATGAAGCTCCAATACCTGCCCGATGTTCATACGTGATGGTACGCCCAGCGGGTTAAGCATGATGTCAATTGGTGTGCCGTCAGGAAGGTAAGGCATATCCTCTTCAGGAAGAATCTTAGAGATAACACCTTTGTTACCGTGACGACCGGCCATTTTGTCCCCTTCAGAAATCTTACGTTTCTGAACGATATATACGCGTACCAACTGGTTTACGCCTGGAGGAAGTTCGTCTCCGTCTTCACGGTTGAAGACTTTAACGTCGTGGATAATTCCGCCGCCGCCGTGAGGCACACGAAGAGAAGTATCACGAACCTCGCGGGCTTTTTCACCAAAGATGGCGTGAAGCAGGCGTTCTTCTGCAGTCAGTTCAGTTACGCCTTTAGGTGTTACTTTACCAACAAGAAGATCTCCGTCTTTTACTTCCGCCCCAATACGGATGATTCCGCGGTCATCAAGATTGCGAAGCGCATCTTCACCGACGTTTGGAATATCGCGAGTGATTTCTTCAGGTCCAAGTTTCGTATCACGTGCTTCTGATTCGTATTCTTCAATGTGGATAGATGTATAAACATCATCCTTCACAAGGCGTTCACTCATGATGATGGCATCCTCATAGTTGTAGCCATCCCATGTCATGAAGCCGACCATTACGTTACGGCCAAGTGCAAGTTCACCAAGCTCCATAGAAGGACCGTCAGCAAGGATTTCTCCTTTTACCACTTCATCGCCGACACTTACGATCGGACGCTGGTTGTAGCACGTACCTTGGTTAGAGCGGACAAATTTCAGCAGGCTGTATTTATCCAGGTTTCCTTTTACTTTTTGACCGTCTACTTCTTCATAACGGCGAACCCAAACGTTTTTCGCTTCTACGCGTTCAACGATACCAGGGTGTTTACAAATAACAGCGGCACCAGAGTCTTTACCTGATACGTATTCCATACCAGTTCCAACGAATGGTGCTTCCGGCTGCATCAAAGGCACAGCCTGACGCTGCATGTTCGCTCCCATGAGGGCACGGTTGGAGTCATCGTTTTCTAGGAACGGGATACATGCTGTCGCAGCAGAAACAACCTGCTTAGGCGATACATCCATGTAGTCCACACGGTTTCTGGAAACAACGGTGTTCTCTCCGCGGAAACGGGCTACGATGCTGTCATCAATAAATCCGCCTTCGTCATCAAGACGAGCGTTCGCTTGAGCGACAACATAGTTATCCTCTTCATCAGCAGTTAAGTAATCGATTCTGCCAGTTACCTTCCCTGTTTCAGGGTCAACACGGCGATATGGCGTTTCGATAAAACCAAAACGGTTTACTTTTGCATAAGATGAAAGTGAGTTGATCAAACCGATGTTCGGGCCCTCAGGCGTTTCAATCGGACACATACGGCCATAGTGGGAGTAGTGAACGTCACGCACTTCCATTCCGGCACGCTCACGTGTTAATCCGCCCGGTCCTAATGCTGACAGACGGCGCTTATGCGTTAATTCAGCAAGCGGGTTCGTCTGATCCATGAATTGAGAAAGCTGAGAGCTTCCAAAGAACTCTTTAATGGACGCAATAACAGGACGAATATTGATCAGCTGCTGAGGTGTAATTGTATTCGTATCTTGAATTGACATTCTCTCACGAACCACACGCTCCATACGGCTTAAACCGATACGGAATTGGTTCTGGAGAAGCTCACCTACAGAACGTAAACGGCGGTTTCCAAGATGATCTATATCATCTGTGTCGCCTACTCCGTGCAGCAGGTTGAAGAAGTAGCTGATAGAAGAAATAATATCAGCAGGTGTAATGTTTTTGATCTCTTCTTCAATGTAAGCATTGCCGATTACATTAATAACCTGTTCTCCTTCTTGATCAGTCGGAGCAAAGATTTTAATTGATTGAAGAGTTACTTCATCTTCAACAACGCCGCCATTCGGATACAGCTTTCTGAAACCGATTCCGTTTTCTAAGTATGGCAGTACTTTATCAAGTGTTCTTCTATCAAGAATCTGACCTTTTTCAGCCAAGATTTCTCCTGTTTCAGGGTCAACAAGCGTTTCAGCAAGTCTCTGATTAAAGAGGCGATTCTTAATATGAAGTTTTTTATTAATTTTATAGCGTCCTACATTTGCAAGATCGTATCGTTTCGGATCAAAGAAACGAGAATCAAGCAAGCTTTTCGCATTTTCTACTGTAGGCGGCTCTCCAGGACGGAGACGCTCGTAAATTTCAAGCAGCGCTTTGTCGCTGTTTTCTGTGTTATCTTTATCAAGCGTATTGCGCAGGTATTCGTTTTCTCCTATGAGATCAAGAATCTCTTGATCGGAGCCGAAGCCGAGAGCACGCAAAAGAACCGTAACCGGCAACTTACGTGTGCGATCAATGCGGACATAAACAACATCTTTCGCATCAGTTTCGTATTCTAACCATGCGCCACGGTTTGGAATGACAGTTGCGGTAAAACCTTTTTTACCGTTTTTGTCTACTTTACCACTGAAATATACACTTGGAGACCGAACAAGCTGGGAAACGATAACGCGTTCCGCACCGTTAATGATAAAAGTACCTGTATCTGTCATAATAGGGAAATCACCCATGAAGACATCTTGGTCTTTTACCTCTCCAGTTTCTTTGTTAATTAAACGAACCTTCACTCTTAGCGGAGCTGAGTAAGTCACATCACGTTCTTTTGATTCCTCTACAGGATATTTAGGCTCACCTAAACTATAATCAATGAACTCAAGAGAGAGGTTACCAGTGAAATCCTCAATTGGTGATATGTCTTGAAACATCTCTCTAAGACCCTCATCAAGAAACCACTGATAAGAAGAGGTTTGAATTTCAATGAGATTTGGTAATTCTAACACTTCGCTAATGCGAGCATAGCTTCTGCGCTGGCGGTGTCGTCCATACTGAACTAGTTGACCTGTCAACTGATTCACCCCTCAAATCATGCGTATTATATGTGTAATAAGCATCTCTTCCAAAGAAAGAAATACTTTTACAAGACAAAAGAAAAAAGGGTTTCTAATTAAGAAAACCACATCCAAAAACAAATACCGATTTTATTAGCATTTCCATACTTGTATAATTTATACATAGATATTGACAATTCATCATATCAAGCAAAATATATACATTGGCATTTTATAATATTAACATAGCTAAAATACCGAGTCAAACTTTTTTTGCTTTTATGATATAATAGCCTTTCTTTTTTTGAACGACAGAAACTTCATCGAACAGTTCCTCGAGCTTTTCAATGGCAGAAGGCGCGCCTTGCTTTTTCTGTATGACGATCCACAACTCACCTGAAGCTTTTAAGTGTTCAGCGCTTTTCTCAAAGATAGCATGGACAACTTTTTTTCCGGCTCGGATTGGGGGATTTGTAAGAATAGAAGCAAATGTTTGAGCAGAATCAACGTTCGAAAACAAATCACTCTGATAAATCTTAACGTTTGTTACTCCGTTTCGTTCCGCATTTTCATTTGATAGCTCTACAGCTCTCTCATTAACGTCAATCATGTGGATGGTCCGGTCTTTAAAGTCGCTGGCCAGCGATAGACCTATCGGGCCGTACCCGCAGCCTACATCAAGAAAGCTGCCCTCAACTTCAGGCTCTTCAAAAGAATCAATCAGCAGACGGGAGCCAAAATCAACTTCCTTTTTAGAAAAAACCCCGCTGTCGCTGGTAAACGTGAAATCTTTATTACGAAGCCTAAAAGACCAGGTTTGCTTGTTGCTTTTTACTGAAGGTTTTTCTGAATAATAATGCTCACTCATACTCGGAACCTCCTTTTTTCATGGCTTAAAGAATGGCAAAGAAAAAGCCCGCCTCATAAAAGCGAGCTTCCCCTACAGGTAAGTGAAGATTACTTAACTTCTACAGAAGCGCCAACTTCTTCAAGTTTAGCTTTAAGCTCTTCAGCTTCTTCTTTAGCAATACCTTCTTTAAGTGGTTTTGGAGTGTTGTCAACAAGTTCTTTAGCTTCTTTCAAGCCAAGACCAGTGATTTCACGTACAACTTTGATAACTTTGATTTTTTGAGAACCTGCACCAGCAAGGATAAGGTCGAATTCGCTTTGCTCTTCAGCAGCTCCGCCTGCAGCAGCTCCGCCAGCTACAGCTACAGGAGCAGCAGCAGTTACGCCAAATTCTTCTTCGATTGCTTTTACTAGGTCGTTCAATTCAAGTACAGTTGCTTCTTTAACGGAAGCAATGATTTCTTCGATATTTAAAGCCATTTGTAATTCCTCCATTTTGTTTTAATTTATGAAAAACTGATTAGATTAAGCGCCTTGTTCTTCCTTTTGTTCTGCCACAGCTTTTGCAGCAAGAGCAAAGTTGCGAACTGGAGCTTGAAGTACGCTAAGCAACATAGAAAGCAAGCCTTCGCGTGATGGAAGTTCAGCAAGAGCTTTCACTTCTTCAACAGTAGAAACTTTACCTTCGATAACGCCAGCTTTGATTTCAAGAGCTTCGTGATTTTTAGCGAACTCATTAAGAACTTTAGCCGGAGCGACAACATCTTCAGTGCTGAATGCGATCGCGTTCGGTCCAGTTAAGAAATCATTCAAACCATTAAGCTCAGCTTGTTCAACCGCACGGCGAGTCATCGTATTTTTGTAAACTTTGAACTCAACGTTAGCTTCGCGAAGCTGTTTACGAAGTTCTGTTACTTCAGAAACGTTAAGTCCGCGATAGTCAACGATGATCGTTGATTTACTTTCTTTCAGTTTAGAAGCAATTTCTTCAACAACAACTTTTTTTGTTTCAATTGCGCTGCTCATGGTTACACCTCCTGTAGATTCTTGTGTAACACTTATACCGTTAGGTGATCACGACTGAGACGACGGATTCCATATAAAAAGCCTCCATGAGACATGGAGGCTGTATATACAAGCATACGTAACGTAATAGCTGTGATAATATACACCTCGGTAGGATAATTAAGCGGTTAGGCCCCTACTGTCTACGGTATAAATGATATTCTATTTTACAACATTTTGAATCATATCAGAATGTTGATGTCATGTCAATATTATTTTACGTTAAAAGTTGAAGAGTCTACTTTGACACCAGGTCCCATAGTAGATGTTACAGCAACGTTTTTCACGTAAACGCCTTTTGCTGCAGCAGGTTTAGCTTTCAGGATTGTATCGTACATTGTTGTGAAGTTCTCAACAAGTTTTTCATCCTCGAAAGAAACTTTACCGATAGGAACATGAATGTTTCCAGCTTTATCAACGCGGTATTCAACTTTACCAGCTTTGATTTCGCCAATTGCTTTTTCAACTTCGAAAGTAACTGTACCAGTTTTAGGGTTTGGCATTAAACCTTTTGGTCCAAGTACACGACCGATTTTACCAACTTCACCCATCATGTCAGGTGTAGCTACGATTACATCGAAATCGAACCAGCCTTGTTGAATTTTGTTGATGTAGTCAGTATCGCCAACGTAATCTGCACCAGCAGCTTCAGCTTCTTTCGCTTTTTCGCCTTTTGCGAAAACGAGAACGCGCTGAGTTTTACCAGTTCCGTTTGGAAGCACAACTGCTCCACGGATTTGCTGGTCGTTTTTACGAGGGTCAACCCCAAGACGGAAAGCCACTTCAACTGTAGCGTCGAATTTAGCTGTGTTTGTTTTTTTAACGAGAGCTACTGCTTCAGAAACGTCGTAAGCTTTTGAACGATCTACAAGCTTAGCAGCTTCAACGTACTTTTTACCTTTTTTAGCCATTTTAAAATTTCCTCCTTATGTGGTTATAGCGGAATAACCTCCCACGAATAAGGGTTGCGAACTTGTTAAAACTCGCAACCCGACAAGAAACAAATTAATCCTCGATTACAATACCCATACTGCGGGCAGTACCTTCAACCATGCGCATTGCCGCTTCAACGTCTGCTGCGTTTAAGTCAGGCATTTTCGTTTCAGCGATTTCGCGTACTTTATCGCGCTTAACGGTTGCCACTTTATTACGGTTTGGTTCACCAGAACCAGACTCAATTCCAGCCGCTTTTTTAAGCAATACTGCAGCAGGTGGAGTTTTTGTAATAAATGTAAATGAACGGTCTTCGTAAACCGAAATTTCAACAGGAATGATTAAACCAGCTTGGTCAGCTGTACGAGCGTTAAACTCCTTACAGAATCCCATGATGTTAACACCGGCTTGACCAAGTGCAGGTCCAACTGGTGGTGCTGGGTTAGCTTTTCCAGCAGGAATTTGCAATTTTACAACTTTTACTACTTTTTTAGCCACGAGACACACCTCCTTAAGTCCGTGATGTGGTAATAGGGTAAACCCTCCCACTCAAGGTTTCATTCTTTATATGAATGACGAAATATCAAGCTAGTTGCCTTGGATAAGTCCAAGACGTACCTTTGCTATATTATCATTTATATATAGCAATTTCAAGTTTTTTCACATTACAATTTATCGATTTGGGTAAATTCCAGCTCAACCGGTGTTTCACGGCCAAACATATTAACGAAAACTTTGACCTTGCTTTTATCATAATCAATCTCTTCAATTGATCCAGTAAAGTTGGCAAAAGGTCCGTCTATCACTTTCACTGTCTCTTTCAGTTCAAAGTCAATGTCAGTTTTGCGTTCGTCCATGCCCATTCTCTTCAGAATGGTTTCTGCTTCGCCTGGAAGAAGCGGCGTCGGTTTTGAACCAGAGCCGGCAGATCCTACGAATCCAGTAACGCCCGGCGTGTTGCGGACAACATACCAAGAGTCGTCTGTCATTACAATTTCTACAAGCACATAACCAGGGAATACTTTCTTTTTCACGACTTTTTTCTTGCCGTTCTTGATATCCGTTTCTTCTTCTTCAGGTACAACTACACGGAAAATTTTATCCTGCATCCCCATTGATTCAACACGTTTTTCCAAGTTGGCTTTTACTTTATTCTCATAACCAGAGTACGTGTGAACAACATACCAATTCTTTTCCATTCTCTTCAGGACTGTCCAGTCCTTCCCTCCCCGCATTTGGTTTTTGTGAATTACCAATAACGCTTCAAGCAAAAAATAGGCGGCAAGCCTATGATAACTTTCATTTTAAGCCACAATAAAAAACCCGCTGAACGGGTTTTGGCAAGTGATATTATGATCTATTATAGCACGTATTGCTGATCATTATTCAACTATTAAACGAATTAATTGAGAAATTCCTGTGTCAAGGAGGGCAAAAAAGATAACAAAAAAGATAACTGTTGAAATCACCGTAATGGTATAACGCGTTAACTCTTTTCCTTTAGGCCAGCTTACCTTTTTCATTTCTTTCCCAACATCTTTAAAGAATCTCATAATACGCATGTAAAAGACCTCCACAATTTAAAAGCGCAAAAACTATTTTGTTTCAAGATGAGCTGTATGTGAATTGCAAGTACTGCAGTATTTCTTTACTTCTAATCGCTCAGCCGCTGATGCAGAGCTCTTCATTGTCGTATAATTACGGTTTCCGCATGTCTTGCATGCTAGCGTAATCTTTTTTCTCATGTCATTACACCTTTTTCTAAATAGACATTATCTTTATCTTTAGTAACATATCATAGTCAGAAAAATACTGTCAATATAACATAAATCCCTATTACAAACTGATTTCGCGAATTTCCAAGTACTTCTCCAGCTTGCGTTTCACACGCTGAAGGGCATTGTCAATCGATTTCACATGTCGGTTCAGTTCATCGGAAATCTCTTGGTAACTTCTTCCGTCGAGATATAAGACGAGTACTTTTCTCTCTAAATCACTTAATAGTTCTCCCATTTTCATTTCAATATCATCAAATTCTTCCTGATTGATGATCATTTCTTCAGGATTTAAGGTTTTCGCTCCTGAAATGACATCAAGCAGCGTTCGGTCTGATTCTTCATCAAAAATCGGTTTATCTAATGAGACGTAGGAATTCAAAGGAATGTGTTTCTGGCGAGTAGCTGTCTTTATTGCGGTAATAATTTGGCGGGTAATACATAATTCTGCGAAAGCTTTGAATGAGGTAAGCTTGTCCTCTTTGAAGTCACGAATAGACTTATAGAGGCCTATCATACCTTCCTGAACAATATCCTCTCTGTCCGCTCCTATTAAAAAATAGGATCTTGCTTTTGCCCGAACAAAGTTTCGGTACTTCGTAATCAAGTAATCTAACGCATCACTGTCCCCAACATGAACCTTTTCAATGACCTGCTCGTCCTCCAACTGGCAAAACTGCTCTTTGTTGAATTTTCCCTTGTTGTTCTGTAGATTCACTCCGATCCCCCCGGCGCACGTAGATAGAAATATTATACAGTATTGGGCAAAAAAGCGTCAACTTAATCTAAGTCTCCCCGCCTCCACTTTTCAAACGTTTTCAAAACCTCTTCCGATAAAGCAATTTTACCCGCCGGCTTTTCGGAAGTGATTTTTCTTACTCGTCTTTCTATTCGCCTTTCAATCGCCTCTACCTCTCTCAAAAGCTCCCGGGCCGATTTCCGCAATGCCCCCTGTCCGAAAATCGCCCACTGCTCAGTGTAGTCAGATGTCGCAACGTGAATTTGAGTCGCGACATTATTCAAAGCCTGAGCAAGCTTTTCTATCCGCTCATCAGCCGTCTCATTTTCTTTTGTAAAAATCACTTCAACTCTGTGGTTGGTGTGTTTTTTCTCAAGCCCTTTTACGAGATGCGCGTCAAAAACAACAATAACCCTGTTTCCTGTATACGATTGATATTCCGCCATTTTCTGAATCAGTACGTCTCGCGCCTCTTCAAAACTGTTCGCTTTTAAATCCTTCAGCTGCGGCCAGGCTCCAATCATGTTGTATCCGTCTACTAACAGGATATCCATGGGTCTTTATTCTCCCAGAGGGTTTCGTTTCCGGTAGACTTCATACATCAAAAGACCAGCCGCAACAGATGCATTCAGTGAAGTTACCTTTCCGGCCATCGGGAGTTTAATGAGAAAATCACACTTTTCTTTAACAAGACGGCCCATCCCTTTTCCTTCGCTTCCGATGACTAAAGCCAAAGGCATGTTGCCGTCCATATTGCGGTAATCCTCACGCGCGGATGCATCCGTTCCGACAACCCAGATACCCCGCTCTTTCATTTCTTCTAACGTCCGCGCCAAATTGGTGACTCTTACTACAGGAATGTGCTCAATTGCCCCTGTTGAAGCTTTTGCCACTGTTGTTGTCAGCCCGACAGCTCTCCGTTTTGGAATCACGATGCCATGGGCGCCGACCGCATCAGCTGTTCTCATAATGGAACCGAGATTATGAGGGTCTTCAAGCTCGTCCAGAATGAGGAAGAAAGGCTGTTCATTTCTTTCTTCGGCCGCTTTATATAAATCGTCCAGTTCCGCATACTCATACGCTGCAACCTGTGCCACTACGCCTTGATGCTGCCCTGTCACCATTTGATCGAGTTTTTTTCTCGGGACATACTGAATCGTGATACCCTGCTTTTTCGCAAGCTCAATCACCTGCTGTGCTTGTCCCTTTACGGTGTTTTCCGCCATCCACAGCTTATACAGCTTACGATCTGATTTTAACGTCTCGATCACTGCATTTTTCCCTATGACGTAATCATGTTGCTGACTCATTTGTTTTCCTCCCTGACGTCCCGAATTGTATAGCTTCGGCAACGAGCTGACTAAGTCTTTCCTCTTTTTTCTCTAGAAAAAGGTAGCCCAGCAGCGCTTCAAATGCTGTACTGTAGCGGTACGTCTGAACATCTGTATTTTTAGGTGTCGTTCCCGACTTTGCATTTCTGCCTCTTTTCAGCACCGCTTCCTCTTCTTCCGTAAAAAATGATTGATCCTGCAGAAAGAATAGGATCTCAGCCTGTGACTTTGCCGAAACGATCCGGCTTGATTTCTTATGAAGATCATTTGGTTTGGTAAAACCCTGCTTAAGCAGGTGATGCCTGACATACACTTCAAAAATGGCATCACCTATATAAGCAAGCGCAAGACCGTTAAGCTGCTTTGAATCTTTTATCGTTTCAAAATCAAGCATCCGTTATTCTCCCCGTTTCCAGCGAGTGCCTTGAGCTGTATCTTCAAGAATGATATTCATGCTTTTCAGCTGGTCGCGGATCTGATCTGACAATGCAAAATCGCGATTCCGGCGCGCTTCATTTCTTTTTTCGATTAAGTCTTCAATCTCTTGATCGAGTAGTTCCTGCTCACCCAATGAAAACCCGAGGACAGACACAATGCGGTCAAACATCTCAATAAACGCCTTAATCACATGATCAGCCGTATGATCTTTCTGAAGGTAGTAATTGGCATGCTTCGCTAAGTCGAACAGGACAGAAATGGCATTCGCCGTATTAAAATCATCGTCCATCGCTTCTTCAAATGCTTTGCGTTGCTCTTCAACTTTCTCCAGCCATTGACCGTCATCTTCCGTTAAATTCGTGCTGCTGTTCAGACGGTGCTGAAGGTTGCTGTACGCTGTTTTTAAACGGTTAAATGCGCTTTTTGTATTCTCAAGAAGCTCTTCTGAATAGTTAATCGGATGACGATAATGAACAGAAAGCATAAAGAATCTCAAAAGCTGCGGATCATGCTGTTTAATGATGTCATGCACAAGCACAAAGTTGCCCAGTGATTTTGACATTTTTTCATTATCAATATTGATATAGCCATTATGGAGCCAGTACTTCGCAAATGTTTTGCCTGTCAGCGCCTCAGATTGCGCAATCTCGTTTTCATGGTGAGGGAAGGTTAAATCCTGTCCGCCCGCATGGATATCAATCTGGTCACCCAGATACTTTTTGACCATCGCTGAGCATTCAATGTGCCAGCCCGGACGTCCTTTTCCCCAAGGGCTATCCCAAGAGATTTCTCCTTCTTTCGCCGCTTTCCACAGTGCAAAATCAAGAGCATCTTCTTTTTTCTCGCCAACCCGGATGCGTGCACCTGATCTCAGTTCATCAATTGATTGCTGAGAAAGCTTACCGTATCCTTCAAATGCTCTTGTTTTGAAATAAACGTCACCTTCTGATTCATAAGCGTAACCCTTTTTCACGAGCTGATCTACGAATTCGATAATCGCATCCATGTTTTCCATCACTCGCGGATGAAGGTCGGCTTTTCGGCAGCCGAGCGCCCCTACATCTTCAAAGTATGCTTTAATAAAACGATCTGAAATGGTAGGTACATCCTCACCGAGTTCATTTGCCGCTTTAATTAATTTATCGTCTACATCTGTGAAGTTAGAGACATACTGCACATCATAGCCTTTATACTCCAGATAGTTTCGAATCGTATCATAAACGATAGCCGGACGCGCGTTCCCGATGTGAATGTAATTGTAAACCGTAGGTCCGCACACGTACATTTTCACTTTCCCCTCTTCTAGAGGAACGAATGTTTCCTTCTGTCTAGTCAATGTATTATAAAGAGTGATTGTCATTTTTGATTGATCCTTTCTTTTCTGTCTTCAAGTTCTGCCTTCAGCTCTAAAATCTGCTGTTCCAATGACTTAAAGCGATCAGCAACCGGATCGGGCAAATCCTGATGGTTTAAATCGCGTCTTACTTTTTTGCCATTTCGTACAACGACCCGTCCAGGAATGCCGACAACTGTTGAAAAATCAGGAACATCGTGCAACACTACTGAACCAGCGCCAATCTTTGAGCCCTCACCGACGGTAATTGAACCGAGCACTTTAGCACCTGTGGCTATCAATGCGTCATCTTTAATCGTTGGGTGCCTTTTTCCCTTTTCTTTCCCCGTTCCCCCGAGGGTAACCCCCTGAAAAACGGTTACGTTATTGCCGATTTCACATGTCTCCCCAATGACAACCCCCATACCGTGGTCTATGAAAAATCTTCTCCCGATTGTAGCGCCGGGGTGGATTTCTATCCCTGTAAAAAATCGGCTTACTTGAGATATAAGGCGTGCAAGGAAATAAAATTTTCGTTTATATAAAGCATGTGCAATCCGATGCGCCCATATAGCATGTAAACCGGAATAAGTTAAAATCACTTCAAAATAGCTTCTTGCTGCTGGATCTTGATCGAACACTGTATCAATGTCTTCTTTTAGCATTCTAAAAAACACATGCTTCCCCCCATTTCTCTATCTGATTTCCTCTTTACCCAATAAAAAAAGCGCCTCTGCATGAAAACATGACAGAGACGCTTTAACCGCGCGGTTCCACTCTGTTTGAAAAGCAGACTTCTGCTCTCCCAACTTCAGCCTGTAACGGCGGCGGCCGCCTTTGAATACTGATTTTGAAAAAACGTTCTTCAAAGGTCTTAAGGGCGCACTTCTAAAACCCGGCTCATGGATCTCTCTCAGCCAATGAAGATCCTTTCTGTAATGGCCTAAAGCTTTATACTCTTCCCTGTCAACAATCATCTATTTAGATGTTTTTTAAACGCTGAATTGCAGTCTCTTTACCGATCAATTCAATTGATTGCGGCAGTTCCGGACCGTGAGTTTGCCCTGTTACAGCAACACGGATCGGCATAAATAATTTTTTCCCTTTATGGCCAGTTTCTTTCTGCACTGCTTTGATCGATGCTTTGATGTTATCCGGAGTGAACTCCTCAAGCTCTTCAAGCTTCGCAGCGAATGTGCTGAGCACTTCAGGGACCTGTTCCTCTTCCAGAACAGCTTTTGCTTCTTGATTATACTCGATCTCATCCGTAAAGAACAAATCAGTCAGCTCAACAATTTCCGCACCGTAGCTTAATTGCTCATGATACAGGGAAATCAGTTTACGAACCCATTCTTGTTCTTCAGCAGTAAGCTCAGTGCCAACTTTGCCGGCTTTTTGCAAATGCGGCAGAGTCAGTTCAACAACCTGATCAAGATCCAGCTTCTTCACATATTGGTTGTTAACCCATTTTAGCTTATGCATATCAAACAAAGCTGGTGATTTAGATAAACGGTTTACATCAAAAATTTCAATAAACTGTTCTTTTGTGAATAACTCTTCTTCTCCAACCGGTGACCATCCAAGCAGGCCGATAAAGTTGAACAGCGCTTCCGGCAAGTAGCCAAGCTCTTTATACTGCTCAATGAATTGAATAATGGACTCATCGCGTTTGCTGAGCTTTTTACGGCTTTCATTTACGATCAGCGTCATGTGTCCGAACTGAGGAATATCCCATCCGAATGCTTGATAAATCATAATCTGTTTTGGTGTGTTAGAAATATGATCCTCACCGCGCAATACGTGTGTCATTTTCATTAAGTAGTCATCAATAGCTACCGCGAAGTTGTAGGTCGGCGTTCCGTCCTTTTTCACAATAACAAAGTCGCCAATGCCATCTGATTCGAAAGAAATCTCGCCTTTTACGATATCGTTGAAGGCAATCACTTTTCCTTCCGGCACTCGGAAACGAATACTTGGCTTTCTGCCTTCAGCAATAAATTTATCCTGTTCTTCTTGAGTCAGATTTCTGTGTTTTCCGGAATAACGCGGCATTTCTCCGCGGGCAATCTGCTCTTCACGCTCTTTTTCAAGCTCTTCTTCCGTACAGTAACATTTATAAGCAAGCCCTTTTTCAAGAAGCTCTTCATAGTACACTTTATAGATATCGTTACGCTCTGACTGACGGTATGGGCCGTACTCACCGCCGACATCCACACTCTCATCCCAGTCAATACCAAGCCATTTCAGATAATTCAACTGGCTTTGTTCTCCACCCTCAATGTTGCGCTTTTTATCAGTGTCCTCAACACGAATAATAAACTTACCGCCTTGATTGCGGGCAAATAAATAATTAAAAAGCGCCGTTCTGGCATTTCCAATATGCAAATGTCCGGTTGGACTCGGTGCATAACGGACGCGTACTTCGTTTCCCATTTTCAAATACTTCCTTTCATGTCATGTATGGCCTCAGGCAAAAATGTATGAATCTATTCTACCACCAAATAGACCCGGCATCAAAACAAGTTAGCCTTTTTGTATCAGTACTGTCGCCTGAGCCGCTATTCCTTCCGCTCGGCCTGTAAATCCAAGCTTTTCTGTCGTTGTTGCTTTTACATTCACTTGAGAAACGTCTGCCTCGAGCCCTTCAGCGATTCTTTTTCTCATATCTTCTATGTACGGCAGCATCTTCGGCTTTTGCGCAATGATGGTGCAGTCAATGTTTCCAAGGACATACCCCTTCTGTTTCACGATCCCCCAGACATGCTGAAGTAATTTAAAAGAGTCAGCGTCCTTGAACTCAGGATCAGTGTCAGGAAAATGCTTGCCGATGTCGCCTTCTCCCACAGCTCCCAAGCATGCGTCAGCGACAGTATGAAGCAATACGTCTGCATCAGAATGGCCGAGCAGCCCTTTTTCATACGGGATTTCAATTCCGCCAATGATCAGAGGACGGCCCTCCACTAATTGATGCACATCAAATCCTTGTCCAATTCTAAACATGTTTACTCCCACTTTCTGATTCCATGATAGCTTCAGCTGACGTCAAATCGTCTGGCGTCGTCAGCTTAATATTTGTATAGCTGCCTTCTACAACACGGACCGAACCGCCTTCCATCTGTTCAACGAGGCTGGCGTCATCCGTCCCTAAAAATCCCTTGTGCTCGGCCTCAGCGTGAGCTTTCATCAATAAAGAAAGACGAAAAGCTTGTGGCGTTTGGACAGCCCACAAGCTTGAACGTTCAATCGTCTCACTGACTTGTAAATCTTGAACGCGTTTAATCGTATCTTTTACCGGGACAGCAAGGATGGCCGCTCCTGTCTGTGCCGCTTCTGCGATCAGTTCGTCAATTTGTTCATGTTTTATAAAAGGGCGGGCGCCGTCATGTACAAGGACAATCTTTTCTTGCTTTACGGCTTTCAGCCCCTTATAAACACTGTGCTGGCGCTCATCTCCGCCTGCCACAAGCTCAATAGCGGTTTGAAACGGATAATCCGTCAGCAATTTCTGAAAGTGCTCCCGCTCGCGCTCGTTTATCACCAAAATAATTTTTTCGCACGGCCGGTGGCTGTCAAACACTCTTAACGTGTGAATGATCACCGGGTCTCCTTTCAGCTCAATGAACAGTTTATTTCTCCCTGCCTTCATCCGTTTTCCCTGTCCGGCTGCAGGAATGACCACATCATAACTCATTGTTTTTTCTCCCTTTACAGCGCCTTCTCCAACAGCTTGGGCTTAGCAAAAATCATTCGTCCCGCTGCTGTCTGCAGCACACTTGTAACGAGTACATCAATATGTTTGCCGATATAATTGCGTCCTTCTTCAACGACAATCATCGTACCGTCATCCAAGTAGGCAACTCCCTGATTATGCTCTTTCCCGTCCTTAATGACCTGAACATTCATTTCCTCGCCAGGAAGCACAACAGGCTTGACCGCATTGGCAAGGTCATTAATGTTTAATACTGCTACCTTTTGAAGCTCGCATACTTTATTTAAATTAAAATCATTCGTCACGACGACCCCGGATGTCAGCTTAGCGAGTTTGACGAGCTTGCTGTCAACCTCCTGAATATCTTCAAAGTCGCCTTCATAAATTTCAACTTCAATGTCTAGTTCTTTTTGAATGCGGTTCAGGATATCCAGACCGCGGCGTCCTCTGTTTCGTTTTAAAACATCTGAAGAGTCAGCAATGTGCTGCAATTCCTCAAGGACAAACTGCGGTATCACGATTATTCCCTCTAAAAAACCAGTCTGACAAATATCTGCTATTCTCCCATCAATAATAACACTTGTGTCCAAAATTTTCAGCTTCTTGTCCTGAACCTCATGTTCTTCATCGGCTGTTCCTTTTTTCTTTTGCATTCTGGCAGAAATAGAAAACAGGCTGATCAGTTCATCCTTTTTCTTAAAGCCTACCTGGAAGCCGAGATAACCGAGGAAGAACGCTAAAAATACAGGGATGATTGTGCTGAATATGCGGTAAGGTATATTGTCTAAAGGAATAACATTTACGATAAGATAAGCGATTATAAGTCCAAAAACCAGGCCAAGACTTCCAAATAACAAATCTGGAACCGGCGCTTTTAACAATGAATCCTCTATCCACTTCACCCAGTTCACAACGTAATCTGTACCCCATATACTGATGAGAAAAAAGATAATTGCACCTATTGCCGCAGACGTATATGCGTTAGTTATTAAAGGTATGTCCTGTATACTTAACAGTACAAACAATTCAGGTATTAAAAATATACCAACAACGCCGCCAAAGATAATGAAGAACGCCTGAACTATTCGTTTTAACATACCCCCACCTCCTTTTTAAACATTTTATTTCACAAGGTTTTATGCATCCTACGAATATCAGAATAAACAAAAACCAACATTTATATACCCGTATTCATAAGGTTTTAACCGAAATCACAGCTGTCTGTCTAAATAGTGCTTCTCTTGCAGGCGTTTTAAACCTTTTTTGATTTTTTGGGCTCGTACTTCACCGATTCCCTCTACTTCATCTAATTCTTCTGCACTCGCCTCAATAATCCTTGGGAGGACTCCAAATGCTTCTACAACATTTTCAACAATCGGCATCGGAAGACGCGGTATCTTATTTAACAGCCTGTATCCTCTAGGCAATACATAATCATCAAGATTTGTAGAAGCCGGATAACCGAGAAGCTTATAAACAATGGAATCATCCAGCAAATCATAACTGGACATATCCTGCAGCTCTTTCAAGAGAACAAATGGATCTTTAATCTTTTCTTTCACATAATCCTTAATAAATAAAGCGGCCTCTTCTTCCATATCCGTAATCAGTTCAATGACTTGCAGCTTAATCAAATGACCTTCTGTTCCCAGTTCCCTGATATACATGTTAATTTCATTTTTGATTCTCAATACCATTTCATAACGGTGCATCACAGACAGAACGTCGCTGAATGTAACAAGTTCCTCAAACTCTAAAGCATTCAATGCATTAATGGTTTTGTCCAGAATCGTTTTATATTTTTCAAGAGTTTGAATGGCTTGATTCGCTTTTGTTAAAATAAACCCTATGTCTTTTAGTGTATACTTCATGCTTTCCTGATATAACGTTATAACATTCCTTCTTTCAGAAATGGCGATCACAAGGCAGCCGGTCTGCTTAGCTACTCTTTCGGCGGTGCGGTGCCGCATTCCTGTTTCTGATGAAGAAATTGTGGCTTCAGGCATCAGCTGTGTATTGGCGTATAGGATCTTTTGACCAGAATCACTTAAAATGATCGCCCCATCCATTTTAGCCAGCTCATATAAATGTGCCGGAGAAAAAGCAGTGTTAATGTGGAAACCGCCATCCACAACTTCTTTTACTTTATCATTATATCCAACAACAATCAGACCGCCTGTATTTGCTCTCAGTACATTTTCGATTCCAGCTCTGAGCGGAGTACCCGGAGCAACAAACTGCAATATAGATGACAGGTCTAACTCGTGTTTCGCCCCTTTTTTCTCTTTTTCCATCTATTATCCTCCTAATGAAGTACGAAGCGCCTCTGCAACATTTGCTACTCCGATAACCTCAATCCCTTTTGGTTTTGTCCATCCATCCAGATTTGCCGCGGGTATGATCATGCGTTTAAAACCAAGCTTAGCCGCTTCTTTCACACGCTGTTCAATTCTTGAAACCCGCCGGACTTCTCCGGTTAATCCCACTTCTCCTATAAAACAATCTGCAGGATTTGGAGGTGTGTCTCTAAAGCTTGACGCAATACTGATCGCAATGGCAAGATCAATTGCCGGTTCATCAAGCTTAACGCCGCCGGCCACTTTCAAATAAGCATCCTGATTTTGCAGCAGCAGCCCAACTCTTTTTTCTAACACAGCCATTAACAGTGAAACCCTGTTATGGTCTATTCCCGTTGCCATACGCCGCGGATTGCCAAAGCTTGTTGGCGAGATGAGCGCCTGGATTTCAACGAGAATCGGTCTTGTGCCTTCCATAGAAGCAGTTATGCTCGAGCCTGCGGATCCCGCCGAGCGTTCTTCTAAGAAAATTTCTGAAGGATTCAAAACCTCAGTGAGTCCCTCTTCGCGCATTTCGAAAATGCCCATTTCGTTTGTAGATCCAAAACGGTTTTTTACAGCCCGCAAAATACGGAAAGTATGGTGACGTTCTCCTTCAAAATATAAAACAGTGTCAACCATATGCTCCAGCAGTCTAGGCCCTG
Source organism: Bacillus inaquosorum KCTC 13429 (assembly GCF_000332645.1). Classification (GTDB taxonomy): domain Bacteria; phylum Bacillota; class Bacilli; order Bacillales; family Bacillaceae; genus Bacillus; species Bacillus inaquosorum. The sequence continues at coordinate 54,123 of NZ_AMXN01000011.1, forward strand.
CGATGGACCCTTCTTTCGTCACGTGCCCTACGATAAAAATCGGAATGCCTTTTGTTTTTGCAATTTTCATCAGCTCAGCCGTACATTCCCTGACCTGTGACACACTGCCGGGAGCTGATGTGATATCGCTTTGGTAAACCGTTTGAATAGAGTCAACAACGACAAACGCTGGATTCATCTCTTGTATAGCAGACGAAATATACTCCATATCGGTTTCAGATAAAACATGCAGCGACGGATTATTTATGCCGAGACGGTCTGCTCTCAGTTTCGTTTGTTTGACCGATTCTTCTCCCGAAATGTACAGCACACTGTTCGATGAATCTGATAATTGAGCGGAAACCTGCAGTAATAACGTTGACTTTCCGATACCGGGATCGCCGCCGATTAGAACGAGTGAACCTTTAACGACGCCCCCGCCGAGCACTCTGTTAAATTCGCCAAGCTGGGTTTTAACCCGGGGTTCTTCTGATGTTTCGATTGATGTAATAGGTGAAGGTTTCTGTACGGTTTGAACAGAATGAGAAAAAGCCGCTCTCCGATTGGCAGGTGCTTTTTTAATCATTTCTTCCACCATTGTATTCCAAGCACCGCATCCCGGACATTTCCCCATCCATTTTGGAGACTCGTAGCCGCAGGATTGGCAGATGAATTTCGATTTTGTTTTAGCCATATATAGTGTAAGACCTCTCCCTTGTTCTATTTCTTGATATGAAAGTGAGGCATACACTTACATGCTGTATGCCTCATTTCCGTCTCTATATTAATTCGTTTTAGCAGTCGTTTTTACGACAAATTCGCCATCTTCTACATCGAGAACAATATGCTGTCCTTTATGAATATTTCCTCTGAGGAGTTCTTCAGATAAACGGTCCTCGACATGTTTTTGGATAGCTCTTCTTAACGGACGTGCACCGTATTCCAGATCAACGCCCTCTTCCGCGACTTTCGCTTTTGCAGCTTCTGTCAATTCGATAGAAAGATCCTGTTCTTTCAGGCGTTTCGTTAATTGATCAGACATCAGTGACACGATTTCAGTCAGGTGTTTTTTCTCAAGTGAATGGAAGACGATGATTTCATCAATACGGTTGATGAACTCCGGCCTGAACGCACGTTTCAGCTCACCCATCACTTTATCTTTCATGTCTTTATGATTCTGCGTCTCATCCTGAACGTTAAAGCCGACATATTTATTGCGTTTCAGCTCACTTGCTCCGACGTTTGACGTCATAATTAAAATGGTATTCCGGAAATCGACTGTACGTCCTTTAGAATCAGTCAACCGCCCGTCTTCAAGAACTTGCAGAAGAATATTGAAAACATCAGGGTGCGCTTTCTCAATCTCATCAAGAAGCACGACAGAGTAAGGTTTTCTTCTGACTTTCTCTGTTAATTGGCCGCCTTCATCGTATCCTACGTATCCCGGAGGTGAACCGACAAGTCTTGAAGTTGAGTGTTTTTCCATGTATTCAGACATATCAATTCTGATCATGGCTTCTTCATCGCCGAAAATGGATTCAGCAAGTGCTCGCGCAAGCTCTGTTTTACCTACACCTGTAGGGCCTAAGAAAATAAATGAGCCGATTGGGCGTTTAGGGTCTTTTAACCCTGCTCTTGCACGTCTGACTGCTTTTGCAACAGCTACAACTGCTTCATCCTGACCGATGACACGAGAGTGAAGAATGCTTTCCATATTGAGAAGCTTATCTGTTTCAGTTTGGGCGATTTTAGATACAGGCACCCCAGTCCAGCTGGAAACAACCATCGCAATATCATCAACAGTAACCTCTGAGTTTTCCTGTCCTTGCTTCTCTTTCCATGATTTCTTCGTATCCTCTACTTGCTCGCGCAGGCGTTGCTCAGTATCACGCAAGGAAGCAGCTTTTTCAAACTCTTGGCTTTGCACTGCCGCATCCTTCTCTTTACGAACCTCATCAAGCTTCTGTTCAAGCTCTTTTAAGTTAGGCGGCGTTGTAAAGGAGCGCAGTCTCACCTTTGAACCCGCTTCATCGATCAAGTCAATTGCTTTATCCGGAAGGAAACGGTCAGAAATATATCTGTCAGAAAGCTTAACCGCAGCTTCAATGGCATCATCTGTAATTGATACACGGTGGTGAGCTTCATATCGGTCACGCAAGCCTTTTAAAATTTGAATACTTTCATCTGCAGACGGCTGATCAACCTGGATCGGCTGAAAACGGCGTTCCAACGCTGCATCTTTTTCAATATATTTTCGGTACTCATCGAGAGTCGTCGCCCCAATACATTGTAGCTCGCCCCGAGCAAGTGAAGGTTTTAAAATGTTAGATGCATCAATTGCACCTTCTGCTCCACCCGCTCCGATTAATGTATGGAGTTCATCGATGAATAGAATGATGTTTCCTGCCTGGCGAATTTCGTCCATGACCTTCTTCAGGCGATCCTCAAATTCTCCGCGGTATTTTGTGCCGGCAACCACTGTTCCCATGTCTAATGTCATTACGCGTTTATCACGCAAGATTTCGGGAACTTCGTTGTTGATAATTTGCTGTGCCAAACCTTCTGCAATCGCCGTTTTACCTACACCTGGTTCTCCAATGAGAACAGGGTTGTTTTTCGTTCTGCGGCTTAACACTTCGATTACACGCTGGATTTCCTTGCTTCTGCCGATGACAGGATCAAGACTGTCTTCCTTCGCAATAGCAGTTAAGTCTCTTGCCAAGCTGTCAAGCGTAGGCGTGTTTGCATTGCTGTTTGTTCCTGCCGCTGATGATCCTGTTTCATTGCTTCCAAGAAGCTGGAGCACTTGCTGTCTTGCTTTATTTAAGCTGACACCGAGGTTATTCAGGACTCTCGCAGCAACACCTTCTCCTTCGCGAATCAGACCAAGAAGAATATGTTCTGTTCCAACATAAGAATGACCAAGTTTTCTTGCCTCATCCATTGAAAGCTCAATGACTTTTTTAGCTCTTGGAGTATAATGAATCGTTTGAGACATTTCCTGTCCGCGCCCAATTAAACTTTCAACTTCTTTTTGTATTTTATCTGAACCAAGTCCAAGCGCTTGAAGAGCTTTAGCAGCAATGCCTTCTCCTTCTCGTACCAGTCCTAATAAAATATGCTCAGTGCCAATGTTATTATGACCTAAACGAAGTGCTTCTTCCTGTGCAAGCGCCAGTACTTTTTGAGCTCGTTCTGTAAATCTTCCAAACATCATATCGATTCATCCTCCTGTCTTTTCCCATTCATTTCTAAGTGAAGCCGTTCTCTGATGAGAGCCGCTCTTCGAATGTCCCTTTCGTTCGGACGCAAAGCGCCTCCCGAGTACTGCTGTAAAAATCCTGGCTGTGTCAAAATCATTAATTCGTTAAGTATGTTGCTTGAAAGTCCTTTAATAATGCCTAGGTCAATGCCTAACCGGACATCTGAAAGGCACTTTGCAGTTTCTTTCGATTCTATCATCCGGCAATTGGACAAGACCCCATAAGAACGATACACCTTATCCTCAAGTTCAATTTTAGAGGTTTGATAAAGCGCTTCTCGGGCAGATCGTTCTTGTTCAATCAGCTGGGCAGCAACACTGTTAAGGTCATCAACAATATCCTGCTCTGACTTACCAAGCGTGATCTGATTTGAAATTTGAAAGATATTCCCTACTGCTTCGCTGCCTTCCCCATAAATTCCTCTAACAACTAAGCCTAATTGATTAATTGCCGGTATAATTCGATTTATTTGCCTAGTTAAAACCAGTGCCGGCAGATGCATCATGACTGAAGCCCTTAGACCCGTACCTACATTTGTAGGACAGCTGGTTAAGTATCCTCTTTGTTCATGGAAAGCATAATCAACTTTTTCTTCAATCCAGTCATCGACTTGGTTTGCGGCTTTCATTGCTTCTAACAGCTGAAATCCAGGGAAAAGACACTGAATTCTAATATGATCCTCTTCATTTAACATGACGCTTACTTCCTCATTTTCAGAAAGCAAACAGCCACCAAAAGGAGACTCTGTCAGATTCGGACTGATTAGATGTTTTTCAACAAGTACACGCTTTTCTAGAGGCTGTGCATCATTCATTCTGATCAAAACGAATTTGCCGATTCCGGGAATATCTTGGTCTGAAAACTGATCTTCAAATTGCTGTATGATGGATGAGGCTTCTTCATTGGAATACCGCGTAGGGAACCGTATATGTTCAAAGTTCCTTGCTAAACGTATGCGGCTGCTGAGTACAATGTCACTTTCAGGTCCTTTCTGCTTCATCCAACTGCTTAGTGCGTCCTGAATAAAATGCTTTAGCGACATTACTCCTGTTCCTCCTCACTATCTGTACTTTTGAGTGATTGTTCTAATGAACGAATTTGATCTCTCACATGAGCTGCGTTTTCAAATTCTTCTTGATGGATTAAGGATTCTAATTCTTTTTTCAGCATGTCAATCTGCCGTCTGACATGAAGATTGCCGCCTATACGTTTCGGAATTTTCCCAGCATGCACAGTGTTTCCGCTGTGCACTTTACGTAAGATAGGTGTAATGTTGCTATGAAATGTTTTATAACATTCAGAACATCCAAAACGGCCGACTTTTCTAAATTGCTGAAAGGTCATTCCGCATTTCGGACAAGCAGATATTTGCTCCGAGTGACTGAACATTTGAGTTCCTGCATTTTGTAATGAAGAATCCATATTCAGCAAACCCGAAAGTAAATTATGAATAGAGAAACCATGATTTGCACTTATACCATATGAATCACTATTTTCTTTGGCACATTGTTCACAAATATGAACTTCTATTTTTTCTCCGTTAACAACCTTTGTAAAGTGAAAAGTGGCTGGTCTCTCGTGGCACTCTTGACAAATCAATCTTTTCACCCGCTTATTTTAATTTTAAAGAAGTCAGCATAGCCTTCATCATTCTGGCTCTTAATTCATCACGCTCAGGCAAGTCAATGTGTAAAACCGAGCGGTCCATCACGCTGACCATCATTTTTGCTTCTCTTTCTGAAATCACCTTGTCTTCTAATAGCCTTAAAATAATGTCATCAGAGGCTGCTTGAGACAAATGGATACCAATTTGAGAAATAATATTATTGATCAGGACAACTTCATTGTTCATTTTAATTTTAATGATTCTGATGTAACCGCCGCCCCCGCGTTTGCTCTCAACAATATATCCTCTTTCGCTTGTAAATCTGGTGTTGATGACATAATTTATTTGGGAAGGAACGCATTGAAATTTATCTGCAATTTCACTTCGTTTAATCTCTAAAATTTCCTTGCCATTTTGATCTAACACTCGTTTTAAATATTGTTCAATGATGTCAGAAATATTATGTCCCACTCAACCCCCTCCTTTACTGACTTTGACTATATTTGACTTTAATCTTACTATAAGGCGTTTCTCGAGAATTTTCAACTTTCTCGCTCTATCCTTTATTATTTCCATTTTCCCAGTCCATAAAACCTGATGTCGGTTTAAAATTCAGTGTAAAGTTATTATATTATACAATTAAATGAAATTTTATGATACCAATAAACCAGAATACAAAAAGGGCAGCTCATATGAGCTGCCCTTTTTTCACTTGCTTGGCGGCGTCCT
>NZ_AMXN01000012.1 GCF_000332645.1 Bacillus inaquosorum KCTC 13429
TTAGTTTTCAAAGATCATTTTCGTTCACTTCGTTCAAGCGACTTTATTATTATAACTCGATGACTCAGTGAAGTCAATAACTTTTTTGAAGTTCTTTTTTTCGTTATCGCCTTGTTTAGCGGCAACGAATAATAATATACCACCTTGTAAATAATAGTGCAATAGTTTTTTTGAAGAAATACTTAGGAATTTAAAAAGAGCGGCATCCTAGAGAAAGGATGCCGCTCTTCTTTATTAGCGCTGTCTCATTTGCGGGAATAACAGCACATCGCGAATAGAAGGAGCATTCGTCAGCAGCATAACCAGACGGTCGATACCGATGCCTAAGCCTCCTGTTGGCGGCATACCGTATTCCAGAGCTTCAACAAAATCTTCATCCATTAGATGAGCTTCATCGTTACCAGCTTCACGCTCTTTTAATTGCGCTTCAAAGCGTTCTCTTTGATCAATAGGATCATTCAGCTCTGTAAACGCGTTTGCGTGTTCACGGCCAACGATAAACAGTTCAAAACGGTCTGTGAAGCGCGGATCCTCTGGGTTTTTCTTAGCTAGAGGAGAAATTTCTACAGGATGTCCGTAGATAAACGTTGGCTGAATAAGCGTTTCTTCAATTTTTTGTTCGAAGAACTCGTTGATGATATGGCCTACTGTCATTGAGTCTTTAATCTCTACGCCATGTTCTTTTGCATATTCACGCGCCTGCTCAACAGTAACCTCTTCCCAGAAATCAACACCAGTCGCTTCTTTAACTGCGTCAACCATATGGATTCTTTTCCACTCAGGTTTAAGATCGATTTTTTCATCGCCGTATTGGATCGTAGTCGTTCCAAGCACTTCTTGGGCGATATGAGCGACAAGGTTTTCAGTTAAGCTCATGATATCTTTATAGTCTGCATACGCTTCATACAACTCAATCATCGTGAATTCAGGGTTATGGCGTGTAGAGACACCTTCATTACGGAAAACACGGCCGATTTCATATACTTTTTCTAAACCGCCGACGATCAGGCGTTTTAGGTGCAGTTCAATGGCAATACGCATATAGAGCGGAATATCTAACGCATTGTGATGGGTGATAAACGGACGTGCAGAAGCTCCCCCGGGAATGCTGTGCATTGTTGGTGTTTCTACTTCTAAGTATCCATGATCATCAAGGTATCTTCTCATAGCTTGAATGATCTTGCTGCGTGTAATGAACGTATGTTTGCTGTCTGGATTTACGATAAGATCCAGGTAGCGCTGACGGTAGCGCTGCTCAACGTCTTTTAAACCATGGTATTTGTCAGGTAGCGGACGAAGCGCTTTTGTCAGCAATTCAAAAGAAGTGGCTTTAACAGACAATTCGCCTACATTTGTTTTGAAGACTTTTCCGGTTACACCGATAAGATCACCGAGGTCAGAAGACTTGAAGATTTCATATTGCTCGTCACCGACACTGTCTTTTCTTACGTAGATTTGGATTTGACCTTCTAAGTCCTGGAGATGCGCAAAGCCGGCTTTTCCTTTGCCGCGTTTTGTCATCATGCGGCCTGCGATTGTGACTTCAATTGCTTTTTCTTCTAACTCTTCTTTGGTTAGATCTTGATATGCCGAAATAACTTCCTGAGACTGATGAGTTCTTTCAAAACGTGCGCCGAACGGATCAATGCCGTTATCTCTCAGCTGATTCATTTTATCGCGTCTGACTTGCAGCTGGTCGTTCAATTCTTCATGGTTATGCTCTTCTTGACTCATTGTTATCACTCCATTACAGATATTGTTTCATGCAAAAAGCAGAAAAACTGCCAGCGCAAAACTGGCAGTGAGCAGCAAATAGAGGTTAGTATTATCCTACTTTTGCGTCTTGAAGCTCTTTTGCCTCAACTTCAACAGTAAATGCATCTAAAAGCTGTACAAGCTCTTCTCTTGTCTCGCAATGGTTGATTTCATTACGAACCTTTGCATTGCCTTTTACGCCTTTCAGATACCACGCAGCGTGTTTCCTCATTTCTCTTACCGCTACGTTTTCACCTTTTAAGTTAATCAGGCGGTCAAGATGCAGTTTGCATACCGCCATTTTTTCGCGTACTTGCGGCTCTTCTTTTAATTCGCCTGTTTCGAGGTATTGAACCGTACGGTAAATCATCCACGGATTGCCCAGTGCAGCGCGGCCGATCATAACACCGTCTACTCCTGTTTCCTCAAGCATGCGCTTAGCATCCTGCGGCGTCTTGACATCGCCGTTTCCGATAACCGGAATCGATACTGATTGTTTTACTTCTTTGATGATGTCCCAGTTTGCCGTTCCTTCGTACATCTGCACTCTTGTGCGGCCGTGAAGTGCAACTGCTTTTCCGCCCGCACGTTCTACAGCTTGTGCGTTTTTCACTGCAAAAATGTGGTCTTCATCCCAGCCCATTCTCATTTTCACTGTAACTGGTTTATCAACGGCATCCACTACTGCAGAAACCATTTCATAGATCTTATCTGGATCGAGAAGCCATTTCGCTCCCGCGTCACATTTTGTAATCTTTGGTACAGGACATCCCATATTAATATCAATAATGTCAGCAGTTGTGTTTTGATCTACAAACTTCGCCGCTTCCACAAGGGTTTCCTTTTTTCCACCGAAAATTTGAAGGCTAAGCGGTTTTTCACGTTCATCAATGTAAAGCATACCCATGGTTTTTGCATTGTTGTAAAGGATCGCTTTATCACTGACCATTTCAGCACATACCAATCCAGCTCCGAATTCCTTGACAGTCAATCTGAATGCTGAGTTGCAGACACCAGCCATTGGGGCAAGCACAACCCGGTTTTTCAATTGAATATCACCGATTTTAAACATTTTTTCCTCCTTTCATTTGTTATATTTTTCTGGCGGCGCTAATTCGTCCGCGCTTATATTTAAAACATCTGCTACACCTTGAATAATGGCAGCTGACGGCAATCGGTTTCCGCGTTCAATTTCGCCGAGAATAGAAACTGATATACCTAATGCTTTTGCAAATCCTTCTTGAGTATAACCTTTCAGCTTTCTGAATGCACGAATTCGTCTACCCCAGATTTCTGCTTCCATACTCTTACACCTTCTTGGTCTGTTTCCGCGCTTGTTGCCTCTTTTTCAACCTGCGGGCAAATCTCCGCAAGCGGTGCAAGGACAAACAAACGCTCATACATTCTCGGATGCGGAACAATTAGTTGCTCTGTTTCAATATTTTCACGATTAAACAGCAAAATGTCAAGGTCTGCCGTCCGCGGTCCCCATCTTACTTCCCTTGTTCTGCCTAAGTCACTTTCTATATGCTGCGTTAGTTCAAGGAGTTCAAAAGGATTCAGCGACGTCTTGATTTCAACAGCCATATTCAAAAATTCATTTTGGTCTTCGTATCCGACCGGGTCAGTTTCGTAAATGGACGACACTTTAGTGACTGTCACCGCATCATGCTGGTGCAGTAATGCCACTGCTTGCCTTAAATACGTTTCTCTATCTCCAATGTTAGATCCGAGTGCAATATAAGCTATGTTGTTCATGATTTTTTTCTCGTGATTTCGATTGCTACTGATTTATAGTGTCCGGGAATTGGCGGATCAGGCTTAATCACTTTCACAGTACATTGCTGCACCGGCTGAAATTTCTTAAGCACAGTGTCAGCAATACGTTCCGCCAGCGTTTCCACCAATTTCACAGGCTCCCCTTCTACGATATCTTTACATACGTGATAGAGCTCAGCATAGTTAATCGTTTGCTCAAGGTCGTCTGTTTGTCCGGCTTTACTTAAATCCAACTCAGCGGTTAAATCAACTTTAAACCGCTGTCCAAGCTTATTTTCTTCTTTGAACACACCGTGGTATCCGTAAAACTCCATGCCTTCTACATAGACTTTATCCATGGTGCACCCCTCCCTTATTCAGCATCGCGTCCATCATTTTCGCCATTCTGGCAATTTGTTTTACGTCATGGACCCTGACAATGTCACAGCCTTTTTGAATGCCGAGACACACGGTCGCACCTGTGCCCTCAGCCCGCTCTTCAGGCGGAAGATCCAGAACCCGTCCGATGAATCTTTTTCGGGAGGTTGCCAGAAGAACCGGATATCCCAGTCCGCTGAAAATCTCAAGTTTGTTCATCACTGCCAAATTATCGTGATAGGTTTTCGCGAACCCGATACCGGGGTCAAGGATAATGTTCTTCTCCTCTACTCCGGCCTCAACAGCGATTTTTACACTCTTCATTAAGTCCGACAGCATATCCGGCAATAAGTCATTGTAATTTCTCTCTGGACGGTTATGCATGAGAACAATTGGAACATTGTGTTCTGCTGCAACGGAAGCCATCTTAGGATCATGTTTCGCTCCCCAAATATCATTGATAATGGATGCGCCGGCTTTCACAGCTTCATCTGCTACAGAAGCCTTGTACGTATCTACAGAAATCGGGACGCCTAATTCTTTTGTGATCCGCTCAATTACCGGAATCACTCTGGACATCTCCTCATCCTCTGACACATACTCAGCGCCAGGCCTTGTCGATTCTCCTCCGATATCAATGATATGGGCGCCGTCATCGATCATCTCTTTCGCGTGCAGCAGCGCCTTGTCCAAGCTGTCATATTTTCCGCCGTCTGAGAAAGAGTCAGGCGTTACGTTTAAAATCCCCATCACCAATGTCTTCTCTTTATATGATAAAGCGCTGGGCTTGGTGTGGATTACTTGTGTTTGGTCTATCGTTTGCTGCGCCATTCTCTTCCTCCCTTTTCATGAATCATGTTCTTTATTTCTTTTTTGTATAGCGTTTGAAGAGCAGAGGCTGCTTCTCCGCTTCGGCCCGCATAGTTTACTGCTTCTATTTTAGTAAACGGGATGATCTCAAGAACCGAGTTCGTCATCCACGCTTCGTCAGCTGTCATGAGAGCTTCGAGCTCGTATCGGCCCGTTTTGAGTTCCAGTCCTATTTTCTTTGCATTTTCCATGACAAAACGTCTCGTGACACCGTCCAGAATGCCGGTATCGAGCGATGCAGTATAGATGCAGCTGCCTTTTCTCCAGAAAACATTTGATATGATGCCCTCCGCAACAGCTCCATCCTCAGTTAAGAAAATCCCTTCGACACCCGGATCATTTCCGATTTCCCGTTTCGCATACATATTATTTAAATAATGATGAGATTTTAATCGGAACGGCCCCTCTGGTGTGTTTCTCGGTATCGATAATACCTTTCCTTCTTTTTGCAAAGGAAGATTTTCTGGTTTCAGCTGGTTCACAAAGCATAAAACAGTCGGCTTATCGTATGTCTGGGCGACAAAGCCTTTATCGCTGAATCCTGCTGATATGTCCAGCCTGACGCGCGCATTGCCATCCTTTATATCATTCAGCCAAAGCAGCTTGTCCAGCATCTCGAGGATCTCATCCTTTGAAACAGTATATTCGATTTGCAGATCCTTAAGCGCACGTTCAAGCCTTTCTATATGCCAATCAAGCAAAAACGGGCAGCCTTCGTAGAGCCTGAAGGTTTCAAAAACACCGATCCCATATAAAAATCCATGGTCAAAAGGAGAAAGAACTGCATCTTTCTCCTCTATATACCGGCCGTTAACATATATCATCACGCAATAGCTTCCTTGCGGTATGTCTCAATGAAATTTCTGAGCATTTCTTTCCCAAAGGAGGTCATAATAGACTCTGGGTGAAATTGCACGCCCTCTATCGGGAGGTCATTGTGGCGAATGGCCATGATTTCTCCTTCTTTCGTTTGTGCTGTTACTGTAAAACAGCTTGGCAGCGTCTCAGGTTTTACGATCAGCGAGTGGTAACGAGTCGCGACAAGGGGATTTTTCAGTCCTTCGAAGATCGTCTTGCTGTCATGCTCGATATCAGAGGTTTTCCCGTGCATAAGCCGCTCTGCCCTAACGACGTCACCGCCAAACACTTGTGCGATGGACTGATGTCCGAGGCATACACCAAAAATGGGAATTTTGCCTGCGAAATGTTTAATTGCTTCAAGGCTGATCCCTGCCTCATCAGGACTGCATGGTCCAGGTGATATCATCAGAAAATCCGGAGAAAGCTGTTCGATTTCTTCGATCGTGATGTCGTCATTGCGTTTCACAATCAGCTCTTCCCCAAGCTCGCCCAAATACTGTACCAAGTTGTACGTGAATGAATCGTAGTTATCAATCATTAAAATCATTTCTCCGCTCACCTCATCTAATTTTTGTCTCTTCTTTGCTCAGCTCTAACGCCTTTTGCATCGCAAAAGCTTTTTTGAATGATTCTCTGTATTCGTGCTTTGGAACAGAATCAATCACAACTCCTGCGCCGGACTGCATAAATGCCTGCCCCCCGGTTGCATAAATGGTTCGAATAACGATATTAAACTGCAGATCGTGATTAAATCCAAACCACCCTATAGATCCAGTATAAAGCCCGCGGCGTGTCGGCTCAAGTTCTTCTATAATTTCCATTGTTCTTACTTTGGGAGCACCTGTAATGGTTCCTCCGGGAAATACAGCATGAATAATATCTACAGCATCATATCCATCCTGCAATTCACCTTGGACGTTAGACACAATGTGCATCACATGCGAGTATTTTTCAATTGCCATGAATTCGTTCACGCGTACAGACCCGTAACGTGATACTCTTCCCAGATCATTTCGCTCAAGGTCAACCAGCATGACATGTTCAGCGCGTTCTTTTTCATTGTGAATCAATTCGTTTGCGAGCGCCTCGTCTTCTTCATCAGTTTTCCCTCTGGAACGGGTGCCTGCAATCGGTCTCGTCTCTAATCGTTTGCCCTTTTTACTGACAAGAAGTTCAGGCGATCCGCAAATGATTTGGAAATCAGGTGTTTCTAAATAAGCCATATACGGAGAAGGATTTACTTCTCTCAGGGTTTTGTAAATTTGATATGGATGGGCAGACAGTGACTGTGACTGTCTTAATGATAGATTGACTTGAAACACATCGCCGCTGGCAATGTATTGTTTGATTTTCTCTACAGCTTGTGAGAATCCGTCCTCAGTAAATGGTGCCGCGAAGGAACCTTCTGTTTCATGCTTCATCTCTCTCGAAGGGACAGCAGGAAGCTCAGTCAGCCACATCCGCTCCAGCTCAGATAGCTTCACCTCCGCAGATTCCTGATCAGAACCATTAACATGAGTAATCAGCCACAGAGTCTCTTCTTGATGGTCATAAACTGCTATATCATCAAAAACAAGAAAATAAATATCCGGTGTTTCCAGATCATCTAATGAGAGCATTTTAAAGTTTTCAATGTAACGAGCGTAATCATAGCTGAGAAAACCGATTGCCCCGCCTTGAAAATCCGGAAGCTCATGATCTGTTTCTGTTTCCAGCGTTTTGAACCAGCTGCGGAAGGCACGTAATGGATCACCTTCTTGAAACAGCATCTCATCACCATGCTTAATAGTGGTGATTCCGTCTTTTCCTTTTACAGTCGCAATTGGATCAAGACCGGCTATAGTGTATCTGCCGCCTCTTGCACTTTCAAGTAGTACATGCTGTTTTTTGGATTGCGCAAGTTTCTCAAATTGTTGTAAGAATGAATCTTTTTGAAAAGGTACTTTTTTGCCTGCCGGTCTGCGTTGTGCCATTTATATCATTCCTCTATTTTCTTTTTTGCTTGTTTTTTATTGTAAAGCAATCTTGTTAGTGAAAAAAGTGAATTTCTCTTCCAAGAATAACATTCGTCGCAGACACGGCATATTTGATGCACGAATATAAAAAAACTCCCGGCGGACCGGGAGTTTGGCTTTTTTAATCGAATTGATACAGCGGCGTGCTCAGATAACGTTCGCCGTTACTTGGAATGATGGCCAAAACTTTTTTGCCTTTTCCGAGTTTTTTCGCTACTTGAAGAGCAGCATAAATTGCCGCACCTGATGAGATGCCTCCGAGAATTCCTTCTTCACGTGCAGCTCTGCGCGCATATTCAAATGCTTCTTCATTCTTCACAGGGAAGATTTCATCGTATACTTCAGTGTTTAAGATGTCCGGCACAAATCCAGCTCCGATTCCCTGAATTTTGTGGGGGCCTGGTTTTCCTCCTGCAAGCACTGGAGAGTCTGACGGTTCAACAGCGTATATTTTGATAGAAGGGTATGCTTCCTTCAGAACTTCGCCCGCTCCTGTAATCGTTCCGCCTGTTCCGATCCCGGCTACAAATGCATCAACCTGGTCATCACCGAATTGCTCAACGATTTCTTTACCCGTTGTTTGGCGGTGAATTTCTGGGTTAGAAGGGTTGTTAAACTGCTGAGGCACAAAGTATCCGTGCTTTTCAGCAAGCTCTTCCGCTTTCTTAATGGCGCCTTTCATGCCTTCCGCACCAGGAGTCAGCACAAGCTCAGCACCGTACGCGCGAAGAAGGTTGCGGCGCTCCATGCTCATTGTATCAGGCATAACCAAAATGGCTTTTAATCCTTTAGCAGCTGCAACCATCGCAAGCCCGATTCCAGTATTTCCGCTTGTCGGTTCAATGATTGTATCACCGGCTTTTAGTTTCCCTTCTTTTTCAGCGGCTTCAATCATGGCTAAACCGATACGGTCTTTTACACTGCTTCCAGGGTTCATGTATTCAAGCTTTAGATATACATCCGCACTGTTTTCATCTGCAAGGCGATTTAATTTAACGATTGGCGTATTCCCAATTAATTCAGTAATGGAGTTTGCTACACGTACCATTCTCGACACCTCAATTTCCGACTATTTGTATTGGTATTATGTATATAATCTATCAATTTCAAAATTTTTTGTCAATCACTTAGTACTTTTTTCCCCATAAAACCAAGATACATCGGCTTCTTTCCAAAGCGTTTTGACTGTAGCTTTATCGCCTAACTGATCCATTGCGATTTGCCGTCTGATCTGATCCTTTACTTCAGCATATGAGAATGTCCTTGCCTTTAGTTTTTCTTTCAGCTGAATCACGGCATATCCGTTACTGACCTTTATCGGTTCTTCAGACCATTCATCCTCATTGAGTGTTTTTGCTTCTTCAATGTATGCTGACGGAATGTTGTCCGATGCTTCTGTAACAAAACCTAAATCTCCGCCATATGGCGATGTATATCTGTCTGTAGACCTTTCCGCTGCGACAGCTTCAAAGCTTGAGCCGCCTTCAAGTTCTTTCAAAACTTCTCTCGCTTCTTCTTCATCTTTTACAACAATGTGCCGAATTCGATACGAATCATCAAACTGATACAGTTCTTTATTTTTATTATAGAATGATTTCGTTTCACTGTTTGAGATATCAATATCCCTTGTTAACAACTCTTCAAGGAGGATATTATAACGAATTTGGTCTTTCCACTCCTTCTCAGTTGTATGTTCGTCTTCGTAAAAAGAATTGTTGACCGCTTTAATCAGCAAAAACTCACGATCAATTTCGCTTTTAGACACTTTGAGATCGTTCTTTTTGGCGAGCTGCTCAACGACTCGGACATTGATCATATCTTCAAGTGTCGACTTTCCATATTGATCTTCCATTTCTTTCAGCCATTCTTCTCTTGTCACGCTTTTGCCTCCGATCGTCGCAATAGACTCACCTGACGGCGATGCGCCTGCCTGGGATTTCGTCAGCGTATATGCAACAGCAATACAGCAAACCAACAGCGCCCCTAAAATAACGGTCCAGATTGTTCTTGATTTCAAACCTGCTTTCAGCCCCTTTTCTCAAATTAAAAAAACCCGCTAAAGAGCTTAGCGGGTAGTTTGGTCACGAAGCCCTTCCAGCTCTTCTTTTGTAAATAAGTACTTTTCATTACAAAAATGGCATACTGCTTCGGCTTGTCCATCTTCTTCTATCATATCTTGAATTTCTTTTTTGCCTAGTCCTAAAATGGCTGTTTCGAAACGTTCTTTTGAACAAGGACAATGGAACCTAACAGGCATCGTTTCCAAAATCTCTGGCTTCTCGCCTAGAACTTCTTCCAGAATTTCTTCTGGTGTAAGTCCTTTTTGGATGAGCTTAGAAATCGGCTCTACTTGAGATAGACGCTGTTCAATTTTTGTGATCGTTTCATCATCTGTTCCCGGCATAAGCTGAATAATAAAGCCTCCTGCCGCAAGAATGGTATTGTCAGGATTCACGAGCACACCTACGCCCACCGATGATGGAACCTGCTCCGAAGACACAAGATAGTAGGTGAAATCATCGCCCAATTCTCCTGAAACAATTTCTACTTGTCCTGTGAAGAACTCGCGCAACCCTAAATCTTTTACGACACTTAACGTTCCGCTTGTTCCAACCGCACGTCTGACATCAAGCTTGCCTTGTTCATTTAAATCAAAATGAACTTGCGGGTTAGAGACGTATGCTCTGACTTCCCCTTTTGCATTGGCATCAGCCACAATTGCTCCGATCGGACCTCCGCCTTCGATTTTCACTGTCAGCTTATCATCGCCCTTCAGCATAGCGCCGAGCATAAGCGAAGCTGTCATTGTGCGGCCCAGTGCAGCGGATGCTGTCGGCCACGTACCATGGCGTCTTTGTCCCTCACTTACCATATCAGTTGTTCTCGCTGCATAAGCGCGAACTTTTCCGTCATACGCAAGTGCTTTTACTAAATAATCCATTACAAAACCTCCTATACACTTCCTACGCGGTTTCGTTCATAAATCAATTCCAGCCCTTTTAGGGTTAAGAATGGATCAACGATATCTATACAATCTGATTCGTTTGCAATGAGCGGCGCAAGGCCTCCTGTCGCAATGACCTTTGGTTCCTGTTTTGCCTGCCATTTCATTCGCTTGACGATTCCTTCCACTTGACCGACATAGCCAAATAAAATTCCAGATTGCATCGCGCTTACAGTGTTTTTTCCGATAATATTGTCAGGCCGGGTGATTTCAATACGCGGAAGCTTTGCCGCACGCGAGTAAAGCGCCTCTGTCGAAATCGTAATCCCAGGAGCAATCGCTCCGCCCATGTATTGTTTGTTTTCATCAATATAGCAGTATGTTGTGGCAGTTCCGAAATCGACAACAATTAATGGATTGCCGTATAAGTGTATCGCAGCGACAGCATTTACGATTCTGTCTGCTCCCACTTCTTTCGGATTGTCATATTTTATATTTAAACCGGTTTTCATACCCGGACCGACAATTTGCGGTTCGATATGAAAGTATTTTGTGCACATTCTTTCTAATGCAAACATAATTGGCGGCACTACTGATGAAATAATAATGCCATCTATCTGTTCAAACATGAGTCCAGAGTGCTCGAACAAAGAGCGCAAAATCATCCCAAACTCATCTTCTGTTTTATGCCTGCTTGTTTCTATACGCCAGTGATATTCTAATTTTCCCTCATGATATACACCAAGTACAGTATTGGTGTTCCCCACATCAATAACCAGTAACAACCTCTATCACCACTTTTGAATAGTTTCTCTATATTACTTTTACAAACATTCTACAATACCATACACGATCAGCGGCTCATTTGTAAACAAATCGATATCAGAATTGGATGATTGCAAAAGCGGCTGCCGAGGCATGATTTACACAAAAAAAACTGCCAGCGTCAGCCGGCAGTTTTTAGATAGAAAGCGAATTACTCTTTTGTATCGTCTTTCTTTTCTTCTGTTTTTGTCAGAATGTTTACTTTCACATCATCGTTCTTTTCATCATCAGAGAAATTGCGTTCAGGCAATGTTCCATGATCAACAAGGTGTTTGATTTGTTCAGCGTCAAGTGTTTCAACTTTCAGAAGCGTTTGAGCAATCAATTCAAGCTTGTCACGATTTTCAGTCAGGATTTGTTTCGCACGCTCATAACATTCTTTGATGATGCGCTGAATTTCCTGATCAATTTCGTAAGCGATTTGATCACTGTAGTTTTGTTCATTGTTGAAATCACGGCCTAAGAATACCTGACCACCCTGAGACTGTCCAAATTGCAACGGTCCCAGTTTTTCTGACATACCGAATTCTGTAACCATTCGTCTTGCAATATTCGTCGCACGCTGGAAGTCATTGTGCGCTCCTGTGCTGACTTCACCGAAGATAATTTCTTCAGCGACACGTCCGCCCAAGAGACCGACAATTTTATCAAGCAGCTCCGGCTTTGTTTGGAAGTAACGGTCTTCTCTTGGAAGCATAACTGCATAACCGCCAGCCTGGCCCCGAGGAACAATCGTTACTTTATGGACCATATCAGCCTCATCTAAAACGAGTCCGATAACGGTGTGTCCGCCTTCGTGATAAGCCACGATATTGCGTTCTTTCTTGGAGATGACGCGGCTCTTCTTAGCAGGTCCAGCAATGACACGGTCCGTCGCTTCGTCAATATCACGCGCATCGATTTTTTTCTTGTTTTGACGAGCCGCCACAAGAGCAGCTTCATTCAATAGATTTTCTAAGTCCGCGCCTGAGAAGCCTGGTGTTCTCATGGCAATTGATTTCAGGTTAACCGTTTCATCCAGCGGTTTGTTTCTCGCATGGACTTTCAATACAGCTTCACGGCCAATGACATCTGGGCGGTCCACTGTGATTTGACGGTCAAAACGTCCCGGACGAAGTAAGGCTGGGTCCAAGATGTCCGCACGGTTCGTCGCAGCAATGATGATGATTCCTTCATTGGCGCTGAATCCGTCCATTTCAACAAGCAATTGGTTAAGCGTCTGTTCACGTTCATCGTGTCCGCCGCCGAGACCCGCTCCACGCTGGCGTCCGACTGCGTCAATTTCGTCAATGAAGATCAAACAAGGCGCATTCTTTTTCGCATTTTCAAACAAGTCACGTACACGGGAAGCACCGACACCTACAAACATCTCAACGAAATCAGATCCGCTGATGCTGAAGAAAGGAACGCCAGCTTCACCTGCACAAGCTTTTGCCAGCAATGTTTTACCGGTACCTGGAGGTCCAACTAAAAGCACGCCTTTAGGTATTCTTGCGCCAAGCTCGGCAAACTTGCGGGGATCTTTAAGAAACTCAACAACTTCAACGAGTTCTTGTTTTTCTTCGTCAGCCCCTGCAACGTCTTTAAATTTGACACGTTTCTTTTCCTCTGTATACAGCTTCGCCTTGCTCTTACCAAAGTTCATGACACGGCTGCCGCCGCCTTGAGCCTGATTGAGCAGGAAGAAAAACAGAATAAAGATAATGACAAACGGGATGATGGTCGTCAGGAATGTCACCCATCCGCTTGTTTCTTGAGCGGGCTCAACCTTTACGTCTGTCTTTTTCAAAGCATTAAATATCTGGTCTGCTCCCTTTCCTTCAGGAACATGAGTCAAAAAGTATTGATCTTTGTCGTAATTTTTCAGCTGTCCTTTTACCTCATAAACACCTCTGACAGGCTGAACCGATACGCTATCAACTTTCCCGTCATCCAGGTTTTTGATAAACGTACTGTACGACATATTTTCTGTTTTCGGATTTGAGGTCTGGAAGTAGCTCACAACCCCGATTACTACTAATAAAATAAGTAAATAAAAAATGGTATTACGGAAGACCCGATTCATTCCTTACCTCCTCCCACAGTAAGCACAACTATGTTCAATAGTACCATAGAAAATCATTCCAATACAAACAATAACCATCTCGGAAGCAGGCTGCCGATCAGCTTTCATAAACTGCCGGTTTTAACACTCCGATATAAGGCAGATTGCGATAGCGCTCAGCATAATCAAGTCCGTAACCCACTACAAACGCGTCAGGAACTTCAAAGCCTACAAAGTCTGCTTTGATGTCTGCTTTTCTTCCGCTCGGTTTATCCAAAAGGGTAACAATCTTAATTGATTTTGCTTTACGGTATCGGAAGAGCTCTACTAGATAACTTAAGGTTAACCCACTGTCGATGATATCTTCAATAATTAAGATGTCCCGGCCCTCTACAGATGTATCCAAATCTTTAATGATTTTTACTTCTCCAGAAGAAACCGTAGAATTTCCGTAGCTTGATACATCCATGAAATCCATTTCCAAATATGTATCAATATGCTTGATAAGATCCGCCATAAAAGGAAGCGCTCCTTTTAACACACCGATTGCCAACGGAAATGTATCTTGATACTCGCTCGTTAATTCTGTGCCTAACTCTTTTACTTTCTCTTGTATCTCTTCCTCTGAGATCAGTACTTTCTCGATATCATGTTTCATCATGATTTTGCTTGCCCCCTACACTTTTCATGCTGTCTATATTGTAATACAATGCGGTCGCTGTTTGGAATCACAAGATCTTCAAAAATTGATTTTTTCAAGCCCGGTATCCAGATAATTTCACCGCTTGCGTCCGTTACAATCGGCCAGTTGTCTCTTTCTCGGAGAGGCAATTTCTTATCAATAAATATATCCTTTACCTTTTTTGAGCCGTTCATCCCTTTTAGTTTGATCCGGTCTCCAGCTTTTCTTGTCCGGATCGTTAAGGGAAATCGCACCTTTTTTTCACTTGTAATAAAAACAGCATTCCCATGTTCTTCAGGCAAATCCGCATAATGCTTTGCCTCTATCAGAAATCCATTGGGGAGCACTGCCGTTTCATCAGCAGCTCCGCTTATTTGGTATTCAAAGGGAACATTTTTGCACTGCCATTGTTCAAATGTAAACAAACATGTCTGATATGATTTGACCACCTTCAGCCCTTTCGGAAAGTCCAATACTCCTGAAGGACTGCCCTTTTCCGCCCAATCAAGAAACTGCTGAATATGATGAGCTGAAAAGGATGATGGAACGTTTTCATAAAGATAGTTTAATATTAGTTGAACTCCTCTTCTTTGTAAAGGCATCGGGAGGGCAAGCAATTGAGAGGAATTGATTTCAACTGATGTATTAGACTGGCTTGTGATTACTTTATTCATTTCGTCTTTCGTTAATGACTGTAAGAATTGCTCATCTTCCGTCAGTGCCTCACTCACTTTCTGAAACCTTTTATGCACATCCGGTGATTCCTGTTTCAAAAATGGTAGCACTGTTTTTCTGAACCTGTTTCTTGTGTAATCATCTTTAGCGTTGCTTTCATCCGTCCGGTAGCTCAAGCCGTTTTCACGGCAATAGTGAAGGATCTCTTCCTTTGTAATGGTTAAGAACGGCCTGATGATCCGCCCTGTCCCAAAACGTCTGACCGGCTGCATTCCTGCAAGTCCTGCTCCAAGCGTGCCCTTAGCCAGTCTCATAAGCATCGTTTCAACTTGGTCATCACCATGATGCGCAAGCGCCAGATAGTCCGCTTGATGCTTCAACATGATTTCCTCAAAAAACTGATAGCGGCAATCACGTGCTGCAGCCTGCTTATTGAGACCTTTTTCCTCTGCATAAGCGGTTACATTGATTTGAGCCGTTTCGCATGCGAGCTGTTCAGCCTTACAATAAGCTTGGACAAAACGCATGTCCTCCTCGGATTCCGTGCCCCTGAACCGATGGTCAACGTGAGCCGCGATAATATTTGCTGAACGGCCGCATAACGTATGCAGCGCGTGAAGAAGAGCCATTGAGTCCGGACCGCCGGAAACGCCTACAATGATTGTCGCCCCTTTTAATGCAAGATGATGTTTGCTAAAAAAATCTTTGACACTTTTCACAATGTCCTCCTCACAATGAGCAGGTATTTTAAAGATATTCATATCCTATCACTTTCAATCCTTCCAAGCAAAGAAGAAGCATAGGCTTTGCAGTTTGTGCCATTCAGATTAAGAAAAAGATAATGTAGGCGAAATAAAGCGCTAAAACGCTGATCACGATAAGTGTTGTTTCAAATAATCCGCCCGACTTAGCCGCCTTTTGTTTAGGGGTGTATCGCGTCTTTGTTACTTTTCCCTGACGCGGTTTCTGCTGTCTTTGTCTTGTAGCAGGCTGCGGTGGTGCTTTTGCAGCTTGTTTTCTTTGTGCTGCCTTTTGCCCCGCGTCTAGCATATCCTTCTTCATTTCATCTGCAGATTGATAATCTCCGTTCAATGCTGACAAAAGCACTTTTTTATACTTTTGCAGCAGCGGGTTTCCCTCGATTAGAGACCTAAGCTGTTCCTTAGGCTGGTTTGTTTTCTTGAATTCTTTTTTATGCACACTGTTGATCATAATCATGGCAACTGCGAACAGATCGTAGGATGGCTCAGCTTTTCTTGTTCCATACCCCCAATAGCCTCTGTCGTAAAACTCCGTATACTCTTTTATCGCCCTACCTTCCTTTGTCGTGCCGCCTACATCAATGCAGCGGATTCTTGCAGGCGGACCGGTTACAATCAGATTATCAGGTTTAAGATCGCCGAATATCCATCCTTGCTGGTGAAGTACCGATAAGCTGGATAACAGCTGAATCATCAATACCGGTATCCATTCTGCTCCTTTATCACTGACATACTTCAAAAGCAGCGGGCCTTTTATGTATTCCATTGCATAAAATGAAACTTTCGTATTGGCACTGGGAATATAGGCATCATCCGTATCAAAAAAAGAAGGCCCCATCGTAACGGACTGGGCCTTTGAGAAAGATTTCAAGACATTCACTTCAGAAGTAATAGACAGGCTGTCATCACTCACCTTTAAGGCAACATGTCCATCTGATGCTTCTGCCAAATACACAATTCCATTGGCCCCTTTTCCAAGCTGTTTACGCAATGTATAAGTGTTTCCATTCCACTTGCCTTTGATTGTCGTACCCGGCTTGAGGCTACATGCCAAACTCGTCAAAGCGTCGTTCATCATCTGCCAGCATGCTCCTTCTTGAGCGGATTTTTTCAAATTGCATTGTCGCTTCACGTATCGCCGGACCTGTTGGCGTGATGCCGCCTGTCGAAAGCTTTGCAAAGAGAGTGGAAAGAGATTGCAGCTTCGGTGTCCAGTTCAGCACAAGCTCGACCTCTTGTTTTTTCCCGGGAAATATACACATTGCAAATTCGTTATTCCCGATTCGGGAATTGAGGCTGACAGACAAATCAATCAGCGCCTCTTTTACTGTAGGGAGCTTAGGCGCCATACTTGCGCTTGTATCAACAAGAACCAAAACCTGAAGATGCACCGTTTCTCCAAGCTCGTCTACCACTTCCATGACTTCGCCGCGTTTTTCCGGAGAAAGCTCCTCCATTTCCACATTCTTTCCGAGAATTTG
The DNA here is from genome assembly GCF_000332645.1 of Bacillus inaquosorum KCTC 13429. Lineage (GTDB taxonomy): Bacteria > Bacillota > Bacilli > Bacillales > Bacillaceae > Bacillus > Bacillus inaquosorum. The sequence continues at coordinate 17,050 of NZ_AMXN01000012.1, forward strand.
TTTCAGCTCTTGATTGACTACCCCTTGTAAGGTTTGCGTCATTGCTTTTTTTGTTACCATTTGAACGGTTTGCGAAAGCTGAGATGCATAGACGACCTGATGCACGCCGCCTCCGGCCAGCGCAATTCCTTCGACTTCCTTCATTGCCTCAGGGTCAATTTGGTTTTCTTCCATTATACCTATGACATTTACCGTAATCCCCTGCTCTTTAGCAAAAGCAGCCATTGCAAGCGGGTCTTCCCCATGATTCGAGCAGCCATCCGTTATCAGCAAAATTTGATTTAAATGTCCGTTATTCACATTCATTCCTCCTGGAGAATACGAGGATTCTCAGATTCCTATATTCCCATCTTCGCCAGAAGAAATTTGATTTATACGGAAGCGTTATGAAATTTCTTGTTTAGTTTGAAAGATTGCCGGAACAGGAATGGATGCCCACTTCGGTGTGTTATGGTCAAGCCGGACGACAACGACTGTCATGTCATCTTCAATTTGGCCGGATCTCGTGCGGATGACTTCCTCCATGAGCAAATCAGCAATCTCCTGCGGATCATTTGTTTTTAACCCTTTCATTTTGCGTTTCATCCATAAGTCATGATTTTCTACATGCTTAGGCCCCTCAAAAATGCCGTCACTCATCATAATCAAGAGGTCACCCGCTTTCAGCTGCTCACTCACAACCTCCACATCAAATTCATTTATAATACCGATTGGCAGATTGCTCGCTTGGACTTTCATTACCTGGTCACCCCGTTTGATAAAGCTAGGCGTCGATCCGACCTTCAAAAATTTACAGCTGGCATCTTGAAGATCGATAATAGATAGGTCAAGCGTGGAATATATCTCATCAGTTGTCCTTAGGGACAGTATACTGTTGATCGTTTTAATTGCTATTTTTTCATCAATGCCCGATTCAAGGATTTTCTCAAGAAGCTTGATCGTTTCATTGCTTTCGAAGTGCGCCCTTGCGCCATTGCCCATTCCGTCACTGATTGCCGCAGCATATTTTCTGGCTCCTAGCTCCATCATGCTGTAGCTGTCGCCCGAGACAAGGCCGCCGCCCTTCGCAGCGTGAGCCGCACCTGTAGACACCCTGTATGATTTGGTTGACCCAAAGGCAACATGACTGTATCCATTCGGATGCGGAGAGTGCTGTTCAGCTTTCACAAGAATTTGTTCTTCGAGAATGTCAGAAAGCATAGGGGCAATGATTTTTTCACTTTCTCCATGTCCGCTGAACGGAATGGTCATTTCGATATCGATATTTCCTTGTTCAAGACTATATATCTCTACATGCTGAATCTCGATTCCGAAATGCTGAAGGGCCTCTATGATTTGCTCTTCCTGCAGAAAGTGCTGTTCCCGCTCTCTTTTTATTTCCCGAGAAAAGTCTGCCATGACCTCAGAAACACCCAAAAGCTGTTCAGCAACAAGACGCCTGCTGTCTTGGACTTTTTTCTTAAGCGTCAAATGGGCATGATGATGTGCGAGTTCATCCTCAATCAGCTCTTCAACCTGCTTTGATTTAGAGCAATGCTGATGAAACTCTTTTTTCAGCCTTCGGTTTGATGCATATTCTTTTTCTTCTGTTTCAAGCATAACTTGTTTCATTAAGTCATATGTTTTATCAAAGTTCTGTACCCAGCACCTGTTTTTCTTGTAGCACGTCTGACAGGAATGCTCCGTGATCTTGCTTAAAAACAGATCAACTTCGCTGTCATCTGTCTGTTCGTCTGATGCTTGATAAAAGGTTGCAAAGCTTTCAGACAGCGCGTGAAATACATTGGAGAACTGGTCTACCTTCTGAGCAGTGACATCTCTGATTTTCCTTGCATATTGCTGCTGCTCTTGAAGATGCTCCACAGTTCCCGGAATATATCTCGCCACTTTTTTAGTAATTGATTGAGGTGTAAGCAAAAACAGGCCGACTGCGATTAATGACTCATAGAGCGTTGTCATCAGACCGGCAGAGCCTTCACCATATAAAGAAATAAGAAGTGATCCAACGATCAGTCCGATTGCTGCGCCCGCTTTTTTCCCTTCCTTCAGTAAACCGCCTAATAAACCGGAAAAAGCGAGCAAACTCATTTGATAAAGATTTCCGATATTCGCCAAACCAAGAATCAGACCGGTCACGACACCAACTGTACAGCCAATGCTTGCTCCGCCAATAAAGGAAAAACTCAGTACAACATAACGAGCCAGTACATGCTCTGCCTGCATCCCTTGGTAGGACAAGCCCGCAAGCCCCGTCAAAACGGAAGCAATAAGTATCATAAAGCAAATGATTTCTTCTATTTTTAAAGATTGTTTTACTTTTTTCACAGTGAAAATCGGAAGGCTCTGAAGGAAAATCAGCGTCAAAATAAAGGATAGTCCGGCTTCTACAACAGCCATCACATAATCATAGGTTGTAAACGTGCCATTTTGAGCGTAAACAAACCCAGCTCTTGCAGCAGCCATGGAGAAAAACACGACAATCGGGAGTGCTTTCACGCGATCGTCGGTGATGAAGGCGGCCACTTTAGAAAATACGAAGAATGCCAGCAATGCCGCTAGTATGAGCAATGAGTGTTTCGGAGAAATGGTCAGCGCACCTGCAAGCACAGCCAAAACCGCATAAAGCGCCTTGTCTCTTCTGATGAGGAGCATCGCTCCAAAGAAAGGAAGTGCGAAAGGAAGCACCTCCGATAATATGAAAGCCCGTCCAAGCAAAAATCCGATGACGACATAAATGAATCCTTTATAGAAAAACAGTGAATGCAAATGATGAGTCACCAGCTTCGTGCCCCTGTTAAAAAACGATTGGAGTTTTTCCAAAGCTTGTCCCGCCATTGGCCCGTTCACTCTTCTTTCTGCTTTTTCCATTCCTCTCATCTCCCACCTGTTATATTCGTTGCCTGTCATTATAGCGAAAGCACAGATAGGATTTTGTCAAAAGAAGGTAACAATACCAAAGAAATCTTCGACGGTTTCTGCCTTGATATTCGGTTATCAAAAGAATTTCTGGAATGTTGTCTAAAAATGAAAAAAATCGGCTTCTGCAAGAGAAACCGATTTTTTAGGATGACCCGTACGGGACTCGAACCCGTGTTACCGCCGTGAAAGGGCGGTGTCTTAACCGCTTGACCAACGGGCCAAACAAATATGGTAGCGGCGGAGGGGATCGAACCCCCGACCTCACGGGTATGAACCGTACGCTCTAGCCAGCTGAGCTACACCGCCATATTGTTTGGTGCTTCTAAGCACAAGTTATATAATACAAAGGTTTGTCCTTTTCGTCAACAGAAACTTTAATGTTATAATTTTCTGACTTTTAAGTGAAAGAAGATAACAAAAAAAGCATCCGTCGGGATGAACGGATGCTTCATTTATTTATAGAAAGCAGCAAGTTATCCTCTTCTTGCTCCGCGCCCTCCACGTTTTGATTCCGTATTGCGTTTTAAAGATGACAAGCGATCTTCGCTGTCTTTTAAAAACTTATTCATTTTCTGTTCAAAAGATTCTTTCGGACGGAAATCATTTCTAGGTCTGGCTTGCGGACGGTCTTTAGCTTTTTTAATAGATAAACCAATTTTCCCGTCTTTTTCAACGTTGATGACTTTCACTTCAACTTGGTCGCCGACTTTTAAGTGATCGTTAATGTCTTTGACATAGTTATCAGCTACCTCACTGATGTGAACGAGACCGGTTGAGCCTCCAGGCAATTCAACAAATGCTCCAAAATTTGTAATACCTGTTATTTTCCCTTGCAACTTGCTGCCAACTTCAATCGACATAAAAAAAGTGCTCCTCCTTAGGCTTATAAAAAGATCGTTTGCTTAATTATACCTAAATAAAAATTTAAGTGTCAACAAGGCTACTTGCTCTTCTTCTCCACATTGAAGATAATTTCTCCGTCTCCAGACATGAATAAGTCCCTTCTGGCAAGCTCTGTGACGTAATCCTCATCCTTCAATTTGGATATTTCTTCTTTTAAATCCGCTTGTTTTGTCTTTAAACTTTTCAGTTCTTTTTCAAGCTGTTCCTTCTTTTCTTCTTTTGCGCTAAGGGAAGATGTTTGAGACCATACAGAGCTTGCCAGCACAATTGCCGTCAGGAATACTAGGGCGCCGAATACAGTCAACCGTCTGTACAGCCCTTTGCGTCTTCTTTTCTTCAGCTGATTCTGCCGCTCTACTTGTTCTTTATAGTCGTTTTGTATTTCAGTTATCGTTCGTTCTCTGGAAAAATTCAAACCAGACGGTCCTCCTTTCATCTCTTCAAAAAACGTGTAATGGTCGTTCTTATGGTTACCAATAGTTTCTTCTTCTTTTTGAGAAATCCTGCACCTTTTTCAAAATAACGTCTAAAAGTTAGACGCATCTTTTCAGGAAGAAGTTTCAAACATTGTTTTGCGATAAAACGGATCGGAAAACACAGAACCATGGCTATTTTATATAGACACAACAAGAGAAAAACGATCAAGCGGTATATTTTCTTTACTAAAAACGCCGCCAGCCAGATGATCGCTCCGCATGTCCACACAATAGGACGAAATAACACGTGCTGAACGAGTTTTTTGAAGAATTGATAAACAGAAACAACAAGGTAAATGCCGAATTTCAGTATTTTTATATAGATTCGTTTGCAAAGGCTCTGATACGTCGCAACGCCCAGCAGAACCGCTAAAAAGATGTAAAGCCTGAATTCTCCCTCATTTACATGAAGCAAGACATAAAAGAAAAGCAGCCCTTGCACAATCCAGAAAAGAATATCATGAATAAATAATAGCCATCTGGCTGTTTTGGCACGAATGACAAAGAGCCGGTATGTATCAAGCGACGCCCCAAGCCAGAGGCCCATACCGGACATCGCCAGCATTGTATAGAATTGTGTCGTCAGCGTCATTTAAACAACTTGCTAAAAAACCCTTTAGCTTTATCCCCTTGTTGTTCGTCTAAGTACACTAAATCAAATACCCTGCCTTTAATGGAAACAATCCCTTTTTCCACATCTAAATTTTTCATCTGCAGGTTTTGGCCTCTGACTGAGAGCATTCCCATCACAGTTTCCAGCAGGAATTCTTCATTATCAAAGCTCTCCACTTGCTTAACCCCAGAAATATCTAAATGCTTCCGGCCTTTCATTGTCACATCATGCTGTTCCGGAACAGACGAAGAACCTTTTTGCTCATAATATGAATTCATCTATTAAACCCCCATATCCTCGATACTTTTAGCATTATTACTGCATTGTATGAGGCGGGGGATTTTTTTAGAACAAGCCTATTCGCCGAGTTTTTCTTCCTTTAGGATCGTATACATGTTTGCAGCTTCTTCTTTTTTCGTCGTGTCTTTCAACTCATTGACTTGAACCGTTACAAGCTTTTGGCCGAAGCGGACCGTTAGTTCATCTCCCGGTTTTACGTCAGAGCTTGCTTTAGCCTGGTTTCCGTTAATAGAGATGCGTCCCTGGTCAGCTACTTCCTTTGCTAGTGTACGTCGTTTAATCAGCCGTGATACTTTCAAAAATTTATCTAATCTCATATTTATGATCTCCTCTCAGTTTCTTTTGCTTCATTCCACAGTTTGTCCATGTCCTCAAGAGACATATCAGCCAGCTCGATTCCCTTTTCCTTTGCTGTTTCCTCAATATACGAGAACCGTCTCCGGAATTTGTCATTGGTCATGGCCAGCGCTTCCTCCGGTTCTATCTTGTAGAAGCGGGCTACATTCACAAGTGCGAACAAAATGTCGCCAAACTCAGCCTTGAGATTGTGTTCATGAGGATCTTCAGAAACCTCAGATGAAAATTCCTTCATTTCCTCGCTTACTTTTTCCCAAATATCGCTGACGTCTTCCCAATCAAAACCGACCTTCGCTGCTTTTTTCTGCAGTTTAGCAGCTTTTGAAAGAGCTGGAAGGGTTTTCGGCACGCTGTCTAATAAGGATGCTTCGGATGTATTTTTTTCGGCTTTTTTTATGTCTTCCCAATTTGCCAAAACATCGTTTTCATCCTGAACCTTAACATCTTTAAACACATGGGGATGTCTTCGGACCATTTTTTCACTGATACCTTTTATGACATCATCAATTGTGAAATAACCTTCATCTTCGCCAATCTGCGCGTGGAGTAAGACCTGAAGCAAAACGTCGCCAAGCTCTTCGATCATATGGTCTGTGTCTTCTTCGTCAATTGCTTCAAGAAGTTCATAACACTCTTCAATCATGTACTGTTTTAATGACTGATGCGTCTGCTTTTTATCCCACGGACATCCATTAGGCCCGCGAAGCTCTCTGATGATGCTTCGGAACGCGGAGAATTCGTGATAAAGCAGCTTCTCTTCTTTAATCGGCGGAATATACACACTTGTTAAGTTATTCAAGGCGACATTGCGGTCCAGCTCAAATAAAGGCACTGTCTGGATCTCCTCGTCACGGCTTCCAGCCGCTGTCACGATCACAACCTCATAATCATCAGGCAGCTTTTCCATCAATGTCAGCTTGACTTCAGAAGCCGTCATTTGGTCGTAAACCTGACAAATGATCAGGTGGTGTCTGAGCTCAAGCTCATCCGCGGACAATGTGCCGGCATCCACAAATTGAAAGCCTTCAATCGGGTCGATTTGCAAGGCATTGAATGTGGCATCAAGAAAACTTTGTCCTCCCGCGACTTTTACTTGGACGTTTTTCTCTTTCTGCCGCTCCGTCAGCAGCTGTACTGTTTTTTCCGCGACAAAAGGGTGTCCCGGTACAGCATAAACCACGTCCTCACGCTGTGCCTCTTCTAAGAGGATATTTGCAATTTCTTCATATACCTTATCGAACTGGTCATGTTTCTCATATATATCATCAAAAAAACGGATGTTCTTCGTTTCTTTTTCAAGCTCCTGAATTAAGGGATGATCCTTGGTTCTGACATACAGCGTATCAGCTTTTGTCAGCAGCTTATGTATACCAATTGTCAATTGGTCCATGTCTCCGGCACCAAGTCCGACGACTGTAATATTACCCGCCATTTTGTTCTCTCCTTCTCATGAATTTGCTTAACTTGCTGCCAAAAGGCACACTGTTCAGCTCTTCATCTGTAAAGATACCTAATTTCATCATACAATAAATAAACACCGCGCCACCAATGGCGACAGCAGAAAGACTTTCAATCGCAGCCGCTCCTCTTCCTGCTGCAGGATACAAGAAACTCCAGAGACGCATATACGCAAGCAAGACAGCCGACATCAAAAGGGCACATCCAATAATCGGAATCATAACGGCTCTTAGTTTATCGAGCCATTCCTTTTGCCGAAGCTGATACAAGTTAAGCCCGGCGACAGCAGCAAAGGAAGCCGCTGTTGCAAGTGATGCACCTTCAATCCCATAGTGCGGAACCAAAAGGGTGTTTAACACCCATTTCACTGTAACGCCTGCGCCCACCGCTATCGCAGGAAAAACTGTGTATCCCGCCCCCTGCAAAACTGCGGCTGCCGTGACTGCCAGAGATGCAAACAAAATGGAGCAGCTAAATATTTGTAACGCAGCTGTCCCTTCACCATTTTGAAACAGCATGATATTGACCGGCTCAAGAATGCAAATTAATCCAGCCGACGCGCCTGTACCCAATACAAGACATAGTTTTAAAGAAGACGTGACTTTTTCTTTCATGATCTTCAGCTCTTTGTTCTTTACGGCCTTAGAAATATACGGAACGAGTGACGTCGCAATGCTCACTGCGAAAACTGAACCAAGCTGCAGCAAGGGCTGCCCCCGATCATAAATCCCCTTTAGGCGTTTCGCTTCTTCGCTTGCCTCACCGTCTGAAAGCAAAGAATATAAATTCAAAGCATCAACAAGCTGGATAAACAAAAGCAGCAAACTGCTTACACAAATTGTAACCGAATATAAAAGCAGTTTTTTCATTAGTTCTTTTGTTGTTATGACATTTTCATTTTGCGTTTCCGTTTGTTTGTCTCTTTTCACTTTAAACCAAAAAAATCCAAGTATCATCAACGCAATGAAACTCCCGGCAAGAGACCCGGAAGCAGCTGCCGCTCCCGCAGTATAAAGCGAGGCTCCCTTTTTGACGAGCCAAAATGATAATCCCAAGAGCACCGCAACCCGCAGAAATTGCTCTGTCATCTGCGATAAAGCTGACGGGAGCATATCGTACCGCCCTTGAAACCCGCCTCTAAGCAACGCGACAAACGGGAACAGCAGAAATGCAAACGCAGTGACTTGAATTAACACGGCGAGATGTGAGTCTCCCATAAAAAGTGCGATTGGTACAGCACCCATATATAAGCACAGAAATAATAAAACACCAATGAAAGACAAAAACAACGCTGACATTTTTAATATGGTGTGATGGCTTTTTTCACTGTAATCATTCATCAGTTTCGAAATAATGACCGGAAATCCTGATGTTGACAGCATGACCGCAATACCAAGAAAGGGATAAACCTGCTGATATATATAAAATCCAACATCGCCGACAATGTTTTGAAACGGGACTCTGTACACGGCGCTTAATATTTTTGAGATAACGCCTGCCAGAATTAACACAAATGCCCCCTGCCAAATCCAATGCCGTTTGACGCCTATTGAATCGTCCATCCAAAAGCTCCTTCCCAACGTCAGGGGCAATACGGTTCACGTATTACCGCGGCACAAATAAAAACGAGGTTATTATACCACATCCCAACCCTTGGAATCCTTTTTGGGCATGCATGAAAAAAAGAACAGCATCCCATGGAGAGCTGTTCTTTTCATACCTATTTTCGATAAAAGGAATAAGACCTACTGTTCCATTTGACGCGCCAAAAATCCAGCTGCTGTCTCAACGGCTTTATGCTCTACTTCGCCCATTGTCTGATCCTTTGAAAAAATAACCACGGCGCCTATCGGATCGCCATTCGCCACAATCGGGCCGATAGTATAAGAATTCATGTCCTCATCTATGCCATTCACAAGCTGTACTGATTTCGCATCACTCTCAAGCACGGAACTGCGCTGATCCATTGTTCTTTCCAGCATTTCGCTGATCGACTTGTTTAAGTAGTCTTTTTTTGAGCTGCCAGACACGGCAATATATACGTCACGGTCACAAATAAGCACTGAATGCCCGAGACTGTCATAAAGCGCGTCTGCATACTCCTTTGCAAAGTCTCCAAGCTCACTGATCGGAGAGTACTTTTTCAAAATCACTTCTCCGTCACGATCTACAAAAATCTCAAGCGGATCGCCTTCCCTGATTCTTAGAGTTCTGCGAATTTCTTTAGGAATCACGACCCGTCCTAAGTCATCAATACGACGTACGATACCGGTTGCTTTCATCTCTGGTGCCTCTCTTTCATTTGATGGTATATACATGTGGGAAAGACCTAAAGCAAGTCACTTTATGTACCTTCCGCCTCGCTTGAAATTAGTATCCGTAACATCAAATGTAATATACACCAGAGAGTAACAAAATTTACGTTGATGAAATGGTTTGCTTTTTCACATCTTTTAAGCCCTTCAGCATGCCCAGCACGGTTTTGAGCCATTCATCGGCACTTCGGCCTTTCGTCTGTATGGAGATTTTGAGTTTTTTGCCTTCCATTCCCAGTCCGATTTGTCTTCCATATTTATTGCCGAGCTCAAACAGCTTCTGGCCGTCAATTTCAGCACTTGCTTCTTCTGAAATTGTCAATCTGACAGCATCTTTATCCTGCTTAATCAGCTCAACACGTTCATACTTCGCATAAACCTTCATTTCTGCAACAGTAAACAAGTATTCGACTTCTTTTGGATAGTTTCCAAACCGGTCGATCATTTCGTCTTGAAGTTCATTCTTCTCTTCGATTGTAGCCACAGACCTGAAGCGTTTATACATATCAATTTTCTGTTTGCCGTCTTGAATATATGTTTCCGGAATATATGCATCAAGCTCAACATCAATTTCTGTTTCAAACTGTTCCGTCTTCGCTGTGTCTCCTTTACGCTCTTCAATGGCCTCCTTCAGCATTTGTGAATAGAGGTCAAATCCGACCGAATCGATGAAGCCATGCTGCTGGGCGCCAAGAAGATTCCCGGCTCCGCGAATCGTTAAGTCACGCATTGCGATTTTAAAACCAGAACCAAGCTCTGTGAATTCTTTAATGGCCTGCAGCCTTTTTTCAGCCACTTCTGTCAGCACTTTATCCCTGCGGTACGTGAAGTACGCATACGCCACACGATTAGACCGGCCGACGCGTCCCCGCAGCTGATAAAGCTGAGAAAGACCCATCTTGTCGGCGTCAAATACGATCAGCGTATTGACGTTCGGAATGTCAACGCCTGTTTCAATAATGGTTGTGCTGACGAGAACGTCTGATTCTCCTTCAAGGAAACTTAGCATAACGGTTTCTAATTCGTTTTCTGTCATTTTCCCGTGCGCATACGCTACCTTTGCGTCAGGGACAAGCATTGAGATTTCATCCGCCTTCCGCTCGATATCCTCTACCCGGTTGTACAAGAAATAGACCTGGCCTCCGCGTGCAAGCTCACGTTCAATCGCCTCTCTGACAAGGGCGCCGTTGTATTCCACAACATACGTCTGTACGGGGAATCGGTTTTCCGGCGGAGTCTCGATGACTGAAAGGTCCCTTACGCCAAGCATAGACATATGCAGCGTACGCGGAATCGGCGTCGCTGTTAAAGTTAATACATCAACATTGGCTTTGATCTGTTTGATCTTTTCTTTATGGGTTACACCGAAACGCTGCTCTTCATCAATGATGAGGAGTCCTAAGTCTTTATACACGACATCTTTTGACAGCAGCCGATGCGTCCCGATGACGATATCAACAGTCCCGTTTTTCAATCCTTTGATTGTTTCGTTCGCTTCTTTTCTCGTTCTGAATCTGCTGAGCAGGCCGATATTAATCGGATAGTCCTGGAAGCGCTCTTTAATGGTTTCATAGTGCTGCTGTGCCAAAATTGTTGTCGGAACGAGCAGAGCTACCTGCTTTCCGTCACCGATCGCCTTAAACGCGGCACGTATGGCAACCTCTGTTTTACCGTAGCCTACATCACCGCATAGCAAGCGGTCCATCGGACGTTCTCTTTCCATGTCCTTTTTGATTTCGTGAATGGAACGGAGCTGATCCTCGGTTTCTTGATAAGGGAACGCCGATTCAAATTCACGCTGCATTTCATGGTCAGGAGAAAACGCATAGCCCTTGCTCGCTTCCCTTTCGGCATACAGCTTAATTAAATCATCAGCAATATCCTGAACGGATGTCTCTACTTTTTTCTTGACCCGTTTCCATTCGCTACCGCCTAATTTATAAAGCTTCGGCTCTTTTCCTTCGGAGCCGACATATTTTTGCACCTGGTCAATTTGTTCTACAGGGACGTAAAGCTTGTCGCTTCCCTGATAATGAATGTTTAAATAGTCTTTGTGGATCCCATTGATTTCAAGGGTTTCAATTCCTAAATACTTTCCGATCCCGTGATTAATATGAACCACATAATCACCGATTTGAAGCTCGGAATAGCTTTTAATGCGCTCTGCATTTGTAAGCTTCTGTTTTCGAGGCTTCTTTTTCACACGGTTTTTGAACAGTTCTTCTTCCGTAATAACGGCAAGCTTCATTAACGGCAGCTCAAATCCCGATTGGAGCTCCCCTTCCATGATATAGACCTGTCCCTGAGCAAGCGCTTTTTTGCTGTCTGTCATGGCGGCTTCGATTTCATAATCAGCGAGAACAGAAGATAATCTCTGTGTACGTTCCTTGTTGGCTCCTAAGAATACAACGGTGAAGTTGGATTTTTTAAAACGTTCCATTTCACCCGCCAGCACATTCATTTGGCCATGGAAACTCTGCATTTGTCTGCTTGACACATTGACGATATTTTGCGGACTCGTGTGGTGTACATGCCGCAAAAATAAAGAATAGTACAGCAGAGGGCGTTTTTGCTCAGCCACTATTTTTTGGAAGCTGAATGACAAACTGATGTCATGCAAAATCTTCCCTTCCTCAAGAAGGTTTGTTATGAACTCCGCTTCTTCTTTTTGAAGCTGTTCTTCCATCTCATGAATCCGGCTGACTTCATCCAAAATCAGAAGTGTATTATCAGGTGTATAATCTAGTAAACTAGCAGGCTTTTCATAGAAATATGAGAGATACTTCACCAGCTCCTGATCTGTCTGGCCTTCAGACAAGCGTTCTTTGTCGTGAGAAATATTCGTGTGAAGGATTTCTTTTTGCTTGTCGAGCTTTAATTTTTTCAGGCTTGCGGCAAGACCTTCATCCATTTTTTCCATCGCCCGCGCTTTTTCTTCAGGTCTGATAATCAATTCCTTCGCAGGACCGATATTGATCGAGGTAAGCGTCTCAATTGACCGCTGATCATCTGAGTTAAAGCTGCGGATTGAATCAACTTCGGTGTCAAAAAGTTCAATTCTCACCGGATGCTCTGAAGTCAGCGGGTAAATGTCAATGATTCCTCCGCGAATACTGAATTCCCCGGGTGCAGAAACCATATCAGACCGCTCATATCCTACCTCTACCAGCCGTGATGCAAGCTGATCAGGTTCGATATCATGGCCCACTTGAATGAGCATTTGGCTGTTTTTCCACACCTCTACAGGCGGCAGCATTCTTCTGATTGCAGCTACAGGAGCAACGACAATTGGCGCTTCTCCATTCGTTAATCTATTAATGACATCTAATCGCTGCGCCCGCAATTCAGGGCTTGCGACTGCGATTTCTGATGAAATAAGTTCATTGACGGGGTACAAAAGGACAGACCGATCCTCTAGAAGTGCAGTCAGATCATCCGTTACTTTCTGGGCTTGATATAAGTTATGGGTGATTAGAAAGATAGGCTTATTCGTTTCATTAGCCAGGGCGGAAGTAAAAACAGAACGCGCGGAACCCGACAGACCCGCGAGCAACTGTTCCTTCAGCCCCTCGTGTAAACCGTTGATGATGGATTTAAAGTCATCGCTTTCTTTTATAAAGGTTTGAATGTTGTCCATATGGCCCCTCCTCTCTGTTTTCTGTGAGAACAGAAAAACGCTTTGGTCTAGTGTCTACACCAAAGCTTTTTATTGAATAAATGTGTGATGTTCGTGGTAATGCGGATTTCGGTCAAGCGCCTCTTGGCAATCTTCACATATCGTCGAAACATGGACATCTCCATTATCTTTATAAGAAATCATATCGTTTCTTTCCTCGTTTGTTAAGTGCTGAAATCCAAGTGAGTCAGTCGATACCATGGAAGATTCAAGACTGCCTACTTTCACTCCGCAATGACGACAATAATAATGCAAAGCCATACAAGGGACCTCCTGATGAAAAAGTCATTTTGGTGTAGTATGGACTTTGTTGATTCATTTTATACCTTTGCGTTAAATTCGTTCATGACTTCTAAAAACGGTTTGCTCAGAGAAGCTTCACAAGCCTTCACAGATTTATCGACCGCTCCGTCAATCTCAGGTGCCTCCTCCTTGGTGAAGGAGCCCAACACATAATCAACGACCTTCATGCCGTTTACAGGCCGGCCGATTCCGATGCGTATGCGGTCAAACTCGGATGTTCCAAGATGTTGAATCAGTGATTTGATGCCATTGTGCCCTCCAGCGCTTCCTTTCGTTCTTAAACGGATCTTGCCAGTCGGAAGATCAAGATCGTCGTAAATGACTGTCAAATCTTCATTATCGACATCATAATAGTCCATTAAAGGCCGCAAACATTCTCCTGATAAATTCATATATGTAAGCGGTTTAACAAGTAGAACCTTTTTGCCGGAAACAAATCCGGTTCCGTATAATCCGTTAAATTTATTTTGATTCAGCTCAATATTCCATTCCTTCGCAAGCTGATCTATCACCATAAATCCGACATTATGCCGTGTATTTTCATAGTTCTTCCCGGGGTTTCCGAGACCGGCAATTACAAGCATGGCGAATCCTCCCTTAGTCACATAAACTCCCGCCTGCATAGCGGGCTATAATTCTTCTCATTCTAGCACAAAAGACGTAACCTCGGGAGGGTTACGCCTTAAGCTATTATTGTTCTTTGTTTTCACCTTCAGGCTGAGCATCGGCAGATTCCTCTTCATCTATCTCAGCTGCTTCCTGCTGCTGCGGAGGAAGGATAGAAGCTACGACCTCATCTGATTCATGATTAAAGGAGTAGTCACTGCCAGCAGGCAAATCCGCAATAGTCAGTACTTCATTTACATCGAGTTTTGAAATATCAGCCTCAATCGTTTGCGGAATGGCTTTTGGCTTAGCCTTTACAGTAAGTGCATACAGCGGCTGCTGCAATACGCCTCCGTTTTTCACTCCAATGGCTTCTCCGGTCAGATGAATCGGAACTTCCACCTCAATGTCTTCACTCATATTGACAACTTGAAAGTCAGCATGAGTGATTTCATTTTTCAGCGGGTCCGTTTGCAGGTCTGTTACCATGACAGAATGTTTTTCTCCGCTGACGTCAAGCGTGATGACTGTATTTTTACCTTCGTCCCTCAGCGTTTTGATCAGCTCCACACTGTCTAATGATACAGGTTTGTTTCCCGTGTCTTTCCCATATATGATACCTGGAACATGTCCTGAAGTACGGATATTCCGAAGAGACGAACGAGTAAAGTCCGTTCTTTCTTTTGCCGTTATTGTTGCCATATTCAGCACCATCCTATTATCGTTTTATTGTCCTATTACAAACAATACCCATAACGATAAGGATTTAAACCTCAAATATCGGTTTAGCTGAACAGATAGCTAACTGATTGCTGCTCATGAACGCGAATAATCGCTTCAGCCAGAAGCGGTCCGACTGAAAGCTGCTTGAACCGTTCAATTTTCTTTTCTTCAGGAAGCTTGATGCTGTTTGTCACAACAAGCTCTTTAATTGTTGAATTATTAATCCGTTCAACAGCAGGGCCTGATAGTACAGGGTGTGTACAGCATGCATATACTTCTTTCGCCCCGTTTTCAACGAGCGCATTAGCAGCAAGTGTAATGGTACCTGCAGTATCAATAATGTCATCGATCAGGATAGCGGTCTTCCCTTCGATATTACCAACAATATTCATGACTTCCGCCACGTTTGGACGCGGACGGCGTTTATCGATAATCGCAATCGGCGCTTTTAGTCGGTCAGCCAGTTTGCGGGCGCGTGTCACACCGCCGTGGTCTGGTGAAACAATGACGATATCTTCAAGGTTTTTGCCTTCAAAATATTCTCCTAAAATCGGAACACCCATTAAGTGGTCAATCGGTATATCAAAGAATCCTTGAATTTGCGGCGCATGCAGGTCAAGTGCAATCACACGAGTCGCACCGGCTGTTTCAAGCAGGTTAGCGAAAAGTTTTGCTGTGATTGGCTCACGGGATCTTGCTTTTCTGTCTTGACGCGCATAACCGTAATAAGGAATAACAATGTTAATCGTTTTTGCAGAAGCGCGTTTTAACGCATCTACCATAATCAGCAGTTCCATAATATGCTCGTTAACGGGGTCACTTGTAGACTGGATGATATAACAGTCACATCCGCGAATACTTTCTTCGATATTAATTTGGACTTCCCCATCACTAAATCTTGTGACAGAACATTTCCCTAATTGAACTCCAACTATATCTGCGATTTCTTTTGCAAGCTCTGGATTCGAATTCAAAGAAAAAATCTTTAAATTCTTATCTCCGTATTGATTAGACATGGATAAACCTCCGAATTTAGGATTATTTTTTATGAATATTTTTCACATAATCGTCTTTATTTACTTGTCTCGCTCTGGCAATAGCAAGCGCTTTTCCAGGTACATCTTCCGTAACAGTTGAACCTGCCGCTACATAAGCGCCTTCTCCGACTGTGACAGGGGCAACCAAGTTGGAGTTGCAGCCGATAAACGCGCCGTCTTCAATTTTCGTCAAATATTTATTCTTTCCATCATAATTGACAGTTATTGAACCGCAGCCCAAGTTTACATCTGTGCCTACCTCAGCATCACCGACATAGCTTAAATGAGAAGCCTTGCTTCGGTCTCCGAATTGAGTCTTTTTGATTTCAACAAAATTCCCGATCTTCACTTCATTCCCGATGACAGAATCAGGTCTGATGTGAGCAAAAGGTCCTATGTTTACATCATTCCCCACTTTACTGTGATTGACTACCGATTGTTTAATGACCGTACGGCTTCCAATTGAACTATTCATAATCTCTGTATGAGGGCCGATAATCGTATCTTCTCCGATTTGCACCTCACCTTTAATCACAGTTCCAGGATAAATCACAGTATCGCTTCCGATGACAGCGTCAGGAGAAATATACGTGTTCATCGGGTCAATCAGCGTTACGCCATTTTGCATATGCCTTTTATTAATACGCTCTTTCATAAATTGTTCTGCCTGAGAAAGAGCAACTCTATCATTAACTCCGAGCGTTTCTTGGAAATTACCAGTCTGGTAAGCGGCAACAGTTTCGCCTTCGTTTTTAAGAATCTCTATGACATCCGGCAAATAATACTCGCCTTGAGCATTATCATTAGACACCTGATCAATGGCCCGAAATAGTGCTTCATTATCAAAGCAATACGTGCCGGTATTGATCTCAGTCACAAGACGTTCCTCTTCAGAGGCGTCCTTATGCTCAACGATTTTTTGAACCGCTCCGTTTGCGCCGCGAATAATACGGCCGTATCCGGTTGGATCTTCTGCAACCGCAGTTAAAATCGTAGCTTTCGCTTCTCTTTGTGTATGTTCTTTCAGCATCTGTTCCATTGTCTCTGCTGTTAAAAGCGGCGTATCTCCGCAAATGACAATCGTGACGCCTTTTTCGTCAGCAAGAAATGGCTGTGCCTGTTTTACCGCATGAGCAGTGCCAAGCTGTTCTGCTTGAAGCGCGTACTCGCTTTTATCACTAAGCTGCTTTTTCACTTCTTCCGCACCATGTCCGACAATCGTGACGAGCTTTGATAAAGATAACTTTAAGGCTTCGTCCACGACGTGCTCTACCATAGGCTTACCGCAAACTGGATGAAGGACTTTATAAAGCTTCGATTTCATTCTCGTTCCTTGTCCAGCCGCTAAAACAACTGCAAACCGCTTATCCATTTATTGGCCTCCAATATCCCTTTTATCCATAGAAAAATATATCCTAAATATCTTCTGATTTCAAGGAGACTTCATGAAGTGCAAGAATTTTCTATTGAGTGCAATTAAGTTTGAAAAATCAGAATTAAAAAAGGACTGCCGGCAAAAGGCTTTTGTCAGCCCTTTCAGCAGTCCTTGCTTTTTGGTTATTTTTTAAGAAGCTCCAGCTTCTTCGAATTCTAATGCTTCAGTGTCACCCAGACGATGATACTCATTTAACACGGCATCTTGAATCTTTCCTCGCGTGCTTGAATTAATTGGATGAGCAATATCGCGGAACTCTCCATCAGGGGTGCGTTTACTCGGCATCGCAACGAAAAGACCATTGTTTCCATCAATCACACGAATATCATGTACAACAAATTCGTGATCCAGCGTGATGGATGCAATCGCTCTCATGCGACCATCGGTATTCACGCGGCGTAATCTTACGTCAGTAACTTCCACAGTAGTTCACCACCTTTTCCCTATATAAAAGCATTAGTTTATCAATTCCACGATTTTTTCCGAAATCCTGCTCGTTTTTAAAATATTTTTTGAAAAAATAGGATATAGTTACACAATTAGGTCATAACACTTTTATTTCGGGCATAAGGTAAATAAAAAAGTGATTCCGAGCTCACCCAGAATCACTTTTTCTTATTATTTTACCAATGCAATAACTTCGATCTCGACCAGCGCGTCCTTCGGGAGTCTCGCGACTTCAACACAGGATCTCGCCGGTTTGTGTGTGTCAAAATATTGTCCGTACACTTCGTTTACTTCCGCAAACTGTTCCATATCCGCGATAAATACAGTTGCTTTTACAACTGTTTCAAAAGAAGCGCCTGCTTCTTCCAGCACCGCTTTTAAGTTGCTGAATACTTGATGAGTCTGCTCCTTAATATCACCGTTCACCATTTCGCCTGAAGGAGTTAAAGGAATTTGACCTGAGCTGTAAAACATATTATTTACGATAATCCCTTGTGAATAAGGCCCGATTGCCGCTGGGGCATGTTTTGTGTGGACTGCTTTTGTCATGATTCTGTCTCTCCATTCTTCAAAAGATTGTCTTTAAAAAAACGCAGAAAATTGCCATTCTGAATTTCAATGGACTTCTCTTTCATGTTGATGGTTGAAAGAGTAAGAAGTGACATATATTCATCAACAAGACGCTCATCTACTCCTTCGGCTTCAACCAAGACGCCGATCCCCGCCACATTTGCGTTAAACTCATCCAACAGGTTAATCATACCATTAATTGTGCCGCCTGCTTTCATAAAGTCATCAATAATGAGTACGTTTGAACCCGTTTTCATGCTTCTTTTCGCTAGTGACATTGTTTGAATGCGGTTTGAGGAACCTGAGACGTAATTAATGCTGACTGTGGATCCTTCTGTTACCTTGTTGTCTTTGCGAACGATGACGACAGGGACATTCAGATAGCTCGCAGCTGCGTACGCCAAAGGGATGCCTTTCGTGGCAACGGTCATGACTACATCAATTTCGCGGTCTGCAAACACAGAAGCAAACAGCTTCCCTACCTTGGAGAGTACAGATGGCTTTCCTAAGATATCCGTTAAATATACATAACCGCCCGGAAGGATACGCTCAGGATTTGCCAGCGACTGTCCAAGTGTCTGCACAAACTCTTCAGCTTCAGCCTGCTTCATTTTCGGAATATATTTGACGCCTCCCGCAGCTCCGGGAACAGTAAGTAAAGTACCGATCCCCTGCTGCTCAAAGGTTTGCTTAATAATCGTTAAATCTTCACTGATCGATGATTTTGCAGATTCATACCGCTCAGAAAAAAAGGTTAGCGGTATTAACTCGTGCGGATGGGTTAACAAGTAATTTGTTAAGTCCACCAATCTGCCGCTGCGACGAAACTTCATGAACTTACCCCCAAAATCCGAATATTTTAAGATCAATATAACTTAACATACGGATTTAATCAAGAGCGTTCTGTTCGCCGATCATTCTTACCGCATAAACTTGATCGCAGAAGCCTCTTAACCCGTTATAAATTCTTTGCACCTTCGACTCATACTGAACCAGCCCAAACACAGTCGGGCCGCTCCCGCTCATTAACACGGCATCTGCGCCAAAGCGTTTCATCTGGTTTTTGATCATCGCGACTTCAGGATGCATATCAAGCGTAACAGATTCAAGCACATTGCCTAAACGGCTGCACATCTTTTGAAAACTCTTTTCCTCTATAGCCTCAATCATGCCTTGTACATCCGGATGTTCTACATCATCCAGCTTCAGCTGTCTGTACACCTCAGCAGTTGAAACACCGATTGTCGGCTTCGCTAAAATGACCCAGCAGTGCGGAGGCGTGCTGATGTGTTTAATTTTCTCACCTCGTCCTGTTGCTAGTGCAGTCCCGCCATAGACACAAAATGAAACGTCGGAGCCAATTTCCGCTCCAAGCTCAGCAAGCGTTTCTGCAGAAAGATTTAAATTCCACAGTTTGTTCAGCCCTCTGAGCGTCGCAGCCGCATCACTGCTTCCGCCGGCAAGACCGGCAGCCACCGGAATCACCTTCGTAATCATGATGGAAACTCCCTTTTTCACGTTGTATCTGTCCTTGATCAGCTTGGCAGCCTGATAAGCTAAGTTTCTTTGGTCATCAGGCACAAAACGGTTGTGGGAGGAAACCCTCACTTCATCCTCTGCCAGCTCCGTCAATTCAATCCGATCCGCTAAATCAATCGTCGTCATGATCATTTCGACTTCATGATAGCCATCCGGGCGTTTTCGGGTTACGTCAAGTGACAGATTGATCTTTGCTGGCGCTTTTTCTAAAATACGCATAGCTTTCACCTACTTCTCCATCTAAACATAAGTATGAACATTGTATCACATTTGAAGTACAGGATGAACATATCCATATTGCGGCCCATTATGTATTTATATCCAACACAAAAAACCGGGGAACGGCACGTCCCCCGGGTCACATCCTTATCGGTTATTCTGATTCTGAGCCATTTGCTGTTCGGCGATTTCAATGGCGCGCTTTACCATGTTACCGGCATCGCGAGCCCGAATTTCGCCCCAGCCGCCATTTTTGACTGTGTCATAAAAACCAAGGTCTTTAGCCAGCTCATATTTAAACTCATCTGACATAACTCCACGACGTCTGCCCAAACGAAACAACCCCTTTTTTAGAAGTGATAGCCATTCGTGCACGTCACGATAATATGTGACTGTTTTATCTTTTGTTAAATCAGATGGAACTTTCGTTAAAATTACTGGAAACCAAAAAAGGGCAAAACAAAAAGCAGTAAACAAAAGGTTCACTGCCCGTTAAAATGCTACTGAGCTTGCGGCGTCATCATTAAATGTCAGCTCAACAGTCTCAGTCAAAATATCAGCATAACTGTATGAAACTCTTTCAAACGAGTTCTCGTCTTGATCTAGTTGTATCACAAAAACAGAAGGGTACGTCTCAGCTAAAATGCCCGAACGCTCAATCGTTTTTCGGCGGCCACCGTTTGCTTTTAACGTCAGCCTTTTACCTAAATTCCCATCAAGCGATCTTTTAATATCGGACAACGTCTTCGCCATTGCATCCACCTCACTACATTTATTGTACAACACGAGCCCATTTTTGTCAAATAAAATTTAAATTATATCAACGTTAATAAGACGTTGTCAATAAAATTATTTTGACAAAATTCTATGATTCCTCAATTATTTTCCGCAAGTTTCGGTAAATTATGTATCATTATGTAAAATAAAAAACCCGCATAGATCTTCGATGCGGGTTTTCATCTGTTAATTGGACTTATAAGGCATTCCAATTCTCAGCACTCCTCTTGTTTCAATACCTCCGAGCCCTTTCTCTCTTGTCAGCGTATTACGGAGCACTTCCCATACATTGATTCGTTCCATAAACGGCGTAAAGCTGATTTTCGCAACGATATACACCGGATCAAGCGCATGGATGTTTACTCTTGATGGAGAACTCGCGAAATTTGCCCCCGCTTTTATGAGTGATTCAAAATGGGATTGGCAGGCCCCTGCAAAAATAACAAGCTGATCTAAGTGAGGGATCTTTTTTCGGGCGTTATGAACCGTTTCAACAAAGTGCTTTGAATGTCTGTACGCGTTCAAATCATCAATGCTGCCCTTTTGCTTCGAGTACGCATCATGTCCTGTTACCACCAGGATATCAGGTCGATATTTGTCGAGTAATTCTTCAATAGAAGCAGACATTTTCTTTTCATGGCAATGGATGCCGTAGACCGGCACTCCAATTTTTTTATAGACATTCAGGCATTTTTTCAGATACGCTTCATCACCATCCAGATGAAGCACCTTGCCCGGCATATGAAAATAATGCTCCTGATGCTGATATTGGCTTGTCGCATAGTACTCCTGCTTTTCTCTGAGCAGCTTATAATCCTGGCGGAGCAATTCGAGCGATTCATTCATTCTGCTCTCATCTTTCTTTTTCCGCATCATCTGCTCATCTTTTTTCACTGCTACCAGATCAGAAAAATCCGCATCAGCAATCAGCCTGACTGCATCGCCATGCAAAATGGCGATTGAATTTCCTTTGCTTGTTTGCTCTATTCCTATAATGCGAAACAAAACATCCATTTGATAAGATTTTCTGGCTACCATATCCCCTATTTGAAATTGCACGTTCCTCACTCCACACATAGACTAAGCCTCATCATGAAAGAAAGAGCCTTGAGAAAGCGCCTTTTTTCGCTGAGTCCAAGTTTTTCTTATCATTGAATTAAAGGTCCTTCTCTAGCCTATGTAGCGGCAGTCCATGTGGTGCGCAAAACAAAAAGCCCTTTTAGAAAAGGGCTTTATACAATCCGTTAGACAGCGCTGCGAACTCCTCAATAGACAGGGATTCACCTCGGCGCTTGCCGTCAATATTTGTTTCTTCCAGCACTTGCTCAATCGTTGATTTTTGTGCTTTTCCTTCAGGCAGGTTGTTGACTAAGTTATTGAGCAGCGTTTTACGGCGCTGAGCAAAGCTTGCCTTGATTAACTGAAAGAAAAAGGCTTCGTTTTCCACGTCCACTGCCGGTCCGTCGCGGAGAATCAGCCGAATGACCGCAGAATCTACGTTAGGCTGAGGAACAAACACGGTTTTCGGAACGATCATCACCGTTTTGGCTTCTGTATAAAATTGCACCGCGATTGAAAGTGAACCGTATTCCTTAGATGAAGGGTCTGCCGCCATGCGCTCAGCCACTTCTTTTTGCAGCATGACCACAATCCCTTTCAGTGGAAGATGTTCTTCAAGCAGTTTCATGATAATCGGCGTTGTCACATAATAAGGAAGGTTGGCTACTACCATGATCTCATCACAGTCTTGAAATTGTTCTTCAATGACCGACTTGACATCAGCCTTTAATACATCCTGATGAATGACTGTGACATTGTCGTAAGGAGATAGCGTATCTTTCAGGATCGGTAATAATCGCTGGTCAATTTCAAATGCCACGACCTTTTTCGCCCGCTTGGCGAGTTGTTCGGTCAAAGCCCCGATTCCCGGGCCGATTTCAATGACACCGGTTTTCTCCGTCACTTCCGCGTGATCGACAATTCTGTCTAAAATGTTCGTATCAATTAAGAAATTCTGTCCTAAGCTCTTTTTAAAAGAAAAACCGTATTTTTTCAGTATCTCTTTCGTTCTAATCGGTGTCGCAATGTCTTTATTCATTCTGTTCCTCCCGCATAACGGTATCGAGCGCACTCATAAAATCACTTTTTTTAATTTGAAACATTTGCAGCCGTTTTTGAAGCTGTTTGCCATTGGTATAGCCGATTTTCAATAAATCACCCAATCGTTCACGGCGGCGTTTGGCTGCAGATCCGCCAATCAGTCCGGCATGAATCAGATCCTCAGCTGAAATCTCACTCGGCTGCGCTTCCATCTCTTCGTGCACGTTTTCTAAACATGCCCTAATGCTTTCAATCGATGCGTGCTCCACACCAATTCCCCGCTTGTTTTTAGGTTTGGCAAGATGCTTTGGTAAAAAAGCATGCTTACAGCCGGGTACAGCCTCAGAAATGGTTTTGCGGATCTTCTCTCCCGGGAAGTCCGGATCCGTCAAAATGATGACGCCTCTGGTCTTCTGGGCCAAACGGATTTGGTCAATCACATAATCATCGATGGCTGAACCATTTGTTTCAATTGTGTCTGCATCAACAGCCAATTTGATGCGGGCCGTATCGTCACGCCCCTCGACCACAATGATCTCTTTAATTTTCATTATTTCCTCCAAGGTAAAATAAAAACTTTTGTATATTCATGAAACTTTTTCTTATGTCGAGCGTCTAATAAGCAGAAAATACACTTTGTCTATTATAACGAAAAAAACAGAGGGCGCAAAACCCTCTGAATACATAAGTATATATTAATTTAAGATTTTAATTTTGACTGTTTTATTTCCCCATCGGTAGGCCGATGATTTTTCTGGGAAAAAGACGTCTATTTTGTTCCCTTTAATCGCTGAACCAGTATCTGCAGCAATGGCATATCCATAGCCTTCAACGTGAACTTTGGAGCCTAGCGGAATAACATTTGGATCTACAGCGATAACTTTCGCATTCGGATTATTTTTCAAATTGACGCCTGTAGCTGTATGTCCTGAACAACCGCTGCAGCTTGCTGTATAAGCCGTAGATGATACAGTCATAACTTTGCCTGTTGATTCATTGCTGCGGGACACGACTGTTTTTGAATCACCGGAAGCACTGACCTTTTCAATCTTTGGACTGCTTTGCTTTGTGCCGACAGCAACCACCTTATCTTTGCTTTGTTCAGCAGTTTCTTCTTTTACAAGCTCTCTGGACACTTCTTTGCCGTTTTCTTTAACGACTTCGAAATGTTTTTTAAGCTTACCTTCTTTTCCTTTTTGGACGACCTTTTCTATCCCTTTTTCAAGAGAAGCGTCTTCTTGCTTTTTCACATCGAACGCGATTTTCTCTTCAACTACATCGGTGACCTTTTCGATACGAGTAATTGTAATATCAGCCTTTCCTTTCGTCAGCTTTGCATCTAACGCAGGCTTGATTTTATCTTCGTCTTTTATGTTCATCTTTTGCTGTTTTAAAAAGTCAGCGACCGTAGTCGAAGTCGTCCAGATCTTCTTTTGTTTTCCTGCATCATTCACAGTAACCTGAAATGCGGGTTCTATGTTAATCTTCATGTCTTTAGAAATATCTGTATCTATTGCGGGATCAATTTGATCGTGTTCTTTTACATCAACATCTTTTTCGTCCAGTAATGCACCGACCGTTTTTGCTGTTGACCATAATGCCTTTTCTTCCCCGTTTATTGTAAGCTTCACAGGTTTTGCAGCCTCGTACACAACGTCCATATCTGCTGTTATCTTTGTCTGTTTAGCAGGTGTGATCTTGTCTTCGTCTCTTGTCTTTATATCAAGCGTCTCTAAAAGATCACCGATCGTTTTTGCATGTGTGCGTATATGTTTCTTTTTGCCATTGATAGAAACTGAGACTGATTGTTTTGTCAGCTCATGAGCCGCATACGCAGTCCCACTTCCTGCCAATAGCAAACAAGCAGCAACCAGAATGACTTTGCTTTTGCTAAGCTTTACGGAAAACAGCTTTTTCATTTTTTGTATGATGAAAAACGCCTCCTTCTCCTCGGAGAGATTATATAGAGTATCTAAAAGGCTGTCAACCCTCCCTTCTCTTTCTCCCAAAAGCTCAGTGTCTTCTTCATTATCCTGAAATACAATGAGAAACGGAAGAAAGACTTGTCGACAAACCTATCCTATGAGGAGAAGAAAGCATGTAGAACTTTTATAGAAAAACGCCGTAAGGAACAAGCTCTTACAAAAACCGCTAGCGTTTTTTGTCAGTTTATACGGAAAAGTCTTTTTGCATTTTCAGTCGTGATTGATGCAATCTCTTCGAAGGTCATTCCTTTTAATTCAGCAATTTGCTCTGCCACATATTTCACATAGCTTGGCTCATTTCTTTTCCCGCGAAAAGGATGAGGTGTGAGAAATGGGCAGTCAGTTTCAATCAGCAAACGATCATTTGGTATTTCCTTCACAACTTCCTTCGGCTTCTTCGCATTTTTAAATGTCACCGGTCCCCCAAATGATAAATAAAAATTCATTTTCATGCATTCTCTTGCCACTTCCGCACTTCCTGTAAAGCAGTGCATGATTCCGCCCACGGCTTCTGCGCCTTCCTCTTTCAAAATCGTCACGACATCCTCCGTTGCATCACGGTTATGAATGATAATAGGCAGATGGACCTCTTTTGCTAAGGCGATTTGTTTTCTAAACACCTCTTTTTGAACATCTTTAGAAGATTTATCCCAATGATAATCCAGTCCCATTTCACCTATCGCTACCACTTTTTCATGAGCAGAGAGCTCTTTAATCCATGCTAAATCTTCTTCTGTCATGTCAATCGCGTCAACAGGGTGCCAGCCGATGGCTGCATAAATAAAATCATATTCCTCAATCATTTCCATCGCACGGGTAATGGTCGGTCGGTCAAAACCAACTACGACTATTCGTTCTACTTTTTCAGATTTTGCCCGCTCAATAACCTCTTCCAGATCAGTATCATATTGTTCTGCATTTAAATGTGCATGTGTGTCAAACAACATAAGTGAAAAACTCCTTTCTTGTCGAAACACAAAAGGTGTTCGACGAATTGTTACACGTGAAACACCTTTTGTTTGTCATTATTTAATTCTTGTGCCTTTCGGTAACGACTGATCGATAGATACGACTTTTAATACGCCGTCTGCCTCCCCAGCAAGGATCATACCTTGAGAAAGCTCTCCTCTCAGCTTAACCGGTTTTAGATTTGTTACACATACGAGTTTTTTCCCAACAAGCTCTTCAGGCGTATAATGCTTCGCAATACCGGATACGACTTGGCGTTTTTCAAAACCAAGATCCAGCTGCAGCTTCAATAGTCGATCTGCTTTTTTCACCGGCTCTGCTTCGATAACCTCTGCCACGCGAAGTTCTACATCCATGAATTGATCAATCGCGATTTCAGGTAAGCGATCAACCTCTTGCGGCTCTTCTTCTTTTGTTTCTTCTTTAGCTGGCGCTGAGCCCTGCATTTTCCCTTTGATGTAAGCAATTTCTTCTTCTGCCTCTAAACGAGGGAACAAAGGCTCGCCTTTTTGTACTTTTGTATCTTTCAGCTGGCCGAAAGCTGTAATGCTGTCCCAAGCTTTTAAAGCTTCATCAGTAATGCCCAGCTGCTCGAACATTTTTTCCGGTGTCTTTGTTAAGAACGGCTGAAGCAACACAGCTGAAATACGCAATGATTCAGCCAGATGATACATAACTGATTGCAGTTCTTCTTCTTTTGCAGGATCCTTCGCAAGCACCCATGGAGCTGTCTCATCAATGTATTTATTTGTGCGGCTGATGAGCTGCCATAATGTTGAAAGAGCTACCGAGAACTCCATGTTTTCCATTGCTTTCTCGTAAGCCTTCACTGTTTCTTCAGCAACTGAAGTGAGCGTTTGATCAAATTCCGTTACTGCACCTTTGTAAGAACCGATTTGTCCGTCAAAATACTTATTGATCATTGCAACCGTACGATTCAATAGGTTTCCTAAATCATTCGCTAAATCATAGTTAATCCGCTCAACAAAACCTTCCGGCGTGAAGACACCGTCAGATCCAAACGGCACTTCGCGAAGCAGGTAATAACGAAGTTCGTCTAAACCGTAGCGTTCAATTAATGTAACGGGATCTACAACGTTCCCTTTTGATTTCGACATTTTTCCGTCTTTCATTAAAAGCCAGCCATGCGCGAATACTTGCTTCGGAAGCGGCAGATCAAGAGCCATCAGCATAATTGGCCAGTAAATGGTATGGAATCGCACAATCTCCTTACCGACTAAATGAACATCGGCAGGCCAATATTTTTGATAAAGCTCATCATTTTCTGTATCATAGCCGAGTGCTGTTAAATAGTTAAATAGTGCGTCGATCCAAACATATACAACGTGCTTTGGATTTTCCGGCACCTTCACGCCCCAGTCAAAAGTGGTACGCGATACAGCCAAATCCTCAAGTCCAGGCTTGATAAAGTTGTTAATCATTTCGTTTTTGCGTGATTCCGGCTGGATGAATGTCGGGTTTTCTTCATAATATTTCAGAAGACGATCCGCGTATTTCCCCATACGGAAGAAATATGATTCCTCTTTGATCAATTCAACTGGGTGTCCGCTGTCAGGGCTTTTTCCGCCGATGACCTCTCCCTTTTCATTCCGCTCGATATCAACCAGCTGAGTTTCCGTGTAGAACGTTTCATCTGGGATACTATACCAGCCTTCATATTCATCAAGATAGATGTCCCCATTATCAAGAAGCTTTTGAAACACCTTTTCAATCACAACTTTATGCCGTTTTTCAGTTGTACGGATAAAGTCGTCGTTTGAGATTTCAAGCTGTTTCCACAGTTTCTGAATATCTGCCGCTGCGCGATCCACATACTCCTGAGGTGTAATGTTTTCCTGCTCAGCTTTTTGCTGAATCTTTTGTCCATGCTCGTCCGTTCCCGTTAAATAGCGAACATCGAACCCTTTTAATCTTTTGTAGCGTGCCATTGCATCTCCCGCGACTGTCGTATATGCATGGCCGATATGTAATTTTCCGCTCGGATAATAAATCGGTGTTGTAATATAAAATGTATTGTTTTCTTGCGGCATCTTGAAACCTCCCAATCAGAATGTCAAAAAGCTCCCGCCCAAAGGACGAGAGCGGCGATAAGTGCAAATCATATATGATTATTATTTATATTTATCCTTTATCTATGATACCATCTTAGCCTTTAAGATCAAGAATATATACGTATGCCCTGAAAAAGAATAATTAAAATTAAAAATCTTTAATGAAAATAAAAAAAGTCTGTTTATGTCGAATTTTGTCGTATATAATCAAATGAAATAAAAAACCTTGGTTCGAAAGTCTTGATTTAAAAGGAGTTTTAGTAGGATAATAGCTTTATTAAAAATTTATAAAATGCTGTTATTCCGGTAGTTTTCAAGACATTACTGACTATAAGAACTAATTCTTACAATCAATAGTAAACAAAATGATTGACGATTATTGGAAACCTTGTTATGCTATGAAGGTAAGGATTTTGTCGAATAATGACGAAGAAAAATATAATTTAAACAAATAATTATCTCTTGGGAGGAGAATGTTTATGAAATCTACTGGTATTGTACGTAAAGTTGATGAATTAGGACGTGTAGTTATTCCTATCGAATTGCGTCGTACTCTTGGAATCGCAGAAAAAGATGCTCTTGAAATTTATGTTGATGATGAAAAAATCATCCTTAAAAAATATAAACCAAACATGACTTGCCAAGTAACTGGTGAAGTTTCTGATGATAACCTTAAACTTGCAGGCGGTAAATTGGTTCTTAGTAAAGAAGGCGCTGAGCAAATCATCAGCGAAATCCAAAACCAGCTTCAAAACCTTAAATAATCATTTCTTTTACAAAAAACGTTCTTGTTATGACACAAGAACGTTTTTTTATTGCTGAATATGGTAAGCATCGTACACTTCACGCTTTGGAACATTGCGATCGACTGCTGCTTTTTTAATAGCTTCTTTAGAAGTAGCGCCTTTCGAGATGTAATGCTCGACATGTTCTTTCGCGGTGAGGGTTTCCCACCATTGTGCTTCCTCATCTGATTCCTCTGCTTTACTTCCTTCTACGACAAGACAAAACTCACCACGTATCTGGTCCTCGTTTGCCCATTCGATGACTTCGGATATCGAGCCTCTGATAAACTCTTCATATTTCTTAGTGAGTTCACGCGTTACAGCAATTTCCCGATCTCCTAATATCTCTGCCATCGCTGACAAGGTTTCCTTCAATCGGTGAGGCGCTTCATAAAAGATAATTGTTTCTCTCCGTTTTTTAAGAGCTTCAAGTTCCTTCTTCTTTTCTTTTTTCTGCCTGTTAAGAAAACCGTAAAAGAAGAAAGGCTGTGGTACAATTCCTGAAGCGATTAGGGCTGTTAATGCAGCATTTGCTCCCGGTAGCGGAACGACATAACCGCCTAACTCCGTGAAATCCTTCACGATTTCCGCTCCAGGATCAGAAATCGTCGGCAGCCCGGCGTCACTGACAAGGGCAATGTTTTTTCCCGATTTCAGCCATTCAATGATTTTGTGGCCGCTGCTCTCCTTATTATGTTCGTGATAACTAACAAGCGGTGTTTCAATTTCGTATACATGACAAAGCTTTTTTGTTTGTCTCGTATCTTCCGCAGCAATTGCATCCACTGATTTCAGCGTGTCGATCGCCCGGAATGTCATATCCTCTAAATTTCCGATTGGGGTTGGGACCAAATATAGAATCCCCATGTCCGACTTTCCATTAAAGCTCATTTGGCGCCTTAACATATACAGCCTCCTTGCTGTTCCGCTTTTCTTCTATATAAAGCTCTTTTTTCTTTCGAGTCAGTTTTTTGAAATAATATTCCGCCTGCATGGCTTCCCGTTTCGTTGTGAAAGCTTCGGCAAAAATCAATTCAACCGGACGTCTTACTTTTGTATACTTTGCGCCCTTACCATCATTATGTGTTTTTACTCGTTTCTGCAGATCGTTGGTATACCCGGCATACCAGCTATTGTCCTTACATTTCACGACGTAGAAGAAATGGTTATTTGTCTCCATATAAAATGGTCCTGATTTCTTTTGTATATTCATTTTGTTCGTCATAAACGAACAAAGGGGGAAGAATTTTTAAATCCGGACGTCCGCCCTTTATGCCTTCAACCAAGATAGTATTGGCTTCTTTCCCTTGTTTCGGGTAGACAAATTGCACACGCTTCGGTTCGATTTGATAAGCCTTCATCAGTTCAAAAATCTCCAAAAGCCGTCCCGGCCGGTGAACAAGGGCTGCCTTTCCTCCTTGCTTGAGCAGCTTGCTGCTGACTGAAATGACATCCTCCAGTGTGCAGTGAATTTCATGTCTGGCGATTCTGAGATGCTCATTCATATTTTGCTCAGTTTGCTTCGGCGTTTTAAAATACGGCGGATTGCAGGTGACAACATCATATAGATTATGTCCCAGCTTTTCCGGCATGTTTTTCAGATCATCATGTATGATCTGAATCTGATCCCGCAGCTTATTATACTCCACACTGCGAACAGCCATATCATGAAGTCTTTCTTGAATTTCAACTCCAAGAATGTCTGCTTTTGATCTTGTGCTGAGCAGCAGCGGCACAATGCCATTGCCGGTGCACAAATCAACGATTTTTCCTTTTTGAATCGGAACATACGCAAATTTGGACAGAAGCACAGCGTCCAATGAAAAAGCAAACACTGTTGGACTTTGTATGATTTTCATGTCCTCTGCGAGCAAATAATCTAATCTTTCATCATCACGTAATGAAACCATCTTCTTATCCTTTCAGTACCTTTGAAAAAGGCTCCCGTCTTATGCGGAAGCCTTTTCCTTATTTTTTATTTAAGAATGACAGACAGAAAAGACAATCTTCTTTTCGAACGCTTCCATAGTGGACATTGCAGATATGAAATCCTTCTTGATACAGACGTGCCAGATTATCATACCCTTCCCCTATATCAGTTTGCTCTGTCTTCTGTGTTTTTGATTCTTTTTTATCAGCTTTGAACTTTTCAATCTGCTGCGTCGTATCGTCCAGCCGTTTGCGCAAATGCTTGTTTTCAAGCTGTAAATGATGATTTTCTTCAATCATCTCACCGATATGCTGCTTCAAATCCCCCAGCTGCCGGTACAGTGAGCCAATTTGTTCTTCTAAGTTAATGACTGTATCAAATAACTCTTTTTTATCCAAGGTTCCACACCTCGTTAATCTGTGGTTTGTGCGGATACGACGCCCTCTTCCAAGAGCTCTTCCCAAGTATATTCTATCACTTTTTCACGGTTTATCAGTTCCACCTGAAGCACCCGTTCCAGAATATTTAGTCCAACGACCTTCGCGGGGCCGTTTGCTGTCGTAATCATTTCTCCAATATCCGGAAGCTGCTCTTTTGCTGTCTCATACTCATCGTTCTCATATTTTAGACAGCACATCAAACGTCCGCAAAGACCTGAAATCTTCGTAGGATTTAAAGACAAGTTCTGATCCTTGGCCATTTTAATGGAAACGGGTTCAAAATCTCCAAGAAACGTTGAACAGCAAAGCATTCTTCCGCAAGGACCGATTCCTCCGAGCATTTTCGCCTCATCCCTTACTCCAATTTGGCGCAGCTCAATTCTTGTTTTAAAGATAGAAGCCAAATCCTTTACAAGCTCTCTAAAGTCTACTCGGCCGTCAGCAGTGAAGTAAAAAATAACTTTATTGCGGTCAAACGTAAATTCGACATCGACCAGCTTCATATCCAAGCCATGTTCAGCCACTTTCTTTTGGCAGATGTCAAATGCTGATAAAGCTTCCTGTTTATTTTCTTCTACGATGAGAAGATCGCGTTCGTCAGCCACACGTATCACTTTTCGAAGGGGCAGCACGACATCATGCTCATCCACCTGTTTATTCGCAATCACGACCTGGCCGTACTCAACGCCTCTGACAGTTTCTACAATTACGCAGCTGTCATGTTCTATATGAAATCCATTTGGATCAAAATAATATATTTTACCCGCTTTCTTAAAGCGGACTCCAATTACATTGTACAAGCTTATCCCTCCTGCAACATTAACACCAAGTGCTCCATTAATCCTTGTACATTCACATTGGAATGAAGCCGTTTCTTTGCTTCTAAAACAGCAAGAATTTGATTCGTAACGCTTTGTTGTGTTGATTGTAGCGCATGCTGTTTTATTGATTGGAATAAGTCTTGATAAATCAATTTATCTTCATTTCCTATTTGGATGGACAACACATCACGATATATCAATAAGAGCATATCAAGACCCATTTCTTGATGGGTTTTTTCTTTGAAAAAGGGCATCCATTGATCTTGAATAAAGAAAAAAGCATGTCCTTTCCGCTGGTGTAGGACTTCATACAATTTTATCACTTTCGCTCTAGACTCTGCAAACTCATCATTTCGACTTAATTCGACTGCTTCCGCTACATTGTTGGTCATGTTGGCCAGAAGCCTTGCCATATGAGGCGAAACGTCCTGTTCGATTAATCTGTCTTCAATTGCTTTAGGCTGCAAAGGCTGAAAAGGAAGGGTTTGGCATCTTGAAATGATGGTATCCAATAACCTTTGGGGCTGCTCAGTGATGAGGATGGCCATTGTGTCTTTATTCGGTTCTTCTAAAAATTTCAGCAGGCTGTTCGCTGCATTTGCTGTCATTTGATCTGCGTGCGAAATAATATACAGCTTTTTATGCGATTCAAGCCCCGTCTTAGAAAACTCTTCTTGCAGCGCTTGAATTTGCGCCTTTTTGATCGACAAACCATCAGGCTGAACAAGATGGAGATCAGGGTGGTTCCCTGACTCTATCCGTTTACAGTTTCGGCAGCTCTCACAAGGCACCGCGCCGTCCTCCAGGCAAAAAAAGCTTTTCGCAAGAAGCATCGCAGCATCAAGCTTTCCTGTTCCTTTTTTCCCCTCAAACAAATAAGCGTGTGATAATCTGTCCTTCTCAATACTATTATATAAAAGCTTCATCACTCTGGGCTGAAGCTCGGTCATTTCCTTCCAGGATATTGCCATTGTATCACTCTCTATGTGTAAAGGTTAATCAATAAACCTTTTATTTCGCCAATACGCTCCAGCAAATCAATTGCCGGTTTTTCCTGATCCATCATTTCTTCCGTAAGCTGTATCAATTTGTCATCTATTTCTTTCACAAGTCCCAGCGTTCTGCTGTTTCCGTACAGGTCAAAGCTTTTCGATGTTTCATGTGACAGACCGCTGTCTACAGCCTCTTTGACAAAACGTTTCACAAGTCCTTTAAATCTCGCTAAGTCTTTAAAATTCCGGGATTTCGTCAGTCTTTTTCCAAACGCTTCTATATCCGATAACAGCCTGGTGAGCTGATCAAATTTCAATTTGCTGCTTTGGTTTTCCATTGATGTTTTAAACGACGCTGTGATCTCAGATGTTTTCACAGAAGGAAGCTGCTTATTATCTATAAATGTACGTATATCTTTATTAATTTTCACAGTTTCAAATCCTTAAAATTGATGAAATTCATCGACTGGAAGGACAAATACTGTCGCTCCGCCAACTTCAACTTCGACTGGATAAGGGACATATGAATCAGCATTTCCGCCCATTGGAGATACAGGGGCAATCATCTGATCACGTTTCTGTCCGTTTTCTTTAATGAGACTCAATGCTTTATCGACGCGTATATCCTCGACACCAATCATAAACGTTGTATTGCCTGATTTAAGAAATCCTCCCGTCGTCGCAAGCTTTGTGACTCTAAAGTTGTGATCCGTTAAGGTTTTCAAAAGTCTGTTGCTGTCCTGATCCTGTACAACTGCCACTATCAATTTCATCTGTGAAGGCCTCCTTTAGATTGGAAACAACAATGATCTCGTTTACATTATTATATCAACTATTGGGAAACAGGTCACAATTGAATTTTTTTCAACGCTTCATTGATAACCTTTAGAACGTCCTGAACGACGAGATCTTTGGATTGGCTGGCATCAATTGAGTGAAATCTTTTCGGGAATCGCTTCATCAGCTCTTGATAACCTTCCTGTACCTTTGTATGGAAGCTTAATTTTTCTAAATCGAGCCTGTTTTTCTCCCGCGAGCCGTTTGCGTGAATACGTTGCAGGCCTACTTCCGGATCAATTGAAAAATAAACCGTTACATGGGGCATCATATCTCCGATGGCAAACTGATTAATTGACAGAACCTCATCAATACCAAGGCCTCTTGCGTATCCTTGGTATGCGAGCGAACTGTCTATGAATCTGTCACAAAGAACCACATGCCCCTGTTCCAATGCTGGTTTTACTTTTTCAACTAAATGCTGGCGTCTTGCAGCTGCATATAAGAGAGCTTCTGTTTTCGGGTCCATTAATGTGTTGTTCTCATTCAGAATAACCTCTCGAATTTGTTCTGCTATGTCTATGCCGCCCGGCTCTCGAGTTGCTGTAACCTGAAGGCCTTCTGCTGTCAGTATGTTTTTGATTTCCTGCAGAACAGTCGTTTTTCCCGCACCTTCAGGACCTTCGAATGTAATAAATAAACCGCTCATGATTTCTCCTCTTCTATATAAACAAGTAGTTGTTTCTCTTTGATTTTCATATTCCCTTGAACATGCGTTTTCATGCTGATCAAGCGGCTGAGCTTTTGCACACTTTCTTTCGTCATTCTTTCTCCCGCCATGATCATCGGGATACCTGGAGGATAAGGGATGATATCATCTGCATTCAGCCGGCCTGCTGCTTCATCAAAGTCCACATATTCTTTCTTGAACGTTTGTAAGACCTTTTTTTGATATGGCAAGACAGTAACAGGCTGCGCTCCCCATTCTGCAGAAACAAACATCTGATCCGGAGGCATTTTTTCAATCTCTTCATCAATGCTTTTAATCGTTTCAACGTTTATTCTGCGCTTTCCTCCCAATGGAAGAACGAGCAGTACTTGATTTTCATCAGCAAGCTCAGTGAATATGTTGACACGCTCTAATATGTTTTGCAGCGTATATCCAGAATGGCCCCGTTTTGAACGAATCGTGAGCTTCAACGGATCCGTTATTATCCGTGGGTCGGCCGGTTTGACAGCTTCTGCATTTGTAAGTGAATCAAACGTTTGTTTAAGTGATTGTATTCGCTGCAGAATGTCAGAAAGCTTTTGTTCTTCTATAATATGCTCCACATAAGCACGGGCAATGTCTAATGAAGCCATGATCGGATAAGACGGGCTGCTGCTTTGTAATCGGGTTAAATACTCTGCCACCCGATCCCGATCAATTCTGCAGCTGCTGTTGAGGTGCAAATAAGAACCCATCGTCATGGCAGGCAGCGTTTTATGAGCCGACTGAACAACAATATCTGCCCCCATTTTTAAAGCTGAGACTGGAAAAGGCTCCCCTAAAACAAAATGTGCGCCATGCGCTTCATCCACCAAAACAGGAATCCCGTAACGATGGGCCTCTGAAATGATTTCGGTCAAATCAGCACTATGCCCGTAATATGTCGGATTGGTCAGCACCAAGCCTTTCGCATCTGGATATGCTGCCAAGGCTTCTTTTATTGTATCAAGCGGAACATGCGTAGGCACATGCAACGCTGCATCAATGTCAGGTGCGAGATAAACCGGCTCAGCACCAGCCAAATCAACAGCATGAAATACAGATTTATGACAGTTTCTTTGAACCAAAATTGTATCGCCCGGTTCACAAACTGATAAAATCATTGCTAAGTTCCCGACAGTCGTACCATTCACCAGAAAAAAACTTTCCGCTGATCCATATAATTGACTGACAAGCTCTTGAGCTTCCTTAATCACCCCAGTAGGATGATGGAGATCGTCCAATCCTGCCAGTTCAGTTACATCAATGGTGAGAAGCGGATTGAATATCGACTTAGCGTCATCAAAAAAGACATCTCCATTGTGATGTCCCGGAACATGAAATGAATGAGAATTTCTTCTCGCATGCTGAATCAATGCTTTATATAAAGGTGTGTTCATTAAAACAATCCTTTGAATGTGTCTTCTTATACTTTATTATATCGTGCCTCTCACAGAACTTAAAGCTAGACTTACTGGTAACTATCTTTCCTTTATTGTAAGCAGCTTTTGCTTCAGATCGCCTTCCATCATCATGAGCTCTTCTTCTGCCTGACGGCGTTTGATTCGTCCTTCTTCTTGTATCGTCAGCGTTTCTTCAAGCGTGCTGATTAAGCTTTCCTGCACCTTTTTTAAAGTATCGATATCAACAAGGCCTCGTTCATTCGCCCGCACAGTTTCAATTGTATTGGTTTTCAACAGATCAGCGTTTTTCAGTAAAAGCTCGTTGGTTGTATCAGCTACTTTTTGCTGTGCATCTACTGCATTGCGCTGCCTTAAAAGCGTCAGCGCAATCGCTACTTGGTTTTTCCAAAGCGGAATCGCTGTCACAATGGATGACTGGATTTTTTCAGCTAACGCTTGGTTTGTATTCTGAATCAGCCTGATTTGCGGAGCGCTTTGGATTGTAATTTGCCTGCTCAGAAGCAAATCGTGCACCCTTTTATCTAACCGGTCAGCAAATTGAATCAAATCGTTTACTTCTTGAACGGCCATTTGGTTGTGCTCACTTGATTCGGCCTGTTGCTTCAGTTCAGGAATCGTTTTTGTTCTTAATTCCTCCAGCTTCAGTTCCCCTGCAGCAATATAAACATTCAGCGCGGTGAAATACTCTTTGTTTTTCTCATATAACTGCTCTAACAGCTTATTGTCACTGATTAAAGCATTTTTAGAATGCTCCAGCTTCAAGCTGATTCTGTCTATCTGTACACTTGTCTTTTGATATTTAGACAGCACCTCCTGAAGAGAATTCGATACTCTTCCAAACATGCGCGCCAAAAAACCCTTTTTCTTGGACTGAAGATCATCAGGATTTACCTGCTCCAGCTTTTTCATCAGCTCTCCAAGAATTTCGCCAATCTCTCCGACATCCTTCTTTTGAACATGATCAATCATGGTATGAGAAAAATTCAGCAGCTTAGACTGAGCTTGAGAGCCGTATAAAACAATGCTCTGCATGTTTTTATGATCGATCTGTCCAGCGAGCTGAATTGCCTTTTCCTTGTTTTCCTCAGGAAGAACATCAACAAGACGTACTTGCTGTGTCTCTGCTTTTACAGCCTCTGCCTTGGGTATCTCTATATCGCCAAAAGGGTCTGCCAATAATTCATCTATATGAAGGTCGCTTTGATCTCGGTTCATCGCTCTTACCCTCTTCCATTATTTCTTTAATGAATGCTTTGCTGCATCTAATTCAAATTGCAGGTCATCAATTTCATCACCCATTACTTGAGTTAAATCCTCCTCTACACGCTTTGTCAACTCAGCAAGTGTGATACGCGCCTCACTCAACGACATCGACAGTTCTTTGCTTTTTTTTGGATGAGATGATAGAAAGGCATACTTCTCTGTCAATTCAACAACCGAATCGAGAGTTTGATAAAAAAAGCGCTCGGCCTGATAAAACCGTTTTGGCTTTTTTTTGGTGAGAATATAAATCCTTCTGACAAGTCTCAGCATTTCTGCATTTTGTTTAAACGTTTGTATGCTCTTTGCCTGAAACAAAGCTTTCCGGAGGCGTATGATTTTCAGCCTTGCTTCCTCGAGATTTTTCTTAATGTAAGCATATTCTCTTCCTGTCAGCGCATGCTTTTTAAGAAACAACCGTCTGGTGTTCCAAATGCCAGCTGTATATACGACCACTCCTGAAGCGAGCCCATAAACAAAAGATAAAAAAAGCGACTGATTTAAACCGAAAAAGCTCAATATCCCTATGAAAACAAAAGTCGCACTGCTTGTTAAACTCCATATCAAAAAGTGAAGAAATCTCTGCATGAGATAATCGACTCCTGTGTATATACTCAGTTTTAATATTATTATCTACTACGTTCAATCCCTAAACAAGTTTCATCTTCTTTTTATTAACTCATTCCTTATGAAAGAATACAAAAAAAGACCTTTTCAGGTCTAAGAATATAATGGCGGTGTATGAATGCTCTTTAGTTTTTTTACGTAAAAGGCATAGTCAGGATCGGAAGTTGATGTAGAAATTACTTTTCTCTCACAATCTAAGCATATAAATTTCGTATAAAGATGAATGCCTCTACTCTTCTCTTGATCACAAATCACACATGTATGATTAGGTTTAACTGTTTCGTCCATCGTCCCCACCTCCGTACAATTAGCCTTCCCTTAAACCGGATATTGTATACACTATTTAGATCTTTTCGAAACTTGGAATCAGTATATGGACTATATAAGCTGTCGGTGTTTGTATTTGTTTGATTTTATCGATCTTGAATACACAAAAAACCCAGCTCAATGAGCTGGGTTTTACCTTGCTTGGCGGCGTCCTACTCTCACAGGGGGAAACCCCCGACTACCATCGGCGCTGAAGAGCTTAACTTCCGTGTTCGGTATGGGAACGGGTGTGACCTCTTCGCTATCGCCACCAAACAAATGCCTTCAGGATGAAGGTACTGGGCGTTTCTCACAGGATGTGAGAGCCCTTAGCGGAGTTTCTTTGCTTTTCCGCCTTTTAGAGAGTGTTCTCTCAAAACT
>NZ_AMXN01000013.1 GCF_000332645.1 Bacillus inaquosorum KCTC 13429
TCTTATGGGGTCAGTCCCCAGGAATGTTCGGTGCTTTTTTATCCTATCGCATTTCAGGATTTGCTGCCTCTTCACGTGATCTTTCCTCGTTTGGCTTAAACAGCAGACCGAGGTTGATTAAACCGGCGATTCCGACAAGTCCGTAAATGATGCGGGAAAGGGCTGAACCTTGGCCGCCGAAGATGGCCGCTACTAAGTCAAATTGGAAAAATCCGATCAGTCCCCAGTTAATAGCGCCAATGATGGTTAAAACAAGACAAATTCTCTGAATGGTACTCATGTTCTGCAACCTCCTCCATGAATTATTAAAACAGTTATAGATTGTGACATATTGGAGAATCTATACATGCATTCTCCATATTGAGGGAATTCAGCCTTCCCTTACCTATATCAGTTTCTTTCCCAGCATCCTGCCATATAAAACCAAGCGATATGCAACCCGGTGAGAGCTGATTGCTTTACATGTAGTAAGGACATTCTGCATAATAAAAAATCTAAGGAGGAGATGTCATGCAAAACTTTACATACTGGAATCCGACCAAATTAATTTTCGGGCGTGGGGAAGTGGAAAGACTACCGGAGGAACTCAAACCTTACGGGAAAAACGTATTGCTTGTCTACGGAGGCGGAAGCATTAAACGCAGCGGCCTGTATGATCAAGTGATTGAACAGCTGGATAAAGCCGGAGTGACCGTGCAGGAATTAGCAGGCGTTGAACCGAATCCGCGTGTGTCGACTGTTAATAAAGGTGTTGCCATCTGTAAAGAACACAACATTGATTTCTTGCTGGCTGTCGGCGGCGGAAGTGTAATCGACTGTACAAAAGCGATTGCCGCAGGAGCGAAGTATGATGGTGATGCGTGGGATATCGTCACAAAAAAACATCAGCCGAAGGATGCTCTGCCATTCGGAACCGTATTGACTCTCGCTGCGACTGGTTCTGAAATGAACTCAGGCTCGGTGATTACAAACTGGGAAACAAAAGAAAAATACGGCTGGGGCAGCCCGCTCGTATTCCCTAAATTCTCGATTCTTGATCCGGTGAATACATTCACCGTTCCTAAAAATCACACGATCTACGGTATGGTTGACATGATGAGCCACGTATTTGAACAATACTTCCATCATGTATCAAATACGCCGTATCAGGACCGTATGTGTGAATCACTTCTGCGTACAGTCATTGAAACAGCGCCTAAGCTGATCAATGATCTCGAAAATTACGAATTGCGTGAGACGATCCTATATACAGGAACAATCGCATTAAACGGCATGCTTTCTATGGGTGCAAGAGGGGATTGGGCAACTCATAATATTGAACATGCAGTATCAGCCGTTTATGACATTCCGCATGCCGGCGGACTGGCGATTCTGTTCCCGAACTGGATGAGACACACATTATCTGAAAACCCTGCCCGCATGAAACAGCTTGCAGTTCGCGTGTTTGATGTTGAAGAAGCAGGTAAAACAGATGAAGAAATTGCACTTGAAGGTATCGATAAGCTGTCTGCATTCTGGACAAGCCTTGGCGCACCGAACCGTCTTGCTGATTACGATATTAATGATGAGCAGCTTGACACAATTGCAGACAAGGCTATGGCTAACGGTACATTCGGCCAGTTTAAATCACTCAACAAAGAAGATGTGCTTGCCATTTTGAAAGCATCTCTATAAAAAAAGGGGAAACAGCCGTTCGGCTGCTTCCCTTTTTCTTTTTGTTAACTTGTGTTACAATGGAAAATCTGTTTTTTTTACCAGCATTATTTGGAGGTTTTACAATGGAAAATTTCACTTATTATAATCCGACGAAGCTGATCTTCGGAAAAGGCCAGATTGAACAATTAAGAAAAGAATTAAAGCAATACGGCAAGAATGTGCTGCTTGTTTACGGCGGCGGAAGCATTAAACGCAACGGCCTCTATGATCAAGTCACAGGCATTTTAAAAGAAGAAGGCGCTGTGGTTCATGAGCTGTCAGGTGTAGAACCGAACCCGCGTCTTGCGACAGTGGAAAAAGGCATAGACCTATGCAGAGAGCATCACATTGATTTTCTGCTTGCGGTCGGCGGAGGCAGTGTCATTGACTGCACAAAAGCGATTGCTGCCGGCGTCAAATACGACGGCGACGCTTGGGATATTTTCAGCAAAAAAGTAACAGCAGAGGATGCGCTCCCGTTCGGCACTGTTTTAACCCTTGCTGCGACAGGCTCTGAAATGAACCCTGATTCCGTGATTACAAACTGGGAAACAAACGAGAAATATGTATGGGGCAGCAATGTGACTCATCCGCGTTTCTCCATTTTAGATCCTGTAAATACGTTCACTGTCCCAGAAAATCAAACAGTATACGGCATGGTTGACATGATGAGCCACGTATTTGAGCAATACTTCCATAATGTCGAAAACACGCCGCTTCAAGACAGAATGTGCTTTGCGGTTCTGCAGACGGTTATCGAAACAGCTCCTAAGCTTCTTGAAGATCTGGAAAATTACGAGCTTCGTGAAACAATCCTGTATGCAGGCACTATCGCTTTAAACGGCACGCTCCAAATGGGCTACTTCGGCGACTGGGCTTCTCATACAATGGAACACGCTGTTTCAGCTGTGTATGATATTCCGCATGCCGGCGGACTCGCGATTCTGTTCCCGAACTGGATGAGATACACGCTTGATACAAATGTCGGCCGCTTCAAAAACCTCATGCTCAACATGTTTGACATTGATACTGAAGGCAAAACAGATAAAGAAATCGCACTTGAAGGAATCGACAAGCTGTCTGCATTCTGGACAAGCCTCGGCGCGCCTTCCCGACTTGCCGATTACAATATCGGAGAAGATAAGCTTGAGCTGATTGCTGATATCGCAGCCAAAGAAATGGAACACGGCGGCTTCGGCAACTTCCAAAAACTGAACAAAGATGACGTACTTGCCATCCTTCGCGCGTCTCTATAATCCCAAAGGGCGGAATCCAGTCATTCCGCCCTTTCTTCTTGACTTGATTTCACAGATAAGTTCATATAAAGTGAAAGATGAAAACATTATACCGTTATGGAGGGACAAGCAATGACGCATGTACGCTTTGACTACTCAAAAGCGTTGACTTTCTTCAACGAACATGAACTTACATACCTGCGGGACTTTGTAAAAACAGCACACCATAATATTCATGAAAAAACAGGCGCTGGCAGCGATTTTCTAGGCTGGGTGGACCTCCCTGAACATTATGATAAAGAAGAATTCGCGCGCATCAAAAAAAGCGCCGAAAAAATCAAATCTGACTCTGATGTATTGCTTGTTGTCGGCATCGGCGGTTCTTATCTCGGTGCGCGGGCTGCGATCGAAGCGCTTAATCACGCGTTTTATAATACATTGCCAAAGGCAAAACGCGGCAATCCGCAAGTTATTTTCATCGGAAACAACATCAGTTCATCTTATATGAGAGATGTCATGGATCTTCTTGAAGATGTTGACTTCTCTATTAATGTGATTTCTAAATCAGGCACAACAACTGAACCTGCAATCGCTTTCCGTATTTTCCGTAAGCTTCTTGAGGAGAAATACGGCAAAGAAGAAGCGAAAGCCCGGATTTACGCGACAACTGATAAAGAGCGCGGCGCATTAAAAACGCTTTCTAACGAAGAAGGCTTTGAATCATTTGTCATTCCTGATGACGTCGGCGGCCGTTATTCTGTATTAACAGCTGTAGGCCTCTTGCCGATTGCTGTCAGCGGCGTCAACATTGACGACATGATGAAAGGCGCACTGGATGCGAGCAAAGATTTTGCGACTTCTGAATTGGAAGAAAACCCTGCATACCAATATGCGGTTGTTCGCAATGTGCTTTATAATAAAGGCAAAACAATCGAAATGCTCATCAACTACGAACCGGCGCTTCAATACTTTGCGGAATGGTGGAAGCAGCTGTTCGGAGAAAGTGAAGGGAAAGATGAGAAGGGCATTTATCCTTCTTCAGCTAACTATTCAACAGACCTTCATTCATTAGGCCAGTATGTACAAGAAGGCCGCAGAGATTTATTCGAAACGGTGCTGAACGTAGAGAAACCGAAACATGAACTGACAATCGAAGAAGCGGATAACGATCTTGACGGCTTAAACTATTTAGCCGGAAAAACGATTGATTTCGTTAACAAGAAAGCGTTCCAAGGCACGATGCTTGCCCATACAGACGGAAATGTTCCGAACTTAATCGTCAACATTCCTGAGCTGAATGCATATACTTTTGGATACCTTGTATATTTCTTCGAAAAAGCCTGCGCGATGAGCGGTTATCTCCTTGGCGTCAATCCATTTGACCAGCCTGGAGTAGAGGCGTATAAAGTCAATATGTTTGCGTTGCTCGGCAAACCTGGCTTTGAAGAGAAAAAAGCAGAGCTTGAAAAACGTCTGGAAGATTAATGTGAGAAAGCTGACTGGCATTTGCCGGTCGGCTTTTTATAAAATCAGAAAGGTGCTGATGTTCATGAAACAAATGGTTAAACATCTCATCATTGCCGTTTTTTCTGCAGCTGTTCTAAGCATTCTAATCTCCTTTGATGCCGTGTATACAGAGTTTTCTTCAAGCTTCGGCGGCACGCTATCACACTTTTTCATCCACGCCTTTCTTCTCATTGGTTTGCCGCTTGCGCTTTTTACCGATGCGGTACACCGGATGATGCATTTAAAACGATCTCATACTCTTTTCACTAAATTAGGACTCTATGCCGCAGTTGTTTATGTTTCATGGGAATCTGCTGCAGGGCTTGCAGCGGCAATGGCTGTTTACTTTTTAATTGAATGCGCTTTCTTTTTTGTTGGCCGCACGAAAGAA
The DNA here is from genome assembly GCF_000332645.1 of Bacillus inaquosorum KCTC 13429. Lineage (GTDB taxonomy): Bacteria > Bacillota > Bacilli > Bacillales > Bacillaceae > Bacillus > Bacillus inaquosorum. Next base: position 4,828 of record NZ_AMXN01000013.1, read on the forward strand.
ACAACGATTTCCATGTAGTCCGCCTCTGAATGAAGTCTTGTTCTGCGGGACAGGATAAGTGAAAAAGGGGCATTTTGATGATACCAATACCTTCCGCGATAGATGGGCAGTCTTTTCTGCTTCAAGAACTGGAACAAGTAATGAAGCCGCTCGGTTATGTGATAAACGGCGGCTGGGAATACGATCACGGCTACTTTGATTATAAAATTGATGATAGAGACGGCTATTTGTTTTTAAGGATTCCCGTCAATGCGGTACAGGGCAGTCTCGATGAACGCGGGGCGGCTGTTCGGATCGGAACGCCATTTATGCTGAGGCAGGTGTTTCAGGCGGATCTTGACGATTATGCCGAGGGAGGGCCATTCCAATCACTGTTTAATCAATTTTCCGAGCCGGAAAGGCGCGACGCGGAAATTGATCCGGCGTATTTGGATATCGGCGCTTCCCTTGTGAAAGAATTGGAGGATGTTCTGCTGCATTAGATCGCAAGAAATTGGTCTGTTTCGAGCACTTTATATGTAAGAGGAGGGGAAATCATCGGCCCTTCCTCTTTTTGTATGCCGATAATTGTCGTGTTGTGATCAAGGAAATGGAGGACGCACGTTTTGTAAGCAGCTCCCTTTAGATCGTCAGGAACAGAAAGAAGCTTCACATGTTGATCAAGTGTCAGCTTAATTCCGTTCTGCTTAGACGGCCGTAATTTGACTTGATAATGCTGCAGCATTGCCCGGCTGATAAATTCTGAAGTTCCGATGATTTGATTAGCGCCTGCCCGCTCCGCATTGGTGACAAACCGGTCAGTCAAAATCTCGACGATACAGTATGCAAGGGGGTTAAGCCCTTTAACAGATAAAAGAATCAGCACTGACAGCATATCTGCTTCAGCTTCACTTTTATACTGATCAGCTGTCACCATCACTGACTCCGCTTCAGCAACATTGGCCCTTTTCAGTGTCTCATCATCGGCAGCGTGCCCGCGTATGAAATGAACGTTTTCGATAAGCGGGCCTTCTTTTAAAGATTCATCGATCAGCACAACCGTCTTGGAAGGGGCCGTAAGCTGCAGCTCCTTCAGCAGCCGGTTTGATTTTTCATTCCACCCGATCATAATGATGTGGCCCCGCCCTTTGTAAGCGACTTTTCCTTCGATGTAGCGGTGCTGTCTGCTGATTGCGGCTGCAGATAACGTGGCGAAATATGCGGTGACAAAGCTTGCTCCGCTCAAAATCAGCAGTATTCCGGCTGCCTGTCCAAGCGGCGTGTGCGGCACATAGTCTCCATAGCCGACTGTCGAAACGGTAACGACAGCCCACCAAATGCCTTCAAATACCGAAGTGAACTGCTTCGGCTCAAGTACATAAATGATTTGGCCGAATAAAAGAATCAGAAATAAAATAATAACCCCGATTCGGATAAATAACGGCCACCTGAGCCATGAAATAAATATCCGATTTGATTTCATTCTTTTTCTCCTTCTTCAGATAATGAGATGGATAAAATCTGTTTAATAATTGTATTTAATTTCTCGTTTAGCTTTTCCTGGCCGTACATATCTCGTGCCTGCTTCATTAAATCGGCTGTATCATCTTCAAGCTGAATAAGCGGCTCATCGATTTCCGATTCATTATAAAGCTGGATAAATGCATCCAGCCCTTCATTCATTCGGTCGATTGCTGTGCTCAGCTGTTCCTTTTCCTCACTCGTCACTTTCATGGCTTCCATCACACCCGTGCTTTTTTCTAACAGTATGTCCCACTTCCGATGATGTTTTTCAAAAAATGAACAAAACATATAAAAATGGATTTCTCCATAAACTAAAACAAAAAGGATGAAAAAGATGACGATCTTGCAAAGAACGATCGTGGTTTTGATCGGTACGCAGCTGGCGGCATCCGCGGTGATTTTGTTTATTTTCGATTTGAATTCATATAATCACTTTTCTGGCAGCTTCTCCTGGCTTCATTTTCTGAAAGAGCTGGTCGGCGGCTTTTCCTTTTATTTGTTTTCAGCAGGTCTGTTCTTTCTGCTGATCGGATTGTGTGCTCCGAGCCGGAGGAAGAAGCGCATTTCTGTACACGGAAAAGAAAACTCATTAAAATAATCGTAATAGAGAAATGATCATGGAAAAAGGATGATGAAAAATGCTGTTTATATTTTTAACAATAGCCGCATTGGGATTGTCGTTTTGGGCACAATTTAAAGTAAAGAGCAACTTTGAAAAATATTCAAAAGTGGAAGCCTCAAGCGGACGTACAGGGGCAGAAACGGCAAGACGGATTTTAGATATAAACGGTCTTTACGACGTGCCGGTCGAACCGGTAAGAGGCACTTTAACAGACCATTACGACCCGACAAGACGGGTGGTGCGTTTATCTGAGCCGGTCTATTACGGCCGCTCAATTTCCGCCATATCCGTAGCTTCCCATGAAGTCGGACATGCCTTGCAGCATCAGGAGTCATATGGTGCGCTTGTGTTGAGACATAAAATCTTCCCAGTCGTGAATTTTGCATCCGGTGTAGCTCCTTTGCTTTTCTTAGGAGGCATGCTTCTCGGCAGCCTGAATCTGATCGGGCTTGGCATCATTTTGTTTTCAGCCGCTGTCTTTTTCCAGCTGATTACATTGCCTGTCGAATTCAATGCAAGTTCACGCGCGAAGCAAATTATTGTGTCAGAAGGATTCATCCGGAACAATGAAGAGAATGGGGTAAATAAAGTGCTGAGCGCCGCCGCCTTAACGTATGTGGCCGCCGCCCTGGTTTCCCTGTTTGAGCTTCTTCGCTTTGTGATGATCTTCTTAAACGGTCGTAATGAGAATTAACGTTAAGGAGGTGGCCCCTTACCATTTATGGTAAGGGCTTTTTTTGCTTATTTTACAACTGATCGCCATTTTTGTTTTGATTGGCATTACGGCTCTTTTCGTTGCAGCGGAATTTGCGATCGTCAAAATCAGAGGTTCAAAAATTAACCAGCTCATCGAAAGCGGTGACAGCCGGGCGCTTGCCGCACATAAAATCATCTCCAACCTTGACGAGTATTTATCAGCCTGCCAGCTCGGGATTACGATTACTGCCCTCGGCCTTGGATGGCTTGGTGAACCGACATTTGAACGCATTCTTCATCCCTTATTTACAATGACAGGCATGCCGGAACCGTTTAACCACATTGTCACATTTATCGTTGCATTTATCATCGTCACTTTTTTGCATGTGGTGATGGGTGAGCTTGCCCCGAAAACGGTTTCCATTCAAAAGGCTGAAGCTGTCAGTTTATGGATTGCAAAGCCGCTAATCTGGTTTTATAAAATCACGTATCCATTTATTAAAGCGTTGAACGGCTCTGCAAGTTTTCTTGTGAAATTGTTTGGCTTTCATTCAGTGAAGGAGCATGAGGTTGTCATCAGCGAGGAGGAACTGAGGCTGATCCTTTCAGAAAGCTATGAAAAGGGAGAAATCAATCAGTCTGAATTCCGCTATGTGAATAAGATTTTTGAATTCGACAACCGGGTAGCGAGAGAGATTATGATTCCGCGGACAGAAATTGCGGTTATCTCTCTAGAGCAGTCGCTTGAAGAAGCGATCCATCACATCATTAATGAACGGTATACACGTTACCCTGTCATTAAAGAAGACAAGGATCATATTTTAGGGATCATCAACAGCAAAGATATGTTTAAAGCTTATTTTCTCGGACAGCCGATCAAGCTGAAGCAGATTATGAGGCCCGTCATCAGAGTCATTGAAAGCATCCCTGTTCAGCAGCTTTTGATCCGCATGCAGAAGGAGCGGATTCACATGGCGATTCTCGTAGATGAATACGGGGGAACGGCGGGTCTTGTCACTGTCGAGGATATTATCGAGGAAATCGTCGGGGAAATTCGCGATGAATATGATCAGGATGAAACGCCGCACATTTTGAAAAAAGGCGAGCATCATTATGTAATGGATGGAAAAGCGCTAATAGACGAAGTAAACGATCTGCTCGACATTGCCATTGATAATGAAGAAATTGATACGATTGCAGGCTGGCTTCTGACGCAAAAAATGGAGCTGAAAGCAGGAGATGTGATACACGCGGAGGGTTGTGAGTTTAAAATCCTCGACGCCGAAGATCATCACATCCGTTTTATAGAAATTAAAAAAACTGACTTTTTATAAAAAGCAGCCGAAGATTGAGCGGCTGTTTTTTTATGACATCGGCGGTTTTCGGAAAAAGCAATGCTGTAAAGCCTTTTTTCTACATAAGATATATAGACCGGGACACTTAGGAGGGAGTGGCTGTATGAAAAAGGCTTGGTGGAAGGAAGCGGTTGTCTACCAAATTTACCCCCGCAGTTTTAAAGATTCAAATGGCGACGGGATCGGGGATATTCAAGGAATCAGATCCAAGCTTCACTACATAAAAGAGCTAGGCGCTGACGTCATCTGGATTTGCCCTTTGTACGATTCGCCCAATGCGGATAACGGCTATGATATCAGGGATTACAAAAACATATTAAGCGATTTCGGCACCATGGCTGATTTCGACCAGCTGCTTGGTGACATTCATGAGCTGGGCATGAAGCTGATTATGGATCTTGTCGTGAACCATACAAGCGACGAACACCCGTGGTTCATTGAATCCCGTTCATCCATACACTCGGAAAAGCGCGACTGGTATATTTGGAAGGACGGCAAAAACGGAAAAGCGCCAAACAATTGGGAAAGTATTTTCGGCGGGCCGGCATGGCAGTATGATCAAAAGACAAGCCAGTATTATCTTCACCTTTTTGATAAAAAACAGCCTGATTTGAATTGGGAAAATGAAAAAGTGAGAAATGCCGTTTACGACATGATCAATTGGTGGCTTGAAAAAGGAATTGACGGATTTCGGGTGGATGCCATTACGCATATTAAGAAAAAAGAGGGGCTTCCAGATATGCCGAATCCCAAAGGGCTGGACTGCGTTCCTTCCTTTCCTTATCATATGAATGCTGACGGCATTATGGATTTGCTAACAGAGCTAAAGGTAAATACATTTTCCCGCTATCCGATTATGACAGTCGGAGAGGCAAACGGTGTCGCTGCAAAGGAAGCGGCTGAATGGGCTGGTGAAAAAAACGGCATCTTCAGCATGATTTTTCAATTTGAGCATCTCGGCCTGTGGGATGTAGAGATCAATGAAAGCATTGATATCGTTTCCTTCAAACGAATTCTAACAGAGTGGCAGGACAGTCTTGAAGGGATCGGCTGGAATGCTCTGTTTATGGAAAATCACGACCAGCCCCGTTCAGTTTCTGTGTGGGGAGACGACGGAGTGTACCTGAAAGAAAGTGCAAAAGCGCTTGCTTCTGTCTATTTTCTCATGAAAGGCACACCGTTTATTTATCAGGGGCAGGAACTCGGCATGACAAACGTGGCATTTCCATCTATTGAGGACTATGATGATGTCGCCATGAAACGCCTGTATGATATAGAGACAGCGAAAGGCGCTTCACACGAGGACGTGATGAAAATTGTCTGGAAAAAGGGAAGGGACAATTCACGAACGCCGATGCAATGGACTGCTGATCCATACGCCGGATTTTCTGATGCAAAACCGTGGATCGGAATCAATGAGAATTACAAATGGCTGAATGCCGAGACGCAAAAAAACGACAAATCATCCGTATACCACTTTTACAAAAGCTTGATCAAACTGCGTCAAACATACGATGTTTTTATCAATGGAACATACGAGCTCATTTTACCGGAAGATCAGCAAATCTTTGCATATCTTCGGAAAAACGAGAGCCATACTGCACTGATTGCAGCCAATCTGACAGGAACGCCGGCTTTTTTCAAGCGCCCCGGATTGCCATTGTCATCAGACGCACTCATATTGTCAAATGTGGAAACAGAGCCGCACAAGCACATAACATCAGTACTGTTAAAGCCGTATGAAGCAAGAATATATGTATGGCGCTAAACTCCAGCCAAAGACTGGAGTTTTTTGTTTTTATCAAGTTTATGTGAGCGGTTTAACAGGAAAAAAAGAACACGGAACGAATTAGCAAATAGAGCGGACAAATGAAAGGAGAAACAAATGCTGAAAACATTGCAAATCAAAACGACCAAACGAGATGAAATGATTGAGATCACCCGCGAGGTGGAGGCGTTTCTTCAAGAAACAGGTGTAACGAGCGGCGCGGCGCTGATTTATTGTCCTCATACGACTGCCGGCATTACAATTAATGAAAATGCCGATCCCGATGTCAAAAAAGATATGCTCAGAAGGTTTGATGAGGTCTATCCATGGGAACACGAGCTGGATCGCCATATGGAGGGCAATACAGCTGCACACATGAAGTCGAGTACGGTCGGAGCTTCACAGCATGTCATTATTGACAACGGCCGACTCATTCTTGGAACGTGGCAGGGCATTTATTTCTGCGAATTTGACGGGCCGCGTACACGGACATGTTATATCAAAATCATAGGGTAACAGGAGGGGTTTCATGACAGAATGGATGAAAGCATTATCGCTGACAAAACCTGTCATCCAAGCGCCAATGGCCGGCGGGCTTGTCACGCCCGGACTGGCAGCCGCTGTGTCGAATGAAGGCGCGCTCGGCAGCTTGGCGTCAGGATATCTCAGTCCCGACATGCTCGAAAAGCAAATCATTGAAATGCAGCAGCTGACTGATCGAGTATTTCAGGTGAATGTGTTTGTTCCGGAAAGCAGAAAAGAACCGGATGAGGACATGATTAAAACTTGGAAAAACAGAATTCCGTTTGCCGAACAGGCTTCTCCATTCTCTTCAGAGGAAGAAGAATGGAAGGACTTCCATGAAAAAATAAACATCATTCTCAAACACAATGTAAAAGCCTGTTCATTTACGTTTGGCATTCCGCCGGACGAAAGCATTCAAGCGTTAAAGAAAAATGGCTGCTCTCTCATCGGGACAGCTACGACTCCGCAGGAAGCTGTCCTGCTTGAAGAACGCGGAATGGACATCATCGTACTGCAAGGAAGCGAAGCAGGAGGCCACCGCGGTTCCTTTCTGCCTGTCAGCGGGGAATCCGCTCTGGGCCTCATGTCGCTGATTCCCCAGGCGGCAGACGCCGTTTCCGTTCCAGTAATCGCTGCAGGCGGAATTGCCGACCGGCGCGGCGTCCAAGCCGCTCATTGTCTCGGAGCCCAAGGCGTACAGGTTGGGACGCCGTTTCTCATGTGTGAGGAATGCGAAGTATCTGAAACGTACAGCCGCGAATTAAAAAAAGCGCGGGGGACAGACACGCGCCTCACCTCATTGTTTTCAGGTAAGCCTGCAAGGGGTATAGTCAATCAATGGATGAAAGAGCAGCAAACTGAGGAGGCAAACGCGCTTCCTTATCCATTGCAAAACACGTTAACAAAGCCGATGAGAAAGCACGCAGCCAGTGAAAAAGATTCCGGGTACATGTCTCTGTGGGCCGGGCAATCTGTCGGAATGCTTAACGGGCCCGCTGATGTGAAAACGCTGTTAGCCGAGCTTTGCCGAACGTAACTTGATAAACAGAGGTGACAGATGATGAACATTCTTCAATATTCTTATAAAAAAAGAGGGAAAATTGAGTTTGTATTTGAAGGCTGGCCTCACTCAAAAGTTACAATGGCTCCTATCAAAGGGTACTATTTTGTCCGTTTTATTAAATGGAGCAGCTTAGATCCAATCGTGACAAGAAATGACCTCGAAAAAATGGAATGGGCTGCGAACCAGTATTTTGGCACAGCCCCTTTTTATCGAAAACGAAAAGCATTTGAAACCCCATCGTCCCGGAAATAGGCGATGGGGCTTTTAGCGGACGATGCGGTAAAGAGACGGAACATCCAATCTGGTCGCCTGAGACATAAGGTAGGCTGGTTGTACGGCTCCCTTTCTTCTAAAAGAATTCAGCTTATCGATAATTTGCTGTCCGCTTAAGATTCCAAGGCCATGTGCAAAATATTTATCTTCTCCCAGTAAAATCACATTTTCGCCTCTCCACTGCGCTTTTTGCGGATCGAATTCAGGATTCTTAAAATACAAACAATCTCCGAGGAAAAAGTGATGTCCTGTTTCCGTATATATCGGCAATTTCTCATAATGCCAGTCATATAAAATAATTCTGTCAAAGTTGGCATCAAATTTTTTTTCCCCGATTGTATCAATCAAGGCCAGATAATAAATAACAACAATTGCGGTCGCACATTCAAACGCATAAAACGGGCCGTTTTCTGCAATATCCCGAATGGCTTTTGAAGGCGGCATTCTATATTTCAGTTCCAACGCGCCTTCCGGTGAAACCCTCCAATACTTTGTATTCCCATATGTTTTCAAAAAAGTGGCAAACTTGGCTCCGCTTTTGTGCAGCGTTTTTGCTGCTGCAACGATATTCATCCGCAGGTTCAGCTCAAACATCAGTTCAGCAATTGAATGATAATCAAACTGAACGGGCGTCTCAATCATCTCTTTTAACAGCGGATTCAAATTCTTATCAATCTTCCAGTTTTCAATATCTTGGGGACGGAGCAATTGTCCGGATACAATAATCATCTTTAGCCCCCCTTGTTTTTTATAAGATATGCAAAGGGCTTGGGCAATGAAAGTTTAAAAAAACAGAAGGCAGGCGAAAAAGAACTTCTTCCATTTTTTATTTTAAAACTTTTTTAAGCAGCCGATATATACTGTATCAAACTCGAAGGAGAAACTGGACATGAAGACTTTTATCAACTGGCTGAAGAAACCGTCTATTTCAAGGAAATTAATCGTCTCATTTATTGCAATTCTCATTATCCCTATTCTTATATTGGAATTTAGTTCTTACCGAAGCGCCAGCGGAAAGCTGGATCAGGAAATTATGGGAAATGCGAAAAACAGTGTAGATACATTTAATACAACCGTTACAAATGATCTGGGAGCAAAAGCGAAAGCAGTTACCTTTTTCAGTGAATCTCTTAAAAACTCCGCGTTCAAAGGAAAGTCTAATCAAGAAGAGCTCAAGGCTAAGTTTTCACAATATGTCTCGATTAATCAAGGAGTAGCCAGAATTTATGGAGGCGCAGAAAACGGCAATTATGTACAAGCACCGAAAGAACAATTGCCGGATGGATACGATCCGAGACAGCGCCCTTGGTATCAAGATGCGATGAAGGCCGGCGGTGAAATTGTAGTGACAGATCCTTACGTGGCAGCGAATGACGGAAGCATGGTCATTACTATTGCCCAGCAGCTGAAGGATGGATCTGGCGTTGTCGCCATGGATATTACCATTGATAAATTGTTAGAACAGATGAAACAAATCAAGGTCGGAAAAGAAGGCTATGTTTTCATTGCAACGAAAAACAAAACCTATGTTGCCCACCAGGACCATAAGGCTGGAGAAAAGCTGTCAGGAGAATGGGTTGCCAAAATGTATGCCAATGACAGCGGTGACCTTCAGTACACTCTGGGTAACGAAGATAAAAAAATGACCTATACAACAAATGAACTGACTGGGTGGAAAATTGCCGGCACAATGTATATGAGTGAAATCAAGGATGCCTCAAAGTCTGTTTTGATAACAGGCATGATCGTGCTGATCGCCTCCATCGCGGCAGGCGGGCTTTTAATTCTGTTTATCGTTCGTTCGATTACAAAACCGTTAAAACGTCTCGTTCAATCATCGAAAACAATCAGCAGCGGAGATCTGACAGAAACGATCGAAATCCGTTCGAAGGATGAGCTTGGAGAGCTAGGGGAAAGCTTCAATGGAATGGCACAATCTCTGCGCTCACTGATCGGCACTATCCAGGACTCGGTGAACAATGTGGCCGCATCGTCCGAACAGCTTACCGCATCTGCCGGACAGACAAGTAAAGCCACCGAGCATATCACGATGGCGATTGAGCAGTTCTCAAACGGAAACGAGGAGCAAAGCGAAAAGGTTGATTCCAGCTCTCATCAGCTGAATTTAATGAATGAAGGGCTCCAGCAAGTCTCACAAACATCATCAGATATTACAAAGGCGTCTATCCAATCAACAGAAATCGCCGAAACGGGTGAAAAGTTTGTCCAGCAGACAGTCGGACAGATGAACTCAATTAATCAATCAGTTCAGCAGGCTGAAGCTGTAGTCAAAGGCTTAGAAGGAAAATCAAAAGACATCACAAGCATTTTGAGAGTCATTAACGGCATCGCTGACCAAACAAATCTGCTGGCATTAAACGCAGCCATTGAAGCGGCGCGTGCCGGAGAATCAGGCCGCGGCTTCTCTGTCGTAGCGGAGGAAGTGCGCAAACTGGCTGTTCAATCTGCTGATTCAGCAAAAGAAATCGAAAAGCTGATCCAAGAAATCGTAGCAGAAATCGAAACCTCTCTTCATATGTTTAAAGCAGTGAATCAGGAAGTACAGTCTGGACTTGTTGTCACAGACAATACAAAAGAAAGCTTCCAGAGCATTTTCAGCATGACAAACGAAATCGCAGGCAAATTGCAAACGATGAATTCAACAGTCGAACAGCTGTCAGACCGTTCACAGCATGTTTCAGCAGCAGTCAGCGGCATTGCCGATGTGTCGAAAGAAAGCTCGGCAAGCATTCAAGACATTGCTGCCTCAGCCGAGGAGCAGCTTGCCTCAATGGAAGAAATCAGTTCATCAGCGACCACCCTTGCACAGATGGCAGAAGAGCTTCGTGATCTGACAAAGCAATTTAAAATTGAATAAAAGCAGAAAAACAGCGCTTATCAAGGCGCTGTTTTTTTATAAGGAATTCATAACAAAGACCTAGTGCATTCGGTGATTTTAGAACTGTTTTTCATTTTCACTTTCATTTTCAATGTAATATAAAGGAAGGTCCGCTGATATAATTTGTGAATGATTGAAAGAAGGTTCGTAAACAAAGAAGTTGAAACAGGGCTTGTCATGACGGATGAAACAAAACAAAGCTTCAAACATATATCGCACATGACCAATCAAATTGCTTCCGAACTGCAAAACATGAATGCGACGGTTGAGGAACTGTCAGCGGGAGCTCAAGAAATTTCCGCTGCTTCAAATGATATCACGGCCATTTCTAAAGAAAGCTCGGACGGCATCCAAGATATCGCCGCTTCTGCTGAGGAACAGCTGGCATCCATGGAGGAGATCAGTTCATCTGCACATACGCTTGAAAGAATGTCTGAAGAGCTCCGTGATCTGACAAAACGATTTAAGGTGGATAGATAATAGGACTAAATAACTATCTATTTATGGGGAATTAGTTACTTTTGTTAAATTTCTTCTTTTTTACTGTATATATTTACCCATTTCCTGCCGATATGAAGGGTAGCATAAAAAAGGAGAAATGAATGATGAAAAAAATACTCCAACTCATAAAACAAAGATCAATTACACGGAAACTTCTCGTTTCCTTTCTGTCGATCCTCATCATACCGGTTGTCATATTGGCAGCCATTGCTTATCAATCGGCAAGCAGCTCACTCGACAGACAGATGATGGGGAGCGCATTGGAAAATGTACAGCAATTAAACGAAATTATTAACACCAGCATCGGTGAAAAAGAAAACAGCGCCGCTTACTTCAGCGAATGGCTGACAAAAGAGAGATATAAAGCAAAAAGCAATGCAAGCATTAAAGAGAAATTCTCACAATATATCAGCATTAATAAAGATGTAGAATCCATTTATACAAGTGACAAAAACGGGCGCTTCACCCGTTACCCGGATCTTCCGATGCCGAGCGGCTATAATCCGGTTGAACGCGACTGGTACAAAAAAGCGGTTGCGAATAAAGGAAAAGTTGTTGTGACTGACCCTTATAAAACCGCTTCTACAAATACAATGGTTGTGACAATCGCCCAACAGACAAAAGATGGTTCAGGCGTTATCGCAATCAACATGACGATTGAAAATCTGCTGAAAACAACTAAAAAAGTCAATATCGGTAAACAAGGCTACGCATTTATCATGACGAAGGACAAAAAGGTTGTCGCCCATCCTAATGAAACCTCAGGAACTGAATTGAAGGGCGACTGGCTCGACAAGGTGCTAAATGCGGATAAAGGCGATTTTCAATACACGATGGACGGCGATAAGAAAAAAATGGCCTTTGACACAAATAAGTTAACGGGATGGAAAATCGGCGGGACCATGTATTTAGATGAAATTCATGAGGCAGCCCAGCCTGTCCTTCACATTGCTTTGATTGTCTTGGCAGCAGCTATTATTATAGGGATTATCGTTATGACATTGATCATTCGGTCGATTACAACGCCGCTGAAACAGCTCGTCGGTTCCTCTAAGCGGATCAGCGAGGGAGACTTGACGGAAACCATTGATATCCGTTCAAAAGATGAATTGGGCGAACTCGGCAAAAGCTTCAACAATATGGCGTCGTCACTTCGTTCTCTCATACACGCCATCCAGGATTCGGTAGACAATGTTGCGGCTTCCTCTGAGGAGCTGACCGCATCAGCCGCGCAAACGAGCAAGGCAACAGAGCACATTACATTGGCGATTGAACAATTTTCTAACGGCAATGAAAAACAAAACGAAAACATTGAAACCGCAGCAGAGCACATTTATCAAATGAATGACGGATTGACGAATATGGCTCAAGCTTCTGAAGTAATTACAGATTCATCTGTTCAATCGACAGAAATTGCAAGTGAAGGCGGCAAGCTTGTTCATCAAACCGTCGGCCAAATGAACGTCATTGACAGGTCCGTTAAAGAAGCAGAACAAGTCGTACGCGGATTGGAAACGAAATCGAAAGATATCACCAATATTTTGCGTGTAATTAACGGTATCGCAGATCAGACAAACCTGCTTGCCCTAAACGCAGCGATTGAAGCGGCGCGCGCAGGCGAGTACGGCCGCGGCTTCTCCGTTGTAGCGGAAGAAGTGAGAAAGCTGGCAGTTCAATCAGCAGATTCAGCAAAAGAGATTGAAGGATTAATCATCGAAATTGTGAAGGAAATCAATACATCTCTCGGCATGTTCCAGTCTGTCAATCAAGAGGTGCAGACAGGCCTTGACATCACAGATAAAACAGAAATGAGCTTTAAACGCATTTCTGAAATGACGAACCAAATCGCCGGCGAACTGCAAAATATGAGTGCGACGGTTCAGCAGCTTTCTGCGAGCTCTGAGGAAGTTTCGGGAGCATCCGAGCACATAGCATCGATTTCAAAAGAAAGCTCAGCTCATATCCAAGATATCGCCGCATCAGCTGAAGAGCAGCTTGCTTCCATGGAAGAAATCAGCTCGTCAGCAGAAACCCTTTCGTCTATGGCGGAAGAGCTTCGCGACATGACCAAACGATTTAAAATCGAATAATGAGCCCAAACACCCAAGCCTGTACGCTTGGGTGTTTTTTTTAGTTTTTTTATTAAACCTTTTATCCTAGTTTGACGATATTAGATTTAGCTTAAAGGAGGAGTCAGCAAGAATGGGAAAATTCATAAAATGGATCAAACAGCCATCGATCAGCAAACCGCTTATCGCTGCATTTCTGGCAGTGCTTATTTTGCCGGTTGGGGTTTTAGCATATTTCAGTTATCAATCAGCTTGGAACGCGTTAGACAGAGAGCTGATAAACAGTGCGAAGGGAAATGTTGAAGAGCTCAACAGTACGCTGCAAAATAAACTGGAAGATAAAGTGAAAGCAATAGATTATTATAGTGAGACAATCGATAAAGACATATTACAAGGCAAAAACAAAACCTTACTGAAAGAGAAACTTAAGCAGTACACGACACTAAACGACGATGTAGGAGCAATCTATGCGGCTTCCGAAAGTAAGAAGCTTTACAAATATCCGGATAGCGGTGTCCCTAAAGGCTTCGATCCGACAGGACGTGACTGGTACAAACAAGCCGTTGCGAAAAAAGGACAGGCTGTTTTCTCAGAACCGTATACTGATGAAGCAACAGGGGATATGGTTGTCACAATTTCAAAACAAATAAAAGACGGCTCAGGAGTCATAGCACTTGATTTAAATCTGGATGAAGTGCTTACTGCTTCACAGAGAATCAAAATCGGCAAAAATGGCTTTGCATTTATTACAACAGGCAACAAAAAATATATCGCCCATCCGACGATTAAGCCTGGGACAACAGGATCAGGCAACTGGACAAACCAAGTATATTCCAAAGAAGACGGCTCATTTGAATATATCTTCGAAGGCAAAGAAAAGAAAATGGCCTTCACGACTAATAAACTGACAGGCTGGAAAATCGCGGGCACATACTTTGTCAGTGAATTGCAAGATGCTTCAAGTCCGGTACTGAACACAGCGGTTATCATTCTATGCGTGTCAATTGTGATCGGCGGCATACTCATTCTCTTTATTATCCGGGCCATCACCAAGCCGTTAAGAAAACTGGTTTCTACATCCGCGAAAATCAGCAGCGGGGATCTCACAGAAGTCATTGACATTCACTCGAAAAACGAGTTCGGCCAGCTTGGCGAAAGCTTTAACGAAATGTCTGAGTCATTGCGTTCTGTTATTGGTGTCATTCAAACGTCTGTAGAAAACGTGGCATCATCTTCTGAAGAGCTGACGGCAAGCGCAGCCCAAACGAGCAAAGCAACTGAACACATTACACTCGCCATCGAACAGTTCTCAGATGGCAATGAGGCGCAAAGCGAGAAACTGGAAACAAGCTCAAACCATCTTTCTCAAATGAACCACGGGATTTCAAAAGTGGCTCAAGCCTCTTCAACAATTACGAAATCATCGATCCAGTCCTCTGAGGCAGCGGGTAGCGGAGAAAAACTGGTTGAACACACAGTCGGCCAAATGAAAACAATCGACCAATCCGTTCAAAAAGCGGAAGCGGTTGTGAAAGGTCTAGAAACAAAATCGCAAGACATCACAAGCATCTTAAATGTGATTAACGGTATTGCTGATCAAACCAACCTGCTGGCATTAAATGCTGCGATTGAGGCGGCAAGAGCGGGAGAATACGGAAGAGGCTTCTCAGTAGTAGCGGAAGAGGTTCGAAAACTTGCCGTACAATCAGCAGACTCAGCTAAGGAAATTGAAGGGTTAATTCAAGAGATTGTCAGAGAAATCAGCACTTCACTTGCGATGTTCCAATCCGTGAATCATGAAGTGAAGGAAGGCTTGCAGATTACTGACCAAACAGCGGAAAGCTTTAAACAAATCTATGAGATGACAACTCAAATTTCCGGCGAATTGCAAAACCTGAACGCGACGGTGGAACAGCTGTCAGACGGATCACAAGAAGTGTCAAGTGCGGTTGAAGACATTTCTGCAGTGGCGAAAGAAAGCTCTGCAGGCATTCAAGACATCGCAGCTTCGGCGGAAGAACAGCTTGCGTCTATGGAAGAAATCAGCTCTTCAGCTGAAACGTTGGCAAACATGGCGGAAGAACTTCAGGACATCACGAAGAAATTTAAAATTGAATCATAATGGAAAGAGAAAGCGGCATATCCTGCCGCTTTCTTTTTTTATTAAAACAAAAATAAACAAAAAGAATTCAAAAACAAACAAAGATCATATATAATGAAAACGGATACAAATAAAAAGGGGACGGAGGAATATCAAATATGGTGAAACATGTATGGGATTCAGATCATGCTGCACAGCTGCAAAAAGGCGTAGAGGAATTGGTGTACAGGTCCAATCTGATCGGGTCAGATCGCACTGTCTGCAACTGGGGCGGCGGGAATACGTCTATGAAAACAACGGAAAAGGATTTCAGAGGCCGTGAAACAGAAGTCATGTGGGTGAAAGGAAGCGGTTCTGATCTGGCAACAATGAGAGCGCATAACTTTACCGGTTTGAGATTAGATGACATCCGCCCGTTGATCGAAAGGGACCACATGTCAGATGAAGAAATGGTAGACTACTTGTCTCATTGTATGATTGACAGCAAGCATCCTCGCCCTTCAATTGAAACGCTGCTCCACGCTTTTCTGCCATACAATCACGTTGACCATACCCACCCCGATGCGATTATCAGCATTTGCTGCGCTGATAATGGAAAACAAATCGCTGAAGACATTTACGGAAACCGGTTTGTATGGGTGCCATACGTACGCCCTGGATTTACTTTATCTAAAATGATCGCTGAAGGCGTAGCGAACAATCCCAACGCAGAGCTTGTGTTAATGGAGAAACACGGATTAGTCACTTGGGGTGAGACGTCTGAAACATGTTATGAAAAAACGATATCCATCATTCAAGAAGCTGAGCAGTATATTAACGATCGTATCAATCAACATGAGATATTCGGAGGCAAAAGATATCAGCCGCTGCCGGAAGATCAAAGAAAACAAATCTTAGCAGCCATCATGCCTGTGATCAGAGGAGCTGTCAGTGAAGAAAAGAAAATGATCCTTTCCTATGATGATCATGATGACGTCTTAGAATTTGTCAACAGTGTCCAAGCGCCAGCGCTTTCGCAAATCGGTGCGGCATGTCCGGATCATCTTGTTCACACAAAGCGGGTTCCGCTGTACATTGAGTGGAATCCGAAAACTCAAGATGTGCATAAGCTGGCGGATCTGATCAAGTCAGGAGTCGAACGTTTTACATCAGAATATCAGGCTTACTTTACACGCAATCAGCAGGAGGGGGACCAAATCTTTGAATCAGCTCCGCGGGTAATATTGATTCCTGGCATCGGAATGGTGAATACGGGAAAAAGTTACGCCATGTCTAAAGTAAGCGGCGCTTTATATCGGAGGGCCATCGCTGTTATGAAAGGGTCAACAGCTCTTGGGCACTTTGTTTCTTTAAATGAAAATGAATCCTACCATGTCGAATATTGGCCGCTAGAATTATACAAGCTCACGCTGGCCCCGCCGGAAGCAGAATTTTCCCGTAAAGTAGCGTTGATAACAGGAGGAGCCGGCGGAATAGGCAGTGCAGCATGCCGCCGCTTTGCAGCTGAAGGAGGGCACGTGATCGCAGCTGATCTAAATATAGAAGGTGCACAGAAAATTGCCGGGGAAATAAACGATGCATACGGAGAAGGACGGGCAATGGCTGTCAAAATGGATGTGACAAAGGAAGAAGAAGTACAGTCAGCCTTTGAACAAGCGGCGCTTGCTTACGGCGGCATTGATATCGTCGTCAATAATGCCGGGCTGGCCACATCAAGCCCATTTGACGAAACAAGTCTAAAAGAATGGAATCTTAATATGAATGTATTAGGAACAGGCTATTTCCTTGTGGCCCGTGAAGCGTTTAAACAAATGAAACAGCAAAACAGAGGCGGAAGCATGGTATTTGTCGGATCAAAAAATTCAGTTTATGCAGGTAAAAACGCATCTGCCTACAGCTCTGTAAAAGCGCTTGAAACCCATTTGGCAAGGTGCATCGCAGCTGAAGGAGGAGAATATGGCATTCGGGTAAACTCCGTTTTGCCGGATGCGGTTCTTCAAGGATCGGCTATCTGGGGATCAAGCTGGCGGGAGGAACGGGCCGCAGCATACGGGATTGAACCAGATCAGCTTGAGGAACATTACCGGAAACGCACGGCGTTGCTCGTCAATATTTACCCGCAGGATATTGCCGAAGCCATCGCATTTTTCGCTTCTTCTAAAGCCGAAAAAACAACGGGCTGCATGATCACGGTAGACGGCGGCGTCCCTGCTGCTTTCACGCGTTAGAAGTATGCTATGATAAAAATAACAAGACGGATTACGATATGAGGAAGGGCGTTACCGATGCTAGTAGCAGAACGGCAGCAAAAAATAGTCGAAATAGTGAATATGCGTTCAAGCATCCGCGTATCCGAATTAAGTGACATATTTTCTGTCACAGAAGAAACCATTCGGCGCGATCTTGAGAAGCTTGAGAAAGAACATAAACTGAGCCGAAGCCACGGAGGAGCGGTCAGTATTCAGCAGCAGGAATCAGAAGTTCATTTTTCTGAACGGGAAATCACAAATGTCATAGAAAAAAAAGCCATCGCTCACGAAGCAGCCAAATATGTAAAGAGCGGAGACCGAATCATTCTCGATGCAAGCACCACCGCCTGGTACATGGCGAAAATACTCCCTAATATTGAGCTCACTGTCATTACAAACTCAATGAAGGCAGCCATTGAACTCAGCAATAAAGAAAACATATCAGTCATTTCAACAGGCGGCATTTTGCTGGCAAAATCATTATCGTTTGCCGGCCCGTTAGCAGAGCGTTCACTTGATACCTACCATGTCAACAAAACCTTTCTGTCATGTAAAGGATTTGACTTAAACAACGGGATGAGCGACTCAAACGAGTGGCAGGCACTGCTCAAAAAACGGATGATCGAAAGGTCTGATCAGACCATTTTGATGGCCGATTCAAGCAAATGGGGGAACCGCGAGTTTTCACATATCGCCTCGCTGCAAGATATCAGCCTCCTTATAACTGATTCCGGACTTGATCCGGTATCGGTAAAAGCTCTTGAAGACAAAAAGGTGAACGTGACAGCTGTTCCCCTTCCGAAGAGAGGGTGAAAGAATGATATATACTGCCATTGATATAGGCGCATCAAGCGGGAGAGTCATGGTAGGTGAACTGAAGGAAGGAAAGCTTGAAGTACAAGAGATTCACAGATTCGCTAACGGCTTCATTCAAAGAGACGGACATTGTTTTTGGGATATCGATCATTTGCTAAAACAAATCCTGCAAGGACTGCAAAAGGTGAAAGCGCTTGGGTATGAACGCTGCACCGTCGGTATTGATACATGGGCAGTTGATTATGTCTTACTGGACGACAAAGGCAATCGTTTGCAGGAAGTGATGTCCTACCGGGATAAAAGAACAGAACACACAATAGATAAACTGGAACACACCCTGTCAAAAGACACAATCTATCAAAAAACAGGAATACAATTTCAGCCTTTTAACACGATTTATCAATTGTATGAAGAAGACCGTGAGCTGCTGAAAACAACAGACAAAATTATTATGGTTCCTGATTATTTAGGCTATTGTTTAACCGGAAAAGCCGTAACGGAAATCACAAACGCATCCACAACACAGCTTTTAAACGTCTCAACTGGAAAGCTTGACCCTGAATTGCTTGAAGCCGTGTCTGTTCAGGAACATCAATTTGCGCCGCTGACTGAACCGGGGTGTGAGCTCGGCATGCTGAGAAATGATTGGTTCCCGGATTATGATCTGCCGGCTTGCAAGGTGATAACCGTCGCAACGCATGATACTGCCTCGGCCGTCATCGCGGCTCCAGGTGTAAACGATAGCTGGGCGTATATCAGCAGCGGAACATGGTCGTTAATCGGGGTTGAAAACAAAACGCCGATATTAACTGATCTGGCTTTAAAAAACAACTATACGAATGAACGGGGCGCAAACAACACCATTCGCTTTCTCAAAAACATCATCGGCATGTGGGTGATACAAGAAGTAAGACAGCAATTACAAGCAGATTACTCTTTCCAGCAGCTTGCAGAAGAAGCCCGAAAAACAAAACCATTCCTGCAGTTTATAAACTTAAATGATGAACGTTTCCTGAATCCAGACAGCATGATAGAGGAAATACAACATTATTGCAGAGAAACCCGCCAGAAGATTCCCCGCACTGCAGGCGAACTTGCCTGCTGCATCTACAGCAATTTAGCCATCATCTATGCGATAGCCATCAAAGAGCTGGAAACGATCACAGGAAATTCGATTCAGCAGCTTCATATCATTGGCGGCGGAGCCCGGAATGACTTCTTAAATCAATTAACGGCAGACATGAGCGGAAAAGCGGTATACGCAGGGCCCATAGAGGCAACCGCCATCGGAAATATACTAATGCAAATGATTGCTGCCAAAGAAGTCAAAGACATAAAAGAAGCCCGGCAAGCCGTCAGAAATTCCTTTCCGATCAAAGTGTTTACACCTAAAGACATTGACAGAAGCACGATCATTCAGTCATTTCGGCAAACTGTTTTGAAAGCGCTATCTAAAGGGTGAAGAGGTGATTAGGTGTGAAAAGAAAAGCCAGTATCATGTTTGTCCATCAAGACAAGTACGAGGAATACAAACAGCGGCATGCTGACATTTGGCCTGAAATGGCAGAAGCACTCAAAGCTCATGGAGCCCACCATTATTCCATTTTTTTAGACGAAGAAACAGGCAGGCTTTTTGCTTATTTAGAAATAGAGGATGAAGAGAAGTGGAGAAAGATGGCGGACACTGAAGTTTGCCAGAGATGGTGGAAATCGATGTCGCCATTAATGAAAACCAATCCGGATTTCAGTCCTGTTTCGATAGATCTTAAGGAAGTTTTTTATTTGGATTAAGAAACTGAAAAAGGGAGAGAGACGCATGACCATAAAAGCCAATTATGACAGTGCAAAACAGGCGTATGAAAAATGGGGAATCGATGTTGAAGAGGCGCTTCGGCAATTAGAGCAAGTGTCCATTTCAATCCACTGCTGGCAGGGTGACGACATTGAAGGCTTTGAAGTAAATAAGGGAGAGCTTTCAGGCGGAATTGATGTGACAGGCAATTATCCCGGAAAAGCGCAAACCCCTGAAGAATTAAGAAGAGATTTGGAGAAGGCTCTTTCTCTCATTCCTGGAAAGCACCGCGTGAACCTGCATGCGATATATGCAGAAACAAACGGGGAAGCGACTGAACGGGACGAATTGAAGCCGCAGCATTTTGAAAACTGGGTGAAATGGGCAAAAGATCTCGGTCTTGGTTTAGATTTTAATCCTACCTTGTTTTCGCATGAGAAAGCGGCAGACGGACTCACCCTTTCACACCCCGATCCGACCATCAGGGAATATTGGATCAGGCATTGCATCGCGTGCCGCCGTATCGGGGAATACTTCGGGAAAGAATTAGGCACACCCTGCTTGACGAATATTTGGATTCCCGACGGCTATAAAGATATCCCGAGTGACAGGCTGACACCGCGTAAAAGATTAAAAGAATCACTGGATCGGATCTTCGCAGAGGAGATCAGTGAACAACACAATCTTGATTCACTAGAGAGCAAGCTGTTCGGACTTGGTTCCGAATCATATGTTGTCGGATCTCATGAGTTTTATTTAGCTTATGCTTTGACGAATCATAAGCTTTGTTTACTTGATACAGGCCATTACCACCCGACTGAAACGGTATCAAATAAGATCTCGTCCATGCTGCTTTACACAGATAAACTCGCCTTGCACGTGTCCCGTCCCGTTCGCTGGGATAGCGACCATGTTGTGGTTTTAGATGATGAATTGAGAGAAATCGCGCTTGAAATTGTACGCAATCAGGCACTTGAGAAGGTCGCTATCGGCCTCGATTTTTTCGATGCCAGCATTAACCGTGTTGCCGCCTGGACCATCGGAACGAGAAATATGGTCAAAGCTATATTGTATGCCTTACTTCTCCCGAACGGCTATTTAAAACAATTGCAGGAAGAGGGCCGCTTTACAGAAAGGCTGGCGCTGATGGAGGAATTCAAAACATATCCTTTCGGGGCCATCTGGGATTCCTACTGTGAGCAAATGGGCGTGCCGGTAAAAGAGGCATGGCTCCATGACATAAAAGAGTATGAACAAAAGGTGCTTTTAAAAAGGAATGCATCTACTCCGATTGTCTAATAAAAAATCCGCCGCGGCCTTTGCACGCGGGCGGATTTTTTAGGCTTGATCGGCAGGGTACACAATCCCCATTTGCTTTCTTGCTTCTTCCATGATTTTGGCGGTGATCAAAGACCGTTCAAATGTATTTTCTTCCGATTCCTGCTTTTTCTCTTTTATGAGCGTGACAAATTCTTCTGCTTCGTAGAACATCGCCGGTTTAGGATCAGGAATCGAGATGTTTTCCAGGCGGCCGTCGCGATAGCGGATTTCCACTCGTTCAGGCCGGTGAATCGTATCGATCACAATCGTTCCGTCTTCACCCTGGATTTCCGCCGGGGCATAAGAAGTAGAGATTTTAGAATGCATCAAAACGGCTTCGAACCCGTCGTAAGACAGAATGACGGTTCCTTCTCCATCCACTCCGGAAGACAAAGCATATCCGTTCGCCTTCACATTCTGCGGCTCACCAAACAGCACGACTGCAGGATAAATACAATAGACACCGATATCCATTAATGATCCGTTGGAAAGCTCAGGCTGAAACGCATTCAAGACGGTTCCGTTTCTGAACGCGTCATACCGTGAGGAGTACTGGCAGTAGCTTGCGGTAAATCTGCGGACAGTGCCGATTTTATGTAAGTGGTTTTTCAGCTCTTTGAAATTCGGCAGGAAAGTGGTCTTCATCGCTTCCATGAGGACAACGCCGTTTGCCTTAGCCGCTGAGATCATCTCTTCCGTTTCTTTTGTATTCGAAGCAAACGGCTTCTCACAAAGCACATGCTTGCCATGGTCCATAAAGAGAACGGCTTGTTCCTTGTGAAGGGCATTCGGACTGGCTATGTATACGGCATCAAAGCAATCGCTTGCCGCCATTTCCTGAAGATCTGAGAAGGTGTGCTCAGCACCGTGTTTAGCGGCAAACTCGGCAGCGCGTTCAGCCGATCTTGAATAAACGGCTGTCAGCTGAAAATCTTCTATCTCCGCTGCTGACTCAAGAAAGCGGTCTGTAATCCAGTTGGTTCCTACTATTGCAAAACGTATCACTCTTATCGCTCCTTTTGTATGATATAGCTAAATTATAGCTTAAAAAGGAGAAAAGCACATGATAGATCAAATCGCATTTTTAAAGCAAGGAAGTTTTTCCAACAATTAGCCGTTATTATTTTTCATTATAGGGACGATAGTGTACAATTTAATTAAACTAAGTATGACGGAGGAACGATAGTGGAGACGTTGCAAACATGGAGCGGCAGATTCAAGCGATTCTTCTTGGACAATAAGTTTGTTTTATTTTTGCTTGTGCTGCTGCTGATTGGTTTAAATATTCTTGTTTTTACAAAAACATCATACATTTTCACCCCGATTATTGTTCTTCTCAAAACGATTTCACTGCCGATTATTTTAACGGGTATTGTGTTTTATCTGTTAAACCCAGTCGTCGATTTCCTTGAGAGAAGAAGAATAAGAAGAATCTATTCTATTTTGCTGTTATATCTATTGATTATCGGGCTGATCACGATCACGATCGTGTCCATCATCCCCTTTTTAAAAGAACAAATTATGAGCTTGATTGACAACATCCCGAGATATGTGGATATCGTAGAAAGTCAGACGAAACAGCTTATCGGCAGCAATTTCGTCAACCAGGCCCAGCAAACGATGAACATCAATATATCTGATCTCGCAACAAAGATTTCAGATCAGGCGGCGACGATTGTGAATAGCACCTTTACCGGCGTTGGGAATTTTATCGGCGCACTGACTGAGATCATCATTTCGATCGTCACGGTTCCGTTTATTCTTTTCTATTTATTAAAAGACGGAAGAAAATTGCCGGTCTATATACTGAAGTTTGTGCCGACTCGATTGAAAGAACAGACATATACAGTCTTAAGCGAAATGAATCATCGGCTAAGCTCTTATATCAGAGGCCAGATCATTGTCAGCTTCTGTATCGGGTTTTTGCTGTTTATCGGTTATTTGATTATCGGGCTGGATTATGCTTCATTGCTAGCCGTCATTGCGGCTTGTACAAGCATCGTTCCATATTTAGGACCGACGATTGCCATTACGCCAGCGATTATCATCGCCATAGTGACATCTCCGCTCATGCTGCTTAAGCTGGTCATCGTATGGACCATTGTTCAGCTGATTGAAGGGAAATTGATCTCTCCGCAAATTATGGGGAAAAACCTTCACATCCACCCGATTACGATTATTTTTCTGCTATTAACAGCCGGCAAGCTGTTTGGCGTTGTTGGAATCATTCTGGCAATTCCGGGTTATGCAGTTGCCAAAGTCATTACAACACATTTATTTGACTGGTTTAAAATGCAGTCACACTTATACGATGAAGAAAAAAAAGAAAATACGTCGGGTCATAAAGTGTGATTTTCGTTTATAGTTATGTAAGACGGGCTTTCCATTTATGGAAAGCTCCCGTTATGTAAAAAAATAAATGTCTAATGGGGAGAATCAAAATCATGACTCTATGGGAATTGTTTGTAGCTGCCATTTTAGGAATCGTAGAAGGATTAACAGAGTACGCGCCGGTTTCTTCGACAGGACATATGATCATAGTAGACGATATCTGGCTTAAATCAAGCGATCTGATGTCAGAAGAAGCTGCCAACTCATTCAAAGTGGTTATTCAGCTAGGCTCCATTTTAGCGGTAGCGATCGTGTTTAAAGACCGGATTTTGAATTTGCTTGGCTTAAAAAAGAATATTACAAGCGACCAGGAGCAGGGACATAAATTAAGCATTGCGCAAATTGCCGTCGGGCTCGTGCCTGCAGCTGTCCTCGGCTTTTTGTTTGAGGATTACATTGATGAATATTTATTTTCCGTTAAAACTGTTGCCATCGGTTTAATCGCCGGGGCAGTCCTGATGCTTTTTGCTGATTGGGTAAATAAACGGAAAACAGCGACAGACACTCTCGACCGCATTTCATATAAGCAGGCAATAGGGGTCGGCTTATTCCAATGTCTTGCCCTTTGGCCGGGTTTCTCGCGTTCAGGTTCAACCATCTCCGGGGGCGTTATTCTCGGATTAAACCACCGCGCGGCAGCCGACTTTACGTTTATTATGGCGATGCCGATCATGATGGGAGCGAGCTTTTTAAGCCTTGTGAAGCATTGGGACAGCTTAAGCTCGGACCTGATGCCGTTTTTCATCGTCGGCTTTATCTGCGCCTTTGTTGTCGCGCTGTTTGTCGTCCGTTTCTTCTTAAAACTGATCAACAAAATCAAACTCGTCCCATTTGCAATCTACCGAATCATCCTCGGTGTGATATTACTTTTAATCATGATGTAAACCGAAAAATAAGGCTCTTTTGGAGCCTTATTTTTTCTGTTCATTCAAGAGGAAACAGCTTGTTTTTCAAAAAAAAATCATCTATAATAAACATGACGTTACATACGGGGCCATAGCTCAGCTGGGAGAGCGCTACGCTGGCAGCGTAGAGGTCAGGGGTTCGAGCCCCCTTGGCTCCATACCTGTAAACCCTTATTTCTATAAGGGTTTTTTTGTTTTTAATAAAAGGATCATTCGCTGCCCCCTTCTGTTGATCCTAAGTCAAAGTAGAGCGGTTCACCTGTAAATCATGAACTTTCCAATACACCACTTTGTTCCTCAAAGACCGTCATGTCTTCCAAAGGGGGGGAGTAAACATGAAGAGACACCATTCGTTCGGAAGCAGGATTGGACATTTTGTGAATTAAACCTTTGGTTGAAATAAGACATTCTCCTTTGTGGACAAAGTATGAATTGGAGAGTTCTGCGTGATCGCCGGTTGAGCGATAAATAGAATTGAGAAGTTTTCCTTCTAACACCATTGCGCAACCAATGGATTGACCATGATCATGTACTGCTGTCTCCTTGTGTGGCGGAATGTTAATAACGATAACTTCCAATTCGTTGTTTCTAAAGATTGCATTTCGGCCGTAAGCGTACTGGTCTGGTTCCTTAATATACGGTTGACTCAATGTTGATGCGTGTGGAATTTGTTTTAAAGAAGTTTCCAAATCTTTAACCGATGGATTTTTCAAGCCGCTAAAAATGTTTTGGATACACTCATACAGTTCCATACGTTTTTGCCTCCCGGGTCATTTATTGACTAGCATAGGTATTTCGCAGATTAATTCATGATATTTACCTATATACAATTTAGAGGCGGCAAACGCCTAGTGAACACAAAAAAATGTGCGGCCAACAACTTATTCATGTTTATTAATTCGAATTTTAATAAAAAAGTGAACGGAAAAGCGCCGTCGTTACCTAAGAAGAAGGCGAAAGTTTTTCCGATGCACTTTTAAAATGGCTTACTTTGATTGACTCGCTTATGGAAGCTCACGAAGTGGAGTTCGAGCCCTATGGCTCCGGGCAAAGCTGTTCGTGTTTTGTGCTTGAAATTTGCGCCATTGACAAAACACCATCGGTTTGGAATAATGTTTGAGTATATGCTCATTTATTCACATATTATCATAAAATAATATCATGTCCCCTGATGGGGAGAGAATTAGAATGAAAGCTAATGGCATGCAAAATCTATTAGCTTCTTTTGTTTTCAAAAAAAGATGTGTTTCGTATGTATTCATATAGGAAGGAATGACAACATGAAGACAAAACACTATTGGGTGATTTCTTTGCTTGCCGTTTTAGCGGTCGGGCCGGGATTGATGTCTAACACGGCGTTGTCGTCAGTTCAAGGCCTTGTTCAGAAGACGGTTGGAACAAGTGACTTCACCTCAGTAAATCCAATATTGATCGGCAATATGGCCTTTGCTTTATTAGTGCCGGCAGGACCGCTGCTGAGGAAAAAATTCGGTGCCCGTCCGATCTATTTGGCTTCATTACCCGTTTTTATACTTGGCTCACTGCTCTTCGCATTTTCGAGCGATGTTGCATGGATGGCGGCAGGGCGCTTTTTACAGGGAGCGGCTACAGGCGTCATGCTGATGATTATGATTCCTATGCTTGTTCTGTCATTTCCGATTGACCGCAGGAATTATGCACTGCTGGTGCTGATCGGGGGATTTTATGGCTCTGTTATCATCGGTACGATCCTAGGAACAATTGCAACAAGCTGCGGCCACTGGAGATGGCTGTTTTTCATCTTTGGCGCACTGTCACTGATCGGTGTCGCGGTGAGCTATTTCTTTCTTCATGATGAGCATCATGGGGCGGCAGAACAAGAACAGCCGCTAGATG
Source organism: Bacillus inaquosorum KCTC 13429 (assembly GCF_000332645.1). Taxonomy (GTDB): domain Bacteria; phylum Bacillota; class Bacilli; order Bacillales; family Bacillaceae; genus Bacillus; species Bacillus inaquosorum. Next base: position 31,551 of record NZ_AMXN01000013.1, read on the forward strand.
GTGCGGGAATCCTTTTATCTGTTTGCCTTGCTGCAGCCTCAGCGGTTACTTTCATTTTTCTGCAAAAATGGGGGCTTTCATCAGGTTATGTATGGACTGGTTTCGGGATTACGTTATGTTTGCTCCTAGCTCTTTTGATTGTGGAATATAAAGTGAAGAACCCCTTTATTTCTATTAAACTGATGCTGCTGCCAAAACCGGTGCTTGGCTTATTTATCATAGCTGCAGGGACGATAACGGTAGCTGTCAGCCTTGCTGCTTTTCAAGGCTTGCTCCGTCAAATGTATGATATTTCTCAGGAGCATCTCATTCTTTTAAACTTGACTCTTTTAATCGGAGTGGCGATCGCGGCCATTTTGAGCGCACTGTTTTATGATAGAGTCGGGCCAGGGATGCTCGGTATTATCGGCGGCCTCATTCTCGTGTTTGTGAATTTTCAATGGCTGCATATGCAGGATCAATCGTCACTCTCTATATTCGCAGTGCTGTTTATTATGCTTGCGGCTGGAACAGGGCTGACAGTTGCCGCTGGGCTGATGGGAGCTGCTATGGGCGGCCCGCTGCCTGATTTGGTCAAGAGAATGACAGCTGTTCAGTTTTTAAGATTGTTTGTCTATATGGGAGTTCCAATCCTCATCGGCATCTTTACGAAAAAAGATGCTGCCAGACAAAGCGGTTCGATGCAGGATTCTATGATGACTGCTTATCATGATCTCTTTTTCATTTCTTTTGTCCTGAGCGTGCTGCTCGTTTGCTTATCATTCTGTATGAACGCCACAGGTATGGGGCACAAGCTGGCTCATAAACCGCATGATAAAGCGAAACCGGCCGTTTCAGCACATGGACTGTCAAAGGCTGCTGTCAAATCACATAAAGTGATACATGATAGAGAATATCGTAATGCACTCAGAAAGTTTAAACAGAAATTTGATATATGATCAAAACCTTTTCCTTGAGGGAAAAGGTTTTTTGTTTGCAATCCTTTCACAACTTTATCCCTAAAGAATTGAAAAATATTAGAAGTGCAAGTAAAATTCTAAAAGGTAGATTCTTTTACATTCGTAATCTTTTAACTTGAAGGAAGGTTTTCATGGCCCGTAAAAAACTGAAAAAACGTAGACTCTTCATTTCACTATTTTTCATTGTATCGATTCCGCTAGCCCTGTTTGTATTAGCGACAACTTTATCAAAACCGATTGAAACATCCAAAGAACCTGAAGAAATTGATGAACAGCAAGTATTTATTGACAGCCTGTCCGGACATGCACAAATTTTGTATGAGAAATATCATGTCCTCCCCAGCATCACGATCGCTCAGGCCATTCTCGAATCTGACTGGGGGAACAGCGAGCTTGCTGCTCAGGCCAACAACCTTTTTGGCGTAAAAGGAAATTATAAAGGCCATCACGTCACGATGGAAACGGACGAATTTGAAAAAGGGAAAAGAAAAACCATTCGCGCGAAGTTTCGAAAATACAGCACGTTTTTTGAATCTATGAATGACCACGCCCAATTGTTTGTCCGCGGCACATCGTGGAATAAAAAGAAGTATAAACCGGTGCTTGAGGCTGAGGATTATAAGGAAGCGGCAACTGCCTTGCAAACAGCAGGATATGCTACAGACCCTGACTACGCTGACAAAATCAGCGCTATTGTAGAAAAATACGATTTAGATGAGTACGATGAGGTAAATCCATCCCTGAAATCAGTGGATTTATACGGTTCTATCAAAGACAGTGCCGTTCAAGACGTATGGTCCAAGCCTTCTACTGATGATCGGTCCATTAAACTGACATCTGCCCAATCTTACGTCGGCAAGGACATAAAGGTTGTATCTAAAAAGCAGAAAGGCCAGTCCGTATGGTACCAATTTCAAATCAATGATAAACTCATCGGCTGGATTGATGATTCAGCTGTTGAAATAAAGGAAGCAACCTGAGACCTTTTTACTGGTATTTTTAATTCTTTGTTCCATTCTGGGGAATTTGAGGTATAATATTCCACGGAAGTTATCACTTATTGACTATGCTTTCAGGAGGGAACAAAGGTGCAGAAATATAGACGGAGAAACACGGTTGCTTTTACAGTATTAGCTTATTTCACTTTTTTTGCGGGAGTATTTTTGTTTAGTGTCGGACTCTATAATGCTGATAACCTGGAACTCAATGAAAAAGGCTACTACATTGCTGTTATGATACTTGTAGCGGTCGGTGCGATTCTTACACAAAAAGTGACCCGTGATAACGCAGAAGATAACGAAATCATTGCGGAGCAGGAAAAAAGACAAAATCAATCTCATATCGAATCATAAAAAAATCCGGCGCCTAAATCGCCGGATTTTTTGTTATCATCCCGTAAATACCTCGCCGTCAGGGTAACGAATATTTGATTTCTCTGTTCTCGCGAATGAAAAGACGAACGTCAAAGGACCAATTCTTCCGATGAACATGATGACAATAATAATACATTTTCCTGCTACTGTGAGTTCAGGAGTCAATCCCATTGATAGACCGACAGTTCCGAATGCGGAAAAGGTTTCAAATACAATTTGAATAAAGGGCGCTTGTTCTGTGATCGTCAGGGCGAAAATTCCTAAAAACACGATGAACAGACTGGTGACGCTCACAGCTAAAGCCTTAATGATAATTGGATATTTGATGGAACGGCTGAAAATAACCGTTTCTTTTTTACCTCGCAAATAAGCGATAACAGACGTTAAAATCACGATGAACGTAGTCAGCTTAATGCCGCTCGCCGTTGAGGCGCTTCCTGCTCCGATAAACATCAATAATAAAGTAAATACAATTGTTCCTTCTCTCATGCTTCCGAAATCGAGGGAATTGAAGCCTGCGGTTCTCGGCGTCACTGCCTGAAAATAGGAAGCCCACAGTTTATCCCCTACATGCAGGTGGCCAAGCGTGCCAGGGTTGCTGTACTCTAAAATAAAGATCACAAGCATAGCAATCGCATTCAGAATCAGCGTTCCTGTCAGCATGAGCTTCGTATGTAAAGAAAAGGCTTTAAAGCGCCGATGTTTCATAACGTCAAACAGAACTGTAAATCCGATCCCTCCTGTAATAAATAAGAAAGTAATCACAAGGTTCACTGTAGGATCGCCAACGTAGCTCATCAAATTATCCGGCCACAACGAAAACCCGGCATTGTTAAAAGCAGATATCGAGTGAAACAGACTGGCAAACAAGCCGGATGCCAAGCCATACTGAGGCACAAGCCGGATGGATAAAATGAGTGCTGCTATCAATTCAATACTAATCGAAAACAGAAACAGGACTTTGACAAGGCCTATGACGCCGCCGATTGTCGGCTGGTTTAAGGCTTCCTGGACAAGCATTCGTTCTTTTAATCCGATTTTTTTTCCTAATATCATGACGATCAAAACGGCAAATGTCATAAATCCAAGCCCGCCGATCTGAATCAGCCCCATGATGACCGTTTGCCCGAAAAGTGTAAATTGAGTGCCGGTGTCGACAACTGCAAGCCCTGTAACGGTTGTAGCGGAAGCCGCAGTAAAAAGGGCGTCTATCCATGACAATGGCTTCGTTGTAGAAATCGGAAGCATTAACAGCCCAGAACCGATGATAATGATAAGGAAAAAACCGATTGCAAGCACTTGAGGCGGTGTAAACCGAACCCATTTGATCACTTTATCCTTTTGAATTGTCACCTTTGTCTACATCCCTTCGTTTTCAAAACGTTTAATATCCTTTTTGTGCCCCATGATTACCAGGCAATCCTGTTCGTGAATGATGTCTTCAGGTGCGGGAGAAAGACGAATATCTCCATGATGTTTAATAGCCAGGATCGTGCAGCCGTACTTCGCTCTTACATTCAGATCAATAATCGATTTTGAATCAAGCTTGCGTGTTGCCAGCAGCTCGACAATACTGTAATCATCAGATAAATCAATGTAATTCAAAACGTTTTCATCAGAAAGGCTTTGTGCGATTTTGACGCCCATATCCTTTTCAGGATGAATAATGCGGTCAGCGCCGATTTTTTCAAGCACCTTATGATGATAATAGTTTTGCGCCTTTACCCAAATGTTCGGGATGTCAAACTCCTTTAATAATAAGGTAGTCAGCGTACTCGCTTGAATATTCGCTCCGATGGCAACAATCACATATTCAAAATTACGTATTCCCAATGAAAGCAATTCGTTCTCTTCGGTGGCGTTGGCAATCACTGCATGAGTTGCGTAAGAAGCGTATGCATTTACCTTTTCTTCGTTGATATCAATCGCAAGGACCTCGTGGCCCATTCTATGCAGCTCTTTGCAAATGCTGCCGCCAAAACGGCCCAGCCCGATCACGGCAAATTGCTTATTTTTAATTCTTCCCAATGTTCATATCTCCCTTAGTAAATTAACGTTTTTGAAGCAAAAAAGGCCATTGCAAAGAATGGCCGAAAATAGACCTCCTCTCTGTATACGCCTACGAGGTTAGCTGTCGGATTAGGGATTCAGAGTACCCCCTCTTACTTAGTAAGATTCACCCCAAGGCTGTTAATAAAACAGCCAATCGTTGGTTCCCCCGTTCGTGTTTGATTAAGCGGTAAAAGAGTTTGTATGAAATTGAACACTCAAGAATTTACTCCTGTTTCTAGTGTTTGTCAATTTAAATTTTAAACAAGAAAAAAGATAACTGGAAATAGAGAAAAAAGGGGAGATGAAAACGCAAAAAAGACCGGCGTGAACCGGTCTTTTAGATTAGTTGCAGCCGCATGGCTGAGTCGGAGGAGTGCTGCGCTTAGCCACGTCAATGCTGGCTTCTGCGTAAAATTTATTTCCGATGCTCAACGATTTATTCTCCGCACGGAAAGTATATGTACCAGCGGCAGGAAGTGTTTTGTTATTCAGTTTTAATTTAAATTCGCCAGCTCCTAACAAATCAAGTGCCAGAGGAATTCTTACTGTTTTCCCGTTGTTGAGGATCTGTGTTGTACGCAAAGCATTTCCGTTCATCGTGTCTTTCGTATTTGCAGTAAATCCGCTTGGCAATGTAAATTCCATAACGCCAAGGCTGAGAAGCGTGTTTGGACGATACGTCAATTCGATATCAGAGAAAGACCATTCAGTTTTGCTGGCCCCTGTGATTGTTGCAAACAATGAAGCTGATGACTGTGTTCTCATAGTAGACTCGGTATGAGCGGAAGTTGATTTAGATTCAGCCGCGAAAGAAGCTGTAGGTGCAGAAACGAGTAAGCCGAGACTTAATGCACTGATTGCCAAAGAAGATAATAATTTGCGTTTCATAATAAAATTCCCCCTAAAAAGTTATAAAATATACAGGCCTGCCCGCTTTTCACCTCCTCTGAATGGCCAAATACAAATTTTACCTACATAAAATTACCATCAAATATTTTGGAAGTAAATGGGGTGTTTTTCCCGTATTTTTCAAATTTGTAGTAATTACATATAAACGAACAAAAAAACGCCCGGTTTCCCAGGCGTTTTTAATGTTTTACTTTGTTTCGATCGGTATAAACTTAAAAATTTCCCCGCTCTGCACCGATTCAGCAAGACGTTTCAGCCAGTCATAGTAGGCTTTAGAGCTTTCCAACTGCTCGTATAACTGGAGCGCTTCATTTTTTATGTCCTCACTGAGACCTTCCTTGCTTAAAACCTCTTGTAAATCAGCCTGAGCTTCCTCAATCGCTGCTACATTTACTTGAACTTCCCGCTCCCATTTAGGCGGAAAGAAATTAGTGAAAAATTTAAAGAAATCTTTTTCAGCCACAAATGTATGCTTACGGATGCCCCGGTGAAATGTTTTTTTCACTACATTTAAGTCCTGAAGCTTTTTGACGCCTGTGCTCATGCTTGGCTTGCTCATTTGCAATTCCTCACGCATTTCGTCAAGCGTCATCTCATCCCTCATATACATCGTCCCATATAAGATCCCGACACTGCGGGTAATTCCGTAAAGATCCATCGTTTCAGCAATGGAGTCGATAACAAGATCCCGTGCCTGTTCTATAGTTGCAAACTCTGGATTTTCATCCATACTGACCCTCTTTTCCTTTAGAAAATTAAATTCGTTAAGTTATTTCTTTATGTTCTTTATCTTAACGAAACATAAAGAAAAGTCAAAATGAAAAATCAAGATGGGGCTTTGACAGTTTAAAAACCATGTGTTAGATTAAGGTTGTTAAAAACGTTAAATTTTTATTTAACAAACTTTATTTACGTCAAGGAGGCTTATATGAGTCAAACATTATACATTGACGGAGAATGGATCAGTGCCGAAAAAGAGCAGATCCGAAGCATTATCAATCCATTTAATCAAGAAGAAATTGCAACCGTAAGCGAGGGAGGGCGAGAGGACGCCATCAAGGCAATCGCAGCCGCGCGAAGAGCATTTGACAAAGGAGAATGGCCATCTCTATCTGGACTTGAACGCGGGAATATTGTTCTGAAAATTGCGGAATTAATCAGACGCGATCTTGATGAGCTGGCTGAGCTTGAATCTCTTGATACGGGAAAAACACTCGAAGAAAGTAAGGCCGATATGGACGATATCGCCAATGTTTTTCAATACTACGCCGGATTGGCGGACAAAGATGGCGGAGAGATCATTTCATCTCCGATCCCTGATTCGGAAAGCAAAATCATTAGAGAGCCAATCGGGGTTTGCGGCCAGATCACTCCGTGGAATTATCCGCTCCTGCAAGCGAGCTGGAAAATCGCGCCTGCACTGGCTGCAGGAAATACGATCGTCATGAAGCCGAGTGAGATCACGCCGCTGACCACAATCAAAGTCTTTAAGCTGATGGAAGAAGCCGGTGTCCCAGAAGGGGTCGCGAATCTTGTCCTTGGACCGGGAGCCACAGTGGGCGACGAGCTTGCCGCAAACAAAGACGTCGATTTGATTTCGTTTACGGGTGGAATCGAAACAGGCAAAAAAATCATGCAGGCGGCAAGCGGAAATGTCAAAAAAATCGCGCTTGAATTGGGCGGGAAAAATCCCAATATCGTTTTCAAGGACGCAGATTTAGAGGTTGCGGTTGATCAGGCGTTAAACGCTGTATTTTTCCACGCCGGCCAAGTGTGCTCTGCCGGTTCCCGCTTGCTTGTTGAAGATGCCATTCACGATCAGTTTTTAGCAGAGCTTGTCAAACGGGCAAAGCGCATAAAACTCGGAAACGGTTTTCACGCAGAGACAGAAAGCGGCCCGCTTATTTCTGCAGAGCACAGGGCAAAGGTAGAAAAATATGTAGAGATCGGAATACAAGAAGGCGCAAAGCTGGAGACAGGCGGCAAACGCCCGGAAGATCCTGCGCTGCAAAACGGGTTTTTCTATGAACCTACTATTTTCTCTAACTGCAAGTCTGGCATGAGAATCGTTCAGGAAGAGGTTTTCGGTCCTGTATTGACAGTCGAAACCTTCAGCTCGGAAGAAGAGGTAATCGCGCTTGCAAATGATACCATCTATGGCTTGGCCGGAGCGGTATGGTCAAAAGATATTGAAAAGTGTGAACGCGTAGCAGCCCGCTTGAGAATGGGAACCGTTTGGATTAACGATTTCCATCCGTATTTTGCGCAGGCGCCATGGGGCGGCTATAAGCAATCCGGGTTCGGACGCGAGCTTGGAAAAATGGGCCTTGAAGAATACACAGAAGTCAAACATGTGTATCGCAATACAAAACCAGCAGCGGTTAATTGGTTCAATTCATAAGAGGGGGAGATTGATGATGACATTAAATATGAAAGTAGAAAGCATGCAAAAATTCCACACATTTGAAATTCCGACTGTGATTAAGCACGGAATCGGAGCCGTCAAGCATACGGGTGAAGAAGTAGCTGCGCTGGGTGTTTCAAAAGCACTTCTTGTCACAGACCCTGGGATTTATAAAGCCGGCGTCGCTGATCCTGTTATCGAATCACTTAAAGAAGCAGGCATTGAAGTGGTGCTCTTTAATAAAGTAGAGCCAAACCCGCCTGTCCGTCTGGTGAATGAAGGATCTGAGCTATACAAAAAAGAGAACTGTAATGGTTTAGTGGCAGTTGGAGGCGGAAGCTCCATGGATACAGCGAAAGCAATCGGAGTAGAAGCAACTCACGAAGGAAGCGTGCTTGATTATGAAGCGGCAGATGGAAAAAAACCGCTGGAAAACCGCATTCCTCCGCTGACGACAATTCCGACAACGGCCGGAACAGGATCAGAAGTAACCCAGTGGGCGGTTATCACAGATGAAGAAAGAGAATTCAAATTCAACACGGGCGGTCCGCTGATCGCAGCGCACCTGACCATCATTGATCCTGAGCTTCATATTTCAATGCCTCCGCATGTAACAGCCATGACGGGAATTGATGCGCTTGCTCATGCCATTGAGTGCTATACTATGAAATTTGCGCAGCCAATTACGGATGCAGTTGCCTTGATGGCGATTGAATATGCCGCTCATTACATTAGAAGAGCATTTGCTGACGGAGAGGATCTGGAAGCAAGATACGGAATGGCGCAGGCTGCGATGCTTGCAGGTCTTTCTTACGGCAGTGAATCAGCGGGCGCGGCTCATGCGATGAGCCAAACGCTTGGCGGTATTATCCCAGTCGCTCACGGTCAATGTGTGGCTGCGATGATGGGCCCTGTCATGGAGTACAACTGGAAGGGCTATCCTGAGAAGTTTGCACGTATTGCGAAAGCGTTCGGTATTGATACAAGCAATATGACAACAGAAGAAGCTGCGAAAGCATCTGTTAATTGGATGTATGACCTTGTTGAAGATTTAGAAGTACCGACTTTAGAAGAGCAGGGAGTATCACCCGATATGATCGAACGCTTGTCAAAAGAAGCAATGAAAGATCCGCAAACCTTCGGAAATCCTAGAGATTTAAATGAAAAAGCATACAATTGGATCTACAAGCGCTGCTTTAACCTTACACCTAAAACAGTATAATCGATGTCCCGCTCATTTACAGAGCGGGATTTTTTTGGATAATGAAGCATAGATGGAAATTTTAGAGAAGAAGGAAGGTACCGGCTGATGTGGAAGCGTATGACTGCAAGAACGGAAGGCTTATATATCGCAGATACAGAAAGTTTCGTAACAAAGCAAATGGACAAGCTTGATTTTGATTATGGCGGCATCCCCGGCGACTTGCATTTTGGCCTGACCAAAAAAGCGGGAGCCAGAGAACCGATGTTTTCAAAAGGGACAGAAATTTTCAACCGCAGACAAATTTCTATTGTATCAATAGAGGAATGTGATCAAATTGCTTTAAAAATGGGAGTGCCGAGCATTTTGCCGGAATGGCTTGGGGCGAATGTGGCAGTCAGCGGCATACATGATTTCACATCATTAAAAGAAGGAAGCCGGCTCATTTTCCCAAGCGGAGCCGCTTTGCTGTGTGAGGGAGAAAATGATCCGTGTATCCAGCCGGGCGAAGTCATTCAATCTTATTATCCGGACAAGCCGAAGCTGGCGCCTGCTTTCGTCCGACACGCACTGGGCATAAGAGGGATTGTCTGCATTGTTGAGAGACCCGGTGCTGTTTATGCAGGTGATGAAATAGAAGTTCATTCCTATCAGCGGAAAGTCAAACGAAAAGCAGAAAGGGTCTGATCAAATCAGACCCTTTCTACCTTTTCTTTAATTTCTTTAATCTGGCTGAGGTGCCGTTTTTCATGGTGGCCGATAAAATCGATCCACTGTCTGACAGTCAGCTCTTGAAAGACAGGATGCGGAAGCACTCTCTTAAGATCTTCTTCTTTCAGAGAGGCAATTGCAGCTGTCAGCTGCTCTCTCACTACATCAAGCTCGCGTTTCATTTGACTGCCTGAAATAAAATCATGCTCAGGCTCAAGGTGACTCGGAGCTTTCCGTTTATTGTTTCTGTCCTGTGCAGTCTCAAGCGGTTTTTCTTCAACTTCTTTAACAGGAGCTTCCTTTACACGTTCCTTCAGCATTTTTTGTGCGGCCATATCGATTTTTTTCAAATGGTCAAGAACTTCACGTATGCTCCATTCTTCAGCAGAAGGCTTTTGATTCAGCTTTTCGTCAGAAAGTCCTTTCACTTCGTTCCACGTTTCTAATCTGGCTTCATTAAAGATACTCATCATATCTCCTCCTAAAATGACATTACCATATATATAAGCAATTATCATTTATAAAGCACTTAACAGGGAGCATTTATCTAAAAATTTTGAAACCTTTTCCATTGTGTCTCGTATAAATGGTAACGGCAGCCGTTCATCAATGCATTGATGAGGAAAGGATGAGGCATTTGGAGTTATTGGGCGTTCCTATACAAACAATTTATCTTTATACGCTTATTATTGCGGGCAGTCTTACGCTGTTATTTCTATTTTTCGGAGATGTATTTGCAGGGCTGTCAGAAGGCATTCCGCTTCTTAATCCGACATTGGTGCTCGCATTTTTCACATGTTTTTCAGCAGGCGGATATATAGGCGAGCTCACATTGCCCCTGTCCAGCCTGTTGCTCGCGTTTTTATCGTGCATCCTTTCGATCATTCTGGTGACATTGCTTCACATCTTTGTACTCGTACCATTATCATCCGCTGAAGAATCATTGGCTTATAAAGAAGCTGATCTAAAAGGAAGAGTCGGTAAAGTGATTACAGCTGTTCCTGTTGACGGGTTTGGTGAAGTGGTCATTGAAGGGATAGGCGGCACCATCTCGAAGTCAGCGGTCAGCTTTGAGAATCAGCAGATCAGTTACGGAACAACGGTTTTAGTTGTAGATGTCAACAACGGAGTTCTTTCGGTTACTCCGCATGAACCTATATAAAACAAGGAGGAATGTGATATGACAATGCCGATTATAATTGTCATCGGAGTTGTATTCTTTTTATTAATTGCACTAATAGCCGTGTTTATCACAAAGTATCGTACGGCAGGGCCTGATGAAGCGTTAATCGTAACGGGGAGCTATCTCGGCAATAAAAACGTTCATGTCGATGAAGGCGGCAACCGTATTAAAATCGTCCGCGGCGGAGGAACCTTTGTTCTTCCCGTCTTCCAGCAGGCAGAGCCGCTAAGTCTTTTATCAAGCAAACTGGATGTTTCGACACCTGAAGTCTATACAGAACAAGGAGTGCCTGTAATGGCCGATGGAACTGCGATTATTAAAATCGGCGGTTCTATAGGAGAAATCGCTACAGCGGCCGAACAATTTTTAGGGAAATCAAAAGAAGACCGTGAGCAGGAAGCGCGGGAGGTTTTAGAAGGCCATCTTCGTTCCATTCTCGGCTCAATGACAGTTGAAGAAATCTATAAAAACAGGGAGAAATTTTCTCAAGAGGTGCAGCGTGTCGCTTCACAGGACCTCGCGAAAATGGGGCTTGTGATCGTCTCCTTTACCATTAAAGATGTACGTGATAAAAACGGTTATCTTGAATCATTAGGGAAACCGAGAATTGCCCAGGTAAAGCGTGATGCTGATATCGCAACAGCAGAGGCTGATAAAGAAACCCGGATTAAGCGGGCAGAAGCGGACAAAGATGCAAAAAAATCAGAACTTGAACGGGCGACAGAAATCGCTGAAGCTGAAAAAATCAATCAGCTCAAAATGGCTGAATACCGCAGAGAACAAGATACGGCAAAAGCGAATGCCGACCAGGCATATGATTTAGAGACTGCCAGGGCGCGCCAGCAAGTCACAGAGCAGGAAATGCAGGTTAAAATTATCGAACGCCAAAAACAAATAGAACTGGAAGAAAAAGAAATTCTTCGCCGTGAACGCCAATACGACTCAGAGGTAAAGAAAAAAGCCGATGCAGACCGTTATTCAGTCGAGCAGTCCGCAGCAGCCGAGAAAGCCAAACAGCTCGCGGAAGCCGATGCCAAGAAGTACAGTATAGAAGCAATGGCGAAGGCTGAGGCGGAAAAAGTCAGAATTGACGGGCTTGCAAAAGCAGAAGCTGAAAAAGCGAAAGGGGAAACAGAAGCTGAGGTTATCCGCCTAAAAGGTCTGGCAGAAGCGGAAGCAAAAGAGAAAATTGCGGCTGCCTTCGAGCAGTACGGGCAGGCTGCGATCTTCGACATGATCGTAAAAATGCTTCCGGAATACGCGAAACAAGCAGCGGCACCTCTTTCAAATATTGATAAAATCACCGTTGTTGATACAGGTGGAAGCGGTGAATCAAGCGGCGCCAACAAAGTAACCAGCTATGCGACAAACTTAATGTCAAGCCTGCAAGAAAGCTTGAAAGCATCGTCGGGAATTGACGTAAAAGAAATGATTGAGAACTTTTCAGGAAAAGGAAACGTAAAACAAAGCATTAACGAATTAACAAATGAAATAAAAGAAGCAAAAACGGTCCAAAAACCAGAATAATGACTGCGGAAAGGATAGCGGCAGATGGTAATCTTACGAGAAGCAAAGGTAGAAGATATAAAGGACATTGCAAAGGTGCATGTGGACAGCTGGGGGACAACATATCGCGGAATTGTCCCGGCTGATTATTTAAACAGTCTGAATTATAAGGAATTTGAAGATAAATGGAAAAGCCGCTCGTTAAAGGGTGTATTTGTCGCTCAGGATGAAAAAGGTTCGATATTCGGCTTTGCTTCATTTGGACCTATCCGCTCTGAACAAAAAGGCTATGACGGCGAGCTATACGCTATTTACCTTTTAGAAGAACATCAGCGGCAAGGGGCAGGGAGAGCGCTCTTAGCAAAAGGAGCAGAGTTTTTGCTTCATCATGGCTTTTCGAGCATGTTTGTTTGGGTGATGGAGAAGAACCCCTCAATTACATTTTATCAGTCCTATTCCCCTGAAAGAGAAGCGGAGGACAGCTTTGAAATTGCAGGAGAAAGGCTGAAAGAAATAGGGTTTGGCTGGCCGGATCTTCCTGCTTTGAAAACAGTCCTTAATAGATAGCAAAAAACAACCCCCAGCGGATTGCGCTGGGGGTTTCTCGTTAAGCTCTGTCAGTTTTGAGCAAACGCGGTGCTGTCATAAATAATAAACAAAGGACAATTGCACAGATGATGAATGAAGGAACCATATAGGTAGCATTATAAGTTAAAGAATAAATCCATACAGGCGTTCCTTTTGGAGCGAAGCTGCCGAAAAACACAGCCCCTGAAATGACATGTGCGGCATAGCGCAGGAAACTGCCGATAAAAACTGCGCTGACTACTGAAACAAGCAGTTTCCCTTTTGTTTTTGATACAGAGGCTTTACGGACAGAAGAAGCGAAAAATCCGCTTAATCCGATAGCTGCAAACGCGATAAGGTAATCTAGCAATAGCTGAACAGGATGTTGTGCGAATAAGTTTCCGATCGCTATTTGAACAAGGCCTGTCAGCAGACCGGTAGTAAGGCCTGCTTTGACACCCCACCGAAACGAAATCAAAAAGATCGGAATCATCATGATGGAGACCGAGCCTCCTTGAGGCATACGGAGAAACATTCCTGAGACGATGTCTAAAATAACAGCAGCCGCAGTCATAATTGCAATTTCAATAAGGCGAACCAGTTGCTTAGATTGATTCATAAAATCCCCTTCCATCAATAGACAAACCAAAAGGACAACAAAAAAGCAGCACGCGGAAGGATGAGAAAAGTTCCACGCACTGCTTTACAATCTGCAATTCATTTGACTTTGCCACATCCCTACGCCAGCGTTAACTAACAGGTTCAAAGGGTCAGAACGTAACCGCTCACTCTCAGCTTTAATGCTCCCCTTGTGGTCATCAGTATTTAGTTCGTTTCTACTATACAAGAAAAAGAAAAAAACAACAAGATTGCATTACTGAATAGATGTTCTTTTAAAATAGTTATATGATAAATACGCGACAGATACCATGACAAAGATTATAGTTTATTTGTTTTATAGATTTTTTTAAAAAAACTATTGCTATAAATGAATACAGGTGTTATATTATTAAACGTCGCTGATGAACAGCAGACAAAACAAGAAGCTTCAAAACAATTTGAAAAAAGTTGTTGACAAAAAAGAAGCCAAATGTTATATTAGTAAAGCTGCTTCATTGAGAAGTGAGTAACAGAATGATCTTTGAAAACTAAACAAGACAAAACGTACCTGTTAATTCATTCTAAATAAATCGCACAGCAATGTGCGTAGTCAGTCAAACTACTTCATGCACGATGCAGGTGACCCAGGCTGACGACGCAGGATGCGGCGTGCCTAACATGC
>NZ_AMXN01000014.1 GCF_000332645.1 Bacillus inaquosorum KCTC 13429
GATTTTTGGGAATTTTCTTTCCAATCTCTTTTAATAAATTCCAGATATTGCGATAATACAAATAAATACAAATTTCGAGGGAGGATGGAAGGGTTTGACTACAATAGCATTTGAAGAAGTCGGACAGGCCATAAACGACTGGTATAAAGTCATCAAACAGCATGACTTTTCCCAAGCTGCCGCCATGAGGGAAGAGATCGAAAACAAGCTGCCGAACATGGCAGAGAATCAAACTGTGTTACTATACTTCAACCTGATTGATTCGCGCTATAAGCTGATGACGGAGAACTACAACGAATCCGGAGAATTGCTGGACGAGGTTAAAGCTAAAGCTTTAGAAGGCAGCACCGATGACATGATTCATTATTACTTTTATTTCTTCTCCGGCATGTATGAATTCCATCAAAAACGCTACAGCAAAGCCATTATGTTTTACAAAATCGCTGAAGAACGCTTGAAAAAGATACCTGATGAGATTGAAAAAGCTGAATTTCATTACTATCTGTGTAAGGCGTACTACAAAATAAGGCAAAATGTTTTCTCGATGACCCACGCTAAAATCGCACACGACACATTTAAAGCGCATGAAACCTATAAAGAAAAAGCGATCAACTGTGAATTAATGTTAGGTAACAATAAGCTCGATCTGCTGCTTTATGAGGAAGCCCAGAAACACTTTGAAAATGTACAACGCCTTGCGAAAGAAAATGGCTTGCCACTCACCGAAAGTTTTGCACTTTTTAACCTTGGTGTTTGTTTTGAACGACAAAAAATGTTCATCGAATCTTCAAATTGCTTCAAACAAGCATTAAGCATTCCTGAACATTTAAAGTCGTTTGTCGCCGTCCGGTCAATGTATATGTTGAGCAAAATTCTGTTTCAATTGGGGGCTTCCGACGTTGCCCGGTCATGGTATGAAAAGGCTCTGAAAAAGGCCGAAGATGAAGGAGAACAGGAGTATCTAGCGAAATTAAAACTCGTATACGCTTTGTATACGGAGCAAAATGACCAAGAGGTGAGGAAAAATATCGACATCCTCGAAGAAATGGAGCTTTGGACGGAAACAGCCGATCTCTTAATGGAAATTGCTGAATACTATGAGAGTAAGGCTGACTTTGAAAAAGCCGCATATTATTTTAAACACGGTCATTTTGCCAAAAACAAAATCATCAAAGTATCGGAGGAGTTACTATGAAAAAAACCATTTTGTTCAGTTTGATAACTGTTTCAGCTTTATTGCTGGTTGCTCCTGCTTCAGGGAAAGATACAACCCTTTCAAGCAAGCCTGGTCACATAGCTGGTGAAGGCGGAGTATCCATCAACGTTGCTGAAGGTGGAGTTTCTGCCTGACATGTAAACTTAAATTTATGGTTGCAAAAAATGCACTCCTATTTGGTGCATTTTTTGTTTTTTCGAAATCATCAGTAGTTGAACTTCTCACATAAAAATTTTTGTCTCTTGACAAGCTCTAGTTTACATAATAACTACTATGAGAAGTTGTTTTTTCAGCCAATCCTCAAAATCGAGCATATTTGGCCGTGAGAAGCGATTTTGCTTTTGGGAAATAATCGAAAAATCGCCCTTTAGAAATAAAAGGGCGATCTCTGTTTTTCTTCATATTCCTCTTGTTTTCGCCTTCATCAGTTTATTGCGCTTTTTTATTGGTTGATTTATCATATATTGTTTTGTGCTCGGCAAAAGCTGCGTGAGCTGCATTCAGGCTGTGGACACATCGGCAACGGGTCGGTAAAAATAGAGTACCGTCTCACACGAGAGACGGTACTCTGGACATGCTGTGATTTTGTTGATACAATCAAGGTGTAAATGAATACAATGTATGTGAATGAGTATAATGTATACAAAAAAGGCTATAATAAAGAAAAAGATCGAAGATGCTGCTAACATCTCCGATCAGCAATAGAATAGCTCCTGTAAGGGAGTCGGCTTTTTCCAAAGTTTAATTTAAAGTAAGAACGTCAAGATTGGTAGTCGGGGCGTTCTTACTTTTTTTTGTTCGAGAAACTATGGGCAAGCGTCAAAATCCCAACAATCAGGATTCCAAATTGAAGCATCAATCCAAGTGCGCTTTCTACAGCCATATTCTCACCTCCCCTCTTTCTGGAGGTGAGCCGAACGCCCCTACAAAGCCGAATCTATCGCTAATTTTTACTTTATAGGAACTTATTGAAAAACACAAGCCCTCCATCAAAGAATGGGGGGCTTCCAATTAAGCTTCTTTTATTATCCACTTTTTAAGATAACGAATTCCTGAGTCGATACATAAATAAATATGGATTGCTACCATGAAAATGAAACTCAATGGAGCAAGTAAATATCCAATTTCAAGCATTAAACTTGATCTGAGGAAAACTCCAATCAACGCGATGAAAAATGAAGCAATAATGCTGTACACCCAATACTTCAGAGTATTATCTCTTATGTTATGCAGTATTTTCCGCACTGTTTTCACTCCTTAAAGAGTTTATTCTTCTTCAGCTAAATATAATTCTGCTAATCCATTTGAAAAACATCTATAACAAATCTTTAATTTAAAGTATTTTGTGTTGGTAAGCGCTAGAAAATCACAATCGCAACTTTTGCATTTAATGCTTTCGGTTCTTACCGTTTCGTTTTTAGTCATGAGCTTCAGATCCTTGCTATATCATAATTTTGTGATTTTCGGATGATTCACAATCGTTGAAATAAACTCTTTTGATTTGGGTAAGTGTCTTTTCATTAATTTCTTATGATCTCGCAGGCAGCTTTCCCTTGATGCAAACAAGTCTATTGAAACAATGATGAACTGATTATCGGGATGATCAACGGAAAAAAACTTATATTTCGACCAATTCATCGAGCATTCTTCATGTTCATCATCATCCCATGAGGCTTTTGTATGAGGCGCATACTTCTTATATTGCTCTGTCACGTTTTCAATATCATAGAACTGCTCAAGAATAGACATTATATGTTCGGGATGCATACAATCTGTTTCGCTGACTAATTCTTCAAATTTCAGTTGAAGGCATCCAAGAAGTTCGATCAAATCCATTAGATGTATGTCGGTTTGAACAAAAAGATCGTGCTCATCAGGATTAATATAGTGTCGATCTGTTATTTTGTAGATCATCAGTTACCCTCCATAATTTTAATTAAATGATTGATAAGAAAATCCGAACAAAGCAGCTCCCCTGGATCCAGGTAAATTCATCAAAACACGAATAAAAAAGATGGCCAACTTTTCGATCGTCATTTATTCACGAACGAAGAGGAAAGAGCGACGGTTAAAATTTCAAAGTCTTAAAAATTGACTATTGAAAAAATCATTAAATCAAAAAGCAAATGAACTAAATAACCCGCAAGCATGTTCTTTGTAATCAAAAAAATCGTTGTTTGAATGACTGTAAATGGAATACCAATGATCAAAAGACATTGAAGAACGTTGTTATCGTAAGCACTAAGATGAGCAAGTCCAAATACAAGAGCAGCAAAAGCCATAGACAGTAACAAATTTAGAGTGCTAATTTTTTGGTTGATTTTATAAAGTGTCGCCAAAGCGAAAAACAAAATCAAAAAAAAGAATAATTGTTCAGCGATAAGCCCTACTACCAACTCAAAATAAGTAGATAATTCCACATTACGTATACCAACATGCGCATTAAATTCTATACCCATTGCTCGGCAAATTAACGCAACTCCAAAAGATAGAACGAACTCAAGATAAACAAAAAAAGCTACAAATCGTATAAGATATCCTTTTTCCATTTTTGAAAATAGAAAACCCGCAGAATTTTTAAAAATCAAGAAAAAGGAAATAACAATGGGGACTGTGAAAAACAAGCATTTTATAAGGTCATAAAGCAGTCGATCCTTAGTTACCTCAAATAAAAATCTATTAATGTGTTCGCTTGGCCAAGGAAAATTTGTATTTAAATAAACCCAAGTTGCCACAAACAAAGACGCAATCAATAGTCGGCTATATTTAATCGGAAAGATATATGAAAAAAACTGTCTCTGAAAGACGGAGATTGCAGCTTTCACTTCATTTTTAAATAAAGCTTCTTTAATTGTCTCCACCATCCTTTACATAGCTAATTAGAGGAATAGGGCCGGATATTTCCGGCTCTATTCTCAATTATAAACTCATTTCCTGCTCACGTTTTTTAGAGACAGCCATTGTTTTTTCTTGTTGGTGTTCTTTTTGATTTTCATTTCTCAAAAAATCATCAAATTGCTTGAAAATTTCTTTGTCAGAAGTCAAAAACTTCTCAACCGTTTTCACTTTCTCTTGTAGTTCTTGATTTCGTGATTCCAACAATTTATTTTGGCTGCTTAAATCATTAACCGCCTTTTTCAGCTCCCCCATTTCCTTTGCCAAGTCATTAGATTGTTGTTGCACAGGTTTTTTTTCAGGGGTGTTGAATTTTTCTTCGATTGAAGATGAAAAGTCTTTTACTCGGTCATTAACAGCTAAAATTGAAGAATTTATCTTATTGATTGCCTTATTTTTCACTTCATTTATGCTATCGTTGACTTTGTCTTTTACATTATCTTTAGCCTGTAAGATGTTTTGTTTATTCTCTAATATCTTGTTTTTGATACTGTCCGCGAAAGCTTGGGCTAATTTTCTCAGCCTTTCCTGAATTTCCTGATATAGATCAGGGAGAGACTTATGAGTGGGCTGATTTCTCTGTGTATCCTGATAGTACTGGATTAAATTTTCAACTCGCTTAAAATGGTTTTCTAACATCAATTCGACTTGCCGTTGGCTTAATAAGGGTTGAGTGTTTTGATTGGGGTTCAATTGCTCTTCAATGATATTCACTAAACTTTCGCCATGCTGCTCAATAGCTTCTCTAAGAACTTTCGGATTAGACAACAAGACCACTCCCTTTGAGATTATTGGATAATGCCTACACCTATATTATACTATTTTATCCCATTTGAGTAAAGGGATAAATGGGATAAAATAAATTATTTGCCCCGATTAATACCAGGGCAAATGAACAGTCTCGAATTATTTAGGAGAAACCTTTTTTCTTGTTTTGAATTTCTTTTTGCTTTTAGGCTTCTTTTTCTCTTTGAATTGATCTTTAACTTCATCAATAAAAGAAAGAAGCTCTCCACCTTGAATCTTTACAGGGGCATCATTAAGTAGTTTGTCTATTAATCTTTGAATATTCCTCAAAAAATTGGACTGTGTACCTTCCCCGCTGCCTAATTTTTTAAGATGCTTTTCCCAGTTTGCAGTCATTGAAGGACTGGCAAGAAGGGTGCTTTCAACAGCTTTGCAAAGAATTTCCCCTTTAGTTGTAACCTCTACAATATTTTTGTTTATAGATATATAATTTTGAGTTTTCAATGTTTCAATTATTGAAGCTCTTGTCGCTTCCGTTCCGATTCCTTCAGTCTCTTTTAAGATTTCTTTATCATCATCATCATCTACGGCCTTTCCTGCTGTGATCATCATGTTTATAAGTTGACCTTCGGTATATGGTTTAGGGGGCTTTGTTTTCCCTTGTTTTACATTCATTTTAGCTTTGTAGGATTCCCCTTTGTTTACTGGGGGCAGCTTGCCTTGTTCCTCTTTATCATCATCTTGAGCGTCACTAGAAAATAGTTCTTTCCATCCTTTTTTTCGTTCAACCTTTCCTGAAGCATGAAATAAAAGGTCGTTTATGCTTGCTGTAATCTGTGTTTCTTCGTATTCGTAATCAGGAGCAAACATCGCAATTGTATTCCGAACGACCTCAAAATATATTGTCTTCTGCATTTCGGAAAGTTCGTTTATTTCAGATTCCGTTGGAATCTTCTGCGTTGGTATGATTGCGTAGTGTTCCTGAACCTTGCTGCCGTCAACATATTTTTTTCTCGGCTCATTATAAGCCACTTCAAAATTACACCCGACAGTTTTTTGGTAATGAGCAAGATTTGCTTTTAGATACTCAAATTCCCCTTCTCCTATATATTGCGTATCCGTTCTTGGATAAGATAATATCTTTTTATCGTAAAGGGACTGAACGGTTTCTAATACTTGCTGTGGACTATACTTCCATTGCTTATTTGCTTTACTCTGCAATTTGGATAAGCTAAAAAGTTTAGGTGCTCCAGTATGCTTCTCCTCTTTTTTCACTTCTGAAATCGTTGCTTGATTTTCCTCTGAAATCCGGTGTTTGGCTAATAACTCTTTAACTTGCTGCGGCGTATCTAAACGGTTTTTGTGTTTTAATGTTAATGTTCCATCCTCTGTTTCTAAATTAGCAAACAGTTCAAAGAAAGGCTTTGAAACAAAGTTCTCAATCTCTTGTTTTCTTTGATATATTAAATATAGGGTCGGTGTTTGGACTCGCCCTACACTAAAGGATTCATGTACACCCTGTCCCTGCAAAAGAAGGGTGTACAACCTTGATAAATTCATTCCCACGAGCCAGTCGGATATTTGCCTTGTTTGCGCTTCAACATACATATTGACATAATCTTTCCCGTCTTTCAGATCAGCAAATGCTTTTCTTAATTGCTCAGGAAGAAGTGAATTTGCCCACAATCTTTTTGTAGGTTTATTGCTTGCTCCTGCTAAATTTATAATACTTCTTGCTATGTTTTCACCTTCACGATCAGGGTCAGTTGCGATTATGATTTCGCTAGATTCTTTGAGAAGTTTTTTTACGATATTGAACTGTTTTTTCTTATCTTCAGCCACCTGAAATTTAAACTTTTCCGGAAAAATCGGAAGGTCTTTCAGATTCCATTTAGCCCATTCTTCTTTATAGGCTTTAGGTTCGGCCAATTCAACCAAATGGCCGATACCCCAAGTTATAAAAGCTTTCCCGGTAAAGAATTGTGAGTCTTCCACCTCAATATATCCGTTCTTTTTGGTGCTTTTTTTGAATGCTGCTGCGTAGTCCCTTGCTTGATCCGGTTTTTCCGCTAAGATTACTGTTGACATTCTATTCACTTCTTTCTTTTGATTTTGTTTAATAGGGTCTTGAAATCTTGCAGAAGTGGATTCCAAGTCTTCACAAGAAATCCACTCCATACATTTTTAAATTGCTTGATTAACTTTTGATGCCTATAACACGAAATCAAAATGCAAATACTTACAAAGATGATGATGAAAAACATCATGCGAAAACCCGTCTTAACATCGCTATCCTTTGTGCCATTTTTCCTGGTTGATTCATCAAGGTGCGTCCTGAACCAGTCGCATACCACATATTGCGTAAAACAGACGGACCACGCACAAGGATTACACACAATCCAATGAGAAGCATGAATTTATACCATGTCATTTCGTTCCCTAAAATTTCGGTCAGTCCAGCCATACAAGCAGTCTGGACAATAATAGTAAGAACCTGTGAAAGTACCTCCCTCCACCAAATTCCGGCGTAATTGTTATCATCAGCAACAATGGATATAGCCGCTAATACTGAGAGCAATTGAAGCAACAACAGGTCAGCGTGATAAATACACATTTTGATGAAGAACGCTACAACAGCGATGCAGACAAAAGCAAAAAGGATGATAAACATAAACTCATTGCCGATTACTTCTCCGAGATTACCACTTTTGAGTACCTTGGCTACTCCATCAGCTGTATAGTTTCCAATACGCGCAAACATGAACTCTCCAAGGGGATAAACCATTTGCCCGACTATGAGCCATAGAATAAATGGCATTATCATGATCATAGCTGACGCTTTAAATGTGTTTACAATGAGGTTCCCAATCAAAGCCTGTGGAGCTTCGCCATTAGCTGCTGCTGCCAATAATCCTTGAATCACCTTAAAAAGCAAGATACATATAAGGAGCATTGCCCCGCAAGCTAGGAAAATATTGTACAAATCTTTGAAAAAACCAGTTAACCCGTCTGCGTTAAAAAGAACATTTGCAATTAATTTGAATGTTCTTTCTAACACATCGTTTATTACATCAATAAAGAAATCCCTGATTTTTTCACCAAAATCAAACACGCTTTCACCTTCCTTCGGGATAAATGGGATAAACACTACACTTCTATTATACATTTTTATCCCATTTGAGTAAAGGGATAAACGGGATAAAAATGTTAAATTTCTTTAAGGTTTGTTGACTTTGTTAATTTTCCATTCCCCGTTCTCTTTTTTCATTTCAATAGCGAGCAAGTGCATTTTATCTTTGCTTTGGCAGGGAAATGTGACCGTTTCTTTTTCTTCGTCTACTTCAGCATTTGACCGATCTTTAATCACGTATTGATTAAAGGTGGCTGAGTATTTGCTTTCTTTTATTGTTCCTGACGTTTTTTGAACTAAGAAGAACAAGTTTTTATCTTTGAACGGATTCCCAAATTCGCTGTTCTTGGCAGCATTTTTGACATCTTGTAAAAATGACTTAGTGAAATATTTGCTTGGCTTCCCGTTTATAAAATCGCTTGTTTTGTCATTCAAATTTTTCTCATTGAATGAAAAGACTTCTTCGTCTTGACCGTAAATTTGGAAAAACTCATTCAACTGTACTTCACTTTCTTTCAACGCTTTTTCTTTATCAAAGTTACCGCTGCATGATGCCATGACAACCAACAAAATTGAAAACAACATGATTTTAAACTTTTTCATTGTCATCATCTTCCTCCTGAAAGAAGAAACCACTTTCATCGTCAATTTCTTCTTTTTGTTCTTTTTCATCTTCCTCTTCAAAAAAGAAGTCGCTATTAGAACCGCTGGCTTCTTCTGATTCTTCAACAAACGCAAATTCCATTTCCTTTTCAACTTCCTGTTTTTCTTCTTGTTTGATTGATTCTGTTTCGGTATTCTCATCATCATCACTGAAGAAAAATGCGGTTGCTGCTGCTGTTAAGTCTTCCTCTTTTTGTTTCTTTTCTTCTTGTCTTTCTTTTTCTAATTTGGCCGCCTTCTCTTTTCGATGAGGGTACTTCTTCTCGATATATTCTTGATACTCTTTTTCTTTGATTTCAAACTGTCGCAAGGCTTCAGCAGAAGTTTTCCTTACATAATCCATCTGGGATTTAGGGAACATCTCAGTTGCTCCTGGAAACAGTTTATATTGGAAAGCTTTCTTCGCGATAATTGGTTGAAGCCCCCCGATTAATATAATGCATTCATCATCCGGCATGGTGAGAAGTTCACCTGCCGTTTTTAAGTTTCTTCCTGTATAATTAAAACTATCTGAAGACGAGCTGCTTTCATTTTTTCCTTTAGATTTTGTTTCCGATCCAGTTTTAACTTTTACTGTCGCTTTATCCATTTCATCACTAAAATATTGTGCTGTTGTTTTGTTGGTCCCCCCTAAGTAAATTCTCACCGCATGATTTCCGATAATACTTTCGGCTCTTTCCCTACCGTAAATGGTTTGTAATTGAGTTAAGTGTTGAAGAATAGTTGCGACTGAAATTCCGTATCCGCGGCAGGTCGCTAGGAATTTTTCATAGAATGTGAATTTCCCGAGGTTAGGGAATTCGTCCAAAACGAAATTTACGGGTTGAGGTAATTTAGCGCCATGTTGTGCGCCAACTCTATATAATTCATCAAACATTTGAACGAAAAAGAGATTTATTAAACCTTCCCAAGTATCATCCATAACAGGAATGATCACATAAAGAGCGATTTTCCGTCTTCCTAGATCCCCTAAATCAAAATCTGAAAAACTCGTAAACTCTGATACTTCTTCGTCAATGTAATCATCAATTGTAGACATGAGAGAGATCAGAATAGATGCTCTGACTCGATCCTCAGACTTCATAAAGCCAAGTTGATATGATCTTCTTGCCGGATGTCGTGGTTCAAGGCTAAGGAATTGCTGATCTAATTCGCTTATATCTTCATCCTCCATAGCGTAGGCTTCGTACTCCTGCAAGAAGTCAAGAATCCCTTCCATATTCCGTTTTTCCGGAGGGAATTCATATTTTGCATAAAGAATGAGTGATTTAAGCAAACTCCTTTGTGCAAGATACCATACGTCTTTTTTGTCCGGGTTATTTTTAGCTGCTACATATGCGTTTGCAACAGTTGAAGCCTGTATGTCTTTTCTTACATAATCAAATGCATTCCAACGATCAGATTTTTCCATGTTCATAAAGTTGATTACATGTACTTCATAGCCTTGTTTTTCTTTGATTCCTGCTGTTTTCTCATATACCTCACCTTTTGGGTCAGTAGCGCAAATTGAGCATTCCCTTTCATTCAGAATACTAGGTATAACGTACGACTGAGTTTTTGCACTTCCGGATCCTCCAATAACAGCATGATTTCTGTTTCGAAGCTTACTGTTTGTACCTTGAACCATGTAGGACCCGTTTTTCACACCAAGCACAATACCATTCGAAGATACCATCTAATCATTTCCTTTCTTTAAGGATTTTTTAAATTGCTTGAGCATCTGTTTTTTTGATACTTTCTCTATTCTTCCGGGAATCAAAATTTCGCTGTCGGTAGCATATCTCGCTGACCCGTGGGTTTGATTTTTGGTTTCTGCTTCCCAATCCTGCTTCTCCTTTGGTGTTTTGAAAAGAACAATAAGTATATAAATGATCACCGCTGCCGAGCCGACATAAAATATAGGGTTATTTTCAGCAATGAGTCGGCTCATTGCTGATATTGGATGCTGAAGGGTATCAATCGCTTTCTCCTTTACCAAGTCAATGCTTAAATCCCCTTTTTTCTTGTGATCAGCTAAGAACATTATTAGACTTGAAATTTCAATGACCAAAAGCTCTAAAAAAGCCCAAAAGATGATGATGAATATATAAAATGGTGTTGATTTTTTCATATTGTTTTATTTTCCTTTCTAACCGTTTTAAGTTTCATTAACAGGAGAAAGTTCACCTAATGATTCGAATTCAGTCATTAAAAGGTTGCCTTCATTCTTCCTGACGACCACTCTATAAAAGTATGTTTTTGGTTCAGTTTCACGCCCATCGACTGTATACTTTGTTTTGATTTGAACTAATGCACCGATGCCCGTTTTCCGGCTAATATCCCGATATACTTTTATGTCCTCAACACTGCTTTCTATTGGGATTTTAGGCGCTTGCGGACTTGAGCTACCGCTTATTTTTGTTAGGATGTCCTCGCTGACTTTCCCTTTCAGTTTCTTGAAACGGTCAACATAGTTGTCGTTGTCGTATTCATAAAGGGTAGTTAATACACCTTCGATAAATGAAAAGGTTTTTGTCTCATCCTGTGTCAGCCCATTTTCTTGTTTTTCTTTGACCAGTCTTTCATATTTGGCTTGCAAAGCTTCTTTCTCTTTTTCCGATTTGTTTGCGACTGATATTTGACCGATATAGAGAAGCAGCAGTATGAGAATGACTACTGCTCCTACGGCTATCATAACGATTCGTTTCAAGCTTTCAGCACCTCCGTAATTACCTTACTCGTCCAAAGCCCGCAAGATGTTGCTTCCAATATCCTTCTGTAATTGACGAATACCCAACACCGCTGCCGTTGGAGTTGTACATTTTTCCGTCACCTGTATAAATCCCCACATGCGTTATCGGAACTCCTGCGTTATATGTGCCTTTGAAAAATACTAAATCACCGGGTTTCACCTTATCAGGAGGGATTTTTTCAGAAAAGTTATATTGCTCATTTGCTGTCCGGGGCAAATTTATGCCAGCTTTTTTGAAAGCCCATTGCATAAGACCTGAACAATCAAAACCCGTGCCTGGATTAGCTCCACCAAAAACATAAGGTGTCCCGTCAAATTTTTTCATTTCACTTAAAACTGTTTTAAAGTAATTTAATGCGCCTTTAGTGTCTCCTGAAAAGTCCCCGCCGTCTTTTGAAAATCCATTTGCTTCACAGTTCATTGTTAACCCACCAAGCTTTTTCACTATGGCTTCTGTTGTTGGAACCCAGTTTGCATTTAGGTTAGTGGGGTCATTAGCAGCACCGACAGGTGCATATACAGCTCCAAGAGCTTTTATTGTTGTCTTGCCATCCTTGATTATCCGGTTGTGAAGGGTTCTTCCCATAGCTTCGATTCCTTCCTCTAATGAGACGAACAACATAAGCCCCCCATTCCCCATAAGCCCGCCGGGATTATTTTTTTCAATAACCGCCCTAGACGTTCCATATCCGGTTTCATGTAGCGCAATTGCAGCAAACAAAACGGGGTCAATCCCTTCTTTTTCAGCGACTTCCACAAAGAAATCTTGGTGGCCGTTAAAAACACCTGCACTTTCGAATGTTTTGTTCCATGCAGCTTCGTTTATTTTTCCTGTTACGGAACATGCCGCCCCGCCACCTTCATCTTGGTTCTTTTGTTCTTCCTGGGCTTTATAAAACAAACCCATGAAAAGGATGAGAAACAGCCCTAAAATCAGATATACTACCATCTTGATACCTTTCATCTTTAGACGTATCATCTCAACACCCTCTATTTCGATTCGCTACTTTTCTTTAAATCATCAATCTCTTTTTCTAGGGAGGCAATTGTATCTTTTACCTTTTTCTCTTGTTTTTCTAAGTCTTTTTTCTTCTTCTTGTCCTTCTCTTTATCTTTGTCTTTTTGTATTTTCTTCAGATTATCTTTCTCTTTTTGCAACTGATCGTTTTTCTTTTTCAGGTCAATTGCTGCTTGCAATTCTTTATTATTGAATTTGTCTTGAACCATTTGAGCGCTGTTTATATCCCCATGATCAAGGAATGCTTTTGCCATTCTGACAGCTTGTTTTTCATCTGCACCATCTTCCAGAAAGGAGATTTCGCCTTTCAGAGCATTTGAGTCATAAGAAACGATGTTTTTTTCTAATTCGAGGTAGTCATTATCTTTCATCTTGAGATCAAGGATTTTTTCTTGCTTCCCATCTTTGTAAAGAGTTTCAATAACTTTTTCTAAATTCCTTGGATACACATCTAGTGCTTTCTGGAACAACCCTGCGCCCAAATACATATCTGAAATGTCTTTTTCGCTTTTTCCTGCTTCCTTCATTGTCTTTGCTGCTTTGTCGTAGTCACCATCTGACAGGTATTGTTGAAGTTTAACTTCCGCGCCTTTTTGCTCGATTTTTTCTTCGTAAGAAGCTACTGCTGAAGCATATTGTTTGTTTGCAGCAGATTTTGTGAGTCCTACAGCTACTAACAGTGCTGCAATCCCCACGGCAGCGAAAATAATGTTTTTTATACGACTTTTCCGTTTGGTTTGTTTAACATTTTCAATAAACGAATACTGCATATAATCAAGATGCTCTTCCAGATCGCTTAATAATTTCTCCTTTGAATGAGTTTCTGCTATTGATAGCAGCAGAGGATTTTTGCTTTTTAATACTCTTTGTTTATCGTTTAGGCAAACCTCATATGAAAATCCGGACACAATAGAAAGCGCAAGGGCTTTATATCGTTCAAAGTTGCTGAAGTTTTTTTCTTGGGGCATCAAATTGTTTGCTTGATATGTGAATTTTACAGTTGTCATTGGTCGATAAAAGACGGTTGCTGGATGAATACTCACCGAAAATTCCGGGTCATCAAGTGGCGCTTTTTCTAAGATCGTTTTTGCAATCGAAAGCCTTACGACCAAACTTTCTTTTCTCACCTTGAGCAGAGATTCAACAGTATTTGGCTTCTCGTATTGTAAAGTTACTCTGTCCGCATCTTCTTTTATGTTTTTCAATGGCAGGAAATCAACTTTTTCATTTTTCACATCTTCTAATTCTTTCAAGTTGTCATATCGAAACTGATTTTTAGGAATTTGAATAGTGATTAAATCTTTTTCGATTTTGACTGAGCCAAATTCAAAAGTGGCGATTTTCATTATGCGCCCCTCCTTTCATATTGAAAGCTTTTCGCTTCTTCTATTTCTGTAGGAGTCATTCTTATGCGCTCTTCATAATCAGGGACAACATCAGCGCTTTGCTCATATTCTTTCTCATATCGCTTTGGATTCCAAAGTCTTAATTCCTCTTGTGTCAACTCGACTTTCATAAAAGCACGGTTTGAACCATAGATGAATAAAGCTTCCCCTTGTTTATCTCCGCCTAACAGCTTTCTTTCCTTGTCTGAGAAATTCATTTTAAGCTTACTGATAAGATCGTCTACCCCCTTATTTCCAAGTCCAAAGAACACCTTAGTATGACTATTTTCGATAATGGCAGCTCCAAGGTTATCTGCGGCATCTAATACGTCAACAATTTGCTGAGTTCCAGCAATAGCCCCCGCATTATACTTGCGGAATCGTTTATAGGCTTGATAGAAAAAGTTCATGCTGTCCGGATTCTTGGCCAAAAAATGAAATTCGTCGATATAGAGATAAATCAGTTCATGTCTGTTTTTTGTGATTTCATCCCAAAGGTAACTAAACGTATTCAAGTATGCCGCCGCTTGAACTTCGACTTCGTTTTGTAAAGGCTTCAGGTTAAAGCTCACTAGCTTTTTGTTTATATCAATGTTTGTATGACCATTGAAGAGACTATTTGAGCCGAAACAATAGCTTTCTAGGATGTAATAAAAGTCTCTTAATATTTCAAATCTTTCAGGGTCATTTTTCTTCAGCTTGGTGATTTCTTCATATACGGTAGTAAGAGTCGGATACTGATCTGGTTTTATTTCTGAAATATCTTCATACTTCAGAATCCCGCAATTGAGGTACACGTTTCGCAAAACGCTATCTAAGAGTGATTTTTCTACTTGGGATATGTCAGGCTTAATGACTTGGAAAAACGCTTTGACACGTTGAATTTTGTCTTTTACGATGATTTCCATATCTTTTTTGAAGATGTCGTCATCATCAATTTGAGAAGAGAATATTTCTAACGGGTTGATTTTGGTACTCGCATTTGAGGATAGATGCATCACTTCCCCGCCAAGTAATGAAACAATTTTGCTATACTCATTTTCAGGGTCAATAATGAACTGTCTGACACCTTTTGCAAAATTCCTTAAAATTTTCTGAACCATAAAAGTTGATTTACCGACACCGGATTTTCCGATGACAACCATGTTTTGATTAAGCGTTCTTTCGGTATCTGTATAATCGACAGCTACTAAGCTATTCGTATCTTTATTGACTCCCTCCACTTGAGACCGAGGGCTTAAATCACAAATTTCTGCATCATCAAAAGGAAAAAAGGATGCTGCTGCTTCTGTGTTGCTCTCTTTATAGGTATAATCCTTCAAAAGATTTTCCCCGATAGGTAGAGCGCTCCAAAATGCTTGATACATCCCTTTGGTCGGTGTTAATGGCTTTAGTTGTAATTTCGTAAGGGTTTTGGTGACGCTGCTTGAAAGGTCTTCTAATTCCTCCAGAGACTGTGCTTGCATGAAAACGTAAGTATACTGGAAGACGAAACTGCTCTCTGAGGATAAATATTTGTCTAACTGCAAGTTGGCAGCTTCTATATCCTTTTGGATTTTCTTTTTCTGTACAGGGTCGAGCGTTTTCAGCATTTCTGCTTCTTTGTTTTTAATAGTATCGTTGTAGTGCTTAACCATACGTTCACTGTCGGCAGACTCCAAAAATTGAGTGATCGTAATATTACCCTTTTTCCTTTTTAATTCACCTAACCAGTTCCCCTTCTTTTTCTTTGGGTAGTCTACTATAGTGAAAACTCTAATGAAATTCGTTCCGCTTTCTATATACGAAGGTTTTTCTTCAAAAGAAAAAGGATAAATATCGTCTAATGAAGAACCATCTAAGAACTGATCTATATTTGTCAGATCCTCTTTTTGGTATAGATCATTCTCTATCTCCGGCTGAGCAGCAGCCGGAGACTTTTTGTTTTTTGGTTTGAACAAGGTTTTCAAACTCATGTATTTTCTCCTTTCTTATGACTGATTAAAATTCATGAAGTAATACAGAACCCTTTTGCATTCGGCAGCATTTAATTTTCTTATCAAAAGATCATAATGCTGAAATTGTGTTTCCAAGGATTTCTTTACATTTTTAGCTTTTTCGTCAAGATTTTTCTCGGCCAACTGAAGAGATTTATAATTTTTATCTTTAATTTTTTCTTTCAAAACAACGAAGTGTCCTTGTGTGGTCATTTCATGCCTGGCATCTTCTTGTTCATAATGATCTATATAGCTGGCAATCAATTGCAGGACTACTTCATTTTCTGGCTCTTGTTCTTTCATTTCGATATACCTTTTCTTCCAAGAAAGAATATACGGCTTGAAATCAACAGGTATTGTCATATCAAGAAACTGAAAGATTTCACCTCTTGCTTCTGCAACATTCGACATTAAAAAGGCATTGTATTCTTCAAAAACATCTGTCTGTTCATATTCATTCAGCAGGTCTAAATTAACCCCTGTGCCAGACAGAATAGTTACTAAGTATCCTGTTTTGGTCACGATGTACTCGTTAAACTGACCTTGAAGCAGAGACATTTCTTGTAAGGATTCTTGCCCTTTCGGAAGTTCTTTTGGTTGGAAATCAAAGTCAGCATAATTCACATCAGCCTTTCTCTTCGAGAAAAACATTTATTACCACCGCCTTTTTCTCTTGGGCTCGATATAGAACAATTTTTGTCTACGGTTGTAAGACTGTACATGTTTCATATATTGCACCACAGTTATGTTTCGTCTTGATTTCACAGGCCTTGCGACCGTTATAGCCAATCCAACAGTTGCGATAATAAACGCTACAAATACCCTTATTAGCACAAAAACCATACTATATGGAGGAATTGAAACGATAATAATCCCGACTAACAGAAAAGGGAGAAACACTGTAAAGAATCCCTTTACTGTTACTCCCTTTATCAGGTTGTATCCTGATTCTACGTTATCGGGAAAAATAAACTCTTTTCCCTTTTTCTCAGACATATGCCAACCTCCGTATTCTTATCTAAAGAGACCGTATACCCAAGGAACAAGCCAGATGACAACGCCCATAAAAGCTACAGCACCCATAATCCACCCTTGAATTTTAAAAAATTGATGTCTCTCGTGTGGATCACCCAAAGAAGGCATTTTTGTAATTCCGAAAAAGAGCGAAACACAAATCGCAACACCTACAACGACAGCAGAAAAAACAATTTGAAGCGTTAGTGTCGCATCATTGATTTTGTTGGTTACTTTATCAGCATTTGCCGCCCCGAGAATAAATCCTTGGGTTAATGTATTAAACAGATTCATCACTTGCTTTCCTCCTCTTTCCTCAATTCAATTTCAATGGCATGCTCTCTCTCTTTTTCTTTGTGCAACTCATTCTGTCTTTCGAACGCTTTTAATTTCTCAATGGCTGCCTCCTTTTCCATAACCGGCGATACCCTCTTTACATCACCAGTTCTGCTAATTTGCGCTATATAAGCATCTTCTTCGCCCTCAATAACATGAAGTCTATTTTCATACTTATCTAGCGCTCTATCCATCTCAATGCCATAGAAGGATAAAAAGCCTTCTAGCAAAGCACCACCAACGAAAGAAATTTCATTTGCTATTTTCTTGTTTTGAATTTTAATGTTTGTAAAGTCAAGCTTCCTCGCTTCTTTACTCTCCTTGAACATCCCTCTGTCATTCAGAAAACGTTGAAACTTGAGGTTGCTCACAGTTACATCTTTCTCTGCTTGAGATTCCAAGATGCTTTTTCTCATTTCCTTTATCGGTATCCCAACTCCAATCGGTTGTCCCGATTCATCTTTCTCTTTAAAGGCCAAATCTTTCTCTTCGTCTTTAAAGAAGGAAACACCAAGGAATTTTTCAAGTTCCAAGAACTCACCTCCTTTATATAAATAATGATAACAATATCCTTATTTATATAATAAGCAATTCCCTGTTAAAAATCAAGAGAAAATAATGTTTTTTCTAACTTTTTTCCCAACAAATTCCCCGGATTGGTGTTTTTTCTTTCACATTCTTCCTCTAGGCGATCTTTTATTTCCGGGGTTGCCAACTGAAACCCTTGAGACTTCTTGTCCACTTCTGAATCAAAAAGACCCATCTGCTCGTCAGTAGTTTGGAGAGCAGCATAGTTCACTAATACAGTAAATGTAAGGCCTGTTTCTCTTTTTAAATTCTTCATTCTTTCCAGCACACTTTGATCAATGGAATACGTCGAAAAAAACATTTCACTTTTCTTTTTTGACCGCCAGTTTTTCCATTCGTTGTTCGTTTTTTTAACAGCTTTTTTCAAATGAATAGACATCAACAAATACAGCGAGTTATTGTATCGTGTCTTTTCATCATACTTTTTAATGACATACTCCTTAATATCCATCTGTATTGATCTCTTCCCTTCAAGAGAAAACGTTGAAAAATCTTCTCTTTTCACATTTGATGATGGATACAAAAGAAAATGAAGGAGTATTGTTGATGACAACGGAACCCCTAAAAAATTCGATCTTTCCGTCAGTTCACTTTCGGTATCTTCATCCATTAATATTTTCATCCTCATTTTTATCTGCCCCCTTCTCAAAATTTTATTTTTATCTTTCCAGACCGGAGTTTCTTCGATTTCTACGCGCAGCTTTCGCCTGTAGACGATTCATTTCATTGATCTTGTCTCTTTCTGCATAATCCAATTCATTTAATGTCTTGTTGATCGTGCTAAATCCACCAGCGAGCAATCCGCCAATGTTTGCAGTTTTTCTGTTATTACTCATCACATAATAATCTTCATTAGTTAAATCATCTTTGATTGTCGATTCAGAATATTCACTTCTTGTTATAGCTAAATACTTATCAACGATCTCTTTGTATTCTTTAGATACTGAAGAGAGTTCACTAAAGAATAATTGTTCCATCCCTGGTTTTGCATACGCTCCAAAAATCTCAGGGAATTTACCTTTCAATTCTTCTATGCATTCTGACTTACCTAATTTATTTTTGTTTTCATGGTTTAATCCATAACCCTTCAATTTTAAAATGGCATAACTTTTGTCTTCGTCCGAATATTTGATTGGTGGATTATCCTTCAATCTCATAAGCTCATCTTTTTGAAGAACCCTTCCGTAATACTCATGACTAGCAATAACAATTTCCTTCTCGTGAATCGGCATTTTTTCATTAAGCTCTTTGGCGTGTTCAGGATAAAGCTCTTCAATTTTGCTTTCGTAATATCCCTCAATGAATTTCAATGCATTCTTTGTATTATTAACCCTTATTGTGGCTGTCTTCAGCTTATTTAAATCTTCAGCATCTAACTTCTCAATCGTTTTTGGATTTTTGAAGTCTACATCATATTCTCTAACCAATTTCTCCAACATTTTTTCATTTCTTTCTAATGTCTTTTTGAAGTTAGAATATGAAGTGAAGGAGTCCCTAGTTATTTTATTTATAGAGGAATAAAATTCTTTATTTTCAGAATCAAAAATAGCTTCTTTCAGTTCATTTTGATCTAATATCTTATTTCTTTTAACGGACAGATCAGTAATGTATTGCTTTTGGTAATCAGACAATTTAACGTCATTAGGAATAGCATCTTTATAATGAGAATTAATGAACCTATCTGCTTCTTTTTTAAGCAGTGATTCAGCTTTTGAAACGAGTTCTTTTTGATTGTTAATCTTCGATAAATTTTCTTTGTTTTCAAGTCCAAATTGACTTTTAAATAGTTCTGATCTTTCCCAATGTGCAAGCTGTTTTTCCTTCTTCTGCACAAAATCAAAATTAACAAAAGTCTTTAATTCTTTAGACAGTATTGCAAGTTGTTTTTTCTCTTTAGGAGAGAAATTTCTTGTTATTTTTTCGATTTCTTTAACTTGCTTTATTTCTTTTTTGTACTCGGAAATTTTGATCAAATTATCATTATATTCTTTCACGTTTTTGTTATATTGAACTCGCTCAGATTTTTCACCCATTTTCCTTGCTTTATATCCCTCATGAATGGTTGGTTTCCTGTCGATACCAAGTTCTTCATTCGACTTTTCACTAATCCTTATCTCATGACCATTTTTAGATAAAAACTCATTTGCTTTATCCGCCCATGATTTCCGCCAACTCATCAAACGTTCTTTGCTATTCCAGTCAACAGGTTCAACTTTTCTACTTCTCTTATGTCCGCTTTTCGTGTATGTGAAATTACCGTCTTTATCTAAGATGTATTCTTTTTTTGACTTGGAAGCCCATGTTCCATCATCATTAAATGGTCGTGTTGTTGTCATAACATGAAAATGCGGATTGTTTTCATCATCCCTATGAATTGCAACATCAGCAACCATTCCTAGATCACAGAAATTCTCTTTACAAAAATCAATAACTAATTCCCGTTGTTGATCGTGAGAAAGTTCTATCGGAAGAGCAATGTCAAAATGTTTCGCTAATCGTGCATTTTTAGCCTTTTCAACCTTTTCAACTTCGTTCCATAATCTCTCCCTATCCAAAACCCAATCAGGCGCATTTTCCGGTTTTAAAATAAAAGCATCAGGTTTCACTTCTCTTTCATAATAATTAGTTTTTCCATACCTCTCACTATATAAAGATTCACCACTTCTATATGCTGCCGCTGCTGTTGCTGATTGTCCTTCACCTCTTGAAATATTCCCACAAGAAAAGTGATATATAGCCATCAAAAAACCTCCTTTCCAAATAAACATGAGCAAAGCAAATTTTAAGACATGCGGTAGCATTTCCAAGGGATTTATCCCTTGTTATTTGCTCGCAAGAGCAAAAGCACGACACCATTAAAATACGAAGTATTTTACATGGTGTGTAAGTGCGCCCTGATCGTTCCTCACAGGGAATATTATAACATAGATTTGTTATCCTTTACAGGTATATAATGGTTGTGCGATAATGAAGACATAACAATATCCTGAAAATCAATTCAGAGGTGATTTTTGTGGCGGCAAATCAGCTTAAAAAGAAATTGGAGAGACTTCAAAAACTTGAACAAGAAATCAAAGAGCAAGAGAAAAAGGTCGAGCAAGATGTTGGCAAAGCATTTCTAAAGGCTTTTGACATTCCACATGAAGAATCAGAAAAAGCTACGGAATTGATCGCAGAACTTGTGTTGCTTTATGAAGAAGAAAACCCGGATAACAATGAAGCAGAAAATGAAGTAGCAAGTGGAAATGAAATTGATGATTTAAACGTTCCTGAAACGATTCGAGGAAGAGCATAAATCCTCCATATACAAGAGGGGAGGATGATTCAAAATGAGTGAGTATCTAAAGAAGTTAGAACAAGAGAAAAATCGTTTAGAATTATCAATAAAACGGTCTCAATTAAGTGATTCAGCTAAAAAAAGAAAAGAAAGAACAAGGCGGCTTATTCAAAAGGGAGCTTTGCTCGAAAAATATTTCGATTGTGAAGACCTTACAGAAGATGAAATAGAAGAGCTTCTTAAAATGTTTTCTCCATACGTGAACGAAAAAAAACCGGATAAATTCAAAAGAAAAAGAACCTGAATAGATCAGGTTCTTTTTTGTTAATCATGAACAATTTTGAAAGCCAATATCTGTGTTATGAATGCTATTTTCGAACAAATCCTTCTACCTTCAATTTCGTTCCATCCGGCAGGGACAGTTTAAAATCTTTCAATGCCTTTTTCGCGTCTTCGACCATTTTAAATGCCGCATCTTTTAGCTCTTGGTCTTGACCACAATCTTCATAATTGATCTTGGTTCCATCTGGCAATTCCCCAACAATACGATACTCCAAATCATTTAATGCTTTCTGTATGCCTTTATAAAGATCGCTTTCTGGAAAAAGGTTTTTATGCTTTTCATCCGGATTCTCTTCTTTATCCGCAAAGAAACTTGTATCTAATTCTGGCTTGCCGTCAACAAAATGAAATCGAAAATAAGTGTCTGACAGATTATTAATTTGCACAATTCCCCAATCATAAATGTTCTCTGGAATCTCAATTTTAGTTATCCTGCAACTCATTAAAAAACCTCCTTTAATTATAGTTCCAAATCACTTTTTCTTTGTGTTGGTTTTAGATTTTTTTCAACGGTCTGAGAAAATTCTTTGAAGCTGACAAATTTATCTGATTCAATGAGTGGGTTTGGTCGTAGCTGCTTATCAATATCTTTCTTCAAAATATGAAATTTTATATCTTCAGAAATCCATTGTTTTGCCTTCATAGGCTTTGACCAGTCTTTAATGATCTGCTTTTCATTTTTAAACGTACCTATAGTGTAACTGAATTCATCTTCTCTACCTTTTAATTTCAAAGCATAAACGCTAATCCCGTTGTTTTTCCCGATTCTTCCTAAGGGCTGAATATCTTTCAAAATTAATGTGCTATTCTGCATTTTATCGAATTTTCTTTCGCCTTTTTTAGTAACAAGAAATTCAAGTTTTTCAGCTAATACAGATGTTTTAAAGTCGCTCATTACTTGCGAATGATTAGGGGATTCAATATCTAATTTCCTCTTGAAATAATCAATTTTAATAATGGACTCATAACGTGTAATTAAATCAATTTTTGTCCGTAATGGTATCGTGGTTAATGGGGGAGTTATCTCGTCGGATTCAAAGGATTCAATCCTTTCTGCTTTAATCACCCCATACAATTGAACTTTACCACTTCTTTTTTGATATGAGGTGCTTTCTGGAAGCCGAACTTCATCATCCCTTAAAGGATAATCACTCCGTTGTGTTTGCCCGCCATGAGACATAATTTGCATTATAGGAATGGTATCTACATGACGACCTCCTGAATTAATAACAACCCCATATCTCGGCTTACCTTCGGTAAGATTTTGCACAGTTTTTTCTTCGTTTTTCATTCGCTCTTGTTCAGCTTTTGATATGAAGGGGTAATTGTGAACCCTTACCACGTCACCCGGTCTATATGGGAACAAAAATTATTCATCCCTTTCAACAAAGATGACTTCATTTGGGTTGAAGTCATCTTGATCATTTCTGTCTATCTTCTCCATGAT
Source organism: Bacillus inaquosorum KCTC 13429 (assembly GCF_000332645.1). Classification (GTDB taxonomy): domain Bacteria; phylum Bacillota; class Bacilli; order Bacillales; family Bacillaceae; genus Bacillus; species Bacillus inaquosorum. The sequence goes on from NZ_AMXN01000014.1 coordinate 22,766, forward strand.
GTATCTATCCAACGCCATTCCAGAAAAATCATTTTTCTTTGAAAGATAATTCATGGCTTCTTGCAAAAATTCTTGTTCATATGGCTGCAAAGCCATTTCATGAATGATGGTTTGTTCACTTTTATTTTTCCAGTTGTAATTCAACAGAAAATCGCTAGTTTTTGTATAACTTCGGTATTCATTTTCAGTTTCAAAATCTTTTCTATTCAGCATGATTTATCACATCCTAATCGTTTAATAGGGGACATCGCTCTTTCCAAAATCAGCGGTATCTGATCGAGAGTGATTTTTATTTGGGCTTACCCAATCGTAAAACGGCACGGTTGATTTATATTCCTTTTTCTTTGATTCGTTCTCTTTAATATCTTTTTTCACCATGTTTATTTTCGCATTCCAAAAAGCATCATAGTCATTTTCATACTTATTCACTGCTTTATCATTGACACTTTTGTCTTTAAGTCCATTTACAAAGTAAATAACGAAGTTGGATATAGTTTCTGTTTTCATTTTCTGAAACATCCATTCAAGCTGTTGAACAGCAGCTCTTCTTGTAAAAGGGAGTTGCTGATTATGTATGAGAAGGACAATATCTTCAATGTATCTCCATTCAATGTCGTTCTCATACAAAAATACGGCTAGCTCTCTTAATTTGTCATTTTGTTTAACTGCCTGCTGTAATGATTTGATACGATTAGCTTTTTTCTCATCGTCATCATTTTTCTTCGGTTTAAGAGATGATGATGAGAAAATATTATTTGAATCATTATTAATATTATTTGAATCATTATTAATATTATTTGAATCATTATTGTGTTTCTGTGGGAAACCCCCCTCGGTTTCTGTGGGAAACCCCCCCGGGTTTCTGTGGGAAACCCCCCTCGGTTTCTGTGGGAAACCCCCCGAAGGTTTGTTCGCGTTATTATTTCTGCCGCCTTGTTTAGCGAATCCTCTGCTATCTGTATGATAGTCTTTGTCATAATCTCTTACTTGTTCAAGAGGTTCATATTTTTTTTGTACTTTGTTTTGTGGATATTCATAAACAATGATGTTAATAGGTTTGGTTCCAGATTGGTCACTATGTTCATATTCCACAAGATCAATTAGTCCATAATTCCATAAGGGACGAATGATGTGGTTGTAAAACTTTTTTTTCCCTACACCTAAACGTTTCATGACTTTAGATAAACTAGAAGGGATAACGTCATTATTAGGGTCTATTCTTTCAGGTGATCGGTCACACCAAGAATAAAATTTTAACCATGCTGTAAAAGCATCATTCCCTAGCTTATCAATCCAATCATCGGCAACAATGTAGTAAAGTATCGGCAAATTGTGTTCATTCCTGTTTTTTTTAGCCTTTTGAAAAGTGAAATCAGACATAAAAAATCCTCCTGTAAATCAGCCACTATTTGCCGGATTTAGGAGGAAAAACTCTTTGCTATTTGTACCCGTCGATGTTAAAATAAGTGCATAAGAACACGATAATATGGGTATAACAAAGAAACCTCCATCCAATCCATGGTTGCTAAAGTTTCAAAGTTTGGCGACAGAGAACTTTAGCAACTTGCAGGTGGCGGGTTTTTTTTTTGCTTCTTACATAATTTTAGCATACTGCGACATTTCGTCCTACAAGTTTTTCGGACACTACCTAACACCATTCACCAAATTACAGCGTGAGATTGCATATAACGCCCTTCAGGGCGTTTTTTCGTCTGTTTGAATCCTTTTGTAGCCGAAGGGCCGAAAAACGCGAGAAAGGGCATTAAAACGTTTTTGTTATTTCCCTTCGTCTTTTTTACTCTCTTCCTTCTTGATCTCTTCGAGTTGATATTCATAAAATTCTCTTTCAGTATCTGATAAAGATTCAATGTAATGCTTTGCTAAAGTGTCAATTAGTTCATATTGCTTTAATGGCTTCACTTTATTTAATGCTTTGATTGTGAAGAAAACGTCATCCGGCAGCTTGATATTGCGCCGGAGTTCGCTTTTGTTCTTCTTGGTTTCTTCTAAAACTGGATTTGTATGTTTTTTTGGTTTGGGTTTTCTATTTAGCTCCATTTCAGATTTCCTCCATAGCGAATTTTTCCATCCTTTGGGACATTTCTTCTGCCAAGCCCCTATACATATCTAAGGCTTCCTTGTCGTGCATATCTTCATCCCTAATACCTGTCAGCCCCCAAGCCTTGATACGTTCCCTAATCTTGATAGGGGACGATGTCAGCTTTTCTTTGAACATTTTTTTTGCTTCTTCCAGGATAAGTTCATCAACTCGTCCGCCTTTTTTCATCAAGACCGGAATAGCTGCTAATAAATTAACATCAGTCTCGAATTTCTCCAAGACCTCATTTACATACGGAATGAAATCTTCTGCTGCTCCTAAAGAAAATTCTTGGGTTTGCATTACTATTGCGATATGGTCCGAAGCTACAATTGCATTATCTGTAAAATCGGAAATTGTAGGTGGCACATCAATAAATATATAGTCATAATCATCTTTTAAAGGCATCAGTAAAGCGTCTAAGAGAAAGCCGTACTTGATATAGTCACGTCCAAACATTCTCGCTAAAAGGCGGGGGAAATTCCTTAAATCGCCTTCAGCCGGGATGATGTGTAAATTATCCGTTAATGCATGGATGGCAGGGGTTAAGTCTTTATCTTGGATGGCTTGATATATTGTTTTTTGAGGTGCTGCTTTTTCAAACGTTTTATAATACAACAAGTCGGTTGCGTTTCCTTGAGGGTCAAAGTCAACCAATAAAACTTTATTGTTTTTTTGGCTTAAAAGCAAAGACAGCATAACTGTTGTTGTTGTTTTACCAACACCGCCTTTAAAATTTGCAACATTGATTACTTGTGTCATGTTAACCACCTCTTAAATTTAATAAATGGGATAAACGGGATAATTTACATAAAAGAATTATACTTTATTATCCCAATGCAGTAAAGGGAGAAATGGGATTAATTTTCTCTTTTAGACTTGAAGAGCAACAACAAAAACAACAAAACATCTCCTAAACCAATCTTAAAAGCAAAAAACATAATGAATGGGATTATCGTTATTAAGAAAACAATCGGAAAGGTAAGCAGCGCCGCAACAATTTGCCACATATCTAATCACTCCTACGATCTATTGGATAATCGACTAAATCAAACAAATCCATTTGTGTATTGTATTCATGGAAGTTATAACCCATTTGTTTTAATTCCTCTATTTCTTCATATGTATAAGGTTCTGCATCTTCGGCTGTAATTGTTCCTTTTTCAACAAGACGCAAGAAATTTTCAACAGGAAAAGCAAAGGCTACACCCAGGATCTTCTTCATATACTGAAACAACTCCTTTCTTATCCCTTTTATCAAATGGGATAAAAGGGATAAGGTTTATCAAAAATTACTTTTCACATAGGATTCAGCAAGGGATTTGAGAAAGTTATGAACGTCTCCGTTCAGAAAATCAATTTTGATTAATTGCTTTTTTATAACCTCGAACTCAACATCAGATGTACTTTCGATCAATTCCTTTATTACCTCAGTTGATAAGATGTGTGTCTGCCCCTTATGAGAAATGACATAACTCATGTTTGCTATGTCCTTTTCCGAGAAAAATGTATCAATCCATTTTCTTTTGAATTTCATTTTGATAACCTCCCACCCATTTATCCCTATGGATAAAAGGGATAAATGGGATAAATTTTTATTTTAAAAAATTTTCGGCTAATAAGTAGCCCTATTACAAAGAGAAAGATCACATTCTTCAAACACAACACCTTCACGTTCTGCGATCGAAAGAATCTCTTTTGACTCGTCCCATGTATAGGCAGATTGAAAATCAGGTATATCTGTATAACCAAACTGTTTTACAATCCTATGAAGCCAATCTTCCGGAACAACATATATCTTTCCGAATGTTGAGGTCGTACTGTCCGAAACTCCATACGTCCAAACTGGAATCCTAGCAGAAGATTCAACGATATAATTCACGAGAACAACTCCCTTCGGGATAATTGGGATAAATCCTATACTTTTATTATACACGTTTATCCCATTTAAGTAAAGGGATAAATGGGATAAAATTTTATTTTTTAGTGACTTCCTCAAGGTCTGCCACGAGTTGCTTCAAGAACGGCAGGTGTTCCTTCGTTAGTGTAATTCCGCGCCCTTGTCTGTGTCCGTCCCCCTTAGTCTCGGTGTAAAGAAAAACACTCTCCTTCCCTCTTGTAAATTCAACGATGTAAGTCAATTTGTCATCATCGCTTACTACCGTATCAGATTCCCCCACAACTACATCAGTATACGGACATTCAGTAATCCAAAGATGATCGTTCCAATCGAATTTTTCCATTTTTCATTTCCCCTTTTCATTTTAGTTCCGTTGTACTTTGGTATACTCTTATTATACACATTTATCCCATTTAAGTAAAGGGATAAATGGGATAAAATTCGAGACTAAAAAAACAGCTACTGTTGGGATCAGTAGCCACACGATAATAATAGGGGTTAATAATACAAAGAATCCTATCCGATCATAATCACTTGAAGGATATTAGTGTATTTCATCCTAACTTATAATGGTTCTTAATTCATATTAATATCTTAACTGGACAGGAATAAAGTTACATCCTCCCAACCTCCTGATTTAAAAGATATATTTTGTAGAAAGATGTCGAAATATAATGAATAATGACAAAAAGACCATGACTATATATTTATTGATTGGATTAGGTAAGGTATTTAGACGTGATATTAAGTTCGGAATTTGTGAAACATTACAACAATGAGCCTATTACAAGACGGGAAAGACTACTGATATTAACAGTAGTCGTAAGATGATCTATTCTATAAATTCCATCGTCCAATCCGTGCAGCTTGTAACCTCATTATAACGACCGCCATTAAATTCAAATTTAAAGCCGTCTATCTCATTCATTCCAACTTCGATTGAAGCTGTTTGAATGGCCATAATGATCGTTTTTCTAATCGATTTAGGTATGTCAGTTTCACTTACAAATATAAAACGGTCACTATAATTATCAGAATGAATTGCCCTTTTCTTTGTCATGAATTGCTCTCTCCTTAAATTAATTTGGAACGCCCCAAAAATGGGGCGATTTAATTCAAAATGGTAGATCATCATCAACGCCTGGGGCAGCCCCGGGTGGCTCCTGCGTTTCCCTGTCATTCGGCTGTTTGCTGCCTGAATATTTGTTTTTCGGCTCTAAAAAGTGAATCAATTCAGCCGAAACTTCAGTTTTATAAAATCTCATTCCGTCCTTTTCATATGAACTGGTTTGCAAGCGCCCGTTTACTCCAATCAAAGCCCCTTTCCGTTGATAATTTGCAAGGTTTTCCGCTTGTTTTCTCCAAACGACACAGTTTATAAAGTCGACTTCACGTTCTCCCTGCTGATTTGTAAACGTCCGATTAACCGCAATCGTGAAGTTTGCTACTGCTTGCCCCGATGCTGTAAATCTAAGTTCTGGGTCCCGAGTAAGCCTACCAACAAGTGCAACGTTATTCATCAAAACATCTCCTTTTATTATCCCGAATATCCAAAGGGATAAATGGGATAAATTTTTATTTTAAATTTTTTCTGCTTTTAAGCGTAGTTTAAACATTTTGGTTGATGCCGCTTTTTCACAATCTCTGTTTCGTGCATCTCCCTAATTTCATCTAGGGAAAAATTCTTTTTGTGTTTCTTGACGTACTCCCCTTCATGCCAAAACCATGCCTTTTTTTTCGCCGCCCATTGAAATCCAAGTTCTTTTAACTCCTTTCGAATTTGATAAGTTTGCCCAGTTACCCAAACCCAACTTCCGATTATTTCGATGTCAACGTTGTACTTCATTAAAGAGTCAATGACTTCCGGGTAACTATCTTTTGAACGAGAATCCTTTGAAAGCTGATTATATAGTCTGTCGTATTCTTCTTTTAAAAGGACAAAGTCTTTTTCATTTCCTCCTCGGTCTGGATGAAATTCCATCGCAAGCTTTCTGTACTGCTTCTTGAGTTCTTTTAAATCCGTTACCTCTTGGAAAAATTGCATCGATATTCCTCCTTAACGTTTGGGATAAATGGGATAATCTCCATACTTTCATTATACACATTTATCCCATTTAAGTAAAGGGATAAATGGGATAAATTTTATTTTAAGGATGGTGGGCGCTGCCCAAACCCGCAAACGGTAGCCCGTTTGATCGCTTTAATTCAAGCCCCCCATCCCCCCGAATCTTCGGGGGGCTCCCTCGCCGGTAGGCAGGAACAAACGGTGTTTGTTCAATGCCTAGAGGGTTTGGGGGCGCTTAGTGTGTCAACTCCTTAATGCTCCCTTCGGTGTGCTTACCGTTGACACACGCCTGGAAACGCGCTTTTTAACATTAAAAACATGCAACCTTCAGATGGAAATGAATTCCTTCCCCCTGTTTTAGGGTGGAGGCTGGCTGGGGTGTGGGGCTAGCCCCACGTTTATCGTAGATTGACTAAGGAAAAAGAGTTATTTCACGGACGGAAGCTCTGGCGTTTCGGGGGGTACAATGGTCAAAGCAAGCCGATTTCCTGAAATCCCCGTTTTAGGTATGTCGGCTTGGCGACAGTCCAGCACCCGCCGAATTTCGGAATGCAAGGGGGAAAGGGTGGAGATTTTTCGGGGTTTTCCGAAAAATACTACCCGAACCTTGTATGGAGAAAAGCCCTGTTTTGTTAAACGCCATTCATTGATTTGGGTTCTGATTTTAAA
>NZ_AMXN01000015.1 GCF_000332645.1 Bacillus inaquosorum KCTC 13429
CTGGGTTTTTTTGTTTGTCAAAATTGAAGAAGAAATTGTAAAGCGTATGTCGGAAATTTCTTTTCTGTCACTAATAAAAACTGCTGTATTAGCACGTAATCATCGCTTATATGCTGTGTTAACAACTCATACCACCATTCCGTTTCATACCTCGCAATCATCCCTATGTTGTACAAAATTAGATAATGAACTGCCATTTCAGGAAGTCTAAGAAATTGCTCTCTTTGAGAAGGGATATAATATTGGTTCTTACCCAGGTCATACAACAAACTGGTTGATGTCCATGGCTTCATGTCTTGCGATGAAATTTCAAACAGCAGCTCGTTTTCATTTTTCTTTTCAAAAGACCATTGAAAATGGTGGGACATATATTCGGCAAATCTTGCATCAGACATTTTATAATTGATGACCACATCCTCTGGTACAGAAATCCTGTCCTTCTCCTTCTCGACTTTTGTCATAAAACGTTCTTTCTGCTGAAAATAGAAAGTATCACTTAGTTCTGGAATCGCCATTAATAATTTTTTCATGGTGTACCGTTCATCTACTATATCCGATTGGCCGAATAAGTGTTTCATGAAATGTATGCATAGGCCGTTCCGTTGTATTTTTACTTCATCATCGCTAAAACAATAATTCTGTTTCTTTCGCTTTCTTGTTGTTACGCCATGTGCCAGTACTGATGTATGGCTTGGATAATGAGGATCCCGTGTAATTAGACATGCTTTGATAAGCTGTGCCATTCCGTAAAATAAAAGAATCGGTTTGATTTCTAATGGGGAATATGAGGCTTGTTTATAAAACGATTCGGCATGCTTTAAGAAATAAATAAACCGCTCACTGTTTTTAAAAGAGTTCTTTTTCGCATCGTCAATACCGTTTAAGATATACACTTTCTCTAGAAATTTCTGGGTTGATTCAACGGAATAAAATAGCGCTAAGTCTTTCCACTCATGATATGTCATATGTATTTCTTAATCCTTTCCGTTATCTAAATATTTCAACTCTTTCCCGCTTCCTTGACATGCTCTTGGCTAGTTGATAATCTACATATAATATTTTGCCGAAAAGAGGGGGATTTACTAATGTGGGAAAGTAAATTTTCAAAAGAAGGCTTAACGTTTGACGATGTGCTGCTTGTACCAGCTAAGTCAGAGGTACTTCCGCGTGATGTGGATTTATCTGTAGAACTTACAAAAACGTTAAAGCTAAATATTCCTGTCATCAGCGCAGGTATGGACACTGTAACAGAATCAGCAATGGCAATTGCAATGGCTAGACAGGGCGGCTTGGGCATCATTCATAAAAATATGTCCATTGAACAGCAGGCTGAACAAGTTGATAAAGTAAAGCGTTCTGAGCGTGGCGTTATCACAAATCCCTTCTTTTTAACTCCTGATCACCAAGTATTTGATGCGGAGCACTTGATGGGTAAATACAGAATTTCCGGTGTTCCGATTGTAGATAACGAGGAAGACCAAAAGCTTGTAGGAATTATTACAAACCGTGATCTTCGTTTTATTTCTGACTACTCAATGAAAATCAGCGATGTCATGACGAAAGAAGAGCTTGTTACTGCACCTGTAGGAACGACTCTGGATGAAGCTGAAAAGATTTTGCAGAAACATAAAATTGAAAAGCTTCCTCTCGTTGATGACCAGAATAAATTAAAAGGTCTTATCACAATTAAAGACATTGAAAAAGTCATTGAGTTCCCTAACTCATCTAAAGACATCCACGGCCGCCTGATCGTTGGTGCGGCAGTTGGCGTAACTGGCGATACAATGACTCGCGTCAAAAAGCTTGTTGAAGCCAATGTTGATGTTATTGTTATCGATACAGCTCACGGACATTCTCAAGGCGTATTAAACACAGTAACAAAGATCCGTGAAACATATCCTGAATTAAACATTATTGCTGGAAACGTGGCAACAGCTGAAGCGACAAGAGCGCTTATCGAAGCTGGGGCAGACGTTGTCAAAGTTGGAATCGGACCTGGTTCAATTTGTACAACACGTGTGGTAGCAGGTGTCGGTGTTCCGCAGATCACAGCAATTTATGATTGTGCGACTGAAGCAAGGAAACACGGCAAAACAATCATCGCAGACGGCGGAATTAAATTCTCTGGCGATATCACTAAAGCATTGGCAGCCGGCGGACATGCTGTTATGCTTGGAAGCTTGCTTGCAGGTACGTCAGAAAGCCCTGGTGAAACTGAAATCTACCAAGGCAGAAGATTTAAAGTATACCGCGGCATGGGATCGGTTGCTGCAATGGAAAAAGGAAGTAAAGATCGTTACTTCCAAGAAGAAAACAAAAAATTCGTTCCTGAAGGAATTGAAGGACGCACACCTTACAAAGGACCAGTTGAAGAAACTGTTTATCAGCTAGTCGGCGGACTTCGTTCTGGTATGGGATATTGCGGATCCAAAGATCTCCGAGCTTTAAGAGAAGAAGCTCAGTTCATCCGCATGACTGGCGCAGGGCTTCGTGAAAGCCATCCGCATGATGTACAGATTACAAAAGAATCTCCGAACTATACAATTTCATAATAAATTGTTACAAATTAAAAACATTTGACAGGGTCTCTGACTCTGTCTATTTTTTTTATACTGATTATGATAAAATTTATACTGTTGTGCATTGAAAATGTCCTTAACGGCTTAATTATAGATGAAGAAAATGAAATACGGAGGTCGTACGATTGAACATCAAGAAATGTAAACAGTTATTGATGTCATTGGTTGTGTTAACACTAGCTGTCACTTGTCTGGCTCCAATGTCAAAAGCAAAAGCAGCCAGTGATCCAATTGATGTCAATGCATCAGCTGCTATTATGATCGAAGCTTCTTCAGGTAAAATTTTGTACAGTAAAAATGCAGATCAGAGACTGCCAATTGCCAGCATGACAAAAATGATGACAGAGTATCTGTTATTAGAAGCAATTGATGAAGGTAAAGTGAAATGGGACCAAACCTATACGCCTGATGACTATGTGTATGAGATTTCCCAAGATAACAGCTTATCAAACGTTCCTCTTCGGAAAGACGGGAAATACACGGTAAAAGAACTATATCAAGCTACAGCAATTTATTCTGCAAATGCCGCGGCTATCGCGATTGCGGAAGTCGTTGCGGGCAGTGAAACTAAGTTTGTTGAAAAAATGAATGCAAAAGCGAAAGAACTAGGTTTAACAGATTATAAATTTGTTAACGCAACAGGTCTTGAAAACAAAGATCTTCACGGGCAGCAGCCTGAGGGGACAAGCGCAGATGAAGAAAGTGAAGTTTCTGCTAAGGACATGGCGATTCTTGCGGATCACTTGATTACTGACTACCCTGAGATTCTGGAGACTTCCAGTATCGCTAAAACAAAGTTCAGAAAAGGCACTGATGATGAAATGGACATGCCGAACTGGAACTTCATGCTGAAAGGGCTCGTTAGTGAGTATAAAAAAGCGACTGTAGACGGACTGAAAACAGGCTCTACTGACTCTGCGGGTTCATGCTTCACAGGAACAGCTGAACTCAATGGAATGCGTGTTATTACTGTTGTATTAAACGCAAAAGGCAACCTACATACAGGCCGTTTCGATGAAACGAAAAAAATGTTCGATTATGCTTTCGACAATTTCTCCATGAAAGAAATTTATGCTGAAGGCGATCAAGTAAAAGGCCATAAAACGATTTCAGTTGATAAGGGTAAAGAGAAAGAAGTAGGCATTGTAACAAACAAGGCGTTCTCTCTTCCTGTCAAAAATGGCGAAGAAAAGAATTACAAAGCGAAAGTTACACTAAATAAAGACACCTTAACTGCTCCTGTAAAAAAAGGAACGAAGGTTGGGAAACTGACTGCAGAATATACAGGTGATGAAAAGGATTACGGATTCCTTAACAGCAATCTAGCTGGCGTTGACCTTGTTACAAAAGAAAATGTAGAAAAAGCAAACTGGTTTGTTCTGACAATGCGCAGTATCGGCGGATTTTTCGCCGGCATTTGGGGAAGTATTGTTGATACGGTAACCGGCTGGTTTTAATCAATTAAAAGAGCTCTGATGTATGTTAGGGCTCTTTCGCTTAATATACTGAAAAAACCCAATTTTTAATAAAAAATGATTTTCAAAGCGCTAAAAACCGAATAAAATGATATATATCCATATGAATTATTGGATTTCTAGGATACAATAAGGATTAGAAATCATACACTATACCTTGATTAGGGGGACCAAGAAATGGCTCAAACAGGTACTGAACGCGTAAAACGTGGAATGGCAGAAATGCAAAAAGGCGGCGTCATCATGGACGTCATCAATGCGGAACAAGCGAAAATTGCTGAAGAGGCTGGAGCTGTCGCTGTAATGGCGCTAGAACGTGTACCAGCTGATATTCGCGCGGCTGGAGGAGTTGCCCGTATGGCTGACCCTACAATCGTGGAAGAAGTAATGAATGCAGTATCTATCCCGGTAATGGCAAAAGCGCGTATCGGACATATTGTTGAAGCGCGTGTGCTTGAAGCTATGGGTGTTGACTATATTGATGAAAGTGAAGTTCTGACTCCGGCTGACGAAGAATTTCATTTAAATAAAAATGAATACACAGTTCCTTTCGTCTGCGGCTGCCGTGATCTTGGTGAAGCAACACGCCGTATTGCTGAAGGTGCTTCTATGCTTCGTACGAAAGGCGAGCCTGGAACAGGCAACATTGTTGAAGCTGTTCGCCATATGCGAAAAGTAAACGCACAAGTGCGCAAAGTAGTTGCGATGAGTGATGATGAATTAATGACAGAAGCGAAAAACTTAGGTGCTCCTTACGAGCTTCTTGTGCAAATTAAAAGAGACGGTAAGCTTCCTGTCGTTAACTTTGCTGCTGGCGGCGTAGCCACTCCTGCTGATGCTGCGCTCATGATGCAGCTTGGTGCTGACGGAGTATTTGTTGGTTCTGGTATTTTCAAATCAGACAACCCTGCTAAGTTTGCGAAAGCAATTGTGGAAGCAACAACTCACTACACTGATTACAAATTGATCGCTGAGCTTTCAAAAGAGCTTGGTACTGCAATGAAAGGGATTGAAATCTCAAACTTACTTCCAGAACAGCGTATGCAAGAACGCGGCTGGTAAGAATATAGGAGCGCTGCTGACATGTTAACAATAGGAGTATTAGGACTTCAAGGAGCAGTTAGAGAGCATATCCATGCAATTGAAGCATGCGGCGCGGCTGGTCTTGTCGTTAAACGTCCGGAGCAGCTGAACGAAGTCGACGGGTTGATTTTGCCGGGCGGTGAGAGTACGACGATGCGCCGTTTGATTGATACGTATCAATTCATGGAGCCACTTCGTGAATTTGCTGCTCAGGGAAAACCGATGTTTGGGACATGCGCCGGATTAATTATATTAGCAAAAGAAATTGCTGGCTCAGATAATCCTCATTTAGGTCTGCTGAATGTGGTTGTTGAACGCAATTCGTTTGGCCGGCAGGTAGACAGCTTTGAAGCTGATTTAACAATCAAAGGCCTGGACGAGCCTTTTACAGGGGTATTCATCCGTGCGCCGCATATTTTAGAAGCTGGTGAAAATGTTGAAGTTCTTTCGGAGCATAATGGTCGTATTGTAGCTGCTAAACAGGATCAATTCCTGGGCTGCTCGTTCCATCCGGAGCTGACAGAAGATCACCGAGTGACACAGCTGTTTGTTCAAATGGTTGAGGAATACAAGCAGAAAGCACTTGTATAAAACAGTTGAAAGCTGTGGAAACTTATAGTACATTATAAGCACAAATAAAGATCGAAAAGCGTTGATAGGAACTAGTAGGAAGCCTCTCTTTCTAAGAGAGCCGATGGTTGGTGTGAATCGGTGAAAGATGCTGTCTGAATCCATCCTTGAGCGAAATGCTGAAATAAGTAGGCATTTACGGGATAACCGTTATGTGTGAAAGTGGAAAGCGAGTCTTTGACTTGTTTTCAATCAGGGTGGCAACGCGAGAGCTCTCGTCCCTTTATGGGGATGAGGGCTCTTTTTATTTTCGACAAATTCAATAAAAGGAGTGTTTCGCATGCTTGATACGAAAATGCTGAGAGCAAATTTCCAAGAAATTAAGGCAAAGCTTGTACACAAAGGCGAAGACTTAACTGATTTTGATAAGTTTGAGGCGCTGGACGATAGACGAAGAGAGCTTATCGGTAAAGTTGAAGAGTTAAAGGGAAAACGAAATGAAGTATCTCAGCAGGTTGCTGTGCTGAAGCGTGAGAAAAAAGACGCGGATCACATTATTAAAGAAATGCGTGAAGTGGGCGAGGAAATTAAAAAACTTGATGAAGAATTAAGAACAGTGGAAGCTGAGCTTGATACCATTCTTCTTTCAATTCCAAACATTCCGCATGAGTCTGTCCCTGTCGGTGAAACAGAAGACGACAACATAGAAGTGCGTAAATGGGGTGAAAAGCCTTCATTTGCTTACGATCCGAAACCGCACTGGGATATTGCAGATGAGCTGGGTATTCTTGATTTTGAACGTGCTGCAAAGGTAACAGGAAGCCGTTTCGTGTTCTATAAAGGTTTAGGTGCTCGTCTGGAGCGTGCGCTTTATAACTTTATGCTTGATCTGCATGTAGATGAGTATAACTATACTGAAGTGATCCCGCCTTATATGGTAAACCGCGCAAGCATGACGGGAACGGGTCAGCTTCCTAAATTCGAAGAGGATGCGTTTAAAATCAGAGAAGAAGATTACTTCTTAATTCCGACTGCGGAAGTACCGATTACAAACATGCATCGCGATGAGATCCTTTCAGGTGACAGCCTGCCGATTAACTATGCGGCATTCAGTGCCTGCTTCCGTTCTGAAGCTGGTTCAGCAGGGCGCGATACACGCGGATTAATCCGTCAGCACCAATTTAATAAAGTTGAGCTTGTGAAGTTTGTAAAGCCTGAAGATTCTTATGAAGAATTAGAGAAGCTTACAAACCAAGCAGAACGAGTTCTTCAGCTGCTTGAGCTTCCATACCGTGTCATGAGCATGTGTACGGGTGATCTAGGCTTTACGGCTGCGAAAAAATACGATATCGAAGTTTGGATTCCAAGCCAAGACACATATCGTGAAATCTCTTCTTGCAGCAACTTCGAAGCGTTCCAGGCAAGACGTGCGAACATTCGTTTCAGACGTGAAGCGAAAGGCAAGCCAGAGCATGTACACACACTGAATGGTTCAGGTCTGGCGGTTGGAAGAACAGTTGCCGCTATCTTAGAAAATTATCAGCAGGAAGACGGAAGCGTTGTTGTTCCAAAAGTACTTCGCCCTTATATGGGAAATAGAGAAGTAATAAAACCATAAAATTGTGAAAAGGTGTGCCTGACCAGGTGCGCCTTTTTGCCTGTGTAGACAGGACATTTTTATAAAAACAAAAAAAGTTTTTAAAAATGCTTGACCATATAAGAACATTCATGATATAGTAAGTCTTGTCGATACGGAGGAATACCCAAGTCCGGCTGAAGGGATCGGTCTTGAAAACCGACAGGGGTGTCAAAGCCCGCGGGGGTTCGAATCCCTCTTCCTCCGCCATATTGATTTTAATCTAATGAAACACAAGCATATATTGGAGATTGTTTTGTCCGTTGCGTTCGGTGCAGCGGATTTTTTATTATAATGAAAAAGTGAATCTCAGTTGAGATTCACTTTTTTTGATTTTCATGAATAACTGAAGCGATTTGATCTACTATGTTTTCAATCGAGCTTTCGTCGTTCAGCAGATCGTAATCCTCAATGCGAAGCTTTAGAACAGGGCAGGCGTTAAAACCGCTTATCCAGTTTTCATAGCGTGTATGCATTTCCTCCCAGTAAGAGGGGCTTGTCTGAAGCTCCATTTCACGGCCGCGTTCTTCAATTCGGTTTAAAATGTTCTCCAGATCTCCTTCTAAATAAATCAATACATCTGGGTGTGGGAAATACGGTGTCATCACCATTGCTTCGAAAAGGCTTGTGTAAGTTTTATAATCAGTCTTTGACATTGTCCCTTTGTCAGCATGCATTTTCGCGAAAATACCTGTGTCTTCATAAATAGAACGATCCTGTACAAATCCTCCGCCGGCTTCAAAAATCGTTTTCTGTTCTTTGAATCGCTCAGCTAAGAAATAGATTTGCAGGTGAAAGCTCCAACGCTCAAAATCATGATAGAACTTTTCTAAGTATGGATTATGATCGACTTCCTCCAGAGAGGTTTTAAATCCAAGCCGTTTAGCCAAAGCTTTTGTTAAAGTCGATTTTCCGACACCTACTGTTCCTGCTACTGTGATAATTGAATTTTTAGGGATATGATGTTCCTTCATACGATAAGCTCCTTTACATGGGCGGCAATGCGTTCAAAGTCGCTCTTATTCAAAACGAAATCTTTAGAATCGCCATCTATGGTTAACACTGTAAGTTCAGGATCTGATTCCTGCAGCTGTTTGATGGCGACTTCATAATCTGCGATCAGCTGCTCTAAATAGCTTGTTTCAATTTTTTTCTCAAAGGGGCGTCCGCGTTTTTCAATACGGTGTAACAATGTGGGCAGACTAGCCTTTATGTAAATGATGACATTCGGCTTTGGTAGATCATCCGTTAGCAGGTGATAAATCTTTTTATATTTTTCCAGCTGATGCTGAGACAGGGTACGTTCCGCAAAAATCACATTTTTATAAATGTGATAATCAGCTATCACAGGCTGTCCCTTTTTTAAAAAGTGATCACTGGTGTCTTCAAGCTGTTTGTATCTGTGACAAAGAAAAAACATTTCAAGCTGGAAGCTCCATTCCTCTATATTGTCATAAAACTTATCAAGGTACGGGTTATCCTCAACAATCTCACTAATCATAGGGAATCCAAATTCTTGTGAGAGCATCGTCGCGAGGGTAGTTTTTCCTGCCCCGATAGGACCTTCTATTGCAATAAAAGGGGCTGTATTCATCGGAATCCTCCTTATTTCTGAAAAACGTTCGTCAGTTACCGACCTTCATATTGTATCACAACCCTTGGGCGCCCCCATGAAAAAAAGACGTTTCCAAATTATCGAAACGTCTTTTTGACAATATTAAATTGATCAGACAGCAGCAGCCAGTTTTGCGGGAAGGAAAGACCCAGCTTCCAATAGCTGATGCCTCTTAAATTCAGCTCTTTAATCAAATTGAATTTTGCTTGGATCGAGCGGGCATCCTCGAACCATACCTCGTGTCTTCTGTTTTCTGCATCAGTATAGCGGAAGAAAGGGGCTTGAGCGGTTTGGTCATACTGAATTTCTGCATTGTTTTGATCGGCAATGACAATGGCTTGCTGAGGGCTTATTGCTCTTGCCGGAGTTCCGCCAGCTGTATATGGCAGCGTCCAGTCATACCCATATAAATTCTGGCCCATGACAATTTTATTCGCAGGCATTTCAGTCAAAGCATATTCTATGACATCCCGAACAGGCCCGATTGGAGAAACGGCTTGAGCCGGCCCGCCGCTATAGCCCCATTCATATGTCATGAGAACAACAAAGTCGACAATTTGGCCATGGGCTCTGTAATCATGGGCTTCGTACCATCTGCCCTGCTGTGTTGCGCTTGTTTTTGGGGCAAGCGCTGTAGAAATTTCTAAGCCTTCTCGATGGAAAAGATCCCTTGCTTCACGGAGAAATTGATTATAGGCTTCTCTATCCTCAGGCCGCAAATATTCAAAGTCAAAATGAATATCATAGAAACCATATCTTTTTGCATTCTCGACTATTTCATTTAAAAGTCTTCTTTTTACAGTATCGTCGTTCAAAAGGATCCGGCCGAGTTCATCGCTGAATGCCTGGTTTTCTAGGTTCGTTATAATCATCATCAATGTCGTGTTTTGATTCTCTGCAATGCTTCTTAAATTGGTTAAAGGCGGTGCGACTAAGGTTCCGTCACGCTGTGCCTGGAAACTGAATGCGCCTAGGTACGTTAAGTAGGGCGACGCTTCTCTGGCCGCCTGCTGGAGATTTTCGCTGACTTGATTTCCGCGGGGCTCCAAATAAGCATTTGATTCGATGTCCCGTTTAGGAATTGGGGGGATGTATAAACGGAAACCAATCTGCAGCACGGTATTTAACTGGATGCGATTAACCCTGGCGAGCTCGGCTGCCGTTGTATTAAATTGTTGCGCGATGGATGTCAGGGTATCACCTTGTTGAACATCATAGAACTGGCCAGCTATTGGAATGACAATGGTTTGTCCGACAACAAGGCTGTCGGGATTCGGTATTTCATTCGTTTCTGTGATTTCACTTACAGTTGTTCTGTATTGTGAAGCGATAGCAGAAAGAGTGTCGCCTTGTTTCACCACATAAATTTGAATGAAAAACGCCTCCTTTCATATCGCTATCCAATGTATGAAAGAAAAACGCTGATCATGTTTATTTTTCTGTAATTTGTTCCTCGGTCGTAATTTCTGCGAAAAGAACATTCTCCATCATGGTCAAGGCAAATTCGTTGTCTTCGTCACGATTTGAGGCGATACAGTCCTTAGGAATCGTGATGCTGTATTCCCTCATGTAAGCGTCATTAGCGGTAAACAGCACGCATATGTTACCGGCTATACCTGTTAAGACAATATGCTTCACCTGCAATTCGGTAAGGAGAGTGTGAAGTGCTGTTTCGTAAAAGGCGGAATGTTTCGGTTTGATTAAAAAATAATCAGCATCTTCCGGCGCTATTTGTCTGATGATATCCTTGCTTTTTTCATTCGTGCATTCTTGCTGAATATTTTTAATATCAGCTTGCCAAAGTCCGTAATGATCATTAATGTAAATAATCGGCCAGTCATTTTGTCTCGCATGCTCCTTTAATGATAAAATGTGAGGAACGATTTTTTCTGTTTTTTTAGCGAGGCTTTCTCCCATATCGAATTCAAAATTATTGATCATGTCTACAATGAGAAGAGCTGTGTCTGCTTTGGACAATCGACAGTCTCCTTTCCGTTTCAGTTATAGTTAATATGTAGCCTTTTTAGGCAATGAAAAAACTTTGAAAAGAGAGCTTATCCTTATGACACAAGATGAACTTTATATGAAAGAAGCAATTAAAGAAGCGAAAAAAGCTGAAGAGAAAGGTGAAGTGCCAATCGGCGCCGTGCTTGTCGTCAATGATGAAATCGTAGCGCGTGCACATAATTTAAGAGAGACGGAGCAGCGGTCAATCGCTCATGCGGAAATGCTTGTGATTGATGAAGCGTGTAAGGCGCTGGGAACGTGGCGGCTGGAGGGGGCAACTCTTTATGTGACGCTTGAGCCTTGTCCGATGTGTGCTGGTGCCGTCGTGCTTTCTCGAGTGGAAAAAGTGGTATTTGGTGCATTTGACCCTAAAGGCGGCTGTTCAGGCACGCTTATGAACCTTTTGCAGGAAGAGCGCTTTAACCACCAGGCTGAAGTGGTGAGCGGGGTGCTTGAGGAGGAATGCGGAGGAATGCTCAGTTCGTTTTTTAGAGAACTGCGAAAAAAGAAGAAAGCCTTCAGGAAAAACTTGTCTGAGTAGTCCGGTTGCAATTTTTAGGGGGAAACGATATACTTATGTATGCATCGCAATAGATGCGATATAAAATTTGATATTTATTTTGCCGTGCTAAGCGGGGAGGTAGCGGTGCCCTGTACCTGCAATCCGCTCTAGCAGGGCCGAATCCCTTCTCGAGGTTCGTTTACTTTAAGGTCTGCCTTAAGTAAGTGGTGTTGACGTTTGGGTCCTGCGCAATGGGAATTCATGAACCATGTCAGGTCCGGAAGGAAGCAGCATTAAGTGAAACCTCTCATGTGCCGCAGGGTTGCCTGGGCCGAGCTAACTGCTTAAGTAACGCTTAGGGTAGCGAATCGACAGAAGGTGCACGGTAAATCAATCATCAAATTTTCAGACTCACCTATCATTAGGTGAGTTTTTTGTTATGTAAAAAGAGCTTTTGGAATCGAAACAAGGTTCATGTATAATGGGAATGATGAATAACGGAGGAGGGCAAACCCGTGAGTTACCAAGCTTTATATCGAGTATTCAGGCCTCAGCGCTTTGAAGATGTGGTTGGACAAGAACACATTACAAAAACGCTGCAAAATGCCCTTTTGCAAAAAAAGTTTTCTCACGCCTATCTGTTTTCCGGGCCAAGAGGAACGGGAAAAACCAGTGCAGCCAAAATATTTGCCAAGGCTGTCAACTGTGAACATGCTCCTGTTGATGAGCCATGCAACGAATGTGCGGCCTGTAAAGGGATAACAAACGGGTCAATATCCGATGTCATAGAAATTGACGCCGCTTCAAACAACGGTGTTGATGAGATTCGTGACATTCGCGATAAAGTGAAGTTTGCCCCGTCGGCCGTCACATATAAGGTATATATCATAGATGAGGTACATATGCTTTCTATCGGCGCCTTTAATGCATTGCTAAAAACATTAGAAGAGCCGCCCGAGCATTGTATTTTCATTTTAGCAACAACCGAACCGCACAAAATTCCTTTAACCATTATCTCCAGATGTCAGCGTTTTGATTTTAAACGAATTACATCCCAAGCGATTGTCGGATGTATGAATAAAATCGTTGATGCCGAACAGCTGCAAGTGGAAGAGGGATCACTTGATATCATTGCGAGTGCTGCAGATGGCGGTATGAGGGATGCTTTGAGTCTTCTTGATCAGGCTGTATCATTCAGCGGTGATGTCCTGAAGGTCGAGGATGCGCTTTTGATTACGGGAGCTGTTTCTCAATTATATATAGGAAAGCTTGCACAATCCCTGCATGATAAAAACGTTTCTGACGCACTGGAAACATTAAATGAGCTGCTTCAGCAAGGGAAAGATCCGGCTAAGCTGATAGAGGATATGATTTTCTATTTCAGGGACATGCTGCTGTACAAAACAGCCCCTGGCTTAGAAGGGGTGCTTGAAAAAGTAAAAGTTGATGAAACGTTCCGGGGACTAAGCGAACAAATTCCGGCACAGGCCATATATGAAATGATAGATATTCTGAACAAGAGCCACCAAGAAATGAAATGGACAAATCATCCCCGTATCTTTTTTGAAGTGGCAGTGGTGAAGATTTGCCAAACGTCTCATCAATCAACTGCTGACCTGCCTGAAGTCGATATGCTGATGAAAAAAATTCAGCAGCTCGAGCAGGAAGTGGAGCGGCTTAAAACAACGGGTATTAAAGCAGCGGCGGAAAGCCCGAAAAAAGAAACGCCGCGTGTGCCAAAGGGCGGGAAATCCAATTACAAAGCACCAGTAGGCAGAATTCATGAAATTCTAAAGGAAGCTACGAGACCGGATCTTGACCTGCTCAGAAACAGCTGGGGCAAGCTTCTTGCTCATCTCAAACAGCAAAACAAAGTGTCACATGCCGCTTTGCTGAATGACAGTGAACCTGTGGCAGCCGCCTCAGCGGCATTTGTTTTGAAATTCAAATATGAAATTCATTGTAAAATGGTCGCCGAGGATAATAACGGAGTCCGGACCAATCTTGAGCAGATTTTAGAATCGATGCTCGGAAAAAGAATGGATTTGATTGGCGTTCCAGAAGAACAATGGGGTAAAATAAGAGAAGAATTTTTAGTAGATCATCAGCAGGAAAATGAAGGATCAAATGAACCGGCTGAAGAAGACCCGCTGATTGCCGAGGCGAAAAAGCTTGTCGGAGCGGATTTAATTGAAATAAAAGACTAACAAAATGAAAGAGAGTGAATGCTATGCGTGGCGGAATGGGAAATATGCAAAAAATGATGAAACAAATGCAAAAAATGCAAAAGGACATGGCGAAGGCTCAAGAAGAGCTTGCAGAAAAGGTTGTTGAAGGAACTGCGGGCGGCGGTATGGTAACAGTAAAAGCAAACGGCCAAAAAGAAATCCTGGATGTCATCATTAAAGAGGAAGTCGTTGATCCGGAAGATATCGACATGCTTCAAGATTTAGTGCTTGCTGCAACGAATGAAGCTTTGAAAAAAGTTGACGAGATCACAAACGAAACAATGGGTCAATTTACAAAGGGAATGAACATGCCAGGTTTATTCTAGGGGGATAAAAGAACATGCAATATCCTGAACCAATATCAAAGCTGATTGACAGCTTTATGAAATTGCCAGGGATCGGACCGAAAACAGCGGTTCGTCTGGCTTTTTTTGTTCTAGGTATGAAAGAAGATGTGGTATTAGATTTTGCGAAAGCATTAGTAAATGCGAAACGCAACCTGACATATTGTTCAGTTTGCGGGCATATTACAGATCAGGACCCTTGCTATATATGTGAAGATACGCGCAGGGATAAGTCTATTATCTGTGTTGTGCAAGACCCTAAGGATGTTATCGCTATGGAGAAAATGAAGGAATACAATGGACAGTATCACGTTCTCCACGGCGCCATTTCTCCAATGGACGGCATCGGACCGGAGGATATTAAAATACCAGAATTGTTAAAACGATTACAGGATGATCAAGTGACAGAAGTGATTCTCGCGACAAACCCTAATATAGAAGGGGAAGCAACGGCGATGTATATATCAAGGCTCCTGAAGCCGTCTGGTATTAAGCTCTCCCGTATTGCCCACGGACTGCCCGTCGGCGGCGATTTGGAATATGCGGATGAGGTCACTCTTTCTAAAGCACTTGAAGGAAGACGTGAATTGTAAGGAGGAAAAAGCGATCCATGGGTTTTCTTCGCAAGAAAACATTGAGAAGAGAGTTTGATGAAAAACTAACCGAGCAGCTTTTTAAGCAAAAGGAAGAGTGGAACAGGCAGAAAAAGCTGGTTGAAAAAAGCTTAGAACCGTCTGCTGAAGTGTTATACGAACTAAAAGTAGCTGAAGCAAAGTATTTTTTTTACTTGAGGGAAGCAAAGCAGCGAAATTTAAAAATCAGCAGGTGGAAGTAAGTGGTCTAAACTCCTGGATCTTCTCATAAGCTTGTACTAGAACAAGCAAAGGAGATGAGAAGATTCATGGAGCCTATTTTTATTATAGGGATTATTTTAGGACTGGTTATTCTTCTTTTTTTATCAGGTTCAGCAGCAAAGCCTTTAAAGTGGATTGGCATTACAGCTGTTAAATTTGTTGCGGGTGCTTTGCTGCTGGTTTGTGTAAATATGTTTGGCGGCAGTCTTGGCATTCATGTGCCAATTAATATTGTCACTACAGCTATCAGCGGAATTTTAGGAATACCGGGAATAGCTGCGTTAGTTGTCATTAAGCAATTTATCATTTAATTGATATTATATATTGACTTTGATAGCTCAGGGTGTTATTCTAATATACGTCGCTGATGGCGAATTGCTTTTTTGGAAAGAAATAATTAAAAAGTTGTTGACGATAGCGATAGAAAATGTTATGATTATAAAGTCGCTTAAAGAGCGGCAACAAAGTTCTTTGAAAACTAAACAAGACAAAACGTACCTGTTAATTCATTTTTAAATAAATCGCACAGCGATGTGCGTAGTCAGTCAAACTAGGGCCTGCACGATGCAGGTCACACAGGTGTCGCCGCAGAATGCGGTGGACTTAACCTGTGATCCATTTATCGGAGAGTTTGAT
>NZ_AMXN01000016.1 GCF_000332645.1 Bacillus inaquosorum KCTC 13429
TTTGTGAACACGCTGGCGCTGCGGACACGCCCGGAGGGCGGGAAGCCGTTTGTGCAGTATTTGCAGGAAGTGCGCGAGACAGCATTGGGAGCCTACGAGCATCAGGATTATCCGTTCGAAGAGCTCGTCGACAAGCTTAAATTGACGCGGGATATGAGCCGGAATCCAGTTTTTGATGCGATGTTTATCCTTCAAAATATGGAAAAGCAGGACATGGATCTGGAAGAGATAAAAGTCCGGCCCGCCAATTTCGCACATCACATTTCTTTATTCGATATCACACTAATAGCAACGGAAACAGATGGAGCCATTTGCTGCGAATTGGAATTTAGTACGGAAGTATTCCTGAAAGCTACGATTGAGCGCTGGGCAGCTCATTTTATCGAATTTCTGCATGCGGCACTTTCTAATCCTGAAACAAACCTTTCACAAATAAACATTCTTAGTCATCAAGAAAAACAAAAGATAGTCTTTGAATTCAACAAAACTCAAATTGAATTTTCTCAAAAAGATGTTCCTTTTCATCGCATATTTGAAGCGAGAGCTGAAGAAACACCAGAACATATAGCTGTTATTGATGACGAAACACAGATTAGTTATCGGCTTCTAAACGAAAGAGCCAATCGACTGGCACGGACGTTGCAAAAAAGAAAAGGGGCGAAGCCAACTGTGGCTGTTTTAGCCAAGCGGTCCATTGATGCAATTGTTGGAATCCTAGCAGTAATGAAAGCTGGCGGAGTGTATATCCCAATCGATTCACATTATCCAAAAGCTAGAATTGAATACCTTCTCCGTGATAGCGAAGCAGACATTCTTCTTTTGCAGCAGGAGTTGAAGCATTTGATTTCAAACTCTTCTGAATGTGATATATCTCACATCTGCCTTGATGATGAGAGCTCTTATGAAGAAAACAGCTGCAACCTTGACTTATCTCCTGCTCCTGAGGATGTAGCATATATCATTTATACGTCAGGAACTACGGGCGCGCCTAAAGGCGTTATTGTCACCTATCGGAACTTTACCCATGCAGCTCTTGCTTGGCGGCAAATTTATGAACTGGATCGGAAGCCTGTCAGACTGCTCCAAATGGCGAGCTTTTCATTTGATGTCTTTTCAGGAGATTTAGCGAGAACATTGATCAACGGCGGGACTCTAATCGTTTGCCCAGATGAAAAGCGGCTGGAACCTGCTGAATTATATGGAATCATGAACTCTCGGCGAATCACGATAATGGAGTCAACGCCGGCTCTCATTATCCCAATTATGGAGTATGTATACCGTAACAAGCTCAAGCTTCCTGACTTAGACATATTGATTCTTGGTTCCGACATGGTGAAAGCTCAAGATTTCAAAACATTGACAGAACGCTTTGGCCAAAGCATGCGCATCATCAATAGTTATGGCGTCACAGAAGCGACGATCGATTCCAGCTGCTATGAAACAAGGATGGGAGAAGAGTATACGGGAGATAACGTCCCAATTGGCAGCCCGCTACCGAATGTACACATGTACGTACTCAGCCAGACTAATCAAATTCAGCCGATTGGCGTTGCCGGCGAGCTATGCATCAGCGGAGCAGGTGTTGCGAAAGGCTATCATAATAAACCTGACTTAACGCAAATGAAATTTACAGAAAATCCATTTGTCTCCGGAGAAAGGCTGTACAGAACCGGTGATCGAGCCTGCTGGCTTCCAAACGGAACGATCAAGCTTCTTGGCCGAATGGATTATCAGGTGAAGATAAATGGATACAGAATTGAAACAGAAGAAATTGAAAGTGTTCTGCTTCAAACCGGGCTGGTCAGAGAAGCTGCTGTTGCCGTTCAGCATGATAAGAATGGACATGCTGGTTTAGCAGCATATATTGTGCCTTCAGACGTCAATACGAATACTCTCCGTGCTGCTTTAACAAAGGAGCTGCCGGCATATATGATTCCTGCGCATCTGATTCCTATAGAAAAACTGCCGCTGACCCTAAACGGAAAGCTGGACAAAAACGCCTTGCCGGCTCCAAATGATGTGTTCACACGTCCATATACGGCACCAGTTAACGACATACAAAAAACGATAGCGGAAATATGGGAAGATGTCCTGTCCATTGCGCGAGTCGGCATTCACGATTCCTTTTTTGAGCTTGGCGGAGACTCAATAAAAGCATTACAAGTGGCAGCACGGCTGGCCGCTGAAGGCTGGAGCATGACAATACGTGACTTATTCCGTTATCCAACGATTCAGGAGCTAAGCGGACATATCACACCATTGGCATCTCAAGCTGATCAGGGACCTGCGGAAGGTGAAGCTGATCTCGCCCCGATTCAGCGAAGATTTTTCGGACAGGTTCATGCTTTTCACTACCATTACAACCAGTCCGTCATACTTTTCAGTGAAAAAGGATTCAATACTAATGCGCTTCGTCGGGCGCTGCGTAAAATAACCGAGCATCACGATGCAATTCGCATGGTTTTTCAACGAAATCAAAACGGCCATGTCGTTCAGTATAATCGCGGAATGAATCACAACGATCATGAACTGTTCGGCCTTCACATAGCAGACTGGACAAAAGAATCACTGGAAAGGACTCAGTTTGATGAAAAACTAGCCGCTGAGGAAATCGGCATTCAAAGCAAAATGAATGTACAAAAAGGGCCTCTGCTGCAAGCAGGTTTGTTTAAAACGGCAGAAGGGGACCATTTGCTGATTGCGCTTCATCATCTTGTGATAGATGGCGTTTCTTGGAGAATACTGCTTGAGGATTTAGCTGCAGCATACCAGCAGGCTTTAGAAAAACAAGAGATCCAATTACCGCCAAAAACGGATTCTTATTTGTCCTACGCCAATGGTCTTGCACAAATTGCTGAAAACAAACAATTGCTTGCAGAAAAATCATATTGGCAATCAATTTTGGACGCTCACACTGCTTTTCTGCCTAAGGACACGGAAAATGTGCCAGGAAGACTGCAAATGAACAGCGATACAGCGGCGTTTGTACTATCCGGGGACTGGACTGAAAAATTGCTGTTTGAAACCCAGCAAGCCTATGGCACTAATGCCAACGAACTTTTGCTTACGGCGTTAGGAATGGCGCTTTCTGAATGGACAGGACATGACCAAATCGTGATTAGCACTGAGGGACACGGTAGAGAGGGGCATGTGCCAAACATTGATATTTCACGGACAGTTGGATGGTTTACTTCCATTTATCCTATTCTGCTGGACATGGGTATTCCCGAGCCTTTCGAGGATCAGCTCGCATACCGAATTAAGACGACAAAAGATATGCTGAGAAGGGTACCGAACAAAGGAACTGGTTACGGATTGTTAACACACATAGGAGAACTACCTCATAAAGAGCCTGAGGTTAGCTTTAATTATCTCGGCCAATTTAGCGAAGAGAAGGAAGCTGAAACGTTTCAATTATCATATTACCAGCCTCGTTACGAAATAGCGGGTGAGAGAGAACGAGAGTATGAGCTGGACATCAATGCCCTCATTACGGACGGAAGGCTTCAAGTAAAAGCGGTATACACCCAAGTGTTCAACCAACACTCAATTGAGTGTTTTATGGATCGTTTTCACAGGCATCTTATCGAGATGATTGAGCATTGTTCTCAGAAAAAAATACGCGAAAAAACGCTGAGTGATTTCAGCAATAAGGAATTAACGTTGTCTGCATTATCTAGCATCGAAGATCTCGTGAAAGATCTTTAACTTTTGAAAAGGTGTGTGAAATTGATGGCACAAGCGGCACAGATTCAAGATATTTATCCGTTATCGCACATGCAGGAAGGAATGCTGTTTCATTCACTGATGGATGTCAGCTCAAAAGCCTATGTCGAACAGACCTCGTTTACGATCACAGGGAATCTATGCATCGACTCGTTTCAAAAGAGCTTAAACCTTCTTGTTTCCCGGTATGATATTTTCAGAACGATTTTTATTAAAGAAGTCCAAGATCTTACAGGTCCGCAGCAGGTAGTCCTGTCAAACCGGGAATTGACAGTGTATAGAGAAGATTTTTCTCACCTGGCCGATCATGAACAGCAGGCTCTGATCGATGCTTTTATGACCAAGGATCGGGAAAAAGGATTTAATTTGCAAAAAGATCCGTTAATGCGTCTTGCCCTTTTTGATAGAGGCAACAGCCAATATACATGTGTCTGGACACATCACCATATCATCATGGATGGCTGGTGTCTAGGCATTATTCTTAAAGAGTTTTTCAGCATGTATGATTCGCTCAAAAATAACTCACCTGTACGGCTTGGCAGCACGGTACCGTACAGCCGCTATATTGAATGGCTCGGAGAACAAGATCAAGAAGAGACTGCTGCTTACTGGAGCGAATATTTGAAGGAGTACGGCAATACTGCATCTATCCCCCGGATAAATCCCCGCCCGGCGGACGGGGATTATAAAGCCGACCAGATCAGCTTTTCTTTAGCACCGGAAATGGTTGAGAAACTGACTGAGGCCGCCCAAAATTGGGGAGTGACATTAAACACGTTGTTTATGAGTATGTGGGGCGTGCTCCTCCATCGATATAATGCCACAGATGACGCAGTTTTTGGCTCCGTCATTTCGGGACGCCCGTCAGCGATTGACGGTATTGAATCAATGGTCGGCTTGTTTATTAATACTATCCCAGTGCGAATTCGATCTGCGGAGGGCATGACGTTTTCTTCGCTGGCCAAAGCCGTGCAGGAGGATATTTTAGCATCTGAACAGCATGGGTATTATCCGCTTTATGAAATTCAGAACCATAGTCCATTGAAGCAAGGGTTGATCGATCATATTTTTGTCTTTGAAAATTATCCTGTACAGCTTGATCAGGCGTTAAGTATTGAGAGTGAAGACGAGGAAAATGCACTGAAGCTTGGTGACATTTCAATGTCGGAGCAAACCAATTACGACTTTAATATCGTTATTGTTCCGGGAGAATCATTTTATATCAAATTCAGCTACAACGCAGCCGTTTATGAACGGGAGGAGATGCTGAGGATTCAGAGGCATCTAAAACAAGCTCTAGATTGCATTTTGGCACATCCCGATATTGCCGTCAGTGACATCAATATCGTCCCGCCGGAGGAGCAACAGGTTATCCAATTGTTTAACGAAACTGAGCGTCCTTATGTGAACAAAACGATATCCCAATTGTTCGAGGAACAAGCCCGCAAAACACCTGAAGCTGCTGCATTAAAATTGGGAGACGATTGCTGGACCTATCGCCAATTAAATATAAGAGCCAATCAGATTGCGCACGCCCTGATAGAAAAAGGCGTTGGATCTGGAGATATCGTGGCTGTGATGATGAACCGGTCAATGGAAATGTCTGCAGCTCTACTTGGGATTTGGAAAGCAGGCGGCGCTTATATGCCGCTTGATCCAAATTTCCCAGAAGAACGTCTTTCTTTTCTGCTGAAGGACAGTCAAGCAGCTCAATTGCTGATAGAAGAAAACCTTATGTCATTCATCCCGCCGCACTATAAAGGAAATATGATAATGATAGAACATACAGAAAGTCACCAAACAGCAGCTCCAGATGTGCCGCTTGGTGATCTCGCCTATTTGATCTATACGTCGGGAACGACAGGGCGCCCTAAAGGTGTTCTAGTTAATCATCAAGGCATTGCCAATACATTGCAATGGAGACGGGAAGAGTATGGCATGACCGAACAGGATATATCCCTCCATTTGTTTTCATATGTGTTTGACGGTTGTGTGACGAGCTTGTTTACCCCGCTTATATCCGGTGCGTGCGTATTGCTGACAACGGATGACGAAGCGAAGGATGTGCTAGCCCTTAAACGAAAAATAGCCCGTTATAAGGTCAGTCACACGATCATTGTTCCTTCCCTGTACCGGGTGTTATTGGAAGTGATGACTGCTGACGATGCAAAAAGTCTTCGTATTGTGACATTCGCTGGTGAAGCGGTCACGCCTGACCTGCTTGAGATGAGCGAAAAGATTTGTCCTTCTGCAGAATTGGCAAATGAATACGGGCCCACAGAAAATAGTGTGGCAACAACAATATTGCGTCAACTGAACGAAAAAGAGAGGATCACGATCGGACACCCGATTGCGAACACAAAAGTATTTGTTTTACACGGAAATCAAATGCAGCCGATCGGCGCGGCGGGTGAACTGTGTATTTCCGGCACGGGGCTTGCCAGAGGATACTACAAACAGCCAGAGCTGACAGAGAAAGCATTCTCCGATCATCCGTTCCTTGAAGGGGAGCGTTTATACCGAACAGGTGATGCAGGCCGCTTTTTGCCCGATGGAACGATTGAATATATAGGACGTTTTGATGATCAAGTGAAAATTAGGGGTTACCGCATTGAACTGAAAGAAATTGAAACGGTTCTTCGACAGGCGCCAGGAGTGAAGGAAGCAGCAGTACTGGCCCGTGATGTTTCTGCTGAGGAAAAAGAGCTTGTTGCTTATATCGTTCTGGAAAAGGGAAACAATCTCCCGGATTTGCATCGGCTTCTTGCCGGGACATTGCCTCCCTATATGATTCCAGCAAGTTTCATCAACATCAGCCGGATGCCATTAACATCCAGCGGGAAGCTTGACCGCTCAGCACTTCCTGAACCAGAAAACAATGCGAGCCTCACATATATGCCGCCCCGAACTTTAATCGAGGCTGATCTCGCACATATTTGGGGAGATGTGCTGAATAAACAGCAAATCGGCATTCGTGATGATTTCTTTCAATTAGGCGGACAGTCCTTAAAAGCGGCCGCACTGGTTTCAAGAATACATAAAAAGCTTAATATCGAGCTGCCGATCAGTGAGGTTTTTTCTAATCCGACAGTTGAAAGCATGGCAGTCAAATTGATGAGCTTAAAAGAACATGCTTTTACACAGATTGATCCTGCGGATCAAAGAGATGTCTATCCGCTGTCTTTCTCACAAAAACGATTATATGCTCTCCATCAGCTGGCAGATGACAGCACAGGCTATAACATGCCCGCTGTACTTGAATTACGCGGAAATCTGGATCGCCAGCGGTTGAGAAGCGTTCTCACAGAACTTGTGAATCGGCATGAAGCATTGCGGACTGTTTTTGTGCTTGACAGAGGAGAGCCCGTGCAGATCATTCATCCAGAGATGGCTTTTGATCTGAAAGAGCTTGAAATGGAATCAGAACAAATGCTTGAGTCCGCAATCGAATCTTTTATCAAACCGTTTGATCTATCGTCCGGTCCGCTTTTTAGAGCATGTGTCATTACAATGGGCAATAATCGCGGCTTTTTGCTGCTCGACATGCACCATATTATTGCCGACGGTGTCTCGATGCGCACTCTTGTCCAAGAATTTACTGACTTGTATTGCGAAAAAGAGTTGCCAGCTTTAAACCTGCATTATAAGGATTTTGCTGTTTGGCAGCAAGAAAAGTACCCGAAAGAGCTATACAAAAAACAGGAGGCCTACTGGCTCGATCAGCTTGGCGGGAGTCTTCCAGTATTAGAATTACCGCTTGATAAAACAAGACCGCGTCTCCCTGATTTCAGCGGCGGAACAATCGAAGTAAACATTGATAAAGACACGGCAGATGAGCTGCACCGTTTAATGGTTGAAACGGGAACAACGTTGTATATGATTCTTCTGGCTGTCTATTCTATTTTACTTTCCAAGCTAAGCGGGCAAGAGGATATTGTCGTCGGCTCGCCTGCTGCCGGAAGACCGCACGCCGATTTGGAGCGCGTCATCGGGATGTTCGTAAATACTTTAGCGATGCGCAGCCAGCCCGAGGGCCACAAAACGTTCAGCTCGTATTTGCAGGATATTCGCCACCTGGCTCTGACGGCTTACGAGCATCAGGATTATCCTTTTGAGGAGCTGGCAGATAAGCTCGATACACATCGAGAGGTAAATCGCAACCCGCTGTTCGATGCGATGCTCGTGCTTCAAAGCAGTGAGGATTTCCAGTTCGAAGTGCCTGGTCTATCAATTTCGTCTGTCACTGCAAAACACGATATATCTAAATTCGATTTGACATTACACGCTGAGGAGCATTCGGGCGGGATTCACTGCCGGTTTGAATACAGCACCGCTCTTTTTGAAGAAGAGACCATTGCGCGATGGGCATCCCATTTTATTGAACTGGTGAAAAGTGTAACGGCTGATACCAAGATGAGAATTTCGGAAATGCAATTGCTTCCTGCTGCAGAGCGCAATTTGCTCCTTGAAAAAATGGGACAGTATGCCGCTTATCCGAGAAATGAAAACATTGTAAGCTTATTTGAAAAGCAAGCCGCTGAACATCCGGAGCATCTCGCAGTGGTGTACGGTCACTCTAAGCTTACTTATCGAGACCTGAATGAAAAAGCTGAGCGGACAGCTGCTATGCTGATCAAACAAGGGGTCAGAACTGGCGATATCGTAGGTCTGATGCTCGATCGGTCACCTGATATGATCATTGGCATTTTATCGATTTTAAAAGCTGGAGGGGCCTACTTGCCGATTGATCCTGAATATCCTCAGGAACGTATCAGTTTTATGCTCAATGACAGCGGGGCAGAAATGTTGCTGACAGAGCGCGGCCAAAACAAACCTGCAGACTACAACGGGCCTATTATGTATATCGATGAAGGTGATAGCGACTCAATTCCGGATGATTTAAACATTCAAGAAACCCTATCGGATCAGCCGGCTTACGTGATATACACATCCGGAACGACTGGCCAGCCAAAGGGCGTCATTGTCGAGCACCGCAATGTGATCAGTCTTTTAAAGCATCAAAACCTGCCTTTTAAATTTGGCCATGAAGACGTCTGGACGTTCTTTCATTCATATTGCTTTGATTTCTCTGTATGGGAAATGTTCGGTGCGTTATTAAACGGAAGTACACTAGTCGTGGTCTCTAAAGAAACAGCCCGTGATCCCCATGCATTCCGATTATTGTTAAAAAAAGAACGCGTCACTGTACTCAATCAGACCCCGACAGCTTTTTACGGCCTGATGCATGAAGATCAAAACCATACGGATCGATTAAACATCCGATACGTGATTTTTGGCGGCGAAGCTTTACAGCCCGGCATGCTTCAAAGCTGGAATAAAAAATATCCTCATACTGATCTGATCAATATGTATGGTATTACAGAAACGACGGTACATGTAACATTCAAAAAATTGTCCGCAGCAGACATTGCAAAAAATAAAAGCAATATCGGACGGCCGCTTTCAACTCTGCAGGCTTATGTGATGGATGCTCATATGAATCTGCAGCCGATCGGAGTTCCAGGGGAGATGTATATAGGCGGTGAAGGTGTGGCACGGGGATATCTCAACAGAGATGAGCTGACCGCTGACCGTTTTGTGCCTAATCCTTATCTTCCGGGGGATAGATTATACCGAACAGGAGATCTTGCTAAACGCCTGTCAAATGGCGAGCTGGAATACTTAGGCCGCATTGATGATCAGGTTAAAGTCAGAGGACACCGTATTGAGTTAGGCGAAATCCAGGCGGCTCTTCTTCAGCTTCCAGCTATTAAAGAGGCGGCTGTCATCACAAGAACAGATGAGCAAGGGCAAGCAGATGTATATGCATACATCGTGACAAAAGATCAACAGGCCGCGAATGCATCAGAAATCCGGACTTCTCTAAAAACCATGCTGCCTGACTTTATGCTGCCGGCCCGTTTGATACAGATTGACAGCATCCCGCTTAATGTTAATGGAAAGCTTGATCAGAAAGCCCTGCCGGAACCTGAAAAAAACGCTTATACGGCTGATGATATCAGACCAAGAAATGAGATTGAAAAGGTGATGGCTGAAATTTGGGAGGAGCTTCTTGATGTGGAGGAGCTGGGCGTAAGCGCCAATTTCTTTGAGCTTGGCGGAGATTCTATTAAAGCACTGCAAGTTTGTGCCAGACTGAAGCAGCGCGGCTTTGAAACGACAGTACGTGAGATGTTTGAACATCAGACTCTTGGCGAACTGTCCGCTCGTGTTCGAAAAGCCGTACACGTCATTGACCAAGGTCCGGTCGAAGGCGAGATCACTTGGACACCTATCCAGCAATGGTTTTTCTCGCAATCTCTGGAAATCCATCATTTTAATCAGTCCGTTATGCTCTATCGGACTGAACGATTTGACGAGACAGCGCTTAAAAAGGTGCTAAAAAGCCTGGTGATTCATCATGACGCACTGAGAATCGTATGCCGGTATGAAAATGGCAGGCCGGTTCAGATAAGCAGAGGAATAGATTTGCCAGATAAGGAGCTATATGCTCTTGAACTGTTTGATATAAAGGATAACTTAACAGAAGCGCATAACAGGATTAAGGAAGCAGCCAGCCAGATGCAGGAGCATATTCGTTTGGAAACCGGCCCATTGCTTCACGCTGGATTGTTTAGAGCCGAGAATGGAGACCATTTGTTTCTGACGATTCATCACTTAGTTGTTGATGCAGTTTCATGGCGCATTTTGTTCGAGGATTTTTCAACAGCTTACAAACAGGCAGTCTCAGGAGAATCTATTAAACTGCCGCAAAAAACAGATTCATATTTAACGTATTCACAAAGAATAGCTGACTACTCTAAAAGCCGCCAGATACAGCGAGAAGAAGTGTATTGGGATGAGCGAGAGAACCGTCACATTCAACCTATTCCTAAAGACAATGAAGCAGCACCAAACACATTCAAAGATACAGAAGTGATTGATTTTAATCTGTCCAGCCATCATACAGAATTATTGTTAACGGCTGCACATAAAGCATACAGCACGGAGATGAATGATATCCTTCTGACAGCTTTAGGCCTTGCTTTGCAGCAATGGACAGGCTATGACCAGTTTAAAATCAGCATGGAGGGCCATGGAAGGGAATCATATCTTGAGGATATTGACATTAGCAGAACAGTCGGCTGGTTCACCTCGATTTATCCTGTATGGCTTGATATGAGCCATTCTGATCATAAGAACAAAGATGAGCGGCTGGGCCACCTCATTAAACAGACAAAAGATATGCTGCACCGTATACCGCATAAGGGCGCAGGCTACGGTGTGCTGAAATATACCAACAAAAAATGGGGCTCTGAGAAAGGCAGCCCGGACATCAGCTTTAATTATTTAGGCCAGTTTGATCAGGATATTCAATCAAAAGCCTTTGAGGTTTCTGACATCAAGCCAGGGAATGAGATCAGCCCGGAATGGGAGCGGCCTTATGCACTGGATATCAGCGGCGCCGTTTCTTCGGGATGCCTGAACATGCACATGATCTATAACAGGCTTCAATTTGAGAAAAAAACAATCCAAACATTTGCAGAGCATTTTAAACAGACTCTGGAAAATATCATTGAGCATTGTACGGGCAAAGAAAACCGAGAATGGAGCGCATCTGATTTCACTGATGAAGATTTAACACTTGATGAATTGAGTGAAATTATGGGTGCCGTCAACAAACTATAGGGAGAGGAGATTCACACTGATGCCGCAGCAACCCGAAATACAGGATATATACCCTTTGTCTTTTATGCAGGAAGGGATGCTTTTTCATTCACTGTATGATGAACAGTCAAGAGCTTATTTTGAACAGGCTTCTTTTACGATCCATGGACAGCTTGACTTGGAGCGTTTCCAGAAAAGTATGGATGCTGTTTTTGAAAGATACGAAATCTTCCGAACGGCGTTCATCTATAAAAATGTAGCCAAACCCCGTCAAGTCGTACTCAAGCATCGTCATTGCCATGTTCATTTTGAAGATATTTCTCACCTCAACGAAAGAGATAAAGAACATTGTACCGAGGCATTCAAAGAGCAGGATAAATCCAGGGGATTCGATCTCCAAACAGATGTACTGATGAGAATATCTATTTTAAAATGGGCGCCAGATCGCTATGTCTGTATCTGGAGCCACCATCATATTTTAATGGATGGCTGGTGTTTAGGCATCGTTATTAAGGATTTTCTCTACATTTATCAAGAGCTGGGAAAAGGTCGGCTTCCTGATTTGCCTCCCGTACAGCCGTACGGGACGTATATTAAATGGCTGATGCAGCAAGACCGAGAAGAAGCGGCTGAGTATTGGAAAAAGAGGCTTCAGCATTTCGAAAAAGCTACGCCTCTGCCGAAAAGAACAGATCAAATGCCGGATGGGACATTAGAGCAGATCACGTTTTCCATTCCTGAAAAAGAAACCTCCGAATTACAGAAAATCGCAGCAGCTTCTGGAGCGACACTAAACACTGTTTTCCAAGCTTTATGGGGGATTATGCTCCAAAAGTTCAATCGCTGCGGCGATGCTGTGTTCGGATCCGTTATATCAGGCAGACCTTCTGAGCTAAAAGATGTGGAAAACATGGTCGGACTTTTTATCAATACCATTCCTATTCGAGTCCAAAGTGATTCTCTTTCTTTTTCTGACCTAGTCAGCAGGATGCAAAAAGACATGACTGAAGCAGAAGCATATAGTTACTTCCCTTTATATGACATTCAGGCGCAGAGTGCTCTCAAACAAGAGCTTATCGATCATATTATCGTCTTTGAAAATACACCTACCCAGCAAGAGATTGAAGGGCTGAATCAGGCTGGATCATTTGATTTCTCCGTGAAGGATTTTGAGATGGAAGAGGTGACCAATTATAGCTGCAGTGTCAAAGTGATCCCAGGCCGTACGTTGTACGTTCGGATTCATTTTCATACCGGCGCTTATCAACCAAGCATGATGTCCGAGATAAAAGATTATTTACAGCACATGGTCTCTGACGTCATCTCTGATCCATCTCTCCCCGTGTCAAAGATGACATTGTTAGATGAGAACAAAACACGGAAAATCGTTTCTCAAAACAACGGGGCAGTATCTGTTTCGCCTGAAGCCCCAACCCTGCACGGTCTGTTTGAACGACAGGCGGCTGTCACACCGGAACGGCCGGCCATCCGCTTTTCCGGCGGTTCGCTGACGTACGCTGAGCTTGACATGTATGCCAGACGGCTGGCTACGCGCCTCGCGGCACGCGGCGTCACGAAGGAAAGCATCGTCGGTGTCCTGTCTGAACGGTCACCTGAAATGCTGATAGCTGTACTTGCTGTATTGAAGGCAGGCGGGGCGTATTTGCCGCTTGATCCTGCATATCCAAAGGAACGGCTGAGCTATATGCTGAAAGACAGCGGGGCCGCGCTCTTGCTGGCACAGCCGGGATGTTCCGCACCGAGCTTTTCCGGAGAGATGCTTGAAGTGGACATGGCATCTCTTGCGAGCGAAGAAGCAGAAAGCCATGTATTTGCTCCTGCTGACAGCGGCTCTCTCGCCTATGTCATCTATACGTCGGGCTCCACCGGGCAGCCAAAAGGGGTAGCGGTTGAGCACCGCCAGGCTGTTTCCTTTCAAAACAGAACTCCAGTCACCTTGTAATCTCG
>NZ_AMXN01000017.1 GCF_000332645.1 Bacillus inaquosorum KCTC 13429
GTTTTGGTGGTCCCTTTCCGGCGCTTCGGCTTATCTGCTTCCGCCCGGCTGGGAGAAAGACCCGGCATTGATTGTAAAAGCCATTCATCAGGAAAAAGTGACAACGGCTCATTTTATTCCGGCTATGCTGAACAGCTTTCTGGATCAAGCGGAAATGAAAGCGCTCGGTGATGGGACAAGCCTGAAGCGTGTATTCGCCGGAGGTGAACCACTTGCGCCCCATGTGGCAGCCCGTTTTGCTTCTTTATTGCCGCAGGTATCGCTGATTCATGGCTACGGGCCGACAGAAGCGACGGTAGACGCGGCATTTTACGTGTTGGATCCAGAGCGGGACAGGGATCGCTTGCGGATTCCGATTGGAAAACCCGTACCCGGTGCGCGTTTGTATGTTTTAGATCCGCATTTAGCCGTACAGCCTTGCGGGGTCGCCGGCGAACTGTACATTGCCGGATCGGGTGTGGCCAGAGGCTATTTGAATCGGCCGGCATTAACGGAGGAGCGTTTTCTTGAGGACCCGTTTTACCCGGGTGAACGCATGTACAAAACCGGGGATTTGGCGCGCTGGCTTCCTGACGGACATGTTGAATTCCTCGGCCGTTTGGATGATCAAGTCAAAATCAGGGGCTACCGTATCGAGCTTGGAGAAATTGAAGCAGCGCTTAGAAGCATTGAAGGCGTCAGAGAGGCAGCCGTTACCGTACGGACAGACAGCGGCGAGCCGGAATTATGCGCCTATACAGAAGGACTAAGAAGAAACGAAGTGCGGACGCAGCTTGAAAGACTGCTGCCGAGCTACATGATCCCAGCCCATATAATAGAGATGGAACAGTGGCCGGTTACGCCAAGCGGCAAGCTTGACCGAAACGCCCTGCCAGCTCCTGGCGGAGCGGCAGATGAGGAGGCCTACACGGCGCCGAGAAATGTGACAGAGATGAAGCTTGCCCAGCTGTGGGAGGACGTGCTGAAAAACGGCCCTGTCGGGATTCACGACAACTTTTTCGACCGCGGAGGACATTCCTTAAAAGCAACGGCGCTTGTTTCACGGATCGCCAAAGAATTCGATGTACAGGTGGCGCTGAAAGATGTGTTTGCCCATCCGACGGTAGAAGGGCTGGCTTCCGTTATCCGTGAAGGAACGGACAGTCCATATGAAGCGATGAAACCGGCTGAAAAGCGCGAGG
Source organism: Bacillus inaquosorum KCTC 13429 (assembly GCF_000332645.1). Classification (GTDB taxonomy): domain Bacteria; phylum Bacillota; class Bacilli; order Bacillales; family Bacillaceae; genus Bacillus; species Bacillus inaquosorum. The sequence goes on from NZ_AMXN01000017.1 coordinate 1,182, forward strand.
CCTATCCGGTTTCCTCCGCCCAAAAAAGGATCTATGTCCTTCAGCAGCTGGAGGACGGAGGGATAGGCTACAATATGCCGGCTATGTTAGAGCTGGAAGGGGAGCTGGACCCCGAAAGGCTGGACAGGGCTTTTAAAGAGCTAATCAAGCGCCACGAGTCGCTTCGGACATCCTTCGAACAGGACGAAAGCGGCGAGCCGGTGCAGCGCATCCATGACGAGGTGCCGTTTACATTACAGACAGCAGTCCTCGGCGAACAAACCGAACAGGAAGCCGCAGCCGCGTTTATCGAGCCCTTTGATCTCAGCCAAGCGCC
>NZ_AMXN01000018.1 GCF_000332645.1 Bacillus inaquosorum KCTC 13429
CTTCACATTCAATATAAAGACTACGCCGTATGGCAAGAAGGATTTAAAAAAGGAGACGCGTACCAGACGCAGGAGGCGTACTGGCTGAAGCAGCTCGAGGGCGAACTGCCGGTGCTGGATCTCCCGGCTGATCATACCCGCCCGCCGGTGCGGAGCTTCGCAGGTGACAAGGTCTCATTTACGCTTGACCAAGAGGCCGCATCAGGCCTTCATAAGCTGGCACGGGAAAACGGAAGCACACTGTACATGGTGCTTCTAGCGGCTTACACAGCGTTATTGTCACGCTTAAGCGGACAGGAAGATATCATCGTCGGATCGCCAATTGCTGGCCGGCCGCACAAGGATCTTGAGCCGATACTCGGCATGTTTGTGAACACGCTGGCGCTTCGGACACGCCCGGAGGGCGGGAAGCCGTTTGTGGAGTATTTGCAGGAAGTGCGCGACACAGCATTGGGAGCCTACGAGCATCAGGATTATCCGTTCGAAGAGCTCGTCGACAAGCTTAAATTGACGCGGGATATGAGCCGGAATCCGCTGTTTGACGTGATGTTTGTTCTTCAAAATATGGATCAGGAATCGATTCAGCTTGAAGAACTGCATCTCAAATCTGCAGCAAACAACGGGCATCAAACGTCCAAATTTGATTTAACTCTGTATGCTCACGAACAGCCCTGCGGTTTGCTGACGTTCCAAATGGAATTTAGTACGGACTTATATAAGAAAAAAACGATAGAAAAGTGGCTTCAATACTTCATCAATATGTTACTCTCCATCACCCAAGACAACAAAGCCGCTCTCGGAACAATAAATATACTAAATGAGGATGAGACCCATTACCTTATCCATGAGCTCAATCGTACAAAAATAGATTATCCAAGAAATGAAACCATCAGCAGGCTCTTTGAAATGCAGGCTGAACAAACACCTAATGCCATTGCAATTGTCAGCGATACACAAGAATTAACTTACGCGGAACTGAACAGCCGGGCAAATCAAATTGCTTCAGTTCTACAGAGAAAGGGAGTAGGACCTGATCGTGTTGTAGCCTTGTTGACAGGACGAACGCCAGAACTCATAGCGGGAATGCTGGGCATTCTGAAAGCCGGGGGAGCCTATCTTCCTATAGCTTCTGACCTGCCTGTTGAACGAATAGCTTATATGCTGTCAGACAGCGGGGCGGCATTACTCCTTCAATCTGAAAAAACAGAAAAACAGCTATTAGACATTGAATGTGAACAAATCATAATCGAAAATATTCAAAAGCAAGGAGAAACGAAGAACTTTGAATCGTCAGCAGGAGCACACTCACTTGCATATATCATTTATACCTCTGGATCAACCGGTAAACCAAAGGGTGTCACGATTGAGCAGCGAAGTGTCATTCGTCTTGTTAAAAACAGCAATTATATTACATTTACACCTGCAGACCGTCTTCTCATGACATCATCAATCGGTTTTGATGTTGTGACATTTGAAATATTTGGACCGCTGCTAAATGGGGCAGCTTTGCACCTGTCCGATAAACAAGTATTTCTCGATTCCTATCAGCTTCAGAGATACATAGAACTTCATGGGATCACAACGATGTGGTTGACATCTTCTCTATTCAATCATTTGACAGAGCAAAATGAGACAACCTTTTCACAGCTGAATCATCTGATTATAGGCGGGGAAGCCTTGTCCGCAAGCCACGTCAATCGAATCCGAAATGTCTGCACGGAAGTATCGATATGGAACGGATATGGACCAACCGAAAATACAACTTTTTCGACATGCTTCCACATTCAAAAAACATATGAACTTTCCATCCCGGTCGGGCGGCCGGTTGGTAATTCCACCGCTTATATCTTAAATAAATGGGGAATGCTGCAGCCTATCGGAGCTGTCGGTGAACTTTGTGTCGGCGGTGATGGCGTCGCCAGAGGCTATTTAGGCCGTCCTGATTTAACAAAAGAGAAATTTGTCCCAAATCCATTTGCGCCTGGCGATCGACTGTACCGCACAGGTGATCTGGCGCGTTGGCTTCCCGATGGCACAATTGAGTACGTTGGCCGTATAGATGATCAAGTGAAAGTCAGAGGCTATCGAGTGGAGCTGGGTGAGATCGAATCAGCACTTCGCCAAATAGACGGGGTCAAAGAAGCCGCTGTGTTGGCACGTACAGGCCAGACGGGGAGTAAAGAGCTGTTTGGCTACATCAGCGTAAATGCAGGCACGAATGCTGAACAAGTGCGTTCTCTTCTCGCGCGTTCACTGCCAAATTATATGATCCCGGCGTACATCATTGAAATGGAGACTCTTCCGCTCACATCAAACGGCAAATTGAACCGGAAAGCACTTCCTGAACCAGATTTCGCATCTAAACAAACGTACGTCCCGCCACGCGATGACCTTGAAGAACAGCTGGCATTGATCTGGCAGGAGGTTCTTGGCATCCAGAGGATCGGAATAGAGGATTCGTTTTTTGAATTGGGCGGAGATTCAATCAAAGCGCTTCAAGTTTCTGCACGCCTTGGACGCCATGGGCTAAGCTTGCAGGTAAGTGATTTATTCCGGCATCCAAAGATAAAAGACTTATCACCATTTATCCGTAAGACAGAGAGAATCATAGAACAAGGCCCCATTCAGGGAGACGTTCCTTGGACGCCTGTTCAGCAATGGTTTCTTTCACAAGATATTGAAGAACGACACCATTTTAATCAGTCTGTCATGCTTTTCCATTCTGACCGTTTGTCTGAAGACGACCTTAGAGCAGCCTTAAAAAAACTGGCGGAGCATCATGATGCGCTTCGGATGGTTTATCGTAACGATGACGGGCGATGGATTCAAATCAACCAAGGCATTCAGGAATCACAGCTGTACAGCTTAAGAATATCTGATCTTTCACAGTCCGAAAGCGGTTGGGAAACGCAAATCAAACAAGAAGTTGCAGATCTTCAGCAAAGCATCAATTTGCAGGAAGGACCATTGTTACATGCCGCGTGGTTTAAAACACTGACAGGAGATTACTTGTTCCTTGCGATCCATCATCTTGTCGTTGACGGTGTGGCATGGCGGATTTTGCTGGAGGATTTGTCAGCAGGGTACCAACAAGCATCTTCAGGCCAGGCGATTCAGCTTCCGCCTAAAACTGATTCCTACCAGGAATACGCAAGACGGATTCAGGAATATGCCCAAAGCAGCAGGCTGATTCGTGAAGAGGTGTATTGGCGAAGTGTGGAAGAACAGCAAGCTGCGGAACTGCCATATGAAATCCCGCTTCATGAGAACACCGACTGCAGCAGAAGGGATTCGATACGCTTTTCACTCTCTGAAGCAGACACTGCCGTTTTGCTGCAAAACGTCAATCACGCCTATGGTACAGATACACAAGATATTCTGTTAACCGCAGCATCCTTGGCGATTTGTGAATGGACAGGCGGAAGCAAGCTCCGTATCGCTATGGAAGGACACGGGAGAGAACACATTCTGCCAGAGTTAGATATCAGCCGGACGGTCGGCTGGTTTACATCCATGTACCCGGCCCTCATAAGCTTTGAAAATCCTAGGGATGACCTCGGAACCGCAGTAAAAACCGTTAAAGATACACTGGGCCGGATACCAAACAAAGGGGTAGGTTACGGTATTCTGAAATACCTTACACACCCTGAAAACAAAAGCATTACGTTTTCAAAAACACCTGACATCAGCTTTAACTATTTGGGCCAGTTCAACGACATCGAAAGACAGGACAGCTTCCGCCCATCAAGTCTTGGGGGCGGAAAGGATATCACTCATACATGGAAGCGTGAGCAAATCATCGAGATGAGTGCAATGGCAGCAGACAAAAAGCTCCATTTCAATCTTAGTTATCCGCCAGCCCTCTTTCATAGAAACACAATGGAGCAGCTTATCAACAGGATTGAACACTTTTTGCGGGACATTATGAAACATTGCGCCGGTAAACAGAAAGCAGAAAAGACACTGAGCGATTTTAGCAGTCAATCATTAACGGCAGAGGATTTGGACAGCATATCCAGCTTGGTGGAAGAATTGTAGAAAATCGGACAGGGAGACATGAACATGACAAAAGCGAATTCAATTCAGGATATTTATCCGCTGTCTTACATGCAGGAAGGAATGCTTTTCCATTCCCTCCTGCAAAAAGATTCACAGGCATATGTTGAGCAAGCTTCTTTTACAATAGAAGGAAAAGTCAACTCGCAGTTTTTTCAAAACAGCATCAACGCTCTTGTAGCAAGACACGATATTTTCAGAACGATTTTTATCAGCCAAAATGTTTCCTCTCCCCAGCAGGTTGTCCTGAGAGAACGGAACATCATCGTACAGGAAAAAGACATTACTCATTTAAACGAAGAGAAGCAAGCACAGTTTATCGAACAATTGAAAGAAAAAGACCGCGCCCAAGGGTTTCACTTGCAAAAGGATATGCTCATGCGCATCGCTCTGATTCAAACAGGAGAGAGCCAGTACACTTGTATTTGGACCTTTCATCACATCATGATGGACGGATGGTGCCTCAGCATTGTGCTAAAGGAGTTTCTCCATATTTACGCATCTTATGTAAATGCCACCCCTATATCATTGGAGCCGGTCCAGCCATACGGAAGCTATATCAAATGGCTGATGGAGCAAGACAAAGAGCAGGCAGTTTCATATTGGGAACATTATCTTTCCGGCCATGAACAGCAAACCATGCTCCCGAAGCAGAAAAAAACAAAGGGGAGAAGCAGGCAGGAACACGTTACGTTTTCATTCTCTAAGGAAGAAAGCAGCAGGCTTTCGGAGCTTGCGGCAAGAGAAGAAGTAACACTCAGTACGATTTTCCATACCATTTGGGGTATTCTGCTTCAAAAATATAATAATAACGATGACGCCGTATTCGGTTCTGTCATTTCAGGAAGACCCGCAGAAATCGAAGGCATTGAACATATGGTAGGTCTTTTCATTAACACGATACCGATTCGGGTGCAGGGGGCAAAAACACCATTTATACAGCTCATAAAAAATATGCAAAAAGACCGTCTTGCCGCTGAAGCATACAGCTACCACCCTTTATATGAGATTCAAGCCCGTTCAGCTGTTAAACAAGGGCTGATTGATCATATTCTCGTATTTGAAAACTATCCGGTTCAGCAAGAGATTCAGATGCTGAACAAGCAGGAACATGCTTCTGATCTTTTTCAGATTCATAACTTCACTGTGGCAGATGAAACCAACTACAGCTTTTATCTTATGGTAGCGCCAGGGGAAGAAATCCATATCAAAATGAGCTATGATGCGGAGCAGCATGATCGGTCTTTTGTGCTTTCTGTCAAGGAGCATCTTCTGAATGCTGTATCACAAATCTTAAATAATCCGAATCTTCCGCCTGAAGAAATCGAGATCACGACAGATACTGAAAAGCGGCAGCTGATTGGGGAAATCGCGGATCGAACGCCAGTTTACGAAACCATCCATGCGATGTTTGAAAAACAAGCGGAAAAGACCCCAGATGCTCATGCAATAATTGATCAAGCCTGCACGTTAACATACAAAGAACTGAATAAATCGGCTAACAGATTGGCGCGGCATTTACGAATGAAGGGTGTTGCGAGGCAGGAGCCTGTTGCGATCATGATGGAACGCTCTGCGGCATTGATCACCGGGGTTCTTGGTATCTTGAAAGCAGGCGGCGCCATAGTTCCAATTGATCCGCATTACCCGGCTGACAGAATCCGTTATATTCTAAATGACTGCGGCTGTTCGCATGTTGTTTCACAAGCTCATCTTTCCGCATCGCTTGATAACAATTACCTTATCACTCATGCAGAAGATATTGAAAGCACAGAAGACGGCAGTAACATAAAGTCAGTTAACAATGCGGACGATCTGCTGTATATGATTTATACATCAGGTACAACAGGTAAACCAAAGGGCGTTCAATTTGAACATCGAAACATGGCTAACTTGCTGAAGTTCGAATTTGCTCACTCTGGGATTGACTTTGAAGCAGATGTTCTGCAATTTGCGACACCTGCCTTTGACGTCTGTTATCAAGAAATATTTTCTGCGCTTCTGAAAGGCGGCACCCTGCACATCGTGCCAGAAGCCATAAAAAGAGATGTGCCTCAGCTGTTTGCATTTATAAACAAGCATCAGACGAATATTGTGTTTCTCCCAACGGCTTTTATCAAAATGATTTTCAGCGAGCGGCAACTTGCGAACTCGTTTCCTTATGGCGTCAAACACTTGATTACAGCTGGGGAACAATTAATTATTTCAGACATTTTCCAAGACGTGTTACGTGAACGCGGCATACACCTGCACAATCATTACGGACCTTCAGAAACTCATGTGGTATCTACGTACACCATTCATCCGGGAGACCCTATTCCTGAGTTTCCGCCAATCGGTAAACCGATAGGCTGTACTGATCTATATATTTTGAATCACCAAAAACAGCTGCAGCCATGCGGTGTACCAGGTGAACTCTATATTTCCGGCGCAAGTGTTGCCAGAGGGTATGTCAATCACGATAAACTGACACGCGACAAATTTTCATCTGACCCATTCAGGCCTGGTGCGATCATGTACCGTACAGGTGATTTGGCCAGACGGCTTGGAGACGGCAACATCGAATATATAGGACGGGCAGACAATCAAGTGAAAATCAGAGGTTATCGAATCGAGCCGCAAGAAATCGAAGTCACGTTAATGAATCATCCGGACATTAAAGAGGCTGCCATTCTCATCAGACAAGATCAAAACGGAGAACATGAATTATGCGCTTACTATTGCAGTGTACAAAAGCTGAATGCAATAGATTTACGCAGCTATATGGCTAGTGAGCTACCAGAATACATGATTCCGGCGAAATGGATATGGGTTGACAGCATACCTCTTACCCCAAACGGAAAAGTAGATCAAGCAGCGCTTCCAGCGCCAGATGCTTCAATCAGCGGAAATCCATATGCTGCCCCTCGTAATCTGATAGAGGCAAAGCTTTCACAAATATTTGAAGATGTGCTGAAGAATGGTCATATAGGCATCCAAGACAACTTTTTTGACCATGGAGGCCACTCTCTAAAAGCAACAGTGCTGATGTCACGGATCGCAAAGGAATTTCATGTACAAGTTCCGCTTAAGGACATCTTTGCCCATCCGACTGTAGAAGGATTGGCTTTAATCATTCAAGATGCAGAGGAAAATCCGTATGCAGCAATTGAGCCGGCAGAAGAAAGGAAGACATATCCTGTATCTTCGGCACAAAAACGGATATATGTGCTTCAGCAGCTTGATGAGGGTGTCGCCTACAATATGCCTGCGGTCTTAGAACTGGAAGGGGCACTGGATGTCGCTAAACTGTCTGCTGTATGTAAAGAACTGATCAGCCGGCATGAGCCTCTTCGAACTTCCTTTGTATCCGGGGCAGATGGCGAGCCTGTTCAGCGTATCCACACCGAAGTGCCGTTTACATTAAGTACAGAGACCGCTATCGAGGGGTTTATCCGCCCCTTTGATCTCAGCCAGGCGCCATTATTTAGAGCGGGCCTTATAAAAGTGACGAACGAGAAGCATGTATTGCTGGTGGATATGCATCATATCATTTCAGATGGCGTATCCGTTCAGCTCCTAATCCGAGAATTCACCGATCTTTATGCAAACCGCCAGCTTAAGCCATTGCGGATCCAGTATAAAGATTACGCCGTTTGGCAGCAGCAATTTAAAAAGGGAGACTCGTACCAAAAGCAGGAGACTTACTGGCTGCAGCAGTTTAGCGGGGACCTCCCTGCGCTAGAGCTTCCGACAGATAAACGCCGCCCGGCAGAACGGCACTTTACAGGCGGAAAAGTAACCTTTCAATTGGATAAAGAGATCACGGCCCGCATAAAGCGGCTTGCCAATAAAAACAGAAGCACGCTTTATATGACGCTTCTTGCTTTGTATTCAGCCTTTTTGTCGCGGTTAAGCGGTCAGGATGATATCGTAATTGGTTCACCTATCGCCGGACGGCCCCATGCCGACCTTGAAGCAGTTCTTGGGATGTTCGTCAATACACTGGCTCTCCGGACACGCCCGGCAGGCAACAAGACATTTGAAGAATTTCTGAAGGAAGTTAGGCAGACGGCACTAGAAGCGTATGAGCATCAGGATTATCCGTTTGAAGAGCTTGTGGATAAACTCGGCGTACAGCGGGAAATGAGCCGGAATCCACTGTTTGACACAACACTTGTCCTTCAGAATATGGAACAGCAGAAGCTGAAAATGAAAGATGTACAGCTTCGATGGAACGATTTGCAGCATCCAATATCGAAATTTGATATTTCTCTGTATGTTACAGAACACGATTCCGAGCTTTTCTGTCAGTTTGAATACAGTACAGCTTTGTTTGAGAAAGAAACCATCCAAAGGTGGGCCGGCCTTTTCACCACTCTTGTGGAACATACAGCTGTCAGCCCTGAAACAGAATTGGACGATATTCCACTCTTAACAAAAGAAGAAGAGAGAGCTTTCATTGAATCATGCCATCCGTTTCAGGAGACGGGCTATCCGATGAATCAAACTCTCCACTATGCACTTGAACAGCAGGCAGCAAAAACGCCTGATCAGCCGGCCATTATCTTTGAACATGGAGCGATGACCTATAAAGAGTTGAACGAACAGGCTAACCTTATCGCCTGGGAGCTGATCGGACGAGGAGTAAAATCTGAAACGACTGTTGCCATTATAGGAAAGCGTTCGCCTGAAATGCTGATTGGCATTTATGGCATTCTTAAAGCTGGCGGCGCTTATCTTCCTATTGACCCGGATTACCCGGAAGAACGAATCAGCTTTCTGCTGGAGGACAGCGGTACAGACATTCTCCTGCTTCAGTCTTCCAGCCTGCATGTTCCGGCATTTGCAGGAGAGATTGTCTACCTCAATCAGGCAAATAAACATCATTTGTCCAATCCGAATGTGGACGTTCTCCCTAAATCTTTAGCCTATGTCATCTATACATCCGGCTCTACCGGCAGGCCTAAGGGTGTGGAAGTTGAACATCGATCTGCGGTGAATTTTTTGAATTCCCTTCAGTCCCGCTATCGGCTGAAGCAATCAGATGTGATTATGCATAAAACATCTTACTCATTTGACGCTTCAATATGGGAACTGTTTTGGTGGCCTTATGCCGGTGCTTCCGTTTATCTGCTTCCTCAGGGAGGGGAAAAAGAACCTGAAGTGATCGCGAAGGCCATAGAAGAACAAGAGATCACAGCTATGCATTTTGTGCCATCTATGCTCCATGCATTTTTAGAACATATAAAACATCGCCCTGTACCGATTAAGACAAACAGACTCAAGCGGGTGTTTTCCGGGGGAGAACAGCTGGGGACCCATCTCGTCTCCCGATTTTGCGAGTTACTTCCAAATGTTGCATTAACCAATTCCTACGGACCAACGGAGGCAACCGTAGAAGCTGTATTCTTTGATTGTCCGCTAAATGAAAAACTTGAGCGCGTTCCAATTGGAAAATCTGTTCATCATGTCAGATTGTATATCCTCAATCAGAAGCAGCGGATGCTGCCTGCTGGATGTATCGGAGAACTGTACATTGCCGGAGCGGGTGTTGCCAGAGGCTATTTAAATCGGCCGGCATTAACGGAGGAGCGTTTTCTTGAGGACCCGTTTTACCCGGGTGAACGCATGTACAAAACCGGGGATTTGGCGCGCTGGCTTCCTGACGGGAATATTGAATTCCTCGGTCGCACGGATGATCAGGTGAAAATCCGCGGCTACCGGATTGAGCCCGGAGAAATTGAAGCGGTGCTTAGAAGCATTGAAGGCGTCAGAGAGGCAGCCGTTACCGTTCGGACAGACAGCGGCGAGCCGGAATTATGCGCCTATACAGAAGGACTAAGAAGAAACGAAGTGCGGACGCAGCTTGAAAGACTGCTGCCGAGCTACATGATCCCAGCTCATATGATAGAGATGGAACAGTGGCCGGTTACGCCAAGCGGAAAGCTTGACCGAAACGCCCTGCCAGCTCCTGACGGAGCAGCAGATGAGGAGACCTACACGGCGCCGAGAAATGTGACAGAGATGAAGCTTGCCCAGCTGTGGGAGGACGTGCTGAAAAATGGCCCTGTCGGGATTCACGACAACTTTTTTGATCGCGGAGGACATTCCTTAAAAGCAACCGCGCTTGTGTCCCGGATCGCCAAAGAATTCGATGTACAGGTGCCGCTGAAAGATGTGTTTGCCCATCCGACTGTTGAAGGACTGGCTTCCGTTATCCGTGAAGGAACGGACAGTCCATATGAAGCGATGAAGCCGGCTGAAAAGCGCGAGGCCTATCCGGTTTCCTCCGCCCAAAAAAGGATCTATGTCCTTCAGCAGCTGGAGGACGGAGGGACAGGCTACAATATGCCGGCTGTGTTAGAGCTGGAAGGGAAGCTGGACCCCGAAAGGCTGGACAGGGCTTTCAAAGAGCTAATCAAGCGCCACGAGTCGCTTCGGACATCCTTCGAACAGAACGAAGGCGGCGAGCCGGTGCAGTGTATCCATGACGAGGTGCCGTTTACATTACAGACAGCAGTCCTCGGCGAACAAACCGAACAGGAAGCCGCAGCCGCGTTTATTCAGCCCTTTGATCTCAGCCAAGCGCCGCTGTTCCGTGGCCAAATCGTAAAAGTATCAGATGAGCGGCACCTGTTGCTGGTTGATATGCATCACATTATTTCAGACGGTGTTTCCGTCAATATTCTGATTCGGGAATTCGGGGAGCTTTACAACAACCGGACCCTTCCGGCCCTTCACATTCAATATAAAG
>NZ_AMXN01000019.1 GCF_000332645.1 Bacillus inaquosorum KCTC 13429
GGAGGAGACAAGCTGAAGCGCGCGGTCAAACAGCCGTACACGCTCGTCAACAACTACGGGCCGACAGAAAATACGGTCGTTGCCACGAGCACAGAAATCAATCCGGAGGAAGGCTCGCTTTCCATCGGGCAGGCGATCGCCAATACGAGAGTGTACATTCTCGGCGAGGGCAATCAGGTGCAGCCGGAAGGCGTAGCCGGAGAGCTTTGCGTGGCGGGACGCGGCCTGGCGCGCGGCTATCTGAATCGAGAAGATGAAACCGCGAAGCGGTTTGTCGCTGATCCGTTTGTGCCGGGTGAACGCATGTACCGCACCGGCGATTTGGTGAAATGGGTGAACGGCGGCATCGAGTACATCGGCCGGATCGACCAGCAGGTCAAGGTCCGCGGCTACCGGATCGAGCTCTCAGAAATCGAAGTCCAGCTCGCCCAGCTTTCTGAGGTACAGGATGCGGCGGTGACAGCTGTCAAAGATAAAGGCGGCCATACAGCGATCGCAGCGTATGTGACACCGGAAACAGCTGACATAGAAGCATTAAAGTCTTCGCTTAAAGAAACCCTGCCGGACTACATGATCCCGGCGTTCTGGGTGACGCTGAACGAGCTTCCGGTTACGGCAAACGGAAAAGTTGACCGCAAAGCGTTGCCGGAGCCGGACATCGAAGCGGGAAGCGGAGAATACAAAGCGCCGGCAACGGATATGGAAGAGCTGCTTGCAGGCATCTGGCAGGATGTGCTCGGCATTTCGGAGATCGGTGTCAGCGACAATTTCTTCTCGCTCGGCGGAGATTCCATCAAAGGAATCCAGATGGCAAGCCGCTTGAACCAGCACGGCTGGAAGCTGGAAATGAAAGACCTCTTCCAGCACCCGACGATCGAAGAGCTCACCCAATACGTGGAGCGTGCCGAAGGCAAACAGGCAGACCAAGGCCCAGTGGAGGGCGAAGTCATCCTGACACCGATTCAGCGCTGGTTCTTTGAAAAGAACTTCACGAACAAGCACCATTGGAACCAATCAGTGATGCTTCACGCCAAAAAAGGATTTGATCCTGAACGGGTGGAGAAAACGTTGCAGGCGCTGATCGAGCACCATGATGCACTCCGTATGGTCTACCGTGAGGAGCCGAAAGACGTCGTTCAATACAACAGAGGACTTGAAGCTGCTTCAGCTCAATTAGAGATCATTCAGATTGAAGGCCAAGCGAAAGATTATGAAGACCGCATAGAGAGAGAAGCGGAACGGCTGCAAAGCAGCATCGACTTGCAGGAAGGCGGCTTGTTAAAAGCAGGCTTGTTCCAAGCAGAAGATGGAGACCACTTGCTCCTTGCCATTCACCACTTAGTGGTTGACGGCGTGTCGTGGCGGATTTTACTGGAGGATTTCGCCGCGGTTTATACACAGCTTAAGCAAGGCAATGAACCGGTTCTCCCGCAGAAAACACATTCATTTGCGGAGTATGCAGAGAGAGTGCAAGACTTTGCGAACTCCAAGGCCTTTTTGAAAGAAAAAGAGTATTGGAGACAGCTTGAAGAACAGACTGTCGCGGCAAAGCTTCCGAAAGATCGCGAATCTGGTGATCAGCGAATGAAACATACAAAGACAATCGAATTTTCGCTGACTGCTGAAGAAACAGAACAGCTCACAACAAAGGTGCATGAGGCATATCACACAGAAATGAATGATATTTTGCTGACGGCATTCGGGTTGGCGATGAAGGAGTGGACAGGTCAGGATCAAGTAAGTGTTCATTTAGAGGGGCATGGACGTGAAGAAATCATAGAAGACCTGACCATTTCCCGCACAGTCGGCTGGTTTACGAGTATGTACCCGATGGTGCTCGATATGAAGCATGCGGATGATCTGGGCTACCAGCTGAAGCAAATGAAAGAAGATATCAGACATGTGCCGAATAAGGGAGTCGGATACGGCATTCTGCGCTATCTGACGGCGCCGGAACATAAAGAAGATGTGGCGTTCTCGATTCAGCCGGATGTCAGCTTCAACTATTTAGGACAGTTCGATGAAATGTCGGATGCAGGCTTGTTCACGAGATCAGAGCTGCCGTCAGGACAGTCGTTAAGCCCGGAAACAGAAAAACCGAACGCGCTCGATGTTGTCGGATACATCGAAAACGGAAAACTGACGATGACACTGGCCTATCATTCTCTTGAATTTCATGAAAAAACGATAAAGACATTCAGCGACAGCTTTAAAGCCCATCTTCTCAGAGTCATTGAACATTGCCTATCTCAAGATGGAACGGAACTGACGCCGAGTGACCTTGGCGATGATGATTTGACGCTGGATGAGCTGGATAAATTAATGGAAATTTTCTAATAGAGGTGGCATATGAGCAAAAAATCGATTCAAAAGGTGTACGCGCTGACACCGATGCAGGAGGGAATGCTGTATCATGCGATGCTTGATCCGCATTCTTCCTCGTACTTCACACAATTAGAGCTTGGGATTCACGGTGCTTTTGATCTTGAAATCTTTGAGAAAAGCGTCAATGAACTGATTCGGTCATACGATATTCTCCGTACGGTATTTGTGCACCAGCAGCTGCAAAAACCGCGTCAGGTTGTATTAGCGGAACGCAAAACAAAGGTGCACTATGAAGATATCAGTCATGCGGACCGAGACCGCCAAAAAGAGCACATCGAGCGTTATAAACAAGACGTGCAGCGCCAAGGTTTTAACCTGGCAAAAGACATTTTGTTCAAGGTGGCGGTTTTCCGTCTTGATGCAGAACAGCTGTATCTTGTCTGGAGCAATCATCATATTATGATGGACGGCTGGAGCATGGGCGTACTCATGAAAAGCCTGTTCCAAAACTATGAAGCGCTCAGAGCAGGCCGGACACCGGCAAACGGCCAGGGCAAGCCTTATTCCGACTACATCAAGTGGCTTGGAAAACAGGACAATGAAGAAGCGGAGAGCTACTGGAGCGAACGCTTGGCGGGTTTTGAACAGCCGAGCGTGCTCCCGGGCCGTCTGCCTGAGAACAAAGATGAATACGTCAATAAAGAATATTCATTTACATGGGATGAAACACTGGTTACCCGCATTCAGCAAACCGCAAACCGCCATCAAGTGACGGGGCCTAACCTGTTTCAGGCTGTTTGGGGCATTGTTCTCAGTAAATACAACTTTACGAATGACGTTGTCTTCGGCACGGTCGTATCGGGACGGCCGTCTGAAATCAACGGGATTGAAACGATGGCGGGGCTGTTTATCAACACCATTCCAGTGCGGGTAAAAGTAGATCAAGATGCTGCTTTCGCTGATATTTTCTCAGCTGTTCAGCAGCATGCAGTAGAGGCGGAGCGTTACGATTACGTGCCGCTCTATGAGATTCAAAAACGCTCAGCGCTCGACAGCAATCTCTTGAACCATCTGGTCGCGTTTGAAAATTATCCGCTGGACCAAGAGCTTGAAAACGGCAGCATGGAAGATCGCCTCGGGTTTTCGATCAAGGTAGAAAGCGCATTTGAACAAACGAGCTTCGATTTCAACCTGATTGTGTATCCGGGCAAAACGTGGACCGTCAAAATTAAATATAACGGAGCCGCCTTTGATTCCGCTTTTATCGAACGGACAGCGGAGCACCTTACCCGCATGATGGAAGCAGCTGTCGATCAGCCGGCCGCTTTTGTGCGTGAGTACGGGCTTGTGGGAGACGAAGAGCAGCGGCAAATTGTCGAGGTGTTTAACAGCACGAAAGCCGAACTCCCTGAAGGAATGGGGGTTCATCAAGTGTTTGAAGAGCAAGCGCAACGGACGCCGGCGAGCACTGCCGTCGTATATGAAGGAGTCGAGCTGACGTACCGTGAGCTGAATAGAGCGGCTAACCGTCTGGCTAGAAAGCTTGTCGAACAAGGTCTTCAAAAAGGGGAAACAGCCGCGATAATGAACGACCGATCGGCAGAAACCGTTGTCGGCATGCTGGCTGTGTTAAAAGCAGGCGCCGCCTATGTGCCGCTTGATCCAGCGCTTCCTGAGGATCGTCTTCGTTTCATGGCGGAGGACAGTTCCATTCGGATGGTATTGGCCGGAAAGTCTTATACAGAGCAGGCACATCAGCTGCAAGTGCCGGTACTTACACTGGACAGCGGTTTTGAAGAGAGCGAAGCGGCTGACAATCTCAATCTGCCATCCGCACCGACTGATTTGGCGTACATTATGTACACATCTGGTTCGACGGGCAAACCGAAAGGCGTCATGATTGAACATAAAAGCATTCTTCGTCTCGTCAAAAATGGCGGGTATGTTCCTGTCCATGAAGAGGACTGCATGGCGCAAACGGGAGCTGTCAGCTTTGATGCCGGAACCTTTGAAGTATTCGGCGCACTGCTGAATGGCGCAGCGCTTTACCCTGTCAAAAAAGAGACGCTGCTTGATGCGAAACAATTTGCAGCATTCCTGCGCGAACAGAGAATCACGGCCATGTGGCTGACATCACCTTTATTCAACCAGCTTGCCGCAAAGGATGCCGGCATGTTCGGCACACTGCGACATTTAATTATCGGCGGAGACGCCCTCGTGCCGCATATTGTCAGCAAAGTGAAACAGGCATCGCCGTCGCTTTCATTGTGGAACGGATACGGCCCGACTGAAAACACGACGTTTTCAACAAGTTTTCTGATCGACCGTGAGTATAGCGGCTCTATTCCAATCGGGAAACCTATCGGAAATTCGACTGCCTACATCATGGATGAGCAGCAGCGCCTGCAGCCAATTGGCGCGCCCGGCGAGCTGTGCGTCGGCGGAATCGGTGTAGCGCGAGGATATGTCAATCTCCCTGAGCTGACGGAGAAGCAATTTCTCGAAGATCCGTTCAGAGCGGGTGAAAGGATTTATCGCACTGGCGACTTGGCAAGATGGCTGCCGGACGGCAATATCGAGTTTTTAGGAAGAATCGACAATCAAGTGAAGGTGCGCGGCTTCCGAATTGAGCTTGGCGAAATTGAAACAAAACTGAACATGGCAGAGCATGTGACAGAGGCTGCCGTGATCATCCGCAAGAACAAAGCAGACGAAAATGAAATTTGTGCATACTTTACGGCGGACCGTGAAGTGTCTGTGAGCGGGCTGAGAAAAACACTGTCTCAATCTTTGCCTGACTATATGGTTCCTGCACATTTGATTCAGATGGACAGCCTGCCGCTCACGCCAAACGGAAAAATCAACAAAAAAGAACTGCCTGCGCCTCAATCAGAAACCGCGCAGCCGGAGTACGCAGCACCAGAAACAGAGAGTGAAAAGAAATTAGCGGAGATCTGGGAAGGGATACTCGGCGTCAAAGCAGGCGTTACCGATAACTTCTTTATGATCGGCGGTCATTCTTTGAAAGCGATGATGATGACGGCGAAAATCCAGGAGCATTTTCATAAGGAAGTACCGATTAAAGTGCTTTTTGAAAAGCCGACCATTCAAGAACTGGCGCTGTATTTGGAAGAGAACGAAAGCAAGGAGGAGCAGACGTTTGAACCGATCAAGCAAGCACCTTATCAGCAGCATTATCCTGTATCCCCGGCCCAGCGGAGAATGTATATCCTCAATCAGCTTGGACAAGCAAACACAAGCTACAACGTCCCCGCTGTACTTTTGCTGGAGGGAGAAGTAGATAGAGACCGGCTTGAAAATGCGATTCAGCAATTAATCAACCGGCACGAAATCCTCCGGACATCGTTTGACATGATCGATGGAGAAGTTGTACAAACCGTTCATAAAAACGTATCGTTCCAGCTGGAGGCTGCCAAGGGATGGGAAGAAGACGCGGAGGAAATGATCAAAGCGTTCATTCAGCCGTTTGAACTAAACCGCGCGCCGCTCGTCCGTTCGAAGCTTGTCCAGCTTGAGGAAGAACGCCACCTGCTGCTCATTGATATGCACCATATCATCACTGACGGCAGTTCAACAGGCATTCTGATCGGTGATCTCGCCAAAATATATCAAGGCGCTGATCTTGAGCTGCCGCAGATTCACTATAAAGATTACGCTGTTTGGCACAAAGAACATGCTGATCATCAAAAAGATGAAGCATACTGGCTCGAAACCTTTAAAGGCGAGCTGCCGATTCTTGATCTACCGGCGGATTTCGAACGGCCTGCTGAACGGAGCTTTGCGGGAGAGCGCGTAATGTTCGGGCTCGATAAGCAAAGCACGGCTCAAATCAAATCACTCTTGGCAGAAACGGATACGACAATGTACATGTTTTTGCTGGCAGCATTCAATGTACTCCTTTCTAAGTACGCGTCACAGGATGATATCATTGTCGGCTCGCCGACAGCGGGAAGAACACATCCTGATCTGCAAGGTGTGCCGGGCATGTTTGTCAACACGGTGGCACTAAGAACGGCTCCTGCGGGAGATAAAACCTTTGCGCAATTCCTGGAAGAGGTCAAAACAGCCAGCCTTCAAGCATTCGAGCACCAGAGCTATCCGCTTGAGGAGCTGATTGAAAAGCTTCCGCTTACAAGGGACACAAGCCGAAGTCCGCTGTTCAGCGTGATGTTCAACATGCAGAACATGGAGATTCCTTCATTGAGATTAGGAGATTTGAAGATTTCTTCGTATTCCATGCTTCATCACGTGGCGAAATTCGATCTCTCCTTGGAAGCGGTCGAGCGTGAAGAGGATATCGGCCTAAGCTTTGACTATGCGACTGCTCTGTTTAAGGACGAAACCATCCGCCGCTGGAGCAGCCACTTTGTCAATATCATCAAAGCGGCCGCGGCTAATCCGAACGTTCGGCTGTCTGATGTAGACTTGCTTTCACCAGCAGAAACGGCTGCTTTGCTTGAAGAAAGACATATGACTCAAATTACTGAAGCAACCTTTGCAGCTCTTTTCGAAAAACAGGCCCAGCAAACATCTGATCATCCTGCGGTGATATCTGGCGGAAATCTGCTGACCTATCGCGAGCTTGATGAACAGGCCAACCAGCTGGCACATCATCTTCGTGCGCAAGGGGCAGGAAGTGAAGACATCGTCGCGATTGTCATGGATCGGTCAGCTGAGGTTATGGTATCAATTCTCGGTGTCATGAAGGCGGGTGCGGCTTTCCTTCCGATTGATCCTGATACGCCTGAAGAACGAATCCGCTATTCATTAGAGGACAGCGGAGCGAGAATTGCGGTCGTGAACGAAAGAAATATGACGGCCATTGGGCAATATGAAGGAACAATCGTCAACCTTGATGACGCAGCGTGGAGAAATGAAAGCAAGGAGCGCCCATCACCGATTTCCGGATCTCGTAATCTTGCATACGTCATTTATACGTCGGGTACGACCGGGAAGCCGAAGGGGGTGCAGATCGAGCATCGCAATCTGACAAACTATGTTTCTTGGTTTAATCATGAGGCGGGCCTGACGGAAACCGATAAGTCTGTTTTGCTTTCGTCTTACGCATTCGACCTGGGCTATACGAGCATGTTCCCTGTTCTTCTGGCAGGGGGCGAGCTCCACATCGTGCCGAAGGAAACCTATACGGCACCGGATGAAATTGGGCGTTATATCAAAGAACACGGGATCACATATATCAAACTGACACCGTCTCTGTTCCATACGATGGTGAACACGGCCAGCTTTACAAAAGAGCCAAACTTTGAATCCTTGCGCTTGATTGTCTTGGGAGGAGAAAAAATCATCCCGGCGGATGTTCTCGCCTTCCGCAAGGTGTATGGGCATACCGAATTTATCAATCACTACGGCCCGACTGAAGCGACGATCGGCGCCATCGCCGGACGGGTTAATCTGTCTGAACCGGGCGCATTCGCGAAACGCCCGACAATCGGACAGCCGATTGCGAATGCCGGCGCGCTTGTCTTAAATGAGGCGTTACAGCTTGTGCCTCAAGGAGCGAGCGGCCAGCTCTATATCACGGGGCAGGGGCTTGCGAGAGGATATCTCAACAGGCCTCAGCTGACAGCCGAGAGATTTGTAGAAAATCCATATTCACCGGGCAGCCTCATGTACAAAACCGGAGATGTCGTACGAAGACTTTCTGACGGTACGCTTGAATTTATCGGCCGGGCTGATGATCAGGTGAAAATCCGCGGCTACCGCATTGAGCCGAAAGAAATTGAAACGGTTATGCTAAGCCTCAGCGAAATTCATGAAGCGGTTGTGCTAGCGGTTTCCGAGGGCGGACTTCAAGAGCTTTGCGCGTATTATACGGCGGATCAAGACATTGAAAAAGCAACGCTCCGGAACCAGCTTTCACAAACACTGCCGTCTCATATGATTCCTGCTTTCTTTGTGCAGGTGGACGCGATTCCGCTGACGGCAAACGGGAAAACCGACAGAAACGCATTGCCGAAGCCGAACGCGGCACAATCCGGACGCAAGGCCTCAGCCGCACCGGAAACAGCGCTTGAAGAGAGCCTATGCCGCATTTGGCAGAAAACGCTTGGCATAGAAGCGATCGGCATCGATGACAATTTCTTCGATTTAGGCGGCCATTCATTAAAAGGAATGATGCTCATCGCCAACATTCAGGCCGAATTGGAGAAAACCGTACCGCTTAAAGCGCTGTTCGAGAAGCCGACTGTTCGCCAGCTTGCGGCTTATATGGAGGCATCGGCAGTTTCAGGCGGCCATCATGTACTCAGACCGGCTGACAAACAGGATATGTACCCATTGTCATCCGCGCAGAAACGGATGTATGTACTGAATCAGCTTGACCGGCAGACGATCAGCTACAACATGCCATCTGCTCTTCTGATGGAAGGCGAGCTTGATATTTCGCGTCTGCGCGACTCACTGAATCAGCTTGTGAATCGACACGAGTCATTGCGCACATCATTTATAGAAGCCAATGGTGAGCCTGTTCAGCGCATTATTGAGGAGGCGGTGATTGATCTTCATGTGTTTGAAGCGGAAGAAGATGAAGCGGAACAAAAGATCAAGGAATTTATCCGGCCATTCGACCTAAACAATGCGCCGCTCATTCGTGCGGCTTTGCTTCGAATAGAAGCGAAGAAACACTTGCTGCTTTTGGATATGCATCACATCATCGCTGACGGCGTATCAAGAGGCATTTTTGTAAAAGAATTGGCGCTGCTTTACAAAGGAGAACAGCTTCCGGAGCCGGCGCTTCATTATAAGGATTTCGCCGTTTGGCAAAATGAAGCTGCGCAAAAGGAACGGATGAAGGAGCATGAGGCGTACTGGCTCTCGGTTCTTTCAGGCGAGCTGCCGGAGCTTGATCTTCCGCTCGATTACGCCCGTCCGCCTGTGCAAAGCTTTAAAGGGGACACGGTCCGTTTCCGTACGGGAAGCGAGACGGCAAAGGCGGTAGAGAAACTGCTTGCAGAAACCGGAACGACCTTGCACATGGTGCTTCATGCTGTTTTCCACGTGTTTTTAAGCAAAATTTCCGGACAGCGGGATATCGTCATCGGCTCCGTCACTGCCGGCCGGATGAATGCCGATGTCCAAGACATGCCGGGGATGTTTGTCAATACGCTTGCCTTAAGAATGGAAGCGGAAGAACAGCAAACCTTTGCAGAGCTTCTGGAGAAAGCGAAGCAGACGAACCTGTCAGCGCTTGAACATCAGGAATATCCGTTTGAGGACTTGGTCAATCAGCTTGATCTTCCTCGGGATATGAGCCGAAATCCATTGTTTAACGTAATGGTGACGACAGAAAATCCTGATAAAGAACAGCTTACATTGCAGAACCTAAGCATTTCACCTTATGAGGCCCATCAGGGAACGTCTAAGTTTGATCTGACATTAGGCGGATTCACTGATGAAAACGGCATCGGCCTGCAGCTCGAATATGCGACTGATCTGTTCTCAAGAGAGACGGCTGAGAAATGGAGCGAATACGTTCTCCGTTTACTAAAGGCTGTTGCGGAAAACCCGAACCAACCGCTTTCCAGCCTGTCAATCGTCACTGAAACAGAAAAACAAACGCTTCTGGACGCATGGAAAGGCAAAACGCTCCCTGTGCCGACAGACAAAACCGTTCATCAGCTATTCGAAGAGACCGCTCAGCGCCACAAAGACCGCCGGGCTGTTACATACAACGGCCAGTCATGGACGTACGGCGAGCTGAATGCGAAGGCAAACCGTCTCGCACGGATTCTGATCGACTGCGGCATCAGCGCGGATGAGCGCGTCGGCGTCCTCACGAAGCCGTCGCTTGAAATGTCCGCTGCGGTGCTCGGCGTCTTAAAGGCGGGGGCGGCGTTTGTGCCGATTGATCCTGACTATCCGGATCAGAGGATTGACTATATTTTACAAGACAGCGGCGCGAAGCTTCTCTTGAAACAGGAAGGCATTTCAGTTCCGGATAGCTTCTCAGGAGACGTCATTCTTCTCGACGGGGATCGCACGATTCTAAGCCTGCCGCTTGATGAAAATGATGAGGAAAATCCAGAGGCGGATACAAACGCGGAGAACCTCGCGTACATGATTTACACGTCTGGAACGACCGGACAGCCGAAGGGTGTCATGGTTGAGCACCATGCGCTTGTGAACCTGTGCTTCTGGCACCACGACGCGTTCAGTATGACAGAGGAAGACCGCAGTGCGAAGTACGCGGGCTTCGGATTTGACGCCTCCATTTGGGAGATGTTCCCGACCTGGACAATCGGCGCCGA
>NZ_AMXN01000020.1 GCF_000332645.1 Bacillus inaquosorum KCTC 13429
TTTCTCAATCCCCAATGCTTGGCTTCCATAAGCAGATGGATAACCGCATCAAGCTCTTGGAAGAGATTCTGTCTTTTCGTATGCAGGGCGTTGAGTTCGATAATGGTGATATGTATGTTGACGGCCATAAGGCTGCTTCTGACGTTCGTGATGAGTTTGTATCTGTTACTGAGAAGTTAATGGATGAATTGGCACAATGCTACAATGTGCTCCCCCAACTTGATATTAATAACACTATAGACCACCGCCCCGAAGGGGACGAAAAATGGTTTTTAGAGAACGAGAAGACGGTTACGCAGTTTTGCCGCAAGCTGGCTGCTGAACGCCCTCTTAAGGATATTCGCGATGAGTATAATTACCCCAAAAAGAAAGGTATTAAGGATGAGTGTTCAAGATTGCTGGAGGCCTCCACTATGAAATCGCGTAGAGGCTTTGCTATTCAGCGTTTGATGAATGCAATGCGACAGGCTCATGCTGATGGTTGGTTTATCGTTTTTGACACTCTCACGTTGGCTGACGACCGATTAGAGGCGTTTTATGATAATCCCAATGCTTTGCGTGACTATTTTCGTGATATTGGTCGTATGGTTCTTGCTGCCGAGGGTCGCAAGGCTAATGATTCACACGCCGACTGCTATCAGTATTTTTGTGTGCCTGAGTATGGTACAGCTAATGGCCGTCTTCATTTCCATGCGGTGCACTTTATGCGGACACTTCCTACAGGTAGCGTTGACCCTAATTTTGGTCGTCGGGTACGCAATCGCCGCCAGTTAAATAGCTTGCAAAATACGTGGCCTTATGGTTACAGTATGCCCATCGCAGTTCGCTACACGCAGGACGCTTTTTCACGTTCTGGTTGGTTGTGGCCTGTTGATGCTAAAGGTGAGCCGCTTAAAGCTACCAGTTATATGGCTGTTGGTTTCTATGTGGCTAAATACGTTAACAAAAAGTCAGATATGGACCTTGCTGCTAAAGGTCTAGGAGCTAAAGAATGGAACAACTCACTAAAAACCAAGCTGTCGCTACTTCCCAAGAAGCTGTTCAGAATCAGAATGAGCCGCAACTTCGGGATGAAAATGCTCACAATGACAAATCTGTCCACGGAGTGCTTAATCCAACTTACCAAGCTGGGTTACGACGCGACGCCGTTCAACCAGATATTGAAGCAGAACGCAAAAAGAGAGATGAGATTGAGGCTGGGAAAAGTTACTGTAGCCGACGTTTTGGCGGCGCAACCTGTGACGACAAATCTGCTCAAATTTATGCGCGCTTCGATAAAAATGATTGGCGTATCCAACCTGCAGAGTTTTATCGCTTCCATGACGCAGAAGTTAACACTTTCGGATATTTCTGATGAGTCGAAAAATTATCTTGATAAAGCAGGAATTACTACTGCTTGTTTACGAATTAAATCGAAGTGGACTGCTGGCGGAAAATGAGAAAATTCGACCTATCCTTGCGCAGCTCGAGAAGCTCTTACTTTGCGACCTTTCGCC
This sequence comes from Bacillus inaquosorum KCTC 13429, assembly GCF_000332645.1. Taxonomy (GTDB): domain Bacteria; phylum Bacillota; class Bacilli; order Bacillales; family Bacillaceae; genus Bacillus; species Bacillus inaquosorum. The sequence continues at coordinate 1,497 of NZ_AMXN01000020.1, forward strand.
ATCAACTAACGATTCTGTCAAAAACTGACGCGTTGGATGAGGAGAAGTGGCTTAATATGCTTGGCACGTTCGTCAAGGACTGGTTTAGATATGAGTCACATTTTGTTCATGGTAGAGATTCTCTTGTTGACATTTTAAAAGAGCGTGGATTACTATCTGAGTCCGATGCTGTTCAACCACTAATAGGTAAGAAATCATGAGTCAAGTTACTGAACAATCCGTACGTTTCCAGACCGCTTTGGCCTCTATTAAGCTCATTCAGGCTTCTGCCGTTTTGGATTTAACCGAAGATGATTTCGATTTTCTGACGAGTAACAAAGTTTGGATTGCTACTGACCGCTCTCGTGCTCGTCGCTGCGTTGAGGCTTGCGTTTATGGTACGCTGGACTTTGTAGGATACCCTCGCTTTCCTGCTCCTGTTGAGTTTATTGCTGCCGTCATTGCTTATTATGTTCATCCCGTCAACATTCAAACGGCCTGTCTCATCATGGAAGGCGCTGAATTTACGGAAAACATTATTAATGGCGTCGAGCGTCCGGTTAAAGCCGCTGAATTGTTCGCGTTTACCTTGCGTGTACGCGCAGGAAACACTGACGTTCTTACTGACGCAGAAGAAAACGTGCGTCAAAAATTACGTGCAGAAGGAGTGATGTAATGTCTAAAGGTAAAAAACGTTCTGGCGCTCGCCCTGGTCGTCCGCAGCCGTTGCGAGGTACTAAAGGCAAGCGTAAAGGCGCTCGTCTTTGGTATGTAGGTGGTCAACAATTTTAATTGCAGGGGCTTCGGCCCCTTACTTGAGGATAAATTATGTCTAATATTCAAACTGGCGCCGAGCGTATGCCGCATGACCTTTCCCATCTTGGCTTCCTTGCTGGTCAGATTGGTCGTCTTATTACCATTTCAACTACTCCGGTTATCGCTGGCGACTCCTTCGAGATGGACGCCGTTGGCGCTCTCCGTCTTTCTCCATTGCGTCGTGGCCTTGCTATTGACTCTACTGTAGACATTTTTACTTTTTATGTCCCTCATCGTCACGTTTATGGTGAACAGTGGATTAAGTTCATGAAGGATGGTGTTAATGCCACTCCTCTCCCGACTGTTAACACTGCTGGTTATATTGACCATGCCGCTTTTCTTGGCACGATTAACCCTGATACCAATAAAATCCCTAAGCATTTGTTTCAGGGTTATTTGAATATCTATAACAACTATTTTAAAGCGCCGTGGATGCCTGACCGTACCGAGGCTAACCCTAATGAGCTTAATCAAGATGATGCTCGTTATGGTTTCCGTTGCTGCCATCTCAAAAACATTTGGACTGCTCCGCTTCCTCCTGAGACTGAGCTTTCTCGCCAAATGACGACTTCTACCACATCTATTGACATTATGGGTCTGCAAGCTGCTTATGCTAATTTGCATACTGACCAAGAACGTGATTACTTCATGCAGCGTTACCATGATGTTATTTCTTCATTTGGAGGTAAAACCTCTTATGACGCTGACAACCGTCCTTTACTTGTCATGCGCTCTAATCTCTGGGCATCTGGCTATGATGTTGATGGAACTGACCAAACGTCGTTAGGCCAGTTTTCTGGTCGTGTTCAACAGACCTATAAACATTCTGTGCCGCGTTTCTTTGTTCCTGAGCATGGCACTATGTTTACTCTTGCGCTTGTTCGTTTTCCGCCTACTGCGACTAAAGAGATTCAGTACCTTAACGCTAAAGGTGCTTTGACTTATACCGATATTGCTGGCGACCCTGTTTTGTATGGCAACTTGCCGCCGCGTGAAATTTCTATGAAGGATGTTTTCCGTTCTGGTGATTCGTCTAAGAAGTTTAAGATTGCTGAGGGTCAGTGGTATCGTTATGCGCCTTCGTATGTTTCTCCTGCTTATCACCTTCTTGAAGGCTTCCCATTCATTCAGGAACCGCCTTCTGGTGATTTGCAAGAACGCGTACTTATTCGCCACCATGATTATGACCAGTGTTTCCAGTCCGTTCAGTTGTTGCAGTGGAATAGTCAGGTTAAATTTAATGTGACCGTTTATCGCAATCTGCCGACCACTCGCGATTCAATCATGACTTCGTGATAAAAGATTGAGTGTGAGGTTATAACGCCGAAGCGGTAAAAATTTTAATTTTTGCCGCTGAGGGGTTGACCAAGCGAAGCGCGGTAGGTTTTCTGCTTAGGAGTTTAATCATGTTTCAGACTTTTATTTCTCGCCATAATTCAAACTTTTTTTCTGATAAGCTGGTTCTCACTTCTGTTACTCCAGCTTCTTCGGCACCTGTTTTACAGACACCTAAAGCTACATCGTCAACGTTATATTTTGATAGTTTGACGGTTAATGCTGGTAATGGTGGTTTTCTTCATTGCATTCAGATGGATACATCTGTCAACGCCGCTAATCAGGTTGTTTCTGTTGGTGCTGATATTGCTTTTGATGCCGACCCTAAATTTTTTGCCTGTTTGGTTCGCTTTGAGTCTTCTTCGGTTCCGACTACCCTCCCGACTGCCTATGATGTTTATCCTTTGGATGGTCGCCATGATGGTGGTTATTATACCGTCAAGGACTGTGTGACTATTGACGTCCTTCCCCGTACGCCGGGCAATAATGTTTATGTTGGTTTCATGGTTTGGTCTAACTTTACCGCTACTAAATGCCGCGGATTGGTTTCGCTGAATCAGGTTATTAAAGAGATTATTTGTCTCCAGCCACTTAAGTGAGGTGATTTATGTTTGGTGCTATTGCTGGCGGTATTGCTTCTGCTCTTGCTGGTGGCGCCATGTCTAAATTGTTTGGAGGCGGTCAAAAAGCCGCCTCCGGTGGCATTCAAGGTGATGTGCTTGCTACCGATAACAATACTGTAGGCATGGGTGATGCTGGTATTAAATCTGCCATTCAAGGCTCTAATGTTCCTAACCCTGATGAGGCCGTCCCTAGTTTTGTTTCTGGTGCTATGGCTAAAGCTGGTAAAGGACTTCTTGAAGGTACGTTGCAGGCTGGCACTTCTGCCGTTTCTGATAAGTTGCTTGATTTGGTTGGACTTGGTGGCAAGTCTGCCGCTGATAAAGGAAAGGATACTCGTGATTATCTTGCTGCTGCATTTCCTGAGCTTAATGCTTGGGAGCGTGCTGGTGCTGATGCTTCCTCTGCTGGTATGGTTGACGCCGGATTTGAGAATCAAAAAGAGCTTACTAAAATGCAACTGGACAATCAGAAAGAGATTGCCGAGATGCAAAATGAGACTCAAAAAGAGATTGCTGGCATTCAGTCGGCGACTTCACGCCAGAATACGAAAGACCAGGTATATGCACAAAATGAGATGCTTGCTTATCAACAGAAGGAGTCTACTGCTCGCGTTGCGTCTATTATGGAAAACACCAATCTTTCCAAGCAACAGCAGGTTTCCGAGATTATGCGCCAAATGCTTACTCAAGCTCAAACGGCTGGTCAGTATTTTACCAATGACCAAATCAAAGAAATGACTCGCAAGGTTAGTGCTGAGGTTGACTTAGTTCATCAGCAAACGCAGAATCAGCGGTATGGCTCTTCTCATATTGGCGCTACTGCAAAGGATATTTCTAATGTCGTCACTGATGCTGCTTCTGGTGTGGTTGATATTTTTCATGGTATTGATAAAGCTGTTGCCGATACTTGGAACAATTTCTGGAAAGACGGTAAAGCTGATGGTATTGGCTCTAATTTGTCTAGGAAATAACCGTCAGGATTGACACCCTCCCAATTGTATGTTTTCATGCCTCCAAATCTTGGAGGCTTTTTTATGGTTCGTTCTTATTACCCTTCTGAATGTCACGCTGATTATTTTGACTTTGAGCGTATCGAGGCTCTTAAACCTGCTATTGAGGCTTGTGGCATTTCTACTC
>NZ_AMXN01000021.1:0-2500 GCF_000332645.1 Bacillus inaquosorum KCTC 13429
CGGAGAGTTTGATCCTGGCTCAGGACGAACGCTGGCGGCGTGCCTAATACATGCAAGTCGAGCGGACAGATGGGAGCTTGCTCCCTGATGTTAGCGGCGGACGGGTGAGTAACACGTGGGTAACCTGCCTGTAAGACTGGGATAACTCCGGGAAACCGGGGCTAATACCGGATGCTTGTTTGAACCGCATGGTTCAAACATAAAAGGTGGCTTCGGCTACCACTTACAGATGGACCCGCGGCGCATTAGCTAGTTGGTGAGGTAACGGCTCACCAAGGCAACGATGCGTAGCCGACCTGAGAGGGTGATCGGCCACACTGGGACTGAGACACGGCCCAGACTCCTACGGGAGGCAGCAGTAGGGAATCTTCCGCAATGGACGAAAGTCTGACGGAGCAACGCCGCGTGAGTGATGAAGGTTTTCGGATCGTAAAGCTCTGTTGTTAGGGAAGAACAAGTACCGTTCGAATAGGGCGGTACCTTGACGGTACCTAACCAGAAAGCCACGGCTAACTACGTGCCAGCAGCCGCGGTAATACGTAGGTGGCAAGCGTTGTCCGGAATTATTGGGCGTAAAGGGCTCGCAGGCGGTTTCTTAAGTCTGATGTGAAAGCCCCCGGCTCAACCGGGGAGGGTCATTGGAAACTGGGGAACTTGAGTGCAGAAGAGGAGAGTGGAATTCCACGTGTAGCGGTGAAATGCGTAGAGATGTGGAGGAACACCAGTGGCGAAGGCGACTCTCTGGTCTGTAACTGACGCTGAGGAGCGAAAGCGTGGGGAGCGAACAGGATTAGATACCCTGGTAGTCCACGCCGTAAACGATGAGTGCTAAGTGTTAGGGGGTTTCCGCCCCTTAGTGCTGCAGCTAACGCATTAAGCACTCCGCCTGGGGAGTACGGTCGCAAGACTGAAACTCAAAGGAATTGACGGGGGCCCGCACAAGCGGTGGAGCATGTGGTTTAATTCGAAGCAACGCGAAGAACCTTACCAGGTCTTGACATCCTCTGACAATCCTAGAGATAGGACGTCCCCTTCGGGGGCAGAGTGACAGGTGGTGCATGGTTGTCGTCAGCTCGTGTCGTGAGATGTTGGGTTAAGTCCCGCAACGAGCGCAACCCTTGATCTTAGTTGCCAGCATTCAGTTGGGCACTCTAAGGTGACTGCCGGTGACAAACCGGAGGAAGGTGGGGATGACGTCAAATCATCATGCCCCTTATGACCTGGGCTACACACGTGCTACAATGGACAGAACAAAGGGCAGCGAAACCGCGAGGTTAAGCCAATCCCACAAATCTGTTCTCAGTTCGGATCGCAGTCTGCAACTCGACTGCGTGAAGCTGGAATCGCTAGTAATCGCGGATCAGCATGCCGCGGTGAATACGTTCCCGGGCCTTGTACACACCGCCCGTCACACCACGAGAGTTTGTAACACCCGAAGTCGGTGAGGTAACCTTTTAGGAGCCAGCCGCCGAAGGTGGGACAGATGATTGGGGTGAAGTCGTAACAAGGTAGCCGTATCGGAAGGTGCGGCTGGATCACCTCCTTTCTAAGGATATTTACGGAATATAAGACCTTGGGTCTTATAAACAGAACGTTCCCTGTCTTGTTTAGTTTTGAAGGATCATTCCTTCGAAACGTGTTCTTTGAAAACTAGATAACAGTAGACATCACATTCAATTAGTAAGACAAGATATCACGTAGTGATTCTTTTTAACGGTTAAGTTAGAAAGGGCGCACGGTGGATGCCTTGGCACTAGGAGCCGATGAAGGACGGGACGAACACCGATATGCTTCGGGGAGCTGTAAGCAAGCTTTGATCCGGAGATTTCCGAATGGGGAAACCCACCACTCGTAATGGAGTGGTATCCATATCTGAATTCATAGGATATGAGAAGGCAGACCCGGGGAACTGAAACATCTAAGTACCCGGAGGAAGAGAAAGCAAATGCGATTCCCTGAGTAGCGGCGAGCGAAACGGGATTAGCCCAAACCAAGAGGCTTGCCTCTTGGGGTTGTAGGACACTCTGTACGGAGTTACAAAAGAACGAGGTAGATGAAGAGGTCTGGAAAGGCCCGCCATAGGAGGTAACAGCCCTGTAGTCAAAACTTCGTTCTCTCCTGAGTGGATCCTGAGTACGGCGGAACACGTGAAATTCCGTCGGAATCCGGGAGGACCATCTCCCAAGGCTAAATACTCCCTAGTGACCGATAGTGAACCAGTACCGTGAGGGAAAGGTGAAAAGCACCCCGGAAGGGGAGTGAAAGAGATCCTGAAACCGTGTGCCTACAAGTAGTCAGAGCCCGTTAACGGGTGATGGCGTGCCTTTTGTAGAATGAACCGGCGAGTTACGATCCCGTGCAAGGTTAAGCAGAAGATGCGGAGCCGCAGCGAAAGCGAGTCTGAATAGGGCGCATGAGTACGTGGTCGTAGACCCGAAACCAGGTGATCTACCCATGTCCAGGGTGAAGTTCAGGTAACACTGAATGGAGGCCCGAACCC
>NZ_AMXN01000022.1 GCF_000332645.1 Bacillus inaquosorum KCTC 13429
CCCCGTTACATCTTCCGCGCAGGCCGACTCGACTAGTGAGCTATTACGCTTTCTTTAAATGATGGCTGCTTCTAAGCCAACATCCTAGCTGTCTAAGCCTTCCCACATCGTTTCCCACTTAGCTGTAATTTGGGACCTTAGCTGGCGGTCTGGGTTGTTTCCCTCTCCACGACGGACGTTAGCACCCCCCAATTGTTTCCCACTTAAGCAGGAATTTGGGACCTTAGCTGGCGGTCTGGGTTGTTTCCCTCTCCACGACGGACGTTAGCACCCGCCGTGTGTCTCCCGGATAGTACTTACTGGTATTCGGAGTTTGCAAAGGGTTGGTAAGTCGGGATGACCCCCTAGCCTTAACAGTGCTCTACCCCCAGTAGTATTCGTCCGAGGCGCTACCTAAATAGCTTTCGGGGAGAACCAGCTATCTCCGAGTTTGATTGGCCTTTCACCCCTAGCCACAAGTCATCCGCTAATTTTTCAACATTAGTCGGTTCGGTCCTCCAGTTGATGTTACTCAACCTTCAACCTGCCCATGGCTAGATCACTCGGTTTCGGGTCTATATCCAGAGACTATGGCGCCCAGTTAAGACTCGGTTTCCCTACGGCTCCCCTAGATGGTTAACCTTGCCACTGAATATAAGTCGCTGACCCATTATACAAAAGGTACGCAGTCACACCACGAAGGTGCTCCTACTGCTTGTACGTACACGGTTTCAGGTTCTATTTCACTCCCCTCACAGGGGTTCTTTTCGCCTTTCCCTCACGGTACTGGTTCACTATCGGTCAGTCAGGAGTATTTAGCCTTGGAGGATGGTCCCCCCATATTCAGACAGGATAACACGTGTCCCGCCCTACTCGATTTCACTGAACATGCATCGTCAACTACGGGACTATCACCCTGTATCGTCGGACTTTCCAGACCGTTCGTCTAACACATGTAAAGCTTAAGGGCTAATCCAATTTCGCTCGCCGCTACTTTCGGAATCTCGGTTGATTTCTTTTCCTCGGGGTACTTAGATGTTTCAGTTCTCCCGGTTCGCTTCATTGAGCTATGTATTCACTCAATGATACTGGCTTATGCCAGTGGGTTTCCCCATTCGGAAATC
>NZ_AMXN01000023.1 GCF_000332645.1 Bacillus inaquosorum KCTC 13429
GGGACTGACCCCATAAGATGAGACAAATAAAAACACCTTCAAGTTTGAATACGGATGATTGTTATCCGAAATTAGACTTGGAGGTGTTTTTTCTATGGGGACAAGAGTGAGTTATCCGGTTGAAGTGAAACAGAAGGCTGTAGAAATGAGATTGGCAGGCGTACCTATGAAAGAGATCATGCAGGAGTTGAATATTAAGAATAAGACACAGGTTCAGACATGGGTTAGATGGCATAAGACTGGGGATACACATCGATTCGAACAGCCTGTTGGAAAGCAATACACTTACGGAAAAGGCCCGGAGTATTCTTCCGAATTAGAGAAACTGCAGGCAGAGATTCGTTACCTGAGACAACAGAATGAAGTTTTAAAAAAGTACAACGAATTGGAAAGGAAGTTGATAGCGAAACGTCAGTCGAACTTGTAGAAATATTGCACAGCACAATGACCGTACAGGATATCTGTATTCATTTAGGTATCTCTCGAGCGTCTTATTATCGTTGGAAGAAGAATCTGATGAGGGATCAGCCTAAGCGATATTTGGAAAAACAAATCGGCACGTTGTGCCGAGAGCACAAGTATCGATATGGATATCGAAAAATCACAGCCATACTCAAAAAGAGAATGTGTATTAACCATAAAACGGTTCAACGTATTATGCAGAAAAATCAATGGCAGTGCCAGGTTAAGGTGAAAAAGCGCAAGAAGGATGGGCAGCCATATGCCGTGGTCGATAATATATTGGATCGGAACTTTCAGTCTGATCGTCCTCTTGAAAAACTAGTAACGGACATCACGTATTTGCCTTATGGACAGAAACAATTGTACCTTTCCAGTATATTGGATGTATACAATGGAGAAGTGATTGCTTTTACGATTGGGGATAAGCAGGACACTGACTTTGTTTTAGACACACTTGATCAGCTACCAACGCTGCCTGAGAACTGCGTGTTACATAGTGACCAAGGTTCTGTGTATACATCTTA
>NZ_AMXN01000024.1 GCF_000332645.1 Bacillus inaquosorum KCTC 13429
AGCTGAGCTACTTCCCGATTCCCTATCTATTCTATTAAAAATAATGGCGCGCCCGAGAGGAGTCGAACCCCTAACCTTTTGATCCGTAGTCAAACGCTCTATCCAATTGAGCTACGGGCGCAATCAATTTTAGAATATCCCGTTGGGATAAAAATGGAGCGGAAGACGGGATTCGAACCCGCGACCCCCACCTTGGCAAGGTGGTGTTCTACCACTGAACTACTTCCGCATATCGCAATAAAAAAAGCTTTCTCCTTTTTGAGAAACCTTGGTAAGATAAATACATTTAGTAAAGCTTCCAAGCGGGCTCGAACCGCTGACCTCTTCCTTACCATGGAAGTGCTCTACCTGCTGAGCTATGGAAGCAATGGCTCCGCAGGTAGGATTCGAACCTACGACCGATCGGTTAACAGCCGATAGCTCTACCACTGAGCTACTGCGGAATAATATAAGCTTCATAAACAAACATGGTAGAAATAATAAAACTGCTTGGCGGCGTCCTACTC